>OY969889.1:0-3103205 GCA_963704335.1 uncultured Actinomycetes bacterium
CCTCCACGTCAGGCGGGCTGCCGGGCCCGTGGTCGGGCGGCAGGTCGAGCTCGGCGCGATCAGGCAGGAGCTCGCGTCGGCCAGGGCCGGGCGGCTGACGGCGCTCACGCTCGAGGGTGAGCCCGGCATCGGCAAGACGCGGCTGCTCGTCGCCGCGGCGGAGGCTGCGGCGGCCGACGGCTTCATGCCGCTGGCGGCGGTGGCCGACGAGGAGATCCGGGGCCCGTTTCTCCTCGCCCGCGGGATCTTCGCCTCACCGGCCGTTCGGGGGAACGGGGCCAACGGAGCACGAGAGCAGTTCGAGCGGGTCATCGATGCCATCTCGGGTCGCGACGATCCCACGCTCGACACGCTCTCCCCGGATCAGAAGCTCCTGCGCGTGTTCGATCTCGCCGCCGGCGCCATCCGCGCGCTGGCCGAGTCCCAGCCCGTAGCGCTGTTCGTCGACGATCTCCAGTGGGCCGACGAGGACAGCGTGCGGATGCTGCGCTACATCGTCCGCACCGACTCCGACCTCCCCATCTTCCTGGGGCTCGCGACGCGCGCCGAGAAGCTGGCCGAGGTCTCGGAAGCCGTGACGCTCATCGCCGACATGGAGCGCATGGGCATGGTGCGCCGCCTCAGGCTCGAACGGTTCACGCAGCTGGAGACGTCCGAGTTCGCGCAGCAGGTGCTCGGCGGGAAGGTCAACGTCTCGAGCGCGGCGACGATGCACGCGCAGGCGGAGGGTGTCGCCTTCATCGTCGAAGAGCTCGCCCGGACGTACCGGGAGCTGGGGATGATCCAGGAGGTCGACGGCACGTGGACGCTCGCCCAGAACGCCGCGCGCCTGCTCCCGTCGGCGGTGCGCACGCTGATCCAGCGCCGGGCCGCCCGGCTGCCCGACGAGACGAAGCAGGACCTCGCCGACGCCGCCATCCTCGGCCGCAGCTTCAGCCTCAAGGATCTCCACTCGATCAAGGTGCGGCTCGGGGCGGACGAGAAGGACTGCAGCCCCACGGTGCTTGCCAAGTCGCTGGCGCCCGCCGTCGGGGCGGGCCTGCTCCTCGAGCACACGGCAGGGCGCCCGCGGACTACAGCTTCACGCACGACCAGGTCCGCGAGTTCGCCGGCGCGCTGCTCACCGCCGAGCGGCGGCGTGGGATCCACACGGCGCTCGTCGACATGCTGACCGCCGGCGGCGACCCGCCCGCCGAGAGCCTGTCCCTGCTCGCTCATCACGCTCTCGCGGCCGGGGACGAGGCACGCGCAGTGCGGTACTCCATCTCGGCCGCCCGGGCTGCGCTCGACGCCCGCGCGGCGGAGGAGGTGCTCCGCATCGTCGACCAGGGGCTGCCGGCCGCTTCGGCGGCGCAGGACCGGCTCGCGCTGCTCACGGCCCGCGACGAAGCCCTGGGCATGCTGCGCCGCTCCGCCGACCGCCTCGAAGGCCTCGCCGAGCTGGCGGCGCTGGCGGAGGCTCTGGGCGACTCGCACCTCGAGCTCGACGTCAAGCTGCGCCGCGCTGCCGCGTTGCGCGTGTCCGAGGACGAGGATCAGGCCGCCGAGCTGGCGAGATCGGTGCGCGAGATCGCCAACGCACGCGGCGACCGCGCGGCCGAGCTGGCGGCGTGCCTCGAGCTTGGGCAGGACCTGCTGCGAATGCCCCTCGGCGAGTCGTTCAGCGCACCGAGGGAGGTCGACCTCGATGCCGCTGCCGAAGCCTTCGGACGAGCGTGCGAGCTCGCCGAGGAACTGGGCGACGTCGCCGCCCAGGCCGCCGCGCTCCGCGAGCTCGGGATCACCTCTATCGCCAGGGTGCGCGAGTGGTACATGCAGCAGGTCGAGAGCGGCGAGGTCGCGGTGATCATGGCGCGCGTCGCGGCCGGCGAGACGCCGTACGAGCTCCTCGCCGACACGCCGGTCGCTTCGGAGTTCGAGGAAGGCGTGAGGCGGTACGAGCGCGCCATCGAGCTGTTCGAGCAGGTGGGCGACCGCCGCGGCGTGATGTCCGCGATCATCGCCCGGGCGTACGTCAGCTTCGGCATCGACATCCACATGCTGGGGGCCGCGAACCGGATCGAGGAGATCCGGCGCCTGGCTGCGCAGATGACCTCGCTGACGCGCGAGAGCGAACGCGCCGCGATCGAGGCGCAGATGCTCTACGGGGTTCAGGTCTTCGCCCGCGCGAAGGTCGTCCCCGACCTCGCGCTCTCACGGGGCGAGGAGGCTCACCGGCAGGCTCGCCTGCTGGGAGACCGGTCGCTCGAGTTCGCCACGGCCACGGGCCTCGCTCTGACGCATCTCGAGCTGGGAGAGGTCGAGCAGGCGGAGCGGTGGCTCGATCGTGCCGCGGAGGCGGCGGCCGTCGACCCGACGCCGCTCCGCTCACGCCAGCTCGCTACCGCGCGTGGCATGGCGCGCGCGGTGGCGGGAGACGCCGAGGGCATGCGCGAGCATCTCGAGCGCGCCGTTCGGCTCGCGACGGAGCAGGGACGCCCCGCAGCACGCTGCGAGGCGCTCGCCAGGCTCGCCCTGGAGGCGGCGCTGCTCGGCGCCGATCGCAGCGACGAGGAGCTGCTCGTCGCTGGCCGAACGATCCGCAAGGGACGCCAAGGAGCTCATGGGCGTCATGCCGGGCCACCCGCCGTGGGGAGCGGAAGCCGACGCGGCACTCGCTCAGGTCGCGCTCGCGCGCGGCGATTCGGAGGCCGCGGTCGACGCTGCGCGATCGGTCTTCGTCGCGCTCCGGGCCGCCCATTATGAGGATCTGTTCCTGCACATCGTTCTGCCGACAGCCCGCGTCGTCTGCGAGCAGGGAACCGAGGAAGAACGCCAGATGGTCATGAACTACCTGACGATTCAGGCAGCGCTGATCGCGCAACGGACGACGGACGAGGACGTTCGCGTGAAGTGGTTCCGCGGGCCCGTGGGCCGAGAGCTGTCCAGGCTCACCGGCGCAGCGCACGGCGAGCAGCTGCCAGAGCAGGCGGCGGCTGGCGGCCAGGCTGACAACGTCGGCGAGGACGACTCGCGCCTGCTCTGGCTGCTCATCGAAGGGCGGACGAATCACGAGATCGCCGCCGAGCTCGGGATGGACGAGGATGCCGTCGCGCGGCGCCTTGCGGAGATGTACGCGAAGATCGGGGTGTCGTCGCGCGGGGAGGCGGCGGCCTTCGCCTTCCGAGAGGGGGTGGTGTGAGCATGCTGCGGGCGCGGGTCGACCGCCACAAGTGCATCGGTGCGGGGAACTGCATCACCGTCGCCCCCACCGCCTTCGACTGGCTGAAAGGCGACCTGGGGAAGGCGGACGTCATCGACCCGGCCAGCGTCGAGGAGGAGCTGTTGCGAGCGGCCGCCGTGTCGTGTCCCACGGACGCGATCGTGATCGAGGAGGTCGAGGAGCTCCTGCCCTGGCAGCTCCGCGGGAAGGCCGGCCCGGAGCGGCGGGTGCTGAAGACGTTCATGTTCACCGACATCGTGAAGTCGACGAACCTCGCGGAGGCGATGGGCGACGACGCGTGGCTGGAGCTGCTGCGGTGGCACGACGAGACCCTGCGGGCGTGCGTTCGCCTCGCACTCGGGCGAGGAGGTGGGCACGACGGGGGACGGGTTCTTCGTCGTGTTCGACAGCCCCGACGCCGCGCTGACGTGCGCCGTCGCCATCCAGCGACGGCTCGCCGATCACCGCAAGCAGCACGGCTTTGCGCCCCAGGTTCGCATCGGGCTGCACGCGTCCGAGGCCGCGCAGGTGGAGAACGACTTCCGCGGCAAGGGCGTTCACGAGGCTTCGCGCATCGCGGCCCTGGGCGAGGGCGGAGAGATCGTCGCGAGCAAGGAGACGGTCGGAGCCGACCCGCAGTACCCGGTGACGGAGCCGCGGACCGTGTCGCTCAAGGGGATCTCCGAGCCCGTGGAGGTCGTCTCGATCGACTGGCGCTGAGCCTGGGTGCCGAGGCGGACCGCTAGAACTTCTCAATCCCACGCGTCACACACGAACACGTCCGTCGATTCGGCGACGAAGGCTTCTTCGTGCTCGAGGCCGTCCTGAGCGCCCGCGATCTCGAGGCGTTGCGCGGCGAATGTCAACGGTTCATCGACGAGCGCGACCGCGAGATGGATCGACTCGGCGTGGATACGCTCGACCTCGACCACCGCGGTAGCCGCTACTTCGTTCACGCCTACGGGGCGAGCCCTGCGGTGCGCCGGTTCCTGTTCTCGGAGCTGATGGCGGAGGTCGCCCAGGCAGCGCTCGGCGACACCGTCTACCTGTTCAACGAGCAGTACGTCGTGAAGGCCGCCGAGCGCGGGATGAAGTTCGGCTGGCACCAGGACTCCGGCTTCATCCCCTACCGACATCAGCCGTACCTCACCTGCTGGATCCCGCTCGATGACGTGACCGAAGCGAACGGCACGGTGTACCTGCTCCCCTATGCTCGCGCCGGGACCCGTGAGGTCGTCCAGCACGTTCGCGACGAGGAGACGAACGATCTCGTCGGCTACTTCGGCGACGACCCAGGCGATCCGGTGGTCGTGCCCGCCGGCAGCATGGCCTGCTTCTCGAGCACGCTCTTTCACCGGAGCGGTTCCAACGCGACCGATCGCATGCGTCGCGTCTACCTCGCGCAGTACTCCGCCGAACCGATCCTCGACGAGGATCGCTCAGGACCCCGGCACCTCGCAGAGCCCGTGCTCGTCGACGGCGAGCGCGTATGACGCGCCTGTACGCGGCGACCGGGGACGGGATCGCCCGTCTCGAGGAGAACGGCAGTGAATGGACGGTCGAGCAATCCTTGCTCGGAAGCGGCGCGCAGTGCCTCGCCGCCGACCCGCGTGATCCGGACACCGTGTACGCCGGATTGCGGGAAGGGGGCGTGCAACGCACGGACGATGCCGGCCGGAGCTGGGTCGACTGCGCGTTGCCGGAGCCCGCCGTCTTCTCGCTGGCCGTCAGCGCCGCAGACGGAACGGTGTACGTGGGTACCGAGCCGAGCCGACTGTTCTGCAGCGACGACCGCGGGGAGACCTGGCGCGAGCTCGAGGCGTTGCTCGAGCTGCCCTCGCGGCCGACCTGGAGCTTCCCGCCGCGGCCGTGGACGTCGCACGTGCGGTGGATCGCGCCCAGCCCTCACGAAGCCGAACTCCTGCTAGTCGGGATCGAGCTCGGTGGGCTGATGCGCTCCGGAGACGGCGGCAAGAGCTGGCAGGATCACCGGCCGGGCGCGCAGCCGGACGTGCATTCGCTGGCCTGGCATCCGCGCACGCCGGGGCTAGCCTACGAGGCCGGGGGCGGTGGCGCCGCCTTCAGCGAGGACGCCGGGGAGAGCTGGCAGCCCGCAGACGAGGGCCGCGACCGTCACTACACGTGGTCGGTTGCCGTAGACCCGGAGGACCCGGCGTGCTGGTACGTGTCGGCAAGCACCGGTCCGTTCGCCGCCCACGGCCGCCGAGACCCACAGGCGCGCATTTACCGAAGACGCGACGGAGAACCCTGGGCACCGCTCGCGGGCGGTCTGCCGGAGCCGCTCGAGGCCATGCCCTACGCGCTGCTCGCAACTGACGATCGGCTGTTCGCCGGCCTAGCCGACGGCCAGCTCTGGCAGAGCTTCGATCAGGGCGACCGCTGGACCCGCTGCACGCTCGAGGGTGACGACCTCGGCGGCTTCGTCGCGCTCTCAGCCTAAGCAGCTTCGTCGTACTCGTCGTGCAGGTTCCACCACTCGTAGGGCGGAGTCTGCGGATAGCCCTCGGGCGAGTCCTCCCACTCCTCCTGGCGACCCAGCGCCGTGATGTCCAGGTAGCTCCACGTGCTCCCCATCGCCTCGTCGCCGCGTTCGTTGACGAAGTACGTGCGGAAGATCCGATCGCCCTCACGGAAGAAGGCATTCGTGCCGTGCCACTCGTCGACGCCGAAGTCGACGTCGAAGTCGTCCGTGATCGTGTACCACGGGACCTGCCAGCCCATCCGCGTCCGGTAGCGCTCGATGTCCGGCTGCTGCCCGCGCGAGACGTACGCGAGGGTGGTGTCGCGGGCGTTCAGATGGGCGAGGTGGGCGACCTGGTCGGCGCCGAACGAGCAGCCCACGCAGCCTGCGTCCGGATGGCGCTTCATGCCCGGATCGAAGAAGAAGCGGTAGACGATCAGCTGACGGCGCCCTTCGAACAGGTCGAGCAGGCTCGCCGCGCCCTGCGGCCCATCGAAGCGGTAGTCCTTCTCCACGGCCATCCTCGGCATCCGGCGCCGCTCTGCAGCCAGCGCGTCGCGGGCGCGGGTCAGCTCCTTCTCCTTGACCAACAGCTTCTCGCGGGCGTCGGCCCACTCATCCGACGAAACGATCGGCGGCATGTTCATTCGGTCTCCTCCTTCTCGGTTCATCCATTAGACGGATCAGCGGCCCGAAACTCACCGCCCCAGGACTACGCTGGACTCGTGATCTTCAAACGCTCAGGCCGCTTCGACGAGCTCGTGCGAACTCAGCTCGAGCTGTTCGCGGAGGATGAGGCCGAGCTGCTGGAGGAAGCGCAGGAGGCCGACGAAGCCCAGACGAACGCCGAACGCGACGAGGCAGAGGAGCTCTACGGCGACTACCAGCTCGTCGTCGACGCGATCGGCGACAGGCTGCTGGACATCCGCGAGACGTACGCGGCCACGCTCGAAGACGACGCGGCGGACGACTACCGCGTCGCCTTCAACCGCGCGGCGTCGAAACGCTTCCGCGGCTTTACTTCGATGTTGTGATCAGTACCTCGCCCTCGGTGATGTGCGGCGGGGCGGACTGCACCTCTGATGCGTGATCGGCGAGCCAGTTCATCGCGAGCACGGTCGACTCGTCGACACCGGCCTTGTCCTTCGCGACGGTGATCGAGACCGTGTCCGAGCCGTCATGGATCAGGTAGTACGCGACCAGGCCGTTCACGCCCGAGATGAGCTCCTTGACCTCGCCGGCGCGCGCGGCGAGAGCGTCTCCTAGCTCTGAGTTGTTCTCATAACGGCGAACGCTTGCCCACATGTTCAACCTCCGGGTTGGGGGATCTGGGGAACGGCAACCGTAACGGGTTAGAGCTCGGCGCGTACCGCGGCGGCCCCTTCGACGAGAGCTCGCAGCTTCCCGCGCGCGACGTCGCGCGGTAGGTACTTCATCCCGCAGTCGGGCGCGACGAGCAGGCGCTCGGGCTCGATGTGACGCAGCGCGGCGCGGATGCGCTCGGCAACCACTTCAGGCGTCTCGACGCTCATGTCGCCGAGGTCGAGGACGCCGAGGATGACGTGCTTCGTGGGCAGCTGCTCGAGCAGCGACGGGTCGAGCCGCGGCTGCGCGGCCTCGATCGAGATCTGGTCGACGGGACAGGAGTCGAGCTCGGCGAGGAACGGGTAGCCGTTCGGCTTCTCGTGGACGATCGCCGCGTAGCCGAAGCACGTGTGCAGCGCGGTCGTGGCGCCGACGCCGTCCAGCGCCCGCGCGATCGCCTCGAGCGCATACTCCCGCGCGTCGTCCGGGCGGGCCTGGAGGTACGGCTCGTCGATCTGGACGACGTCGGCGCCGGCGGCCACGAGCTCGCGCAGTTCCTCGTTGACCGCATCTGCGTACGCAAGCGCGAGCGACCGCAGGTCGGGGTAGTGATCGTTCTGCGCCTGCTGGCTCATCGTGAACGGGCCGGGAACCGTCACGCGGATCGGCCGCGTCGTCAGCCCGCGCAGGAATTGCGTGTCGCGAACGTTCACGGGACGGGCGCGCCGAATCGGGGCCACCACTCGCGGCACAGGGTTGGGATGTCCCGTGCGGTCGAGCGCCGTCCCCGGGTTGTCGAGGTCGAGCCCCTCGAGCGCGTTGGCGAAGTGGTTCGAGTAGCTCTCGCGCCGGATCTCCCCGTCGGTGACGACGTCGATGCCGGCCTCCTCCATGTCGCGCACGGCCAGCGCCGTCGCGTCGTTCTTCGCCTCCTCGAGCCATTCCTCGTCGACGCGCCACAGCTCGTGGGCCGGCACCCGCGGCGGCAGTCTCCCTGCGAGCTTCGCGCGGTCGATCAGCCAGTCGGGCTGCGGATAGCTGCCGACGACGGTGGTCTGGAGCGAAGGCACCGTGACAAGATACGAGGCGGTGGCGGACAGTCGCATTTGCCAGGCCTATCCGGACCGGGTGGAGGTGCGGGGACGCGACCTCGCCGGCGACCTGATGGGCAGCGCTGACGCTTCACGGAGTACTTCCACCTGCTGCTCACCGGCAGCGAGGCGACCGAGGAGCAGCGCTTCTTCCTCGACGTCCTGCTGGTGGCGATCGCCGAGCACGGGCTGATGCCCTCGAACGTCGCCGCACGCGTGACGCTCGCTACCGATCCGGACTCGCTGCACGGAGCCGTGGCCGCGGGCATCCTCGGCGCCGGCCCGGTGATCCTGGGAGCGGTCGAGTCGTGCGCACGCCTGCTCGAGAGTGAGGGCGAGCCCGTGGCGGTCGTGCGGGAGCTCAAGGCGTCGGGCGCCAGGGTGCCCGGCTTCGGCCATCCTGTGCACAAGCCGCTCGACCCGCGGGCCGAGCGCATCCTCGAGCTCGCCGACGAGCGCGGCACCAGCGGGGCGCACGTGGCGCGCGCTCGGCAGTTCCGCGATGCGGTGGAGGAGGTCTACGGCAAGCCGCTGACGATGAACGTCTCCATGCCGATCGCGGCGGTGCTGCTCGACCTCGGCTACTCGTCGGCCGACGTGAACGCCGTCCCCATCCTCGCCCGGACGGCCGGCCTGCTCGCCCACCTGGCCGAGGAGCGGCGGCATCCGATCGGCCTGGTGATGGCGAAGGCGGCGGAGGAGGCGGTCGACTACGAGCGCTGACGTCGAGGCGCGCTCCTGGGACGAGCAGCTCGCGCTCGACGACGCGAGCTACCGCGAGCAGCTCGCCTATCTCCTCGACCGCTCGGCGTTCTACCGGGAGAAGCTCGGCCTGGCATCGCCGGAAGAGGCCGGCGGGCTCGCGGACATCGCACAGCTTCCCCTGACGGAGAAGGACGAGCTGCGAGCGACGTGCACTCCCGACAACCCGATCGGAGCCCATCTCTGTGCAGCGCGGTCTGAGCTCGTCCGCATCTACTCGACGAGCGGCACGACCGGCGCGCCGAGCTACGTGCCGCTGACGGCCGGCGATCTCGACAACTGGGTGACGACGTCGGCGCGGAGCTACGCGGCGTCCGGCATCTCGGCCGGCCAGCGAATCGTGACGACGTACAACGCCGGGCCGTTCGCGGCCGGCGCCGCGCTGGCCGCCTTCGACCGCATCGGGCTCTGTCACATCCCCTTCGGCACGGGCAACACGGAGCGGCTGCTGACGGCGCTCGAGCGCCTGCGGCCCGAAGCAGCGGTGCTCACTCCCTCGTACGCAGCCCATCTCGTCGAGGTCGCGGAGGAGCGCGGCGTCGACCTCGCCGGCTCGAGCGTCGAGCGCGTGCTCGTGGCGGGTGAGCCCGGCGGCGGCGAGGAGGCCTTCCGGGCGAGGCTGGAAGCCGGCTGGGGCGCGAAGGTCACCGAGGCGATGGGCGTCGGCGACATCGGCGTGTCGCTCTTCGGCGAGTGCGAAGAGCAGGACGGCATGCACGTCGGCGCGCGCGGCTTCGTCCATGTCGAGCTGATCGACCCCGAGACCGGCGCCGCCGTTCCCGCGGAGGACGAGGCCAGCGGCGAGCTCGTGTTGACCCATCTGCGGCACCGCGCCGCGCCGTTGCTGCGGTTCCGCACCCACGACCACGTCCAGCTGCGAACGAGCCCGTGCGCCTGCGGCCGCACCGGCCCCCGCCTGCGCTGCATCGGGAGGACCGACGACATGCTGATCGTCCGCGGCGTCAACGTCTTCCCCTCGGCCGTGCGAGAGGTCGTGAGCGCGTTCGGCCCGCAGGTCAGCGGCCACGTCCTCGTCCGGCCGGCCGCGCCCGGCGTGAAGCAGGAGCCGCCGCTACCCGTCTCCGTGGAGCTGGCGCGCGACGCGCGGGCCGACGAGGCGCTCGCGGACGCGATCCGTGACAGACTCCGGGCCGTACTCGTCGTGCAGACGCGAGTGGAGCTCGTGCCGTGGGGCACCCTGCGGCGGAGCGAGTACAAGTCGACCCTCGTCGAGCACCAAAGGAGGTAGATCAGATGGCCGTCCACACGCTGAGCATCCTCAAGCCGAGCGTCAACAACCTCACGATCCGCATCTTCGTCCGCGCGGCCGGGCTGGAGTTCGAAGAAGAGGACGTGTGGGGAAAGAAGTCGACGCCGGAGTTCCTGGCCAAGGGCCCGGCCGACCTGACGCCGCTGCTCGAGGAGGCGGGGCTACCGAAGGGCGCGCTCTGGGAGAGCTGCGCGATCATGCAGTACCTCTGCAACAAGCACGGCCTCGACCAGTTCTATCCCACCGATCCGGGCGAGCGGGCGATGGTCGACAGCGCGATGTTCTATCTCATCGGCACGCTCTATCCGCTCGTCGCGCGCGCGACGTATCCGGTGCTCGGCTTCCCGCAGTACGCAGGCGAGGTCGCGACTGCGGACGTTTCCGACGAGCTGAAGGCGAAGGCCCGGGAGGACGCCGAAGCCGCGCTCGCCGGCCCGCTCGAGGTCTACCGCGCGTTCTTCCTCGACGGGAAGACGTTCATCGGCGGCGACACGCCGTCGATCGCCGACATGCGGCTGGCCGCGACGCTCGAGTTCCTGCGCGCGATCGACTACGACTTCCCGGCCTGGGCCGAGGAGTACATGGCGGCGATGGAGCAGGCGCTCGGCGACGCGTATACCGAGCCGGCTACCGACGTGCGCGGCTACATCGAGCACGTCAAGTCGCAGTAACAGGCCGCGGCCTCACCCGATGGACACAGGCCGGCGCGGGGAACTCGTCCCCGCGCCGGCCTGTCTGTCGTCTGCCGTCTAGCTCGCGTTCGGGCGGCAGTTGGGGAATCTGAACGAGGCGATCCTCGTCTGCCAACCGGCAGTCGAAGTCGCCTGCCCTGCTGCCGTGTAGTACTGGTTCACGTACCACAGGGTGCAGCCGTCCGGATCCACGTTCATCGACGTGTAGTCGCCCCACCGAGAGTTGACGGTGGTCTGGACGCCGGAGCCGTTTATGACGACGCCCTCACCCTGCGGCATCGTTCCGAGTGGATCGGTCGCGAGTCGGCCCGTGTACCGGATCCCCGGGTACACATCCGTGCCGTTCACGACGCTGTACCCCACCGCGGCATTGCCTCGGTGGTCCATCGCAATCGAGCCCATCCAGCGATGGATGCCGTCACCGGGATTGACCGTACCCTGCTGGTGGATCGAGTACACGCCGTTCACACGCCGGATCTCGTACCAGCGCACACCGGCGACGCCGGGGCTGGCCTCGACCGACTGGTTGGTGACCATCGTCTCGTAGGTCGGGAACTTCCGATAGGCGAGCCGCCAGGTCGGTCGCTGCCGGTACGAGAGGATGTCCAGGTACTGATCCGGGTTCACGATGCCCGGCTGCGGGAGGCAGTCCCGCGGTCCCGGTGCGCACGGGAAGTTCGAGTCGAACGGGTCGACTGCGAGTTGCTCCGCGTACGTGAGCGTGGCCGTCGGAACGTTGCTCCACGTGACCTGGAACTCCCAGATGTTGATCGCGTCGGACGTCGCACCGTAGACATAGTCGTCGTCCTGAGTTCCGACGATGGGCGCGATCGGGCTCTTCGGCTTGCCCGACCCGTCCATGTCCGGCGGCAGCAACCCGTCACCGACGAGCGGCAGGTTTTCCGGGACGTTGCCGTCGATGAAGAAGCTGACCACCCGAGCGTTCGGGTTGCCCTTGATCATCTTCTGGCGCTCGAGACCGTACACGCCGATGCCGTACTCGACGGTCGGCCCGAACTCCCTGGTCGTGAGGATGTACGTGTCTCCATATACCCCGTACTTCGGGTAGTCGGGGAAGTTGACGCCCGACGAGAACGCGTAGCGGTAGTAGGCGCCCGTCGGATCGCCGGTCTGTGAGACCGCCACGCAGTTGTAGTACGTGGGACCACGCGTCGTGAACTGCGTGAGGAGCCAACGATCCGCGAGCTGGTCGTAGACCACGATCGGATCGCCGGAGGGATCGGTGCAGTCGTCGATGGCGAAGCCTGACCACAGGGTGCCGGTGTCGACCGGCCCGAGCAGCAGCGCGCCCGCCTTCGAGTACACCGCAAACACGAGGTTGATCATCTCGACGTAGTGGTTCGGGCCCACGTCGCCGACGGGATCCGGCGGGTTGACGCGGAATCCGAACACGTTGAAGTTGTCTTGGTTTGCTCAGCCCCTCGAAGTTCGCGCTGGTTGCGGGCATCGCAGACGCTGCCTGCGGCGTCGTCGCGCTCTGAGGCGTGACGGCGGCGGGGCGGGCGCTGGGTGCTGTCGCGTTCACCGCGTTCGGGACGACCGAGACGTCACGGTCCGTGTCAAACCCGCTCGGAGGCGGAGCTGACTTGCCCACCTGGGGACTCTTCGCCAACGTGGACAACGGCTGCGAGAGGTCGAATGCGACCGCCTCGCTGAACACCGGGCCCGCCTGTGCGGCCTTCGGGCCTGCTTGCGTCGTGCTTGCAGTCAGGATGACGGCGAGCGCGACGAGAAGTGTGAAGGGCACGGCGCGCTTCAAGAAGCGCCGTCTCCCTACATGTGCTCTGTGCATGGGGCCTCCCCCTGTAGCCAATGAGAGCAGCACGACGCTAAACCCTTTGGGGCCTCGCTGCAAGCTCGGCAGGCCACACACGCGCTACCCTGGAACTATGCGGCGCTTCGCGCCCATGCTGCTTACGTTGAGCCTCCTGGCAGCGGGCCTCGTCGCGGTGATGCCTTCTGCGGCGGCGTCGCCGCCCCGCTCGGGACTGGATGGGCTGGTCACGCTGTCCCCCGCCCGGCCCGTGTGCATCGAGGGGCAGCCGTGCACCAAGCCCGCAGCCAGTGTTCTGCTGGTCTTCAAGCGGAACGGCGACACCGTCGCGCGCGTGACCACCGGCGTCAAAGGCAGGTACAAGGTGCTGCTCCGTCCCGGGACGTACGCGATCGTGGCGCCGGGCTACGTGCGGGGGTCAGGCGTCACGCCGCGAACCGTGCGAGTCCGCAAGGGCAAGATCACACGCGTCGATCTCGAGATCGACACGGGGATCCAGTAACGGATCGGCGCCTCAGGGCGTAGAGGAGGACGCTGCCCACTCCACGATCTGCTCCGCGCTGATCGGGAGCGACGTGATCTGGACGCCGTAGGGCTCGAGCGCGTCCTCGATGGCCGCCGAGAGGATCGCCGGCGTCAGCATCCGGCCACCCTCCCCCGCCCCCTTGATCCCGTACGGCGTGAACGGCGACGGCGTCTCCAGGTGGGCGACCGTCATCGCCGGTACGTCCATCGACGAGGGCAGGTGGTAGTAGTCGAGGGCATCGTTGAGGACGCGGCCCTCCTCGTCGTATGCGTACTCCTCGTAGAGCGCCGAGCCGAGGCCCTGGATCGTGCCGCCGATGATCTGGCCGTCCAGCGTCTTCGGGTTGACCACGGTGCCGGCGTCGTGGACGGCGGCGTAGTTGAGGTACGAGAGCTTCCCCGTCTCGACGTCGACCTCCACGACGGCGATGTGCCAGGCGTGGCCGACGAAGGGATAGAAGATGCCGAGGTCGGAGCGGTCGTCGTTGGGCAGCGTGGTGAGCGGATGGTCGTACGTCGACTGTGAGGCGAGACCGCTCTCCATGTCCGGAGGCAGGTCGAGCCTGAACATGTACGCCGTCATCGCGATCTCGCCCAGGGTCAGGTGGCGGTCGGGAGTGCCGACGACGCCCACCCCGCCGTCGCGGAACTCGAGATCGTCCTCCGACACCTCGAGCTTCAGCGCCGCGATGCGCCTGATCTTCTCCTTCACCTCGGCAGCGGCGCCCGCGACGGCGCCCGAGACCATGACCGTGAAGCGCGACCCGCCAGGCCCGGTGCCGGGAAGCGCGTGCTGGGAGTCGGCGTACGTGATGACGACCGACGCCGGGTCGACGTCGAACTCCTCCGCCACGACCTGGGCGACAACCGTCTCGGGGCTGTTCCCCCACTGCGCCTGCGAGTGGAGCGTGACGACGATCTGGCCCATGGGATCCACCTGCAGGCTGGCGCTCTCCGGGCTGGCGGTCGGCATGAACTCCGGCTTGTCGAACCAGAACCAGAACTCCGTCGAGGAGAAGACGCTGCGCTCGTTGGAGGCGACGACGCCGATGCCGACGTGGCGGCCCTCCGCGCGCAGCCGGTCTCGCTCCGCGACCCAGTGGTCGTAGTCCGCGAGCTCGAGGATCTTCTCCAGCACGGCCTGGTAGTTGCCGCTGTCGTAGATGTTCCCGGTCGGCGTGCGGTAGGGGAACTCGTCGGGGCCGATGAGGTTCTGGCGGCGGATCTCGACGCGGTCCATGCCGAGCTCGCGGGCCGCCATATCGACCAGCCGCTCCAGCACCCAGTTCGAGCACTCGGCGCCGAAGCCGCGGTACGCGCCCTGCTGGTTCTTGTTGGTGAGGATCGCGGCCAGCGAGTACTCCACGTGCTGGATCCGGTACGGCCCGACGATCTGGGAGAGCGCGTTGCCGTGCGTGCCCGTGCCGAACTGGAGGTACGCGCCGTAGTCGTCGACGCAGCCGATGCGCAGCGCGCGGAAGGTGCCGTCCTCCTCGAACGCGAGCTCGGCGTCGTACCAGCGATCGGAGCCGGCGTGGTCGTTGTTCGTGATGTGGGTGATGCGGTCCTCGACGTACTTCACCGGCTGGCCGACGAGCTTCGACAGGAAGCCGGCGAACGTCGGCACCTTGTGCATGAAGAACTTCGAGCCGAAGCTGCCCCCGGCGGCGACCGGCACCACGCGCAGCTTGCTGGTCGGGATCTTCAGCGAGACGGCGATCAGCCAGTGGAAGTACGTGAAGGTCATCGAGTTGGCGTAGATCGTCATGACCCCGGTGCCCGCGTCGTAGTCGCCGATAGCGCCGTTCATGTCCATGGGCATGCCGGTCGAGCGAGGCCAGCGGAGCTTCGCCTGCACCTTCCGCGGCGCCTCCGTCGAACGCGCGGTCGACCTCGCCGAAGGAGAACGTGCGCGCGTAGGCGACGTTCGACTCCAGCTTCTCGTGGACGAGCGGCGCGCCGTCCTTCTGCGCCTCGAACGGGTCGAGCACGACCGGCAGCGGCTGGTACTCGACCTCGATCAGGTCGCACGCGTCCTCGGCGATGTAGCGGTCGTCGGCGATCACCGCCGCCACTGCCTCACCGTGGTGGCGCACCTTCTCGATGGCGATCATGTCCTGGACGATCTGCCCGGGGCCGAAGGTAGGCAGCGGCGCCGCATGCCCGGCCACGTCGGCGCCTGTCACGACGCGGATCACGCCCGGCAGTGCCTCCGCCTTCGACGTGTCGATCCTGAGGATGCGCGCGTGCGCGTGCGGGCTGCGCACGATCGCGGCGTGCGCCATGTTCTCGAGCTTGATGTCGTCGATGTAGCGGCCCTCGCCGCGTAGGAAGCGGGGGTCCTCGACGCGGTTGATGCTCTTGCCGATCCACTTGCGCGCGGCCTCCTTCTGCGCCGTGTCGGCCGCGATCTTCGCCGCGCCCGGGTGTTGCTCGATGGTCATGCCTTCGCCGCCACGGACTGGATGGCCTGGACGATCTGCTGGTAGCCCGTGCAGCGGCAGGTGACACCGACGATCGCCTCGCTGATCGCCTCTTCGCTCGTCTCACCTGGGTGGTCGCGCAGGAACTCGGTCGCCGTCAAGAGCATCGCCGGCGTGCAGAACCCGCACTGGAGCGCGTGATGTTCTGTGAACGCCTGCTGCAGCTCCGACAGCGTCCCGTCCGGCGGCGAGATGCCTTCCACCGTCTCGACGGAACGGCCGTCGGCCTGAACGGCGAACATGAGGCAGGAGCGGATCGCCTCGCCGTCGACCAGCACGTTGCAGGAGCCGCAGAAGCCGTGCTCGCAAGCGACGTGCGTCCCGGTGAGGTTCAGGTCGTCGCGCAGGAAGTCGGCCAGCGTGCGACGGGGCTCGACCTCGCGCTCGTACGAGCGGCCGTTGACCTCGATGCGGATCATGCGCCGCCTCGGGCGTCGTCGAGCGCCCGGCGCGCGAGGACCGGGGCTACACGGCGCCGGTGCGCCGCCGTCGCCTCGATGTCCGTGGGCGGGTCGATGTCCGCCAGCAGCTCGTGGAGGGCGGCGTCGTCGTCGAGCGCCGCCGTGGCGTCGACGCGGTAGGGCGTGTCGGCAACACGGAGCAGGACGAGCTCGGCCCGGCCGTCGGCGGTGACAAGCGCGGCGGCCGCGAGCTGGGCGTAGTCGCGGTGCCGAACGCTGATCTCGTGGAAGCCGGCGCCCGTGCCCGCGGCCGGCCTGGGAAAGCGCGTCTTCACGATCAGCTCGTCCGGCTCCAACACGGTCTTGTGTGGGCCACGGAAGAAGTCGCGCGCGGCGATCGTGCGCTCGCCGCGCGCCGATCTGACGTCGATCGCAGCGTCCAGCGCGACGGCCGCGGCCGTCAGCTCGGCCCAGGGTGCGGCGAACGCGAGCGAGCCGCAGACCGTGCCGCGGCGGCGCGTCTCCAGGTAGCCGACGTAGCGCGTCGCCTCGCGTAGGAGCGGCCAGGGCTCGACCGCGCCGTCGTCCAGCAGGCGCTGCTGGCGCACGGTGGCGCCGACGTGAAGCTCGCCGTCTCGTTCCTCGAGCACGTCGAGGCCCGCGACGCCGTTCACGTCGACGAGCGCGCTGGGCTTCGCCGTGCGGAACTTCATCAGCTGCACGAGGCTCTGGCCGCCCGCTAGTACCTGCGTGCCGCCGTTGCTCTGCGCGAGCAGCTCGACAGCCTCCTCGATCGTCTCCGGCGCGTGGTAGTCGAACGGCGCCGCCTTCACGGCACCGTCACCACGAGCTTGCCGTGTGCGCCGGCGGCCTGCCGCTCCCACGCTTCAGCGATTCGCTCGAGCGGAAACGACTCGATATCGAAGGTGATATCGCCCGCGCCCGCGTGGCTGACGAGACGCAGGTAGTGCTCGCGGAAGACGTCCCGCGCCACCGCGAAGTCCGTGTAGCCGTAGATCTCGCCCATCTTCCCCCGGATCGCGGCCGAGGCAAGAGGCGCCTCGGCTGCTGCCGACTGGCCGATCTGGACGAAGCGCCAGCCGGGTGCTGCGGCCTGCGTCGCGGCGGCCGCCGGTTCGCCCCAGAGCATGTCGATGACGTAAGTGGGGCCGTCCCCGCCCGACGCCTCCTTGAACGCGCCGGCCAGATCGTCCTGCTCGAGGCTTACGGTGACGTCCGCCCCCAGCTGGGCCGCCCGCTCGAGCCGCTCCGGATCTCGCCCCGCGGCGACGACGTGCGCAGCGCCGAGCAGCTTCGCCGCTTGCACCGCGACGAGACCCACCGTTCCCGTCCCTCCCAGTACGAGCACGCGGTCGTCCTCGCGCACCGGCGCGCGCCAGGCGACCGGCATCCAGCCGGCCATCCCCGCAATGCCGCAAGACGCTGCGATCGCGTCGGTCACGTCGTCCGGCAGCGGGATGCCGAGATCCGAAGGAGCGCTCGCGTGCTCGGCCAACAGGCCGTCACGGGAGAGGCCGAGACCACCGCTGAAGAGGTAGACGCGCGTGCCGTCGGCCGCCCGGCCGACGCCCTCGCAGCCGGGGACGAAGGGCAGCTCTGGATGGCCGCCGAAGTAGCGCCCGGCGCCGACGTTGATGTCGAGCGGATTCAGCGACACCGCAGAGATCTCGTAGATCGCCTCGCCGGAGGGCTCGGGCCGGTCGGCGAGCTCCGGAGGGCGGCCGAGCTCGCTGATCACGGCAGCCTTCACGTGTTCTCCCTGTCGAGATAGAGGGTGGCGCGGCGCCCTTCCTCCGTCTGCGGCACGGAGTCCTCGAGCCGTTTCAGCTCCGGGAACTGCGAGCGGTCGAGCGTCTCCACGTCGGGCCAGCAGCACTCGACGAGGTTGCCGGCCGGGTCGCGGACGTACATCTGGACGCTCCCGTCGGGAAGCTCGTGCAATGCCTGGAAGAACGTGTCCTTCTCCAGGATGTCGAGCTCTTTGACGCGACGATAGGTCTCCTCGAAGTCGTCCACGTTGATGCCGATGTGGTGGAACTCGGGCGCCTCCGTGTCGCGCTCGAAGAGGTGGAGCTGCAGTTCGCCGAGTCTGCAGGTACTGGACGGGGAAGGCGAACGTGTACGTCGGGATCTTCTCCATGCCGAAGACCTCGACGTAGAAGCGCGTCGACTCCTCGAGGTCGCGGGCGTTGATCGAGACGTGGTTGAAGCCGGTCGCGCGCATCTCTGGCGCGAGACTACGAGATTCAGGCCGTGTCGCGAAGCCTTTCGAGGCCGTCGAGGGCGAGGTCGAGGCCGAACTCGAACGTGCCCTCGTGCTCGTCGCCGGGCTCCGCGTGCTGTCTGATGTGCTCGGCGAGGTCCGGGTAGTCGTCAGCCGGGAACGTCTCGAGGAAGTCGGCCGCCAGCCGCTCCAGCTCCTCGACGTCGAAGTCGAAGCTCGCCACGTACATCGTGAAGCCCATGATGTGGCTCTGGATGACGTGGAAGGCGTGGTACGTCAGCTCCTCCGGAAAGCCGCCCTCCCGGAAGCCGCGGAGCACCGCGTCCGCGTACCGCATGCGCGCTGCGCCGAACGTCTCGCCCGACATCCAGAGGTTGCAGGCCCAGGGATGCTGGAGCAGCACCTCGTGGGCGGAGATCACGCGCCGGCGCATCGCCTCCTTCCAGTCGTCTCCGGTCGGGGCGAGGTCGATCTCGGTGGCGACGAGGTCGACGATGCCGTCGACGATCTCGTCCTTCGAGGCGACGTGGTTGTAGAGCGACATCGCCTCGACGCCCAGCTCCTGGGCGATCTTCCGCATGCTGACCGCCTTGATCCCGCCCTCGTCGGCGAGCTTCATCGCCGCACGCAGGACTCGATCCCTGTTCAGTCGTGGCTTGACAGACTTACGGTGTACGTCTAGGCTCTCGCTCATACTTACACTGTACGTTAGCAGGGAGGTAGACTGATGAAAGCAGCTTTCTACGAGCAGTACGGGGCACCGGACGTCGTCGAGCTGCGCGAGGTCGACACGCCGGCGATCGAGGATCACCAGGTGCTCGTTCGCGTGCACGCGTCGTCCGTCAACCCGGCCGAGTGGTACACGGTGAAGGGCCCGTGGTTCGTGAGGCTGTTCGGAACCGGGCTCCGCCGGCCCAAGGACCATCGCGTGGGCGCCGATCTCGCGGGTCGCATCGAAGCCGTCGGCAGCGATGTCACGGAGTTCCAGCCGGGTGACGAGGTCTTCGGCACTGGCGGCGCTGCGTGGGCCGAGTACGCAGCGGCCAGAGAGGTTCGGCTCGTGCCGAAGCCCCCCAACGTGTCGTTCGAGGAGGCGGCCGCCGTGCCCATTGCGGCTCTCACCGCCCTGCAGGCGCTCCGCGACCATGGCCAGCTGGAGCCAGGGCAGAAGGTGCTGATCAACGGCGCCTCAGGAGGCGTGGGCACTTACGCGGTGCAGATAGCCAAGGCGCTCGGCGCGGACGTGACGGCCGTCTGCTCGACGCGGAATGTCGAGCAGGCACGAGCCCTCGGCGCAGACCGGGTGATCGACTACTCGCAGGAGGACTTCACGGAGCTCGACATCCGTCACGACCTCCTGATCGACATCGCCGGCAGCAAGCCGTTCTCGAAGCTCCGGCGCGTGCTCACGCCGGAGGCAAGGGTCGTGATCGTCGGTGCGAAGTTTCCGGGCCGCGGGCTGGGCCCTCTGGGTCACATGGCCAGGACGCGCCTCTCGGCCCTGGGCAAGAGCCAGAAGGTGAAGTTCTTCATCGCGAAGATCACGAAGGAAGACCTCGCGGTCATGCAGGAACTGCTCGACAGCGGCCAGGTCAAGTCGGTCGTCGACCGCACGTATCCGCTGAGCGACGTTCGCGAGGCGCTGGGCTACCTGGGCGAAGGGCACGCGCGCGGAAAAGTCGTCCTGACCATGTAGCGGATCCGTAATATCGGTGGCTCACTGCCAGCGACCCGAGAGGGGGCTCGAGAATGGGCGTCAAGCCGATTCCGGAGGGCTATCAGACCCTCAGCGCCGTACTCGCCGTCGAGGATGCATCAGCGGCGATCGACTTCTACAAGAAGGCGTTCGGCGCCAAAGAGCGGATGCGCATGGACGCGCCGGGCGGGAAGATCGCCCACGCGGAGCTCGAGATCGGCGACTCGCTGATCATGCTCTCCGACCCGTTCCCGCAGTCGACCGTCAAGCCGCCGAACGAGGCCGGAACGTCGACGATGAGCATCTTCATGTACTCCGAGGACGTCGACGCGACGGTCGAGCAAGCGGTCAACGCCGGGGCGACGGTGACCATGCCGGTCGAGGACATGTTCTGGGGCGACCGCTTCGGAACGGTGACCGACCCGTACGGCCACCAGTGGTCGATCGCGACTCACACGCGGGACCTGACGCCTGAGGAGATCGAGGAGGGTGGCAAGGCGGTCATGGCGGAGATGATGTCCTGACGGTCGGTGTAGTCTCATTCCTATGAAAGGCGCAGACAAACAAAAGAAGCTCACGAAGAAGCCGGCTCAGAAGACGCTGAAGGAAAAGCGGGCGGAGAAGCGCGCGGCGAAGTCCGCGAAGGGCTCTTCGGCTTCGATCTAGGTCTTCTCGGCTTCGAGGGCGTTTGCAGTAAGCAGGTCGATCGGCACGACGTCGAGGGCTCGCGCGTGCGTCGCGCCAAGCACGACCGTGGGTGCGCAGCCCGCGCGGTGCGCCTCGAGCCAGCGCTCGGCGCAGACGCACCAGCGATCTCCCGGCTGTAGCCCGGGAAACCCCCACTCCGGTCGCGGCGTCGAGAGATCGTTGCCTGCCCGGCGGCTGAACTCGAGGAACTCAGCCGTCGTCTCGCAGCACACGGTGTGGCTGCCCTCGTCCTCGGGCCCCGTGGCGCAGCAGCCGTCGCGGTAGAAGCCCGTCAGCGGCTCGACGGAGCATGCAAGCAGCACTCCGCCGACGACGTTCCTGTCCGGCTCGCGGCTCATGGCCCAACTCTGCCACGTCCGCAACGCCCCTCGCTCGTCACGTTGCAATTCCGTTCTGGTGCCAGGCACCAGTTACGTGTCTGTGCCAAGTGTGTGCCGATTCTGCGGCGGAGGCGGCCGCTAGTCGCGGTAGCCGAGCGCCGCGAGGAGGTCTCCGGCTTCCGCATCGACGTCTGCGAGCTGCTCCGGCGTCAGGTCGCGCTGCCAGCGGCCGACCGAGGACGCGTGGGCGTCGCCGAGCGCAGTGGCCATTGCTTCGGCTGGGACGCCGAGCGCGCCTGCGAGCTTCTCGGTGGCGGCGGCCGTGTCGGTGACGAGGCGCTCGTAGCGCACCTCGGTGACGGGAACACCGCTTTCGCGCACGGCGGAGACGTAGCTCCGCCACGCCCACGCGCAGCGGCGCGCCTCGCTCGCCTGCCGGAACTCCTCCTCCCGCGCCGGCTGCACCCAGAAGCGCGGGTGGATGCCGAAGGCAGCGCCCGCGTCGTCGGCGTCTCGCCGCTCGGGGCTCAGCCAGCCCCGCTCGAGTAGCGAACAGACGACGTCGCGCCCGTCACGCAACGCGTGGACGAGCGTCGCACGCGGGAACGCCTCCGCCACCGCCGGCAGCACGAACGCAGTCTCGGGGGTCTGCTCGACAGCGCGGCGGCTGCCGACGAGGCCCAGGCGACGGACACGGTCGAGGATCGTTCGGATCTCTCGTGCCGAGACGTCCGGAATCGCAGCCTTGAGCGGGTTCACCTCACCGAGGTCGGCAAAGCCGGGGAGCGAGCCGATCGCGCCGGCGAGAAATGTCGTGCCCGACCGTGGGCTGCCGAAGACGAAGACGAGCCGGTCGTCGAGACGTCCCAGCGAGGGGCGCCCGGACAGGGCTGAACGCTTGACGGCGCGCAGGTAGAGCGGGAGCGAGCTCACGCCGCGACTCTACGATGCGCGCCAATGCGCTGGAGGCGGATCATCGTCGGACTCGCCGGCGTCCTGCTCGTGGCCTGGATCGTCGCCACGGTGCGGCTCGTCTTCGTCCCCACCGAGGACGACGTGGGCAAGGCGGACGCAGTGGTGGTTCTCGCCGGCTCGAAACACGAGCGCCTCGACCGCGGTCTCGAGCTCGTGCGCGACGGGGTCGCGCCGGTGCTGGTCATCTCCGATGGCTTCGATCCGCGTCAACCAAGGGCCAACCGGCTGTGCCAGGAAGGCGGCGAGCGCTTCACCGTTGTCTGCTTCACGCCCGATCCGGACTCGACGCGCGGCGAAGCGCGAAATACAGCCGAGCTCGCGCGCGAACGTGGCTGGCAGCGCGTGCTGCTCGTGACCTCGCGCTTCCACGTGACGCGCGCGCGCATGCTCTTCGACCGCTGCCTCGACGCCGATGTGGACGCCGTGGGCGTCGACTACCCGTCGACGAGCGTGCCAGCGGCAGTCGCCGGCGAATGGGTGAAGCTCGGTCTGTCCTCGACCGTGACTCGGGGTTGCTAGAAGCTCAGTCGCCCCAGTCGAAGTCGCGGGTGCGGCCCCAGAGAGAGTCCTCTTCCTCGATGCGCTCCTCGCCGGGCCACGGCTGGATGTGCGCGACAACGGCCGGCTCCTCGCCGTCCATCGTCTCTTCGATGCGGGCCTGCTCCTCGGTCTTGAAAAGTGGGTGGTTCTCGAACGGGTCGCCGTTCCGATAGCGGTCGATCGGGAGGGCTGGCTCGATTGCCGAGTTGCGGCGCTTCAGCTCGACGTGGTCTTCGATCACTTGTGAGAAAAACGACGCAGTCTCGACGGGCATACCTACCTCCGAGTCGGGGTCAGAACGCGGGCGATTGTAACGGATTTGTGATGACGACGCGGATTCCTTCATCGAGCCGTTTCTGCGAAGATGCAGCCCATGCCGCCGAAGAGCACGATCGGGTTGGCGTTCGCAGCGTACAAGCTGTGGCGGAGGCTCCCGCCCGCCCAGAGGGCGGCTGTGTTCCAGCAGGCGCGCAAGCACGGGCCAAAGGCGGCGGCGGCCGCAGGCGCCGTGATCAAGGCCCGCAAGCGCTCTAGCTGACCCCGAGCGCCTCGCGCACGATCCGCTCCTGCTCGGCGAGGTGCGCCGTCGGGTAGCCCTCGCTCGGGCTCGCGCGCCAGCCCCGGCCGACGTAGCGCAGCGGCACGCCGTGTGGCAGCGCGTCCTCGAGCCGGTGGCGAATCGAGCGGTAGGCGCCCATGTTGAGCGGCTCCTCCTGCGCCCAGACGATCTCCTCCGCCGCGGGGTACCTGCCGAGCAGCTCGGCGACGGCGCGCGCGGGGAAGGGATAGAGCTGCTCGATGCGGACGACGGCGACGTTGTCTCGCTCGGCGCGGGCGGCGTGGCCGGCGAGGTCGTAGTAGATCTTCCCCGAGCAGACCACGATCGTGCGCGTGCGGGCGTGGTCGGCGGCGGGGTCGTCGAGCACGGGCTGGAAGGCGCCGGTCGAGAGCTCGTCGAGCGTCGCCGCGGACTCGGCGAGCCGCAGCAGTCCCTTCGGGGTCATCGTGATCAGCGGCCGCGGCCTTGCGTCGAGCGCCTGGCGCCGCAGAAGGTGGAAGTACTGCGCGGCCGTCGACGGGTTGGCCACGCGGACGTTCTCCTGCGCCGCCGACTGGAGAAAGCGCTCGAGGCGCGCGCTCGAGTGCTCGGGGCCGTTGCCCTCGTAGCCGTGCGGCAGCAGCAGCGTCAGCCGCGACGTCTGGCGCCATTTGGAGAGGCCGGAGACGAGGAACTGGTCGATGATGATCTGTGCGCCGTTCACGAAGTCGCCGAACTGCGCCTCCCAGAGCACGAGCGTCTCCGGCGCCGCCACCGAGTAGCCGTAGTCGAAGCCGAGGGCGCCGTACTCGGAGAGCGGCGAGTTGTGGAGCTCGATCGAGGCCTCGGCGTCGGCGAGGTGCTGGATCGGCGCGTAGCGCTCGCCGGTCGTCGCATCGTGGAGGACCAGGTGACGGTGCGAGAACGTGCCGCGCTCGGTGTCCTGGCCCGTCAGCCGCACGGGGATGCCCTCGACGAGGAGCGAGCCGAGCGCGAGCGCCTCCGCGTGGCCCCAGTCGATACCACCCTGCTGCAACGCGTCCGGGCGCCGCTCCAGCTGGCGCACGAGCTTGGGGTGGATCGTGAAGCGGTCGGGGACGGCCACGAGCTCGCGGTCCAGGCTCGCGCAGCCGGTCGGCGGCGACGGCCGTGACGACGTCGGTCGAGCCTGCCGGCGGAGTGCGCGGCTCTTCCTTGTGGGGCTCGGCGATGGCCTCGCGCAGCCGGTCGTGAGCGGCCTTCATCGCCTCGTGTGTCTCGGTCACCATGCGCTGGGCGTCCTCGGCGGTCACGACTCCTTCGGCCACGAGCCGCTCGGCGAGCTGTGCCCTGACGGTCGGGTGATGCGCAATCGCCTGCGCCATCAGCGGCTGCGTGTACGCCGGCTCGTCCTGCTCGTTGTGGCCGAAGCGGCGGTAGCCGACGAGGTCGACGACGACGTCGTGGCCGAAGCGCTCCCTGAAGGCAAGTGCGAGACGCACGGCCGAGATGGCGGCCTCCGGGTCGTCGGCGTTCACGTGGACGATCGGCGCATCGAACCCCTTGGCGAGGTCGCTCGAGTAGCGGGTGGAGCGGCCTTCGTTGGGGTCGGTCGTGAAGCCGACCTGGTTGTTGGTGATCAGATGCAGCGTGCCGCCGGTCGAGTAGCCGGGAAGCCCCTCGAGGTTGAACGTTTCCGCGACGACGCCCTGCCCCGCAAACGAGGCGTCACCGTGGATCAGGACCGGAAGCGAGACTGACGGACTGTGGCGGCCGGTGGCGGCCGAGCGGTCTGTCTGCTTCGCGCGCGTCCAACCCTCCACCACCGGGTCGACGGCCTCCAGGTGGCTCGGGTTGGAAACGAGCGTGATCGCGACCTGGCCCGCCTCGGCATCGCGGATGCCATCCGCGCCGAGGTGGTACTTCACGTCACCTGTTCCGCCCTCGGGACTGCCGACGACCGCATCCGCCACGCGCTCTCCCTCGAACTCGCGGAGGATCGCCTCATAGGGCTGACCGAGCGTGTGGGCGAGCACGCTGAGGCGACCGCGGTGCGCCATGCCCATGACGATGCCGTGCGCGCCCTGGCGCGCAGCGAGCTCGATCGTCTCGTCGAGCATCGGCACGAGCGCATCCAGACCCTCGATGGAGAACTGCTTCTGGCCGAGGAACGACCGACGAAGGTACTCCTCGAACGCCTCGACGGTCGACAGCCGCTCGAGCAGCCACCGCTTCTCCTCCGTAGCGAACGGCTGACGGAACTGGCCCGACTCGATCGCCCAGCGCAGCCATCGCCGCTCCTCATGGTCGGAGATGTGCTCGATCTCGTACGCGATCGTCCCGCAGTACGTCTCCTCGAGCAGGGGCAGCGCCTCGGCGAGCGTCTCCGCGGGGACGTGCAGGCCGAGCAGCTCGGCTGGGATCTGGCGCTGGAGCTCGGGCGGCAGGTGCGTCGCAACGCGATCGGGGTCGAGCTCCGGGTCTCCGATCGGCTCCGAGCCGAGCGGGTCGAGGCATGCTGCGAGTACGCCATGCGTGCGGTAGGCGTCGACGAGCGACATCGCCGCCGCCACTGCGGCCAGCAAGTCCGGCGTGGGCGCGGCGGCAGGTGGTGCCTTGACGGGTGCCGGCTCCGGCGGCGACGGAGCCGAGGCAGGCGGCGGAGGAGCCTCGGCCGGGACGGCGGGAGCGGTCTGCGGCGGAGCGAGCTGAGCGGCGACGCGCTCGGCCAGCACCTCCCGCCACTCCTCCGGAACCGCCTCGGGATTCTCGAGGTAGTCGTGGAGCAGCGAGGTCGCGTAGCCGGCGTTGAGGCCGTCGACATCAGTCATGGCCCGAGGTTACCGGCCGAACGGACCGCTACCAGAGAGGTTTCTCGGTGATGACGGCAATCGCCATGCCGGCGACAAAGCACACACCCGCGACGGTGAGCGCGATCCCGGCGAGCTTCTCGTGACGCGAGCTCATGATCAGGCTGATGAGGCTGAGCAGAAACGCGGCCACCGATACGGTCAGCGGGTGATACGCGAGCGCGAGCAGGCTGAAGAAGAGCGCCATCGCCGCGAACAGCCCGGCGAGAGGATCAGCCCACGGACGGACCGGTTGCGCGTCGTGCGACTCCGCCTGGCTCACGGCCTGACTCTAGTCTGCGCGTACGCGGCACGCCGCGGCGACGTGCGCACCGGGCGACCATGCGGGCCGCGGCTGCTCGGAGGACGCCACCGCCGCGACTGGCGTGCTCCTGGCCGCGGATCCGTCTCAGGCGGGCTGAGCACGACCGCCGGCTCGAGACCGTCATACGGCCTCGGCTCGGCGCGAATCGCCCACCAGGCGACAGCGCACACATAGATCACGGGGATCTTGAGCACGGCGAGCAGGAAGATCGCCTCCCAGACCACCCCCGCAGGATAGCGCGCGTTCGCCACCTTGCCTCAAACCCGATGGCTAGGGTGCGCGGATGCTCGAGCGGCTCGCCCACGTCGTCATGCGCCGACGGTGGTGGTTCATCGCAGCCTGGGTCGGCCTGACGATGCTCGGCGCGTACGCAGCCGGCGCCGTCTCCACCCGCTGGCTGGAGGAATTCTCGATCCCGGGCTATTCAGCGTACGAGGCGAACCAGCGCACGCTGGAAACCTTCGGCACCGGCGCCCAGCCACCGCACGTGATCGTGCTCAGCTCTGAGAACGACATCACGGCGAACAACGACGTGGCCGTCGCAATCGGCAAGGTCGCCGCGCAATTCCCCGACTTCCGCGTAGCGTCGTTCTATACATCGGACGGGAACGAGGCGTACGTCTCCGACGACCGCCGCACGACGTTCGCGACCTTCTACCCGCCCGGACAGCAGGGATTCGATTCCGAGAACTTCATGGGCGAGATTCGGAACGCGTTCGCGGAGGCCGTTCCGCCCGGCGTCGATGTCCACCTGACCGGTCGCGACGCGCTCTACGAGTCGGAGGGTGGCGATTCGGACGGTCCGAGCGTGCTCACCGAGGCGCTGATCGGCGGACTCGGCGCGACGATCATCTTGCTCTTCGTCTTCGGGACCCTGCCTGCGGTGGTCATACCGATCCTCATGGCCATCGCGTCGATCCTCAACACGTTCACTCTGATCTGGCTGCTGACGTACATCACGTCCGTGTCGCTGATCGTCCAGTTCCTCGTCGCGCTCGTCGGACTCGGCGTCGCCATCGACTACGCCCTGCTGATGATCTTCCGCTTCCGCGACGAGTTACGCCACGGCGCGGACACCGAGACAGCGCTTGTCGAGACGATGACGCACGCCGGACGTGCGGTCATCGTGTCGGGCTCGACGGTCGCGATCGGGCTCTTCTCGATGGTGTTGCTCCCCGTCCCGGTGATCCGCTCGATCGGGATCGGTGGCCTCTTGATCCCCATCGTCTCCGTGTGCGCGGCGATCACCTTCTTGCCGGCGATGCTGGCGCTGCTCGGGCCGCGGATCAACTCGGTCCGGGTGATGCCGAAGCGGATCGTCGAAGGCACCGACGAGGAACGCGGCTTCTGGTGGCGTTGGTCGCACTTCGTCATGCGGCGCCCCCTGATCACCGGCGGCATCGGAATCGCGATCGTGGCGCTGTTGATGATCCCTGCCGTTCAGCTCAACGCGGCCGAGGCGCAGGCCAAGGATCTCGCCGGTGCGGAGACGGAAGACGCAGTCGTCGGCCTGCAACGCCTGACCGACTCCGGCATCACGCACGGCGTCACCAAGCCATTCGTCGTGCTCGTGGAGGGAAACGGGTCTCAGGCGGCGGCGGAAACGGTCGCCGAGCGGCTGGCCGAGACCGAGGGCCTCGCGGGCGCCGCCGTGCCCGACGGCTGGCGGAACGGGCAGGACCAGCTCGTCGAGGCGTTCCCCGACGAGGACGCTGCGGCGAAGCCCGTCCGCGGCACGATCGACAACCTCCAGGACGCGGTGCTGCCGCAGCTGCAGCAGGAGCTCGGCGGCTCCACCCGCGTGACGCTCGGCGGCATTGCGCCCGAGGACCGCGACTTCGTGCACGCGGTCTACGGGAAGTTCCCGCTCGTGCTCACGTTCGTGATCGTGCTGACGCTCATCCTGCTGATGCGCGCGTTCCGCTCGGTGTTCCTCAGCGTGAAGGCGGTCATTCTCAACCTCCTGTCCCTAGGCGCCGCGTTCGGGATCATCGTCTTCATCTTCCAGCAGGGTCACGGCTCGGAGGCAATCTGGGACGTGCACCCGACGGACGCGATCATCTCCTGGATCCCGCTGATGATCTTCGCGTTCCTCTACGGGCTGTCGATGGACTACGAGGTGTTCATGGTCAGCCGGATGCGGGAGGCGTACGACGAGACCGGTGACACCGAGTCGGCAATCGCACTCGGCCTGGCGCGCACCGGGAAGCTCGTGACAAGCGCAGCTCTCGTGCTGATGTTCGCGTTCTTCGTCCTGTCGACAAGCCCCGGCGTCGACGTGAAGCAGTTCGGCATCGGCCTGGCGGCAGGGATCATCTTCGACGCCACCGTCATCCGGGCGCTGCTCGTGCCGTCGATCATGCGCGTGGCCGGCGACTGGAACTGGTGGCTCCCGGAGTGGGCCGGGAAGCTGCTCCGCGTGCGGGCGACGCCCCGGCCTGCGCTCGACGAGAAGAGCTAGGACAATGGCCCGTGGCCCCCGCCGCCGGGGGTCTCGATCCGCAGCACGTCGCCTGCGCGCAGCGAGCGCGACTCCTTCGCGGGGAGCTCCTCCCCGTTCAGGAGACTGCGGCCGCGAGCGCCGTCCTCGCCGCCTTCTCGACCTGCCGGCGCATGACGGCGGCGCTCCGCAAGCAGCGACACACGGCAGTCTTCGAGCACGCGCAGCTCACGACCGACACCGTCGCCTCCGCGGTGCGCACCGCCGCCGCCGGAGCCCTGGCGCAACTCGTAGCGCTCCACACGCAGCGGGTAGGACAGCTCGAGCGCCTCGATCGGAGTGTTGAGCGTGTTCGACATGGCGACGTGCACCGCGCTCGGCCCGTCCGCGGCCGGGCAGCCACCCTGTCCGCCGGCAATCGTCTCGTAGTAGGTGAAGTCGCGATTGCCGAACGTGACGTTGTTCATCGTGCCCTGGCCCTGCGCGGGAACGGGCACGGCCTGGCCGAAGGCGGAGAAGACGACATCGACGATCCGGCTCGAGGTCTCCGTGTTACCGGCGACGACTGCCGCAGGGAACGACGCGTTGACGAGCGAGCCGGCGGGCGCCGTGACTCGGACGGGCGCGTAGGCGCCGCCGGACGACGGGAGATCCGGCTCGGTGAGACAGCGGACCACGAAGTAGCAGGCCGAGCGCGTGACGGCGAGCGGGCAGTTGAGGTTGCCCTCGTGCTGGGGCGACGTGCCGGCGAAATCGATCTCGATCTCGTCACCGGCGATGGTCACGGCGACGTCGATCTCCAGCGAGCCTGCGCGCGGCTCGAGAACATCGCGTGCCTCGAAGCGGCCGTCGGGGAGCGTGGCGATGGCAGCACGGACGACGCGCTCCGAGTGGCGGTAGAGCTCGTCCATCGCTGCCGTCACGGTGTCGGCGCCACGCCGCTCGACGAGCTCGGCCAAGCGGCGCTCGGCCAGCCGGTGCGCCGCCAGCTGCGCGTTGAGATCGCCACGCCGCTCGTCCGGGTTGCGCATGTTGGCGAGCAGCACAGTCAGCAGCTCGTCGTCGAGGCGCACGGGCGGCAGCACCAGGCCCTCCTGGTAGATGTCGGTCGAGCCGGCGGGCAGGCTGGCCGGCTCCATCCCACCCACGTCGGCATGGTGCGCGCGCGAACAG
The DNA here is from genome assembly GCA_963704335.1 of uncultured Actinomycetes bacterium. GTDB lineage: Bacteria > Actinomycetota > Thermoleophilia > Gaiellales > Gaiellaceae > PALSA-612. Next base: position 29,797 of record OY969889.1, read on the forward strand.
GCGAGGCCGCATGGCACGCGGGAGACGAGCGTGATGTCGGGCAGGTGCGTGCCACCGGTGAACGGATCGTTGACGACGTAGACCTCGCCGGGCTGCGGGTCGCGCGCAAGGACGGCGGCCACCGCCTCGGGCATGGCGCCGAGGTGGACGGGAATGTGCTCGGCCTGGACGATCATGCGCCCCTGCTCGTCGAAGAGCGCGGTCGAGCAGTCGCGGCGCTCCTTGATGTTCGCCGAGAACGCGGAGCGGATGAGCACGGCGCCCATCTCCTCGGCGACGGCGCGAAGTTGCGCACCAAGAACTTGGAGCTGAATTTTCACAGTCTGGTCAGTCGGATTGTGGTTCCATCCCTAGCCCCCACCCACCCGGGGGGAATCCAGCAAGTGGCGCCGTCCAGCTCGAGGGCTTCCGGCCCCTCGACGCGTAGCGGCTCGCCCGCCGGCCAGGCGATCTGGGGGCCTCGACGCACCTCCGCCGTCCGAACCGCCACCAGCTCCACCTGCCGCTCGCGGTCCGCGACCCCGTACCGCTCGTCGTGGGCGCGGTGGAAGCGCTCGGCGAGATCGGGACCGAGCGGCACCGTCAGCTCGAACGACTGGCCGCGGTAGCGGAGGTCGGCCTCGCCCTCCGCCGGCAGCTCGCCCGCCTCATCGAGCGGGCACACGTACGCAGTCACTGCATCGCGCCGCTCGTCGCTCGCCACGAGCCCCAGCGCCGACAGCACGCCGGCCGCTCCGGGCACGAGCACCGTCTCGATGCCCAACTCCTCCGCCAGCGCGCACGCGTGCAACGGCCCGGCCCCGCCGTAGGCGACGAGCGCGAACTCGGCCGGGTCATGACCGCGCTCGACGGAGACGACCCGCAGCGCGCGAAGCATCTCCGCGTTGACGATCTCGATGACGTCGGCCGCGTCGAGGTCGCCCAGCGCAGCCTCGGCAGCCGTCCGGTCGAGCTCGAGGCCGCCGGCAAGCGTGGCCGGCAGCCGTCCCAGCACGAGGTTCGCGTCGGTAACCGTCGGCCTCGTGCCGCCACGTCCGTAACAGGCAGGACCGGGATTCGCACCGGCGCTCTCGGGTCCGACCCGCAGCGCGCCGCCCGCGTCCCGCCAGACGATGGAACCTCCGCCCGCGCCGACGGTGTGGATGTCGATCATGGGCAGGCGAATCGGGAGCCCGCCCACGCTGCGCTCGGAGGTCCGATCCGCGCCCTCGTCCGTGATGAGGCACACGTCGGTGGACGTCCCGCCCATGTCGAACGCAATCGCCTTGTCGATGCCGGACTGCCTGGCCACGAGCGACGCGCCCACGACGCCGGCCGCCGGACCGGACACGAGGACCAGCGCAGGGTGCTCCGCCGCCGTCTCGGCGTCGATGACGCCTCCCGACGACCGCATGACCAGCGGCGGCGGCAGTCCCGCAGCCGACGAGCGCGAGGCGAGAGCGCGGAAGTAGCGTGCGCAGAGAGGGCCGAGGTAGGCGTCGGCGGCCGTTGTCGATGCCCGCTCGTACTCGCGAAACTCCGGCGCGATCTCGTGCGAGGCGACGATGTGAGCCTCGGGCAGGCGCCGTCGTAGCTCGGTCGCGATGGCAGCTTCGTGGGCCGGATCTCGGAACGAGAACAACGTGCAGACCGCTACCGCTTCAGCGTCGATGTCCGGGAGCGTGTCGAGCTCGAGCGGGACGAGCACCCCGTCGGGCCCTATGCGCTCGCGCACGCCGTGGCAGTCCCCGAGAGCAACGAGAGGCTCGGGATGCTCGGCACAAAGCCGGTAGAGGTGCGCGCGGTTCTGCCGGCGGAGATGAAGCAGATGCTCGAAGCCGGCCGTGGCGACGAACGCGGTTCGGGCGCCCTTCCGCTCGAGCAAAGCGTTCGTCGCGATCGTCGTCCCGTGCGAGAAGCGCTCGACACCCACAGCGCCGACAGCGGCCGCCGCGGCGAGCACGGACTCTTCCTGCTCGGGAGCGGTCGGCACCTTCGCCGTCACGAAGCTCTCGCCGTCGAGCAGCACCGCGTCGGTGAATGTCCCGCCGACGTCGATGCCGAGAATCGCCACCGCGCGATGCTACAGCGGCCGCCGCCGGTGGCGGCAGACGGTCTTGCCGCTGCATATTCTGCGGTTCTGTGCATAATACGCAGGTGACGAAATACGAACGGCAAGGCGCCATCCTCCGTCTCGTCCAGGAGCGGCCGATCGCGACGCAGGGCGAGCTCGTCGACGCGTTGCGCGAGCACGGCATCGACGCCGTGCAGACCACGGTGTCGCGCGACATCCACCAGCTCGGGCTCGTCAAGACGCGCGCGGAGGACGGACGTCTCGTCTACGCGTTGCCCGGTGCGGGCGACCTCGATCGGCTCAACGCGCTGACGACTGCGCTCCGGCGCTGGGCGCTCTTCATCGAGCCGACCGAAGCGCTCGTGGTCGTAAAGACCCCCGCCGGCTACGCGACGCCACTCGCAGATGCCATGGACGCCGCGGTGCTCCCCGACGTCGCAGGCACGATCGCCGGTGAGAACACGGTCTTCGCCGCGCCACGCGAAGGCGCGACCCCGGCGGAGCTCGCGGAGCTGCTTCGGCATCACCTGGACGGCAACGGCTCGTGACGAGAACCGCGGCAGTCGCCTTCTCGGGCGGCCTCGACACGAGTTGCATCGTCTCGTGGCTGCTCGAGGACTACGGGTTCGACGAGGTTGTGGCGGTGCTCGTGGACGTCGGGCAAACGGTCGACCTCGACGGCGCGGTGGAACGCGGCCGCGCCGCCGGCGCCGAAGACGTCATACTCGTCGACCGCCGGGAAGCCTTCGCAGAGGAGCAGGTGGCGAAGGCGCTGAAGGCGAACGCGCTGTACGAGGGCAAGTACCCGCTCGTCTCGGCCCTGTCGCGACCCGTGATCGCCGCCGCGGTCGCCGACATTGCCGGTGACATAGACGCCGAGGCGGTCGTCCACGGCTGCACTGGCAAGGGCAACGACCAGCTGCGCTTCGAGCTTGCCTTCCGCGCGAACTACCCGGGCGTGACGGTGATCGCCCCACTTCGCGACAAGGTCTGGACACGGGACGAGGAGATCGACTACGCGCTCGCCCGCGGGATTCCCATCAAGCAGTCGGCGGCCTCGCCGTACTCCATCGACGAGAACCTCTTCGGCCGCTCGATCGAATGCGGGATTCTGGAAGATCCGTGGCAGGCGCCGCCCGAGGAGCCGTACGAGCTGACGAGCGATCCCGCTTCGTCTCCGCCGCCGGAGGAGCTTGTCATCGCCTTCGAGCAGGGCTTGCCCGTCGCGATCGACGGTGACGAGCTGAGCCTCCACGAGCTCGTGCGCGCGCTCAACGAGCGAGCGGGCGCGTTCGGCATCGGACGCATCGACATGATCGAGAACCGCGTCGTCGGCATCAAGAGCCGCGAGGTGTACGAAGCGCCGGCCGCAATCGCGCTGATCGAAGCACATCGCGCGCTGGAGGATCTCGTGCTGACAAAGGACGAGCTTCGCCTGAAGCGGACCCTCGAGGTCGCCTGGACGGAGCTCGTGTACGAGGGGCTCTGGTTCAGTCCCGCGCGCGAGGCGATCGACGCCTTCGTCGACCAGACGCAGGGCGTCGTCGGCGGCGAGGTGCGGCTCTCGCTCAGGCCCGGCACCGCCGTCGTCACGGGGCGCCGCTCGGATCAGGCCCTCTACGCGGAGACGCTCGCGTCCTACGCGCCCGGCGAGACGTTCCCGCACGAGGCGGCCGAAGGCTTCGTGCGCCTCGCCTCGCTGGAAAGCGAGCTCGCCGCGGCACGCAGGCGGGTGACGGCAGAGACGACATGACCCTTTGGTCGGGCAGGGTCAGTGAGGGGATGGCGCCCGAGGTCTGGTCGTACCTCCTGGCGGAAGACGCCGAGCTGCTGCCTTACGACCTCGAGGGCACGCGACTGCACGCCAGACGGCTGCGCGCCGCCGGCCTTCTCGACGATCGCGGAGCTCGACGAGGCAGAGCGCATCCTCCAGACGATCTCGCCGGCGGATCGGCTCCCCGACGACGAGGACGTCCACTCCATGATCGAGCGGCTGCTCGGCGATGTCGGGCGAAAGATCCACGCAGGCCGTTCGCGCAACGACCAGGTGGCGGCTGCTCTGCGGCTCTACGTCGAAGCTGCGTGCCTGGAGGCCGACGGCGCGCTGCGGGGGCTGGCGCGCGACGTGCTCGCGCGCGCCGAGGACGAGGCCGAGACGCCGATGCCCGGCTACACGCACCTGCAGCGTGCGCAGCCCGTCACGGTCGGCCACCACTTGCTGGCGTGGGTGGAGATGCTCGAGCGCGACCTGGAACGGTTCTCCGACGCGGGCGGCCGGGCCGCGGCGTCGCCGCTGGGCTCGGGGGCGCTGGCCGGCTCTACGCTCGAGCTGCCTCCACCCGACCGGCAGCTGCGCAACTCGCTCGACGCCGTGTCGGACCGTGACTTCGCCCTCGACTATCTCTACGCGTGCGCGGTCTTCCACTCGCACGCGTCCCGAATCGGCGAAGAGCTCTGCTTGTGGTCGACCGCCGAGTTCGGCTTCGTCCAGCTGCCCGAATCGGCCGCCAGCGGCTCGTCGATGATGCCGCAGAAGCTGAACCCCGACGTGGCCGAGCTCGCGCGTGCGAAGGCCGGGACGGCGCTCGGTCGCCTAACCGGATTGCTCGCCGTGGTGAAGGGTCTGCCGCTCTCGTACAACCGGGATCTCCAGGAGGACAAGGCGCCCGTGTTCGCCGCTCGACGGGACGTCACGGCGACCGCCGAGGCGCTGGCCACCCTAGTCCGCGAGCTGACGTTCGAGCACGCAAGGCTCGAGGAGGCGGCAGCCGATCCGCTATTGCGCGCCACCGACGCCGCCGAGCAGCTCGTGGCCGACGGTATGCCCTTCCGCGACGCGCACGAGCAGAGTCGCGGCCGACGTGCGTGAGGGGACGATTTCTCCCGCCGTCCGGTGCCCGGCCGCCGATCTCGCCCGGCCCCGCCTCCGTTCGTGAGGCCGTCGCCGCCGCAAGACGCCGCATCGCTTAGACGAGTACCGTCCCCGCATGTTGCACCGCGTGCGCGAACGCATCCGGCCGCTCGTGCCCAGACGGCTGCGCGTCGCCGCGAACAGGGCCGTCTTCGCAGGAGTCGGGCTAGCCCTGCGAGGCGACGCTGTCCACTGTCCGTGCTGCGGGCACTCGTACAGGCGGTTCAGCCGTTACCCGACGGAGTACTGCCCCGCCTGCGGCTCCTACGAGCGCCAGCGCGTGCTGTGTCTCTATCTCGACCGTAATCCTGCTCTCGTCACCGGCGACGTGCTCCAGATCGGCCCCGAGCGGTCGATCAAGGACCGCTACCAGCGGCAGGCCCGCAGGTGGCTGGCCGTCGATGCCGATCCCGGGCATCCGCTGGCCGACGAGACGATGGACGTCAGGAGCCTCGCGCTCCCGGACGAGGCCTACGACTTCGTGCTCTGCTCGCACGTGCTCGACATCGTCCAGGAACACGATCAAGCGGTCGGAGAGCTTTACCGTGTCACGCGCCCGGGAGGCACCGTCCTCATCCAGGCGCCGTGGCGTTCGGTCAAGGGCATGCCCGACGTCTACGCCGAACGGCTGGAGGGAGCAGGCTTTCAGGTCACGCCCGAGCTACTCGAGGAGCAGACGGACGAAGCGAGCCGCCTGCGCTACGGGCTCCACTCGGACGAAGCGCTCTTCATCTGCCTCCGCTAACGCGGCACGACGCGGCCGGCCGCCGAGGCGACCTTGCCGATCGGCCCCCGCAGCCACGACGAGCGTGCGCCACGAACAGCGCGGGAGCACTTCAGCCGGAACACCCGCATGCTGTCGTCACCGCGCACGCCTACCCTCGGCCAGGCGAGTGGGCCCGGAGGCACAGAGCTACCGCCTTCGAGCGCAGCACCTGCGACGTAGCCCGCGGCCGCGGCGGCCGCAACGACGCGTCCGTCGACCTTCCCCGTCGGATACGCGATCGCAGTGCACGGCGTACTCGTCAGCTGCTCCAGCGCGCACTTGGACTCGACGAGCTCCTGGTGCAACGTGGCATCGTCGACGTTGGTCAGCACAGGGTGGGTCATCGTGTGCGAACCGATCTCCCAGCCTCGGGCGGCCAGTTGCTTCGCGCCAGCCTCGTCAATCCTGCCGCCCCAGCCGAGCATCGACAGCGGTGAGGAACATCGTTCCCGGCGCGCCCAGGCTCTCGAGGATGGGCAACCCGTGCTCGACGGCCGACGCGATGCCGTCGTCGAAGGTGACCGCGGCCACCCTCTCCCCCATGTCGAGCCGCATCGCGTCGGTGAACGTCGCCCAGCGATAGCCCCGCCCGGCGACGAAGCTCAGCTGCGCGCGGAGGGCCTCCGGAGTGACCTCGCCGTGCAGTGGATCGGGAGCGACGCCGTGATAGCAGAGGACGAGAACGTCACGGCGCGCCATCACGGCGGACACTAGTGGCGACACGAGGGGCTCGCGGCGGCGCCGGCAACCGGACGGTGAAAGTCGTGCCCGCACCGAGCTCGCTCTCCAGCGACACCGAGCCATCCATGCGCTCGCACAGCTCTTTGACGATGGCGAGGCCGAGGCCGGAGCTCCAGCGCCGCCCATCGGGAATGCCGACGCGGTCGTGGAGGTAGAAGCGTTCGAACGCGTGCGGCACGTCGTCGGCCGCCAGGCCCACGCCGGTGTCCACGACCTCGATAACGCCAGACCCGGAGCGAACGTGCACCGTACCGCCCGGTGGCGTCGAGCGGAGCGCGTTCTCGACGAGGTTGGACACGACCTGCAGCACCCGGTCCGGGTCGCCGATCGCCCGCGCCTCTTCGTCGGCCAGCGCATCGAGGTCGACTCCGCCTGAGCGGGCCTCACCCTCGTAGCGCCGCACTGCCTCGCGTCCCAGTTCCGCAAGGTCGATCTGCTCGCGGTCGACGGCGAACTCGCGCCGGTTCATGCGCGCCAGGTCGAGCAGGTCACGTACGAGGCGCTCGAGCCTGCGCGCTTCCTCGCGGATCGTCGCCGCCGCCTCCTCGGGAGGCACCGCGCCGTCCTCGAGCGCTTCGGCGTAGCCGCGAATCGCGGTCAGCGGCGTCTTGAGCTCGTGGCTCACGGAAAGCAGGAAGTTGCGCTCGGCCTCTTTCGCCTTCTGCAGCTGCTCGGACATCTCGTTGAACGACGTCGCGAGCAGCGCCAGCTCGGCGGATCCTTCGACGGGAACGGGATCAGGAGAAACGCCCTCGGCCAGGCTGCGGCTCGCCTCCGCCACGCGACGCACCGGCCGTGCGATGGCGCGCGCCGTGAGGAAGGAGCCAATGGCGGCGAGCCCGGCGGCGATCGCGCCCGCGATGAGCAGCGCCAGGAGGAAAGGCTGCCAGTCGGCGAAGCTGAGCGTCTTTGGGCGGAGCAGCACGAAGCCACGACCCTGAACGTTGCGCGCCGCGAAGAGATACGTCTCGCCGTCGACCGTGATCGTGCCCCCCGCCGGGAGCCGGGCACGAACGTCGGCCAGATGCTCGCCCTCGAGATACGTCGAAGGCTGCTTCAGGTCGACGACCTCGATTCGCTGGTGCTGCTTCTCGAGGAACGGCTGCAGCCTTTCCAGCCGAGAGAGCGGGAGCAGGACGTCCGACTCGTTCTCCCGCTGCGCGATCAGGTCGGCCTGGTGGGCGAGGTCGTCGAGGTTCGCCCGCTCGACGGCTCGCCGCGACAGTGCGACCCCGACGGCGAAGGTCACGCCGATCGAGACCACGACGATGATGACGATCGCGAAGAAGAGACGTCTGCGGAGCGGCGGGAACCGCCGCGCGCTCACGGGGCGGCGACGGCCTTGTACCCGGCTCCGCGGACGGTCCTGATCAGAGTCGGCCTGCCGAGCTTGCGCCGCAGCTGGCCAACGTGGACGTCCACGGTCCGCGTGCCGCCGGGGTAGCTCATCCCCCACACGCGATCGAGCAGCCGGTCGCGCGAGTGCACGACGCCGGGGCTCTCGAGGAAGTAGGCGAGGAGATCGAATTCCTTCGCGGTCAGCTCGACCGACTCGCCGCCGACCGTCACCTCGCGGCCTTCGATGTCGACCATGACGTCGTCGAGCTCGATGTGGTTGTCGCGCGGCGAGGGCTCGGAGCGCCTGAGGATCGCCTTCACGCGGGCGACGAGCTCGCGCGGCGAGAACGGCTTCGGAACGTAGTCGTCGGCTCCGATCTCCAGACCGGCCACGCGATCGGGCTCCTCGTCGCGCGCCGTCAGCATGAGAATGGGCACCGCGGACTGCGCGCGTATGCGGCGGCAGACTTCGAAACCGTCGACGCCGGGCAGGCCGATGTCGAGCACGACGAGGCGGATCGGATGCCTCGTGAACTCCGCCAGCGCCTCTTCGCCGGTGCGCACCCAGACCACGCGATAGCCGTCGCGGCCGAGGTACGTCCTCACGATCGAGCCGATCGCCTCCTCGTCCTCGACGAGCAGGACCGTTCCGCCGGGCTGCCCGGCGGGCAGCTGGGTGGCCTCGCTGTGCGCCGTCACCTTCGCGGCAACCCCGTCACGCGAACAATGTGCGCAGGCTCGTCACCGTCACGGACGGCGATCGCGTTCAACCGCAGCATCACGGGCCCGAGCGATGCAAAGCGGCCGTTGAGAAGTACCTGCGCAGCAGGCGAAACGGGGATGAGCTGGCGCGTGCCGTCTCGTTCCAGGAGCTCTATCGTGCCCTGGCGGACGCTCACGATCTTGCCCTGGTCGATGCGGTAGTCGTGGACGACGCCGCGCTGGACCATGACGACCTCCGCCCGAGCCATGTTCTTGCTGAAGAACAGCTCGCCGAGCGCACGTGCCTCGGTCGGCGGCGCCGACGCGGCAGCGAAGCTGGTCACGCCGACGACGAGCGCGGCGACAGCCGCCGCTGCGATCGTCCACGGCTTCGACACACGGCTAGCGGTACGAGAGCGTTCCACGCCTGCTCCATGATTGCCGTCTCGCATCAGGACTCCATATTGCCAGCGTAATGCGTTTGTAAAGCGGGCTGCATTTGCGGGGAATCGCGGCGTGGTCGTACGAGCTCGGCCGTGCGGACGAGCTCGACGACGGCTTCAGCCAGGTCGAGACGCCGTTCGAGCCGGGCGATCTGGTCGGGAGCCGCCCGCGTTTCGGCCAGCGGGCTGGCGAACAGCGTGCAGCAGTCCTCGGCGGGGAGGTTCGCGATCTCGTACGTACCGATGTCCTGGGCCTCTCGCACGATCTCGGACTTGTCCCAGGCGACGAGCGGGCGGAGCACCGGCAGCGCCGCCGCATCCTCGACGACGCTGAGGTTGCGGAGCGTCTGCGACGAGACCTGGCCGAGTGAGTCGCCCGTGACGAGCGCCTCCGCCCCCTCACGCTCGGCGAGCGCCGACGCCGCACGCATCATCAGCCGCCGCTGCGCGATCACCTGCAGGCGGGCGGCGCCGGCGGTGGCCAGCTGTCGCTGCACGCTGCCGAAGGGGACGACGAAGAGCCGCGAGCCTCCCTGGAAGGCGTCGAGCCGTGCCACCTGCGCATACGCCTTGTAGATCGACTCGGGGCCGGTGAACGGGCGTCCGGAGAAGTGGACGAAGTCGCAGCGGAGGCCTCGCTTCATGGCGCGGTACCCAGCGACGGGCGAGTCGATGCCGCCGGAGATCAGGCAGACGGCACGCCCCGAGACGCCGACGGGCAGGCCGCCGCGGCCCGGGATGCGCTCGGAGAACGCGAACAGCTCCTGCTTGTCCACCTCCAGGTGGACCTCGACCTCCGGATTGGAGAGATCGACGGCCAGCCCGAGCTCGTCCTGCACCGCCTTGCCGACGACGATCGCGAGCTCGTGCGACGTGAGCCGCCAGCCCTTGTCACGCCGCCGCGCGCGGATCGCGAACGTTGCGCCCGGGTGGTCGCGAAGCAGATCGACAGCTGCTGTGCACGCAGCCTCTGGCGTCTTCTCGAGCACGAGCGCCGGGTGCAGGAGGTTGACGCCGAGCACGTTTCGTGCGCGCTCGACGAGCTCGTCCACCGGTGCCGCCGACAGCACGGCCAGCACGCCGCCCCTCTGGCGGAGCTCGAGCGGGCCGAGGTCGCGCAGCAGCCGCTGGACGTTCCGGCGCAGCTGAGCGTAGAAGAGCACGCGGTTGCGTCCCTTCAACACGATCTCGCCGAACTTCATGAGGACGCAGGAATCCATCCGGTTAAGGGTAGGTGACCGGGATGTCCGTCAGCAGTGTTTGAGCCGGGGCACGGACGCCGGATGCGGGTATCGACTCGTCTCCGGCAAGCAGCTTGGCGAGTGCGTCAGCCTTGTCTTCGCCCGTGACGACCCACAGCACCTCGCGCGCACGGTCGATGGCGGGATACGTGAGGGTCATCCGCCGCAGGCCCTTGTACTCACGCGAGATAGCGACATCCCGGTCGACGATGCCAAGAGCGGCGCAGTCCGGCACCAGCGATGCCGTGTGCCCGTCCTCGCCGAGCCCGAGATGCACCAGGTCGAGACGGTCGGGCAAGGTGGCGCCGTAGCGGGCCGTCGCCGAGGATAGATCTTCGTCCTCCACCGGCATGGCGTGGATGCGCGCGTCAGGGAGCATCGTCTCCAGCAGCCTGAGATTGCGCTCGGGATCGTTCCGCGGAGCGATTCGCTCGTCCACCTGGTAGACGTCGACGCAGTCCCACGGCACGTCGAGCTCCTTCTGGAGGAACTCGAGCATGCGCGCGGGCGTGCGGCCGCCCGAAAGCGCGAGCGAGAACGAGCCCCGCTCCTCGACGCCGGTGCGCACTCGCTCGCAGATGAGCTCGGCGGCGCGGCGGGCCACGGCCTCAGCGTCCTCGAGCAGCACGACAGTCAGCGCGAGCGCACGCACACCTTCACGTTACCCCTCGATCTCCGCGAGGACGGAGCCGTCGACCGAGATCGAGGGGAGGTCGGAGTACTCGCTGCCGAGAGTGACGTCCTCGAACACGACGCGCACGGTGTCACCCGGCTCGCACCCGTCGAGCTCTATGCGCATCGTGCCTTTGGACTCCTCGTCGGCTGAAGAGAGCTCGTTGCCGCGGTCATCAGCGTCGTAGGCGAAAAGGCCTGCTCCTCGTGGCTCCGAGAAGACGAAGCTGTTGGGGAAGTTTGTCACCGGGTCGCGCTCGATGTCGGCCCGCACCGCGGTCACGATCCAGTACGCCACTGGCGACTGGTCGCGGGGGAGCTCGCCGGCCCGGACGTTGACGGCCTCGATGTCGCGATTGTCCTCGTCGTACGGCCCGCACCATGCCCGCACCGTGTCGGGAAACGTCGCCTGCGTGCCATCGGCGCGTGTGAACGTGACGTCGACGGACTGCGCGTCAGCGTCGCCGCCTCCGCCACAGCCGGTGGCGAAGGCCACTGCGGCGAGCCCGAAGAGGATGCGGCGAATCAGAGAGTGGAGCCGAGGGGGATCGAACCCCTGACCTTTTGGCTGCCAGCCAAACGCTCTCCCAGCTGAGCTACGGCCCCGTAAGCGGCAAGTCTAGCCGCGAGCTCGAAGGTGTAACGAAGGTGTCAGACACCGATTTTGTCAAGTGATGTTTGCGAAAGGAGTGTGCCAATTACGCCACAGGCAGAACGGCGTGCCCAGGCAGCTCGGAGCATGGAGACGGCGGAATGGAACCTGTCCGGGTCGAAGCCGTCGTGACGGGCGCAGCGTCGGTGTCTGACACCTGTGGTTGAGCGGACGGACTCAGGCGGTGGCGGCGACCTCGATCGAGGGCACGTCCGACCAGAGCTCCTCGAGCTTGTAGAAGGCGCGCGTCTCCGGCGTGAAGACGTGCAGCACGACATCGAGGTAGTCGGCCACGATCCACGTCGCCTCGCGCTCGCCGCCGACGGACCCGGGTAGGACGCGGCCGTCTTTCTTCAACGTGTAGGCCACCTCGTCGTAAATAGCCTTCGTCTGCCGCGGGTTGCCGCCCGAGCAGATCACGAAGTAGTCGGTGTACGTGCACACCGGCCGCATGTCGAGGATGACGACGTCGCGCGCCAGCTTCTCCTGGGCGATGCCGGCGATTCGGCGAGCTTGTTCGAGCGAAGTCAGTTCGGTTCGGTCTCCTGAGCTGATCGCGTCCCAGTCTAGTCCCGATAGAGGCCGAGCCGCACGATCTCAGCGGCTACGGCGGGCGGCACGAGCCCGTCGATCGGCTCGCCGGCGGCGACGCGGCGGCGGACCTCCGTAGAGCTGACAGGGGATGGCTCGATCTCGAAGAACGTGACGCCCGGCGGCGGGTCGGCCACCGCGAATCCCGGCCGGGCAGCGACGGCAAGCCGGGCGAGCTCGAGCACGGCCTCGGGCTCCTTCCAGGTCGAAAAGCCCGAGAGCTCGTCGGAGCCGATGAGCAGGACCGGATCGTCCAGCCGGCGGGCTCGCAGCATGTCGATCGTCCGTGGATGCTCGTCGAGCTCCACGAGCTGGCCGGGGAACGCAGCCTCGGCCAGAGCAAGGCGGTCGGCGGCGCTCGCCACGACCTCGCGGTGAGCCGGGTCGGCGACGACGATCACGAGCAGGCGCTTCACGCCGAAGTGGCGCTGCGCACCTTCAAGGAGCGCGACATGGCCCACGTGCGGTGGGTCGAACATCCCGCCGAAGACCAGAGTCAGTGGTACTCCAGAGTCTCTTCGCCGACGACGACTTCGTCGCCCGAGCGCACGCCCGCCTGGCGCAACGCCTCCTCGAGCTCAGCCTGGCTCGGCGCAGTCCCGGACACGCGATAGCCCCGGTCCGTTCGGAGAATGCGGAACGGCGGCCGTTTGGGCTTGGGCCGGTACACGAGGTACTCGGTCATGTCCGGCTCGGCGGGCTCCTCGGGCAGCGGCGGCACGAGCGAGAAGAGCGTGCGGCGGAATGCCTCGACCCCCTCGCCGGTTGCGCAGCTGAGCGGGAACACGGCCAGAACACCGGGCGGCTCGAATGCCGGCGGCTCGGGCAGCAGATCGATCTTGTTCAGGATGAGAACTTCGGGCAGCTCGTCGAGGCCGGCGCCGTACGACGAGAGCTCGGCACGAATGGTCGTGTAGTGCTCCTCGAGGTCGCCGGACGCCGCATCGATGACGTGCACGAGCATGCGCGCACGCTCGAGATGCGCGAGGAACTCGTGGCCGAGCCCGGCACCCTCGGCGGCGCCCTCGATGAGGCCCGGGACGTCTGCGATGACGAGCTGACTGCCGTCGGGCGCGTCGACCGTGCCGAGGACCGGCTCGAGCGTCGTGAACGGGTAGTCGGCGATCTTCGGCTTCGCGTTGGAGATGCGCGCGAGCAGTGACGACTTACCGGCGTTGGGAAGGCCGACGAGCGCCGCATCGGCCAGTAGCTTCAAGTGCAGCTCGAGCGCGGCCTCCTCTCCCGGCAAGCCTGTCTCTGCGAACCGCGGGGTTTGCGACGTCGACGTCGCGAAGCGGCGGTTGCCCCGTCCGCCGCCGCCACCGCGGCAGACAATCGCCCGGGCGCCCGGATGGGCCAGGTCGGCGATGAGATGGCCGTCGTCGTCGAGCACCTGCGTGCCGACGGGCACGCGCAGCTCCACGTCGTCCCCGGCCGCGCCGTGCTTGCCGGAACCACGCCCGGGGCCGCCGCGGCCCGCCGTGTGCTTCCGCCTGGAGCGAAAGCCCGAAAGATCGCGCAGATCCGGATCGGCCAGAAGCACCACGTCACCGCCCGGCCCGCCGTCGCCCCCGTCGGGGCCGCCACGCGGTACGTGCTTCTCGCGCCGGAAGCTGAGCGCGCCGTCTCCACCACGCCCGGCGACCGCGGTGATGCGGGCGCGGTCGTGGAACATCGCTGCCTAGCTGACGGAGACGGTGCGGCGCTCGCCGCTCGTCCGGAACGCCACGGTGCCGTCGCGGAGAGCGAAGATCGTGTCGTCACGGCCGATGCCCGCGCCCGAGCCCGGCTTGAAACGGGTGCCCCGCTGGCGGACGATGATCATCCCGGCCTTCACGTCCTGACCGGAGAAGATCTTCACGCCGAGCATCTTCGGGTTCGAGTCGCGCCCGTTGCGCGAGGAGCCGAGTCCCTTCTTGTGTGCCATTACGCGTCCTCTTTCGTGGTCTTCGCCGGCGTCTTCTTCGCCGCCGGCTTCTTCGCGGGAGCCTTCTTCGCCGCGGTGGCGCGTGGCTTCGCCGCCGCCTTCGGCTTCTCCTCGGCCGCTTCCTTCGGCTCAGCGGCCGCCTTCTCCCTGGCCGGAGCCTTGATGCTGATGCCCGTGATCTCGACCTCAGTCAGCTTGCTGCGGTGGCCGGTGTGTCGCCGGAGCCCCGACTTCGGCTTGTACTTGCCTATTCGGATCTTGTCGCCGAGCACGTCCTGGACGATCTTCGCCGTCACCTGCGCGCCCTTCGGCGAGAACTCGGCCTTGCCGTCGCCGCCGACAAAGAGCACGGGCGGGTGGAACGGCTTGTCGGCAGGGGCAGTAAGCCGGTCGACGATGAGCCGCTGGCCCTCCTCGACGCGGTACTGCTTGCCTTGTAGGGAGATGATCGCGTACATGCGTGGGGTCGTTCTACGTGGAAAACGCGGGCGCACTCGCGACCCGCGACAGATTTCAGTGTAGCGAGTCCCCGGGAGGGTCTGGCGGAACAGTGTCTGTGCCGCCGGAATCACGCTGGAGGCCGCGCTGCGGCGTCCTCGGTCGCCCACGTACTGGTTAGTACGCGGGCTCCCTGTGTCCTTGCATCACAACCTCCAGCGCACCCCGGCGACGAGCACCGTTCCGCCAGACCCCTCCTACGGCGCAGGTTCGGTATCCACGCTGGCGGCTGCTGCACCGGCGGGCTTGCGGCGCCGCCTGCCGCCGCGGGAGCCGCGACGGGTCTTCTTCTTCTTGGGCGTGCCGTCCTCGGCCGTGCCTTGGGCTTCGCCGCCGTTCGCTCCCTCGACGCCGGCCTTCGTGCCTAGGTCCGCGGCCGGCAGATGGATCTTCGGCGTGACGGGCTCCGGCTCGTCGGGCGCAGGTGTGGGCTCCGGCTCGTCGGGCGCGGCTGTGTCCTCAGTCACCGCGTCCTCCGCCACCGCGGCCGCGGGCTTCTTGCGGCGGTTGCGCCCGCCGCGCGAGCCGCGGCGCGTGCGCTTCTTCTTCGGCGCCGCCGGCTCTTCCCCGGCCGCCCCGGCCTCTTCAGCCTCATCGGTCTCCTCGCCTACCGCCTCCACCGCTGCCTCCGTGTCCTCCGGTTCCTCTGCGGTCTCTTCGGTGACTTCCGCAGCGGGCGTCTCGGCGACCTTTCGTGAGCGGGACGCCCTGGTCGGCTTCTCGGCGAGGCCCTCGGCGGTGATCGTGGCGACGGCCTGCTCCGGGGCTCCGGCGAGCGTGGCGAACGCCGTGCCGTCCAACACCCGCTCGACGCGCACGCGCACTTTCTTGCCCACGAGCTTGGCGGCACCCGCGACGGCGATGTCCAGACCGTTGAGCTTGCCGACGCCGGCTTCGGGGTCGTAGAGCCCTACCTCGACGAGCTTCAGCTCGAGCTCCTGCCCTTCTTCGATCTCCGATTGCGGCTGGAGCTTGGCCAGCGGCCCCCGGTCGAGGACGTTGAAGTGGTCGAACGCCGCATCGTGGCTCGACTCGAGGAAGAACCGGCGCTTCGTGACCTCCTCGATCTCCGCGAGCTGCGCTGCCCCGGGGCCAACGAGCATGTCGCGTACCCGGGCGTTGAGCTCAACGCGGAACGCCTTCGTACGGGGGCTCTCGCCCGCCAGGGCGCGCAGCCGGCGCTCGATGTCAACGACGGCGGTGGCCTCGGAGAGGATCGTGCCGTCGCCTTCGCAGGTCGGGCAGCGGCGCGTGAGAATCTCGCGCGGCCCCTCGGTGACGTTCTGGCGCGTCATCTCCACCAGGCCGAGCGGGGAGATCTCGACGACGTATGTCTTCGTCCGGTCGCGCTCGAGCTCGCGCTTCAGGGCCTCCTCTACCGTAGCCCGATTCTTCGGATTGGCCATGTCGACGAAGTCGATGACGATGATGCCGCCGATGTCGCGCAGGCGCAGTTGCCTGACGACTTCCTTCGCGGCCTCGACGTTGTTCTTCGTAACCGTCTCCTCCAGCCTGGCCGTCGAAGTCCGCGATCGCGAGCCTACGAAGCGGCCCGTGTTGACGTCGATGACGGTGAACGCCTCTGCGTAGTCGAAGATGAGATAGCCGCCGGACGGCAGGTCGACGCGCTTGTTGAGCGTCGAGCGGATGTCCGCGGCAACGCCGTGCGCCTCGAACAGCGGCGTGCGGTCCTTGTAGCGGACCACCCGTTCCGCCATGTGCGGCGACGTCTTCTTCAGGTAGCCGGTGATCCGTCGCAGCGCGCGGTCGTCGTCGACCAGCGCACGCTCGAAGTCCTCGGTGAAGAGGTCTCTCACGACGCGGAGCGGCAACTCCGCCTCGCTGTAGACGAGGGTCGGCGCGGGCGACTTCTTGGCGCTCGCCTGGATCTCCTTCCAGAGCTTCTCCAGGAAGCGCACGTCGCGCTCGACGTCTTCGGCGGAGGCGCCCTCGGCGGCCGTGCGGACGATGAGGCCGCCATTCGGCAGCTTGATCGCGCGCAGGATCTCCTTCAGCCGCGTGCGTTCGTCGTCCTCGAGCCGCCGCGAGACGCCGATTCCTTCGCCCTGCGGCACGTAGACGACAAAGCGGCCGGGGAGCGAGATCTCGGTGGTCAGGCGGGCGCCCTTCGACTTCATGGGGTCCTTGACCGCCTGCACGAGGATCTCTTGGCCTCGGGCGAGGAGGTCCTGGATGCGCCGGCCGTGCCGCTTCCCTTCGAGCTCCGGGCCGACGATCTCGTCGACGTAGAGGAAGCCGTTCTTCTCGAGGCCGATCTCGACGAAAGCGGCCTCCATGCCCGGGAGGACGTTGTCGACGACGCCCTTGTAGATGTTGCCGGCGATCGAGCGCCGACCGGGGCGTTCGAGGTACACCTCGGCCACGCGGTCGTCTTCGAGCACGGCGACCGCCTGCTCGGTGACGTCAACGGAGACGAGTAGCTCGCGCTTCGCCGCGGGCAGCGGCGCTCTCCGCGTCGGCTGTTTGCGGCGCGAGTCCGTGCGGGACCCGGAGCGCTTGCGGGCGGGAGGCTTCGGCTTACCCCCTGGGGCCGCCGGCGCCTTGTCCTGCTCCTGCTGCTCAGAAGCGTCCGCCTGCGCCGTTTGCGGCTTCTTGCGGCCTCGTCCACCGCGCGAGCCGCGGCGGCGACGTGGGCGGGTGGTCTGCTCGGCTCCCGCCGTGGGCGGGGCCTCGGCTACGGGCGGAGTTTCAGGCTGTGGATCGGGGGTTGCGGGTGAATCGTGTGCGGGCGTCTGCTCGTCGCGAGCGCGCCGTCGAAACCAACGTAGGGCCAAGAATTTCTCCTTCGAGATGAGAGCGCGCGCGACCCGCGGCCGGCAAAGGGCGCGGTGCGTGCAGCGCGTTGTCTGTGAGGGTCACTGTTGAAAACCTCTGTGAGCCAGCGTAGCAGTAGGGTCACGCGGCCTTGAGCTTCGAGCGCCGCGTGCGGACCGTGCGGAGCCGCACCGCAAGCCGCGCCCAGGCCCACGGCTCCACCTCGGCATACCGCTGCTCGTGGCTCGCGAGGTTGCGAATGCTGTCGAGATACTCGAACCACGCGTCCGCTTCCTCGATCTCGAGCAGCTCCTCTGCTTCGGACCGGGGCGGCGGTGCCTTTTCGAGCTTCGCCACGCCGGGCATGCTAGGACCCCCTTCGGACAGACAGGGGTGGGCATGGGTGATGAGCGATACGAGCAGGGCCGGAAGCGGCTCTCCGAACTTGCCGGCGAGCACGGCGAATCGGTCATGGCGGCGGTGGAGGAGGTCTCCCCCGATCTCGCCCGCTACGTGATCGAGTTTGGCTACGGCGACATCTACTCGCGACCCATGCTCGACGACCACGCTCGTCAGCTTGCCGCCATCTCGGCGCTCTCGGCCATGGGCGGTGCGGAGCCCCAGCTCGAGTACCACATCGGCATCGCACTCAACGTCGGCGTGCCGCCCGGGCAGATCGTGGAGACCATCGTCTTCCTGTCACCGTTCGTCGGCTTCGCACGGACGCTGAACGCCGTGCGCTCCGTGAAGCGTGTCTTCGCGTCCCGGGGTCTCCTGAAGAGGGGCTAGCGCCGTCCGCGGACGGCGATCGCCTCCAGCACGCCGATCGCGACGAGGTTCGCCACGAGCGAGGAGCCGCCGACGCTCACGAACGGCAAGGTGATGCCCGTGACCGGCGCCACGCCGGTGGCCATCCCGATGTTCACGAAGATCTGGAACAGCAGCGCAAAGACGATGCCCGCGGCGGCGATGGCGGAGAAGGCGTCGCGTGCGATTGTCACGATCTTCAGCCCCCGCCAGACGACGAGCAGGTAGAGGAGGAGCAGGACCGCGGCGCCGACGAACCCGCGCTGCTCGGAGAGCGATGCGAAGGCGAAGTCGGTGGCGTGCTCGGGCAGGTAGTCGAGCCGAGTCTGCGTCGCCTCGTCCACGCCTCGTCCCGAGAAGCCACCGGAGCCGACGGCCGTGATCGACTGGCGCTGGTTCCACGTCGTGCCTTGCGGGTCCTCGTCGGGGTCGAGGAAGCCCGTTAAGCGGTCGGTCTGGTACGGCTTCAGCACCTCTATCCCCGCGGCAGGTAAGAGCCACAGCGCTGCCGTCACCCCGACCAGCGTGAGCGCCCCGAGCACGGCCAGGTGCACCCAGCGGACGCCGGCCACGAAGAGGCAAGCGCCGAGAGCGGCCAGATAGACGAGCCCGCTGCCGAGGTCGGGCTGGAGGAAGACCAGCAGCACGGGCGGCACCGCCAGCGCGATCGCCAGTAGCGGCGTCCGCACGTCCTCGATGCGCCTGATGCGGTCGGCGAGGAAGGCAGCCATGAAGAGGACGAACATGAGCTTCCCGAACTCGGACGGCTGGAAGCGGAAGAACGAGACGTCGATCCAGCGGCGCGAGCCACGGGCGACGGTGCCCACGAGCGCGACGAGCACCATCAGGCCGATCATCACGCCGTAGAGAGCGGGCTTCCACCGTCTGTACCACGCCGGATCGATGAAGATCGCGCCCACCATCAGCACCACTCCGACACCGGCGAACACGAGCTGGCGCGTGAGGTAGTAGTCCGGCTCGCCGGGGACGTCGTGACGGGTGATCCCGGAGATGGCCCAGAGCCCGAAGACGACGAGGCCTCCGGCGGCGGCGAGCAGCACCCAGTCGAGCCGGGCGATGAGCGGCCGCTCCTCCGAGCGCGCGAACGGCGCAGGGCGCCTGCGGCGGCGAGTGCTCTGGACGGTGTCGACGTATTCGGCCATCAGTCGGAGTTGATGTCGCCGATGGCCGGCGCCTTCGTGTGGAAGTAGCTCTCGAAGACCTTGAGGGCCGCGGGCGCGGCGGCTGTGCCTCCGTGGCCACCGTTCTCGATCACCGCGCAGAGCGCGATGGTCGGACTGTCAGCGGGCGCGTACCCACACCACCACGACTGGTCGAGCAACAGCGGGTAGCTGTAGCCGGGTAGCTGCACGACCTTTTCGGCCGTGCCCGTCTTGCCCGCGACCGGGACCGAGAAGTTGCCGAACACGGAGGTCGCCGTTCCGTACGAGGCGTGGGTGGCGTCGTAGAGCGCGCTCTGGATCACGTCGATGGCCGTCGGATCGGCGCCGCTGTCCGCAGGCGGAGGAGGCTGGAAGGACTTGACGACGGTCGGTGCGGCGTTCTGGCCGCCGGTCTTCTCCACTGCGGAGACGACGTGCGGCGTCACGACCTTGCCGCCGTTGGCGACGAGCGCGAAGAAGCGCGCCATCTGCAGCGGGGTGACCGCAACGTCCTTCTGGCCGATGGTCAGCTGGATCGAGTCACCCGGCTTCCAGAGCTTGTCGATCTCGTTGGTGTAGGTGGCCTCGCGCCATTCGGGGGTGGGCAGGATTCCCTTTGCCTCGGGCGCGATGTCGACACCGGACAGAGCGCCGATCCCGAAGCGGCTGGCCCACGCCTGGAGCGGGTGGCCGCGCTCCGGGGGCAGGTCGTAGAACATCGTCCCCAGGCGATAGAAGTACGTGTCGCAGGAGGCGGCGATCGCTTCCGACATCCCCATCGCGCGGTTGACGTTGAGGTCCCAGTTGTTGAACACCTGGTCGGCGCCGGTGACGCCCTCCACCCTGTACGAGCCCGTGCAAGGCAGGAGCGTGTACTGGTCGACCAGATGCTCCTGCAAGGCGGCCAGCGCCGTGATCGGCTTGAAGGTCGAGCCCGGCGGATAGATCGCAGCCGTGCCGCGGTTGAGGCCGGGATAGTTCTCACGGCGTGCCGTCTCGGCGTCGAGCAGCGGCTTCAGCTTCTCGTCGTCGCGTCCCGTGTAGACGCTGGGCCGGAACGTCGGGTTCGACGCCATCGCGAGCACGTCGCCGGTGTTCGGATCGAGCGCGACGATCGAGCCGCCGTTCGCCGCCCACTCGCCGTCTGCGTGTGCTCGCGCGATGCCGTACTCGAGCGCGCGCTCGGCGGCGCGCTGCAGCGAGACATCGACGGTGAGACGGATGTTGTCGCCGGGCTTCGGCGCCCGCGTCAGCGTCAGCTCGCTCTTCGGACGGCCCAGGGAGTCGACGCGAAGCTCGGCGATGCCGGCCGTCCCGCGCAGGTAGGTGTCGAACGCCGCCTCAACGCCCGATTGGCCGATGCGGTCGCCGAGCACGTAGCCCTCTTTCCGCATGCGCTTCAGCTGATCGGCCGAGATCTCGTTGACATAGCCGAGCACCTGGGCCAGCAGCGACTCGGCCGGATAGGAGCGCAGATACGTCTGCTTGAGGTCGACGCCCGGTAGCTCGCTCTTGTGCTCCTCGAGGTACGCGATCACCTCCGGGGAGACGGACACCTTCAGCGTCACCGGCGTCAGCGGGTCGTTCTGGTGCGAGCGAATCTGCCGGCGGAGCTTCCAGAACGGGACGTCGAGGATCTTCGCCAGCTCTCGCACTTCCGTGTCGCGGCCCGCGCCCGCCGGTAGGTTGGCCGGCCAGAGCACGACCGCAGTCGAAACCTCGTTACGAACGAGCGCACGGCCGTTCCGGTCGACGATCGTGCCGCGCGGAGCCTCGATCAGGTCGCGACGAATCTGATTCTCGAGCGCGGCCGTCTCGTACTTCTCGGGGGAGAGGATCTGGAGCGACCACAGCCGGAGGAACAGGACGCCGAACGCGATCAGCGCGATGCCCCCGAGGATGGCGACGCGCATCGCCATGCGCGGCGTCAGCAGATACGGCTCCTCGACCTTCGGGTCGGGCGGCAGGAAGCTGGGCAGGCGGTCGCCCGTGCTAGCCAAGAGCGCTCACCTCTGGTCCGAACGTCGGGGCCGGGCGCCGCGGGAGCAGCCGCCGGACGACGGCGAAGACCGGCAACGTGAGCACGAGGTTGAGCGCAACAGACTGGAGCAGCGTGTTCACGAGCACTTCGCGCGCGGGTGCAGGCTCGGCCAGCATGAAGCGCAGCGCGAGCATTCCCACGAGGAAGAGCACGGTCATCACGCCGACCGCGAGATACGGCGCGTACCGGCGCCGCGAAGGAGTCGTCTCGCCGTAGCGACCGGTCCAGTAGCCGACGAGCGTCAGCAGCAGCGACGTCACGCCGAGCGTGTCGAGCAGCGCGATGTCGACCACGAGGCCTCCGAAGAAGCCGGCGACCGCGCCTGTCGTCGCTCCGCGGACGAGGGCCACGGCCACTAGCGTGACGAGGAGAATGTCCGGTGCCGCGCCGAGGATCGATGCCCCCCAGAACACCGATGCCTGCACCACGGCAGCGACGAAGACGATGACGCCGACCTTGAGTGCGGCGATCATCGCCGGCTCGCCCGGCGGGGGGTCGCCGGCTTCTCCACCAGCACGAGCACCGAGTCGAGCGAGGAGAAGTCGACGAACGGGTTGACCTCGATCCGCTTGTAGATGTCGGTGTCGAGCTGGCCGACGCTCGTGACGAGGCCGATCGGGATTCCGCGCGGGTAGATCGACGCCAGGCGACCGGATCTCCAGCCGGCCGTGATGACGACGTCGCCGGCTTCGACGACGTCCTCTTTCCGCACGCGCTCGAGGACGAGTGCTTCGCCGCCGGCGACACCGTGGCGGACGATGCCCGCGGCATTCGTCTTCAGGTCGAGGGCGGAGACGGCGCTGGTCTCGTCGGTGAGCAGTGTCACGCGGGAGCTGCGCCGCGACACGCGCGCCACGCGGCCGACGAGGCCGGCGGCGGTGACGACGGGGTCGTTGACATGCACGCGGGCGTTCGAGCCAGCGGCGATCAGTACCTGCTGCTCGAACTGACCGGGCGTGCGGCCGATGATGCGAGCCGCGACGCCGTTGTAGTCGCCGGGGAACGTCGACCCTTGCCGGAAGCGGAGCAGCCGGCGGAGCTCGGCGTTCTGAAGCACGGCTGTCTGGCTCTGGACGAGCTGCTGCCGCAAGCGCTTGACCTCGGCGCGCAGCTTCTCGTTCTCCGATTCAGCGCCGAGAATGTCTCCCGCCCAGCCGACGGCATCCTCGAACGGTTGCGCCGCGCGCTCCGCAGCCACCTGGAAGGGGTAGATGACAGTCGCGCCGGCGTCCTGCACGCTGTGCAGGGCCCCGCTCGACGACTCGCGGAAGTAGACGCTGAGCAGCGCAAGCGAAAGCACGACGAGGCCGATGACGGTCACTCGCCGTAGCAGTGGCCGTCCTGGCTTCGCGGGTGCTCCTGCGGGAGTCACGGGCCGCCGTCCGGTCGGTACGAGCGTCCCGACCCGAGCTGATCGGTGGCGAGGCACTGGAAGCGTCTTAGTGTAGGGAAGCCTGCGGAACGGCTCGGCGGTTCAGACCCGGCTGTTCGCCCGGCTCCGGTTGCGACCGCGGTTCTTCTGGCTGCGGTGGATGACTTCGAACTCCTCGAGGCTCTTGCCCGAGCCAACGGCAACGCAGGTGAGCGGTGAGTCTGCGACGTGCACCGGCATGTGGGTCTCGTGGCGCAGCCGCTCGTCCAGGCCGGTGAGCAGCGCGCCGCCGCCGGCGAGCATCACGCCGCGGTCCATGATGTCCGCGGCGAGCTCGGGAGGGGTCTTGTCGAGCGTCTGCCGGATGGCGTCGAGGATCTGGCCAACGGGGTCCTCGAGGGCGTGCCGCACCTCGTCGGAAGACATGACGACCGTCTTCGGAAGGCCGGTCAGCATGTCGCGTCCGCGAACCTCTGCCTTCAGCTCGTCCTTCATCGGATAGGCCGAGCCGATCTCGAGCTTGATCTCCTCGGCCGTCTGCTGGCCGATCAGGAGCTTGTACTCCTTCTTGACGTGATTGACGATGGCCTCGTCCATCTCGTCGCCGCCGACCCGCAGGCTCTGCGAGACGACGATGCCGCCCAGAGAGATGACGGCCACCTCGCTCGTGCCGCCGCCGACGTCGACGATCATGTTGCCGGCGGGCTCTGCGATGGGGAGGCCCGCTCCGATCGCCGCCGCCATCGGCTCCTCGATCAGATAGGCCTGGCGCGCGCCGGCCGACAGCGTCGCCTCCTCGACCGCCCGCCGCTCGACGCCGGTCACGCCCGACGGGACGCAGACGACGACCCGCGGGTGGGCGAAGCGGTGCTGGTGGACCTTGTGGATGAAGTGCCGAAGCATCTGCTCGGTGACGTCGAAGTCGGCGATGACGCCGTCCTTCAGCGGGCGGATGGCAGAGATCGAGCCCGGCGTGCGGCCGAGCATCCGCTTCGCTTCCACTCCGACGGCGTGCACCTCGCCCGAGCGGGTGTCGATCGCCACCACCGAGGGCTCGGAGAGGACGATGCCACGGCCGCGGACGTACACGAGCGTGTTCGCCGTGCCCAGGTCGACCGCCATGTCGCGGCTGCCGAAGCCTGTGAGGTTGTCGAAGATGCCCATCGGGGGAGGTGGGGAGTCTAGCCGGGGGTTGTGTGCCGCCTGCGCAGCACGTCCAGGAGCAGCGCGGCCGGTAGGCCGACGACGTTGAGGTAGTCGCCGTCGACGCGCTCGACGAGCGAGGCGCCGTAGCCCTGGATCGCATACGCCCCCGCCCGACCTTGCCACTCGGCGGCGGCGACGTACTCGGCGATCTCGTCCGTCGTCAGTCCGCGGAACGTGACCGCCGTCACAGCGCTGCCGCTCTCCTCCCAGTCGTCGGTGCGCAGGCAGAGCCCGGACACGACGTCGTGCGTCCGCCCGGCGAGGCGGCCGAGCATGGACGCCGCATCGTCTGCGTCGGTCGGCTTGCCCAGCACGTCGCCGTCCAGCACGACGACGGTGTCGACGCCGAGCACCGGGTCGCCGCCGCCGTCGACCGAGCGAGCCTTCCCGACGGCGTGCTCGACCGGATCGTCGCCTATCTCCTCGTAGGCGGGCTCGACGATGCGGAAGGGGATCCGCAGCTGCTCGAGGATGGCGCGCCGCTGCGGCGACGTCGAGGCGAGCACGATCATGCGGGGAAATTGCGCGCGAGCTCGGATGTGTATCGCCGCCCGACCCGAGAAGCGTTCGCAGTCAGCCACACGTCGAAGCGGTCGCGCCCCAGTGGCTCCTCGTGGGAGACGATCAGCCCGGCCATCAGGGCGCCGAGCTCGTCGCGGGTGAGCAGCGTGTCGCGCATCGCCAGCCCGGCGAGCCGGCTCGCCGCGAGCGCGATCTCCGGCGGTGCACGGCGGATCCAGGCGCGGCTGCCGACCGATCGCGCGATGAGCCGCACGAGGCCCTCGAACGACAGCCGCGACGGCCCTGCTGCATCGAGCACGACGTCGCCGTCCGCCAAGCCGGCATCGACGCAGATCGCCGCCGCGTCGCGAACGGACACGAGCTGCACCTCGTAGCGACCGTCGCCCGGGACCAGGAAGAGCGGCACGTGCCGCAGCCCCCACGCGATGTTGTTGACGAGCACGTCGTCGGGGCCGAAAACGAGCGGCGGACGGACGATCGCGTAGGAGAGGCCCGACCCGCGCACCGCGTCCTCGGTCTGAGCCTTGCCGCGATAGTACGGAAACGGCGACGAGTGATCGGGGTTCGCGATGCTCACGTGCACCACTCGCCGAATCCCGGCTTCGCGGGCCGCACCGACGAGCCGCGCCGTGTTGGCAACGGCGCCCGCGAACGTCACGGAACCACGCTCGAAGCGAACCCAGTAGGTGTTGTAGAGCGTGTCGGCGCCGCGCAGGCTTGCCACCAGCGATTCGTCGAAGACGAGCGGCGCGGCCTCCACGCGTGTGGCCAGAGGGTGGGACGGGTGCTGCTGCCTGGTGAGCGTGCGGACGCGACGGCCACGGGCGAGCAGCTCATCCGCGATGTACCTGCCCGTGAACGAGAACGCGCCGGTGACGACATCGAGCTGGGCCGTCATCTGCGGATCAGCCGGACGATCCCCCCGTCGCCGCGGTCCACGAGATAGAGCTCACCGGCTCCGTCCACGCCGAACGATGCAAGCTCCACGAGTGTGAACGGTTCCCGTCTCGCGTTGGGCGAGGCCGAGCCCGCGCGAACGCTCCAGACGGCGCCGCTGCACGAGTCTCCGTAGAAGTAGCGACCGCGCGCCGAGAGGAGCTTTCGGCCGCGGTAGACGAAGCCCCCGATCACCGCCGCACAGTCCGGGCCGCCAGGATGGGCGTACTGGACGAACGGAGGCTTGGCGTCCGCCGGTGCCGGGTCGGCGCCCCAGCCGAAGTTCGGAACGCCGCGCGTCCCTTTGCGGACGACGTTGATCTCCTCGAATGCGCGTTCTCCCACGTCTCCGATGAAGAGGTCGCCCGTGAGCCGGTCGAAGGAGAATCGCCAGGGATTCCGGAGGCCGAGGGCGACGACCGTCGGCGCCCCGAACGGCGGGTCGACGTCCAGGCGCAGGATCTTGCCGAACGGGCCGGCGGGGTCCTGGGCCGTCTCCGGCTCGAGGCCGTCGCCGATGCCTGCATGCAGCTGCCCACCGGGGCCGAACGCAAGCTGCC
This sequence comes from uncultured Actinomycetes bacterium, assembly GCA_963704335.1. GTDB lineage: Bacteria > Actinomycetota > Thermoleophilia > Gaiellales > Gaiellaceae > PALSA-612. The sequence goes on from OY969889.1 coordinate 55,714, forward strand.
CACCGACGTGCGCGTAGAGGCTGGACGGGACGCGCACGCTGAAGATGACCCGGTGCGGCCGAGCGCGGCCGCCTCGCACGCGAAGCTCGAGTACGACGAGGTTTCCGCCCGGCGCCGTGTACATCACGTACGCACGCTTGTCGGTGGCGTACCGGGGATGGAACGCGAGCGACAGCAGGCCGACCAGGCCGCCCGAGCGGACCCGTGGGCGGATGTCGAGGAACGGTCGGGGAAGCGGCCGAAGGTCATCGACGACGCGTACGCGCCCGGCGCGCTCGACGACGTAGAGCCTGCCCGGCTCACCCGGTGCGAAAGCGACGTGCACCGGCTGCCGCAGGCCGACCGCCACGGTCCCGATGCCAAGCGCGCTCTGACCGGAAGTGGCGGCGGGCACGACGACCGCTGCAGCGCAGACCGCAGCTAGGAGTGCTTGCGTGCGACCCAGATCTCCTCCGCCGGCCACTTCCTCGCCCAGTCGGCGGTGACGTAGCCGTAGTACCCGTGCGTCTCCGCGCTATCCGGCGCATAGAGGTCGACGAGCCGCTCGATCTCGAACCCGGCGTCACGCAGGATGGCGATCAGCACGCCGGCCGGAGGGTGGAATTCGACCTCGCCGGTGTCCGGCCACTCGACCCGGTTCAGCTCCCGCTGGGGCCGTTGCAGGCTCTCCGTGGTGCCTTCGAGATCCTGGCAAAGGGTGGCGACCGTCGAGTTACGCAGGAAGACGAGCCGTCCGCCGGGCCGCAGCAGGCGTGCCGCCTCGGGAATCCAGCGGTAGGGGTCGGCCCAGATGGACGCCCCGTATTCGGACACGGCGAGATCGAACGATGCGTCGGCGAGCGGGACGTCCTCGCCGACCGCCTCCACGAGCGGAAACTCGAGCTCGAATTCCTTCTGCATCTCGCGCGCCGTTTCCAGCTGTGCCGGAGTGGGATCGACGCCTACCGGCCGCGCGCCACGCTTCGCGAGCCAGGCCGAGATGTACGCGGTGCCACAGCCCAGCTCGACCACGTCGAGGCCGGAGACGTCTCCGAGCGCGTTGACATCGGACTCCGGGACGCCAAAGACGCCCCAGTCGATCTCCTCCTTCGCCCAGGCAGCGCGAGCGTGTGGGCCTGTGTGCTCTGCGTTCGCCTGCGTCCAGTTCGCCACGTTCTGCGCGACGTACTCGGGATACTCAGGCGGGCTCATCGCCGAACCAGAGCTCGATCTCCCGGGCGGCGGTCTCGGGCGAGTCGGAGCCGTGTACGAGGTTGTTCGGCATCGCAAGCGCGAGATCGCCGCGGATCGTGCCCGGCGCGGCGTCGACGGGATTCGTGGCGCCGATGGTCGAGCGGGTCACGCGCACCGCGTCTGATCCCTCCAGCACGAGCGCCAGCGTCGAGCCGGTGGTGATGAAGCCCACGAGCTCCCCGAAGAACGGCTTCTCCGTGTGCTCGGCGTAGTGCCGCTCGGCAAGCTCTCGATCGACGTTGAGCAGCTTCGCCTCGCGAACCACGAGGCCGCGACGCTCGAAGCGCCCGACGATCTCGCCGAGCAGGCCGCGCTCCATGGCGTCGGGCTTGACGAGGATCAGCGTCCGTTCCACGCGGGGAAATCTACTCGGCTGCTCGACGCTGCCGCCGCGCCTTCGATCGCTCCGCGGCTTCGGTGGCCGGGTCCGGGACCTCGACCGGCCCAACCGGCTGCGGGCCAACCGGCTGCGGGCGCGAGACGGGCGTTTCGCAGAACGGGCAGACCTGCCACAGCGGATCGAGCGGCGACTTGCAGCCGGAGCACGACTCCCGTAGCCGCGTCGTGCAGACGGGGCAGACGAGATAGCCGGTCTCGATCTCGGAGCGGCATACCGGGCACCGTTCGTCGGACGGCCGGAAGGCCTGGAGCGCCTTCATCTCCAACTCCCGCTCGCGCACCTCGTCGAGGTACTCCGGCGGCCTGAAGAGCATGTAGATCACCGCGCCGATGAAGGGCGGCACCAGGCCCAGCACCGTCGCCATGGCGACCAGCCAGCGATCCTGGATGCGGCGGCGCGCGTCCTTGTACGTCCAGTAGCCGACCGCGAGCCAGAAGACGACGAGGAAGAAGAAGAGCAGGTTGCGCGTGACGAGCCACGCCTGGGTGTCGAAGAAGTCGGCGAGCAGTGCGGCGCTCATATCAGCAGTTTGCCGATCAGGAACCCCGTGGCAAACGCCGCGGCCACGAACAGGACGACGGCGAGGATCGCGAAGAGGATGGCGCTCGCCGCTCCAGAGCGCCCTCTCGATCGCCGCGACCGGCGCGCTCGCCGTGCGCGACGTGGCGCGGGGCCGGGAACGGACACGCTCACCGCGCCGCCGCGTGCAGGTCGGCGAGGAGATACAGCGAGCCGGTCACGAGCACGCGCGGGCCGAGCTCGTGTGCCCGCCGTACTGCGGCCACGGGTTCCTCCACAGCCACGACATGAGAAACGTATCGGCGCGCCCGGTCGGCGAGGTCTTCTGCCGGGAGCGCACGCGGGCTCGAGGACTGCGTCGCGACGACCGTCTGGCCGAGGCGGGCAAGCCGCTCGAGCATCGCGTCGGCGTCCTTGTCTCCGAGCAGCGACACGACGATGACCCAATCACCCCGCGGAATGTGCTCGACGAGCCAGTCGACGGCCTCGGGGGTGTGGGCACCGTCCCACAGCTCGTCCTCCGCGCGCCATTCGAGCCGGCCGGGAAGCTGGACGACGGCGTCGCTCTCGATCGGCCGGCCCAGGTAAGCCTCAGCCGCCTCGTGCGCTCCGCCCACGCGTACCTCTTGCTCGGGCAGAAGGCAGGCCCACTCCGGCTCGCCAAGCACGACGATCGCGCCGGGCCGGGCCACTGCGAGCTTCTCCAGGGCAATCGCCTCGCGCGTCTCGCCGAGGACCTCCGTGTGCTCGAGCGAGACGTTCGTCAGATGCACGACCGGCGCGCCGAGCACGTTCGTCGCGTCCAGCCTGCCTCCGAGCCCGGCCTCGATCGCAGCGACGTCGACGCCCCGGGCGGCGAACTCGGCGAGTGCGGCAGCCGTCAGCGCCTCGAACTGGGTCGCCTGCAGCCGCTCGGCCGCGGGCCGGATGCGACCAACGGCGTGCTCGAACCCCTCCGCGTCGGTGTCGAGCCGTTCCTCCCAACCCGAAACGTGCGGCGACGTGTACGCGCCCACTGCCAGCCCTTCCTGTCGCAGTAGCGCGGCGATCGTCCGCGTCGCCGTCGACTTGCCGTTGGTGCCGACGACGTGGACGGAGGGGAACGCGCGCTCGGGGTGGCCGAGCTCCTCGAGCAACGCATGCATGCGGTCCAGCCCGAACTCCTCCGGCCACGGCGAGAGCGACTCGATCCAGGCTCGATGTGGCGGCGCCATCATCGGGAATGTTGACGGCAGCTGCATGCACGCGTACCGTTGAGAGGTCGTCGAGCGAAGGAGGTGGCCGAATGCTTGAACTTGCCAGCCCCACCTTCACCCGCGCTGCCGCGGGGCTCGACTGCTAGCTCATCGGGTTCCGCGGCCACCTACGACACAAGGAGCACGCGTGACCGCGAATACCCTTGCCGCGCTCGGCTGGACCGATGAGCTCGAGGCGGCGATGACAACTCATGCCGAGCGGGGCTTCGAGCCCGCCCGGGTCGTCGCAGAGCACCGCGGCGGCTACTACGTCCGCGGCGAGCGCGACGACCGGCTCGCGAGCGCCCGCGGCCGCTTGCGCGACCACGAGATCACCGGTGGCATGCCCGCTGTCGGCGACTGGGTGGCCGTCTGCGACGCGCCCGGCGGCAGGGCCGCTATCGAGGCCGTGCTTCCGCGGCGCACGAAGATCTCGCGCAAGACGCCCTGGCTCAAGGCCGAGGAGCACACGCTCGTCGCGAACGTCGACACGGTCTTTCTTGTCGCCGGCCTCGACGGAGACTTCAACGCCCGCCGGCTCGAGCGCTATCTCATCACCGCCTGGGACTCGGGCGCAGCGCCCGTGGTCGTGCTGACGAAGCTCGACATCTGCGAGGACTACGAGCAGATCACAGAAGCCGAGGCGGTGGCCATCGGCGTCCCCGTACTGGCGGTGAGCAGCGTCACAGGCGAGGGGCTCGACGCTGTTCGTGAGTACCTGGTACCGGCGAAGACCGCTCGCCCTGCTGGGCTCGTCCGGAACCGGCAAGTCGACGCTCGTCAACACGCTCGCCGGGCGCGAGCTGATGCAGACGGGCGACCTGCGGAGCGACGGGCGCGGCCGCCACGTGACGCGTCACCGGCAGCTGCTCGTGCTGCGCGGAGGGGCGATCCTCGTCGACACGCCAGGCCTGCGGGAGCTCCAACTCTGGGAAGGGGACGTCGACAGCGCGTTCTCCGACATCGCGGAGCTGGCGTCACAGTGCAAGTTCAACGACTGCTCGCACCAGGCCGAGCCCGGCTGCGCCGTGCTCAGAGCACTCACCACCGGTGAGCTGGACGGCGACCGTATGCGGAGCTACCGCAAGCTCGAGCGCGAGCTGCGCGCGATCGAAGCGCGCTCGAACAAGCGTGTCGGGCGTGAGCTCAAGCGGCGGTGGAAGACGAGAGCCCGCGAGACGCGGCAGGAGCGGAAGTACGGGAAGAAGCTCTAGCTCCTCCCAGGCATGATTCGGGCGTGCTCGCCCGGGTGCTCCTCCTCGCGTCACTGTCGCTGCTCGTGGCCGCCGCCGGCTCGGCTCAGGCCACGCAGGCGGCCGGCTGCGTCCGCGCCTCGGATCGCGCGACGAACGTCAGCTTCCAGGCTGCGGGCGGAGCCAGGCTCAAGGGCGCCGTGCTCGGCCGCGGCTCGACAGGCGTGGTGCTCGCGCACACGACGAGCGCCGATCGCTGCCAGTGGCTGCCCTTCGCCAGGGAGCTGGCCAAGCAGGGCTACCGGGCGCTCGTCTTCGACCACCGCGGCTACGGCGCGTCGACCGGCGTCACGAACAGCGATCCACACCTGGACGTGATCGCGGCCGCAGCCGAGCTGCGCCGCCGCGGCGCAAAGAAGATCGTGCTCGCGGGCGCATCGATGGGCGGCACGGGCGTCGTCGCTGCGGCTCCCATCATCCGCCCGGCGATCAGCGGCGTCGTCGAGCTCTCGGCGCCGACCGCCTTCAGCGGCGCGAATGCGCTCGCGGCGGTGAAGAAGCTCAAGCGTCCGGCACTGTTCGTCGCGGGCCGCGACGACGGCGACTTCGCCGCGGCTACACGCTCTCTCTACAAGGCTGCGGCGACCAAGGACAAGCAACTCCACATCGCGCCGTCGTCCTGGCACGGCGTCGATCTCGTGTTTTTGCCCGCGGTACGCAAGCTCGTGCTCGACTTCGTCGAGCGTGTCGGCTAGACCAGATCTGCGAGCTCGTTTCGGTAACGATCGAGCTTCGCCTGCTCGGCTGCGACGACATCTTTCGGAGCATTGGCGACGAAGCGCTCGTTCGCGAGCATGCCCTCCGCGCGGGCGATCTCCTTCTGCAGCCGCTCCTGCTCTCGCTCGACGTTGCCGTCCTGCGTCACCTGGCCGGGCTTGACGACCGCGTCGAACACCCGCGTCTCGTCCTCTGAGAGCTCGATGCGGACCTGGCTGCGTCGATAGCGCGTCGCTGCCGACTGCACGCGCTCGAGAGCGTCGGCATCCTCATCGAAACGTGAGTCGCTCTTGGGCCACGGCGAAACGATCAGCCGGCTCTCGCGCGCCGGCAGATGAGTCCAGATCTCCTCCGTCACGTGCGGCATGACGGGATGCAGCAGCTGCAGCAGCCGCTCGAGCGCCGCCAGCGCTGTGGCCTGCGCATCGGCGTCGCCGTCGTACAGCCGCGGCTTGATCGCCTCGGCGTACCAGTCGCAGAAGTCGTCGAACGTCAGGTGGTAGAGGCTGTCGGCGACCTCCGAGAAGGCGAAGCGCGGCAGCGCGTCCTCGATCAGCGCTCGCGCCCGTTCCAGCCGCGCGAGGATCCAGCGCTCCTCGACGTCGCGCGGCCGTGCGTCGGGCGTAGCCCCCTCGGTCGCCGAGACGATGAGCCGCGACACATTCCAGAGCTTGTTCGCGAGGCGGCGGCCCTCGTCGATGGCGGCGTACGAGAGCCGGGTGTCTTGCTGCGACGACATCTTCATCAACCCGTACCGCGTCGCGTCGGTCCCGTATTCGGCAATCACCTCGAGCGGGTCGACGCCGGTGCCGAGCGACTTCGACATGCGCCGTCCGTCCGGCGCGAGCACGGTCGAGTGGATGATCACGTCGGAGAACGGAATCTGCTCGACGAGCTCGAGCCCGGAGAAGATCATCCGGTTCTCCCAGAGGCGGATGATCTCGCGCGCCGTGATGTTGAGGTCGCCGGGGTAGAAGCGCTGCAAGTCCGGCGTGTTGTCCGGCCAGCCGAGCGTGGCGAAGGGCCACAGCGCCGACGAGAACCATGTGTCGAGGACGTCTGGGTCGCGCTCGAGCTCCGTCCGCCCACACTCGGCACAGGCCTCCGGCTCGGACTCGACGACCGTGACATGACCGTCGGGGCAGTACCACACGGGCAGCTGGTGTCCCCACCAGACCTGCCGCGAGATGTTCCAGTCGGGCGCGTGCTCGAGCGAGTCGATCGCGAAGCGGTGCTGTGACTCCGGGTGGTACCGAGCGCGGCGCGTCTGCAGAGCCTCGATGGCCGGGGCCTTCAGCTCGTCCATGCGACACCACCACTGGAGTGAGATGAGCGGCTCGATGCGGCTCTCGCAGCGCTCGCAGACGGCGATCGTGTGCCGGTACGGCTCCCGCTGCTCCAGCAGGCCTCGCTCCTCACACCAGGAGAGCACCCGCTTGCCCGCTTCGGACTGGTCGAGCCCGGCCAGCTCGCCGGCCTCCTCCGACATGAGCCCGTCGGGGCCGATGACCATCGGCTCGGGCAGGCCGTGCGCGCGTCCGATCTCGAAGTCCGTCGGGTCGTGGCCCGGCGTCACCTTGAGGGCGCCGGTGCCGAACTCGGGCTCCACCCGCTCGTCCGCGATCACCGGCACGCGGCGCTCGACGAAGGGAACGACGACCTCCTTGCCGACCAGGCCGGCGTAGCGCCCGTCCTCGGGATGCACGGCGACGGCGACGTCGGCGAGGATCGTCGCCGGGCGCACGGTCGCGATCGTCACGTGGCCGGAGCCGTCGGCGAGCGGGTAGCGAACGTAGACGAGCTCGTCGTCCACCTCCACGTGGTCGAGCTCGAGGTCCGACAGCGCGCTCAGGTGGAACGGGCACCAGTTGACGATCCGGTGGTCGCGGTACAGCCAGCCGCGCTGCCACAGATGGACGAAGAACTTCAGCACCGCGCGGACGTAGCCGTCGTCCATCGTGAAGCGCTCGCGGCGATAGTCCATCGACGCGCCCATGCGCCGGAACTGCGTCATGATCGTGCGGCCGTAGAGCCGTAGCCACTCCCAGACCCGCGCTTCGAACGCCTCGCGGCCGAGGTCGTGGCGGCTCATTCCCTCCTTGTCGAGCTCCTTCTCGACGACGCTCTGCGTGGCGATGCCGGCGTGGTCATACCCCGGCTGGAAGAGGCAGTTGAAGCCCTGCATGCGACGCCAGCGGACGAGCGAGTCGGCGAGCGCCAGCTGGAGCGCGTGGCCCATGTGTAGATCGCCCGTGACGTTCGGCGGCGGGAAGGCGATGACGAACGTCGGGCGCGGATCGTCGGCCTCCGCCGCATACAGGCCCTCCTCCTCCCAGGTGGCCTGCCAGCGCTCCTCCACGCCCTCGGGGCTGTACCGCGGCTCCATCTGACGATGGTAACGGGACGCCGTCTGCCACAATTACCCCGATGGTGGAAGCCGTCAGCGATCCGATCGCGGCGGGTCGCGAAGCCGCGAGTCGCCGCGCCTGGGACGAGGCGTACGAGTTGCTGTCGAGCGCCGATAGCACGCTCCCCGCCGAGGACCTCCAGCGCCTGGCGGACGCTGCTTTCTGGAGCGGTCGGCTGGACGAGGCGCTGTCGATCCGGGAGCGGGCCTACAAGGCCTATCTCGACGAGGGGAGCAACCTTGGGGCCGCGGGCATGGCGCTTCGCCTCTCGCTCGACTACCTGATCAAGGCGAATCTCCCGCTTGCCGGCGGCTGGCTGGCCAAGGGCGAGCGTATTCTCGAGGACGAGGACGAGGCGCTCGAGCACGGTCAGGCGGCAATGGTGCGTGCAGAACAGGCCGTCCTGGTCTTCGGCAAGCTCGACGAAGCCGTCGCCGAAGCGGAGCGGGCGTACGAGATCGGCAAGCGGTTCGGTGATGCCGACCTGCAGGCGCTGGCGCTCGTGGTTCACGGCATCAGCCTCGTCTACCGGGGTGAGCTCGATTCCGGTCTGGCACTGCTCGACGAGGCCTCGACGTCTGCGCTGACGGGTGAGCTCGATCCCTTCTCGGCCACGCTCGTCTACTGCATGACGATCACCGGCGCCCAGGGCGTCGGGGACTTCGAGCGCGCCCGCCAGTGGACGCAGGCCGCGAACCGCTGGTGCGACGTCGAACAGACGCCCGGGTTTCCCGGCGCTTGCCGCGTGCACCGTTCCGAGATCCTCTGGCTCGGCGGCCAATGGGACGAGGCCGAGCGGGAGGCTTCGAGCGCGTGTTCCGAGCTCGAGGCCTACAACGTGTTCACAACGGCGGCCGGGTACTACCAGATCGGCGAGATCGGTCGGCGGCGCGGCGACTTCGCGGCGGCCGAGGAGGCGTACAGGAAGGCCCATGAGCTGGGACGGGACCCTCAGCCGGGCCAGGCTCTGCTGCGGCTCGCCCAGGGCAAGGCGGCGGAAGCGGAAGCGGCGCTGTCCCGCTCGCTCGGCGACGATGGCAAGGATCCGCTGTCGCGGGCACGGCGCCTGCCGGCACAAGTGGAGGTTTCACTCGCTGTCGGCGACATTGACGTCGCCAAGGCAGCCGCCTCCGAGCTTGAGGAGATCACCGAGCGCTTCCGCGTCGGCGGCGAGCGAACGCCGCTGCTCGAAGGGACGCTCCAGCTCTCCCTGGCCCGCATCGCCACTGCCGAAGAGGATTGGGACGCAGCGGAGGCGGCGGCACGCGGAGCGCTTGCGACCTGGACCCGTGTCGGCGCCCCCTACGAGGCGGCCGTGGCACGCGTCGCGCTCGGCATGGCGTACGAGCACAAGGGGGACCGGAACGGAGCACGCACCGAATACGAAGCTGCGAAGGCGACGTTCGAACGGCTTGGCGCCGTCCTCGACGCGCAACGGACGATGGAACTGCTGGGCGAAGCGGCCGCCACTCATCGCACCTTCGTCTTCACCGACATCGTCGACTCGACGAAGCTGCTCGATGCGCTCGGCCAGGAGAAGTGGAAGCAGCTGCTCGACCGCCACGATGCGTTGCTGACGAAGGCCATCCGGCACCAGCGCGGCGAGGTGATCAAGCACACGGGGGACGGGTTCTTCGCTGCGTTCGATGATCCGGCGTCCGCCGTCGAGGCCGCCGTCCAGATCCAGCGCGTGCTCGAGGAAGAGATGTTCGCAGTACGAATCGGCATCCACAGCGGGGAAGCCCTCGAACGCGGCAGCGACTACACCGGGCGTGGCGTCAACGTGGCGGCGCGTATCGGTGCACTCGGGGGCGCCGCCGAGATCCTCGTGTCCACGGAGACGCTGGACGGCACGAGCAGCCCGTACGCGCTCTCGGAGCCGCGTACGGCCGAGCTCAAGGGCTTCGAAGAGGCCGTGCCGATCGCGGCCGTCGACTACCGCAGCGCCCAGGAGGGTCTGGCGAAATAGTGACTGTGCCGCCGGAATCACGCTGGAGGCCGCGCTGCGGCGTCCTCAGTCGCCCACGTACTCACTAGTACGCGGGCTCCCTGCGTCCTTGCATCACAACCTCCAGCGCGCCCCGGCGACGAGCACCATTCCGCCAGACCCTCCTAGTCCGTCCGACCCTGGCGCTTCACTTCGGATCCAATATCTGCGTATTTGGGATCCGAAATGGCGATAGAACTCGACAAATCGGGGTAAATCCGTCAAACTAGGATCCAAGATTGTGAGAGCGGGACCCCAAAGGAGGACGGCATGGAGATGAACGGTCGGGTGAACGGCATCACGAGGCCGTATACGGAGGAGGATGTAGAGCGGCTGCGCGGGACCGTCCGCGTGGAGCACACGCTCGCTCGCATGGGAGCGGAGCGGCTACGCGAGCTTCTCACCGGTGACGGCTTCGTGCGCTCGCTCGGCGCCCTCTCGGGCGGCCAGGCAGTCCAGATGGTGAAGGCCGGACTCGACTCGATCTACGTCTCCGGCTGGCAGGTGGCCGCCGACGCGAACCTCGCGGGCCACGTATATCCCGACCAGAGCCTCTATCCGGCCGACTCGGCGCCGTCGCTCGTCCGCCGCATCAACAACGCGTTGCTCCGCGCAGACCAGATCTCGACCGCCGAGGGCGACACGTCGAGGCGGTGGGTCGTGCCGATCCTCGCCGACGCCGAGGCGGGCTTCGGCGGGCCGCTGAACGCGTTCGAGCTGATGAAGGCGATGATCGAGGCCGGCGCCGCGGCGGTCCACTACGAGGACCAGCTGGCGTCGGAGAAGAAGTGCGGCCACCTCGGCGGCAAGGTGCTCGTGCCGACGAGCCAGTTCATCCGCACGCTCGTCGCGGCACGGCTCGCCGCCGACGTGCTCGATGTCCCCACCGTGCTCGTCGCCCGCACCGACTCGCTCTCCGCGTCGCTGCTCACGAGCGACGTCGACGAGCGTGATGCGCCGTTCGTCACCGGAGAGCGGACCGGGGAAGGCTTCTTCCGCATCCGCGAAGGGCTCGACGCCGCGATCGCCCGGTCATTGGCCTACGCGCCGTACGCCGACATGCTGTGGTTCGAGACGTCGACGCCTGACCTGGGCGAGGCTCGCGAGTTCGCGCAGGCGATCAACGAGCAGTTCCCGGGCAAGTGGCTGACGTACAACTGCTCGCCGTCGTTCAACTGGCGGCGCCACCTGGAGGAGTCCGACATCGCGAGCTTCCAGGAGCAGCTGGCGGGGATGGGCTACACGTACCAGTTCGTGACGCTGGCCGGCTTCCACTCGCTCAACGCCGGGATGTTCGAGCTCGCTTCCGGGTACGCGGCAGAGGGCATGGCCGCGTACGTGAAGCTCCAGGAGCACGAGTTCACGCTCGAGGAGCACGGCTACACGGCCACGCGCCACCAGCGCGAGGTCGGAGCCGGCTACTTCGACGCGGTCGTGGAGGCGGTCTCGGGCGGACAGGCTTCGACGCTCGCCCTGAAGGGCTCCACAGAGGAAGGACAGTTCGCGAAAGAGGTCGCCTCGTAGGGCCTATGGAAGCGGAGAGCACCAAGGCCGACGAGATCGCCCTCGAGCTCGAGGACGACATCGTCTCGGGTCGGATCGAAGCGGGCAGCGTGCTCCGCCAGGAGCAGCTCTCCGAGCGGTACGGCGTCAGCCGGACGCCGATCCGAGAGGCGCTGCGGCGGCTCGCCGCGCACGGGCTCGTCTCGTTCACGCCGAACCGGGGCGTGCGCGTGCGGACGCTCTCGCGCGACGAGCTCCGCGAGGCGTTTCTCGTCCGGGCCGAGCTCGAGAGCCTCGCCACCGAGCTCGCCGTGCCGCGGATGACGCCGGAGCGGCTGGCCGAGCTCGACGCCGCCGAGCAGCGCTTTTCCGAGCTCACGGTGGCTCTGCGGAAGAAGGCCCGAGGCGGCGTCGAAGACAGCCCGCTCGCCGTCGAGTGGATGCACGCCAACTACGGCTTCCACGACGTGATCTACGCGGCGGCCGAGACGCCGTACCTCGAGCGGCTGGCGAAGAGCGCGCGGAGGACGTTCGTCGGCCAGATCACGTGGGTCGCGCGGGCCGAGCTCGACGGGCTTTACGAGCGGAACGACCGCGAGCACCGGGCGATACGGGAAGCGATCGCCGCCGGCAGCGCCGGCGGAGCGCGCGTGCTGGCGCGGGAGCACGTACTGCACTCGTGGGAGCTGCTCGACGCGATCCTCGATCACGTCCGCGGCCGCGAGCCCGCCCTCCGCTCGGCCTAGACGGACACGTCTCAGGGACTGTCCCTCGGACATGTCCATACTCGCGGCGCGCAGCGCCCTCTACCCCGGTAGCCCCGTTTGGCACACTCCTGGGAGTGAGAACGGCGCTTTTCGTGACCACGGCGCTGACCGGACTGGCTCTCCTCGCCGGTGCCGCGAGCTCCGCGCCCGTGGCGACCTGTAAGCCGACTCCGGAGGACGCGTTCGGCCCCTTCGGTCGGGTGACGCCGCCTCAGCGCGCGAAGATCGGGACCGGTCACGTCCTGACCGGGATCGTGTTGTCGGCCCTCGACTGCAAGCCGATCCGCGGCGCACGGGTCGAGTTCTGGCAGGCCAACAAGCAGGGTGTCTACACACGCTCGACAAGCGGATCGGTACTGACGAACGCCCAGGGGCGCTTCCGCTTCGAGGGGCCGTACCCGGCGTCGTACGAAGGCCGGCCCGCGCACATACACATCCGAGTCGTGGCCAAGTTCCACGAGCTGCTGCTCACGCGATACGAGCCGCGCGGCGCGCGCCGCGGAGCGGTCCGTATCGTGCTCAAGCCCCAGCAGGTCTAAGCAGATTCTTCGGCGAGCTCTTCGTATTCCTCGACGCCTGAGGTGACCAGCGTCGGCTTCAGGCCCTTGGAGATCGTCTCCTTCGTGATCACGCACTTGGAGACGTCCTTGCGTGAGGGCAGCTCGAACATCACGTCGAGCAGCGCACCCTCGATGATCGAGCGCAATCCGCGCGCACCGGTCTCGCGCACGAGTGCGTGGTCGGAGATCTCCCACAGCGCGTCCTCGGTGAACACGAGCTCGATCGAGTCGTAGTTGAAGAAGCGCTGGTACTGCTTGACGAGCGCGTTCTTGGGCTCCGTCAAAATTTGGACGAGATCCTCGCGCTTCAGCTGGTGGACGTGCGAGACGACGGGCAGCCGGCCGATGAACTCGGGGATCAGGCCGTAAGCGAGCAGGTCCTCCGGCATCACGTCCGACAGCACCTCCGCCGACTCGGGCGAGTGCTTGGAGTGGATCTTCGCGCCGAAGCCGACGGCGTTCCGTCCCGCCCGCCGCGCGATGATCTTCTCGAGCCCGCCGAACGAGCCGCCGCAGATGAAGAGCACGTTCGTCGTGTCGATGGAGAGGAACTCCTGGTGCGGGTGCTTGCGGCCGCCCTGTGGCGGCACCGACGCGACTGTCCCCTCGAGGATCTTCAGGAGCGCCTGCTGCACGCCCTCCCCGGACACGTCGCGGGTGATCGACGGGTTGTCCGCCTTGCGGGCGATCTTGTCCACCTCGTCGATGTAGATGATCCCCGTCTCCGCTTTCTTGATGTCGAAGTCGGCGGCCTGGATCAGCTTGAGCAGGATGTTCTCGACGTCCTCGCCGACGTACCCGGCCTCCGTCAGCGCCGTTGCGTCGGCGATGGCGAAGGGGACGTTGAGGATGCGCGCCAGGGTCTGCGCGAGGTGGGTCTTGCCGCAGCCGGTCGGGCCGAGCAGCAGGATGTTCGACTTCTGCAGCTCGACCTCGTCCTCCGTCTGCTGCCCCATCTGGACGCGCTTGTAATGGTTGTAGACGGCGACCGAGAGCGTTCGCTTCGCCTCGTCCTGGGAGACGACGTAGTCGTTGAGGCTGGCGTAGATCTCCTTGGGGCGCGGCAGCGAGTCGAGGTCGAGATGCGCGGGAGCCGTCAGCTCCTCGTCGATGATCTCGTTACAGAGATCGATGCACTCGTCGCAGATGTAGACGCCCGGCCCGGCAATGAGCTTCTTGACCTGCCGCTGGCTCTTGCCACAAAAGGAGCACAGCAGCTGCTCGTTTCCGTCGGTCGCCCTCGCCATCTGAGTCTCCTTGTACCTCGGATCGTCTCTTTACGCCAGTGCTCGATTTAGCGATGTGCGATGACCGAGTCGATGATGCCGTACACCTTCGACTCCTCGGCGGTCATGTAGTAGTCCCGGTCCATGTCCTTCGCAATTTTCTCGATGTCCTGGCCCGTGTGCTTGGCCATGATCTCCTCCATTAGCCGCTTCAGGCTGATTACCTCCCTGGCCTGAATCTCGATCTCGGTCGGCTGACCGGAGAAGCCGGCGGAGCCCTGGTGGATGAGGATCTTGGAGTGCGGCAGCGCCATGCGCTTGCCGGCCGCGCCGCCGGCGAGCACGACCGCTCCCATCGACATCGCCATGCCGACGCAGATCGTCTGCACGTCCGGCTTGATGAACTGCATCGTGTCGTAGATGGCCAGCCCGGCGTAGACGATCCCGCCCGGCGAGTTGATGTAGATGGAAATGTCCTTGTCAGGGTCCTCGGACTCCAGGTGGAGCAGCTGCGCGACGATGAGGTTCGCGATCTGGTCGTCGATCGGCGTGCCGAGGAAGATGATCCTTTCGTTGAGCAGACGCGAGTAGATGTCGAAGGCGCGCTCGCCGCGCGACGTCTGCTCAATCACCATCGGAATCAAAGGACTCATGCGCGCCCCTCGCCGTCGACGGCTACCGCCGGGCGCGGCCCGGCTACGCCGTCGACTGACGCCGCTGGCGGCAGGATCCTGCGCTCCCGGCGCTTGAACGTATGTCCAGATACGCCCTGCGCGCCGCTCGCTTGGCTCCTTGGCCAGCGGCGCCCGAGGAACGCGCAGTCACTTCTTGTAGCCATCGTCATTCGGTCTCCTTACTCCCTGGGGCTTCCTGGGGTCCATAACGTTGTCTCTTGCGGCGCCTTCTCCTGCTCCGGCGTCCAGAGCTTCTCGCGCGCGGCGGCGAGGTCCAGCGGGATCGGCTTCACCTCGGCCGTCACGCGGTCGAGTGCCTGCCGCAGCCGGAGATCCTCACGGATCGAGTCGCGGATCGGCGATGCCATCACCTCGGCCACGGTCTCGTCGGACTCGCCCTGCTCACGCAGCACGGCTTCGATCTCCTCGTCGGAGACCTCGATGCCGAGCTGCTCCGCCACTGCGTCGAGCACGAGCTCGCGCGCGACGGACAGCGCGGCCTCGGCGCGCAGCTGGTCGCGCAGCTGGTCGGGCGTCTGGTTCGATGCCATGAGATACGTCTCCGGCGAGATGCCGCGGCTCTCGAGCGTGCGTAGGAAGCCGGAGAGCAGCTCGTTTGCGCGAGAGTCGACCAGGGGCCCCGAGGGCTGAACGCCGGACGCCTGGACGAGCGTGTCCGCGGCGGCCGCCCGAAAGCCGGACTCGATCTCGGCAGAGATCTGATCCCGCACGCGCTCCTCGATGTCGGCGCGCAGCTCGGCCAGCGTGTCGAACTCGCTCGCGGCGCGCGCGAGATCGTCGTCCGCGGGCGGCAGCACCTTCTCCTTGATCTCGTTGAGCGTGACGGTCAGCCGCGCGGTCGAACCGTCGGCCACCGCGTGCTCGACGTCCTTCGTCTCGCCAGGCGACATGCCGGTGAGCGCATCCTCGAGCTCGTCGACCATACGCCCGCTACCCAGCTCGACGACCATGTCGCGGCGCGCCTCGCCGGACGGGCTGACGACGTCCACGACGACGACGTCCCCCTCGCGGGCAGCACGGCCTTCGACCGGCGACAGCTCTGCAATCGAGTCCCGCAGCGCGTCGATCTCAGCGTCGATCAGCTCTCCAGGCACCTCGGCGTCGGGACGCGGCACCTCGAGCGCCGTCCAGTCAGGCACCTCGACCTTCGGCTGCACGGCAACGGTAGCCGTGAAGGTGAAGGGACTCTCGGCCGACTCCGGCAACTCGTACTCGTACTGGGGCTGGGCGATCGGGTGAATGCGCGCGCTCGAGGCAGCATTCCGGAACCAGCCGCCGATGTGGCTGGAGATCGCCTCGTCCATCACCCGCTCCTTGCCCACCCGCGCGACGAGCACCTGCATCGGCACCTTGCCCTTGCGGAAGCCGGGGATCTTGACCGACTCGGCCAGGTCGGAAGTGGCGTGCTCGACCGCGTGCTCGAGGTCGTGCCGGGACACCTCGACAGAGAGGCGAACCTTGTCCTCTGGGAGCCGCTCGACGGTCGCGTCCACGCGGGCCATTCAACCAGAACACCTTTTCGTCACCGGCGAACAGGCGGCTGTGGGATGCTCACGCGGTGCAACGCGCGCTGAGCCGGGCCGGCGAGCGCTTTTCCACACTGGCGGACGTCTTTCGCAATCCGCAGCTGCGACGGCTCGAGTTGTCGTGGGCGGGCTACTACGTCGGCGAGTGGACGTACTTCGTCGCGCTGTCCATCTATGCGTTCGAGGTCGGCGGGGCGGCGGCTCTCGGAGCGCTCGGGCTCGCGAGGATGATTCCGGCCGCGATCGCGCTGCCGTTCGGCAGCCTGCTCACAGACCGCTACTCCCGACAGCGCGTATTGCTCGGGATCCATGCCAGCCGCGGGCTGCTGTTCGGTGCGATGGCCGTGGCGCTGGCGGCGGAGAGCTCGCGCACCGTCATCTTCGCCCTGGCGGCACTGGCAGCGGTCGCCGGCGCTCCCGAACGCCCGGCGACGCTCTCGCTCGTGCCGACACTCGCCCGGACACCGCGGGAGCTGGTGGCGACAAACGTCTCCTCGAGCACGCTGGAGGGGCTGGGCACGCTCGTCGGCCCGGTGCTCGGCGGCGTGCTCGCGGCTACGGCAGGCGTGGACGTCGCCGTTGCCGTAGCCGCAGCCGTCAGCGCCGCCTGCGCAGTGTGCGTAGCGGGAATCCGTCGTGAGGGTGAAGTCCGAGGCGCGCGCCGTCGCGTCGAGCGCAACCTCGTGCAAGAGCTGCTCGGAGGCGTGCACACCCTCACCCGCGACCCTCACCCCCGACTGATCGTGCTGCTCTTCAACGCACAGACGATGGTTCGCGGGCTGCTGAACGTGTTGCTCGTCGTCGCGTCGATCGAGCTTCTCGGCATGGGCGACGCCGGAGTCGGGTGGTTGAATGCCGCGCTCGGCGCCGGAGGTCTGGCCGGCGGACTGGCAGCCGTCGGCCTCGTCGCTCGGCGCCGGCTGGCCGGCGTTTTCGGCATCGGGCTCGTCCTCTGGGGTGCGCCCATAGCGCTCATCGGAGCATGGCCGCGGGCCGGGTGGGCCCTCGTCTGCCTCGGTCTCGTGGGCATCGGGAACGCGCTGCTCGACGTCTCGGGCTTCACGCTGCTGCAGCGCACGGTGGACGAGCATCTGCTCGGCCGCGTCTTCGGCGTGTTCGAGATCGGTGTCGCGCTGGCGACAGCTGTCGGGTCGGTCCTCGGCTCGATCCTCGTCGAGCAGTTCGGCATCCGTCCGGCGCTCGTGGTGTCGGGCGCGATCCTCCCGTTCCTCGCGCTGATCTCACTGGCCGGATTGCGGCGCATCGACGGATCGGCGGAGGTTCCCGAGCGGGAGCTCGAGCTCGTATCGGGCGTGTCGCTGTTCTCACCTCTGCCGGCGACGACGCTCGAGCGGCTGGCGGCCCGGCTCGAACGCCTCGACGTCGTGTCGGGCACGACGCTCGTCGAGACCGGCGCCGCCGGCGATCGCTTTTACCTCATCGCCAGCGGCGAGATCGACGTCATCCAGGACGGCGCCAAGGTGGCGACGCTCGGCAGCGGCGACTACTTCGGAGAGATCGCGCTGCTTCGCGAGGTGCCTCGCACGGCGACGTGCACGGCGCGAACCGATGCGGAGGTCTACTGCCTCGGGCGGGACGTCTTCGTGGCTGCGGTAAGCGGCGACGTGCGCACAGCTGCCACCGCCGAGAGCGTCATGTCACGACGAATGAATGAGTTGTCAGGCGTCGGAGACCGTTCGCCAGCCGAGTAGCGCGGCGAAGCCGAGCAGCGCGACACCCGACACGACGTCCACGGCGACGAGCAGCCGCTCGCCGACGCGTCGTCTGGCCAGCGACAGGCCGAGTGAGAGCGCGAGAAACCAGCCGAACGTGCCGACTGCGACGCCGCCCACGAGTGCGGACGCGGTGAAGCCCGAGCCGACGAGGTCGGCCGTGGAAGCCGCAGTGAAGATCGCTGCCCAGGAGGCGATCGTCATCGGGTTGGAGGCCGTGGCGGCGAGCGATGTCAGGAACGCGCGCCGCGGCGTCGACACTTCTTCCGGCGCCTCGCCACCAAGTCGAATCCGGAATGCGCTCCAGAGCGTCCGCGCTCCCAGGTAGGCAAGGAAGCCCGCGCCGATGACCCCGAAGGTGATGCGGAGAGCGTCGATCTCGAGCAGCGCGCTCGCGCCGAGCACGCCGAGCGCCGCGTAGAGCGCATCGATCACGGCAGCGCCGGCGCCGATGGCAATGCCGATCGATGCGGTCCCTCGCAGCACCGAGCGCGCGCAGAGCAGCCAGATCGGCCCCACCTGTGCGGCAACGAGGATGCCGAGGCCGAGACCGGCGGCGAAGGCGGAAGACATTCCTCTATGCGGGCGGAGGGAGTCGAACCCCCAAGGGCTTTCGCCCAATGGCTCCTAAGGCCATCGCGTTTGCCAGTTCCGCCACGCCCGCGCACGTCAAGGCTAGCGCTCCCATTCGCCGACCTCGTAGACCTGGCCGGGGATGGCGCCGACGACGATCAGGGTCGTGGGCGACTCGGTCGCCTCGAACTTGCGCCTCACCGGCCCTTCGACCGCGACGGCGCTGCCGGCGGGAACATCGACCTGCTCGCCGTCCAGCGTCGCCACCGCGGCACCGCGCTGGATGATGTACAGCTCCTGCTCGCCCGTCGCCCCGTGCTGGTGGTCGGGGATCAGGACGTTGCCGGCGTCCTTCGTCACGGCGTTGACGCCGAACGCGGTGATGCCGAAGTGATGGCGCATCGACTTCCAGGTGGCCGGCCAGTCGGCCTTCACCGGTGGAATGTCGTCGATGATCGCGGACTTCCAGCCCTCGCCTTGCTGTGCCATGTATGCCTCCTGACTCGACAGGGAAAGCATCTCACGGACGCATCGAACGAAAGGAGCTCTCATGGCCGAACTCGACCCGGGGCAGCGCTTCCCGGACATCTCACTGCCCGATCACACGGGCACGGAGCTTTCCCTGAGCGCGATTGCCGACGACCACCCACTCATGCTCTGCTTCGTTCGCGGCTGGTGGTGCCCCAAGGAGCAGGTGCGCCTGCGCGGGCTCGTCGAGATGCAGGAGGAGATCCAGCGCGAGTACGGCCGGCTTGCCGTCGTCACCGTGGACGAGCCATACGTGAACGGCGCCTTGCGAGCCGGGCTCGGCGCGTCGTTTCCGTTCCTCTCCGACGAGGACCGCGCCGTGGCCGAGGAGCTCGACATCCTCGAGCGCACCGACGAGACTCACCGGCCACACCTGCCGATGACGTACGTCCTCGACTCGCTGCGACGGATCCACGCCGTGTGGTGCGGCTTCTGGTACTGGGGCAACCCGACGCCGGACGAGCTTCGCCTCGCGCTACGAGAGATCACCCGCACCGAGCAGCCGAGCTTCGACGCGCGGCGGCTCTGGTCGACGTCCGGCGCTGCTCCGATCGACGCCGGCATCGACGCGGAGGTGATCTGGATCCGCGAGTCGAGTGAAGGGCTCGAGCTCTGGCGAGGCGCGTACGACGGGCCGATCCCCGACGAGGGGGACGACCTCGGATTGTCGTCTGTCGACGGGCGTGGGTGGCTCGTGCACCGCGTCGAGAAGCAGGACGGGAGAGTTGCCATCCACGTTCGCAAGACCGGCGCCGCTCACTCACCGCGGCTCGTGAAGCACCACGTGACGGTTCCGCCTACGGTCCGCTGATGGCAGATCGCCGCCGCCTGGTCCTCGTGGCGACAGTCCTCGGCTCGTCGATGGCGTTTCTCGACGCGTTCGTCGTCAACGTCGCACTGCCCACGATCGACGAGGAGCTGGGTCTCGGCCTGACCGGAGAGCAGTGGATGTTCCTCAGCTACTCACTCGCGCTGGCGGCCCTGTATCTGCCGGCGGGCGCGCTCGGAGACCGCTACGGCTACGCGAACACGTTCGTCATCGGCGTGGCCGGCTTCGCAGCCGCCTCGGTGCTTGCCGGCGCTGCGCCAACCAGCGAGGTGCTGATCGCGGCGCGGGCCATCCAGGGGATCTTCGGCGCGCTGCTCACGCCCGCCAGCCTCGCGCTGCTGCGTGCGACGTACCGGGACGAGGCCGGCCGGGCAATCGGCTCCTGGACGGCCTGGACGAGCGCGGCCACGGTCGCCGGTCCCGTCGTCGGGGGAGCCGTCGTCGAGGCTGTCTCCTGGCGCGGGATCTTCCTGCTCAACATTCCCGTGGCGGTGGTAACGATCGTCGCGGCGCTCGCGTCGCGTGACAAATGCCGTACCGAGACACGCCATCGGCACCTCGACGTCTACGGCGCCGTGCTGGGTGCGATTGCCGTCGGCGCGCTCGTCTGGGCGCTCGTGGAGGGGCCGGACAGCGGCTTCGGCAGTGCAACGGTCGTCGGTGGCTTCGTGCTGGCGGGCGTGGCGTTCACGGCGTTCCTCTGGGTGGAATCGCGCCTGCCCGAGCCGATGATGCCGCTGTCGCTCTTCCGCATCCGCGAGCTTTCGGTCGCCAACCTGGCGACGTTCTTCGTCTATGCGGCACTCGGCAGCGCGCTCTTCTTCGTCGCGCTGTTCGCGCAGTCGGTCCTCGGTTATTCACCGACAGCAGCCGGCGCCTTGTTCATTCCGGTGAGCATCGTGCTGTGGGCGCTGGCCGGCCGCTTCGGTCGGTGGTCCGACCGCATCGGCCCACGCCTGTTCCTCATCGGCGGACCGGCGCTGATCGCGGTCGGGCTGGCCTGGCTGGGCCTGCTGGAGGAGGGAGCCGACTATTGGATCGACGTGCTGCCACCGCTGCTCGTCTTCTCCCTCGGCCTGGCAGCGACGGTGCCGGCCATCACCTCGACAGCATTGAAGCCGGCGCCCGAGGAGTTGACCGGAATCGCTTCGGGCATCAACACGACGATCTCCCGGCTCGGACAGCTCGTCGCAGTGGCCGTCCTCGGCGTCGTCGTCTCGTTCGTCTACAGCGCTGCGGGAAACCCGTTCGAGCTCGGCGAGCGAAGCGCATCGGAGCTCGCGGAGGCTGCCGACGCGTTCCGAACTGCGATGTGGGTCGCGGCCGGACTGGCCTTCGCCGGCGCGCTCGTCAGCGGGCTCGGGCTACCTTCGCGAGCTCGAAGCCAAGCGACCGCGCTCGCTGACGGCACCGCCGAAGCGCAGCCTCCCGCGTCTCGCCCCACTCGGTGAAGATCGCGAGCCGGTAGCTCGCCGTGTCGTTCGTGCCCTGCTCGGACAGCCTGAGCCCCGGCCGGACGAGGATCTCCAGTCCTTCCTGCGGCTGGGGAACGGCCTCGACCAGCGCGTCCTCGAACACACGCACCACGTATGAGATGGCGACGCCGTTCGGCTTGCTGCCGTCCCAGGCCGGATCCTCGCCGCAGGCGAGCGAGAACAGCGCGTCATATGTCGGCCGGCCGTGCACCGCCTCGACGAGCGGCGAGAACTGCGAGGCGATGCGCGGGTTCAGCTCCACGATCTGCGCTCGACCGTCGTCGGGGACGAAGAACTCGATGTTGAAGAAGCAGGCATCCAGCCGGTGGGCAGGCACGAGCACTGCTGCGAGCTCGTCCAGCTCGTCCAGCCGCTCCCGCGGCAACGCCGACGGATACTCGAAGCGCTCGAACGAGTTCGTGCCCTGGTACTTGACCGAGTCGGTCACGCCGATCACGGTCACCCGTCCGGCGTGCACGAAGCCCTCGAGCGTGACCTCCTGTCCGGTCACGAGCTCCTCGACCAGGAAGCCGCGGACGTCGTCATCGGGGAGCCCGGCGAGGTCGGCGTACTCGTCTCTGTAGTCGGGGGCCTCGGCCAGCTCCGTGAGCTCGGCCTCGGAGCCAACGAGCCGCGCCTCCTGAGACAGACGGCCGACGACCGGCTTCACCCACCACGGCGGGGGGAACGGCGGTGGCCCGTCGAGCGCGGCGAACCGCGGCGTCGCCTCGGGCGCGACGCGCTGCTGGATGGCTCTCGAAGTCGGCTTGTGCTGGCACGAGACGATTGCCTGTGGGCTCGGCCCCGGCAGCCCGCGACGCTCGGCGAGCTGGGCGGCGAGCAGCGCCGAGCGATCCTTCGTGCCCACGACGCCGTCGGCCGGGAGCTCCGCCAGCTCGTCGAGCAGCGCGCGCGTGTCGACCGGACCGGCATCGAGATCGGGTCCGGCGAACCGAACGTGGGCGCTGCTCGAACGTGCAGCGTGAAGGTCACGTTCTTGCGGACAGATAACGAGCACGCGCGTCAACGATCCTCCAATCTAGTGGCCGCCCCGGGAGATTCGCCGTCCGTCGCGCGGCTGCAAACGCGTCGCATGTCTGCGTTCTCAGTCGGCCACATACCGTTTGGTATGCGACCTCCCTGCGTCCTTGACCTGCTCGGTTTTCGCCGGCGAGCGGCCGCCGACTCCCCCAAGACGACCACTAGACTTCCCGACTCCATGCCCGAAGCCGCCGAACTCACGGCACATGTGAGGGAGCGCATAGTCGTCGAGCTAGAGGCCGCGCGGGCCCGGACGACTGCGCTGCTCGCGCCGTTCTCCGACGAGGAGCTCACCCGGCAGGTCTCTCCCCTCATGTCTCCGCTCGTCTGGGACCTCGCGCACATCGGGCACTTCGAGGAGCTCTGGATCTCCCGGCGGCTCGGGGGCGCAAAGCCGATCTTCCCCGAGGTGGACGACACATACGACGCGTTCGCGCACGAGCGGGAGGAGCGGCCCTCGCTCGAGCTCCTCGATCCCGCTGCTGCACGCACGTACCTCGCCGACGTTCGCGCGCGGTCGCTCGCGGTGCTCGAGGAGATCGAGCTCGATGCCGCGGACCCGCTGCTCCGCGGCGGCTTCGCCTTCGGCCTCGTCGTCCAGCACGAACAGCAGCACGTGGAAACGATGTTGCAGACGATCCAGCTGTCCGGGGTCGGGCACGAAGGTGGACGGCCACGGGTGCTGACGGGCGGTCTCGGCACCGCCATCGTCGAGGAGGGGTCGTTCGTGATGGGCGCGGACGACGAGCCCTGGGCCTACGACAACGAGTGTCCCGCCCACGACGCCGAGACCGGCGCGTACAGGATCGACGTCGAGCCGGTATCGAATGCCGACTACACGGCGTTCCTCGACGACGGCGGCTGGGACGAGCCGCCGCTCTCCTGGGAGCGAGACGGTGACCGATGGGTGCGCCGCTGCTTCGGGCGCGTGGAGCCCGTGCCGCCATCGGAGCCGGTGCAGCACGTCTCCTGGGAGGAGGCCACCGCATACGCGCAGTGGACGGGCAAGCGGCTGCCGACGGAGGCCGAGTGGGAGCGAGCGGCCAAGCTCGGCCTGCTGCGCGGGGTGGGGTCAGTGTGGGAGTGGACGTCGTCGAGCTTCGCCGGCTACCCGGGCTTTCGCGCGTTCCCGTACGCCGAGTACTCCGAGGTGTTCTTCGGGCCCGACTACAAGGTGCTGCGCGGAGCGTCCTGGGCGACGAGCCCGACTCTGTCCCGCGTGACGTTCCGCAACTGGGACTTCCCGGTCCGCCGGCAGATCTTCGCCGGCTTCCGCTGCGCGGGCGATTTGTGAGCGACGGGGCGCCCGCCGCCACCCTGCAGGTCGACGTCTACCTCACTCCCGAGGATCGCCTCGACGCGTTGCGCCAGGACGTCCTACGAGGCCTTACGTCGACGCCGAAGGAGCTGCCGCCCAAGTGGTTCTACGACGAGCGCGGCTCGATGCTCTTCGAGGAGATCACCAGGCTGCCCGAGTACTACCCCACCGGGTGCGAGCGCATCATCCTCGCCGAGCACGCACGCGACGTCGCGCGCCTGACCGCGGCGAACACGCTCGTCGAGCCCGGTTCGGGATCGTCGGAAAAGACGCGGCTCCTGCTCGATGCGATGGTCGAGGCCGGATACCTGAAGCGCTTCGTTCCCTTCGACGTCTCGGAGCAGGCGCTGCGGGAGGCCGCGGCGAGGATCGCCGAGGAGTACCCGGGCATCGAGGTTCATGGCGTCGTGGGCGACTTCGAGCATCACCTCGTCTGGCTGCCGGAAGGACGGCGGCGGCTGTTCGCGTTCCTCGGCTCATCGATCGGCAACCTCACCGGCGACCAGCGCGCGACGTTCCTTGCGGACCTGCACGGGCTGCTCGGAGCCGGCGAGGCGCTCTTGCTCGGCGCGGACCTCGTCAAGGACCCGGCGCGGCTGGAGGCCGCCTACAACGACTCGCTGGGCGTCACTGCGGAGTTCAACCGCAACGTGCTGCACGTGATCAACCGCGAGCTCGGTGGTGACTTCGATCCGGCGCTGTTCACCCATATCGCGCGCTGGGACGCCGAGCACGAGTGGATCGAGATGCTGCTCCGCTCCGACGTCGACCAGCGCGTGTGCGTCTCGGACCTCGGGCTCGAGGTGGAGCTCGCGGCCGGCGAGGAGCTGCGCACCGAGATCTCGGACAAGTTCCGTCGCGACGGCCTGGAGGAGGAGCTGCGCGAAGCCGGGTTCGATCTCGCCCACTGGTGGGAGGACCCGGGCGGGGACTTCGCGCTCTCGCTCTCCTTCTCCTCGGCGAGCCGGTGACCCGCGTCGTCATTCTCGGCGGCGGCTCTGCGGGCGAGGCGTTCGTCGGAGCATTGAGCCGGCTCGAAGGCGACTTCGAGATGACGCTCGTGGAGCGCGCGCTCGTGGGCGGCGAGTGCACGTACTGGGCCTGTATGCCCTCGAAGACGCTGCTCCGCGCGCCGGAGATCCTCGCCGCAGCGAAACAGGCGCCCGGCGCGGCCGAGGCGATCTCCGGAGCGCTCGACGTCGAACGCATTTTCTGGTGGCGAGACCAGGTCGTCGAGGGCTACCAGGACGAGGGTCATTGCGAGTGGCTTGCCGACCGCAGCGCCGAGCTCGTCCGTGGCGATGCAACGGTGAGTGCGGCGGGCGTCCTCGACGTGGGCGGACAAGAGCTTCCCTACGACAAGCTCGTGGTGGCCACCGGCTCGCGGCCGGCGCTGCCGCCGATCGAGGGGATCCGCGACGTACCGCACTGGACTACTGCGAACGCCACCGCGTCGAGCGTCGTTCCCGGGTCGCTCGTAGTCGTGGGCGGCGGCGCTTCTGGCGTCGAGCTCGCGCAGCTCTACCAGCGGCTCGGCTCGGACGTGACGATCGTCCAGCGCAGCCGGTTGCTGACGAGGATGGACGAGGAGGCCGCCTCGCTGCTGCAGGAACGGCTCGAGGAAGACGGCGTGCGGGTCAGGTGCGGCGCCGGTGTGGCCCGAGTCGACGTCTCGGGCCCGGGCGCGACCGTTAGCCTCGACGACGGCGAGACGATTGCGTGCGAGCGCCTGCTGATCGCCGCCGGGCGCACGCCCACACTGGAGGGACTCGGCCTCGAGCAGCTCGGCGTCGAGATCGGCAAGCAGGGCATCGTGGTCGACGAGCACCTCGCGGCCGCCGAGAATGTCTGGGCGATAGGCGACGTCACCGGCGTTTCGCTCTTCACGCACGTGGCCAAGTACCAGGCCCGCGTCGCCGCTTCCAACATCGCCGGGGTGCGCCGGGCGGCCGACTATCGCGCCGTGCCGGCGGTCGTGTTCACCGATCCGCAGGTGGCGCAGGTGGGCACGGTCGAGGGCGACGGCCTCGTCAGTGCCTCATGGGAGCTCAACCGGACCTCCCGGTCGTCGACCTACGAGCGACCGAAGCAGAAGGGCTTTGTGAAAGTCTTCGCCGACTCCGAACGCAGGGTTCTCGTCGGAGCCGTAGCCGTGGGGCCGGAGGCGGGCGAGTGGCTCCAGCAGGCAACGCTTGCCATCCGCGCAGAAGTACCCCTCGAAGTGCTCCGCGACACTATCCAGCCGTTCCCCGCCTTCTCCGAGGGGCTCTCCTTTGCCTTCAGAGATCTACCGCTCTAGCTCACCCGAGCAGCGCGCGAACCTCGTCGTCCCCCACTTCCGAGAAGTCCTCGTAGGAGAGCCCGACCGCGTAGAAGGGATACGGCTGGCGTAGACAGACGACCTCGTCGGCAACGTCCTCGAGTGCTGTGCACGTCTGCGGCGGCGCTGTGGGGACGGCGGCGACGATTTGCGCCGGTGCCTGCGAGCGCAGCGCCTGCACGGCCGCGAGCATCGTCGAGCCGGTGGCCAACCCGTCGTCGACGACGATCGCGGTCTTCCCTGCGACGTCCGGGGAAGGACGAGCGCCGCGATAGAGCTGCTCGCGCCGGTGAAGCTCCTCGAGCTCACGAGCGACGACCGCGTCCACGCGATCCCGAGACAGGCCGGTTTGCTCCAGCAGAGCCTCGTTGAGCACGCGCGCCCCGCCGCTGGCGATGGCTCCCATCGCCAGCTCGTCCTGCCCAGGGAAGCCGAGCTTCCGCACAACGAGGGCGTCGAGCGGAGCGTCGAGAATCTCGGCTACCTCGCTACCGACGACCACCCCGCCTCGAGGCAGGGCCAGCACGAGGACGTCGTCCCGGCCCGCGTACTCCTCGGCCAGCCGCTCACCGAGCTCTCGGCCCGCTTCGGCGCGGTCCTGGAACCGCCGCATTGTCAAGCCGCGAGGATGGGCAGCACGGCTTCGCCGACGAGCTCGACCATGTCCGTGTCTTCGTGCGCGAGATGCTGCAGGTAGACGCGCTCCACCCCAACCTCGGCCAGGGTTGCGAGCCGCTCCGCGACCTCGTCCGGCGTGCCCGCGATCCACCGCTCGCGCCGTTCGGCGAGCACCGCCGCCGGATCCTCGTTGCCGGAGCCGAAGACCTTGAGCACGCCACGCACGCGGTCGAGCAGCTGCGCCCGGTCCTCCCCCACGATGCACGTCGCCATCAGCGTCAGCGGCAGCGTTGCGGGATCGCGCCCCGCAGACTCGCACGCCTCCACCAAGATCGACTTGCGCTCACGGCAGTCGTCGATCGATGCGAGCAGCGTGTTGTACTCGTCGGCGAGCCGTACTG
Source organism: uncultured Actinomycetes bacterium (assembly GCA_963704335.1). GTDB lineage: Bacteria > Actinomycetota > Thermoleophilia > Gaiellales > Gaiellaceae > PALSA-612. The sequence continues at coordinate 82,579 of OY969889.1, forward strand.
CGAGCCCCACCGACCTCGGCTTGGCGCTGCCGCCGAGGATGAGCGGCGGCCGCGGCTGCTGCAGCGGCTTGGGCAGCGCCGGGCAGTGCTCCAGTCGATAGTGCCGGCCCGGGAAAGTCACCGAATCCTCCGTCCAGAGTCGGTGGACGATCTCGAGCTGCTCCTCGAGCAGCTCCATGCGGACGCCGAGCGGCGGGAAGTCGAAGCCGTAGGCCGCGTGCTCACCCTCGTTCCAGCCCGCGCCGAGCCCGAGCTCGACCCGCCCGCCCGACACATGGTCGATGGTCGCTACTGATTTCGCGAGCACGGACGGGTGGCGGAACGTGACCGGCGAGACGAGCGTCCCCAGCCGGATGCGCTCCGTCCGCGCCGCCAGCGCCGCCAGGGTCGCGATCGCATCGTGCGACGCGCGCTCGCGCCTGCCGATCACCGAGAGGTAGTGGTCGGAGCGGAACAGGCCGTCGAGGCCTGAGCGCTCGCACGCGTCCGCCAGCGCCAGCCACTCGTCCCAGGAGACATCCTCCTGGCCCTCGACCATCAGGCAGAGCCGCATGCTCGGTCCATCATGACCGAGAGCGGCATCACGGGCTACGATCGCGCTCGTGCGCCTCGCCATCCTCGCCCTGGTCGTGCTCGCCCTCGCCGGGTGCGGCGGTGACGACGGCGGTGACGCATCGACGGCCGAAGGTTGCGCAGACGTCGAAGCGCCGGCGGCGAAGGCCGACGGCGGCGCGACAAAGCCGTCGGAGCCTCTCGACGAGGCGACGACGTACGTGCTCGTGCTCGAGACGAGCTGCGGCGACTTCGAGATCACCCTCGACCAGGAGCTGGCGCCGGACACGGCAGCTTCGCTCGTCGCGCTGGCGCGCGCCGGCTTCTACGACAACACGATCTTCCACCGCGTCGTTCCCGACTTCGTCATCCAGGGCGGCGACCCGACCGGCACGGGCAGCGGCGGACCGGGCTACACGACCGTCGACGCACCCACTTCCGGCGCCGCGTACACGCGCGGAGTGGTGGCTATGGCGAAGACGCAGACCGAAGCGCCGGGGACGAGCGGGAGCCAGTTCTTCGTCGTCACCGCCGAGAATGCCCCCCTGCCCGCCGAGTACGCCATCGTCGGCGAGGTAACGCAGGGCTACGAGACGGTGGAGCGGATCGAGGCGCTCGGCGACGTCAACACCCAGCAGCCGTCGCAGCCGGTAGTGATCGAGCGCATCACAGTGCGCGAGAGCTGAGAGCGTGGTGGACGCGCGCGACTGGGATCGCCGCTGGCAGCACAAGCTGCTGCACGCACACGGCGAGCCGAGCTCCGTCGTGCTGGATGCCCTCGACCACCTCGCACCGGGACGCGCGCTCGACCTCGGCTGTGGCAACGGCCGTGCCTCGCTGTGGCTGGCCGAGCGAGGATGGCGCGTGACGGCCGTCGACTTCTCGACCGAGGCGCTCCGTCAGGCTCGCGAGCGCGCGGCGGCGACCGGAGTCGAAGTCGACTGGGTGGAAGCAGACCTCGCCGCGTACGAACCAAAAGGGCACGCGTTCGACCTTGTGCTCGTCGCGTACATCCACGTTCCCGGCCCCGAGCGCAGCTCGATCCTCGCGAAGGCTGCCGGTGCTGTCGCCGAAGGCGGAACCCTGCTCGTCGTCGGCCACGACCGCGCGAACATCGAGACCGGCGCTCCCGGCCCGACGGACCCGTCGCTGCTCGACACGCCGGCCGACATCGTCCGCGAGATTCCCGAGCTCACGATCGAACGGGCGGAGCAGGTGTTGCGGCCGACGGAGTGCGAGGACGGGACGCCCGTCGACGCCGTCGACGCCCTCGTGCTCGCTACGCGTCGCTGAGCGGCGGGTACTCGCCCGTCTCCTCGCCTTTCACGATCAGCCCGTAGAGGATCACCATGTACACGGCGATCATCACGATCGCCCACGTTCCGTTCGTGTTGGCGAACATCAGCTGGACGACGATGCCGAGGCTCGCCAGCGCGATCCCCAGCACGCGGCCGATCTCCTGGCGCGAGAGAATCGCGTAGCCGGCGAAGACGCCAAGCCCGCCGACGATCAGCAGCACGACGCCCCAGAACTCGAGGTTGGCGAAGAGCACCTGCGCGAAGAGATACCGCGACTTCGACAGCGCCGCGATGCCCTCGATCACCTGGAATGTGCCGGCGACGAGGAAAAAGACTCCTGCGAACGCCGCCCAGCCGGTACCTGTTGCCGCCTTAGCGGTGGCAGACGCTTGATCCATGCCCCCTCCTACGGTCGGGAGCCCCTAGCCTCCCATAGCACGCGCAGAATTGGCAACTTGCCCGCGTACACTGAGCGGAAGGCCCCGTAGCTCAGTGGATAGAGCGGCGGACTTCGAATCCGCGTGCAGAGGTTCGACTCCTCTCGGGGCCATCCGTCACGCTGCCGGTGCGCTCTTCGTTCTCATCGCTGCAAAAGCTGATCGGCGACGCGATCGCCGGCTTCTCGAGCTGAGCCGGCGCGCTCAGAGCTTGACCGGCGCCCCCGGGCCGAGCGGGATCCCGAACAGGTACCACGCGACGAAGAACAGCGTCCAGAGCACGGTGAGGATGAACACGTACGGAAGCATCAGGGCGACGACCGTGCCGATCCCCGCCTCCTTCCGGTAGCGCTGCACGAAGATGACGATGAGCGGGAAGTACGCCATCAGCGGCGTGACGACGTTCATCGGCGAGTCGCCTACCCGGTAAGCGGCGAGCACCGTCTGCGGAGCGACGTCGAGCCGCTCGAAGAGTGGGATGAAGATCGGCGCCAGCAGCGCCCACTTGGCGATCGCCTGCGGGATGATCAGGTCGACGATCAATGTGACGAGGACGAAGCCGAGCAGCAGCCAGACGGCTCCGATGTTCATCTCCTCGAGCACGTCGCCGAGCTTGACGGCGGCGACGTTCGGGATCTGCGAGAAGTTGAAGTAGGCGATGAACTGCGCGATCAGCAGGAAGAGGAAGAGCAGGCTCGCCAGCCCCGCCCAGGACTTCTCGATCCACGCGATCACGTCGCTCATGCCCTTCATCGTCCCGGCGCCGCGACCGTAGAGGTACCCCGAGACGAAGAAGAACAGCGTGATGATCACGATCAGGCTGTCCATGAACGGCGAGTCACCGATCACCTTGTCCGTGATCGGGTCGCGGAGCGGTGCGCCGGGGATCGCAGTCAGCAGCGTGATGCCCACGAGCACGGCCAGCGCACCCCACATCGCCCAGCGCAGCCCCCGCTTGTCGGCCTCTGGCGAGATCTCTTCCTCTTCTTCCATCGCCCAACCTTCTCCCTGGTCGGCCGGATCCCATGTGCCGAGCCTCGGCTCGACGATTCGCGCCGTGATCAACGTGAGCAGGAATGCGACGAAGATGGTCGAGCCGATGCCGAAGTAGAGGTTCGCCGCGAGGTCGATGCTCGAGCCTGCGGAAGACACGTCGTTCGTGATCTCCGTCAGCACGCCGTCTAACGGCGTGATGAGGAAGTTGACGCCGAAGCCCGCGGCGACGCCGGCGAAGGCCGCGGCTATCCCGGCCAGCGGGTTTCTGCCCACGCTCTTGAAGGCCGCCGCACCTAACGGGATGAGCACGAGGTAGCCCGCGTCGGAGGCGATGCTGGAGATCACCCCCAGCAGCACGATGATGAACGTGAGCGTCCCCCTCGACGACACGCCGACGAGCTTGCGGATGAGCGACGAGATCAGCCCCGCGGCCTCGGCCAGGCCGACGCCGATCATCACGACGAGCATGATCGTCATCGCCGAGAAGTTCCGGAAGTTCGAGACGAACGACGTGAAGAGGTAGCGCACACCGTCGGCGGTCAGCAGTCCCTCGACCTTCGTCGTCTCGGTGGTGACCTCGTACGCCTCGGGCGGCAGAGGCAGGGTCGGGCCGACGTCGGTCGGCTCCGTCGAGCCGCCGTAGTACGTCTCCTCCGTCGGGACGGCCGGTGGCTTCACGACCTCGTACGTGGCCTTGACGTCAGCCCAGTAGAGGATCTGCGAGAGGACGATCACCGCCCCGCAGAGCACGAGGAAGAGGATCGCGGGGTGCGGCATCTTGTTTCCGCCGCGCTCGATCGCGTCGAGCACGCGCTCCATGAAGGTCTTCTTCGTCGTTCCGCCCGGATCGGTCATGTCGCCTCCGCGTAGCGCTGGAAGAAGTCGGCCTCCGCCAGCACCGCCTTCTCGAACTCGTCGACCATCACGCGCTCGTTCGGCGCGTGGATGTTGGCGAAGCCGTCGGTGGTTCCGAGCAGGAGCATCTCGGCTTCGGGTACGGCCTCCTGCATTGCGCTGACGAGCGGGATCGAGCCACCGGTCGCGATCACGACCGGCTCGCTGCCCCAGGCGCTCGCCAGGGCCGCCTTCGCAGCGTCGTACGCAGGGCCGGACGTCTCCGCAGCAAAGCCCTTGCCCGTCTCCGCGATGTGCACCGTCAGCTCGACTCCGAACGGGCGCAGCTCCTCGAGATGACGAACCAGCGCAGCCTGGGCCTCGCCCGGATGTTGCTCCGGATGGACCCGCAGGCTCACCTTCGCGCGAGCGTACGGCACGACCGCGTTGACCGCCTTGTCCACCGGCAGCACGTCGATCCCCGTCACCGTGATCGCCGGTCCCGACCAGATCCGCTCCCCCAGCCCACCGGTGCCGAAGAACGGCACGCCGGGCGCGACTTCCGCGAGCTCGCGGAACTCGTCGTCGGTGTACGAGGCGCCTGTCCACTCCTCACGACGAAGCCCCTCGACGGCGACATCGCCTTTAGCGTCATGCATGGAGGCCAGTGCGTGCACGAGCGCGATCAGCGCGTCCGGGGCCGCGCCTCCGAACTGACCGCTGTGCTTCGGCCCGCCCAGCGTGCGTACCTCGAGCGTCACCATCGCCATGCCGCGCAGGGCGATGGTGAGCGTCGGGACACCCGGCCGAACGCTGCCCATGTCCCCGATCACCATCGCATCGGCAGCGAAGAGATCCGGCCGTGACGGCGGGAATGTGGTGAACGCGCTGCCGACCTCTTCCATGCCCTCGATCACGACCTTGATGCCCACCGGAGGCTTGCCCTCCCAGGCGCGCAGCGCGCCGACGTGCATGAGGATGTTCGACTTCGTGTCGGCGGTGCCCCGGCCGTAGATCGCGCCGTCGCGCTCGGTCGCCTCGAACGGTGGCGACTCCCACTTGGACTCGTCGCCGACCGGCACCACGTCGTAGTGGCTGTAGAGCAGCACGGTCGGCGCGCCCTCCGGCGCCGGGATCTCGCCCGTGATGACGGGAGCGGTATCCGGAAGCTCGAGCGACCCCAGGTTCCCGACACCCGCCTCGCGGAGCAGCTCGACCACTTCCTCGTAGGCTGCGAGCAACGCCGGCCTGGACTCTTCCGCGTAGCCCGGCGCCGAGATGGAAGGAATCGCGACGAGCCGCGCCAGGTCGTCCTTGAGCTGCGGCATGAGCTCGGCGACGGGGGCTCGCACGGCTCAACTCTAAGCGATCCCGCGACGTGTCAGGGTAGGCGCGTGCGGAACAGGCAGAGCCTCGATGAGCAGCTGGCCACGCTTCTCGCGCGCGGCGAGCAGCTGCCAGGCGCGCCGGTCGCGGTCGAAGCGTGGAAGCGTGAACGAGAGGTGGGAGGCGGCCTGCTCGCCGGCGGCGTCGCCTTCCGCATCTTCCTGTGGCTCGTGCCGTTCGGGCTCGTGACCGCCGCCGGGCTCTCCTTCTGGAGCGAGCACGACCCGGACGGCCTCGAGTCCGCCGCGCGAGACTTCGGCATCGGCGCGGCGGCGGCGCATGCGGGAGCGGAGGCGCTCCAGGTCGGCGACCGCAGCGCGATCCTGGTCCTCCTCTTCGGGCTCGTGCTTCTGGCCTGGTTCACGATCAGCGCGGTGCGCGCCCTCGTCCTCGCCTATGCCATCGCCTGGGAGCTCGAGCCGCCGCGGATACGCCGGCCTCACCGCGTCATCATCGTCTTCAACGTGCTCTTTCTGGTGGGCATGCTCGGGTCGGTCGGCGAGCAATGGCTGGAAGCCGAGATCGGAAGCGTGGCGATCCTCGGCGCGCTGGCGTCGCTCGCCTTGACGACCGCGATTGCGCTCTACGCGATGTGGCTGTTACCCCACCGTGCCATCGATGCGCGAGAGCTTCTGCCCGGCGCCCTGCTCGTCGCAGCGGGCCACCTGGTGGTGCAAATCATCGTGATCTTCTACTTCGCGCCGCGACTCGGCAGATCGGAGGAGACGTACGGCGCGTTCGGCACGGCGGCGACGATGCTCGTCTGGCTCTATGTCATCGGCCGGCTCGTGACCGGCGCGGCGTTCCTCAACGCGACGCTCTGGAAGCGAAGGCACGCAGAGATCGCGTAAGAGAGCCCCGGCGCACCGGGGCTCTCAGCTCGCGTGGAGGGAGTGTCGTTCCCGCGAGACGCGTTAGGCCTTGGGGGCAGCGGCGAGAATCGCCGTGGCCGCTCCGGCCTTCGAGAACACTGCGGCCTTGCCGCCCACGGCGAGCTTGCCGCGGAGCTTCGTGTCGGCCGAGATGCTCTTCGTGACGCTCGGGCCGTCGGCCCGCTTGACCGTGACGGATGTGTCCGAAGCGGCCGTGACCTGACCGCGGTCGAAGCTGAAGGCGTTGGACGTGCCGTCCGCCTTGATCAGCTTCACGTCCGCGTGCACGGCGCCCATGAGGCCCTTCTTGGCCTTCAGTTCGGCCAGGCGCCCACGGAGGGACTCGATGCGCTCACGGAGGGTGAGCGGAGCCGCCTGGGCGCCACGCGGTGCGAGGACGGCGAACGCCGTGCCGCCGCGCGAGAAGACGACGGCGCCCTTGTCGACCTGAATGTCGCCGCGCACCTTCGTGTCGGCGTTCAGCCCTAGGGTGACACTGGGGCCGTCCTTGCGCTTCAGCGTGACCGAAGTGTCCGACTCGGCCGTGACCTGACCGCGGTCGGCGACGAACGAGTTGGTCGTGCCGTCGGCCTTGATGAGGCTGACCTCGGTGTGCACGCCTCGTACGAGGCTCTTATCTTTTCCGGGGCCGGCCACGGCGACTGCCGAGCCGATGAGCAGCGCGGCGGAGATGCCGACCGCTGCGATCCCGAATGCCCTGTTCTTGTTGCTCACGTTGTCGTGCTCCTCGGTAGTGGTTGCGATGGACGGTAGAGCCTCTTGCCGTCAGGTAAGGCGCCGCCGCCGCCGATGTAAGGCGGCAGCAAACGCAGGGTAAAAAGGGTGACCGGTGGGATTCGAACCCACGACCACCGGGACCACAACCCGGGGCTCTACCTGCTGAGCTACGGCCACCGCGCTACGACCAAGCATAGCCGCGCCCCGCCCGCAGCCTAGGCTTCCGCGCAATGGCGAGGCGCTCGTACCTGCTCCGCGATCCAGCTCCGCTCTCCTGGGCGTTCTGGGACTTCGCCTATTCCATCTTCTCGTTTCTGCTCGTCGTCCGCTACTTCGGCACCTGGGTCATCGACGACCTGGGCCGGCCCGACTGGTACGTGGCGATGACGCAGTTCGTCGTCGTCTTGTTCCTGGTCGTGGCGATGCCGTTGTCCGGGGCGCTCGCGGACCAGCTCGGGCGCCGCAAGCCGTTCCTCATCGCGTTCACGCTCGTCGCGGCCGCCTCCTGTGCGCTCCTCGAGGTGATCCCGGCCGACGGGAACGTCCTGCCGCTGCTGGTCGCCGCCGGAATCGCCGTGGCGTTCGGACAGCTGGCGCTGGCCCAGTACGACCCGTTGCTCGCCGACGTGGCCCCGCGCGGACGCCGCGGACGCGTGTCGGGCATCGCCGTCGCGCTCGGCTTCGTCGGGATCTTCTTCGCGCTGGCCGTCGTCGCCGAAGGCATCGTGGGCGACGGTTCCAAGCAGCGAGCATTCGCTCCGGCCGCAGCGTTCTTCGTCCTCTTCTCCTTGCCGGCGTTCTTCTGGATTCGTGAGCGCCGTCATGAGCCGTCGACAGCTACGCGCCTCGAGGGACGTCTCATCGGGCACGCCTTCCGCCAGGTCATGCGCACCGCGCAGCAGGTACGCGCCAACCGCGACGCGTTCCAGTTCCTCATCGGCCGCTTCTTCTACTCGGACGCGATCGCGACGCTCTCGGCGTTCCTCGCCGTCTACATGACGCGGCTGGGCGGCTTCTCGGAGACCGAGAAGAATGTCGTGATCGCGGTGTCGGTGGTCGGGGCGGCGATCGCGGCGCTGACCACCGGACGCGTGCTCGGCACCGTAGGGCCGCGGGCAGTGCTGCTGGCGGTCCTACCCGTGTTCTCACTGCTGACGCTGGTCTCGGCGGCGGTCGGCGAGCCCTGGACCGTGTGGCTCGCGGCGCCCGCGATGGGCGCGGCGCTCGGCTGCGTGTGGACCGCGGATCGCGTCTTCATGATCCGGCTGACGCCGCTCGAGCTGCGCGGTCAGATGTTCGGCTTCTTCAACCTCGCCAGCCGAGTCGCGTCCGCCTTCGGCCCGCTCGTCATCTGGAGCTTGACGATCTGGGTGCTGCACAGCTACACGGACTGGCTCAGCCTCCTGGGGGCCACGCGCGTCGCGCTCGTGGGGCTGGCGCTGGCAGCGTTCGTCGGCTGGCTCGTGATCCGCCCGCTCTCCGACGCCTACCGAAACACGTGACAGATTTCCTTGGCGTCTTGGTAACGCCGCCGCTCCCGACAAGTGCGGGAGCGGCTCACTGCGGCTCTCGGAAGCCCACCCCTCCGCCCGGAAATCCTCAGATTTCCGGGCGCTATGCGCCTGGGAGGATTCGAACCCCCGACCGGCGGCTTAGAAGGCCGCTGCTCTTCCACTGAGCTACAGGCGCCCGCAGCGAAGGGTACCGCCGGCCCCGGCGCGGTTACCTAGCGCGCGCCGAAGTCGACCGTCAGCAGGACGATGCGGCGTCCGCCGAAGACCCCGGGAGCGCGGACGGCTCGGACCGCGGAGATCCCGACCTCGCGAAATGCGGGACCGAGGAGGTTCTCGCGGTGGCCAGGGCTGCCGAGCCAGGCGGAAACGGCCGCGCGTGCGCTCAGGCGTTCCTCTTGCCAGATGAGATTCTCGCCGACCGTCCACCGCCTGACCGCGCGGGGTTTGTAGAAGTCCTTGATCCGCGCGGCGAAGTGGCCCCCGTCGGGGGACTCGTGGGCGAAGTAGCCGCTGCGCACCATCTCCAGGGAGTGATGGTCAGCCGCGGCTGTCAGCTTGAGGTTGAGACGAAGCTGCTTGAGCCCGTGCTCGAGCCGGACGAGGTTAAGCTCGGCCAGTACGGCGGACTCGAGTCGGTCCTCGGAGGAAACCCGAGGGGTATCCGCGCCAAATGCCACGCAGGGCAAGAGAGCGGCGGCAACAACGGCAATGGGGAGAAATGCGCGCAAACCGGGGGTAATTACCCTACTGCGTTTCCACTACTCAAGCATCTGAAACCCTTCTTTCGGCCCTTCCCTCGCACCTCCTCCCCCGCGGTGTTTGAGCCAGTCGAGCACGAGAACCTGTATTGCCCCGGCTATCGGAATCGCGCCGAGCGCGCCCAGCACACCAGCGAGCGACGCGCCGATCAGCACGGCGATGAGCACGATCAGCGGCGAGAGCTGCACGGTTCGCCCGTACACGAGCGGCTGCAGAAGGTGGTTCTCGACCTGCTGGTAGACGATGAAGAAGATCAGCATGATCAGGCCCGGCCAGATCCCGTCGGTGCCCAGGAACGTGACGGTTGTCACGACGATGGCCGCGATGGTCGCCCCGACGAGCGGCACCAGGTCGAGCAACGCAACCAGCAGGCCGAGTGCGAGCGCGAACTCGACCCCCACTATCCACAGCATCACGCCCGAGGTGATGCCTGCGATGACGCTGATGAAGAGGTTGCCGGTCACGTAGCCGCCGACAGCCTTGGCGATGTCGCCGAAGATCCCGCGCAGGCGGTGCTCGGTGCTCGTCGAGAAGAGCGAGTAGAAGCGGTTGAGCCACATCGGGCCTTCCAGCAGCATGAAATACGTGAGGGCGATGATGGTTATCACCGCGGCGACCATCGTCAGCACGCCCTTGGTGATCGAGATCGCCGTGCCCGAGAGGCCGAAGACCTTGCTGGCGCCACCCTCCGCCACGGCCTCACGGATCCGCTCGACGATGTGGTACTTCGTCTCGAGGAAGCCGAATCGGCCCCTGCCCTTTGTGAGGTCGTCGATGTAGTCAGGCACCTTCTGGGCGAACTCGTTCACCTGATCGACGAGCTGCGGGATGACCAGCCAGCCGATCAGCCCCATCACGCCCGCCACGCCGAGAGATGTCAGCGCGACGGCGTAGCCGCGTCTGCGTATGCCGTGGTCCTGGAGCCAGCCCACCGCCGGGTTGAGCGCGATCGCGAGGAAGAGCGCGACCAGGATCCACGTCAGCACCTGTCGCGTGACCAGGAGCACTTGGAGCAGCGCGAAGACGCCGATGATGATCCCCAGAACGACGAACACCGTCCGCACGGGAAACCGGATCGCCCGCTCGGGGATCACCGCCCAAGCATCGCGCCTCGGTCGGACGGCCTGACATCGGTAGGGTGGCGACGTGTCTACGGCGATCCTGCACACGAGCGAGGGCGCAATCCACGTGGAGCTGCTCGACGAGCAGGCGCCCGAGACGGTCGGGAACTTCAAGAAGCTCGCGGGCGAAGGCTTCTACGACGGGTTGAGCTTCCACCGCGTGATCGAGGACTTCATGATCCAGGGTGGCTGCCCGCGCGGTGACGGCACGGGCGACCCGGGTTACAAGTTCGACGACGAGCAGGGTGCGCTCGAGCTAGCCGTCGACCGTGGGGCGCTCGCGATGGCGAATTCCGGGCCGAACACGAACGGCAGCCAGTTCTTCATCGTCACTGCCGACGAGTGCTCCTGGCTGAACGGCAAGCACGCCGTTTTCGGCCGTGTCACGGCGGGCATGGACGTCGCCGACGCGATCTCTCGCGTCGACAAAGACGCTCGCGACGCGCCGGCCACGCCGGTGACGATCGACCGCATCGAGCTCGCGTAGTTTCGCGCTCGCCCGCGGCGGGAACGCGGATCCCATCAACGCGAAGGAGGCTGTGATGGGAACCACACGCAAGGTACGAGACACGATGACCGCCGACCCGACGGCGATCGACATCGACCGCACCGTCGTCCAGACGGCGAAGCTCATGGCGAAGGAGAACGTCGGCTCGCTTCCGGTTGTCGAGAACGGCGAGCTGATCGGCATCGTCACCGACCGCGACCTCGTAGTGCAGGTCGTCGCGCGCGGGCTCGACCCGAACGGCGTCAAGGTCGCCGACGTCTACACGGAGAAGCCCGTGGTCGCTGCGCCCGACGAGCCGCTCGACGAGGCGCTCCAGCGGATGGCCGAGGAGCAGGTGCGTCGGCTGCCGGTCGTCTCCGACGGACGGCTCGTGGGCATGCTCGCGCAGGCCGACGTCGCCCGCACTGCTGACGCCGAGTCGACCGGCCAGATGGTCGAGGACATCTCCCAGAAGTAGCTGACGTCACAGGCGCCCATGGGGCGCGAGAGCGGGCGGCGGGAATCGAACCCGCATGGCTAGCTTGGAAGGCTAGGGCTTTACCACTAAGCTACGCCCGCTTGCGTTCGCTGCCACGATAGCCAGCGTGGACGCGATCCGGTGGGACTTTCCTCACGAGCTGTTCGTCCTCGGCGGGCTGGCGGGTGCGTACGCGATCGGCGTCCGGTCAGAGGTCGTCCCGCGCTGGCGGCTCGCGTGCTTCGGCGGCGGACTGCTCCTCGTGCTGGCGGCCGCCGCCACGCCCCTCGACTCGCTCGCGACGACCTCTCTGCTGAGCGCCCATCTACTCCAGAACGTCGTGTTCGCGGAGTGGGCGCCGGCACTCGTCGTGCTCGGCGTGCCCGCAGGGCTAGCCGCCCGCATCGGTCGGCGCCGGCCCATCCGTGTGCTCACGCATCCGGTTGTCGCACTGCCGCTGTGGCTCGCGACGTACGCCGCCTGGCACCTCCCCGTCGCCTACGACACGGCCCTCCGCCATCAGTCGACCGTGCTTCACGTGGAGCACGCGAGCTACTTCGCGACCGGTCTGCTCTTCTGGTGGCCCGTGCTCCAGAACGCGCCGCATCAGCTCTCCGCCGCCGCGAGAGCCGCGTACGTGCTCGCCGCGTTCGTCTTCGCCGCCCCGATCGGCATCGTGCTCTCGCTCGTGTCGAGACCGGCGTACGACTTCTATGCCGCCGCGCCGGACATGTGGGGGCTCTCCGATCTGGCCGACCAGCAGATCGCCGGCGTGACGATGTCCGTCGAGCAGGCCGTCGTCTTCTTCTGTGTGGCGGCGTACTTCGTCCTCCGCCAGCTCCGCGCGGACGAGGCACGAGAGGCGCGGCTCGAAGAGTCCTCGCAAATTGCGTGAACTTTCTCTGCGGGAGGTCTTGCGCGGAGCGCCGGGAATCCCTAGTGTCGTGATTGCGCCGAGCACGGAGCGCGAGTAGGTCGAAGCTCAACCGGATGGCCCTACGGGCAATCGGAAAGTCAGTCGGTTGAGTGGACGAAAGCGAAACCGGCTCGGCGAAACTTTGGTCCCGTTTAGTCGAGCCAGCGGGGTAGCAGCGCCTCCAGCTCCTCGCGCTCGTCGTCCGTCAAGCCTCGTAGCGGCGCGCGGACGTCCTCCGAGATCGGCACGCCGCGAAGACGGAGAACATGCTTCAGCGCCGCGTGGCGCGGGAAGCGCTCGATCGTCCCGCGCAACTCGGCGAGATCGGCCGCGCGCTCGTCGGACGGCTCGCGTACGCAGGCGGCGACCCGTTCGGGAAACGCCGTCGCCAGCGCCGACACGGCGCCCACGGCACCTGCACCGATGCCGCGCGCGATGAGCGCCTCGGGGCCGACGAACACGTCGAGTCCCTCGATGAGGTACGGCTCGAAGCTCTCCCAGGGCGTGTCCGACACTTTCAGGCCGGCGACGTTCGGCGCTCGGTTGCGTAGCTCGGAGACCACGCCCGGAGGCACCGCGTAGCCGCTCGTCGACGCGAACTCGTAGACGTAGAAGGGCGTGGGCGCACAGGCGGTAGCCGCAGCGGTGAAGTGCCGGAGCAGCGCATCGTCGTCCAGCCGGAAGTACGGCGGAGCGATCACGGCAACGGCGGCCACGCCTAGACCGGCAGCGTGCTCGGCGAGAGCCACGGTGGCGGCGGTCGTCTGGGCCCCACAGTGCACTGCCACCGCCAGGCGCCCAGCGGCTGCCTTCACGAAGAGCTCCGCCACGCGCCGGCGTTCTTCGACGGAGAGCAGGATTCCCTCACCCGTGGTGCCGAGGGCGAGCAGCCCGTCGAGCCCGGCCCCGGCCAGGAAGTCGAGGAGTGGCTCGAACGCCGCTTCGTCGAGCTCGCGACCACCGTTCCGGAGCGGTGTCGCAGCTGCCGCGAGCGTGCCGGAGATCACCGGCCGCTCGCAGAGAAGTGCTGGTAGTCCTGGACGGAGCCCGACCAGCGTCCGCCCCAGCCCCACCCGATCGCATCGAACGCACGGACTAGCGCGCCGCCTTGTACGGCCATGCCCTGGCGTGTGGGCTGCCGGGAGACGTACGAGCGGCTCGCCTCGTGGTACACGCGCCCGTTCTCCACGTACGGGTTCTCGATCGGGTTGATGTCGATGGCGCGGCCGTACGCGTGCTCCGACCAGCTGCTCGAGCCCGTTGCCCGGCGGCAGTTGAACGCCGACGTGTTGTCGGCCTCGATCGAGCGGAAGTCGCTTCCGCCGTAGGCGTCGATCGGCACCAGCTTCCGCACGTGGAACCGCGCCTCGTAGAGACGCCGGAACACCGTCCGCACCGAGCTCGCTGCCGTCTCGTGAACGACGAGCCGGCCGGTACGGCGTCGCCCGTCGAACCCCCAGTGGCTGACCGTGAGCAGCCGCAGGTCGGCGAGCGGGACCGGGCAGCCGGGCCGCCACGAGACGCCGGTCATCAGCGCGCGTTGCTTGGCCGAGAGCGGCGCGATCTTCGCGACGAACGGCGGCGTGGCCGCCGTCGCGCCAGTTGCCATGACTGCAACCGCAACGGCGAATCCAAGTGCGAGAGCGTTTCGAGTCATTGGTCGAGTCGGGACGGGGAGATTCGAACTCCCGGCCTCCTGCTCCCAAAGCAGGCGCGCTAACCAGGCTGCGCTACGTCCCGAGAACATCAGTGTACGAGCGCACGCGGAGGAAGCTAGGGTCGCCGCCATGGTCGACTCGCCGTACCTGCCCGCCGAAGGCGTGCGCACCGCACGCGGGCCGGGAGTCGGCTACCTGATGGTGATGGGTGCCGCCGTGTTGTTCGCAGTCAACGGCACCGTTTCGAAGGTCGTGCTCGAGTCCGGTGTCACTTCGCTCCGCCTCACGCAGATCCGCTGCTTGGGGGCGCTCGTTGGGCTCGGGTTGATCGTGCTCCTCGCGCGCCCGCAGAGCCTCCGTACGACACGCCGTGAGCTCGCGTTTCTCGTCGTCTTCGGCGTCTGTGGCGTGGCTTTCGTCCAGCTCTTCTATTTCGCCGCCATCGCGAGGCTCGAGATCGGCGTGTCGCTGCTCATCCAGTACACCGCGCCGTTGCTCGTCGCCCTCTGGGCGCGATTCGTGTTCAAGGAACGAGTGCGCAGCCGCGTCTGGGCGGCGCTCGCGCTCGCTCTGGTCGGCCTGTCGGTGATGGTGGACGTCTGGGGCGGCGTGCCGCTGAACACAGCCGGCGTCGTCCTGTCGTTCGTATCCGCCGCGACGTTCGCGGCGTACCTCCTGCTGGCGGAGCACGCAGTCGGGCGGCGCGACCCCTTCTCGCTGCTCGTCTACGGCTTCCTCTTCGCCAGCCTATTCTGGGCCGTGGCGCAGCCCTGGTGGAGCTTCCCGCGCGACGAGCTCTCCGAGACGATCTCGCTGCTCGGGAATCTCAGCGGCACCGAGCTTCCGGCCTGGGCGCTCGTGCTCGCCATCGTCGTGCTGGGGACCATCGTCCCCTTCACGCTCATGGTCGGCTCGCTCCAGCACCTGCCCGCGACCACGGTCGGCATGGTGGCCATGCTGGAGCCCGTGCTCGGCGCGCTCGTCGCCTATCTCTGGCTGGACGAGTCGCTTGCGGCTCAGCAGCTCGCCGGGGGAGCAATCGTGCTCGCGGCGATCTTCCTCGCGCAGACGTCACGCGACTAGGTGATTGCACCCTCTTTACATTCCCTCGCGACCGTTGTAGGGTCGCTCGCACTGGGCGATGCACACCAGGGTTCGGCGCGAGTCGGCCCTGGTGGCAGTCAGGGTGAAGCCCGCCGCGAGCGACCCCCCGGAGCGGCGGGCTTTACCCTGTTTCGCAGAGACTCAAGCTTTCTGAATCGCCAACGCGGAGCCGGCACGTGCTTCGACGGCCAGCGTCTCGTCCTTGATCCACTCCGCGTGCTCGAGCAGATCCGACTCGTCGGGGCCAAGCGTGACGACGATTCGGTCGGTCAGCTCGAGGCCCATGTCGCGCCGCATTGCGTTGATGCGATGGTTCAGGTCGCGAACACGGCCTTCTCGGATGAGCTCCTCGTCAAGCGTCGTGTCGAGTGCGATCGAGAGCGCGCCGTTCTGGCCGATCGCGAAGCCCTCGACTGCCGCGCCTCCGCCGTGCAGCACCTCGTCGGCGCCTAGCTCCTCGCCGGCGACGCGCACCCCGCCTCCGTCGAGCTCCTCGTAGTCGCCGGCGTCGAGCGCCGCCTTCACGGCCGGCAGCCGCGGGCCGAGACGTGGCCCGAGCACCGGCAGGTTCGGCTTCAGTTGAGAGCGGACGACAGGACCGTCGTCGAAGACGATCTCCTTGACGTTGAGCTCGTCGCTCAGCTCGCCGGCATGCCCGGCCACGCCGCTCGTGCCGCGGACGTATGCCCGGCGCAGAGGCTGACGAAGCTTGATGCCCGCCTCGCCCCGTGCCTGATGGCCGAGCTCGACCACCTGCCGCGTCTGGGCGACCTCGTCCAGGAGCTGCTGGTCGCGTTCGCCCGCGTCCTGCCAGCGAACGAGAAACACGGAGTCCGGCTCGTCGTCGGACGCGGAGGACGCGCCACAGGTGGTCGCTGAGGAAGGGCATCACGGGCGCGATCACCACGATCGAGCGGAGAAGCGCTGCTCTCAGCGTCTGCAACGCGGCCGCGTCCCCGTTCCAGAACCTTCGCCGGGAGCGGCGGATGTACCAGTTCGACAGGTCGTCCACGAAGCTCTCGAACGACGCGACGATGTCCGGAGTCCAGTAGCGATCGTACGCGTCGGTCGCCTCGGCGACGAGCTGCTCGACGCGCGCGAGGAGCCACCGGTCGAGCGGCTCGAGGACATCGGCTTCGACGCCGGGCGAGACATTCGCGTAGTCGACGAAGAACTTCGCGCAGTTCCAGAGCGTCAGCAGCCGGCGCTTGATCTCGTGCGCCGGCCCGTAGCCAAAGTTGATGTTCTGGCTCGGTACCTGCTCGCAGAACATGTAGCGCACGATGTCGGCCCCCATCTGTTCGAGCGCCTCGGTGGCCTCGATCGCGTTCCCTGTCGACTTGTGCATCTCGCGGCCGTGCTCGTCCCGGACACGCTCGTACGCAAGCACCCGCTTGTACGGGGTGCGCCCGACCAGCGTCACCGACATGAACGACATCGAGTAGAACCAAAGGCGGATCTGCTCGCGGCTCTCTGAGATCCACTCGGCCGGGAACCATTCCTCCCAGTACCCGTGATGCGGCAGGTCGGCGCCCGACAAGCCGCGGGAGGCACCCGTTGCGTACCCGCCCGGAGTGGGCTCCTCGTTCTCCCAGCCGAGGGTCGAGAAAGGGACGATGCCGGCATCGAGCCACGCGTCCCCGACCTCCGTGATCCTGCGCACCTCACTCCCGCAGGCGTCACAGCTGATCGGCACCTCGTCGATCCACGGCCGGTGCAGCTCCTGGAGCTGGTCGAGCCCACCGGTTGCACGTTGCTCGAGCTCCCGGCGCGAGCCGATGACGTTCAGGTGTCCGCACTCGCACGGGTAGAGAGGCAGGGGTAAGCCGAAGTACCGCTTGCGCGAGATGTTCCAGTCGCCCATGTTGCGCAGCCAGTCGTCCATGCGCTTTCCGTAGAAGGACGGCGTCCACTCGACGGTCGCGTTCGCGTCGAGCAGCGGCTGCCTGATCTCCTCCGCGGAGATGAACCAGTCGTCGACGACGCGGAAGACGAGCGGTGTCTTGCAGCGCCAGCAGATGGGATACCGGTGCGTGATCCGGCCGGCGCTGACGAGCAAGCCTCGGGCCTCGAGATCATCGATCACAGGCTGCTCGACCTCGTTGGTCGAAAGACCCTCGAACCGGCCGAACCTGGAAACCATCGTCCCCGACTCGTCGATGGGCGAGATCACGGGCAGGCCATGGACGCGGCTGAGCTCGAAGTCGTCCGTCCCCGCGCCGGGAGCGATGTGGACGATGCCCGTGCCTTCTGTGAGCGAGACCTCGTCCCAGGGGATGACGCGGTGGGTCACGCCCTCCTGCGCGGGAAGGTCGTCGAACGGGCCGTGGTACTCGAGCCCCACGAGGTCTTCGCCTCGTGCGAGGCGGTCGTAGTCCTGATCCTCCTGGGCAAGCGTCCAGCCACCTTCGCGTAACCCGTACTCGGCGTCGGGCTTGACGGCAGCAGCAACGTTCGCCGGTAGCGTCCACGGAGTCGTCGTCCACACGATTAGCGCTTCGTCGTCGCGATCCCTGAGCGGGAAACGCACGTACAGCGAAGGGTGATCGAGCTCCTTGTAGTTCTCCTCGCCCGCCTGCTCGTGCTGTGAGAGCGACGTCCCACAACGAGGGCACCACTGCGTCGATCGATGGCCCTTGTACAGCCACCCGCGCTCGTGGGTGGCCTTCAGGAAGCGCCAGATGTACTCGATGTTCGTGTCGGAGAAGGTGTAGTAGTCGTTGTCCCAGTCCATCCACCGGCCGAGGCGGCGATCCTGGTCGGTGATCACCTCCGCGTACTCGGCGACGCGCTCGCGGCAGCGAGCAGCGAACTCGGCGAGGCCGTACTCCTCGATGTCGCGCTTCGAGTTCAGGCCCAGCGACTTCTCGACCTCCACCTCGACCCACAGGCCCTGGCAATCGAAGCCGTTCTGGTAGCGCTGGTCGAAACCGCGCATGGCCTTGTAGCGCTGGAAGACGTCCTTGAGCGTCCGACCCCACGCGTGGTGGACGCCCATCGGGTTGTTCGCGGTGATGGGGCCGTCGATGAAGCTGTAGCGCGGGCCGCCGCGGTTCTGCTCGCGCAGGCGATCGAACGTGCGCTCTGCTTCCCAGCGCGCGAGCACGTCCCGTTCCAGCTCGGGATGATCGGGGACACGCGGAAGTGGCGTGAACACGCCTGGCATGGGTCAAGTCTACGGCGGGAAGCAGAACGGCCGTGCGGCCGTTTAGGCTCTTGACAGTTGTTCGATAACGACTAACGAGAAAGCGAGCCTCATGGAATCCGTGACCAACGAGACCTTCGAGACGGAGGTCCTGCAGAGCGAGACCCCCGTACTCGTCGACTTCTGGGCTGAATGGTGTGGCCCGTGCCACGCCGTTGCTCCCGTGCTAGAGCAGATGGCCGGTGAGCGCGAAGGCCAACTCAAGGTCGTGAAGCTGAACATCGACGAGGAGCAGGAGCTCGCCACGCAGTTCGGCGTGATGTCCATCCCGACGATGATCCTCTTCCGCGACGGTGAGCCTGCGGCGGCTGTCACCGGCGCACAGCCGAAGGGCGCCATCGAACGCGCGCTCGGCCTGGAGCCCGTCGCTACGGCGTCAACTCGAGAGGCGTAAGGCAGGAGCGGTACGTCTGCTTGCTCTTCGGCTTCGGGGCCAGGTCCCACTTGGACCCGCCGAGGCTGTTGAAGTAGGCGGCGAGCACCACCGCCGGCTTCGCCTTGATGAAGTCGCAGATGTACTTCACGAACTCCGGCTGATCGACCGACAGGCCCCACTCGGGGATGGAGTAGCGCTTCCCGTGCGCCCGGGCGAAGGCATATAGCTGTTCGTTCGCAGAGCGCGAGAAGTCGACTCCTTCCCCGTACATGTCGTTGCCGACGAGGTCGACGTACTTGTCGCCCGGGTACGAGGACATCCAGCCACCCACGCCGGCCAGCGGGTTCCAGATCACCGTCAGCTTGCCCTTCGGGTTGGGCGGAAGGTCCTCCTTGATCGTGAGGAACGGGAGGCCGAGCCGCTTGAGCGCGACGTCGATCTTTGTCCGCGGGCCGCCATGGAGGATCAGGAAGATCCGGGCAAAGGCCTTCCGGTACGCCTCTGTCGACATGCCCGCCCCCCTCGACGGGTGGTACAGCGCGTTGGGGTTGTTCATCTCCGCCATCGCCCGCACGTAGACGAGACCGCCGAACTCGTTGATCGACTTGTTGAGGTAGACCAGATACCCGTCGCCCTGGCCGTTCGCGATCTGCTGCTGCGTGATCACTGCGCGGCGTGGCGCTCGCGGCCCTCCTCCGGTACCCAGGTGGAGCATCGGGATGGGCGCCAGCTGCGGGAGGAAGACGGGCAACCTCGTGCCCCACGTCATGCCCTGCTGCCAGGCGAGGAAGACGTGCTTGATCGCCGACTTCTGCCCCGTCTGAGCCTGGAACCGTGCCGGGTCGCCGGTGATCCCGAGCAGGACCTTCGCGACGTCGGGGCGGGCGCTCGCCCCCGGAGCCAGTGCCAACAGCACGACCGCGACGACCAGGAGCCGCTTCATCGGCCGGAGCGTAGCGCCTTCACGACATTCCGGAAGGCAATCTCCTCGTCGGGCGGAAGGTCGCTGACGGCGAACCAGCGGAACTCGTCGACGTCGTCCGCGGGAGTCGGCTTGCCGGAGACGATGCGCGCGTGCCAGTAGAAGTTCAGGGTCGCCCCGGCGTCCGCGTCCTCGGCGCCGCCGTAGTTGTCGGCCCATGCGCCCGCGAACCCGAGCGGCTCGATCTCGACGCCGGCCTCCTCGCGCAGTTCTCGCCGCAATCCGTCGAGTGGCTCTTCATCCACTTCCACGAAGCCGCCGGGAAGATCCCACTTCCCCGCCTCGGGCTCGAACTTGCGCCGTGCCAGCAGGATCCGTCCCTCCTCGTCTGCCACGATCGCGCAGACGGTTGGCTCAGGGCCTGCGTAGGCGGTGAAGCGACACTCGCCGCATGTTGCGGTCCGGCCGTCGTTCTCGAGCGCTGCGCCGCAGCGCGGACAGTGCTTCCAGCCGACAAGACGCATCACGCGGCGCAAGAATACGGCTGTGAGCCCGCGCCACGTCCCCGCAACCGTGACCGAGCTGACGCGGTGCGAGCTGCTCGCGGAGCTGCCGGGCGAGCGGCTGAACGAGCTGGCGAAGCGCATGACGCGCGAGGAGCTGCCGGCCGGCGCCGCGCCGGTCGTCGAGGGCGAGGAGGGCGATCGCTTCTACGTCGTGCTGTCCGGCGTGCTGGCGGCGAGCAAGTTCGGAGGGCGAGGCGCCGCGGGGGTCCTGCAACCCGGCGCGTACTTCGGAGAGGTGTCGCTGGCGATGGGCGTGCCACGCACGGCCTCCGTCCGGGCAATGACGCCGGCGGTCGTCGCGAGCTGCGACAAGGCGACGTTCGACGAGTTCATCCGCCCGTTCTTCGCCGACGACGAGTGAGTTAGCGCGCCTCCTCGATCACGTCGTCTGACAGCTTCGGCCACGCCTCCATCGCCCAGGGGTCGAACTCGCGGTCGGTCAGGCAGCACAGGGCGAGGCCTGGCTCGGGGTCGACCCAGAGAAAGGTCCCCGAGCCGCCGAAGTGGCCGAACGTCCTCGGCGACGTGCGCGAGCCCGACCAGTGCGGCTGCTTTGCGTCCTTCAGCTCGAAACCAAGGCCCCAATCGTTGGGGTCGAAGCGCCCGATGTCGGGCAGCACGCCAGCGAGGCCTGGGAACTGGACGGTCGTCGCCTCGGCCAGCGTCTCCAGGGCGATCAACCTCGGCGCCAGGAGCTCATCGGCGAACCGCATGAGGTCGTCGAGCGAGCCATAGACATCGGCTGCCGGGGAGCCGCGTAGCTCGGCCCCGAGCCCGAGCGGCCCGAGCACCGCGGCGGAGAGGTAACGCTCGAAGGGCATCTCGGAACGCTCGCCGACGACCTCCGCAACGAGCTCGAAGGCCGGGTTCGAGTACACGCGCTTCGCTCCGGGACGACCGATCGGCATTCCGGCCTCGAACGGCAGGCCCGACGCGTGAGACAGCAGATGCCGCATGGTCGAGCCAGGCGGCCCCGCCGGCTCGTCGAGATCGATCGTCCCCTCCTCGGCGGCGACGAGCGCGGCGTATGCCGTCAGGAGCTTCGTCACGGACGCCCAGCGGAACTCCCGCTCCCGCTCGCCGTGTACGACAGGCTCGCCGTTCAGAGGAACCGCGCCAACGGCAACATGGTCGACTTGCCAGTCGTCCACCTGACGTAGGGCCTCCACGCCGCGATACTAGGCGGATGGAACGGCAACGCATCACGTCCGGAGGCGCGTACGAGGCAGTCTTCGGCTACTGCCGGGCCGTCCGCGTCGGCGACAACGTCTACGTGGCCGGCACGGCGCCGCAGATGCCGGACGGCGCGGATCCGCCCGCCAACTCGTACGGCCAGGCCCAGCGTTGCTTCGAGATCATCGGTGCCGCGCTCACCGAGGCCGGCGCGAGCTTCGAGGACGTAGTGCGCACGAGGGTGTACATCACGCCCGAGGCCGACTTCGACGAGGTGGGCCGCGCCCACGGCGACGTCTTTCGCGACATCCGCCCTGTCAACACGACCGTGATCATCGCCGGGCTCGTCGATCCGCGATGGCACCTGGAGATCGACGTCGATGCCGTCGTCGCCTGAGTACGAGTCGAGCGTCCTCGACCACCGCTTCGGGCGCGGCGACCCGTACACGATGGGCGTCGAGGAGGAGTACATGCTGCTCGACTCCGAATCGCTCGACCTCGTTCAGCACATCGACACGGTGCTCGCCGCGGTCGAGGGCTCAGACCTGGAGCACGAGTTGCACCCAGAGCTCATGCAGTCCGTGCTCGAGATCGCAACACCGGTCTGCCGCGATATCGGCGAGGTGACCACGGAGCTGCATCGCCTACGCACGGCGGTGACGGACGTCGCGAGGCGGACCGGGCTCCGCGTGGGCTCGGCGGGCACGCACCCCTTCAGCCTGTTCGAGCAGCAGCGCATCACCGCCCGCGACCGCTACCGCGCACTCGTGGACCAGCTCCAGTACGTCGCGCGGCGCGAGCTGATCTTCGGCATGCACATCCATGTCGCTATCGACGACGCGGAGAAGGCGGTCGGCGTGCTCAACGGCATGCTCGTACACCTCCCGCAGTTGCTCGCGCTTAGCGCGTCCTCTCCGTTCTGGCGCGGCGAGGCGACGGGCCTCGCCTCCACGCGCCAGCTCGTCTTCGCCGCCTTCCCGCGCTCCGGCCCTCCCCCACGCTTCCAGGACTACGCCGACTACGCACGCGTCGTCGGCCAGCTCGAGCGCTCGGGCTGCATCGCCGACTACACGCACATCTGGTGGGACATCCGGCCCCACCCACGGCTGGGCACGATCGAGGTACGGATCTGCGACGCCGTCACCCGCGTCGAGGACGCGATCGCGATCGCCGCCTTCTGCCAGGCGCTCGTGAAGCGCTACTGCGAGCTCTACGAGAGCGGCGAGGGCATTCCGTCGTACCACCGCATTCTTACGAGCGAGAACAAGTGGCTCGCGGCGCGACACGGGCTCGAGGCGCCGGTCATGGACCTCGCCACGGGGCGGCGGAACCGCGTACCGGTGGGACAGCTCATTCGCCGAGCGGTACGCGACGTCGAGCCGCACGCCCGGGAGCTCGGCTGCGACCGCGAGCTGGAGGGCATCCGGGAGATCCTCGGACGCGGCTCGAGCGCCAAGCGCCAGCTCCGCATCTTCAACGCAAACCGCGATATCGTCGAGGTCGTGCGCGAGATCGCGGACGCGACCGAAGCCGCGCCCGCACCCGTCCAGACTTAGCTGCTCACTCTCCAGGAGCTCGTGTCGATGGCGGCGACCTCGCGGCGGCCGTTGAGCACGGAGAGGGAATTGCCGTGCGACTGGAGCTCGAGCTGCAGCCCCCACTGCCGCTCGTACCCGAGGCGCAGCGGCAGGTCGATGCAGAACGCCTCGCGCTTCACCGTGTCGAGCGCGTGCACGAACGGCTCGTCGCCGAGGCGCGCGTAGAGCGTGTACGCCCAGCGGCCGCCGGTGCTCGACGCCCGCGCCACGGGCTGGCCGCCCATCTCCTCTTCGCCTTCGAGGCGGTCGACGATCGCACCTCGCAGGCGGCCGGAGCGCGCATCGAAGGTGCGAACGCGGTAGAGCGGCTTGTCTCCTGCGCGCAGATGTTCGGTGAGGTAGAGCGTCCCGGCGGTGGGTGAGACGGCATCGAACGACCAGGATCCGTCGAGCGCGATCGCGCGGCGCGTGGCCAGGGTCTTCGTGTCAAGCAAGACGAAGCGGGTCTTCCCGGACTGGCTCGGCAAAGGCCCATACGAGCCGAGCACCAGCGACCTGGCGTCGCCCGAGAGCCCGCCCGGCGTCCCGTCGTAGGCGACGAGCGGCACGGCGTAGTCACCGCGAATGACCTTGCTCCGCAGCACCCGGCCGTCGCGCACGCGAACGACGGCGACGATGGTGGACTTCGGCATGCCGAAGGCGACGTAGCGAACGCCGTCGCCCGCGCCGACGCCGTTCCAGCCGTACAGCAGGCCCGGGGAGTACGGAGATCCGTTGGCGCTGGCGACGCCGGCGGCGATCCCGGCCGCCAGGGCGAGGGTTGCGAGCACGAATTTCATGATCAGCCTCCTTTGTCACCTACGACTACGCGCCGAAACGGGCGAGAGGTCCGACGGACCTCGCGGGCGCCGAGGCTCGTATCTCGGGCATGGACCTCCCGGCCAGGTTCCGTCGTACTCTGGGCACGCGATGCATTCGGGTCGTGACGAGCGCGCCTGGATCCGGGGCGCGCAGGCCGGATCGGCCTCGGACCTCGAGGCCCTCGTCCGCTCGCACTGGCCGTCCGCGTGGCGTGCGGCCTTCCTCGTCGTCCACGATGCCGCAGCTGCGGAGGACATCGCCCAGGAGGCGTTTCTCGCCGCCATTCGCAATCTCGATCGCTTCGACCGCCGGCGGCCGTTCGGGCCCTGGTTGCACCGGATCGTGGTCAACCGTGCGATCGACTGGGCCCGTGCGCGAACGCTGCGCGCGGAGCTCGAGCTGGTCGACGCCGCCGCACCCGCATCGTCACCGGACGTCGGCTCGGACGTCGTCGAAGCACTCAGCGGCCTCTCGCCGGAGCATCGCGCTGTGATCGTCCTCCGCCATCTGCTCGGGTACACGCCGGGCGAGATCGCCCGCCTGCTCGACCTGCCGCGCGGAACCGTCAACTCGCGACTACGGCGCGGGCTCGATCAGCTGCAGGAGACGCTCCCGTGAAGCTCGACGCGGTACCGCCGCCCGAGGGCGCCGAGGAGCGCGCGTGGCAGGTCGTACACGCGGCGTTCGAGGAACGGACACCGTCACCGCGTGAGCGCAAGACCTGGCGTCCCGTCGTTGTGCTCGCCGCAGCGGCGGTGGTGGCGGGCGCGGTCGCCAGCCCACCCGGCCAGGCTGTGCTGGGCTCGATTCGAGAGGCGGTGGGCGTCGAGCGCGCGCAGCCTGCGCTCTTCTCGCTGCCCGCGCAGGGTCGCTTGCTCGTGGAGTCGGCGGACGGTGTGTGGATCGTTCAGCCCGACGGCTCGAAGCGGCGCCTCGGCGGCTGGCGGGATACGTCGTGGTCGCCGTTCGGACGGTTCGTGGTGGTGGCGCGAGCGAACGAGCTGGCAGCGCTCGAGCCGGACGGCGACGTCCGCTGGTCGCTCGCCCGCCCGAACGTACGCTTCCCGCGGTGGGCGGGCGACCGAATCGACACGCGGATCGCGTACCTCAGCGGCACATCGCTGCGAGTGGTGGCGGGTGACGGGACGGGCGATCGCCTGCTGCGACGAAACGTTGCCGCGGCGGCTCCCGCCTGGCTGCCCGGCGAGGGCTTCCGGCTCGCATACACCGACCGGGCGGGCCGCACTGAAGTCGTCGATGCAGACACCGGACGCGTTCTCCGGGAAGGCGCGGTGGCGCCTGCTCGAGCACCGATGATCCGGAGGCGCGGCGCCGCCAGCGAGGTCGTCGTCGACGGTCGCGTCGTCTTCCGTGGGACGGGCGAGTTCCGCGACGTCGTCCGCTCGCCGGACGGCCGCTGGCTGCTCGTGACGTGGCCTACAGCCGACCAGTGGGTCTTCGTGCGACTCGCCGGCAAGAGAGCGATCGTGGCCGTCTCGGGCATCACGGCGCAATTCGGCGGCGGCGCATTCCCGAGGATCGCCGGCTGGTGCTGCGAGCCCTGATCACCGTTTTCTCGCTCGCTCTCGTGAGCGCAGCGGGGGCGCAGGCGCCGTCCCAGTCGCTCGGCTATCCCTGGGACGGCCGGCTCGTCGGGGGCGTGCAGCTTGCCGCGCAAGGTGAGCGCTTCTTCACGTGGGATTCGGTGCGTAGACGCTCGCCCAACCGCACGTGGCGCCGCTACGGGAACGAGCGGCTCCTGCGAACGCTCACGCGGGTGCTGACTGCACACACGGCCGCCTTCCCCGCCGGGAGCCGGATCGGCGTTGGCGACCTCAGCCGGCCCGGCGGCGGAGACTTCGGCGCACGGTTCGGCGGCATCGGGCACGCGTCGCACCAGAGCGGGCTCGACGCCGACGTCTACTACCCTCGCCGCGACGGCCGTGAGCGACCGCCGGCACGTCCAGCGCAGATCGACCGGACGCTCTCCCAGGACCTGGTCGACCGCTTCGTCGCCGCCGGCGCCGAGAAAGTATTCGTGGGACCGAACACTGGCTTGCGAGGACCGCCCGCGGTCGTCGAGGTGCTGCCGGCGTACCACGACAACCACATGCATGTGCGCTTGCCCGGAGATGGCTGGCGACCCGCCCTCGTCGGGCGCAGCACGCGCGAGCAGCCGATTCGCGCCTTCGCGAGCGGTCGGGGGCGGCCCGACGTGCTCGTCTTCGGCACGATCCACGGCAACGAGCTCGCGGGGATCGCCGTCGCCTCACGGCTCGTCCAGACGCAGGCACCGACCGGGGCAACGTTCTGGGTCGTACCCGATCTGAACCCCGACGGGCATGCCACGACGACACGGTGGAACGCACAGGGCGTCGACCTGAACCGCAACTTCCCGGGCTCTTGGCGGGAGTCGCGCAGGGCCGGCGCCGCGCCCGCGTCGGAGGCCGAGACGCGCGTGGCGATGCGGCTGATCCGGCGCTTGCATCCGCGTGTGACGATCTGGTTCCATCAGCCGCAGGGGCTCGTGCGGGCGACGGGCCGCAGCATCGGGATCGCCCGGCGCTACGCGAGGCTGGCCGGCATGCGCTTTCGGCGTCTTCCCCGTCCGCCGGGCTCCGGAACCGAGTGGCAGCACCGGACCATCCCCGGCACGCGTGGGTTCGTCGTTGAGCTGCCGCCCGGTCCGCTGGGCCTACGCGACGCGGGCCGCTACGTCGACGCCGTGCTCCAACTCGCCGACTAGGCTGCGCCTCCATGAAGCTCGCCGGTCTCTCAGCAGTGCTTGCGCTCGGCGCGGCCGCGGTCACCGTCACGACGCTGCCGAAGCCACCCTTCCCGGGGCCGGTCGTCTCGGCGCCCGACGCGAAGCGCCTCGTCGTCGTCTCGTCGCGGAAGATCTCTCCTGGGCTGGGCACCGGTTCGCCTATGTGCCCGTTCACGGGCATTCCCGCCTCGCTGCGCGGTCTGCCGCTGCAGAGGACGATTTGCCCAGGCGGCCCGAAGTTCTCGTTCTACGGCAAGGACGGCGCCTCCTCGCGCATCCTCCTCAGCTCCACGGGCTACGCCCTCGACTTCAAGAGGTACGTGTGGCCGCCGCGCAACCTGCCCGGCGAGAAAGAGTTCGTCTACGAGGAGCTCGTCTGGGCGCGCGAGGCGAACGGCGTGCTCTACGTGCAGAACGCGCACCTCACGTACGCCAGGTCGTCGTACGGGCAGAACGCCTACGTCACGGCCATCGACGCGAAGACGAAGCGCAGGCTCTGGCGGAGCCGCGGCCTCGTCGCCAACGCGCAGACCTTCGCCGTCACGCCCGACTACCTCCTCTCGGGTTACGGCTTCACGGCCGAGCCGGACTACCTCTACCTCCTCGACCGGCACACCGGCCGGGTCGTCGAGCGCCTGAGCCTTCCCAGCGGGCCGGAGAAGATCACCCGCAGCGGAAAGAACTTCGTCGTGCGCACCTACGACCACGTGCTCGTCGTCCGCCTGCGAGCATCCTGAGATGCTCGCGGCCGGCGACATCGCTCCACTCGGGGCAACCGTCTGGCGCCCTCCCGCCGATGCCGTCACGATCGGGGAGCTCGTCGCCGACGGGCCGATCCTGCTGCTCTTCTACTTCTGGGATTGGACGAGTACGTGAACGGCCGAGATGGAGCTCCTGCGTGACAGGAGGGAGGAGTTCGAGGCGGCGGGCGTGAAGCCGTACGGGATCTCGCGTGACTCACCGTTCACCCACAACGCGTGGAGCCAGGCCCTCGACCTCGAGGGCGTGGAGCTCCTGTCCGATTGGAACGCCGACGCGGTGCGCGGCTTCGGCGTCGCCCACGAGCGGCGGGGCATGCAGGAGGTGTCGGAGCGATCGGCGTTCCTGATCGAAGCCAATGGGACGATTCGGGAGGCCTGGCGGTACGAGCCGGCGGAACTTCCCGACTTCGACGCGTTGTTACAAGCAGCGCGTTCCTAGCGACCGTTGTCTGCACGGCAGCAGCGCTGCTGGCCGCGACGCCCGCGCTGCGCCATGCGCACTCGGACTTCCTCGCCGGTGGCCAGCGAGGTAACGGAGAGGCGGCAGCGGGAGATCACCTGCAGCTGACCTACCGGCTATGGCTGCCGGGGCACCAGCTCGAGAACGGGAGCTATCCCTGGCGCGATCCGTACTCGTTCCGCCCCATCGCCGAGCCGCAGCTCAACCCCTCGGCCTGGCCGTTCGGACTTCCCTTCTGGCCGCTCTGGAGAGCGCTCGGCGTCGTGGTCGGCTGGAACGTCTTCGTGCTGCTCGGGCTGATCGCAGCCGGCCTGCTGACGTACGCCTGGCTGAGAGAGCTCGAGCTCGGCGTGGGAGCTGCGCTCGTCGGCGGGCTCGCGTTCGAGGTCGCGCCGTACCGGCTGGAGCAGACGGCGGCCGGCCATCTGCTGGCGCCGATCTCCGCGCTGCTGCCGTTATCGCTGTGGACGTTCGAGCGCGCGCGCCGCGGCTCTCGCTGGTGGCTCGTGCCGTCGGCGCTGGCGATCGCCTCCATCCCGGCGTCGGGCCAGGTGCACCTGTCACTTGGCGCCGTGCCGTTCTATCTCGCGTACGTCCTCGTCCGCTCGAGAGCCACCTGGCCGGTGATCGGCGCGGTCGTCGGCGCGGCACTCGCTGCCGCTGCCGGAGTGCTCGTCTGGCTGGCCACGATCGAGGGCTCGATCGGCGAGGGCGGCCGCTCGCTGCGCCAGGTCGAGCGCTTCTCAGCCGACTGGCTCGACTTCGTGGTCCGTCACGACCGCCACGGATCGGAGACCTTCGTCTTCCTCGGCTGGCTGACCCCGCTGGTCGCCATCGCGGGGCTCGTCCTGCTCGTACGCCGTCGCTCGTACGGGCTGGCGGGCGTGTTCGGCGTGGCGACGTTCGTGCCGCTGGTGCTGGCGCTGGGCACGACGACGCCCATCTATGAGGCCGTGCGCTTCGTAGTCTGGCCGCTTCGCTACCCGCGCGTCCCGGAGCGGCTGCTGCCGATCGCCTGTCTCGCCATCGCGGCACTCGTCGCCTACGCGGTGGACGCATTCGTGAAGGCAGATCTGTCTCGACGAGTGCCCCGGCCCGCCCTGGTCGCCTGCGTCGCCGTCGTCCTCTTGCTCGCCGACCTGCGCGTGACGACGTTCGAGGCGACAGCTGCCGATGAGGGCAACGCCGCCTACGCGGCGCTGCGTGACGGCCCGCAAGGCCGCATGCTCGAGGTGCCGGTCTTTCGCCCGGGCATCCACTACGGCGGCGTGTACCTCTACTACTCCACGCAGGCGCAGCGGGAGCGCCCGCAGGGCTACTCGACGCTCGCGCCCGTCGAGGCCGACGAGGTGGCGAAGCAGTTGACGCAGATCAACTGCGGAGACTGGACACGACGGCCGGCCGCGCTACTCACCCGACTCGGCGTCACGAGCATCGTCTTCCACGGCGGGCTGTTCCGGGACAACCCGGCGGCGCCCGACACGGCCGCCTTCGCCTGGGACGCCCTGGTCGGCCACGGCTACCGGCCGCAGGCGGAGGACGGGCCGGTCACGTTGCTCACACGGCGCGGCAGCGGGCCACCGCCTCGCTCTCCCGTGGCCGAGCCGCCGCGCGACGTCGCACAGTTCTGCGAAGGCTGGCGGCCGAACGACGGCGAAGGGCGTGTCACGTCGGCGCCCCACGCCTCGCTATGGGCCTACAACGCGGGCGGCGTCGACCTGCGGCTCTTCCTGCGGCGCGACGGCGAACCCGGGGAAGTACGCATCTCCGTGGACGGCCGCGGCGGGCAGACGACAGCCGTCTCATCCCTGGAGGAAACACGTGTACCGCTCGGTGAAGAAGGCTGGCACCTCGTGACGCTCGACGGCAAGCCCGGTGTGCGTGTTGTCGCCTACGCGCTCAACTAGTTCCTAGGCAAGCCACCAGATGAGCAGCAAGGCGCCGGTGATCAGGCCCGCGACGAGCCATACGACCGCCGCGACGCTGCCAAGGACGACGAACGGCGTGGCCCACCACTGACCTCGTCGGGCGGCCTCGGCGACAGGCTCGTCACGCCGCTCGGACTCGTCCTTCACCTGAGTGCTCCTCTGCGCCACAGCCTTACCGCCGTCGACTAGAGGAGCCAGATCAGCAGAATGACGACGAGGATGAGAGTGATTGCGCCAGCACCGATGTACACGAGTCGTCTCCTTTCGTTGTCCAGGCCTTCTTACCCGGCTCGGCCGCCGGGAAAACGAACCTAGGCCACGTGGGCGCGGATGAGCCGCTCGATCTGGCGTCCCGTGGCGCGCCCCTCGTGGCGCGCGACCACGTGAGAATCCTCGTCGAGCAGCACGAGCGCCGGCACGGTCTCGACGTCGAGCGCATTCATCAGCGGCTCGTTGGCATCGGCGTCCAACTCGACTACGCGCAGCCGAGTCTTCTCCGTCACATGCACCCAGGCGATGAGGCTCGCCATACGGCGCGCCGGGCCTGAACGCCTGCTCGAAAAGAAGACGAGCGTCGGCCGCTCGTGGGTAGACCCCCCGTCGGTCATAGATAGCGTCTACCCGGGCTGGTCTGTAGCTAAAACAGCGCGACGCGACCGGTCAGGACTTCGCGCGGGTCGACTTGTAGGCCGGCAGGACTTCGCGCTCGTAGAGGTCGAAGAAGATGTCCTGGTCGGGGCCGACCTGATGGACGTAGACGTGGTCATAGCCGGCGTCGACGAAGCGATCGATTGCCTCGATGTGCAGCTCGGGGTCCGGGCCGCAGACGACCACCTCAGCCACGTCGTCCTCCGTCACCATCGCGCAGGCCTCCTCGAAGTGGGAGGGCAGCGGCAGCTCCTCACCGAGCGTCCCTCGCAGAGCCGCGTTCGGCCACCACTGGAAAGCCGTCTTGCGGGCGCTCGCCTCCGAGTCCGCGACGCAGACCGTGACCTGCCCATAGCGTGGCTTGTGCTTACCGCCCGCACCCTCGAAGGTCTCGACCAACTCCGACTCGGGCTGAGTGCTCACAAGCCCGTCGCCGATGCGGCCCGCGAGCTCCGCCGCCTCAGGCCCTCCGGCTGCGACGACGATGTCCGGCGGTTCATCGGCCAGCGTGTACAGGCGCGCGTTCTCGACCGTGTAGTGCGTCCCGCGATGGCTCGTCAGCTCTCCCAGCCACAGCTCCCGAATCAGCGCCACCGCCTCCTCGAGCATCTCCCGCCTGAGCTCGGCGGGCGGCCAGCGCTGGCCCAGCACGTGCTCGTTCAGGTTCTCGCCGGTGCCCACGCCGAGGAAGAACCGGCCCGGAAGCATGGCAGCGGCTGTCGCGGCAGCCTGGGCAACGAGCGCAGGATGAATGCGAATCGTGGGGCAGGTGACGCCGGTGCCGATCCGCAAGCGCTCGGTCTCCACCGCCATTCCGCCGAGGACAGACCAGACGAACGGGCTATGGCCTTGGCGATCGATCCACGGATGGAAGTGGTCGGACACGAGCGCGAATGTGAAGCCGGCCTCTTCCGCCCGACGCGCGTTCTTCACGAGCGTGAGTGGTGGGTGCTCTTCGCTGGAAAGCGCGTATCCCAAGTCCATGGCAATCACCCGGGTCGAGCCGGCCGCCGAATCGCGGAGGGCGACGTTCGGCGGCCGATCCCGTCCCAATCGTTCAGGCAACGACTCCCGCGCCTGAGTTGAAGCGGGTTTTAGCCCCGCTCGCCGCATCTGAAACACGAGTCCGCGTGTAGAAGCCGGAGCGCCGGGGTAAACGCCTGTAGTTCCACCTGATCGAAGCAACTCCCATCGATGGAAACGCAGGAGGTACGCATGGGAATCGGTGTCAGTCTCATCCTCATCGCCGTCGGTGCGATCCTGACCTGGGCGGTCACGGACAACGTCACGAACGTTGATCTCAGCACTGTCGGAGTGATCCTCATGGTGGTCGGCCTGGCCGGCGGCCTCATCTCGTTGATGTTCTGGTCGAGCTGGGGTGGCTTTGGCAGCGTGAGGCGCGAGACCGTCGTGCGCGACAGCCCCACCGAGCGAGTCATCGAACGCTGAGCACCGGCCGGGGTCGCCTCGGGCGGCGGCCCCGGCATGACTTCCGCGATGATGCGCTCGTGCCCGCGACGCCGCGCATCGAGCCGTTCGCGGGTGGGACCGTGATCGCGCTCTCCGGGGAGCTCGACGCCTACGACGCCCCTGGCTTGCGCGAGGCGTTTCAGGAGCTCTTGGACGGCGAGCCTGCTGTCATCGTCCTCGACCTCACGACCGTCAGCTTTCTCGACTCGACTGTCCTCGGCGCCATCGTCGGCCTGTTGAGGCGGGTGCGCGAGGGGGGCGGCGAGTTGCGGACGGTGCTGCCCGACACGACCGCCCTCCGCATCTTCGAGATCACCGGGCTCGTGGCTGCACTCGACGTCTGGCCGAGCCGTGAGGCCGCCGTGGAGGATCGTCTTAGCCGGTAGCGACCAGCTGCTTGCGCATGCGTACGACGGTGCCCCGGGCAGCCGGATCCTCGTCGATCGCGACCTCGTCCATCACGGCTCTGACGATGGCGAGGCCCATGCCGCTTTCGGCCAAGCCCTCGCCTAGCATCGCGTCGTCATCGATGTCCGGCAAGGCGGCGCCGACACCACCCTCGTCCTCCACGGACACCTCGATCGCCTCGGACTCGACGCGAAACACGAGACGTACGACGCCGGGATCCTCCTCGTAGGCGTGCTGGACCGCGTTGCCGCAGACCTCCGTGACGGCGAGCTTGAGGTCGGCGAGCGCGATCTCGCTCATCGGCACCTCCATCGCGATGCCGGTGAGCACGAGCCTCGCGAGGACGAGGTACTCCGCCTTGGCCGGGATCGTCAGTCGGACGGTCTCGCTCACGCCTCACGCTCCGCGACGGTGTCGAGGCGGCCGCGCATGACGGCCAGCGAGCGGCGCAGCAGCCGCGAGACGTGCATCTGCGAGATGCCGACGCGGGCTGCAATCTCCGACTGGGTCAGACCCTCGAAGAATCGGAGCTCGACGATCACGCGCTCTCGCTCGTCGAGCGCGGCGAGACCCGGACTCCAGCAGTACGCCGTGCTCGACCTCCTCGTATCCTGCCTCGGGCGCGCCGAAGAGATCTTCGACCGTGCCCTCGTCGGAGTCACCGAGCCCGAGCGGCTGAGAGAGCGATCGCGTGGAGTACGCGTGGTACGTCTCCAGCGCCTCTACGACTTCCTCCTCCTCGAGCCCGGTGTCCACGGCCAGTTCCGCGATAGTCGGCGCCCGGCCGAGATCGGCCGTGGCCGCCTCGATCGTGCGGGCGAGCTTCAGGCTCAGCTCCTTCATCCGGCGCGGCACGTGCACGGCCCACGCACGGTCGCGGAAATGGCGCTGGATCTCTCCCACGATCGTCGGCACTGCGTACGTCGTGAACTTCACTCCCCGCTCGACGTCGAAGCGCTCGATCGCGAGCACGAGCCCGATGGAGCCGACCTGAACGAGGTCCTCCATGGGCTCGCCACGACCTGCATAGCGAGACGCGATCTTGCGTACGAGCGGCATGAACTGCTCGACGATCTGGTCGCGCGCGCCCTGGTCGCCGGCGCGGTAGTCCTCTAGCAGCCGCAGAAATGCTGATTCGGTGGCCATCGTGGTCATCCCGCCGAGCGGTCGGCGGAGACTCCCAGCTCAACCCAGAATCCGTCCGGCTCGCTCTCCTCCGCCACGTCGTCGACGAGCGGCGCCAGGACTCGCGCCACCGACGGCTCGTCGACCTGCGAGCGCGCGAAGGGGCCTACTCGCGCGCGCAGGCCCTCGGGCGCCGCGGTGGCCTCCATCGTCACGGCGTCCTTGGCGAGCTCTTGCGTGATGAGGCTCTCGAGGGCAAGCAACAGGTCGTCGACACGGTCCACCGGCAGGTCGAAGCGGGAAGACAGGCCGCCGAGCACGAGCCGTCCCACGCCGCGATAGCCCGCGGTCGCTGGGAACTCGACGAGGACGCGGTCTACCGGCTCGGCCACCCCCGCCTCGCTCACGCGCTTGGTGCCTCGGGCACCTCCGCGTCGAGCGCGGTGTCTCGGCTCCGGTACAGCGTGAAGACTCGGTCGAGGAGCGTGATCTCGAAGATGCGTCGGATGTTCGCGTCCGCGCAGACGACGCTGACGTGGCCGCCGACCGAACGGAGGCGCTTGACAGCCCCGAGGAGCACGCCGAGCGTCATCGAGTCGATGAACGTGGCGTCGTTCAGGTCAATGACGAGCGAGGTTGCCCCGCTGTCGATCGCGTCGTTGATGGCCGCCCGCAGCTCCTGCGCCGTGTGCAGGTCGGCCTCGCCCTGGACTGCAACGACGGCGGTGCCGCCGACAGCGCTCGTCACTTCCACGCCGAACGCAGACTCATCCGAGCCGACTGGGCTGTCCCGCCCGACTTCTCCGCCCATAAGGGATCGGTTGTACCCAATCGCCCGGGGCCCGAAACCTCAGCTGCGCTTGCGCGACACCGCCCGGGAGAGCTGGGCCTTGTTCATCGTCGAGCGACCCTCCACGCCGAGGCGCTTGGCCTCCTCGTAGAGCTGCTCTTTCGTTCGACCACGCGGCGAGCTGCGGTTGGCCCGCAGGCCACCTCGGCGCCCGGAAGAGATGTCCTTGCGCGACAACCGCGAGGACGTCTGCGACTCCCCGTGCCGTGCGCGTTCCTTGTTGACGGTGCGCGCTGCGATCTCCTCTGCGCGCTTCTTGCCACGGCTCTTCAGCGAGTCCTTGATGTGCTCGTACTGGCGGGCTCGCTTCGTGCCCTTCTTGACTCCACGCGGTGGCATTACGACCCCCTCTTGATCGGTTCGGGTCGAGCACTACCCCTCGTCGTCGAAGCGCGAAACCTCGTCGAGCGCCGTGGCGGCGTCCTCCACGGACTCGCAAACGGGCATCGCGTCGGCGAGACGCACGATCGCGATGGCGCGCGCGACCGGTGACGTGGACGGCACGGAGAGCGCGACCCCACCTCCGTGCGTGGCGCCAACGCGCCCCAGTCCGAACAGGGCGTGCAGTCCGGCACTGTCGATGAACGACACACGGTCGAGGTCGATGACGAGCTTGCCGGCGGCTGCGAGAGGATCGAGCTGAGAGCGCGCGTGCTCGACGGCGAGCTTGTCGACACGCCCCTCCAGGTGCGCAACGGACACGCCCCGTACCTCGTCAGTCCTGAGGTTAACTCCGTTCACCGTGCGGCCCGTGGTTCAGTGCAGGTTCCCGGCTCAGGGGACGCTCCATCACGATCCGCGTACCGGTCTCGCGGCGCTGCACGTCCACCGACGCCATCAGGCCCTCGATCAAGCGCAGGCCAAGACCGCGGTTCTCGCGCGCCTGCGGCTCCTTCCATCGCCCGTGATCCGCCACTTCCACACGGACCCTATCGCCGGTCAGCACGGCGTCCAGCCGGAACGTGGAACCGGGCGGAGCGTCCGCGTGCTCGATCGCGTTGGCGCCGGCTTCCCAGCTCGCGAGCACCACGTCGCGAGCATCTATGTCGGGCACCGCCGCGTGCTCGAGCCACTGCACGAGCTCGGTGCGGAGCTTCTGGAGCGAGTCCGGGTGGGCGGGTAACGTCAATACGAGCGGCTGTAGCGGAACTGCGTCGAGGCGGATCACGAGCAGCGCGACGTCGTCGCCTCGAGCCCGCTTGCCGAGCAGCTCCTCGACGATGGTGTTCACGAAGGCGTCGGGCTCTTGCGGGGCTGCCGCCGCTGCGGCGGCGAGCAGGTCGAGACCTTCGTCGATCGACCGGTCAGGACGCTCGACGAGGCCGTCCGTGTACATCACCACGATCGCCCCCGGCTGGAGGGTCGTGTGCCACTCCGTGTAAGACGCGTCCGGGTCGGCGCCGAGGGGCAGGCCGCCGCCGCCCTCGAGGTACCGAATCTCGCCGTTCGGCTCGACGACGAGCGGTGGAGGATGGCCGGCGGAGGTGACCGTCGCGTCGAGCGAGTGAGGATCGAGCGTGACGAAACCCAGCGTCGCGAACGGCACGTCCGTATAGCTCGCCAGCAGGAGGTTCAGCTTGGTGACGGTCTCGCCCGGCGTCCGCTCGTCCAGGCAGAGGGCCCGCATCCCGTTTCGCAGCTGGGCCATGGTCGCCGCGGCCTCCACGCCCTTGCCGACGACGTCGCCGACCACGAAGCCCATACGGCCGTCAGCCAGCGTGAGCGTGTCGAACCAGTCGCCGCCGACGTCGACCGCGGTCGAGCCGGGGAGGTAGACCGCGGCCACGCGCAGCCCTTCCATCGAGGGCAGGGTCTCGGGCAGCACGCTTCGCTGCAGCGTCTCCGCGATGTCGCGTTCGGTCTCGTAGCGACGCGCGCGGTCGAGCGCGAGTGCCGACTGCGCCGCGACCGACTCGAGGAACGGCCGGTCGTCGCGCGCGAGCTGGTCGGGCTCACGCCAGCCCAGCACGGCAAGGCCGATCGCGGAACCGGCTGCCCACAGCGGCAGATAGGCGAACGTC
Source organism: uncultured Actinomycetes bacterium (assembly GCA_963704335.1). Classification (GTDB taxonomy): domain Bacteria; phylum Actinomycetota; class Thermoleophilia; order Gaiellales; family Gaiellaceae; genus PALSA-612. Next base: position 118,808 of record OY969889.1, read on the forward strand.
CGCATGCCGCTCGCCTCTGCGCGCTCTTGAGAGCCGGGGAAGTCGGCGGCCAGCTGGTCGAGGTCCTGATAGTAGGCCGGCTGCCTTCGGCGGAGCGCCTTCGTCCCGGGCCGGTCTGCGCTCAGCGGTACGCCGCGCTCCTCGATCAGCTCGTCAGGGACGCCGCGCCAGGCGACGGGGGTCATCTGCCCCGATTCACGGTCGACGACGCTCAGCGCGGCGGCATCGGCTCCGACGGAGGTCAACGCCGCGTCGATGAAAGCCTCGGCGACGTCGCCCGACGTCAGGGCGCCGGACAGGCGGGCCGTGAGGGCAAGCAGGCGTTCCGAGCGGCGCCGCGTCATGAGCTCTTCCTCGAAGCGGAGACTCCGGTCGAGGGCGACGGCGCCCTGCTGGAAGATCGTGGCCGCGATGGCCACCGTCCCGGAGTCGAGCGCCGTGGGCGCTTTGTAGATGAACTGCACCGCTCCGAGCCTGCGCGAGCGCGCCTTGAGCGCGAAGCAGTAGATCGACTCTTCGTCCGGCTCGAACAGGCCGCGCTCGGAGGGGCCGTAGCGCTCGACGAACTGAGCCCGCGTCTTCAGCGTGACCGGCTCCCCTGATTCGAGCGCGTCCGCCAGGCACCCGGGGGTCCCGAGCGGAACGAGCCTTCTGGCTTCGACAACCTCTTCCGGGACCCCGCCCACCGCGAGCAGGCGCAACTGATCGCGACCCGCGTCGAGCCCGTACACGAGCACGCCGTCGGCCGCGAGCGCGCCCGTCGCCTGCTGGGCAATGACCTCCGCCACCTCGGCAGCCGTCGCCGCCGCGCTCATGCTCTCGGCCACCTCCTGCAGCAGCCGCGTGCGGTCGGCCGCGACCTCCGCGTAGACGCGCGCGGACTGCTCGAGCTCGTGCAGCTGGGCTCGCTCGAGCGCCTGGCCGCCCGCGCCGGCGGCGACGTTGGCCACTCCGATCATGTCGTCGTCGATGACGTGTGGCTGCGCGAACGGGAAGCCCATGGCTCCCACGACACGACCGGAGGCGCGAAGGGGCACGGCCAGCGACGCCGCAGCATGCGGGACGAGCTTTGCTCCTTCGGGAAACACTCGCCGGAACTCCCGAGGAGTATTGGCGTACGCCGCCTTACCGGTACGAGCGGCAGTGGCAACCGGCGAACGCGTGGTGAGCGGTAGGCGCAAGCCCGGTCGCAACGCCGCGCGTGCTCCCGTGCCGGGGTCCACGATCACGATCTCGTCGCCCTCGATCAGCCCGAGGGAGCCTCCCATCGCACCCAGCAGGTCCGGCATGAACGTGACGAGCGCGCGCGCCACCTCGGACGGGGTCGCGGCGGCCGACAACGACGTCGCCAGCTCCTGAAAGTCCTTCGCTGCCGCGGACTCCCGCTCCGCCTCGACTGCCCGCTCCGCTTCCTTGCGGCGCAGGCGCTGAAGGCTCCAGCCGATCCAGACGAGGCCGAGCGCCACGATAAGACTGACGGCCCACCGCCGGGCGACCGCGTTCTCGTCGATCATGAACTCCCACCGAGGTTCTTCGTAGAGCAGAAGGGCAATCCAGGCGGCCGCGATGGCCGCGTGCGCCGGTCCGATGCCGAGGAAGACTGAGACGAGCACGACCATGCCGACGAGCGGGGTCGTGAACATCTCGCCCGCGACGAGCTGCGTGACGAAGACTCCGAAGGCGGCGACTGCGAGCGCCAGGGCGTAGCGGCGCCAGCCGGAAAACCGAGGCCCGCCGGAGGTCGGGTGCTCGTTCACCGCGATGAGACTGAATCAGGGACAGGCTCAGTCCTGTCGCTGATGCGGCTCCCCCACTCGAGCCAGAGGCCGGTGAGACCACAGATCGGCATGTGGGCGAGAGGTTAGCCGTAGATCGGCCCGGGAACCGGTTTCGAGACGGCCCGCGCCGGGAAGCCGCGCAGTATCACATGGAACGCTCGGCTGCCATCGTCGCCGTATCCGGCGAGCTCGATCTCTCGACCACCGCGCGGTGGGACGAGGAAGTCCAGGCTGCTACGCGGCACTCACCTGCGGTCGTCGTCGACCTCTCCGAGGTGCCCTTCGTCGACAGCGCCGGAGTGAGAGAGCTCTTCCGCTGGGTGCAGAGGGCTGAGCGGCGCGGCATCCTGGTGTGCGTGGTCGCGCCCCGAGACGGGCCCCTCTGGCGGTTGCTGGACATACTCGACCTCGAGTCTGTCGCGCCGATCTGCGACACCCGGGAAGACGCGCTCGCAGCATGTACGGGGCCGGGAAAGCCCGGCCCCGTGAACTCCATGCGAGCCACCTAGCGGCGCTCTGTCGTGTGCGCTGCTAGCGGCGCTCTGTCGTGTGCGTTGTCTGTGTCGTGCTCTCACGACCCTCGTCGCCGTCGAGCACATCCTTCGCCTTGTCCTTCACGTCACTCGCGATCTCTCCGGCCTTGTCCTTGGCGTCGCCCCACGTCTCCTGGGTCTTCCCTTCGGCCTGCTTTGCCTTGCCCTCGGCCTGCTTGATCTTGCCCTTCGTCTGGTCGTCCATTCGTTTCTCCTTCCGTGGAAGCTCGACCCCCAAGAAGCCCCTGAGGGCCCGGGGCGGCCGGGCCCTCAGAGTGTTCCGAGCCCTCGGGCGGGTCGGGATTACGAGCCTCGTTCCCCGCGATGGATTGACGTAAACCAGGGTTTTTCGAAAGGCCGCATGGGTAGAAAGACCTACATGGCCACTGGAACCGAACAGACACAACAGACAACCGAAGTGTCCCCCGCGCGCCGCGATACGAACGAGGTTGAGCGCCCGCTCGGTGCATACGCCGCGCTGATGGGCGTGTACGCACTTTCCTTCGTCGGCCCACTCGCCGTGGCTGCTAAGCGGGGCGAACTCCCGAAGGGGCCGTCGTCTCGTGATCTCGCGCTGCTGGGTATCGGTACGTTCAAGCTCAGCCGTCTGGTTGCAACGGACGCCGTCACCGGTTTCATCCGCGCGCCGTTCGTCAGCTATGAAGGTATGGAGGGCGTGACAAGCCCGAACGAGTCCCCGCGCGGAACGGGGCTTCGGCGGGCCGTCGGACAGCTACTGCTCTGCCCCGTCTGCATCGGGTTCTGGGTGGCTTCAGCGATGACGGCCGGACTGGTCGTCGCCCCGAGGGCGACGAGGCTCGCCAGCGGTGCGCTGGCAGTTGCCGCCGTCTCGGACTTTCTCCAGTCTGCCCACAAGGTCGCCGACGAAGCTGCCAACGACGAGTGACGCGCGTCATCGTCGTCACCGGCGCGTCGGCTGGGGTCGGCCGGGCAATCGCGCGCGCGTTCGCACGGCATGGTGACGACGTTGCCTTGCTCGCCCGGCAGTCCGAGCGACTCGAGGCTGCCGGCCGCGAGGTCGAGGTCCTCGGCCGGCGTGCACTAACGCTGCCTGTCGACGTTGCCGACGCGTCCGCGGTGGAAGAGGCGGCAGAGCGCGTAGAGGCCGAGCTCGGCCCGATCGACGTCTGGGTGAACAACGCGATGGTGTCGATTCTCGCGCCGGCCGACCAGGTGAGGCCCGACGAGTTCCGACGCGTGACCGAGGTGACGTACCTCGGCTCGGTCTGGGGGACGATGGCCGCGTTGCGCCGGATGCAGCGTCGCGACAACGGCGTCATCGTGCAGGTCGGATCGGCGCTCGCCTACCGCGGGATCCCGCTACAGGCCGCGTACTGCGGGGCCAAGCACGCGCTCCAGGGTTTCTGCGAGTCACTGCGCGCGGAGCTGCTCCACGAGGGCAGCGCGATCCGCGTGACGACGGTGCACATGCCCGCGATCAACACGCCGCAGTTCGAGTGGATCCGCAGCCGGATGGCACACCGCCCACGACCCGTCGCTCCCGTCTACACGCCTGAGATCGCGGCACAGGCGGTCGTCGCGGCCGCCGGCAACCCGCGCTCCGATGTGATCGTCGGCTGGCCGACGGTGCTCGCGCTGACGGCAAACGCGCTGCTGCCGGGCGTCGTCGACCGCCGTCTCGCGCGGACGGGCTACGAGGATCAGCAGTCGGACGAGCCGCGCCCGGCGCAGGCGGACAACCTCTTCGAGCCGGTCGAGCTAGCCGCAGCCGCGGACGGCCGGTTCGGGGACGAGGCGCGCGAGCGGGCGATCCGCGTCTCGTCGCCAGTGGCGCGCGGCGCACTGGCTGTCTCCGCGGCAGCCACCGCCGCAGGCCTGGCCGCCCTCGGCCGTTTCTCGAAGAACGGGAGTGGATAAGAAGGCGTACATGCGGAACGTGCTCGTCGTCAGTTCGGTTCCCGATATTCCAACGCAGGTCCGCGATTCCCTAGGCGGCGACGTAGGGGAGATCAAGGTCGTCGCTCCGGCCGTGAAGCAATCGCGGCTCCAGTGGCTGACGAACGCCGAGGACGACGCTCGCGCCGAAGCCGAGCGCACCGCCGAGCAGGTGGCTCAGGCGACGGCGGACGAAGCGGAGCACGTCGAGGCAGAGGCCGGGGACTCCGATCCGCTCCTCGCCGTCGAGGACGCCCTGCGGACGTTTCCTGCGGACGAGATCGTCGTAGTCCTACGCGCCGGCGAAGACGCCTCGTGGCTCGAGGAAGGCGCAGCCGACACGATCGCCGAGCGCTTCCCGGAGCTGCGGGTGAAGACCATCGAAGTACCTGCCTGAATCACATGCCCATGGCGTGATAGCCGGAATCGACGTAGAGCGTCGTCGCCGTCACGCCGCCGGACCCGTCTGAGAGCAAATATGCGGCGGCACCGGCGACGTCGTCCGCGGCGATGTTGCGCCGGAGCGGCGACCGCTCCTCGACGATCGACTCCATCGTGGGGAAGCCGGCGATCGACCGAGCGGCGAGAGTGCGAACGGGACCGGCGGAGATCGCATTGACCCGGATCGACTTGGGCCCGAGGTCCCACGCGAGGTAGCGCACCGACGCATCGAGCGTCGCCTTGGCCACGCCCATGACGTTGTAATGGGGGACCGCCCGCTCTCCACCGAGGTAGGTCATCGTGACGATCGAGCCACCGCCGCGCGCTTCCATCAGCGGTTCTGCCGCGCGGGCGCAGGCCACGAGCGAGTACGCGCTGACGTCGACCGCCATCCAGAAGCGGTCTCGCGGCGTATCCGTGAACCTGCCTTCGAGATCCTCTGCGGCGGCGAACGCTACCGAGTGGACGAGCAGGTCCAGGCCGCCGCCGAACGTCTTCCCCACCTCGGCGAAGACCCGTGCGATGTCGTCGTCCGAGCGGACATCACACGCCGTGACGAGCGGGCTGGAGACGCTCTCCGCCAACTCCCGCACCGAGCTCTCGATGCGGTCGCCCTGGAACGTGAACGCGAGCTCGGCACCCTCGTCGGCCAGCCTGCGTGCGATCGCCCACGCGATCGATCGCTTGTTGGCCACGCCGAGGATGAGTCCTTGCTTGCCTGCAAACAATTGGCCCATGGGCGACGCGAGTGTAATGCCGCTTGACGTGGCGCGCGCGCATCCCTAGCCTGACTGCCGATGCGGTCGCTTCGCCCAGTTCTCGGCCTCGCAGTTCTGGCTGCCGTGATCGCCGTTGCACCTGCGAGCGCCGCCAACACCGTTACCTACCAGGACTCGACGGGCGAAAACCCGGCGGCCCCTGATATCACCACCATCGTCGTCTCTAACACTGACGCGGGGATGATCTCTTTCAAGGTCAACATCCCGAACCGGCCGCAGCTCACGCGAGACGTGCTCGTCGACATCCTCGTCGACACGGACGCGAACCCGGCAACTGGTGACCCCGACCTTCTCGGAGCCGACTACGCAATTGAGCTGTTCCAAGGCGAGGTCGTGCTCTTCAAATGGGATGGCACCGGCCTCACCCGACGCGCCGGTGACCCGCCGGCGACCTCGCTCATCTACTCCTGGGCGGGGGGTGTCACGTTCAGCATCTCGGCGGCCGAGCTCGGCGCCACCAAGAAACTCAGCTTCGCGGTCATCGCCCTGTCCGGCATCGTCTTCAACGAGACGACCGGCGAGCCTGACTTCACGAATGCCGTCTCCGACGCAGCCCCCGCAGGCTCGGCAGGTTTTTACTCGTATGACGTAAAGGTCGCGCCTGCGCGTGTCGTGTTCAAGTCGCTAAAGACCGCGCCCGCATCACCCAAGGCGGGCAAGACGTTCACGGTGCGCATGGCCGCGACGAGGAGCGACACGGGTGCCGCCATCGTCAACGGGCGCGTGGACTGCGCCGCCAGGGCCGGCGCCAGGGGCGTGCAGCCGAAGTCGGAGAGGTTCGTGGGCGGCCAGGCGGTGTGCGTGTTCACGGTTCCCGCCAACGCCTCCGGCAAGACGCTGCGCGGGACGATCAAGATCGTGTTCGAGGGCAAGACGCTGGCCCGGCCCTTCAGCGCCAAGATTCGTTAAGGAGCCGGATGCGCCACGTGGCGCTGACATTCCTCGCAGCACTGATCGTCGTGGCCTCGGCCACGGGATCGGTGAACGGCAGCGCGCTCAACCGCACCACGTTCGACGATGCGCTCGGCGAGGATCCTGCGGCGCCCGACATCGCGACCGTCCGCGTCTCGAACGACGACGAGGGAACGCTCACGTTCCGTGTCGCCTTGCCGAACAGACCCACCATCACCCAGGAGACGCGTTTCAACGTCTACATCGATGCTGACGACAATGTCAAAACGGGCCTCGGCAGCATCCTGGGGGACAAACTCGCCGGCATGGACTACCGCTTGCTCTACGACCTCCGCCTGCACGGAGATCCGGAGCTCTGGTTGCTCTCCTGCAGGGACTCTGTCTGTGGCTGGAACGGGACGAAGGTGCCGCTCGGCTATGCCGGCGGCCCGACCTTCGAGATCGACCGGTCGGAGCTCGGCGACACGCGACGCTTCCGCTTTTTCCTCTCCGTCGCAGACGGGTATGTCTGGGACGCGGTGACACGCTCGTACGACTTCACGAATGCCCACGGCGACTCCGCGCCGGATGCCCCGGCCAGGGCCTGGGCCTACAACGTGAAGCTGGGGCCGAGCAGGCTGCTCGTCCAGCGCTTCTCGACGACACCGGCGGAGCCGGTCGCGGGAAAGACGTTCGTCGCAAAGCTGAAGGTGACGCGCGACGACAGTGGGGCGTTCGTCACGACCGGCAATGTGGCTTGCAGCGCCACCGTCAGCCGTGCTCGACTGCCGGTCCGGCGTAGCGGCTTCGCACGGGGGTCCGCCTTCTGCGAATGGCGTGTGCCGGAGGGCTCGTCCGGCAAGAGCCTTCGCGGATCGATCGGCGTCACGTTGAGCGGCAAGACCGCGAAGAAGGCGTTCGCGCTCAGGGTCTCGTAGGCGCCGAGCTTCCGCTACCGTGCCCGTTTCGTGCGGCGCCCAGTCGTCCTAGGACTTCTCCTCGCGCTCGTCGTGGCGGGCTCGGCGACGGCCTCGCTACGGCCGATTGCGCCGAGCGTCGGGGGCCTCACGCTCGACTCAATTCGTAACCGCGAGATCGCCGTTCCCGGCCGCCCCAACTCGGGCCGGGTGACCGTGATCGCGACGCTCGGCATGGCGCCGCTCGCAGCCAGGACCGGCGACCGGTCGCTCTTCTCGACCACGGGCAGGCGCAAGCTCAGCGTCTCCAGCTCGTCCTCGCGCGTCTACCTGTCCCGGCTCGCCGCGGCTCAGGAGCGGGCCGTGGCGACGCTGCGCAGGGAGATCCCCGAGGCGACGGTGCCGCGACGCTTCCGGATCTTGCTCAACGGGCTCGCGGTGAACCTGCCCGCGTCGAAGCTGCAACGGCTGATGCGGATGGGAGTCGTCCAGGACGTCCTCCCGAGCGCCAGCTACACCATGTCGCTGAACCGCGCTCCGTCGATCATCGGCGGCCCGGCGCTGCGCGCGGCAGCCGGCATCGGCGGCCAGGGAGTGAAGGTGGGCGTCGTCGACGACGGTGTCGATCCCAAGCACCCGTTCCTCGATCCCGGCGGCCTCGGCTTCCCGGCTGGCTTCCCCAAGGGCACTCCCGGCTTCACGACGCCGAAGGTGATCGTCGCGAAGGCTTTCTTCCCCGACGTCTCGACCTCGGAGTCGAGGCAGCCACTCGACGAGTCGCAGTCGTTCCACGGGACGTTCGTCGCGGGCGTCATCGGCGGCATCGAGGGCACCACCGCCCCGGCCAGCGTGCTTACCACCTGCCGCCCCGGCTCCGGTGGCTGCCACGGGCGCATCACAGGCTTGGCGGGCGTCGCTCCGCGCGTGCACATCGGCAACTACCGCGTGTTCAGTCAGCCGGCTCCGCTGGGAGGCTGCTGCAGCGCCAACACGCCCGAGATCATCGCCGCGTTCGAGGCGGCCGTCGCGGACGGGATGGACGTCATCAACTTCTCGGGCGGCGGCCCGCAGAGCGATCCGGCCCGCGACCCGATGGTGCGGGTCGTGAACAACGTCGTCAACGCGGGCGTCGTGCCGGTCATCTCCGCCGGCAACGACCGTGACCTCTTCGGGCTCGGCACCGTCGGCTCGCCCTCCACCGCACCGGACGCCATCAGCGTCGCAGCGACGGCGAACAGCCATGTCTTCACGAGGGCCCTGACGCTGGTCGCTCCGGCCGCCATCGGCCCGATGCCGTTCGTCCCGGCGCCGGGAGCGATCCCTCCGGCGTGGGTCAACGCCGACCAGCAGGTAGTCGACGTGGGCACGATCAACGGCACAGACGGTCGTCCCGTAGGCCGCCAGTTGTGCGGAACGACGCTGCCGGCCAGGTCGCTCGCGGGGGCAACCGCCCTCGCCACGCGCGGCGGCTGCTCGTTCGAGGCGAAGGGGCGCAATGCCTCCCAGGCGGGAGCGGTCGGCCTACTGCTGGTCGACGATCGCGCCGGCGACCCGACTGCCGTTCCCCTCGGCTTCGGCATCCCCGGCGGCACGATCTCCGACCTGGATGGGGCGCGGATCCGCCAGTCCGTCGCGGGCTCGGGGGGTCGCGGTCGCTTCCGCGTCACCGCCGACGAGCATGTCGAAGTGCCGACGACGTGGCCGGGCGTGCCGACGAGCTTCTCCTCGGCCGGCCTCACCGCCTTCGACCACAGGCTGAAGCCGGACATCTCCGCGCCGGGCGCGCAGATCATCTCGTCCACAGGGCTCGAGTTCGCAGGCGACCAGTACGCGATCCTCGACGGGACGAGCTTCTCGGCGCCGCACATCGCCGGCGCAGTGGCGCTGCTGCTCCAGCGGCATCCGCAGTGGACACCGCAGCAGGTGAAGTCGGCGCTCATGTCCACGGCGGGGCCGGCGTGGGGCGACTCCAGCCGCACTGTGGAGGCGCCCGTGCTGATTCAGGGCGCCGGGCTCGCGAATCTCGCGGCCGCCGACTCGCCGCTGATCTTCACGAATCCCCAGTCGATCGCACCCGGCGACCTGCCGGTCACCGGCGGCGCGGCCAGCCGGTCGCAGCTCATCGCGATCAGCGACGCAGGCGGCGGCGGCGGAACGTGGTCGGTCACCGTCCAGCCGCAGGCATCCACGCCGGGAGTGACCATCGCCGTGCCGGGCGCCGTGACGGTGCCGCCGGGCGGGCAGACGACGCTCCAGATCACGACGAGCGCCTCTTCCTCGGCAACGGGCGCCGACCAGTACGGCTTCCTCGTCCTGCGGCGGGACGGGGTCGTGCGCCGAATCCCGTACGGGTTCTCGGTCACGCGGCCGCTGCTCGGCGCTGCCCAGGTGACGCCTTTGCGACCGACCCAGACCGGCGACACGCGTACGGGCACGAACCGGGCTCGGAGCTACCGCTGGCCGACGGAGCCGTTCGGGATCCTTGCCCTGTTCGGCCTCGAACAGACCGCCGTCGAGGACGGCGCCGAGCAGGTGTACTCGATCGACATCCCGGCCAACACCGTCAACTTCGGAGCGGTCGTCAGCGACCCGCCGCTCAAGCTGCGCGCGCCGCTGCGCGACCTTTTCAGCGCCAACGCGCCGATCCACCCGTGGCTGCTTGGCTCGCTCGACGAGAACAACGTCCAGGGCTACGGCGGGACGCCCATCAACATGAACGGCTACCTGCCGGACTTCATCTTCAACATGGGCGCAACGGGCGCGGTGCTACCGGCACCGGGCCGCTACTACATCGCCGTGGACTCCGGCCGTAACCCGTTCACGGGGCGCCCGCTGGCCCGAAAGTACGTGCTCCGCTCGTGGATCAACGACACGACGCCGCCGGTGATCAGGGTGCTGACGACGCGGCTGGCGACAGGCAGGCCCACCATCGTCGTGAAGGTGGCTGACGCGAAGTCCGGTGTCGACCCGCTGTCGCTGCTCCTGCTCTACAAGAACGAGCAGATCGGCGCTGTGCGGTTCGATCCGAAGACGGGGGTCGCCGTCTTCCCGATCCCGAACGGCTCACAACCGCTCTTCGCCGGCCCGGAGTTCATGCGCATCGTGGCCGCGGACTTCCAGGAGACGAAGAACGTCTCCACCCCGGGCGACGAGGCGATGCCCAACACCCGGTTCCTCGGCACGCGGTTCTCGGTCGTAGCGCGACCGGTCGCGACGTGGATCGCGCCGACGAAGGGCGCGTGCGTACGGGGCAAGACGGAGCTCCAGGTGCACGCCTCCTCGCCTGCTGCGGTCTCGTCGGTCGGCTTCTTCGACGGTAGGCGTCAGCTGGCACGTGTCAGGAAGTCGGACCAGGGGATCTACCGCGCGAACTGGCAGACCGGAGGCGCCAGGAAGGGCCGGCATGAGCTGACGGCCGTCGTCTCCGACACGGCAGGGCGCGAGTCCGAGGCCCTCCGCGTCGTCCGCGTCTGCGGGTAAGAGGGTTTGGCGGAACGGTGCTCGTCGCCGGGGCGCGCTGGAGGTTGTGATGCAAGGACGCAGGGAGCCCGCGTACTAGTGAGTACGTGGGCGACCGAGGACGCCGCAGCGCGGCCCTCCAGCGTGATTCCGGCGGCACAGACACTGTTTCGCCAAGCCCTCTTGGGAGAAGAGGTCTAATGCGGGTCGCGGTCGTCACCGGCGGCTCGAGCGGCATCGGCGCCGCGCTGGCGCGACGGCTGAAGAGCCGCGGCTGGCAGTGCGTGCTCGTGGCGCGCGGGGCCGAGCGCCTCGTCCGGGTGGCCGACGAGCTCGTCGCCGAGCACGAGGTGTGCGACGTTGGCGATCGCGAGGCGGTAGAGCGCATGGCAGCGGCCGTCATGGCTCGCCATCCGCAGATCGGACTGCTCGTCAACAACGCGGGCATTCCCGGACGCACCGGCTTCCTCGACGCCGATCCGGACCGCATCGAAGACGTCACGGGCGTGAACTACCTCGGCGGCGTCTGGTGCCTGCGGGCGTTTCTCCCCGCGCTCGAGGCGGCCCGCCCGTCGCATGTCGTCAACGTCGTCTCGGTGGCCGGCACGGTCTCTGGAGCGGGGACATCGGGGCTGTACGCGGCGTCCAAGCACGCGCAGCTCGCCTTCTCGCGATCAGTGGCGGCCGAGCTCGAGCCGCGAGGCATTCGCGTCCACACGGTCTTGCCCGGCTTCGCCGAGACGGCCGGCTTCCCGCAGCGCGACGTCCTCCCGCGACACGCTCACCGGTTCGTGATCGAGGCGGACGACGTCGCGGAGGCGATCATGAACGCCGTCGAGCGCAACCGCCGCGAGGTGCACGTGCCGCGCTACTACCGCCTGGCAACACTCGCCCAGGCCGCCGTGCCCGGCCTCGTTGCGCGCCTCGGCCGCGGTATGAACAAGCCCGCCTAGCTGCTAGAGGCGGCCCTTTTCAGACACGGCCAAGTGCCTGGCACTGATGTGTGCCAATTCTGTGCCGATTTGTCCACAGAGCGGCTAGAGCTGCCAGGAGCCGCCGCGGAGCACCGGGACGCGGGCGCCGCCGCGCTCGACGCCGGTGACGTCCACGTCGTCGCCGCCGATCATGAAGTCGAGGTGCATCGCGCTCTCGTTGACGCGGGAGCGGTCACTCTCGCCGATGAGCGCCGGATCGCCGTCACCGAGTGCGATGTGGCTGACCGCGTTCTCGTCGAGCAGGGTGTCGAGGAACGTCGTTCCCAGCTGACCGATGCGGCTCTCCCGGTCGACGAGCGCCACTTCGCCGAGTCGACGCGCGCCCTCGTCGAGCGCGGCGCGCCCGCGCATGATCTCCTCGCCCTCGTCGGCCGTGATCTCGACGGCTCCGCCACTCTCGAACCGCACGACGAGCCCGCGGATGATCGGCCCGTCGCCCAGGGCGAGCGGCCGTGTCGAGCGGACCACACCTTCCGTCCGCGCCGGATCCGGCGTCGTGAACACCTCCTCGCTCGGGAGGTTGGCCATATGCACGATGCCGTCGACCGTCTCGCCGCGCGCCGTCTGCCATTCGGCGCCCGGAAAGAGGCCGACGACGAGGTCCGTGCCCGGACCCTCGAAGTGCAGCGCGTCGAACTCCGCTGCGGCCAGCCGCCGCGCGGTGTCGTCCAGCTCATCGGCGCGCTTCGCCCACGCCGCCACGGGGTCGGCCTCATCGAGGCGGCAGACGTGCCCGATCTCGGCCCAGAGCCGCTCGAGCGCGTCCGCGTCGGCGAGCTCCGGGTAGACGAGGCGTGCCCACGGCGCGGTGGGAGACGGGATCACCGTCCAGTTGACGAGCCGCTCGTTGATGACCGTCAGCACTTCTCTGATGAACGGCAGCTGGTCGCGGCCCGCGCGCTCCGGATCGACCCCGTCGAGTGCGTCGGGCGGGGCAGGCCCGGAGAGCGAGATCCGTGCCGCCCGCTGGCGCCCGAGCTCGAGCATCCGGTCGCCGTACCAGCTGGGGACGAAGTCGAGGGTCTCCTCCGGTGCGTGCTCGATCCGCGCCCGCTTGACGTACGGGTCGAAGTACGTGACGTCGACGAAGCGGGCGCCGTGCCGGTATGCGGCAGCCGCCACCTCCCGCGCCATCTCCTCCTCGCCGAGGGTGGCGCCGACGGTCACGAGCTGCCCCTCCTGAACGTTGGCTCCGAGGACGACGGCGAGCTCTGCGAGTTGGGAGGCGCCTGCGGCGTTCATGCCGACATCGGCTGACGGGCGGCGAGGTACCAGCCGATAGTCGCCGTGTAGTTCTCGGGAGCGACCGACAGCGCACGCTGCCGCTCCTGGCCCGCGCACCCGGCGAGATCGAGATACCCGTCGACGTCACGTGCTTCCTGGCGTTGCTCGGAACGGCGAAGCACGAGGCCGTTCGCATCGAGCAGCCCGCGAACGTCGGCATCGGGCAGCAGGCGCGTGTGAGAGGGATCTCGCGCACGCTCGAAGCGGTCGAGCTCGAAGCCGGCGAGGGGATCGATCGGCGCGATCTGGTCGACGATCAGCACCTGCCCCGAGAAGCCGATCACGCGCGTGAGCTCGGCGACGACGAGCTCCGGGCGAGAGACATGGTGCAGCGTGCGAACGGCGGCAGCGAGGTCGAAGGAGCCATCCTCGAACGGAAGGCTCGCGGCGTCACCCTCGACGAACGTGACGTTCGCGAACTCCTGCTCCGCGCGAGATCGACCTTCGGCGAGGACTTCCGGCACGACGTCGACGGCGACGACCTCCTTGACGAGTGACGAGACCGCGAACGCAAAGCCGCCCGTTCCGGCGCCCACGTCGAGCACGCGCTCGTCGCCGGAGGGCTCGAGAAAGCGCCGCACCTGCGCCCGCAGCTCCTCCCGCCTGCTCTCCTCGTGCTCGGCCATGCGCTCCGCCGACGCCGCGAAACGGGCCTGCGTCGCCTCAGCGTGCTTCTCGTCGGACAAGCTCCACCGCCTCCTCTCTGGTCGAGATAGTGCCAGCGGCTCGCTCTTCGGCGATCAGCTCCAGCATGCGCCCGACCTCGGGACCAGGCGGCAGGCCGAGCTCGTCGCCACGGAGCAGCGGTGCGGCTGGATCGTCAGCGCGGGCCCGCTCGACCGTCGAACGAAGCTCCGGCAGCCCCAGGAAGGCCAGCGCGTCGAGCGCCCAGGGCTCTGTCGTTCGCCGGAAGCGGTGGATGGCAAGTGGTGAATCGTCGGCCGGAGGCTCGGCGGCGAGCAGCGTACGCGCGTAGCGGTCGCGACGGCGCGAGACGGGGAGGTCGCGCAGCCGCTCCTCGAACGCGCATGCGAGCCGATAGTCGGCAGAATCGGCGAGGCCGATCCGGTCGAAAAGCTCTGGCCGACCCACCCAGAGGGTCGAGCAGGCCCAGCTCCTCCAGCCGGCGGATACCCGTTCGCCGAGAGCCGCTCGAGCTCACCCAGGATGCGTTCACCGGCGGGGCGAGGCGCAAGCGCGGCGTGCCGGCGGACGAGCTGCTCGGACTCGGGGTAGAGGCGGAAGCCGAGCTCGTCCTCCAGCCTGACGGCGCGCAGCAGGCGCAGCGGATCGGTCTCGAAGACGGCCGTCGGAGACCGCGCGGATCGTGCGCTCGGCGATGTCGCGCTGGCCGCCGAAGGGATCGACGAGCTCGTCCTCCCTCCAACGGACGGGCCATCGCGTTGAGCGTGAAGTCCCGGCCCGCAAGGTCTTCCTCGATGCCGCTCGGCAACGGCGTGAAGTCGACCGTCCTCCCGTCTTCGAGCGCGATGCGCCAGGCGCCGTGCCGCTCGGAGAGGGGAAACGGCGCTCCCGCCGCGGGCGCGCGCGAAGACGCGAGCCGCACGCTCGGGCTCGCGGCACGCGACGTCGAGGTCGACCACCGGTCGCCCCAGCAGCTCGTCGCGCAGCGCGCCGCCCACGAGCCAGCCCTCCGCACCGGCAAGCGCGGCGGCCAGCTCGGAAACGAGATCAGCCATCGACGAGCACCCGCTGCGTGCGCTCCGGCGAGTGGCGAATACCCGTGGTCAGCTCGTAGTTGATGGTGCCGGCCACGCGCGCGTGCTCCTCCACGAGCACGCCGTCGCCGACGATTGTCACCGGCGTTCCGCGCGGCAGCTGCCCGGGAAGCTCGACGGCGAACGAATCCATGGAGACGGTGCCGACAACGCGGCGGCGCTCTCCCTCGACCAGCACTTCGGTGCCGGTGAGATCGCGCCGAAAACCGTCTGCGTAGCCCACCGGCACGAGGCCGATCCACGTTGGCTGATCGGCGACGAAGCGACGCCCGTAGCCGGTGCTCTCGCCGACGTCGAGGAGCTTCACCTGCGCGAGCTCGCTGCGCCACGCGAGCACGGGCTCGAGGCCGTCCTCGGCCGGATCGGTCCCGAACGGCGAGAGCCCGTAGAGCGCAATTCCGCACCGTGCGGCCGAGAAGCGTGCCGCCGGGCAGACGAAGCGCTGCGGCGCTGTTCGCCACGTGTGCCTCCAGCTGCGGCATCGAGTCGGCCGCCTCGCGGAAGCGCTCGAGCTGGCGCTCTGCGAAGGCCGGGTCGGAGTCGGCCGTCGCCAGGTGACTCATCACGGCCACGGCGTTCGGCGGCGGCGCGGGCACGTCGAGCATCCCGTAACGCCCCATGCCCGTGTCGAGCTTCAGGTGGACCGGGACGTCCATGGGGAACGGCGGCTCGGAGACGGCAAGCTCGAGGCCGGCGCGGCGGACGCGCTCGAGGTCGCCGTCAGGACAGGGGCCCATGACGAGAATCCGAGCCTGCGGCAGCGCCGAGCGAAGCGCGGCGCCTTCACCGACCGTGGACACGCAGAGCGCTGCGGCCCCCGCCTCGAGAGCGGCCTTGCCGACGTCGGCCGCGCCGTGCCCGTACGCATCGGCCTTCACGACCGCCCAGAGCGCGGCGCCGTCGAGCGCCTCGAGCAGCCGTCCCGCGTTCCGGCGAACGGCGCCGAGGTCGATCGCTATCTCAGAACGCATCGAGAACGTCCGGCAACGCGGCGACGACGTCGGAGGCTACGAGGCCGCGTTCCGGGCCGAGCCGCGCCGACTCGGCGCAGGCGGTGGCTGCGGCCGCCGCGGCCAGCCGCGCATCCATGCCCTTGGCGAGGAAGGCGGCGATGGTCCCGGTCAGAACGTCCCCCGTCCCCGCTGTCGCCAGCGACGCCGGGCCGAAGCCGCAGACGAGCGTCGCCTCGCCGGGAGCGGCGACGATCGTGTCGGCGCCCTTGAGCAGGCAGACGCAGCCGAAGCGCTCGACTGCCTGCTCGGCTGCCGCGAGACGGTGGGCGTCCACCCACGAGGCCTCCACGCCGAGCAGGCCCGCCAGCTCGCCGGAGTGCGGCGTCAGCACGGTGGGTGCCGCTCGCTCGAAGGGTTCCAGCTGGTAGAGCGCATCTGCGTCGACAACGGCAGGCAGGTCGGTCTCCGCGAGCAGCCGCCGCACTAGCTGCCGGCGGTCGTCGTCGCGCCCGAGGCCAGGCCCGATCGCGAGCGCCCGCGCCCTCTCCACGGCATCGAAGACGTCGTCGAGGGACTGCTTCACGGCCTCGAGGAGCCGCGTCTCGAGCACGGGCAGCGACTCGGCCGGCGCAGCCACCGCCACGTAACCGGCGTCGGCCCTGAACGCCGCTTCGGCGGCCAGGCACGCCGCACCCGTGAGCCCCGGCGCACCGCCCACGACGAGCACCGACGCGCTGTACTTCGTGTCCCCGGGCTGCTTTCGCGGAACCTCGGCGAGGATCTCCGGTGTAACGAGCACGTGCGCCGTCGCCCCGGGCTCGAGCCCGATGTCGCGAACGACGAGCTCGCCGCCGTGGAACCGTCCCGGACCGACGACGTTGCCGACCTTCGGACCGTGCAGGGCCACGGTCACCGCAGCCTGCACGGCGCCGCCGGCGACTTCACCCGTGTCCGCGTCGACGCCGGAGGGCAGATCGATCGCCACCACGGGAGCCTCCGCGGCGTTCAACTGCGCGATCACCTCGGCCGCCTCGGACCTCGGCTCGCCATGGAAGCCCGTGCCGAACAGACCGTCCAGGAGCACGTCGCCGTCGAGTCCCTCGGCGGCCTCGTGTCCCATCGCGCGCAGCACCTCGAGAGCGATCCGTGCATCGCCGCCGTTGGCGCCGCCGCCGCAGACGGCCCCGAACGACCGTGCCTCGGGATACCGACCGACGGCTTCCTCCGCCACCGCCCTGCCGGCACGCTCCATCAACACGCGCACGTCATGGCCCGCCTCGGCCGCGCGCATCTCCTCGGCCGTGTACAGCGGCTCGAACATCAGCTCATTGCGGCGAGGCGATCGCGATGGCCGCGGCCAGCTCCTTCGAGTGCGTCATCGACAGATCCACACCGGCCACGCCGAGACGACTCGCGCGCTCCTCCAGCCGACCCGTCAGCTGGACCGAGGGCTTCGGCCGGCCGACGATCTCTACCTCCCGCCAGGCAAACGCTCTCGCCACACCGAAGCCGAGCGCTTTGCCAACGGCCTCCTTGCCGGCGAACCGCGCGGCGTAGTGCTGCGCCGGGTTGGGCCGCGAGTCGCAGTACGCGCGCTCGGCTTCGGTGAAGCAGCGCGCTGTGAAGGACGGATAGCGGCCCATTGCCCTGCGGATGCGTTCGATCTCGATCAGATCGATGCCGACGCTGGTCATAGCGCTTTCTCCAGCCAATCTGGCAGCTCGGCGAGCGAGTTGACGACGATGTCCGGCGTGATTCCGGAGCGCTCGAGATCGTCGGGACGGAACTTGCCCGTGCGCACGAGTGCCGTGCGCAGGCCGAACCTCTGCGCACCGGCGATGTCCGCCTCGATGTCGTCCCCCACCATCCACGTCAGCTTCGGCTCGGCGTCGAGTGCCTCGAGCGCGGCCTCGAAGTACATGGGGCTCGGCTTGCCGATGACGACGGCCTCAACGCCTGCCGCGTACTCCAGCCCGGCCACGAAGGCGCCCGAATCGAGCAGCGGGCCGCGCGACGTCTGCCACCAGCGGTTCTTGTGCAGACAGTAGAGGTCGGCGCCGGTCTGGAGCTCGGCAAACGCGCGCGCGAGGTTCATGAAGCTGAAGACACGGCCCGTCTCGTCGCCCTCGTCCGCACCGCCGACGAGCACCGCGTCGGCGTCCTCGCCGACGAGGTCCAGGCCGTCCAGATCCTCCACCACCGACGGCATGGTGAGCGCAAGCACGCGCCGGCCGCGCAGCGCGCGTACGGCCGCGGCGGCGGTCGTCTGTAGCTCCTCGTCGTTCATGTCGACCCCGAAGCCCTGCAGCTCTGTAGTGAGCACCCGGCGCGTCCGAATTGTCGTATTCGTGACAAAACGTAGGCGATGACCCCTGCCGCGCAGCGTCGAGACCGCGTCGGCCGCCCCGGCGATCGGCTTGCCCGAGACGTGGAACACGCCGTCGATGTCGAGGAGAATGGCGGCCATGGCACGCGAGTCTATTGGGATCCAGGACACCATTCGCGTCACGCGCAGCGTGGCCGTGCCTCGTCGCGAGATCGAGCTGCGGTTCTCGCGCTCGAGCGGGCCGGGCGGGCAGCATGCGCAGCGTACGGAGACGCGAGTGGAGGCCGTTTTCGACGTCGAAGCCTCGTCGGCCCTCACCGAGCGGCAGAAGCAGCGAGTCGTCACCAAGGCAGGCCCGGTGTTGCGCGCGGTGGCCCAGGACGAGCGGAGCCAATGGCGAAACCGCGAGCTCGCTGTCGAACGGCTCGTCGATGCGCTCCGCGCCGCCCTCGAGGTGCGAAGAGCGCGGAAGCCTACGAAGCCCAGCGCCGCCGCGAAAGAGCGCCGTCTTGCGGCAAAACGGCGGCGGAGCGACGTTAAGAAGCTGCGCCGACCCCCTAGCGACGGTTAGGCAGCGTAAAGGTTTCGTGAAAATTCGGGTCTGGTAGACGTTTCTCGGACCAGTCCGACAGGGCCAGTCGGTACCCTCCGTCACTTCGCCCGACGCCTCCAAGGGAGTTGTTACGTATGCGCCTCACTCGCCTCGCGCTCGTCTGTTCGCTGTTTGCCTTGATCGTCCCGATCGCCGCCTCTGCGGCCGACCGCATGTGGGTCGGCTTCCAGGACGACCCAAGCTTCCGGTGGCGAGACGACCGGGTGGAAATGCTCGACGAGGCCGTCGCCGCGAACGCCAGCATCGTCCGCACGACGGTGTACTGGTCGAACATCGCGCCGAGGCGGCCGTCCAACGCTTCGAACCCGTTCGACACCGCGTACCAGTGGGACGACCTGGACGAGCTCGTGCGAGGCACGCAGGTTCGCGGGCTCGAGTCGCTGCTGACCATCTGGGGCACTCCGGACTGGGCGAACGGCGGCAAGGGCGCGAACTACGCCCCCACCCGCCTGTCCGACCTCACGGCTTTCGCGCGCGCCCTTGCGTCGCGCTACAGCGGCCGGTACCCGGGCTACCCGTTCGTCCGCTTCTTCAGCGTCTGGAACGAGCCCAATCTGGAGCAGTTCCTCGCGCCGACCTTCGACAAGAAGGGCAAGCCCGTATCACCGCTCAACTACGCGAAGCTCTACCGCGCTGCGTACGCCGGGCTGAAGGGCGGTAGCCCCGGGGCGCAGATCGGCATCGGCGAGACGTCCCCGCGCGGCCGCGACAAGCCGTCGCCGGGCCGGATTCAGGACTCGATCGCGCCGGCGACGTTCGCGAAGCTGCTGTCCACGTCGAAGCCCAGGGTGAAGTTCGACGGCTATGCGCACCACCCCTATTCCGTGCTCGGCGCGGGACCGATGCAGAAAGCGCGCTACCCCAACGTCCACCTCACGCAGCTGAAGCAGTTCTCGAGGGATCTCCACAAGTGGTTCGGGAAGGTGCCGAACGTCTGGATCACGGAGTACGGGTTCGAGACGAAGCCGGGCGAGCCGCGAGGCGTGTCGTCGTCGCAGCAGGCGCTGTACGTGAACCAGTCGCTCAACATCCTGCGCAGCATCCCGACCGTGAAGATGCTCGTCTGGTTCATCCTCCGTGACGATCCCACGAGCACCTGGCAGAGCGGCTTGATCAACCGCAACGACACACGGAAGCCCGCATTCTCCTCGTTCGCCGCGAAGGCCAAGCCCCTGGACGCACGGAACCCCATCGTCCGGGCGAAGCTCAACAAGGCTCCCATCGTTCGCCTGCCCGTGCTCGAGCTGGCGGCCCGCAACGGATCGGGCACGCCGATCGGCGCCAACATCAAGGTGTTTGGCCCCAACAGCCAGTTCTTCGGGAACATCCAGATGCAGTCGTCGATCGCGAAGGACGGCTGGGCATCGTTCACGTTCGCCCCGAACGGGACGAAGCGGGTCTACTACCTCTACTTCGAGATCCAGGACAAGAACGGGAACAAGGTCGAGCGTCAGGCCACGCTCGTCATCGCGTAGGCAAGGCGAACCCGGCCGTCCTAAGTGCTCTTGAGGGCGCGCTCGCGGCGCTGGAACTCGACCTGCGTGCTCGCAACATAGGTCTCGAGGTTCGACTCCCGCTGGGCGACGCGCAGCTCGCGCTTCTCGAGGTCTCGCAGCCTCCGGTCGAGCTTGTCGCCGGCGATCTCCTGGTCGGCCTCGGTCGCCGCCTCCCGCAACTCGAGCGCATCCTCCCGCTCGTCGAGCTCCTTGAGGCGCTCGGCAAGCGTCGTCTCGCCTTTCACGACACGCCTCTCGCGGCGCTCGAGGCGTAGCGTCTCGGACTCGACCAGGCTCTCGGCGCTCACGAACTCTGCCTCACGCTTCGTGAGCTCGCGTTCCTGCTCGGCGAGCTTGGC
Source organism: uncultured Actinomycetes bacterium (assembly GCA_963704335.1). Taxonomy (GTDB): domain Bacteria; phylum Actinomycetota; class Thermoleophilia; order Gaiellales; family Gaiellaceae; genus PALSA-612. The sequence goes on from OY969889.1 coordinate 139,288, forward strand.
TGCCAGCTCGTCGAGGTCGCGGCCCCGTGTGGCGTCGCGGGCCAAGCGCTCGATCTCCTCCTGTTTGCGGACCAGCTCGACCTCCAGCGTCGAGAGGTCTCGGCCGCGGGTAGCCTCGTGGGCGAGCTTCTCGAGCTGCGCGTTGCGCTGGTTGAGCTCGGCCTCGCGCTCGTCGAGCTCCTTCACGAAGCTCTCCAGGTCGGCGCGCTCCCTGGCCATGCTCTCGCGGCTCTCGCTCAGCTGCTGCTCCTCCGCGCGAAGGCGTCCTGTCTCCTTCTGGATCTCCTCGCGCTCGGCCAGGAGCTCCGAAGACCGCCGGCCGACGTTCGTCTCGACCTCACGACGGTGCGCCGTCAGCTCCTGTTCGAGCTTCGCGATCGACTGCTCGCGCTCGGCGAGCTCGTCCTCGCGCTCTTGCAGCTCGAGGAGCAGCTGGGCTTCGCGCGCCTCGAGCTCGTCTTGCGCCCTCGAGAGCTCGGCTTCTACCTGCGTGACGCTTGTCTCCCGCGCGTCCAGGCTCCCCTTGGCCTCGGCCAGCTCTTTTGCCCGGACGTCGAGAGCCTTGCGCTCCTCCATGAGCTCCTGCGAACGCGGAGGCTGGTCGGGAACGATCCGCACAGGAGCAGGCTCGGCGCGTTCCTTCGCGACGGGCTCCGGTGGCTCGAGCTTCGCGGGCCGCTCGAGCTTCTGCGGTGTCTTCCTCGGCGGGGCGGCCTTCTTCTCGGCCGCCGCCTCGACCTGGCCGCGACGCTTGTCGAGTTGCGCGCGGAGTCCGCTGCCGAAGCCTTTCTCGAACTCCTGGGAGGGATCTTTGGCGGCCATGCGTACCTCACAGGAGGGATCGGCGTTCGCCGCTGGCTACCCATCCCCCAACCGGGTGCGCCCGAGGCCGCGGAGCTAGAACACCAGGATCTTCGTGAGGTTCAGGAAGGCCGGCCCGAGGATGACGATGAACATCGACGGGAAGATGAAGATGACCGTGGGAAAGAGCATCTTGACCGGCGCCTTCATCGCCTTCTCCTCCGCTGCGATCTGACGTCGGTGACGGGTGTCGACCGCCTGCACACGGAGGATCCGGCCCAGCGAGATTCCGAACTGGTCGGCCTGGATGATCGCGCGCGCGAAGGCCCCGATCTCAGGGATCCCCGTGCGCTCGGAGAGCTTCTTCAGAGCGTCCTGGCGACTCTCGCCGATCCGCATCGCGTTGAGCGTGAGCGCGAACTCCTCGCCCAGCGGCCCTTCCACCTGCTCGGTGATCTTGACCACGGCGGCGTCGAAGCCGAGGCCTGCCTCCACGCTGACGGCGAGCAGGTCGAGCGCGTCAGGCAGATCCTGGCTGAGCCGCTCCTGCCGGGCGCGGATCTTCTTGTTGAGGACGAAGTCCGGGCCGATGAAGCCAACCGCTGCGAGCCCCATCCCCAGCGCGAACCCCATCAACGGGCCCTTCGACGGGCTGAAGAGCAGGATGCCGAGCACGAGTCCGGCGATGGCGGCGAAGAGCTTCGTGGCGAGAAACGCGACGGGAGAGACCCGTCGGCCGACACCGGCGGACTGTAGCCGCGTGCTCACGAGCTCGATCGACATCTTCGGGTTGATCCGCAGGACCGCGCGCGCCGCGCGCTGCATGGCCGGTGCGAGCGCGCGGTCTCGCAGCGAGCCCTGCAGCGCCGCCTTCTTCTGCGCTCGCCTTCCGTACGCGTTCGCACGGCGGAACGAGAGCATTCGCTCCCGGGCCGGCAGGCTCACGTATTCGGCGACCATGAAAACCGATCCGGCGAGGCAAAGCAGCGCTATGACGAGCAGCATCATGTGGTCACCCCTTGAACGAGACGATCTTCTTGAGCAGCAATGAGCCGATCCCCATCATCACGAGGCTGAGGACGATCATCTTGTGCCCGGCGGACGTTTGGAAGAGTGGTGCCATGTAGCTCGGGTTGAGCAGGGTCAGTGCGCCGCAGAGGAAGAACGGCAGGCCGATCAGAACGTATGCGGACATTCGTCCCATCGCCGTCAGCGCCTTGATCTTGCGGGCGAACTGCTGGCGGTTGCGCACGGTGTCGGCGACCATGTCGAACAGGCTCGCCAGCGAGCCCCCGACCTGCGTCTGGACGGCGACGGCCGTGACGATGAAAGAGAGGTTGCTCGAGCCGACGCGCTCGGCCATGTCGTTTAGCGCGTCGTCGAGCGGCCTGCCGAGGCGGGTCTCCGTGAGCACGCGCCTGAACTCCTTGCCGGCCGGCTCGATGTCCTCGTCGACGATCGCCTGCAGGGCCTGCTTGAAGCTGTGTCCGGCCTTGAGCGACGCGGCGACCCCGATGAGGAGATCGGGCAGCTGGTTCTCGAAGGCGGCCAGCCGTTTGTGCGCCTTGTACCACACGAAGGCAAGCGGGATCAGCGCCCCGATGACGAGCGAGGCAAGAGAGAGCAGCCCGGACGATCCGGCCGCGGTCGCGAGCAGGCCAAGCACGACACACGAGCCTGCGCTCATGTAGAAGAGCTCGGCGGTCTTGAGCTGGAGGTCGGCACGCTCGATCAGACGGGCCAGCCTGAGCCAGACTCGCGTCTTCCCCAAGGCCTGCTCGGTCAGCCGAAACAGCCCGGCAAGCGACTGCAGGCGCGGCTTCTTCTCCTTTGCCACCTTCGACCGCTTCGGCTTCGGCGAGATGTGCCTCTGCACCTGGGAGCGGACGCGATCGGCGTTGGCGGAGGTGAACACGAGCGCGACCGCGAGCAGGATGAGCATTCCGACGAGCAGCCCAAGCCCCGTCGACCCGCCCTTGCCGTACGCGGCCGCCGGCAGCAGCCCGCCCGGCTTCTCGACTTCAGCAGTGGCCGGAATCGGCGAGCGCGCGGAGTCCCGGCCGAGGCCTGGTACGTGCGCGACGAGCAGCGGGGACTCTCCCGGCCGGCCCGACGTGACGTAGTCGAGCCGCCAGGTGCGCTTCAGCTCGGCAGCCAGCTCCGCGTAGATCCCGTGCAACGCGGCCGGCGTGGGCGTTCCGTAGTAGCGACCACCCGTACGCTTGGCGAGGTATTTCAGCGGGCCTGGCGTGAACGCCTTGCTCTCGATGGCGACGACGTAGACCGTCGTCTCGGCCTCTTGCGCGGCTTTGATGGCGTCCGCGAGCGTCGCGCTCGACAGCGTCTCGTTGCCGTCGGTGACGAGGATGATGATCCGAGCCCGGCCTTCCTCCTCGGCGAGCGTCTGGCTGGCGAGCCGGACGTCGTCGTAGAGCGCCGTGCCCTTGACGGGATCGACCTTGATGCTCCCCAGGGCCGCGCCGGCCTCCGCTTCCGAGTCGGTGAACGGAGCGAGCAGCAGCGGCTTCGTGGCGAAGCTAGTCACGCAGATGCGGTCTGTCGCCAGCTTCGCACCGACGAAGGCGCGAGCGGCGGCCGTTGCCGCTTGGAGCGGCGCGCCCCGCATCGACTGCGAGTGATCGACGGCGAGACAGATGCTGCGGGACTCGCCGAGGTTCTTTGCCAGCACGCCTGCGGCCGGCTTGCCGGCCTCGATCAGCTGCGGTGCCTCCTTGGACGGCTGCGAGGTGACGACGGTGGCCTGCGCTCGCGGATACGCGGTCGCGTCAACGCCGCGAATCTCGACGCTGGCGCCGGCAACCGCCGGCGCGCCGAGGGCGCACGCCGACGCAACAACCGCGAGAGCCCGGCTGCGACGTGTCATTCCCGGGCGCCTCCGCCGAAGTTTCCGGCGGCGAAGCTGTGGCGGAAGCCCGACTCGTCCTCGGCCTCGAAGAACGCCGGCGGCAGCGTGACGCCGTTGGCCGCCATCTTCTCGAGGAAGTGTGGCTTGAGGCCCGAGCAGTTCAGCGAGCCGAGCAGCCGCATCGCGTGCGTGCCCTGGGCCGTCTCCTCATCCGGCGGCTTGGCCACGAAGATGTCCTGCAACGTCACCACGTCGGACTCCATGCGGAGCACCTCGGTGATGTGCGTGACGCGGCGACTGCCGTCAACGAGACGCTGGATCTGCACGAGCAAGTCGAAGGCGCTCGAGATCTGCTCGCGGATAGCGCGGAGCGGCAGCTCGACGCCGGCGGTCAGCACGAGGGTCTCGAGACGGGCCAGCGCATCTCGCGGGGAGTTGGCGTGGATCGTGGTCAGCGAGCCTTCGTGGCCCGTGTTCATCGCCTGCAGCATGTCCACGGTCTCGGCGCCACGAACCTCACCCACGATGATGCGGTCGGGGCGCATGCGCAGGGAGTTGCGTACGAGCTCGCGGATCCGGATCTCGCCCGTGCCCTCGATGTTCGCGGGGCGCGACTCGAGCGTGATCACGTGGTCCTGCTGCAGCTGGAGCTCGGCCGCGTCCTCGATGGTCACGATTCGCTCGTCGCCGGGCACGTAGGCGGACATCGCGTTCAGCAGCGTCGTCTTACCGGTACCGGTACCGCCGGAGATGAGGATGTTGAGCTTGCCCTTCACGGCTGCCGCCAGGAAGTGGGCCGAGCGGCTCGTGAGGGAGCCGAACTCGATGAGGTCGTCCATCGTGTACGGGTCGCGCGAGAACTTCCGGATCGTGAGCGTCGGACCGCGCAGGGCGAGCGGCGGGATGATCGCATTCACGCGGCTGCCGTCGGGAAGCCGGGCGTCCACCATCGGTGAGGACTCGTCGACTCGCCTGCCGATCTGCGAGACGATCTTGTCGATGATCCGCATCAGGTGGCCGTCGTCGACGAACGACGCATCGGTCGCTTCGATCTTGCCCGTGCGCTCGACGAAGATCTTCGTCGGGCCGTTGACCATGATCTCCGTCACGGTGTCGTCACGGAGGAACGGCTCGAGCGGTCCGTAGCCGAGGATGTCGTCGGCGATATCGGCGACGATCTGGCGGCGCTCCTCACGGGTGAGTGGCGTGCGGTCGAGAGCGAGCTGCTCCATGACCGTTCGCATGACCCGCTCTTCGAGATCGTCGGTCGTCTCCGACGCGAAGAGCTCTGGACCAAGGCGCGCGATGCAGGCGTGGTGGACGCGGCTCTTCAGGTCCGCGTACGGGTCGGCCTGCTTTGCGACCCTGGTGCCTGCCTGCACCTCGCGCGCGGCCAGCGAGCCGTCCGCCCCGTTCTCCTGGGCGGAGACGACGACGGGGCCGTTGATCCGATCGTGGAGCCCCACGACTAGCTCCGCATCCGGGAGAGGAGGCTCTTCTTGCCGGCCGCCTTCCCCTTCTTCTTACCAGTCTCGGCCATGAGCCCCTTGGCGAGCTCGGCAATGGCCTTCGAGAAGTCCGCGCCCGGGTCGTTGAGGACCACCGGCTTGCCACGGTTGACGCCAAGTGGAACCGCGCGGTCCGACGGCAGGTCGGCCCTGATCTTCGTCTCCAGGGCTCGCTCTACCTCCGAGCGCTGAATGCCGACGTTCGTGTTCGAGCGGTTGAGGACGACGCCGACCCGCTCGCTCGGGAACGACAGCAGCTCGAGCGTCTGCAGGCTGAGCCGAACGTTCTTGATCGTCGGCACGTCCAGCCCGCAAAGCAGGAGCAGGTCGTCGGTTCGGTCGAGCGTCGCCAGCATCGGCCCATGGAAGAAGGGCGAGGTGTCGACGATGATTGCGTCATACGAGCCCCGTGCAACCTCGAGCAGGCGGGCGAGCTTGCCCTCGGTCACCAGCTCAGCGTCTTCTGGCTGAAGAGGCGCCGGTAGCACGTCCAGCCCCGAGGGGTGAGCCAGGGTGTAGCCGGCAAGCTTTTCGGAGTCGAGCTCGCCCGGTGCGACGACGAGGTCGTAGATCGTCTTGTCAGGCTGAAGCCCGAGCATGATCGCCGCGTCTCCGAACTGGAGGTCGAGGTCGAGCAGCAAGGTGCTCTTGCCCATCGACTTGCAGAGCGTCGCAGCGAGGTTCGTCGACACGACGGTCTTGCCGACTCCACCCTTGGGAGAGAAGACCGTGATCACGCGACCACGGCGACCGTCCAGGCTCTGCTGCTTGCGGCCCTGGTGGCACGCCTTGCGAATCGCAAAGACGATGTTGTCCGTCAGCTGCGGCAGTGGGACGAGGTCAGCGACGCCGTCCTCGAGCGCCTCTTCGAGCAGCCCCGAGCAGTCGCCCGAAGCGAGCACGATAACGGGCGCCCGCGTGTACTCGCGAACCGTCGCCAGCTCCTCGGCGGGGTAGGCCGGCCCGCGGGTGGCGTGGAGGATCGCGTCCAGGTGGCCGCCGGCGAGCGCCGATGCGGCCTCCTGGATGACGTCCGCCGAGCCGACGAGCTCGAGCTCGTCATGGGCCTCGAGTGCCTGAAGGACTTCTGCGAGTCCGTCGCAGGCCCCTGTGACGTAGATGCGAAGCCGCTGCTTGCCGTCGTCGACGTGCTCGTGGTCGCTCATGCTCAGTTACCCCCGTCCAGTCGGGAAGTTGCCTTGTCTCTGCCGAGCCCTTCCCTGAGGATGCTGACGGCGTCGTCGATCAACGCTGCGTCCGGGCTCGTGGCATCGTTCAGGCCGGGCCGAAGCGCCAGCCACCAGTCGCTGTTGGCATAGACGAAGTAGAGCTTCTGTGCCTGCGCGTCGGTCAGACGCAGCATGACCCAGCCGTCGCCGCCAGTCGGGTCGACGACGGAAGCCTGCGTCTCGTCCTCGCCCGAGGTGCGCAGCACGAGGACGTCGCTGAGGACGACCTTCGAGAAGTGCTTCTGGCCGTCCTCGGAAGGAAACTTGATGTTCCCGATGACGTCGACGTGGTCGCCGGGGGTCAGCACGCCCGAGAGCAGCTGGGCGTCGTTGCCCTTGATCTGCATCACGCGCCACGTGCCGCGGAGCTGGTCGCGGACGCCGGCGGCCTCGAGCGGGCCGAAGCGGCGCGCTGTTACCTGCTCGCCGATGTAGATCGGCTGCGTGGCGATCAGGCCCGAAATGTCCTCGGGTGCCGCGATCGTGCCGTTGACGATCGCCTTGCGCGGAATCTCCTGTGTGGCCAGCATCTTCCTCTCGATGATCTGCTGGCCGAGCATCCCCTGCGGGATGTCCTGTGCGGCCACGAGCACCGAGACGGTCTCCGAGTCCGAGCGCACGCTGCTCTTGTAGTTGGAGACGTAGAACACCGTCAGCAGAGCGGCGACGACCGCCAACCCAACGGCGATGAGAATGTTGCGGAGTCGGTACGTCATGCTCAGACCTTTCCTCGAGTTCTGTTTTGCCCCGTTGCTCTATCGGCAGCAAGCGGCCGACCTCAATTCACCCTTTTCAGGCTCTAGCGATCGCTGCGATCGGCGCAAGCTCGGCCGAGGAACGCGGGTGGCACGGGCGCTCCCGACATGGCGGGAGCGCCTCACTGCGGCTCAAGGTCGCGGCGCCCTCGAGGGCGCCTACCCGAGCGGAAAGCGAAGCGGGCGAGGGACACAAACGGACGAGCCCGGGATGACCGGTCCCGGGCTCGTGCACGTCTCCTCAGGTGCTGGAGCTTTTAGGTCGTGTCGTCGTCGATCAGGCGAACCTGCGTGAGGTCCAACGCGACGCGCTCGAAGATCGTCTCCAGTTCGCCCGCGGTCGGCTGCCAGTAGAACTTCAGCTGGCCGTCGACGGTGCTGGCGATCTGCTGGAGCGTCCAGTAGGCCGTCTTGATGGCCAGCTCGTCGCAGGGGAACTGCTTGCCCTTATTCTGGGCGCAGGATTGCCCCCCCTGGCTTCCCGTTGACTTGTAGCCCTTGCAGCGGATGTCGGGGTCGGTGTCGTAGCCGATGGTGTAGACCCATGTGCCCGTGGCCTTCGCGGCATTGGCGGAGGAGATCGCCTGGGCGCAGGGCGTCTTGCGGTACGGCGAGTTGTTGCCGTAGTACCAGGGGCCGTAGTTCGCCTCGCCGTCCGTGAAGAAGATGATCACGTCCTGTGCGTCCGACCGGCCCTGGGCGCTGAGCATCGCCTGCGCCTTGTCGATGGCCGTCGCATACGCCGTGCTACCGCCGGTCTCGATGCAATCCACAGTCTGCACGAGGTTCGAGTTCGGGTTCAGCGGACTGTTGTCCGAGAGCCGGAAGTCGTTCGTCAGGTTGACGACGGCGTACGGGTACGTCGAGACGTCGTAGTACGAGTTGTTGCTCGGCGAGTAGTCGCACCGCTGGCCGATGCTGACCGCCGGCTGGAAGATCACCAGGCCGATTTTGTCGACCGTCGGCCGCATGGCGCTAAGGAAGGCGCGAATTCCGTCTTGCGCGTTCTGCATCTTCGTGCAAGGCTGGCACATCGAGCCGGTGCGGTCGAGCACGATCGCGACGTCCAACGGCAGCTGGGCCCCGCCCTTCATGCTCGCGGTCGACTTCGCGCTGATCGAGAACGAGTTGAAGCCGATCACCTTCAGGAAGAACGTAGGTACGTTGGCCGACTCCTGTACGACGATGCCGTTGGCCGGGTTACACGGCAGTCCTGTCGACGAGAAGCACTTCGGCGTAACGGTGGTCGTCACGTTGGCGAGATCGGGGTGGACGTTCTTCTTCCCCGGGCTCGAGCTGTATTCCATCGCCCTCGACGTCGCCAGCGAAATGTCCGGCAAGTCCTGGGCACCGGCGAGCGCGGCAGCGTCGGCCGACGCCTGCAGCTCACGATGCGCATTGAACACATGGCCGACGTCGATCACGAAGCCGACCATCGCGAGGAACGAGATCGCGCCGACGACGATCCAGACGAGCACCTGGCCTGCCTCGTGCCGGACCCGGCGCCTGAACTTGGAGTGGAGCGAACGCATGGCAGACCTCTGCTTTCTCGTGTCGTCGCTCACTCGACCCGCTCCGTCGACTGTGAGACGAGGTTCCCGCTCTGCACGACCATCCCGAGCAGGCTGATGCTGTACGGATACTGCGCCCGGACGGTCACGTCGGACCCCTGGGTCCAGATGGACGTCACGGTGACCCCGAGCTGAGCCTGGTCGAGGTTGGCCGCCGACGAACGGACACGACTGACAGCCGCGCCAGACGGATCGGCTACGGAGCGGCCTACCGATGCCTGGCGTGCGCCGGCCCGCACAGCATCGGTGAGCGTGATGTAGTTGTTGAAGACGACGCCGAACTGGATGATGCCGAGGACGAGCAGCAGCAGGATCGGCAGGACGATCGTGAACTCCACGAGCGCCTGACCCCGCTCACCGCGAATTCGGCTGCGTTTGATCGCCATATTTGTGTAGGCCTCCTCGGCTCTCCTTCGACTCCACTCATGATCGACGGGGCGCACCGGATTCGCATCCCCCCGGCGAGTGAACGCGTAGTGCGCCTATTCCACGCGTTCGGTCGTGTCCGAGGTCAGCGTGCCGCTGTGCACTACGAGTCCGAGCAGGCTGATGGAGTAGGGGTACGAGGCACTGACGGTCACGTTCGCGCCCTGGTCCCAGGTCGAGGCGACGCTCACCGTGAGCTTCGCCTGATCGAGTCCGGAGGCCGCGGTGCGCGTCTTGCTGACCGCCGCGCCGACCGGGTCGGCCACCGAGCGGCCGACCGTGGCCTGGCGTGAGCCTGTGCGAACGGCGTCGGTCAGCGTCACGTAGTTGTTGAAGGCAACTCCTACCTGGATGATTGCCAACACGAGCAGGAGCAGCAGAGGCAGGACGATCGCGAACTCGGCCATCGTCTGGCCACGCTGGCGCCATACGCGGCGCGTGAGGGCCCACCTCATCACCATGTCCCACACCGTGACTCGCCGATGCCCGAAGCTCATCCCTTGGCCGGGTGAACTCAATAGCTTGAACGGGGGAACTTTCCGGCACCGGCACGAGGCGTCCCTCGATCGAGGGAACGACGACCTCACCCCCGTGAGGGGGAGTGGTGAGCGCTCCGTACGCGCGATGGGAACCGGGTCAAGTGCGACTCCCACTGCCCAGATCTCGCGCGTCGACCCACTTCTTGTGGCTGCTCAGCGCTGCCGCATTCCTGTTCGCAGGGGTGGTGTGGTCCGGGTCGAAGGCGCACGCCGTCGGGCTTTCCCCCGCCGAGGAGGAGAGCCACCAGGCAGAGCGCGCGGACGCAGATCGCGTTGAGCTGCTGGGCCGGCTGCAACTGGCCGGGATCGCCTCCCGGCGCGCAGGCCCGCCGCGGGTGCGGATCGTGAAGCCGAAGTTGCCCGCGGCGCCGACGCCCAGCGAGCAGAACCGCGCGCTCGTCCGCTACATGGCCTGGGTCGGAGCCGACTCGGTCCAGGCGATGGTGTCGCAGTCGGGCTCGGAGCTCGCGGAGCGAGTGCTCGCAGACGACCGCATCACGCTCGCGTCCGGGTACGGCGACGTCGCGGGAGGTCGCGTCGATCCTCGAGTGCTGGCTGTTCTCCTCTACCTCGCCGAGGCACACGGCCAGGTCACGGTGTCGTGCCTCATGAGCGGTCACTCCCGTTACGTGGCGCAGTCGGCGGCCGACAAGAAGGCGAAGAGGCCCCGGCGCGTCTCCGCGCACACCTACGGGCGCGCGGTGGACATCAGCTCGATCGGCGGCGTACCGGTGATCGGCAACCAGCAGCCGGGCGGCATCGTCGACTTGGCCGTGCGCGAGATCCTGTCGCTGCCGTCGGCGCTCCAGCCTTCGCAGGTGATCTCTCTGCTCGACCTCTCGGGCCCGTCGTTCCGGCTGCCCGATCACGGCGACCACCTGCACGTCGGCTACTAGAGTCGCGCTGTGGCAGTCGTCCGCAAGGAAGACGGCACCGTCGTCTGCGCCGACTGCATCGTCGCCGACTCGGCGTGGGCGCGCAGCAAGGGCCTGCTGGGCCGCTCTTCGCTGGGCGAGGCCGAGGGGATCCTGCTGCGGCCCGGCTCGTCGATCCACATGTTCTTCATGCGCTTCGCGATCGACGCGGTGTTCCTCGACCGGGAGCTACGGGTGCTGCGCGTCGCGGCGGACCTGAAGCCGTGGCGGCTGGCGTCGAAGCGCGGCGCCAAGGCCGTGCTCGAGCTGACCGCCGGCCGCTGCGCCCGCGCAGGCGTGCGCGAGGGTGACCAGCTCGCCCTTGACCCTTTGAGCCAGTAACCCCCGTCTGCAAACGCCACGACCCGGTGTCAGACACCAGGTCGTGTCCGCATTGGTCGTGAAGTCGGCGCTGAGCAGGAGGTTTCTCACGACCCGATGGCCGGAGGGACCGGCCGAAGCGGTCGTCGAGACGTGGCCTAGAAAGACAGGGCTGCTAAGGGGCGCGCAGCGTCTTCGTGATCGTGCGCGTGGCGCCGCCCTGCGTCTTCACCTGGACGACGAGGCGGAGGCGCGTGCCCTTCTTCACCGTCGACGGGATGATCCATGTCGAGAGATCCTGCTTCGGCGCGTCGACGAGGAAGTTGTCCGTCGCGAGCTTCCGCTCGGCCAGCTTCTTGCTGCCGGCGAAGAGTCGCGCCGTGAAGAACCCCTTGCGCTCGTTGGCCGTCCAAGTCGTCGTGATGAGGAACGTCCGCTGCAGCCCGTACGTCTTCACCGCGATCGACATCCTCGAGATGCTCGGGCGGATGACGAACGAGCTGACCGGGCTGAACAGATGCCGGTCCTCCGCCGTCTTGCCAGCGACGTGCCAGTAGTACTTGCCGGCCGGAAGCGGGCGCTCGGGCGTCCATTTCGTCATGTCCGACTCGAGCACGCCGATCTCGACGAGCTCGGCCGGCATGAAGTCGAGGGTGCCGGGGTTGATCTTCGGCGAGCGGGCCACCGAGACGGATTCGACGCCTTCGTTCGCCGGCAACGACCACTGGAACACGGGACGCATCGTCGTCATCGACGCACCGGGCTTCGGTGACATCGGCGTCGGCGAGGCGCCCGCGCCGGCAACCGCAACCGTCGCAACGACAGCAACCGCAACGCCTGCACGGGCGAGCATCCGCATGACTACCGCGTCGGCAGCAACGCCGAGCCGCCGCGTCCCCCAAACGGGGCACGCGGCCCCGGACTTACTCGACCGTTACCGTCTTCGCGAGGTTCCGCGGCTGGTCGATGTTCAGACCACGGAGGCGGGCGATCTTGTACGCGAGCAGCTGGAGCGGCACGACGGCCAGAGGAGCCTGGAGCAGCGGGTGCGTGCGAGGGACGAAGATGACGTCGTCGGCGTGGTGCTGGATGTCCTCGTTGCCGTCCGTGGCGATCGCGATCACGTTGGCGCCGCGGGCCCGCACCTCCTGGATGTTCGACACCACCTTGTCGTAGATCGACGAATCGGTCGCGACGCAGACGACGGGCGTCTGCTCGTCGAGCAGCGCGATCGGCCCGTGCTTCATCTCACCGGCCGAGTACGCCTCGGTCGGGATGTACGAGAGCTCCTTGAGCTTCAGAGCACCCTCGAGACAGACCGGCAGGCCGACGTTTCGCCCGAGGTAGAGAAAGAACGGCTTGTCGTAGTGGCGGTGCGCCACCTCGTCGATCGGGTGGTCACCCGCGAGGAACGACGCCATCTTCGCCGGCAGCTCGTGCACCTCCTCGAGCAGCGAGGCGATCTCTGCTTCTGGCAGCGTCTTGCGCTCCTGCGCGAGCTTCAGCGCCACGAGATAGAAGAGCGCGACCTGGGACGTGAACGTCTTCGTGGCGGCGACGCTCATCTCCAGCCCCGCCCGCGTGTAGAGAACAGAGTCCACTTCCCGCGTGATCTGCGTGCCCATCATGTTCGTGATGGCAAGGGTGTGAGCGCGGGACTCCCTCGCCAGGCGCATCGCCGCCAGTGTGTCGGCGGTCTCGCCCGACTGCGTGATGCCGATGACGAGCGTGTCACGCGAGAGCACGGGGTTGCGATAGCGCCATTCGCTGGCGATGTCGTGCTCCACGGGGATACGCGCCCATTCCTCGATCGCGTAGCGGGCGACGACGCCGGAGTGGTACGCGGTGCCGCAGGCGACGATGACGACGCGGCGCAGGTTGCGCAGCCCCTCGGGATCCAGGCCCAGCCCGTCCAGCTCGAGCCGCCCGTGGCGGATCCGGTCGCCGATCGTCTCCTCGATCGCGTCCGGCTGCTCGTAGATCTCCTTGAGCATGAACGTCTCGAAGCCGCCCTTCTCGGCCGCCTCGATGTCCCAGTCGACCTGGTCGACCTTCCGGAAGACCTCCTCGCCGTCCACCGTCCAGAAGGTGGCGCCATCCTGCGTCACGGCGACGATCTCGTCGTCCTCGATGATCTGGACGCTCTTCGTGTCGCCCAGGAAGGCTGCCGCGGTCGAGGCGAGGAACATCTCTTCCTGGCCGACGCCTACGAGCAGCGGGCACTGGTGCCGCGCCCCGACGAGCAGCTTCGGGTGCTCACGGTGGAGGACGACGAACGCGAAGTGCCCTTCCAGCTCGGCGTAGGCGGCGCGCACCGCGGAAACGAGGTCGCCCTTGTAGTGGCGCTCGACGAGGTGCGAGATGACCTCGGCGTCCGTCTCCGACGAGAACTCGTGACCTTCGTCCAGCAGCGACGCCTTCAGCTCGCGGTAGTTCTCGACGATCCCGTTGAGCACGAGGTCGATGTCGCCCTGGAGGCAGCCTGTCAGCGGGTGCGCGTTCTCCGCGCAGACGCGGCCGTGCGTGGCCCAGCGCGTGTGCCCGACGCCGGTGGTTGCCAGGGACTTGCTGTTCGCCGCGGCGTCCTTCAGTCCCTGGAGGTTGCCGACGGAGCGGATCTCGGCGAGCTTCCCGTTCTCGACGAGCGCCAGGCCGGCCGAGTCATAGCCGCGATACTCGAGCCGCTCGAGGCCGTTCAGGAGGATCGGCTGTGCGATCCGGGTGCCGACGTATCCGATGATCCCGCACATAGGTCGAATTATCCCCCGTTCGCCTGAAATGTCCTGCAAAAAGCACGACGAGCCCGGCCTCCTCACCGCACCCAGCGTCGGGTGCGGTCAGCCGAGCTCCTCTGCTACAAGCGCCGCGATGCTAGCACAGAGGGCCTTCGATTCCTCTTCCGTCGAGGTCTCCGCGAGCACCCGCACGACCGGCTCCGTGCCGGACGGGCGCACGAGCACACGGCCCGCCGAGCCGAGCTCTGCATTCACGCGGTCGACTTCGGCGCGGAGGATGTCGGTGAGCTCCTTGCTCGAGACGGGAACGTTCTCGATCGCCTGCGGGTAGCGCTCCAGCACGGCCGCGGCTTCGGAGAGCTTCCGGCCGCCGAGTGCGCGGCAGAGCAGCAGGCTGGCGGCAAGCCCGTCTCCCGCCACGTGCCCGTTGAGATAGATGACGTGACCGGACTGCTCACCGCCGAGCACCCCGCCCTCGCGCTTGAGCGCCTCGAGCACGTAGCGGTCGCCGACGTCGGTAGTGAGAACCCGGATCCCGCGCTCCTCCATCAGCCGGTGGAAGCCGAGATTCGTCATCCGCGTGACGGCGACGAGGTCGACGCCGAGGTCGAGCGCGAGGATGGCGACGATGGCGTCACCGTCGACCGCCTTCCCGCGCTCGTCTACGGCCAGCATGCGGTCGCCGTCGCCGTCGAAGGCGACCCCGAAGTCGCAGCCCTCGCCGGTCACGACCTGCCGCAGCGCGCTGAGGTCGGTGGCGCCGCAACCGACGTTGATGTTGTGGCCGTCGGGCTTGTCGCCGATGGCGAGCACGTCGGCGCCCAGCTCCTCGAATGCGGCGGGGGCGATGGACGAGTACGCGCCGTTGGCGCAGTCCACCGCCAGCTTGAGGCCGGCGAGGTCGCTGCCGAACTGCTCGACGACGTGGCGGACGTAGCTCGACCCGACCACCTCCAGGTTGTCGATGCCGCCTTCCTCCTCGTCCCGCGGCGCCGCGTCGAGCAGCGCCTCGATCTCTTCCTCGGCGGCGTCCGTGAGCTTGCCGCCGTCCCCGTCGAAGAGCTTGACGCCGTTGTACTCGGGCGGGTTGTGCGAAGCCGAGATGACGGCGGCGAGGTCGAGCGAGAGCAGCGCGACGGCCGGCGTGGGCAGGATGCCCGCCAGTACGGCATGGCCGCCGGCCGAGGCTACGCCCGAGGCGAAGGCGCGCTCGAGCTCGCGCCCCGACGCGCGCGTGTCGCGTCCCACGAGCACCGCGCCGCCGCCCGCCCAGATGGTCGCCGCGCGGCCGAGCCGCTCGACGAGCTCTGGAGTGAGATCCTTCCCGACGACTCCCCGTACGCCGTCGGTGCCGAAGTAGCGTCGCGCCAAGGGCGCGACGTTAGCGCTTAGCCCACTGAGGCGCTTTGCGAGCCTTCTTGAGGCCGGCCTTCTTGCGCTCGACCATGCGCGCGTCGCGGGCGAGGAAGCCCTCGCGCTTCAGCGGCACGCGGAGCTCGGGATCGGCCTCGACGAGCGCGCGCGCGACACCGTGTCGCACTGCCCCGGCCTGGCCGGTCGGGCCGCCGCCGTGGACGCGGACGCGAACGTCGTAGGTTCCTTCAGCCTCGGCCACCTTCAGCGGCGAAACGACCTGCACACGGTGGATCGTGCGCTTGAAGTAGTCGTCGAGCGTCCGGCCGTTGATCCACCACGTGCCGTCGCCGGGCTTGAGGATCACGCGCGCTACGGATGTCTTGCGCTTACCCGTGCCGCGGTACTGCGCGACGTCGGCCATCAGCTACCCACCTCCAGCGGTTGCGGCGCCTGCGCCTCGTGCGGATGCTCGGGGCCGGCGTAGATCTTGAGCTTCGTGATCTGGGCGCGCCCGAGGCGGTTCCGCGGCAGCATGCCCTTGACGGCCTTCCGCAGCACCTCCGTCGGCCTGCGCTCGAGCTGCTCGCGCAGCGTGCGCTTGCGAAGGCCGCCCGGATAGCCCGAGTGGCGGTAGTAGATCTTCTCGTCGAGCTTCTTGCCGGTCACGGCGATCTTCTCGGCGTTGACCACGATCACGAAGTCGCCGGTGTCCACGTGCGGCGTGTACTGCGGCTTGTTCTTGCCGCGGAGCGCATCGGCAATGGGCACGGCGAGACGCCCGAGGGTCTTGCCCTCGGCATCCACGATGAGCCAACGGCGCTCGACCTCGCCGGGCTTCGCGTTCCAGGTCTTGGATCCGGCCTTCATGTGACGTAAAAAGTGGCGGACTCATGCGCCCGCCGGTGGGAGATTGTAGCAGTGTGGGCACCGCCTGATTGACACCGCCCACCACGGGCCGTACCCGCTCTCTCCCACGGCGGTACCAGCGAACCGGGCGCAGAATTGCAGCAGGAGTCAAGGATGCTCTGGTGAAAGCCGATGAGCCGTATACGCTTGCGGACCGAATTCGACTGCGACCAGGAGGAACGATGACGCGCCGAGCACGACGGAGCATGACTCTTCTCGCGGCCGTGGCGACGGCTGTCGTTGTGACCCCCGCCGCACTTGCGCACGGCGGTAACAGCGACCCCAACGCCATCCACGCCTGCGTGAACCGGGTCGGCGAGGTGCGCATCATCGGCTACATGGGATATCCCGGCGGGATCAACGGCGCCTGCCCGACGCTCGGCGGCCCCTGGGCAATCGTTCACTGGAACGCGGCCGGCACCGGCACCACAGGTGCTTCGGGCCCGTCCGGGCCGACGGGCGCCACCGGCGCCACAGGAGCAACAGGCGCGACCGGAGCAACCGGAGCAACCGGCGCGACGGGCGCAACCGGCGCCACTGGCCCGAGCGGCCCCGCAGGCCCGACCGGTGCCACGGGTGCCACCGGCGCGAGCGGCGCCTCGGGTGCCTCAGGACCTTCAGGCGCCTCCGGTGCCTCCGGCCCGAGCGGCGCTTCCGGTGTTTCCGGTGCCTCAGGAGCGTCGGGTGCTTCCGGCCCGAGCGGCCCTTCCGGCCCGACTGGTGCTACGGGAGTAACGGGTGCCACTGGTGCCACCGGCACTAGCGGCCCCTCGGGCGCCTCCGGTGCTTCAGGTCCGAGCGGCGCTTCGGGTGCATCAGGAGCGTCGGGTGCTTCCGGCCCGAGCGGCCCTTCCGGCCCGACCGGTGCTACGGGAGTAACGGGTGCCACGGGAGCGACCGGCCCCAGCGGTCCTGCCGGCCCGAGCGGCCCGGGTGGTCCGACAGGAGCAACCGGGGCAACAGGCGCAACGGGCGCGAGCGGCCCGGCTGGAACAGGTGCGAGTGGCCCGAGCGGCCCGCAGGGCGCAACCGGGGCAACCGGCGCGACAGGCCCGAGCGGCCCAGCCGGCGGAGCGGGTGTGAGCGGCCCCAGCGGCCCAGCAGGCACGGGCGCATCAGGTCCCAGCGGCCCACAGGGTCCTTCGGGCCCGAGCGGCCCGGCGGGCACTGGCTCGAGCGGCCCGAGCGGCCCTGCCGGCACGACGTTCAACTCGGGCACGTTCAGCCTGGCGGCGGCGGTCACCGTGCCGGCTGCAACGCGCATCCTGACCTCGGATGACGACAGCGACTCGTGCGACGTTCCGGCCGGCACCGAAGCCTGCATGTCCCACCTCAGCGCGATGGGCTCGGTGTCAGTGACGATGACAGGCATCACGGGCTGCGCAACCGCAGCGACGAAGCTCATCGTGACGGCGCGAAACCTCCCCTCGAGCGTCTGGCTCCAGAACGCCACCTGCACCGCTACGGCGAACCAGGCCCAGATCACGCTGGTCACGGCCAGGACCGACGTTGGGACCTCGGTGGCGGTGGCGACCCAGTTCCACTGGATCGTCATTCCGTAGCGCAGACGCACAGGTGACTTGACTGACGGGAGGCCTTCGGGCCTCCCGTTTCCTTTTGCGGGGATCGGCGTTAGTCCGTTTTACAACCCGCCGTTTGACATCGGCGGGATCGTTTGTAGGTTGGAGGCTCGATCCGAGCAACCGGGAGACGGATGGGCCGAAGTCGATCGAGGCGGGGAATAGCCGTTGCGGCAGTGAGTCTTCTCGCCGTGCCTGCGGCCTTCGGGCACGGCGGCGACCCGACCCGCATCCACGCCTGCGTGATTCCCCCGCAGAACGTCGTGATCATCGCCTATGCACCCGGGCTCGGCGGGGACCCGGGCTTCGACTGCTCCACGCAGACCAACAATTCCGGGCACTGGAAGAACCTTGACTGGCCCAGCCTGCTCGGGGGCGGCGCCAAGGGCGCCACCGGCGCGACCGGCCCATCGGGCCCCTCCGGCCCGTCCGGCCCGTCAGGCCCGCTGGGGGCCACCGGTCCGAGCGGCCCCTCGGGGCCGCAGGGTGCTACGGGTCCCACAGGCGCCACCGGCGCGACAGGCGCTACCGGCGCTACCGGCCCCTCGGGCCCGCAGGGCGCCACGGGTGCGACAGGCGCCACCGGCCCGACCGGCGCCACGGGGGCAACTGGCGCGACAGGCGCCACCGGAGCAACAGGCGCGACCGGTGCGACCGGCCCGACCGGAGCCACCGGAGCTACCGGAGCGACCGGCCCTTCCGGCCCGCAGGGCGCCACCGGTGCGACAGGCGCGACCGGCTCAACCGGTCCCACAGGTGCAACCGGAGCGACCGGAGCGACCGGCCCCTCCGGCCCGCAGGGCGCCACCGGAGCAACAGGCGCCACAGGCCCGACCGGCGCCACCGGAGCAACCGGAGCCTCCGGCGCAACGGGCGCAACCGGAGCAACGGGCCCGTCCGGCCCCTCAGGTCCGCAGGGTGTAACGGGCGCGACCGGACCCACCGGCGCTACAGGCGCGACCGGAGCAACCGGCCCGTCCGGCCCTTCGGGTACCTCCGGCGTCCGGCCCGGTGCTTCCGGCCCGAGTGGCGCTTCCGGCGCTTCGGGTGCCTCAGGAGCGTCGGGTGCTTCTGGCCCGAGCGGCCCGGCAGGCCCGACTGGTGCTACGGGAGCAACGGGTGCGACGGGTGCAACCGGGGCTAGCGGCGCTTCCGGCGCTTCGGGTGCTTCCGGACCAAGCGGCCCGGCAGGGCCAACCGGTGCGACCGGTGCGACAGGTGCCAGTGGGACAAGCGGCGCGGCCGGCTCGAGCGGCCCGCCAGGGCCGACAGGCGCGTCGGGACAAAAGGGCACCACCGGTACGTCCGGGTCCACGGGTCCCACAGGCCCGACCGGCCCAAGCGGCCCAGCCGGCCCGAGCGGTGTAGCCGGCCCATCGGGGCCGAAGGGCACGACCGGCGCCACCGGCGCCACCGGCGCGACCGGCTCGGGGGCCACCGGCCCGAGTGGCCCGTCGGGGCTGTCAGGCACGACTTCGAACACGACCGTGCAGGGTGAGATAACGACGTCGCCGACCGCCACGGGGCCAATTACCGTGGACTGCGGTATGAACAACCATGCGACGGGCGGAGGAGCGGTACAGCGTGGCAATTTCGTCCTGGGCGACCACATGATCTCGAGCTACCCGTCCACTGGCCTGGGCGGCACCCCGGTGGGGGACGGAACCTTGAACCCGCAGTTCTGGACTTCCCGCTTCGAGCCGCACGAGGGGGGCACAGACGACGGCTGGCTCGTCTTCGCGCTCTGCACGCCGAACCCGTAGACCCTGCGTCCGGACTAGCCAGAACGTAACCAGCTCCAGGCCTGCCGAGCTTGACAACCCCGCGATGGGCTGTAGGTTTGGAGGCTCGATTCGCCGGCGAAACTGGAGACGGATGAGCCGAAGTCGATCGAGGCTGGGGATCGCCGCCGCCGCGGCCCTAAGTCTCGTCGTGGTGCCCGCAGCGCTTGCGCACGGCGGCGACCCGACCCGCATCCACGCCTGCGTGATCCCGCCGCAGAACGCCGTGGTGATCGTGTACGCGCCCGGGCTCGGCGGGGACCCGAACTTCGACTGCTCCACGCGGGGCAACAATTCCGGGCACTGGAAGAACCTCGACTGGCCCAGCCTACTCGGCGGCGGCGCCAAGGGCGCCACCGGCGCGACCGGCCCATCCGGCCCCAGGGGCGCGACGGGACCGAGCGGCCCCTCCGGCCCGCCGGGTGCCTCAGGCGCTTCTGGTGCGTCCGGCGCGAGCGGCCCCTCGGGTGCCTCAGGACCGTCGGGCGCTTCCGGCCCGAGCGGCCCTGCAGGCCCGACCGGCCCCAGCGGCCCCTCGGGCGCTAGCGGGTCTTCAGGTGCCTCAGGACCTTCGGGCGCTTCCGGCGCGAGCGGCCCCTCGGGCGCTAGCGGCGCTTCGGGTGCTTCAGGGCCTTCGGGCGCCTCGGGCGCTTCCGGACCGAGCGGTGCTTCCGGTGCTTCTGGCCCGAGCGGCCCTTCCGGCCCGACTGGTGTAACGGGAGCAACTGGTGCCACCGGCGCTAGCGGCCCCTCGGGCGCCTCAGGACCGTCGGGCGCCTCCGGCGCTTCCGGTCCGAGCGGCGCTTCGGGTGCCTCAGGAGCATCGGGTGCTTCCGGCCCGAGCGGCCCCGCAGGCCCGACTGGTCCTACGGGAGCAACGGGAGCTACGGGTGCCACCGGCGTGACCGGTCCCTCGGGCGCTAGCGGCGCTTCGGGTGCCTCAGGACCTTCGGGCGCCTCCGGCGCTTCCGGACCGAGCGGCGCTTCGGGCGCCTCAGGAGCATCGGGTGCGTCCGGCCCGAGCGGCCCCTCCGGCCCGACTGGTGCTACGGGAGCAACGGGTGCCACCGGCGCGAGCGGCCTCTCAGGACCGTCGGGCGCGAGCGGCGCTTCGGGAGCCTCAGGACCGTCGGGCGCTTCCGGCGCGAGCGGCCCGGCAGGCCCCAGCGGTCCCGCCGGCCCGACGGGCGCCACGGGCGCCACGGGCGCGACCGGGCCTGCAGGTACGGGCGCGAGCGGCGTCAGTGGGCCAAGCGGTGCTTCCGGCCCGGGCGGCCCCCCAGGGCCAAGCGGCCCCGCAGGGCCAACCGGTGCGACGGGCGCAACGGGTGCCACGGGCCCGAGCGGTCCCTCCGGGGCCGGCGCGAGTGGCGTATCCGGCCCGTCCGGCCCGTCTGGGACGGGCCCGTCCGGCCCGACCGGCGCGACTGGGGCAACCGGCGCAACCGGGGCAACCGGCGCGACTGGCGCGACCACAGTGACTATCGTCTCGAGCACGACGGATGCAGGAACGGGCGATGCAACCGCCGACTGCGGGGCGACAAGCCATGTGGTCGGCGGCGGGGGAACCTCAGGAACTGGCTCCGACCAGCTGAGAGACAGTTACCCGTCCAGTTCCACCGGTGTCCCGGCTGGCGGAACGAACGCTCGCTACTGGACGGTGGATTACGGAAACTTGGCCGGGGGTGGGCAGGGCGGCCCGATCACTGCATTCGCCCTCTGCGTCCCGAACTAACGATCTGACGACGCGCCGCGGCAGGAGTCAAGGTTTTTCCAGCGAACGCCGCTGAAGCGCTGTACCCTGCTGACTGAACGCACGTTCGACCGGGAGGAACGATGAGCCGCCGCACACGATGGAGCACCACACTTCTTGCGGCCGTTGCGACGGCCGTCGTTGTCGCCCCCGCCGCACTAGCGCACGGCGGTAACAGCGACCCCAACTCCATCCACGCGTGCGTGAACCGCGTCGGCGAGGTTCGCATCCTGGGCTACATGGGATACCCGGGCGGGATCAACGGCGTCTGCCCGTCGCTCGGCGGCCCGTGGGCAATCGTTCACTGGGCCATTGGCGGGGGCGGCACTACGGGAGCGTCCGGTCCCACCGGCGGAACGGGCCCGAGCGGCCCGAGCGGCCCATCCGGCCCGAGCGGCCCATCTGGTGCCACTGGTGCCACCGGAGCGACCGGGGCAACCGGCGCGACGGGAGCGACAGGCCCCTCCGGGCCGACGGGTGCAACGGGTGCCACCGGCGCAACCGGTGCAACCGGTGCCACCGGCGCAACCGGTGCTACCGGGGCAACGGGAGCGACCGGCCCGACCGGCCCAACGGGTGCAACGGGTGCAACGGGTGCCACTGGCGCAACCGGAGCAACGGGTGCGACAGGCGCAACCGGGGCGACCGGAGCCACCGGTCCTAGCGGTCCTAGCGGTCCCGCCGGCCCGACCGGCCCAACGGGGCCGACCGGCGCAACGGGCGCGAGCGGCGCGACCGGAGTGGGTGCCACGGGCGCGACAGGCGCTACGGGAGCCACCGGAGCGACGGGCGCTACCGGGGCCACCGGCCCCAGCGGTCCTAGCGGTCCCGCCGGCCCGACGGGAGCGAGCGGCCCGAGCGGCCCGAGCGGCCCGGCCGGCACCGGCGCAACTGGGCCGAGCGGCCCGAGCGGCCCGAGCGGCCCGAGCTCGGCTGCCGTTGTACGTGTCGTGAGCCTCGAAACCAATGCGTCCAACGTAGGCATCGACCAAACGATCACGGCGGTAGCAATCTGTCCTGTCACGAAGGTCGCGTACGGCGGTGGCGGATCCATCGACTCCCAGAGCTCCGACGCGCAGCTCATCGTGTCGTCGTATCCAGGCGGCGACGGGCGCACATGGGTGTACGAGGGCTACGTGAATCAGGACTTCGACGCGCCTGCGCCTCCGTTCATCGCCAACGACATCGTCCAGGTCACCGCATACGTCCTCTGCGGTAACCCGTAGGCCCAACTGATCTCTAGCCGCTAAGCGCCTCGACCCAGTCGAGGCGCTTAGCGCAGAGCTCCCGCGCCCGCGCCGCCGGGACAGAGGTCACCGGCGCGTCCGCCGCCGTCGTCTGAGACAGCACGAGCGGCCCGATGCCGAAGGTCGCGCCGCTCGAGCCAGGATGGAAGTCGGGACCCGAAAAGTGCAGTGTCACCGTGTGTGAGCCGGGGGTCAGCTCCGCTTCGCCGAGCAGGGTGTACCCGCCGTGGTTGTCGAGCCGGTGGCGATGGGTGCCCACGACACGACCGTCCACGCGCGCCTCGAGCCCGTCACGGAAGGAGCCGCCGAGCCAGATGCCGTATCGGCCCGGACCGGGCACCTCCACGGTCGCTTCCACCGTCTCCTGCCGGCCGGTGGAGCGACCCACTTCCGCGACGAGCACCGGCGGACGAACGGCGGCGGCCAGCCGACCGCCCTCGCCGGCGACCCCTGCCATGCGCTCGACCTCCGCGCAGTCGGGGACGGCGCCCGGCTGGATCCCGTCGCCGAGCGGCAGGTGCTCGGCGACGGGAGATGCCGTGGTGTCGGCCCGCTGCCAGACGTCGTACCAATCGCCGCTCCACGCGAGCTGATAGTCGGACGGGGGGCGGCTGTCGTTGGGTGAACGGCGGAGCACCAGCGTCCGGTAGACACGCAGGTCTGCGTCGGCGAACTCGTCGACGTTCGCGGACTGGCCCTTGTCGAGCTGACGACCGTCGCGCAGCAACACCGGCCGGACGCGCAGCTCCGAGGCGCCCTCGGCATCGAGCTTGCGCAGGAAGTGCCTGACGCCGTAGGGCTGGTACTCGGTCTGGAGGGCCGGCCCGTCGCCCGCGAACCGCTCGCCGATCTCGGACAGCTCGGCCAACTGCTCCCGGGGCCCGAGCCAGACGTCGTGGTACTGGAGCACGTTCGACCACAGCACGGCGCCTGTCACCACGACTCCCAGCACAGCGCCTTCGACGACCCGTCCTCTCGCCAGGAGCAGCCCCGCCGCGACGACGGCGGCGAACGGGATGGCCGGCGCCGCGGTGGCGAAGGCCTTACCTTCGATCCAGGGCGTGCTCCAGATCGCGAGCACCGCCGCGCTCGCGACGGCGCCGAGCACGTAGATGGGCAACCCCCACAGCTGCCGCCGCAGCATCCAGACAACGGCGGCGGCCGCAGCGATGACGGCGACGAGGATCAGCACCTTCGTGGCAGCTCCCAGCTCCGGATCAGCGCGGAAGTCGCCCACGGGCCAGATGCCCGCCAGCTGGATCGGGCTCAGCGGAGCGCCGAGATTTGCGATCGGGTCGAAGCTGACGATGTTCGACGTCAGGAAGGCGGGAGCGGTGACGAGCGTCGGCAGCCCGAAGGCCACAAGGAAGCCGACGAAGGCCGCGGTCGGCCGCACGGCCCCACGGAGGCCGTGCTCGCGTATGACGAGGACGAGGCAGGTACCGAGCGCCGGCGCGAGCCACACGAGCGCGCCGGCGTTCAGCACGCCGAGCAGGAGCGCCGAGACGGCGGCCAGAGGCACCAGCTGGCGCAAGCGATCCGACCTCGCGGCCAGCGGCACGAGCGCGGCCAGGACGGGCAGCGCCCACGCGGTGCCCATCTCCTTGATGCCGCCCCAGAGCGCGTACCCGTACAGCAGCGCGGATTGCGCGCCGACAACGGCCGCTAGCGGCGCGCAGCCAGCGGGTCTGCAAGACGCGTCCTGCCAGCGCGTAGAGGCCGAGCGCGAGCATCGCGGCCATGACAGCCATCGCCGGCTGATAGAGCCAGAGAGCGTCGCTGCGGACGATCTCGTGGCCGATGCCGAGCGGCAGAAGCGATGCGAGCGGGTACCCCTCGTCGAGCAGCAGGTCGACAACGCGGAAGTATGTCGAGAACTCCAGGCCATCAACGCTGCGCCCGTGCTCCATGGCCCGGTCGACGAGCGCGGTAAGCGTCGAGTCGTCGTCGAGCTTGATGTAGCCGGCGAACGTCGCCGCTCCCGAGAGGACGATCGGCGCGGCGTAGGCGGCGAATGCCCCCACTCCCGATGCGATCGCCCACCAGTCCACGTGCAGGCTGCGCCACGGCCGAACGACCACGAAGCCCGCGACTGCGGTCACGATCACGGCAGGAGTCGCGAGCTCTGCCGTCGCGTCCGTCAGCACCGCGAACTGCGCCACGAGCGCGACGACGGCAAAGCCGCAGGGGACGACGAGGGCTCCGGGCAGCTTCACGCCCGACACGCGCTCGAGCAGGAGCCCGCAGCCCCACGAGAGGGCGACGAACAGGAGCGGGAAGGCGACCCAGGGAACGAGCAGCGTGGTCATGGCGCCGAACGCCTGCTGCGGCCGTCTCTAGCCGACGGAGACGATCTTTCCCTGCGAGACGAGCTGTTCGGCCTCGCCGGGAACGGGCGAATACACCTCGACCTGCACGTCCTCGTCCGGGTAGGCCAGGTAGACGTTCGTCTTGCTCGACTTCGAGCGCATGGCGAAGGCGTCGTCGGGTGTGTCGACGACGACGCTGCCCCCGGAGGCGCCTCTCTGCGTGACGGCATACGCGTCTGCGACCGGATACGTGGCGACGGTCAGCGCCAGTTCCTTCGCGCCCACTTCGCTGCCGGACGGCAGGTAGCGCACGAAGACCGAGCCGGTAGCGACCACGGTCAGCTCCGTGATCGTGTTCGGCTCGGCGCCGGCCCAGTAGACCGGGTGGCCGAGCTCGCCGGCGAGCGCCACGAGATCGTCCTCGGACACGGCGACCGGGCCGCGCGGCTCCACGGCCGCCTGCGGTGCGGGCAACGGCCGCACGGCGCCGCTCGTGGCCAGCCTCTTCACCACCGCCGGGTCGGGATCGAAGACCTCCATCTGGTAGTCGACACCCGGATACGCGACGTAAGCGCTCGTGGGCCGGCTGCTCGAGATCGCGGCGACGCCCCCTCCGCGAATCTGCGTCAGCTCCGCCCCGCTGATGGCCGAAGTGACGTCATAGGCATTCTCGACCGGATACGTCGCCACCGTCAGCAGCGCCTGTGCGTCGCCTGCCTCTACCCCGCTCGGCAGATAACGGACGTGGACCTGGCTTCCGGTGCGCTGCGAAATCTCGTACAAATGACCCCGGCGCGGCCCCACCCAGTAGATGGGACTACCGGTTGCCGCCGCCAGTGTGGCGAGGCCGTTCGCGTTTACCGCTACGGGATCGGTTGTGGCGGCCGCCGGCTCGGCAACGTCGGAGCTGTCGTCCCCTACCGACTCCACTATGAGCCAGACCGCAATCGCGATCAGCCCTGCAATCGCCAGCAGGGCGCCGACGCTCAGGCGCGGGTCCTTGGCGAGATCGCCCAGAGAGCGACCGTTACCCGTCCCCGCCTCCTCAGGCGTCGGTGCTGCGGGGCCCTCGCTCACTGGCGTGGACTATAACCAGGGCGGCTCACTTGCGGCCGAGCAGCCCGTTGAGGTTCACGACGCCGGCGCCTTCGGGTGTCGCCGTCGTGTACCACGGCAGGACGGAGACGAAGGGATGAGGCGACGCCAGCCGCCCTTGCTCGCGGAGCAGCAGCAGCACGAGCGGCTCGGCCCCGTACCACGGGCTGGTCGACGGATGTCCGAACTCGTCGGACACCGGCGAGCCCGGCACCCGCTCGTCGGGGCCGGACAGCACGAAGGACACGTTCTGGACGGGCTCAGGCAGCACCGCCACCTGGCCGCGTACCAGCCGCAGCTCTCGGAGCTTTGGCTCTACGATGAGCGTGTCCATGTTTCTGTTCGCAGTGACGATGCACGTCGCCACGAATGCGATAGCGAGACCGGCCGCGACACGCTCGCTCACGAGCAGAGCCCCGCCACTGATCCGGCTCGCGAGCCACTCCCGGAGCATCACCCAGAGCGCGACGGTGCCGAGGCCGAAGTAGAGGGCGATCAGGGCCGAGAGCGAGATCAGCGTTCTGTAGACCTCGAATTCGTAGGTCTCCTCGACCACGAGGTTCGGCAGGACGGTGAGCGGGAGCAGGACGAGCCCGAGCGCGATGTAGAGCAGCGGTCGCGACGCTCGACGCAGGAGCCAGAGCACGATGCCGCCGACGGAGACCGCGGCGACCAGAGCTGCCAACCAGGCAGACCACGTGATTTCGAAGAGGTTCAGCGCGCCGTAGAGAGCCCAGCGTCCGAACCACTCGATCTTGCCGGCGACGTCGTTCGTGAGAGCGCCCCTGTCCGCGCCGGGAGCGTCGGGCCCAACGAGCCAGATGCACACCTTGTACACGAGATACGCGAGCGCCAGGGCGGCGACCGCAACTGCGAAGTGCGTTCGCGCAAGGCGCCACGCGCGCTTCGAATCGGTGACTGACCCGACCAGAGCGACGGCAAGGAAGACCCAGAAGAACATCGACGCCGACTGGTACGTCAAGACGGCGACGAGCATGAGAAGCGTCGCGCCCACGAGTCGTTCGGGCCTGAGGCGTCGCGGCGCGTCCACAGCGGCGACTGTCAGCAACGATGCGCATCCGCCCAGCAGCGCCGTCCAGGATGCGTGGAGCATCACCGTCCACGAGGCGTAGAGCTGAAAAGGGGGCATGGTGCACACGAGCAACGCGATCAGCGCCGCCGGCGTTCGGCCGAGCTTTGATCGCACGAGTGCCCAGTACAGAACCAGCGCCAACGCAATGGTCCCTGCGACGCTGATGATCCGGACGTAGCGGAGGTTGTCGATCGTTCCCGCCGCAGAGAAGGCGGCATTCGCGACCACTCCCCAGACCGGCCGACCCTCGGCTGCGCCGTAATGGGCGAGGCTCTTCGCGTAAGGGGGCGAAGACAGTCCCAGATCCTCCGCCATCGCCAGGGACATGTAGTCGTCCGCGGTCCCATACGGAACGATCAGCACGGGCAGGTACGTACAAAGGATCGCGACCGTGAACAGGAGTACGACTCCCCCGGAGTGCGATACGAGCCTGCGCAGAGCTCGTTACCTCGCGTCCGGCGACAGCACGACCGTCACGTTATCGCCAGGATCGGGCAGCGTGTGCAGGATCGAAACCCGGCTGTACGCTCTGACTGTGGGGATGCTCGAGCCCGCCAACACGACCTGATGGCCCGCTGCCTGGTCACAGGAGGTGCCGGATTCATGGGCGCCCATCTCGTCACCGCGTTGCTGGATCGCAGCCACGACGTCGTCGCGCTGGACGACCTGTCCGGAGGGTCCACCGAGAACGTCGACACGCGAGCCCGGTTCGTCGAGGCATCGGTGACCGACGTCGACGGCGTCGATCGGCTCTTCGCACAGGAGCGGTTCGAGCACGTGTTCCACCTCGCCGCCTATGCCGCCGAAGGGCTGAGCCACTTCATCAAGCGGTTCAACTACACGAACAACGTCATCGGCAGCTGCAATCTCATCAACGCGGCGGTCAATCACGGATCCGAATGCTTCGTGTTCACGTCTTCGATCGCCGTCTACGGCGCCGGACAGACACCCATGACCGAAGCGATGATCCCACAGCCGGAGGACTCGTACGGCATCGCCAAGCGCGCCGTCGAGCAGGAGCTGGCCGCTTCGCACGAGATGTTCGGGCTCGACTACGTGATCTTCCGCCCGCACAACGTGTACGGCGAGCTCCAGAACATCGCCGACCGTTACCGCAACGTTCTCGGCATTTTCATCAACAACATCCTGCAAGATGAGCCGCTGCCGATCTTCGGAGACGGAGAGCAGACCCGGGCTTTCTCATACGTCGGCGACGTGATCCCCGACATCGCCGAGGCTCCGTTCACGAGCGCCGCGCGGCTGGAGATCTTCAACGTCGGCGCCGACGAGCCGTACAGCGTCAACCAGCTGGCTGACGTCGTCCGCGTTGCGATGGGGGAGCCGGACCACCCGATCGTCCACCATGAGGCTCGCAACGAAGTGAAGCACGCGTTCTCGGATCATGCGAAGGTCCGCGCGGTCTTCGGAACGCGGGCGGGCACGCCACTCGAGGAGGGTGTTCGGCGAATGTGCGAGTGGGCCCGCCGCCACGGGCCCCGCGCGACCAAGCCCTTTGCCGGGATCGAGATCGAGAAGAATCTGCCGCCGTCCTGGCGCACCTCCTGAAACGTGCGCAGCCAGGAGGAGCACTTCGACTCGGTTGCAGAGGCGTACGAGGAGACGATCCCGGAACACGTGATGGCGCATCTCACGCGCCGGCGGGTCAACCTCGTCTGCTCGCTCGCCCCGGACGGGCGCGTCCTCGACGTCGGGTGCGGTACAGGGCGGCTGCTTCATGAACTACCCGCCCGCTATGAGAAGCACGGCGTCGACGTTTCGCACGAGATGCTCGTCGTCGCTCGCGCTCATGGCCTAGATGTCGTCCACGCCGGGGCCGACGACCTTCCCTTCGAGGAAGCAAGCTTCGACCTCGTGACCACGTTCGCGGTGCTCCACCACCTCATCGATCCCGTAATCGTGCGGCGAGCGATCCGCGAGATGTGCCGTGTCGTCAGGCCCGGAGGTGCCGTCCTGGTCTGGGACCACAACCCGCTCAATCCCTATTGGCCGCTCCTCATGCGGCGGCTGCCGCAGGACCAGGGGGACGAGAAGCTCGTCCCGGCGAAGCTGATTTGCGACACGCTGCGCGAGAGCGGCATGGCTGACATCCGACTACGGCGGATGACGTTCGTCCCGGACTTCACGCCCGCCCGACTCCTGCCCACCGTCGCCTCGCTCGAGCGCGCGCTCGAGCGGATACCAGGCATCAACCGGATCGGCGCCCACAACGTCGCCAGCGCGCGACGACCCGCGCTCAGTTAGGAGGGTCTCTCTCGCGACGGGCCGTTGACGCGGTATCGCAAGATAAGCCGGATCATGTTCACTCCCACCTGCGTCGAGGTCGTGAACGAGCCTGTGATCTTCGACTCTCCGCGTCGCGGGCGGTAGGTGACCGGCACTTCGATGATCGTCAGCCCGGCGAGTCGGGCGAGGATCACCATCTCGGGGAGGAAGTGGGACGAGCCGACAGTGAGGTCTCTCCGAATCCGCTCGAGGGCCGGCTTGTGGATCAAGCGCATAGTGCAGCCGCAATCGCTCAGCGATGGCGTGTTGAACAGGACCTGGAGCAACTTCGCTACGCCCCAGTTGCCCCAGCGGAGCATGAATCCCATGTTGGCTCCTGCCCAGACCATCTCGCGCGTCGTTCGCGTGCCGAGCACAAGCTCGGCGTTGTCGACGTAAGCGAGCAGTTTCCGTACGTCCTCGGCGATGAACGTCCCGTCCGGCTCCGCCATGACGACCAGGTCGCCGGTCGCCTCGGCGAGGCCGCGTTGGAGCGCATGGCCGTAGCCCTGCTTCGCCTCGGCCACCACCCGGCCGCCCGCCGCACTGGCGAGCTCAGAGGTTCGATCACGCGAGTTGTTGTCGACGACGACGACCTCGTCGACCTCGTCGAGAGCGAGAAACGAGCGCACTGCCTCGCCAATGCCCGCTTCCTCGTTGTAAGCCGGGAATACGACGCTGACCGTTCTTCCGTCGAACATGCTCTGGCCGAACCGCGCTACGCGAGCGCGTCCCGGAACGTCCAGAGACGCTGTCCGAGGAAGCTCAAGACCGCGATGAACGGAAGCGCGATCGCCTGCGCGACGATCTCATCCAGCCCCGCGATCTCGACGAGAATGGCCAGTACCGTCACGTTCGCCGCCAGGGCCCCTGCTTGGACGCTCGCGTACTTGGCGAGCGTGATGTGCCGATACGGGCCGGCCCGGAATGTCCACATCCGATTGATCGTGTAGCCGTTGGCTGTTGCGACCACGAGCGACATCGTTTTCGCCAACGGGTACCAAACGCCTATCGTGACGAGCAGCGCATACAGAGTGAAGTCGATGGCGACGTTGAGAACGCCGACCATGCCGTACTTCACCATCCGCCGCGTCTCGAGGGCGGCAGCGGGCCGGGCCCGCGAGAGCCGTCCGGCTACGGGGCCGCGCTCGTCGCCCATGGAGGCGCCCTCTGGCGACGTCGCGCCCTCATCGCCCTGCACGCGCCGGGGCACGTCGGTGCCGGCGACGGTGGCATTGCCTGAGGCGCCGTCTGGATGCATGCGGTTCTCCACTCTACGGGTGCCCTGTTAGGTTGGCCCATTGTTGACGACTAGTCGGGGAGCCTAGGGGAACGGGTGCGAAGGATCCCCGTAGAGGCGGCGTGCTTTGCACTGGTCGCGGCCGTCTACCTCGTCCACCTCTTCGCGTCGGGCTACGACGTCTTCTACTACGACGCGAGCGAGTACTGGCAGGCCGGGAAGCTCTTCAACGACGGCGGGGGCTTCTCGCTGCTCTCCTATGACTACGAGTGGCGCGGCTATTCGATCCCGCTGCTCAACCACATCCTCGACTCGGTCGGCGGCGCGCTCGGGATGGGAGATGTCACGATTGTCAAGGTCTTCGGCGCACTGCTCGCCGCCACGCTCGGTGTCGTCGTCCTGCCGCGCCTGGCGAGGGCGCTGTTCCCGAACGCCGCGCTCGGCTGGGCCCGCGTCCTCGCGCTGAACGGGCTTCTTTTCCTCTACTGGCGCGATCACCTCGACTTCCCACTCGCCGACTTTCCGGCGCTGATGGCGGCAAGCGTCGGCGTAATCTGTCTCCTCCGGGGCGGGACCTGGGGGTACCTGCTGGCAGGCCTATCCTTCGGCCTGGCGGCGAACATGCGTGGCAACTACTGGTTCGCACTCGTCGCAGCCCTACTCGTGACCGCAGTGATCCCGCTGCGGTCGTGGAGCTGGAGGACGCGGGGCACGGCCGTCGGCCTGCTGCTGGCCGGCGCCTTCCTCATCAGCCTGCCGCAGATGCTCATGAACAACCGCCACCACGACACCTGGAGCCCGGGCGTCGCGAACGCGCGAGAGCAGAATCTCGTCACCACCTGGCTCGGCCTGCGCGCCCAGAAGTACGAGACGTACGTCGGCCCGGCCAGCGGCTACCCCTCACCGGGCGTCTTCTACCTCGATCCGTCCACGAGACGCCTGCTCGAGGAGGAGAACATCGCGCCGGTCATCCGCCTGAACAGGCCCTCGTTCCCGAGCTCCTCGCGGTATATCCGGCTTGTCCTCGAGCACCCGCTGACGATGGCCACGAGCTACTTCCGCCACGTCTTCAACGGCCTCGACGTGAAGTACCCGACTCCCTACGTCCGCGATCTCGACAACAAACCGCTGTTGCTCTCACTGCTCCAGTACACGCTCCTCTTCGTCGCAGTCGCACGGCTCGTGCTACCGGACGCTCGACGTGCGCTCGGACGAATCCGCTGGTCCGGCGTGGGCGTGCTCGCCAGCGCGCTCGTGGGCGTCATTGCAACGCAGGCGGAACCGCGGTACTACCTGCCGCTCACCACGCTCGTGTACCTGCTCGTTTGCTTCGGCCCGGCGACACGCACGTCGCTCATCGGCAGCAGCACGGCCCGCCGCGTCGCGATGGGCGCCGCCTGTGTGGCATTCGTACTGGGCTGCGTGATGCTCTCGTCGGACACGCAGGACCAGATCGAGTTTCCGCAGGCCGTCGGACGCAGCGATCTACACTGAGAGCGCCGTGTCGACGCCCACGAGCAGCGCGCTGCCACCGCCGGCGGTGGACGAGCCGTCGCCCGAAGACGGCGCGATCTCACTCTCGATCGTCGTTCCCGTCTACAACGAAGTGGAGAGCGTCGACGAGCTCTACACTGAGCTGACGACTGCTGCTACGGCCCTCGGCAGGACGTATGAGGTCGTGGTCGTCGACGACGGATCGACGGACGAGACGTACGCCAAGCTGAAGCTGCTCGCAGCGGACGACCCGCACCTCAAGGTCATCCACTTCGGCCGCAACTTCGGCCAGACGGCGGCGATGGCCGCGGGCTTCGACTACGCGGAAGGCGCCGTGGTGGTACCGCTGGACGGCGACCTCCAGAACGATCCGGCGGACATCGCACTCCTGCTGAACAAGCTGGACGAGGGCTACGACGTCGTCAGCGGATGGCGCAAGGATCGGAAGGACAACATGCTGCGGCGGATCCCGTCCCGGCTCGCCAACTGGCTGATCGGCTTGGTGACCGGAGTGCACCTGCACGACTACGGCTGCACCCTCAAGGCCTACAGAGCAACGGCCATCCAAGGCATGCGGCTCTACGGGGAGATGCATCGCTTCCTGCCCGCGCTGGCCTACCAGGAAGGCGCCCGGGTCACGGAGATTCCGGTTCACCACCGCCCACGGCGCTACGGCCAGAGCAAGTACGGGTTGGGTCGCACGCTACGAGTCGTGCTGGATCTCATCACCGTGAAGTTCCTGTCCAGCTATGGGACAAAGCCGAGTTACATCTTCGGCGGCAGCGGCCTCCTCCTCTGTCTGGGGGGAATCCTGGCCGGCTGCATCGCCCTGTTCCAGAAATTCGTGGACGGGGTCTACGTCTACCGAAACCCGGTCATCCTCATCGCGGTGTTCCTCTTCCTGCTCGGGTTTCTCTGCATCCTCATGGGCCTCATGGCCGAGTTGATCGTCCGTACCTACCACGAGTCGCAGTCGAAGCCGATCTACCGGGTGCGCGAGGTGCAGAACATCGCGCGGCCGGTGGCGGGCGGTCGCGCCTAGCCCGTGTGCGGGATCTGCGGCGTCGTCGAGGCTGCCGGCCCGGTCGACCGCGGCGTGCTCGAGCGGATGACCGGGACGCTCCGGCACCGCGGCCCCGACGAAGAGGCGTACTACCTCCCCGAGCCTGACGGCACCGGGCCAGGCGTCGGCTTTGGCTTCCGGCGGCTCTCGATCATCGACGTGGAGGGTGGACACCAGCCACTCGCCAACGAGGACGACTCGGTCTGGACGATGCTGAACGGCGAGATCTACAACTTTGCGGAGCTCCGCGCGGGCCTGGAGGCCGGCGGCCACGTCTTCAGGACGAACGGCGACGCCGAGACGCTCGTGCATCTCTACGAGGAGTCGGGTGTCGACTGCACGGAGCGCCTCAACGGGATGTTCGCGTTCGCCGTCTGGGACACGAGGCGGCGGCGCCTGATGCTCGCCAGGGACCGGCTGGGCAAGAAGCCCCTGTATTACGCCGAGATCGACGGCGGGTTGCTGTTCGGCTCCGAGCTTAAGGCGCTCCTCCAGCACCCGGCCTGCCCGCGAGAGCTCGATCGCGCGGCGCTCGAGCACTACCTCGCGTTCGAGTACGTGCCTTCCCCCCATGCGATCTTCGCCGGGATCCGGAAGCTGCCGCCGGGACACCGACTCGTCTGGGAGCAGGGACGAACGACCGTCGAGCCGTACTGGGACCTCCGCTTCGACGGCACCGATCCTCGACCGGAAGGTGAGATCGTCGAGGAGTTCGACCAGCGCCTCCGCGAGGCCGTTCGGCTCCGCCTGGTCAGCGACGTGCCGCTGGGGGCCTTCCTCAGCGGCGGCATCGACTCGAGCTCGGTCGTCGCCTACATGTGCGAACTGCTGCCGCCCGAGCAGGTGCAGACGTTCTCGATCGGCTTCACCGAGCGGAGCTTCGACGAGTCCGAGCATGCGCGGCGGGTTGCGCGCCACTTCCGGACACAGCACCACGAGGAGATCTTCACCCCGCGTGTCCTGCTCGACGTGCTGCCGCAGGTCACGGCCGGCCTCGACGAGCCCTTCGCCGACCCGTCCGTGCTGCCGACGTTCCTCCTGTCCCGCTTCGCACGGGAGACGGTGACGGTGGCGCTCGGAGGCGACGGTGGCGACGAGCTGCTCGCCGGGTACCCGACGTTCCCCGCGGAAGCCGTCGCTCGCCACTACGCGCTGCCGCGCAGCCTCCACGAGCGGGTGGTCGTGCCGCTCGCGGAAAAGCTGCCGGTCTCTACCGAGGACTTCAGCTTCGACTTCAAGGTCAAGCGCTTCCTGCGCGGCGCGATCGAGCCGGCCGCGACGCGGCACCAGCTATGGCTCGGCGCCTTCACGTCGGCAGAGCAGCGGAAGCTGCTCGTCGAGCCGCCGACGGTCGATCCGCTCGCCGGCGTCCGGGCGCTCTACGGCGGCCAGCGGACAGGCGACTGGGTGGCGAAGCTCATCTACCTCTACGCGAAGACATACCTGACGGACGACATCCTCGCGAAGGTCGACCGCGCGAGCATGCTCACGTCGCTCGAGGTGCGCGCCCCGTTCCTCGACTACACGCTCGTCGAGTTCCTCGCACGCGTGCCCTCGCGTCTGAAGCTGCGGCGGCTCGAAACGAAGCACCTGCTGAAGCGCGCGATGGCGGGCCGTCTGCCGGAGGGAATTGCCGGGCGCAGGAAGAAGGGCTTCGGGATCCCGGTCGCGGAATGGCTGAAGACGGACTTGCGCGACCCGCTGCTCGACGCGCTCTCACCCGACCGGCTACGCCGCCAGGGGCTCTTCGACGCGCGCGAGGTCGAGCGCCTGGTCCGGGAGCACCTCGGCGGAACGCGGGACCATCGCAAGCAGCTGTGGACGCTGTTCGTGTTTCAGCTCTGGTACGAGCGCTACGCCGAACGGCCGCCCGATTCGGGGACGCGGCCGAGGCCACGCCAGGAGTTGCGGTTGCGCCAGGAGATCTGAACGTCGACGAGGCCGGCGGCCTCGAACCAGCGCTCGAACTCCTCACGCCTGATGTAGTGGCTCGTCGGAGCCGCCAGATGGTCGAAGACGACGCCGTGGACGAATGTGGTGTCTCGCTTTCCGAGCCAGAGGAGATAGTCGCGATACGGCATCCGCTCCACGCGCTCCGCCAGCTTCACGAACGGCATCAACACGAGCGCGAGCGGCAGGGAGATCACCCACTTCAGGAGCCCGTGAGGCAAGCGTCGGAAAACGTGCTTTCGCAGCGGATCGACGACGTAGATGATCCACCCGTTGTTCTCCCTCCCGTAGACCCAGGCGAAGACGAGGCCGCCCGGACGGACCGTGTCGACGATGGCCCGGAAGCCTCGCTCGGGATCCTCCAGGTGGTGGAGCACGCCGATCGAGTAGGCGAGGTCGAAGCTGCCGGGACGGATGGGCAGCCGGTAGAGGTCGGCCTGGACGAGGTTCGCCGGCCCAAGCCTCGCGGCGGCCGCGTCGATCGCCTCCGACAGGTCGATCCCGACGGCCTGTCTCGCCTGCCACTGCCGGCTGTACTCGATGAAGCCGCCCAGGCCGCAGCCCGCATCGAGCACCTGCTTGCCGGCGAAATCCTCGGGAGTGAGCGGGACGACCCAGTCTCGCCACTGCTCCTCGGTGTACGGGTTGTCCCGTGGGTAATGCGTCCAGGAGTAGCCGAAGGCCTCGGACGTCCGGGTCTGCTCCTCGGACTGGTGCGCGGCGTCGAACAGACGCGGAATGCCTCGGACGACGGGGTACGAGTGCCCGTTCTCGCAGCCGAGGCTGGCTGCGGTCCCTGCGAGTGAGCGGCCGCACTCCGGGCAGCGGAGCAGGTCGGTCAGCGCCGCATCCACTGTCAGGATGGTAGTCGAGTGGAGTCGGAGATCATGACGACGAGCGAGACCGTCGAGTCCCCTCGGCAGTCCCGCTGGATCGCAGCCGCGCGTGTCGCCACGGGCATCGTCCTCTTCGCCCTGGTCGTCGTCGCCACGGTGAGGAACTGGGACGAGGTGCGTGACACGGTCGGCCGGATGTCGCCCTGGGAGCTCGTGCTGGCAGAGCTACTCGTGCTCGCGGGGCTTGGCGCCAGCGTCTTGACCTGGCGTTGGTCGCTCATCGAGCTCGGCTCGCGCGTGCGGGTTCGGCACGCGGCGAAGATCTACCTCATCGGCCAGCTGGGGAAGTACGTCCCCGGCAGCTTCTGGGCCTTCCTCGTGCAGATGGAGCTCGCACACAGGGTTCGCGTCCCGCGTTCACGCGCGCTCGCTGCGAGCATCGTCGCGGCCGGAATCGCCGTCCTCAGCGGCCTGGCTGTCGGCCTCCTCGTCATTCCGAGCGTCGTGGAGAACCATGGTCCCCAATACAGCGCGGTCGCGGTTCTCGTCGTGGTCATTGCGGCAGCGCTCAGCCCGCCGGTGCTGACGAGGGTGGTGAACGTCGTCATGCGCGTCATGCGGCGGCCGCCGCTCGAGCGGCCCGTAACGTGGCCCGGCATGCTTGCGGCGACCGCCTGGTCGCTCGTGAGCTGGCTCGCCTACGGAGTCAGCGTCTGGGTGCTGGCGGTGGGGGCCGGCGCACCGGCCGGGGAGTCGTTCCTGCTGTGTCTCGGTGGCGCTGCTCTGGCCATGACTGCGGGTTTCCTCGTCTTCCTCGCCCCGTCGGGGATCGGCGTCCGCGAGGCAGTGCTCGTCGCGGCGCTGTCGCCGGTACTCGATCGCAGCGAAGCGCTGTCCGTGGCGCTCGTCGTGCGGCTCGTCTTCACGCTTGCCGATCTGCTCGCGGCGGCTGCGACATTACCGGTGCGGATGAAGGGCCCGGCTGAGACGATGCGAGCTGAGACGATGAACGGGTGACGTCGATCCGGGTTGCCGATCCCCAGCGTGCCGTCGCCGCCGAGCGCCCGGCCCTCGAGGCCGCGCTCGGCCGCGTGCTCGACTCCGGACGCTACGTGCACGGGCCTGAACACGCCGCGTTCGAGGAGGAGCTCGCTGCGTTCGTCGGCGTCGCGCACTGCGCCGGCGTGGCCAGCGGCACGGACGCGCTCGAGCTGGCGTTGGCGGCCGTCGGCTGCGAAGCCGGCGACGAGGTGCTCACTGCGGCCAACGCCGGGGGCTACACGACCGCGGCGGCACGGAGGCTCGGCTGCGCGGTGCGCTACGCCGACGTCGATCCGACTGACGTTGGGGCTCTCCGCCGCAACCGTCGAGGAGGCACTGACGA
The DNA here is from genome assembly GCA_963704335.1 of uncultured Actinomycetes bacterium. Taxonomy (GTDB): domain Bacteria; phylum Actinomycetota; class Thermoleophilia; order Gaiellales; family Gaiellaceae; genus PALSA-612. Next base: position 176,323 of record OY969889.1, read on the forward strand.
CCTCAACGCGCGCCGTCGTCGCCACGCACCTCTACGGGCTGATGTGCGACGTCGAGGGCATCGTCGAGATCTGCCGAGAGCGGGGCATCGCCGTCGTCGAGGACTGCGCGCAGGCGGCCGGAGCGCAGCGCGGCGGGCGGCGGGCGGGATCGCTCGGCGACGCTGCCACGTTCAGCTTCTACCCGACGAAGAACCTCGCGGCGATCGGCGACGGCGGCGCGGTGGCGACGAACACTCCGGAAGTCGACGAGCGCGTGCGCGCGCTGCGTCAGTACGGCTGGTCACAGAAGTACCGAGCGGAGGTGCCAGGGGGTTGGAACTCCCGCCTGGACGAGCTCCAGGCGGCCGTCCTCCGAGTCGGGCTCGCCCGTCTCGACGAGCGAAACGAGCGACGGCGGGAGATCGTCAGGCGGTACGCAGAGGCGCTCCCTCCCCACGCCGGCCGCTTCGTCTGGAATGACGGCGAGGACTTCGTCGGCCATCTCGCCGTGATCCTCGCGGAGGACCGCGACCATGTCAGAACAGCTCTCGACGCCGCCGGGATCGGCACCGACGTGCACTACCCCGTGACGGACTACGAACAGCCGGCGTGGCGCAGCGACGTGCGCCTCCCCGTCACGGATCATGCAGTCGCCCATGTGCTCACTGTTCCGTGCTTCCCCGAACTGACGGAGGACGAGGTCGATCGCGTGTGCGAGGCGCTCGGTGAGCTCTGACGCGCCACGCTACTCCGTCGTCGTGCCCGTGTACCGGAACGAGGCGACGCTCGCGGCGCTCGTCGAGCGGCTGGAGGGGCTCGCCGGCGAGCTCGACGCCCCGCTCGAGATCGTGTTCGTCGTGGACGGCTCGCCGGACGGTTCTCTTGTCCTGCTGCGCAGGCTCCTGGCCGAGCCAGGCGGCGTTCTCGTCGCAGCTGATCGCGCTCACCCGGAACTTCGGCTCCTTCAGCGCGATCCGCGCCGGCCTGGCGGCGGCGGAAGGGGAGCTGCTGGCGGTGATGGCAGCTGACCTGCAAGAGCCGGTCTCGCTCGTGCGGGAGTTCTTTCGCCGGCTGGACACGGGCGAGGTCGACGTCACTGTCGGCGCGCGCAGCTCGCGCGCCGACGACCGCGCCGGCCAGACGGCGTCGCGGCTCTTCTGGTGGCTCTACCGGCACCTTGTCCAACCGGACATCCCGGCGGGCGGCGTCGACGTGTTCGGCTGCACCCGGCAGGTCGCGAACGAGCTCGTGCGTATGGACGAGTCGCACACGAGCCTCGTCGGGCTCCTCTACTGGGTGGGCTTCCGGCGCGCCGAGGTGGCGTACGACCGCCTGCCGCGTCCCGAGGGCAAGAGCGCGTGGAGCTTCCGCCGCAAGGTGCGCTACCTGCTGGACAGCATCTACTCGTTCACCGACGTGCCGATCACGCTCATCATCGCGCTGGGCGTGGTGGGCGTCGTCGTGAGCACCGTCTCGGCCCTTGCCGTCCTCGTCGCATGGGCCACGGACCAGATCGACGTGGCGGGCTACACGCCGCTCATCCTCGCGGTGTTCTTCATGACGTCGCTGATCATCATCGCCCTGGGCATCGTCGGGTCCTATGTCTGGCGGACGTACGAGAACAGCAAGGGCCGGCCCGACTCCGTGACGATGACGCACGAGCGGTTCGGCGGTGGAGGGGGCTAACGCCGGATCCACGCGCGGGCAGGTGCTCCGCTTCGGAGCGCTGGGCGGCGCCAACACCGCGCTGACGACAGCTGCGTTCTACCTCCTGGCGTGGGTCTTGCCCGCCGAGGTCGCGTTCACGATCGTCTACGCGGCCGGGATCGTCTTCGTAGCCCTGACCACTCCGCGCTACGTCTTCCGCGCGACCGCGTCCTGGTCGCGCAGGCTCGCTCTCGCCGGTTGGTACGTGGCCGTGTACCTCGTGGGCCTGGGCATCGTGGCGCTCCTCGACTCGGTGCTGGACGCGTCTCGAATCGTCGTCGTGCTGGGGACCGTGGCCGTGACCGCGCCGCTCAGCTTCCTCGGGGCAAGGCTTCTCTTCGTGCGCGGACGTCAGCCAGCGGGCGGTAACGCGCCGTCGGGGTAGCCTCGCCGGAAGTGACCCCACCACGGATAGACCTGGGCCAGGCGGCCGTCGCTGCACTCGACGTCCGCTGTCGAGCCGATGATGCGCGCCGGAACACCCGCGACCACCGTGTCCGCGGGCACGTCTTCCCGCACGACACTCCCCGCCGCGACGAGCGCCCCCTCGCCCACCTCGACGGACGGGAAGATCGTCGACGCAGCGCCGATCACGGCCGCACGCCGGATCGTCGGCCCTTCGGTGCAGGTGTCGGACGGCGGATGCGGATCGTTGAGGAGAACGGCCCGCGGGAAGATCCAGACGAGCTCCTCGATGACCGTGAACTGGGGAACGAATACGCCGCTGTGCAGGCGAGCGTGGTCGCCGATCGTCAGCTCGCCCTGCAGGTCGCAATCCGTGCCGATGCGCACGCCGTCGCCGATCCGCGACTTCTCCCTGATCTTGACGCCGTGGCCACACTCGAAGTCGTCGCCGATCTCGACGTCCGCGTAGATGACGCTGTGACTGCGAACGAGCGCGCGGCTGCCGATACGGCAATCTCCGACGAGGCAGAACGGGCCGACCTCCGCGCCATCGCCGACGGCGGCAGCAGGGCTTACGATGGACGTTTCGTGGATGCCGGCTCCCACCGGGCGATCATAGGGCCGACGAGTGTGCCCGGAGTCACCGTGCACCAGCTGACGCACGCGCGCGACGAACGCGGTGCTCTGTCGGCGCTCGAGCTGGCCGACTGCCCCTTCGAGCCACGGCGATTCTTTGCCGTCTACGACGTCCCCAGCGAGTCGGTTCGCGGCGCGCACGCCCACCGGGCATGCCACCAGTTCCTGGTCTGCGTCGCCGGCAGCCTCAAGTGCCTCGTCGACGACGGCAGCTCGCAGGACGAGGTCGATCTCGACGGTCCGACCGTCGGCCTGCACATCCCTCCGCTGATCTGGGGAACCCAGTGGAAATACACGCGCGACGCCGTGCTGCTCGTGCTCGCGTCGCATCCGTACGACGCGGCGGACTACATCCGCGACTACGACGCGTTTCTCGCTCTCGTCGGGGGCTAGAGGGTGGCCTCGGCGGTCTCCGCCGGCGGCCGGCGGTGGGCGAGGGTGATGGCGACCGCCGGCAGCGCAACGGCGATCGTCGCGCCGACGGCGATCGCCTCCACTCCGATGTCGTTGTACGCGGCCCCGCCCGCGAGCGCGAGTGCGGCGCCTGTGAAGCCCGAGAGCAGGTCGGAAAAGCCGACGAGCTTGCCGCGCTCTGACAGCGCCGCGCAATCGACGAGCTCCGTCGTCGCGGCCACATAGGAGAACACCCACCCCAGCCCCAGCCCGAAGAGCGCGAAGCTCATCGCGAAAACGCTCGTGATCCAGATCATGACGATGGTCGACAGCCCCATCACCAGTAGGCCGCCGACGAGCGCAACCAGCCGTCCGATGCGGTCGATCACGTTCCCGACGACGAGCACGAGCCCGTACATGCCGACGACGTGCGCGCTGATCACCCAGAACGTGTCGGCCTGGCTGTGCCCGTGGCCGACGACGATGTAGCCGGAGAGGTTCATTACGGACACCATCACCGCGAAGCTCGCCACGGCCGCGACGAGCGCGGTGATCACGCCCGGCCGGCGCAGGATCTCCCTGAGCGGCGCAGCCGTCGAGCTTGCGGTCTCGCCTTCGGCGCCGTAGCCGAGCGCCTCGCCGATCCGCTTCGGATCGGGTCGCACGGACAGCGCGATGCCGAGCCCAACGCACATGATCAGCCCGGCGACGAGCCACGGGACGACGAGCGAGTCGGCATCCACGTGATGCTCGCCCGCGAACAGCGGTCGGAAGACGAGTGGGCCGAAGGCCGCACCGATCACCGCTCCGAAGAGCACGAGCGAGATACCGCGTGCGCGGCGTTCCGGCGGGTACATGTCCGCGGCGGCCGCCCGCGCGAGGATCACGGTGCCCGCCGAGGCGCCGACGAGGCCCAGTCCGAGCACGACGAGCGGCGTCGACTCCCAGTGACAGCCGAGCGCCACCGTGACGGTCGCGACGATGCCGGTGGCAAAGCCGCCCGAGATGACGGGCGTCCGGCCGTACTTGTCCATCGCCCTTCCCGCCGGTAGCGCCGCGAGGGCCGCAGTACTGAGGAAGATGGCCGGCCCCAGCCCGACGATGCTCTCGATACCCGTCACGAGCACAAGCGTCGTCGTGCCCACGGCAACGGCCACCTGCATCATCCCTCCGGAGGCCGCCAGCCCGGCCGCCAGCAGGATCGTGTTGCGGCGGATCGGGAAGTCGGTCGCCTGTGGCTTCACCGCAGTGATTCAATCAGCCCGGCACGGAACGCCCGCGCTCCGCCGTGAGCGGGGTGACGGACGTAGGGCCCGCCGAGCACGGCGTGCGCGACGCGCCCAACCGCGACGGCATCCCGGCCGCGCGTCAGCTCTTCCAGGAACGGCAGAGCGGCGTCGACTTCAGTGCGCGTCGGGCGCCGGTTCGTCGACGCCGTGCCGGGATGCGTCGGGACGACGTTCCACAGCAGGACGGTGCCCTCGAGCCCGAGCTCGGCGAGCACGCGGTGGACGATGGTCGCCGTGGCCTCGGCCGGGCCGCCACCCGTCAGTTGCCGTTCGGACGTGAAAGGGATCCCTGAGACTCGCGCGCCACGGTATCCGGGCGCCTCGCCCACGAGCACGAGTTGCGCGTCGCGCCGGGACTCGAGATACGCGTCTAGCCGATCTCGGAGCAGCCTCGATGCGCGGTACTGGTTGAACGTCCGGCCGATCTCGGCCGCCGCCAGGCGGGCGACGAAGCCGTCGGCTTCTACCACCGTTCCCAGCGAACGACGTCGTCGATCGGCTTCCAGCCGCGCTTCGCCGAGCCCTGAACGGTGGTCTCCGGTCCCTGCTTGCCCATGGTGAGGACGGCGCAGGGCTGTACGTCTGCCGGGACGCCAAGCAGTCCGCGCAGGCCTTCCCAACCTTCACCCGGCATGCCGTAGACGCCACAGGCAAGCCCCTCGTCGAGCGCGGCGAGCCAGATCAGCATCACCGCAGCCCCCGCGTCGATCCACCAGTAGGGCACGGGCCATGCGAACTCTTCTTCTTCCTCCTCCCCGTGCGTCTTGTCGGGCTCGCGATAACGCGCGCGATAGTCCTCCTCGCGAACACAAACGACAATGTGTGCCGGGGCACGGGAGATCCACGGCTCGAGGCCTGCGGCGACGTACTCTGGCTCGAGCGCCAGCTCGGCCATCGCTCGCCTCGTCTCCTCGTCAGTGACGACGACGAGGCGCAGACCCTGGCTGTGGCCGGCGCTGGGGATCTTCCGGCCACGGGCGACGATCCGCTCGAGCATCTCGCGGGGTACGGGGTCCGGCAGATAGCTGCGGACGGCCTTGCGGCGGCGCAGCACGTCGGCGAAGTCCATGATGCAACGCATGATCACATGCCGGACGCTGACGGACGGTGGGCAGACAGCCGCCGACGTGGCCCGTGACATTGCGGCGTTCGTCGACGCGGCTCGGGAGAGCCTCGACCTGGCGTTGTACGACCTCAAGCTCGCGGGCGATGCCGAGGCGCTCGTGCTGGGTGCAATCCGGCAAGCCGGTGAGCGCGGCGTAGCCGTGCGGCTCGCGTACAACATCGATCACCCGAACCCGATCCCCGTGCCGCCGCCGCCGGAGTGCATCCCCGAGGACATCGCGGCGCTGCCGGTCCCCGACACGTGCCGTCTCGGGCATCCCGGATCTCATGCACCACAAGTTCGCCGTGCGCGATGGGGCGGCCGTACTCACCGGGTCGACGAACTGGACAAACGACTCGTGGACCCGGCAGGAGAACGTCATCCTCACCGTCGAGGCCGATGCGCTCGGCAAGGCGTACGCGCTCGCGTTCGACGAGCTCTGGTCGGGCCGGCCCGTGCTGAAGGCGGGACGGGTGGAGCCACGTCCAGTCGACGTCGGCGAGACAGTCGTGCGCCCGTGGTTCTGTCCCGGCTACGGCGACGCGCTCTCGCACCGTGTGGCGAAGGCGATCGGGCGCGCGAGGCGCCGCGTCCGCATCTGCTCGCCGGTAATCTCGGCCGGGCCGATCCTGGGGACGCTGGCCCAGGTGGCGGGAGAGGGCCAGGTAGACGTCGCCGGCTGCGTGGATGCGACGCAGCTCGCGTACGTCCATCAGCAGTGGTCGGCGATGGAGGTCTCGGCCTGGAAGATCCCGCTGCTCGAGGCGATCCTCGAGCGCGCGCCGTTCTCGGGGAAGAACTCGACGCCGTGGACGCCCGGCAGCCTCCACGACTTCATGCACGCGAAGGTGACGGTCGCCGACGACGTCGTGTTCTGCGGCTCGTTCAACCTCTCGCGCTCCGGCGAGCACAACGCGGAGGACATGCTCGAGATCCACGACGCGTCGCTGGCCAACGAGCTGGCGGCGTTCGTCGACGGCGTACGCGGCCGCTACGGGCGCTTCAGGCTGCCGGTCTTGCCGAACAGGGCGGCGATTACGGACAGGTCCTAGTGCCTGGCACTGAGGTGTGACAATTCAGCGCCAATTCGTCCACAGGCGGGCTGGTCCGCGCGGGCTTATTCCCACTCAATGGTGCTGGGCGGCTTGGACGTGACGTCGTAGACGACGCGGTTCACGGCCGGGATCTCGTTGACGATGCGGCCGGAAACCGTCTCCAGGAGGTCGTACGGGAGCCGTGCCCAGTCGGCCGTCATCGCGTCCTCGCTCGTCACCGCACGGATCACGATCGGGTAGCCGTAGGTCCGCTCGTCGCCTTGCACGCCCACCGACCGGATCGCCGGCAGCACGCAGAAGCACTGCCACAGCTCGCGGTAGAGGCCGGCGCGTCGCACCTCCTCGAGCAGGATGGCGTCGGCCTCGCGGAGCGTCTCCAGGCGCTCCCGCGTGACCTCGCCGATGATCCGGACGGCGAGCCCCGGCCCGGGAAATGGATGCCGCCAGACCATCGCCTCCGGCAGCCCGAGCTCCTCCCCCACACGCCGCACCTCGTCCTTGAACAGCTGGCGCAGCGGCTCGACGAGCTCCATCTCCATGTCTTCGGGCAGACCGCCGACGTTGTGATGGGACTTGATGCGTGCGGCCACACCGGCCTCGCCGCCTGACTCGATGACATCCGAGTAGAGCGTCCCCTGGACGAGAAACGGCACCTCGCCCAGTCGCCGCGCCTCCTCCTCGAACACGCGGATGAAGTCCTCGCCGATGCGGCGGCGCTTCTCCTCCGGGTCGTCGATGCCTTCGAGCCGCGCCAGGAAGCGCTCCTCCGCCTCGACGTGCACGAGCGGCACGTGGAAGTGCTCGCCGAAGGTGTCCACGACCTGCATCGCCTCGTCCTTGCGCAGGAGCCCGTGGTCGACGAAGACGCAGGTCAACTGGTCGCCGACGGCTCGGTGGACGAGCAGCGCAGCTACCGCCGAATCGACGCCGCCCGACAGCCCGCAGAGCACCCGATCGGAGCCGACCTGCGCGCGAATCCGCTCCACCTGCTCGTCGATGACCGCAGTCGCCGTCCAGCCCGGCGACGCTCCCGCGACGCGATAGAGGAAGTTCTCGAGCATCGCCTGGCCGTCCGGCGTGTGCACCACCTCGGGGTGGAACTGCACGCCGTAGAGGCCACGTTGCGCGGCCTCGAACGCCGCCACCGGCGTCGAAGCCGATCCCGCCGTGACCTGCGCGCCCTCAGGCGGCGCCGTCACGGTGTCGCGATGGCTCATCCAGCACACCTGCTCGGAGGCAAGCCCCGTGAACAGCTCGCCGCCGTCGAGGCGCAAGGCCGTCTTCCCGAACTCGGAGACGTCCGTCCGCTCGACCGCGCCCCCCAGCTCCTTCGCCATCAGCTGTGCCCCGTAGCAGATGCCCAGCGTCGGCACGCCCAGCTCGAAGAGCGCAGGGTCGACCTGGGGAGCATCCGCTGCGTAGACGGAAGCTGGCCCACCGGAGAGGATCAACGCGGCCGGCTTGCGCAGCCCCACGTCACTTGCCGAGACGCCGTGGCCGACGAGCTCCGAGTAGACCCCGGCCTCCCGCACTCGCCGTGCGATCAGCTGTGCGTACTGACCGCCCAGGTCGAGCACGAGGACCGGCCCCGTGCTCACGACCGCCGGTAGTTGGGAGCGTCTTTCGTGATCGTGATGTCGTGAGGATGGCTCTCGCGGAGCCCGGCGGCGGTGATCCGCACGAAGCTCGCGTGCTTGAGCTCGTCGACCGTCGCCGCCCCGCAGTAGCCCATCGCCTGGCGCACGCCGCCCACGAGCTGGTCGACCACGGTCTGCACCGCCCCCTTGTAGCGCACGCGCCCCTCGATGCCCTCGGGCACGAGCTTGTCGACGTCCTCGACGTCGCCCTGGAAGTAGCGGTCCTTGGAGAAGCCGCGGGCCTTCATGGCGCCGAGCGAGCCCATGCCTCGATACTCCTTGACCCGCTCGCCCTGGACGAGCACGACGTCCCCGGGTGCCTCGTCGGTGCCTGCGAGCAGCGAGCCGGCCATCACCGTGTCCGCACCCGCGGCGAGCGCCTTCGCGATGTCGCCGGACGACGTGAGCCCGCCGTCCGCGATCACCGGCACGCCGTGCTCCGCAGCCGCGCGGGAGCACTCGTCGATGGCGGTGATCTGAGGAACGCCGACGCCGGCGACGATGCGGGTAGTGCAGATCGAGTTGTGCACGATCGCGTTGTCGGCGATAAAGCTGTGCGTCGGGCAGTCAACCTCCAGGTCGTAGACCGGGACGGCAACACCGAGATCGCGCGTCTCCAGCTTCTTGATGACGAGGTTGCAGCTCGTCTGTCGCTTCCGGTGCGTTGAATTGAGACGAGCGCAGTAGGCGGGGCGGCAGCGATCGTCGGTCGTGCCCAGGAGCCCGCCTGCAGTCGGTGGTGCGACCTCGACGGTCGGAAAGCTCCCTTCGAGGAGAAAGCAGAGAACGCCGAAGAGCTCGATGAGCTCACGTGACGTGTTCTTGAAGCAAATCCTTCCGCCCTTGTCGACGAAGCCATCGCTGTCGACGAGACCGTCGAGAAGCCCGCGGAGGTAGAGCGGGTTACCACACCGATAGCGCGTCGGCAGATGCTTGGCCTCTCGCTTTCCGAACGCAGAAAGCAGGCGGGCCCATTGAAGCGAGAAGAAGTACACCCTTTGCGTCCGTCGCACGCGCTTGATTGATGCGCGGACTCCGGTCACTTCGCGGAGGCACTCAACGAGCTTTGCTGCTGTGTCGCCCTCGCTCTCGCCGAAGGACCATGAGACACGGCCGGTCTCGGAGCGCCCGTTGCTGTTCAAGAACGCATCCCCGTCTCCGAGGAACGTGCCGAACACATACCCCAGCGCGTACGTCGCTGTCGCCGACGTGCGGTAGCGCGCAAGTCGCGACGGTCGGCGCGCGAACTCGCGCAGGTCGACTTCGAGATCGTCGGGAAGCTCGAACGCGATCCTCTTTGGCACGAGCAAGACTGCTCCGTGCGCCTCGCCTATCTCGCGCCAGACTCGTTTCGGCTCGCCAAAGCGGGTCGGTCGGTCGAGAACAGCCGCAAATCCCCTCGAAGCCACGGCAGCTGGAGCCGTTGAGAGATCGCCAACGTAGAAGCGATGATCGTGAGTAACGACTGTGGGCGCAGGTGCCGCAACGTGGCGAACAGCGATGACGTCCCGAACGCCCGTGCACCACGCGTCTCGAACCGTCACGGGCTCTCCGATCATGTTGATGACGCGGTCGCCGGGCCGCACGTCTTCGATGTTTCGATAGGACGCGTCGGCCATCAGGATCCGGGTGCCCGCGGCCAGGCAGCCAGGACCGACCCCGATCTTCACGGCATCCGCGCCGGCGTCGATCAGCGCCTCGGTCGCGTCCGCCGTCGCCACGTTGCCGACGACGAGCTCCACGTCGAAGCGGCGCTTCAGCTCGCGCGCCATACCAAGGACGCCGCTCGAGTGACCGTGCGCGGTGTCGAGCACCAGCACGTCCGCCCCGGCCCCCAGGAGCGCCTCTGCGCGCTCGAGCGCGTCCGGCCCTACTCCGACAGCGGCCGCTACCCGCAGCCGCCCCTGATCGTCCTTCGTCGCGTCGGGATAGGCGATGCGCTTCGAGATGTCCTTGACGGTGATCAGCCCGCGCAGCACGCCGGCCGCGTCGACTACAGGGAGCTTCTCGATCTTGTGGCGGTGAAGGATCACCTCCGCTTCCTCGAGCGTCGTCCCTTCCGGCGCGGTGACGAGGCCATCGGAAGTCATGAGCTCCGAGACGGGACGCTCGGGCTCGCGGTGGAAGCGCAGGTCGCGGTTCGTGAGGATGCCGACGAGCCGGCCGCCCTCGTCGGTGACGGGGATGCCGGAGATGCGATAGCGCGCCATCAGCTCGAGCGCGTCCGCGACACGCGCGTCGGGCCCCAGCGTCACCGGCTCGATGATCATCCCCGACTCCGAGCGCTTGACCTTGTCGATCTCTCCCGCCTGGTCGGCGATCGAGAGATTGCGATGCACGACGCCGATGCCGCCGAGGCGGGCGAGCGCGATGGCCATCCCGGCCTCCGTGACCGTGTCCATCGCGGCCGAGACGACGAGGGATGCGGAGCTCGACCGACCGCGTGAACCGCGTCGCGGTGGAGACGTCGTTCGGAAGGACATGCGACTCCGCCGGCAGCAGCAGCACGTCGTCGAAGGTCAGCCCTTCGCGTGCGAACTTGGCTTCGAGCGCCAGCAATCTCTCGATCCGGCCGAGCTCGAGATCCGTATGCACTTGATCCGCCAAGTGCGTATGAACGGTAGCAGCGGGCGGCGGACGAACTAGGCGCCGCTGGCGACGGCCGAGAGCTCTTCCACCTGGACCTCCGGCAGGAGGCGGCCGACGTCCTCCGGCTCGAACCGGCCGGCACCCACGGAGAGCGTCGACGCGGCGCCGGCGGCCACGGCCCGGCGCAGCGCATCCTCGGGGGACGCGTCCTCGAGCCAGGCGGCGATGAAGCCGGCCAGCAGCACGGCGCCGGATCCCACGCCCGAGACCGCTTCCACCATCGGCCCTTCGGCCCGGAAGCGCTTGGCCTGGCCACGCTCGCCGCGCACCGATGCGAAGCAGCCACGCTCGTACGTGATCAGCGCGTTGCGCGCGCCGAGGTCCCCGAGCCGCTCGAGCGCGTCGAGGAAGTCTCCGTCCTCGGAGAACTCCTGGCCGACCACGGCCTCCGCTTCGATCCGGTTGGGCGAGACGAGGAACGGCTCGGCCTCGAGCCCGATCCGCAAGCGGCTCACCCTCGGAGTCGAGCACGGTGAAGACGCCGCGGCGTCCGAGAGCAGCGGATCGCCTCGGCGTAGAAGTCGTCTGCCACGCCACGCGGAAGCGTGCCGGCGAAGATCACGAGCTCGGCGCCCTTGCGAGAGGTAGTCGATCTTCTCGAGCAGCTCCTGGAGCTCGGACTCCTGCACGAGCGGCCCCCACTCCATGACCTCCGTCAACGTGCCCGAGGTCGGGTCGGCAACCGCCGTCGACGTGCGCGACTCGTCCTCGATGCGGACGAAGTCGGAGAGGATCGCCTCCTCGGCCAGCTCCTCGAGGATGCGGCGCCCGTTGCGACCGCCGGTCAGGCCCGTCGCCACGACCGGTACGCCAAGCGACTTCAGCGCGCGGGCGACCGTTATGCCCTTGCCGCCGGCGAGCGTCAGCTTCTCGCTCGCGCGATGACGCTGGCCTTCCTTGAAGTTGGGGACGGTGAGAATCCGGTCGAGCGCGGCGTTCATGGTGACGGTGACGATCACGACGGCGTTCCCCTAACTGACCCAGTCGAAGACGTTGTCCACTGTCTCGCCGGCGTACCAGCCGACGCGGCCGAAGAAGCCCGGCGCGGCGACAGCGCGTGACGCGACGAGCGGCGAGGAGGCTATCAGCCGGCCATCCCGATAGACCCGAACGGATCCGAGCCTCTGCCCCTTGGCGACTGGCAGGCCCACGGAGCGGGGAGCGACGACCTCCTCCACGAGGCCCTTGCCGAGCCGGACGACCCGCATCTGCTTGCGCGCGGCCACGAGCGGCAGCCGGCCTTTTCCGTATGGCAGCTCCGTGGACGTGTACATGTGGCCCGCCTGCACGATCGGCATCCGCCGGAAGCGCGAGATCCCCCAGGCGAGGAGCCGGGTGAGATCGTCGTTGCGGCCCGTGCGGGTGGGCTCCCCCAGCAGCGTCGCGTAGACGACGAAGCCCGGCCCACGCGCCGCGGCCACCTGCGACCAGCCTGCGCCGCTCGTGTGGCCCGTCTTCACGCCCAGCAGGCCCGGGAACGTGTAGAGCAGGTCGTTCCAGGTCTTCAGACGCCGGCCTCCGGAGATGGATCGTCTCGGTCGTACGCACCATCTGCCGGATCGCCGGCTTGCGCATCGCCACACGGGCGAGCCTCGTCACGTCGCGGGCCGAAGAGTAGTGGCCCGGGGCGTCCAGCCCATCGGGGTTCGCGAAGCGCGTGTCGCGCAGCCCGAGCGCTTGCGCCTTGGCGTTCATCATGACCACGAAGGCGGCGCGGCTTCCCCCTCCCACGTGGTCGGCGAGCGCCGCAGCGGCGTCGTTCGCGCTCTGGATCAGCGCAGCCTGAGCCAGCTCACGGACGGTCAGCCGCTCGCCGGGCGAGAGGAAGATCGACGACTCACCGCGCGCGGCCGCGCCGCCGGAGACCGTGACGACGTCGTCGAGCCGGGCGTGTTCGAGCGTCACGAGCACGGTCATCAGCTTCGTGATGCTCGCGATCGGCACCCGCTGGCGGGCGTTCTTCGCCACCACGACGTCGCCGGTGGTCGCGTTCTGAACGAGATAGGCACGGCCACCCACCTGAGGAACGGCCGCGAAGGCCGGCGCAGCGGCGGCGAGCAATGCGGCGAGCAGAGCAGCGTGCCGAAGCACGGCCGCGGATGCTATCTCACGCGGATGCGCTGGCCGATCCGGAGAGCGGTCGGCTCGATGCCGGGATTGAGCGCGAGCAGCTCGACCTCGGTCAGGCCGAAGCGCGGAGCGATCACGGCCAGCGTGTCCCCGGAGCGAATTCGGTAGAAGCGGCGCGCAGCACCGGGATTCGTGCTCGTCGGAACGGTCGCGGTCGGCACCGTCGGGCCCGACCGATCCGAGGCCTCGTCGAGGCCGGAGCGGACGAGCAGCACAGCCACCGTCACGGCCGCGAGGAACGCGAGTGGAGCGGCTATCCGCGCCACTCCGCGTCGGCTTACCAGCCCGAAGCGGCCCATACCTCGCCTCGCAGCCGGGCAGCCTCGGCGCCCGCTGTAGCGCGCCAGTCGTCACCCTCGAAGCGGAAGGCGTAGATCACCGATCGGGACACGGTGACGAGCGCGCTCGCCGGCCCGCTCGTGAACGCCCGCGCGACGTCGGCCGGCGTCGCGCCCTGAGCACCGATCCCGGGCAGCAGGAGAATGGACTGCGGCAGCAGCTTGCGCGCTTCGCTCACCGCCCGCGGATAGGTGGCGCCGACGACCGCGCCGATGCTCGAGAGGCCGCACTCGCCCGACCACGTCCTGCCCGAGCTCGGCGACGAGCTTCGCGACGTGCTGCCATACCTGATTGCCATCCGTGAGCTTCAAGTCCTGGACGTCGGTGCCGCCCGGATTCGATGTCTTCACGAGGCAGAAGAGCCCGCCTCCCGAGCGCCGGCACGACGTCACGAACGGCTCGAGCGAGTCGCGCCCGAGGTACGTGGACACGGTTAGGGCGTCTGCCAGGGGCGGCGAGCCGTTGCGGGGCTCCAGATACGCGGCCGCGTACGCACGCGCCGTGTGGCCGATGTCGCCGCGCTTGCCGTCGAAGATCACGAGCAGGCCGGCCGTGGTGGCGTACTCGCAGATCTCCTCCAGCGCACGCATGCCGTCCGCGCCGAGCGCCTCGAAGCACGCAGCCTGCGGCTTCACGGCGACGACGTACGGGCAGACGGCATCGATGAGGCCGCGACAGAAGCGCGTGAACGCCTCAGCGGCCGCAGCTCTATCCATCTGGGCTTCTCCCGAGAGCTCGAGTGGGAGCAGCTCGAGGCGCGGATCGAGGCCGACGACGAGCTGGCTACGGCGCTCCCGGACGACGGCCGCCAGCCGGTCGGCGAACGGCGTGGCGGCGGCCGGCTCGTTCATCGTCCCGAAAAGGCTAGATGAGGAAACGAAAAGGGGGCCGCCGGAGCGACCCCCTCGAAGACTGCTGCCAGGCTCGTGCTAGTAGCTGCTGCCGCCGCCCCCCGCCTTGACGGTCGCCTTGAGCTTGCTGCCTGCCGAGAACTTGGGCACTGTCGCTGCTGCGATGTGCACCTTCTCGCCGGTGCGCGGATTGACCCCCATGCGCGCCGCGCGGTTCGACGTCGAGAACTTGCCGAAGCCGGTGAAGTTCACCTGGCCTCCGCCCTTCAGCTCCGACTCGATCGAGTCCAGAAAGGCGTCGACCGCCTTGCCGGCATCCGCCTTGCTGAGACCAGAGCGGTTTGCCACCTGGTCCACGAACTCCTGCTTCGTCACCAGCTACTCCTCCCCTCGGGGTCGTTTCAGGTTGAGAGAGCGTAACACTCGCGTCGGATCCGCTCAACCATGCGGGTTTTGCGGGGGTTTTCAGGGACTGATGAACTCGGAGATGCGAAAGAGCGGCCACAACCTGACCGCGACGCGCGCCAGAGCGTCCGCACCGCCCTGACTCGCGATCGACGATACATACCGCGGTCGCGCACTCGAGCCCCTCCTCGCGCAGCGCCTGAACAGCGTCCACGGAGGCGCCGCCGGTCGTAACCACGTCTTCGAGCAGGCAAACCCTGTCGCCGGGCGAGAACTCCCCCTCCAGGCGTTTAGCCGTCCCGTAGTCCTTGGGCTCCTTGCGGACGATGACGAACGGCAGGCGAGAGGAAAGCGACGCCGCAGCCGCGAGCGGCACGGCACCCAGCTCGGGGGCGGCGAGCCGTACGGCGGTCGGGTCGCGCGCTGGCGACCGTCGCGGCAAGCCGTGCTCCGAGCTGCTCGAGCATGTCGGGCTCGGTCGCGAAGCGGTACTTGTCGACGTAGTACGAGGAGCGTTGCCCCGAGCGGAGGACGAAGCTGCCCGTGAGGACCGCGTGTTCCCGGATCGCCTGCCTGAGCTCGTCGTCGCGCATGGCTCTTAGACGACTCGTGCGGCTGCGAGCGCATCACGGGCGTGGTTCAGCAACTCGTCGGCGGCGGGATCGCCGGCCTCGAACGTCGCCATCGATCCGTCCTCGTAGTAGAGGTCGACGCGGTGGCGCGAGCCGGCTGCGCGGCGTCGCAAGACGAAGACGGCACCGGCGGCGACGGCGGCGAGCGTCGCGAAGCCGAACAGCCTCCGGAGAAACGTCACTCGCCCGCCTCGGCGGAGGCCTTCTTGCGCGGCCGGGCGCGTGGCCGCGGCTTGCCGTCGCCCTCCTCGGCGGCCGCCGCTCGCAGGCAGCTCTTGAGGTCGAAGAAGACGAGCCCGGCAGTCGGCTCGGCCTTCGTGACGGCGGCGACGTCCCGCTCGTCGTCACGCACGACGAAGAGGCTGCCCTCGCCCGTCGCGGCCTCCAGCTGGACGAGCGTCGCCGCCGTCGGCGGTGGCCGCCGCGACGAGGGCTCGTACGGCCGCCAACAGCCGCTCGTTCCGGGCATCGTCGTCGATCGTCGACGCGAGCGTCGTCCCTTCGCGGGAGATCAGGACAGCGGCCTCGATCTGTGACGAGATCTCGATCAGGTCCTTCAGCGCGTCGGCCGCGTCCACGGCGCGACCCTACCAGCGGAACCGTGTTAACTAGCCCGATGCGCGTCCGGAAGCGCGAGCTGTTCGTGAAGTTCCAGGCGGACCGCGGGCCTCAGCTCGCCGCGATGATCGCCTACTACGCGCTGCTCGCCTTCGTCCCGCTGCTGTTCCTCGCGGTATCGATGCTGGGCCTGTTCGGCCGGGCGGATGAGTCGACATACCTCGTCAAGGAGCTGTCGCGGATGTTCCCGGAGAGCTCCGTGTCGACGATCGTGCGCGCAGTCAACGAGATCCGCGCCAACGCGACCGTCCTCGGGCTGATCGGGCTCGGGCTGCTCGTCTGGACATCGCTCGGCCTCTTCGGCGCACTCGAGTCCGCGTTCAACATCGTGTACGGCCGTCCCAACCGCTCGTTCTTCCGCGGCAAGGCGCTCGCGGCAGGATTGATGATCGGTCTGATCGTCGTCCTCTTCGTAGGCCTCGTCCTAGGTGTGCTCGGGCAGGATCAGCTGTCGCAGCACGCCCCCGGCGTCGCTGGCAACTCGATCGCAGCCTTCACTCTCTCGGTCGCCGCATCGTCCCTCGCGTCGTTCATCTTCCTCTTCGTCTCGTACTACGTGCTGACAAACGTCCCGCACACGTCACGGGACGTCTTGCCCGGCGCGCTCGCGTCCACGCTCGTGCTGGCGTTGACGTTCCAGGTTCTTCCGCTGTATCTCGATCTCGCCCAGGGGTCGCCGGCCTTGCAGGCCTTCGGCGGGCCGCTCATCCTCCTCGTCTGGCTGTACCTGATGGCCAACGTCATCGTGTTCGGGGCAGAGCTGAACTGGTGGTTTGCGCGGCGGCGCGCGGGCATGGCGCGAAGGCTTACCTGGATTGGCGTAGCGCTTGCCAGCAGCGCCTGTGCCGCGCGGGCGCGGTGCGAGTACTCGGCCTTCCAGTCGTCGCCGAGCTCGGCGACCGTTCGCTCCTCACCCTCCGGGACGAACACCGGGTCGAAGCCGAAGCCTTCGTCGCCGCGCGGCGCGAGCGCGATCTGCCCGTCCAGTGTCCCGGTTCCCCGGAGCTCGCGACCCTCCGGAGAGAGCGCGACGAGCTCGCAGACGTAGCGCGCCGAGCGATCGGCCTCGCCGGCGAGGGCCTCCAGAGCGCGCTCGACGTGTTGACCCGACGGCCCAACGGGCGGTTTCGACGCCCGGCCGTCCGCCGAGGGCAGCGAGCTCCAGGCCGGAGTCCTCGCCGAGCATCCATTCGTCCGCTGAGCCGACCCGACGGCCGTGCTCGGCCTTCCCGCGCGCGTTCTCCAGGAACGTCGCCCCGACCTCGGGCGGATATTCGTCCACGTCGAGCAGCTCGATCCGCCAGCCGCGGAAGAATCCGCTCGAGCTCGGCGCGCTTGTGCTCGTTCTGCGAGCACAGGCGCGCACGCACTACCGGTTCCACTTGGCGCCCGAGATCTCTTCGAGCTCGCCCAGGCGGAGCAGGACTTCCTCGGCGGCCTCCTCCTGCGGCAGCTCGACGACGCACGTCACCTGACGTGCGTCGCCGCGAGCTCCGATCGAGAACGACGAAACGCTGACGTCCAGCTGCTCGAGCGCCGCCAACACCGGGGCGGCCGAAGCCTTCGGATCGAGCTCCACCTCCAGCTCGCGACGGTTCGGCCTGTCGCCGATCCGCTGCGACACGAAACGCAGCGGCCCGAGCCCGACGAGGGCGATCGCCGTCGCGATCACAGCGGCCCAGTAGAAGCCGGCCCCGCAGGCCATGCCGATCGCAGCCACCATCCACAGCGTCGCCGCCGTCGTCAGGCCGCGGACCGTGAGGCCCTGCCGGATGATGGCGCCCGCGCCGATGAAGCCGATGCCCGTGACGATCTGCGCCGCGATGCGCGTCGGGTCGAAGGTGACGCCGCTCGCCTGGGAGAATGCGAAGTCGGTCCATGCGTATGCCGAGACGAGCGTGAACAGCGCGGCGCCCACCGACACCAGCATGTGCGTCCGGAAGCCGGCCTCGCGCTCGCGCAGCTCGCGCTCGATGCCGATGACGCCGCCCAGCGCGGCCGCGGCGGCGAGCCGCACGAGGATCTCCCACGTGGCGAGGTCAGGCACGCTCGGTGTGGACCGCGCGGTCCTGCTCCGCGCGGATCCGCGAGATCCCGGCCGTCGCCAGGGCCAGCAGCTCGTCCAGCTCCTCGCGCGAGAACGGCACGCGCTCGGCCGTCGCCTGCACGTCTACGTACGAACCGTCGCCGGTCATGACGACGTTGAGGTCGACGTCCGCCTGCGAGTCCTCGGAGTAGTCGAGGTCGAGCAGCGGCTTCCCGTCCACGATCCCCACGGATACCGCCGCCACCTCGCCGGGCAGCGCCTTCGACAGCCCGAACCGGTCGAGCGCGCGATGCGCGGCTACCCAGACGCCGCTGATCGCGGCGCAACGCGTGCCGCCGTCAGCCTGCAGCACGTCGCAGTCGAGCCAGAGCGTCCTCTCGCCGAGCGCCTTGAAGTCGGCCACCGCGCGGACAGCACGCCCGATCAGCCGCTGGATCTCGACGGTGCGCCCTTGCTGGCGTCCGGCGCGGGCCTCGCGCGCCGTGCGGTCGCCGGTCGACGCCGGCAGCAGCGAGTACTCGGCTGTCATCCAACCCTTGCCCTGGCCCATCAGCCATCTCGGGACGCGCTCCTCCACCGACGCGGTGCAGAGCACCTTCGTCTTGCCCTGGACGACGAGCGCGCAGCCGTGCGGCTGCTCGAGGTAGTCGGGAACGATCTCGAACGGCCGCAGCTGGTCCGGTGTGCGTCCGTCGTTCCTCATGCCGCCATGCGCTCCAGGTCGGCGACGCCCACGTGCTCGACGGCGCCTATGGGCAACTGCAGAAAGCGGGCGCCCATTGTGCGGAAGAGCTCCGTGTCGCCGGTGGTCAGGAAGCGGTACGCGCCCTCCCGGTCTGCGCGTGCCTCGATGCCCTTCCGCGCGAGCGTCTCCGCGACCTCCCTGGCCGTCTCCTCCGCCGAGAAGACGAGCGTGACACCGCGCCCGAAGACCCGCTGGAAGATCGGTCGAATGAGCGGGTAGTGCGTGCAGCCGAGGATGACGGTATCCACGTCGGCGTCGTTGAGCTCCGCCGCGTACCCGCGCACGACGGCGACGGTCTGCTCACCGAACGGGTCGTTGCTCTCGATCAGCGGGACGAGCTCTGGACACGCGACAGCCGACACGACCGCGCCGGCGTCCAGCGTCCGCACGAGCTCCTCGTACCGGCCGCTGGTCACGGTGGCCTCGGTGGCAAGCAGCCCGATCCGGCGGTTTCGCGTGGCCTGAACTGCCGCGTGAGCTTCGGGATTGATCACGCCCACGATCGGCACGGAAAGCTGCTCCTGGAGCGCCGGGAGGGCGGCGGAGGTCGCGGAGTTGCACGCGGCGACGATGAGCTTCACTCCCTGGCCCTCGAGATAACCGGCGATCTCGCGCGCGAAGCGGCGGATCTCCTCGGCCGGGCGCGGCCCGTACGGCAAGCGCGCGCCGTCGCCGACGTAGACGAAGTCCTCGTGCGGGCAGCGTGACGAGACACTCGTGAAGGACGGTCAGGCCGCCCATTCCCGAGTCGAAGACGCCGACCGGCCGCTCGTCCATCAGGCGATTGTACGAGCGGAGCGCTACCCTTCTCGCGCCGTGCGCCGCACGCTTCCTCTCCTGGTCGCTGTCGCAGCGCTCGCCTGGCCCGGCATCGCCGCGGCCTGGACGAAGCAGGACGTGACCATCCCGGCAAGCGACGGACTGCCGCTGGCGGCGACGCTCTACGTTCCGGACGGCACCGTGCCGGCGGGAGGCTGGCCGGCGATCATGGTGCTCCACGGCCTCGGCGGCAACCGGCTGGGGATGAACGTCCTCGCCGAGCAGTTCTTCCTGCCGGGCGAGCAGTACGCCGTGCTGACGCGTCGACGCCCGCGGCCACGGCGATACCGGCGGGCTCGTGACGATCGACGGGCCGCGCGAGATCGCCGACGTGCGGGAAGCGTTCGGGTGGCTGGCCGGTCGCGCAGACGTGTCCGACACGCGCATCGGCGCCTGGGGCATCTCCTACGGTGGCGGCGCCGTCTGGAACGCGATCGTGGCCGGCGTTCCCTTCGCGGCCGCCGAGACGTGTGAGACCTGGACCGACCTCTACTCGGCCCTCGTCCCGCAGGATCTCTCGAAGTCCGGAGCCGTGACCGGGTTTCTCACCGAGATCACCGGGAGCGCTCTCTCCCGCGCTCGAGTCGTTCAAGACGTGGGCGCTTACGTCGTCGAACCTCCCCGAGCTGCGCGCGTTCGCGGCAGAGCGCTCGGTGCTGCCGCGCCTCGGCTCGGTGACGACTCCGATGATGTCATGATGCAAGGCCGCCGCGACTTCGCCTTCGGCATCGAGCAGGCCACGCGCGCGTACTCCGACGCTCGCCGGGCCGAAGGCGCTGTGGATCGGCAACCACGGGCACGCGCCTTCGACGTTCCCGGCGGCGGACACGCCGGCGATGATGACGGCGGGCAGGACGTGGTTCGACCGCCATCTGCGTGGCCTGCCCGTCGACACCGGGCCGCCGGTGCGCCTGGCGCGCGAGGGAACGGCGAACCGCCGTCGGTTACACGAGGCTGCCGCCGACGAAGACGGTCGCGCTCGAGCTCCCCGGCACGAGGACCATCGTCCAGGCGTCGAAGGTCGTGCGCACTGCAAAGCCTCAGAAGACTGCGCTCGAGGTCTTCGGCAGACCGCAGGTCAAGGTGACGGCTACGGCCGCCGGCGGCTGGGCCGCGAATCGTCGCTGTGCTGACAGCGCGCACGCCCGCGCGGAAGGAGATCGTCGTCGCGTCGGGGGGCGTACCGACGACGGCGGGCAGGCGCACGTACACGATCCGTATGGTCGACCAGGCGACGTTCGTACCCAAGGGATCGCGCTTCGCCGTGACCGTGGCCTCGTCGTCCTCGGCCCAGAACCCGGCCAACCTGCTCTACCTCGACCTGCCGATGCCCGCGGGAGCGCGCGTCACGCTCGGGGCGCTCGCGGTGCGCATCCCGGTGCTGGCGAAGGCCGTCTCCCGTTGAGGCTCGCGCTCGGCGCTGCTCGCGGCGGCCGTGGTCGCCGTGCCCGGCGCACTCGCGGCCGACCCTGGCGTTTCGTCGGACGAGATCGTGATCGGCGGGACGGCGCCGATCTCGGGGCCCGAATCCGCGTACGCCGTCGTCGCGCAGGGCGCGAAGGCGTATTTCGACCACGTCAACGCGAACGGCGGCGTGTTCGGCCGCGACATCCGGTACCTGTATCTCGATGACGCCTACGACCCGGCGCAGACCGTCCAGCAGACGCGACGGCTCGTCGAGCAGGAGCGCGTGTTCGCGATCTTCAACGTCGTCGGTACCGAGCACACGCTCGCCACACGGCCCGTATCTCAACCAGCTCGGCATCCCCCAGTTGTTCGTCGGCAGCGGCGCGGCGGCGCTCGTCCGCGAGTCGGCCAAGTACCCGTGGACGATGGGCTACCTGCCCAGCTTCTTCGCCGAGGGCAGGTTCTACGGGCGCCACATCGCGAAAACGCGGCCCGGCGCCACGATCGCCGTCCTCTACGAGGACTCCGACTTCGGTCAGGACCTGCTGCGCGGCCTACGGAACGGCCTGCGCGGCAAGGGCAAGGTCGTAGCCACACAGGGGTACGCGGTGACGGAGGCGGACGTCTCGTCGCAGATCGCCGCCCTGCGAGCGTCGAAGGCGAACACGCTGATGATCTTCGCGCTGCCCAAGCAGACCATCCAGTCGTTCATTGCCGCCGACAAGCTCGGCTGGCGGCCGAAGGCGTTCGTCGCGGCGGTGTCCATCGACCCGTTCGTGATGGAGATAGCACGCCTCAACACGGGAAACCGCACGACCGAGGGCGCGACGTCGCTCGCCTTCCTCAAGGACGCGTCCAACAAGGCCAAGTGGGGCAAGGACGCGGGCGTGAAGCTCTACCTCTCGATCATGAAGCGCTTCAACAAGGGCGGTGACCCGAGCTCCGTGGCCAACATCTACGGGATGGCCGTGGCCCACACGATGGTGGAGGCGCTGAAGAAGGCGGGACGCAATCCGACGCGGAAGAAGCTGCTCGACGCGGCCACGCACCTGACGTCCGTGACGAACCCGTTCCTGCTGCCCGGCATCGCCGTCAAGACGGGGCCCGGCGACCGCTATCCGCTCGACCAGGTACAGCTCTACCGCTACACGAAGGGCGTCTGGCGCACGATCGGTCCGCTCGTTTCCACGCGCTAGGCGGCCCCCACGCGCTACCTTCTGGGCGCCACCAAGCGAGGGAGGGACATGAGAAAGCTCACGCGACTTGCCATCATCGGCGGCGCGACGACGCTGGCGCTGGCGCTCTCGGCACCCGCGCTTGCCGCCTTCACTCCGCGACTCGATGTCTCGGTGCCGAACGGCCTCAACGCCGCCGCCCCGGTCAAGATCCACGCGGCAGTAGGGCCGACGGACGAGTCAACCGCCCGTCTGGTCATCTACTCGGCGGTCCGCTTCGCCGTCAACGGCGGGACTCCGGTCTCGGTCATCGGCACCGTTGACGCGAGAGTTCGCGCCGGCGACCTCGGCGGCGCCATCGTCCCCGTGCCAGGCGAGATCGAGGTTCGTGCGCCGCACGGGCACTGCGCTCGTCAGCGGCGTCGCCGTGCCGCTGGCGCAGCTGGCGATGACATGCACGGGCACGACGACGCACACCGCCTACTGGGTCTTCAAGCTCAGCGCCGCCGGCAATGCACTCGAGCTGGCAGCGTTCTTCGACGTCACCGCCGGCGCGGAACAGGCGCTCGGCACGTCGAAGATCACGATCTGCCTGCCTCCGGACGACGTCCCGGCCGGTACACCCGGGCGCTCGCCGCTCGGGATCAAGCTCATCGACGCCGTGCTGACGTTCAACCGAGGGCGTCTTCACGAACCCGGGCACGGGGGGCGTGTATCTCTGGACGTCGATCTGGACGCCGTACAACCCGGGCGTGGGCACCCCCAACGCCGCCGGCACGGTCTCGGCCATCTCGGTGACGCCGCTGCCGATCCTCGCCACGCTGAAGGGGACGTACACGAAGGCGAAGAAGTCGGCCACGCTGGCCGGCCGGGTCTCCATCGCCGGACAGTTCGTCGCCGGCTTGAAGCTTCCGCTCTACGCCGGACCGAGGGCGACCGGCCTCAAGCGCTCCGGCTCGACGAACGCGACGAAGGCCAGTGGCGCCTTCACGGCCATCAAGAGGATGGTGAGGACGACGTACTACCAGGTGCGTTTCGCAATCCCGGCTGTCGTAGATCCGCAGCTCTGTGCGGCAGTGCCCGCGAACCTCGGGCTGCCGCGCTGCGTGACCTCGACGGTAGGTGGCTTCACGGTCATCAGCAACCTCCTCAGGGTCGCTTTCAGGAAGTAACCCGCCCTGAGCGGGAGGCAGGACAGAGAGCGGGGCCACGCGCCCCGCTCTCTCTATTGTTGGAGCCGTGGCGACCGTGCGCATCGGAGTCTGCTCGTGGGCCGACGAGGGGATGGTCAAGCACTGGTATCCCCGCGGCGTCTCGAGCGCGGCCGACCGGCTTCGCTACTACGCAGACCACTTCGACGTGGTCGAGGTCGACTCGCCGTTCTACGCGCTGCCCTCGCCCGAGACGGCTCAGAAGTGGGCCGAGCGTACGCCGCCCGACTTCACCTTCCACGTCAAGGCCTCCGGGGAGATGACCGGGCATCGGGAGGCCGAGCGCGACCAGGCGTTCCGCGACTTCCGTGAGGCGCTGGCGCCGCTCGAGCGGTCCGGGAAGATGCGCGGCGTCCTGCTCCAGTACCACCCGCGCGTGAAGAAGTCGCGGGAGGCGCTCGATGAGCTCGTCGCCGCCCGCGACCTGCTCGACCCGCTCGTGCCGCTGATCGAGTTCCGCCATCGCTCCTGGATGGAGCCCGACGAGCAGGCCGACACGCTCTCGTTCCTCGAGAAGAACGGGCTCTCGTACGTCTCCGTCGACGCGCCGCGAACGCGCGCCTCCAACGTCATCCCTTCCATCGCCGCCGCCACGCATCCCGTCGCGTACGTCCGCTTCCACGGGCGGAACTGGAAGACGTGGAACATCCGGAACGCGCGCACTTCGGGCGAGCGCTTCGACTGGCGCTACTCGGAGGAGGAGCTCGCGGAGTGGGTGGAACCGCTCTCTGCCCTCGCCGAGCAGGCCGAGGAGGCCTACGCGCTCTTCAACAACAACCGCAACGACTACGCGCCGTCGGGCGCCCAGCTGCTGCGGCGGCTGCTCGACTCGGCCGGAGTTGCCGCCTCGGGCGGAATCGAGCCCGTAACGCAAAGGCAGCTACAGTTGGGCGACGGATGAAGGTCCTGGCCATCCTCCATGGCTCGAACGTTCCACCGGGAGTGGTCGGTGAGGAAGCGGAGCGCAGGGGCCACGAGATCGACACCTGGTCGCTCGCCTGGGGAACTCCACCGCCGGCGCCCGTCGACGACTACGGCGCGGTGATGATCTTCGGCGGCTCGATGCACGCCGACCAGGACGACAGGCATCCGTGGCTGCGCGAAGAGAACTTCTTCCTGCAGCGGCTCCTCGACCTCCACGTCCCCGTGCTCGGCGTCTGTCTGGGGGCGCAGCTGATCGCGAAGGCCGCCCACTCCGAGGTGACAGGGATGCCCGAGCCCGAGGTCGGCTGGGTCGACGTGGAGCTCACGGAGGAGGCCGCCGACGACCTGCTGTTCGCAGGACTGCCCGCCCGCTTTCCGTCGTTCCAATGGCACTACTACGAGTTCACTGCTCCGACCGGCGCCCAGGTGCTCGCGCGGAGCGAGCGCTGCACCCAGGCGTTCAGGCTCGGCGACTCCGTGTGGGGCGTCCAGTTCCATCCCGAGATCAACCGGCCGACGCTCGAGTCCTGGCTGGCCGAAGCTGCGGACGAGGTGCCCGGAACTGCTGACGACTTCCTCGCCGAGTACGACCGGCACGCCGCCGAGTGGGCGAAGTTCGGGCGGGCCCTCTGCGGGAACTTCGTCGAAGCCGCCGCGCGGGTCGCCGTAACCGCCTAGCGCGCGGCCGGGAGGTCCTCCTGCCGGCTCCACTCATGCCAGGAGCCGACGTAGTTTCGCGCGCGGTAGCCGGCAGCTCGTAGCGCGATCATCGCCAGGGCCGACCGCGATCCCGAGTGGCAGTAGGTGACGACGTCGGCGTCGTCGGCGAGCGCTGCGAGCGCCTTCACGTCTGCCGTCGGCCGTGGTAGCCCGGGTGCCGAGAAGAGCGTCGAGACCTCGACGTTCGTCGCTCCCGGGATGTGGCCCTGACGGGGATCGCACGGCGCTCCGGACCGCCCTGAGAACTCCTCGGGCCGGCGGACATCGACAAGCGCCAGTGTCGGATCGCCCTGGCGCCGGCGCAGCTCGTCAAGCGTCGGGAACGCATCGAGCCGCGGCTCGAGCTCCACGCGCGACTTGTCGAGGACGACTCCGCCTTCGTGCACAGCTCCCTGCCACGCCGCGAGACCGCCGGCCAACACAGCGACCCTCGGATGCCCCGCCAGCTCGATGGCCTGCAGCGCGGACGCGGCAGCGACACATTGGCCCTCGTCATAGAGCACGAGCCGCTCCTCGCCGGTAACCCCGTGACGACGCAGTCGGAGCCCAACCTCGCCGGCGAAGGCCTCGACGAGATCAGCTCCGGTGAACTGCCCGGGCGCGCCCACCACGAGCGGGATCGAACGTGGCAGATGGCCACGCGCGTGCGCGTTCGGGCCCCGGACGTCGGCGAGCAACACGTCGTCGTCATCGGCGTGCTCCGCGACCCAGTTCGCAGTGACGACGGAGGGGAGCGCGTTCACGCCGCGAGCGACGCGACGACGTCGATCTCGGCTGCGATTGCCGGCCGCTCGGCCAGCCGGTCGCGCCAGGCGGCGATTGCCGGGTAGTCCCCCAGGCTGAAGCCGATCGAGGCCTCGGCCCGGGGCAGCCACGGAAACCACGCGATGTCGGCGAGGCTGTAGGTGGGGCCGGCTAGGTAGAGCGTCTGCGTCAGTCGCTCGTCCAGCACCGCCAGTCGCGATGCGAACCGTTCCCCGGCACCCTCGGTGCCGCGACGAGCCGCGTAGTAGTCGCGTGCGAACTCGTCCTCGAACCGCCAGACGGCCAGGCGAGCGAGCGCCCGCTGGGCCGGGTCCGCCGGGTAGAGCGGCGGCTCGGGAAACCGCTCCTCGAGCAGCTCCATGATCACTGGCGACTCGGGGATGCACAGGCCGTCCTCCTCGAGCACGGGGACCTTCCCCGCCGGGTTCTTCTCGTAGAGCCAGGCCGGCCGGTCGGCGAGGTCGATGACCACCGTCTCGTACGGCACCGACTTCTCGGCCAGGACGATGCGCGCGCGGGCGCAATACGGGCAGCGGTCGGCGTCGTAGAGCGTGATCACGGGAGCGGGACTCCCAGGACGACGGCCAGCTCGGCGTACAGCTTCTCGGCAGCAGGCAAGTCGGCCGCAGTAGAGGCGGTCTTCGCCACGGCTCGGAGGCGGTCCGGTTCGGCTCCCGTGAGCCGCTTCGCGACGGTCGGGTTCGCGCTCAGGGCGACGACGTCACCCGGTGGCAGCGGCCCGTGGTATTCGGGGAGCGACGAGTACTCGTCGGCGATGGAGCCCCGGTCGAACAGGACGTAGCGCACGACCGCTTCCTCCTCCACCCCGAGTGTCAGCACGACGCCGCCAGTGCGGTAGGAGAGCTCCTGCGCGAGCCGGCGCAGCAGGCTCGGGTCGCCGCTGCACAGCTCGTCGTCAACGGCGATCCAGCCGTGCACCGGCGGGTGGATGTCGGTGCGCTCCGACTGGCCCAGCCGCGGCAGGTACTCGCTGACGGCCTTCTTCACATGCGTTTCGTCGTCCGTCTGCGCGAAGACCAGGCCGTGGGAAGGCGCTGGACCGTCCATCGAGAGGCGTTGCTCGAGGTCCGGCGCCTTCGACGCCAGCGTCAGCTTGCTCTCGCGAAAGCCCCAGCGCTCGTACACCGCGCGCGCCTCCGCGTTCCACGGCCGCACGTCGAGCTCGATCACCTCCGCCCCCCGCTCGCGAAGCGCCGTCGCCGCATCGCGTACCAGCCGGCGTGCGGCGCCGCCTCTGCGGAAATCGGGGCTCACGTAGAGATCGCTGATCCAGCCGTGTCTCGTTCCCCGCATGCGTGCGAGCACGAACCCCTTCGCCACGTCGCCGTTCTCCACGACGAGCGCGACGTGCTCGCGGACGTACTCCTCCACCTCGGAGAGCTCGACGGCCTCGTCGACGTCCTCGTACTCGGGCGTCGGCTGCTCGCGCTCGAACGCCAGCCAGAGCGCCTTCAGCGGTTCGAGGTCGGTCTCGATGGCAGGCCTCACGTGCACGACGTTCAGCCTAGCCCGTCAGAGCACGGACGATGTCGTGGAAGTCGTCGAACGGCTCGTACGGCAGGTTGCGCTCGTCGAAGTAACGGGCCAGACCTCGTGTGGCGAACACTCGGTCGGCGGCCTGGGCGGCGCACCGGTCCGAAATGCCGTCGCCCACGTAGACGACCTCGCCGTCGGCCGGCAGCCCACCGCGCTTGCACGCCTCGCCACAGGCCGCGCAGATCGTCTGCTCGTGCCAACGGACGCGCCAGCCGTCCGGGCGGACGTCGACGCTGTTCGCGACCACCTCGACGTCGTCGACGCCTGCCTGGTCCAGCACGGGACGGATCAGCTCCTCGAAGCCGCTGGAGAGCACGCTCACGCCCCAGCCGAGCTCTCGTGCGAGGGCTACGAGCTCGGGGAGGCCGGGGCGGACGCGCACTCGCTCGAGCACCCAGGCGACGGCCTCTGCCATCGGCATCGTCACGGGCTCGTACTCGCGGGTGATGCACTCCTGAAGCGTGACCGTTCCGGCGTGGATGCCTTGCTCCACCTCGTCGTAGACGGCGGGATCGCCGAACTCGCGCGCGATCCGGTCGAGGAGGTCGTCCTCGGTGATCGTGCCGTCGAAGTCGAGCACGATCGTCGTGGCCGGTGGATGTGGATTGGTTGTCACTGTGTTGGCACGAGCTCGTTGCACCAGCGTGCTGCCGTGAGCACTATCGTCGCAGCGGGGAGGAGGACAGGGGTACCTACGGGGTGTCCGTTTGGGACATGTCAGCCGGCGGACGGCGGGCCGACCGTATTGCGCAGCACGCCGATGCCCTCGATCTCCAGCTCCACGACATCGCCCGGCTGCAGCCAGCGCCCGTCCCCGTGCTCGAGGATGCACCCCGTCCCGACAGTCCCGGAACCAAGCACGTCCCCCGGCACGAGCCGCGTGTTTCGGGCTGCGTGCGCGACGATCGCCGACCACGGATGATGCATGTCGCGCGAGTTGCCCCGCGAACGCTCCTCGCCGTTGACGCGCGCGACCATCTCCAGACCCGAGCCGTCGAGCTCGTCAACCGTGACGAGCACCGGGCCGAGGCTCGTGGCGAAGTCCTTGCCCTTCGACGGCCCGAGCCCAACCGCCATCTCGGCGCGCTGGATATCCCGCGCCGACCAGTCGTTCATGATCGTGAAACCGCCGATCTCGCCCTCCGCGCCGATCACCGCGGCAAGCTCGAGCTCGTAGTCGAGCTCCTCCACGCCGGCCGGAAACGGGATCGTGTCGTCAGGCCCGTACACGGCCGCCGAGTTGGAGAAGTAGAAGACAGGAAGCTCGTACCACTCTGGCGGCGGTGGCCCGGCCCCGCGCAGCTCGCGAGCCCGCCGGACGTGCTCCTCGAACGCGTAGAAGTCGCGGATCGACGGAGGACGCGGCACCGGAGCCAGCAGCCGCACGCCGTCGAGCGGGTACACCGCATGCTCGCGGGCCTTGCCTCCTCCCGTGAAGAACGCCTGCAACGTCTGCGCCGCGAGCTGAATCACGCGGTCGCCTTCGATGCGGCCCGGCCAACCTCGCCGCAGGCCGTCCTCGAGCGGCGTGAACATGCAGAGGCGCACCGGCGAAGCCTACGGTTCCGTATGTACGTGGACGTCGGTGACGTCCGGGCGCTCACGACGGATCCGCTCCTCGACGGCGCTCGCCCTCTCGTGTGCGGCGACGAGCTCCGTGTGCGGATCGAGCGCGAGGGTGAGGAAGAGGACCAGGCCGTCGCCGGTCTCGAGCATGCGCATCGCCCGCGGCGGCGCCCCCACCTCGTCGGTGACGATCCGGAGCACCGCCTCCATGTGGCCCTCGACCTCCCACTCGCTGGGACGTCGACCCTCCGACGTCTCCGCCAGTGGCTCGAGGTGAGTGCGCACGGTCGCCGCTTCGGGAACGGCGTCGAGGATCGTCCGCTCCACCTGCTCAGCGACGGCGTGCGCCTCGCCGAGGCTCAATGCTCCGGGAAGCTTCAGGTGGAGCGAGATCTCCGTCCGCCCGTCCACAGTGACGACGTTGATGTTGTGGACCTCGCGGACGTCCGGCACGCGTAGCGCGGCTTCCTGTGCGCGCTCGCGGACCTCGACGTCCTCCGGCCGCTGAGGCTCGACGTGGACGATCACATCGGCCTCCGGCAAAGCGCGCCGCACTGCATCTTCGACGTCGTCGGCGGCCGCATGACCCTGGGCAACTGCGGCCCCGGGCGAGACACCGATCACGACGTCGACAAAGTTGCGTCCGGCAGCCTGCCGCAGACGTAGCCGCCGCAGAGAGATCCCCGGGACCTGCTCTCGAATCGCTCGGCGGGCCGTCTCCACCGCGTCGGCTGGGGCGCGGTCCATGAGCACGTCGACATTGCGGCCGATCAAGCGCCCGGCCGCAGTGATGACAAGGAAGGACACGAAGAGGGCAGCCACCGAGTCGCCCTGGGGCCAGCCGAGCGCCGCCGCGACGAGGCCGAGCAACACCGCAACGGTGCCGGCGAGGTCGCTGCCGAAGTGGAACGCGTTCGAGAGCAGCGCGGCGCTCGAGTACTGGCGGGCAGCCCGCAGCGAGACGACCGTTCGCGCGAGGTCGATGGCGATGACCACGATCACCACCGCGAACACCCACCATGCCGCGTCGACTTCGGTCTCGATCACCCCGGTCAGCCTCAGCACGGCGAAGGTCGCGACGGCGATCGACACCAGCACGAGCACGGCCGCCTCCGCCAGCGCGGCCAGGTGCTCGGCCTTGCCGTGTC
Source organism: uncultured Actinomycetes bacterium (assembly GCA_963704335.1). Taxonomy (GTDB): domain Bacteria; phylum Actinomycetota; class Thermoleophilia; order Gaiellales; family Gaiellaceae; genus PALSA-612. The sequence continues at coordinate 206,238 of OY969889.1, forward strand.
CGTACGGATGACTGCGGTCGGCCGGCCGCACGGCAACGCCGACGGCGAAGAACGTCAGCAGCGCGGCCACGAGATCCGTGCCGGAGTGCACGGCTTCCGAGACGAGCCCCAGGCTGCCGCTCGCGAGACCGGTCGTCAGCTTGAGACCGATGAGCGCGCAGGCCGCGCCGACCGAGACGAGCGCCGTCCGGCGTTGCGGAGTCACGGGGAAAGGCTAAGCGACTGGGGGAACTAGGACGCTGCCCACTTGTACGTCGCCACCACGGCCTCCGCCTCGGCGGCGAACGATGCGAAGTCCGCCGTGGGAGCCTCGATCATCACGGCGACGGCAACACCCTTCACGTTGACCACGTAGACACGCATGTGATCGTCGGGCTCCAGCTCGTAGCGCGCCGTTAGTCCGGGGACGACGACGAGGTCACTCGCCGTGACAAGCAAGTCGAGACGCTGGCCCGCGGCTCCGCCGACGGAAGCAGCGACCGGGCCGGTCACCTGCGTGCCGGCGATGGACGAGAACTGCGCGACACGTTCGGCAACGCTGCGGTTGCCGCCGAAGGAGTCGAGCTCGAGGATCAAGCCGCCGGGATCGAGCCGCTGGTGGATCGAGATCGCCGTCGGCTCGTGGTGTCGCACCTGCCAGCCCTGGCCGACACGGAAGGAGTACCGCGGCTTGAAGACGTCCGTCGTGTACTCGCCGTTCTTCAGCGGGCCGCGTCCGGCGTTCGGTCGGGTCTCCTCGCAGCCCTTGAGCGTTTCGCCCGCCCGGCAGACGTCGAATCCCGGGCCACCGTCGAGCCGGTCGGCCCCAGCGCCGCCGATGAGAGTGTCGCGGCCGGCCGCGCCGCAGATGAGGTCGTTCCCTCCCAGCCCGTCCACGGCGTCGTTGCCGGCCTGCGCAGCGATCACGTTGGCCGCCTTCGTGCCGCGGAGGTTGTTCGCACCGGCGGTGCCCACGATCGTCGCTCGCTTGCCGAGGCAGAGAGGCTTCGCCTTCGCCGGACTCTGGGAGCCGGAGCCGAGAGCAGCCCCAGCGGCAGCGAGCGCGACAACAGCAATGACCAGGGACCCCCTCCGGATCACGCGCGAGATCCTATCCTCTGCCACGTGACGATCTGCCCGAGCTGCGGGCACGACAACGAGTCAGGGGCTCGCTTCTGCTCGCAGTGCGCTACCCCGCTCCAGGAGGCCGCGGCGACGCGGGAGGAGCGGAAGGTCGTCACCTGCCTGTTCTGCGACCTCGTGGGCTTCACCGCCCGCGCCGAGCAGCTCGACCCCGAGGACGTTCGCGCCGTCCTCCAGCCCTACCACGCCCAGGTCCGGGCGGAGCTCGAACGCTTCGGGGGAACGGTGGAGAAGTTCATCGGCGACGCGGTGATGGCGGTCTTCGGAGCCCCGGTCGCACACGAGGACGACCCCGAGCGGGCGGTGCGGGCCGCCCTTGCGATACGCGACACGCTCGGCGAGGAGCAGCTGGACGTCCGCATCGGCATCACGACCGGCGAGGCGCTCATCACCCTCGGTGCCCGGCCCGAAGCGGGCGAGGGCATGGCCGCCGGGGACGTCGTCAACACGGCCGCGCGCCTGCAATCGGCGGCCAACACGAACGCCATCCTCGTCGACGAGACCACCTACCGGGCAACTGAGCGCGCGGTCGACTTCGTCGAGGCAAGACCGGTGCAGGCGAAGGGCAAGGCCGAGCCCGTGCCGGTCTGGGAGGCGCACGCTGCCCGAGCCCGTGTCGGAGTCGAGCGCGTCGGCGGCGCGCCGCTGGTCGGTCGCGAGCAGGAGCTGAATCTGCTGCGCGAGACGCTGACGCGCGTGATCCGCGAGCGCGAGCCGCAGCTCGTGACGCTGGTCGGCGTGCCCGGCATCGGCAAGAGCCGGCTCGTCTACGAGCTCTTCCAGACGATCGAGACGGGCGATTTCGGTCTCGTCTACTGGCGGCACGGGCGTTCGCTGCCCTACGGCGAGGGCATCACGTTCTGGGCGCTGTCGGAGATGGTGAAGGCTCAGGCGGGAATCCTCGACTCGGACAGCACCGAGCAGGCGTCCGAAAAGCTGCGCGGCGCCGTGGCGCGGTTCGTCGAAGACACCGCAGACGTCGCCTGGATCGAGCGCCAGCTGCGGCCACTCATCGGGCTCGAGACGGACGACTCCTGGGCGGGCGACAAAGGACAGGAGGCGTTCGTCGCCTGGCGTCGCTTCCTCGAGGCAATCGCCGACGAACGGCCGCTCGTGCTCGTATTCGAGGACCTGCATTGGGCTGACGACGCTCTGCTCGACTTCGTCGATTACCTCGTGGACTGGGCGTCCGGCGTACCCGTGCTCGTGCTCGGCACGGCGCGTCCCGAGCTCCTGTCCCGGCGGCCGGGCTGGGGCGGCGGCAAGGCCAATTCCTCGACGATCCTCCTCTCTGCGCTCTCCGAGGACGAGACGACAATGCTCCTGCACGCCCTGCTCGGCAGCTCGGTCGTCGATGCCGCCGTCCAGGCGCGACTGCTCGAGCACGCCGGAGGCAACCCGCTCTACGCGGAGGAGTTCACCCGGATGCTGACCTCCCGTCCGGGTCACGTCGTCCTGCCCGAGACGGTCCAGGGCATCATCGCCGCCCGGCTCGACACGCTTCCCGCCGAGGAGAAGGAGCTGCTCCAGGACGCGGCGGCAATGGGTAGGACGTTCTGGCTCGGCGCGCTCGACGGCGAGCGCTGGCGGTTGGAAGAGCGGCTGCACGCTCTCGAGCGCAATGAGTTCGTCCGCCGCGAGCGACGCTCGAACGTCGCCGGCGAGACGGAGTACTCCTTCCGCCACGCTCTCGTTCGCGAGGTCGCCTACGAGCAGATACCGCGGGCGCAGCGTGCAGACAAGCATCGCGCAGCTGCCGTGTGGATCGAGTCGCTGGGGCGGATCGACGACCACTCGGAGCTGCTCGCGCACCACTACGCCGCTGCGCTCGACTACACACGTGCGTCCGGGCAGGACACGACGTCGCTGGCGGAGCAAGGGCGGCTCGCTCTACGCGAGGCAGGCGATCGCGCCTTCTCGCTCAACGCGCTCACCGCGGCCACGCGCTACTACGCGCTCGCGATCGAGTCCTGGCCACACGACGACCCGGAGCGGCCCGAGCTCGTTCTCAAGCTTGGCCGTACGTACAGCGCGAACGCCGACGACAAGGCACAGCAAGCGCTCGAGGACGCCTACGAGGCTGCTCTCGCTGCAGGCCGCCCCGAGCTGGCAGCCGAGGCGGACGCGCTGCTCGCGGAGGTCTGGTGGTTTCGCGCTGATCCGGGCCGGCAGTCAGAACATCTGGAGCGAGCGCGTGAGCTCGTCAAGACGGAACCGCCTTCCCCCTGGAAGGCTCACGTGCTCAGCCAGGTCTCGCGGTACCGCATGCTGGCCGGCGCCGACGAACAAGCGATTCAGATCGGAACCGAGGCTCTCACAATGGCGGAGGAGCTCGGGCTAGAAGAGCTGAGCGCGCACGCCCTCATCAACATCGGCATGGCGGAGGTCAACCTCGGCAATGCCGGCGGGCTCGAGGACCTCCGGCGGGCCGCCGAGATCGCTATGGCTTCCGGCTCGTCAGAGGTGGTACGCGCGGCCCACAATCTCGCCGTCTGCGAATGGGTTCTCGGCGACCTGCGCCAGGCGATCCTGCTGATGGACGACGCGATCGCCCACGGCGAGCGACTCGGCATGACCAACCTGCTGAGGTTCTCGCAGAACGTCAAGCATTGGATGATGTTCCGAACGGGCGACTGGGATGTCGCCCTGCCGTACACCGACGAGGTCATCGCAGCCATCGAGGCCGGTGAGCCGCATTACCACGAGGGGGGCATGCGCATGCGCCGGGCGCTCGTGCGGCTGGCGCGAGACGACGTCGACGGAGCGCTCGACGACCTGCGGAAGACGGTGGTGCTCGCGCGGCAAGCGAGCGATCCGCAGCAGCGCGTTCCGTGGCTTTGCGAGTCTGCCCGTCTGTTCGTCGAAGCCGGAGAGCTCGAGGAGGCTCGGCGGCTCGCCCCGGAGGCCCTGCAGGCCGGGTCCGCGAACATGTCCTGGGCCCTCGGCGAGCTCGCGTACGTTGCGCGGGAGCTCGAGTGCGGCGATGAGCTGGCCGAGCTGCTCGAGCGCGCTCCGCCGACAACGTGGATAACTGCCGCGCAGGCGTTGGTGACAGGCGACTTCGGGGGCGGCGCCGACCTGCTCGAGAAGATCGGCGACGAGGAGCTCGCGGCCCTCGCGCGCCTCCGTGCCGCGGAACAGCTCTTCGCCGAGGGTCGACGCGCCGAGGCTGACGAGCAACTGCAGCGCTCGCTCGCCTTCTGGCGCAGCGTCGACGCGTCGCGCTACATCCGCAAGGCCGAGGCGCTGCTCGCGGCCGCCTCCTAGCCGACGGCGGCGTAGAGCGCCCAGCGGTCGGGCACTCCCTTGAGCTCGTGCTCGCCGCGCTCCTCGAACGAGATGCCCGACCCGGCAACGAGATCGCGCACCGTCCGGGTGACGAGCACCTCGCCCGGCTCCGCCAGCGCGGAAACCCGGGCCGCGATGTGGACCGCGATGCCGGCAATGCCGCCGATCCGCGTGCTCACCTCACCTGCGTGCACGCCGGACCTGACCTCGATGCCCTGGACGCGCACGACCTCCCGAATTTGTCGCGCGCACCTCACTGCGCGAGCCGGCCCCGAGAACGTCGCAAGAACGCCGTCGCCGGCGACGTCGACCACCTCCCCGCCAAACGAGGGGAGGAGCTCGCGCACGGATGCTTCGAAGCGGTCGCGAGCCGCGCTCCAGCGACGGTCGCCGAGAGCGCTGGCCTGCTCGGTGGAACCGACGATGTCGACGAAGAGGAGCGTGGCGAGAACGCGATCCACATCCTCGACACGCCCCCGCGATCCGGTCACGAACTCTTCGATGGCTCCAAGCAGCTCGGGATCCGGAAGCGGCCAGTGGTCGGCGCTGTCGAGCTCCAGGAGCCGCGCGCCGGCGATGTGCTCAGCGAGATAGCGGCCGTGACCGGCTCGGACATACATGTTGTTCCGGCTCTGGATGACGAGCGTGGGTACGGCGACGAGCGGGAGCACGTGCCGGAGGTCGAGCTCGTAGATCGCCCGCGCCTTGGCCAGCGCCGTGCGCGGCGTGCCGGCGAAACGCTCGACACGTCCCCACCACTCCATCACTCCGGGCCGGTCGGCCACGGACGGCGCGAGACCCGTGGCCAGCGCTCCCGTTCCCCACGTGTGCTCGATGCCGTCGAGGACGGCTTCCTGCGCACTCTCCGGCATGCCCGCGGGATAATTGTCTGCCCTGGCGAGGCGCGCGAAGCCGTTGTAGAGCACGAGCGATTCGATTCGCTCCGGATGCGTCGCTGCAGCCATCAACGCCCTCTGGACGGCGTGTCCCTGGGCGACGACAGCCGCGCGCTGAAAGCCTGCGGCATCCATGACGGCCGTTACGTCGTCGACCCAGTCCTCGGGCGCGGATGCACCGTCGGGCACCGGATCGGACATCCCGATGCCACGCATGTCGAACTGGAGAACCCGGGCAAACCGCGCCACCGACGTCATGAAGTCGAGCATCAGCGGTTGGTCCCAGAGCGCCTCGAGGTGGCTTGCCCAGTCGAGAACGAGAACGACGTCGTGGTCTCCGTCGCCGAAGACCTGGTAGGCGAGCTCGATCTCGCCGCTCCGCGCGTACTGCGTGCGCGGCGGCATCTTGCCTAGAGGTTGCCGCGCAGAGCTTGCTCGCGCTCGATGGCCTCGAACAGCGCCTTGAAATTGCCCTGTCCGAAGCCGCGTGCGCCGTGCCGCTCGATCACCTCGAAGAACATCGTCGGGCGGTCCTGCGCCGGCTTCGTGAAGATCTGGAGCAGGTATCCGTCGTCGTCGCGGTCGGCGAGGATCTTCAGGCGCCGGACGTCCTCCCAGCTCTCGTCGATCTCGCCCACGCGCGACTCCGCTTCCTCGTAGTACGTGATCGGGGTGTCGAGGAAGCGCACGCCCCGGCTGCGGAGCTCGTCGACGGTGGCGACGATGTCCGCCGTCAGCAGCGCCAAGTGCTGGACGCCCGGCCCTCCGAAGAAGTCCAGGTACTCCTCGATCTGGCTCTTGCGACGACCCTCGGCCGGCTCGTTGATCGGGAACTTGATCTTCCCGTGGCCGCCCGTCATCACCTTCGACATGAGCGCCGAGTACTCGGTGGAGATGTCTTCGTCCGAGAAGTGGATCATCTCCGTCATGCCCATCACCTGCTCGTAGTACTCCACCCAGTGGTTCATCCGGCCGAGCTCGACGTTGCCGACCACGTGGTCGATCGCCCGTAGCCCGACCCCCTTGCCCGTTGCGCCGTTCTCCGCGAGAGGCTCGTACCCCGGCAGGTACCGGCCTCCGCATTCTGAGCGGTTCACGAACGTGTGCACGGTCTCGCCGTAGGTTCCGATCGTGGCGAGCTCCACCCGCCCGTGCTCGTCCTCGACCCAGTGGGGCTCCGCCACGGACACGCCGCCGCGCTGCACCGCCTGCCGGTACGCCTCGGTGGCGTCCGGCACGGTAAGCGCGACGTCCTTCACGCCATCACCGTGGGCGTGGCAGAAGCGCGCCACCTCGCTGTCCGCGCGCAGCCCACTCGTGACGACGAGGCGGATGTGGCCCTGCTCGAGCACGTAGGACGCCCGATCGCGAACGCCCGTCTCCGGGCCTGCGTAGGCCACCGGCGTGAACCCCATCGCGTGCTCGTAGTAGTACGCCGACTGCTTGGCGTTGCCGACCCAGAGCTCGATGTGATCCCAGCCCTCGATGGGCATGAAGTCTTCGGGCGTCACGGCTCGATCTTACTCCGCTGGTGCTGGAACCGCCCCGCGACGACCCGCTAGGACAAGCCCCACGGCGATGAAGCCGCCGCCAACGACCTGCATCGCCGAGAGCGGTTCGGAGAGGAGAATGACTGCGAAGATCGCGCCGATGAAAGGCTGAAGGTTGACGACGAGCGTCGCACGCGCCGGCCCGACCCTGTGCACCGCCGTGAACCACAGCACGGTCGTCAGCACGAGCGGGCCGACGACGGCGAACGCGAGACCGAGCCATACGAGCCAGCCGAAGTCGAACTCCTGGTCGGCAATCTGCCCGCTCCCGGCTATGGCCAGCCCGACGGACGTCACGCCGATCACGAGCGTGCTGATCCGATACGGCGAATACGTGCGCATCAGCGGTGCAACGGCGACCGAGTAGATCGACCACGTCGCGACCATCCCAAGCGCCAGAAGGATCCCGCGCAGGTCTCCGGCGACGTCTCCTCCCGTGCCCAGGGCGACGAGAGCTACCCCCACGGCGGATACACCCGCGCCGATCCAGAACCGTGGCGGCACGTGCTCGAGCCCGGTGACAGTGCCGAGCAACCCGGCGATGATCGGCATCGTCCCGATGAGCAGCGAGACCGTCGTTGCCGTCGTGTACTCGAGCGCGTAGACGAAGCAGATCTGATTGACGAAGAGCGCCAGGATCGCGATTCCCACCTGACCGAGGCTGCGACGGCCACCGACACGCAGCGAGTGCTCGAGGAAGAGCGTGATCGCGATGAACGCCAGGGCGGCCAGCCCATAACGGATGGCCGCAAACGACAGCGGCTGAAAGCCCTCTCCGAGGATGTACTTCGTGACGGTGACGTTGAACGCCCAGATCACGACCGTCAGCACCAGGATCGCCTCGGTCGAGAGCAGGTGGCGCCGCACGTTTCGACCCTATCCGTCGACTAGGCTTCGCCCGTGGCCGACGCGACCATCGCCGAGATCGACCGGCTCGTCGGCGCGGCGACGCCGCACTTCGCGTACCAGCTCCGTGCCCGCGTGCTCGAGCTGATCGAAGGGCTGCCGCCCGACCACCCGACTCGCCGCTACGGGGAAGAGAAGATGGAGCTGCTCGACCGGCTCGGACACGCCTCTTCGAAGGCCGAGGACGGAGAGCCGGAGCCGCGCAGCCGCATCGGCTGGCACGAGATCCCGAGCGCCGCACCGGCATCGGAGCCTTTGCCCAAGCGTCAGCGATGAGGTTCGACGAGAAGTCCGTCCTCGTCACGGGCGGCTCCCGCGGCATCGGTCGCGAGATCGCGAAGCGGTTCGCCGAGCTCGGCGCCGCTCAGGTCGCCATCGGCTACCTGCGCAACGACCGGGCGGCGGAGGAGGCCGGAGCGGAGATAGCGGCGCTGGGCGCCGAGCCCGTGCTGGTGCGAGGCAACGTTTCGTCCCCGAAGGTGGCGGAACAGGTCACCGCCCTGGGCCCGCTTGACGTCCTCGTCCACAACGCCGCCACGGGTGTCGCGCGGCCCGCGCTGGAGACCGAGGACAAGCACTTCGACTGGACGATGGCCGCCAACGCTCGCGCCCTCATTGCGCTGACGCGCGCGGCGGCGCCGGACATGCCCGAGGGCTCATCCATCGTGGCGCTGTCCAGCCTGGGCTCGCAACGCGTGCTCGACAACTACGTCCTCGTCGGGGCGTCCAAGGCAGCGCTCGAGTCGATCGTCCGGCACCTGGCGGTCGAGCTAGCTCCGCGCGGCATCCGCGTGAACGCAGTGTCAGCCGGCGTCGTGGAGACGGACGCGCTGGACGCGTTTCCGAACCGGGAGCAGATGTTGTCCTGGTCCAGGGCGCGCACGCCGGCCGGACGGCTCGCAGAGCCCGCGGACGTGGCCGGCGTTGTCTGCTTCCTATGCTCGCCGGACGCCGAGATGATCCGGGGTCAGACGCTTATCGTGGACGGCGGGTATTCGCTCTTGGCTTGAGGCTGGGCCGCGCGGCTAGTCGCGGCGGATCTGTTCCAGCAACTGCTCCGGCTCGACGCCCCAGTCTCCTGCACGCCAGCGGACCAGCAGAATTTCGGACAGCGGCATCACGTGCGGTAGCTGCCCCTCGTACTCGTCCCGTCGCCGCGCGGCGAGCTCCTCGCTGTCCGACTCGCGACGGCGCAGCATCACGATCGCCTCCCAGCCTGCTGCGCAGCGGCCGGGACACAGCGCGTCAGCGACCGCGCGGACGTCGCTCGCCAGCATTTCCGTGCGCGCCTGGCCGCAGAGCGGGCAGTACGCAGGTCGTCGCGGCGAGCCTGCCCTGGGACGCGCCGGCGGACGTTCACTCCGCCGGTCGGCGTGAGCGGCCACGCTAGACGTTCTCGCTCGTTCCGGCATCCGCGTCGTCGTCTGCGGGTGCCGCCTCGCCTGCTGCGGGTGCCGCCTCGACTGCTGCCGGTGCCGCCGCCTCGTCTGCTGCCGGTGCCGCCTCGTCTTCTGCAGGCGCCGCGCTGTCCTCTGCGGGTGCCGCGTTGCCCTCTGCGGGTGCCGCGTCGTCCCGTTCGCTACTCGCCGGGTACTCCCCGGTGTTGGCCGCGTACTCCTCGGGAGTCAACCCGGCGCGGCGGGCGGCTCTCTTTGCGTCCTTCCGTTCGCGCCGTTCCCTGAGCGCCTGCTCTCGTGCGCGCTTTGCCTGTGTCTGCTGCCTCTTCGAACTCGAACCCATACGACTCCTCTACTCGTCAAGACTGATCGCCGTTCTGCAAGCAAGCGCACCGTGGCAGTCCACTCATGAACGGCTAGCGGAGCGGACGACCCGCGACCGGTACGCGCTTTAGTCAGTCAAGGGTACCTGTCCCCGCTGAAGGCTTACTCGCGCATGAAGCCCTGGCGGGCAGCGCTCACGAGCGCGACAGCTTCCGGGAAGAGGATGCGCATGGCATCGCGCAGCGCGATTGCCTGCTCGTCGACCGTGCCCGTCGCCTCGATCTGCCCGAGTGCGGCCGCGGTCAGGTCAACCGCCGTGTTGAGCGTCAGCGTGGCGAACTGCTCGCGGTGGGCGTCGGCTACCGACTCGGCCTGGCGCTCGGCGAACTCACGCAGACCGCGCAGCAAGTCCTCGGGATCGCCACCGAGCGGAAACCCGAATCCGCCGCTGCCTTCCATGCGGTCAGCCTAGCTCAAGCTTGTAATTGGCCTCGACCTCGACCGTGAGGCCCTCCACGGCGACCGAGCCCTGCTTCATCGCGTCCGCGAACGCCGAGCCGCCCGGTCCCTGTTCGGCCTGCCGCGCGGCCGCGGCGATGGCGTCGAGGTACGCCGCAGTGGCGACGCGCGGCGGCTCCTCGAGCACCTCCAGCCCGTCGGCGCAGTCCTCCGCGAGCTCGCAGAGTGCCGCAATCGAGACCGCATCGCGGAGCAGAGAGCGATCGACTACCGCCTGCCCGTCCGGACGCAGGGCGATCCAGCTCCGCTCGTCGCCGCTCGAGAACGCACAGAGGAAGACGCGAACGCCCTGCCCGGGCTCGGCCGGTATGACCGCCGCCAGCTCCTCGTCTGCGTCGGCGAAGGCCTGCGCAGCGGCAGCGATCTGCTCGAGCTCCTCCGAGAGGCTCACGAGGTGAGCTTAGACTCGGGGCGTGGTCGAGCTCTCCGAGCGCCGACGGCACGCGATCGGCCTGTTCGCGCCGCTTGGGGCGACGTACGACCGCTACGCGCGGCTGCTCTCGTTCGGGCAGGACGGCCGCTGGCGAAGCTTCCTCGTCGAGCGCACTGCGGCGGGCCCGGGCGACACCGTGCTGGACGTCGCAACGGGCACGGGCACGGTCGCGACCGAGCTCGCACGTCGCAAGGGCTGCAGTGTGATCGGCCTCGACCAGAGCGTGGAGATGCTGGAGGTGGCACGCGAGCGAGTCCCGCCCGACGTCGAGCTCGTCCACGGCGATGCGGATCAACTGCCTTTCGAGGACGGCTCGGTCGACGCGCTCACGTTCACGTACCTCCTCCGCTACGTGGACGATCCCGCGGCGACCCTTACCGAGCTGGCTCGAGTCGTCAGGCCCGGCGGGACGATCGCGGGCCTCGAGTTCGGACTGCCGGAGCATCCCCTCGTCCGTGCCGCCTGGGAGGCGTACGTCGGTATTGGCCTGCCGGCCGCGGGACGGCTCATCTCACCCGGCTGGGCCGAGGTCGGCGACTTCCTCGGCGACAGCGTCAGAGACTTCTGGGGAACCTGGCCGCTCGAGCGGCTGCTTCGGAGCCTGGCGTGACGCAGGTGTCGAAGACGTCCAGAGCCGGTCGCTGACGTTCGGCGGCGGCGTCGTCATGTGGGGGCGCCGCTCGTGAGCCGCGCGTCGTGGTACGCGCTGCCCCCGGGCGGCTGGCGCGACTACGTGACGCTTCTCCACGTCCCCTACACCCTCTGGCACCTGAGCTACGTGGTCATCGGCGCGGCCCTCGCGCCGCTGTGGCTACCCGGCCGGCTGGGAGCGACGCTCGCTGCCTTCGCCCTGGCGCTCGGCATCGGCGCGCACGCTCTCGACGAGCTCCGCGGCCGGCCACTCGCGACGCAGATCCCGGACCGCGTGCTCTGGCTGCTCGCAGCCGCCTCGATCGCAGGTGCCGTCGGCATCGGCATCGCGGCTGCCATCGCGTGGTGGCCGTGGCTGCTCGCTTTCGTCGCGTTCGGCGGCTTTATCGTCGTCGCCTACAACCTCGAGCTGTTCGGCGGTGCCTTTCACTCCGACCTCTGGTTCGCCGTCGCCTGGGGAGCGTTCCCGCTGCTCACCGCCTATGCGACCGCTGCCGAGACAGTCACGCGCGTCGCCGTCGCCGCGGCCGTGTTCGCCGCGCTGCTGAGCCTCGCCCAGCGACGCCTTTCGACGCCCGTGCGCATCGTGAGAAGGCGCGTCCGCGGCATGTCCGGGTCACTCGAGCTCGACGACGGCGAGACGGTCGCCAGTCACGCCAGAGCTGCTGACGCGCGGGTCGGAAGAGGCGCTACGCATCCTCACGGCAGCCGTCATCGTGCTCGCCGTCGCGCTCGTCTTGCTCCGCGCCTGAGTACGTAGGATGGACTCGTGCGCCGCCGCCGACCGTCGTCCGAGGAGACGTTCGACGCCGAACGAGCCCAGCTCGAAGCCCTGGTCCAGGGGGAATACGAGCAGCGGACAGCGGAGCTCAAGCGCTCGCTCGCCGCTGCGCGATCGGAGCTGACCAGCCTCCTCGTCGAAGAGTCGCGCCGGCTCGGCGAGGAGTGGCGCGAGGAGTTCGCAGAGCGCGAGCGCCGTGCCGCCGCGGAGTACTCGATGCGCCTTGTGCAGGTGCAGAAGCGGGTCGAAGACCGGTTGACGGCGTGGGCGCACGACCTCGAGCGGACGACCGGCGAGATCGAGGGTCAGGTCAGCAGGCTCGAGGCGAAGCAGAAGGAGCGCCTGGCGCAGGTCGAGCGCACGCTGACCCAGAAGCGCGAGGCGCTGCGGGCAGAGGGCGACGAGCAGCGTGTCGCGGTGCATGCGGCTGCGCGAGGAGATCCAGAACGCTGCGGCGGAAGCGATCCAGCAGGCGACGAACGAGCTCGAGCAGATGGCTGCAGAGCGCCGCCGCGCGCTGCACGAGGTCGGCGAGCGACTGCGCCGCCGCGAGCGAGACCTGCGGGAGCAGATCTCACGCGAGGAGGTGGACGCCGCGCAACGGCTGGCCGCCAGCTTCGCCGACGTGGAGCGCCGCCAGGCCGAACGCCTCGGGCGCTCGCTCGAGCGCGAGGCGAGCCGCATCGTGGAGGCGGCAGCGGAGGAATTCGACAAGGCAGTCCGCTCCGCGCGCGACGAAGCCGTCCGGCGGCTCTCCAGAGAGCTCGACGACGCGCTCACCGAGCACGCGCGTCGCGGGATGCACTTTCTCGCAGAAAGCCAGGCGGGAAGCCAACGGACGGGCGACGAGCACTAGCACTGCCGGGCGTTCCATTGCCGGGTCGTTGAGTATTCGTAAACCTTCCGTAACGATTCCAACTTCCCCCAAGAGGGTTCGTCTAGGACATAACGAACCGGGGAAAGGGTGAGCGAGATGACCGAAATGACACAGGTAGTCGAGTCCGATTACAGCGAGCGAGTCAAGATCGAGAGCTGGCGGCTCCACGTGTTGATCGAGGCCGGCTACCCACTTCCGCTCGCCGAGAGGCTCGCCCACTCGACGGTCGACCTCCACCAGGCTGTTGATCTCGTGTGCGCCGGCTGCAAGGCCGAGCTCGCGACCGAGATCCTCCTCTAACCCTCCACTTGACGCCCTAGCCGGCTCCCGCCGCCCGCTAGGGCGTCACTCGCTGCCCAAACAGCCAGCCTCATTCGGCCATGGCCCAGTGCCTGGCACTGATGTGCGCCAATTTTGTGCCAATTCATCCACAGGCTGCCGGCGAGGCTCTTCGACGTACGATCTCGGCGTGGCGAAGGTGGAGGCGATCGAGTACGGCGACCGCAAGGTCTTCTCGGTTGCCGCCTTCAACCGGGGCCTGGCCGACTGGCTGCGCCGGCTGCCGACGGTCTGGGTGGAGGGCGAGATCAGCGAGCTGCGACGCCAGGACCGCTGGCAGACGGTCTTCTTCACGCTGAAAGACCTCGATGGACAGGCGTGCGTGGAAGCTGCGTTGCCGCGTCGCCGGTTCGACGCACTCCGGCTGGATCTCGCGAACGGCGAGCGCGTCCACGTCTACGGCCGCGCGGAGGTCTGGCCGCAGAAGGGCGAGCTGCGCCTGCAGGTGCTATCGATCGAGCGTTTCGGCCTCGGCGCCCACCTCGGCCGCGCTCGAGCGGCTCAAGCAGAAGCTGGCCGCCGAAGGGCTCTTCGCCGCCGAGCGGAAGCGGCCGCTGCCGAGATTCCCGCGACGGGTCGGGCTCGTCACCGGCAACGACGCGGCGGCCAAGCGCGACGTGGTGGCGTCCGTTACTGCTCGCTTCCCCCCGGCGCAGCTCCTCGTCGCCGAGACCCGCGTCCAGGGGCCGTACGCGGCAGCTGAGATCTCTCGAGCTCTCGAGTCGGTCGCCGCGCAGCCCGCCGTCGACGTGATCGTGCTCGCCCGCGGAGGAGGGAGCTTCGAGGATCTGCTTCCGTTCAGCGACGAGCGCCTCGTGCGCGCCGTCGTCGCCTGCCCGGTGCCCGTCGTGTCCGCAGTCGGACACGAGCAGGACACCCCGCTCTGCGACCTGGCAGCCGACGTCCGGGCATCCACGCCGACGGCAGCCGCCCGCCTGGTGGTGCCGGACTACGTCGAGCTCGTGGAGACGCTCGAGCGGCGTCGCGAAGCGCTTCGGCGCGGATCGCGGGCCGTCCTCGACCGCAGGCGCGAACGGCTGGAGCGAGAGTCCGACCGCCTGCGACGCGCCGGCCGCCTGCTGCTGGAGCGCCGCCGCACGACGCTCGAGCAGTGCGCAGGGCGGCTCCGCGCTCTATCGCCGCGCGCAACCCTCACCCGTGGCTACGCCATCGTCCGCAAGGGGGACGAGGTGGTGCGCACGAGCGCCGTGCTGGTGGCGGGTGACCGCGTGGACGTCGAGCTGGCCGAGGGCGGGTTCGGCGCGCATGTGGAGGCTCGAACGTGACGGACGACGCGCTGACCTTCGAGCAGGCGGAAGCGGAGCTACGAACGGTCGTCGAGCGGCTCGAGGCAGGCGATGTGGGCGTCGACGAGGCCATCACGCTCTGGGAGCGGGGCGAAGCGCTCTACGCGATCTGCAAGCAGCGCCTCGACTCCGCGGAGGGCAAGGTCGAAGAGCTGACCGCGCGCGTGCAGGCACTGAAGCCTTCTGCATAGAATCCCGCCATGCGTTTTCGCCGACATGGAGACGATGAGGGCGACGCCAACGTCGACAGCACGCTTGTCCAGCTGCTGGGCAACGTCAAGCTGTTCGCGAACGTCGAGCAGAAGGAGCTCGAGCGGATCGCCGCCTCGTTCAAGGAGCGGACTTTCAGCGCCGGTGACGTCATCGCGGCGGAAGGAAGCAGCGGCATCGGGTTCTTCGTCATCGAGTCGGGCACGGCGAAGGCTACGCATGGCGAGCTCGTTATCGCCGAGCTCGGCGCCGGCGCGTCCTTCGGCGAGGTGGCGCTGATCGACGAGGGCCCCCGCTCCGCGACGGTCACCGCCGAGACGGAGCTCAAGTGCTGGGGCCTTTCCGCCTGGGAGTTCAGGCCCCTGGCCGAGACGAATGCGACGGTCGCCTGGAACCTCGCGAGGATCGTCGCGAGCTACGTCCGGCTGGCGACGGGCGAGCTCGACAAAGAGCTAGAGAATTAGCGCCCGCTCGGGCTCTCTCTCCGCCTCCGCCTCCTCGGCTTCCTCCTCGCCCTCGTCTTCGTCGAGCGCTTCCACGGCGGGCGGCATGCGCCGGAGAGCCGCGTACGAGAGCCCTTCTCGCCCGAGGAACGCGAGCCCGAAGCCGATGCCGACCGACGCCTCGATGATCTGCAGCCCCAGGCCGAACGCGAAGCCCTGCGCGTACGGGATGCCGTAGCCGACGAGCGGCGCCGCGATGGCGACCTGAAGCAGGCCGACGTTGCCGGGCCAGAGCGGGATGATCGCCGCCATGTTCATGAGCACGAGCACGAGCCCGGCGGCCGCGAGATCGACGTCGATGGAGAAGGCCTTCATCGTCAGCCAGACCGCGAACAACTGGCAGAGCCAGCCGATGAGCTGGAACACGATGGCCGCTGCGGCCGCTGCCGGCCGGTGCATGACTCCCAGCCCAAGGCGCACCATCGTCCAGAGCCGGCGCGCCGCGTGAGCGCTGTCGAGGTGGGTCTGGTCGTGATGGCGTGCCAGAACGAAGCGCGATCACGAGCAGCACGCCTCCGATCGAGAACAGGATGACGAGGCTCGTCACCGCCCAGTGCGGAATCTCGGCCGCGGAGAGCACCCAGACGACGAGTAGCGCCGCCGGTATGACGTCGAACGCCCGGTGCGCGAAGACCGTCCCCACGAGCGTCGCCCACGCGCCGCGCAGCCGGGGCATGTGTCGCGTCAGCACCGCCACACGGGCGAGCTCGCCGACGCGTCCCGGCATGGTGGCGTTCGCGAGCAGCCCCACCGAAAATGCGGAGAAGACATGGAGAAACCGCGGATGAGGGGGCGGCACGGCCTCGTCGATCACCGTCGCCCAGGCAAGGGCCCGCGCCACTACCGAGATCAGATTGAGGCCGATCGCGGCTGCCAGCCATTCCCACTCGACCGCACGGAACGCGTCTCCGACCTGGCTCCAGTCGGGGCCGCCCCAGTAGACGGCGGCGGCGGCGCCCACGAGCGCGGCCACGACGGCTCCGACCCGCACCCACGGGTTGCGGGGCAACCCGTGCAGGAGCCGCCTCATGCCGTTGCGGCGCTCCGCCCGGCGCCCTCGGTGACGACGTCGTACACCGCCACGAGGCGCTCCGCAATCGAATCCCACCCGTAGCGCTCAACGGCCACAGTGCGCGCGGCGGCGCCCAGCCGCTGCCGCAGCGGCTCGTCCTCGAGCAGCGTGACGATCGCCTCCGCCAGCGCTGCCGGTTCGCCGGGAGGAACGAGCAGGCCGGTCTCGTCGGTCATGACGTCTCTGTACCCGCCGATGTCGGACGAAACGACGGGCACGGCGCAGGCGAATGCCCGCGTCAAGACCATGCCGAAGCTTTCCATGCCAACCGAAGGCGCCGCCAGCACCTTCGTCCGCAGCAGCTCTGCGGTGAGATCCTCCTGGCTGAGAAAGCCAAGCACGTCGATTCCCCGCTCGGGAACCCGGTGGCGCGAGAGCAGCAGCCGCACGGCGAGCGGATCCGCCCCGACGACTCGCAGGCGCGCGCCCGTGCGGCGATGGATCTCGGGCCACGCATTGAGCAGCACGGACAGGCCCTTGCGAGGGTCGTGGCGGCCGATGAAGACAACGGTGTCCTCGCGGCCGGCCGGGTCGGCCGCCGGCGGCACGAGCACGCCGTTCGGGATCACGTCATACGCAGCCGGCAGCCATCGCGACACAGACTGGCGTGCCTGCTCGGAGACGGCGATCCGGTAGTCGATCCGGTTCATCAGGAATCCCCAGATCGGCAACCCGCCGCGATGCCAGTTGAGCGCGCCTGCCGCGTGCCAGGTCGCCACCACCGGACATTTCGCCCTGGCCAGGGCGGACACGCAGATCCCCGGCGTCATCGGCTCGTGCAGGTGGATGAGGTCGAATTGCTCCTCGATCAGCACGCGCCGCAGGCGACTGGGAACACTCGGTGTGAGGACGATGTTCGGCAGCGAGCCGTTCGCCGGAACGATCACCGATCGGCCAACCGGGATCACGTCGTCGGGCGGCTCGCCGTGCCGCCCGTGACGGGGGTGCAGCGCCCGCGTGAACGTTCCCGGCGGATCGTTGCCGATGATCGTGCGCGACTCGATTCCGAGCCTACCCAGGGCCTCCGCCTGGAGCTCCGCGTGCTCGTTGACGGCGCCCCAGAACGACCAGGAGAAGGGGACGACGATGCCGACCTTCACGCAGGCAATCCTATGGGGGCACCCAAACACGCCGCAGTAGACTCGCTGGGTGGACTTCCCGGAAGGCCTGGCCGAGCTGCACACGCATCTTGGCGGCTCGGTTGCCTCCGAGATCATGTGGAGCCTCGCCCACGAGCAGGGGATCACGCTGCCGGCGAAGGACTACTGGGCGTTCGACAGCCTGGTCACCGTCTCCGACCCGCGCGGCGTCCCCGACCTCGACGCCCTGAACGAGATCTACCGCTGGACGGAGCTGATCCAGTCCAGTCCGCTCGCCGTCGAGCGCTCGGTGCACGCGGCGATCGGCGGCGCCTTTCGCTCGCAGGGCATCACGACGCTCGAGATCCGCTTCAACCCGATGAAGCGGAACCGCGGCGGCGAGCGCGACCTCGACCACATCATCCTCGCCGCCATCCGCGGCCTGGACCGCGCGAGTCTCGAGTATCCGCAGGTACGGGCAGGGCTGATCCTGATGATGGACCGCACCTTCGACCAGCGGCAGAACGAGGTGATCGTCGAGAAGGCGCTCGGCTGGGCCTCACGTGGCATCGTCGGTATCGACATCGCCGGGCCGCGCCCGGGCGGTCGCTACCCCTACGCCGAGCTGGCGCCGCTCTTCGAGGAGGCGCGTGCAAACGGCCTGGGGGTCACCATCCACGTAGGCGAGGAGGGCGGCGCGCACGGGCTCGAAGAGACCTGGGAGGTCGTGGAGGCTCTACGGCCCGACCGCATCGGCCATGGGATCCTCGCCGCCGGCGACGCCGAGCTGATGGCGGCGTTGCGCGAGGCCGGGATCGTGCTCGAGGTCTGCCCCACGTCCAACCTGCTGACGAAGGCGCTCCCCGACGAAGCCGCCGTCCGCGATACGTTCCGCGCCTTCGTGGAGCACGGCGTGCCGTTCACGATTGCCACTGACGGCCCCGAGATGATGCGTACCCACCTTCGGGACGAGCTCGAGCTGCTGTTGCGCATCGGCGCCCTCGACGAGGACGAGCTGCGAGCGGCCAACACGACGGGCCACGAGGCCAGCTTCGTCCGCGGGGAGGCAGTAACCCAAAGGTCGTAGGTCGTAGTGCGCCAAGACATTCCTCGGGATTGTATACTTGACGCAGGGCTTGTATGGTCCGCGTCATGGAACCAGCACAGGAAACACCCCAAGAGTTGCAGGAGAAGGCGCTGGCGTTCGTGCAGGAGCGGTGGCGTGACATCCCATGTCCCCGTTGCGGCGAGACCGAGTGGGGAGTTGCCGCATCGGTTGGTCTGCAGAGCTACCCCCCAATACCAAGACGGGTCGTCCCGCTGTTCCCAATCACTTGTCAGACCTGCGGTTACACCGACTTTCTCAACGGCGTCATCGCAGGTCTGTTCCCTCGGGCCAAGGGGTCAGAACAGTGAGCGGCACATCGATCCAGAAGAGCTACGACGTTTCGACAGCCTCGGAACCCGCAGAGCTCGTGTCTCATAAGGAGCTTGACGAGTGGTGCGCAAGCATCGAACGCTTAAAGGACCCGTTGGTCGGAGCTGGGTATTGGGCGAGTACGTTTTTCGGGCTAGCTGCGGGTGCAGCACTGGCCCTTGTCGCAACAATCGCCAGCGACCGGCAGGAGGGTACATCAGTTCCAACGTGGCTCTATATCGCCTATACCGCCATCGTCGTCCCGGCACTTCTCATGATGGCGTTCTGTATGTGGGTGAACAATAGGATGACCCGCCATACAAAGGGCGACGCGGATCATCTGTCCGGACGTATTCGTGCGAGGAAGAGCGGAGTCGAGTGATGACGTCCGATCGGCATAGGCGTGGCTATCAGCCGCGCCTATGCCCCCGTAACGAGTCTCTTATAGGGAAGCGAGTCGGCCTCAACAAGCCGAAGGATCGTGTCACGGAAGAGAAAGGCGTTGTCCCGGTTGTTCCAGCGAAACGCGGCCTCGTCCAAATAGGCGGCCAGGTGCTTGTGCGAGAGCTTGTGGTACGCGCCGATGACGGAGCGGTCGAACAGGCTCCAGACGGACTCGACGGTGTTCGTCTGAATCTGCCCTCGCACCCACTCATCGGCGGAGTGATCTACCCACTCATGGCGCGTGTTCTCGTCACCGATGCCCCGGTACGATCGGTGCGAGTCGGTGTAGATCGCCTCAGCGTCGTCGGCAACAACATCTCGCAAGAAGCTCTTTATGGACTCGCTGCGGGTGTCGGGGATCACTCGCAGACGAACCCTTCCGCCACGCTGAACAGCGCCGACGACGACGGCCTTGTTGTCGCGCCGGTGGCGGGCAGCCTCCTTCTTGTTGGCGAAGCCTCCGAGCTTGCCGCCGATGTAGGTCTCGTCGGCCTCCACGATCCCGCTCAGGAGTTCGGCGCCCTCGTCCTTCATCGCGGCGCGGATGCGGTGGCAGAGGTACCAGGCGGTCTTGTAAGAGACCCCGAGCATCCGCTTCAACTGGTTTGCGCTGATGCTCTTCTTGGACTCTCCCATCATGTAGACCGCGAGGAACCACTTCCAGAGCGGCAGCTTGGAGTCATGGAAGATGGTTCCGACTCGGACACTGAACTGGTAGCGGCAGCCGTCACAGTCGAACTGACGGCGCTTCGCAATCCTCGAGATTTTGTCCGAGTCGCAGCGCGGGCAGCGAACACCATCCGGCCAGCGAAGCTCTTCCAGATATTCGTGGCAGCGATCTTCGGAGCCGAAGCGCTCGATCAGCTCCGCGAGGTTGAATTCCTGCTTTGGGTCTTTCCGCTGAGGGCTGGTCGCCAAGGGGGTGTCCTAGTTGGGTAGGCCGAGGAAGAAGGCGGGGGAACTGACGACGGAACAAGCGATCAAGAAGCTCTTCCCGTCTAGTGTCAGAAAAGAGGCGAGGAAGGAAGTCCGCAAAGCCAATGAGAAAGCCACTAAGAAGGATGTTACGTCTTGAGTTACCCTGTGTCAAGTAAACAATCCCGACACTCCTTTCGGTCACTAGTCAGACGCAGACGAGCCACTTAGCGTCACGTCGAGCGGCGCCTCCTATCACGACATCAGGAGGTGCGGCATGAGCCGGAGAGAAAGAACGCTGTAGAAGGCCGTCTACCCGGAGGGCACGCACGAGAAACGGCCGGGCTCTTGACCCCCGGTCGATTCCGGCGAGTGAACTTCAGCCCTAAATACCTACGACCGAGCCGCCACGCGAGCACTTATGGACGACGGTGCTGGGTGAGCGGCCCCAATGGCGACAACCTGTTTGTCGGGCATGCGATCGCTCGGATAGGTTTCGCGACGACCCACCCTAAAGTCTTCCCGAGTGGCCTCGACGTAGTCATCCTCAGCAGTTGCTAGGACGGCCTCGAATGCCACTACCACGGTCGTGTCGAACTGCGTGTCAACCCCCTGCCCCAAACGCCAGCGGGCGACGCTGCTTCTCATGGCGCTTCGGTATGGCCTGTTGGAGGTCATTGCGTTGTACGCATCAGCCACACCGATGATTCGAGATATCACCGGGATGTCTTCGCCTCGCAAGCCATCGGGGTAACCTTGTCCGTCCCAGCGCTCGTGGTGATGGCGAACGATCGTCGCAATGTCCTGCCAGCCTTCGACCTCGGCCAAGATAAGCTCGCCGATCTCGGAGTGGCGCTCCATTTCAAGCCGCTCCTCTGGGGTCAATGCACCCGGCTTCCGGAGCAGCATCGGATCCAGACCGATCTTGCCAACGTCATGCACCTCGCCACAGTGGTGAGCGAGCTTTTGTAGCTCCTCAGAGAACCCGAGCCTCTTCGCAATGTCGCGTGCATAGATGGCTACTGCCGTCGAGTGGCCGGCGGTGTACTCATCTCTCGCATCGAGAGTTCTCACAAGCGACCGCACGAACGACGCATTCGCCCGTTCAAGGCTCTCGTATGCCTGGGCACGATCGCCTTGCAGACGAAGCTGGTCTTGATACAGACCATAAAGCTGCTGCGCCGCAAGCGCGGGAGCAAGGAAGAGCGGAAGCGTGAGCGGCGACACCTGCTCGTAAGCGATGACCAAGATTGCCACGAGTGGCGAATAGAGCAATAGAGAGGCGAATGCGACAGGGGCAATCTTTGCAATCGCTTCAACGGTGTTCTTCCCGCGCATCCGCATGGTCAGGCCGAGGAAGCCGGTTTCGCAAACCTCGGCCGCAACCGCAGCCAGCACAGTCGCCACCAGATAGTCGAGTGCGCGGTTCGAACCCGTCGCCAGCGTTGATGCCGCAACGAACCCCGCTACCCCTCCCGTGATCGAGCGAGAACACGTGTAGACCGCCCACTTCATGTACGGCGCGTGGAACACGCCGAGATTGGACACCGCTGCCACGACCATGCCGGCGATCGGCCCGAACAGCACCGCAGCGAAGAGGATGGGGATAAGCGAAATCGACGCTTCTGTGTCTTTGCCGATAGTTACACGTTGGCGCTCTGACACAACAGCCGCTGCCGCGAGTACTAGGACCGCCCAAGGCTCTCCGATGCCGTAACCAGCCCAAACGCTTAGAGATGCCAGAAGAACGCAGACCGAGATGAGCACACCGAGGTAGACGACCATCGGATCCCGCAGAACCACGCTTGCGCGCTCCCTCGACCGCCTAGCGCCCCATGTAGCTTGCAGGCCGTCTCGGACTGCTGTATAAGCGCAGTTGCCGTTAGTCCCTCGAGAGAGGAGTGTCTCCATGCGCAGACTGTTGGGCATGGTTTCCCGCACTGGAACCACTGCGTGGTTCGCGGGCGGGACCACAGCTTGGTGACATGCCCATAGCCTGTCGTTTTCCACATTGATGTGACGTTCCCCTGTTGAGGGAATTCCACATCGTGGGGGAAACCCCTAGCGCTAGGTCTGAGAGCCCACGCCGGTTGCGGACGCGCCGCCGGTGTGGGCTTTCGGGCGTCTAGGTACGCCAAAGGCCGCCCCTGGGCGACCGAAGAGTGTCGGAGCGTCCCCCGTGGGCCTGGGTTACGACAGGATCCCACGCCGGAAACCGATTGCGACGGCATGGGCACGGGAGCGGGCCTGGAGCTTCGCGAGCAGATGGCGCACGTGCGACTTCACCGTTTCCTCCGAGAGGAAGAGCACCTTGCCGATCTCGCGGTTGACGAGACCTTCGGAGATGAGCCCCAACACCTGCACCTCGCGAGGGGTGGGCTCCTGCTCGAGCTCGCGCAAAGGCGCCGAGAAAGGGATGATCTCGGCACTCTGGCCAGCACGCCGGGCCGCCGCAGCGTCGAAGCGCTTGGCGTGATCGGCGTACCGGCTCAGGATCTCATTCCGCTCGACCGGGTCCACGAATCCCGTATCGGCGGCATTTCCGCGAAGCTTTAGGCCAATCGCCCCCACCTAGTGACAGACGTTACGTTGCCTGCTTTGGTTAGGTCGCCTCTGCCTCCAACACCGGCGTCGCTTGCCGCCGATCGAACATCTCTGCCTGGTCCTCGGGCCACCGCTCGAGCGGATAGAAACACGCGGCGACGTGGTGGGCTTCTCCGGGCGTAGGTTCGAGCTCCGGCTCGGCTGCGTCGCAGTGGCCGGGGCGAAAACGCGGACAGCGGGGGTGGAAGACGCAGCCGCTCGGCGGGTTGACGGGTGACGGGACATCACCACCGATGATGATCCGGCGGCGGCTCTTTTGTCCATCGGGCGAAAGCCTCGGGACAGCGGAGATAAGCCCCGCCGTGTAGGGGTGACGCGGGCGGTCGAAGATCCGCTCGGACTCTGCGAGCTCGACGACGCGGCCGAGGTACATCACGGCGATCCGCGTGCAGATCTGCCGCATCACGGAGAGGTCATGGGAGATGAAGACGTACGTGAGGTCGAACTCGACCTGCAGCGCCCGGAGCAGGTTGAGGATCTGCGCTTGCACGGAGACGTCGAGCGCGGACACCGGCTCGTCACACACGATCAGCTTGGGATTGAGCGCCAGGGCGCGCGCGATTCCGATCCTCTGGCGCTGACCCCCCGAAAACTCGTGCGGATACCGGCTGGAGTGCTCGCGGCTGAGGCCGACGACTTCGAGCAGCGACTTCACCTTGACCTTTGCCTCCCGGGAGCTCACTCCACCGTGAACCGCGAACGGCTGACTCACGATCTGCTCCACGGTCTTGCGCGGGTTGAGCGACGCATAGGGATCCTGGAAGACCATCTGCATCTCTCGCCGCAGGGGCCGCAGCCGGCGTTGCGACAGGCGCGAGATGTCCTGCCCCTCGAAGCGGATCGTCCCCGACGTCGGATCGAGCAGACGCAGCAACAGGCGCGCGGTGGTCGACTTGCCGCAGCCCGACTCGCCGACGATGCCGAGCGTCTCCCCCTTCTGCACGGTCAGCGAGACATCCTCGACCGCATGGACAACGCCACTCGCGCGGGAGAACACGCCGTGCTTGACGGGGAAGTGCTTCGTCACGTGCTCGAGCTCGACGAGCGTTTCCCTCGTCGACTCGCTCATCGAGCCGCGCCCAGTCTCTCCGCGAGGCTCGACGCACCCATCTCCCGCTTGATCTCCCCGGAAAGATGGCAGCGATCGAGGTGGCCGCCCACAAGGGGCTCCAGCTCGGGCAACTCGGTCGGACAAGGGGCGAAGCTGTATGCACAGCGGGGGTGGAAGGGACAGCCGCTCGGCACGGAGACGAGCGACGGAGGCGTGCCCTCGATCGCGATGAGCTCGCTCAGACGAACGTCGATCGTGGGCATCGAACGGAGGAGCCCCCAGGTGTACGGGTGCTGGGGCGCCGTGAAGATCTCGGAAGCGGGGCCGTACTCCATCTCGCGGCCCGCGTACATCACGAGCACGGTGTCGGCCGTCTCCGCGATGACCCCGAGATCGTGCGTGATGAGGATCACGCCCATATTGAACTCCTGCTTGACCCGCTCGATGAGCTCGAGGATCTGCGCCTGCACTGTGACGTCGAGCGCGGTCGTCGGCTCATCGGCGATCAGCACCGACGGTCTGTGCACGAGCGCCATCGCGATCATCGCGCGTTGCCGCATGCCCCCGGAGAACTGGTGGGCGAAGTCGCGCGCCCGCTCCTCCGGCTGCGGTATGCCCACCGCCCGCAGCAACGCGACCGCCTGCGTGGCTGCCTCCTGCTTCGAGACATTGGAGTGAGCAAGAACCGCCTCGGCGATCTGGTCGCCCACCCGGTGCATCGGGTGGAGGCTGGCGAAAGGGTCCTGGAAGATCATCGCGATGTCCTTGCCGCGAAGGTCGCGCATCTTGTCGGGCGGCAGCTCGAGCACGTTTCGCCCGCCGAACTCGGCTTCTCCGATGACGCTCGCGTTCTCCGTGTTGAGCAGACCCATCAGCGCGAGGCTGGAGACGGTCTTGCCGGACCCGGACTCGCCGACGATGCCGAGCGTTTCGCCCCGGTGCAGCGTGTAGTTCAGGCCCGAGACCGCGCGGACATCACCCTCATGCGTCGGGAACACGACCGACAGGTCGCGGACGTCGAGGACGACCTCTCTCACTCGTACCGGACTCGCGGGTCGATAAACGCGTACAAGATGTCGACGACGAGGTTCATGAACACCACGGCGATAGCGCCGAGCATGACGACGCCGACCACGGTCGGGAGGTCCTGGTTGAACGTCGAGTCGATCGCCATCCAGCCGAGGCCCTGGATGTTGAAGACCGACTCGGTGATGATCGCTCCGCCGACGAGCAGGGCGATGTCCATGCCGAACATCGTCACGATCGGGGCCAGGCTCGCCCGCAGCGCATGGTGCGTGATGACCCGTCGCTCTGACAGCCCCTTGGCCCTGGCGGTGCGGATGTAGTCCTCCCCCAGCGTCTCGAGCAGGGTGTTGCGTGTCATACGCGCGTAGATGGCGGCGAAGAGCATGGCCAGCACCGTCCAGGGGAGGATCATGTGCGAGAAGAAGCCGGTGGGGCTCTCCGTAATCCCCACGTACCCCGTGCCTCCCGTCCATCCCAGCTTGTTCCAGAAGATGTAGAGGGCCATCAGCCCGAGCCAGAACACCGGTGCGGAGATCCCGATGAGGACGAATCCCATCGCCGCTCGGTCAGCGGCCGTCCGTCGCTTGATCGCGGACAGCACGCCGATCGATACCCCGATGACAAGCCAGATGATGGCCGCACCAAGAATGAGCAGCAGCGTCCGCGGCGCCCGTTCCTCCACCTGCTCGAGGACGGGAACCTGGGTGTTGTACGAGTAACCCAGTCCCGGCCACCCGAACTCGTCGCCGGCGAAGAAGTTCTTGACGAACCTCCCGTATTGCTCGTACCACGGCTGATCCAGACCCAGTCGTTCCCGGACGAGGGCAAGCGACTCTTCGGTGGGGGACTTCCCGGCAAAGCGCAAGGCCGGGTCGCCCGCGGGCAGAATGTAGAAGACGGCGTACGTGAGCAGGAGGACGATGAGGACGACGACGCCGGCCCAAAGAATCCTTCTGGCTATGTAGAGAGGCATCGAATCAGAAGGTAGACGAGAGCGGGGCCCCGAGGGGCCCCGCCTTCGCCACTCAGTCGGTCTATCCGGTCACGGCTTCACTGCGACGTGAGACAGCGCAGTGAATCCGGCGTTCTGGTCGAAGTTCCACTTCGTGACGTTTGGCCCGAGGATCGTGACCGTCTTCGCCCACATGTAGGGGATCCAGGGCACGATCTGGGTGGTCAGGACCTTGTCGATCCCTGCGTAGCAGGTCGTCCGCGCGTTGCCGAGCGGCATCTTCCCGCAGCGATCGGCCAGCTTGTCGATGCTGGGGACGTTCCTGAAGTTCCCCTTCAGGCCCAGCGACTTCGCCTGGCTCGCCTTCACACCCACGAGCGAGTAGTTCGTGTTACCGGCCGGGATGATGCTGCGGCCGTCGAAGAGCGGCCCGACGAACGTCGAGGCGTCCGCGAAGTCCTTGAACCACCGCGGCCGGTTCGAGATCGGGACGTTCTTGTTCGTCGTCTGGATCACCGGGTACGCGCCGTTGACGGCACGCGACGTGAAGGTGATGCCGATCTTCGCAGCGCCTGCCTGGACGGTTGGCAGCGTCAACTTGTCAACTGCCCGGACATCGGTGATCAGCAGCACGTTCTTGCACTCTGCCGCCGTGCAGACACCGTTCGAGTTCGCGTACTTCGACTTCGCCATCTCGGCACGCGCCTTCGCAACGCTCCCACGGTTGCCGGGAGTCCTGAACGGGTGGAAGTTCGCAAGCTTTCCACCGATCACGGTGGGCGGGATGATGTGCTCGGCGACGACGCCTGACACAGCCCCACCCCATGCCCTGCGCAGAGCCTCGCGATCCATCACCCAGTTCATGGCGCGGCGAACGTGGACGTCGTCGAATGGCGGCTGCGTGAGGTTCATGGTGATGTAGTACGTCCCGTCGGCGAAGTTCGAGTGCAGGTACTTCCGCTTGCTCGAGCTCGTCGAGTACTCGCGGAACACCTTCGGCGACGCGGTTGCGTACGAGTCCTCCAGGTCGCCCGCCTCGATCTTGTTGTAGATGTCATCGATGTTGGTGTTGACCGTGAACTCGAAGCGATCGGGGTTGCTCTCCCTCGCCTTTCGGCTGTCCGTCCTCGCGTTGTAGTTCGGGTTCCGGACGAGGTTGAGCCGTGTCTGGCCGTCGTAGCCGCTGATCGGCTTCAGCGACCCGCAGGAGCTGACGTTCAGATCTTCGGTGCCCTCGATCATGTATGGCCCCGAACCGATCACGTAGCGCCCGTATGCGCCCGGCTTGCCCTCGAAGCACTTCGCGACTTCCTGCGGCATGGGGAACATCGCAGGCATGCCGAGCCGCATCAGGAAGTCACCGGTCGGCTGGGTCAGGTCGAAGATGACCGTCCTCGCGTTCGGCGTCCTGACACCGGCAAGGGACTTCGTCTTGCCCTTGCTGTACGCGTCCCAACCCCTGATGATCGTGTAGTAGAACGAGTACTGGCCGCCGTTCTTTGGACGCGCCAGCCGCTCGACGGCGTACTTGACGTCCTGAGCCGTGATGGCGCGGTTCACGGGCGGAGCCCACCTGACTCCGGACTTGAGCGTGAACGTGTACCTCTTGCCGCCGTTCGTCGGCTTCGGAACCTTTATGGCGAGGTCCGGGACGATCTTCGAGCCGGCGGGACCTCCGACGTGGTTGTAGCCGATGAGGCCGCGGAGCAGCAGGTTCGTGTTGATGGCGAACGCGTTCGCGAGATACTCACCGGTGGGGTCGAAGCTGTTCGTCCAGCCGAAGCTCGACTCCCAGCCAACCCGATATGTGCCGCCCTTGGCGACTTGGGCCTCCGGTCCTCCGGACGCGGATGAGACCAATACGGTCGCTGCCGCCGCAATTGCCAAGGCAACAGCGACGGGCACTGCGACCCTTCGCTTCATTATTCGCACCTGCGCTCCTCCTCCTCTTTCGCCCGCTCGCACGCGGGATTTGCATGAGAAAAGACTGTCACTTCTAGTTAGACGATGCCAGATCTCCCTAGTTGGGCAGAGATCACCGGTCGGTGCGGACGTCGAGCGCATCGCGCAGGCCGTCCCCCAGCAGATTGAAAGCCAGCGTGGTCAGGATCAGGAACGCACCGGGAAACACCATCAGCCACCAGGCCACGTCGTACAGGCCGGATGCGTCGGCGAGGATCTGACCCCACGATGCCTGGTCGGGCGGCACACCCAGACCGAGATACGACAGCGCCGCCTCGAACAGGATGCTCTGCGGGACGAGCAGCGTCGCCAGCACGATGATCGGCGCGCTGAGGTTGGGAAGAACATCGCCGCCGATGATGCGCGGGCTCCCCGCGCCGATCGACCTGCTCGCCTCCACGAACTCTTTCTGCTTGAGCGACAGCGTGTTTCCCCGGATGACGCGGGCCACGTAGGGCCACGAGAAGAGCACGATCACCGCGATGACGATCGACAGGCCGGGCTTGATTAAGCCCCCGGCACACCCTTCCTTCGTCGTGCTGCACGCCGCGACGATGCCGATCGAGATGAGCAACTGGGGCACTGCGAGCATGACGTCCGCGCCCCGGGAGAGAGTCGTATCCGCGAAACCGCCGAAGAAGCCGGCGAGGATGCCGATCGTGGTTCCGATGAGCACCGCGAGGCCCGAGGCGACGATCCCGACGAGCAGCGACGTTCTGGCCCCGTACATGACCCGCACGAACAGATCCCTACCCGCCGAGTCGGCACCGAAGTAGAACTCCGAGGTCGGCCCCTTGGGGATGCCGAAATCGTCGACCATCGAGAAGTACGGCTCGTTCTCCGCGTGCCCGGTGATGCGCGCCGCGAGCGGGCCACCGAAGATCGCCAGGAAGACGAGAACGATGATGATGCCGCCCCCCACGAGCGCCGCCTTGTCCTGCTTGAAGCGCTTCCAGAAGAGCTGACGCGGGCTGAGCCCTGGAGCTTGCTCCAGCTCGATCGGGGCTTCGGCTGCAACGGGGACCGTGCTCATCGAAGCCTAAGAGGGTACCCCGGAAATGCCGAGAGCCCGGCGCTAACCGGGCTCTCGATGACTAGCTGTCGCGAGTTACGCGGCGGCGACGGTCTGCAGCTCGCGAAGCGCGGACAGCCGCGCCAGCGCCTGGCTTTCGAGCTGCCGCACGCGCTCGCGCGTGAGCTCCAGCTCGTTGCCGATCGCCTCGAGCGTCCACGGCTCGCCCTCGAATCCGAAGCGGAGCTCGAGGATGCGCCGCTCACGCTCGGGGAGGGCGTCCAGCGCACGCCGGATGCCCTGGCGGCGAAGCGACTCCTCGGCCTCGTCGAACGGGTCGGCCGCCTCGCGGTCGGCGAAGAGGTCACCGAGCTCGCCCTCGTCGTCTGCGCCGACCGTCTGGTTCAGCGAGATCGACGCATGTGCGGCACCGAGCGCCTCGTCGATGTGCTGGAGCGGCAGGCCAGTGGCCTCGGCCAGCTCCTCCTTCGTCGCCTCCCGGCCGAGCTCCACCTCGAGCCGCCGCGCCGCGCGACCGAGCTTCTGCTGCCGCTCGACCACGTGGACGGGCACGCGGATCGTCCGCGCGTGGTTCGCCACCGCCCGCTGCACGGACTGGCGAATCCACCACGTTGCGTAGGTGGAGAACTTGTAGCCGCGCCGCCAGTCGAACTTCTCGACCGCGCGGTTCAGGCCCAGCGTGCCCTCCTGGATGAGATCCAGGAACGGGACGCCCAGGCCGCGGTAGCCCTTCGCGATCGAGACGACGAGCCGGAGGTTCGACTCGATCATCCGGCGCTTGGCAATCGGGTCACCACGCTCGATGCGCTTGGCGAGCGTTACTTCCTCGGCGGCGGTGAGCAGCTTGTGCTTGCCGACGTCGGCGAGGAACAGCTGCAGGCTGTCCGCCGCTCCGGCGACCTCGTCAGGCTCGAGGTTGAGCTTCGCCTTGGGGCGCTCCGCCTCGCCTTCCGCGCGAGGTCCGAGCTCCACGCCCATGGCCTCGAGCTCACGCGCGAAAGC
Organism: uncultured Actinomycetes bacterium; assembly: GCA_963704335.1. Classification (GTDB taxonomy): domain Bacteria; phylum Actinomycetota; class Thermoleophilia; order Gaiellales; family Gaiellaceae; genus PALSA-612. The sequence continues at coordinate 235,898 of OY969889.1, forward strand.
CTCGACGTCGTCGTCGGCCAGGTCGTGCTCGAGCGCGAACGCCTCGAGCTCGGTGGGCTCGACATAGCCGCGCTCCTCTGCCGTCTCCAGCAGGGCGCGACCCTGGTCGCTTTCAATCAGTTCGGTTAGCTGGTTCTGAGTCAAGTGCCCCTCGTGTCCTTTCCTATGGCCATTGCCCTTCAAGTTCCAAACCTTCTCACTCTAGGTCGATTCTCCTCGGCACGCCAGGCCGAATCGAGCCGGCGTTCCGGGCTCCCCAAGGCCTCAACGGAGGCTCTTGTCGAAGTATTCCGTCCGACTCGGACGATCGTGCGTACGCATGCTTAGTACTTCGTCCCCTTACAAGACGTTTCGTACACACGAAGGTTTGCACAGCACGAGTTAACTCTGTGCTGCGCGGGTGTAAAAGCTCCGTGAAGAGCGGTATCTACTTCTTCTTGCGCGGACGGCGCTTGGCAGGCCCGCGCGAGCGCCGTTCGGCGAGCAACTCGACCGCTCGCTCGAGTGTAAGCGACTCGACGCTGTCGCCCGTGCGGAGGCTCGCATTTGTCTCGCCGTCGGTGACGTAGGGGCCGAAACGGCCGTCCTTGACGACGATCGGTTTCGCCGACGACGGATCGGCGCCGAGCTCCCGGAGCGGCGCTGCTGCTGCTCGACGCTGCCGCTGCTTCGGCTGGGCGAGCAACGCCAGCGCCTCCTCGACCGTGAGCGTGAAGAGCTGCTCTTCGGTCTCGAGCGAGCGCGACTCCGAGCCCTTCTTGATGAACGGCCCGTAGCGCCCGTTCATGGCGACGATTTCCTCGGCGTCCGCAGGATCGACACCGACCGTGCGGGGCAGCGAGAGCAGCCGCAGCGCGTCCTCGAGGCCGACCGTCTCGGGATCCATCGACGCGAAGAGCGATGCCGTGCGTGGCTTCTCGTCCGACTCGTCGGAGAGCTCCTCTGTCACGTATGGGCCATACCGGCCGGTGCGTGCGACGATGGCTCGCCCTGTATCGGGATCGACCCCGAGCGTCCGCTCGTTCGACGATTGCGAGAGCAGCTCCTCCGCTCGCTCCGGCGTCAGCTCGTCCGGGACGATCTCGTCCGGTAGCGATGCGCGGTCCTCGCCGCGCTCGAGGTACGGGCCGTAGCGGCCGACGCGAACGACGATGTCGGTACCGGGAAGCGAGATCGAGTTCACGGCGCGAGCGTCGATTTGCGGCGAGGTGGTCGGTCACCAGCTGTTGCAGGCCGGGATCGCTGCCGTCCCCTCTGTAAAACCGCGTCAGCCAGGCGACGCGCTCCTCGTCCCCTGCGGCGATGCGGTCGAGATCGTCCTCCATGCGCGCGGTGAACTCGTAGTCGACGAGGCTTGCGTAATGCTGCTCGAGCAGCTGCGTGACGGCAAAGGCGGTGAACGTGGGGACGAGCGCTGTGCCCTTCTTGAACACGTAGCCGCGGTCGAGGATCGTCCCCATGATCGCCGCATAGGTCGACGGCCTGCCGATGCCGCGGTCCTCGAGCGCCTTGACGAGGCTGGCCTCGGTGTAGCGGGCGGGCGGACGCGTCTCGTGGCCTTCGGGTACGAGCTGCTTGGCGTCCAGGGGCTGGCCGACCGTGAGCGGCGGCATCTGGCGCTCGGCCTCGTCCTCCCCGGGCTCGTCCCTGCCCGACTCGTACGCCAGTCGGTAGCCAGGTGACGTGATCACCGTGCCGGAGGCGCCGAAGGTCGCCTTCGTGCCGGCGTCGGTGGCGCCCTCGAGCTGAATCGAAATCGTATGACCGGTCGCGTCCTTCATCTGCGAGGCGACGGTGCGCTTGAAGATCAGCTCGTAGAGAGCGAGCTCGTCACGCGAAATCTCGCCGGCGATCTCTTCGGGCGCACGGAAGACATCCCCGGCCGGCCGGATCGCCTCGTGCGCCTCCTGCGCGTTCGCGACTGCCCGCTCGTAGCGGCGAGGCGAGTCGGGAACGGTCTCTGACCCGTACGTCCGCTCCGCATGTGCCCGTGCGGCGCGTACGGCCGTGTCCGACAGTGAAACGGAATCCGTCCGCATGTATGTGATGTAGCCGTTCTCGTAGAGCCGCTGGGCCACCCGCATCGTGGTCTGCGACGAGTACCGCAACTTCCGGCTCGCCTCCTGTTGGAGCGTGGAGGTGCGGAACGGGGCGGCCGGACTGCGCCGGTACGGCTTCTCCTCGACGGACGAGACCGCGAAGGGACGGCCGTCGAGATCCCGCGCGAGTGCGGTCGCCTGCGCCTCGTCCAGCCCGAGTACCGAGTCATCCGTCGTACCGGTGCTGCCGAAGTCCCTGCCCTGCGCGACGCGCTTGCCGTCGACGGCGACGAGGCGCGCTTCGAACGGACCGGGCTCGAAGGTGCCGACCACGTCCCAGTACGAGGCGATGACGAAGCGAATGCGCTCCAGCTCGCGGTCGACGACGAGCCTGGTGGCGACCGACTGCACGCGACCCGCCGAGAGGCCGCGCATGACCTTCTTCCAGAGCACGGGCGACACCTCGTAGCCGTACAGCCGGTCGAGGATGCGACGCGTCTCCTGGGAGTCGACAAGCCGCACGTCCACGTCTCTCGTCTCGTCGAGCGCGCGGACGATCGCGTCCTTCGTGATCTCGTGGAACACCATGCGGCGCACTGGCACCTTGGGCCGCAGCTCCTGCACGAGATGCCAGGCGATGGCCTCGCCCTCACGATCCTCGTCTGTCGCGAGCAAGAGCTCGTCGGCCTGTGCGAGCTTCTTCTTGAGCGCGGTCACGACCTTCTTCTTGTCCGGATCGACCACGTAGTACGGCTCGAAGTCGTCCTCGACAGCAACGCCCAGCGCGCCGTACTTCTCGCGCTCGGCGGCCGGAATCTGGCTCGCCTTTTCGGGCAGGTCGCGGATGTGGCCGATGCTCGACTCGACGTCGTAGCCGGCGCCGAGGTAACGCGAGATCGTCCTCGCTTTCGCGGGGGACTCGACGATGACGAGCTTCTGCTTTCCGGCAGCCATACGGCGGGACACGTTAGCGACGAGTTCGACGGACGGCGATAATCCCGTGGTGCCAACGCCGTTCTATCGCTTTGTCGGTGTCGTCAGCTGGCCGCTCATGCATGGCCTCTTCCGGCTGCAGGCGCGCGGCGTCGAGAACTTGCCCGACGGAGGCTTCGTGCTCGCGGCCAACCACACGTCGAACTTCGACCCGTGGCCCCTCGGCTGGCCCTTGTGGCCCGAGCGGCAGCTGTACTTCATGGCCAAGGCGGAGCTCTTCAAACCCGTCCTCGGGCCGATGCTTCGTGCGGGTGGGGCGTTTCCCGTCCGGCGCGGCGAGCAGGACATCGAGGCCATCGAGGCCTCCGTCAAGCTCTGCCGCGAAGGGAAGATCGTCGCGATGTTCCCCGAAGGCACGCGCCGATCGAAGGGCATCGTCAAGAAGCATGCGCACCGGCCCAGGACCGGCGCGGCTCGGATCGCGCAGGTGGCCAACGTGCCGCTCGTGCCGGCAGCCATCGACGGCACCGACCGCATGTCGCGACTGCCGAAGCTCAAGATCTCGTACGGGCCTCCGATTCGAACGGACGACCTCGCCGGCATGACACCGCGCGACGCATCCCGCGTGGCCACCGAGCGACTGATGCACGACATCTACGAGCTCCATGCCGACCTCTAAGCGGCCGCTCATGGCGGTCGACGGCGACAGCCTCGCGCACCGCGCGTACCACGGGCTGCCGAAGTCGATCTCGCGGGCGGGAGGACGGCCGGCCGGCGCCCTCGTCGGCTTCGCGAACTTCCTGATGCGCCTGTGGGACGCCGAGCAGCCGCGGGCAGTCGTCGTCGGCTGGGACACGCTCGAGTCTCTCACCTACCGCCACGAGGCCCTGCCCGGCTACCAGGCGGGACGCGTGTTCGACGACGCGCTGCTCGAGCAGCTGTCGATGCTGCCCGAGCTCGTCGTGGCCTTCGGCTTTCGCCCGGCACGCGCGCCCGGCTTCGAGGCGGACGACTTTCTCGGCGCTGCCGCCGCCGCAGAGGAGAAGAGGCGCGGCACGTGTCTCGTCGTCACCTCCGACCGCGACGCTTACCAGCTCGCGTCGGCGCGCACGACGATTCTCAAGCCGCGCCGCGGCGTGAGCGAGCTCGACCGCGTGGGACCCGCTGAGGTCCTCGAGATTTACGGCGTGGAGCCGAAGCAGGTGCCCGATTTCATCGCCCTGCGCGGCGACCCGTCGGACAAGATTCCCGGCGCGAAGGGCGTCGGCCCGAAGACCGCTGGCACGGTCCTGCGCGAGCACGGCACGCTCGAGGCCGCGCTGGCGGCAGGCCGCTTTTCAAATCAGGCGGAGGACTTGCGCCTTTACCGGCGAATAGCCACGTTTGACGCCTCCGCTCCGCTCCCCTCCCTGAGCGACCAGACCCCAACCTGGGCGGAGGCGTCTTCTCTTGCCCGCGACTGGGGCATGAAGGCGCTCTCCGAACGTCTGGCCGAGCGGGTTCCGTAGGATCGACGCGTGGACGACTGGCTGACCGGCACACGCGACGCAGTCGCGGAAGCCGCCGGAATCGACCCTGCATCGCTCGCCCTCTCGGAGTCCGACGAGGTGACGATCCTCGACCTCGCGCGTATCGCCGCGCACGTGAGCGGCGAACGGATCAACGCGCCACTGCTCTGCTACCTCGCCGGCCAGGCGACCGCAGGCGGTGCGAGCCTTCAGACAGTCGCGGACGCGGTACGCAAATCGAGCTCGTAAGCCACGCAGACCTCGCTCAGCTGCACCCGACGGGCCACCATCCGGAGACCCCGGCGCGAATGGCGGCGCTGCACGAGGCCTTCCCGGAATGGATAGACGCGCGGGAGGCGACCGAGGCGGAGATCCTTCGCTGCCACACGCAGCCGTACGTCCGCGTGGTGAGGACCATCGACGGGCCGACGTGGCTCGACGCCGACACCCCGGTATCGCAGACGACTCACCGTGCGGCGCTGCTGGCTGCCGGAGGCGCGATCCAGGCCGTCGAGCGCAACGGCTTCGCGCTCGTACGGCCGCCCGGCCACCATGCGCTCGCGAGCCGGGCGATGGGCTTCTGCCTCTTCAACAACGTCGCCGTCGCCGCCCGCTTCGCGCAGGCCGAGCTCGGTCTCGAGCGCATCGCAGTCCTCGACTGGGACGTCCACCACGGCAACGGGACGCAGGACATCTTTCGGGACGACGACAGCGTGCTCTTCGTGTCGCTCCACGAGTGGCCGTTCTACCCCGGCTCCGGTGGACCCACCGATCAAGCCGACACCACGCTCAACATCCCGATGTCGGCCGGCTCGGGAGACGAGGAGTACCTCCATGCGTTCGACCACACGGTCGCGCCGGCCGTGGAGCGCTTCCGGCCCGATCTGCTCATCGTCTCAGCCGGCTTCGACGCTCACATCGATGACCCGATGGCCAACGTCGACGTCACAGAGGAGGGGTTCCGCGAGCTGGCTCGGCGTGCCCGTGGGCTGGCGCCGCGCTTCGCAGCAGTGCTGGAGGGCGGCTACGAGCTGAGCACGCTGCCGCGGCTCGTGCGCGCCGCACTCGAAGGCTTCGAGAGCTAGGGCTCGTCTACGAGCGCGACGCCGATCATCGAGTCGCGCGTGATCAGCGGGACGAGATCGCCTTCGGCCATCCCCTCGCTCCCGGCCGGGCGGCGCGGGATGACGAGATAGCGAATGTCGGCCGTAGAGTCGACGACGCGCACCTCGACGTCGGCGGGGAGCTCGACACCGAACTCGCTGAGCACGCCGCGTGGATCGGAGACTGCGCGCGAGCGATACGGCAGGCTCTTGTACCAGTCGGGCGGCGGCCCGAGCAGCGCCCTCGGGTAGCACGAACACAGGGTGCAGACGACCATGTGGTGCACGTCCTCGGTGTTCTCGAGCGCGACCACGACCGGGGACGGCCCAGGGTCTAGGCCGACGTCGAGCGCAGCCTCGCGTGCGTCCGCCAGCAGTCGCTGCTTGAACTCCGGATCGACCCAGGCTCGCGCGACGAGCCGGGCGCCGTCGGCAGGATCGCGTGACACGAGCCAGTCGATCCGCTTGCGGAGGTCCTCGCGAGTGATGACGCCCTTCTCGACCAGAACGGACTCGAGCTCCCGGACGCGAGTGGCGACCGCGGGCTCGTCGTCGTGACCGATCGGGTCGTGGTCGTGGTCGTGATCGTGGTCGTGGTGGTCGTGGCTCACTCGACCTCCTCTAGCCAGTGCTCGAACACGTCGACGTACACGCTGTCTCTCGTGTCGCCTGCGAGCGCGACGAGGTACAGCGGTTGCTCGGGAAGCCCGTCTTCCCCGTACGCGCGGGTCTCGGGGTTCGTGAACGTCCCGTGCCGAACCACGATTGTCCCGGCCTTGCCCTTGACGTAGTCGGGCGTGCGGTGGTGGCCGTCGTGGCTTCGCGCCGAGACCCGAACGCGCTGTCCGACGTCGAAGCTCACGCGTCGAGCACGCCTTTCTCCCGCAGGATCGTCTCCACGGAAAAGAGCCAGCGCTCGTAGTACGACGCGCGCTCGTACTCCTCGGGCGGCATGCTCTCGATGCCGCGCCGCAACTCGTCGACATTCATCACGCCGCCTGCGCCCAGGGCGCCGACGATCGCATCCATGTGCAACTCCCAGTCGGCAAGCTCGTGCTCCGAGCGCTCGATGGACGCTTCGGTCGGCATTCCACCGCGATCGTGCACGGCCCGCTCCACCCGCCGATCGTAGCGCTCGATGATTCCCAACGGCAAAAACGGTCAAAGAGAAGAGAGACCAAACCCCAAGGAGGCTCAGATGGCTTACGTCGACGGATTCATCATCCCCGTACCAAAGAACAAGCTCGACGCCTATCGCCGCATGTCCCGCAAGGCGGGCAAGGTGTGGCGCGAGCACGGCGCGCTCGAGTACAAGGAGTGCGTCGCCGACGATGTTCCGATGGGGAAGGTCACGTCGTTCCCGCAGAGCGTCAAGCGCAAGAAAAACGAGACCGTGGTGTTCTCGTGGATCACGTACAAGTCCCGGGCGCACCGCGACAGCGTCAACAAGAAGGTGATGAAGGATGCGCGCCTCGCCGACATGATGGGCCCGGAGAACATGGAGAACATGCCCTTCGACGCAAAGCGGATGATCTACGGCGGCTTCAAGGTCGTCGTCGACCTCTAGCTGGCGACGGCGAGCACGATCGCGTTTCCCGACGGGTCGCGGACGCGCGGCCCGTCGTCCGTCGCCTCGGGCGAGTGGCCCGCCTCGTCCAGCCGGCCGAGCACGCGGTTCCGCTCTGCGGCGTCGGGGAGAACGATCGTCATGTGCCGCAGCGCGGCGGTGCCGTGGGGAGGCGGCGAAGCTCCGGCGCTCTCCCACGTGTTCGCGCCGACGTGGTGGTGGTAGCCACCGGCGGAGAGGAACGCGGCCTGCTCGCCGAGCTGCGCCATGAGGTCGAAGCCGAGGGTGTCGCGGTAGAAGCCGATCGTGCCCGGTATCGCCGCCGCCTTCAGGTGGACATGACCCATGACCGTGCCGTCGGGTAGCTGCGCGAACGGCTGCTCATCGGGTTCGGGCAGCTCGGCGAGGACGCTGCCCACGTCGAGCGGCAGAGTCGTCAGCCGCTCGAACACTTGCCCTTCCCAGATCTCCCGCGGGCGGTCCCAGTAGATCTCGATGCCGTGCCCGTCCGGGTCGCGGAGGTAGATCGCCTCACTCACGAAATGATCGGAGAGGCCGGTCAGGGCGACGTCGTCGCGCCCTGCATGGGCGAGCCAACGGGCGAGGTCGACGCGCTCGGGTAGCAGGAGGGCGAAATGGAAGAGACCGGTGTAGCCCTGTTCCGGCTTTGCGCCGATCTCTTCAACGAGCACGAGCAACTCGCGCCCGCCCGTGCCGAGCGCGGCCTGGCCCTCGTCACTCGCAAGCACGCCGAGCCCGATCGCGCTGCGGTAGTAGTCGAGAGACCGCTCAAGATCGCCCACTGTCAGGTGGACGCTGCCCATCACCGTCTGGGCGGAGATTTCGGTGCCTGGATGCACGACTACTGCTGGTATCCCTCCACGACGTCGGTGTCGCGCGCGCGAGCCGCCTCGGGATCGAGGCCGGCCTCGCGCAGGGCGCGCCGCTGTCGCAGCAGATCCCAGCACTGGTCGAGCGAGACCTTGAGCTCGTCGAGCCGGCGCTTGTCGTCGTCCGTGGCAGAACCGGCGGCTTCCCGTTCCCAGAGCTCGTGCTCCTCCGAGACGAGCTCTTCGATCCGTCCGTGGATCCGGTCGTCAGTCATGGGCCTTCACCTCCTCCCGACACCTTAGTCGCACGGTTGACCAACGCCCTGCGCGGGAAAGCTGCTTTCGATGCGGACGGTCTTCGTGCTCTACTGGCTCGTCATCGTGGCGGGCCTGCTTGCTGCGTTCCTCGCCGCCGCGCTCAACGCATGAGGGCGTTTCTCCGAGAGAACGGGCTCTCGCTCTTCTTCGCAGCCACGTTCCTGGCCACGCTGATCGCGCAATCGTTCGCAGGGCAGCACAGCTTCAACGCGGAGCAGCTGGAGCACGGAGCCTCGGCCGTCTCCTGGTGGGCGTACGTGACGTCGGTGGTCTTCTGGGGCGCCGTGATGGAGAACTGGCAGTCCGAGTTTCTCCAGTTCACCGTCTTCATCGGCGCCACGATCTGGCTCGTCCAGAAGGGGTCGAACGAATCGAAGCGGCTCGAGGACGCCGGCCGCGAGACGGACGAGAGACAGCGGGTGGGACGCGCACGCGAGCGAGCGGTCGCCGGGCTGGGCGAAGGCACACGGCCTGAAGCGGCGGCTCTACGAGAACTCGCTGCTGATCACCATGTCGGCGATCTTCTTCGCCACCTGGTTCGCCCAGTCGCTCAACTACTGGCGTGTCTTCAACGACGAGCAGCGGGCGCACTCGGAAGCCACAGTGTCCTGGGGGCGCTATCTCCTCGACCCGAACTTCTGGGAGACGACGCTGCAGAACTGGCAGTCGGAGTTCCTGGCCGTCGGCGTGATGGTCGTCTTCACGATCTACCTGCGCCAGCGCGGCTCGCCCGAGTCGAAGCCGGTCGGCGCGCCCCACGACGAGACCGGCACCTCGGGCTAGGACGGTTTTCGCCCCGAAGCGAGCTTGACAGCGACCGGGACCTCGAAGCCCTCACCGGTCCGAAACTCTTCGACCAGCGCCTCGAACTCTGCGCGTATCGCGCGCTGCATCTCCGGCGTCTGCGCAAGGATCAGCGGCCGCACGCGCACGGTGCCTTCGACGAGTCCGGTCCACAACTCGTCGCTGGTGTCGAGCTCGAGCGAGAACTCGACGGCTTGGACAGAGACGTCCACGAGCCCCGCATCGCCCAATAGCCGGCCGAACTCGCCGTCGTCCGCGAACCGAAACATCGGCGGACCGGGTGGCACGTCGGCGGGCGGCTGAGCTCCCGCCGCCGTGACAGCATCCAGCATCACGCCGAGCCAGCGGGCACGGGAAGGCTCGTCCCATACGCTGAATGCCGCGCGACCATCGGGCGCAAGCACGCGGGCGGCCTCGGCGACCACCGCCTCTGGCCGGCCAACATGCAAGAGGAGAAACGCGCACGTGACGGCGTCGAATGACCCGTCCGCGAACGGCAGCTTGGTTGCGTCTCCAGAGACGAACTCGACGCTCGGCGAGCGGGCGCGCGCATAGGCGAGCATCGTCTCGGAGAAGTCGAGCCCGACGGAGTCGGCGCCGCGATCGGCCGCCGTGGCTGCCACGTAGCCGGGCCCGGTCGCGATGTCGAGCACGCGCTTACCTGGGCCGGCCCCGACCGCATCGAGGAGCGGATCGGCCAGGCGCGAGGTCACGCGGCCGGCCAATACGTCGTAGGCAGCCGCCTCCTTCGTTCCCCAGCCGGCCTGCTCGAACGCGTCGAACGGAGTCGGGTCGTATGCGCTGATGGCTAGAAGTATGTCGCCAGCGCCCAGCGACTAAAGAAAACCCGCATCCTGCAGCGTCAGAGAAGTGTGATCGGACGCCGCGGAGCGAGCCTGGACGAGCTCGAGGTGCTGTACCGCAGCCGCTTCGACGTCTTCGCGCGCGTCGCGGCGAGCGTGACCGGCGACTCGGAACGAGCACGTGACGCGGTGCAGGAGGCGTTTGCGACCGCCGTGCGCAAGCGCCGCTCGTTCCGCGGCGAGGGGCCGCTCGAGGCCTGGGTCTGGCGCATCGTGCTCAACGCTGCACGTTCGGACGTGCGCCGAAGCGCCCCCGTCGTCGAACTACGACGAGCCAGCGTCCTCGAACGGCCGACCGGAGCACGATGCCGAGCTGCGCGCGGCGCTCGCGCTCCTGCCGGAGCGGCAGCGGACAGCTGTCTTCCTCCGCTACTACGCAGACCTCGACTACGCGGCGATCGGCGAGGCGCTCGAGATCACGACCGGAACCGTCGCCGCAACCCTCAATGCCGCGCACGCGCGCGCTTCGCACTCGACTGGAGGAGGTACGAACGTGACCGAGCTCGACCGCGCCAGCCTCGATCGCCTCCTGCCCGCCACGCCTGGCCCGGCTGACTGGGACGACGTGCTGAGCCGCTCGGGTGCGCACCAGCGGCGTCGCCGGCGGCTGGCTCGCGGTCGCTGCGACAGCGCTCGTCGTCGCCGTGGTGTCCGGCTCTGCGATCGGCAGTGTGCGCGACTTCGTCCTCCGCACTGGCTTCATCGGCCTGCCTCCAATAGGAGCGACGCCGAGCAGCCCGGCTAGCGGAAAGCTCGAGATCTTGTACTGGGCCCCTTGGTTTGCCAACGGGAAGCCCTTTTGGGCTGACAACTTGAACGTTAAAAACGGTAGAACCCGCGCTTGGGTGTACGCCGACGGGCGACTGATCACCTGGGGTGGACCCGACCGTCCCGGGAGCGCGAACCCTCTGTCCACCGGATTCCTCGAGCAGCGGCTCACGCCCGAAGGCGTCGAGCGCCTTCGCTCCGAGATCGCGGCGGCCGGAGACTTCGGCGATCTGGACGAGTTGGCGCCACCGGGCAAGCCACCCTGTCCCCTGGGCCAGAGCCCAAGCGACCGCGAGAAGGCGATCGCCAACGGCGACTGCCAGCTCCCGACGCCGGAGCCGGCGCCCGACGCACCGATGACGGTTCCGTTCTCCACACCGATAACCGTGGCGGGCCTCGGCACGCTCGTTCACGTCGACCATGCGCGCGATCTCGGCCGACTGTACGCGCGACTCTCGGATCCGGGATCGTGGCTCCCGGCGAGCGCGTGGGTGGAGAGAGACGCCAGGGCGTACGTGGCGTCGAAGTACGCGGTCTGCCACGGCGGGTGGCCGCCCGACCAGCAGATCGGACGGTCCCGCATCCTGGCACTGCTGCCGCCAGCGGCCAGAGACCTGCTCGGGGACGCCTCGCTGAGGCAGGGCCCACTCTTCGGTGAGCCCGGCAACTTCCGTCCCTCGTACGAGTACTGCGCGGACATGACGACGGATGAGGCGCGCGCGGTCGCGGTCGCACTCGACGACGCGGGGCTCCAGCGAGCGGGTGCCGCCCGCCTCAACTACCGGATCGAAGCTCCGGGCTCGAACCCGGGCGAGGCTCACGTGTGGTTCGAGCCGTACCTCCCGCACGGCGAGATCACGTGCTCGGTGTGCGGATGACGATCCGACACATCCTGTTCGCCGCTCTCGCTGCGTCGGTCGCACTCACGTCCGGGGCGGCGGCAGGCCCGGCGGCAACGAGCGTGCCGCCGCCGGTCGGGCGCATCGCGAAGGAGCTTGCAGGTGGAGGAGCCAAGCGCGTGATCGTCTTCGCCTCCGTAGGGGACAAGAGCTATGTGGCCACGGCGGGCACTCGCCGCCCGAAGGCAGATCAGCGCTTTCGCGTGGGGAGCGTGACGAAGACGTTCACGGCAACGATCGTGCTCCAGCTCGTCGACGAGGGGAAGCTCGGCGTCAACAGCACGCTCGGCGACCACGTGCCCGGCGTGGTTCCGAGAGGTAAGGAGATCACGATCCGCCAGCTGCTCCAGCACCAGTCGGGGCTCGTGGACTACACGGACCCAGAGTACGAGTCGTGGGGAAAAGACGCGAGCAAGTCGCCGTCGACCCGGCCGATCGACCTCCTGCGCTTCGCGGGCTCCAAGCCGCTGGCCTTCGAGCCCGGGAGCCAGTGGAGCTACTCGAACACGAACTACATCGCGCTCGGTCTCGTCATCGAGCGGGTCACCGGGCGCTCATACGCCGACGCGCTCGAGCGACGCATTTTCCAACCGCTCGAGCTCGACGCTACGGAGCTCCCGCAGACGCGGCGCCTGCCGGATCTCGATGACGGCGGCTTCAACCCGAACACTGCGTGGGCGGCCGGCGCGATCGTCTCGAACGTGCGCGACCTGTCTCGCTTCTACTCGGCCCTCCTGTCCGGCCGGATCCTGTCCGCCAACTCCCTCGCAGCGATGAAGAAGACGGTCGCTGTCGGCCCTGGTGGTGCGTACGGCCTCGGGCTCGGCTCGATCGGTGTCCGGTGCGGACGCGCGTGGGGCCATGGCGGCGGCATCCTCGACTACACGACGCTCGCCATCGCAAGTGACAGTGGCGAGCGTGTCGGCGTCGTCTCGATCCACGGACGGCCGGCAGACCAGCAGCCGGACGAGAGCGCACTCGTGTGTCCCGACTACCGACTCGCGGCGTCCGCGGCAACGCAGCACATCGCCTTCGTCAGACGAGGCGGCATCTACGCAATGAACGCCGACGGCAGCCGACAACGGCGGCTTGTAGCCGGCAGCGACCCCGCCTGGTCGCCCGACGGACGGAAGATGGCGTTCGTCAGCAGGGGCGCCATCTACGCCATGAGCGCCGACGGCAGCGGGCAGCGGAGGCTTGCGCGCGGCAGCGCTCCTGTGTGGTCACCCAACGGTCAGAGGATCGCTTTCCTCAGAGGCGGAGCCATCTACGCGATGAAGACCGACGGCAGCGGACTTCGGAGACTCGTATCCGGCGGCGACCCTGCCTGGTCACTGGACGGGCAGAGGATCGCGTTCGTGCGTGGCAGCGGCAACCGCGCCGAGATCTACCTGGTGAACGCCGGCGGCGACGGGCAGCGAAGACTCGCGCGCGGGAGCGACCCGGCCTGGTCGCCCGACGGGCGGAGGATCGCCTTCGCAAGGAAGATCGCCTTTCCCAGTGGGGTAGGCGGCAACCTCGCGATCTTCGTCATGAACGCCGACGGCAGCGGGCAGCGGAGGCTGACGCACCTGCCGGCACGCGGTAACGCTCCTGCCTGGTCGCCCGACGGGCGGAAGATCACGTTCCAGACGCAGGCAGCCTCCGGCGGGGGAGGCCACAGCTGGCACTGGTACGGCGTCTCGGTCGTGAACGCGGACGGCAGCGGGCAGCCGAGGCACCTTTCGGGCGGGGAGCCGCTTGAAGATCGAGTACCCCCTGCTGCGCGGCCTCGCTGGTCGCCCGATGGGCGGATGATCGCCTTCCTCAGCTGGCGGGCCGGCAACTACGACGTCTACGTCATGAACGCCGACGGGAGCGCCCTGACGAACGTCACGCGGAGCAGAGCAAAGGAAAGCTCGTTTGCCTGGTCGCCCAGGCAGACGAAAGGGTCATGACCCCTTACGGGAGGAGAAACGTATGAAAGCTCGACTGGTCACACTCGTCGCGCTCGCGGCGGCGGTCACACTGACCGCTGTTGCAGCTGCCGGCCCAGACGCAGCGAAACAGCGAGTGGCGATTTCGATAAAGGACCCCGAGAACGGCACGTTCGTGCTCAGGCCACTGCAGCCCGGGACGCTCAAGCGCGACTCGGGCACGGTGAGCCTCGTCTACAAGGGGCCGACCACCGTGATGCGCGAGGGGCAGCGCGTTGATATCTATCGGAACACCTACACGCTCAAGAGCAAGCGAGGGAGCATGTCGATTCGGGACCGAACCGAGTTCGTCGAGGTCTCGAACGAAAAGGTCCCGGGCTTCGATTTCACCCCGGGTGTCGGCATCGGCACGTGGAAGGTCGTGAGCGGGACGGGCGCGTACGCCAAGGTCACTGGAGGCGGACGGAGTGGCCATCAGGGCCACCCGTGGCTCGTGCAGCAGGAGGGCTTCCTCACTAGTCGATAAACCGGCTGCATGAGACGGGCGGCGCGCGCTCGCGCGCCACGCCCGGCCCGGCCCGAGAATGGGAAAGCCCCGCAAATGCGGGGCTTTCCGGTAGCAGGCCTGTAAGCCGGATTCTGCGAGGGTGACCATCCCTCTAGCCAATCGTGGAACGCCAGACCGGCGGGCATGCGCGCTCGTACGCCTGGTCGCCTGCATGGACCCGAACGCGAGCCTCGAGCGGGTCAAGCACTGAGGGAAGCGGGCTAGAGCTCGACGTCTGCAAGCGCCTGCTCGAGGTATCCCTCGACGTCGCCGGACTTCAGCACGTGCTCGAGCCACGCCTTGCGCTCGAAGTCGATGACCTCGAGCTCCCATACGCATGCCATGCCTGTTCCGTCGATGGGCTCCAAACGGCCCGGCTCGTCGAACGGGGAGACGAAGAGCCGGCTGTGGATCTCGTTCTCGTTCGCCCACCAGTACACGAGGCCGAGCCCAGCGCTCGTCGCGTCGTGCGCGATCGTGAAGCCGGCCGCGTCTTCCGGGATCACACCGTGCGCTGCTTCGCGCGTCGCCTCGCTCAGTGCCGGACGCGGCACGCGGTCGTGGGTGCCGATGCCGTAGTGCTTGACGCGACCGTCGCGGCCGAGAAAGGAGATCGAGCGGGGCTCGTACGGCACGTGCTCGATCCTACGTACGCTACGACCAGGAAGGGAAGAGCACGGCTGCGGTGGGACTCTTCGGTCGCAGGCCCGTAGGCCCGCAACTCGTCAGGCCATCACTCGGGCTGCCGCTCTTCCCGCGCTCGAAGCCGCGCGGCTTCTTGCGCAACCTTTGTCCGGATCGGTGGAGGCACGACGGAGCTGATACCGACGAGCGCGACGGCGTCGTCGACGAGTCCGAGCTCGACGTCCCCACCCGGCGGCAGCCGTCCCTCCAGGTACCAGCTCACACTCCGCTCGACGAGGCGGTCGTAGCGCTGGGACACAGACGCGAGAATGTGCGGGCCGAGGCGCGAGAGATCGACGACATTCCCGACGCCCCATACGCCGCGAATGGCGGCGGCCGAGAGCGCGCCCAGAGCGCAGTCGCCAGCTGCAGCGAAGACCACACCTGAGCCGGCGTCGATCTGTCGGTTCGCGATTCTCTCGCAGATCGTCTGGTCGTCGTACTCATCCGAGTAGTCGCTGCGGACCTCCACGCCCGGCAGGGCACGACGCACTCCGGTCGAGAACCCTTGAACCAGGACCTGCTGTTGTGGGAAGCCCGGCTCTCCGCTGATGATCGAGACGAGGTGCCGACGACCCTGTGGACGTGCTCGTCGGGCCTCCATCAGGCCGCTCAGGTAGCCCGCGAGATAGGCGGCCTGGCCAGCGCGTAGGCTCAGCGCACTGGCATTGGGAGCACCATTGAGCTCGTCTCCTTTCGCACAGCAGTAGTCGAGGAAGACGAACTGCGTGCCGGGGTATCGGGCGACGACATCGAAGAACCGGGGCCCCGGAAGGCCGAGCGGCCACAACACTAGATCGAAGTCGCCGGACCGGAGCCGCGCGGAAAGCCGGTCGATATCGGCTTGCGAGCCCGGATCGAAGCCGCCCGTAGGCGGGCGACGTGGGAACACATCGATGATCTCGGTCTCGAGCTCGTGCTTGCGCTCGGCCGCCAGCAGCCCGTCCACGAACGCGCCCGAACCATTTTCGTCGCGGATGCTGAGGCTGCCCGGATCCCACAGGCGGATCAGGGCGACGCGGGTCGAGCCTCCAGGGCCTGGCAGCACTGCATCGGTCAGGACGAACTGGCGGACAGCAAGCGCCGTCGCGGCGACAGCTAGTGCCCCTGCCAGGACAAGGGCGGACAGTCTCCGAGCTCTCGCCGGCCTCGTCCGCTGGACGTCGCCATTCCGCACCGACTGGGCCGGCGTGCGAAGGTGAGGCTCCTGACGAACGATCTGCCCCGCGAGGCGCTGAAGCTCCTCTCCCGGCCGGAGTCCGAGATCGTCCTCCAGCTCACGCCGCGTCCGCTCGTAGACCTCGAGTGCCTCGACGTGGCGACCCGAGCGATAGAGCGCGACCATCAGCTGCGCGACGAGGCGCTCGCGATGCGGCGTCTCCTCAAGCAGCCGGCGCAGCTCTCCCACGAGCTCACCATGGCGGCCAAGGGCTAGCTCAGCATCGACGCGGATCTCGAACGCCCGCGAGCGAAGCTCGTCTAGACGCTCGGCCTCCGCACGGCTCTCAAGGTGCAGCGTAGCCCCGGCGAGAACAGGGCCCTGCCAGAGGCCGAGCGCCGCCTTCGCACTGGACGCGGCGCGCGGATGGTCACCTGCGGCGAGCGCCTGGGCTGCTTCGTCTACGAGCCCCTCGAAGACCTGCGAGTCGAGAACAGCCCCACGGACGTCGATCCGGTAGCCGCCTCCGCGTCGCTCGACGGTAACCCCATATGGGGAGAGAGCCCGGCGGAGCCGGGACACGTATGACTCCAGGCTGTGCGCTGCGGAAGCCGGCGCATCATCCCCCCAGACCTCATCGAACAGGCGCTCGACGGGCACGACCTCGTTCCTGCGGAGAAGCAGGGCTGCGAGCACAGCCTTTTGCTTTGGCCCGCCGAGCTCGACCGCGCGTTCGCCGACCGTGGCTTCCAGCGCACCGAGAATGCGAAACCGGAGAGGTTCTGACTCGCCCGTGTCAGATAGCTAATCACGCTTCGAGTTCCTGGAAAGCAGACGATTTCGAGCTTTCTGCGAGCCGGCTGCAAGACCGCTCAGCGACCCTGCCTGCGACATCGACTCATCCAGCGGAGGTAGGCACGAAAGTGACACGAGCAACGACGCGGTGGCCCCGCCGAACGACTCGAGTTCGACACCTCGGCGCCGCCGGCCTCGTCGTCACGGTCGGACTGGCCGCCAGCTCCGGGGCCGCGCCGGCCACCGGGTCTCGGCAGGCAACCGACTCTGCGCAAGCAAGCTCGAAGATTGCGTTCATCAGGCTCAGCGGGTCGGCCCCCGCCGAGATCTACGTCATGAATGTCGACGGGAGCGGGCAGCGGCTGCTGACGCGCAGCACGTCGCATCTCTACGGCTGGTCGCCCGACGGGCGGAAGATCGCCTTCGGCAAGGGGCACAACGGCAGCGACGACATCCACGTCATGAACGCCGACGGGAGCGGGCAACGGAATCTCACGCGCACGCGGAACGAGCTCAACCAAGGTGCTCTCTGGTCGCCAGACGGGCGGAAGATCGCGTTCACGAGGCTCAGCGCGTCGAACCCCGCACCCGAGATCTACGTCATGAATGCCGACGGGAGCGGGCAGCGGAGGCTGACGCGCAGCACGACGGCCGACATCTTTCCTACCTGGTCGCCCGACGGACGGAAGATCGCCTTCGATGGCGGCGGCCCCATCCACGTCATGAACGCCGACGGGAGCGGAAACCGGCTCCTGACGCGCAACGGCGGGGGTGTTGCTGCCGGGGGCGGCGTCTGGTCGCCCGACGGGCGGAAGATCGCCTTCACCGGCGGCGACCGCAACGGCCACGACGTCTACGTCATGAACACCGACGGGAGCGGGAAGCGGAACCTGACGCGGAGGCCGGTCGACCACGGTAATGGCAACGGGACCAGTCCGGCCTGGTCGCCCGACGGGCAGAAGATCGCCTTCGATAGGGGCCGCGGGATCTTCGTCATGAACGCCGACGGAAGCGGGCAGCGGCGGCTGACGCAATTCGGGCTGCACCCTCTCTGGTCGCCGGACGGGCGGATGATCGCTTTCCGGAGCTCGGGCGCCGGCAACGACGACGTCTACGTCTTGAACGCCGACGGCAGTGGGCAGCGGAACCTGACGCGGACGCCGAGGGCGGATGAATACAGGTTTGCCTGGGAGTCCGGGCAGACGAGATAGAGCATGACTCCCTACGAGAGGAGAACGGTATGAAAGCTCGACGGGTCACACTCGTCGCGCTCGCGGCGGCAGTCACGCTGACCGCTGTTGCCGGGGCCAACCCGACCGCAACGAAACAGCGGGTGGCGATCGACATGAAGCTGTGGCCGCAGAAAACGTTCGTGCTCACCCCGGTGCAGGCCGGCCCACTGAAGCGGGACACGGGCACGATCAGCCACACCTTGCTGAGCATCTCCGGACGCGACGTGATGCGCGACGGTCAGAAAGTCACGATCTACGATGGCGGTCGGATAACACTCACCGGGAAGCGAGGAACCCTCACGATTCGAGACCGGAACGAGTGGGTCTTTCTCGAGCGGGACGGGAACGGCGACGGTGAGAACGACGGCATCGCCTTCAGCACCTGGAAGGTCGTGCGCGGGACCGGCCAGTACGCCGGAATCGTCGGGAAGGGGCGAGGTGGCCACGTAGGCCTCGGTAGCCCGTGGTACGCGCGCTACGAGGGCCTCCTCACCGTTCCGTAGCGTGCTGTACAACAACCTTGGAAGTAGGAAAGCCCCGTGTGTGCGGGGCTTTCCGGTAGCAGGCCTAACGCTCCGTCAGCCGCCAACCAAATTGAAGAACGGCGGGAAGGTGCCGAGCAAGCCGAGGGCAATCAGGACCGCCGCCGCCGCCGCAACCCGAACGAGTGGTGGATTCGCATGACGCCACACGATTGCGAGGACGGCCCAGGCGGCAAAGAACACGACGGTTGCGGCCGTTGTCAGGCCCGAGAGGTCGCCGACGCGGTCGTTCAACGTCAAGGCCTCCGAGACCGAGGCACTCGCGACCGTTAGCACCGACAGCAGGCCGAGCGTGAACGAGGCAAGGCCCGCCGCGAGAACGACCGCAGCCGCAGGGCCCGATGGGCGCGCGGTGGCGGCGGCGGCGGGAGGCACCTCGGCGCGCTCGGCAGTTCGGGGTTTCAACGTCAGGGGCGGGTCGTAGACGGAATCCCTGGGCATGAAGCCTCCTAGCGAAGTGGGGCAGCGCGCGTGACGAGCGCACCGACGAGCGCCGCGATACTCGCGACGGAGAACGCGACCAGCACGAGCCCGAGGACGAGGTTGCGGATGGTCCGGTCGCGTGCGAGTCCTGGGCCGTAGTAAACGACGAGCGCCGCCGCCGCGGTCGCGAGGATCGGCGCCATGAACGCCACGTGTGTCTTCCAGACATCGGCGAACTCGTGCCACTGCTTCGTGCCCGGATCGGCAAGCAGACGCGACCGCGGGCTGTCGGGCGTGTCTTCCGCGTACCAGGGGAGCAAGATCCAGAGCCCAATAGACACGATGACCCACGCCATGCCGGCCATCACGCACACGCCGATCCGTAGGTGCTTGACGTGATCGTGAATCCCCGATGCAGTCAGGTAGTCGGCGCGGAGCCCCGCCACGGCCACGAGGATCCCTGCGAACGCGAGTAGGAACGGGCCTCCGATCAACAGGCCGTGGACGAGCGCCCAGATCTCGCGGTGCGTCAGATCCATCTCGGTCTCGCTCGAACATACGGCCGCCGCTGGCCAGCGGATTGACAGATCAGTCGGGCGAACGATGAATTCAGAGCCGGCGATTGGTCTTAGTGTCCGGCGTCAACAATTTAGGAGCAGGCAACCGAGAGGGAGTGCGGGATGGGCAAATTGGTGGTCACCGAGTTCGTGTCGCTCGACGGCGTGATGCAGGCGCCGGGCGGCGAAGAGTTCAAGTACCCCGGTTGGAGCTTCGAGTTCGATCGCGGAGACGACGGCAACCAGTTCAAGCTCGACGAGACCATGGAGAGCGACGTGCTCCTGATCGGGCGCGTCACCTACGAGAGCTTCGCCGGCGCCTGGCCCGATCGCGAGGGGGAGTTCGCGGTCAAATTCAACACGATGCCCAAGTACGTCGTGTCCTCGACCCTCGAGGACCCGGAGTGGAACAACACGACCGTCCTCAAGGGCAGCGCCGCCGAGGAGGCGGCGAAGCTCAAGGAGGAGATCGACGGGATCATCCAGGTGCCCGGAAGCCTTCGGCTCGTCCAGGAGCTGCTCGAGCACGATCTCGTCGACGAGCTACACCTGATGGTCTTTCCTGTCGTGCTCGGCACCGGGCGGCGCCTGTTCGGCGAGACGAGCAACAAGACCGACTGGCTGTTGACCGAGTCGAAGCCGGTTGGACCGGACGGCGTGATGGTCCTGATCTACGAGCGGGCCCGGTAGCCGATCGCGAGCGACTCTTTCCTCGAGGTCGACCTCGTCGGCGCTGACGCGTCGTATTCGCGCCACCAGGCCGTTCCAGACGAGGATCGAGCATGCTGCTATGCCGAATCTTCGTGTTCGGCTGTGCGCGTAGGATCCCATCGTGAAGCCAACCACGGTCGTGAAGCGAATCAACTGCGTGTGCGGCAAGGTCGTGGAGGGCAAGGACGACGACGAGCTCTGGGAGAAGGCGCAGGTTCATCTGGCCGCCGACCACCCGGATCTGGTCGGCAAGGTTTCGCGCGAGGACATCCTCGCGCAGGCCGAGGAGACCTAGACGTTCGTCGCGGTCGGCTCGCCGAGGAGGCGTCGGTAGACGCTCTGTACGGCTTGGCTGGGCGCGATCCCGAGCTCGTCGCGGAGCATGATGCGCAGGCGGTCGTAGACGCGCAGCGCCTCTGCGACGTTGCCGCTCCGTTCGAGTGCCTCCATCAGGATCAGGTAGCCAGTCTCGCGGAATGGAGCCAGCTCGATCAGCTGGCGCGCACAATCCGCGGCCTGCGGCAACGTTGGCCCGCCCAAACCGAGCCTCGCCGCAGCGAAGCACTCGAGCCCACGCAACCGGACGTCGTCGAGGCGTCGCCGCCAGTCGTTCAGCCACGGACGGTCGTGCCCTTGGAGGAGCGGGCGGCTGGCGACGTGATAGGCGACGCCGGACGGGCCCCAGGCCTCGGCCCATTCGCCGTTCGCGACGTGCGACTCCGCCCGATGGAGGCCCTCGAGCGCTGCCTCGACGTCGACGAACGCGTCCGCCGAAAGCACGAGCTCGATCTGCGCTCGTCCGGTCAGTAGCTCGGACCCGACGACGCGGCGCAGCTTCGAGAGCAGCACACTGAAACGAGGGCTGTGGTCAGGCGTCGCCTCCTCACCGTAGACGGCGTACAGCAACTCGTCGCGGTCGAGTCGGCGTAGCCGGTTGAGCACGAGGTATGCGAAGAGCAGCTGGCCCTTGGCTCCCGGCAGCGCTTCCTCGACCCGCTGGCCGTCCAGCGTCACGACAAGCCGGCCGCAGAGCTGGATTCTCGTCTCGCCCGTCTGCGCCATCCCACCAGATTAGAAGGGTCGGCGAAAGGTTCGCGAAACGACGGGCCGCGACTATCGCTCGTGAAGAGAGCCAGGAGCGATGCACCGGACGACGTGGCAGGAGGAGCCATGGAATCGAGGAACGTCGAGAGCTACCGCGCGGGACACCAAGCGTTCAACCGCCGCGACTTCGACGCGATGGTAAAGGAGTACGCCGAGAGCATCAGCTGGATCGACCAGGCGCGGGGCATCACGTTCAGCACACCCCAGGAGTTCAAAGACGACTTCCTGGAGGGATGGATCCAGGCGTCCTCGGACTGCCAGGTGACCGACGCCCGGTACACGGACGCGGGCGAGATGGTGGTAGCGCGGTTCACGGGCCGGGGTACGAACGACGGCCCACTCGGACCCTTCCCGGCAACCGGCAAGGAGTGGACGCTACCGATCTGTGAGATGTGGCACTTCGCCACCGACGGTCGGGTCGTCGGCGGCGAGATCTACTACGACCAGGTCTCTTTGCTCGCGCAGCTGGGGCTGCTGCCGGAGCCGTCTCGAGCATGAGCGGCGACGTTCACGACCGCAAAGCTCCGCCAAGTCTGACGCAAGCTAAAGGAACTTCGATGTCACACGAACATGTCAAGCCTGCGTCCTTCTACAGCTCTCCGGAGGAGGCGACGCAGGCGCCGGAAGAGGAGTTCCTCTACATCGCGTGCCTCCACGAAGGCACCGGCGTCGAGAAGCCGGACTTCCTCGCCGTCGTCGACGCCGAGGAAGGACGGATCGTCCACGAGCTGGCGATGCCCAACGTGGGTGACGAACTGCACCACTATGGCTGGAACCGCTGCTCCTCGGCCTGCCACGGGCCTGATCGCTCGCACCTGATCCTGCCCGGCTTCCGCTCCTCGCGGATCCACGTTGTAAACGTCGCCGACGATCCGCGCCGCCCGCGGGTCGAGAAGGTGATCGAGCCCGAAGAGCTGGTCGCAAAGACCGGCTACACGAGGCCGCACACGGTCCACTGCATGCCCGGCGACAACGTCGTCGTCAGCATGCTCGGCGACGCGGACGGAAACGGCGCGGGCGGCTTCGCCGTGCTTGACGGGAAGACGTTCGAGGTCAAGGGCCGCTGGGAGAACGGCGGCGAGACGCCGTCGCTCAACTACGACTTCTGGTACCAACCTCGCAAGAACACGCTCATCTCTTCCGAGTTCGGCGAGCCGAACGCCTACGAGAAGGGCTTCGACCTCGACGACGTGAGCGCCGGCCGCTACGGTAGTCGACTCCACTTCTGGAACCTCGAGCAGCGCCAGCTGGAACAGACGGTCAATCTCGGGGAGACCGGGTTGGTCCCGCTCGAGGCACGCTTTCTCCACGACCCTGATTCCGCGCAGGGCTACGTCGGCGCCGCGCTCTCGAGCACGATGTGGCGCTTCCGCCGCGACAACGGGAACTGGGACGCCGACCAAGTGATCGCCGTCAAGAGCGTCGAGCTCGAGGGCTGGCCGTTCCCTGTGCCGGGCCTGATCACCGACCTGCTCCTCTCGATGGACGACCGCTTCCTCTACTTCTCGAACTGGCTGCACGGCGACCTGCGCCAGTACGACGTGTCCGACCCCGCCAACCCGAAGCTGACTGCGCAGCTCTGGCTCGGAGGCCTGCTCGGAAAGCCAAGCGACGCGGGGCGCGACCTGAACGGCGGGCCGCAGATGCTCCAGCTCTCTTATGACGGCCGTCGCCTCTACGTCACCAACTCGCTCTACTCGACGTGGGACAACCAGTTCTACCCGGAGCTGCGTTCCTGGCTCCTGCGCGTGAACTGCGACGCGAACGGCGGCATGGAGGTCGACCGCGACTTCTTCGTCGACTTCCACGACCGCCCTGACGGTCCCGCGCGCGCGCATGAGGTACGCCTCCAAAACGGCGACTGCACCACAGAAATCTTCCAATGATGCTCGCGCACATCATGGGGATCCCCGTCGAGGAAAGCGTCCTGCAGATCACATCGGCCGGCGCAGCAATCGTGACCGCCATAGCACTCGCCGGTCGGACGGCGCTTGGCAGGCTACGGCGCCGGCCCCGTCACCGGTAACCCGGCCCCACCGGTAACACCGCTCTTTCTGGGCCCTCCGCTTCGGTCATCGGGCGGCGTCCCGCTGTCGCCGAAGCGGAAGCCTGCGTACGTTGACGCGAACTCTGTTGTTCATCCTGTAGGGGGCGAACGACGTCCAGGCCAGGTGCGTTCTCGGCCTCGACGCCGACGGGTCGGATCTGCGTCACGAGGCCGTTCCAGACTAGGATCGGGCCCGGGACTGCCTCGTCGCCCGCGGCCTTGGCGGCGTTTCTCCGCAGCATCCTCACGATGCGGCCTGCTTCTTCGTAAGCGCCGCGACGGGAGCCGTCGATGTCACCAGCGCGCGTACCTCCGAGGACCGCGCCAGTAGGTGCTCTGCCACGCGCTCGGCATCTCTGCCCGTGCCTGCGATGAGCATCGACGCGAACGAGTGCAGGAACAGCATCCCTACGAAGTAGAGGCCGGGGGACGAGTCGACGGCGCCGCGGTACTGGGCGGGATAGCCGTCCTCATCCTGCTCGAGCGGGATCTTGATCCACGTGTAGTCGGGACAGAAGCCGGTGCACCAGATCACGTTCCGCACGTCGAGGACGCGGCCGTCGTCGAGCACCGGCAGGCCGTCCTTCACGCCGACGGTACGCGCAAGGACGCGCTCGACTCCAGCGGCGAGCAGATCCTTCCTCCGGTACCGCAGCAGCGGCGCACCGCCGTGCCTGATGTGCGGACGCATCTTGCGACCCGAGCGGCGTGTCGACCGTCAGCACGTGTGAACCGACGAAGAAGAGCACGCGCTGGCCAGCTCGCCCGCGGCGGGTTTCGACCGACGCAGGAATCTGACCGGTGTCTCTTCCCGACAGGATCGTCTCGTGCTCGGCAGCTGCCTCGTGGGCGATGTCGGCGCCCGAGTGGCTCGCGCCGACCACCAGGACACGCCCCTCCTGAAGCTGCGAGAGGTTGCGGTAGTCGCTCGAGTGGAGTTGCATGATGCTCGGGTCGAGCTCCGGCGCGAAGGTCGGGACCACGGGCTTCTGCATGACGCCTGTCGCCACGACCACGTTGTCTGCCTCGTACGTCTTCGCACCGGCCGTCACCACGTAGCGCTCGCCGTTCCTCGTCAATGTGTCCACGGCCGTGCTCGTGCGGACGGGTAGCTCGAAGCGCGCTGCGTACGACTCGAGGTAGTCGGCCATCTCGTGTGTCGTGGGAAAGGAAGCGCGCCGCCCCGGGTATCGCATCCCCGGAAGCCCGTCGTAGCGCGCCGGGGAGTAGAGGCGCAGCGAGTCCCAGCGCCTCCGCCACGAGTCGCCGATCCGCTCGCTCGCGTCGAGGATCACGAACGACGCGTCCCGCTTCGCCAGGTGGTAGCCCGTTGCGAGGCCGCCCTGACCGCCGCCGACGATAACCGTCTGGAACCGCTCTACCGACTGGGTTGCCATCTCGTCCTCCTCATCTCGTTAGCTCGATGGTAGGACGGAGTCGGCGGCGCGACATCGCGCGGATTGACCAACTCGCATGCGTTGCCTCGTGGTCAATTCCGACCACGAGGTGGAGATCAGACGAGGTCGTGCTCGAAGGCGAACGCAGTGGCCGCGGTACGCGACGAGACCCCGAGCTTCGCGAAGATGTTCTGAAGATGCCGCGCCACCGTGTGCTCGCTGATCACGAGCTCGGAGGCGATCTCGCGGTTGCTATTTCCAGTCGCGACGAGGCGGAGCACTTCAAGCTCGCGTCGCGACAGCCCGTGCGCATCCGCAGGCGCGCGGGCGGCGAGGCGATCGAGGTCCGGCCTCGCTCCGAGGCGTTCGAAGATGCCGCGTGCGGCCTCGAGCTCGAGGGCGGCCGCCTCGTGGTCGCCGAGCAGCCGGCAGGCCTCGCCGACAAGCACTCGCGTCCGGGCGATCTCGTACGGCGCGTCGAGCGCCTGCCAGAGGTCGCCCACCCGGCGAAGCGACAGGAGGGCGGCCGGCACCTCGCCCCCCACCAGCTGGACCGCGCCCTGAGCATGGGCGACCATCGCCTCCAACATGCCGCTCTCGTAGCCGCCGGCGAGCTCCTCCAGCTCGGTACAGGCACGTCTCGCGGCCTCCACCTCCCCCACGGCGAGCATGATCTCGACGTAGGCCGGAAGCAGCCGCAGGCGGTCGAGCAGCTGCGTAGCGCCCGCCTCCGCCCGGCGGATCGCTGTCGCCGCCGTACCGGGGCGCCCCTGCGCGAGCCGCAACTGCGCGAGCCCGGGCTGCGGCTCCCAGCCGAGCGTGCTCGCTTGCTTGTACGCCGCTTCCGCGGCCGCGAACTCTCCCTGTAGCCGGAGGAGCTCCCCCTGGCGATAGCGGGCCAGACCCGCTGCCGGGTTCTTCGTCTCGAGGAAGCGCTCTTCCGCGCGGCGAACGTGCTCCAGCGCGTCGGGCCAGTCGCCGTTGAACTGCAGAATCTCGGCCCGGTGAACGAGGCAGCGACCGGTAAACGCAACCATCTCCGGCTGCAGGTCCCACCAGTCCGAGAGCGCCCTCGTCCACTCGCGCGCGCGACGGACCTCGTACACCTCCTGGCAGGCGAGGATGACCCCGCAGTACACGACTCCGGTCACGATCGGCAAGAGCTCCTCGACCGTAACGGCGACCATTCCCTCGTCCAACAGTGCGAGGCCCTCTCGAACCCTTCCGTCCTTCATGAGCATGTAGCCCTGCCCGAAAATCGCCATCGCGAACAGATCCCGGTCGCCGAAGCGCTCACCGATGCGAACGGCCTCTGCCGCGGCCTCGCCTGCTGCGACAAAGTCGCCGGTGGCCTCGTGCTGGAACATGAGCGGGAGGAACAGATAACCGTGCTCGGCGCACTCGTCCTCGTGCTCCAGGATCCGCCGCGCACGGCCGAGCCAGCCCGTAGCCGGCCCGATCTGGCCACGGCTTGCGAGATTCAGGCCGATCCAGATTGCGCTGCGCGCGGCACGCCGCTCCTCTCCGGCCTCGAGGAAGCGCTGGTGCGCACGTTCGAGCCAGGAGTTCGAGTCGTCGTCGCGACCGAGCATGAAGGCGCAGACCGAGAGCAGCTCAAGGTCTTGCGGGGCGAGGCCTTCCCGCTCGTGCACGAGCGCCAGCGCGTCATGCGCCTCGAGCCAGGCCCGCTTCGCGTATGCGTCGCGGCCTCGCTCGAGCTCTTCGACCCGATCCCGCGCGCGGCGGCTCACTGCCCGACGAACAATATCGCCGGTGCTCAAATAGAAGAGCCCCGCCAGGCGGGGCTCTTCGGTAGCAGGCCTGTAAGCCGGATTCTGTCGAGGGTGACCATCCCTCTAGGCCGACCGTTTCCGGCCGACTCGAGCGGCGCACCCGGCTCCTCGGCGGGCCACGTCGTAGGAGCCTGCTTCGCCTTGCACCGGACGGGGTTTGGCTAGCCGCCGTGTCACCACGACGCTGGTGGGCTCTTACCCCACCGTTTCACCCTTACCGCCGGCGTCTCCGGAGAGAAACGTTCGCCGGTGGCGGTCTCCTTTCTGTTCCACTTTCCGTCGGCTTTCGCCGCCTGGGGTTTCCCCAGCGTCCTGCCCTTCGGTGTCCGGACTTTCCTCGGGACAGCTCGCGCTGCCTCGCGGTCACCCGGCCTGCACACGAATTCTAGCCCGGGCGGCACGCCTCCGCGACTCGCGGCGGGGGTTAGTCTCACCCTTTGAGCGCCTCGCCGGACATCAGGCTTGGAGAGCTTCTCGCCGCGATCTCGCTGGCAACCGATCTCGGCCGCGGATTCCCGCAGGAAAAGGCGCTCCGAACCTGCCTTGTAGCACAGCGAGTCGCAGAGGAGCTCGGCCTGGGTGAGCCCGAGCGGAGCGACCTCTTCTACGCCTCCCTCATCCATCCCGTGGGCTGCACCGCGTTCACCTACGAAGGCGCGCAGATATTCGGAACGAACGAGCTCAAGGGAATTCCCGCCTACTCTCGCGTCGACACAGCGCGCCCGAGCGAAGGGCTGCGGGCAATGCGCGAGGAGGTCCGCGGCGAGCCGGTGGGCAGGCGTGCGCGGGGCATGTTCAAGGGCATCACCGCGGGGACGAAGTTCCTGGATTACGTCGTGCGCGCGGACTGCGAGGCGGGCGTGCGCTTCACGCGCCGCATCGGCCTCGGTGACCCGGTTGCGCGCATCGTCGGACAGGCCCATGAGCGCTGGGATGGCAAAGGGTTGCCTGCGGGGCTCGCAGGCGAGGAGATCGAGCTCGGCGCTCGTATCGTCGTGCTCGCCAACCAGGCCGAGATCTACCATCGCACAGAAGGATCGGCCGAGACACACGCCATGTTGCGGCGGCGCGCCGGCAGCTGGCTCGACCCCGACGTGGTCGAGGCATTCGAGCGCCGTGCAGACGCGATCTACGCCGAACTGGACGCAGGCTCGGTCTGGGACACGGTCCTCGCAGAGGAGCCGTGGCCGGTCGTCATCATCTCGGTGCAACGGGTCGACGATCTCGCCGAAGCGCTTGCCGATGCAGTCGACCTGAAGTCTCCGTACTTTCTCGGCCATTCGCCGGGGGTCGCACGCCTCGCCGAGCAGGCGGCCGTGCAGCTCGGTCTCGGCGACGAGGAGTCCTCTGCGATACGCCGAGCCGGGCTGTTCCACGACATCGGCCGCGTCGGGGTGTCAAACCTCGTGTGGGACAAGCCTGGCTCACTGACCGCCCCCGAGTGGGAGCAAGTCCGGTTGCACGCGTACCACGCCGAGCGAATTCTCGCCCATTCGCCGATGCTGGCGCCCTATGCGGAGATGGCCGGGATGCACCACGAGCGCAGTGACGGCAGCGGCTACCACCGCAGCGCCACCGCCGAGACGACTCCGGTCGCCGCCCGCGTGCTGGCAGCCGCCGACGTCTTCCACGCACTCGTCGAGCCACGGCCCCATCGCGGCCCCATCGAGCCTGAGGAGGCCGCGCACGAAATCGACGGCATGGTGACGGAAGGCGCCCTCGATCCCGACGCCGCGCGCGCCGTCTGCGAGTCCGCAGGCGTCGCCATCCGCCGAGGCCAGGCGTCAGGGCCCTGGCCGGCCGGCCTCACCGACCGCGAGATCGACGTCCTCCGACTCCTGGCGCGCGGACTGTCGAAGAAAGAGATCGCCAAGGCGCTCGTCATCGCGCCGGGCACCGTGCACACCCACACCGTGCACATCTACGGGAAGCTCGGCGTTTCGACGCGCGCCGGTGTCGCGCTCTTCGCGATGGAGCACGGCCTCGTCCGGCCCTGACCCTTCCGAAATACATCGAACAGTGGATACCGCCGCGGCGCGGGCTGTCCTAGCGTGGGCGTCACCCGATCAAGGAGGAGATATGGGCACGCAAGCGGACATGATCAATCTCGAGGCCCCCGGTGAGTCGACCCCGACGCGGGTCGCGTCCCGCGACGGCACCGAGATCGCCTACTGGACGAGCGGCGACGGCCCTCCGTTGCTGCTCGTGCACGGCACCGGCGGCGTCCACGAGCGCTTTACGCCGCTGCTCCCGTACCTGGAGCCGCATGCGACGGTCCACGTGATGGATCGGCGCGGGCGCGGAGCCAGCGGAGACGCGCCGAACTACGCCTTGGAGCGCGAGCATGAGGATGTCGCGGCCGTAGTCGACACGATCGCGGCGGCATCTGGGTCCTCCGTCGACGTGTACGGCCACTCCTACGGCGGCGAGTGCGTATTCGGTGCGGCACTGCTCACCACCAACATTCGCCGTGTTGTTCTCTACGAGGGATGGCCTCCGGTTACGCCTGAGAAGGTGTACTTCCCTCGCGACGTCGAGGAGGGGCTGGACCGGCTCGTCGCGGACGGTGATCGAGACGCGGCGCTCGAATTCTTCATGCGTGAGGTCGCGGAGGTGTCGGACGCGGAGATTCGGGCCATTCGGGCACAGCCGTCGTGGCCGATGCGGGTCGGCGCCGTGCACACGATCTCTAGAGAGATTCGGGCGTTCTACGCGGACGGCTTCGATCCCGAGCAGGCGCGACGACTCAGCATGCCCGTGCTCGTCGTGGCCGGTAGCGAGAGCCCCGAGGGGGTCAGGGACGACCCCGACACCGTCGTCTCAGCCCTCCCCGACGCGCGACTCCTGGTCATCGAGGGGCAGCAGCACCTTGCGGACGTCCTCGTTCCCGAGATCTTCGCCCAGCATCTACTCGCATTTCTGCGCGACTAGCGCCTGCCGGTCCAATCGGCTAGAGGTACCGCCATCTCTCGCGCTGATACAAAGAGTTACGGAACACCGGCCGTCCCGGTCATCGACGCGGGGACAGTCTCGCGCCTCGCGCTGGTCGGCGACGTCCATGGGAACGCCGTTGCGTTCGCAGGCAGTGCTCGAGGAGATCCGCGCCGACCCGCCGGATCTTGTCGTCGTCAACGGCGACCTGTCGTGGGGCGCCGAGCCCGAGGCGACGCTCGCGCTGGCGGACGAGTTGGCGAACGCGATCTTCGTTCGAGGCAACGCCGAGTCGGCGTTGCTGAGTCGGACGGACTCCGTTACGGATGCGTGGATGCTCGAGCGCCACCGCTCCGAGCGCCTAGCGCAGATCGAGTCATTCGCCGGCGCGGTCAGCGTCGAGGTCGCGGGGATCGGCAGCGTCTTCATCTGTCACGGCTCGCCGCGCGGCGATCAGGAGCTCGTGACGCCGGGAACGCCCGACGAACGAATGCAAGCGTTGGTCGCCGGCGCGCAGCTCGACGTGCTCGTCACTGCGCACGTCCACCTGCAGTTCGAGCGCCAGGTCGTCGGGATCACTAGCATGAACGCCGGCAGCGTCGGCCTGCAGTACGGCGGCATGCCCGGCTGCGTACTGGGCCGAAATCGGGCCCGACATCCGCCTGCGCCACACGCCCTACGACCTCGACGAAGCCGAGCGCCGCACGCGGTCGAGCGGGATCCCGACCGCCGATCGCATCGTTCAGACGCTCCGCGAGCCTCCGTCGGCCGAGGAGGTCATCGAGCACGCCGAGCGGCTCGTGGCCTCCGACTGAAAGACCAGGAAGCCGCATTCCGGACAGGCGATGGTGCCGCCTGCCCGGTGCTGCACGAACTCGCCGCACACGAGGCACTCGAGGCTGGCCCCGCGCAGCAACGCAAAGAGCTCCTGCTCGAGCGACCTGTTGAGTGACGCGATCTCGCCCATCAGACCTTCCTGAACACCCCCACGACCTTGCCGAGCAGCTGGACGTGGTCGGCATAGATCGGTTCCATGGCGGCGTTCTCCGGCTGCAGCCGGACGCGGCCCGCTTCCCGGAAGATGCGCTTGACCGTCGCCTCGTCTGCCGACTCGTCGCTACCGGCGAGCGCGACGACGATCTCGCCATCGCGAGCGTCCTGCTGCCGGCGGACGACGACGTAGTCGCCGTCGAGGATTCCCGCGTCGACCATCGACTCACCCTTTACGCGGAGCACGAAGTCGGCGGGGCCGACGACGCCCGGCACGCTCATGTACTCCTCGACGTTGTCGGCGGCAAGCAACGGCCCACCGGCGGCGATCTGACCGACGAGCGGCAGCATGTCCTCCTCGCGCGACGGACGCGCAGAGGCAGGCCGTTCACGCCCGACGAGCTCGAGGGCGCGTGGCTTCGTCGGGTCCCGGCGCAACAGGCCGGCGCGCTCGAGGTTGGCGAGGTGCGCGTGCACCGTCGACGGCGAAGCCAGCCCGACGGCGTCTCCGATCTCGCGCACGGTAGGCGGATACCCGTGCGTATCGACGTAATCGACCACGAAATCCCAGATCTGCTGTTGCCTGGGCGTCAGCACCGATGAGCCTCCTTTAGCGAACATGTGTTCGCCCAAGGTAGCCAGGACGTCGGATGACGTCAAGCTCCAGCCTCTCGCAGGAGCGAACCTTGTAGCGCTCGCCACGTAGACCGTTCATAGTCCTTCTATCCATCGAAAGGAGGCGATCGTGAGCATGGACGACGGCCAAGCTGCGGCGCTTGGGACAGACATGGAGGCACTTAGCCGCGTAGCTCCGAACGGCCAGTGCCCTTTCTGTGGAGAAAATGGCTGGCACACCACCCAAGAAGGCGGGAGGAGCATCGTCCAGACGATTCCGACGGAGGCCGGAAAGGGGTTCTCCGCTCTGACTCTCATCTGCAACACGTGTGGATTCGTCCGCCTTCACGCCACAGAAACCCTTGGAATCGAAACGCTCCCAGAGGGAGCGTCCTAGAGCTCGTCATTCGGCTGTTAGGAGGAACCCGACAGGGGCGGATCGGCTAGAGGCTGTACCCCAGGGGATGCCGCGGCTCGTAGAGCATGATGTCGTCCGCGCCGGGCACCCTCAACATCACCGTGCGGCCGAAGTTCTCCTCTTGGATGGAGCCCGTGAACTCGGCACCCTTCCTCTCGAGCTCCGCCTTCGTGGCCTCGACGTCGTCGCACATCAACGAGATCGAGTGATGCCGCGGAGAGTCGTACGTGACCCCCTCGTGGACCTGGTGGGTGGGATGCGCTCCGATCTCGCTCGGGCCGCTCTTGAAGATGAGCCACCCCGGCGCGTCTTCCTCCTCCACGAACGGCCACTCGAGGACGTCGCGGAAGAAGGCTCGCGTGGCGACAGCGTCATCCGAGTAGATAAGGAGGTGTACGGCGGTGATCACGCCAGGCGATCGTAGACGCGGTCCGTCGCTCGAAGGCAGATGCGGGCTTTGCCCGCGTCTGCCAGATGTGGCCGAACTCAAGAGAGACCCGCTGCAAAGTGCGAAGCACTTTGCAGCGTCATGCGCTGGAGAGGACTTGAACCTCCACGACCTTTTACGGTCACCAGGCCCTCAACCTGGCGCGTCTACCAATTCCGCCACCAGCGCGCGAAACGAAGTCTAGCGAGCGGGTTCTTACTCCAGGACCTGGAAAAGCGCGACCGAGTTGAGCGCGAAGAGCGTCGCGACGACCACGGTCAACCGCGTGAGGTTGCGCTCGACGATGTGCGTTCCGCCCTGCGAAGCAGGCGTAAAGCCCATGCCACCAAAGCCGGTATCGCGCCCCGAGTGCATGAGGATGAGCGTGATCAGGGCGGCCGAGACCAGTACCTGGGTGACAGCGAGTAGGGCAACCACGGGGTTCTTAGACTAGCCGACATGGAGCAGGCGGACGCACGTGAACGGATCCAGAAGCTACTCGTGACGGGAGACAACCGCCTGAAGCAGGGCGTGTCACACGAGAAGGTGCGAGAGACGTACGAGGAGGCGTTGCGTGTGGCCACGGAGGCCGGGCTCGAAGAACACGTGCGACCGCTGGTGGAAATCAGGTTGTCGGACCTAGACCGACTGGTTTAGCCTCCTCCAAACTCCATGGAGGGAGCCATGACCGATTCTCTACAGAAGTATCTTGCCGAGCTACTCGGCACGTTCACGCTGGTGTTCATCGGCACGGTGGGCATCCTCGCCTACGCGGGAGAGCTCGGCGCGAAGAACGTCACCGTCGGCTTCGCCTTCGGCCTCGCGTTGCTGGCCGGCCTCTACGCCTTCGCCGATGTGTCGGGCGGGCACTTCAACCCCGGTGTCTCGCTCGCGATGTTCCTCGACAAGCGGCTCGAAGCGCCGACCATGGTCGCCTACTGGGTGGCGCAGCTGGCCGGTGCGGTGCTGGGCTCGCTCTGCGTGCTCATCGCGTTCAACCAGAACGCGGTGGCATCGACGGCGACGCTGCCCGGCCCCCAGGGCGCGGGAACCGCGCTCTTCCTCGAGCTGCTGGCGACGGCGATCTTCGTGCTCGTCATCCTCCACTCGTCGGCGTCGGAACGGCACGCGGGGACTGCTCTCGTGGCGATCCCGCTGACGCTCGTCGCCGCGCACCTCGCGCTGATCCCGTTCAGCGGCTCGTCGCTCAACACCGCACGGAGCTTCGGCCCGGCACTGATCGGGTCGGAGTGGAGCGACTTCTGGGTGTACATCGTCGGCCCGATCGGCGGCGCGATCATCGGCTGGCTCGTGTACTCCTTCGTCGTGAAGGGGCCACAGCAGGCAGCGGAAGCCCCACCGGCAGAGCCGGATCAGCCAACTCAGCCGGCCCGCTAGCCGGCGGCCCGGGCGAGGATCGACTCGATCCGCTCCGCCTGGCGGCGTACGTCGTGGCCCTCGGCCGCGGCGCGCGCCGCCGGGTTGGGGCACGGCAGCCCGGCTGCTGCGGCCAGCCCTCGCGCGATGTCGTCGACGTCCAGCGGGTCGACGAGCAGGCCCGCTCCTTCGGGCACGAGCTCCGCCGGGCCGCCCACCCGCGTCGCGACGACGGAGCGCCCGCGGGCCATGGCCTCGAGCACGGCCTGGCCGAAGGGCTCGACGAGGCTCGGCTGGCAGACGACGCGCGCCGCCGCCATGTGCTCCCGTACCTCATCGTTCGCCACGGCGCCGACGAGCCGCACGCCACGCCGGCCCTCGAGCGCCGGCCGCAGTGGCCCGTCGCCGACGACCGTGAGCGTTGCATCGGGGTCATCGAGCCGGCCGAAAGCCTCTGCGAGCCGCACGACGTTCTTGCGTTCGATCAGCGAGCCGACGAAGAGGTAGGACGGAGGGCCACCCGGCGGCGGCGCAACCGAGAACGAGCCCAGATCGACGCCGCAATCCACGACCTCGGTCTTGCCGCGGGCCTCCGGCACGGCCCCCTCGAGCTCCCCGCGCAGGTAGCCCGAAACGGCGACAACGGCGGCGGCGCGCTTGCAGACCCACCGGGTCGCCCTGCGGACGGCGGCGTTCGAGCGTGCGTTTGCCACGTCCTGCCCGTGGGCGGTGACGACCAGCGGCGCGCGCGACGATACGGCCGCAATCAGGCCTGCGGGCACCAGGAAGTGCGCGTAGACGACATCTGGTCGGAACCCGCGCGCAGCAGATCTCGCTCGCCGGGCCAGGTCGACGTAACGCTGCTTTCCTCCGGCACGGCTGTCGATCACCGCCGGCTCGATCTCGTGCCCGCGGTCGAGGAGCGCGCGCTCCAGTCCCTGCACGAAGACGCCGAAGTCCGGGTCCTCGGGACCCGGGTACATCTGCGAGACGAGGAGGATCCTCAAACGGCGGCGACGCTAGTCGCGCGTGACCTGCACGATGCCGAGGCACATCTCGTCCGTCGTCCCCTCGCCCCAGAGCACGTAGCGTGGCGTCGTCGGGATCCCGTGCCCGCCGTGATGCCGCCGCATCGGATCGAAGCGGCACGTCACACGTAGCACGTCGCCCGCCTTCGCCTCCACCGGCGCTTCGAGGGCGTATGCGTTCTGCCAGTGGAAGTCCCAGCGCGGGATGTCGAGCAGGACGCGAGCTTTCGCCGTGCCCGGGTTGAGCTCGACGCGAATCGACTTGCCGAGTAGGTGCATGTGTCCAGCGACGATGTGGATCGTGCTTGGACTCCGCACCGTGCGGTTGCAAGTGGACGTGGTCGAGGGTTTCGGGCTCGTCGTGCTCTGACCGCACACGAGGAGCAGCGCGGTCGGCGCGAACGACGCCGTACCTCCGTACTTGCGGCCCAGGTCGGCGATCGCGGCGCCACGATCGCAGAGCCGGCCTGTTTCGCCCTTGACGCAGGCGAGCTCGACCGGTGCGGGCAGCAGCACCGTGTTGATCGACTTCAGGCCGCTCGGCGGCGCGAGCGTGAACACCGCCTGGGAGCGATCGGGCGCATGCCCGTTGAGGAGGTTGTAGTGCACCTGCATCACGACGAGGCTGCCCTTCGGCAGCTGGACGCCTGTCCCGTCAGGGAAGCGACCTGCCCCCCAGCCCGGCGCCCACGCGGAGATCCACGATGCATCGTCCAGCTGGTCGCTCCCGCCGGAGACGCCGATCCCGCCGAAGCACGACCAGCCCGTACCGCGTGACGCCGCGTCGAGCCGCTTCGCTTCCGCCCCGGACTCCGCTTGAATGCGGAAGAGGATCACGTGGTGGACGATCGACCGCGCTCGGGGAACGATTCTCGCCGAAGTCGCAGCGGCGTCCTGCGTGAGCTTGGGGTCGAGCAGGAAGCAGCGGTAGTCGTCGGTAGCTCCGGCCTTCGCCGCCGGCGTGTAGGACGACGGCATCGCGAGCGTGAGCGAGCGCTCGCCGGAGCGCACCTCGGTCTTCGCGGGCGGAGCCTTGCCGGCTCCTCCGCCGGAGGCCTTGCCGCCTTCCTGCGCCCAGCCGAGGATGGTCGAGCGCTGCTGCGCCGTCAGCTGCCGTGTCTCCTGGCCGACGTAGTCGGGCGAGGCCGGCCCGGGCGGCCACGGCGGCATGATCTTCGCCTTTACGGCGCCGGCGATCGCATCCGACCACTTCTGCGCCTGCTTCGCCGTCTCGAGTGAGAACGGCGCGATGCCGCCCATCTGGTGACAGCCGGTGCACTTCTCGCGCAGGATCGGCGCGACGTCCCGCTGGAAGCTCGGTGCCGCCGCGGGTGTCCGTTCACCGTCGCCGCGCGACGCGGCGATCGCAACGATGGGCACCAGCAGCGAGGCAGCGACAACGGCTGCGACCGGAGCGCGCCTCACGCTGCGGGCCGCTGCGAGTCGTACGTGCCGAACAGGTCGCGGAGCTCGTTGCAGATCTCGCCGATGGTGCAGTGGGCACGAAGCGCTTCACGCATCGGAACGAGCAGGTTACCGGTGCCCTCGGCAGCGCTACGCACTTCCGCGAGCGCGCGGGCCGCAGCCTCTGCGTCGCGTTCCGCGCGGACGCGCGCCGTCCGCTCCAGCTGCCGGCGCTCGATCTCGGGATCGATGCGCTGCAGCTCGATCTCGCCGCCCGCTCCGTCGTCCTCGTAGCGGTTGACGCCGACGACGACGCGCTCGCCCTGCTCGACATCTCGCGCGAAACGGAACGCTGCCTCTTCGATCTCGTGCTGGACGAAGCCCTGCTCGACCGCAGACACGGCGCCGCCCAGCTCGTCGATGCGCTCGATCAGCTCCCAGGCCCGCTCCTCGAGCTCGCGGGTCAGCGCTTCCACGGCGTACGAGCCTCCGAGCGGGTCGGCCGTCGGCGTCGTCCCCACCTCGTGCTGAAGCACCTGCTGCGTGCGCAGCGCGATCCTCGCCGCCCGCTCCGTAGGCAAGGCGAGCGCCTCGTCGAACGAGTTCGTGTGCAGAGACTGCGCGCCGCCGCAAACCGCCGCCAGCGCCTGCACCGCGACGCGGACGATGTTGAGCTCCGGCTGCTGGGCGGTGAGCGTCGAGCCTCCTGTCTGCGCATGGAAGCGCAGTGCGAGCGCCCTCGGATTCGTCGCGCCGAACCGCTCCCGCATGACGCGTGCCCACACCCGGCGGGCCGCGCGGAACTTCGCAACCTCCTGGAGGAAGTCGTTGTGGGCGTTGAAG
This sequence comes from uncultured Actinomycetes bacterium, assembly GCA_963704335.1. Classification (GTDB taxonomy): domain Bacteria; phylum Actinomycetota; class Thermoleophilia; order Gaiellales; family Gaiellaceae; genus PALSA-612. The sequence goes on from OY969889.1 coordinate 272,470, forward strand.
AAGAACGAGACGCGCTCGCCGAACTCGTCGGGCGAGAGACCGGCCGCCACCGCCGCCTCGCAGTAGGCAATGCCGTTGGCCACCGTGAACGCGAGCTCCTGGACGGCCGTCGAGCCCGCCTCGCGGATGTGGTAGCCGGAGATGGAGATGGTGTTGAAGATCGGCAACCTGTCGGCGCAGTAGGCGAAGAGATCGGTCGTGATTCGCATCGAGGGCCGCGGCGGGAAGATGTAGTTCCCCCGGGCGATGTACTCCTTGAGGATGTCGTTCTGGACGGTGCCGCGGAGCTTGTCGCCCGGGACGCCTTGCTCCTCTGCCGCGAGCTCGTACAGCAGGAGCAAGAGCGCCGCCGGGGCGTTGATCGTCATCGACGTCGAGACCCGGTCGAGCGGAATGCCGTCGAAGAGGACGCGCATGTCGGCGATCGAGTCGATGGCGACGCCGGTACGGCCGACCTCCCCTTGCGCCACCGGGTCGTCAGAGTCGTAGCCGAGCTGGGTCGGCAGGTCGAATGCGACCGAGAGGCCGGTCTGGCCCAGCCCGAGCAGATAGCGGAAGCGCTCGTTCGTCTCCTCCGCCGACCCGAAGCCTGCGTACTGGCGGATCGTCCACGGACGGCCGCGGTACATCGTGGAATAGGGGCCGCGGGTGAAGGGGAACTCGCCGGGCAGCTCGGCGTCTACGTCCGGCACGTCGGCCGGCGTGTACACCGGCTCTATCTCGATGCCCGAGTCCGTCTCACGCCTGTCCTCCGACTCGACCATGCTGCAATCGTACGTCGGCCGGACCTCGCATCGTCAGCGTGCTCCGGCTCGGCTCGGGCCGGTAGCCGAGCTTGGCGTTCAGCGTCCGCATGGGTAGGTTCCGCTCTTCGCTTCCCGTGATCAACCGCTCGAAGCCGGCGAGCTTTGCGGCAGCGATCTGCGTTCGCTTGAGCGCCGTGGCGATGCCGCGCCTGCGCCACGTGCGCCGAACGGCCGTCAGTCCGTTGTAACCGTCGCGGCCGTTGTCGTCCATCGAGACATACCCGATTGGCTCGCTGTCCGCGACCGCGACGAAGAGCAGATCGCGTCGCCGCGTCGGCCGATCGAGCTCGATCGCGCGCCACTGCTCGTAGCTCATGTCACCCGCATTGCCCGGGATGTCGGCCGCGGCTTCGACGCCTACCGCGTACAGCGCTTCCGCGAGCTCCGGACGGTCGGCGAGGGCAACGATCTCGACTCCCGGCGGAACCTGCGCCGGCTCAGGTTCAAGAGCCGTGAGATCGAGGGCGACGGCCTTCTCTCCGCCCACAACGCGGTAGCCGCGGCGCTCGAGGTACTCGCGTGCAGCGAGGTCGCTCTCGGTGACATCACCCTCGAGCTCGGACCGGCCGGCCTTCAGCGCTCGGCCCCCGAGTTCCGCGAGCACGGCCGAGCCGATACCGCACCGCCTCAGGGCCGGGACGACCACGAGATGGCCAGGTGCGAACCCGTCGGGCCACGGGTCGACGAATCCGCAGCCCGCGGGATCTCCGTCGAGTCGCGCGATCACGTAGACCAGCGTCTCGTTGGCGGCGAGGTTGTGCCGCAGATTCTCCAGCCGTGGCGGTGGCCGGTCGGGATCGGCGGCGGTACGCACAGCGATCATTACCTCGAGGTCGGCGTCGGTCTGCACGCGCGCGACCTCGAGGCCGGGAACAGCCTGAGTCATGGTGAGCTCCTTTAGGAAGGTGGGGACGTCAGCCAGACGGCTGCGTCACGTGCGAATTGGGTTCGGCATAGCACCACCTCCCGGCTCGGGAGCCTGCGCGGCGATCGTAGTGTCTACTGTCGTCGTGGTGCAAGTCCGCGTGCGACTCTTCGCCGGCCTGCGCGAGCGGGCCGGCTGGTCGGAGCGCGAGCTCGACGGCGTCGAGTGCGTCGGCGACGTGTGGGCACGGCTCGAGCTCGGCGAGGAGCCGCCGGGCCTGCTCTACGCCGTGAACCGCGCGTACGCGCCGCCCGAGCGCGAGCTCGTCGACGGCGACGAGGTGGCGCTCATCCCGCCCGTGTCAGGCGGGGCATGCCGGCTGAGCGACGAGCCGCTCGACCCTGCGGCCGTGATCGCCGAGGTGGCCGACGAGCGCGCGGGCGGCATTGCGGTGTTCGTCGGCACCACGCGCGTCCACTCCCGCGGACGCACGGTGCTTCATCTCGACTACGAGGCCTACGAGGGCATGGCCGAGCAGGTGATGGAGGAGCTGGCCGCGGACCTCGAGGCGGACGTACGAGCTCTGTGCGGTCGCGATCGCGCACCGCGTCGGCCGTGTCGGGATCGGAGAGCTTTCCGTCGTGATCGCCGTCTCGGCCCCGCACCGCGGCGACGCGCTCGCTGCCTGCAAGGACTGCATCGACCGCCTCAAGGAGACCGTGCCGCTGTGGAAGAAGGAGTCCTACGAGGGCGGCGAGGAATGGATAGGACAAGGTTCCTGACGCAGAGGGCGAGCCAACCGGCGCGCGTGGAGCCGGATTCACTCCGGCGGAGCGCCGACTACTTGCCGGCTTGTAACGGCAAGAAGGAGGGGGCTCGTGGGGGAACCATGGGTTCACCCACGCTCACCTACGAGGGCGGCGAGGAATGGATCGGCAGAGGCTCCTGACGGTACGCGCGGCTACCGTAGTCCACGTGGATCCCGTCGTCCGGAGAGAGCCCAAGGAGCCGGAGCCCGAGGAGAACGGGCGGCTCGACGAGTACGGCTTCGAGCCGGTGGAGCGCGGCTACGAGCCGATCCACCCCAGCTCGCCGTTGCGCGAGATGCTCAGGAAGCTCTGGGCGCCCCTCGCGCTCGTCGGCGTGCTGCTCTGGAAGTTCAAGGCGGGGCTCGCTGCGATCTTCAAGCTCAAGCTCTTCACGGTCGTCGGCTCCGCCTTCGTCTCCGTGGCGGCCTATGCGCTGATCTGGGGCTGGCAGTTCGGGCTCGGCTTCGTGCTGTTGCTCTTCGTGCACGAGCTCGGCCACGTAGCCGTCGCCAAGAAGCAGGGGCTGCCCGTGAGCGCACCGGTCTTCATCCCGTTCATGGGCGCGCTGATCCTGATGAAGGAGATGCCGAAGAACGCCTGGAAGGAGGCGCAGATCGCGCTCGGCGGGCCGATCCTCGGCTCACTCGGCGCAGCCGCCTGCTGGGGCCTGGGTGCCGCGATGGACTCGGACCTGCTGATGGCACTCGCCTACGTCGGCTTCTTCCTCAACCTCTTCAACCTGATTCCCGTGCTGCCGCTCGACGGCGGCCGCGCGATCGGCGCGGTCCACCCCGTCTTCTGGGTGCTGGGCGCTGCCGTGCTCGTGGTGGCTGCGGTGCTCTGGCTGAACCCGGCGATCCTGATCATCGTCGCCCTGCTCGGCGGCTTCGAGCTCTACGGCCGTGCGAAAGACTGGTGGCGGAACCGCGGCATAGCCGGGGGCAACCGCTACTACGCGATCAAGCCCTGGCAGCGCGTGGCGGTGGGCGCCGTTTACGTCGGTCTTTCGGCTGTACTCGTGCTCGCCATGGCCGCCACGCACGTTCCGCAGGACCGCCTCTGATGGCCACCGACGACGTCCGGATCCTCGAGCGCTGCGATCCGGACATCGAGAAGCACGTCGCGCTGATCGCCGACGAATTCCGCGAGGGCTTCCTGACCGTCGAGTCGATCGGCGTGCCGGGCGTGACGGTCTTCGGCTCGGCGCGCACGGCCGAGGGCGACCCCTGGTACGACAACGCGCAGAGTTTCGGACGACTCGCCGTCGACGCCGGCTTCGCCATCGTGACCGGGGGCGGGCCGGGCGTTATGGAGGCGGCCAACCGCGGCGCCCAGGAGGCGGGCGGCGTCTCCGTCGGCTTCAACATCCAGCTGCCGCACGAGCAGGAGCTGAACGCGTACTGCGACATCGGCATGACGTTCCGCCACTTCTATGCCCGCAAGACGATGCTCGTGAAGGCTGCGGAGGCACTCGTCCTCTTCCCGGGCGGTTTCGGCACGCTCGACGAGCTCTTCGAGGCGCTGACCCTCATCCAGACGGGGAAGGTCCAGAACTTTCCAGTGTGTCTGCTCGGCTGCCAGCACTGGCAGCCGCTGGTCGAGTGGTTGGACGAGCTGTGCGATCGCCGCCTCATTTCGCGTGAGGACCTCGACCTCGTCAGCGTCACGGACGATCCGGCGGAGGCAATCGCCGTGATCACCGCGCACTACACGCGCAAGGTCGTTGCCTAGGAGGGTTTGGCGGAATGGTGCTCGTCGCTGGGGCGCGCTGGTGGTTGCGATGCAAGGACGCAGGGAGCCCGCGTACTAGTAAGTACGTGGGCGACTGAGGACGCCGCAGCGCGGCCTCCAGCGTGATTCCGGCGGCACAGCCACTATTTCGTCAGACCCTCCTAGCCCCGGTGGCGGAACCCGTAGTCGAGCAGGCGGATCGTGTCGCCGTAGTGGTCGGGTGAATCGAGGACGACGGCGATCAGCCTGATCCCGTGGCGCGTCGCCGACGCAACGAGACACGGCCCGCTGGCACGCGTGTACCCCGTCTTCACACCGTCGGCGCCCGCATAACGCCACAGGAGCTTGTTGTGGTTTTCGTAGAGCTTCGCGTAGGTCGGTGGCCGCCACCTCACGCGCTTGTGCTTCGTCGCCACGATCTCGCGAAAGCGCGGGTTGCGCAGCGCGTGCCGTGTGAGCAACGCGAGGTCGAACACGGTCGAGTAGTTCCCTTCGTCGATGAGGCCGCTCGCCGAGCGGTAGTGCGTGTGCCGGAGGCCCAACGCGCGCGCCTCTTTGTTCATGAGCCCGAGGAAGCGCTCCCGCGTGCCTCCGGCCGCGACCGCAAGCGCAACGGCCGTGTCGTTCCCGGACTCGAGCAGCAGGCCGTAGTAGAGCTTCCACACGGGGACACGCTCACCGGCGCGGAGGTACTCCTTCGACGGCTGCACCTTCGTCGCCTCTTTCGGCACGACGACGATGTCGCGCGGCCGTAGTCGCTCCATGGCCACGAGCGCGGTCATGATCTTCGTCGTCGACGCGATCGGCCGGCGCATGTGCTCGCGTTTGGCCCAGAGGACTCGCCCGGTACTCGCATCGATGACGATCGCCACCGGCGCCTTGACGTGCGGGCCCTTGACCTGTGGGGCGCCGCTGGCGGCTCCACCCGCTACGAGGGCCGCCAGACCGGCGGCGAGAAGCCAACGCCAGGGCACGGCGAACGAGTGTAGCGTCGGGACATGAAGGACGAGCTCGACGCTGCGGCCGCCGCGGTCCGTGCCCGGACGGAGACGACGCCGGCGGTCGGCGTCGTCCTCGGCAGCGGGCTCGGCGCCTTCGCGGACGCCGTCGAGGACGCGGTCGAGGTTCCCTACGCGGACATCCCCGGCTGGCCTCGGGCGACCGCCGTCGGCCACGCGGGGAGGCTCGTGCTCGGCTCCTTCGGCGGCGTTCCCGTCGCCGTCATGCGTGGCCGCGCGCACCTCTACGAAGGCCTCTCGCCCACCGAGGTCGTCTTCGGCATCCGCGTGCTCGGCCAGCTCGGCATCCGCACGCTCGTGCTTACGAATGCTGTCGGCGCCATCGACGACAGCCTCCGGCCGGGTCAGCTCGTGCTCATCTCCGACCACCTCAACCTCCAGGCGCAGTCGCCCCTCGTCGGCCCGAACGACGAGAGCCTCGGGCCGCGCTTCCCCGACATGTCCGACGCGTACGACCCGGAGCTGCGCGCGGCGGCGAAAGCAGCCGCTGAGCAGCTAGGCCTCGATCTCGGCGAGGGCGTGTACGCAGCCTGGCTCGGCCCGGCGTTCGAGACCCCGGCCGAGATACGCATGCTGCGAACACTCGGCGCGGACACCGTCGGCATGTCCACCGTGCCCGAAGTGCTCGCCGCGCGACACATGGGCATCCGCTGCCTCGCCGTCTCGTGCGTCACGAACCTGGCGGCGGGGATCTCGCCGGAGCCCATCGACCACGAGCAGGTGCTCGAGGTCGGTGCGCGCGCAGCCGACTCGCTCGTCGCCCTCTTGCGCGAGCTCGTTCCTACACTTTCAGCGTGAAGCTGAGCGAGCTGCCGTCGGTCGACGAGCTGCTGCGCGACCCGCGTCTCGCCGCGGCGCCCCACGGGCTGGCCGTGGAGGCCGCCCGCACAGCGCTCGACCGGGCCCGCGGGGAGATCCGCGCCGGCCGCGATCCCGGTGAGCTGGTGGAGCTCGTCTCCCAGGAGATCGCCGCCGCGCACGCCTATCGCCTGCGCTCGGCCGTCAACGCCACGGGCGTGATCGTCCACACGAATCTCGGCCGTGCGCCGCTTGCGACCGCGGCGCTCGAGCGGGTGGCGGAGGTCGGGCGCGGCTACTCGAATCTCGAGTACGACCTCGCGGAGGGCCAACGCGGCTCGCGGCAGGATCACGTGGCGGGGATCCTCCGCCGGCTGACCGGCGCCGAGGCAGCGCTCGTCGTCAACAACAACGCCGCCGCCGTCCTGCTGGCGCTGGCTGCGCTCGCGGAAGGCCGCGAGGTACTCGTCTCGCGGGGCGAGCTCATCGAGATCGGCGACGGCTTCCGTATCCCTGACGTGCTCGCGCGCTCGGGCGCGCGCCTGGTCGAGGTGGGCACGACGAACCGGACGCGCGCGGCCGACTACGAGCGGGCCGTCGGCCCCGAGACCGCCGTCCTGCTGCGCGTGCACCAGTCGAACTTCCGCGTCGTGGGCTTCACGGACCGCCCGTCCCTCGCCGAGCTGACTGATGTTGCCGCCACACACGACCTCGCGCTCGTAGACGACCTCGGCTCAGGCGCGCTCGTGCCGCTCGGGGACGAGCCGCAGGCCCGCGAGAGCCTGGCCGCCGGCGCCGGCCTCGTCTGCTTCTCGGGTGACAAGCTGCTGGGCGGGCCGCAGGCAGGGATCGTCGTCGGCCAAGCCGAGCTCGTGGAGAAGCTGCGGCGCCATCCGCTGCAGAGGGCGCTCCGAGCCGACAAGCTGACGCTCGCAGCCCTGGAGGGCACGCTGACCCTCTATCTCGACCCTGACCGCGCCCGTCGCGAGATTCCGGTGTTACGCATGCTCGACGAACCCGTCGAGTCGATCCGCGCACGGGCAGACAGACTCGCCGCAGCAGTTGGCGGCGAAGTAGAGGAGACGGTCGCCCGCGTGGGGGGCGGCGCGCTGCCGCTCGCGGAGCTCGAGAGCTACGCGTGCGCCGTCGAGGAGGAGTTGGCAGCTCCGCTTCGTCTCGCCGAGCCGCCCGTGGTGGGCGTCGTCCGCGACGGGAGGCTGCTCCTGGACTGCCGTACCGTGTCCGACGCCGAGGTCGACGTGGTCGTCGCCGCTGTCCTCGCTGCCCGCGCATGAGCGAGCCCGCGCCCGAGACGCAGCTGTGGGACCTCATGCGCGGCGCGCTCGGCACACGCGCCCTGGGCATCGTCTCAGCGCTCGGGATCGCGGACCGGCTCGCCGACGGTCCGCTGCCCGTCGCCGAGCTGGCACGGGACACCGGCGCGGATCCAGACACGGTCAACCGCCTGCTGCGGGCGCTTGCGAGCGACGGCGTCTTTGCCGAGGACTCACCAGGCATCTTTCGCAACACCCGTTCCTCCGAGCTGCTCATCGGCGGGGGCTGGAGTGACTTCGCAACGCTGTTCGGCGGCCTCTGGCACCGCGCGGTCTCCGGGCTGGACGCGACCGGCGAGGTGCCGTTCCCTCGCGACTTCGGAGCCGACTTCTGGCCGTGGCTCGCCGACCACTCGGACGAACGCGCGGCCTTCGACCGCGCCATGCAGCTCGGGGCGAGCGGCCGCGTGGAGCAACTCGCCTCCCTCGATTGGACGGGCGACGAGACCGTCGTCGACGTCGGCGGCGGCAACGGATCCCTGCTCGCCGCGCTGCTGCAAGCTCATCCTGGCTTACGCGGCATCGTCTTCGACCTCCCGGAGACGGTGCGCGACGAGGCGGCGCTCGGAGCGCGTATCGCCTTCGTGGAGGGCAGCTTCTTCGAGCGGGTGCCCGACGGTGACGTCTACATCGTCTCGAAGATCCTCCACGACTGGGGCGACGAGCAGGCGACTGCGATCCTGCGCACCATTCGAGCCGCCGCCCCAGCGAACGCTCGCCTGCTCCTCCTCGAGTCGGTGCTCACGGCGGGGAACGAGCCGGACGGAGCGAAGTGGCTCGACCTCCTGATGCTCACGCTCGCCGGGGGGCGCGAGCGAAACGAAGAGGAGTGGCGCGCGCTGCTCGCAGGCGGAGGCTTCGAAGCGGTGCGCGTCGTGGACGGCTTGATCGAGGCGCGATGTCGCTGACCGTCGGCACTGCGGGCCACATCGATCACGGCAAGACGGCGCTCGTGCGCGCGCTCACGGGCAAGGACACGGACCGGTTGCCGGAGGAGCAGGCGCGCGGCATCTCGATCGAGCTGGGCTACGCGCCGCTCGATCTCCCCGACGGGCGCCGCCTGTCGCTCGTCGACGTCCCCGGCCATGAGCGCTTCGTGCGCACGATGGTGGCCGGCGCGACCGGCATCGATCTCTTTCTGCTGGTGATCGACGCGGGGGAGGGCGCGCGGCCCCAGACGCACGAGCACCTCGCCATCCTCAGGCTGCTCGGTGTCGAGCATGGGGTCGTCGCCGTGACGAAGGCAGACGCGGCGGACGAGGAGACGCTCGCGCTCGTAAGCGAGGAGGCACGTGAGCTCCTGCCCGGTGCGACCGTCGTCGCCACGAGCGCGAAGACCGGGCAGGGGCTGGACGAGCTGCGGGCGGCGCTCGCAACGGCCGCCGACGAGGTCGAGCCCGTTCATACGACGGGGGCAACCCGGCTCTTCGTCGATCGGGTGTTCACCTTGCACGGCATCGGCACCGTGGCGACCGGCACGCTCTGGTCGGGCCGCATCGGAGCCGGCGACGAGCTGCGCGCCGACCCGGCGGGACTCGACGTCCGCGTGCGCAGCGTCGAGGTGCACGACCGTTCGGTCGACACCGCCGAGGCGGGCCAACGAGTCGCTGTCAGCCTGCCGGGGATCGAGCGGACGCAGCTGCAGCGCGGCGACGCGCTCGTCGCGCCGGGGGCCTATCCGCTGAGCTACCGGCTGGACGTCGCGCTGGAGGAGCTCGAGCCGATCGGCGACGGCGCGCGCATCCACGTCCACCACGGCACGGCCGAGATTCCGGCTGTCGTGAAACGGATCGGCGATCGGTATGCGCAGCTCCGCCTCGCGACTCCCGCCGTGGCCGCCCCCGGCGACCGTGTCGTGTTGCGGACGGAAACCACCATCGGTGGCGGCCGCGTGATCGATCCTGCTCCGCCCCGCCACAAGAGCGTCGAACGGCTGGAGCTGCTCGAACGCGGGGACGTGGCCGCGACGGTGCACGCGCCGGTGCATCTCGCGACGTTGCAACACGCGCTGGGCGGGGAGCCTGAAGGACTGGAGCGGGCCGGCGACTGGGTGTTCTCCGACGCCTGGCTGGTGGAGTGCCGCGCAGACCTCGAGAGCAGGCTCGACGCCGCCGATCCTCTCGACCCGGGCATCCCGACGCCCGCAGAGCCATGGGCCGTAGACGTGATCGCCCGGCTCGGGCTGGAGCGACGCGGCGCGAAGCTCTATCGGCCCGGGGCGGCCGGCGAGCTGGGCCAGAAGCAAGCCGCCGCGGACGAGCTGACGGCCCGCCTCGGCCTGGAGCCGGTGAAGGTGGACGACGGCGGGCTGGCCCGCTTCCTCGAGGAGCAGGGGACGCTCGTGCGCGTGGGCGACGGCTACGCGGTGTCGCGCACGGCGTTCGACGACGCGCGCGTCGTGCTGGTGGAGGAGTGCCGCACGGCGGGCAGGATCACGCTCGCGCGCTTCCGCGACCTGCTCGGTGTCGGCCGAAGGACGGCGCAACTGCTGCTCGAGCGGTTCGACGCCGACGGCCTGACCCGTCGCGTCGGTGACGAGCGCGTCCTGCGACGGTCGGCAGCGGAGGGTTGACGTGCGCGCGTGGCTGCCAGGAATCCTGATCGCCGCCGGCGCCGCAGTCTTCCTCGTCTGGGGATCCCTGGCGAAGACGAAGTCCGCCCCCACGCTCGACCCGATCGGCTCAAACGTGCTGGCCTCCGGCATCGTCGCGAGCGTCACCGACGGCGACACGCTCAGGCTCGCAGACAACCGCCGCATCCGGCTCGTGCAGATCGACGCCCCCGAGCTGCCGGCGGGCGAGTGCTACTCGGAGCAGGCACTGAACGCGCTGACGAGACTCGCGCCCATCGGTACGAGCGTCGCGCTCCGGCTCGATCGGGCGCTCGACACGAAGGACGAGCACGGCCGCTTCCTCGCCTATGTCACGAACGGCGCGAGGAATTTCAATCTTCAGCTCGTGGAGCAGGGAGCCGCCGCGCCGTACTTCTTCCGGGGCGACCGCGGCCAGTACGCCGAAGACCTGATGAGAGCCGCGCGGCGGGCCCAGGCCGCCAAACGAGGGCTCTGGGGAGCTTGCCCGGGCACGAACCTCGACCCGGATCGCCCAGTCGACGCACGCAGGTAGTCGACGCACGCAGGTAGACGTTTAGGGGGCGCAGAGACGGGGGATGCTCCAATCATGGCTATGGCGAACACGCACCCAGTCTGGGAGCCCCACGAGCCAGAGTTCATTGCCGTCGTCGAAGCAGCGAGCGTCAACGGCGAAGTCTCGGAGGCGGTCGAGCACGGAGCCACCTCGTTGGTCGTCGACCTGCGCAGTGCGGAGTCCGTCGACACGCACGGTTTGAACACCCTGCTCGAGGCGCGGTGTCGCGTCATGGAACGCGGAGGCAAGATCGCCGTCGTTCTTCCTCCCAAGCTACGGCGGATGTTCGGACTGCTCAACCTCGACCGCCGCTTCGTGCTGGCGGCCGACCGCCGGCAGGCGTTCGAGCGGCTCCATCTGGCCGACGAGCATCGACCGTTCTTCCGCGCCCGCGCCGCGTAGCCGGTCGCGCCGCGCAGCGGGTCACATAGTGTTAGCGGCTGACGGCATCAGGTCCGCCGTCGAGCTGACAGCTTCTTCTACCTCGTCGCGACCACCTCGGCCGAGCTGAGGCAACGAAGAGAGGACCTCTGATGACGGCGAGCGAGGAGAAGAATGTCCACTGACTTCGAGGCCATGACGGAGGCGCAGGTCCAGGCGCTGACGGCAAGGGAAGGAACCGTGCAGCGAGGCAAACCGCTGTACGCCGACCGTAGCTGGACACAGGTGCACGACGAGATGGTCGACTGTGATGCTCAAACCGTCGGAGACCTGCCTCGCGCTCGGATCCGGGCGTTGCGCGCCGCGACCGAAGCGCAGACGGCCAGCCTAAAGGCCGGCAGGCTCGCGCCGCCGGCGGCTGCCGACGTAGATGAGCGCCGCGGCGCCGGCTCCTAAGAGCAAGCCGGCAACAACGAAGCCGACGGCGATCCAGATGAGCGGGTCTACTTCGGCCCCGACGCGCAGGTCGGCGGTGACGCCCGCCGAGCCGTCCGTGTTCATGACGACGATCACCCAGTCACCGTCCTCGACATCCCAGTCGAGCACCTGATCCCCCGCACCGCTCGTCGATGCCACCCAGAACGCTTGCGCCGTGGGAGGTGAGGCCGGAGGCCCGCCCGGTCTAGGCGAGTAATCCGGATCGTCGAGGTCGGTGACAACCGCGCGACGCACGTCGCCGACGTATGAGTCAGCATCCGACTCAGAGGCGATGCCCACGAACACCGACTGCTCGCTCTCGCTCTCGATGCGAACCGTGCCAATCAACTCGTCGATCACCCACTGCGGAATGTCGGCGTTGACGTCCAGGGTCTCGGAGATGAGGGCGTACGAGGCTGTGTCGAACTGCTCGCTCGGGGACATGAGGAAGCCGTCCGAGTCGCGCTGGGTCAGGTCGTAGACCATCCCCGTGACCCCGCCTGCAAGCAAGCCGAGCGAGATGAGGGCGAGGATGCTGCCGACGACGATGGCCACGATCCGGCCTGCGGTCCACTTCCTCTTGGGCGCAACTTCCGCAGCCGCCGGCTCAGCGACAGCCGCCGGCTCGAACAGCCGCGCCTCTGGCGCAACGTCGGTTGGTCCCTGGTCGAGCCGGAACGGCGGGTAGCGGTCCGTCATCAGCCCTGCGTAGGCAGCCACCCGGAGCACCCACCGGTCGAGGCCCACCACGAAGTCGAAGATCCCCCGCGGGTAGCGCGTCGTGAACAGCAACGCCACGCCTGCGATGAGGACGAGCACCGCGATCAGGCCGGGCCCCCAGTAGCTGTCTTCCCACGACATGAAGATGCTCGCGCCGCCGACGAGGATCGCCACCACGATGTACTGCGGGATGGCGAGCAACCACCATTTGACGAGGACGAGCCCTCGCGATAGCCGCTCCGGATAATCGACCTCGAGCCTCGCCGGGTAGTCCGCGACATCGTCCAGCGTGAAGGGCGGGTACCGATCCGTGCCGAGCCCGCCGTAGGAGTAGAACGCGACGCGCCACGTCCAGCGGAGCACGCCGACGTTGAAGTCGAAGATCCCTCGCGGATAGCGGCCCGTGAACAGGATCGCGAAGAACGCGACGATGCTCATGACCACAAACGCTGCCCAGAGGAAGAAGAGCACGATGAAGTGCGGGATCGCCAGCAGCCACTTGACGAGCCAGAGCCAACGGCTCAGCGAGGGATCGAGCTCACCCTCGATTCTCAGCGGATACGGCTGCGGTGTGCCGGAAGCTTCCACGGACTCCTGTCGGAGCCTAATCGAACCCGCGATAACCGGTCGTCGCGTTTTGGGGCGTGGCTGTGAGGGAACGGTGTTGGCATGGCGGGCTTGCGGTCGCGCGGCTTGCCCGCGCGTTATGTAGACGTCTTGCTCATTGCCCACGGGGGGATGGCCGACGTCTACCGCGCGACCGACTCCGTCCTCAGCCGCGTCGTGGCCGTCAAGGTGCTCGCCGACCGCTACGCGGCCGACGACGACTTCCGCGCGCGCTTCACCCGCGAGGCACTGACGGCCGCCTCGCTCTCCCACCCCAACGTGGTCACGATCTTCGATGTCGGAGAGCACAACGGGACGCCGTTCATCGTCATGGAATACCTCGCCGGCGGATCGCTGGCGGATCGGCTTCGTGACGGTCCGGTCCCACACGACGCGGCCACTGCCTGGCTGGACCAGGCCGCCGTCGCGCTCGACGCCGCACACGCTGCCGGCATCGTCCATCGGGACATCAAGCCCGGCAACCTCATGCTCGACGACGACGGCGACGTGCACGTGTCCGACTTCGGCATCGCGCGTGCGGCCGCGCACGATCCCCTCACGCACACTGGAACCATCCTCGGCAGCTCGGGCTATATGGCGCCCGAGCAGGCGCGCGGCGAGCCCGCGACATCCGCCAGTGACCGCTACGGGCTGGCCTGCGTGGCCTTCGAGCTACTGACGGGCAGCCGTCCTTTCGTCGCCAACTCGCCGACCGCCGAGGCGCTCCTGCATGCCACCGAGCCTCCTCCCCACGCATCCGTGGTAGAGCCGAGCCTGCCCGCGGCCGTGGACAGCGTGCTCTTGCGAGCGCTGGCGAAGAGCCCCGACGTCCGGCCGCCGAGTGCCCAGGCGCTGATAAAAGGCCTGCGCGATGCCTTGCGAGAGGACGACGCACCGACGCGCCTCATTCCGGCTCCGGTGCACGATGCACCAGCGCGTGTCCAACGGAAGAGTCTCCGGGGGGTTGCGCTCGTCGCCGCCCTGTTGGCGCTCGCCGGTGCCGGTACAGCGGTCGGCCTTGCCTTGAACAGTGGAGGCGATGACCGGCCGCGCACGGTTGTCATCACAGAAACCATGCCCGGCACGACGCGGGTCCGGACGGTCACGGTCGAGAATCCTCCGCCTGCCGACCCACCGCCCCCGCCCGCGCCCACGCAGCCGCCGCCCCCGCCCGCCGAGCCGGCGCGTTCCTCCGCCAGCGCAGCGGCTGACAACGACCGCGCGTACCAGTTGATGCTGAACGAGGACTTCGAGGGCGCACTGCCGATTCTCGAGGGCGCCTACGGAACGCTCGCCGGCTCCGGGACGACGGCGGAGGCCTACACGGCCTACAACCTCGCCTTCACGCGCTTTGCGCTCGGCTCCTGCCACGATGTGGTGGCGTTGCTGGATCGCTCGGAGTCGATCCAGGGCGAGCGCAAGGAGATCTCGCGTCTCCGCAAGCGTGCGGAGAAGTCGTGCGACGGAGACAGCACCGGGCAAGGCGAAGGCAAGGGCGACGACTAGCCGGTCAACGCGTGACGACGTGGCGGAAGCGCATGATCGCCAGCGCTCCGAAGACGACGACGATCCCGACGCACCAGAGCACGGCGCCCCAGATGTCGTTCCCGGCCGGCGTGTCGATGAACAGCGCCCGCACGGCGTCGACCATCGTCGTGAACGGGTTGTTCTCGGCGAAGGGCTGCAGCCACGACGGCATCGACTGGACGGGCACGAACGCGGACGACACGAACGTCAGCGGGAACAGAATCGTGAAGCCGATCGCGTTCGCGGTCTCCGGCGACGACGAAACGAGGCCGATCAGCGCGAAGACCCAGGAGAAGGCGTATCCAATGAAGAGCAGCAGCGCAATCCCCGCCAGGATCTCCGGCGCATCCGTGTGAAAGCGGAACCCGACCGCGAGCCCGACGGCAAGCATGACGACGAGCTGGATCACGTTGAGCCCCACATCGGCGAGCGTGCGGCCCGTGAGCACGGCGGCGCGCGACATCGGCAGCGAACGGAAGCGATCCATCAGGCCCTTCTTCATGTCGTCGGAGAGCCCAAGCGCGGTTACGAAGCCGCCGAACACCATCGACTGCACGAGGATCCCCGGCAGCAAGAAGTCGACATAGTCGAAGCCGGGCGTGCTGATCGCGCCGCCGAAGACGTAGACGAACAGCAGCACGAACATGACCGGCTGCACCGTGTAGCCGACGAGCAGATCGGGCTGACGTCGGATGCGCAGCAGCGATCGCTTCGCCATCACCCATGTGTCGCTGAGGGTGAATGCGAGGCTCACTCCGCGGCTTCCTCCTCTTCCTCTGCGTGGTGGCCCGTCAGCGTGAGGAAGACATCGTCGAGGGTGGGGCGCCGTACGACGATGTCCTCGATTCGTACGCCCTGGTCGTCGAGGCGGCGCACCACTTCCGGGATCACGCCGCCCGCCTCGCGCACGGGAATGCAGAGCCTGGAGTCCTCGGCGGTGGGCTCACCGTCCGCGACGGCGCGCAGCGTTGCGATCGCGCGCTCGGCCGCAGATGAATCGGCAAGGCTCACCTCGAGGCGGTCCCCGCCCACGCGCTCCTTCAGCTCGTTCGACGTGCCCTCGGCGATCACGAGGCCCCGATCGATGACGGCGATGCGGTCGGCCAGACGATCCGCTTCGTCGAGATACTGCGTCGTCAGGAGAACGGTCGTGCCGCCGGCGGCGAGGGCCTCCAGCGCATCCCACAGCGCGAACCGTGAACGCGGATCGAGGCCGGTCGTGGGCTCGTCCAGGAACAGGACAGGCGGCTCGGCGACCAGTGCCGCGGCTAGGTCGAGACGGCGGTGCATGCCCCCCGAGTACGTGCTCACGTAGCGGTCGCCGGCGTCGGTGAGGTCGAAGGTCGCTAGCAACGCATGTGCCCGCTCGGCAGCGCGCTTGCGGCCGAGGTGGTACAGGCGCCCGACGAGCTCGAGGTTCTCGAAGCCCGTCAGGTTCTCGTCGACTGCCGCATACTGGCCGGTCAGGCCGATCCGCTTGCGCACCTCGCCCGGTTGCTTGACGACGTCGATCCCCGCCACCTGTGCGGTGCCGCCGTCCGGGCGAAGGAGCGTCGTGAAGATGCGAACAGCCGTTGTCTTGCCCGCGCCGTTCGGGCCGAGGAGCCCGTACACCGTGCCGGCCTGCACGCGCAGGTCGACGCCCTTCAGCGCCTCTACCTTTCCGTACTGCTTGCGGAGGCCGATTGCCTCGATCCCGTTCGTGGCCGCCACCGGCTCTGACGCTACCGGAGGGGCGATGACTTAAGCTCGCCCGATGCGCTCGCCTGCTCGCGTCGCCGCCGTTCTCATGGTGGTGGCGGTGGTGTTGGCCAACGTCGCGTTCCTCGGCCTTGGCTCGGTGTTCAACTACCCAGACATCCTCCAGGAGCCCGCTGACGAGATCCTGGCCGAGTTTCGTGACGACGAAGGAACGATCATCACCCTCTTCGTCATCCTTGCCCTGTCCGCAGCTCTGCTCGCTCCGATCGCGATCTTGCTCGGCCACCTCGCCGGAAATGAGCTTGGACGTTGGTCGATCTGGGTCGGGATCGCCGCTGCGGTAGTCCAGGTGATCGGCCTGAGCCGCTGGTCGCTGATCGTGCCCTTCATCGCCGACCGTCAGGACACGGACACGTTCGAAACGGTGCACACCGTGCTCGGCACCGTTGTCGGCGAAACGCTCGGCTACCTGCTGACGGCCACGTGGACGGTGCTCATCATCTACGCGCTGGGACGGCGCCTCGCCGGGCGGTGGTTCACGTACGTCGGCCTGGCAGCGGCAGCACTCATCGCGCTCGGAGTCCTCGTTCCGCTCGACGTGCCCGGAACCGACTTCGCCAACTTCGTCGGCTACATCCTCTGGTCGATCTGGCTGGTTGCCTTCGCCGTTCTGATCTGGCGGCGGTCGCATGTCGGCGGTCCCGCAGCAGAGCAGCCGGCGACGTAGTCCCGTGGGAGCCCGCCTCTGCGGCGGGCTCCCACGACCTCTCGACTAGGGGGACGGCACCAGCACGGGGCAGTTCGGCTCCGTAGCCCCGTTGCCGTCGGCGCAGTTGATCCGACCACTCGGGAACGCCTTCACCACCGGCGAGAGCGGCGAGTTGGCCGTGATGTGCGTCGCGACCACCTGCTCCATGATCTCCTGCGTCGTCATGCGGCTGGCGAAGTTCGGGTAGCCGTCGCCACCCGATGCGATGAAGTCGTTCTCGGCGATCTCGTACATGGAGGCCGCCGTGAGATCGACAGCGGTTGCCGTGCAGTTGCCCGCCGCATCCGCCACGAAGGCGGAGGTGACCCGGCTTCCGGCCGGCAATGCGATGTCGTACGTGAAGCAGAGTCCGGAGACCTGCGGGAAGCGCCCGTCGACGGCGGGCATCCGTGAGACCCCGTTTTCCAGCATCGTCTTCAGCTCCGCGCCGTTCACGCTGAGCGTGACGACGACGTTCCCGAACGGCAGCACCGAGAGGCTCTGGCCTCGCGTGATCGGGAACGGCGGAGGCGCGTACGCGGGACAGAAGTCGCCCGAGATGTCGGGGTTCGGGCATGTCAGGTCGGCGCGCAGGCCACCCGAGTTCGTGATCGCGAACTGGACGCCGATCGACTCGTACGTGGTCCGCATCGCATCGGTAACGACGTTGCCGACCAGTGACTCGCACGTGCGACCGGTGCCACCGCCGCACTGATCCGCTCGCGGAAT
Source organism: uncultured Actinomycetes bacterium (assembly GCA_963704335.1). Classification (GTDB taxonomy): domain Bacteria; phylum Actinomycetota; class Thermoleophilia; order Gaiellales; family Gaiellaceae; genus PALSA-612. The sequence continues at coordinate 289,867 of OY969889.1, forward strand.
GAACTTCGTCGACGTTCCGATCTGCTGGCCGAGAATCGGCGCCAGCAGCGCCGTCAGCCTGTCGATCTCGGCTTGAATCGCCGGGTCGGGCGTGACGCCGATGTTCCACGGCTTGTGGTAATCGGCCGTCTTGTAGACGACGCGGCCGTTCTGGTCGATCAGGATCCGGACTCGCGTGAAACGGAGGCCCTTGCCCCTGTTCTCGACGACGAGCACGCCGTTCGGGCGTCGCGCGTTGACCTGAAGGTCGTTGTGGTCGCCGATCACGACGTCCACGTTCTTGAGCGCGTCCGCGATGTCGATGAGCGGACCGGTCGGGTCGGTCACGGTGCCGCCGGTTGCGCCCTCGTGGCCGAGAGCGACGATCGCGTCCGTCTTGTTCCTGAGCTCCCTCGCTTCTGCGTTGACGGCCGGAACTATCGGCCGCACCTGGAAGGGGCCAAGGTTGCCCGGGAAGACGACCTCCGGCGTCGACTCGGTCGTGAAGCCGACGACCCCCAGCCGGATACCGTCGTCGAGCTTGAACACGGTCGACGGCGACCACTCCTGCGGCGTCTTCCCGTTCGCCCTGACGATGTTCGCCGACAGCATCGGGAACTCCGCCAGCGGGATCAGCTCCTCGCGGAGATATGCCTGGCCGCGGTCGAAGCTGTGGTTGCCGAGGGCGTCGGCGTCGATGCCCATCATGTTCATGATCGGAGGCGTCGGCTTGTCGCCGAAGAAGTTCGAGATCGGAGGCGTGGCGCCGCCGAAGGAGTCTCCGCCCGCCACCTCGATGATGCCGGCAGCGTCTACGCGGTTGGCCTCCCCCTCGTACACGTCGAACCAGGTCTCGAGGAACGCGGCGCCGGCGATGGCGAAGGACGGGTTGCTCGTCGGTACCGCGTTCACGTTGTCAGCCGCCTCGCTAAGGGGCGTGAGCTGGGCGTGCCAGTCGCTGATGTCGAGGATGTCGACCTCTTTCAGCTTGTTCGTATCCCTGGCGATCTGCGTGAGAATCGAGCCTCGAGCATTCTGCGGCCCGGGGATGCGCATCAGGAATGCGATCGTCGGGGCGACGTCGATCATGCGCACGTTCGGCACCTTGTCATCGTCCTTGCGAACACCCGGCCCGCTGGCGACGAAGACGCTGTGCATGTTGATGTTGTGGTCGAGGTCGACGAGATCAGGCAGGTAGCCGTGCTGCCCGAAGAACTGCGAGAGCGCGATTCGTTCGCCGGGCGTCGCGGCGTCGAACTGGTAGGGGGGCCGCGAGACGACGACCACGTCGCCACTCCGGCTCGGATGCAACGAATCGACACCGTCGACGTCGCGTAGCTCTTCTTTCTTGAAGATCTCGAGGATCACCTTCTTACCGGGATTCGCCGGATCGGTGAGGTTCTCGAAGGCGGCGATCACCTGGTTGCGAACGAGCTCGTAGTCGCCCGCAGGGACGATCCCACCCGGATCGCGACCGGCCAGGCTGACGTAGACCTGAAGCGCGCCCCCGGCCCAGCATGCCTTGGCCTTGGTGCCGGCAGCTGCCCGGCAGTTGGAGAAGTTCTCGGCCGTGTTGATCCCGGCGTCCTGGAGCACCTTGCCGGCGTTGATCGCATACCACTGCGGGGCGAAGCCGTGGTCTGACGACATGAAGGTGGTCGGCTTGCCACCCATGAGGTGACGGGCCAGCGCAAGCGTGGCGTCGGCCTCGTGATAGGCGCTGCGGATATAGCCCTCACGGATCGCGACTCGTCCGTCGGGTACGCCGTCGTAGTCGGCGTCGTCGTAGGTCGGGTTCGGCTGTCCGTCGATGTCTGTCTTCGTGACGAGCGCCAGGAACTGGTGCGAGAACTCGTCCGTCACCGGGTAGCCGACGAACGCGAGATCGGTGTCCGGCTGGAGCGTTCCCAGGATGAAGTTCAGAACCGCGTCGCCGAACGCCTTCTGGAGGTCCCGCCCCTGCTGGACATACGTGGCCTCGTCGATGATCCGGGCCTCCAGTGGGGCGAAGTCCGCCGAGATGAACGTCGGTAGGTTGTCGGCGATGTATTTCTCCAGCTTGTTCTCGCCCGGCTGGCCGGCGGGCAACGCGTCGCAGGCCGCCGTCGCGCAGGTGGCGATGACCCGCTCCACCGATGTGAAGTACAGCTTGAACGTGGACAGGTCCGGCGAAAGCGTGATGAGCTTCACGTAGAAGCCTGCGGTCTGCCCGGCGCGCGTGCCGATCAGGCCGTCCGCTCCCTTCAGCTTGATCTCCTTGAAGTCCCCGACAGCGAGGTTGACGGCTGCCTGGGCGCCGTTCTTGCCGGCTGCGCTGGGAACGAGCAGCGCGCGGTCGTACGCGGCGGTGCCGTTGACGAGCGAGTCGTAGAGATAGAGGTCGTACGTCCGCGTGGGGTTCTGTGCAGCGAAGGTCGTTGCGACCGTGAGCACCGTCTGCTGTGGCGGCGCCGCCGGATCCGCAGCCGGAACGTTCGTCCAGCCCGTTGCGGGCTCGAACGCGGCGACCTGGTACGAGACACCGAAGGCGGCTGCGCCTGCCTGCTCGTCCTCGTCCAGCGGCGCGGCGAGGACGCCGCGAGTGGAGAAGAAGTTCACGAAGTCGACGGTCGGTCCGACGATGCCGGACTGCACGCCTCCGACCCAGTCGACTTGCGCGACCTTCTTGCCCGCCCGCTCGGCGGCTGCCGCGAGCGTGTCAGCCTGCATCGATCCGGCCGCCGAGAACGATGTGCGGTTGTTGAAGTCAACGTCGCCGACACGGTGGTACGTGTTGTTCGTCGAGCCGTGCTCGCTCGGCCACGTCCCCGTCATCAGCGAGTACCAGCCCACGCCGGTGTTCGGAGGGAAGGCCGGCTGAAGCCCGTTTTGGCCCGTGACGCCGTCGTTCATGAGAGACCTGTACGTGGGCATTGCCCCATCCCTGGCGTAGCGCTCCATCAGATCCGGGCGCATCCCGTCGGACGCGAAGTACACGACTTTGTCGGTCTTCCCCGGATTCGCCGGCGTCTGCGCCGAGACGGACCCGGCCAGAAAGACAAACGTCGCAACGAGTGCGACGGTGCTCGTGACAAAGACTGCGCTGGTGCGACTTACCTTCCACATGGTTTCCCTCCTGGCTGACGGCAGCACTATAAGACCTTCAGTCTGGATTTAGCCGCTATCACCGAAAAGAAACGCGGCGCTCCTCGGACCGAGATACCCTGCGTCGCCTACGCTCGGGCGTTCGAAAGTGTCGTCAAGCCAACGGGCATGGTGCGGTCGTTCGTCGTAAGGTGAGGGCGTGGAGACCTGGGACGCGCTGCGGTCACGTCGCAACGTGCGGGAGTTCTCGCCTACGCCAGGTGAGCGAGGAGGACCTCACGACGATCCTCGAGGCGGGCCGGCTCGCGCCGTCGGCGAAGAACTGGCAGCCGTGGGACTTCGTGCTGGTCACCGACCGCGATCAGCTCCGCGACCTCACCGGGGTCTGGCAGGGCGCCTGGCACGTCGGCGCCGCCGCGGCTGCAATCGCGATCGTCGCACCGAATCCTCCGGACGAGCGCTGGGCCGGGCTCCTGCAGTACGACCTCGGTCACGCGACGATGCTGATGATGCTCGCCGCGGCCGACCTCGGGATAGGCACATGCCACTCGTCCGTGCAGGACCAGGAGCTCGCTCGAAAGATCCTCGGCTTCCCGGAGGGCCACTTCCTCGCATACCTCGTCTCGCTTGGCTACCCGGCCGACGGGCCGCTCCGGCCGCTCAAGCGGCTCAACCGGCGAGCGTTCGAGGAGGTCGTACACCGAGGCCGCTGGTAGCGCTCCCGTCCGGCACGCTGACGCCGCGTGCGCCACGAACTGCACGGTGTCACGAGCGCCTCGCACGATCGGGTCAGGCCGCAGGCCCCACGGCGTCGCCACTCTCTGCGTCGAACAGCAGCAGATGGTGGAAGGGCACGGCGAACCTCTCGCTGCGGCCGGGCTCGAGGCTTGCCTCGAGGGGGAGCTTGGCGACGATCTCGGCATCACCGAGCCGGAGGTACGCGAGCTGTTCGTCACCGAGGTACTGGACCACCTCAACCGTCGCGTCATAGTGCGCGGAGTTCGGCTTGCCGTTTCCGAGCTGCACGTGCTCGGGACGGAACCCGACGAGCTGTCCGGAGCCCCCGACTCCGGCACCAAGGGCACCGGAGGGCAGGAGGTTCATGGCGGGCGACCCGATGAACGTCGCGACGAAGGTGTTCGCTGGCCTCGTATAGAGGTCCTTCGGCGCGCCGATCTGCTGCAGGACGCCCCGGTTCATCACCGCGATCCTGTCGCCCATGGTCATCGCCTCGATCTGATCGTGTGTCACGTAGATCGTCGTGGTTCCAAGGCGGTCCTGGAGCTTGAGGATCTCTGCCCGCGTCTGGACGCGCAGGGCTGCGTCGAGGTTCGACAGGGGCTCGTCCATGAGGAACGCGGCCGGCTCGCGTACGATCGCGCGGCCGAGGGCGACGCGTTGTCGTTGCCCGCCCGAAAGCTGCTTCGGCTTGCGCTTGATCAGTCCCCCGAGCTCCAGGATCTCCGCCGCTTCACGCACGCGGCGGTCGATCTCCTTCTTCGGCACATTGAAGTTCTTGAGGCTGAACGAGAGGTTGTTGTAGACGGTCATGTGCGGATACAGGGCATAGGACTGGAACACCATTGCGACGTTGCGCCGCCCGGGAGCGACGTTGTTGACGACGCGCCCGCCGATCAGAAGCCGCCCGTCGGTCACGTCCTCGAGCCCGGCGAGCATGCGCAAGGCGGTCGTCTTGCCGCAACCGGACGGGCCCACGAGCACGAGAAACTCCCCGTCGGCGACATCTATCGAAAGGTCGTCGACAGCGATCGTGTCGTCGAAGCGCTTCGTCACGTGCTCGTACGTGATCGTCGCCATCAGGAGGCCTCCTCGAGGATCGGCGCCGGTAGGACGAAGTGCGCGGTGGCGAGGAAGGTGTATGCGACGGTCAACGTCAGGAAGGGCATCACAGCGGCGGCTACGCCGGCAAGGTTGATGAGGAGCAGCGCGAGCCCGAGCACGAGCGTCGCCGAAGGCCTGGAAGCGACGAAGGCGCCGGCGTCGCGCGCAACCCGACGCAGGCCGTACTCCGGCTCGGCGATCGCGAGCGTCCACAGGACGAGGCCGTAGATCCCGAGCAGGACGAGTATGTACAGCGTCAGAAACGCAAGTGGCCAGATTGCGGAGGCGCCGTAGAAGCGTAGGGCCACAGCACCCAGCCCGAGGAGCGCGCAGCCGAGGACGGAGAGGACGAGGCCGCGCCGCCAGTGCAGGCGCAGTCCCTCCCAGGCGTCGGCGAACGCGAGATCCCCGGTCCGCACGAGCGTCACCGAGCAGTGGACGACGACGGCGGCCGCAGGGCCCGCGGCGGCGATGAGCACACCCGCGACCGGCAGGGCGAGAGCGGCGAGGATGCTCGCGACGAGGACGACGCCGAGCGCGGCGTTCACCGCGACGAGGCGCCACGAGTTGGCGTAGAAGTCGCGCAGCGCGAGCACAAGCGCGTCCCTCGGCTTCATCCTTTGATCCCCGCGGCCGTGACCCCGGCGATGAAGAAGCGCTGGAAGACGAGGAAGATGACGAGGATCGGCAGGATGGCAATGATGCTCCCCGCCATGAGCTGGGGCCACAGCGTCTGGTACGTGAACGTGAACTGCGCGAGCCCGAGCTGCATCGTGTACAGGTCCTCGTTGCCCTGCCCGAAGAGGATCAGCGGCCAGAAGAAGTCGTTCCACGTCCCCTGAAACTGGAGAATCGCGAGAGCCGCGATCGCGGGCGCCGCAAGCGGCAGCATCACGCGCCAGAAGGTCTTGAAGAACCCGGCACCATCGAGCTTCGCCGCCTCTTCGAAGTCTTTCGGAATGGTGAGGAAGTACTGACGCATGAAGAACAGGTTCACCGCGGAGACGAGACTGATCAGGATGTAGCCCGAGAAGTTCCCGATCAGGTGCCAGTTCGTGAGCATCACGAAGACGGGAATGAGTCGCAGCTGGTCGGGGATCATCAGCGTCCCGAGCACGAGCAGGAAGAGAATCTCGCGACCCGGGAAGCGCAGCCGCGCAAAGGCGTAGCCGCCGAGCGCGGCGAGGAAGAGGTTCAGTGCGGTGATGACGACGGCAAGGAAAAGGCTGTTGAGCGCGTAGCGCTTGAAGTCGTAGTCGGTCCACACGCTCTTCCACGCCGCAGTCGTGAAGGGGTGCGGGATGAAGTTGAAGTTGGCCGTATCCGGGAGCGTCTTCAACGAGGTCGAGAGCGTCCAGATGAACGGCGTGAAGTAGAGGAGGGCGATCGCCGTGAGTAGGCCGTAGAGGGCGATCTTGCCCACGATTGCCGAGCGCGGGCGAGGCGGGAGGTACGGCTCCGCGGCGGAGGTGGACGTCTGCAACATCATCCCACCTCAGTGCGGCCGACCGTCGCCCGCTGGAGGATCGTGAGCAGGAAGATGGCGACGAAGAGGACGACCCCCGCCGCCGCTGCGACCCCGAAATTTGCGGTCTTGAAGGCTTCGTTGTAGATGTAGAGAACGGCCGTGTACGTCGAGTAGACAGGCCCTCCCGTGCCGCCGGACACGATGAACGCCTGGTCGAAGACCTTGAGCGCCCCGATTCCGAAGACGACGAGCACGAAGAAGTGCGCCGGCTTGAGGAGCGGGAACGTGATCCGCCAGAACGTGCGCCAGGTGCTCGTTCCGTCGATCGCCGCTGCCTCGTAGACGTCGGTCGAGATCGACTGGAGCGCAGCGAGATAGAAGAGCATCACCGTGCCCGCGGTCGTCCACGCGTTGAGGCCCACGATCGACCAGAGCGCGGTGCTGGGATCGCCGAACCAGGCTTGGTTACCGCCGATGATCGCGTTCAGTAGGCCGTTCGCGTTGAGGATGTAGATCGCGATTGCGGTGATCGCAGCCGAGGAGACGAGGGAGGGGAAGTAGAACGCCGAGCGGAAGAAGAGCCGTCCGCGGATCCTCGCGTTGATCACGAGCGCGATCGAGAGGCCGAGCGCCATCTCGAGCGGCACGACCACGAGTGTGTACTCGATCGTGTTCCGAATGGCTCGGCGAAAGATCGGGTCGTCGAAGAGCGTGCGGTAGTTCTCGGCGCCGACGTTGCCGGCGCCCGGGACCTTCCCGAGGATCCCCCACTCGTAGAAGCTGATGTAGATCGCGTACCCGAGCGGGTAGATGAAGAAGATCCCGAAGATCGCCATCGGCAGCAGGACGAACGCATAGCCCCAGCCGGCCTCGCGGACACGGGCCCCGAGGAGTGAGTCTCGCTTTGGGGAGCGGCTCGTCTCCGTCGGGGTCGTGGTCGCCATTCGCGTCCTGGCCCCTCCGCGCGGCCAGCGCCGCGCGGAGGGGTCGAGAGAATCGTCCGTCTAGCCCTTCAAGGACGACGCGACGTGGGCAAGCATTTGCGATGTCGTCATCGAGCCGTTGATCACGGCCTGCAGGTCGTTGTTCATGATCGTGTAGGTGGCATCGAAGTTGGGGAACGCCCAGCCGCGTGACGAACGGCCCCGCGGCGAGGAAGGCCTGCCGCCCGGCTTTAGCCTTCACGTCCGAGCGCGAGGGGAGTGCAAGACCGTACGACATCCAGGTCTGCATCCCGACCCTGCTGGTCAGCCAGCTCAACACCTTCCAGGCGGCCGGCTTGTTCTTCGAAGCCTTCGCCAGCGAGTACGAGACAGTGAACCCGAGGTTGCCGTTGACCTTGCCCTTCACCATCGGGCCAACGCCGAACTTCACCTGCGGGAAGTTCGCCGGCATGTACGGCATCACCCAGTTGCCCTCGAAGATGATCGCCGCCTTCTCCTTGCCGAGCGCCTCACCCGGCCAGCCCACCCCGAGCTGGGTCGGCGTCGCAGCGAGACCCTTCTTGATCAGCCCGACGTAGAAGTTGACGGCCTGGGTGACCGCCGGCGACTGCACGTTCGCGAGCGAGCCCTTGTTCTGGAAGACGAACGCGAGCACTCTCGCCCAGTCGGCAGGGAGGCAGATCGGCTTCCCGCCGGGTACGGCGTCGGAGGACGCGAGCTTCTGGGCGGCCGCGGTCAGCTCGGCCCAGGTCCGTGGGGCCTTCTTGATCCCGGCCTTCGCGAACATGGCCGTGTTGATCTCCACCGCGAGCGGCGACCAGTCCTTCGGGAAGCCGTAGATCGGTCTTCCCGACCTTGAACGCGTTGAGCAGGCCCGGATAGAACTTGCTCGTGTCGTACTTGCTCGCCTTGATGTACGTGTTCAGCGGCTGGAGCACGCCTTGCTTCGCCCATGTCGAGAGGCGGGCCGAGTCGACGTAGAAGACGTCCGGCGGATTCTGCGCGGCAAAGCGCGCAGTCATCGCGGGCGTGTAGTCGCCGTTGATCACCGAGTAGTCGACGTGGATCGCCGGGTGAGTGCTGTTGAACTTGTCGACGACCTTTTGGAAGAGGTCGTCCTCGGTCTTCCCGGCCGACCATCCCGACAGCGTGACGTTTGTCACCTGGGTCTTCTCGGTCCGCGCCTGAGCGGTCGCGGCAGCGACCACTACGGTGACGAGAGCGAGACCGAGGAGTACCGCGGGAACTGCGGTTACCTTGCGCATTCGACACCCCCCATCGTTTATTCGATCGTGTCGAACCTACCCAGCCTGGATGGTGCCAAACGCCACTTGGTGACGCACACCAGGCGTCGCGATCTGCGCGCGTCGACACGCGCACCACGCGACAGGTAGAACCCGCTGCGTGGCCTCGCGGTCGGTCCGTCTCACGAGCCCGGAACGCATCCTGTTCCCCGACGAAGGGTTCACGAAGCAGGACCTGTTCGAGTACTACCGCGCGATCGCGCCGGTGCTCGTCCCCCATCTGCGCAACCGGCCGTTCACGATGAAGCGCAGGCCCTACGGCATGGGCGGGGACGCGTACTTCCAGAAGCAGGCGCCGAAGGGGATGCCCGCCTGGATCCCGACCCGTCAGTTCCGCACACATCCGCGCGAGGGCGGGTCGCGGCTCGTCGACTTCCCGCTCGTCAACTCGCCGGAGGCGGTGCTCTGGATGGTGCAGATGAACTGCATCGACATGAACGCCTGGTACTCGCGCGTCGACAAGCCGCACCGCCCGGACTTCGTGCTCTTCGACCTCGACCCACCTGACGGCGGCTTCGCGCTCGCGATCCAAGTCGCCCACCTGATCCGCGAGGAGCTCGAGCGGCTCGAGCTCGAGTCCTACGTCAAAACGAGCGGCGCCGACGGGATTCACGTGCTCGTCCCGATTGCGCGCAGAGCGACCTACGAGCGGACCTACGCGTTCGCGGAGCGCGTGGCGCGCGGGCTCGAGGAGCGGCACCCAGGCCTGGTCACGACCGAGTGGCTGAAGCGCAAGCGTAAGGGCGTGCTCGTCGACCATCGTCAGAACGCTCGGGGGAAGACGATCGCCTCGGTCTACTCGGTGCGGCCGAAGCCGGGGGCGCCGGTCTCGACGCCGCTCCGCTGGGACGAGCTGACCGAGGACTTGACGCCGCGCCAATTCGGAATGCGCGAGGTGCTCGCGCGGGTCGAACGGCACGGTGACCTGTTCGAGCCCGTGCTCGCGGGCGGCCAGGCACTCGGACGTGCCCTGAGGAAGTCCGGAACGAAAGGAGAGCTCTGATGGGCAGGATCGTCGTGACCGAGTACATCTCCGTCGACGGCGTCGTGGAGGCGCCGAGCGGAACCGAGACCTTCGAGCGCGTTGGCTGGACGGACGGCTTCACACGAGGTCCCGAAGGCGATCAGTTCAAGTGGGAGGAGACAAGGGACTCCGATGCGCTGCTGCTCGGCCGCGTCACCTACGACGGCTTCGCCCCCGTCTGGCCGCATTTCGAGGGCGAGTTCGCGGACAAGTTCAACTCGATGCCGAAGTACGTGATCTCCTCCACGCTGGAGAGCCCCGAGTGGAACAACACGACCGTGTTGCGGGGTGACGTGGTCGAGGAGGTGGCGAAGCTCAAGAACATGTACGACGGCGACATCGTCGTGCACGGCAGCCCACAGCTCGCGCAGACGTTGATCGAACACGATCTCGTCGACGCAATCCACCTCCAGGTCTATCCGATCATCGTCGGAGCTGGGAAGCGGCTGTTCGCGGACACGAGCACGACCAAGCGCCTGAGCCTCACCGAGGCAAGAGTCGTGGGCGACGGCGTCCAGCTCTTGATCTACGAGAAGGTCACGTAACCGGCTGGGCACCGACGGCGCTCTAGAATCCTGTGGCCGTGGCAACTGCCATCGCGGCCACCGAGTTCCGGATGCTCGGCCCGGTAGAAGTCGTGCGGGATGGTCAGCCGTTGCGACTGGGCGGTCGAAAACAGCGCGCCCTCCTCGCACTGCTCCTCCTCGAGCCTGGTCGTGCGGTCTCGACCGATCGCCTGATCGACGAGCTGTGGCGTGAGACACCGCCTGCCGACGCGGAAAGCGCTCTCCGCGTATCCGTCTCTCGCCTGCGCTCGTCACTCGGGGAGGATCGGCTCGTTGCACGCCCTCCGGGATACGTCCTCGAAGTCGAGGCCGACCGGCTCGATGTAGGCCGCTTCGAACGACTTCTCAGCGAGGGCCGCGAAGCGCTTGCTCGCGGCGCCGCGGGGCTCGCCGCGGAGCGTCTCGGCGCGGGACTCGCCCTGTGGCGCGGCCCGGCGCTCGCCGACGTCGGGGATAGCGGCATCCTCGCGCTCGAAGCCAGACGCCTCGACGAGCTCCGCCTGGTTTGTATCGAAGAGCGCTTCGAGGCCGAGCTCTCCCTGGGCCGGCACGCCGCGCTAGTCCCGGAGCTCGAACGTCTCGTCGGAGAGGAGCCGCTCCGCGAGCGCCTGTGGCGCCAGCTCGTGCTGGCCCTCTACCGCTCCGAGCGCGAAGCGGACGCACTCGACGCCTACCGACGGGCTCGAGATTTCCTCTCGGAGGAGCTCGGTCTCGAGCCGAGCGAGGAGCTGCGAGCGCTCGAGCGCGCGGTGCTGCGCCACGAGGTCGATCTTCCGGCGCCCGCGGAGGAGCGGAACAACCTCCCCGCGCAGCTCACGAGCTTCCTCGGTCGCGACGAGGAGCTCAGCGAGCTCGAGCGGTTGCTGCGAGAGCACCGCCTCGTCACGCTGACGGGAGTCGGCGGCGCCGGGAAGACCCGGCTGGCGCTGGAAACGGCCACACGTCAGGTCGGAGCCTGGACGGGTGGCGTCTGGCTGGTCGACATGACGGCGCACGTTGACAGCGCACGCGTGCCGGCAGCGGTCGCGCAGGCGCTCGGGGTTGCGGAACGGCCACACGTCTCCGCCCTCGACGGGCTCCTCGACTACCTCCGCACGGAAGAGCTGCTGCTCCTACTAGACAACTGCGAGCACCTTGCGAGGGCGTGTGCCGAGCTCGCGTACGACCTGCTCCGCGCCTGCAGCCACGTTCGAGTGTTGGCAACGAGTCGAATCGCGCTCGGTGTCTCGGGGGAGGTCGACTACACGGTCGAGCCCCTGCCCACACCCGGCGACGACGTCCCGAGCGACGAGATCGACCAGTTCGCAGCGGTCCAGTTATTCCTCGCGCGCGGACGCGCTGTGCGCAGAGACTTGGCCGCGGACGAATCAGGGGCGGCGGCCGTGGCGCGAATCTGCCGGGAGCTCGACGGCCTTCCGCTTGCGATCGAGCTCGCCGCCGCACGCGCGAAGGCGCTCTCCCTCGACGAGATCGCGGCCCGCCTCGACGATCGCTTCCGCTTTCTCCGCTCCTGGGGCCGACTCGCCGACCCGCGACACCAGACTCTCCGAACGACCATCGACTGGAGCTACGACCTTCTCTCCGAAGACGAGCGCGCGCTGCTCGACCGCCTCTCGGTATTCGTCGGAGGCTTCTCGCTCGCGGCGGTCGCCGCGATCTGCCTGGACGGCGACGAGGAGCGCGCCCTGGAGCTCGTCCAGCAACTCGTTGCCTGCTCGCTCGTCGTCGCGCAGGATCTCGAGGGAACGACGCGCTACCGGCTCCTCGACACCATCCGGGTGTACGCCGCAGAACGACTCGAAGACGGAGGCGGGGCAGTGCGGCGCCGCCATGCGCAGCACTTCCTCGACGTAGCGCGGCAGGCCGGTCCCGACCACGTCCGGTTCGCCTCGGAGGAACAGAGAGCGGGTCTGGCGATTCTCGACGCTGAGCGCGAGAACATGCACGCCGCGGTGCAGTGGTCGCTCGCCAACGAGCCGGACGTGGCGCTGCAGTTAGCGGTCGAGCTGCGGCCCTACTGGCTCATTCGCGGTCATCTGCGACAGGGCCTCCAGTGGCTTGACGACGCTCTCGCATGCGCACCGCCCGATCCGTCCTCTATCCGCATCCAGGGTCTTGCGGCAGCTGCGTTGCTCGCCCGGCTCAGCGGCGAGCTCGAGCGTGCGCGCTCGTTCGCAGAAGCGGGAATAGCAGCCGCCCATGAGAACGGATCTGAGCGGGCTGTCGTCACGTGCCTCAATGTGCTGACGGCCCTTGCAGGCCTTGCTGGTGACTACGACGGCGCCCGAGCGCATTGTGACGACGCGGTGCGCCTCGCACGGAACCTGGACAGCCGGCGTCTCGAGGCGATAGCGCTGTTCATCCTCGCCGACGCCGCTCTGCACACACGGAGATATGGCGATCTCCGGGAAGTCGGGGCTCGCTCACTCGAGCTCTCCCGTGCCGGCAACGACGAGGAAGGCATGGGCCTCGCGCTCAGCAGGCTCGGAATGGGAGCAGCGCACGAGGAGCGGCTGGAAGAGGCCTGGAGCCAACTCGGGGAAGCACTTGAATACGCGAACAGCCTTGGGTTCCGCGGGAGCGCCGCCGACTGCTGCTACGGACTCGCCGTCGTGGCCGCGGGCTGGAGCGATCCGGTTCGAGGTGCACGCCTGGTGGGAGCGGCGGACGAACTGCGGCGAGCCAGCGGCGGCCTGCTGCTGCCTGCCGAGGCGGAGGCGCGCGACGGCGCACTAGCGGCGATAGGCCGGATTCTGTCAGGCGACGAATTGGCCGCGGCCCTCGAGGCTGGCCGCCGTTTGCGTCCACCCGAGGTGCTCAGCGAGGCACGCAGCCTGGCGCCCCTGTAACAAGCTTGTAACGCGGGTCGGCGAGCCTCTCGCTCGATGGAAGGCGAGATCCAGCTGGCCACATCGGCGCTCGTACGTTCGCTCGAGCACGGGGACGCATCTAGTGCGGCTCGCGCCTACGCCGAGGACGCGAGAGTGCTCGCGCCGGCGGGCGAGCTGATTCGAGGGCGGGCCGACATCGAGGCGTACTGGCAGGCCGGGATCGCCCTTGGGCTCTCGACCGTCGCGTTCGAGCGCCAGCTGATGGCGGCCGTGGCCGGAAAGTTCATCGAGATCGGCCGGTACGCCGTCGCAGCCAAGGTCGCTCGCAACGGGCGGATTGTCGATCGCGGCACGTATCTCGCTCTTCACGCACAGGTCGCCGACGGCTCCTGGCGCCGAGCCGTCGACGTCTTCGACGCCGACGAGTCCATCACGGCTCGTCACGACGAACGCAAGGAGGAGCCACGATGAATAGGAAGAGATCAAGCGTCGCGGCGATCGCGCTGTTCGCCACGGCGATCATGGTCGCGGCGGTATCCGCTTCGGCGGCCAAGATCCCGCCCAAGGCGAGTGTGGGCCACTCGCTCGTCGGTACGTGGGACGTGACGCTGACCCTTCCGGGGCAGCCGCCGGGACGTGTTCTCGCGACCTTCGCAGGCGACGGCACGACGGTGGAGAGCGCGGCAGCCCCAGGAACGGTTCGCGGCGCCTCGCACGGAGCATGGGAGCGGATCGGGCCGTCTCTGTTCGCGGTCACGAGAGTCTTCTTCAGGTTCAACGCGCAAAACGGTGCGTTTCTGGGCACGCAGAAGGTGAATGCGACGGTGCGAGTCGCACAGGACCGCAAGACGTTCACCGCCGTCTCGGTCTCGGAGCAGCGCGACCCGGCCGGGAACTTGATCGTCGGTGGTCTTCGGGGCACAGCACAAGGTGTCCGGCTCGAGGTCGAGCAGATCCTGGAGCAGCCGCGATGACCGGCAAGAGCTGCCTCCTCGCCGCGATCGCCCTGATCGCGCTCAGCCTCGGGACGCATGCGCCTGCTGCTCCTGATGTGCGAGCCGTCCCAGGCCCGTTCGAGATCGTCATCGACGGATTTCGCAGTCCGGCTACACCGGTCGAGAAGTTCTTCTCCGGCTTTCGGAACGAGGGGCCATTCAGTGCCTCCAACCCGTTCTGCTCTGGAGGGTACGCCGTCGATCTCGAATGGCTTGGGCCGCTCGGCTTGGTCCACGGCACGCGTCAGTTCAGCTGCACTGACGGCAGCGGCAGCATCACGGCGCGCCAGCGGGTCCTGGAGACCGACCTGAACACGTACCTGAAGGGAGACTGGAGGATCGTCGCCGGAACAGGCCCGTACGCGAAGCTGCGGGGGAAGGGCACGTTCGCAACCGTCATGGGCGGCGACGACTTCGCAACGAGGACGTTCCGTGAGACCTGGAACGGCATCGTCGACTTCGACGACACGCCTCCGACGGTCGCTGTCACAACTGTGAAAGCACAGAAGCTCCGGCGACCGGCCGGCACCTACAGCATCCGTGTGGCCTTCTCGGCCCGAGACGAAAACGCGGAAACCGCCGTTGCGTACAAGGTCAGCATCCACAGCGGCGATCGCGTGGCCGCATCCAGGTCCGGTGAGACATCGGCCACGGTCTCGGCCACGCTCCGTGTCCGGCTGTGGAAGAGCGAGCGGCGGACCCTTCGCCTCGTGATCGTCGGATCGGATGCGGTGGGAAACGAGCACATCGTCTCCCGCCTGCTCAGGGTGCCGTCGTGACCGGAATGGCCAAAGCACCCTTGGCGGCATTCCTCGCGAGCATCGTGGTCGTGCTGGCCGGCGCGACGGGCGCGACCGCCGTCGCCACAGCTCCCCTGACGCCGGTGACGATCGCCGTGTTGCCGGTCGAGCCGGCCGCGCTCGCCCTGTATGCGAAGCACAAGGGATTCTTCGCGCGGCAGGGCATCGACGCGCGAATCGCAATCCTGTCGGGTCCCACGCAGATCGTGGCAGCCCTGCTGTCGGGTGACGCCCAGTTCTCGGGGTTCACCACGGGCGGCCTCGCAATCTTGAAGTCGCGCGATGCGCCGGTACGGCTCGTGGCCGCGGGAGCGCTCTATCGGCCGAAAGGCCAGACGACGGGGCTCGTCGCAGCACCCGGAAAGCGGATCGCGCGCGCCCGCGACCTCATCGGCAAGGGGATCGCGATCGACGCGCCTTACACGCTCGGGCACGTTGCATTGCTGAAGTGGCTCAAGCGCAACGGTTTGTCCGCAGATGACGTCTGGCTCTCGGCGATCCCCTTCGCCCGGATGCTCGGTCCGCTCCTGCGCGGAACCGTCGACGCCGCCATCCTGCCCGAGCCCTTCTTGACCGTGGCCATCCAGCGGGGCGCACGGCTGATTGCCGACCCCGTGGCTGCCGTTTGCTTGCGGGACTGCCTCTTGACGATCTCGATGGCTCGCCGCGACGTCGACTCGAACCTCGCCGCCCGGTTCCGCAATGCAATCCAGGCGGCCGCGGTCTGGGCGGACAACAAGAAGAACGACCGCGCCAGCGGCGCAATCCTCGCCAGGTACGCACCGCTCGACGAGGCAATCATCAGGAAGATGAAGCGCACGTCCTTCGCCACGCGGCTACGGCCGGCGCTGGCGCAGCCGTGGATCGACGTGTTCGCCGAATTCGGCCTGATCCCGACGTCCTTCTCTGCCAACGATCTCGTGAAGTAACTGCGCGCGTGCATGTTCACGCGAGGTGTACTCGCGGCGGCCTCTGGTTTCCACCCTCGGATTGGGCTACGGGACAGGTCGAAGGGAGCGAGCGATCGCGATGAGCGCCCGTTCGCCGTGCTGGGTGGTGATCGTCACGTAGCGGCCGTTCTTCACGAGGTCGCCGGTCCACTCGGCGTGGTGGTTGCCGTTGGAGTCGCCGGTTTCCCCTTCGTTGATTCTTACAGCGCCTGGGGGGATGTCCGCCCAGGACTGTGGCTCTTCTGGGCCGGAGAACTCGTCGATGGTGGTGGCGCCAAAGGCTGCGCTGCCGTGGTCGCCGTAGACGAGCTGGATGCCGTGGATCGTCCTCTTGTCGTCGGTAGTGATCGTCTGCGGGACGACAGCGGCGAGCCTGTGCCCGTCGGCTTCAGGGCCAGCCGTCAGCCAGCCGCTCGGGACGGTCGTGCTCGGCTCCGAGCCCACCTCCGAGTCCATCGAGGAGAGGCTGCCGGCGCTGAGCGTGACGGTGTCGAACGGATTGGGCCCGTCACGCGTGAAGTCGGCCACGGAGAAGTTGGCGCTCTCGGCGAGGAGGATGTGCTGGTCGATGGTGCGGGCGCCGTAGTCCTCGCGGACGACGACCGGCTTATAGGTCTCGGCGTCGACGGCGACCTCGGTGCCGGGCGACCCCGCCTCCGTGGGGCTGAAACGCAGCCAGTAGACGTGGTGACCGAAGACGTCGCCTTCGCCGGCGAGCGTCGCCGTGCCGTCTTCGAGCGCTTCCCGGTAGCCCGTCCAGAGGGCCGCAAACGCGGGGTCGACAGTCTCGGCCCGGGTAAAGCCCCTCGTCTTGTCCTGCGGCCAGAGCACGTCGAGCACGACCTGGTCGTCGAAGGTCATCACCGCGTGGAACCGCTCGAGCTGCCGGTCTCCCCAGAACTCGACCCGTGCCTGCTGAACGGTGCGGCGACCGCTCTGCAGGTCAACGTCGACGGTTCCGGTCGGCATCTCGGAGACGATGTGCATCACCCTGCCGTCGCCGATCGCGGCGATGGCCCGGTCGACGATCCCGTGCTCTCCCTGCGGCAGAACCAGCGCGACGATGATGGCTGCCGCGGCGACCAGGGCGACGGCTGCGACGCGCGGCGCGCGGCGCCGGAACAGGGGTCGGCGCGGAGCCTGCTGAGTCGCCACAACTGCATCGGCAAGCGCCAGCAGCGTGGGATCGTCGGCGAGCAAATCGAGCACCTCCGGGTCGCGAAGCGTCATTGCCTTACTCCTCTCTCTTCCAGCTCTTCCCGCAGCGCGACTAGCGCGCGCACGAACCGCATCTTCGCCGCCTCGGGACTCACTTCCAGCGCCGCGCCGATCTCCGCGAACCTGGCGCCGCGCAACAACTTCAAGACGAGTACCTGCCGCTGCCCCTCCGGCAGCCGCTCGATCGCGACCCGAAGCGCGGTCGCGACATCGGCCCCGTACTCGGCCTTCGGCGTCCCCACAACCGGCGTGAGCGCACCGATGCGCCTACCGGCGCTATCGCGCCTCACCTCATCGGCGAAGCGACGCTGCGCCACCGTGTACAGCCAGGCCAGTGACGGCGACTCCGTCTCGCGCAGCGACGTAACCGCATCCGCGAACACCTGCTGCGCCAGCTCCTCCGCGCGATGATGGTCGCCGGTCCGGCGTCGGAGGTAGCGGTACACATCACCGTAGTGACGACGGAAAGCCCGCTCGGCTACCTCGTTCACACCTGGCTTCTCGGACACCGAGCACAAAGGTAACGGCACCAGTCGAGAATGGGGCACCTGTGTCCATCGAACGGCTGACCTAGACACGATCGGTGGCCGTCTGCCCTTCCTGCGCCAACGAGCTGCCGGGCGAGTTCCCGCTCTGTCAGGCAGTCTGCGGCCATGCCCGAGACCCAGACCAAGGGGAAGTCCGGCACTCTCCTCGCGATTCCGCGCACCGTGGAGCGCGCCGCGGGAGACGTGGTCCACCAGGCCTTCGAGCGCCTGCTCTCGTCGGATGTCGAAGTCAAGACTGCTGCCGAGGCGAAGCGACTGCTCACGTACCACGAGGATGCGGAGGAGATGTCGGACGCGATTCAGCGGTTCGTCGCTATCGCGACGCCGGTCGCCAGGATCGCGCTTCGTGGCGCACGGTTCACGCGCGTCCCGTGGGTGCTCGTGGCGTCCTCCGCCGTGTCGATCGGAGTTACGGTCCGAAACGGCGTCCGCGAGCTCCAGGCACTCGCCGCGCTGTTGGCGCACCGCTTCGAGCAGGAGACGGGGTCGCCCCCCGATCCTGCGCTTATTCGAAAGCTGACGCTCGAGCTCTATCTCAAGCCGCGCTGGGCTCCCGACGTCGCGGATCTCGGTCTGCCGCTCGGCCGGCTCGCCCGGCGCTGGATCGTGAGCGGCGTGCTCGGTCGGAACACTCGGAAGAAGACCGAGAAGGCGCTGGATGCTGCGGAGCGTCTCGACCTCGCAGCGGTGGCTGGGCGAGTACCGGTCGCAACCAGGCCGCCGACGTCCTCCTGATCAATGCGCGGCCGCAACCACGTGCCGCAAGTGCGTCGCCATGCCCGGGCACGGTCGGTGCATCGTCCCGTCGGACTTGGGCGGTCTAGGGCGGATTCGGCGACGGCCCACCGAAAGCGTGTCACGACACACGCTCTCCCTGAAAATGAGCCACGACCTCACCGGTTTTGAACGCGCGCGGGAGGTCGCACGAATGCGCACATGCATGTCGGGCCCAGCATCTCGCGCGCCGGGAACGGATATCGTCGAGCGCAGGCACGGACAACGGGAGGCAAGACGGATAGACGTCTTACGGTCGGGGGCTCACGGACTTGCTGTTGGAGGCGGTCGCCCTCGTCATCACCAAGGGCAGGCGCCAGCGCCTCTACCCGCCGACGACGAGAACTGAAGGCCGGATGACGACCGGCGTCTCAAAACGCCGCGATCAAGCCGTCGATCCGGTAACGGTCGAGGTGATCAGGAACGGGCTTATTGGCATAGCTCGCGCGATGAAGACCACGATCATCCGGACCGCCTACTCGACGACGGTCCAGGAAGCGCAAGACTTCTCCGTCGCCATCTTCCTTGGCACGGAGATGGTCGCCCAGGCGGAAGGTGTCGCTGGCCACCTCGGCACGATGCCGCATCTCGTCGGGGAGATGTTCCGTCGCTATCCCCTCGAGCAACTCGACGACGGAGACCTTCTGATCACGAACGATCCGTACGCAGGCTGCGCACATACGCCTGACTTCACGTTGGCCGAGATCCGCCGGATCGGCGGCCTACCTTTCCTGCCCGTCGCCCGCGCACACTGGTCCGACGTCGGCGGAATGTCGCCGGGAAGCATCTCCGGCAAAGCGACCGAGGTGTATCAAGAAGGACTGCGGGTTCCTATCTCGCACCTCTACCACGCGGGCAAGCTCAACCGGGCCCTCTACGACACCATCATCGAAAACGTTCGGCTGCCGGAGGAGCGGGCCGGCGACATTCGTGCGCAGGTCGCTGCATGCCGCATTGCCCTGGCGCGCCTCGAGGAACTCGTCGCAAAGTACGGAGCCGACGTGGTCGAGACCGTAATCGGGGTCATCCTCGACCGCACGGAAAAGCGCATGCGCGACCGCATCGCCGAACTGCCCGACGGGGTGTACGAATACGAGGACTACCTCGACAGTGACGGGCACACCCCGGAGCCGCGCATCGTGCATTTGCGACTCGAGGTCGAGGGTAGCAACCTGAACCTCGACTTCACAGGCTCGTCGCCGCAGGCGACAGGACCGACGAACTCGGCGCTACCCGCAACCTACTCGGGGGCGTGCGTTGCGTTGAAGGCTCTGCTCGATCCCGAGTGGCCTGCGAACGCTGGTTTCTACCGTCCGATCCACGTCCACGCGCCCGAAGGCACGATGGTAAACGCGCGCAAGCCGGCGGCGACCGGCTCGACGCACGAAGTAAATAGCCGCGTCGTGGACGTCGTGCTGGGCGCGCTGGCTGGGCTCCTGCCTGACCGCGTCGCAGCCGCGAACTATGGCTCGATCAACCACACCTACATGGGCGGAGTCGATCCCGCAAGCGGTCGGCCGTACGTCTGGTACGAGTACCCAGCCGGCGGCATGGGGGCGACGCGCGGCCGGGACGGGGCCGACGCCTCGCACACCGTCCTTGGCGGGGATACCAAGGACTTTGCAATCGAACGGCTTGAGGCGGAGTACCCGCTCCTGTGCGACGAGTACCGGCTCAGAGTGGATTCGGGCGGACCCGGCGAATGGCGAGGAGGAATGGGCGTTATACGGCGAATCAGACTGCTCGACACCGGCGAGCGGCAGGCGGTCGGACTTTCCTGTCTCTGGGACCGATCCCGGATTCCACCGTTCGGGGTCCACGACGGTCTGTCCGGCGCGCCACAGCGCGTGCGGATCATCCGCGCGGACGGCGGGGAGGATCTGATCCCGGTCGAACTCGGCACCAAGACGACGTTGATGCCGCTCTTCTATCGCGACGTCGTCAGCATGGAAACAGCCGGAGCGGGCGGTTACGGGGACGCGCTCGACCGGGACCCTGCTCGAGTGGCCGACGACGTTGCAGGTGGGCTCGTGACGATCGAAGCAGCTGAAAGGCAGTACGGCGTCGTGATCGACGCGCAAACGGGTCACGTGGATGCGCCGGCGACCAAGACCCAGCGCGATGCGCTTCGCGCGGCGCGCACCAGCGCAGTCGTCGCCGCGTGCGACGCGCTGTTCGTGGGAGAGCGGAGGACCGCGCGATTGCACGCCGCGTTCCTCGATGCGCTTGGCGTCAACGAAGATTTCGTCGAGGTCGTCGGGAGCTGGCCAGCGCCTCTGCGCCTTTGGGCGATCCGCGACGAATCTGTCGAAGTGGGCTCCATTGGGCTGGACGAGACTGCCCGTCGAATCACGGGCCTGCGTGTTGCTGACCTCGCCGTGATTCGCACGCTCGTGACCGACCCAGCCCCGCCATGCGCGTAATCGGCGTCGATACTGGCGGAACGTTCACCGACCTCGTCTATATCGATGAGAAGACCGGCGAGGCTGAGAGCGTCAAGGTCTTCTCTACGCGCGAGGATCCAAGCCAGGCAGTCAGCGAAGCCGTCGAGCAGTTGACCGTCGGCATGTCCGAGGTGGATCTCTTCATTCACGGGACGACGGTTGCGACGAACGCGATCCTCGAGCGGCGCGGGGCGCCTGTGGGCCTCCTCACTACCGAGGGACAGTTCGACCGCCTGGAGCTTCAGCGCACGAACCTGACCACCCTGTACGACCTCTTCTACCGCCGCCCAGAGCATCTCGTCGACCGACGCCTCCGACGCGAGGTCTGTGAGCGGCTCCGCGCCGACGGGAGCGTGTACATGCCGCTCGACGAGGCAGGAGTGGGCAAAGCGGTGACTGAGCTTGTTCAAGCCGGGGCCGAGGTGCTAGCCATTTGCTTCCTCAACTCGTACGCGAATCCGGAACACGAGCGCCGGGCGAAGACAATCGCGAACGAGCTCTTCCCCGATGTTCCGGCCGTGACGTCCAGCGAGATCCTTCCGGAAATCCTTGAGTACGAGCGCTTCTCTACCACGGTGATCAGTGGCTACCTCACGCCCATGATGGACCGCTACCTCGGCAACCTCGAGCAGTACTTGGTGACGCGTGGTTTCCGAGGAAGCTTCCGGATCATGCAGGGGAACGGCGGTCTGATGGACAGCGCGACTGCGCGCGCGAGAGCTTCCACGACGCTCGAGTCGGGGCCCGCCGCGGGAGTAACAGGTGCAATCAAGCTGGCGAACAGGATTGGCATCGGCGACCTGATCACTCTCGACATGGGCGGGACGAGCACCGACGTCTGTTTGATCCAGGACGGCGTCGCGGCGACGACGTCCGACTACTTCATCGACGGTCTGCCGATGCGCCAGCCGCTGCTGGACATCGTGTCCGTCGGTGCGGGCGGCGGCAGCATCGCCTGGATCGATGAAGGTGGGGGCCTCCACGTCGGGCCTGCGAGCGCTGGTGCTAGCCCGGGGCCAGCCGCCTACGGACGGGGGGGCGAGCACGCCACCGTGACGGACGCCCACGTCGTGCTCGGCCGACTCACACCGCGCTATCCGCTCGGCGGGATCCTCGAGGTTGACATCGACGCCGCCCAGACTGCCGTCGGACGGGTGGCCTCGAGCCTTGGACTCAGCCCGATTGAAGCCGCGAATGGGATCCTCACCATCGCAGAGGCGAACATGGTCGATGCGATCCGCCTAATCTCGGTTGAACGGGGCATCGACCCGCGCGAGTTCGTACTCGTCGCGTTTGGCGGCGCCGGACCTTTGAACGCCGGTCGCGTCGCGGCCGAACTCGGTATTCGCAACGTGCTTGTCCCGCCGAGGCCAGGAATTCACTCTGCGCTCGGTCTCACGATGGCCGACCTGCGTCACGACTACGTGCAGACCGTGCTCCGCCGTACCGACGAAGTAGATTGGGAGTACCTCGATGCTGCAGTTCAGCGGCTGGAGCAGAGCGGACGCAAGTTGCTGGTCGAGGAGGGAATCGGTGATTCGCTCATCGAGACGCACCGGAGCTTCGACATGCGGTACGTCGGCCAGGCGTACATCCCTGTCTCGGTTCCGCTGCCGAGATCCGACGGAGCCAATGGAGATGCGCTGGAGCTCCTGGCGACCGCCTTCCACCGCCTTCACAACGATCTGTACAAGCACTCGGCTCCGGACGAGCCGACGGAGATCGTCAGCGTGCGCGTGACAGCCACGGGCGTCCGCCGCCACGACCTCCACCGTCCTCGACCAGGCAGAAGCGCCTCGAGCGCCGACCGGCTAGAAGTGTTCTTCGCTGAAACCGGGGCGGTCGTCGACTGTCCGTGCTGGCGTAGGGAGGCACTCGCGCCGGGCTACGAGGCGGACGGCCCGTGCGTAGTCACCCAGATGGACGCGACGACGGTCGTTTACCCTGGCCAGAAACTCGGCGTGGACGCCGACGGGAACATCCTGATTCGCACCGGCTGACTCGACGGGTCGCCGCTTTTCATCCCATCGCCGTTGTGTCGCGACGGTGCCGGACGGCTCGTAGAAGTTTGCATCTCATGAAGCAGTGGTCGATACTCGTGTCAACAGTTAACACGAGCCTGCCGCTTTCCTTCAACGGCAGCGAAGCCGCAACAACCGACTTCAGGGCACGACAGCTCGGGTCGGACATAGAAGAGGAGGAGAGTCCATGAAGTGGAAGAGGAGCGCTGTCTTCTTCGTCTCTTTCGCGGTGGCCACTGCGAGTCTCACCGTGGCGGGCGCGACTAGCGCGGTGCGCAAAGTGCAGGACGTAGCCATCGCTGCGCCCGAGAAGGCGACCGATTTCGGCTGGAACCAGCAAGGCGTCACGTCCGCTCGAAAAGCTGCGGCTGCGACCGGAACCAAGCTTGTCGTCGCTGACGGGATCGGATATGACAACACCGAGGCGAATCTTCGCCGGTTGGCGCAACGCGGCGCCGATCTGATTTTCGCCCACGCCAGCGGCTATGCGGGGGTAGTGGGGACGGTTGCAGCAGACACGAATGTCCCGATCCTCGGCACCGGCGACCCGAAGATCATCGTCAAGGGCCTCGTCGGCGACGTCGAAGCCAACAACTACGACGGCGCTTACCTCGCAGGTATCGTCGCAGCCAAGACCACGAAGAGCGGCAAGCTTGGCCTTGCGATCTCGGCGAGCATCCCCGACTTCTACAAGTTTGCGGGTGGATTCGTAGCAGGCGCACGTAGCATTGATCCGAAGATCAAGGTGTCGTCCGCGGAGATAAGCGCCTTTGGGTTCGCGGACGCCGCCGGTGGCAAGCGCATTGCTCGGACTCTCATCGCGTCCGGCGCAGACATCATCTTCGGTATGGGAGACGGCGCAAGCTTCGGCTACCTCTCGGCGATCAACAACGCCAAAGGGCCGAACAAGGTGTGGTTCATCGACGTGATCGGCAAGAAGACACCCATCGACAAGAAGAAGGTGCTCCTGACGTCGGTTGTCCTAGACTGGACGACGGCTTACAGAAAGGCGATCGCGGACGTCAACGCTGGCACATTCGGAGCCCGTGGCTACACGATGACCCTGTCGAGCGGTGTCTCGCTGTTGAAGACGCCGTACATTCCTGCACCGGTGTGGGGTAGCGTCGCGAAGGCGAGGAGTGCGATCCTCACCGGAAAGGTGCATGTGCCCATCGTGACGACGCGGGCCGGCCTCAAGAAGATCATCCGCAGCGGCTAGAGATAGTCCTGCGGACGCGGGCGCGCGAGAGCGGCGGCGACGTTGCAGCCGCCGCTTTCGCGACCGGCCGATGCGGTCGCCCTTTCGTGCCTCCCGCAGCTCGGACGAGTTCCTCGAGGTAGGGAGCGCCGGCCACCTGAGGGTTACTCGAACGACACGTTCACGTTCTTGACCTGTGTGTACGAGACGAGTTCCTCGACGTCCTCATCGCGGCCCACGCCGCTGTCTTTGTAGCCTCCGAACGGCGCACCAAGAAAATGGCGCGCGCTGTCGTTGACCCACACGAAGCCCGCCTCGACGTCGCGCGCAAACTTGTGTGCCGTTCTGAGATCCGTGGTGAACACGCTCGCAGTGAGCCCGAACCGAACGCTGTTTGCGATCTCAACTGCTTCGGCGTAGCTCTCGAATTGCAGGACGGCAAGTATCGGGCCGAAGATCTCTTCCTGGGCTAGGCGCATCTCGGGCTCGACGCGATCGAAAACGCCAGGGCGAACAAAGAAACCGTTTGAGAGCTCTGGCTCAGATACGCGCGTTCCTCCTTCGACTAGCTCTGCCCCTTCCTCACGTCCAAGCTCGACGTAGTTCAGAACTTTCGCAAGTTGCTGCTCGTTGATGAGACTGCCGACATCGGTGTTTTCATCGAATGGATCGCCAACGCGAAGTCCCGACGTCGCCTCGACCAGGCGCTCGACAAAGGAAGCGTGAATGTCCTTGTGAACGATCAGCCGCGACGTGGAGCCGCACGACTGCCCCTGGAACGAAAAGTTCATGCCGGCCACGACCCCTGCGACGGCTTGATCGATGTCTGCGTCGGGAAACACGACAATAGGGTTCTTACCTCCAAGCTCGAGCGTGATGGTTTTCACAGCAGCTTCCGCTGCGCGAGCTTGAATCCGGCGTCCCGTACTCTCGCTGCCTATGAACGCGAGGCGACGCACCAGCGGATGAACGACCAGAGCGTCGCCTGCCTCTGCGCCGTAGCCGGTTACGACGTTCATCACACCCGGCGGGAAAATTCGCTCGAAGTCATCTGCGAGAAGCAGAGTTGCCACCGATGTGTGCTCGGATGGCTTCAGCACAACGGTATTGCCGGCAGCGAGAGGCGCTGCGACTTTCATCGTCGCGAACAGAACGGGGTGATTGAAGGGCACGATGCGACCGACGACGCCAAATGGTTCGCGCAACGTGTAGTTGACCCGGCCATGACCGGTCGGAATCGTCTCGCCCCTCGTTTGAGACGCCAGACCGGCGAAGTATCGAAGCCAGGCAGCACCCAGGTCGACGTCTCGGAGAAGGTCTCTGTAAGGACTTCCGTTGTCTTCAGTATCGGCTCGCGCCAGATCTTCGCGGCGGCTCACCAGTGCTTCTGCGAGCTCGTAAAGAAATGCTGCGCGCTCAGTTGGCGCTGTCGCGCGCCAGGACGGGAATGCCGCATGCGCTGCCTCCACCGCTGCGTCAACATCACTAACACCACACCGAGGCACGCGGGCGATGACTTCGCCGGTCGCGGGATTGACCGCATCGAGCGTCGCACCGTCTTGTGCTGATCGACGTTCCCCGCCGATGAGAACTCGCAACTCAGCGACCGTCGTGATTGCGCTCACCGTGTCGTCACCTCCTGAGCGGCCGAGTCTGCGTGAAACTCATGTGCCACCAGTTCGCGCATTGCTTCCTGCACGCCAGCCCCGAGGTCAACTGACGCGCCGAGATCGGTGAGCGTCTGACCAAGAGCGACGAGACCCACGATGGGATGCAGGCCACGAGCCGTGACTCCCATGTGGCCTATGCGAATGAGATTGCCTGCTCCCTGGGCTCCGGACAGCATGACGCCATAGTGCTCGCGCGCATGCGTCCTCACCTGGATGTCGTTCAGATCGTCAGGGAGTCGGATCGCTGTGAGCGTAGGGGATGCGATCTCCTCCCGCCTTGGCCAGATCTCGAGTCCCATCGCGACCACGCCAGCTCGACAAGCTCGGCCGGCCGCGTCATGGCGCGCGAACGACGCCTCCAGGCCGATGGCAAGCAATTCGTCGCAGGCAGCGCCTAGGCCAACGATGTCGGACACCAGGGGCGTAAACGGGAAGCTGCCTTGCTCTAGCCAGCGCTCTTTCCAGTCGAGCAGAGACACATACGATCCCCGTGGCGCACCAGCATTGCTGTTGATCGCAGTCCAAGCGTCGTCGCTGATCGTCATTAGCGTCGGAGCAGCCGGGCCTGCGAGGCACTTCTGAGGCCCCGCTACGCAGACGTCGAGCTCCCACTCGTCCGGGCGGATGTTCACCCCTCCCAGGGACGAAACGCAATCGACGATCGTGACCGCCCCATGTGACTTTGCGACTATGCCGATCTCCTTGATCGGGTTGAGTGTTCCCGACGGCGTCTCACAGTGGACCACGGACACGATTTCGATGCTCGGGTCTTCACTGAACGCTTTCTCGACGTCCTCAGGATCAATGGCG
This sequence comes from uncultured Actinomycetes bacterium, assembly GCA_963704335.1. Classification (GTDB taxonomy): domain Bacteria; phylum Actinomycetota; class Thermoleophilia; order Gaiellales; family Gaiellaceae; genus PALSA-612. Next base: position 316,337 of record OY969889.1, read on the forward strand.
TCGTCGTACGGCACTTCGATCTCCGTCAGTTCGGCGCCGGCGTTCACCATGCGCTGGCCGAGTCCCTTTCCGAAGACCCCGCTCACGAGATTGAGGCAATGCGCTCCCGGTCTAACAAGCGCACGGGCGGCGGCCTCCAAGCCCAACACCGCCTCGCCCTGCAGGAGCAAGACGTCATTCTGTGATGCGAATATCTCGCCGACCTTCTTCTCGACATCTCGATACAGGTCAAGGAACACCGGGTCGTAGTGGTACGTAATCGGGGCGCCAAGGGCAGCCAGCGTCTTTGCGGATGCCTCGGTCGGACCCGCAGTCAGCGTAAAGTCGAGTTCGCGCATCTTGCTCCTTTCAGGATCTGTCCCTGTGCGCTCACCGCACAGTGCCCATCTCACTAGTCAGTCCACGACTCCCTCCGAACCTCCGCCCGTGCCAGCGATACGCAAGAGCTGCGACGGCAAGCATGGTCAGCGTGAACACGAACATCGCCGCTGCCACGGCGTACACATCGGGCGTGAGGCCAAACCGCACGCTACCGAACAGGTAGACAGGCAATGTCGTGACCGTTGGCGTCGCGAGGAATACCGAGATGATGAGGTCATCGAAAGAGAAGGTGAATGCAAGCACCGCCGCCGCGAGTACGGCCGTCTGCAGTTGGGGGAACGTGACGGTCCAAAACGTGCGGAACCGCCCAGCGCCGAGATCTGCAGCCGCGTCCTCGGTCGCCCGATCTATCGCCAGCACTCGCGCTCGGACTACGAGCATGACGACTGCCATCGTGTATGGCGTATGCGCCAAGACCAGGGGCCACGTGCCGAGTTCGACTCCAAGCTTTGTATAGAAGAGGAGGAATCCCACGCCGAGTACGATTTCAGGGACGATCAGCAAGAGATACACCAGTAGCTCCACGGCGGAGCCGGAGATTCTCGCGGATGACCGTGCCACGGCCAGTGCAGCAACTGTCCCAAGAACGGTGGCGATCACGGTAGTCAGAGCGGCGACTCGCAGGCTCGCCTCCACCGAGTCACGCAAAGCTTCGTTGTGCCACGCGACCGAGTACCAGTGCGTGGTGAAGCCGACGAAGGACGCCGTTTGCCTACCGAACACGCCCTCGTTGAACGAGTACACGAGCGCGGTTACGACCGGGGCGAACAAGAACACGAACACGAGCACGGTCCAGAGGCCGAGAGCTGTGGTCGTCCACGGGACTCGACGCACGACAGCGACCGCTCTACTCATTGCGCCACGGCCGTAAAGCCTCGGGTCATCCGCGCCAGCACGAAGACCGAAACACCCACAACACCCAGGACGAGAAGCGCCATCGCCGAGCCGAGTGCGTAATTCTGAGCCTGCAAGTACTGATTGGCGATGAGCCCACTCATCAACAGGCCCCGGTCGCCACCGAGAAGCGCAGGAATCACGTACTCCCCCATCATGGGCACGAACGTAAGCAGCACACCCGTGGCGATGCCGGCCCGGGCAAGCGGAATGGTCACAAAGAAGAACGTGCGCAGTTGCCCTGCTCCGAGATCCTTGCTCGCCTCCAGTGCTTCTGCGGGGATTCGTTCAAATGCTACGAACAGTGGCAGGGCCATCAGCGGCAAATAGCCGTAGACGATGCCGATTCTCACGGCAGTCGGAGTATCAAGCACATCGAGTGGGCCCTCGTGTACGTGTAGGAAAGCCAAGACATCGCGGACCGGGCCGTCGGCGGCCAGCAACGTTCGCCAAGCGAGCGTTCGGATGAGAAAACTTGTCCAGAATGGAATGATCAGCAATACGATCAACAGCCCGCGGTAGCGAGTTACTTTGCGAGCGAGGAAGTAGGCGAACGGCAAAGCGACGACGAAGCAGAGCGCTGTGCCGACCGCCGCGAACTCAAGAGTTCTATAGAAAATCTTGAGATAAAAGCCCGACAGCGCCTGATCGAAATTCTCAAAGGTGAAGCCGATCACAACTCCACCGAAGACAGCGTGCGCGAAAGCATAGACAGCCACGATTGCCAGGGGGCCAACGAAAAAGAAGCCCAACCAGGCCAGAGGCGGAAGCGCCAAGAGGTGCCCGGTCGGCGCCCGCGAGGTGAATCGATCCTTGCGGACGCCGCCAGGCGAGGCTGCTGGGTCGCTCAACCCCCTGCGGCCGCTTTGATCTCGTCGTACAGGCCCGAAACGTATTGTTGGAGGGCTGGTCTCACCTTGTAGACCTCGAGGCGCGCGAGGTCCTTTGGCGGTATGAAGATGAGACTCTTGAGTGGAACGCTCGCCGGCAACTTGCCGGCGATGCCCGGAAGAGTCGTCGGGTAGCCGATATAGCTCACGTCACGCACCTGACGTGCCGGCTTCAAGATGAAGTTGATGAATTCATACGCCTGATCGACGTTCTTCGCTTTCCTTGGCATCGCATACATGTCGACCCACAGCTTGCTGTAGGGCCTCGGGATCACGTACTTGAGCTTCTTGTTTCGCTGAATGGCCAGCCGCGCGGTGCCCTGTGAAACAACCGCCATGACGACTGAGCCGTTCGCGAGCCCATCGACGTCGAACTCACTGAATGCCTTGATGTGCTGGACGAAGTCCTTCATGGTGTCTGCGGCCTTACGCAACTCTGTCCTGCTGTTGGTGTTGAAGCTCTTGCCCTTAGCCCACAGCGCAATACCCAGCGTTTCGTCTGGGACATCGGTGAGGTCCACGTTTCCGCTGACGCCAGGCTTTGCTCCAGCGTCAAGGTAATCTTGCCAAGTCTTGATTTGGCCTCCAACCACACCTGGGTCCCAAATCACGCCGATCGTGCCATAGTCCTTCGGAATCGCATAGTCGTTGACCGGCTTTGGCATCTTCGCCAAGAGCTTCTTGTCGATGTACGCGTACGGGATGCGCTTCTTGTCGAGCTTCTGCAGAAGGTTTCGTTCCGCTTCGACGCCCACCCAATACTGGCTCGGGATGACAATATCGTAGTTCGCTCCAGCAGGAGAATTCAACTTTGCAAAGAGCGAGTTGTTAGATTCGAGGAAAGTAGTATTGATCTTGATACCCGTGGCCTTTCTGAAATCCGCCAAGTTCTTCTGAGCGAAATAGTTAGGCCAGGTGTACAGGTTCAACGTGCCGCCGGCTTGATCGGCTCCTAGAGACGCACCTTTCGCAATTGAAGGCCCCAGCGCACCCACACCTCCAAGCGCTGCTGCCAATAGACCGCCGGAACGCAAGAGGAATTGTCTTCGATCCGAGTCGTACGCCGGTCGATCGACTTGCATATCGCTATCCATGCTTGCTCCTCCGTTGAAGTTTGAACGGTCGGTGCGGTGGTGCACTACTTTTCCGTGTTCGATGCCTCCTTCCCCGTGGCACCGTCCTGCCACGACTCATAGACCCGTACCGAGTCGGACGTCCAGGAGAACCACGTCTCCTGACCTGGTTCAAGGCCGAGTTCATCGACAAGCCGCCGCTCTCTCCGAGCAGTCATCTCGAGGCCACTCGACGTCGACGCGACAATCTTGACCTGACCGCCGAGGGTCAGTATCTCCCGTACGCGTACTCGTAGGCAATTGTGAGCGTCACGACTTGGCTCCTGAGAAATCTCGACGTGTTCTGGCCGAATCACGGCTGTCACGTCCAGCCCAACCCTGGCGCCGGCGAGGGAGTCGGTGCTCAGAAGCTGTGCGACATCCGACTCGAGCTCGAGCAAGGGGCCGACGCTCTGTACTTTCGCAGCCACCAGATTGCTCGAACCTACGAACGTCGCGACCCAGAAGTTCGCAGGCCTGTCGTAGACGTCACCTGGCTTCCCGATCTGTTCGATGCGGCCGCCTCTCATCACGACGAGCCGATCCGACATACCGAGCGCCTCGTCCTGATCGTGCGTTACGTAGACGAATGTGATTCCCAGCTCGGCTTGAAGTTGCCGGAGCTCGACCTGCATATCCTCACGAAGCTTTCGATCAAGCGCACCTAACGGCTCGTCCAACAAGAGGACGCTCGGCCGGTTGACGACCGCACGTGCCAGCGCCACACGCTGCTGCATCCCTCCAGAGAGCTCGGCTGGTCGCATACGTGCCACAGACTCGAGTCGAACCATTTCCAGAGCCTCCTGAACACGACGACGACGTTCGACTCGCGGAACACGCTTCGTTCTCAACCCATACTCCACGTTCCGTTCGACGGTCATGTGCGGGAACAACGCGTAGCTCTGAAACACCGTGTTCACGTCACGCCGATTTGGAGGAAGCTCGGTGACGTCTCTCCCCCGGATGAGCACTCGTCCGGCGTCCGGGCGCAGGAAGCCACCCATGATGCGAATCGTGGTCGTCTTTCCGCTACCGCTCGGGCCCAGGATCGCCAAGAACTCTCCCTGATGGACAGCGAGCGTTACGTCATCGAGCGCGCGGACCGATCGATAAGCCTTCGTGACCCGGTCGACGACGACATGGCGCTCCTCTGTCGCATGCTCAGCCCCGGTGGTGTCTGTCATCCCTGGAGCGTGGTCAAGCTCCGCCATCGTGTTGAGACCAGTCATCTGCCGACTGTTGACATTTCGTGCCGCGAGCATAAACCTTCCACCGCGCGAGTCAAGCGCCACACCAGGAGCTTGAAGGAGAGAGCAACATTGGCCGAAGGCACTACTTTCGAGACGCGGACGCTGGCAGAACGGTCTTATGACTATCTGCGGAGCGAAATCCTCAGCAACCGGCTCACCCCTGGCGTAGTCCTGAGCGAGGTGGCGTTGGCGGCCCGGCTTGGTGTGAGCCGGGGCCCCGTACGCGAGGCGATTCGTCAGCTAGCCGCACAAGGGCTAGTGCAGAAGCGCTCTCGGCGCAGCGCCGTAGTAAGCGCGCTAACCCGCGACGAGTTCCTCGAGGCCTATCAAGTGCGGGAGTCTCTCGAGGTTCTCGCGGCAAGACTGGCGGTGAAGTCGAATAGAGGAGGCTGAGCTCACCAACCTCGACCAGCTCACGCACGCGATGGCGCGCGCTGCCGAAGATGACGACGTGTCGGCATTCTTCGAAGCCAACACGCGATTTCATCTCGTGCTTGTCGAAAGCTCGCGGAACCGGAGGCTCATAGCGATGTACCGAACGCTGGCTGACGAGTTGGAGCGCTACCAACTGCCGTCATTGATGCTGCGCGGTTCGCTTCGACGGTCCATTGCTGAGCATCGCGCCATGGTGCGCGCGATGAGGAGTCGGGATGCTGAACTCGCAGCGAAGCTCATCAGCGAGCACATCCGGGTCCCTCAACGAAGTCTCGCCGCACGTGACGAGACGGACGTTCTCCCCGGCGTGTGAGGGCTCACCTCCCACCCGTTTCGAGTCCAGTGCGAGCCCGGATGAGTCCAGAGACCGAGCGTTCTCAGGATGCGCGCCCTTACCTGTAAAGGACGAGGCTTGCGCCCGCGGTCTGGTGCCGGGCCAGCACGCCGATCGCGAGCGAGCCAACGATGCCGAAGACAGTGACGACGAGCGCGCTCATTACGAGCAGGAGTCCGGAGGCAAGTGAGAAGTTGATGGCGATGTCCTTGCCGACGCCGAGCGCGAGCAAGATGGCGGCCGACGCGCCGGCATTGACGACCGCCCCGCCCGAGGTGATCGGGATCACGGCGGCAGCGGCACCGAGGCAGATCAGCGACAACGCGATCGTCGGCGAGAACGAGAGCCCGAGCGCTGCCAGCAGCGCGGCGCTGCCGAAGGCGCGCGACGACCAGCAGGCGAAGAGGTAGAACCAGGCGACGATGGCGCTGCGCCGTCCGTGCGGCGTGGCGTGGCGCGCGACCTGCTCGGTGACCGTGCGCAGGTGGCGGCTGCGACGCAGGAGCGGCAGCCGCAGCAGGCGCACGCCGACGACGAGCAGCGTGCAACAGCAGACGCCGAACGCGACGACGATCAGTAGCGGCCCGCGCAGGGCAGATTCACTGGTCGCAGTCGCAGAGATCGCGAGTGGCAACATCGCGATCGCGTCGATCATCCCCAGGGAGATGATCGACAGGACGATCGCCTCGAGCCCGATGCGGATGCCGCCGAGCTTGCGCAGGACCCCGACCTTGACCAGGTAGTCCAGCCGGAAGGGGAGTACGGCGCCGCTCGCAGCGGCTGCGCCGACCGAGGCAAGGCAGCGGGCCTGGTCAGGGCACTGCCCGGGCGGAAACAGCCGGCGCCAACCCCGCGCGCGGAAGACGAAACTGGCCATATACGCGACCCCCGCCGCCGCGGCAAACAGCGGCCGAACGTCCGCGAGCGGCCAACTCGAGTCGGTCAGCCTGCGTGCGACGAGGACAGAAGCCGCGATGGCCAGAACGGCAAAAGCGACGCCGGTCACCAACCGCCGAGGCTTCCCTGCCGCGGCACCGCGGAAGAGGTCGCCGATCACGCTCCTACAGAGGCCCCCTCCCCTGCGGACAGGTTGCGGACGACTTCGAATGCCTCCTCCGGGGTCTGGACAGACCCGAGGATCGCTCTCTCGGCCCGGAGCAGCGAGAGAGCCAGCTGCTCCTGGGAGAACTCGAGCACTTTCTTGCGTCGCTCGTGCCCAAGCTGGCGCCACGCCCCGAGCAACTGACGAAGCTCCGGATCGTCAGGCGTGATCTGGCCCGAGTACTGCCGCCAGGCCTCGAGCACTTCGCCGTCAGCGGTCGTGTCCAGGAAGAGGCGTCCGGCGAGGGCGCAGTTCTCCTCGCTGGGAGCATCCTCGAGCTGCTCGAGCTGCCGGCGCTTATCAGCGACCTCGACAGCGCGCCGTTGAGCAAGCGTCGCAATTTCGCGCAACCGCTTGCGAGCCTCGCGCGGCGGCTCGGCTGACACCCGTTCGCGGGTCGCTTCGAGATCCTGCTGAATCTCTGTAAGCGCCCGCTCGGCATCGGCCAGCTCGTCTCGGAGCAGACGCTCGCGCTCGCTCTCGGCGTCGAGCCGCGAAAGGGCAGGGGTGTGCTCGGCTCTGCTCGGCTCGGGCAGCACCTCGATCGCCTGTCGCAGGAGCAGCTGTGCTCTCGCCCCCCGGATATGCCCCGTGAACACAAGGAGCAGCTGCGCATCCCGACCGAGGGCCTTCGCGAGTCTCACGAGCGTCTCAGCAACGGGTCGTTCGACCTCGCCCGCCTCGATCCGGCTGATCTGCGCAGCCGAGAGGCCGCTCCGCCGTGCCAGTTCCCGCATCGATAGACGCGCGCGCACACGCGCCTCTCTGATCACCTCGGCCAGCGTCTGTACGTGTTCGTGCATCGCGCTTCCCGAGTCTACCCGCCTATGTAACGTTGGGCAAATAGAGGCGTTACCTGAAGCAACGATACCGTGCTATAGTCGGTCGGCGCGTAGGCCAGCGCGGAAGCCGCCGAGGCTCACTGCTCTTCCTATGTGAGTGCTGCCCCGGTCGGCCTCCCCATCGAAGAGAGGACAGCAATGACCGCAGTAGCCACCGAAGCATTGACCGCAGAAGAGATGATCACGATCGCTCGTGAGCAGGTGGATTCCTTCAACACCGGCGATTGGGAGCGGCTGCAGACACGGCTCACCGCCGATTCCCGCTACCACGAGCTTGGTACCCAGCGCAAGGTCGAGAGCCCGGAGCAGATCGTCGAGCTCTTCAAGGGCTGGAAGACCGCATTCCCGGATTCCGCCGGCACGGTGACGAGCGCCGTCGGCAGCCGCAACGCGGCGGTGCTGGAAGTGACCTGGAAGGGCACGCACACCGGCCCGCTCGAGACGGCCGAAGGGACGATCCCGGCGTCGGGCAAGCGACAGGAGACGCCCGCAGCCTTCGTTTTCACTTTCGAGGGTGGCAGGATCAAGGAGAGTCGGCACTACTTCGACTCGATGACTCTGCTCAAGCAGATAGGCGTCCAGCCCAAGTAACCACCAGAGCGAGAACATCGGAGAGGGCGGCCGTCCAAGGGGCCGCCCTCTCCAGTGTCCAGCCGGTGAGCGAGGAGAAGAATGTCCACTGAGTTCGAGACCATGACGGAGGCGCAAGTCCAGGCCCTGACTGCAAGGGAAGGAGCCGTGCAGCGAGGCAAACCGCGGTACGCCGACCGCAGCTGGACACAGGTGTACGACGAGATGATCGATGGTGACGCTCTAACCGTCGGGGACCTTCCTCGCGCTCGCATCCGGGCGTTGCGCGCCGCGACGAAAGCGCAGGCGGCCAGCCTGAAGGCCGTCAGGCATGGTTCGCCGGCTGGCTCAGCCTAGCCAGATAGAACCTTTTGCGAGGCAAGCGGACCGCGCATTGCCTCAGGTGTCGTTAGTCCTCTACAACGATCCAGTCGGCGATCCAGCTCAGGAGCTCGAGCGGACGTTCCCCATCTCTGCGCAGACCGTGGTCGACTCCATGGATCGTGACGAGCTGCGTCTTCCGGTTTCCGGAATCGACAAGGACTCGCTCGAACGCCGCTGCGCTCGAACGGGCATCCACAAGCGCATCGGCGGAGCCCCAGATCGCTAGCAGCGGACAGCGCAGACGAGCCAGAAATGGCAGCGGGTCGTAGTCCCAGATCAGGCGTCCGTACGCGATCAGGTTCGGGTCCCCGAACACGAAATAGCGTGACCACGGCTCGTCGCGATGCGACGCGAAGGCACCGATCAAGGCACGGTCGTCCGCTCCGCTTCCGAACAACGCGTCACATTCGTCCCATACCCGTAGCGCAGCGTCGACCACATCCTGGGCGAAGCCGTCGCGCGCAAGCTCGTGTTCGATCCGAAATCGATCCTGCTCGCGTGGGCCTGTCGCTGATCCGGAGAGAGCGACGACGAACGCAACATCCTCGGACGCCGACGCGGCGTGCGGCCCGATCCATGCGCCCTGGCTCATGCCGAGGACACCAGTCGGAACGCCCTCGGCAAGGACGTCGCTAGCGAGGAACCGATGCGCGGCGAGCGCCTCACTCGCGCGGTCGGCGAACGACTGCCGCGTCCAATCTCCTTCCGAGCCGCCGACGCCGGGCTTGTCGTACGACAGGGAGGCCACCCCATGCTCGCCGAACACGTCGGCCCACTGCGACCAATGTCCGGAGTCGGCGGGGCCGGAGCCGTGCAGGAACACGAGGGCCGCACGGACCTCGCCGTCGGGCGGCAACACGACCGCTCCGGACAGCGTTGCGCCGGCGTGCTGGAAGGTGACGTTCATGCCTGGGGCGCCAGGAGATCAAACGCGTCTCGGACGAGATCGGCGAGATCCGGACGTCCTGCCTCTGCGCGCCAGATCGCGATGGAGGCGCTCAGGGCGCCAACGGACAGCGCCGCGAGTAGACGTGCGCGCCGCCGCGCAGCGATCGAGCGCCCGAGCCGCTTGCAGAGCTCGTTCGCGATCGCGTCCTCCCATTCGCCCTGTTTCTCGCGTTCCCGTGCGCGAACCGCCGGGGTGGTTTCGATCAGCCTGGCGCCGGCGAGCGCATCCGCCGCTCGCTCCCGATATCCCTCGACGAGCGTCAGGACACTCCCGCGAACCGCATCGAGCGGCGGTTCCGAGCGAGGCCGCGCCGCGAGACACGTCGCAACGTCGTCGCCGACCTCGTCGAGCCAGCCCAGAAGGACGTCTTCCTTGTGATCGAAGTACCGAAAGAACGTCCGCCGGGAGACATCGGCCGCGCCAGCGATGTCATCGACCGTGGTCCCCGTGAAACCCCGCTCAGCGAACAGACGCAGTGCCTCGCGGACGATCGTCTGGCGGAGCCTCGTCTTCTTACGTTGACGGAGATTCTCTACGACGACGGCAGGCACGGGCACATCATGACATTTATGACACTCAGTGTCAAAAGCGTCTGAGTGCCACAAACATCTCCTGTGGGGGTCAGCCCCGCTCCCGCGTCTTGTCAGATTCTGTGTAACGTCTGGCAAATAGTGCTGTTACCTGAAGCAACGTATCGTGCTATACTCGCTAAGCGCGTAGGCCAAGCGCGGAAGCCCGCGAGGCTCTTTGCTCTTCCTCTCCGTCTCTCACACCTGGCTTGAGTGCGCTGGGAGCGTTCAGCCGAACGCTCCGTCCCGCAGCATCTGAAGTGAGGAGCACCACATGTATGCCACAGTGAGACGCTACGAGGGAATCGACAAGGACCGCGTCGCCGAGGTCACCAAGAAGACCGGTGAGAGCCTCATGCCGCGCATGAGCAAGCTGCCGGGCTTCGGTGGCTACTTCTTGATCGAGGCCGGTGAAGGCGTGATGACGTCCATCAACCTGTTCGAGACGTCAGACCAGGCCAACGAGTCGACGCGCGTCGCCGCCACGTGGATTCGCGAGGAGAAGCTCGAGACCGTGCTTCCGAACACGCCGAAGGTCACCGCCGGCGAAGTGGTCGTGCACGAGACGAACGGAGCGTTCAAGGCGTAACAGCCTCCAGGCAGTTTCGTACAACGAGAGGGCCCGCTTCGGCGGGCCCTCTCTGTGTCTAGCGCCGGCCACGCTCACTTAGGTCTTCGGATCGACGTTGAAGCTGAACATCATCCCGCTCTCGTGGTGCTCGGCGATGTGGCAGTGGGCCATCCAGCGCCCGGGGTTCGTGACGTCGAGCAGGATGTCGACTGTCTCTCCGGTGCGGATGAGCACCGTGTCCTTCCAGACGAGGTTGGGCTCGACGACTCCGTCCCTCGCGAGGATGAGAAATCGGCCCGCCCCGTGCACGTGGAACGGGTGCGGCATGGGGTGGTCTGAGTCCATGTCGTTGACGAGGCGGAGCTTCACCTGATCGCCGACCCGGAAGGTCCAGTCGATCTGCGCGTTTTCGGCCCCGGTGTCGCGGTCGACCAGTTTCCAGCGCATGTTGGCAGGCGTCGTCATCCGGTTGACCTCGACCATGTCGTCCTCCCACTCGATCCCCTGTGCCGCGCCGTGCGCGTGGCCTTTGTCGTGATGGTGATGGTCGTGGTGCTCGGGGTCCTCTTCGTGATGGCTGTGATGCTTTTCGTCGGCGGCCGAGGCCGTATCGGCGTCGTCCCCGTCAGCCGCCTCGCCAATTCCCGTTGCCCGCAGCGTCATCCCGCACTTCGGGCAGGTCGCGGCCCACTTCGCCGTGATCTCGGCGTGCATGGGACAGGCGAAGACGGTCGGAGCCTCGGTCTCCGCCGCGGGCATGAGCTTCATGCTGCACTTCGGGCACTTGCCCGCCCATGAGGCGACGATCTCCGGATGCATTGGACAGGCGTAGACACCCGTGTCGACCCCACCCGCCGGGCCAACCTCATCCATCTCGGCGACGAAGGAGAGCGTCTTGTCAGGCGAGGACTCGATGAACGGCTCGATCCGCCGGCGTAGCTCCCTCATGTCTTCATTCGCCCGCAAGTTTTCGAACTGCTCTGTCAAGTCGGCCTCGGCCGGCTCGTCAACGACCTGGATCGCAGCAAGCCGGTAGGACTTCTCTGGCGTTCGATGTTCGAGCGCGAGCTCTCCAGGCTCTGAGAAGAGGACATCGACAACGACGCGCTCGGAGGGCGCGAGCAGAACTTCCTCGACGAGCTCCTCCTGTTCGTAATGGCCGCTGTCGGCGCCGACGAGCTTCATTCGTGCCCCCGGCAGCGTGACGTTGAAGACCCGCGTGTTGGCCGTGTTCGTGAAGTACAACCGCACGACCTCGCCGCGCTTGGCCTCGAGCGAGAGCTCCGGTTCCCCGGCGATGAGCATCGTGTTCCCGAAACGGCCCATCGCGACGTGCGTCGTCTCGGACCCGCTGAAGGCCGCGATCCGCCCCTCCTCGATGAGGACGTCGTCGAGCGTCAAGAGAAGCTCGCGGTGGGCAGGCGGCCAGTAATCGTCCTCGCTCGGGACGGCGAGGATGTTCCCGTAGAGGCCCATCTCCTGGCCGTAGTCCTCGCGGATGTGCGGGTGATACCAGTACGCGCCTGGATCAGGCACGTTCACCTGGTAGGTAAAGGTTTCGCCAACCGGGATCGGCGCTTGCGTCTCGTGCGTGCCGTCGTAGCGATTCTCGAGCCGCAATCCGTGCCAGTGGACGGTCGCATCGACGTCACCGCGGTTCGTGACATGGACGGTGATGGTCGCGTCCTGAGGCACTTTCAGCGTCGGGCCGGGGACGGAGCCGTTGTAGGCAAGCATGCGCACGACGTCGTCCCCGATCTGCTTCCTGACTGGTGCGATCTCGAGATCGAACTCGTCGCCGTCGGAGAGCTCCACGACTTCAGGGCTGCCCGCGTCCGGCAGCCCCTCGGTCGAGCTCGGAAACTCGACGATGTTGGTGTACGCGTGCGAGCTGTGGTCGTGCATGGCTGCCTACCCTTCTCCGGCGCGCGCTCCTGCCTCGACGCCGGCCTCTTCGTGTGGGGGCTCGGGGGCGGCTCGTGCCTTCGCTTCTTGCAAGGCCGCGATTCGCTCTGCGATGAACTGCGCGTCATCTTTCACCCAGCCGATCAGGGCGGAGCCGCGCGTGTGCTGCCAGGTGAGACCGAGGAAGTAGAGACCCGGGATGTCGGTTACTCCACGCCGGTGGCGCAGGCGTCCGTCCGGTTCGAAGATCGGCACATCGATCCAGGAATAGTCGGGCCGGTAGCCGGTCGCCCAGATGACCGCGTCTACTTCGGCCTCACCTCCGTCCTCGAAGTTAACGACTCGTCCTGAAGCACGAATCGCGCGCGGCTTCAGCTCAACGCCGTAGCGGCGCGTGACCTCGCGTGGGCTCGATCCGATCAACACGTCCCGGTCCTTTAGCCGTCGCCCGAGGCGCGACTCGACCGTCTTGTTGATCAAGCCCGTCTTCGTCAGCCACCAGAAGAGGTCGCGACCCGCTACCCGCTGCGGCAGCGGCTTTTGCCGAGATCCGACCGAGAGGACCACCTTGTGGGTGGTCGAGAGCTCCTTGGTGATCTGGAAGCCGGTGTTCCCGCCCCCGACGACGAGCACGGTTCCCTGCGCCACATCAGCCGGCCGTCGGTAGCCCGTGCTGTGCGCCTGCCAGACGTCGCGGTCGAGCCCGGCCGCCAGCTTGGGGACGTAGGACGTCTGGAAGGGCCCCGTCGCGACCACGAGCCGGTCGGCGGTGATCGTCCGGCCGCCGAGCTCGACGACGAAGCGCCCGTCATCCTCCTGGGAAAGCATGCGCACCGGGCTATTGAGCAGAATCGGGAGGTCGAACTCTTTGGCGTAGCGCTCGAGGTAAGCAATCACCTCGTCTCGAGTTGGGTAGTCGTCCGGGCCGTCGGGGAAGGGGAGCCCTGGCAGGCTGCTGTAACGCCGCGGCGTGAAGAGTGTCAGCGAGTCCCAGCGCTCACGCCACGCGGGCGCGATCGCCTCGCCACGTTCGAGGATGATGAACCGTCGGTTTTTGCGGGCGAGGTAGTAGCCCATCGCCAGGCCCGCCTGGCCCGCTCCGATGACCACGACCTCGTAGTCGGCCCCGGGCTTAGCACCTGATTCCAGCTCGCTCGTAGCCTCGTTCATCTTTATTAGGGGTTCCCGCTAGCTCGACAACGAAACTCAGCTCAATCGAGCAGGGGTGTGGAAACTCAGCTCAATCGAGCAGGGGTGTGCTGGGCTCTGCTCGACTCGGGCAGCACCTCGATCGCCTGCGGCAGGATCAGCCGTAGTTGCGACCGGAGCGATTCGCGCGTGCGACGGACGTCGGCGGCAGCTTCTGTTACTCAGCCCGTAGGCCGCGTACTCCCGCCGAGAGGCAAGAAAGCCCGCGAGGTGTCTGCGCTCGGTATCCGGGCACGCGCCCCCCCGCCGCAACGGGGTCTCCCCTAGCCGGTGTCCGGGCGAGCTCAAGCTCGCGGGCGTGCGGGAGTCTAGTGGAAGGCTTGCCCGCGGGCCAGGTGCGGGCCAAACGTCACCGCAAACAGGCGCCCACGGCCTTCTTTCCCGATCTCGCCGCTTGCACGAACATCTTTCCAGGGATATGCTCGACCATTCTTCTGGGGAGAGGAGTTATGTGGTCCGTGCGGCGCGGTCCTCTATCACTGCGGGTGGCTCACATGTCCGACGAGCCTCGGCTAGAGGTCCTTTCTCCCAGCCGCGGTGATCGCTGCGGGACGACTCGCGCAGAATTCATCGCGCGAGGGATACTTGCCGGCGGAACGCTTGCGGGAGGCGGTGCACTACTTTTGGCACTCCCGAGCGTCGCCATTTCCTCCCCGTCGCCTGCGCAGGATCAGAAGATCCTCAATTTGGCGCTCGAGCTCGAATACATCGAGGCGGGCTTCTATGCCGAGGCCTTTGCGAAACGCAAGCTCAGGGGCGAGCTACTCGAGTACGTGTCCACCGTGCGTCATCACGAGCGAGCACACGTCGCCTTCCTCAAGGGAGTGCTCGGGAGTAATGCACTGAAGAAGCCGGACCTCGACTTTGGCGATGCGACCGCCGATCCGGAGATGTTCACTGCTGCCACGATCGCGCTCGAAGAGACGGTGATCGGCGCTTACAACGGCCAGGCCGTCAATCTCACGAAGGGAACCCTGGCCAAGGCAGCGACGATCGTCTCCGTCGAAGCTCGCCATGCCGGCTGGATCAACGCCATCGCCGGCAGGGATCCTGCTCCCGACGCGACCGATACCCCGAAGACGGCCGCCGAGGTCCAGGCCGAGATCAAACGAACCGGATTCGTCAGGTCCAGCTGATGGCCACACACGACCAGAAGCTGAACTCATCCTGCCTCACGCTCGGCGAGCTCGATCGCGACGGCGCACTGCAGGAAGCGGTCGAGCAGGTTTCGGGCGAGACCCGAGCGGCATTCCTCGGCAAGGCCGTCGTGGGGGGCGCAGCACTGCTCGGGGCTCTCGCCGTGCCAGCGGCCGCGGAGGCGGCCGCGGCTTCAGACGTCGCGATCCTCAACTACGCTCTCACGCTCGAGTATCTGCAGTCCTCCTTCTACACCGAGACAGAGCGGCTCGGGGCCATCCGCGGGGGGCTCAAACGCGTGCCGCGCCAACTCGGTGCGGTGGAACGTGCTCACGTCACGGCCCTCAAGCAGGCGCTGGGTAGGGCAGCCGTGAAGCGTCCGGCCTTCAATTTCCGTGGAGTGACCGAGGACAACACGAAGTTTCTGAAGACAGCCGTCGCCTTCGAGGATCTGGGGGCGGCGGCCTACAAGGCGCAGGCCGCACGGATCGAATCGCCCGCTCTGCTCGCGGCTGCGATCTCGATCCACACCGTCGAGGCTCGTCACGCGGCCTGGATGCGCTTCCTCGCCGGGGTGACCCCTGCTGCAACCGCCTTTGACGAGGGAAAGCCCATATCCGAGGTACAGGGGATCGTTGCCTCCACGCACTTCGTCGTGGCGCATCCCGCGCAGAAGGCCAGCAAGAACCCGAAGTTCTCCGGGTGACCGGGATTGGCAAAACGCGGCGGAAACGGCTCGTTGGAGCGGTCGCTCTCGGTTTGGCGGCGAGCACAGCAGTCGTGATCGCGCTCCTCATCTCATCGCGGTCGACGCCGTCTTCGTACGCGGTTGAAGAGCCGCCGGTTCTTCCCGCATCTCCGGAACCCGCGTTGAAAGTGCCGTCTCCAGTTCGGCTGAAGAGCTCTGCCGGGGTTGCCCAGTGGGCATCCGTGCGCCACGCGGTCTCCGTTCGTGCGTCAGCGAGCTCCGAGGCTCGGTTCGTCACCCGGCTCTCGAGCGCGACGCCCGAGGGGACGGCCAACATCGTCTTGGTCGTTCGGCGTGCGAAGGATCGAGCGGGGCGGTTATGGGTGCGCGTGCGTTTGCCGGTCCTTCCGAACGGGAGTACCGGTTGGGTGCCTCGCCAGGCACTCGGCGTCTACGGGGTCGTAAACACGCATCTCGTCGTCGACCTCGAAGGGCTCACTGCAACGTTGTTGCGTGAGGAGCGACCGATTCTCCGTGTTCCCATTGGCGTTGGCAGGCCAGAGTGGCCGACGCCGAAGGGCAAGTTCTACGTCCGCAACCTGCTGACGCGATACAGCAGCCCGTTCTACGGGCCACTCGCCTTCGGCACAAGCGCTCGCTCGAGCGTCCTCACGGATTGGCCGGGCGGGGGATTCATCGGTATCCACGGGACGGACGCGCCTGAGCTTCTGCCCGGCCAGGTCTCTCATGGCTGCATCAGGCTTCGCAACGAGGACATCCTCCAATTGGGTCGGCTGATGCCTGTCGGCACCCCCGTGACGATCCGATGAAACGAGGCTTCGTCCGCTCCGTACTGCTCGCGGTCGTCGTTGCGTGTGGCTGGCAGGCGACCGTGGCGGCTCCCGTGCTCGCGGGGGCTGGACAGAGCGCTCCTCGGCCGGACCCGACAAAGCTGTGGAAGGCATATCCGCTCAAGCCTCGTGAGCAGCCGCTCCCCCCGACGACGCCGGCGGCCTCGGCCGCCCAGACGCTCAGTACCGCGCCCGACTCCTCGGATGGGCAACAGTTGGCGCCCGTGCTGGTCGTTCCCTTTGTCCTCGCGCTGACCATGCTTGCGGTCGGGATCTCATGGGTTAAGTGGCGGCGGATCCCGCGTGCCAGGGGCGCACGCCAGTAGCGCGCCAGTGCGCGCCAGTTTCAACCGGCCTTGAACGGACTAGAGCGGACGGGCGTCCGGCCGAACAGAAGGCGATGCGCGCGACATTGCTCCGGCAAACGACAGGTTTGGCCTCTACGGAGCGGCGCAGGAGTCGAACCTACCCAGCCTGGGGTTACCAGACCTCACCGGTTTTGAAGACCGGCTGGGCCACCGGGCCCGGCCGCTCCGCGCAGAGCCTAGCCCTGCCGCCGCGCTAGTCGCCGGACTTGCCCATCGCCGGCAGGTGGTTCATCAGCATCCCGCCGGTCAGGAGCGCGAAGCCCCAGCCCCACATCTCCTGCGTGGCCGTGTCGGAATAGCCACCGATGATGAAGAGGATGATCGCCCCCACCCACATGAGTGGCCGCAGCCACGCCATCGTGCTCGCATCCACCGCAGCCTCCTTGTCGTATTGAACGCTGTGTACAGGGTTACTCGGACGGGGGCGCCAGAACGGCGAGGGTGTGCGGACTTTCCACGATACGGGTCAGGCCACTTTCGGATGCCGCTGCGGTCGTGCCCGTGCACCCTGAGCGTTGGAAAGGAGACAACCATGACACGCATCGCCGCAGTTTTCGCCTGCGTGCTTGCAACGCTCGTCGTAGCAGGCGCGACCAGTGCCGCTGCCGGCCCGGAGACGCTCGCGCCACAGGGAGTCGTGAAGTGGCGCTTCCAGGTCGGCGGCCAATACGTGCTCCATCCACCGGCCGTCGGGCCCGACGGCGGGGTGGTCGTCTCGAGCTCGAGCGGGGCCGTCTACTCGCTGACGGCCGCCGGCAGCCTCAGGTGGGTCGTCCCTTCGGTCGCCGAAAGTGGGCCGACGATAGGAGCCGACGGCACCGTCTACGTCGCCTCGATGAACACCATCACGGCGATCGCCGCCACCGGCGTGATCAAGTGGCAGTTCACGGAGCCGTCGTCGGGCCAGGGCGTGATCGCCGGGCCGACGGTCGGCCCGGATGGAAACATCTACGTGATCTCTGATTTCGGCGGCCTCGGGGCGTTCGCCCTGTCGCCGGGCGGTCAGCTCCTCTGGAGCAACCCCGGAAACCCGACCTTCATCGAACGGGGACAGATCGGCGCCGAGATCGTGTTCGGCCCCGGCCGTCTCTTCGCTGCCTTCGACGAGTACAGCGTGGCCCCGAGCACGATGTTCGGCATCTCGCTGGCCGGAGTCCAGCAGTGGGCCAAGCCGCTCGGGGGCAGCGACGACCCGTTCATGCAGCAGCAACGCCAGCCCGCCACCGGCTCGGATGGGAGCCTGTACCTGTCCGCCATGGGCGGCCAGAACGGGTGGAGCCTCCGCCGGGTCCAGCCGGCCACCGGCGCCGTCGTCTGGGCCTACTCGCCGTGGCCATCGAATGGCATGTCGGCTCCCAGCGTCGGGCCGGACGGCTCTATCTATCTGTCTCGAAGCCTCAGCTACCTCGACTCGGTGACACCCGCCGGGCAGAACCGCTGGACGTTTTTCGATGGCTCGATCATCAACCACCCGGCGGTGAGCCCTGACGGCAGTACGGTCGTGGCGGGCAGTCAGCCGAACTTCGGTGAGCCTGGATCCATCCGCGCGTGGAACGCCGCGACGGGCGCACTCGCGTGGCAGGTCGACCTACCGAACGAGAACGGCGGCTATCAGGTCGTCTACACACGACCACGCTTCTCGGCCGACAGCAAGACCGCGTACTTCGGTACTGCGATTCTCGCGGGCGGCTTCGAGTACTCGTACCTCTACGCAGTGGAGTCGGGCACCAACGCCGCCGCCGCCGCCGCCGCCACCGCCTCCTCCCCCGCCGCCGCCTCCCCCGGCGGACTCGCCGACCGTCACGAGCTTCACGCCGACGATCGGCCCTGTGGGAGCGCTCGTGACGATCAACGGCACGAAGTTCAACGGCGTGACGTCGGTGAAATTCAACGCGAAGCCGGCAACGTGGTGGGTTCGCGTCTCGGCGAAGAAGCTTCGCACGCGCGTCCCCGCCGGCGCGTCTACCGGCCCGATCTCGGTGACGAACGGCTCGGGCACAGGCACGAGCAACACGAGCTTCATCGTCAAGTAGCACGGAATCCTTCTGTCGAGACCGGGCGATCGGCCGCCCGGTCTCGGCGGGCCGTGCCGCGCGGCGCCGTCAGTCAGGGAGCATCGGCATCACCAACCCCGTGTCACGACCCAGCAGGACGGCTCGGCTCAGCGCAGCGACTCCGTAGCGGTCGCGGATCTCGTCGAGTGCGGCGTCGAGCGCCTCGCCGCGGCTGCACGCGAACGGGAGCTTGAGCTGCCGCGGCAGATCGTTCTGGAGGTTGCAGACCGCGACGCCGACAAGGGTAATGCCTCGCCGCTCGATCATGGGCATTGCGGTCGACAAGAGCCCCCTCGACATGTCGAGGATCGTCCGCGTCTCGCAAGTCGCGTGCTTCAGCGTGCCCGAGCGGGTCGCGCGCGAGAAGTCGTCGAACCGCAGCCGGATGACGACCGTCCTGCCCACGCGCCCGGCGGCCCGCATCCTGCGGGTCACCCGTTCCACGAGGCCGAGCAGGGCGGCGTCGATCTCGCCGGCGGACTTGCGTGAGCGGCCGAGGGCGCGCTGCGCTCCGATCGACCGGCGGCGGCGGCGCGTCTGGACGGGACGCGGATCCCGGTTCGACGCCAGGGCGTGGATGTGCCGGCCCGACGCCTGTCCGAGCATGGACACGAGGACGCCTTCCGACAGCGCGGCCACCTGGCCGACGGTCGCGATCCCCACCTGGTGGAGCCGGTCGGCGGTGACGGCGCCGACGCCCCAGAGCCGCTCGACCGGGAGGGCGTGGAGAAACGCGAGCTCCCGATCGGGTTGCACGACGAGCAGGCCGTCGGGCTTGGCGACGCCGCTCGCCACTTTCGCGAGGAACTTCGTCCTCGCCACTCCGACCGTGATCGGCAAGCCGACCCGCTCGCGCACATCCCGCCGCAGGCGCATGGCGATCTCGGTGGGGGTGCCCGCAAGCCGTCTCATCCCACGCACATCGAGGAACGCCTCGTCGATCGACATGCCTTCGACGAGGGGCGTCGTGTCGTCGAAGACCCGGTAGATCGCCTTGCTCGCCTCGACGTACGCGGACATGCGCGGGGAAACGACGACGGCAGCCGGGCAGAGGCGGCGAGCGGTCGCTCCACCCATGGCCGTCCGCACGCCGTAGGCCTTGGCTTCGTAGCTCGCCGCGAGCACGACCCCGGCGCCGACGATCACAGGCCGGCCGCGCAGGCGAGGGTCATCCCGCTGCTCGACCGACGCGTAGAACGAGTCGACGTCGGCGTGAAGAATCGTCGCCTCGGTTGACACGAACATGTGTTCGTAGTTTCATAGCACAATGCAGCTCGCGCTCGACGGGCTCGATCGCCTCGTGGACGTGCTCCACGAGCAGGGCGCTATCTCGACGGTGGACGCAGCCAGGCTGCTGTTCGCCACCGGCCCCGTCTCGGACGGTCTCGCCTGCTCGCTGCTGACGGACGTCACGGCGGGCGACAGCCGCATCGTCTGCACGGGCACGACCGTCGCCCTGGCCGGCACACAGCAAAACCCGTTGCTCGAGGACGCGGAATTCGTCGTCTTTGACCTCGAGACAACCGGGCTCTCTGGAGCACGGGATCGGATCTGCGAGATCGGCGCGGCGCGCGTGCGCGCACTCGAGGTGGTGGACTCTTTCCAGTCGCTCGTAAACCCTCGCCGTCCGCTGCCCCGGCCGGTAGCGCGTCTGACCGGCCTGCGCGAGGAGGAGCTGCAGCGCGCGCCGCCCGTCTCGAGCGTCATCAAGCGGTTCGTCCTCTTCGCGGGCGACGCGCCGCTCGTGGCGCACAACGCCCGCTTCGACCAGCGCTTCCTGGAACGGCAACTGCAGTGGCTGCACGGTCGGCGGCTCGCCGAGCCACCGCTCTGCACGGCCGCGCTCGCCCGACGCCTGCTCGAAGGACGCGTTCGCCGCGTCGGCCTCGCCTCGCTCGCCGAGTTCTTCGGCGTCGAGACCCGGCCCTGTCACCGTGCTCTTCCCGACGCCGAAGCCACCGCCGAGGTGCTCATCTGCCTGATCGGGCTGGCCCAGGAGATCGGAGCGCGGCGCGTCTCCGAGCTGCGCGGGCTGGCCGCTCCTCGCAAGCGGCGGGTGTACGGGAAGCGGCCGCTCGTTCGAGGCGCGCCGACCCGGCCGGGCGTATACCTGTTTCGCGATCGCCACGACCACGTGCTCTACGTCGGCCGGGCGCGCGACTTGCGCGCGCGGCTGCGTTCGTACTTCCGGAGCGACCGGCAGCGGCCGTCGGTCGAGGCTGCCCTGCTCGCGCTCGAGCGAATCGAGTGGCGCGTACTCGGCTCCGAGCTCGAGGCCGCGCTCGAGGAACTGCGACTCATCCGGGAGCTGCAACCTCCGGCCAACTCACGCAGCCGTCGTCGTGAGCATGGCGTGTACTTGAGACTCCGCAACGGCGAGTTCGTCGTCACCAAGAACGCGACCGAGCTGGGCCCGATCCCGAGTCGCCGGCGCGCCGCTCTGGCTGCGCGCGCGCTCGCCGGCGCGACAGAGGAGGAGTGTGAGCGGCTGCTCGAGGGTGGCCCTTTGCCGCGTCTACGTCAGCGACTCGCAGCGCTCGCCGAGGACTACCGCTACGAAGAAGCGGCTCGACTGCGGGATCGCATCGAGGCCCTCGAGCAGGTCGTCGAGCGCCTACGCCGGCTCGAGCGGCTACGCGCGCTCGACTGCTGCCTTGTCGTCCCGGCGGTCGAGCCCGGCTGGAGGAAGGTGTTCTACGTGTGCGGCGGCCTGATCTCCGCCGTTCGCTCGGTGCCTGCGGGCACGCGGGTGACGCTCTCGGTCGAGGCGGCCCTCTGTCAGGTTCCCCGCAGGAGCTCCACGGAGCCGATCACGCCCGAGGAGGCAGAGGATCTCCTGCTGCTCGGCGGGTTCATCAGGCGCCCACCGCCGGAGCTCGCGGTGCTCACACTCCAGGCTGACGCCGCGTGAGGGTCAGTCGGGCGACGGGCCGCGCATCTCGTCGCGGGCGGCGCGGGCGCGCTCGTGCACCTGGCGTCGCCGCTCGGCGAGGTCGTCGCTCAGCGCCGTCTCGGCCTCGGGCGCGGGCTCGGCACTGGCCCGCTCGTCGAGCTTGCGGCGGAGCTCCTCGGCCGGATCGACGGCCGGATCGCCGGCAGTCGCCGCCGGGCGCCGGTGCAGGACATACGCGACGAGCGCCGCGAGCCCCGTCAGCACCAACAGCCGTCGCCACATGCAACCGATGCTACAGTGCTCAGCCGAACTTCTCGCCACGCCCTGTGCCGACCCGCCCGGGACCGGCACCGAAGAGCGGGGCCGCCTAAGACCACGAGAAGGAGTTGACCGGAGCGTTGAACGACTACGAGATCCTGCTGATGATCGACCCTGAGGTGCCCGAAGAGCGGCACGGCGAGATCGTCACGCGCACACGCGAGCTCGTCGAGAAGGACGGCGGCACGTGGGAGGACCACAAGCCCTGGGGGCGGCGACGGCTCGCCTACGAGATCGACCACAAGCCCGAGGGCGTCTATCACCTGCTGACCTTCAACTGCGAGCCCGCGGCGCTGGACGAGATCTCCCGCGTCCTGAAGATCACCGACGGCGTCATGCGGCACCTGGCGACGCGGCGCCCGCGAGCGCACCGCCGTGGCGAGGCGCCCGCCGCTGCCGAGCCGCCCGCCGAGTACGCCCAGCCGGCCGGCTCGGAGGAACCCGAAGCCGTAGCCGCAGCCGCACCCGCAGCCGAAGCCGAAGCGGCACCCGCAGCCGAAGCCGACGCGGCACCCGCAGCCGAAGCCGACGCGGCACCCGCAGCCGAAGCCGCACCCGAAGTCGAAGCCGATGCCCCCATCGCGGAGCGAGAGGAGTAACCGTGGCCAACATCAACCGCGTCGTGCTCGTCGGAAACCTCACACGGGACCCCGAGCTGCGGCACACGCCCAGTGGCACCGCCGTCTGCAGCCTTCGTCTCGCCGTCAACACGCGGCGTAAGGACGGCGCGACCGGCGAGTGGACCGAGAAGCCGAACTACTTCGACATCACGGTCTGGGGCAACCAGGGTGAGAACTGCGCGCAGTACCTGGCCAAGGGCCGCCCGGTGGCCATCGACGGCCGCCTGGAGTGGCGCGAATGGGAGGCTCAGGACGGCACGAAGCGCCAGGCCGTGGAAGTGATCGCCGACTCCGTGCAGTTCCTCGGCGGCCGCGGCGACGGCGAGCAGTCGTTCGCACCCGCTGCTGCCGGCGGTGAGAAGTCCGACGCCGAGTTCCCGCCAGCCGCCGACGACGACATCCCGTTCTAATGGCCAAGAAGCCGAAGCCCAGAGAAGAGCGCTCGACGCAGCGCCGTCGTCCCGGCCAGCGCGACGGCCAGATGCGGCGCCGCAACTGCTCGTTCTGCCGCGCGAAGATCGAGGACGTCGACTACAAGGACATCAACCAGCTGCGCCGGTTCATCTCCGAGCGCGGCAAGATCCGCTCGCGGCGCATCACCGGCGCTTGCCGCCGCCACCAGAACCAGGTGTCCGTCGCCGTCAAGCGGGCCCGCGAGATGGCGCTGCTGCCCTACGTGGGCGAGCGCCAGTAGCCGCGATGCAGCTGATCCTGCTCCAGGACGTCGACAACGTCGGCCTGCGCGGTGACGTGGTGGACGTTGCCCGCGGGTACGCACGGAACTACCTGCTGCCCAGGCGGCTTGCGGAAGAGGCCACGCCGGCGCGGCTGGGCGAGCTCGAGAAGCGCGACTCACACCGCGCGCGCCACGAGGCGGCCACGACCGACCAGGCGACCGACATCCAGAAGGTGCTGGAAAAGGCCGAGCTGCGTTTCGAGATGACGGCCGGGCCCACCGGCTCGCTCTACGGATCGGTGACCGCCACCGACATCGCAGACGAGCTCTGGGAGAGGCACAAGGTGCGCGTCGACCGCCGCAAGATCGAGCTCCCGCAGCCGATCAAGCGCGTCGGGCGCTACGCGGTGGCGGTCGGCATCTTCGAGGAAGTCCAGGCCGAGGTGGCGACGCTCGTGGTCGGCGTCCTGCCCGACGGCAGCGAGCTCGAACTGGTGGAAGACGAGCCGGTCGCCGAGGAGCCCGCGGCCGAGGAGACCGCAGTCGAGGAGACCGCCGCCGAGGCTCCCGAGGTCGTCGACGAGCCCGCGGCCGAGGAGCCCGAGGTCGTAGACGAGCCTGCGGCGGAGGAGCCCGAGGCCGTCGAGGAGCCGGCGGCCGAGGCGGAAGTCACCAAGGAATAGCTCCACTCGGGGACAGGATGAATCCTGGCCTCGCTTCTCTTGGGTATTCCACACCTCCTGTGGAAGCCTGTGGAATGTCGCACGAACTTCCCGCGTAGAGCGTCCTTTTCGTCCACCGCTCCGTCCGGGTCACGGTCGACAATGGCAGGAACAGATGTTCTATTCTTGCTGCAAATCGTCTGCGCCGAGCCGATCGAGGGGTCGTGGATTTCGTTGCTTTCCACCCGTTGAAAGTGAGCGCCCGTGGGGGGTTAATACCTCGTGGCTCAAGTAGCCCCTTCGCTGAGTTCCGCCCCGGTTCCGCCGCAAAATCTCGATGCCGAGGAGTCCGTACTCGGCGCGATGATGCTCTCCCCCGGCGCAATCGGGGCGGTCAGCGAAGTCCTCTCCGCTACTGACTTCTACCGGGAGAGCCACTCGAAGATCTACCTGGCCGGCCTCGCGCTGTACGCGCGCGGCGAGCCCGTCGACGCGATCACGCTCGTCGACGAGCTCGACCAGCGGAGCCAGCTCGAGGACGTCGGCGGAAAGGTACGCATCCACGAGCTGGCTGCACTCGTCCCCGCTGCCGCCAACGCAGCCCACTACGCGCGCATCGTGCGCGAGATGGCGACGCTGCGGGGGCTGATCCGCGCCGGCAACGAGATCGCGCGCCTCGGCATCGAGCGGCCGTCCGAGACCCCGGAGCTCGTCGACCGGGCCGAGCAGACCATCTTCGACCTCGCGCAGTCACGCGTCACGCAGGACTTCACCCACATCGAAGAGCTATTGAAGGAAGGCTTCGAGCGCATCACGGCGCTCTACGAGGACGGCGCCGACGTCACCGGCGTCGCCGCCGGCTTCAAGGACATCGACCACCTCACGTCCGGCTTCCAGCCCGGCAACCTCATCATCCTCGCCGCCCGGCCGAGCATGGGGAAGTCGGGCCTCGCGATGTGTATGGCAGCGAACCTCGCGGTGCGCGGCGAGACCCCGGTGGCGCTGTTCACGCTCGAGATGTCGAAGGCCGAGGTCACGCAGCGCCTCATGTGCTCGGAGGCGAAGGTCGAGTCCCAGCGGCTGCGGACGGGCAAGCTCGCCCCCGACGACTGGCCGCGCCTCACCGCCGCGTGCGACCGACTATCGAAGGCGCCGATCTACGTCGACGACACGGGTTCCGTCACGATGATGGAGATCCGGTCGAAGTCACGGCGGCTGAAGATGCGCGAGCCCGGGCTGGGGCTGATCATCGTCGACTACCTCCAGCTGATGACGTCCGGCGCGTCCGTCGAGAACCGCGTCCAGGAGGTATCGGCCATCTCGCGGTCGTTGAAGGTGCTCGCTCGCGACCTCGAGGTGCCCGTGCTGGCGCTGTCTCAGCTGTCGCGCGCCGTCGAGCAGCGCCACGACAAGCGGCCGATCCTGTCCGACCTCCGGGAGTCGGGGAGCCTCGAACAGGACGCCGACCTCGTCTTCTTCATCTACCGCGACGAGTACTACGACGCGGAGTCCGACCAGCAGGGCCTGGCCGAGGTGCATCTCGCCAAGCACCGGAACGGCCCCACGGGTACGGCCAAGCTCTCGTTCCTGAAGCGATTCGCGAAGTTCGCCGACTTGGCGGGTGGCACCACCTAAGGAGAGATCACCGAGCAATCACACCGAAGCAGGGGGAAAGGAGGAACAGAGGACGGAGACGCAGATCATCTGGATTCGCGAGACCACCACGTCGTTCTCGGCGCAGTGCGAGCACTGCCACTACGAGCGAGCCTGGCCGCCCGTCGTCGTCCGCGGCGGGCTCTGCCCGGAGGCCGACGTCGGTTTCGTGACCTGCTGGCGCGGGCACCGAATCCGCATTCGCCGCTTCCCGCGCATCCACGCGCAGGCCTCGGCAACCGGCTAGCGCCGACATAGCTGGCAGACTCCCGGCGTGCCGGCGACGGTGATCATCGGCGCGCAGTGGGGTGACGAGGGCAAGGGCAAGATCGTCGACCTGCTCGCGCGCGACTCGGACGTCGTCTGCCGCTACAACGGCGGACCCGGGGCCGGCCATACGATCGTCGCCGACGGCGAGACGTACAAGCTCAAGCACATGCCCTCGGGGATCCTCTGGGGCAAGGAGTGCGTGATCGGCTCCGGCTGCGTTGTCGATCCCGCGGTCTTCATCGACGAGCTCGACGAGCTCGAGCGGCGGGGTGTGTCCGTGGACGTCGTTCGCCTGTCGGCGAACGCGCATGTCGTCATGCCGTGGCACGTCGCCATCGACCAGGCAAGCGAGCGGCGCCTCGGGAAGCTTCAGATCGGAACCACGCGGCGCGGCAACGGCCCTGCGTACGCCGACCGCGCGTACCGGCTCGGGATCCGGCTGCAGGACCTCTTCGACCCGAAGATCTTGCGCGAGAAGATCGAGGTGGCGCTGGCCGAGAAGAACATCTGGCTCGAGCGCGTCTACGGGGTGGAGCCGCTCGAACTCGAGGAGCTGGCCGGGCGCTACGAGGGTTATGCGCAGAGGCTGCGGCCGTTCCTGGCCGACACGTCGCTGCTCGTCGACCGCGCTCTGCGAGACGACAAGCGCGTGCTGCTCGAGGGCGCGCACGGGACGCTGCTCGACATCGATCACGGCACGTATCCCTTCGTCACCTCGTCCTCCACGGTCGCGGGTGGCGCCTGCACCGGCATCGGGATCGGGCCGACGCGCATCGACGGTGTGACGGGCATCGCGAAGGCGTACGTGACACGGGTTGGCGAGGGGCCGTTCCCGACGGAGATCGAAGGCGCCGACCAGGCGCGCGTGCGCGAGCTCGGGGCAGAGTTCGGGACAGTGACCGGTCGCGAGCGGCGCTGCGGCTGGCTCGATCTCGTCGCGCTGCGCTACGCGGCGCGGATCAACGGCTTCACGTCGCTCGCACTGACGAAGCTCGACGTCCTCTCGTCCTTCTCGGAGTTGCCGGTCTGCGTTCGCTACCGGCTGCGCGACGGGACGGAGTCGGCGGACTTCCCGGCCCACCAGAGCGACTTTCACCACGCCGAGCCGGTGTACGAGGTGCTCGCCGGGTGGAGCGAGCCGATCGACGAGGTCGGCGGCTTCCAGGAGCTGCCGGACGCCGCACGGCGTTACGTCGAGTTCGTGGAGCGCGAGCTCGACGTGTCAGTGACGCTCGTCGGCACCGGTGCCGAGCGCGAGCGCGTGCTCACCCGTCATGAGGCGGCACTAACTTAGTCTCACTGTTATAGTGCGTGTCCGATGGTCATCGGACACGCTCCATCCGAGCTGGCTCCGGCCCGCATCGACGTCGTCGCAGGCACAGCATTCGAGTTGCTACTCGCGCTCGGCGGCGCGTCGGTGCGGGCAGGGGCGGGTGTCGACCCCGAGCTCGCCGACGCACTCGAGGCGGTGGGTGACACCGCCGGCGAGAGCTGGCTCAACCTGCTCGGTGTCGCTATCGAACTCGGGCAGCCCTACGACGCGGCCCGGCTCGTCGAGGCAGTCGCAGGGATGGACGCCGTGGAGTTGCGCCGCCACCTGCTGGGCGCCTACGCGTGGTCGTGGACCACGCTCGGGGGCGCCGACACGATCGAGGCCGCCGCCGGAGGCGATCGCGCGGCAAGCCGGAAGCTGCTCGCCCACGAGCGGTACTACGGCGGCAAGGCGCGCGTCTCGCTGTCCGTGCTGCTGCCGCTGGACCCGAGGGAGACGCGGACACGGCTGGCCCGTGCGCTGGAAGTCGGCAGTCGCCTCCTGGTAAACGGGCAGGACGAAGCACACCGCGCGGCTGTAGCGCAAGCAACCACGACTCTCGCATCCGCTCCGCTCCTGGAGGCCATCGAGCAGGTCACCGCTGGCTACCGGTACGTCCCGGAGCCGGAAGCCGAGCGTGTGCTGCTCATCCCCCACGTCCAGCCCGAGCCGCGGCTCGTGCTCGCCCAGCACTGCTCGACGAGGCTCGTCGTCTACCAGGCACGCGCGGAGCGAGGCGCCGACGAGCGTGTGGCGGCTCTCGGCCGCGCGCTAGCCGACCCGAAGCGAGTCCAGATCCTCTCCCTCGTCGCGCGCGGCGTCGACCGTGCGTCGGAGCTCGTCGCCCAGACCGGCCTGTCGCGCTCGACGGTCCATCACCATCTCGGCGAGCTCCGCGATGCGCGCTTGATCGACCTCGAGGGCAACGCACGCGCGTATCGCTATCTGCCACGGCGAGAGGCGCTCGAGGAAGCGCACGCGCTGCTGTCGGAGGTGCTCCCGCGGGGATGAGACCGATCCGCATCGCCGTTCAGCTCCATCCCCAGCACGGTTCTTACGACGGGATGCGCCGCGCCGTAAGCAGGGTCGAGGAAATCGGCGCCGATCTGCTCTACACGTGGGATCACTTCTTCCCGCTCTACGGCGATCGCGACGGCACGCACTTCGAGTGCTGGTCGCTGCTCGCGGCCTGGGCGGAGCAGACGTCTCGCGTCGAGCTGGGGCCGCTCGTCAGCTGCAACTCGTACCGCAACCCGCAGCTGCTCGCCGACATGGCGCGCACGATCGACCACATCTCCGGCGGGCGCCTCGTCTTCGGTATCGGCTCCGGCTGGTGCCAGCGCGACTACGACGAGTACGGCTACGAGTTCGGAACACATGGGACGCGCGGGCGCGCACTCGCGGAGGCGCTGCCGCTCATCGAACGGCGGCTGGAGCGGCTCAATCCGCCGCCCGTCCGCAAGCTGCCGATCCTGATCGCGGGCACGGGAGAACGCATCACGCTGCGGCTCGTCGCCCAGCATGCCGACTCGTGGCACGCCGCCTTCCCCGACGCGCCGGCTGAGCTGGCGCCGAAAGTGGCCGTGCTCGAGCAGTGGTGCGCGAAGCTCGGTCGTGACTCTGGCGAGATCGAGCGAGGCCTCGGCGTCGAGCCGGACGACCTCGAGCGCTTCCTCGCCGAAGATGCCGACGACTACGTGACGCTCGGCTTCACGCAGTTCACGCTCGGTGTCAACGGGCCGGAGTGGGACGTGGGCTCGGCCGTCGAAGCATGGCTTTCCTGGCGAGACGAGCGGAACGCGGCGCTCAGTGAAGCCGACGTAGCTCGTCCGGCGTGTTGACGTTCGCCAGTAGCCGCGGATCGCACTCGACGACAATCACCTCCAGTGGGGCGATCGCGTCCCGCAGCGCCAGCTGTCCCGCGTCGAG
Organism: uncultured Actinomycetes bacterium; assembly: GCA_963704335.1. Classification (GTDB taxonomy): domain Bacteria; phylum Actinomycetota; class Thermoleophilia; order Gaiellales; family Gaiellaceae; genus PALSA-612. Next base: position 345,165 of record OY969889.1, read on the forward strand.
GGCCGCCTCGAGCCCGGCAAGCGCGCTGGAACGGTAGGCACCGGGAAGCGGGCCCGTCTGTGGGACCGCAGCGTCGAGGCACTCGTCGGCCAGGTTGGCGAGCAACTCGGCCGTGACCCGCGGGCAGTCGACGGGAAGCACGACGCAAACGTCGTTGGTCGCCGCCCTCAGAGCGGCCACGAGGCCGGCGATCGGTGCTCGCACGACCGAGCCGTCGTCGACGACGGGAAACGGCAGGTCGAGCCGGTCGGATGCCTTCCCGACCGCGATCCGCTGCTCGCAGAGCTCTCCGAGGACTCGCCAGCCGCGCTCGGCGAGTGACTCGCCGTCGATCTCCGCCAGCGCCTTCGGCGAGCCGAAGCGGCTCGACGCGCCGCCCACGAGCAGCGCGCCGGTCAGCTGTCGACGCGCCACGCCTCGGTATAGACGTTCATCCGCCCTTCGCGGGTGAAGCCGCAGAGGGTGATGCCGCGATCGGTCGCCAGCTCCACGGCGAGGCTCGACGGCGCGCCGACGGCGACCACGATCGGGCAACCCGCGAGCGCAGCCTTCTGTACGAGCTCGAACGCGATGCGACCGCTCAGGCACAACACCGAGTCGGCGAGCGGCAGCCTGCCCTCCGTGAAGGCCCAACCGAGCACCTTGTCGAGGGCGTTGTGGCGTCCCACGTCCTCGCGGACACATTGCAACACGCCGTCACGGTCGAAGAGCCCCGTCGCGTGCAGCCCGCCCGTCGCAGCGAACGCCCCTTGCCCCTCACGCAGCCTGTCCGGCAGCGAGACGAGCAGCGCCGCGGGCAGCCGGAGCTCGCTCTCCACGCGCGGCGCCTCCACGGCGACCGCCTCGAGCGCGCCCTTCCCGCACACGCCGCAAGACGACGTCACGTAGAAGCTGCGCCGCAGACGCGCGGGATCGAAGCCCGGTGCGTCGACGTCGACGGTGTTCGCAGCGAGATCGTCCGGAATCGCCGCTCGCTCGGGCTTCAGGCCCTCGGAGATGCAGAAGCCGAGGGCGAGCTCCTCGTCGTGTCCCGGCGTCCGCATCGTCACCGCCACCGGGCTGCCGTTGACGCGGATCTCGAGCGGCTCCTCGACCGCCACGACGTCGCGCTCGACACCGCCCGGATACCGCGTCAGCTCGATCTGCGTCGCGCTGTAGGGAGGCGTCGCAGCCACCCAGAGAGCTTAGGCGGCTACGAGCTCCTGTCGGGCGTGCACGTGGGAGACAAGCTGGTCCACCACGCCGGCAAGCTCTTGTCGCACGTCGTCGTCGATCAGGCTCCCGCTCTCATCGCAGCGCGTGTGCGCGTGCGACACGGCCAGCTCGCTGTCGAGCACGCGCGCACCGATCCTCGCGAGGATGCGCCGGAGGTCGGCCTGCGCCCAGACCGCGCCGAAGCCGCCGGTGCTCGCCCCCACGACCGCGGCGGGCGTGTTGCGAAGTGGGTTCGTTGCATGCGGGCGGGAGACCCAGTCGAGAGCGTTCTTCAGCTGCCCGGGGACGGAGCCGTTGTACTCCGGGGTCGCGAAGAGCACCGCGTCCGCGCCGGCGATGGCGGCGCGCAAGTCAGCCACCGCTGCCGGCGCCGGCGCCGTCTCGGCGTCCTCGTCGAACGGAGGCACAGCCGCGAGCCCGTCCCACCGGACGAGCTCGACATCGTCGGGCAGCCCGTCAGCGGCGGCGGCGAGTAGCCGCGTGTTGTACGAGTCGCGCCGAAGGCTGCCCGAGATGCCGAGGATCCGCATCGTCATTCAGTCCTTGATGAAGCCGAGCTCTGCGTCGAGGGTTACGTCCTGCGCGAGGGCCGGCTCGCCGCTCGGGAGCGGCACGTTCCAGTCCAGGCCGAACGCCGAGCGGTCGACAGTCGTCTGCAGCTTTACGTTCACGCGCGTGCGCTCGTAGGGGTCGGCCAGAGGCCCGTTGATGCTCCCGGTCAGCTGGACAGGCTTCGTGATGCCCTTGATCGACAGCTTGCCGGGCACGGCCACGAACGCGCCGTCCGGCTGGAAGCCCTCGGATGTGAACGTGATCTCGGGTGCCTGCTCGGCGTCGAAGAACTCCGGGGATGCGAGGTGTGCACCGAGGTTCTCGTCCTGCACCTGGATGCTGGCGACCTTGGCCGAGCCGGAGAGGGTTGCCGCGCCGTTCTCGTCCACGGTCAGCGTCGCCTCGAAGGGCGCGAACGAGCCGTGGAAGGTGCCGGCCAGGTAGTCGACGGCGAAACCTACCCGCGAGTGCACGGGGTCGAGCTGCCAGGTTCCTGTCTCTAGCGCCGGTGCTGCTGTCAGAGTGGTCATCGCTTTCTCCTTCCGATATACTTGCGAGCGCAAACAAATGTACAGGAAGAAACATGACTAGTCAAGTATTGAGCGACGCAACTTTCTGCGACGTCTGTTCAGGCCTTTGTCCGGCTGCTGCAGGGTCACGCCGCAGCTACTCGTGAGCTGAGCGCTGACCTCGTCCGTGACCATGGGTTGACGATCAACGACTACGAGGCGCTGTTGCGCCTCTCCCGGGCGGACGACCGCCGCCTGAAGCGCGTCGAGCTGGCGGAGAGCCTCGTGCTCACTCCCTCCGGCGTCACGCGCCTGCTCGATGGCTTGGAGCGGGCGGGCTACGCCGAGAAGGGCTCGTGCGACTCGGACGCCCGCATCACGTACGCCGTGCTCACCGACGCGGGGCTGGACAAGCTGCGCGAGGCATCGACCTCGCACGTCGCGCAGATCCGAGAGTTCTTCGAGCAGCGCTTCAACGAGGACGAGCTCGCCACGCTCGCCGACCTGCTTGGCCGCCTTCCCGAGGCAGCCGGCGACGGCGAGGACTGCGCCGCCCCGGAATAGACTCGTCCCGTGCGAGTGCTCATCGTTGGCTCGGGGGGCCGTGAGCACGCGCTCGCGTGGAAGCTCGCGCAGAGCCCCGACCTCGAGGAGCTGCACGCGGCGCCGGGCAATCCCGGCATCGCCGAGCTGGGAAGCTGCCACCCCGTGCTCGCAGCTGACGCGGAAGGCCTGCTCGCGCTGGCGAGGTCGCTGCGGATCGACCTCGTCGTCGTCGGGCCGGAGGTGCCGCTGGTGGCCGGGCTCGCCGACCACCTGCGCCGCGGCGGCGTTTCGGTCTTCGGCCCGTCGGCGGCTGCGGCGCGGATCGAGGGCTCCAAGGCCTTCGCCAAGGAGGTGCTGGAAACGGCCGGGATACCGACGGCACGCGCGCTCGCCGTGGCGAGAGCGCCGTGTGTCGTCAAGGCGGACGGGCTCGCCGCCGGCAAGGGCGTCTTCGTGTGCCACAGTGACGAGGAGCTGCAGGCCGCTCTGTCGGAAGTGCGAAGGCCGGGCGGCCGCTTTCTCATCGAGGAGCTGCTCGAGGGTGAGGAGTTGTCGGTGTTCGCGCTCTGCGACGGGCAGCGAGCGGTCGCGCTCGCAGCGGCCCGCGACTACAAGCGGGCAGAAGACGGGGACGCAGGGCCCAACACCGGCGGCATGGGGGCGTACTCGCCCGTCGAGGGAGTCGACGGGCTCGACGACCTCGTGGGTGAGATCTACGACCCGGTGCTGGCCGAGCTGGCGGCACGCGGGGCGCCGTTCGCGGGTCTCCTCTATGCCGGCCTGATGCTCACTGCCGACGGCCCGCGCGTGCTCGAGTTCAACTGCCGCTTCGGCGATCCGGAGACTCAGGCAGTGCTGCCACGGGTTCGCTCCGACCTCCTCCCCGCGCTCGCCGGCGCCGCGGCGGGCGATCTCGGCACTTCGACCCTCGAGCTCTCCGACGAGGCGGCGGCAACCGTTGTCGTTGTGGCTCGTAACTACCCGGCAACCGGCGACACGGGCTCACCCATCAACGGCGTCGACGAGGCGCGTGAGCTCGGCGCGCTGGTCTTCCATGCCGGCACGGCGGCGCGCGACGACACGCTCGTGACGAGCGGCGGGCGCATTCTCGGCGTGACGGGCCTGGGGCAGGACATCGCCGCCGCACGCGAGCTCGCGTACTCGGCCGTAGAGCGCATCTCGTTCGACGGTGCGCGGTATCGTCGCGACATCGGTGCCTGACCCCACTCCCCTCGTCGGCATCCTCATCGGCTCGGAGTCCGACCGCGAGCGGATGCAGGCCGCCCTGAAGGAGCTGGAGGAGCGCGGCATCGCGTGCGAGCTGGAAGTGCGCTCGGCGCATCGCAATCCCGACGCGGTTGCCGAGTATGCGCGCACGGCGCGCGAGCGAGGGATCCGGGTGCTGATCGCCGGCGCCGGCCTGGCCGCGGCGCTACCCGGCGTCGTCGCGGCGCACACGGACCTGCCCGTGATCGGCGTGCCGCTTCGTTCCTCGATGAGCGTCGGCGACGGGCTGGACGCGCTGCTCTCGATCGTGCAGATGCCGCCCGGTGTTCCCGTCGCCTGCGTGGGAGTCGACAACTCCCGCAACGCGGCGGTGCTCGCCGCCCGCATCCTCGAGGCTGATGACAACGGTTCGGCCGGGCGACGCCCGAGGATGCTCGTGCGATCGCCGAGGTGAAGGTCGAGACGTGGCGCGCTACGTACGTCGGAGTCATGCCTCAATCGGTGCTGGATGCGATGGACGTCGACGAGCACAGTCGGTACTGGGCGCAGGCGGCCACCGCCGCGGCGGCCATATTCGTCGCTGAGCAGGAGGGCGGCGTCGTCGGGTTCGTATGCGTCGGCCCCTGTCGCGACACACAGGCAATCGGCGAGCTGTACGCCATCTACGTCGTCCCAGAGGCTTGGAGCACGGGCGCCGGCCTGGCGCTCATGGAGGTTGCCGTTGAGTGGCTCGCCGGACACGGCCAGGAGGCGATCCTCTGGGTGGCGGAAGAGAATCCGCGGGCGCGCCGCTTCTACGAGCGCTACGGGTGGGTGGCCGAGACGACGCGCGTGGAGGAGGTCGTCCCCGGCGCCCACATCAGCGAAGTGCTCTATCGCCTCTCCGGCCTCGACCGACGCTAGGCTGAATCTGTGATCGCTCGCTACTCCCGACCGGCCATGGCCAGGGTCTGGTCGGAGCAGCACAAGCTCGAGCGGTGGCTCGATGTCGAGCTCGCTGCACTCGACGCCTGGGCCGAGCTCGGCGTCATCCCCGAGGACGTCGCGCGATCTGCGCGGGAGCACGCGGCGGCACCGACGCCCGAGCGCGTCCGCGAGCTGGAGGAGCGGACGGGCCACGACCTCGCTGCTTTCGTCGACGCCGTCGGCGAAGGGCTCGACGACGAAGGACGCCGCTGGCTCCACTACGGGCTGACGTCTTCTGACGTGCTCGACACGGCGCTCGCGCTCCAGGTGCAGGAGGCAGGAGCGCTGCTCTCGGAGGGCCTCGAGCGAGCGTTCGCCGCCGTCGTTGGCCGGGCCGAGGAGCACCGGCAGACCCTGATCATGGGCCGCACCCACGGTGTCCACGCCGAGCCGACGACGTTCGGCCTGAAGCTCGCCGGCTGGGCCTTCGAGCTCGACCGCGGCCGTGTGCGGCTGGAACGCGCCCTGGACGGGATGAGGGTCGGCAAGCTCTCGGGCGCAGTAGGCACGTACGCGGCGACGGGGCCTGAGCTGGAGCGGCTTGCCTGCGAGCGCCTCGGCCTGGAGCCGGCGCCCCACTCCACGCAGATCATCCAGCGAGACAGACACGCGGAGCTGCTGGCCGTGCTCGCCGTCATCGCCTCGTCGCTGGACGCGTTCTCGCTCGAGATCCGCCATCTCGCCCGGACCGAAGTCCGCGAGGTCCAGGAGCCGTTTGGCGCCGGCCAGAAGGGCTCATCGGCGATGCCGCACAAGCGCAACCCGATCACGGCCGAACGGATCTGCGGGCTCGCGCGCGTTGTACGTGGCGCCGCACAGGTCGGGCTGGAGAACGTCGCCCTCTGGCACGAGCGCGACATCTCGCACTCCTCGGCCGAGCGGGTCGTCATACCCGACGCGTTCCTGGCCGTCGACTACATGCTCGACCGCTTCGCCTGGCTCGTCGACGGACTCGTCGTTCATGCCGATCGCATGCGCGAGAACCTCGATGCCAGCCACGGTCTCTACTTCAGCCAGCGGCTGCTGCTGGCGCTCGTGGAGTCGGGCCTGGGGCGCGACGAAGCCTATGGGCTCGTCCAGCGCCTGGCGATGGAGTCCTGGGACGGCGGGCACGACTTCCGCGAGCTGGTGACCCGAGATCCTGACGTCGCCGACCGCGTCGACCTCGCGGGCGTCTTCGACCTCGAGCCATACACGCGTCATGTCGACGTCGTGTTCGACCGACTGGAAGCCCTACGAAAGGAGACGATCGATGCCTGAGCTCGTCGCCAGCGGCAAGGTGCGGGAGATCTACGCACTCGACGAGGAGCGGCTGTTGCTCGTCGCCTCGGACCGGATCTCGACGTTCGACGTCGTGCTTCCCACCGACGTGCCGGACAAGGGGCGCGTGCTGACCGGGCTCTCGGGCTTCTGGTTCGCGCGCACTCGAGAGATCTGTCCCAACCACCTGCTCGCGCTGCGGCCGGACGGCCGTTCCACCGAATGCCGCCGGCTGGACATGCTGCCGCTCGAGTGCGTCGTCCGCGGCTACCTGGCCGGGTCGGGCTGGAAGGACTACCTCGCGACCGGCGAGGTGTGCGGCCACAAGCTGCCGGAAGGGTTGCGCGAGTCGGAGCAGCTCCCGCAGCCGATCTTCACGCCTGCGACGAAGGCCACGGAGGGGCACGACGAGAACATCGACGCGGCGCAGGCGATCCAGCTGGTGGGCGAGGAGCGCTTCCGCGAGCTGGAGCGGCTCTCGCTCGAGCTCTACGGGTTCGCATCGGACTGGGCGGCCGAGCGAGGGATCATCCTCGCGGACACGAAGCTCGAGCTCGGCCTCGACGGCGATGGGCGCATCGTGCTCGCCGACGAGGTGTTCACGCCCGACTCGTCCCGCTTCTGGCCCGCCGACGATTACGCGTCTGGCGGCCCCCAGCCGTCGTTCGACAAGCAGTTCGTCCGCGACTACTGCGAGACGCTGGGCTGGGACAAGAGCCCTCCCGGCCCGGAGCTGCCTTCCGATGTAGTGGCGGGAACGCGTGCGCGGTACGTCGAGGCGTTCGAACGGCTGACGGGCATCGCGTTCGACGACTACCTCGCGGATCCCGAGGTTGTCCTGCGATGAAGGCGACCGTCCTGGTCAGGCCCAAGGCCGGGATCCTCGACCCGCAGGGCGAAGCCGTCCTCGGCGCGCTACGTCACCTCGACTTCACGGTCGACGAGGTGCGGATCGGCCGCGTGGTCGACATCGAGCTCGACGCCGCAGACGCTGATACGGCGCGCGCCGAGGTCGGGCGCATGTGCGAGCAACTGCTTGCCAACCCGCTCATCGAGTCGTTCGAGATCGAGCTGCACGAATGATCGCCGTCGTCACGTTCCCCGGCTCCAACGACGACCGCGACGCGGTGGCGGCACTCGAGCTGCTCGGCGCGGAGGCGACGCTCGTCTGGCACGCGGACGAGCGGCTGCCCTGACGTGGGAGCGGTCATCCTGCCCGGAGGCTTCTCGTACGGCGACTACCTCCGCTGCGGCGCCATCGCGCGCTTCGCGCCGGTGATGCGCGCCGTGAAAACGTTCGCGGACGCGGGCGGCCTCGTGCTCGGCATCTGCAACGGCTTCCAGGTGCTCTGCGAGGCAGGGCTGCTACCGGGGGCGCTGCGCCCCAACGCGTCGCTGTCGTTCGTCTGTCGAGACGTCGCCCTGTTCGTGGAGCGAGCGGACACGCCGTTCACCTCCCGCTGCAAGAGAGGCCAGCGGCTCGTGATCCCCGTGAAGCACGGCGAAGGCTGCTACGTCCCGCCACCTGACCTCCATGCGGCGCAGATCTTGCTCCGCTACGCGCCGGGCGAGAACCCCAACGGGTCGGTTGACGACATCGCGGGCGTCGTGTCCGAAGCCGGCAACGTCATGGGCCTGATGCCGCATCCGGAGCACGCGGTCGACCCACTGATCGGCTCGACGGACGGCGCACTCATCCTCGGTTCGCTCATCGATGCTGTGCGGTCACATGCCCAGGACCTCCGTCAGCTGGGGACGCTCGCGCACGGCGGCTCGTAGCTTCTCCAGATCCCGCGCTCGCAACGTGACCGGGCCGCGCCGTGCCGTCCCGTTCGTCGCATAGGCGAAGCGAATGAGCAGCTCGCCGTCCTTGCCCTCGAGCAGCTGGACCAGCGAGGAGAAGCGCTTGTCGCCGGCACGCTGCTGGACACGAACCTCGTCGACGAGCGTCGCCTTGCCCCAGGGTGTGGCGATCGGAGTCACGGGATCACCGTAGCCACGCTCCCCGCACGCATCTGCGCCAACTTCGTGCCGATTCAGTAAAGACTTGTCCCGTGGCGCACGACCATGGACACAGCCACGGGCTCGTCGATCGATCGATCGTCCGTAGTCGCGCCGGTGTGCGTGCGGTGGCGATCAGCCTCGGTGTGCTGGGTATCACCGCGGTCCTGCAGGCGATCATCTTCCTCGCCAGCGGCAGCGTCGCGCTGCTTGCCGACCTCATCCATAACGCGGGCGACGCGCTGACCGCGGTGCCGCTCGGCATCGCGTTCTTCGTGCGCAGCGCGCGGGCCGAGCTGGTCGCCGGCTACTTCGTCATCCTCGCCATCTTCGTGAGCGCTTGCGTCGCGCTCTACGCAACGGTCGAGCGCTTGATCAACCCGCAGGAGCTCTCAAACCTCGGCTGGGTGGCAGCCGCCGGCGCCGTCGGCTATGCGGGCAACGAGCTCGCCGCGCAGGTGCGGTTGCGCGCCGGCCGTCGTCTGGACAGCCCGGCACTCGTCGCGGACGGTAACCACGCGCGCATCGACGCGTTCGTCTCGCTCGGTGTCGTCGTGAGCGCCGTACTCGTCGCCAGCGGGCTGGAGCGCGCCGACCCGGCGGTCGGGATGGCCATCACCTTCATCATCCTCAAGATCACCTGGGACTCGTGGCGAACGATCCGCCACGGGATCCATTAACGCCGACGCGGGATCGGCACGAAGACGCTCGTCGTGCGCCGGTACTCGTCGTAGTCCGTGCGGCTCCGCGTGGCCTGGGCCTCGGTGGCCGGGATCCCCGTCACGCGGAAGAGCAGGAAGAGCAGCACGGCGGGGACGACCCATGCCGTCCAACCCCACGGAGAGGAGCTCGCGGCGAGCGCGACACCGCACCACGTCAGCCACTCGAAGAAGTAGTTCGGATGCCGTGACCAGGACCACAGGCCGGTGCGCATCGTCTTTCCGCCGTTCGCCGGATTGCTGCGCCAGCGGGCGAGTTGCCGGTCGGCGAGGACGGCGCCGGCGTTGCCGACCAGCCAGATCGCCACTCCGGACCAGACGGCGATGCCGAGCTCGTCCTCACCGTCCTGAGACATGAGCGCAAACGGCAACGAGAAGAGGACGACGGCCGCGGCCTGGAGCTGGAAGAACCAGAAGAAGCGGCGGTTCGCGCGCTCGCCCCACTTCTGTCGCAGCCGCTGGTAGCGCCCGTCCTCCTCCCGGCCGAGCACCCGGTCGAAGAGCAAATACAGGCCGAGCCTGAGCCCCCAAACCGCTGCCAGCATCGCCGCCAGCACGCGCAGCGGTGCGGCGCCATCGCCGAGCAGCGCGTAGACAACGCCGCAGGCCGCGATCAACAGCGCCCACGCGGCGTCGACGTGGCTCGCGTCCCGGATCCGTACCTGGAGAGCCCACAACGCCGCCATCGACAAAGATGCGACGGCTGCGCCCACGAGCAGGAGAGCCCAGACAGAGCCGATCATGTCCGCGACGCCCGCCGCCACAGCTTCGACGGCCACCACGTGCGTTCGCCCAGTTCGAACGTCAGCGCCGGGACGAGGATCGACCGAACGATGAGCGCGTCGAGCAGGACTCCGAGCGCAACGGTGATCCCGATCTGCGTCAACGCCACGAGGGGCAACACGGCAAGCACGGAGAACGTTCCTGCGAGCACGATGCCCGCCGACGTGATCACGCCACCCGTGACTGCGAGGCCCTTCAGCATGGCCTGATTTGTCGGGCTTACGAGCGCCTCCTCGCGGACGCGCGCCATGAGGAAGATGTTGTAGTCAACTCCCAGGGCAACCAGGAAGATGAAGGCGAACAGGGGGTAACTCGGATCCTCGCCCGGAAAGTCGGCGACGACGCTGAAGAGGAGCAGGCTCAGCCCAAGCGCGGCGAAGAACGAGAGCACGACCGTCGACATCAACATCACCGGCCCGGCGACCGCGCGCAGCAGTAGAGCAAGGATTAGGAACACGACGAGGAGGACGATCGGGACCAGCAGTTCGGTGTCGCGCTCGGCGGCCCGGCGGAGGTCGTGCTCCTCGGCGGACGGGCCTCCCACCAGCACGTCGTCCCCAGCGACTGCTCGGAGCTGCTCCCGAAGCGGATCGATCTGGGCGAACCCCGCCTTGCTGAAGGGATCTTGCGTCAGCGTGACCGTGAACAACGCGCCGGGCGCGGCCCGTTCTGCGGGGCCGACCTCAACTGCCAGCGGCGATCCGCCCGCCGCCGCCTTCACCGCGTCCACCTTGGTCGGATCGGTCACGAGGATCTCGACGGGGGCGCTCGCGCCGGCCGGGAACGAACGCTCGAGCAGCTCCTGGCCTTCCACCGACTCGACACCGCCGCGGAACGCCTGCGCGGTCGTCAGGTTGTCGTCGAGGCTCAGCGAGCCGAGCGCGACCACTCCCAAGGCGAGGGTAGTCACGATCCAGACCGGGCGGTGGCGACGCTCGAGCCAATCGCCGAGTCGCCACCAGCGGCCGCGCCGCTCCTCAGCCGGTGCCGCGCCGAAATGCGGGATGAAGGGCCAGAACGCGCGGCGCCCTCCGAGAAGGAGCAGCGCGGGCAGCACCGTCAGCATGGCAAGCGCTGCGACGGCGACGCCCATGGCGCCGATCGGGCCTAGGCCGGCCGTCGAGTTGACCGAGGCGAAGCTGAGGCAGAGCAGAGCAGCCACGACCGTCGCGGCCGAGGCCACGATGGCCGGCCCTGCCTTGCGAACAGCGATCGCCATCGCCTCGTGCCTGTCCTCGTGCGTGAGCAGCTCCTCCCGGTATCGGGCCGTGAGAAGCAGCGCGTAATCCGTGCCTGCACCGAAGACGAGGACGAGCAAGATGCCCGCGGTCTGACCGTTGACAACAACGCCGGCATCCGCGAGGAGCGAGGCGAGGCCGCGCACGAGGCCTTCGGCGAGGAACACGGACGCAAGGGGCAGGATCCAGAAGATCGGGCTGCGGTAGATGAAGACGAGCAGGACGAAGACGAGCAGCGTCGTCGCCAGCAGCAACCTGGAGTTGATCCCCTCGAACACCTTGCTCGCGTCGGCCGAGTAGCCGCCGGGTCCGGTCACCTTCGTCGTGAGGCCCGGCGGCGAAGTCTCTTGCACCGTCTCGGATACCGACTCGACGGCGTCGATCAGGATCTCCTCCTCGCCGCCTGCCACGATCGGGACGACGAGCAGAGCCGCCCGGCCGTCCGCCGAGTACCCAGGCTCGGCGACGGGACGTACGCCCTCGGGCGGTGCGGCGTTGATCTCCTCGCGGGCCATCATCACTGCCGCGCGGTCTGCCGCAGTCAGCCCGCTCTCGCGTGCGAACACAGGAATGGCGTACGTCCCTTCTCCCAGACGAAACTGCTTTGACGCCTCCAGCACCGCCACCGACTCGGCGTCGCCCGGCAGGAAGCTGACCGGCTCGTTCTTCTCCTTCGATTCGAGCGCGCCGATCTGCTGGCCCAGCGCGGCCAGCACTGCCAGCCAGGCACCGAGGACGGCGATCTTCGTCCAGCGGCCGGCGACGATGCGAGCGAAGCGAACCATGAACCTAGTCTAGACAGACTCTGAACAGCCCCGGAGCTGTTCGACCGCGACCTGTACGTCGGCTCGACTAGCTTGTGGTCATGGAAAGCCCCGTTGCAGAGGTTCGGACGAGGTTGGAGGCGACGGCCGCCGCCTTCGTGAAGGAGCACCGGTTGCCCGGAGCGGCGGTCGGCATCGTCCACGAAGGCGAGCTCGTGTGGTCGAAGGGGATCGGCTTCGCGGACCTGCGGACGACGCGGCGCTCGACGCCGAAGACGCTCTATCGGATCGCATCGATCACGAAGACCTTCACCGCGACCGCGATCATGCAGCTTCGCGACGCGGGCAAGCTCGACCTCGACGACCGCGCGGTCGAGCACATTCCGGAGCTCGGCGCCGCATCCGGGACACTCGAGCAGCTGACGATCCGGCGGATGCTCTCCCACGAGTCGGGGCTCCAGAGCGAGCCGCCGGGGACGGACTGGACGCGTGTCATGTACGAGAGCGATCCGGCCCGGACACTCGCGCGCGCAGCCGACATCTCGACCACGGTACCCCCGAGCACGCAGTGGAAGTACTCGAACCTCGCGTACCAGCTACTGGGCGAGGTCGTCCAGCGCGTGAGCGGCGTCCCCTACCAGAAGTACGTCCGCACGAAGCTCCTCACGCCGGTGAAGATGACGAGCACGTCGTTCGACCCTTTGCCCCCTCGGCTGCGGACGCGGAAGGCAACGGGATACGAGCCGCGCTTCCTCTCCGACGAGCTCGAGGCCGCTCCGACGGAGCACGAAATCTTCGGCGCCGAAGGCGGCCTCTGGTCGTGCGTCGAGGATCTCGGGCGTTGGCTCTCGTGCCAGTTCGACCCGCGTCCGATCCTCTCCGAGGAGACGGCGCGGGAGATGCACAAGCCGCGCTACCTGGTCGACGACGCGTGGACGCGCGCGTGGGCGATTGGCTGGTACGCGGTCCGCCGAGAGGACGTCATCTGGCGGATGCACTCCGGCGGCCACTACGGCTTCATCACGAACGCGTGCTTCGACCCCGATCAGAAGGTCGGCGCGATCGCGCTCCTCAACGGCTTCGCGCCCGCGACGCTCCTCGCGATGGAGCTGGGCGCGATGGCGAGAGATGCCGTGAAGAGCTCTGCGCCTGCAATCGAGCCGCCGAAGAAGCTCCCGCGGAAGTGGCGCGACCTCCCGGGCATCTACCTCGGCGCCCACTTCGGAAACGCACAGCAGCTCGAGTGGCGCGACGGGAAGCTCACCTTCATCGATCCCTCGGATCCGACGTGGACGCCGACGCTCGCCGAGACAGACGAGCCCGACGTCTTCGTCATCGAGCCGGGCTTCCGTGAGTCCGGCGAGCTCGTGCGCTTCACGAGAGACGACGCGGGTCGCGTCGTGTCGGTGAACGTCGCCGTCGCGACGATGCAGCGACTCGAGCCCGTCGACAGCTAGTCGTGGACTCGGACACTCTCGAGCAGCTCTACTCGGTCGAGCCGGACGAGTTCGTCGCCGAGCGCAAGCGGCTCGAGCGGAGCTTGCGCGACGAGGGTCGAGCCGAGGAGGCCGCAGAGGTCGCGAAGCTGCGCAAGCCGCCGCAGCCCGTCTTCCTCGCGAATCGGCTCGCCCGCGAGGAGCCCGATCTCGTCGCGCAGCTCGTGGCCGATGGCGAGCAGCTGGCAGCGGCCCACGAGTCCGGCGACTCCGAGCAGCTACGCACCGCGCAACGGGACCTTGCACGGCGCGTCGACGCGCTCGTCCGAGCTGCGCCCGGCGATCAGTCCGATGCCACCGAGCAACGGCTCGCGGTGCTGCTCAGGGCAGCTGCGAGCAATCCGGCGACTGCGGTCCTGCTACGCCGCGGCGTGCTGTCTGACGAGGTCGAGCCGGCCGCCTTCGATGCGCTGGCGGGCCTGACGCTGAGCCCGCCGAAGACGCGGCCGAAGCGAGAGCCCAAGCCCCGGCCGGCGCGCGACCGCAAGCCGGGACGAGTCGCAGAGCTCGAGAGCAAGCTCGCAGAGGCGAGGAAGGCGCTGCGTCAGGCGGAGCGAGAGCTTCGCCAGGCTGAGGGTGGCCACGAGCGGGCGGCGCGTCACGTCGAGCAGCTCGAGCGACGGCTCGAGGACGCGCGCGACGCCGTTTGACCATCGCTTCGCCGCGGTAAGAGCACGTCATGCCGCGCGCGATCTGGTCGGGCTCCATCTCGTTCGGGCTGGTGAATGCGCCCGTGAAGATGTACAGCGCCATCTCCGAGCATGCTCTCGAGCTCCACCTCGTCCACGAGAAGGACGGGTCGCGAATCGGCTACGAAAAGATCTGCAAGAAGGAAGGCAAGGAGGTTCCCGAGGACGAGATAGTCAAGGCGTACGAGCTCAACGGGAAGCTCGTCTATCTGACGGACGAGGACTTCGCCGCCGCCGAGGAGGACACGTACCGCACGATCGAGATCCTCGAGTTCGTCCGGCACGAGGAGATCGATCCCATCGTGTTCGCGCGGACGTACTACGTCGGCCCCGACAAGGGAGCGGAGAAGGTCTACGCGCTGCTCGTGAAGGCGATGGACGAGGCCGGACTCGCAGGTGTCGCCCGCTACGTCTTCCGCAACCGCCAGCTGCTCGGCTGCCTCCGTGTCCGAGATGGCGTACTGACACTCGAGAACATGTACTTCGCCGACGAGATACGCCCGTCGAAGGGAATCGCGCCCAAGGGCGTGAAGGTGCCGAAGCGCGAGCTCGACATGGCCGCCGCGCTCATCGACCGTTTCACTCGTGCCCGCTTCGACCACGGCAAGTACAAGGACGAGTACCGCAAGCAACTGCTGAGCGTCGTCAGGAAGAAGGCCAAGGGCAAGGAAGTCCAGCCCGCGCCCCGTGAAGAGCCGGAGGAAGTGCCCGACCTAATGGAAGCGTTGCGGGCGAGCGTCGCGGCCGCGAAGAGCTCCCGGAACGGCCGCTCACAGCGCAAGAGCAGCAGCCCCCGCAAGGGCCGCAGCCGCAAGCAGGCTGCCAGCGGCTCACGCCGCTAGCGGCTATCTGCGTCTAGCCGAGGCGCTCGTCGAGAAACCGGCAGATCGGCCAGGCGCCGTCCGCGGTGTTCGAGATCACGGTGTACGTGACCTGAGAGCCTGGGTCGCGAACGCTGCGGAACGAGACTCCCGTGTCACACCCTTCCAACTGCACGGCGTCGCTCGTGGCGTGAAGCCAGAAGCCGAGCCCGTAGCGCCGGCCGTCGGAGGCCACGCTGCGCGGCGCCACCATCTCTCGCACCCGCTCCGAGGACACGATCTGCCCCGCAACGAGCGCATTCCAGAACGAGCTGACGTCGCCGACGGTCGTGTAGATGCCGCCATCGCCGGTGCCGCGCACCGGCAGGTGCAACACGTTGCTCCGCCAAACGCCGTCGATCTCCAGATAGCCGAGAGCGGCGTTGCCGGGTAGTTCGTCGGAGCGCAGGAACGCCGTGTCGCGCATTCCCGCCGGCTCGCACACCCGCTCACGCACGAGGTCGTGAAACGGCACGCCACTCACGCGTTCGACGATGAGCGCCAGTACGACGTAGCCGCCGTTGCAGTACGCGAAGCGCTCTCCCGGTGCGAACTTCGTCGGGTAGCCATCGAGCACGGCGAGGTAGTCCTCGGTTCTCGCCAACTCGTGCACGGGAACCGGCATCACGTAATCGCTTAGGTCGTATTCATCCGCATCTTCGTCCAGGTAGTCCCCGATGCCCGAACGATGTGCCAGGAGGTGCTCGAGGGCCACGCCGTCGTCGATCAGCGGTAGGTCGCTGCCGAGCACGGAACGCGCCGTGGTCGACAGCTCCAGCAACCCGTCCTCGATCAGGCTTACGACCGCCAGCGCCGTCAGGCTCTTCGTGGCGCTCGCGGTCGCGAAGCGGGTGTCGACCTCGTTGGGAATCTCGAGCGCTCGGTGCGCAAATCCGTACGCCTTCGCCAGCTCGACGTGGCCCGCGCGGTCGACTCGCACGACGCCCGAGAACGCCGTCTCGTGCACAAGGTTGTCGAGCTCGTTCTCCAGCCCAGTCATCGCAGCGGCGCCTCGAGCCCGCTTCAGAGCGCCGGCTGCCTGCGGATCGTGTCCCCGACCCGCACGGTCCCGGGGGTGATCACGCGCGCGTTCATGCCTCGTAGGCGCTGCCGCCGGCCGTCCTTAGCGTTGACGAAGCGGGTCGCGTCGGAGCCGAAGCGCGCCGTGAACTTCGCGCAGCCGGTGTGCGGGGCCGCGCTGACTTCGATCACCGCCGAGCCGACCTCCAGTCGCGTACCCGCCGGCAGCCCTTCCTCGGCGAGGTCGAGATCGACGTACAGCTGATCGCCGGCCAGCGGCCACCGCGAGCGATCGGGCTCGAGACGCTCGAGGACGCGTGCGTTCATCAACGTGAGCTGAGCTTTCGTGTCCAGCGGCTTGCCATCGACGTGTGCGCCCGACCACCAGCGGTCGCCCACGAGTCCCTGCTCGAGGTCGAGCTCGGCCTCTTCGAGCACTTCGCGCTCGCCCACCGCAGGCCGGCGGACGATCAGCTCGACGACTCCTTCGCCCGAGCTCATGCCGGGGGCCACGGCAGGCGCGCGGGCTCCCAGTCGCCCGGCCAGTCGGCGTACGCCTCGTCGGGCTTGTCGGTCTCCTTGGAGGCAGAGGCACCGTGCTTCGCCGCCACCTCGCTCACCGGATAGAGGATCGGCTCGTCGGGACGCTTGCCGAGCATGAGAATCGCGCACGGCCCGTCACCACCGCCGACGATCACGTGCCGCGTGTCGGCGGGACAATGAAAGTAGTCCCACTGTCGCAGCGACCGCTCCTCCTCCTCGACGATCAGCGTGCACTCGCCCGAGAGCACGAAGAAGCCCTCCTGCGCGGCCTCCGCGTGGTAGAGGGCGTTCGGCTCGCCGGGCCAGAGGATGGTGACCCTGACGCCGACATCTTTGAACGGCGCTTCCCTGGGCTCGAGCGGGTATGTCGCGCCGCCCTTCTCCTCGTTGCGCACCGCGAGCGCGTCCGCGAGGTTGAGGACGAACCAGCCTTCCGACGTGATGTAACGGCCGTACGGGGTCTCTTCCGAGCTTGCCTCGTCAACGGGCATTCGTCTCCCCTTTGGCGCGGCTACGAGCGCCGCTCGATGAGCTCGATGCGGTACTCGTCCGGATCGCGAACGAAGCAGATCCGTGAGCCGCCCGTGACCACCGAGTAGGGCGGCCGCTCCGGCTCGATGCCCTGGCCGGCGAGCTGGGCGAGCGTGCCGTCGAGGTCGTCCACGCCGATCGCGACGTGCCCGTACGCTGTTCCCAGGTCGTACGTGCGGCCGTCGTGGTTGAACGTCAGCTCGAGCACGTTCTCGGCGTCGCCGATCGAGAAGAAGTAGTTCGTCGCCTCCAGCTCGCCGTCGCGGACGATGTCCATGTCGCGGCTGAAGCGGAAGCCGAGCGCCTCGTAGAAGGCACGGCTCTTCTCCGGATCCGTGATGCGCACCATCGTGTGCAGGAAGTCGGCCATGCCCGGATCCTACTTCGCGCCGTCGAGCATTCGCAGGATCTTCGGAGTCGAAGGGGTGATCGTTCGGTTGTGAGGTGGATCCTGCTCGCACCCTGCGAGGATGCGCGGGTGCCAGAGCAGCTGTCGAGCGGGACGGTCGGGCCGTACGTCGTACGGCGAGGTGTTTTCGGCGCGGCGGAAGGCCTCGAGATCGAGGAGCTGGCCGGCGGCGTCGCGTGCTCGGTGTTCGCGGTGCGCGCCGAGGGCAAGCGCGTGGTCGTCAAGCAGGCGCTCGAGCGCTTCCGCGTCGCCGACGAATGGCTCGTGCCGCCCGATCGAGCGTTGACGGAGGCGCGGGCGCTCGAGCTGATGGCGCGGCTCGCGCCGGGCTCGGTGCCCCGGCTACTCGACTCCGATCCGGACACGTTCTCGCTCGTGATCGAGGAGGCGCCCGCTGACTGGCGGCCGTGGAAGACGCTGCTGCTGGAGGGCGCTGCCGATGCTGCCGTGGCGGCGTGGCTCGGCGCACTGCTCGCCGTGCTGCACTCGGCCGACGGCGGCATCGGCAGCGCCGAGTCGTTCGAGGCGCAGCGCGTCGACCCGTACCTGCGCACGATCCAACGGCGGCATCCCGCGCTCGCCGACCGGATCGGCGCGTACATCGAGCGACTGCTCGGCACGGCGTGCTGCGTCGTCCACGGCGACTACTCGCCGAAGAACGTCCTCGTCGGCGACGACGGCCTCTGGGTGATCGACTGGGAAGTGACCCACCGCGGCGATCCCGCCTTCGACCTCGCCTTCCTGCTCAACCACCTGCTGCTGAAGTCGATCCACCGGCCGCCGGCTCGCGCAGGCTTCGAAAGCTGCGGGCGGGCGTTCCTCGACGGGTACGGGCAGGACATCGACATGCCCTACGTGTTGGGACTCGTCGGCTGCCTGATGCTCGCGCGCGTCGACGGCAAGTCCCCGGCCGAATACCTTGCCGACGCCGAGCGCGGGCACGCGCGCGCGACCGGCATCGCGCTGCTCAGCGATCCGCCGGGCTCGCTCGAGGAGGCGTGGGCAGGTCTTCCACGGTGAGGCCGTAGATGACGCCGTCCACCCACTCGCCGTCGCGGAAATAGGCGCGCCGCTTGCGGCCTTCCAGCACGAAGCCCGAGCGCTCCGCGTGCCGCATCGCCCGCTCGTTGAAGCCGTAGACCTCGAGCTGGAGCCGGTGGAAGCCGAGCTCGTCGAAGAGATGCCGCTGGAAGAGCCGCGCCGCCTCGTCGGCGAGCTTCCGCCCGCGGTGGTCCGGGTGGACCGCGAGGCCGCCGAGCTCGGCGATGCGGTTCGGGCCGCCGCGGCTCGAGAACCGCATGACGCCGGCTCGCTCGCCCGTCGACCTCGATCACGAACACACCGAACACGTCGGGCTCGTCTCGCGAGCGCTCGATGTCGGCCAGGATGCTCTCGCGATCGGTCGGCCGCGACGCGGCGAGAAACGGCTGCACGTCCTCGTGCTGGGCGAGCGTGACGAGGAAGTCGAGATCGTCCGGCTGCGCACGCCGGACGACGATGCTCACAAGACCTCCTCCACCGTCTTCGGCCGTCGCCACGCGACGACGAGCCCGGACCCGAGCGCGACGCCGAGGAGGATCAGCGCCAGCCCGATGAGCATGCCGGTGGTGATCGGCTCGTCGAGGAACAGCGCGCCGTACGCGATCGCGAAGGCGGGCATGACGTAGGCGACCAGTGAGATACGCGGGTTGCCGTAGAGCGGCAGCATGTGGAAGTAGACGAGCTGCGCGATAGTCGTGCCGAGAACCGCGAGGGCTGCGACGGAGAGGAGTGCCTGCCAGCCGGGCATCTCGTCAGGCAGCTGGAAGAGCGCGAAGGGCAGGAGCAGCAGACCGCCGATGAGCATGCCGCCAGTCGCGAGCACCGGGCCGGGCGTGTCGCGAAGGCGGAGCTGCGCATACGTGCCTGCACCGGCGTACGAGAGCGACGACAGGACGACGGCCAGCGTCCCTGCGACTGCCCACCAGCCGCCGGGCAGGTCAACGCCGGTCAGCACGCCCACCCCCACGAGCCCGAGCGCGACGCCGGCCCACCGGATCCGCGATACGTGCTCGTGGGGCAGAAACCGCAGCGCGACGACGAAGGCGAAGATCGGCACCGTCGCCTGCGCGATGCCCGCCACTGTCGAGTCGATGTGCTTCTCGCCCCAGGCGATGAGCCAGAACGGCAACGCGGCGTTGAACAGTCCGAAGAAGAACGTCGGCCGGCCCGCCGCACGTAGCTGCGACACGGCGTCGCCGGCGCCTCGGGTCACGACGAGAAACACCAGGAGTAGCAGGCCGGCTCCGAGCGCCCTCGCAGACATCATCACGCTGGGCTCGAGATCGTCGACCGCGACCTTGATGAAGAAGTACGAGCTGCCCCAGAGGCCGGCGAGCAGAAGCAGCCAGGGGAGGTAGCCGCGGTTCACCACAAGAGGAAACGTACGGGACGCACGTTCTGTAAGAACGACGGGCGGCCTGATCCGCATCCGGCTCTAAACTGCAGTAGCTCTGACGGCAGTCGCGGAACAGCCGCT
Source organism: uncultured Actinomycetes bacterium (assembly GCA_963704335.1). Classification (GTDB taxonomy): domain Bacteria; phylum Actinomycetota; class Thermoleophilia; order Gaiellales; family Gaiellaceae; genus PALSA-612. The sequence continues at coordinate 365,011 of OY969889.1, forward strand.
GCATCGCGCCCTCGGCCTCACCGACGGGGAGCTGGAACGTATCCGCGGCCTGCTGGAGCGCGACCCGAACCGGTTCGAGCTGGCCGTGTTCTCCCTCCTCTGGTCCGAGCACTGCGGGTACAAACACTCGGCCTCGCTGCTTCGCCGGCTGCCGTCCGCCGGCGAACGTGTGCTCCAGGGGCCTGGCGAGAACGCCGGGGTGATCGACCTCGGGAACGGCGAGGCCGTTGCGTTCAAGGTCGAGAGCCACAACCATCCCTCTGCGGTCGAGCCGTTCCAGGGAGCGGCGACCGGCGTCGGCGGCATCCTGCGCGACGTCGTCGCCATGGGCGCCCGGCCGATCGCGCTGCTCGACGGACTGCGCTTCGGCGAGCCGGACGGACACTTCTGGCGGGCGGTGGCCGGCATCGGTCACTACGGAAACTGCGTCGGCGTGCCGACGGTCGGCGGCGAGACGGTCTTCGACGACGCGTACGCAGATAACTGCCTCGTCAACGCGATGTGCGTCGGGCTGCTGCCGTCGGAACGCGTCACACGTGCGCGGGCGACGACACCGGGACTCGCGCTCGTGCTCTTCGGGGCTACGACCGGACGCGACGGCATCGGCGGCGCGAGCGTGCTCGCAAGTCAGGAGCTTGGCGACGACGCGCCCGAGAAGCGCCCGTCGGTGCAGATCGGCGACCCGTTCACCGGGAAGCGGCTGATCGAGGTCTCGCTCGAGCTCGTCGAGCGCGGGCTCGTCGAGTCGCTGCAGGATTGCGGCGCCGCGGGGCTCGCCTCCTCGCTCGCGGAGATGGCGAGGGACGGAGCCGGCGTGGACGTCCACCTCGATCGCGTCCCGCTACGCGAAGACGGGCTGGAGCCGTGGGAGATCATGATCTCCGAGAGCCAGGAGCGGATGGTGGCGGCAGTGCGACCCGAAGCGCTGGGAGCCGTCGCCGAGGTGATCGACCGCTGGGAGCTGCACTGGGCCGAGATCGGCGTCGTCACCGACAGCGGGCTGCTGCGGGCGCTCCATGGCGGAGCGCTCGAGGGCGAGATCCGCGCCTCGTTCCTCACCGATGAGTGCCCACGCTACGAGGTGGAGCAACGGGCGCGTGAGACCGACTCCGGAGGGCTCGCCCAGGTAATCGACCCTCGGCAGGTGTACGAGCACTACGACCAGCTCGTGGGCTCGCGAACCGTCCGGCGGCCGGGCCTGGACGCGGCCGTCCTGCGCCTGACGCCGTCGTACCGCGGCCTCGCCGTCTCGCTCGACGGTCCGCCGCTCGGCGTGCGCGATCCGTTCCTTGCCGGCGCGCGCGCCACGCTCGAGGCAGCCCGCAACGTCGCCTGCGCCGGCGGCGAGCCGCTCGGGCTGACCGACTGCCTGAACTTCGGCAACCCGGAGAAGCCCGAGATCGGGTGGGAGCTGGCCGAGGCGATCGAGGGCATCGCCCAGGCGGCCGAGGCGCTCGGCATCCCCATCGTGTCGGGCAACGTCTCGCTCTACAACGAGACGGCCGGCCGGCCGATCCTGCCAACGCCGATCGTCGGGTGTGTCGGGCTCGTGGCGGACGTTCGGCAGGTGCCGCGCGGCTGGCGCGAAGGCGACGTCGTGCTCGCGACGACGCGCGATGAGTTCGACCTGCAGGCCGAGGCCGAGCTCGTCTCGTTCCTCTGGAGAGCCGCGCAGCACTGCTCGCTCGTCCACGACGTCTCGGACCTCGGCCCCTACCTGGCCGTCGAACACGCCGCTCGCTGGAGCCGTATCGGCGCGGACGTTCGAGTTCCCGAGAACGCGTCGGCGATCCTCGCGTGCGCGCCCGGCGATGTTGACAAGCTGCCGGGCATGGAGCTGATCGAGATCGGGACGGTCGGCTGATGTGCGGCGTCTTTGGCATCTACGCCCCGGATCGCGACGTCGCGCGGCTCACGCACTTCGCTCTGCACGCGCTCCAGCACCGCGGACAGGAGGCGGCCGGCATCGCCGTCTCCGAAAACGGACGGCTCACCGTGCTGCAGGAGCTCGGCCTGATCACGAACTTCTCGGAACAGAAGCTGCGCGGCCTACGGGGAGAGGCCGCGATCGGCCACACCCGCTACTCGACGACCGGCTCGAGCACGTGGGCGAACGCCCAGCCGCTGCTCCCGCGGGGCAATCGCACCGTCGCACTGGCACACAACGGCAATCTCGTCAACGCGAACGAGCTGCGGAGCGAGCTCGAGACCGAGGGCGCGAAGCTCGGCTCGACCTCCGACTCCGAGCTGATCGCCGTCGCAATCGCGGGCGACCCGCGCCCGCTCGAGGAAGCCGTACCGGCGGCGATGGCCAGGTTGGAGGGCGCGTACTCGGTGGTCGCAATCGCCGATGGCAAGCTCCTCGCCTTCCGCGATCCGCACGGCTTCCGGCCGCTCGTTCTCGGCCGCCTGGGCGAGGACTGGGTCGTCGCCTCCGAGACATGCACCTTCGACCTGCTCGGCGCCGAGCTGGTGCGGGAGGTTGCGCCCGGAGAGCTCGTGATGGTCAACGGGGCTGGGCTGCGCTCGATCCAGGCCGTGCCCGCGGCCGGTGAGGGCGCACTTTGCATCTTCGAGTACTTCTACTTCTCCAGGCCGGACTCGCACCTCGCCGGTGTGGAGGCGCACGCGGCGCGCGTGCGGATGGGCGAGCGGTTGGCCGAGGAGTCGCCTGTCGACGCAGACTTCGTCCTTCCCATCCCCGACTCGGGCACGCCCGCTGCGGTCGGCTTCTCGCGAGCGTCGGGCATCCCGTTCAGCGAGGGATTGATCAAGAACCGTTACGTGGGGCGCACGTTCATCCAGCCCGACCAGGAGCTCCGCCAGCGGGGTATCCGGCTGAAGTTCAACCCGCTCGACGAGGTGGCCGGCAAGCGCGTGGTCGCGGTCGACGACTCGATCGTGCGCGGCAACACCACGCGGCAGCTCGTCGCGATGCTCTTCGACTCAGGCGCGGCCGAGGTGCACGTCCGCATCTCGTCTCCCCCGGTCGTCGGCCCCTGCTTCTACGGGATCGACCTGCCCGACGAGGACGAGCTCGTCGCCGCCGCGCGATCGGTGGAGGAGGTGCGGGAGTTCATCGGCGCAACGAGCCTCGCGCACTTGTCGCTGGAAGGACTCACCGAAGCGACGCGTCGGCCGGCCTCGTCCCTCTGTCGCGCGTGCCTGACGCGCGAGTACCCGACGCGGATCCCTGAAGATCGTCGGCTCGCGAAGCTCCGCTTCGAGCCGGCCTCGGCCTAGCCGTCAGCCGCGTCCGTAGCGGACGACGCGCGCCGCCGCTTCGGGCTCCACGCCTTGCTCGATCAGCTCTTGCCGGCGCTCGCTCTCGCCGGCGAGCTTGAGGAAGAGCCAGGCGATGGCTGCGATGGTGACGACGGAGTCGACGATCATCATCAGCGAGCCGGCGATGCCCTGGTCGGCGCGGGCGGAGATGCCGAAGCGGGCGACCGCGTGCACGTAGTCGCCGTAGATCGGTTCGTCGGCCCACGCGAGCACATTGGCGAGCACCATGCTCGTGAAGCGGGCGCCGACGATGTAGAGCAGCTTCGCGCCCGTCCCGAACCAGCGCGGAGCCGGCAGCGGCTCGAGCACCGGGGCCCAGAACAACGCGCCGGCGGTGAAGAACGAGATGTGCTCGATCGCATGCACGACCTCGTTTCCGAGCGCCGCCTCGTAGAAGAACGGCAGGTGCCAGAGATAGAGGTTCAGGGCCCACAGCGGCCACGCGACCATGGGATGTGCGAGCACGCGGAGCGCGTGAATCCAGTTGTAGGCAAGCAGCGGTCGGAGCAGCGGCCCCGTCAACCCGGCGACGATGGCCAGCGGCGCCAGCTCGCCGAGCAGCACGTGCTGCGCCATGTGCACGAAGAAGAACTGCTGCTCGCCCCACGCATCCACCGGCGAGAAGAGCGCGACCGCGACCAGGCCGAGGCCGACGCCGAACGACCAGCGCCGCCAGCCGGCCACCGGGCTCCCGCGGCCGGCGAGCGTGTGTGCGCGGCGGTAGTAGGCGAACGCGGCGATGGCAATCGCGACGGCGGCGAGCGGATCGAACGTCCAGCTCGTCAGCACCGACAGGTCGTCGTGGGCGCCCCCGTGTCCGAGGATCACAGCGCTTGAGCATAGACTCGCGCCGTGGGCGGGCGGACGTACGACGACGCCGGCGTCTCCATCGAGAAGGGCGCCGATGTCGTCTCACGGCTGCGCGCCGCCGCGGAGTCCACGGGCGCCAGCGGCTTCGGCGCTTTCGCAGGCCTTCACCCTCTCGACGACGCGCGGCTGCTGGCTGCGTCGACCGACTCGGTGGGCACGAAGCTCATCCTGGCGCGGCAGCGCGGCGTGCTACGGAACTGCGGCGCCGACCTTGCCGCCCACTGCATCAACGACGTGATCACGTGCGGGGCCGATCCGCTCGTCCTGCTCGACTACGTCGCCGCCAATGCGATCGATCCTGAGCAGGTGGTCGAGCTGGTGGAGGGCGCGGCGGAGGTCTGCCGCGCGGCGGGCGTCGCGTTGATCGGCGGCGAGACGGCCGAGCTGCCCGGCGTCTACCAGGAAGGCGAGCTCGATTTCGCCGGTACGTGCGTGGGCATCGTCGAGCGCGATCGCGTGATCGACGGCTCCCGGGTCGCGGCCGGAGACCTCGTCGTGGGACTGCCGTCGGGGGGCGTCCATGCGAACGGCTTCACGCTCATCCGCCAGGTGCTCGAGGACGAGGACTACGACGGCGCCGACCTGCTCGCGCCGACGCGGCTCTACCTCGCCGACGTTCGGCGGCTCCGAGACCGCGCCCACGCATTCGCCCACGTGACAGGCGGTGGCATCCTCGGCAACCTCGAGCGCGTCCTGCCGCAGGGGCTGCGCGCCGAGATCGATTGGGAATCGTGGGAGCGTCCGCCGGTCTTCCACTGGCTCGCGCGCCATGTGGCGGAGGACGAGCTGCGGCGCGTCTTCAACCTCGGCATCGGCTTCCTCGCGGTGCTGCCCGAGGCGGGCGACGAAGAGGCCGTGGTCGGAAGGATCGTCCGGCCGTGAGCCCTGTCCCATTCGGACACGTCCCAGTGCCTGGCACTGAGTTGTGCCAATTCTGTGCCAATGTGTCCACAGAGGCAGCGGTGCGCAGGGGGAGGTCCGAGAGGTAGCCGTGATCGGCGTCCTCGTGTCCGGAGCAGGCACGAACCTCCAGGCCATCCTCGACGCCGGGCTCGCCGTCCGCGCGGTCGCATCCAGCCACCGTGACGCGCGAGCGCTCGAGCGCGCCGAGGCCGCCCTGGTTCCGGCCGCCGCGTTCCAGCTCTCCGACTTCGAGTCGCGGGAGGAGCGCGACGTCGCTATGGCCGACTGGCTGGAGGAGCACGGCGTGACCCTCGTCGCCTGCGCCGGCTACATGCATCTGCTCACGCCGGCCTTCCTCGCGCGCTTCGAACGCATCGTCAACATCCACCCGTCGCTCCTCCCGGCCTTCCCCGGCACGACCCCGATCGAGGACACGCTGGCGGCAGGAGCGGCCGAGACCGGCGTTACGGTGCACTGGGTGGACGAAGGCGTCGACACGGGCCCGGTGATCGCCCAGGAGCACGTGGCCATCGAGGACGGGGACACGCCGGCCGCGTTGCGCGAGCGTCTGCACGCCGTCGAGCATCGGCTGTATCCGCAGATCCTCCGCGAGCTCAGCGAATGATCGAGCGCGCACTGCTCTCCGTCTACGACAAGACCGGGCTCGACGCCTTCGCGCGCGGGCTCGCCGAGCTCGGCGTGGAGCTGGTCGCGAGCGGCGGCACGGCCGCGTACATCGAGGAGCACGAGCTCGGCGTGACGCTGGTCGAAGAGCTGACGGGCGTCGGCGAGCTGCTCGGGGGCCGCGTGAAGACGCTCCATCCACACGTCCACGCGGCGATCCTCGCCCGCCAGAACAACGCCGAAGACGCCCACTCGCTCGGCGAGCTGGGCATCAGGCCGTTCCAGCTCGTCTGCGTCAACCTCTACCCCTTCAGGCAGATCGCCTGGCGGCGCGGCGTGAGCGAGCAGGAGGCCGTGGAGATGATCGACGTCGGCGGCCCCGCAATGCTGCGGGCGGCTGCAAAGAACTACGAGCACGTGACGCCGGTCTGCAGGCCCGATCAGTACGAGGACGTGCTGGCCGAGCTGAGGGCGAACGGCGAGCTCTCGCTGGAGACGCGCCGGCGGCTCGCAGCCGCGGCGTTCGCGACGACGGCGGCCTACGAGTCGGCGATCGCCGCCTGGTTCGCCGACGAAGAGCCCACACCACCCACGCTGACGCCGACGTTCGAGAAAGTGGCCGACCTGCCGTACGGCGAGAACCCCCACCAGCGAGCGGCGTTCTACGCCGAAGCGGGCGCCCGCCGCCACGTGCTTTCTCGCATCGAGCAGCTGCAGGGCGACCCGCTGTCCTTCAACAACCTCGCCGACCTCTCGGCCGCGCGGGTGCTCGCGGAGGAGTTCACCGTGCCTGCCTGCGTGATCGTCAAGCACACGAATCCCGTGTGGCGTCGCGCTCGGCACGACGATCGACGAGGCGTACACGCGCGCCCAGGCGGCAGATCCCGTCTCCGCGTACGGAGGAGTGGTCGTCTGCAACCGTCCCGTGACCGCAGCGCTCGGCCCCCGGATCGCCGAGCAGTTCGTCGAGGTGCTGTTCACGCCGGGCTATGACGACACCGCTCGCGCTGCGTTGAGCGCCAAGCCGGCGACGCGCGTGCTGCTCGACACGGAGCGCCGTCACCATTCACCGGGCGAGCGCGACTACCGGCGCGTCATCGGAGGGTTGCTGATCCAGGACCGCGACGCCGACATCGATCCTCGCGAGTCGATGGAAGTCGTCTGCGGAGAGCCGACCGAAGACGACTGGGGCGAGCTGCTGTTCGCCTGGCGCGTGTGCAAGCACGTGACGTCGAACGCAATCGTGCTCGCGCGCGGGCTGCAGACGATCGGAGTCGGCGCCGGCCAGATGAGCCGCGTCGACGCGGTCCGCATCGCCGTCGACAAGGCGCGGGAGCTGGGGCACGAGCTACAGGGCGCGGCGCTCGCGTCCGACGCCTTCTTCCCGTTCGCCGACGGCCCTCAGCTGGCGCTCGACGCGGGCGTGCGGGCCGTCATCCAGCCCGGCGGCTCGAAGCGGGACGCCGAGGTGGTCGAAGCCGTGAAGTCAGCCGGCGCGGCGATGGTCTTCACGCACCGCAGGCATTTCAAGCACTGAGCCCGGCGCGACGTCGAGAAACGCGCAGCGGCGCCTGTCGGACGGGAGCGGCGAGCCTCCGATCCGGGTGACGCGGAACCGGGTTCCGTCGATCTCCTCGTCGTCGCCCTCGCTGGGTGCCGGGCCGGGTCGCTCGGCCAGCGCATAGACGCCCTCGACCGGCATGAACACGAGGTGGCGAGTCTGATCCGCATCGGAGAAGTCGCGCTCGCCAAAGCGCTTCTTGGCCTCGGCCAATCCCTCGGAGACGTCCTCGAGCAGCCTGGCGCACGTCGCCAGCTCGCTCTGCGTAGCTGCGAGACGGTCCCCGAGCGGCTTCAGCTCTGCGAGCTCGGCTTCCACGCGCTCGAGCGCCAAGCGGGTCTCGACATGTGCCGCGCACTCTTCCTCGTAGCGGTGGTTGAGAGCGTCGGCGCCGACGCTGAGGTCGGCCAGCTGAGACTCGACGACGGCACGCTGCTCCGACTCGCGCGCCAGGGACTGCTCGCGCTCGCCCATCAGCTCTGCGAGTCCGCCAGCCTCTTTCCGCGCTGCGGCGAGTTCCTGCGCAAGCTCGCCGGCGGCGGCAGCCGCCTGGGCTCGTTCTGCCTCGAGCAGCTCGCTGCGCTTCTCGACCGTGCTTTCGAGCTCGGCGCAGCGCGACTCCAGCCGGCCGACTTCACGCCGGGCCGCAACGCGTGCGCCCTCCGCTTCCTCCAAGCTCTGGGAAAGAGCGTGGGAGTCAGCCTGCAGCTGGGAAATCTCAGCCTCAGCGGCAACGCGAGCGTCGGCCTCGCGCGACCGAGCCTCTTCGCTGGCTGCGAGCTCGGCGCCCCGTGACTTCACGGCCGCCCGGAGCTTGTCGCGTTCTTGCTCGAGCTCGGTGGCGTGCGGGGCGGCTCGACGCAGCTCCTCGGCTTCGGCGCGCTCTTCCTCGAGGCGTTCGGCGAGGACACGAGCATCGCCCTGCAGCTGCTTCAGCTCAGCTGCGACCGCCGCGCGGGCCTCGGCCTGGCGAGATCGAGCCTTGTCGCTCTTCGCGAGCTTCTGTTGCAACTGCGTGATGTCGGCTTCCAGTGCCGCCCTTGAGGCGGCATGGTCGGCGAGCTCCGCGTCACGCGCCGCAAAGCCGGCCTGGAGCTCCTCGAGCTGCGTGCTTGCCGCAGCCACTGCAGCCTCTGCTGCACCGTGCCGCTCGCGTGCCTCGTCGAGGCCGGCCTTGAGTTGCGCGACTTCTGCCTCCATGGCCCTACGGCCGTTGGCATTCTCCGCAAACTCCGCCTCACGGGACGCGAAGATCGCACGAACTTCGGCGAGCTCCTCCGTGGCGGCTGCGGCTGCGGCCTCGGACGCGCTGCGATCCTCGCGTGCCTCGCGCAAGACAGCCTGGAGCCGGGCAACCTCGGCCTCGACGGCCGCTCTAGCCTTGGCGTTTTCCGCCAGCTCGGCATCACGCGCTGCAAGATCGTCACGAAGGTCTTCACGGGCTGCGAGCTCGGCGCGGACGGCGTCCAGCTCGTTCGCGGCGGCGGCGAGCTCGGCCTTCAGCTCGGCCCTCGAGGCGGCGCTATGCGCCAGCTCAGCTTCCCGTGCGGCAAGGCCGCTCCGCAGCTCCTCGAGCTGCGCCTCCAGCGACTGCCTGGCGGTTGCGTTCTCCGCCAGCTCGGCGTCACGAGCTGCAAGATCCTCACGGACCTGGCCCGTAGTCTCGGCTTCCCGGAAGAATCCCTGAGCTTCGGCGCGCGCCTCCTCGAGCATGCGCTGCGTTCCATCGTGGGCTGCGCGTTCCTCCTCCAGCGTCGTAGCGGCGGACATGAGCTGCTGCTGGAGCCCTTCGAGCTCGGCTTCGACCGCAGTGCGGGTCTCCAGTTCGCTGACGCGGGACTCTTCGCGGGCTGCGAGCTCGGCGCGGACGGTGTCCAGCTCGTTCGCGGCGGCGGCGAGCTCGGCTTCCAGCTCGGCCCGCGAGGCGGCGCTACGTGCCAGCTCAGCCTCACGTGCGGCAAAGCCGGTCCGCAGCTCCTCGAGCTGCGCCTCCAGCGACTGCCTGACGGTTGCGCTGTCCGCTAGCTGAGCGTCACGCGCTGCTAGATCCTCACGAAGCTCTTCACCGGCTGCGAGCTCGGCGCGGGCGGCGTCCAGCTCGTTCGCGGCGGCGGCGAGCTCGGCCTTCAGCTCCGCCTTCGAGGCAGCGCTACTCGCGAGCTCAGCCTCACGTGCGGCAAAGCCGGTCCGCAGGTCCTCGAGCTGCGCCTCCAGCGACTGCCTGGCTGTTGCGCTCTCCGCTAGCTCGGCGTCTCGCCCTTCAAGATCAGTGTGAAGTTCGGCGGCGATCTCCTCCAGGCGCGCCAGCTCGGCTGCGGCCTCCGCCTTCGCATCCTCGTCGTCGGCCTGCGCGGCGCGCTCCCGCCAATCGTCGGCTTCCCGCGAGAGTCTTTCCGCTTCGGCGCGCGCCTCCTCGAGCATGCGCTGCGTGCCATCGTGGGCCGCGCGCTCCTCGTCAAGCCTCGTGGCAGCGAACGTGAGCTGCTGACGGAGCTCTTCGAGCTCGGGATCGGGGCTCGTCGCCTCGGGCTCGGGCTCCTCGTCGGCAGGTTCGAGCACCCCGACCTCAGCGGCCAGACCGTCGATGAGCTCCAGTCTGGGATCACGCCCCGGCTTGGGCTCGGCAGACAGGTCCGCCTCGGCCGCGCGGCCACCTCGCGGATGGCGCCGCTTGATCTCCGACCACAGACCGGAACCGAAGCCTTCCTGCTTCTCCATGTCCAGGCCGAGCTGTTCGCCCAGCATCGTGGTGAGAGCCGGTCCGGAGACATAGCCCTTCATCACGAGGACCTCGCCGAGCCGCTTGCCGTTCACCTTCTGGTCGGCGAGCGCCTCGTCCAGCTCCTCGGGCGTGATCAGGCCCCTCTCGACGAAGAGCTCTCCGAGCAGCTTGGCGGGTACGGATGCCGCTTCCACGTTCGAGCTAATCGGCACACGTCGCCGGTGGCTTGAGCGTTACGCTTGATCAGCCGTGGCACGCGAGTATCCGACAGTCCTCGATCTCATCGGCGGGACCCCGGTCGTCCGCCTCCAAAAGCTTGGCTCGGAGCTGGGTTGCACGCTCCTGGCGAAGCTCGAGTTCATGACCCCCGGCGGCTCGAACAAGGACCGCATCGGCCTGCGCATGGTCGAAGCCGCCGAGCGCGAGAGCAAGCTCAGGCCCGGAGGGACGATCGTCGAGCCCACGTCCGGCAACACGGGCGTGGGGCTCGCGCTCGCCGCGGCGATCAAGGGCTACAAGCTGATCTGCGTCGTACCCGACAAGGTGGCGACGGAGAAGATCGCGCTGCTGCGTGCCTTCGGCGCCGAGGTCGTCATCTGCCCCACAGCCGTCGACCCGGACTCACCCGAGAGCTACTACTCCGTGTCGGACCGGCTCGCGGAGGAGATTCCCGGCGCGTACAAGCCAGACCAGTATTCGAACACTGCGAATCCCGGCGCACACCACCACACGACCGGCCCGGAGATCTGGGAGCAGGTGGGCGACGAGCTCGACGCCGTCGTCATCTCCGTGGGGACTGGCGGATCGATCACCGGCATCGGCCGCTACCTCAAGGAGCAGAAGCCTGACCTCATCGTCGTCGGCGCAGACCCCGAAGGCTCCGTGTTCACCGCGGAGGACGAGAGCGGCGTCCATCCGTATCTCGTGGAAGGCATCGGCAAGGACTCGTTCCCGCAGACGTTCGACCCAGCCGTGGTGGACGAGTACGTGCGCGTGTCCGACCGCGACTCGTTTCTCACAGCGAGGGCGCTCGCACGCGAGGAGGGCATTCTCGGTGGCGGCTCGGCCGGGACGTCGGTCTTTGCGATGCTGGAGACCGCCAGGCGCCACGGGCCGGGCCAGACGCTCCTCACCACGATTCCCGACGGAGGACGCGGCTACCTCACGAAGCTCTACGACGACAACTGGATGCTCGAACACGGGCTCCTCGATCGCCGCGGCCCGCTGCCTACGATCGAGGAAGTCCTCGCCTTCAAGCATGGTGCCGACGGTGCGATTCCCGACCTCGTCGTCTGCGAAGCGCAACAGAAGATCGGCGCTGCAATCGAGCTGATGCAGCGCTACGGGATCTCCCAGCTACCGGTCGTCCGGCGCGATCCGCCCGGCTCGCTCACGGACGTCATCGGCTCGCTGAACGAGCGCGGGCTGCTCGATAGCGTGTTCCGCAACCCGGACTCGCTCGGCGAGGACGTGACCGGTGCGATGGACCCGCCGCTGCACGCTGTCGACGCCGCGGACTCCGTACGCAACGTCTACGGCGACCTCGCCGGGACGGGAGCGGCCGTGCTGGTTGCGCGTGCCGGAGCTCCCATGACGGTCCTCACCCGCTCCGACCTGCTGGAGTATCTCGCCCACGGGCGCGCGGAGTAGTGCTCCTCTTCGACTCGCCGCCCTCCGGCAACTGCTACAAGGTTCGGCTGCTGCTGACCCAGCTCGGCATCGCGTTCGAGCGGCGGGAAGTCGACACGAGGCGGCGTGACGGTCGCGACGACCTGCTCGGCGGCAAGAACCCGGCGCTCCGCGTACCGGTGCTCGAGCTCGACGACGGGCGGCATCTCGCGGAGTCGAACGCCATCCTCTGGTACCTGGGAGAGGGCACGCCATACGTCTCCAGCGACCCCTACGAGCGGGCGAAGACACTCCAGTGGATGTTCTTCGAGCAGTACGACCACGAGCCGAACGTCGCCGTCGTCCGGCACCGCACGATGCTCGGCCACCTGGACGACTATCCCGACTCGGAGCAGCGGCGCGAGCGAGGCTACGCGGCGCTCGCGGCGATGGAACAGCAGCTCGACGGGCACGACTACTTCGTCGGCGACCGCTACTCGATCGCGGACGTCGCCCTCTACGCGTACACGCACGTGGCACACGAAGGCGGGTTCGACCTGGACGGCTATCCGGCGATCAGCGGCTGGCTCGACCGCGTCGCGAACCAGCCGGGCCACATCACGATCGACGACTAGGGCGATGCCCGAGACCGTCAGCCTCACCCAGCTGCGGCGCTTTCTCGTAGCGCACCAGCGCTACGCGACGCGCGCCCGGACGTCGCGGCCCGCGGACGTCGCGCGAGAGATCGAACGGCTCTCGGCCGTTCAGCTCGACTCCATCTCGACCGTCGACCGTGCGCATCGGCTGACGCTCACCTCGCGGCTCGGCTGGTACAAGCCCGCCACGGTCTCGCGGCTGCTCGGCCAGGGACGCATCTTCGAGTACTGGGCGTCACGAGGCCTGCCTGCTTGCCCGTGTCGGACTACGCGCTCTTCAAGCGGCGCATGGTGCACTTGGAGGATGCGCACTGGTGGGGCCGCAAGCGCCAGCACAGGAAGACCGAGGAGCAGGTGCTCGAAGCGATCCGCGAGCGCGGAGCTCTGCCTTCGCGTGCGTTCGAAGGCAGGGGGCAGCCGGGCGAGATGTGGAGCTGGAAACCGGCGAAGCGCGCGCTCGAGCATCTGTTCGCCGCCGGCGAGCTCGCCATCGCCGGGCGTAACGGGTTTCAGCGCGTCTACGACCTGCCGGAGCGCGTCATCCCCCGCGAGCATCTCGACGCGCCGACTCCCTCCGAGGACGAGTTCCGCCGCGGCTATGCGCTCCGCGCCGTCCAGGGCCGCGGCGCGCTCACCGAGCGCGGCATCGCCGAGCACTGTCGCTTTCGCGGTGGAGCGGCCGCCATGCGTCCCATCGTCGACGGACTCGTCGAGGAAGGTCTCGTGCGGCGAGTCGACGTCGAGGACGGCGGGCCGCCCATCGTCGTAGCCGCCCGCGTGCAGGTGGACGGGCGAGTGTCCAGTAGCGGCGTGCTCGTCTCGCCGTTCGACAGCCTGCTGTGGGACAAGCCCTTCGTGGAGCGCGTCTTCGGGTTCCAGCCGCTGATCGAGGTCTACAAGCGCGAGCACGAGCGGATCTACGGCTACTACGTCCTACCGTTTCTGCTGGGCGACCGCTTCGCCGGGCGGGCGGACCTGAAGGCTGACCGCGGCGAGGGCGTCCTCCGCGTCAAGGCGTTCCACGTAGAGGCCGGCGTGCGACCATCGAAGCGACTCGACGAGGCCTTCGATCGCTCACTGGCGCGGCTCGCGCGGAGCCTCGGCCTGGAACGCGTGGCGCGGTGAGGCTCGTCTCGCCGGAAGAGGCTCGGCGGATTGCGGTTCACGCGCAGCTGCTTGACGGATCGGCCACCTCGGTGCTCGACACTGTGCGCCGGCTCGGCTTCCTCCAGCTCGACCCGATCTCGACCGTGGCACCGCCCCAGCACCTCGTGCTCTGGAGCAGGCTCGGCTCGGCGTACGACCAGGCCGAGCTCGACCGGCTGCTCTGGGAAAAGAAGAAGCTCTTCGAGTACAACGCCTTCATCCGGCCGATCGAGGATCTGCCGCTGATCCGCGCCCGGATGCGGCGGCGCAGAGGAGGCAAATACACACACGAACGCCGCGGCAACGAGTTCCTGAAAGCGAACGCCCGCTATAAGCGCCATCTCCTCCGCGAGCTCGAGCACTCCGGCCCGATGCTGTCGCGCGAGATAGCGCAGCACTCGGCGACTCCCCGTGACCCGCACCCCTGGTGGGGCAACCGCCAGGTCGCGCTCATGCTGATGATCCTCGAAGGGCGGGGCGTCGTCGCCGTCGTCGGCCGGCGCAACGGCCAGCGGCTATGGGACCTCGCCGAGCGCTGGTATCCCGAGACGGCGACGGTGCCCGGACGCGAGGCGGAGGCGATCCTGGCCGAGCGCAGCTTCCGCGCTCTGGGCGTGCGGCTCACGAAGAAGGGCTGGGAAGCCCACCCCGACGCGAGCGACGACCCTGTCCCCGATCGCGCGACGCTGCTCTCGCCGTTCGACCGCCTCGTCCACGACCGCAATCGCGCCGAGGCGCTCTGGGACTTCTTCTACCGCCTGGAGATGTACGTGCCGAAGGCAAAGCGGGAGTACGGCTATTACGTGCTGCCGCTGCTCGTCGGCGACCGGATCGTCGGCCGTGCCGAGCCTCGCTTCGACCGCAAGACGAAGACGCTCGAGCTGCTCGGCGCGTGGGACGACACCTCCCGGCTGGACGAGGTCATGGGCGAGCTCGGAGCGTGGTTGGGCGCGGATACCATCCGCTGAATGGACTTCGAGACGCGGGCCATCCACGAGGGGCAGGAGCCTGACCCGGCCACCGGCTCCGTGGTCGTCCCGATCTACCAGACCTCCACGTACGCGCAGGAGGAGGTCGGCGTCCACAAGGGCTACGACTACTCGCGCGTCGCAAATCCCACGCGCACGGCACTTCAGACCTGCCTTGCTTCACTGGAGGGCGCCGACCACGGCATCGCCTTCTCCTCCGGGCTCGGCGCAACGACGACGATCATGCACCTCGTCTCGCCGGGTGAGCGCGTGGTGTCGGTGAACGACGTCTACGGCGGGGTCTACCGGATGTTCTCGCAGGTGTACGAGCCGAAGGGCTACGCGTTCGAGTTCGTGGCGTCGCAGGAGATGTCGACCAACCTCGCCGCCCACCTCGACGAGCGGACGCGGCTCGTCTGGATCGAGACGCCCACGAACCCAACTCTCAACATCGTCGACATTCGCGCCGCGGCCACGGCCGCGCACGAGGCCGGCGCTCTCGTCGTAGTGGACAACACGTTCGCCACTCCGTACCTCCAGCAGCCACTCGAGCTCGGAGCCGACATCGTCGTCCACTCCCTGACGAAGTACCTCGGCGGCCACTCGGACCTGATCGGCGGCTTCGCAGCGACGAACGACCCGACTGTCGCCGAGCGCCTCGTCTTCCTGCAGAAGTCGCTCGGCGCGGTGCCGGGGCCGTTCGACTGCTGGCTCGTCCTGCGCGGGCTGAAGACACTCGCCGTGCGCATGGAGAAGCACTGCGCCAACGCCCGGGCAGTCGTCGAGTTCCTCGAATCGCACGAGCACGTGGAACAGGTGCTGTACCCGGGCCTCGCGAGCCATCCCGGCCACGAGATCGCCGCCCGCCAGATGCGCGACTTCGGCGGCATGGTCTCGTTTCTCACCGAGACCGAGGAGGAGGCCGTGGCGCTCTGCTCGCGGACGAAGGTCTGGACACTTGCGGAGAGCCTCGGCGGCGTGGAGAGCCTCATCGAGCACCCCGCCCGCATGACGCATGCGTCGACGGCAGAGGGACCGATCGCCGCGCCGCGCAACCTCATCCGGCTCTCGGTCGGCATCGAGTCGGCCGACGATCTCGTCGAGGATCTCCAGCAGGCGCTCGTCCGCGCGTCGGCGACGACGGCCTGAAGCGCTTGCGGCTCGAGCCGATCGACCTGCTCCACCTCGGCGGCGAACAGGTCGTCGGCGCCTACGTCCTGGAGACGAACGACGGGCCGGCGCTCTTCGACTGCGGGCCTACGGTCTGCATCGACAGGCTGAAGAAGGGGCTGGCGGCGCACGGCCTCGCGCTGTCCGATGTCCGACACCTCCTGCTCTCGCACATCCACCTCGACCACGCAGGCGCCGCGGGAACGCTCGTCCGCGAGCACCCGACCCTTCAGGTTCACGTGTCGGAGATCGGCGCACCGCACCTCATCGATCCGAGTCGGCTCGACGCGAGCGCGAGACGCCTGTACGGCGACGCATTCGACGCGCTCTGGGGCGAGCTGGCGCCGGTTCCCGAGGAGAACGTCCACGTCGTGGGCCCAGACGTCGTCGGCCTCGAGTGCTTTCCCACGCCCGGCCATGCGTCGCACCACGTCTCGTATCTCGCCGGCAACGGAACGCTGTACGCAGGCGACGCCGCCGGCGTTCGCATCGTCCCGGCCCGGCACGTGCTTCCGGTGTCGCCGCCGCCGGAGTTCCAGTACGAGCAGTGGCTACAGACGCTGGACGACATCGAGCGGCGACAGCCGGAGCGGCTCGCGCTCATCCACTTCGGGGTCGTCGAGGACGTTCCCGACCACCTGACGCTCATGCGCGAGGAGCTTCACCGGTGGGTGGACCGCGTCGAGGCCGGTGCGACGGAGCAGGAGTTCGTTGAAGCGGGCCGCGCCGAGCTCGCCGCTCGAGTGCCAGGCGACCCTGACCTCTGGCAGCGCGCGGCGCCGCTCTGGCAGTCGTACCGCGGGCTCGAGCGCTACTGGCTGAAGAAGCGCGAAGCGCTCACACAACGCTGAGGACGACGAGCTCCGGATCCTTCCACGGGCCGCCGGCTCGCTTCGCGAGATCCGCGAACGTCACGCCGCCGAGCAGCGAGATCGTCGCGTCGCGCACCTCCTCCCAGACCTCGCGCAGCGTGCAGCCGACCATCATCGGGCACGGCTCGGGGCTGTGCCTGGTCGCGCAGCTGATGGGCGCGAGCTGGCCCTGGAACAGCCGCACGATGCGCTCGAGCGTGATCTCCTCGGGCTTCTTGTTCAGCCGGTAACCGCCGGTCGGACCGCGCTCTGAGCGCACGATGCCGGCCGTGCGCATCGTCGGCATCACCTGCTCGAGCACGGATTGGGGAACCGCCGTGCGGCGTGCGAGCTCCTCGAGCTTGAGCGGCCCGCCGCCGTCGATCGCAAGCGCGAGCACGGCCCGCGTCGCGTAATCGGTCCTCCGCGATACCCACATACGTCGCCTCCTCGTAGTTCTCACTTGACATGTCAGCACAACTTTCCAATACGTTGCTGTCATGTCTTGTTTGTTTACTAATTCATGTCAACAATACCTAACAGGAGGAGACGACACGTTATGCATCGCCCACTGACCCTGCTCGCCGCCCTCGCCGCACTGACATCCGTTATTGCCGGCGCCGCCGTCGTCGCCCCGACGGCACCGGCCCGCGTGAACGCGACAGAGCTGCGGCTCGTCGCGTACTCCACGCCCCGCGAGGCCTACGCGCAGCTGATCCCGATGTTCCAGAAGACCGCTGCCGGCAAGGATGTGTCCTTCTCGCAGTCCTACGGCGCGTCGGGAGAGCAGGCCCGCGCCGTGAAGGCCGGGCTCGACGCGGACCTCGTCGCCCTCTCGCTCGCCCCGGACGTCGACGAGCTCGTCAAGGCCGGGCTCGTCTTCAAGGGCTGGACGAAGAAGCCCTACAAGGGGATGGTCACCGACTCCGTCGTCGTCTTCGTCCTCCGCGACGGGAACCCGAAGAAGATCAGGACATGGAGCGACCTCCTGAAGCCGGGCGTCGAGGTCGTGACGCCGAACCCGTTCACGTCCGGCGGCGCACGCTGGAACGTCATGGCTGCCTACGGCGCGTGGCGCCGGGAGGGCAAGACCGACGCGCAGGCGCAGGCGAACCTTCTAAAGCTCTTCAGGAACGTCGTCGTCCAGGACAAGAGCGCCCGCGACTCGCTGAACACGTTCATGAGCGGCAAGGGTGACGTGCTCCTCGCTTACGAGAACGAGGCGCTGTTCTCGAAGCTCAAGGGACTCGACGTCCAGTACGTCATCCCGCGCTCGACGATCCTGATCGAGAACCCGATTGCGGTCACGAGGACGACGGAGCACTCGAAGGAGGCGAACGCATTCCTGAAGTTCCTCACGACTCCCGCCGCGCAGCAGGTGTTCGCGAACAACGGCTACCGGCCGGTCGTGAAGAGCGTGCTCGAGAAGAACCGTAAGAAGTTCCCGGCACGTCCCGGTGAGTTCACGATCGACGCGAAGTCGATCGGCGGCTGGGCGAAGGCGCAGAAGCGGTTCTTCGATCCCAAGACCGGGATCATGGTGAAGATCGAGAACGCCGTCGGTGGCGACACCGGCTAGCACGCCAGACGTCGCGGTTACCGTCCCGCGTCGCACGAAGCCTCACACGGACAGGGCCGCGACGGCCCTGTCCGTCGGCTTCATCACGCTGTTCCTCTCGGTTCTCGTCTTGCTGCCCATCGCCGCCCTCATGTGGGAGGCGACGAGCGAGGGATCGCAGTCCTTCTGGGACGCGGTCTCGAGCCCGGAGGCGGTGGCCGCGCTCAAGCTGACGCTGCTCGCGTCGCTCGGCGTCTCCGTGTTCAACGCGGTGCTGGGAACGATCACCGCCTGGGTGCTTGTGCGCGACGACTTCCGCGGCAAGTCGCTCGTCAACGCGATCATCGACCTTCCCTTCGCGCTGCCTACGATCGTCGCGGGGCTCACGCTGCTCGCGCTCTACGGCCCGCAGTCGCCTATCGACATCAACGTCGCCTTCACCCAAACGGCAGTCGTGCTCTGCCTGATGTTCGTCACCCTGCCGTTCGTCGTCCGCACCGTCCAGCCCGTGCTCGACGAGCTCGATCCCGAGGTGGAACAGGCCGCCCATTCGCTCGGCGCATCGCAACTGACGACGTTTCGCCGGGTCGTCCTCCCCAACATCCTTCCCGGGATCCTCTCGGGCGTAGCGCTGGCGTTCGCAAAGGCCGTCGGCGAGTTCGGATCGCTCGTCATCATCACCGGCAACATCCCGTTCGACACGCAGGTCTCGTCCGTCTACATCTTCGGGCGCATCGAGAGCGGTGACTCGGCCGGCGCTGCAGCCGTGTCCGTGGTGCTGCTCGCCATCTCCTTCTTGACGCTGCTCTCGATCGGGGCCATTCGCCACTTCGCGACGAGGCACGACCGGTGAGCAGGATCAGTCTTCGCCTCGTCGCGCTCGGCTACCTCGCGGTGATCCTCGTCGGGCCGCTGGCGATCGTGTTCTGGCGGACCTTCGAAGACGGGTTCGCCCCGGCGTGGGATGCGCTGACGTCGCCGGAGACGATCCATGCCTTCAAGCTGACGTTGATCATCACGGCGATCGCGGTACCCGTGAACACGGTGTTCGGCATCGTCTGCGCGATCGCCATCGTGCGGCGCAAGTTTCCCGGCAAGTGGCTCCTCAACGCCTTCATCGACCTGCCGCTCGCCCTCTCGCCCGTCGTCGTGGGCCTTTCGCTCTTCCTGCTGTACGGCCGCGACGGGTGGTTCGGCAGCTGGTTGTCCGACCACGGGATAGACGTGCTCTTCGCACTGCCGGCGATGGTGATCGCGACGATCTTCGTGTCGCTCCCGTTCGTCGCTCGCGAAGTCGTGCCGACGCTGCGCGAGGTCGGAGACGAGCAAGAGCAGGCTGCCCGTACGCTCGGCGCCGGCGGCTGGCAGACGTTCTGGCGCATCACGCTGCCGTCGATCCGCTGGGCCGTCGTCTACGGCGTGATCCTCACCACCGCCCGGTGCCTCGGCGAATACGGCGCGGTGGCTGTCGTCTCCGGACGCATCCAGGGCGAGACGGAGACGGCGACACTGCGCGTCCAGGAGCGCTACGAGAGCTTCGACCTCGCCGGCGCGTACGCCATTTCCATCGTGCTTGCCCTGCTGGCGATCGCCGTGCTCGTTGCCCTGACGGTGATCAGACCGCGCGAAGAGCACGCCGCCTGATGTCGATCGCCGTGCGCAACATCACGAAGCGCTTCGGGGACTTCGTCGCGGTCGACGACATCTCCCTCGAGGTCGAGAGCGGCGCGCTGACGGCGCTGCTCGGGCCGAGCGGCTCCGGGAAGTCGACCCTGCTGCGCATCATCGCCGGGCTCGAGACGGCCGACGCCGGTGAGGTCCTCCTGGCCGGCAAGGTCGCGACAGCGCTCCCTCCGCAGAAGCGCAACATCGGCTTCGTCTTCCAGCACTACGCCGCCTTCAAGCACATGACGGTGCGAGACAACATCGCTTTCGGCCTCAAGGTGCGGAGGCGGCCCCGGGCCGAGATCCGCGAGCGCGTGGACGAGCTGCTCCACCTCGTCCAGCTCGAGGGCTTCGGCGACCGCTATCCCGCCCAGCTCTCGGGCGGGCAGCGCCAGCGCATGGGCCTGGCGCGCGCCCTCGCGCCCGAACCGCAGGTGTTGTTGCTCGACGAGCCGTTCGGCGCCCTCGACGCGCGCGTCCGGACCGAGCTACGCCAGTGGTTGCGGCAACTCCACGACGTTGTGCACGTGACGACGGTCTTCGTGACTCACGACCAGGAGGAGGCCATGGAGATCTCGGACACGATCGCGGTGATCAACCACGGTGCACTCGAGCAGGTCGGTGCTCCGCGGGAGCTGTACGACGCACCGGCCACGGAATTCGTCATGCGCTTCGTCGGTGATGCCAACGTCGTGGGCGGAGCGCTCGTCTGGTCCGACGACCTCGAACTGCTCGACGAGCCCGGCGACGGGTCGGTAGAGGCAATGATCGTGCGGTTCACCGTGCTCGGTCGAGACGTGAAGGTCGAGCTCCACGACGTCGACGGCGCCGAGCTGGTCGCCGTGATCGCACGCAGGCGTTTCGACGAGCTCGGGCTGTGGCGAGGCCAGACGGTCTGGGTGCGGGCGCGGCGCGAGCGCGTGTTCGCCCCAGGCCGCTAGTCACGGCCCGAAGCGGGCTCCGCGGGCGGACAGCCGCCGTCGTGAGCCTCCTATGCACGACTACTCATTTCAGGCCAGCGAGACGACCTTCTCCTCGCGCGACTCTCGATAGTCGGCGCCGAGCGCGTCCTCGAGCTTCCGCTCCAGCTCACCCGAGGCCTCCAGCTCCTCCGTGATGTCCGCGCCGCCGATCAGCTCGCCCTTGACGAACACCTGCGGGATCGTCGGCCAGCCGGACTGCGCCTGCAGCTCCTGGCGAATGGCCGGGTGGGGAAGGATGTCCACGGTCGTCACCGGCGCACCCGCTCGCCGCAGCGCGTCGAGCGCGCGCTGCGAATTGCCGCACATGATCATCTGCGGCGTGCCCTTCATGAACAGGGCCACTGGCTCGCCCTCGATCACCTGCCGTACTTCCTGCGTCAGATCGCTCATGTGCCCTCCGCTCTCGTCGCTATCCGAAGTTCGTGAATGGTGCCATCCGCGAGCGGCTCCGCGAGCGCCGCGTAGACGAGCTTGTGCTGCTCGACGAGCGACAGGCCCTCGAACTGCCCGCTGACGACGGTGACGTGGAAGTGGTCGCCGCCGCCGGTGCGGTCCACGACTTCGAGGACGCTCGCGTCGGGAAAGGCGGCCCGCAGAAGTGGCTCCAGCATCGTCAGCCTCGCCGTCGCTCGATGTGGTCGTCGTATGCCCGCAGGTAGTCCGCCACCATGCGCTCCGGGGAATAGTGCTCCTCGGCGAAGCGCCGCAGGTCCACGGGCTCGAGCTTGTCCGCTTCCTCGAGCGCCGCGACCATCTCGTGGTAGTTGTCGACGATGATGCCGCTGCGGCCCTGCTCGATCACCTCGGGCACCGCCCCGATGCGCGTCGCAATGACCGGCGTGCCGCATGCCATCGACTCGATCATCACCAGGCCGAACGGCTCCTCCCACTCGATCGGGAAAAGTGTCGCCCGCGCATGCTGGAGCAGCTCCACCTTCTCGCCGTGCGTCACCTCGCCGAGGTACTCGATCTCTGAGGAGAGATGCGGTCGCACGAACTCCTCGAAGTACGCGATCTCCGCCGGCTCCCGCCGCTTGCCGGCGATCTTGAGAGGCAGTCCCGCCGTGACGGCGATGTCGATCGCCCGGTGACAACCCTTGTCGGGGCTCATGCGCCCGACGAAGAGGAGGTAGTCGCCGCGGTGAGGCTTCATGGGATAGAGCGAGAGGTCGAGCGCGTTCGGGCAGTTGGCCGCCCAGGGCAGATCCGGCTTGGGCGTCCGCTGGTTCATGGAAACCGAGATCAGCCCCACCTGCGGCGAGACGCGCGCGATCTGCTCGTAGACGACGCCGCCGATCGCGTCGAGCGGGCCGTGGACGGTGTGCAGGGTCGGCGTCTGGAGCGCCCCGCCGAGCGCCGCGGCCGGCAGCCCGGAGTGGTCGTTGATGACGTCGAACTCGTCGGCGCGCTCGTAGCAATGGAGGCAATGGTGGAGCTCGACGATCGACGTGCCGATCAGCTCGCTCGGCGCCGTCTTGTACACGGACTCGAGCTTCGCCTTCGAATGCGAGTCGCCCGACGCGAAGAGCGTGACGTCGGCACCGGCGTCGACCAGTCCGTCGGCGAGCAGCCACACGATCCACTCGATGCCGCCGTAGCCGGTGGGCGGCACGGGGAACCACACCGGACTGATGAGAGCAACCTTCATTCGCGCTCGACCTTGACGTAGCCGTGGTCGACGCGCACCGTCCAGCGACGGTCGAAGCATGGAATGCCGGTCAGCCGCAGCCCTCCCACCCAGGACGGCAGCTCCACGGGCGCCGCCGTCTCGAGCGTCTGCCGGCGGCGCGACGGCTCGAGACCCAGCAACACGCGCAGCAGGAGGATCGGGGTCGCAGCCGCCCACGCCTGCGGCCGCGCGGCGGTGGGATACGCGATGGGGAACGGCGTCTCCGCCCGCGGCAGGCCGGCGAACACCTCCGGCAGCTGGTGATCGAGGTACGCGGCGGCCTGCAACATGCGGTGCACGATCTTCTGGGCCTCCGGCCAGCGCCGGTAGCGGGCGAGGCCGAGCGCGATCAGTGAATTGTCATGAGGCCAGACGGTGCCGTTGTGGTACGCGAGCGGGTTGTAGGCCGCGTCCCCGGAGGACATCGTGCGCACGCCCCACCCCGACCACAGCTCCTCGCCCATCAGCCGGTCGACGACGGCATCCGCCCGCTCGGAGGGGACGATCCCGCTCCACAGCAGATGGCCCATGTTCGAGCACATGGAATCAACGGGACGCTTGTCGCCGTCGAGTGCAAGGGCGTAGTAGCCGCCGCGCTCCTCGATCCAGTACGCGTCGTTGAACGCCCGCCGCAGCTCCTTTGCCTCTCGATCGAGGCGGTCGCCGAGCTCCCGGTCCCGCCACGCCTCGCGCGCGATCTCGGCCATGCGCTGCTTCGCGTCGAAGACGTAGCCCTGCACCTCACAGGGCGCGATCGGCGGCTGCGCCACCCGGCCGTCCGCGAAGCGCTGTGAGTCGTGCGAGTCCTTCCACGACTGGTTGTCGAGCCCGCGCTGAGAGCGCTTCTGGTACTCGACGAAGCCGTCGCCGTCGCGATCGCCGTAGCGGTCGATCCACTCGAGCGCCCGCATGGCGGGCTCGCGCAGCTTCGTCACGAGCCGCGTGTCGTCGGTCCACCGCCAGACCTCCGAGAGCAGGATGAGGTAGAGCGGCGTCGCGTCGACCGTGCCGTAGTAGCGCTTGAACCACGACTCCGAAGCCTTGCCGCGCCGAACCTCGTGCACGATCTTCCCCGGCTCCGCGTCGAGCTCCGGGTCATCTTCGGTCGCCTGCAGCTCCGCGAGCTCCTCGACGACGCTGCGTGCCAGCTCCGGCCCCAGCAGCATCGTCTGGATGCCCGTCACTATCGAGTCGCGGCCGAACACCGTCATGAACCACGGCATGCCGGCCGCCGGTAGCCGCCCGACGGCGACCCGCCCGTTGTCCTTGGCGCGGATGCGCAGCGCGGCGAGGTCCGAGATCGACTGCGAGACCGAGCGCTCGAGGTCGTCCCAGTCGGCACGCAGCTGCGGAACCCGGAGCTGCCAGGCGGTGAGCGAGTCGCGCACGTGCTGGAGCTCTTCGCCGAACCGGCGCTCAGCCGTCTTCGGATGCACGACCTCCCCCGACGGCGAGGGCACGACGTCGACGACGAGCTCCCAGCGCTCGCGCGGCTGCAGGTCGATCGCATAAGTCGCCCACCCCCCGTCCACGCGGCTAGGAGGCTGCGAGAGGATCACCTGCGTCGTGGCGCTGCCGGCGGGGTCCGCCAGCAGGAACTGGCTCTCCTCGGCGACGAAGCGCGGCTCGGCCAGCGGCGGCAGCGGCGGCGCCTGCAACGGGTCGCCGAACGAGAAGTCGTACGACTTCACCGTGAAGATGTCTGCGAAGTCCGAGCCGATCTCGAGCGCAACCTGGAACGAGACGGGCTCGGTGCCCTGGTTCTGGAACGTGATGTGATCCTGCATGGCGTCGCCCACGAAGCGAGAGCGGGCGATCGAGAGCGTGTCCTGCGGCAGCGACTCCATCGGACAGTTGCGCAGAAAGAAGGCAGCCGAGTAGTACTCGACCTTGTCCGAGGTCAGTAGCAGCGGCAGACGTCCCTCGACGGTGAGCCGGAAGACGGAGAGGTACCGCGTGTCGTCCGCGAAGAAACCGCCCGTCTCGTCCCCGAGGTCGCCGCGCTCATCGCAGATGCAGAAGGTCGTGCCCTCGAGGATCGTGAGCGTCACGGCGGCAGGCTACCGATCGGGTCGGTGACGTGATACGAAACCGCAGCATGGCAGAGGACGCCCAGCGGCACCGGCTACGGGCGACCTTCGACACGGTGGCCGAGGGCTATGAGGACGCGCGGCCCGTGGCGCCTGCCGAGGTCTTCGACGATCTCGTCGAACATGCTCGCTTGGAGCCGGGGGCGCGGCTGCTCGAGATCGGTTGCGGCACGGGACAGGCCACGTTGCCCCTGGCGGAGCGTGGCTTCTCGATCCTCGCCGTCGAGCTCGGCGCGAACCTCGTGGAGCTTGCGCAGCGCAAGCTCGCCGCCTTTCCTGATGTCGAGATCGTCACATCCTCCTTCGAGGAGTGGGACTCAGCAGACGAGCTCTTCGACGCCGTCGTCTCCTTCAACGCCTTTCACTGGCTAGACCCTGACGTCCGCTTCACGAAGTCCGCGTCCGTGCTGCGGCCCGGCGGATCGCTCGGCGTCTTCGGTTCCGCATTCGTGGTGCACGACGCTGCAGACGCAACGTGGCTCGAGGTCGTCGAGGACGAAGCGTCCACCGCGGGCTTCGAGCCGCGTCACGTCAACGACTTGCACGACCGCTCGAACGACTTTACGGAGGGCGGGTACTTCAGCACCGTCGTCCGCAGGACCTATCTCTCGAATCTCACGTACGGCACGGACGATTACCTCGCGTTACTCGCGTCGATGTCGACGTATCGAGGTCTCCCGGATGACGTGCGGGACGAGCTGTTCGCCTGTCTCAGGGAGCGGATCGACGCGGGCGGTGGCACTATCAGCCCGACGCGAGCCGACGTGCTGTACGTAGCTACAACCGCCTGAGCTCGACGCTGGCGCTGGTCGCGAGCCCAGCGTGGTCGACCTGGAGCGTCGTGTGCTCGAGGGCGAAGCGCTCGCGTAGCTGAGCCTCGATCTGCCGGCGGATCGCGTGGCAGTCCGCACCGGGCTCCACGAGGACGTGTGCCGACAGCGCGGGGAAGCCCGACGTGATCGTCCAGACATGGAGGTCGTGCACCTCGACCACGTGCGGGACCGTCGCGATCGTCCGACCGACGTCCTCGGCGGCCATGCCTGCCGGGGTCGCCTCGAGCAGGATGCCGACGGACTCGCTGAGGAGCCGCCAGGAGCTGACGAGGATCAGCACGCCGATCAGCAGCGCCACGAGTGGGTCAGCGAGCTCCCACCCGGTCGCGAGGACGACGCAGCCGGCGACGATCACGCCGACCGAGCCGAGCAGATCGGCGAGCACGTGGAGCAGCGCACCGCGGACGTTCAGGCTGCTGCTGCCCCGGCGATGGAGCACGCCGGCAGCGAGGAGATTGACACCCAGCCCGATCACGCCGACAGCGAGCACCCAGCCGCCCTCGACCTGCGGAGGATCGGACAAGCGTCGCGCCGCCGCCACGAAGATCCAGATCGCGACGACGACGAGCAGCACCCCGTTCGCGAGCGCCGCGAGAATCTCGGCGCGCCGGTAGCCGAAGCTCCGCTGAGGCGTAGCCGGCCGGCCGGCAAGCCAGGCCGCGAAGAGGGCGAGCGCCAGCGACCCGGCATCGGAGAGCATGTGGCCGGCGTCGGCGAGCACCGCCAGCGAGTCGGCGAGTAGGCCCACCACCACCTCCACGACCAGGAACGAGGCAATGAGCACGAGGGCCGCCGAGAGCGCCCGCCGGTCGGCGCGCAAGCGTGCGTGCTCCTGGCCGTGAGCGTGCATTGCGGCAGGCTATCCCGTCCCGGAGGCAGCCGCTTTACGCCAAATTTACGTCGGTAGCAGGCACAATGGCCTATAACAACGTCGGAAGTGGCCCGCAAGACTCTTCATCTGTGGATCGGCGCCGCGGCTCTCGTAGCGCTCCTCGCCGCCGGCTCTGCCGTCGCCGTCATGCCTAAGCCGCCCGCAAAGCCAGGTGGCGGCGCACCGGCCGTGGCGATTCCGCTCCGTGCCAGCCTGAGCGCAGCTCAGGTGCCGTCCCTCCAAGCGACATCGACCGCTACAGGGCGCTTCCTGGGAGCTCTCGTGCGTGGCGGATTCAGTGGCCGCGGAGAGCGCCCCACCGTCTCCTGGGGCCTCTTCTGGGCGATCGGCGTGCAGAACACGACCGGCCCCATCACCGGAGTAGAGATCCGGTCGGGCGAGGTCACTGCGACCGCCAGCTCTGTCTTCCTCACCCTCTGCAGCCCGTGCAACATGGCGGCCAACGCTGCCAGCGCCGGCCAGACGATGCTCGGCGGCAGGCTTCCCAACCTCACCCAGCAGCAGGTGACTGCGCTCCGTACGGCTGACCTCTACGTCAACGTCACGACGGCCGCGAATCCCGCAGGCGAGTTGCGCGGGCCGATCACGCGGCGCTCGCCGGTGACGTCGGCCGCTCCGCCGAACAACCGCCAGCCCAACCCGCTCAAGCCGGGCTCGCCGGGCAAGGTCACCGGCCCGTAAGACCTCACCGGCTCCGGTACGGCGCCAGGTCCACGTTGACGTCGACGAGCGGCTGGCGGTCGGCTGCCCCGAGTCGATCTGTGCGCAGTGCCTTTATGTGCAGCGTCTCGTAACCCGCAAGCGCGGCGTTGGCTGCCACCTCGTCCCGCAGGCGAACCAGCTCTCGCAGCCCGATCTCGATGGCGGGGTCGCCGGGTCGTTCGGGGTAGATGCTGACGTCGTTCAGCGTGACGGTGGAGCCCTGGACGCTGACGATCGCCCAGGTACGCACCTTTCCCGCCGGCGTTTCGAGCGGATGCCGGTACACGGCGCCGTCGCGCATCGCGCGTCGGGCGCGACGACGGGCGTAACCCGCGGACAGCTTGCGTACGGCGTCCTGCACGGCTCGTAGTCTTACCTCGCACGGAGCAGGAAATGCCGCGCCGGCGGTGTAGACACGGCAGAAGCGATCTGGTATGAACCGGTACTCAGCGTGATCGGTGCGCCCCGGAGACCACGAAAGGAGTCACATGACCGAGTCTGAAAGCGGCGTCGAGACGGGGATCTCACGTCGCAAAGCGATCAAACTCGGCGCCCTAGGCGCCGCCGGAGGCGCCGCAGCCTGGCTGCTTCCGGGGACGGCGGGCGCCGCGCGGAGGCTCGCACCGCCCGGAATCTGCGCCCGCGGTTCCGGTGACGCATGCGGGCGTCCAACCCGCCAGTGCGGGACCAGCAAGGGCGCGGACAGCTTCGGCGCTCTCTGCGTCTGTGCCGCGGACAGCCGGACGCCGGCAACGCACTGCGTCGAGGATCGCCCGGATCTCGAGATCATCAAGTGTGTCGACAGGCTCGACTGCGAGCCCGGGCAGCTCTGCGTCAAGCGCTGCATCGAGGAAGAGGGCCTCGGGCTCAACGTCAGCATTTGCGCGTGGCCGTGCAGCAAGGGCCCCGTGATCGAAGACGGTGAGGACGAGTAACCCAAGCCCGCGAACGAGATTCCAACGGAGGGCTCCCACGGGAGCCCTCCGTCGTTCTGTGCCCCTCTGGTCGTCGACGCGGGGACTAGACTCCCGCCCGACATGACCTCGGTGGCCGGAGAGACGTACGGGACGCTGGCGGATGAGGACATTCAGACGCTGCACGGCCTGCCTGCAGCCAGGCACCGTCCAGCCGAGCTGACCCGACCGCCGTCGGCCCGGTCCAGCCCGGCTCTCGGCGCGCTCCGGCGGTGCATCGAGCCCGTCGCGACGGAGGAGTTCCTCTCGGAGATTCTCGAGCGCCGCCCGTTGCACGTGCCGCGCGACGAGGAGGGACGATTCGACGACCTGCTCTCGCTCGCCGATGCAGAGCAGATGGCGACGTCCGGGGGGCTGCGTTACCCGGGGTTTCGCCTCGCCATCGAAGGCGTACGCATCGATCCCGACGAGTACACGCTCGACCTTCCGGGAACACCTGCTGCGCTGCCCGACGTCGCCGACACGGGCAAGGTCCTGACGGCGTTCGACGCCGGGGCAACCATCGCCCTCCAGGGCCTTCAGTACACCCACCCGCCACTGGCGCGGTTCAGCCGATCGCTCGAGGCGGAGCTCACCCACCCCGTGCAGGCGAATGCGTACTTCACGCCGCCCGATGCGCAGGGCTTCTCCCGTCACTTCGACACGCACGACGTGTTCTCGCTCCAGATCGTCGGCGAGAAGCGGTGGCTCGTCTTCGAACCTTCGCTCGAGCTGGCGGCGCCCGGCCAGAACCGCAGGCCCGAGGCCGTGACACGAGGGGAGCCCGTGCTCGACGTCGTCCTCCGGCCCGGTGACACGCTCTACCTCCCCCGCGGCTGGGTGCACGAGGTCTTCACGTCGGAGACGCTCTCGCTGGCAGTCACCTTCGGCGTCATCACGTACGCATGGGTCGATGACCTGCGCGCCGTCGTAGCCGAGTGCCTCGAGGACGTCGAGTTCCGGCGCTCGGTGCCGGAAAGCGGTGAGATGGAGGACGACCTCGTCGGCATGCTCGCACAGCGCCTCGCGCCCGCCGAGGTTGCGCGGCGGCGGCGGCAACAGTTCGTGCCCACGCGCCGGCCCGTGCTCGAGGGGCACCTGGCGGAAGTTCGAACCGTGGAAGACATCGGGCTCTCGACTCCACTCGAGCGCCTGCCGACGGTGGTCGCCGACCTCTACGACACGATTCTCGTGTTCGAGGGGAAGACGATGACCTTCCCCGACCATGCATGCGAGGCCGTCGAGGAGGTCACGACGCGGGAGGGAACGTTCACGGCGGCCGAGCTGCCGGGGCTTCCGGACGACGAGAGCCGGCTGACGCTTGTCAGGCGGTTGATCCGCGAGGGCTTCCTGCGGCAAGCTCGCAAATAGCGGGGCCGCCCATGGCGACCCGCTCGGCGATCACCCCGTCCCCGTCGATGAGGAACGCGATCGGCGTCGCGAACATCCCGTACTCCTTGGAGACTTCCCAGCTCCGCTGAAGGAGGACGGGGAACCGAAAGCCGTGCTCTTTCGCCTTCTGGCGGTTCTCCTCCACATCACCGCGGCTGATCATGACCAGTTCGAGCCCGTCGTCCCGCTCCGAGTCGGCGATCTCGACGAGCTCGGGCGCGAGCGCGTCACACGGCCCGCAATCGACGTCCGAGAAGACGAGCAAGACGTTATGGCCGCGGAAGTCGGTGAGCGAGCGCATCGTGCCGTCGAGATCCGGGAGGACGAACGTCGGGGCGATCGTGCCCGGCTCGAGGCCGTCGCGCACAAGTCGGCTGCGAGACGTGTCTTTCAGAGCCATGCCCGCGGACGCGCCGCCACCGTTTCCCTCGGGCGAGATCGGCCACCTCGTGATCATGTCCAGCACGAGGTCGACGCCGATGGCCTGGCTCGACGCGACTTTGCCGGCGGAGTCGATCAGGTAGCCCGTGGGCGTTCCGGCGGCCTGCATCGCCTCGATCGCCCTGAGCTCGCGGTCGAGGAGGATGTCGAAGCTCCACCCGTGCTCTGCGGCGAGCGGGCGGAGCTCATCCGCTTCACCCGATGACACGAGTACCACGCGCCGTGCGTCGTCGGGCAGCTCGCTCAGCTGCGGTGCCAGCTGCTGGCAGTAACCGCAGCCGGGGTTGAAGAAGACGAGTGCGATCTCCCCGCCGCGGTACTCGCCGAGCCGGCGCTCGGCTCCGTCGAGATCCGTCAGGGCCACGTCGGTAACGTCGCTGCCCACAGGCAGCATCGGCGTCTCGGGCGGCTCGGACGTCAGCTCCTGCACCAGAGCGGCCAGCTGGTGGCGCTCGTGGTGCGCCCGTCCGTGCTGCTCGAGCAGGCGGACGTAGAGCACGCCGAGCACGATGGCGAGCGCCCACCCGACGGCCAGCAACACGATCAGCAGAACCTCCACGCCGCGGCATTCTGCCTCACGGCTCAACTCTCGCGCGCGCTGTTCGTCTAAGTGAACAAGTGGTGCAGGCGCGCCACTTGAGTGCCGCTCGAGTCAATCGACCCTGCGCTCACCCGCTCGGGCTGACTCGAGCGGCACATGTTTTCCCGAGCCCGCTTCGCTTTCCGCTCGGGGGGTGCGGCCTACGGCCGCGTTGGAACGCCGACGTGCGTGAGCCGCGCCCGCCATGTCGGTCGCGGCTTCTAGCGCGGAAGATCGCCTGAGGCAGCGGTCGCGCCTGCGCTCCCGACATGGCGGGAGCGCTACCCACGGCTCCGGGTGAACGGCGTCCCCACGGACGCCACACCCGAGCGGAAAGCGAAGCGGGCGAGGGAAGAATGGGCGGTGACGGGGTCGAACCGCCGACCTCCTGCTTGTAAGGCGCGCAGCGGGTTTGTTACTACAGATAAGACGAATCGGACGTGCTCGTTGCCCGTTAGCTCAGGCGAGTACTTGCCAAAGACTTGCCAAGGGGAGGACGATGGCAGTTTCGACGAGTCCGTTCCGACACAGCCGGGTCACCGCGCCCTCCGGTCGCATGGTGTGTCCTGCAAGCCTGGTCCCGTTCCTGTTGTCGCGTGTCGCCATCGTCTTCCCCTCTTGCTCGTTCTGTTATCTGTCTCGTGATTGCGGGTCGACGCCCGCGAAGGTCAGGAAGTCGGTCATTCGGAACGTCCCGTCCCTGCCCGGGAGCGTCGGTCGCCAGCGCGGCCGGACGGAGAGGTACGAGCCCGGGTCGGTCTGCAGCAGGCCGATGAAGACCTCGGCGACGATGCGACCGCCGACAGGGCCGAGGCGGAGCCCGTCGGCGAAGAGCTCGGCCTCCTTGAGCACGTAGTACCAGAGCGGCGTGCTGAATTCAAAACCGACGCCCAGCGGTGCCAGCTCCCGCAGTTGCGCCGGGACGAGCGGCCGGATGCCCATCGCACGGGCGATGACCTGGCCGGACGGAAGCTCCCAGGTCAGGTGCCTGAGCAGGTTCCGCTGCGGCAGCGCCGTCGGTGGGTCGTGGCTCGCGATCGCTCCGAGCGGCAGGTCGAAGAGCGCCGTCGAGATCTTCGTGTCGATCTTCTTGTTCGGCTTCACCTCGCCGTCGCCGAAGTCGAAGAACGTCTGCCAGTCGACGAACCGCCTCGGCGAGCGCACGCCGCCGCGGAGATCGTCCGGGTCGGCCTTGCCGCCCTGAGAGGGGTCGAAGACGAACGCGAAGAAGGGCTGGCCGTTGTCGCCTGCGAGATTCGCGCGATACGAGGGACGCACCATGCTGTGCCCCATGCGGTACGCGGCGGCCTGGAACTCGACCGGGATGAAGGCCGCTCCACGACCCGGCCGGTAGAAGCGCCGCCGGCGCATGACATCCGCGACCATCCGCGGGCCGACGATCAGCGGCAGGAACTCGTGCACGATCAGCCACTGGTAGTGCCACGTCGTCACTCGGCGCGCCTCTGCGAAGACGTTGAACGGCTCGCGGAGTTGCCCCTGCTGCCGGACGCGGTCGACCGCGCGGTTGTGGAAGAGGAGGAACGCGCAGTGGAGCGCGGAGATGATCAGGTGCTCGTCGTTGCGCGGATCGCCGATGATCGCCCCGCCGTCGGCGCGGCGCGGCAGGTCCTCGTGCAGGCCACCGCTCTCGACCTTAAGCTTGATGTGGTCGGAGGGGTCGTACAGTTCCTGCTGCGCCACCGGGCCCGCGCCGTAGACCGAGTCGAGGTCCAGAGAGGGCGAGCGGAAGTTGCGCGCACGCTCGGGAGGGGTCGCTCGCCCCAGCGGCGAGCCCGCGTCGAACGTCATGTCGTGGTCGAGGAACTGGCCGAAGAAGGTCGTGCCCGCCGTCTGGCTCGGGTTGTTCGGGTTGTTCGCGCTCAGCGAGAGGTCGACGATGAGCGCCTTCGGCCCCGCCGCCAGCGGATCTTTCGCGTCGAGCAGCCCGCCCGGCTTGCCCAGCTCGCGCAGCGCGGCCTCGACCTTCGGGCTCGGCCTGGCGAACGGTCGGAGCCGGAAGATGCGCCCGAAGTTCTCAGGGCGCACGGCCGCATGAGCGTGAGCGGCTTCTGCCCGGGTGGGACCGGCCACCACGCTCGCCGGATCGAGCGCGATCGCTCCGGCACCGACGCCCAGCGCTCCGAGAAACCGCTTCCGGCTGACCTTGCGGCTCATCTCGATCCCACCGCCTCGCCAACTCGCCCGGCGGGGAGCGACGCACGCCTCAAGGCATCACGAACCGCTTCGGCCGAGCGGGCCTCGTACAGGAGGAAGCACGTCTCGTCCTCAGGAACGAAGATCGAGCGCAGGTACCGGACGGGCGTTCCCTCCCGCGTCAGATCCTCAGCGGCCCGCTGTGCTCGAATGGCACTGCGCTCAACCGCGGCCGCGTCGGTGCGGGAGGCGTAGATCTCGACCAGGAACTCGACCATGCCGCCGACGGTACGTCCGCCGAGGGGGTCGCCGAAATAACGGAAACCCTCACACTTTGCGGTCGGTTACCCCTCGGAGAGGCGGTGTGCGAGCTGACCCCGTGAGCGAACGCCGAGCTTCGCGTACGCGCGCGAGAGGTGAACTTCGACCGTGTGCACGGTGACGAAGAGCGTCTGCGCGATCTCCTTGTTCGAAAGCCCGTCCGCGGCGAGCTCGACGACACGTCGCTCGGTCTTCGTCAGCTCGCCGGTCGGCGCCGGGCGACGGGCACCGACGCGCGCGAGTTCGGAGCGGACTTCCTCGACCCACCCGTGAGAGCCGAGCTCGTCGAACGCGGCGGCGGCCTGCTCGAGCGTACGCCGGGCCGCCCCCCACTTCTTCAGCCGGCGCTGCGCGCGGCCCAGAGCGAGCAGCGACCTCGCACGGTCGAAACGCAGCCCGAGCTCCCCGTATGCGTCCGCCGCCCTCCCGAGCGCGACGGCTGCCCCCTCGTCGTACGTCTGCGCCGCGAGCCGGATGAGGGCGTCGCACCGCAGGGCAGACGCGAGCCCCCACGGGTGCTCGTGTCGCTCGGCAAGCTCCCGCAGGCGATCTGTCACCGCGAGCGCCCCGGCGTGGTCGCCCACCTCCAGCAGCGCCTCGACGAGATCCGGCGGAAGCACGAACTGGCCCGGCTCGTCGATTCCCTCCCGCTTCATGTGCTCCCAGATTGGGCTCAGGCTCTCGACCGCGTGCGCAGGTTCGCGTGCGGCGAGCTCGGCGCTCGCACGCACTCGTACCGCTGCGAGAAGATGCAAGGGCTCGTCGGCCGCTTCGGCGTTGGCGACTGCCGCCGCCGCCCACCGCTTCGCCTCGTCGGGAACGCCGAGTCCCACGGCGACCTGGGCGCGAAGCCGCTGATACGACCCGGACCCCATCAGCTCCCCGTCGGGGGACTCGTCCCACTCGTCGAGAAGTCGCGATGCCGTCCCCCACTCTCCGGCGCGCAGCTCGAGCTCGCACAGATGGCGGCGGAGCACGACGACGGACCACGGCTCGCCGCGCTCCTCGGCGAGCCGCAGCAAGCCGGTGAGGCTCGTTCGTGCGGCGGTCACTTCTCCACGCGAGATTTGGCGGCATGCGGCCGTCCGATCGGGCGAGTCGGCGATGTGAAAGGCGGCGTCCGAGGCAGCGTGGAAACGCGCAGTCAGATCGTCGACCGGGCGTCCGGCGAGATAGCGTGCCCAGGCAAGGGCGGTCAGCGCGAGGCGCTCGACGTCCGGCCCGGCGCGATGCGATTGCGACAGAGCCTCCAGCGCCCAGGACTCGGCTTCTCGGATTCGCGCTATCTGCACGGTAGTGGCGTAGATCGACATCTTCGCCAGCACGTGGGCACGTAGAGCAGGGTCGCCGCCACTCTCGACCAGCGCTTGCTCAAGCCACTCGAGACCCTCGGCGACGCCTGCAGCGCACTCGAACAGGAGCAGCTGCGCGCGGACGCGAGCCGCGCCTTCGGGGAGTGAGTCGAGCTCCGAGAGCAGCAGGTCGCTCAGCCGCTGCGACTCGCCCGCCACGTCCAGGTGGTCGGCGAGCGCGAGCACCCGGTCGCTCCGCTCGACAGTCCCCCGCGGCGTCAGGCGCAGCGCATGTTCCGCCAGGGACACCGCGTCCTGAACCGCGCCTCGCACCGAGGCCGCTGCCGCCGCCGCGGCGACCGTGTCCGCAAGTTCGGCATCCGGATGTTGCGTCGCGAGGGCGAGGTGACGCGCCCGCAGCTGTCCGTCCGCAACTGCGCCCGCGAGCTCGAGGTGGAGTTCCCGCCGCTCCTTTGCCCGCGAGCGTTTCCTCGCCGCTGCGGCAAGCAGCGGGTGCGATGGCCGCAGACGATCCCGGTCGAGGAGCAGGACGCCCGCTTCGATTGCGTCCTCGACCGCGCCTGGATCCGCGAACGCCTCGACCTCAGACACGCGCGGATCGCCACTCAGCGCAACGGCGAGCAGCAACCTCCGTGTGGGCCGCGGCAATCGCGCGACGTGGATGCCCAGCAGGTCCTCGACGGCGTCCGGCACGGGGATGTCCTCGCCGGTCTCCGGCAGCCCGCGCTCGACAAGCGCACGCCCGAGCTCGAGCGCGAACAACGGGTTCCCCGACGATGAGTCGAACACGCTGCGCAGGACGTGCCGTGGCAAGGCCAAGCCGAGCCTTTCGGAAAGCAGCCGGCGCATGGCCCCGAGGCTGAGCGGTGCAACCTCGAGGCGCTCCAGCCCCGTTCGCTCGAGTGCGCGTTCGAGCACAGAAGGGCCGGCGGGTCGTGTGGCCAACAGAAAGCCGACCTCCTCGCCCTCCAGGCGCCGCGCGGCAAACGTGAGAGCTTCAGCCGAGGGTGGATCGAGCCACTGGACGTCGTCGACAGCGACCAAGAGCGGCGTGGCAGCCGCCAACGCGCGCAGCGCGTTCAGGAACCCGACTGCGATCGTGTGCGTCTCCGGCGGCGCACGCGCCGGCTCCGCACGCAAGAGAGCGACCTCTAGTGCTTGCAGCTGTGGCTTCGGCAGGCCGACCAGTTCCTCCGAGTCGACGCCGTCGAGGAGGTCGGTCAGCGCCGCAAATGAAGCCTCCGCCTCCGCGCCGCTCGGCCGGGCCGAAAGCACCCGCATGCCCCGCTCGCGCGCTGAATTGACTCCGGCCTCCCAGAGCGTTGTCTTCCCGATCCCCGGCTCGCCGATGAGCAGGAGGGTATGCCGGGATGAGTCCTTGGCGAACTCGTACAGCACCGCAAGCTCCGACTCGCGGCCGAAAACACCTACGGCACCCACACTCGCGTTCTCCACCGGCCCCCGGTGTTCGCCCTATTCAGGTCCTCGATAACACAGTTTCGCAGGAGTGGCAAGAGCGCATCACGTCGCCGACCGGTGACCGTTCGGAGGCCGATACGGGGTGATTTGACTCGGCGACTCGGCAAGGTCGTACAGGCAGCACCACTTGCCGTGTCCGACCCCGGGCAGCGCCGTGAACGAGGAGCGCCTCGCGCGGCAATCGGGAGGACTCGTGCTCGTCGGTCTTGCTGCGCTCACGCTGGTGCCATCTACATGCGCTTCGATGATCGCCCGCGTTCGGCATGGCCGCTCGTACTAGTTTTCTGCCTCGGCGGTCTAGCTGCGGCGGTAGGCGTAAGAGACTGGTCGAAGGTCGAAGGCGTCGTCGACGACGTTTCTCAAGCATCGCTCGCGCCCGCAGTCCATGACCTCGTCCGCTCCGGAAAGAAAGGCGTGAGCCGTCCGCGAGTTCGACGGCACCATCCATGAGGAGGCCCGTGAACTTGAACACGTTCCTGATTCCAAGCGGCTTCCTGTTGTCAAAGAGGAAGTTGAATACCTCTGCTTCGTAGCCGCTCGCCTCGTCAGCCGTCGCCCCAGCTACTCGCCCAGAGAAGGCTTCCATCCTCGGGCTCCGCGACCTGAGTGGCTCTGCGCGACACTGTCCGCTTACGAGATCAACCAGCGCTTTCACGCTTACACCCCTTTCAGTCCAGTTCCTCATCAGGTGCTACGGACTGGCGATCGTCTGAGATAGCTCGGCGACTGATGTTCGCAAGGCACAACGCTCTGGTCACGTTTTCGCATCTGACCCGTGACGGGCGCAGATGCGATCACGCTTTCGCACAGAAGCGTGATTCTGCTTCTTGCACTGCGATCTTCCGGAGGAGAGTCCCCTCGCCTGGCGCTTGATCTGTCGAACGGCCTTCTCGAGAGGAGCGACGGGCGGTCCCCAGGCCCGCTCAACTTGCCAAACCGCCACTCCGCCACCAGACGACGATTTCCGTGACCGAGAAAAGGTCCCGTTTCCAGGGTATTTTACAGTGGGCGGTGACAGGATCGAACTGCCGACCTCCTGCTTGTAAGGGACACAACGGACAGTAACGGGCAGAGCTACCCGGAGACCTTCTCCTCAGGGCACTGGATGAAGTCTTCCAGGCAACCCTGCTAGCAGGCACTTGAGTCTTCTGGTGAGGCTCACCCTCCAGCGAGTTCCCGTTGATTCCGGTCATGCTGTTGGACAGCCTCCCCATACCCTGGCGTCTACAGTGCGATGCGGACCGTACGACTACAGCTGCGGGTCAGGATCGAGAATCAGCTCTCGACGAGGTTCATCCGCGAGGGTCGCAATATCCGTGGAACCATTCATCGCTGACCCGTAACGAAGAGGCAACCATGGTGCTGATACGGCACGCGACACCGGCCGAGATGGAGAAGCCCATCGAGTTCGTCGTGAACGACCCGGTCGGGTCCGTCGACACCGACCGGTTCCGAGAAGAGGCGGCGGCCGGCCGGTTTCGTCCCGAATGGACCTGGTTCGCCGACGACGGCTCCCGGATCGTGGGGCGTGCCCTGTGGTGGGGGCGCGCGGACAGCGAGCGCCCGCTCGCCCTCGACTGCCTCCACGTGCTACCCGACGTGCCTGATCGCGCCGCGCTCGCCACCGAGCTCCTGTCGCGTGGGCACACCGAGTTCAACGCGAAGCCTGAGTTCACCCTGACGCTGCGAACTAGCAGGCGCGGCGACGACCCCGACATCGCGGACGCCGTGGCGTGGCGTTCCGACGCGGCCAAGGCTGCCGGACTGACCGACGTCGTCGAGCGGCTCCGTTACGAGTGGACGCCCGCCGCCGGAGTGCCCGCTCCATCGGGGCGCCTGGTCTTCCGTCCCGCGGCCGACGACGAGTTCCTCGCGGTGTTCCGGCGCGTCGCCGTGGGCAGTCTGGACGTCGCCACGCAACGGGATCTCGCGGTCATGGACGCTGACAGTCAGGCTCGCGACGATCTCGAGTTCTACCGGTCATGCCCCGGCGAGCGATCGTGGTGGCGGCTGGCGGAGACGACGGACGGGAAGCTAGTCGGCTTCGCCATCCCGTCCGCGACGCCGTATCACCGCAACGTGGGGTACCTCGGCGTCGTGCCCGAGCTGCGCGGGCGACGTTACGTCGATGACCTGCTCGGCGAGATCACCCGCGTCCACGCCGCCGACGGCGCCGACCGCATCACCGCGACCACGGACGTGCCCAACACTCCGATGGCCGCGGCATTCGACCGCGCGAAGTACCAGGTGACCGAAGTCAGGATGGTCTTCGCGGCCCCGGCGGGCTTTAGGCTCGCCCCGCCTGGGTCTCCGATTCGATAGCGGCGGCCGTTCGTCGATCCAGCTAAGCGTTGCGTCCGGAATTCGTCAGGTTGACGCCGACGGAAAGCCGGGCAGGTCGCGGATTGGGTCGAGGTCGCTATCGTCCGCCGACCACGTGAGGACGGCGGGATCGGATGCGACAGCAATCCGCATGTGCTCGAGACCTGCGTCGAGATGGCCGGCGAGCGTGTGGAAGCAGGCGAGCTGGTAGTGCAGACCAGGGTTGTCGGGCCAATCGGTCAAGCCTTCGGAGGCGATTGCGATCGCCTCATCCTGGTTGCCTGCCCGACTGGGGCCCTCGGCTGCGTACCAGTACTCGAATGGCGAGACCGGCAGCGCCGCGCCCGGAACGCCACCGACGACAACCACCGTAGTGTCGTTCTCGACGGCCTCCGCGAAGCGGACCACCCCCGGCGGCACGAACACGAGAGTTCCCACAGGGGCATCGATCACCTCTTCACCCACCTCGAACCGCGCGCGCCCGCGCTGCACGAGGTATAGCTCCTCGTGGTGACCAGCGCCCTTGCTCAGTTCATCGTGGCGCTCGATCACCTCCTCGCCTGCGTTGGCCGTGTAGCCGTTCGCTGAGAAACCGGTGATACCGAACGTGCGTCGAATCGGACGCCAGCGCGCGCCCTCCAGCCCGGTATCGGGCAGTTCGTCGACGTGCGCGGTGCAGGTCATCGCGCGGATGCTACCCAACGGTTTTTGGCTCGTCTCCGGCCCGTGCCTGACTGCAGTCGGTGCCGGGCATGTTCTGCCTCGCGCGACACAAGGAGGAAGTATGTCCAAGCTACGCCTGAAGATCTCGATGTCACAACTTGCCAATTCGCTTGCCAACGGGCCTTCACGACTGCTAAGAACGGTAGCTTGAACGAGAAAAGGCCCCATTTCCAGGGCCTTTCCTAGTGGGCGGTGCTGGGCTCGAACCAGCGACCTCCTGCTTGTAAGGCAGGCGCTCTCCCAGCTGAGCTAACCGCCCGTTCTCACAGAGGGTATCGCCACGAGGCGCTCGCTACGCACCTCGCTTGTCGCTCAGGTCGTCGCCGCTACGCGCGTCTCGCCTTGCAGAAGCGGTGACGACCGCCTGAATCCCCAGAACGTGAGGTAGACGCACCTTCCCCGAACGCACACCTCAGAAACCGGCTGTGTGGAAGGTGCCTCAGGAGGAGCTTCAGGCGAAGTGCCCCCAGCGGGATTCGAACCCGCGCTACAGCCTTGAAAGGGCTGTGACCTGGGCCGCTAGTCGATGGGGGCCCGTAGCCAGGCCAGCATAGCCCTCAGGGTTCGAGGCGAATGCTCTGCCGGAAGCGGAAGACGTTGTCCGGGTCGTACTTCGACTTGACCCGGCGCAAACGCGGGTAGTTCGTGCCGTAGTAGGCGCGCTCCCAGTCGACGAGGTCCCCGTCGATGTAGTTCTGGTAGGCGTGCCCCGAGGCGTACGGTTGCATCGCCGCCCTGAAGCCGCGTAGCCAGGCGAGCGCCGCTGCGTCGCCCGCAGCGTTGGCGATTCCGGCGTAGTACTGGATCGAGAAGAGCTCTCGCCGGTGGACGAACGCCGTCGCGCCCGGCGCGACGCGATTGATCTTGCCGCCGTACGAGTCGAGGATCGCCGCGCCACCGCCCTGTCCTTGTCGCTTCTCGATCCACGTGCGGAGGGCCGAGATGCCGGCCGCCGGCAGCCGCCTGTCGAAGTAGT
This sequence comes from uncultured Actinomycetes bacterium, assembly GCA_963704335.1. Taxonomy (GTDB): domain Bacteria; phylum Actinomycetota; class Thermoleophilia; order Gaiellales; family Gaiellaceae; genus PALSA-612. The sequence continues at coordinate 404,421 of OY969889.1, forward strand.
CCGACTTGGCGGCAAACCGCGTTCGCGTCAGAGAGCCTTCTGGGGCCAGATGGCACTCTTCGAACCCGAGCGTCTTGCAGCCCGCCCAGCGTTCCATTAGCTCGAGGTACGGCGATGTGCCCGTTGTCAAGCTTCCGCCCGAGACGTCCCGCAACGGCGCGAGGAGCTGCCTGAGCTTCGCCTCCGAGCCGAAGAACTGACCGAACGCCTGCACGGTCGGTTGGGTCGCTCCGGTCGCGAGGCGACAGATCGAGAACAGGCCGTCCGGCGCGTGCGGGGCAAATCGCTGCCACGCCGCAACGACGTCCTTGATCGACGACCACGGCCACGTGATCACGAAGTACGACGCGCGAGTCACGGGATGGATGCGGAAGCGGAAGCTCGTCACCACCCCGAAGTTGCCGCCTCCCCCGCCCCGGCAGGCCCAGTAGAGATCCGCGTGCGTCGTTGGATCGCACGTGCGTATCCGCCCGTCCGCGGTCACGATCTGGACGGAGAGAACGTTGTCCGCTGTCGTTCCGAGCTTGCGCGACGCGAATCCGACGCCGCCGCCGAGGGCGAGTCCACCCACCCCGACCGTCGGACACGAGCCGGCCGGAATCGTCGCGCCCCGGTTCGCCAGCCGCGCATAGACGTCGATCAGCCGAGCCCCGGCCCCCACGACGGCACTCCGGGCCGGTTGATTCACGGCAATGCCATCGAGATCGGCCAGGTCGATCACGAGCCCGTCCTTCACCGTCGAGTAGCCCGCGTAGCTGTGACCTCCCGAACGAGCACGAATGCGGATGTCATGCTTTCGCGCCCACAGGATCGCCTGCCGTACATCGGCGGGACTTGCCGCCCGCAGCACTGCCAGGGGCCTCACCCCGTCGAAGCGCTGATTGAACGAGACACGCGCGCTCGCGTACGCAGCGCTGGTGCGGCCGATCACCGCCCCGTTGACGACTCGCGCCAGCTCACGAAGTCGCGGGTCGCCTGCTCGTAGTCGCGCCCCGGCGACGGCATCACCGGCAAGCACGAAGCTGAGCGAGCCGAGGACGAACGTGCGCCTGTCCATCGACGGCCAAGATACACAGTGATTATGATCGCCTAGTCAAATGTTGACTACTAGCAACGCACTCACCAGGTCGCGGCTCATCCGGCTCGGCCTGGGAGGCGGCGCCGGGCTCGTTGCCGCCGGCGCGGGACTCGGCGCAGCTCGCCCCGCACGTGCGCAGGCCGACGCGGAGCCGACTGAAGGCGATCTCGCAACGGTGAGGCTGCTCGCGTCCGGCGAGCTGCTCGCGCAGGCCTTCTACACGAATGCGCTGGCCTCGAAGAGGCTCTCGAAGGCGGAGCAGGCCGACCTGGAGCGAGCGCTCGAGCACGAACGCGATCACTACACCGCGCTCAAGGAGATCCTCGGCGACACCGCGCCACTCGCCGACGACTTCGACTTCGCCTTCCCCAAGGACGCCTTCACGCGGCGCGGGCGGATGCTCCGGCTCGGAACCGTAATCGAGACTGCGCTTGCGGGCACGTATGCGAGCGCCGCAGCAACGGTCAGCACGCTCGAGCTCCGGACTCTGCTGGCGCAGATCGCAGTCTCGGAAGCGCAGCACCTCGCGGTGCTCAATCACATACGAGGCGGCGCGCCGTCCCCGTCTCTCCCCGCGTTGTTCGACGTCGAGCAGGCGTCGGCAGCTCTCGGCCCGTTCTTCGGCGACTAGGAGGAGACAGATGCGCTACGTGCTTGCACTGTCAATCGCGCTCTTCACTCTGACGGGCGTTGCGTCAGCTCAACCGACAGCGCAGATCACCGTCTACGCCGCCGCATCCCTGACCGACGTCTTCCCGAAGATCGATTCCACCCGGAAGTACTCGTTCGCGGCATCGAACACGCTGGCGCAGCAGATCCGGCAAGGGGCGCCGGCCGACGTGTTCGCCTCCGCGGACCTTGCCAACCCGCAAGCGCTCCACGCGTCCGGGCTTTGCTCGACGCCGCGCGTCTTCGCGACGAACAAGCTCGTCGTCGTCTACCCCAGGTCGAACCCCGGCAACGTGAAGACGGTGTTCGACCTGCGGCGGCCGGGTGTGAAGGTCGTCATTGCGAGACAGGGCGTGCCCGTCGGCAACTACACGCGCCAGATCCTCCGCAACCTCGGCATCTCGACCGCCGTGCTCGCCAACGTCGTCAGCCAAGAGCCGGACGTGCGAAGCGTGCTCGCGAAGGTGGCGCTGGGTGAGGCCGACGCCGGGTTTGTCTACAAGACGGACGCAGCGACCGTTGCAAACGACGTCAACGTCATCAAGCTGCCCGCGTGGTCCCAGCCGCCGGTGCGCTACGGCATCTGCGTCGTCTCGTCGAGCTCGAGCAAGCCCGATGCACAGGCGTTCATCACGAAGGTGCTCGGCAAGACCGGCCGCACACGCCTGACTGCGGCCGGGTTCGGCGTGCCCGCGGCGAAGAAGTAGCGCATGCGCCGCTCGGCGTTCACCATCGTGCTGGTTCTCGCCCTCGGGCTCACGCTCGCGTTCTTCCTACTTCCCATCGCAGCGGTGTTCCTGCGCGTCTCGCCGGGCACCCTCCTCGACCAGCTGGGACGAGACGTCGTGGTCGACGCCCTCGTGGTCACGGCCAAGACCAGCCTGATCGCACAGACGATCATCTTCCTCGTCGGCACCCCTGCCGCCTACCTCGTCGCCCGTCGCCGGTTCCGCGGAAGAGCGGTTGTGCTGACGCTGATCGAGCTGCCGCTCGTGCTGCCCCCCGCCGTGGCAGGCATCGGCCTCCTCGCAGCGTTCGGGCGGCTCGGACTGCTCGGCAGCTCGCTCGACTTCTTCGGCGTGTCCGTCGGCTTCACGCAGGCGGCGGTCGTGCTGGCGATCCTGCTCGTGGCGGGCCCCTTCTACGTCCGTGGCGCCGTGGGAGCTTTCGAAGGGCTGGACCAGAACCTGCTCGACGCCTCGCGTACCCTCGGAGCAGGCCCGGCGAGGACGTTCTGGCGTCTGGCGATCCCGCTCGCCGCTCCGGGCCTCAGCGCCGCCGCCGCGCTCTCCTTCGCCCGCGGTCTGGGAGAGTTCGGCGCGACACTCTTCTTCGCCGGCAGCCTGCAAGGCGTCACGCAGACGCTCCCGCTCGCCATCTACGCAGAGCTGGACGTCAGCTTTGACACGGCGCTCGCCATCAGCGCGCTGCTCATCGTCATCAGCGCCTGCGTCCTTCTACTCGTCAAACTCCTCCCCCTGTGGAAGCGCTCCGACTCACAGTCGACGTTCCCCGTCGTACCTTCCGCGTAGCGCTCGACCTCGCCGTCGGCAACGAGACGGTCGCGCTCGTGGGGCCGTCGGGCGCCGGCAAGACCACGGTGCTGCGCGCGATCGCGGGCCTCACCAGGCCAGAGAGCGGTCGGATCGAGCTCGACGGCACGGTCCTGTTCGACTCGGAAGCGGGCATCGATGTCGCGCCCGAGCGCCGTCGAGTCGGATTCGTCTTCCAGGACTACGCCCTCTTTCCGCACATGACCGTCGAGCAGAACGTCCGCTACGCAGGAGGCGAACGGGCCGGAGACCTGCTGGAGCGGCTCGGGATTGCCAGGCTCGCCAAGGCGAAGCCGGAGTCGCTCTCCGGTGGCGAGCGGCAGCGGGTCGGCCTGGCCCGGGCGCTGGCACGCGATCCCGGCGTGCTCCTGCTCGACGAGCCGCTGTCGGCGCTCGATGCGCACACGCGCATGGCCGTCCGCGCGGAGCTGCGCGAGCTGCTGGAGAGCTTCGACCTGCCGACCCTGCTCGTGACTCACGACTACGAGGATGCAGCGGCCCTCGCCGGCCGCATCGGCGTGCTCGTCGACGGCAGGCTGCTCCAGGTCGGCACGCCGGCCGAGCTCATCGCCGCTCCGGCCGATCCCTTCGTTGCCAGCTTCACGGGCGGCAACCTCCTACGCGGGGATGCCACGCCTGGCGCCGGCGGGCTGACGCATGTTCGGCTCGAGGACGGCACCGAGCTCGTCTCCGCCGACGAGGTCTACGGCGCGGTAGGCGTCATCGTCTATCCGTGGGACGTGTCGCTCTCACGAGCCGCGATCGGCGGCTCGGCGCTCAACCACGTCGAGCGAGCGGTGACGTCGATCGTGCCGGTCGGCAACCGAGTCCGCGTGCGTGTGGGGCCGCTCAGCGCGGAGCTGACCGCGCTCTCCGCCGAGCAGCTCGGGCTTCAGCGAGGAGAGGAAGTGCACGCGACGTTCAAGGCGACGGCGACGCGGCTCGTCCCTCTGACCTGACCTCCTCGACGAAGCGCAGCGCAGCGCGGGCCGACTCGAGCCGCCACAGATAGAGCACGCGGTCGAAGCCTTCGGTGCGCGCGAAACCGTCCTCCAGACCCTCTACCAGAGGCTGCAGCGCCGCGTGCTGTCTCTCCAGCAGGTCGGACGCATCGGCGCCCCGGCGCGACAGAAAGAGGAGCTTCAGCATCAGATCCGAGCGCAGGTCGCGCACATGCGCTGCGGGCTCGCGTAGCCACCGCTCGACCGCCCGCCGTCCCGACCGGGTGGCGCCCAGCACTCTGCGTCGTGGCCCGGTGCTGCTCGGCTCCGACCCTCGTTCTTCGATCAGCTCCGTCTCGGTGAGAACGCCGAGCGCACGGTAGACGAGCGGCCGCGAACACGACCAGACCCGGCCCACCTCACCTCCGGGCGCGAGCGCGCGGGCCACCGCGAAGCCGTGAGCGGGCTGCTCAGCGAGCAGCGCGAGTGACGCCCACTCAGCCGGTGAGAGATCGGTCTGCGCTGCTCTCGGCACCTTCCGCCTTCTGACGCTCCCAGGCGGCGAGCACGTCCTCGACGTAGCGGCGCTGCGCGTCCGAGAACGGCAGGCCCGCGAGCAGCCGGCGAGCCTCGGCGGGATCGTCGTTCTCGACTGCCGCCTCCAGGTGCTCGCGAATGGTGGTCGGTTCGCGCAGCTGCCGCCGGAGCCAGCGGAGCAGGCTCACCCGCGCCGCGTCCATCAGCCGGTGTCCGAACGCCGCATGACGGTAATGCCCCACGCCTGCCCGGTGGCGAACAGCTTGTCGGGATCGACGTCCTCCAGCCAGCCCAGGAAGTGGCGCTCGGGATCGTCGGCCGTCGAGCCGTACACGGCCGGCCGCTCGGGCGGCAGCTGCTCGTCGAGCTCACCGCGCTCGAGCGCATCGCGACGTGCCTCGGCTTCCTCGGCCGCCGGCCCTTCCGCGTACCCCTTCGCCATCGAGAGAAGTATCGACTAGCGGAAGCCGTGTGGCGCAACTTCGGCCACCGGCGCGAGCAACTGAGAACGCTTCGTGATCGAAGCCGGTGGCGGCCACGGCCGCCCGCGAACGAAGACCCGTGTCAGCTTCGGCTCGTGCTTGATGCACATGCGCCCGAGTCCGAGGGTGGTGCAACCGGGCTCTGCACATCGCATCAGCATGCGCACGCCAGTTTGATACCCCCCAGTCACCACACTGAAACCATAAGGCATCCGGCTGGCGAGCGGAAGCCCGTTCCTATACTCGCACCGGGGCCGGTAGCTCAGTCGGTAGAGCAGGGGACTTTTAATCCCAAGGTCGCAGGTTCGATCCCTGCCCGGCCCATTCGTCCCTCGCCCGCTTCGCTTTCCGCTCGGGAGTGGCGTCCTTGAGGACGCCGTTCACCCTGAGTGGTTGGCGCAGCGCTCCCGCCATGTCGGGAGCGGAGGCGGGAGCGCCGCTTTAGCCAATCTTCCCTCACCCGCTTCGCTTTCCGCTCGGGGATGCGCCCTGCGGGCGCGCTCGAGGGCGAGTCACAGTGGGCCGCGACCGCCATGTCGGTCGCGGCGGCGCGCTGGGCCTCACAGCACGCTGGTTCGATTCACGCGAAGGAGGGGGCTCGTGTGATCGCTAATCCGCGCTCGTAGCTCTGCGCTACGGCTAGGCTCTCTCGGATGAGCGACACCGAAGACAACGTGCCCGAGGAGCTCGAGGAACAGCTAGACGACCTCGCTGAGGAGCTACGCGACCCCGGCCGTGGTGATCGGACGATCGAAGATCAGGGCGTAGAGGGCTCGATCGAAGGCGAAAACGACCCGGGCGACAAAGCCCCCGGGTCCGACGCTTAGTCCGACTGATTCGTTTCGTCGATCGCGGACGCTAGGACGACGGTGACCAGGGGGGAGTTCGCGCTCACACCAGGTCAGCCGGTCCGGCTCGCCGAGTTGTCAACGACGACTACGGCCGGCTTCGATGGTGAGGACGAGGCTCGCGCGAGTCTCGAGCTGCTCTCCAACGAGATCGTGCGGTACCAGACCTACCTCATGGCCCACGAGACGTGGGCCCTGCTCGTCCTGTTCCAAGGGATGGATGCTGCGGGAAAGGACGAGGCGATTCAGCATGTGTTGGTCAGCCTCGACCCTCGGGGCGTGGAACCGGAGAAGTTCGGCCGGTTCTCCGAGGACGAACATCGCCAGGACTACCTTCGGCGTGCATCGAGAGCTCTGCCTCTCCGCGGCCAGGTCGGCATCTTCAACCGCTCGTACTACGAGCAGGTCGTCGGTGACAAGGTGCACCCCGACCGGTTGGCTGCACAGTGCCTTCCGGATGAGGCACGCGCAGACATCTGGGCGAAGCGCTATCGCCAGATCGCTGATTTCGAGCGCTACCTGGTCGAAAACGGCATCCACCTGCTCAAGTTCTTCATGCACGTCTCGAGGGAGGTGCAGCGAGAGCGTCTGCTCGAGCGGATCGATCGCCCCGAGGGGCAGTGGCAGTTCTCGTCCTCGGACGTGAAGGAGCGCCGCCACTGGGATCTGTACATGCGCGTGTACGACGAGGCCCTCGAGCGGACGACAACCACGTACGCGCCATGGCATGTGATTCCGGCCGACGCTCCGTGGGCCGCGCGGGCGGCCGTCGGCCGGATCCTGCTCGAGAAGCTCAGCTCCTTCCACTCCGGCTTCCCTACGCCAACCGAGGAGGAGCGCGAGGAGCTCGACGAGGCTCGAGGCCGCCTCGAGGCCGAGGTCGACCGCTAGCCGGTCCTTCCACCGTGAGTGCGACGGCCCGGACCGTCGGAGGTTCCACCGAGGTCTGCACCGGACGCCCATCGGCGGCATCCCTGGCACACCCGACCCACGGAACCAGGTTCGATCCCTGCCGCATATAAGGAAAGTCCCACCAAATGGGGCTTTTCTGCTATCAGAAGAGGCCATGCACGTACCGCTGCGCGTACGTATGCATGTACAGCCGGGCTGGAAGGGGTTCTTCTGGCGGAAGCGTCCGTGAACCGCGCCCTCCACTTCACGCTGCTCGGCCTTGCTGCCGCCATCACGTTCGGGGCGCTCAGCGCCGTCGCGGCGCACGTCCGCCACCCCGTTTGAGCTCGTCTTCTACGGACGCCACGAACCTGTGCCGTCGAGCGACGCGTTCCCCTTCGGATGGCGGCACACCGGCACGTTCACGGCGAGCGCACCGTTCTGCTCCTCCGGAACAGCGGTTGACCTCGCTGTCGACCTGCTTAATGGAGACGACGATGTTCGCCTCTACACATGCGGCGACGGCAGCGGCAGCCTCACCGTCGCCCACGAGATGTTCGAGGAGCACAAAGCCCCGTGGACGAACACGTGGCGGATCATCGGGGGAACCGGCAAATACCGCGATCTGCGAGGAAAGGGGTCGTATCAGGGTGAGTTTCTCAGCGGCGACCCGGAATTCACCTTGTCCGTGACGTACCGCAGCACGCTGCGAGGGTTGGTCGACTTCGACTCCGTCGCCCCGACGATCACCATTGCCAGCGCCAAGGTCACAAGGCTGAAGCGCCCCGCCTCGACGTACGCAGTGCGGCTGGCGCTGTTGGTTCGGGATAACAAAGCCGGTAACAAGGTCACCTATGCCGTCGCCGTCGTGCCCGACGGCGAGGAGATCCCTGCCGCGGCTAAGAGCGGTTCGACGACCGCGAGCAAGCTGCAGATGACGTTCCGCGTCCGGCTAGGGCGAAGCGTGCGAGCAGTCGTGTTGCGGCTCCGATCCGCCGATGACATCGGGAATCTCCGCGAGACGAGTCGCCGCCTGAAGCTGCCGCGCTAGAAGCGCGGCCACAGCAGCTTGAGCCCCGCCGCGACCATCACCGCACCCAGCGGCGCGAACAGAATCGTCAGCATCAGCGCCACACCGAAGGCGATCAAGCCGAATGCCAGGGGGAAGGCAATCACGACGTAGGCCGCGATCGCCAGCCCGGTCAGGATGCCTGCGAACATCGATTCTCCTCTCTGCAGTAGCGGGCGATGCTAACCAGACGCGCTCGTCCTTGCCGTAGTGGGCCGGACGTGGGCCGGGCAGCGCCCGGTACGCGGCGACCGCCATGTCGGTCGCCGCAGCGTTACACGAGCCGCGCAGGATCGTAGAGTCTCGCCGTGGAGCTTTCGAACGAGCAGCTGCTCGTCATCCTCGTGCTGCTGCTGGCTGTCGCAGCGATGCTCATCATCGCCCCGACGCTTCGCGTCCCCTATCCGATCGTTCTCGTCATCGGCGGCCTCGCTCTTGGGTTCGTCCCCGGGATGCCAGAGCTCGAGCTACCGCCCGATCTCGTGCTCGTCGCCGTGCTGCCGCCACTGCTGTATGCGGGGACCTTCTTCACGTCGCTGCACGAGCTGAAGCTCAACATGCGGCCGATCGGCCTGCTCTCGGTGGGTCTCGTGATCGTGACGATGCTCGCCGTGGCCGTCGTCGCGCATACCGCGATCGACGATCTCGCCTGGAGCTCGGCGTTCGTGCTCGGCGCGATTGTCTCGCCCACGGACCCGATCGCCGCAACGGTCATCGCCCGCCGCTTCGGCGTCCCGCGACGTCTGGTGACCATCGTGGAGGGCGAGGCCCTGATCAACGACGGCACCGCACTCGTGGCCTACCGGTTCGCCGTCGTGGCGGTCGTCAGCGGGAGCTTCTCCATATGGGAGGCCGGGCTCGAGTTCGTCTACGGCGTGGTGGTGGGCGTCGCGATCGGCCTCGGCGTCGGGTGGCTGATCCGCCATGTGCGCCGCCGAGTCGACAACCCACCGGTCGAGATCACGATCGCCCTGCTGAGCGGCTATCTCGCCTTCATCCCCGCCGAACTGGTTCATGCGTCGGCGGTGCTCGCAGCGGTCACGGTCGGCATCTACATGGGAGCGCACACCTCGGAGCTCACGACCGCCCGGACGCGTGTGCAGGGAGACGCGACGTGGGAGATCGTCGTCTTCCTCCTCAATGCACTGCTCTTCGTGCTGATCGGGCTTCAGCTGCCGGTGATCCTCGACGAGCTCTCGGGCGAGCCGGCCGGGACGCTGCTCCTCTACGGGCTAATCGTGTCGGCGACGGTCATCGTCCTCCGCATTGTCGGGACGTTTCTGACGGCGTACGTCCCCCGCTTCGTCAGCCGGCGGATCCGCGAGCGGGACCCGTCTCCGCCCTGGCAGCACCCCGCATTCATCTCGTGGGCGGGCATGCGCGGCGCCGTGTCGCTCGCCGCTGCACTCGCGCTTCCTCTCACGACCGACTCAGGCGCGCCGTTCCCGGGCCGCGATCTCATTCAGTACCTCGCGTTCTGCGTGATCGTCGCGACGCTCGTCGGTCAGGGCCTGACCATGCCGCTCGTCATCCGGCTGCTGGGACTGGAGAGGGACCGCTCAGAGGATACGGAGGAGAACACGGCGCGCATCCGAGCCGCGGAAGCCGCTCTCGCCCGGCTCGAGGAGCTAATAGAGGAGGACTGGGTCCCGCCAGACGCGGCCGAACGCCTGCGCGGGCTCTATGCGTTCCGACACGGTCGATTCACTGCTCGACATCTCGACGAGGACAGCGGCCACGAAGAGCAACAGGCCGCGTACCAGCGCCTCCGTCGTGAGCTGATCGAGGCCGAGCGGCGGACACTCGTCGAGCTCAGACGTGAGGGCGCCATCGCGGTACAAGTCGCACAGCGCATCATCCGTGACCTCGACCTCGAGGAACTGCGGCTCGGTGCCGAATAGATAATCTCCGCCGCGTGGCGACAGTGAGCACTTCTACGAAGCTGCCCGCCTTCGAGCGCTTCGTCGCCTACCGCCGTTTCGGGGCCGGCCTCGCGTTCACGCGCGACGGCGCGCACGTGCTCTTCGTGAGCAACATGTCCGGCCAGTTCAACCTCTGGCGCGTTCCGGTCGACGGTGGCTGGCCTGACCAGCTGACCTCGTTCACCGAGCAGACCGTGCGGTTGATCGCCGTGTCGCCGAAGGAGGACACGATCGTCCTCTGCGCGGATCGCGACGGCGACGAGTTCCACCAGCTGTTCGTGCTCGACTCGGCCGCAGGCTGGCCGGAGCAGATCACGGACGAGCCCGAGGTCCAGCACTTCGTCGGAGGCGGCGCGTTCTCGCCCGACGGCACGAAGCTCGCGTACTCCTCTAACGCTCGCACGCCGACCGACGTCGAGGTGTGGATCCGCGACCTGGAGACGGGAGACACGCGCAATCTCTTCGGGGAGGGGATGTACGCCTTTGCGGGCGACTGGTCGCCGGACGGCACGAAGCTGCTGGCCGCCGACTTCCGGAACAACAGCGACTCGTCGATTTACCTGATCGATGTCGAGTCGGGCGAGACCGAGGAGCTCACGCCTCACGACGAAGAGGGCGTCTACGCGCCAGGGCCTTGGGCGGCAGACGGGTCGGGCTTCTACTTCCTCTCCGACGAGGGGCGCGAGTACCAGGGACTTGCGTTCTACGACCTCGCCGCCGGCCGCTACGAGTGGGTCGAGACACCCGACCACGACGTCCAGCAGGTGACGATCTCCGGCGACGGGAGCGTGCTCGCCTGGCTCGTCAACGTGGACGGCTGGGAGCTCGTGAAGCTCCGGGATCTCGAATCCGGAGCGGACCTACCGGATCCAGAGCTTCCCGCAGGAGCGCGCCCGGGCCTGACCGGAGTCACCCCGCCGATCGCCCTGTCCGAGGACGGCTCACAGGTCGCCGTGATTCTCTCGGGGCCACGCCGCCCTCCGGAGGTCTGGGTCGCAGAGACGGGAGCCGCCGGCTCGCGAGCGGTCACGGAGAGCCGCATCGGCGTGCCCCGCGAGGACGAGCTTGCCGACGTCGAGCTGATCGGCTATCCGACTTTCGACGGGCGTGAGATTCCCGCCTGGCTCTACAGGCCGGAGATCGAAGGACGGCTACCGGTGGTGCTCTCCATCCACGGCGGCCCGGAGGCACAGGAGCATCCCCTCTACCACCCGCTCTACCAGTATCTGCTCAGCCGCGGCGTCGCCGTGCTGGCCACCAACATCCGAGGCTCGACGGGCTACGGCAAGTCGTACCAACGGCTGATACAGCGCGACTGGGGCGGCGGCGACATGAAGGACTGGGAGCACGCTGTCAAGTGGCTGCAACAGCAGGACTGGGTCGATGCAGACCGGATCGGCGTCTACGGCGGCTCCTACGGCGGCTTCGCCACGCTCACCTGCGTCACGCGACTGCCGGACTACTGGGCAGCCGCGGTCGACATCGTCGGCCCGTCGAACCTCGTCACGTTCGCGAAGGCCGTCCCCCCCAGCTGGCGGAGGATGATGAAGCGGTTCGTGGGCGATCCCGAGGAGGACGCCGAGCTGCTACTCGAGCGATCTCCGATGACGTACATCGAGAACGTGAAGACGCCGCTGCTCGTGATCCAGGGCGCGAAAGACCCGCGCGTGGTGAAGGGGGAGTCCGACCAGCTCGTGGACCGGCTACGGGAGCTCGGGCGCGAGGTGGAGTACGTCGTGTTCGAGGACGAGGGTCACGGTTTCACGAAGCGACAGAACGAGGTGAAGGCGATGAGCCTCGCCGCCGGCTGGTTCGAGCGTCACCTCAGCCGCTGAGGTAACGGCCAGCCTCTCTCCTCGGGAACCAGGTCGAGCCTGCCGCCGTCACGACACTGAGGGCTCCAGTAGCCGCGTGCGAGGTTGCTCCGCCTGTACCAGCCAGTGAGCAGCACCTCGAGCCGGGTGGCGAACGCGTCGTTCGTGCCGAGAGCGCGACTCATGAATCCCGTCAGCTGGAGCGCGTAGCACGTGGCCGCCGCCTCGTTTCCGATGCCATGCGTGTGCACGACCTCGTGGGTGAAGACGAGCATGCTGAACGCTGTGAAGAGCGTCGCCGCGGGCCTCGGCCGCTTGTAGCGAACCAGCTCCATGCGCCTGCAGATGTCGGGGGAAAGGTTCACCTGGCGCGGGCTGCGATATTCGACGAAGCCCGCCACGATCTCGAACTTCGGCCCCGTGAGCGTCGACCAGTCGAGCTCGTTCCAGCAGAGGACGGCTCGCGGGCTCCACTTGCCGGTGAGCTTCTTCCCGAACGCCGCGGCGGCCTTGCTGAGCTCGGGGTCCTTGTGGCTCCGCGCGACGCGACCGCGGATGGTCGGCAGCTCGTCAGGCGAGGGAGCGCCGTGGACGCTGATGCTCTTGTTCGTCGCGTCATAGGCGCCGCCCGCGGTGACGACCTCCAGGACGACCACGTAGCGCCCCGGCTCGCGGTAGCTGTGTGCCGCCTCCGGGCCGCGGCCGAATGAGCCGTCACCAAAGTTCCACTGGTAGCGCGAGTAGCCGTCCACCAGCGCAACGAAGTCGATCGGCTGTCCAACGCGGCGCGGCTCATCGCTGACGACGAACGACGCGTCGGGGTCGTAAGGGTCGGCGAACGGCGCCGCGCTCGCGCTGGGCACGAGCAGAGAGGCCACGAGGGCACCGAGTGCGAGCAGGCGCAGGCTCACGATATCTCCGTAATCGACAGCTACCTCAGTGTGCCTGACCCCTCTTCTAGGAGGGCTTGCGGCATGTCCAGAACGGTCCAGCGCCTAGGCTGAGGTGTGTGAGAAAGCGGCTGCCCTCCCCACTCCAGCAGCGGGACTTCTCGCTGTTCTGGGTGGCCATCCTCGCGACGGGCTTCGCGGCGCAGATGATGGCGGTCGCGATCGGCTGGCAGGTCTACGCCATCAACGAGAACCCGCTCGACCTGGGCCTGATCGGCCTGGCCGAGTTCCTGCCGCTGCCGCTGCTGGCGCTGCCCGCCGGGCACATCGCCGACCGGCTGCCACGCCGACGCGTCTACGCAGCAGCCATCGTCCTCGAGGGCCTCGTGGCCGGTGGCCTGATCGCCGTCACGCTGGCGGGAGCGAATTCGCTGTGGCCGTTCCTCCTGCTGGCGCTCGCCGCCGGGTCCGCGGCCGCCCTGGGCTGGCCTGCCGCCCGATCGATGCCGCCGACGCTCGTCTCGACGGATCTGCTCGCGAGCGCGATGGCCCTGCGGGGAATCGCGTTCCAGAGCGCGACCATCATCGGTCCGGCCATCGGCGGCCTCATCTTCGCCGCGCGCGCCCAGCTCGTCTACGTCGTGGCGGCGGCGCTGTTCGTCGTGGCGCTCTGCTGCATTCTCGCCGTCAACGAGCGCACGGAGGAGCGGCTGCTCGAGGCGGCGCCCAGCCGCGAGGCGCTGTTCGCGGGCGCGCGCTTCGTCCGCCGTACACCGGTGCTGTTCGGCGCCATCAGCCTCGACCTCTTCGCCGTGCTCTTCGGCGGCGCGATGGCCCTCCTGCCCTTGTTTGCCAGGGACATTCTCGATACCGGGCCCGTGGGGCTGGGCATTCTGCGCAGCTCGCCCGCCGTCGGCGCACTCGCCGCAGGCGTCTTGCTGGCCCATCGGCCGATACGCGGCAACGCGGGCCGGATCCTGCTCGTCGTGGTGGCGATCTTCGGGGCGGCAATGATCGTCTTCGGCCTCTCGAAGTCGTTCCCGATCTCCTGCGCAGCCCTGGCCGTCGCGGGCTTCGCGGACATGTTCAGCATGAACATCCGCTCGATGACTGTGGCCCTCGCCACCCCCGACGAGCTTCGTGGCCGCGTCAATGCCGTGGAGATGGTGTTCATCAGCGGCTCCAACGAGCTGGGGGCATTCGAGTCCGGGATCGCGGCCGCTCTGATCGGCGCGGTGCCGGCCGTCGTGCTCGGCGGCGTCGCGACCATCGTCATCGCGGGCCTCTGGTGGCGCTTCTTCCCGGATCTGCGGCGCGTCGACCGGTTGGAGCTGCTGCGCCCGGCCTCCGAGCCCTAGCGTTCCCGCATGCGCGTTGCGGTGATCCGACGACGGTTGTCATGGCCGAGCCGCACGGCCGCGGGCACCATACGGTCGTGATCCGGGTCGCGTCACTCTGCGCCGTCCTGCTGGGGGCAGCCGCCCTCGCCGCTTCGGCAACCGCGCGGGAATCCGCACTGCCCGGCTTAATGACGTCGAAGGCGCCGTGGCCGGCGAACAACCGGGCGCTGCTGCACGCACGCCTGGACAAGATCGGCATACCGGCCCTCAAGGCCGAAGGCCAACGGCTACACACGCACCAGCACCTCGACATGGTGATCCGCGGTCGGGGCTACCCGATCCCGGCAGGTATCGGGATCGACTTCGGCGAGCGCTTCATCTCGCCGCTGCACACGCACGACTTTTCAGGGATCACGCACGTCGAATCGCCGACGATTCGCAAGTTCACGCTCGGCCAGTTCTTCGACGTGTGGGGCCTTCGCTTCTCGGCGAATTGCCTCGGCGGCTACTGCGCGAAAGGCAACGAGCGCGTGTGGGTCTTCGTCAACGGCAGCCGCTGGCTCGGCAACCCGCGCCAGATCGCGCTCAGGGCACACCAGGAGATCGTCGTCGCGTACGGGACGTTCACCTCCATCCCGAAGCCGATCCCCGCGTTCTTCCCCTTCCCGCCTGGGCTCTAGTTACGGCTGGCGCGACGCCGTCCAGGTGACGTTCGGCGCCGTGCACGAGATCACGATGGAGCCGAGGTCGACGGAAAGGTTCTCCTCGAACTTCCCCGACGCCGTTGTCCCCGAGAAGGTCCCCGCCACCTTGACGGTCTGCGTGAAGGACGTGCCTTCGATGACGCCCGACTGCGAAAAGTCGATCACGAACGTCCCGTCGAGCTTGATCGTGACCGGCTCCCTCGCGAGCGTCGTCCCGGGCACATTCACCGAGACGAGGTCGGGCGGCTGGCAGGAGAGGTTGACGTCGCTCAACTTGAAGTCCTTGAGCGACGTTCCGCCGGACAGCACCTCGAACGTGGCCTTCTCGTTCTGGCTCGTCGTGCCCGCGTACAGGCCCGCAACCGCCGGCGGTGGTGGCGGCGGGGGCGGTGGAGGCGGAGGCTGCGGGCGTGGCGGAGGCGGTGGCGGCGATGGAGGGCGCGGGGGGATCGTCCGCTTCACGACCTCGCAGTCCTTCGAAACACGGTCCTGGTAGTCCGCGTTGACCCTGTCCTTGCCCCTGCCGCAGTACACGGTGTCCCGTCCGAGCCCAGGGACGAGCAGATCGTTGCCGCCATCGCCGTAGAGTGTGTCGTTGCCCCGGTTGCCGTACAGCCTGTCGGCAGCAGCCGTGCCGCGAAGCGTGTCGTCGCCGTTAGTGCCGACGATGCGAGCTGCCGAACCCGTCGATGTAAGTGCCAGCAAGCACGCCACGCCTACGACAAGAACGCGTGTGCGGCTCACGTAACGCCTGCTACCCGCGCCGATGGTCCGAGAAACGTCACGTCGGCAGCGTGAGGCTATCGAGGTCGCGGGGGTAGTACGTCACGAGCTCGACTCCGTCCTCGGTGACGACCGCGGTATCGGAGTGGCGAAAACCGCCGAGCTCGAGCGAGTAGAGGCCGGGCTCGACGGTGAAGACCATGCCGGGGACGATCTCCGTGTGATCGCCCGTGTCGAGAAACGGGCCCTCGTGGTAGCGGAGCCCGATGGCGTGCCCCGTGTGATGGCGCCAGTAGGGCATCAGCTCGTGCTCGTCGAAGTACGCCCGTACCGCCTTATCGACATCGGAGCAGAGCGCGCCCGGTTTGATGGCGTCGAAGGCGATGTCCTGGAGCGCCACCATGTGATCGAACAGCCGGCGCTGCTCGTCGGTCGGCTCGCCGATGACCATCGTCCGCTCCAGCTCCGATAGATAGCCCCACACGGCCGCGTTCGCCCCGGTCACGAGCACGTCGCCCTCCTGGAAGACGACGTTGTTCGCGAGCGCATGCGGGATCGCCGAGCCTCGGCCGATCTGGCCGCGGTAGCCGGCGTGCGCGCCGCGGACGACCGGGTTCTGGCCGCGGTAGAGCGGCCCGAGCGTCTGGAGCATCGCCGTCGTCGCCTCGTCCGATGCGCGTTGCGTCACTTCCGTCTCCGTGAGGCCGACCCGCGTGTACTGCTGCAAGAGCCGGTGCGCGAGGTTCCCCCACTTCGAGCTCTCGCGGATGAGAGCGAGCTCGGCCTCGGACTTCACGGCCATCTGCTCCTCGACGAAGGCAACGACGCGGACGACCTCGCCGCTCGTCAGTTCCGATAGCGACGGGCCCTGGTAGCCGAGGATCCACGGATAGCCGTCCTGATCGGCGCCGATCTGGCCGGCAATGCCCATGGCGGCGAGCGCATCGGCCAGCGCATGCTCCGCTCGCGGGTCGCCCGGGTACTCGTCGTAGTGCGCGATGCGCTCGATGCCGGTCGCGCCGCCCGCATGCTCCACCTCGAGGCGAGGCACGAGCAGCGCCGGCTCGCCCTCGGCCGAGACGGCGAACGCCATGGGCCGCTCGGTGGGAATGAACGCGAACCCGGTGTAGTAGAGGACGTAGTACGGATCGAACAGCACCGCGCCGGAGAGCGAAGAAGCCGCGAGGTGCTCGCAAAGCCGCTCGACGCGAGCAGTGTGCTCTTCGCGTGAAATAGCGATAGACGTCAGCATGCGGAGAGCCTAGTGACCACAAACACCGACCGGCTGGCGCTACGCGCGACGCTGCACTGCCTGACGGGCTGCGGCATCGGCGAGGTGCTCGGCCTCGTCATCGCCACCGCGCTCGGCTGGGGAGACGTCGCGTCGATCGCCCTTGCGATCGCGCTCGCGTTCTTCTTCGGTTACGCGTTCACGTTCGTGCCGCTGATCCGCGGCGGCCTCGCCGTCGGGACAGCGGTCGGCATCGCGCTGGCGGCGGACACGATTTCGATCACCGTGATGGAGATCGTCGACAATGCGATCATTCTCGCCGTGCCGGGAGCGATGGAGGCAGGGCTCGACTCGCTGCTCTTTTGGGGCTCGCTCGCCCTCGCGCTGGCCGTAGCCTTCTGCGCTGCGTACCCCGTCAACCGCTGGCTGATCGCGCGCGGCCGCGGCCACGCAATCGTCCATGGCCACCACTAAGGACGTCGTCGTCATCGGGGGCGGGGTGATGGGCCTCGCGACTGCCTGGGCGCTCGCGCGTGCAGGACGCGACGTCACGGTGCTCGAGCAGTTCGAGGTCGGCCACCCGTTCGGCTCGAGCCACGGCGCGGCCCGAATCTTCCGCCTCGCCTACGACAATCCCGAATGGGTGGCGTTCGCGCAGGAGGCGCTCCCCCTCTGGCGTGAGCTCGAGAAGGAGTCGGGCGAGCAGTTGCTGTCGCTGACCGGGCTGCTCGACGCGCGGGACGACAGCGCGTCGCTGCGGGCGGCGCTCGACGAGCAGGCGGCCGAGTACGAAGTCCTAGATCCGGATGAGACGGCGCGACGCTTCGGCATCACCGTCATGGGCGACGTGGTGCTCGAACTGCACGGTGGCACGGTGCGCGCCGATCGCTCGCTCACCGCGCTCCGCGCCCGCGTCGCCATCGAGGAAGACGTCCGCGTGCTCGAGTTGGCGGAGGACGGCGACGGCGTGCGCCTGGTGACGACCTCCGGCCCGGTCGAAGCTCGCCTGGCGGTGGTCGCCGCCGGTGCCTGGGCGACCCCGCTGCTCGCCGGAGCCGGCATCCAGCTCGAGACGTTCGTGACTCGCGAGACCGTCGCCTACTTCGATCTGCCGGGATCGGAGTCGAAGCCGTCTCTGATCGACTGGCACGCGGGCACGGGACGTCATGCCTACTCCCTGGCGAACGGCGAAGGAGCCCTCAAGGTCGGTCTCCACCACACCGGCACGAACGTCGCGCCGGGAGGGACGGGCGAGGCCGACGCACGGATCGTCGAGGCCATCTCCGAATGGGTGGGAACGCGGTATCCGGCGGCGAACCCCGAGCCCACGGGCGCCGAGACCTGCCTCTACACCTCTATCGAGGACGACCGCTTCGTGATCGAGCGCCACGGGCCGATCGTGGTCTGCTCCGCCTGCTCGGGTCACGGCTTCAAATTCGCGCCGGCCGTGGGAGCACGGGTCGCCGCGCTCGCCTGATCGCGGGCCTATCCTTCTAGGCCATGAATCCGCGAGACATGAGCCTTCGCACCCGGTTCTTCCTGCTCGTCGCCCTGGGCTCGATCGTCACGGCCACCGCCGCGTACGTGCTCCACTTCCGCTTCCTCGACAACCTCGAGCGGCAGACGATCGACCTCCGCTTCTCGCTGCGCGGCGACCAGGCGCCGCCCAAGGACGTCGTCATCGTGACGGTCGACGACATCACCTTCAGCGAACACCAGGAATGGCGCTGGCCATTCGACCGAAAGATCCACGCGGAGACGCTCGATCAAATTCGCAAGGGCAAAGCGAAGGTGGTCGCTTTCGACGTTCAGTTCAGCGAGCTCGGTTCGGCGGCCGGAGACAACGCGCTCGGTTACGCGTTCGTCCGTAACCGCGGTCAGACCGCCGTGGCGACCACCGAGGTCGAGGACGACGGCAGGCCGAATCTCTTCTTCGAGGAGGCGCTGCAGCAGCTCGGCGTGCGCGCGGGAAACGCGAACCTCCCGACTGACCAGGACGGCATCATCCGCCGCTTCGGCCACACGATCGAAAGGCTGAAAGCCTTCGCGATCGTCGCGGCCGAGATCGCGATCGGCCGACCGATCACACGCGAAGAGATGGGTAGCGACGAGCAGTGGATCGACTACGCCGGCTCGCCCGGAACCATCACGTCGTACTCCTACTCCCGCGTCCACGACGGGAAAGTGCCGCCGAACGTCTTCAAGGACAAGATCGTGGTGATCGGGGCGACGGCACCCTCGCTCCAGGACATCCACGCTACGCCGACGGGCCCTGTCATGTCGGGGCCCGAGATCCAGGCGAACGCCATCTCGACGGCGCTGGCCGGCTTTCCGCTGCGCAGCCTGTCGACGGGCTGGAACATCGTGCTCATCGTCGTCCTCGGGCTGCTCGTCCCGCTGGTCAGCCTCCGTGCCGGTCCGCTGGTCGCAGTTGCCGTCGGCATCGTCGGCTACGGCCTCTTCTCGCTGGGCACGCAGCTCGCCTTCGAGAACGGGCGCGTGTCGTCCTACGTCTATCCGACCGCTGCCCTCGCGATGGCGACCGTGGGCTCGGTCGGCGCGCACTACACGCTCGCAGCCTTCGAGCGCGAGCGCGTGCGCGATGTCTTCTCGCGCTTCGTGCCGGAGCAGGTCGTCGACCAGGTGCTGGCACAGGCAGACGCCGACCTCCGGCTGCACGGCAAAGAGCTGGTGACGACGGTCATGTTCTCCGACCTCCGAGGGTTCACGTCGAGCGCCGAGGACATGCCGGCCGAGAACGTGATCACGGTTCTCAACTACTACCTCCAGGAGATGAGCGAGGCCATCCTCCACCACGGCGGCACGCTCGTCTGCTACATGGGCGACGGCATCTACGCCATCTGGGGCGCGCCGCTGGAGCAGGAGGATCACGCCGACCGCGCGCTCGCCGCCTCGCGCGAGATGCTGCTGGATCGGCTGCCGAAGTTCAACGCGTGGATGCGCGAGCAGGGCTACGGCGAGGGGTACTTCATGGGCATCGGGCTCAACTCCGGGCCGGTCATGACCGGGAACGTCGGCCACGAGCGGCGAATGGACTACACGGCCGTCGGCGACGTCGTGAACACCGCCTCCCGCATCGAGGGCATGACGAAGGGCACGCCGTACTCGGTGCTGATCGCAGAGTCCACGATCGAGATGATGAGCGAGCGGCCGACGGATCTCGCCTACTACGACGAGCTCGAGATCCGCGGGCGCATCGCGAAGCTGAAGCTCTGGGCGCTCGACATCCGCAAGCCTGACGATGCACCCGACCTCGCGGCCGCGCGCGCCAAGGGGGAGAAGGAGCAGGAGGAGAGCGCGGCGTCGGTCAGCTGAGATCCAGAGAGCTAAGCGTTCGAAACGGCGACGTTCTCCTCGCCGGCACGTTGTGGCTGCCAGCCGAGCCACCCAGCGCCGCGGTACTCATGCACCCCGGCTCAGGCCCGTCCGACCGAGACAACGACGTCTTCTTTCCTCCAATCCGCCGGCATCTCCTGGCTTCCGGATTCGCGGTCAGCTCATTCGACAAGCGCGGCGTGGGCGGTTCGTCGGGTCGCTGGCAGGAGGCGGGCATCGTCGAGCAGGCGAACGATCTGCTCCTTTGCGCCGAGGCGCTGGCGTCGGATCTTCGTATCCCTGTTGGGGTCTTCGGACACAGCCAAGGCGGTTGGGTCGTGGTCGAGGCCGGTGGCCGTGGCTCCCCACTCGCCTTCGTCGTGTCGAGCTCCGGGCCAGGCGTCACACCCGCAGAACAGGAGCGCTATTCGCTCCTGATGTCTCTGACCAGGGCGGGCGTTGAGCACGCAGAGATCGACCGGGCACTGAAGCATCTCGACGAGGTCGTCGAGCTGGCGCGCAGCCGAGTGCCCTTCGAGGAAGTTCACAAGAGGATCCCCGAGAGCAGCTGGCCAAGCGCGTACGACTCCGACCAGCCGGGCCTCTGGGACTTCCTCGTCGACATCTGCGACTACGACCCGGCGCCGGCGCTGACGCGAATCCAGGCACCGGTGCTGGCGCTCTTCGGCGCGGGCGACACGATCGTTCCGGTCGACGAGAGCGTCGCTATCTTCCGGAAGGCCGTGCGCCCCGATCTGCTGACGGTGGCCGTCTTCCCCGGCGCAGACCATCGCGTCCAGGTCGGCGACCCGCCACGTCTGGCCGACGGCTATCTCGAGACGCTCTCGTCCTTCGTCACGGCAGCGTCAGCGCCTCGTTTGCACCGCTGACGGACAAACCCGGTTCCGTTCCGCCCCCGATCACGTAGATCCGGCCGGCGACCGCTGCCACACCGACGCCGTGTCGTGACGTCGGCAGATCGGCGAGGCGGCGCCAGCGCTTCGTCGCGACGTTGTAGCCGAACACCGAGCCGATGGTGCCCTGCGGCTCCTCGCCGCCCACCGAGACGACGAGCCCCTTCGCGAACGCCGCACCCGTGCCACCGCGGGGGTCAGGCACCGCGGCCAGCTTCGTCCAGCGCTTCGTGGCCGGAGAATACGACTCGAAGGCGCGGAGGTTCGTGTCGATCCCCGCCAGCCGCCCGGCCACCGCGTAGACCTTGCCGGCGGCAGCCGTCACCGCCAGGTGCTCGCGCGGCGTGGGTCCGGCGATCGACGCCCAGCGGCCCGTCTTCAGGTTCAGGGCGAACGCACGGCGCGCGAGCCCGTTCGGCCCCACCCCTCCCGCGACGTAGAGCTTGCCGCCCACGATCGCTGCCCCAGCCGCACCGCGGGCGCCGGGCATCGGCGCCAGAGCGCGCCAGCGGGCGCCGTCGAAGACGTACGCCGAGCGGAGCCTGACTCCAGGGCCGCCGTAGCCACCGACGACGTAGAGCTTTCCACCCGCCGACGCCGCTGCCGCGTGGTTCACGCCCACGGGCAGGTCCGGGAGCCGGCTCCAGCTGTCCGACGACGGGTCGTAGAGATCGACGTCGTCCGTGGACGACCCGTCGGCAAGGTAGCCGCCGACGACGGCAATGTCTCCGCGGAACGGCGCGGCAGCGACCTCGGTGCGCGGCACCGGCAGCGGCTCGTGCGACTCCCACACGGCTCCGCTGAGCGAGACGACGAGTGCGGCTAGCGAAGAAAGAACTGCTGCCATGCCTCCCACCACGTGTCTGCGGTCGACGTAATGGTCCTCTCACCCGTGAGCACCACGCCCGGCTTCCGCGTGTACTCGTCGAGCGACGCCGTCCGCGTGAACTCCACCTCGATCGTGCACGGGCTGCCCGGGTCGTACGGCGCGACGGCGTTCAGATCCGAGAGCGCAGCCTTCGCTCCTGCCTCGATCAGCTCGCGGGCGCGCTGGGCCGGAAACTGGCGGGCGCTGAACTGCCCGAGGCCGCTCTTGACGGACACCGTCGTCAGTCCGTCGCCCAGCAACTCGCGCCCCTCACGACAGACCGCCTCGTCCCCGGTGATGAGGAGCACGGGACAGTTCCAGTGGCCGCACAGTGCCGCGTTGATCCCCGACTCCCCGACCAGCGTGCCGTTGAAAGACAGGTTCTGCCACGACTGACCGGAGACGGTGTGGTTCATGACCCCGTCTCGCGTGCCCGCGCGTGCATGCATGCCGACAAAGAGCGCGGCATCGCAGCCTTCTTCCAGGAACCCCGTGTACTCCGTCCACTCCTGCTGCACGACGAACTCACAGGCGGGGTCGAGCAAATCCGGGATCAGCGAGTTGAACGACCAGCCCTTCCCCGCGCCGTGGCAGTCCATGACGACGATCTCCGTGGCACCGGCCGCCTTCGCGCCGCGAATGGCGGCGTTGATCTCTTCGGTGTAGAGACGACGACCCTCCTCGTACATCGCGTCGCCGCCCGCCGTCTGCTCCCACTTGACGATGCCGGCGACGCCCTCCATGTCGCTGATGATGTGCACCTTCATGACTCTCCTTGCGTGGCTGCCTCTGCCCTGGACATGATCTCGGTGACGATCGCCGTCTTCGCGTCCGCGTACTGCTGCACGTACTTCCAGTCGCGGGCCGCCAGCTCCCGCTTCGCGGACGCGTACAGCTCTCGGTCGGCGTCGTACCCGCGGAGCCAGTCGCGAAACAGCACCATCCGGTGCGTCTCCTCGCAGCCGGCCGAGAAGACGTGGAGGTTGATGTTCGTGTTCGGCCCTTTGAAGACCCGGTGCTCGTACCACTCCGGCTCGCGAATCACGAGGACGTAGCCCGCCGCCTCGAGGTCCGGCAGATACGAAGGCTCGTCCGCCGAGTCGGGGACCTCGAGCACCAAGTCGATGATCGGCTTGGCGGGGAGGGTGGGCACGGATGTCGAGCCGACGTGCTCGAGCCGCACGACCCTGGCTCCGAGCACGTCGCGGAGTCGCGCCGCCTCGCGTTCGTACAGCTCCGGCCACGCCGGGTCGTAGTCGGCGATCTCGATGCTTCGACTTCAGCTCAGGAGGCGGGCCGACCCACGACTTGGCCAGGCTCTCCTCGTACGCCGCGAAGTCTTCCGTCACTCCACGACCACCTCTCCGACGACTTCCCCTAGTGAATTCTCGAGCG
Organism: uncultured Actinomycetes bacterium; assembly: GCA_963704335.1. GTDB lineage: Bacteria > Actinomycetota > Thermoleophilia > Gaiellales > Gaiellaceae > PALSA-612. The sequence continues at coordinate 427,626 of OY969889.1, forward strand.
GCAAAGTGCCGAGATCCTCTTCGAGGAAGCGTGCGAGCGCCGCGCGCAAAGGCCGGGCGTTGCCGTCCTCGGACTTGACGGCATAGCCGGTGCCGTCGGGCGATACGGCGCACAGCAGCCCCTCGGCGCCACCCTTCGCCACCCAGCCGGGCAGCCTGCGCATGACGTCCGTGTCGAGCGAGCCTTCGCCGCCTATGAGCTCGGGATGAGCGCGCATGGCGGCGAGGATGCGGTCGGCGCCGTCCCGCGCAGCGAACCCCGCGAACGAGGCGGCCATGTGCTCGAGCGACAACGCGAACGTGACCACGCCGCAGCCGTCGACTGCGGTCGGGATCTCTGCGGTAGGCAGTCCGGCGGCTGCCACGATCTCCTCCAGCAACTCCTGCTCCAGCGGATGGTCGGGCAGCCGGTAGCCGCGGGTCGCCCAACCGCGCGCCTGGCAGAGGGCGAGAAAGCCCGCGTGCTTCCCGGAGCAGTTGTGGTGGATCGGGCCGGGCGGCCGCCCTTCCTGCTCGCCGCACTCGAGATCGTCCTCCGTGGCCGGAGCCTTGGCGAGCAGGCTGCGCACGGCCGCGAGTTGCGCGGGCTCGGCGCGGTGGGACGCGCACGCGATCGTGATTTCGGCATCTGTGAGATCGGGCCGCGCGCGGGCTAGCGGCAGCGCTTGAATGGGCTTGGCGCTCGATCGGAAGAGGCAGACAAGCTGCGGATCGCCGGCGGCTGCGACTAGCTCGCCGTCGCGGACGGCGACGGCGTGGACGCGGTGGCGCGCCTCGACGGTGCCTCCACGGCGGACGGATACGCTCAATGGCTCCATGGCTTCCAGACTAAATCGCCTCTGGCCTCGCGGCGAACTGTGGCGGCAGGGCGACTTCCTCAAACTCTGGTCCGGGCAGACGATCAGCCAGGTCGGCTCGCAGGTTTCGGCCCTCGCGTTGCCGCTGGCCGCCGTGCTCGTGCTCGATGCTAGCGCGTTCGAGGTTGCCCTCCTGGGAACGGTCGAGTTCCTCCCCTTCCTGCTGTTCGCATTGCCTGCCGGCGTCTGGGTCGACCGCCTGCGACGGAAGCCGATCCTCGTCGTCACGGACCTGGGCCGCGGGTTGTTTCTCGCCTCTATCCCGGTCGCGTACCTCCTCGACGCCCTGACCATCTGGCAGCTGTACGTGGTCGGCTTTCTCGTCGGCATCTGCACGGTCTTCTTCGACGTCGCGTACCAGTCGTATCTGCCCTCTCTCGTTCGCAAGGACCAGCTCGTCGAGGGGAACTCGCTGCTCGAGGTGTCGCGCAACGCGGCGCAGATCGGCGGGCCTGGCATGGCCGGGCTGCTCGTGGCCGCCATCACGGCCCCGTACGCCATTCTGGTCGATGCAGTCAGCTTCCTGGGATCGGCAGCCCTGGTGGGCGCTATTCGCACCGAGGAAGAGCCAGTACCCGTCACCGAGAAGCCGAGCATGTGGCGCGAGCTGCGAGAAGGAATCGAGTACCTCGTGCGTCATCGCTACTGGCGTCCCATCTCGATCACCACCGCGAGCTCGAACTTCTTCTGGACGCTGAGCGGGTCGGTGATCATCGTGTATGCCGTGCGCGAGCTCGACCTGTCGCCGGCATTGATCGGGCTGACGTTCTCCCTGGGCAGCATCGGGGGGCTTCTCGGCGCGTTCATCGGCAGGCCCGTGTCGACGCGGTTCGGCGTCGGGCCTACGATCGTCGCCTCGGCCGTCTTGTTCGGCCCTGCATTGATGATGGTGCCGCTGGCACCACAGTCGTTTCCGATCCCGCTGCTCGTCGCGTCGTTCGTGGTCGCAGGGGCAGGGGCCGTGCTCTACAACATCAGCGCCATCAGCCTCATGCAGACGCTGACCCCCGAGCGGTTGCTGGGCCGGCTCAACGCCTCGCGGCGCTTCATCGTGTGGGGCACGATCCCGCTGGGCTCGCTCGTCGGAGGCGCCCTCGCCTCGGTGATCGGCCTGCACGCGACGTTGTGGGTGGGCGCGATCGGAGCATCCGTCTGCTTCATCCCCGTTGCGCTGTCCCCGCTCCGTCACATCCACGACATGCCAACCGAGTCCGAGCAGGATCCAGCCGTCCCTCTCGGCCCTCCAGGAACCGCGAGCGCCGCTGCCGATGCCTGAGCTACCGGAGATCGAGGCCTGGGTGCGCGAGCTCGACCCGCTCGTTTCGGCTCCCGCCATCGAGCAGGCCGGTCCCGCGCACATCGCGACACTGAAGACGTTCGACCCGCCGCTCTCAGCACTGGATGGCAGGCGCTTCGAGGGCGCGGAGCGGCGCGGCAAGAACGTCCTCTTTCCCGTCGACGGTGACGACCTCGTCCTGCGCATCCACTTGATGAGCGCCGGACGGCTCCGGTTCCTTGCGGCAAGCGCGAAGAAGCCGAAGGCGCCGATGTTCCGCCTCCGCTTCGAGGGCGGCGCCGAGCTCGTGCTCACCGAGGGCGGGAAGAAGAAGCGCGCGGGTGTCTGGCTCGTCACGCCGGATGCCCTGGACGAGGCTCTTGCGCACCTGGGACCGGATGCGCTCGATCTCGACGCCACGTCGCTCGGGGAAATCCTGAGCGCCGAGCGCCGGCAGCTCCATCCGCTGCTGCGCGACCAGCGCGCCATCGCCGGTATCGGCCGTGCCCACGCGAACGAGATCCTGCTGCGGGCCCGGCTCTCGCCGTTCAAGGCCTCGACCGAGCTGAGCGAGGAGGAGCTGGAGCGGCTGGCGGAGGCGATCCGGGTCGACCTGTCGCGTGCGCTAGAGCTCCGCTTGCAGGGCAAGGACGACAAGGCGGTGTACCGCGTCCACAACCGGCTCAGCGAGCCGTGCCCCGAGTGCGGGACGCCCATAGCGCGGGTCGACTACGAGGAGCACACGGTCTACTACTGCCCGAACTGCCAGACCGGCGGCCGCGTGCTCAAGGACCGCCGGCTGTCGCAGGCTCCTCCGCTAGCCATTCGACGAGCCGTCGCTCGTACGCGGTTGCGAACGTCCCATCCGGCATGGTCAAGTCGTGCTCGGCACCGGGGATGACGACGATCTCGACCTCGTCGCCGCGCGCGGCGCGCCACGCTGCGACGCTCGGCTCGACCGGCGTCCAGGAATCAGCGTCACCGTAGAAGAGGAGCGTCGGCACCCGAACACGAGCGAAGACCGGGCGAGGGTCGAAGTCCATCTCCTCGATCCAGAGGCGCCGGCCTTCCTCGTCGAGGAGGCCCGGCGGCAGCCAGACCTGCAGCCACCATGGCTCGTCGATGCCGGCCAGCAGGTCGGCGGCGAGCTGCTCGTCCCGCGCAGGAGGTACGCGATGTACCCAGTCATCGAATCGGCGCCGGAGGTCGAGTGCCCGATCGACCACGTCCTGTCCGTAGCCGGAGAGGAGGAGCTGCCGCTCCACCGCGTACAGCATCTGATCGGAGGGCGTGACACCGGTCGAGGCGATCAGGATGAGGAACGCCACGTCGTCCGATGCAGCCGCGGCGAGAGGCCCGATCCACCCGCCCTGGCTGATTCCCCAGAGGCCGATCCGCTTCGCGTCGATGGCATCCATCACCGCCAGCGCGTCCTCGACCTGCAGCTCGAAGCGGCCACGTGTCACGTCCCCCGTCGATTGACCCTCGCCGCGGCGGTCGAAAGTGACGACGCCGACGCCTGTGGCCGGAAGCAACTCATGAAGGTGGGTGTACGAAGAGCCGTCGCGCGTCCCTTCGCCTGCTCCGTGCAGTGCGACAACAGCTGTGTCGCCAGCCGGCGAATAGCTCGCTGCAAGCGTGAATCCGTCTCGGTCGATCCGTAGCTCCTCCACTCGCTGCTCACGATGGCACAACGGCGTTCTGGTGCCAGGCACGAGTTACGTGTCTGTGTCGACTTCGTGCCGGTTCTGCGCCAAGCAGCAGCGGCGCGCTAGCGTGTCCGCGTGAGCGACAGGACCGAGACCGGACTCGCCGACGACCTCCAGGCTTCCACGCCGGAAGTGCGTCTTGGCCTCTCCCGCGCCGGCGTTACCGGCGTCTCGAAAGCCGTGCGCATCGCCGGCAAGGAGTCGGAGACGGTGATGGCCGCCACGATCGACTGCACCGTCGACCTGGCCGCCGACCAGAAGGGCGTCCACATGTCGCGCTTCCCCGAGCTCTTCGACGAGGCGATCGACTCGGTGGTCTTCGAGGAGGCGCTGCTCGTCGAGACACTCGCCGAGCACATCGCCAGCCGCATCGTCCACCGGCAGGAAGCGCTGCGGGCCGAGGTGACGATCCGCGCGCTGTGGCCGATCCGGCGTGAGACGCCGGTCACACGGTTGTCTACGCAAGAGATGGTGACGCTGATCGGCGTGGCGGCCGCATCGCCCGAGCGGACGCGCCGCGTCGTCGGCGTGGAAGCCACCGGCATCAACGCCTGTCCGTGCGCGCAGGGCCTCGTACGCGGCAGCGCCACCGAACGCCTGCTCGAGGCCGGCTTCGGGGAGGACGACGTCGAGCGCATTCTCGAGCTCGTGCCGCTCGCAACCCACAACCAGCGAGGGCGCGGAACGCTGCTCGTCGGCACCGAGAGCCCGGTGGATGCCGTCAACCTCGTCGACATCGTGGAGCGGTCGATGAGCGCACCTGTCTACGAGCTGCTGAAGCGGCCGGACGAGCTGTTCGTCGTCGAACATGCGCATCTCCGGCCGCGCTTCGTCGAGGACTCGGTGCGGATCGCGCTGCAGGAGACGCTTTCCGAGTACCCGAAGCTCGGCGACGACGACTTCGTCTTCTCGCGTCAGGTGAACCTCGAGACGATCCACGACCACGACGTGCTTGCCGAGCGGGCGGGGACGGTCGGAGAGTTGCGCGCCGAGCTCGAGTCGGGTGCCGCGGGCGGGACACAGACGGAGCTCGCGGAGTGGCTGCGGTCGTAGCTCCGCCGGAAACGCGCGAGCGGGAGTCGATCGGAGGCGGCACGGGGTATGGCTCGCCGTGGAACGTCATCGTCCTCAACGACAACCACAACACGTTCGAAGGTGTGGCCGCCGCGCTCTCCCGCGTCCTGCCCGGTGTCACGTACGAGCAGGGCCTTCGGCTCGCCGACAGGATTCACAACGCCGGCCAGGCCATTGTCTGGTCCGGCCATCGTGAGCGGGCCGAGCTCTACTGGGCGGGGCTCAAGGACTCCGGCCTGACGATGGCGCCACTCGAGCAGTAACGGCGCGCAGCTGCTCCCGCCACGGCCTCGCGCGGGTCTCGGTGCCTGCAAAGAGCCGGCGCATGTTCTGTCGGTGCAGCACGATTACCGCCGCGGCGGCCGCGCCTCCGAATGCGATCACCGGCCACGGCTCATCCAGCCCCCAGGCGAGGAGCGGCAACGAGGCCGCGGAGACAATCGAGGCGACGGATGCGTAGCGGGTGACGGCGAAGACGGCGATCCAGACGCCGGCCGCGATCAGCCCCACGATCGGCGCCACGCCGAGAATCGTGCCGCCGGCCGTCGCTACGGCCTTGCCACCCTTCGCGAAGGCGAGGAAGAGCGGACGGGCATGCCCGACCATCGCCGCCCCGCCCGTCAACACTCCGGCGAGCGAGCCGGCGACCTGTGTCGCGACGAGCGCCGGCACGAGTCCCTTGGCGAGGTCGAAGAGCATGACCGCCACGCCGTAGCGCCAGCCGTACGCGCGCCAGACGTTCGACGCGCCGATGTTGCCGCTGCCGACGGTGCGGATGTCGACGTGCTTCGTCGCGCGCACGAGCCAGTACCCGAAGGGCACCGACCCGACGAGGTAGCCCGCGGCGACGAAGAGCGCCGTCGTCATTGGTTCAGTGGTCAGACCCTCCCACTACGGCCGGATGCCGTACGCCTCGATCCAGCCGTTCACGACCGTCCAGTCGAGGTTGTTGAAGAACGCGTCGATGTACGCCCCGCGGTCGGTCTGGTAGTCGAGGAAGTACGCGTGCTCGTAGACGTCGAGCGCGACGAGCGGCGACGCGTTCCAGATCGGGAACGTGTTCTGGGCGTCGCCGACGTAGTTGAAGAGCCGGCCCTCGTCCCAGTCGTAAGCAGTCCAGGCCCAGCCGCGGCCGGCCATGCCGGTCGCACCGAGATCTGCGCGCCAGGCGTCGATCGAGCCGAAGTCCCGCCGGACGAGCGTGCCGATCGGCCCCTCGGGTGGCCCGCCGTCGCCGCCCAGGTGCGCAAAGTAGATCTCGTGGTTCTTCACGCCGCCGACGGCGAATGAGAGGTCCACCTTGAGCGCGCGGATGTCCGAGTAGACCTGGTTCGCGGCCGACATGTCGATCTCGCCGAGCTTGCCGAGGATCTCGTTTCGCTTCGCCACGTAGCCCTGGTAGAGCTTGTAGTGGGCCTCGATCGTCTGGCGGGAGATCCCGTCCAGCTCGAGCAGCCGGGGATCGAGCTCGCGGGCCCCGATCTCCACAGCGTTGTATGCCAGCGTCGCCATGCGCGTCCTCTCCGTCAGTCGTAAGGGTTGCCCGGAGGATAACGCGGTGCCGCGCTACGGGCCTACGCGGCCGGCGGCGACGAACGCAGCGTGCGTGACCGGCATGTTCTCCGCCAGGAAGGTCTCGACTGCCTCGGCGTAGCGGCGGATCTCGCGTTGCGCCGTCTCAGCAGCCCGCAGCGAGACGAAGTTCATGAGCGCCCGCGCGTTCACCGTCCAGTAGAACTCGGTGTAGGCGCCGACGGGTATCACCGAGCGGGCCAGCTCACGCGCCACGCCCTGCTCGACCAGCCGCTCATACGTCTCGAACGCCTGGTCGTACACGGACTGCAGCTCCTCACGCGTCTGCTCCGCCAGTTCGGCGTCGACCGGCTCGAAGGAGTACGCGCCCGGCTTGCCGACCTGCGACCTGACGTCGTCGGCATCGGGCACGTAGAAGTCGCTCGTTGCCTTCGCGTAGCGCATCGAGAACTCGTTGAACGAGCCGACGCGATGTCGCATCCATTCCCGCACGACGAAGATCGGCGCCCGGATGTGAAAGCGAAAGGCGTTATGCTCGAATGGTGTTCCGTGCCGGTCGCGCATGAGAAAGCGGACGAGCCCCTCGTCGGACTCGTCCATCTCTCCCTTGCGGCGGCCGAAGCTCACGCGCGCCGAGTTGACGACTGACAGATCGCTGGCCATGGCATCGTCGAGCCGGACGAAGCCATGGTCGAGCACGGCGATCGCGCCGTCGGGGATCACGCGCTGCTCGGCCGTGGCCACGTCGGCCACTGTAGCGACCGGACCTGTCGAGCTTGGAGTCTAGAACGTGACTTCTTCGATGACCTCGTAGAAGCCGTCAGTGCCGACCGACTCGACGTGCGGCGCCATCGCCGCCGTGCGGGCCTCCGCGGCATCCTCCGCCGGCTTCATCTCCTGCACCTGCTCGGCCGATGCTTCGATGATGCCGAAGGCGACGATCTCGTCCGGATCGTTGACGTTGCGACAGATGTACGCCTTGGCACCTTCCGGGGCGTCGCCGGAGTCCCACGCCTGCCGCCAGTCGTCAAACGACCCGGGCTTGAGTTTTCTTGCGGTGAGTGCAACCCACTTCGCCATTTTCGTCCTCCTTCGTCGGTTCGGACGAGCCTAACGCAGGTAGCGATCGAACCACTCGAGGACGACCTCGAGCCGCGTCACGCGGTGGAACGGAGACCCGGAGCGCGTGAGCTCGTGGCTCTCCGCGGGGAAGCGCACGAACTCCACCTCGCGGCCGAGCAGGCGGAGGATCGTGAACAGGTGCTCTGCCTGCTCGATCGGGCAGCGGAGGTCGTTCTCGGAATGGAGGATGAGCAGCGGCGTCGTGATCTTGTCGGCGTAGGTGGTGGGCGACTGTGCGAGGTACGGCTCGACGTCCTCGAACGGCCACACGCCCGTGTACGCACGATGGAACCACCCGAAGTCCGCCGAGCCGAACTCGGAGTACATGTTGTTGACGGCGCGCTCGGAGCATCCTGTCCGGAAGCGGTCCGTGTGGCTGACGATCCACGTCGTCATGTAGCCGCCGTACGAGCCTCCAATCACGCCCAGCCGGTCGGGGTCGATGAAGTCGAACTGCTGGAGCGCCGTGTCCACGACCGCCATCAGGTCGTCGTAGTCGACAGATCCCCAACCGGGACCGCCGTCGACGGGCCCGCGGATGGCACGACCCCATTCCTCCGAGTAGCCCGAAGAGCCGCGCGGGTTCGAGTAGACGACGACGTAGCCCCCCTGCGCATAGGCCTGGAACTCGTCGAAGTGCTTGTTCCCGTACTGGGAGAACGGACCGCCGTGGATGTTGAGCAGCAGCGGATAGCGCTTGCCGGCCTCGAAGTCATGCGGCCGCACGAGCCACGCCTCCACCTCTGCGCCGTCGGGCGACGTGGCCACGAAGCGCTCCGACGGCTGGCACGGCGCTTGCTCGCAGAACGCCTTGCTCACCTCGGTCAGGCGGCGATCGCCCGCGTAGATCTCGCTCGGTGTCGTCGGCGTGGATGCAGCGTGCACGACCGTCCCGCCTACGGCATCGAAGCTGTTCACCCAGAGCTCGCCGTCGACGACGGGCTCGATATCGCCGCCTGCCGCCGGCATGCGCCGGACGTGGACGTTGCCGTGATCCTCGACCGCGAAGAGGATCGAGTCGCCGTCCCAGATCGGCTCGCGGACGGATGGGAAGGGCCCGCACTGGCGATCGAGCTCCTCGGTCAGCACGCGCCGCTCGCCGGTCGCGGCATCGACGACGGCAATGCGATCGTTGCGGGGCCGATCGAAGCCGCCGGGGCTCCAGTTGCAGGCGATCGAGGATCCGTTCGGAGACCACGAGGGCAAGTCGTAGAGATCGTCGTCTTGCGTCAGGCGCTGAGCTTCGCCGCCGCCGGCGTCGACGACCCAGATCGCCTGTCGCAGCTGCACGTCCCAGTCGTCGTCCCGAGCCGAGCAGAACGCGATTCTCGACGAGTCGGGCGACCAGGTCGGCGCATCGTCCTCGTAGTCGCCGTCGGTCAGCTGCTCTGCGGGGGACGATCCGTCGGCCGGGACGACGAAGACGTGCGTCCGCCGGTCTCCCGTCCAGCCGACCGAGTCGAGCTTGTAGCGGTGGCGCGTGAAGCGCCGCGGAAGGCGCTTCTTCTCGTCCTCCTCCTCGTACGCCTCGTCGGGCACCCGCGACGTGAAGGCGAGTCTCGTGCCGTCCGGCGACCAGGCCGGCTGCGCAACGTCTTCCTTGAGATCGGTGAGACAGATCGGCTCGCCGCCCTCGAGCGGCAGCACGTAGAGCTGCTTCTGGTCGCTGTCCCGGTTGGACGTGAAAGCGAGGCGTGTGCCGTCGGGAGACCAGCGAGGCGCGCTGTCGGACTTCTTGCCCGAAGTTAGCTGCCTGGGAGGCGACGAACCGTCCGCGGCGGCCAGCCAGATCGCACCGCGATAGGCGTTCTCCTCGCGGTCGATCGATGCGACGACGTACGCGACGGTCTTGCCGTCCGGAGAAACACGCGGCTCGGACGCCCACGTGAGATCGTAGAGATCTTCGGGCCGCACGAAGCGCTAGGCCGTCGCCGGGACGGCGCCGACCTGCTGCATGAGGCCGAGCGCATTCCATTCCGTGCGGTCCTCGACAACCTTGCCGTCGACGATCCGCGCGATCGAGATCCCGGTCGTCTCCACGGACTTGCCCGACGGCGGAATGCCGAACAGCTCACCGTCATGCGTTCCGCGTGCACTCCAGTGCGTGACGACGTATTCGCCTTCTGCAATCTGCTGGTCGACGGTGAGCTTGAGGTCCGAGAACGCCGCCCGGTAGCCCGCAGCCTGTGCCTTCACTGCCTCGGGGCCTCGCATCGGCTCGGGCAGAGCCGGGTCGTGGCCGACGTAGTCGGGGCTCATGACCTCGTCGAGGATGTCGTAGTTCCCGGTCGAGTAGACCTCGAAGCCACGCGCAGCGATCGCCTTGTTCTCCTCCGACATGCTCTCCTCCTAGGGTCGTTGGCCGCTCGAGTCTATGGCACCTTTGCTACCAGAATCAGCCGCGTCTCCCGCGAGAGCGGCTCCTGATCCCAGCCGCCGAAGCATTCGACGGCGGTGAAGCCCGCCTCCTCGGCGAGTCGCACGAGCTCGGTCGCCGTGTAGACACGAAAGCGATACGTGAGCGACTCACGATTGCCGCCGGCCTCGACGAGCGAGTGGACCGTCTCGATCTCGCCCGTGGCGTAGTCGAACGTGCGCTCCTCGAGCAGTAGATCCCCGTCGGGGAGGGGAGTCCAGCCCCGCCGCTGGAAGATGTGCATCAGGCGGTCGCGGTGCATCGTCTCCACGACAAGCCCGCCGCCCGGCCGCAGCACCCGGCGGAGCTCCGCCAACGTGCGGCGATCCCCCTCCTCGCCGCGATAGCCGAGTGCCGAGAAGAGGTTGAGCGCCGCGTCGAAGCTCGCGTCTTCGAACGGCAGCTCGCGGTGGTCGGCCTGCACCCACTGCGGCCATTCGCCTTCTCCTGTACGCCGCCGCGCCTCCTCGAGCAGGACCGGAGACCGGTCGACGCCGACGACGCGGTAGCCCTCACGGGCCAGGATGGTCGAGTGGCGCCCGTAGCCGCAGGGCGCATCGAGCACATCCGCGCCCGGCTCGACGCCTACCAGGGCGACCGCCCCGAGCGCCTCCTCGTCGTCGTCCACGTCGCGGTCCAGCCGCGCGTACGTCCGCAGGTAGAGCTCGTCGAACAGCGTGTCCCAGTGATCGCGCTCCATGAGAGGAGCTTAGGGTTGACCGATGAGTTTCGGGGTAGGGGAAAGTCGTACCGTTTGACGACCATCCCCTAGGAGGATCAGATGCCTTCACCAACGCTTGTCATCGGAGCACCCTGCTGGATCGACCTCTTCTCGTCGGACACCGAGAAGGCGAAAGAGTTCTACGGCGGGCTCTTCGGCTGGACGGCCGAGACGCAGAGAGAGGAGTTCGGCGGCTACTTCACGTTTCTGAAGGACGGCAAGCACGTCGGCGGCTGCATGGCGAACGACGGCCAGCAGGGCATGCCGGACGCGTGGACCACGTACCTGACGACCGACGACGTCGAGCGAACCGCCGCCGATGCGAAGGCGAAGGGCGGCCAGGTGCACCTGGAGCCGATGCAGGTCGCGGAGAACGGCTCCTTCGCGATCATCGGCGACCCGGGCGGCGCCGGTATCGGCGCGTGGCAGCCGGACCAGGTCACCGGCTTCGAGATCTGGAACGAGCCGGGCGCACCGCGGTGGTTCGAGCTGCACACGCAGAGCTACGACGCCACCGTCGACTTCTACCGTGACGTCTTCGGCTGGAGCACGAACACGTACAGCGACACGCCCGACTTCCGCTACACGACGCTTCGCGCCGGCGCGGACGACCTCGCCGGGATCATGGACGCGTCGCAGCTGTCTGAGGGCGCGGCGCCCGGTTGGACGATCTACTTCGGCGTCGAGGACACGGACGCCGCCCTCGAGCGGGCCGTCGAGCTCGGCGGCAAGGTAACGCAGGAGGCCAAGGACACGCCCTGGGGTCGCCTGGCACAGGCTGCAGACCCGACCGGCACGGCGTTCAAGCTGATGGCGAGCGCCTAACGAGCGATCAGCCGAGGAGCGTGAGCGTGTAGTCGGCGCAGGCGTCGCCGTTGAACTCGAAGAGCAGCACGCGCTGCCACTGGCCGAGGCACAGGCGGCTGTCGGCGAACGGGATCTGCTCGGTGCGCGAGCCGAGCAGCGCGACGATGAGGCGCTCACGCTCCGTGGTGTCCTGCGGGACGAGCCGCGAGAGCATCGCCTCGAAGTCGTGGAAGAACCCTGCTTCCCGCTCGGTGACGCGCACGACTGCGAGCGACGAGCCGGCGGCGACGTAGGCCAGCCCCGACGCGTGCTCCGACCTCTCGATCGCGCGCGAGACGTCGTTCGTGATGTCGAAGACAGAAAGGGTCGGCAGCGCTGCCGCGACCGAGCTGGGGATCTCGACGCTCGTCATCCGGCCACAACCTCCTTCGGCAGCCTGAAATGGACGTCCTCACGGGCGACGGTGATGTCATCGACGTCGTCATAGCCGCGGCGGGCAAGATCGGCGAGCACGTTCTGCACGAGCTCCTCCGGCGTGGACGCGCCCGCGGTCAGCCCGACGACCGTGTGCCCCGCCAGCAGCACGTCCTCGAGCACGCTCTCGCCGTCGATCAGCTCGGCGTCGGCGCCGGCTACCCGCGCAACCTCCACGAGCCGGTTCGCGTTCGAGCTCGTCGGAGAGCCGATGACGAGGATCAGCGTTCCGCCGAGCCTCGCGATCTCCTTGACGGCGTCCTGTCGGTTCTGCGTCGCGTAACAGATGTCGTCCGCGTCCGGGCGCTTCAGGTCGCCGAAGCGACTCTCGAGAGCGGTGACGGTGGCGGCCACATCGTCGAGGGAGAGCGTCGTCTGCGAGACGACGGCCACGGGCTTGCCGTCGGTCTCCAGCGCGGCGGCATCCTCAGGCGACTCCACGACGACGATCTGGTCCGGTCGCTCGCCCTTGGTCCCGATCACTTCGACGTGGTCGGCATGGCCGATCAGCGCCACGAGATGGCCCGAGTCGGCGTACCTGCGCGCCTCGGCATGCACCTTGGAGACGAGGGGACAGACCGCGTCGACGACCCGCAGGCCGCGCGCCACGCAGTTCTCGAGCACCGACGGCGCGACGCCGTGCGCGGACAGCACGCAGATCTCGCCGGGCGGAATCTCGTCCTCCGAGTCGACGAAGACCGCGCCGAGTCCCTCGAGCCTGCGCACGACGTTGTCGTTGTGGACGATCTCGTGGCGGACGTAGACCGGCGCGCCGTGAGACGCCAGGAGCCGCTCCACGATCTCGATCGCACGGTCGACGCCGGCACAGAACGACCGCGGCGCCGCCAGCAGCACCTTCACGACGTCCACCTCGCTCCCGCGCGCGTGAGTGCGTCGAGAGCGCGCTTGCCGTCTGCGCCCGCCCGGCTGAAGCCGATCGGCGCGCGAGCAAACGCTTTCACGAGACCGCCCCACGCATAGCGGCCGTCTTCGTGAACGGCGTTGCAGATGCCGTGCAGCGTCCTCTGCGGCGTGTCGGAGATTGCGCGCAGGCAGCCGGCGAGCTGTCCCGATGACGCCAGTACACCCGACTCGAGGTCGACCGCGTCGGCCCCCGTGCGCCGGTGGGCCTCCTGGCGCTCAGCTGGATCGTCGATCACCCTGTCGGATCCCAGCAAGGTCCCCGTACGAGCACCGGGCACGCCGAGGGGAGCGCCCTCCCAGAGCACCTGCCCCTGCTCGTCGACCACGCGTGTGGCGTCGATCACGGTGCCTGACGGCAGGTCGCCCAGGCCGCCGGCGAGCCCGAACGAGACGACGCCGTCTCCCGGAATGCCGTTCCTCGCGCCGAGGCCGACCAGCTCCGCGCGCAACCCCGCCCGCCGCGCGGCGCGCTGCTCCGCCGTCGTTGCGCACGCCATCGTCAGCCCGTCAGCGTCCACGCCATGCTCCGCACTGTCTCCTTGACGCTGCTCGTCGCCACGAACGCCGCCGAGGGCTCGAAACCTGAATGGATGCCGCAGTGCTCGCAGCGCGGGTCGTTGCCCGGCCCGTAGTGCTCCCACTCGATCCCTTCGAGCAGCGCCTCGTAGCTCGGGAAGATGCCGTCCGTCAACAGGTAGCACGGGCCCTTCCAGCCGTACGGATTGCGGGTGATCGAGCCCCACGGCGCGCAGGGCAGCTCCCGCTCGCCCGTGAGGAAGTCCTGGTAGATGGGGCTGGCCAGCCAGCGGTAGCCGTGCTCCTTGACGGCCGCGCGCACGGCACGGAACTTCTCCTCGTGCTCGGCGCGCGTCATCGTGAGCGCCGGGTCGATCTGCGAGTACTGGTAGCCGGGGGCGATCAGCATGCCGTCGATGCCGATGTCGTTCGTGAGGAACGCCATCATCTCGATGATGTCGTCCACCGACGTCTCCTTGAAGATCGTGGTGTTCGTCGTCACGCGGAAGCCGGCCTCGCGACCGCGCTTGATGGCGTCGACGGCGATGTCCCACAGGCCCGGGTAATCACAGATGTAGTCGTGGATCTCCTGCATGCCGTCGAGGTGGACCACGAACGTCAGGCGATGGTCCGGCTCGAAGACCTCGAGAAACTCCTCCATGCGCAGCGCGTTCGTGCAGAGGTCGAGCGTCTTGCCGAGCTCGAGAAAGCCTGCGACGACATCCTCGATGCCCTTGAAGACGAGCGGCTCCCCGCCGCAGATGGAAACCACGGGCGCCGGACACTGGACACCCGAGTCGATGCACTCGTCGACGGACAGCTTCGCCTTGTTCGACTCGTACTCGCGGATCTTTCCGCAGCCGATGCACGCGATGTTGCACGCCAGAGTCGGCTCGAGCATCAGCACGAGCGGGTACAGGTCGCCCTTGCGGCGCTGCTGCGCAACGTACTTGCCGATCTGGATCGTCGAGCGAAGCGGGAACTTCGGCATCAATGCCCTCCCATCAGGAGACAGCCTGCCTGAATCGTCCGAGCGCCAGCAACGGGAAGTGGAGCCGGTACAGGTGGTAGCGGATCATGAAGTCGGTTGGAAACCCCGTCCCGGTGTAGTGCTGCTCTTCCCAGTCGCCGTTCGAGAGCTGCGTCGCGCAAAGATGGTCCGCCGCCCTCCTGGCGGGCGTCCCTGTCGCCTTGCCTGCGGCGACGTAGGCTACTAGGGCCCAGGCGGTTTGTGAAGCTGTCGGCACGCCGCGTCCCCGCCAGGCGGACTCGTGGTACGAGCGGATGTCCTCGCCGAAGCCGCCGTCGGAATGCTGCACCGAGTCGAGCCAGGCCGCGGCGCGCTCCAGCGCCGGATGTCCCGGGCCGATGCCGCAGGCTTCCAGCGCCGGGGCTGCCGCGGCCGTTCCGTAGAGGTGATTGACGCCCCACCGCCCCCACCAGGAGCCGTCGCGCTGCTGGCTGCCGAGCAGATAGTGCAAGCCACGGCGCACGACAGGCGCGTACTCGGGGTCCTGGGCAAGCACTTCCAGCGCGTGCGCGCTCACGTCTTCCGAGGGCGGGTCGATGACGGCGCCGAAGTCGCAGAACGGGAGCTTGTAGAGCCACGTGCTCGTGTTGTCCGCGTCGAAGGCGCCCCAGCCGCCGTTGTCGGACTGCATGCCGGCCATCCAGGCGAGGCCACGCTGCACGGCGTCCTCTCCCATCCCCAGCTCACGCAGAGCCAGGCAGACGACTGCGGCATCGTCGACGTCGGGATAGAGATCGTTCTCGAACTCGAATGCCCAGCCGCCGGGCGCTAGGTCCGGGCGCCGGACGGACCAGTCACCGGACACCGTCACCTCCTCGCCGAGCAGCCATTCGCCGGCCTTGACGAGCTGGGCGTCGTCTGCAGGCACTTCACAGGCACGCAGCGCGAGCACCGCGAGCGCCGTGTCCCAGATCGGCGACTGGCACGCCTCCGGTCTCAGCCGGTCCTCCTCTTCGACGAGGAAACCACTCCAGCCCTCCACGGCCCGGCGCAGGCACGGATCGTCGAAGTCCTTCCCCAGCGCGGCCAGCATGAGGATGGACCAGACCCAGGGCGGCTGGATCCCGCCCCAGCTGCCATCGGCCTCCTGCCGCTCGCGCACCCACTGCTCGGCCGTGGCGAGCGCTCGCCGCCGGAGCGCCGACGGCGGACGCAGCGGCGCCGAGGCTCCGTGGCGGCCCCCGATCTCCTGGAGGTCGACACCGGAGGGCCGCAGCGGGCGCAGTGCCTCGACCACGGAGAGCGGGACCATCGTCTGCCTGGCCCAGCAGGCGAAGTTGTAGACCGATAGCGGTGCGGAGGGCGGCAGTAGGATCAGCTCGACGGGCACGGTGGGGATCTCCTGCCAGGGCCAGGCGTCGAGCAGCGCGAGGAAGCACTTCGAGAAGACCCTGACGTTCCCGATGCCACCCTCCCGCTGGATGTAGGCGCGGGTCTCGTCGCCCGCGTCGACGCCTGCCATCTTCAGCGCAACGTAGGCCTCGACGGTGGTCGAGAGATTGGGCGGGCCCTGCCACCAGTTCGACCACGTGCCGTCGTCGCCGCGCCGCGCGAGCAGCTCGTTCGCGAGCTTGCGGTCCGTCGCCCGGTCACGGAGCCCGAGCACGTGGAGCCAGAAGAGGTGCTCCGCGATCATCGTCGCGTTCGACTCCAGCTCGCCGACCCACCAGCCGTCCGCGTCCTGGAGCTCGAGAAGGCGTCGTGTGCCCGCCTCGATCGTCCGGTCGAGAGTGGTCGGCTCGGCGGCGATGCTCATGCCGGCACCTCCGCGCGCGGCCGTGTCAGCGCGCGTGCCGCGGCGAGACCGCTCCGGACAGCGCCCTCCATCGTGGCGGGCCAACCCGTCTCCGTCCAGGCGCCCGCTCGCACGACGTTCGGCTGGTCTGTCTCGGCGGGTGGGCGGAGGACACCGGGACGCAACGCCAGCGTCGCCTCGGGCTCGCGACTCACCCGCGACCAGAGGAGCTCCGCCTGGCCTAGGCGCTCCACGAGCTGCCCTGCGACCCGGCCCACGAGCTCCCGGCCGCGAATCTCCATCAGCTCAGGCACTCCGCTCGACACCACGGTCAAATACTGACGCTCTCCGCAAGTTTCCTGCCCGGTGAGCGCTCCGCGGTCGAAGACCCAGTGCGCATCGGAGCCCAGCAGGGCGGCGAGCGGGTGGCCGAGCAGCGGCCGGTCGAAGAGCAGATGGACGCTCACGATCGGCGAGTGCTCGAGCTCCTGATCAGGATCGCCGAGCAGCCGAGCGGTCTCGGCGGGAGGTGTGGCGACGACGACGGCGTCGGAGTCGAGATCGTCGAGCGATGCGATGCGCTCGCCCATGCGGAGGTTTGCGCCGGCCGCCTCCAGCGCCCGGCCGGCGGCATCGCCGTGCATCCAACCCAGCGGCCGCGTGGGGAGGATGACGTCGCTCGCTGTGCGATCGGCGAGCAGCGCGGTGCGCACCGTGAAGACGCCCCACTCGGCACTCACTTCGTCGGTGCGGAGGTTCAGCGCGGGCCGGACGAAGACGTCCCAGAAGCGATCGATCGACTCATCGGTGCAGCCGAGCTCGCGGAGCAGTGCGCCGAAGGTCTGCTCTTTGGATCCGCTCTGCGGCAAGCGGCGCACGGCATTCGCCACTCGCAGCCGGCCACCCAGCGAGAGATGGCGGTAACGGAGAAACGACGTGGCCGAGCGGCCGATGGACGCCGTGCGGCCGTCCTCGGCGATCACAGGCAAGTCGAGCGAAAGGCGGCGGTACGACCGACTCTCGCCGATGCGGTCGAGGAAGCGGAGGTACTCGGTGAAGCACCCCAGCGCGATGTGCTGGCCGTTGTCGGGCGGTGGCGCGGGGTCGCCCTCGCGCTCGGGAAGCGTCTGGACTGCGCCGCCGAGCGTCGGCCGTGCCTCGTACAGCGTGACGGCGTGACCCTGGTCGGCGAGCTCGAGCGCCGCAGCCAGGCCGGCCAGACCGCCTCCGACAACGGCGACGTTCACGGCCGGATGACTCCTGCTCCTACGATCCGGAGCTTCGTCAGCGGCGACAGCTGCTGACGCCCGCCGAACACGTCGAAGCCGCGCTCCTCGATCCGGTCGAGCGTCACCGCGTAGAGGTTGGCAAACGCCGCCACGCACGCAGCGCTGCGCCGGTCGAGCCGCGGCAGCAGCGTCCGCCCCTCTGCGAGGTGCTCGCGTGCCCGCTGCGCCTGGTGCGCCATCAACGCGCGCCACTCCGTCGTGCAGCGCCCTGCGCTGATGTCCTCCTCGGACACGCCGAACCGGGCCAGCTCGTCCTGCGGCAGATAGACACGCCCCAGGCCCCAGTCCTCGGCCACGTCGCGAATGATGTTGATCAGCTGAAGAGCGATGCCGAGCGTCTCGGCGCGCTTCGGCTCATCGGCTCCGTAGACGGCGACGCAGGCGATACCCACGGCCCCTGCCACGCGACGGCAGTACGCGGCGAGCTCGTCGAACGTCGCGTACCGCGTCTGCTCCGTGTCCTGCAGGCCGCCGTCGACGAGGTGGTGCAGAGCCGCGGACGGAATCGGATAGCGGCGTCGCGCATCGGCAAGCGCGACGAACATCGCCTCGCCGTCCGCACCATCGTCCAGCCGGGCACGCAGCGATTCCAGCCGCTCCCTCTTTGTCGCGTCGTCGAGCCCCGGATCGTCCGCGACGTCGTCCACCTCGCGGGCGAACGCGTAGATGGCGGCGATCGCCCGCCGCTTCCACTTCGGCAGCAGCATGATCCCGTAGGCGAAGTTTCGCGCCCGCGCTCGCGTCAGCCGCTCGACGTCGGCGTAGGCCTCCTCGACCGTAGTCATCGCAGGAGAGAGGAGACGGCGGTGCGTGCGAGGCGTGCCCGTGAGGGGCGCGGCCGACCGTTGAAGACGTCCCAGCGGGCGTCGCGCAGGGCGTCGAGCGCGAGCGAGGCCGCCACGAGCGAAGAGCCCGACGGCCTTGCCGGTTCGCCCGCCGATCGCTACGCGAAGCCGCTCGCCTGCAGCGAGCAGGCCGCCTGCCCGGTCGGCCTCGAACTCGAGCAGCTCCGTCAGCGGCTCACTCGGCTCCTCGAGGACGGTGACGCCGAAGCGGCGGCGATCTTCCGCGGGCAGGTACACACGTCCCAGAGCAAGGTCGCGCGGCACGTCCTGCAGGAAGTTCACGAGCTGGAGGCCCGTGCACACGTCGTCCGACCAGGCGACGAGCTGCGCGTCCCCCGACCGCGCGATCACGCCCAGCACGAGCCGGCCCACAGGGTCGGCGGAGTGGCGGCAGTACTCGCGCAGCTCGTCCCAGCTCTCGTACTCCGAGATCCGCTGGTCCATGCGGTTCGCCTCGATCAACCGTGCAAACGGCTCCCGCGGCAGCCCGCAGGCCACGATGGTCGGCTTCAGCTCACGCAGCACCGGCCATTCGGGCTCACCGGACGAGTAGCAGGCAGCCAGCTGCGCCTCCAGCTCGTCGAGCGCGGCCAGCCGATCCCCCTCCCACTCGTCGCCGAGGATGTCGACGAGCCGGGCGAAGCCGTAGATCGCGCGCAGGTGCGGCCGGTGCTCGCGGGGGAAGAGCAGCGACGCGACCGGGAAGTTCTCCGTACGCGCGCGGGCAGCCACCGCGGCAACGTCCATCGCCATGGAACGATGCTAGATGAGTGTTCCGCACATGACGACGATCGACGAGCTGTACGCCGCCCATCCCGAGCTCCACTCCGCCGAGCACGACGGGGTGCATCGCGTCGAAGGACGACTCGGGATCCTCGGCCTGCTCGAGCCCGGCACGGTCGGCGCCGAGCTCGGCGTCTTCACGGGCCTCTTCGCAGAGGCGATCCTCGAGACCGTCCGCCCGGCGGTGCTCCACCTTGTCGATCCCTGGTGGCTCGCCTACGGCGACGTCTATCCCAACTGGGGCGCTTACACGGCGCGCGGCACGCTGCCCACCCGCGTCGCCCACGAAGCAGCCGTGACGCGCGCCGAAGCAGCGCGCGGCGACTGCGAGGTGCACGTCCACGTCGCCACGTCCGCCGACTGGCTGCGCAGCCTGCCCGACGCGTCGCTCGACTGGGTCTATCTCGACTCCACGCACCGCTACCGCGAGACGCTCGAGGAGCTTCGGCTCCTTCGCGACAAGCTGCGCCCTGACGGGATCGTGCTCGGGGACGACTGGTGGCCGAATCCGGAGGACGTCCACCACGGCGTCTTCCGCGCCGTCCACGAGCTCGTCCGCGAAGGCATGTGGGATGTGGTTCGCGCAGACGAGCAGATCCAGTGGGCGATCAGGCCGGCGGCCAAGTACCGTCGCGGAGAGCGTTACCGGCAGGCGTTTCGCAGTCGCATGAAACGCCTGCTCAAGCCCTAGATTTAGACCAAGATCTTCGCCGGTTGGCAACCGGTCCGCTACCCACGGAGCGCCGGCCGCCAGGCACGGTTTCGCGCGATGGCGACCGTTGAGACCCTCGAGGCGGAGAGGCTCGTCGCGCTGGTGCTCGGCGAGGCCGAACGAGACGCGCTCGTCAGGGTGCTCTACGTCGTCAAGGACAACTTCTGGCTCGACGACGTCGAGGAGTCGCTGCTGGAGCGGCTGCTCGAGAGAGGAGAGAGTTGATGTTCGCAGCGATTCGCACCTACGGAGTGACGGACTTCGACGAGCTGTCGGAGCTCGTCAAGGACGGGTTCCTGCCCATCGTCGAGAGCGTCCCCGGCTTCGTCGCGTACTACGTCGTGGACGCCGGCGACGGTCTGGCGAGCTCGATCACGATCTGCGAGGACAAGACGGGCGTCGATGAGTCCACCTCCCGCGCAGCGGAGTGGGTGGAGGAGCACGCCCTGGAGTTCATCCAGTCAGGCCCGGCGGTCGTCATCGGGGCCGTGACCGCCGAGATCGCAGCAACGCGCCTGGCCGCATAGCTCCCCACAGCTGGACGGGCTGCGCAGGGCCCGCGAGGGACGGGCCCTGCCGCCCAATCGCTTACCGGCGGTAGAAGCTGGCGAGCACTGCCGCGCCTGCTGCCGTGAGGACGATCGTCCCGCCCGGCGCCAGGTTCGCGTAGTACGCGATCGTCAGGCCGATCACGGCCGAGGCGAGCCCGATGCCCATCGCGACGAGGATCGTGGAGCGAACGCTCCAGGCGACGCGCCCGGCCGCGATCACGGGCAGCACCATCAGCGCCGCGATGAGCAGGACCCCCACGATGCGCATCGACACGGCCACCGTCACCGCCGCCAGCACTGCGAGAGCAACGTTGAGCGCGCCGACCGGAACGCCGCTCACGCGCGCGCTCTCCTCGTCCAGGGCCACGGCGACGAGCCCTCGGTAGAGCCCCGCGATGACGGCGAGGCCCACGGCGCCGAGCACGCCCACCAGCAGCAAGTCCTCGTGGGTCACCGTGAGGATCGAGCCGAAAAGGAACGAGAACAGGCTCGCATTGAGCGCGCCGGCGGCCGAGATCAGCACGACGCCCGCCGCGATCCCCGTATAGAAGAGCAGCGCCAGCGCCTGGTCGCCTGCCGCCTGGCGGCGGGTGCGCAGCCACTCGATCGCGACCGCACCGAGCACCGAGGCCACGAGTGCGGTGCCGACGGGCGAGATGCCGAGCAGATAGCCGAGCGCGACTCCCGCGAAGGCGACGTGGCCGATGCCGTCGCCGATGAGGCTCATCCGACGCTGCACGAGGAAGAAGCCGACCGCGGGCGCGACCACGCCGACGATCGCGCCGGCCGCGAAGGCCAGCCGCATGAAATCGGCATCAAGGATGGACATGGGAAGGGTCGTGCCACTCGCCGGGCAGGGCCGACGGTGGACCGTCGAAGACGATTCCGCCACGCACCAGCACCAGGCGCTCGACGAACTGCTCGACTGCGCCAAATTCGTGCGAGACGAAGAGGATCGACGTGTCGAGCTCGTCGTGCAGCTCGGCCAGCAACGCGGCCAGCGACTCCTGCGCGTCGGCGTCTACGCCTGCTGTCGGCTCGTCGAGCACGAGTAGGTCGGGCTCACCCGCCAGCGCCTTCGCGATGAACGCCCGCTGCTGCTGGCCGCCGGAAAGCGTGGCGACGGGCTGCGACGCCCGCTCGGCCAACCCCACGCGATCGATCGAGGACGCGACGAGGGCGCGATCATTGGCGCGCAGGCGCCCGAACGGACCGCGGCGCGGGACACGTCCCGCCGCGACGACCTCCTCCACGGTCACAGGCGACTCGATTCCGAGCTGCGAGCGCTGGGCGAGATAGCCGATGCGGTAGCGCTGATGGAAACGGCCGGGGGGCTCGCCGAAGAGCGATGCGGTTCCGGCCTGCGGCTGCTCGAGCCCGAGCAGGATGCGCAGCAGCGTCGTCTTGCCGCCGCCGTTCGGACCGGCCACCGCCACGAACTCGCCATGGTCGACAGCGAGATTGACGTTGCGAAGCACGGCCGGCCCGCCCGGATAGGCAAAGCTCACGCCCTTCAGCTCGGCGACTAGCGGCATGCAAGGGCCTTTCGCAGGGTCACGAGGTTCGCGCGCATGAGCGAGAAGTAGTCGGCGCCGTCGTCCTGCTCGCTCTCGGTCAGGCCCTCGATCGGGTTCAGGACGGCGGTCTGCGCGCCGGTCTCGCGGGCAACGGCCTCGGCAACGGTTGCCGAGACGAGCGGTTCGACGAAGACGGTCGTCGCGCCGGTCTCGCGCACGGCGTCGACCGCTCGCTCGAGGTCACGCGGCGCAGGCTCGCCCTCGGGGCTGCTGCCCGTAATCGCGATTTGCTCGAGCCCGTAGCGATCGGCGAGGTAGCCGAAGGCCGCGTGGCTCGTGACGATCTCGCGGCGGGCGCAGTCGGCCAGCCCGTCCCGGTACTCGCGGTCGAGCGCCTCCAGGCGCCGGGCGAGGCGAGCAGAGGCCGCCGGCTTGCCCAGCGCGCTGGCGACTCGCTTCACGAGCGTCGCGTAGCGCAGCGGATCGAGCCAGAGGTGGACATCGCCGTCCCCGAGGAGTCGGAGGCCGGGCGTATCGAGGACGTGGAGCACGTGCTCGCCTTCGCCCGCGGCGTCCTCGAGCTGCGGCTGGAAGCGGTCGCCGAGGAGAAGCACCAGATCCGCTTCGTGGAGCTCCTGCACGTCACCGGGAGTCGCCTCGAGGTCGTGCGGCTCGGCGCCTGGCGGGGTGAGATTGCGGACGTCCACGCCCGGCCCGCCCACCTCCGCCGCAGCGAACGCAAGCGGATAGAACGACGCGACGACGCTTGTGGCATCGCTGTCCGAGCCGGCGCCGCCGCAGCCTGTGCAGGCCGCCGCGAGTAATATGAGAATGATTCTTATTCTCATCAGCCGGTATCGTATGGGTGTGATCAGGGCACGGCAAGCGGACTACGTTGAAGTGCTCGCGGAGCACGGCCTGCGCCCGACGCGGCAGCGGGTCTCCGTGCTCGGCGCGCTCGCGTCGCGGGACGACGCCACCGCGCAGCAGATTCACGCGTTGCTGGTCGACGCCGGCGAGCGCGTCGGGCTAGCGACCGTCTACCGCACGCTCAAGAGCCTGTCGGAGAGCGGCGTCGTCGACACGCTCTCCCACCACCGCGGAGAGACGTGCTACCGCCTGTGCGGCGACGGCCATCACCACCATCTCGTCTGTTCGGGCTGTCACCGCGTCATAGAGCTCGGGGACTGCGAGCTCGACCCCTGGCTCGCCGATCTCGCTGCACAGCACGGCTTCGCCGTCGATGCGCACACGGTCGAGGTCTCGGGCCGCTGCCCGGCCTGCCAGGCAGTCGGCACCGCCGCGTAGCCCGGCCTTCGGCGATCCCACAGGAATCCGCGGCTCGTTTATCCCGTCCTCGGCTGGGTATCCTCGTCGAGGTGTTGCGTCACCTGAAACGGGTCAGCCTCCTCGGGCTCCTCGCTGTCTGTCTACTCGGTGCGCCGTCCTCGCAGGCGGCGATCGGCGCGCAACTGGTCGTCTCGACTTCGTGGCCAGCGGCCTTCGCCTTCGAGCCTGGCGGTCGCATCTTCTACGGGAATCGCTTCACCGGCCAGATCCGGATCTTCAACCCGGCAACGGGCGGCGACACGCTCTTCTACGCCCTCCCGGACGTGGCTACAAACGGGGAGCAAGGACTGCTCGGGCTCGCCCTCGACCCCGCCTATCCGGCGAGGCCGTACGTATTCGCGTACTACACGCGCACCGTCGGCGGCTCACCGCAGAACCAGATCGTGCAGCTGACCGACTCGATGGGGACGGGGTCGGGGCTCAGCACGCTGCTCGCGCTCCCAGCGGGCGGCAACCACAATGGAGGCGTCATCCACTTCGGGCCCGACGGCGACCTCTACGCGGTCATCGGCGACGTCGGCAATCGCGCCAATGCGCAGGATCTCTCCTCGCTCGCGGGCAAGGTGCTGCGATTGACGGGACTCAGCCAGCCGCGGCGGCTCAACCCTTCGGCGTGCAGTCGGGTGTGCGCGTTCGCCTACGGCATCCGCAACAGCTTCGGCTTCACCTTCGATCCCCAGACCGGGAACCTGTGGGAGACCGAGAACGGGCCCGCGTGCAACGACGAGCTGAATCGCATCGTCGAGGGTGGAAACCACGCCTGGGGGCCGAGCGAGACCTGCAACGGGACGCCGCCCCAGAACACGAACCAGGACGGGCCCGCACCTCGAATCCTGCCCCGCGCCTTCTACAACCCGGTCATCGCCCCGACCGGAGCGGCCTTCTGCCAAGGGTGCGGTCTGGGAGCGGCGATTGAAGGGCGTCTGCTCTTCGGCGACTGGAACCGCGGCGAGATCCACGCCGTAACCCTGACCGCGGACCGGCTCGGGGTGGCCTCGCAGACGGTGATCCTCGACCGCGCGAGCGGCATCCTCGCAGTCGAGCGCGGAACCGGCGGAGCCATCTACTTCAGCGACGCGAACGGGATCTACCGGCTGACCGGCCCGTAGCCGACGCCGGTGCCGCCTCGCTGGCTCGACGCAACCGAGCTTCGAGTCGGCCTCGGCTGTATGCGGCTGACCGACGAGGAGCGCGACGAGGAGCTCGCGCTGGAAACGATCGCCGCCGCCGCCAAGGCCGGCATCACCATCTTCGACACGGCCCGGGCGTACGAGGACAACGAGAGTCTCGTTGCGCGCGGCCTCAGGCGCGCCAAGGCGGTCGATACGGCGCGGGTCGTGACCAAGGGCGGCATGAGACGAGCGGAAGGCAGGTGGATTCCGGACGGCCGCGCGAAGACGATCCGCGCTGACTGCGAGGCGAGCCTCGCGGCGCTGGACGGTCTCGAGATCGATCTCTACCTCATCCACGCTCCTGATCCGGCGACACCATGGAAGACGTCCGTGCGCGCTCTCGCGCGGCTCGTCGACGAGGGTCTCGTCAAGCGCGTCGGCGTGGCCAACGTCAACCGGCGGCAGCTGGACGACGCGGTCGAGCTGGCTCCGGTCGCGGCAGTCCAGGTCGCGCTCAGCGTTGTCGACGACAATGCGCTCCGGGGCGGCATCGTCGAGCGCTGTGATGCAGCGGGCATCGCGCTCATCGCGCACTCGCCACTCGGAGGGCCGCGGCGGTCGGGCCGCCTCGCAGGCCAAGGTCTCGCCGAGGCGGCGCTCGCCTGGTTGCTCGAGCTCTCCCCGGTCGTCGTCGCGATTCCCGGCGCCCGCCGCCCGGAGACGGCTCGCTCGGCCGCGCGAGCCGCGAGGCTTCGTCTCAACGCCGGCGACCGGACCGCCCTCGGCGTCTCCAAGCCGAGGCGGAGCGCTCGCCGGCGAGGTGCCGGCGACATCGTCGTCGTGATGGGCATTCCCGGAGCCGGGAAGAGCCGCGTTGCGGCGGAACACGTCGCACGCGGTTACGTTCGTCTGAACCGCGACGAGCGCGGAGGCACCTTGCGAGACATCGCGGCCGCCCTCGACGAGCAGCTGTCGTCCGGCATGCGGAACGTCGTTCTCGACAACACGTACCTGACGCGGGCAACGCGCAGCCACGTCATCGAAGCTGCGGCGCGGCACGGAGTCGCCGCGCGTTGTATCTGGCTCGACACACCCCTCGCGCAGGCGCAAGTCAATCTCGTCGAGCGGCTGCTCGAGCGCTTCGGCCACCTGCCGACCCCCGAGGAGCTTCGCGCGCTGGGCCGGCTCGAGCCGGGCTTGCTCGCTCCCACGTCGCAGATGCGGGCGCTCCGCGAGCTCGAGCCGCCGGCCGCGGACGAGGGCTTCGCCGGCGTCGAGCAGATCGCGTTCGAACGGGCTCCAGCTATGAGAGGAGCCCGCGGCGTGTTCGTCGCGGCAGCTGCCGTCGAGCATGCACCTGCCTCGAACGCTCCGCACCTGGTATTCGACTGGCTGCCCGGCGGCGGGCCCGATGCACTCGCAGACACCGTCCGTCAACTCGCGGGCAGCGTTTCGGGGCCGGTGGAGGGCGCAATCTGCCCACATCCCGGCGGCCCGCCCGTCTGCTGGTGCAGGCCGCCGCTGCCAGGGCTGCTGCTCGCGTTTGCGCGAGCCCACGGCATCAATCCGTCCCGCTCCACGCTCGTCGGAGCGAGCACGGCGCACAAGACGCTGGCGACGACCCTAGGCGCCCGCTACGTCTCGGTCTGACGAGCGATCGACTCGAGCTCGTCGACCACTTCCGCGAGCGGCCTCCGAGTATCGATCTCCGCCGTCGCACCGGCCCGTAGCAGGGGCTCGTACGCGGCCAGGTCGTCTGCGATCTTCTCCCGCTCGGCTTCCGTCCGGCCGAACGGGTTCTCGCGCGAGGCCACGCGCTCGAGGATGACGTCGAGCGGGGCGCTCAACAGCACCACCGCGTCGAACCTCGGATAGAAGCGACCCTGGTTGGCGACGGTGCCGACTACGAACAACGCCCCATCGGAGTGCCCGCTGAGCAGCTCGTCGATGCGCTCCTCGTTCCACAGCGGCTCGATTGACCCGTCCGGAAGCTTCACGTCCTCGATCCAGACGCCGTGGTCGGTGTCGACGACGCGGTGCCCGCGCCGCTCCAGCTCGGCGAGAGCAGCCGACTTGCCCGTTCCGGACATCCCCGTGATCAGGATCACGGCCGTCAACGCGCGATCTCGGGGTGCCGGACCTGCACCCGGTGCTCGCGATGGCGGATTGCCTCGTACGCCACCACGAACGCGCAGACGGCACTGACGAGAGCGAGCGCCGCGAGCGCCGGAATCGCCACCGCAATCGGAATGAGGGCGAGCAACGCGATCGCCCCGAGTGTCCGCCGCCGGAACAGGTGACGGGTCATGCGGAAGAGGAAGGCCACCTGCCCCAGGAGATACAGCGCTGCACCGCCGCAGAGCGCAACTGCGGGCACGGTGTCGAGCGTCTCCCCGACACCGCCGACCGTCGTCTTGAGACCGAGGGCGAAGAGCACGATGCCGGCGGCGATCGGCAGGTGGAGATAGCTATAGGCGTGTAGCGCGAGCCGGTGGAGCTCCAGACCGACCGCCTGCATCAGCCGCCTTCGCGCGAGGATCGCTGCCACGTCGAAGTACAGCCACCAGAGCGACGAGACGACCGCGATTCCGAGCGCTGCCGCCGTGATCACGCCGGCGTCCAATTCGAAGCCGGCGCCGAGGCCGATGGCGATGAGCGACTCGCCGAGAGCGATCAGGATGATCAGCGCGTATCGCTCTGCGAAGTGCTCGGGCGCGACGCGCCAGCCGCCTCCCGCGCCGATCACGGACGGGCCGAGGTAGTCGATCGCGAGCGCAACGATCCAGACGGCGATGCGGTCGTCTCCATCGAGGAAGCCGGCGACTACGAGCAGGGAGGCGCCGAGCACCGCGGTCGGCGCGAATCGCAGCAGCGCGCTACGGCGGTCGGGATCGTCACGGACGACGATGGTGGAGAGGACGAGATGAAGCAGGCGGACCAGGAGGTACGCGACGCCGAACAGCACCGCGTCGTCTCCGAAGGCGCCGGGCACCGCCAGCGCGGCGATGAACATCGCGCCGACTGCGGCGAGCATCAGCAGCCGGATGCCGCCCTCGTCGACGTCCATCGCGCTCGTGAACCACGCGTACACGCACCACGCCCACCAGAGCGCAGCGAGAGCGAGCATCCCTCGGAAGATCCCGTGCCACGTCGGGTCATCCGCGAGCAGGATCGTGACCTGGGTAAGGGCGAAGACAAAGGTCAGGTCGAAGAAGAGCTCGAGCGGAGTGACCTGGTGCTCCGGGTCTGGCTCGAGCTCGCCGCGCGCGTCGTCGGGCACGCGCGGACCCTAGCCTGGCCGTAGGCTTCGAGGTGATGATCGCGTGCGCCCGTTGCGGGCAGGAGAACCCTGCTGAGGCCCGCTTCTGCAACGCCTGCGCTGCTCTACTCGCACCGGCCGCGGAGACGCTCGAGGAGCGCAAGGTGGTCACCGTGCTCTTTGCCGACCTCGTAGGCTTCACGTCGCGCGCCGAACAGATGGATCCGGAGGAGGTGCGCTTGCTCCTCCGCCCGTTTCACGCCCGCCTGCGCGACGAGCTCGAGCGCTTCGGCGGCACGGTGGAGAAGTTCATCGGGGACGCGGTGATGGCCGTCTTCGGCGCTCCCGTCGCGCACGAAGACGACCCGGAGCGCGCCGTTCGCGCCGCGCTCGCCATCCGCGCCTGGATCCTCGACGAGCAGGCCGAGCTCCAGCTCCGCATCGGCGTCAACACCGGGCAGGCGCTCGTGTCGCTCGGCGCGCGGCCGCAGGAGGGCGAGGGCATGGTCGCCGGCGACGTCGTCAACACCGCCGCCCGGCTCCAGTCGAACGCACCCGTCAACGGGATCCTCGTCGGCGAGACGACCTGGCGAGCAACGCGCGACGCGGTCGATTACCGGCCGTCCGACCCGGTGCAGGCAAAGGGCAAGGCGGATCCCGTACAGGCCTGGGAGGCGGTCGAGGCGCGGGCACGCGTCGGCGTCGACATCTCGGACCGCGTGCGGACACCGCTCGTCGGCAGGCGCCGGGAGCTCGACACGCTGCTCGACGCGTTCGAGCGGGCGAGGAGCACCCGCCAGGCCCAGCTCGTCACGCTCGTCGGCGAGCCGGGGATCGGCAAGAGCCGCCTCGTCTACGAGCTCTTCCAGACGGTCGAGCACGACCCCGAGCTCATCTACTGGCGCCAGGGCCGGTCGCTGCCCTACGGCGAGGGAATCAGCTTCTGGGCGCTGGGCGAGATGGTGAAGGCGCACGCCGGCATCCTCGAGACGGACACGAAGGACGAGGCCGAGCAAAAGCTCCAGGCGACCGTCGCGGCGGCCCTGCCGGACGAAGACGTCGAATGGACGCTCAACCATCTCCGCCCGCTGGCGGGGGTCGAGGACGTCGCAGGCCGAAGCGAGAGCCAGGAAGAGGCGTTCGCCGCGTGGCGTGGCTTCCTCGAGGGGATCGCCGACCAGAGCCCGCTCGTCCTTGTCTTCGAGGACCTTCACTGGGCCGATGAAGGCCTACTCGACTTCGTCGACCATCTCGTCGACTGGGCGACACGCGTGCCGCTGCTCGTCGTCGGAACCGCCCGACCGGAGCTGCTCGCGCGCCGGACCGCCTGGGGAGGCGGCAAGACGAACGCGCTGACGCTCTCGCTCGCGCCGCTCTCGGGCAATGAGACCGCGGAGCTGGTGCACGCGCTTCTCGAGCAGGCTGTGATCTCCGCCGATGTCCGGGCGACGCTCCTCGAGCGAGCCGGCGGCAACCCGCTGTACGCGGAGGAGTTCGTCCGGTTGCTCGACGAGCGCGCGAACGGCGCCGCACTGCCGGAGACCGTCCAGGGCATCATCGCCGCCCGTCTCGACGTACTTGACCGCGACGAGAAGGAGCTGCTGCAGGACGCGGCCGTGCTCGGTCGCACGTTCTGGGTCGGCGGGCTCGGGCAGGAGCGGGAGGCGGCAGAACAGGCGCTCCATCGCCTCGAGCGGCGGGAATTCGTCCAGCGCGAGCGCCGGAGCACCGTCGCCGGCGAGACTGAATACGCGTTCCGGCATGCTCTTGTCCGCGAGGTCGCGTACGAGCAGATTCCCAGGGCCCAGCGAGGAGAGAAGCACCGAAGGGTCGCCGACTGGCTCGAAAAGCTCGGCCGGCCCGACGATCTTGCCGAGCTCCTCGCGCATCACTACATCGCGGTGCTCGACTACTCGGAGCCCGACGGCGAGCTCACAGAACGCGCTGCGGGCGCCCTGGGCGAGGCGGGAGATCGGGCGCTCGCGCTCAACGCGTACGGAGCTGCTGCGGGCTTCTACCGCCGCGCGCTCGATGTCGGCGGCCGTGAGAGGCAAGGGCTGTTCCTCTTCGGGCTCGGCAGCGCGCTCGCCGCGCTCGCGGATGCCGAGGCTGTCGATCGCCTCATCGAGGCGTCGGCGACGCTCCTCGCGGCAGGTGACGCGGAAACAGCAGTGGCAGCGGAAACCATGCTGGCGGAGATCGCGTTCACCACCGGCGATGCTCCGGGGGTCGACGCACATGCACGTCGCGCCGTCGAGCTCGTGCGCGGACGTCCGCCCTCGGCCGCGGTGGCACGGGCGCTCGGGCAAGCCGCGCGATTCGCAATGCTCGACGGCCGCTGGCGCGACGCGATCGACACCGGCCGGGAAGCCGAAGGGATGGCCGCCGATCTGGGCCTCGACGCGATCCGCGCGGACGCTCTCGCCACGCTGGGCACCGCGCGAGATGACTTCGGAGAGGGCGGTGGCGATGCCGACCTCGAGCTCGCCGTCGAGCTTGCGGAGGCCGCGAACGCGCCGCTGCCTCTCTCCCGCGCTCTCAACAACCTCGCCTGGAGGTACTCCGGTGTCGACCTGCGACGGACGTATGAGCTCCAGCAGCGGAACTACGAGACCATGCGACGCTACGGCCACGTCGGGCAGACGTGGTGGGCGCGTGGCCAGCTCGCGGGCACCGCGTTCGAGCTCGGCCGCTGGGACGAGGCGCTCGAGCACGCCGAGGCGGTGCTCGCGTACGTCGAGGCGGGCACGCCGCACTACTTCGAGTCGGGCAGTCGCTTTTCGCGCGCCGCCATCGCCTATGCACGGGGCGACGACAGCACGTTCGCCGAAGACATCGACCGATCGCTCGAGCTGGCGAAGAAGGCAACCGATCCTCAGGCGACTGCGCCCGTCGTCGCGGGCGCCGCGGGGCTTCGCGTTTGGGCCGGTGACCTTCCCGGCGCGCGGACGTTGCTGGACTCGGCGCTCGAGACCGCTCGCACTAAGGAGTTCGGAATCAGGATCATCGAGTACGACGTGGCGCTCGTGGCTGCGATGCTCGACCTCGATCGTGAACAGCTCGGTTTGCCACCGGTCGCATCACTGGACGTGGCGCGGAGCCGCGCCGCGGCCGCTCTCTACGAACACGACCTGATCGGCGCAGCCGACGCGCTTGCCGAGCTCGGAGCGGCAAGCCCCGAGGCCTACCTCCGCCTACGCGCGGGAGAGCGGCTGCTCGGTGAGGGTCGGGTCGACGAAGGCGCGGAGCAGCTCGAGGGGGCGCTCGCTTTCTACCGCGGCGCCCGCGCGACGCGGTTCATCGCCGAGGCCGAGTCATTGCTGGCCGGCGTCGAACAGCAAACGGCCTGACGGCAGCTACGTGGTCAGGAGAATTCGCTCGGCCGAGCCAGGCTTGCCAGGCACGTGCGCCGTCACGACCCAGCCGTCGTAGCGGCCCGCGTCGCGCCAGGCGCCGAGGTCGTAGCCCACGCTGAGACGCACCGTCGTCTTGCCTTCACCGGTCACGAACGTGCCACACGAGGCGCCGATTACCCCGTTCTTCGAGAGGAAGAGCTCGTACCAGCCTCCCTGCGGCAACTGCGGGAGTCGCTCGACGACCATCTCGAGCGCGGTGTTCCCACTCTCGTCGCGCACGCCGACTGCGAGCTCGGCGCTCGCGTCGGCCACCGGTGGCACGCCGTCCATGGAGATCGTGACTCGGGACTCGAAGTCGTCCCCCCAACTGCCGGCCACGAAGCCGGCGGCGAGTGCGACGGCTGCCAGCGTCGCAGCCAGTGCGAGCTCGGTCCAGCGCCTTCTACGCGGGTGTGCCCGGACAACCCGCCCGGCCACGTCCGGCGGCTGAGGCAACACGGCCGGCGGCGGACCGGCGTCGACGAGCAGCTCGTGAACGCGCGCCAGCCGCTGATCCGCAGAACCGTCGTCGCCGACCAGGTCGCGAAGGTCAGGCGGCCGTGTCACTGCAGCTCCTCGTCGAGCAGCGTCGCGAGCCGGGAGAGGGCCGTTCGCGTTCGAGTCTTCACGGTTCCCAGCGGGGTGTCGAGGCGGTCCGCGATCTCGCTCTGGGAAAGGCCTCCCCAGTACGCGAGCACGATCAGCTCGCGTTCGCTCTCCGAGAGCTGCTCGAGCGCCGAATGCACCCGCCAACGAAGCCACTCACGTTCCGCCCGTTCGTCGGGGCCTGCATCCGTAGAGGGCTGGTCCGAAGGCTCGGCCGGCGGCTCCTGACGGCGCCTACCGCGATCGGCTATGGCATTGCGCGCGACGGTGTAGAGCCAGGTGGTGGCCGTTCCCCGCTCGGGGTGAAAGGTCGAGGCCGAACGCCACACGGACACGAAGGCCTCCTGAAGCGCCTCCTCGGCTCGGCCGGCGTCGCCGAGCCGTCGCTGGGCAAGCGCCAACATGGGTCGAGCGTAGCGCCGGTACAGGATCTCGAAGGCCTCGTGATCCCCGTCCGCGATCCGCTCGAGCAGGCGCTCGTCCTCGCCGGGCGCATGGCCGCGTGCCACGACCGCGAGTCTCGAAGCCGCGGGCGTTCCCAAGCTGATGGCGTGCGCCTGATCCACGCGTTTCTCCCCATGACGATTCTGATTACCGGCGGAGGGATCTTGCATCTGGTTATAGGCACCAAACGGACGCGCGGATTGGAAATCGCACTTTGCCTAGGCGCCCCTACCCCTACCCCGGCGCGGCTTGCCTCAGTACCACTTGCCCTTTGCGAAGCCGCCGAAGACGAGAAGTCCGACGAGGCCGATGATGAGGCCCCACCAGAGGCTCCAGACGATCGCCAGGACGATCCCGACGATGACGAGGATGCCACCGATGCCGATTCCACCGTTACCCACTCGCCTACCTCCTGTCCGGCCGCTGTGCGCAGCGTTCGAGCGAGGTTACCCACGGTACGCACCATCCAACCACGATGCTGGACAGATCGATGGCGAGCGATGATCCTATTTCCGTGTTGCGCGATCTCCCCGCCGGCACAGTTACGTTCCTCTTCACCGACATCGAGGGCTCCACAGCGCTCCTGCACGACCTGGGCGCCGAGGCATATGCGGACGCGCTCGCCGAGCACCGGCAGGTCGTCCGGGATGCCTGCGCACCGCACGGCGGCATCGAGGTCGGCACGGAGGGCGACTCCTTCTTCATCGCATTCCCGACCGCGGAGGGAGCGCTCGCGGCTGCGTCGGCGATCACGACCGGCCTTGCCTCGGGGCCGATCCGGGTGCGGATCGGGATGCACACGGGAGCGCCGCTCGTCACCGACGAGGGCTACGTCGGGCCCGACGTCCACCGCGCGGCCAGGATCGCCGCATCGGGGCACGGCGGACAGACGCTCGTCTCGTCTGCGACCGCAGCGCTGGTCGGGCACGACGGCATGCGCGACCTCGGCGAACATCGATTCAAGGACCTCCTGGCTCCCGAGCGCGTCTACCAGCTCGGTGAGGAGGAGTTCCCCGCTCTCAAGTCCCTCCATCGCACGAACCTGCCGGTGCCGGCCACGCCCTTCGTCGGCCGAAGGCGCGAGCTCCAGGACGTGGCCGACCTGCTGAGCCGCAAGGACGTTCGCCTGCTCACGCTCACGGGCCCGGGAGGCACCGGGAAGACCCGGCTCGCGCTCCAAGCCGCCGCCGAGGCCTCGGATCATTACCCCGGTGGAATCACGTGGGCTCCACTGGCCCCGCTGCGCGACGCCGCGCTGCTACTCCCGACGGTTGCTCAAGCGCTCGACCTCAAGGAAGAACCGGGGAGGCCGCTCACCGAGACGCTGGCCACAGCCGTGGCCGGCAAACGGACACTGCTCGTGCTCGACAACGTCGAGCATCTCCTCCCTCATGCGGCGGACGAGATCGTCACCTTGCGCGATCTCGACGGCATGAAGCTGCTCGTCACGAGCCGAGAGCGACTTCGCGTCGGCGGCGAGCAGGTCTTGCCGGTGCCGTCGCTTGCCGAGCCGGACGCCGTGGAGCTCTTCACTACCCGCGCGCTGACGGTCGATCCGTCGTTCTCGCCGACGGCGGCCGCCGCCGAGCTGTGCGCCCGGCTCGACGACCTGCCGCTGGCAATCGAGCTGGCAGCCGGCCGCACAGCGCTCTTCAGCACGGACGAGCTGCTCGAGCGTCTTTCGGGCCGGCTCGACCTCCTTCGTGGCGACCGCGAGGCCGATCCCCGGCAGCAGACGTTGCGCGCCACCATCGAGTGGTCCTACGACCTCCTGTCGCCGGACGAGCAGCGCCTTGTCCGCTCTTTCTCACTCTTCGCCGGGGGCTGCACGTTCGAAGGGGCCGAGGTCGTATGCGGCGCCGACCCGGACACGCTCCAGTCGCTCATCGACAAGAGCCTGATCCGCAAGCGTGCGACCGACGAGGGCTCGCGTTACTGGATGCTCGAGACGATTCGCGAGTTCGCCCTGGAGCGGCTGGTCGAGGAGGCCGAAGCGCCGCGGTTACAACAGGTCCACGCACAGCACTGCCTGGTGGTCGCCGAACGCGAGGCGGCCGAGCTCGGCCGCCCGGGGCAGGTCGCTGCGCTGCGCCGTCTCGACAGCGAGCATGCGAACCTCAGGGCTGCGGTCGCCTGGGCGTGCGCCGAAGGCCACACGGAGCTCGCGCTCCGGCTCGCTGCCCTCCTCTGGCGGTTCTGGTGGGTCAGGGGTCTTCTCTCCGAGGGGCGACAGTGGCTGAGCAAGGTCCTGGCGCTGCCCGCCGAAGGCCTGGAGCCCGTCCGGGCGGCTGTCTTCGAAGGCGCATCAGCACTCGCGTGGGGCCAGGCCGATGCCGAGCAAGCCGAGGCACATGCCGAGGAAGCGCTGAAGCTCTTCCGGCGCATCGACGACAAGCCAGGCGTAGCACGCGCTCTGAACCACCTCGGTCTCGTCTCGCAGGAGCGAGGCGCTTACGACCGTGCGCGCGGCTTCTTCGAGGAAAGCGGTGCGCTGGCACGAGAGCTCGGGAACGAGCGAAGCTGGGGCGTCACAGTCGTCAACCTCGGAGGGCTCGCCCTCATCGAGGGGGACTACGCGCGTGCGCGCGAATTCTCCGAGCTGGGTCTGCGCCTACACGGTGAACAGGGCTCGCGCGACGGAGAGGCGATCTCGCTGCTCAACCTCGGCTTCGCGGCGCTCGAAGAAGGCGCCGTCGACGAAGCCAAGCAGCACCTGGAGCAGAGCCGCGACATCCTTCGTGAGCTCGGCTTCACCGAGTACCTGTCCTTCGCCCTAGAAGGGCTCGCTGGCGTCGCCGCAGCCGGCGACCCAGTCGAGGCGGCACGACTCCTCGGGCACGCCGAGGCGCTACGGGACGTGCCGGACGCGTCCCTTGGCCCGTTCGAGCGTCGGCTCCACGAGAAGACGCTCGCAACCGTCCGCGAGCACCTCGACGCCGAAGTGCTGACCGAGGCGTGGGACGAGGGCCGCGCCAGGGCGGGCAAGAGCGGCGAGTCCGCCACGCGCTGAACGGCGAGTGAGGCTGCCGTGGGAAAATGATTCTCCGCCACGGCAGCCCTCAGAAACGGTCGTGTTATTTCGGAAGTTTCTTCTGCTTCGCGATCGCTCCGGCGAGCAGGTCACCGGTCATGAACATGTGTGCGTAGGCGGCCTGGTAGAGCTCCGCCGCACGCGCGTAGTTCTTACCGGCAAACTCGTCGAGCTGGCCCTTGAGCTCGAGCACATGAGCCAGGAGGTCGTTCTGGACCGCCTTCACGGGCAGTCCGGTCGCGCCGCCGAGGAGCTTGCCGTGCTCGACGGTGTAGCGCTTGAGGTTCGCGACCGCCTTGTTCTGGCCCGCCTTGTTCTTCTTCGCCGTCGCGACGGTGTAATCGACGAAGAACTCGATGTGGTCGCGCCACTGGAACTTGCCGTTCAGGAAGGCGTTGCCCGCCTTCTTCCCGTAGACGGCAGCGATCGAATTCGACAGCGCGACCGAGTTCCGGTCCAGCGCCTTCGCTGCCGCCGGGAACGCGGGCGACCCGGTGACGCCGAGGTTCGTCGCGTTCATCGCGAGCGCCGCATGCTCGCCGAGCTGGCGCCCGAGCAGCGCGCGCAGGTCGGACTGGGTCAGGCCCTGCAGCCGGACAGACTTTGCGTGAGCCGCGTGCGGATCGGCGGCCTGAGTCGAGGAGCCGGAGCCCGCTGCTGTGAACACGCCTGCTGCAAGCGCCGCCGAAGCGGCAAGTGCGCCGACGAGGATGACCGAGCGTCTCTTCATGTTGAGTCCTCCTTGGAATGAGTCGTCACATACGTGCCCCACTCATTCGCCTGCCTGCTGCGATCGGTTCGATGTCGCCGGAGCCCGCGCTTCAGGCCGCCGCCGACGTCCCCGGTGGTCGACCCATCTCCTTCAGGTAGCGCCGCACGAGCGTCATGAAGAGGGACCGCGGCCAACCAGGGCCTGGATCCCAGTGCGTCCCGCCGAACGCTTCGGAGCATTCGACATGCGTCGTGATGCCCGGTCGCCGCGCCTTCAGGTCGGCGGCCTTCCGGAACATCGGCGGGATGCCGAACGTGTTGCAGTACAGCGCGGTCTTGTAGGCCGCCCGCTGGAGTGTCGCGCGATGAGACCTCCACTCCTCGGACGACCACTTCGCGAAGCCGCACTGCTCGATGTGGAAGCCGGCGTAGTTCGCGCCCGGAGCGGCCCAGGGGACAGCCGAGTTCGGCAGGCAGCGCTGGCATTCGTGGTCGTCGACGACCAGGTGCGCGGAGCCGCGCGCCCTCGAGCTCTGGAAGTAGCGGGCGACACTCGCAGCCGTGCCGCCCTCCGTCGAGTGCAGCACGACCCACCTGACCGTCGCGAGCGGCCGGCTGCCGGAGGTGCGGTGCGCAGGATAGAAGTCGCGCCGACACTCGGCGCCGATCGGGGCGGGCTTGACCGAGACGTCAGTCAAAGCCGAACACGGGCGGGAGGATGACCACGACCGTGGCGGCCCACAGGGCGAAGACGGGAAGGTAGGTGGTCTGCCAGCGCTCGAGCCGGTGAAGCGTGCTGCGCCGTCTGAGGAATCGCGTCGAAAGCCAGGCGGCCCCCGCGAGGTTGACGAGCAGGACGAGGTTCAGGCCGAGCGCTGCCGTCCGGTTCGCGGTGAACCCGAGGTCGCCGATCCGAGCGATCATCGAGCCCAGCACCATCACGTCGAGCACGAGGGCGCTGACGACGGCGACCAGCTGGATGCGGTCCATCCAGTCCGGCGAGGTGGACGGGTCCCGCGCGGACATCCCGTACAGGACGAGCGCGAGGACGACGACCAGCAGCGCGTCGAAGACGCTGAGCAGCTCGCGGTCGAACGCGCCGCCGAGCCCGGTCACGGCGTAGA
Organism: uncultured Actinomycetes bacterium; assembly: GCA_963704335.1. Classification (GTDB taxonomy): domain Bacteria; phylum Actinomycetota; class Thermoleophilia; order Gaiellales; family Gaiellaceae; genus PALSA-612. The sequence goes on from OY969889.1 coordinate 464,548, forward strand.
CGACGGCGGCGCCGACCAGCATCACCGCGAACAGCGGCGTGAAGATCATCGTGAGCACCGGCGCCATGTTCTCCACGACCCGTTGCTTCGACTCGACCAGCCACGCAGCCACGATGACAGCACCCGCCGCGCCTGACGGCAGCACCCACGCGGCGACGCGGTCGACGTCGATCCCCGTGGGCTCGAGGATCGCAGCGGTCAACCCCATGAGCACGCCGCCCCCGAGCGCGATCAGCACGTAATAGATGAACCATTCGCCAGTGAAGCGGACGAAGTCCATGCGCCGCTCGTGCAACACGAGCGTGCCGCCCATGTACGGGTAGGCGACCACGAACCACAGCACGACCGGCAGATGAAGCGCGACGAGCTCCTCGGTCGCCGAGTCCGCACCCCACGGATAGAGGTTGACCACGAGCGCGGCGAGCGCGAACGGCGCCATCGTTAGCACCCATCGCGCGATGTCGAGCTGCCGTCGGTGGGCGAAGTACCCGGCGAGAAACGGCAACACGAACAGACTGGCGTTCCGCGCCAGCCAGGTCGCCTCGTCGTCGGGGAAGTCGGCAGCGACGCAGGCAACCTGGATCACGACAGCGGCAGCCACGGCGAAGACGAGCGCCGGGAGCCAGCCGCTGGACGCGCTCTCCTGCTCGTCGCCGCCTCTGAGGACGAGCTGTTTCCACAGCCGGTCGCTGTGCTCGCGTGCGAACTCCCGGGACAGGTCATCGACGTCGCCCATGCGCTTCACGGCGACCAGGAACGCCTCGTCGGCTGCGAGGCCGGCGGCGCTCAAGTCGGCGATCTGGTGACGAAGATGATCCTCCAGCTCATCGACGTCATGGCCGTTGACGCCCGGAGCGTTGGCGACGTAGGCCCGCCACTCTGCGATCTGTGACTCCACGCTCTCCATAGCTCACGCCTCGCCGAAGGCGGTCTGCAATACACGGGGCCCCGGCCCCACGTTGTTCAACGCGCGCGTGACAGTCGCCCATTGCTGTTGCTGGTCAGCGAGTGCTGCTCGTCCCTCGTCGGTGATCATGTAGTACTGGCGGCGGCGTCCTTCCGGCGGCGTTCGCCACTCGGTCGTCACGTACCCGAGCCGACGGAGGCGATGGAGCAGCGGGTAGAGCATCCCATCGGTCCACTCGAGCTCTCCCCCGGAGAGCGCCCGCACGCGCTTCAGGATCGCGTACCCGTAGCTCTCGCTCTCCGCCAGGAGCGCGAGCACGAGCGGAGTAGCCGAGGCGGCGACTAGGTCTTTGTCGATGTGCATGTCCGTTTTCCACGGCTCGAACTACTATGCATAGAGCTACAAGGTACACGAAGTGCCGAGATCGTGCAGAATGGCTCGACGGGAGGTGAAATGAAGAGAAGCCTGCGTTACGCGATCGCGGTCGTTTTCGTCCTGGCCATCACGGTCGTCGCGGTCTCGGCGGTGGCGTTCGGGGGGCACGACTTGAGCGCGAAGAGGCAGCCCGGAGGCCCGACGGCGCGCGCACCAGCCGCTCTGACCGAGCAGATTCGAGTCGACCGACGCGACTCGCGGCACGGCGGATGCTCGAAGAGGGCGAGACGCCTCGAAACGCCGGACGTCTAGGTCCAACGACGTCCCCCACCGTTTGCGCGGCGAATTGGTGAAAACCCAGAGGAGGTAAGACGGCATGCCGCAACTCCTGAAGACTTTCGTCTTGGCACTGCTCGCAGCCTGTGCGCTCGCAGTCGTTCCCAGCGCTACGGCCGGCACGACCCACGAGTTCCCGTCGTCCAACTCGACCGTCGTCGGCAGCGAGGGCTTCATCGACGACGACGAAGTGGGCTATTTCTGGTCCGCCGCACGAGGAGATCTCGTGAGCGAGACGTTCATCGGCCCCGTGAAGGCGCTGGGGATCCGGCTTCGGCTGGAGGTCGTTACCAACGTCCTGAACAACGGTGCCCAGGTCGACTGGGACGTCGAGGTCAACGGCAATCTCGTGGGGAGCTTCACCATCGGCGAGGGCGTCCTCGGATTTGTCGTCGCGAACTACACCTTCCCGGCGATAACGGGGCCGATGTACGAGGTCACGCTGCGCGTAACGAACGATGTTCCGCCCGGTCAGGGCTCGCACACGTTCGCGTACGCCGACCCTTTCGCACACTCCGTCGAGCTGCTCGGAGTCACCTGCTCGGATCGGAGGCTGGGCGTCCCGTGCGTGGTAAAGCCCTGACCCGCTAAGCCAGCGCGCGGATTCGAACCGCGGCCGAAGGTGTCACTCGAGCACGTCTAGCGACAAGAGCTCCTCGCCGAACACAACCCGGCCGTCGAAGACCGAAGCGACGTCTCGGATGCCCTCCTCGCGACCGACGGGTGAGTCGAGGTGGGCATTGACGTGAGTGAGGACGAGCGTTCGAACGCCGGCCCTCTCGGCGAGCTTGCCCGCTGAGGTGGTGCCGGTCATGCCCCCACTCACGCCGTCCGCCTCCATCGCGCGGTCGGTGTCCCAGCACATGCAGATCAGCATGTCGGCGCCGCGCGCCAACTCGACCACGCTGTCGACGGGCTCCGTGTCCCCCGTGAAGACGATGGATACGCCATCGCTGTCGATCCGGTAGGCAACTGACTCCAGGTACGGCTGCGCGTGCACGGTGTCGGCCGCGCGGACGGAGAACCCGGCTTCTCCGAGCGCGAAGGTCGCATCGATGTCGGTCGCGTCTATCTTCGGCGCCGTGCGCGGCAATCGCCCGCCGCGATTCGCGAAGACGCGCTGACTTCCTGGATGCTCCACCCTCGCCGTCCAGTCGCAGACATATGCGCCGTCGGGCGCATCGAACAACCTGCGCGTGAGGGCCGTAGTCGGCGGCGGCCCGAAAACCCGGAGTGGAGTCTGGTCGACGTCCTGGTCCCAGCGGGTCAGCACGAAGCACGGATAGTCGGCGTTGTGGTCGAAGTGGTGGTGCGTGAACAGCAGCATCGACACCTCCGGGGCCTGGCGACCCGCCTTGATCAACTTGAAGGTTGCCGCCGGTCCGCAGTCGATCAGGATGCAGCGGCCTGCGACGTCGAGGAGATACGCCGATCCGAACCGGTTGGGCGTAGGCGTCGGCACGCCCGCGCCGAGTAACGTCACCCTCATCTGAGCCTCCCTCGCCCGTCCCGGAGAGCCGACGCGCGGATTCGAACCGTGGACCCCGTCATTACGAGGGACATTCGAGGCTACGTTAACCGCTGTGTGCAGTTGCACTCCTTAGCGCCCAGACCGTTGCTTAGATAGTCAAGACCTTCTGAAGCAACGGAGCACTACCCGCACCCACGCGCTGGTTCCACATTCTGGTCACCTGCGCCGCGCGCCGCGCGCTCATTTACCTCCGGTGTAAATGCCGGCGCGTTGAATCGCGAGCGCCGTGACCGAAGCTCCGATTAGCAGTCGAGCGCCGCTCGCGCCGCTACGTCGAACGGCGTGAGCTCGACAGGGAGCAGTTCCCGGATGCGCTCGTCCTTCGCGACGGTCTCGTTTCGCAGACCTTCGATCAGCGGACGGGCGACCGAGGCCTTCACAGGTGTCACGAGATGGAGCCAGTACGACGACAGGCGGGGCGTGAGCACGGGGACTTCCACGATCAGCGGCCGTTTGCCGCGCTCGATCCCAACCCGCTCGATCATCTCCCTGTAGGTCATCACGTCGGGCCCGCCAATGTCGAAGCTCTCCCCGATCGCCTGGGGAAGACCGCAGACACCGGCGAGGTACTCGATGACGTCCACGATGGCGATCGGCTGAGTACGCACGCCGACCCAGCGCGGGCACACCATTGCCGGCAGGCGGTCCACGAGCGCGACGATCGTTTCGAAGCCGGCGCTGCCGCAGCCGATGACGATCGCGGCTCGTAGCGTGGTCAGCGGGACGGCACCAGAGGCGAGCTCCTTCTCGGTCTCGAGTCGACTACGGAGGTGCGTAGACAGCTCAGGAGAATCGTCGCCGAGGCCGCCCAGGTAGATGAGTTGGCTAAGCCCGGCCCGCCCGGCCTCCTCGGCAACGATCCTGGCCGCGGCGAGATCGCGCTCCTCGAAGTCACGCGTGCCGAGCGAGTGCACCAGGTAGTAGGCGACGTCGACCCCCTCGAGAGCCCTGCGGACGGACTCTGCGTCGCCGGCGTCGGCCATCAACCAGTTGACTCCGCCGCCCTCCCGTTCGCCTCGCGACAGCGCGACGACGTCATGCGACCGCGCCAGAGCCGGCAGCAGAGCGGTACCGATGGTGCCGGTCGCGCCGAAGACGGCGACTTTCATGGTGCCTGCCGGCCGAGTCGCGCGAAGTGGCGGCGGCTGATCAGCGAATGTAGGCGAGCCTGCACCTGAAAGTAGAGCGTGCCCGCTAGGCGGGGGACGTATTCCGTCAGCGTCGAGCGCAGAACGACCGGGTCACCGTTGACTTGCTCCAGCGCGAGCGCCCCGCCGGGCCGGCCCACTAGGAGCCCGCCGACGATGGGGTACGTGCACGTGACGGATGTGAGGTCGGCGCGGACGGCAGGACGTCCAAGCCTGATGAGGACGGGGCCTCGACCGAATAGGCGAACATCGATACGCCCAGCAGTGGCGTCTGCCCGCACAATGCGGCGCGTCGTCGCCTCGACCTCGCGCCAGTAGCTCGCGGCGAGCATCTCCGCCCCGCGCGGCGTCGGCTCGACGACGGGTCTGCTGGCGGTCGCCGTTTCGACAGACGTCACGGGTTTCAGGCAGGCCTCATGGTTGTGGCGGCTACGCGGTCCGCTGCGGCCACCGGGTCGACCTCGAGGAATGTTGCCCGCGCCTTCTTGGCGAGAGCTTCGCTGGCACCTGGCCCGGCGAGCCACACGTGTGCAATGCCCGCCAGGCGTCGCAACTCGGCCTCCGACCTCGAGAGCCGGTCGGGCGAGACGGATGAGATCACGATCGCGAGCGGCCCGAGCGAGCGGGCACTCTCGGCAAGCGTTTCGAGTGGCGTGTCCTGGCCGAGATACGTGATGCGCCAACCTCGGGCGCGCAGGGCGACGCCAAGCGCGATCAGCCCGAGATCGTGCTGCTCGCCCGGAGCGCAGGCAAGGAGAGCACGCGGGCCGGAGCCGCGATCCCAGCCTCTCGCGAGCCCGAGGAGCCTGCCTCGGATGAGTTGGCTGGCGAAGTGCTCCTGACCCACCGACGCCTCGCCGCTCGCCCAGCGCTCACCGAGCTCATGCAGGTAGGGCAGCACGAGATCCGTCAGCACAGTATCGGTCGAAAACTCCGCGAGAACGCCGTCGAGCGCGCTTTGCGCGGCGCCTTCGTCGAAGTCGTCCAGCGCCTGGCGAAGCTCCTGAGCACGGCGCCGCAGGACCGGCTCGTCATCATCGCGAATGCCGCCGTCCCCCTCCGTCAGCGTGAGGCGGGCAGCCTCTGCAGCGGACATCCCATGCTGCAAGTGCGAGCGCATGAGCGAGACCCGCCGCTCATCAGCCGGTGAGTAGAGACGAAAACCGCCGGCAGTCCGAGTTGGATCGAGCAGCCCATACCGGCGTTCCCACGCGCGCAGGAGCTCGGCGCTGACACCCGTTCGTCGGCTCAGTTCTCCGATCCGGAGCTGCTCGGCCGCGGGTTCCATGCCAGCATTCTACAGACAGTGAACAAACTCTTGACAAAGCGACGCAATTACCGTACGATCCCTCGACAAATGCTGTACAGAAAGGAGCAAGCAGTGAAGAAGCTCGACATCCTCGCAGCCGTCCTTCTCGTTGTCGGCGGGCTCAACTGGGGTTTGGTTGCCCTGGCCGAGTTCGATCTCGTGGCGGCGCTCGTTGGCCTCGAATTCGGCGAGACGAACGCGGCCAGCCGTGTGATCTACGGCCTTGTCGGTCTCGCGGCCGTCTATCAGGTGGTTCAGCAGGGCGCCATCCGGCGCCGCTGGAGCCGTAACCCACAAGTCACAACCGCATAGTGGAAAGGGAGGGTCACATGAACAAGCTCATCGCAGCAATCCTCACCGCCTCCGTTCTCGCGATCGCCGCGTCCGCGGCCGCAGGGACGAGCGTGGCGACTCCGGCCCAGGCGCAGAAGAACATCGTCCAGACCGCAGTCGCTGCCGGCCAGTTCAAGACGCTCGTCATGCTCGCCAAGCGCGCGGGCCTCGCCGGCACTCTCACCGGCCAGAAGAAGCTGACCGTCTTCGCACCGACGGACGCCGCCTTCAAGATGGTGCCCGAGGCAACGCTGAACAAGCTGCTCGGCAACCGATCACAGCTTCGCCGGGTATTGCTCTACCACGTCGTCGCGGGCGACGTGAAGGCGGCCCAGGTGGTCGGGCTCCGCTCGGCCAAGACCGTCGCAGGGCCATCCGTGCGGATCAAGGTCCGCGGCGGGAACGTCTTCCTCAACGGCTCCACGCGGGTCGTGAAGACCGACATCGCGGCGTCAAACGGCACGATTCACGTCATCAACAAAGTTCTCCTACCGCCGGCGCCGTAGAACCGCGCTCACCGGTCAGTGCCAACGGGCGGCCTTCGGGCCGCCCGTTGGCGTCTCAGGTTTTGCAGGCGCAGATCTCGGTCTGCCTGGATCGAAGCCGTTTTATCGGCTCTCCTGCGCCTCCGTATATCGACCGTCCTCGGTGGAGCTGGTTGCCCCCGAGTTGCCTCCGAAGTTCCGCGGTGCGGAGACGTTGCGCTCGCGCACGGTCGGGCTCTACTGGAACGGGCGAGCGTTCTAAAGGCTGACCTTACGCCCGCCGGCGACGGCCGGGCCCCGTCTGCTCGCACCGAGACGACCTCCCGGGAAGGTCCCTTCTCGGCGACGGAGATCAAGCGGGCGCACGGGGCGTCCGATCTACTCTCGCCGCTTCGCCACGCCGATCACGAGAACGGCGATCGCGACGGTGGCAGCCACGACAGCGTAGAAGCCCTAGGCAGCTGTGGAGAAGCCGACCTGGCCCGAGGCCCACGATTGCGCCCCGTCGCTCAGGGGATAGAGCGTTGGTTCGATTCGATGTCAGGCCGTCTCGTTGCGCGGCGACCCGGCCACTTGTGGCGACGAGTCCTTCGGGTCACGGCCGAACAGCACGACCTCGACCGTCGTTGCTGCCACGACCGCCAGGGGAATCGCAAGCAGCACCCCGAACGCGCCGAAGAGAACTCCGGCGGCCGAGACGGAGATAAGAATGATCAGAGGCGACAGACGAACGACCCTGCCCAGCACCCGTGGGAGGAGGAGGTAGTCCTCCGCGAGCCTGACGGCCAGCACGATCAGGCCGGCGGTCACTCCGAGCTGCCACGACACCGTGAGGCCGACGCCGACGGCCAGCACCCCCGCGATGAGCGGGCCGATCACCGGGACGATCTCCACGATTCCGGCAAAGACGCCGATCAGGATCCAGTAGGGCAGTCCGATCGCCCAGAAGGCAAATGACAGGACGCTGCCCACGAGGAGTATGAGGAGGAGTTGGCCGCGCACGAACGCGCCGAGCTTCAGGTCAATCACGCGCCAGGTGTCGCGGACGGTCGCCCGCCGCGAGGCAGGAAGAGCCGAGAGGACGAGGCGCTCGACCCGATCTCGTTCGAAGAGCCAGTAGGCGGCGCTGGCAAAGAGAAAGAAGATGCCGACGATGAGCTCGACGGCCTTCTTCGTCAGCTCCACCGCCGGGCCCACGAGCTCCGAGCCTGTCGGGAGCTCGCTCAGCCGTCGCTCGAGGCCCTTCAGCAGGTCCTGTTTCAGCCCTTCTGAGCGGGCTGCCTCCTGTGCCACCTCCGTCTTCGCCTCGGGGAACTCCGCAATCGCGTTCTGCACCTGTGTAACTGCCTGCGGAACGACAAGCCACAGCAGCACGCCGACGACCACGCCCACCGCCGTGTAGTGCACGGCGACCCCCAGTGCCCGCGGCACGCCGCGGCGATGTAGAGCTGTGACGCCGGGCCTCATGGCGGACGCGATCACCATGCCGAAGAGGAAGAGGCCGAGGATCAGACGGATCTTCCAGAGCGCGACGGCGACCACGACGACGCCCAGCGCGACGACCGACACGATGAGCGTTGTCCGCGCCACCTGCGCCGGTGAGCGGGTTGTCAGGGCACGCTCATCCATCCCGACGTCTCCGTAGGCGCCCGAGCAACGCGCTGCGGCCGCGACGGTCTGCGACCGTGGCATCGGTGCGAACGAGGACCGCCGGTACGGGCTCGTCGGCCGGATCGATGTCACGGACCAGGATGTCCGCTAGCGTCGACAGCACCGCCGTAATGGGGATAGCAAGTGGCACCCAGAAAGGCCCCAGCAGGAGTGCGACCGCGGAGACGGCGAGCAGCACGGCGAGCGCCGGCAAGTCAACCGCGCGACCGAACAGGCGGGGGTTGATCACGTAGTCCTGGACGACCCGCAGCCCGTAAACGACTCCGGCGGCCGCGAGCGCTGTCTGCCAGGACACCGTCAGACCGACGCCGACGGCCGCCAACCCGGCGATGAGCGGGCCGATTACCGGAACGACCTCGACGATGCCGGCGAACATGCCGACGAGGAGGAAGTAGGGGAGCCCGATCAGCCAGAAGGCGATACTGAGGATCGTCCCGGTCATCGCCACGAGCAGGAGCTTCGTCCGGATCACGGCACCGAGCTTCAGGTCGATGAGTAGCCAACCGTCGTGCACCGTCTGGCGTTTGCCCGCCGGGAGGACGCGCAGGATTGCGGTTACGAACCGGTCCCGCTCGGTCAGCCAGTACACGGCACAGGCCAGCGTGAAGGCGATCCCAGCGAGCACGGCGAGCGTCTGCAGTGCCGTCGAGAAAGCCGCTTCGGGGGACGGAACGTCGCGGAGCTCGCGCTCGAGCGACGTGAGGGCACTGCGCCGAAGGGAGTCGAACCACGGCTCGTCGACTGACTGGACCGATTGAGCCGGAAGGTCGGCCAGGGCGTTCTCGGTCTGCCGGAGCGCTGTCGGAACGAACAGCCAGAGGAGGAACCCGATGACCCCTGCCATCAACGCCACGTGGAGCGTGATCGCGAGCCATCGCGGCACTCGTCGCCTCGTGAGCGCATCGACACTCGGTCGTATTGCTGCCGCGAGGGTGTAGGAAAGGAATAGCAGCAGGACGACTGTTCGGGCCTGCCAGAGGGCGATCGCCGCAACCAACACCCCGACGACCACGGCCGCGGAGACGAGTGCGCTTACGGCAACCTGGGCCTCATCCGCCGCCGCCGGAGCTTCAGCCGATGGTGAGCCCGCCTGGTCGCGCGCGAGTCGCTGACCGCGCTGTGGCGGCCGTTCCGCTGAGAGGTCTGTGGCCGCCATGAGTCTGCCGAGCGGATTCGTTACCCCTCACTCGGCTGCGCCAAACGACGAGAGCGACGAAGGGGCTGCTGGGCTTGGCGGGCGCGACCCACGAATCGAAGGAGAGTCACCGTCACGCACGTCGTCGCCGACGCGCGTGAGTCAACTATGAGGCGGTGTGCGATGAGGGCGAGAGCGCGGGTCTCATCTAAGCCTGGGAAACACTGCGGAGCGCGCGCCGCGGAAAGGCCGGGAATGCGTCGTGCTCGCTCGCGGCACCCTCAACAGCGCGCTCCTCCAGTTCGTCGACACGGGCGAGAACGTCATTTGAGTCGTAGTGCCAAACGACGAAAACGACGTCTAGAGAGGTGATCGTTAACGAATGCGACTGCGGGAATGTCGCTGGACGAGAGGGCCACCCGCTGAGGGCTCAAAGAGTCCTTGATCGGCACCATGCGTTCTGCGGCTGTCGTGCCCCCAAGTACCTTCACCGTGTCCTATCGCGTGACGGTTCCGGTTAGCGTCTGGCGAACTGGCGAACTGGGGGTTGGCCCGTATACGGCCTCGCTTTTCCCGCTTCCGCCTAGCCCTTCGAATGCTCCGGTGCCGCTGACGATCGTCCACACGCCCTTCTGGGCCTGACCCTCCTGCGGAGCCGGGCTAGCTCCGACCTCCGGCGTGAAACCGATCCTCACGGTGCCGTCCGGGCAGGTGATCTTCATGTCGATCAGGTACGGCTCCATCTCGGGGTCGAGACTCGCGTGGGACTCCAGGATCGTCCCGCCGACGCAGAACGGCGTGCCCCCGAGCGTGGACCCCGCAAGAACCGTGCCGGTGGCAATCGGCTCCGAACCCTCCTCCTCGGCGACGATCAGCGTCTCGCGGATCACGATCGACTCGCCGCGTGGCGCAGTGGTCGAGGCCGCGCTCGTGTTCGCTGCGTCCTTCTCGTCACCGCCGCACGCGCCCAAGAACAGCGCACCGACGAGAACCAGCACACCCACCAGGACCAGCACCACCGCTCTGCGCATCACCGCTCCCTCGAAGCTCTGACGAGCACGACCCGCGCCAGTATTCTCTTTTGGTGGAACGTCGGCAAGGGCGCGTTCCTCACCCGGATCTCCGTGCCCGCGGTGCCACACGCCGCTCATGTGACATTCCCGAACGCTGGCACAGGCGAGCGTCCCCCGGGCCAGGCTTCTACTTCTCCACAGCCTTCTCGAGTTCGACCTCGAACGCGTCGAGGCGAGTCGCGATGACGCCGTGCGCTCCGTCGAGCAGCGCGCCGTAGCGGCCCCCGACTGCGACCACAGGATCATCGAAATGAGAAACCGCGCCTCTTGCAGGGCTTTCTCCAGAAGCCGACGCGCGGATTCGAACCGCGGACCCCTTCATTACGAGTGAAGTGCTCTACCAGCTGAGCTACGTCGGCGTGCTCGAAGGGTAGCGCGCCCCGTCAGGCGGGAGCCAGCTCGCGCCGCAGGCGGACGAACAGCGCTTCCAGCGCCAGACGCGGCTGGAGATTGAGCTCCTCGAACCAGCGCCACGACTCGCGCACGATCTCCGCCGCCCGTGTGGCGGCCGGGAGTCGCTCGGGGGTTCCGTCGTCGCGCAACGCGTCGAGGTGGTCGAAATGCGTGACGACGGCCTCGGCGCCGACGGCCACCGCGACGAGATCCCGGTACCACGCCGTCAGCTCCTCCAGCGCCTCGAGCACGCTCTCACGGTTGGCGCCGAACTCCGCGCGTCGTAGCCACTGCTCGCGCTCGCGATCGGGCAGGTCGAGCCACTCCACCTCCTCCTCCGCCTCGGCACGAGCCTCGCGCGCGACCGTCTCCGCCATGCGCACGACGGACGCAGCCGCCGACGATGGCTCGAACGACGGATCGGCGTAGACGCCCCGCGCCAGAGCCAGCAGCTCCTCCCTCCGCGCGGCGGCATCCTCATCGAGCAGCCGCTCGGCGCGGTCGAGGCGGCCGCCGGCCACGCGCGCCAGCGCCGTGATGCGATCGGCAGCCAGCCCGGGCGCCTGCGCGGCGAGCACGGTGTGCACCGCCTTCTCCGACAGACGGCTGAAGGGGACGAGCTGGCAGCGCGAGCGAATCGTCTCCGGCAGCGGCCCGAGCTCGTCGGCGAGCAGGATCATCACCGCGTACGGCGGCGGTTCCTCGAGATCCTTGAGCAGCGCGTCCGCCGCCTCCTCGTTCAGGGAGTGCGCGGAGACGAGCAGGTACACGCGGCGCTCGGCCTCGAACGGCCTCATGTGGAGGTCGCGGCGCAGCCGCCGCACCTCGTCGATGCGGATCTGGTCGCCGAGCGGCTCCAGCACGTAGAGATCGGGATGGGCCCGGCGCTCGACGCGGCCGCGGTCCCCGAGCAGGTGTGCTGCGAAGGCGATCGCCGTCTTCTGCTTGCCCACGCCCGGCGGCCCGTGGAAGAGATAGGCATGCACCGGGCCTTCCTCGACGGCTGCCTGGAGCAGGCTCTTGGCCGCGTGCTGCTCGATGATCTCCTCAAACACCGAGGGCCTCGCGAACGCGCGCGGCGACGTCCCACATCGGCTGCGAGCCGTCGAGCACGACGATGCGCTCGGGAAAGCGCTCCGCCAGCTCACGGTAACCGTCGGCAACCGCGGCGCGAAAGCTGCCGTCCTCCCGCTCCATCCGGTCCGGAGACGAGCCGGCACGCGCGGCGGCGATGTCCGCGTCGAGTAGCAGCACGAACGTGCGGTCCGGGGTGAGGTCGGCCACCCCGACGTTCAGCTCCAGCACACTGTCGATGCCGAGCCCACGCGCAACGCCCTGATAGGCGAGCGAGGAGTCGAGGAAGCGGTCGCAGACGACGTCGGTGCCGGCCGCCAGCGCCGGGCGGATGACGCGCTCGGCGAGCTCGGCCCGCGCGGCTGCGAAGAGCGCCGCCTCCGTCCACGGAGCAGGCTCGTCGCCGTCGAGCAGCAGCCCGCGAATCTTCTCGCCGATCGGCGTGCCCCCCGGCTCCCGCGTCGCCTCGACTCGCCGTCCGAGACTCGTCAGGTGCTCGACGAGCAGCGCCGCCTGCGTCGACTTCCCGGAGCCGTCCACGCCCTCGAACGTTACGAACATCGGCCGCATCCTACGGCCGCGGCTGGCGACCCGAGACCCACTCGGAGACAACGTTGAGGAGGTCGTCGTCGACGGGGCGGCGTAATTGAGCCGGATACCTCGCCAGGCTCGGCGGGCCACTGTCCTTTCGCAGGACATGCGTCAGGTTGTCGGGCGTGCTCCCGGCGAAGGGCCCTCGCACGAGCTCGCCGATGCGCTCGACGTCATCCGGATCGACCTGGATGTCCTTCCGCCCGGTGATCGCAAGCACGGCGCAGCGAGTCGCGGACAGGTCGCCCACTGGGTCGTACGCCATGTACTCCCTGAGCCAGCGAGCGGGAAGACCACCTTGCGTATCCAGAACGTCGCCATCGCTTGCGAGCAGCGCTCGCCGCACCTCCTCCTGCCGCTGCAGGAAGCGCCGCGCTCCAAGCCTCTGGAGCCCGCGGAGCGAGCCGGCGATTCGCTCCGACTGGACTCGCATCACTTCGACTCCCGGAGTGGTCGCAGCGGCCAGCAGGACGACGCGCGGCGAGCCAGTCGTACCTCGCCGCGAGCCGGACTGCGATCGTCGCGCCGACCGAGTGCCCGACGATCGTGATCCATGCCGGATCGACGCCCGGCGCGCTGCGAAGCGCGAGCAGTGCCGACGACGCGTCGCCCGTCTCCTCTTCGAAACTCGTCTCCAGGTATATGCCGCTCGACTCCCCGACGCCACGCTTGTCGTACCGAAGCGACGCGACGCCGCGCGCCGCGAGCGCGGCCGCGATCGACGGAGCGACGTCCAGCGCCTGGCCGGGCATGTTCGAGTCGCGATCGAGCGGCCCCGAGCCGTTCAGGAGGAGTGCCGCAGGCCCTCCCTTCTCCGTCGAGCCGGTCGCCGCCAGGGTGCCGACGAGCTGCACGCCGTCGTCGGACATGAACACGAACCGCTCGCTCGCCACCCGACCGTACGATACGACGCGTGCGCGCGGTCGTCACCGGGGGAGCGGGCTTCATCGGCTCACACGTCGTCGACGCGCTCGTCGCGCGCGGCGACCAGGTGACTGTCATCGACGACCTGTCCACGGGACGGCGTGAGTTCGTCAATCCCGGCGCGCAACTGATCGAGCACGACATCCGCGAACCGCTTGCGTTCGACGCCGACCTCGTGTTCCACCTGGCCGCGCAAGCCGACGTCGGAACGTCGGTGGAGCAGCCGGTCTTCGACGCCCAGGTGAACGTCCTCGGCACGCTCAACGTGCTCGAGGCGGCGCGCGCATCCGGCGCGACAGTCGTCTTCACGTCCACCGGGGGCGCGATCTACGGCGACGTGATGGCTCCTGCCGCCGAGGACGCGCAGCTGCGGCCGGTCTCCCCGTACGGGATGGCGAAGCAGGCGGCCGAGGCGTACGTCACCGGTTGGAGTCGCATCCACGACATGGCCTCGGTCGTGCTACGTCTCGCCAACGTGTACGGGCCGCGTCAGTCGGCAGCGCTCGAAGGCGGAGTGGTGGCGATCTTCCTCGAGCGAATGGAAGCGGGTGCGGGAACGTCCATTTTCGGCGACGGAGAGCAGACCCGGGACTTTGTCTACGTCGGGGACGTCGTCAGCGCTGTCCTCGCCGCGGCCGAGCGTGCCGACGGCATCTTCAACGTCGGCACCGGCCTCGAGACGTCTGTCAACCGGCTGCACGAGCTGTGTCGCGAGGTCGCCGGCTCCACAGATCTGCCGGAGCACGGCCCACCACGACTCGGAGACGCGCGCCGGAGTGTCCTCGACGCCTCGCTCGCACGGAGGGAGCTCGGCTGGCACGCGCAGGTGGACCTCGAAGAAGGCCTGCGGAGGACCTGGGAGGACTAGAAGGGGCAGGCGCCGAAGTGACCTGGGCCCGTGGAGTCCTCCGTCTCGACAAGTGAAGCGCTGGTCCGACCCTGGCGCACGGCGACCATCGTCGCGTCGCTGTTCGCGGCCGTGGAGCTCTTCATCCTCATCGGCTTCGCCGTCGCGCTCTTCGGCCAGCCGCTGCTCGACTGGGCACAGGGCACCGAGTTCGGCGCGGCGCCCGCTGCGAAGCAGGGCGAGCCGGCAACCGTCGAGAAGCAGGCACGACAGCCGGTCGAGCCGGCTGCTCCGAAGCTGGCCCGCACCCAGACTTCAGTGCTAGTGCTCAACGGGAACGGCATCGCCGGCGCCGCCGCGTCGGCCGGCCAGCTCGTACGCCACAAGGGTTACGTCGTCGCGCAGGTCGGCAACGCGCCGCGAAGCGATTACCGGCGAAGCGTCGTCATGTACCGGCCGGGTTACGCGCCGGAGGCAGCACGCTTCGCGCGCGACCTCGGGGTGAAGGTCGTGTCGCCGCTCGACGGGCTACGCAAGAAGGACCTGATGGGCGCCCACGTCGCCGTCGTCCTCGGCGCCAACTAGCGGCCTTCTATCTTGGCGCGCGCCTGATCGAGCAGGCCACCCGGCAGCCCCGCGGGGCCATAGGGGTCGAGTCCGTAGGCACGGTCGAGGTGGACGTACGCGTCGCGGTAGCGGCGAAGCTGGTACTCGAACGCGCCGAGGGCGAACCACGTGTCGGAGTTCTCGGGCTGAAGCTCCGTCGCGTCGAGATACCGCTCGATCGTGCCGCCCGGATTCCTCGCCGTCGCCTCCGCGAGCGCCCACGCCCAGAGCGGCTCGACCGACAGCGGGTTGAGATCGCCGGCCTGGCGCGCTGCGGACCGCGCCTTGCTCGCGTCGCCCCTGGCGATGGCCGAGTACGCGTCCTCGACCCTCTGCTGCGCGAGCCACGGCGCCGTGATCGAATAGAGAACAGCCAGCGCGGCGACTCCGGTGAGGAGCGCCAGCGGCAGACGGCTCCGCGACTCGGTCGGTGGACGGCCGGCGGACAACAGCACGCCCACCGCGACGAGCACCGGGGCCGTTGCGGCCACGAAATCCCAGTCGATGTCGGCCAGCGCGTGCAGCAGGTAGACGGGTAGCAGCACCGCGAGCGCCGAGGCGGCTGCCCGCTCGTCACCTTCCAGCCGTCTCACTGCCTCCGCGCACGGCAAGAAGCGCCAGGCCGACGGCTCCGATGCCCAGGAGCAGGCCGACGACTCCGAGCTCGGCGAGCGACTGGACGCCAAGATTGTGAGGCTCCTCGGTGACCACGGAGCCGACGCGCAGCGGTCGTCGCGCGATCTCGAACGTGTGCGCTCCGTGACCGCCGGCCGGCTCGTCCCGAAACAGGTCCCACGACTCCTGCCACCAGATCCAGCGATTGTTGGAGCTCAGCTCCGCGAGCCGCCCCGAGCTCTGCGCGACGTCGCCGCCGCGAAACTCGTCGAACCACTCGTCCGGGCCGCCGACGGCGATCGTGGCCGCGATCGCGGCGACGGCAGCCAGCCCGGCCAGTCCGACTCCTAGTCTCGTCGCCCAGCGGTGCCGCTCCTCGTCCGAGAAGCGCTCACTGAGCCGTGTCCCGTAGTGCGAGAGAGCGAGCGCGGCGGCCACGCCGAGCACGAGAGCGAGCGCGAACCACGCGCCGGCCCGCTCGCGCGTCGCGGAGGTCTGGAGATGGTCGACGAGGCCCGGCTGCGTCGCCGCCCACGCGACGACGACCAGCCCCGGCCCGACACCCGCGACGAACATCAGCAACCCTTCGAAGCGGTCGCGGCAGAGCCAGAGCCAGAGCACGACGCCGGCCCCCGCCACCACGATGCCCGCCCGCGAGTACGTGAGCACGAGAGCGATCGAAGCGATGTAGAGGAGGACGATTCCGACGGCTCGCACCACTCGCGCATGCCGCCGTCCCGCCGCCAGCCACAGGCCAAGCGGCAACGCCAATGCGGCGATCAGAGCGAGCGCGTTCCAGTAGCCGATGGGGTTCCGCAGCCGGGCCACCCGCGCCCCGTCCGGGAACAGGCCGGGGAAGACCTTGCCCAGAAGCGCCCAGCCCAGCACGCCGAGAAACAGCACCGCGAGCAGTCCGGCGGTCGCCACCACGGGTCGCCGGCGCACGAGCGCCCCCGCGTACAGCCCGAGCACGGCGAGCGCGAGATACGCCAGACCGCGGTTCAGGTACGACCACGACCGATCGGGCGCGATCGACCAGACGATCGTCAGTCCGTTCCAGACCACGAAGGCGGCGAACAGCCCGAGCGCCCACCACCCATGTTTCGTCGGCGCCGGACGGGGAAGAAACCCAGCGAGCGTCGCGAATACGAGACCGAGTGCCGCCAGCGAGGCAACGATCCCGATCCAGAACAGGCGCTCGTCACTGGACCCGTGACCGAAGAAGAGCGCCATCACCAGCAGCGCGCCCGCGATGCCGAGGACCGAAAGCCCTGCGGCTCGCATCGATCGAAGCTAGCACAGGCACAGGTGGGAATTGATGATGGGCCGGACTCACTCTTTACAGACACCTAACTACGCGGCAATCGCGCCGTCATTGCCATGGAGGACACTGCAAGCAGTTGCTGCCGAGCGATCGGCAGGCATTTGCGTAGACTCAGCACCGCCGTACGGACGAAATCTGATCCCACTCCGACGCCAAGCCTCGTGAAAAGATCCCTCCAGACAGTGCTGCTCGTGCTCGTGGCCACCGCGGGAGCCCTGCTCCTCGCCGGGACGGCAACCGCGAAGGAGCCTTGCTGGAAGAACCTCATCGACGACTGGTACGACGGCCGGATCGACAACGTCTATCCCGTGCAGTGCTACCGGGCGGCTCTCGAGCACATGCCCGAGGACGTGGCTCAGTACTCGACGCTCGGCGACGACATCAACCGGGCGCTGCAGGCGGCGATCGCGGCCGGGGGATCGAACGGAGGAGGCTCGGGCGAGACTCCGGCGAGCCCTCCCCCCTCCAGCGGCGTGAAGGGCGAGACGAGCTCCCCACCAGCTTCGACGAGCACGTTCCACGGCGGCCCGACGGCGGAGCGCGAAGGTGCGGTTCTCGCATCCGACGGCCGGGACCCGGGAGGCGGGGCAGTCGGCCAGGCGCTCGATTCCATCGGCCCGGGCGACGCGGACTCGGTGCCCGTGCCGCTACTCGTGCTGGCCGGGCTCTCCATCCTGCTCTTGACGCTCGGAGCCGCCGGCTTCGTGGCGCGGCGGGTGCAGACGCGTCGCGCTACTGTCGGTCCTCGCGGCGACGCGTAAGCGAACCCGTTTCCGTCCGACTCAAGCTCTACGGTAGTCCGTCCGCTCGGTTCGCGGCCCTCCGCGGCCAGGCGGGAAACACATAGGACTCACTCGATGCCCGGGAGGCACAATATGGCGACCGTGAAGACAGACGAGATCACCGACACCCTGTTCGAGAATTCGGTGCTCGACGCCGAGCGTCACACCGGCGTTCGCCGCTACTTCACGATCCCTGGCCGCGACCCCTTCGAGGAGATCGAGTGGGAGATGCGCGACGCGTTCATCCCCGGCAAGGACAAGCCGGCCTTCGAGCAGAAGGGCGTCGAGTTCCCGAAGTTCTGGTCGCAGACGGCCACCAACATCGTCGCCCAGAAGTACTTCCGCGGTCGCCTCGGTTCACCGGAGCGCGAGTGGAGCGTGCGCCAGATGATCGGCCGCGTCGTCTCCACGATCGGCGGCTGGGGCAGAGTCGGCGAGTACTTCGCCGACGAGGAAGAGGCCGAGACGTTCGAGGCGGAGCTGAAGACGATCCTCGTCAACCAGCTCGCATCGTTCAACTCGCCGGTCTGGTTCAACGTCGGCTTCGAGGAGAAGCCGCAGTGCTCGGCGTGCTTCATCCTCTCCATCGACGACTCGATGGAGTCGATCCTCGACTGGATTCGCCGGGAGGGCGTCATCTTCCGCGGCGGCTCGGGCGCCGGCGTCAACCTCTCGCGGCTGCGTTCGTCGAAGGAGCAGCTCTCGAAGGGCGGCTACGCCTCCGGCCCGGTGTCGTTCATGCGCGGCGCCGACGCGTCCGCCGGCACGATCAAGTCGGGCGGCAAGACGCGCCGTGCGGCAAAGATGGTCGTGCTCGACGTCGATCACCCGGACATCGAAGAGTTCATCTGGTGCAAGGCGAAGGAGGAGCGCAAGGCGCGCGTGCTCGAGGCGGCGGGCTACGACATGTCGCTCGACTCGCCCGACTGGGCCTCGATCCAGTACCAGAACGCCAACAACTCCGTGCGCGTGACTGACGCGTTCATGCAGGCGGCCGAGGACGGCGCCGAGTGGAGCCTCAATGCGCGCACCGACGGCACCGCCGTCGACACCGTCGACGCACGCGGCCTGCTGCGTGAGATGGCCGACGCGGCGTGGCAGTGCGCCGACCCGGGCGTCCAGTACGACACGACGATCAACGCCTGGCACACGTGCCCCAACTCGGGCCGCATCAACGCCTCCAACCCGTGCTCGGAGTACATGCACCTCGACGACTCGGCGTGCAACCTCGCGTCGCTCAACCTCATGAAGTTCCGCCGCGACGACGGCGAGCTCGACGTCGAGGCGTTCGAGCACGCGGTCGACGTCGTGTTCCTCGCACAGGAAATCGTCGTCGGCTACTCGTCGTACCCGACCGAGCAGATCGAGCGCAACGCACGCGCCTACCGCGAGCTCGGCCTCGGCTACGCGAACCTCGGCGCGCTGCTGATGGCGCGCAGCCTGCCTTACGACTCCGATGAGGGACGCGCCTACGCAGCAGCAGTGACCGCGCTCATGACCGGCCGTGCCTACCGCAAGTCGGCCGAGATCGCGTCACGCATGGGCCCGTACGCCGGCTACCAGCCGAACGCGGCGGCCATGACCGGCGTGATCGCGAAGCACCGTGCAGCGGTCGGCAACATCGAGCACACCGAGTCGGTGCCGAGCGACCTGCTCTCGGCTGCCCGCAAGGCGTGGGACGACGCACTCGACGCCGGTGAGGTCAACGGCTTCCGCAACTCGCAGGCCACCGTGCTCGCGCCGACCGGGACGATCAGCTTCATGATGGATTGCGACACGACAGGCGTCGAGCCGGACTTCTCACTGGTGAAGTCGAAGAAGCTGGTCGGCGGCGGCGAGATCACGATCGTCAACAAGACGGTGCCGATGGCACTCGAGAAGCTCGGCTACGCGCCCGAGGAGGTCGAGGAGATCGTGGCCTTCGTCGACGAGCGCAACACCGTCGTCGGCGCGCCGTCCGTAAAGCCGGAGCACTACCCGATCTTCGACTGCGCCATCGGCGACCGCGCGATCCACTACTCGGGCCACGTGAAGATGATGGGCGCCGTCCAGCCGTTCATCTCCGGCGCCATCTCGAAGACCGTGAACATGCCCGAGACGGTCACCGTCGAGGAGGTCCGCGATCTCTTCGTGGACGCGTGGAAGCTCGGCGTGAAGGCGATCGCTATCTACCGCGACAACTGCAAGGTCGCGCAGCCACTGTCCTCGGGCGACAAGGCAAGCGCGGCCGCGCTCGTGCCCGGCGTGACTCTGGCGCCGCAGCGGCGGAGGCTGCCGGAAGACCGCACCGAAGTAGGCCGGAAGTTCCGCGTCGGCGAGTACGAGGGCTACATCCACGTCGGCCTGTTCGACGACGGGACGCCCGGCGACATCTTCGTGGACATCGCGAAGGAGGGCACGACGCTCGCCGGCCTCATGAACTCGTTCATGATCTCCGTCTCGCTCGGCCTCCAGTACGGCGTGCCGCTCGAGGTCTACGTCTCGAAGTTCTCGCACATGCGCTTCGAGCCCGCGGGCCCGACGAACGATCCCGACATCCGCGTCGCGAAGTCGATCGTCGACTACATCTTCCGCTGGATGGGCAAGAAGTTCCTCACCATCGACCAGCAGGAGGAGATCGGCATCCTCTCGGCCGAGGTGCGAGCCCGGATGGCGGAGCGCTACTCGGACGGCGAGGGCAAGCCTGCGAGCGCGGAGACGGCGTCGGTGCCGCTCGAGGCGCCTCCGCCCGGCCAGACGGCGCTCTTCAACACGCACGAAGACGCCGTCGAGTGCGCCCGCTGCGGCGGCCGCATGGTGCGGACAGGCTCCTGCTACACGTGCAGGGACTGCGGCACCAACACCGGCTGCAGCTAGACCGAGTCGCGTCACTCATAGAATCGCGGCGTGCACCGCGACGACGACGTCCGGGCTTCATGCTTCGCGGCGCTCGACGTCCTGCAGGCAAAGTGCGGTCCCGACATTCCGTACTCGGAGCTTGTCGGTGGTTTCAACTTTCGTGCGGCCGAAGATCCCCTTTCTCAACAAGGCCAACGGGCATCTATCGGGCACGACGCACAAGGCGGACGCGGCTCTTTCGACTCAGACAGTTCGTTCGTGCAAAGCCGCTATAGGACAGAGAGGAAGCTGATGGGATTTCTCTACAGCTACCAAGCGGGTCGATCGACAACCACTTCAACGTCGCTGGTTACGCAGCGCGGACGCCCTTCAAGTACCTCTCGTCTATTTCGTCGGAACCGGAAGGGCTGGTATCAGCCTGAGTATCCGTCGTTCGTCGAGCAGGACAGGCCGTCGAGGAGCGACGACGTGCGCGTCACGTCGGGAAGATGCACGGCCCGTACGACGAACGCGAGCCGGTTCACATCGATGACGAGATCGAGCACGGTACGTGCTTCGCCAGGTTAGGCAGTGCGGTTCACCAGGCGCAGTTCCGAGGCGCGGTGTTACCGGCATACGAGAATCGCTGCACGATTTGCCGGCTCAAAGACGTTCGACTCCTCGATGCCGCTCACATCATCGGAGACGTCGAGGAGCCTGGCGAGCCAACCGGAGATCTCGAACGGCCTGAGCCTCTGCTCCATCCACCATCGGGCGTTCGACCATGATCTCGTCGGCGTATCGCCCGACTACGGAGTCCATGTGTCGCGGCGACTACTCGACGACGACGATGGACCAATGTTGGAGGTGCTGAAGACGGCTTCCAAGGCTGCCTCGATCCACATTCCGAGTCGCCTTCGTGGCGTCCCGACCGCGAGCATCTCGCGGACGATTCGAGCGCTTCCAGCGGACAGATTGCGAGTAGGCGTCTGGCATTGAAGATCTTCAACCTCAACAGCGACGAGTGGGACGGGACGAGGGACCGCGACGGCTGGCGCGCCAAGGGGGCACTTGTCGGCCAAGGCATCGGCGGTGAGCTAATCGGCGCGACCATGTCCGAGGTCGAGCCTGGCAGCAAGCTCTGGCCCTACCACACGCACCACATGAACGAGGAATGGGTGATCGTGCTCCGCGGCGAGCCGACGGTGCGCACGCCCGAAGGTGAGCAGGTGTTGAAGGAGGGTGACGTCGTCTGCTTTTCGCGGGGGAAGGACGGTGCGCATCAGATCATCAACCAGACAGACTCGCCTGTTCGCGTACTCATGCTCTCCTCGATGATCGCCGGCGAGATCATCGAGTACCTCGACACCGGAAAGATTCTCGCCAAGGGCGTCGACGACGAAGACGTGATGTTCGGAAGGCCCGGACCCGCGGTCGAGTACTGGGAAGACGAAGACTAGGGCCGCTCCGAGCTAGGCAAATGGAGCGCGTGCGCGTCGACAAGTGGCTCTGGGCCGCGCGCTTCTTCAAGACGCGCTCGGCCGCCACTGATGCCGTTGCGGGCGGTCACGTCAAAGTGAACGGCGAGCGCGCCAAGCCGTCGCGCGAAGTCGCGGCCGGCGACCGGATCGAGGTACGAACGAGCGCCGACCGGTGGACGGTCGACGTACGGGCACTCGCGGAGCGGCGCGGCTCCGCTGCCGCCGCGCGCGAGCTCTATGACGAGACGCCGGAGTCCTCCGCCGCGCGCGAGCAACGCCGCCTGGAGGCGAAGGCCAGCCGGCCGCTCGGCGCCGACCTCAGCGTCCGGCCGACGAAGCGCGACCGTCGACGCCTCGACGCGCTCCGCCGCGGTCAGCGCCGCCGCTAGGCGTACAGCTCCACGTAACGTCTTCCGCGATGCACCTCGTGGACCGGATCCGGGCCGCGGTGGATCGCGTTCACTCGCGCTTGATGCTTGTCGGCGCCGATCCCCTCGACGACGACGACCTGCGCGCTCGAAAGGCGCTGCTGGTCCAGATCTCCGTGTTGATCCTGCCGGTCTCGGCGCTGTGGGGGGCGCTGTATCTCGCGTTCGGATCGCCGGTCGGTGTGGTGCCACTCGTGTACTTCGGCGTCCTGCTCGGCGCGATCGTGGTGTTCTCGCGCACGCGCGACTTCCCGTGGTTTCTGCGCGTGGGCCAGATCGCCATTCTGTTGGCACCGACGCTGTCGATGATCCCACTCGGCGGATTCCTCCACGCCGGCGGCGTCGGCTTCTGGGCGATTCTCGCCCCGCTCGGAGCGCTCGTGTTCAGCGATGTCAGGTCGGCGGTCCGCTGGTACATCGCGTTCGTCGTCGTGTTCCTCGGATCGGGATTCGCGGGCGAGATCATCGGCCCTGTCTGGGACCCACTGCCCGTCTGGTTCACGAGCACGATGCTGGCCCTGAACATCGCGGTCGGCGGGACCATCATGTTCATTCTGCTAGCGGTCTTCGCCAAGCAGCGGCGCGAAGCGCTGGCAGCGCTTCGGCAGGAACAGGAGAAAGCCGAAGACCTCCTGCTCAACATCCTGCCGCGCTCGATCGCCGACCAGCTGAAGGCCGAGACCCAGCCGATCGCGGACCACTTCGGGTCGGCGTCGATCCTGTTCGCCGACGTGGCCGACTTCACGCCCTGGTCGGAGCGGCTCCCGCCGGCCGAAGTGGTCGGCTACCTCGATCACCTCTTCAGTCACTTCGATGAGCTCGCCGAGCAGTACGGCGTCGAGAAGATCAAGACCATCGGCGACTGCTACATGGTCGCTGCGGGCGTTCCGACACCACGCTCCGACCATGCTCGCGCGCTCGCGCTCATGGCGCTCGACATGGTCGAGGCGATGCGCGAGCACGAAGTATTCGGGCATCTCGGCCTCGAGCTGCGAGCCGGGATCAATTCGGGCCCGGTGGTCGCCGGGGTAATCGGGAAGAAGCGCTTCCTTTACGACCTCTGGGGCGACGCCGTGAACACGGCCAGTCGCATGGAGTCCCACGGGACACCGGGGCGGATCCAGATCACGCGCGCGACGTATGACCTCCTCGCTGACGAGTTCGAGTGCGAGCCGCGGGGGACAATCGATGTCAAGGGAAAGGGCGAGATCGAGGCGTGGTACCTCATCCGCCCTCGCGGCGACCGCCTGTTAGCAGCCAGTTAGCTAGGTCTTCGTCAGGTAGTTGTGCACGTCGTAGACGCGCATCTCAGGCGGTTCGGTGATGCCGGCCTCGGCCGCAAACGGGCCGATCTGCTCCGCGGCATGCTTGTCGTACGCGTCCTGCGTCTCCCAGACGTCGACGACTCGGATTCCCTCGTCCGTCTGGGCCACCCAGTGGGAGATCGCTCCTGGCGCAGTCGCACCGCCCGGGGTCAGACCCATTTTCTGGATCACCTGGTCGTACTGATCGAGGGTCGCACCCTTGAAGTTCATCTCGACGGCAACCGGCATCAAAGCCTCCTTGATCGCGTGTTGGCCCGGCGATCCTAACTCCTACGAAGCGGCCGCAACGGTCTCGGCGAGCAGCGCCTCCGTCTCCAAGAGAGCGGGTTTGTAGCCCATCGAGGCGAACAGCTCCTTGGCCTCGCGTAGCGGTCCTTCCGCCCCGGGCTTTCCGAGCGCGGCGAGACAGCGTCCGTGGCCGAGCAGGGCATACGCGCGCTCGGGCACGTTGCCGAACTTCAGCCAGCGCTCCGCCGCGTCGGCGTACATCGAAGCCGCCTCGACGCGATCGCCGGCCGCCTCGGCGAGCTGGGCCTGGGCCGAAATGAGCGTGTTCTCGCGGGACGGCGTGACCGGGTTGACGGCGGCGGTGAGCCGCTCTGCGAGCGCTCCCTGGTCGAGTGCCAGCGCGACGCGCACCACCGACGGCAGAAGCGAGCTCTCGTCGAAGGCGTCGCCGGCGGGCGCGGCGAGCTCATCGAACTCTTGCAGCAGCGCCCGCGCCTGCACGCGGTTGCCTTGTGCGAGTAGGACCTGCGCGACGGCGCTGAAGGCGGTCGCGATGAACGCCGGGAGGCCGATGCTGCGGGCTGCAGCGACAAACGCGTCGGGCGTGGGGGCATCTTTCGGGGTGCCGCGTTCGGCGAGCAGCCGGAACAACAGAGCTCGGGGTTCGACGTAGCTCATGTCACCCCCGGCCTCGATCCGGTCGGCGAGTGGCCCCGCCTCGGCGAGTGCCTGCTCGGTGAGGCCGAGATCGGCCAGAGCGGTCGGAGTCCCGGAGCTGATCTGCAGCGCCATCTCGGTGATACCACGGCGTTCGCAGAAGGCGATTGCCTCGCCGATGACGTCGAGCGCTGCCCGCGGTCCTTCGTAGGACCAGACGACACCACCGAGGTTGCCGTAGATCACGGCTGCCTCGCGTCCCAGGTTCTGCTCGAGCGCGAGCTGGAGTGCCCGGCGCAGGTCGTCGAGCCCCTCGGCGTCCCCAAGCGCGCAGCGGCCAACGCCGCGCCAGTGGAGCGCGAATGCCGGCTCGGGGAGGTCGAGCTCTGTAGCGAGTGCGAGTGCCCGCTCGGCAGACGCGATCGTCTCCGAATAGCGGTTCGCGAACGTGTAACGCCCGGCGGTGTAGGCGTACGTGCTGACGAGCTCCGGCCCCGGGGGTTGCTTCTCGAGCAGGTCGCGCGACTCGGCAAGCAGCTGTTCGCTTCCCGCATCGCCGAGCCGATGTACGACGAGCGCGAGGCGGGTCATAACGCGGCCGGCCGCTAGCGGCTCGTTCTGCTCGCGGTAGAGGTCGAGCGCCTGTTGGAAACCCTGCCTGGCATCCTGGAGCCGGCCTTGTTGTTGCGCGGCCTGTGCCCAGCGTTCCAGCACCGACGCCCGTTCGGGTGCGTCCTCGGCGCACAGCTCGAGCGCGCGAGCGAGTTGCCGTTCGGCCTGTTCGATGTCGAGTGAGAGCGCCCGCTCACCGGCCAGAGCCAGGTAGCGCACGACAAGCGCCTGCAGCTGGTCTGTCCGCTCGTCGAGGCCTGCCGCCTGTTTGAGTTCGAGCGCGGCCTGGTAGTGGTACGCGAGCACGTCGGCGAGGTCTTCCGCGCGCTCGCCCGCCTTCTCCTCGATCCACGCTGCGGCCAGCTCGTGACGCGCCGCGCGGGCACCGCGCGGGATCTGCCCGTAGCAGACGTCGCGCACGAGCACGTGCCAGAACCAGTACTCCTGCTCGCCCTCCATCGAGCTGGTGCGCGAGGGACGCACGAGCTCCTTGCGCGCAAGTTCGTGCAACGCCAGCTCGACCTCATCTCGGTCGCGGCCGCCCATCTCCGCGACGGCGCCCGCCCAGAACACCTTGCCGAGCACCGAGGCATCCTGGAGCAGGCTCTTGCGTTCCGAAGGCAGCGTGTCGAGGCGCGCGGCGATCAATGCCTGCACCGATTCGGGTACCTCCACGCCGTCGTCAAGCCGACCATGGTCTGCGAGCAGCCGCACGAACTCCTCCGCGTAGAGCGGGTTACCGCCCGCCTGCTCTAGCAGCACCTGCTGTGTCTCGGCCGGGAGCACAGCCCGATCGAGCAGCGTGGAGACCAGTTGCGCCGTCTCCGCGTCGCTCAAGGGGGCGAGGTTGATCCGCTGCGCATTGCGCGCGTTGGCTCCGAAGGTCGGATGCCGCTCGTACAGCTCGGGCCGCGCCGTGCAAAGGAGCAGCAGCGGCACGCCTTCGGCCCAGTCGGCCAGGTGCTCGAGGAACCCGAGGAGCGACGGGTCGGCCCAATGCAGATCCTCGAACACGAGCACGGTCGTCCGCTCTGCCGCGAGGCTCTCGCAGAACCGCCGCCACGCGGCGAACGACTCCTCCTGGGCGACCGGCTCCGCAGGCGCTCCTACGAGAGGCGCCAGGCGGGCAAGTAGCCAGGAGCGGTCGCCCTCGTCCTCGGCAACTGCCAGCTCGAGCTTCGTCGCCGCCTGGGCAGGCGTGTCCGACTCGAGGATTCCGCACTCCGCCTTGACGATCTCCCCCAGCGCCCAGAACGCGATCCCGTCTCCGTAGGGCAGACAACGGCCCTGTCGCCATCTGACCAGCTCCGGCGTTGCATCGATCTGACGGAGAAGCTCTGCGCACAAGCGGCTCTTGCCGACCCCTGGCTCGCCAACCAGCGTCACCAGCTGGGACGACCGCTGCTGGGCCGCGCGCTCGAAGGTTCCGTTCAGCAGCGACTTCTCCAAGTCTCTCCCCACCAGCGGCGTCGTGTGCGTGCGCGTGACCTCACGCCCGAAGTCCGCGCGGGCCCGCAGCGGCCGGTAGATGCGCAGCGGCTCGGCCTTCCCCTTGACCACGACCGGTTCCAGCGGCTCGTAGTCGAAGACGAGATCCGTCTGCCGGTACGTTTGTTCCGACACCGCCACGCCGTCAACCGGCGCCGCCCCTTGCAGCCGCGATGCCGTGTTCACGACATCGCCGGCGACGATCCCCTCTCCCAACTCTGGCCGCGCGCCCAGCGCCACCACCGTCTCGCCGGTGTTGATTCCGACACGCACCTGCAGTCCCAGGTCGGCGTCCGTCTGGTTTAGCTCTCCGATCGCCTCGAGGATCCGCAAGCCCGCCCTGACCGCCCGCTCCGCGTCGTCCTCGTGCGCCACGGGCGCGCCGAAGACAGCCATGACCGCGTCACCGACGAACTTCTCAACCGTCCCGCCGTACCGCTCGATCTCATTGCGCACCCGTTCGTGATACGGCTGCAACCGTGCCCTCACGTCCTCGGGGTCAGCCTCCTCGGAGGCGGCAGTGAAGCCGACGAGATCGCAGAATAGGACCGTGACGACCTTGCGCTCCTCGAGGCCCGGTTCCGGGGGCGCCTCGCTCAGCGGCGCGGCGCACTCGTTGCAGAACTTCGCGCTCTCGGAGTTCTTCGTGCCGCAGGAGGGGCAGGCGACCACGGGCCGAGTCTAGGCCCATCGAGAGCTAGCCGCGGCCCGCAGAGCGGACGTTTTCGGCGCCTTCGGCTGGGCGATCTTCCGCGACCCGGGCGGCAATCGCATCGGCCTCGTTCGCGCTTAAGCTCTCGTCATGAAGATCTTCAACCTCAACGGGGACGAATGGGATCGCACGGAGGACCGTGACGGCTGGCAGAGCACAGACGCCTGGGTCGGCCACCACATCGGATCCGAGCTGATCGGCGGGAGCATGTACGAGGTCGAGCCGGGCAACCGGCTCTGGCCGTTCCACACGCACCACGCGAACGAGGAGTGGGTGATCGTCCTCCGCGGTGAGCCCACGCTTCGCACGCACGAGGGCGAGCAGGCGCTGCGCGAGGGGGACGTGGTTGCGTTCCCCCGCGGCAAGGAGGGCGCGCACCAGATTCGCAACGACACCGACACGCCGATCCGGGTGCTGATGCTCTCGACCACGATCGCACCGGACATCGTGGAGTACCTCGACACGGGGAAGGTGGGCGC
The DNA here is from genome assembly GCA_963704335.1 of uncultured Actinomycetes bacterium. GTDB lineage: Bacteria > Actinomycetota > Thermoleophilia > Gaiellales > Gaiellaceae > PALSA-612. Next base: position 492,234 of record OY969889.1, read on the forward strand.
GCGCAGCGTCGCCGGCGACCGGATCCTGTTCGCTCGCCCCGGCCCGGAGCTCGAGTACTGGGAGGACGAGGACTGACGAATGGCGTACGACGAGGAGCTCGCCGACCGGATCCGCGACGTGCTGGCCGACCGCGCCGACGGCGTCCGCGAACAGAAGATGTTCGGCGGGCTCGCGTTCATGGTCGACGGCCACATGACCGTGGGTGTCGTCAAGGACGAGCTAATGGCGCGCGTCGGCCGGGCCGGTGAGGACGATGCACTTGCCCAGCCGCACGCACGGCTGATGGACTTCACCGGCAGGCCGATGACCGGGTTCGTCTTGGTCGCAGCTCTGGGCGTCGCCTCGGAGGGTGACGTCAAAGCCTGGGTCGATCGCTCGCTGGCGTTCACGACGACGCTGCCGCCCAAGTAGTGCCGCGTCCCGACTTAGGCGTTGAACAAAGGCGCATGGTCGCCGGCGAGCCGTACGACGCCGTGGATCCGGCGCTCGTGGCGGCACGTGCACGCGCACGTCGACTGACGGCGCGCTACAACACGACGTCACAGGACGACGTCGGCGAGCGACGCGCACTGTTGACTGAGCTCTTCGACGAGGTCGGCGAGGCAGCTTGGATCGAGCCGCCGTTCCAGTGCGATTACGGCTGGAACATCACGCTCGAAGAGCGTGCGTTCCTGAACTTCAACTGCGTGATCCTCGACTGCGCCCCCGTCACCATCGGTGCGCTCACGCAGATCGGCCCCGCAGTGCAGCTGTGCGCAGCCACGCATCCCGTGAGCCCTGAAGAACGCGCCGAGGGCATCGAGCTCGCAAGACCGATCTCGGTCGGGCGGAACGTCTGGATCGGCGCAGGCGCAATCGTCGGTCCGGGCGTCACTATCGGCGACGATTCCGTCATCGGCGCCGGCAGCGTGGTTTTGCGTGACGTGCCCGCGCGCTCGGTCGCCGCCGGCGTGCCCTGCCGGATCCTGCGGTCGATCTGAGCCGCAACGCGAGCCGTAGAATCGCCGCGTGGCCGACGTCCCGCGTCACGACTACCTGCCGATCGCCGACCACGGCATCATCGGTGACCTGCACTCGGCGGCGCTCGTCGGCACCGACGGAACGATCGACTGGTACTGCCACGACCGCTTCGACGCGCCGAGCGTGTTCGGCGCGATCCTCGACGCAGAGCGCGGCGGCTTCTTCCGTATCACCCCAATCAAGTGCCAGTGGACGTCGAAGCAGCTCTACGTGCCCGATACGAACGTCCTGATCACGCGCTTCCTCAGCGGAGACGGCGTGGGCGAGGTCATCGACTTCATGCCGCTCGACGAACGCCGGCAGGGTACGCACCACCAGCGGCTCGTGCGACGGGTCCTCTGCGTGAAGGGCGAGCTGCACTTCCAGGCCGAGGTGGAGCCACGCTTCGACTACGGTCGCGCCGACGCGGAGATCGCGGTCACCGACAACGGCGCCGTCTTCGCCTCGCACGATCTGACGCTGTCGCTCTCTGCACGCGTGCCGTTCGAACGCACCGCGGCGGGTGTCCGCTCGAAGTTCGTCCTCGAACAGGGCCAAAGCGCGACGTTCGTCCTCGAGCAGGGCGACCAGCCGCATCCGTACTCGGAGGACGACACGCGCGAGCTGTTCAACGAGACGGTCGATTACTGGCTGCGGTGGATATCGGCAGCTCGCTATCAGGGACGGTGGCGCGAGATCGTGAGACGTTCCGCGCTGACGTTGAAGCTCCTGACCTACCGCCCCTCGGGCGCGCTCATCGCCGCGGCGACCACAAGCCTGCCCGAGCAGCTCGGCGGCGAGCGCAACTGGGACTACCGGTACACATGGATTCGCGACGCGGCGTTCTCCCTCTACGCCTTGCTCCGGCTGGGCTTCACGGAGGAGGCGGCGGCATTCGGCGACTGGCTGACCGCCCGGTTCCGCGAGGAGCACAAGGGCGTGTCGGGCCCGCTTCAGATCATGTACGCGATCGACGGCAGCTCCGACCTCGAGGAGCAGATCCTCGACCACTGGGAGGGCTACCGGGGCTCCGCCCCCGTGCGGATCGGCAACGGCGCCGCCGACCAGCTGCAGCTCGACATCTACGGCGAGCTCGTCGACTCGGTTTACCTCTACAACAAGCACGGCGCGCCCATCTCCCACGACGCCTGGATGGATCTGACGAGAATCGTCGACTGGGTCTGCGAGAACTGGGATCAGCCGGACGAGGGGATCTGGGAGACGCGTGGCGGCCGCCAGCAATTCACGTATTCACGGCTGATGTGCTGGGTCGCCGTCGAGCGAGCCGTCCGCGTCGCCCGCCAGCGCGGCCTGCCGGCCGATCTCGTCGCCTGGATGAAGACGCGCGACGACATCTACCACCAGATCATGGACAAGGGCTGGAACGAGGAGCGCGGCGCGTTCGTGCAGCACTACGGCTCCGATGTCCTCGACGCGTCGAACCTGCTCATGCCGCTCGTGAAGTTCGTTTCACCGACCGATCCGCGCTGGCTCTCGACGCTCGACCTGATGACGGATGAGCTCGTCTCGGACACGCTCGTCTATCGCTACAACGTGAGAGCCTCGCCGGACGGGCTCGAGGGGGACGAGGGAACGTTCTCGATCTGCTCCTTCTGGTACGTGGAGGCGCTCGCGCGCGCCGGTCGGCTCGATCAAGCGCGCATCGCCTTCGAGAAGATGCTGACGTACGCCAACCACCTGGGCCATTTCTCCGAGGAGATCGGCCCGCACGGCGAGCAGCTTGGCAACTTCCCGCAGGCGTTCACCCACCTCGCGCTGATCAGCGCGGCGACGAACCTCGACCGGCAGCTCGGCTAGTCGCTCGGCGCGTCCATATATTCCGTTGCGGAATGGTTCGCGACGGACTATCATCCAACTCAGTGGCACAGCTCAACGCGACCGAGGCAGCCGTGCTCGCCCTCCTTGCCATCGAGGGCGAGCGGTCGCGCTACGACCTCATGAAGGGCCTGTCGAAGGCGATCGGCTACATCTGGGCGCCGGCGAAGACGCAGCTCTATGCGCTCCTCCCCAAGCTCGCCGAGCGCGGTCTCGCGACGAGCCGCACGGTGCGGGAAGGCGCGCGGCCGGAGAAGAAGCTCTTCAAGATCACGAGCGCCGGCCAGTCGGAGCTCCATCGCTGGCTCGCCGAGCGGCCCGACTCGACCGAAACGTTCTACCTCCGGCTCTTCGTCGGCGGCCTCGTCCCGCCGGAGGTGCTCGCCCAACACGTCGAGTGGTTCCGCGAACGGACGGCCGAGCAGCTCGAGGAGTACCGGCAGATCGAGCCGACGAACACGCGCACGGACAACGACTTCTTCCACTACTTCCTGCTCCGTCTCGGTATCGAGCGCTCGGAGCACCTCCTTCGCTGGTCCGACTGGGTTCTCGAGGAGCTCGAGGCCGCATGACCCTGCTCGCCCGACTGCTCTTGGTGGCCGCCCTCTGCCTGGTCGCGGTCGGGTCGAGCGGGGCCGCGACGTCGGCGACCGTGCCCGGCGCGGAGTCGGACGTGCGCCTGCTTGCGCAGCAGCTGGAGGCGATCCATCCCGACCTGTTCGACAGCGTCCCGCGCGCACGTTTCAAGTCGGTCGTCGATACCGCGGCGGCCCGCGCCGACGAGCTCTCAGAGAACGAGCTGCTCGTCGAGCTGATGCGCATCGCGGCGCTCCCGGGCAACGGCAACGGGCACAGCGGCATCTTCCCCGGCGACCCTCAACACGGTCGCGACCTTCACCTCTACCCCCTCCGCCTTTACGCCTTCCCCGACGGGACGTACGTCGTCGACGAGAAGGGCAGCGACGGCCTCGTCGGCGCGCGCCTCACGGCGATCGGCGGCGTCTCCTACGCCGAGGTCGCGAAACGCGTCCGGCCGCTCGTCCCGCATGACAACGCGAGCAACCTCCAGGGCTATCTGCCGCACTGGGTATTGACGGCGGAAGTGCTCGACGGGCTCGGCATCGCCGAAGGCCTTTCCCCGCTCGAGTTCACGGTCGTGCAGGGCGGCAAGTCGCGGTCGGTGACGCTCTCCCCCCTGACAGCGCCTTCGTACGTCTCGACGTTCAGCGATCCGCTCCACGGGCACTACCCGTCAATCCTGCCGCGACGGAAGCCGACCCCGCTCTACCTCCGCAAGAGCGCGAGCCTGCTCTGGGTCGAAACCCATGACCGGGGACGTGCGGTTCTTGTGGGCTTCAACGCCGTACAACGTCCGAGCCAGGCGCTCGTGGACCGCGTCACGAAGCTCTCGCGCGGGCGGCAGATCAAGCGCGTCATCGTCGATCTCCGCCTGAACGGCGGCGGGGACAACACGACGTACGCAAGCCTCCTCGTCGCCCTACAAGACAAGGCCATCAACAGGAAGGGCCGGCTGTTCGTGCTGATCGGCCGTGCGACCTTCTCGGCTGCAGCGAACTTCGCAGCCGACGTCGACCGGTATACAAAGGCGACCTTCATCGGAGAGCCGACCGGCGGCTTCGTGAAGGGCTACGGAGACACCGTTTCCGTGCTGCTCCCGAAGAGCGGGATCAACGTGCGCATCGCGGCCCGCTACTGGGACTTCGGGAAGGGCTCGAGCGACCGGCGACTCGCCGTCAACCCCGATCGCAAGGTCAACGTCACGATCGCAGACTTCCTGGCCGGGCGAGACCCCGTGCTCGCCGCCGCGCTCAGGGCACGCTAGGCGCGACGAACGCCATCACGCGCGCCCAAGCGTCGTCCGACGCGTCCTGGAAGTCCTCCTGCTTGCGATCGAAGAAGCTGTGCGGCGCGCCGGGGTACGTGACGAGCTCGTGCGCTACGCCTGCCGCGCTCAACGCTTCCTCGAACGCCGCGTTGTCCTCGGCCGTGATGTTCTGATCGTCGCCCGCCTGGAGGGCGAGGATCGGGCAGTCCATCTCCGGAGCGCGCTCGATCGGCCCCGGTGAGCCGTCGGCCCCCTCGCGGGTGCGCCCGTAGAAGCCGGCCGCCCCTGCGAGGCCGTGGCCGCCGGCGGCGGAGAGCCACGAGTGGCGACCGCCCATGCAGAAGCCGACGGTGAAGACCCGCTTCGCTCCCTGCTCGCGCAGCCAGGCGACGGCTGCAGCGACGTCGGCCTGAATCTCCGAGGGCTTCACCGCCTGGACGTGCGGCATGTATTCGAACTCGTCGTCGCGCTTGGCCACGCCCGCCGTGCGGCCGAAGTAATCGAAGGCGATGGCCGGGTAGCCGCGCTCGGCGAAGCGAAGTGCGAGCTCCTCGTAGAAGCGGTAAAGGCCGCGGACGTCGGGGAGGATGACGATGCCCGTTTCGGCCGCCTCGTCGGGCAGCGCGGCGAAGGCGGCGAACCGGTTTCCGTCCGCCGCGTCGAGCACGAGCTCCTCGTGCGAGACGGCCGCGCCGGAGATGACGGGGATCGGCGGAGAGGAGTCGTCGTCGAAGCACATCGCACCCGCGACGATACCCGCTTGACAAGCGTGCGCGAACGTGAAAGATTCTCCCCGTCAAGTCCTCGGAGATCTTCGGATCGCCGGGGACTTGGCGTTTGTACGGCCAATACTTCTTGAGAGCCGCGCAGGGCTGTCGTAGAGTCGGGCGGATGACAGAGCGGCTGCGCATGAAGTGGGACGATCTCGGCGAGGGATCCCGCGCGCTCGCCGACCAGACTGCGGCGGACGGATGGTGGCCGGACATCATCCTCGGCATCGCACGCGGCGGGCTCCTCGTCGGCGGGGCGATCGCCTACGCACTCGATGTGAAGAACACGTTCACGATGAACGTCGAGTTCTATACCGGCATCGACGAGCGGCTCGAGATGCCGATGATCCTGCCGCCGGTTCCCGACCTCATCGATCTCGGCGAGGCACGCGTGCTCATCGCAGACGATGTCGCCGACACGGGACAGACGCTCGTGCTCGTGAAGGAGTTCCTCTCGGGCAAGGTCGGCCAGGCGCGCGTGGCCGTGCTTTACGAGAAGCCGGGATCGGTCGTCAACTGTGAATACGTCTGGAGGCGCACCGATCGCTGGATCGACTTCCCGTGGAGCGTGGACGCGCCAGTTAGCCGCCCGACGCCCGCACCCGCCTAAGGACGGTCTTTCTAGCTCACCGGACCCTGAGCGTGACACCGAACATGTCGTCACGCGGCGACCAGATGCGGAGGCGCGTATCACGGCCTGCCTTCACCGTCACCCGGAAGGAGCCGTTGGGCAGCGTCACGCGAGGGCCGCCGAGCCACTGCCACGCTCCGAACCGCAGCTCCTGCAGCCGGTATGGCTGAGTGCCGTTTCGCGGTCGCACCTGGCCCCACAGCGTCGTCTGCTCGCCGTGGCGCGCGGCCCGCACGAGCGGCAGCATGAACGCGCGCAGCGACGGCTTGGGCGTGCCGCGGGCGTTGACGAAGCCGCTCTGCCAGCCCGATGACTGACCGTTGGTATCGGCGATGTCGTCCTGGTACAGGAAGTTGATCAGCATGTCGACGTAGGGCGCCTTCCAAACCCGGAGCGCTGCTTCGGCCGTGTAGATGGCCTGCAACGCAGGCTCGATGCCGAGCCAGGTGTCAGGCGGGTTCGTCTGGTAGCCGTACTCCGTCAGCCAGATGCGCTTCGGGCCCAGCCATTTGCGCACGGCCTTGGTCAGCCGCTCGAGTGAGGCCATCGAGAGCGTCTGACAGTGCTTGCACCCGCCGCTCCAGGGCGTCTCCGTCTGCGGCTGAACCGGGTAGGGGTGGTGTGCGTAGGCATCGAGCTTCGCGTTCGCCTTACCCATGCCGGTGATCCAGGCAAGCGGAGAGAGGCCGCCTGCATTCCCGCGCGGGGCCGTGACGCCACCGCCGACGCGAGCCCCGGGAAGAACTTGCTTGATCGCCGCGTAGCCAGGATTGAGCAGCCGCTCGACATAGACCTTCGGTGTGGTGGGCTTGAGCCACCGCGACTGGTTGGGCTCGTTCCAGATCGTCCAGTAGCGGACGAACGGGTAGCGGCTCGCCGCGGCGTGGGCGAAGTCGGCGAACGCCGTCGTCCCCGCGTCGGGGGCCCAGCTGGCGTCGAAGCCGCCGTTGGCCCACGATGGAGTGCCGACAAGCGTGACGACGACTGCGATGCCACGCCTGTTCAACGCGGTCAGAACACGGTCCGGGTTGCGCCAGCGATAGGCGCGGTCTCGGTTATTCGTGGGGTCGCGCGGTTCCCGGGCGGCGATCTGATCCCAGCGCAACGTGAAGCGGACGATGTCCACGCCGATGCGGTCGAGCTCGGCAGTGCGCTCCGAGAGCGAACGGGGTCCGCTCAGCAGCCAGGCGTCGTCGTGGATCCCGAACTTCGCCCCGGAGGCCGCACCAGCCGTCGGAGTACCGAAACCAGCGACCGCCACCACCACGGCGGCCAGAGTTGCGCACCTGAGCAATGTCATCAGTCGTTGGGCGCGCGGAGGCGTGCGGCGCCTCTCCATTTCCTGTGCGTGAAGAACCCCGCCGCGCCACCCAGGACGAGCAAGGCGGCAAGGGAACCGGCAAGCACGATAGGCGTGCCAGAGCTGCCGTCAGCCGACACGGCGGCGGCAGCGGGCGCGGAAGCGCCGTTGGCGCTCGAGCCGGCCAGGCTGCGCGACACGACGCGTCCGGAGAGCGCTCGATTGATGTCGTCGCTTGCGCTCGAGTAGAGGCGAACATCCTCGGGCATGTTCTCGAGGGCCTGCCGGTAGCAGCTGATCGGGTAGAGGTTGCTGATCGTGCCGTCGCTCCAGTCGGTCACGAGTTTCTGCCAGCACGCCTCCTCTGCCGATGCCGTCGCAGGGGCGAGCGCAACAGCCGCCAGCAGCACGGACGCACCACATGCGGCACGCACGTACGCGGAAGCCTTGCGTATCGACGTCACCCGCACACCCCCTCGATTCTGGAGCGTCCTACCTACCCCTTTATTGGACGCAAAAAACGCTCCTCGGTAAGCCACAACGCTAGGGGCGGCCCGTAAATGCCGCCTGAGAAGGACGTAAGTGCGGCGTAAGGCGTGGTGTCAGGGCGGTGAACGCGGGAGGGCTTGGCGGAACGGTGCTCGTCGCCGGGGCGCGCTGGAGGTTGTGATGCAAGGACGCAGGGAGCCCGCGTACTAACTAGTACGTGGGCGACTGAGGACGCCGCAGCGCGGCCTCCAGCGTGATTCCGGCGGCTCAGCCACTGTTTCGCCAAGCCCTCCCTATGCGGTGCGGCCGTAGTACATGCGCTGCGCCATCTCGCTCAGCATGTGCCCGGGCTCGACCGAGTACGTGAGCACAGAGTTCATTCGCGGAGTCGAACCGACGACCGGCGGCACCCGGTGGAGGGAGTAGCGGCCGCGGAAGAACGCGAGCGTGCCCGGATCGGATGCGAGCTTCTTGGCCGGTGTGTCGCCGATCAGCACGGAGCGGACGGCGTCGTAGCGCTCGTCGTCGGGCGTTCGCACCATGGGCGCGTACTCGAATTCGCCGCCGGCTTGCGAACGCTGGATCATGAGCGTCACCGAGAACTCGCTCTGGTCGAAATGCCAGCCGAGCTCGTCTCCCTGCTCGTAGACCGTCATGTTCACGCCGTCGAGGGGATCGGCGCTGCGATGCAACACGTCTTTCTCCAGGGCGGCGGCGACGAACGCGAGCACCTCGTCCGACGCGTAGATGCGCCGTGCCCCGAAGTCCTCCGGCAAGAGATCCATCGCGACCGCCTTCTGCGCAGAGCGGACCTGTATGCGGCGCGGATGATCCACCGGCAGCGACTCGTCGATCTCGTCGTCGAAGTAGCAGTTGTGCGCGGCGTCGTTCGGGTAGCCCGCCGCCGCGAGGTCGCCGGCCTCGTCGGCCATTTGCCCGACGGCGTCCATCCGGACGAATCCGTCGAGGCGGCACGCGCCCTCGCTGCGAAGGGCGTCTCGGCACTCCGCCACCAGTGCCTGCGCAGCCGAGCCCTCGAGCTCGTGAATGGGGTAGCGATCGAGGTCGACGAGGTCGTCCAGCGGCACGCACGCGACTCTAGCGCTCTACGATCACCTCATGGTCGATGCGGAGCTCGTCGACGCCTTCCGCCGCGACGGCGCGGTCTGCCTCCGCGGCGCGTTCACCGAGCATGACGTGGCTCTCGTCACGCGCGGCATCGAGCGCAATCTCGCCGAGCCCAGCGAGTTGGCACTCGTTGCTAGCCGCCCGGACGACCCCGGCCGTTTCTTCGAGGACTTCCGCGGCTGGCAACGCATCCCCGAGTACGAGGAGTTCATCCGCGAGTCGGCGGCGGCGCAGATCGCAGGCGAGTTGATGGACTCACGCCGGGTACGCCTCTTCCACGACCACGTGCTCGTGAAGGAACCGGCGACGCGCCAGCCGACGCCGTGGCACCAGGATCAGCCGTACTACAACGTCGACGGCCGGCAGGTCTGCTCGCTGTGGATGCCCGTCGACCCGGTCGACCGCGAGTCGACAGTCGAGTTCGTGGCCGGCTCGCATCTCGGTCCCTGGCTCATGCCCAGGACGTTCATGGACTCGGAAGCGAAGTGGTTCCCAGAAGGAAGCCTCGAAGACTTGCCCGACATCGAAGGAAATCGCGACGCCTTCGAGATTCTCGCGTGGGAGCTCGAGCCAGGGGACTGCGTCTACTTCCACATGCTGACGTTGCACGCAGCGGGCGGAGCCACGAGGCGCCGCCGGGCACTTTCGATTCGCTTCCTGGGCGACGACGCCACGCATGCGCCGCGTCGCTGGAAGACATCGCCCGACTTTCCCGAGCTGGCGGATCTGCCTTCCGGCGCGCCGATGGAGCACGAGGTCCTTCCGTTGCTCTGGGAAGCAAGCGGCGGCTAAGCCCGAGAACCGTGCGGCAGTACTTCGCCGGCGGCGATCGCGTGCGCTAGTTCCGTCGGAGCGACAGGTCATCGACCTGCGCTTTCGTGCTCGTCGAAAGCGACACGAGGACGTCGACGCTGAGCGAGGTGCCTCCCGACGTCGCCAGGCTCGTCACGAAGATCTGGCGCCACGCACCGTTGCCGGCGAGCGTGGCCATCTTGAACCGCAAGACCTGTCCACCGCTGTACTCCCGTAGCCGCAGCCTGATCGAGCGCCCGGCAGGTGCGCGCACCCAGGCCGATGCCGTGTAGGTGGCTCCTGCGGCTGTCGCCGCGACCGTGTTCGGGGAATCGTCGAGGATCGCGTCGCCCAGGACCATGCGGCCGAGCTCGGCGGAGCAGGAGCCGCCGTGGGCGAAGGAGCACGTGCGCACGAGCGTCATGAAGCTCGTGCCCTTGTTCCAACCACCGAGGCTGGTCTCGAAGCCAGGGTTGGCGACGAGCTCGGTCGGTGGTGGAGGCGGAGGCGGAGGCGGTGGCGGTGGCGGTGGCGGCGGTGGCGGTGGCGGTGGCGGGTCGCCAGCGACGGCGTACGACGTGTTCGAGATCTTGATGCTGGAGACGTCGACGGCCTCGAACGCCGAGCCGGGGATCGTCTTCAGCTTGTTCAAATCGGAGTTGTTCCAACCCGGGTCCGGGACGCCGCTCATGTAGAACGGTGAGCCATTGTCGGCAAGCACGAGGCCGTGTTTCTTCAGTGCCTTGAGGATCACCTGGTTCTGGGCCGAGAAGGAGCTGATGTCGTAGTTCGCCTTGAGCCTGAGCCAGGCGCCCATCGGTGGGTCGGAGGCGCCGCCGGTGGCCGCCTTGTGGCTGGCCGGCCACACGTACGCGTTAGCGGTCTTCGGCGCCGTGAAGCGAATGACGTGGTCGATCTCGCCCGCCAGGACTTCGTCGTAGCGCACGAGGCCGGGCAGAATCGGCAGCCCCGCCGCGTCACCCGACGTCCAGCCCAGCGGACGCATCCCGTTCGAGTTGAGATCCCATGTCGCGCCCGAGCCCGCTGTCCATGACGTGCCGCCGCCCTGCGGATACGCGGCGTAGAGCTCCCAGAGCCGGCAGACATCGCGGTCGACAACGAGGACGTGCCGGTCACCGGCCGAGCCGGGGCCTCCTTCGATCGGCGCGTTCGGCGGAATCGGATACGGGCCGGGATCGCTCTCGTCGTCGTACTCGAAGGAGACGGGGACCTTCGGCTGGTTCCCGGGCACCGTCGTATACGGAATCCCGATGGGACCCCCCTCCCAGAGGCCGGAGCCGAAGTCGGCCTTGAGCCCGGCTGTCGCACCGATGCGCGGAATCCACGTCCCCGACTGCGGATGCACGGGCAAGCTGGAAACGTCCGCGTGCCAGAACGCGTTGGCAGGAGTCATCGGGCAGTTCGGCGCTCCCGGCACGGGCTTGCCGAGCGCCGCGGCGGGAATCAGCGCAACGACAGCCAGCAACGCGAAGCTCGTGATCCGTGCGGCCCGGGTCACCCTGCCGAGACTAATCGGCCTTGTGCTCCCGGATGTAAATCGCCTGTAAGAGGGCTACCAGGCGTCCCAGTGCACCATCGTCTCGAGCGGTTTGCGCCGCGCGGGACGGAATTCCGTGCCGATCGTGTAGGCGACGGGGATGAGCGCGACCTGCATCACCTCGGCGTACGGGATGCCCAGCAGCTCGGCGGCCTCCTCCTCGTGAGCGAGATGGAACGTCGTCCAGCACGTCCCCAGGCCGCGCGTGCGGGCGGCGAGCATAAAGCTCCACACGGCCGGCACGATCGTGCCGAACCGGGATGCCTGCTGAGGTACTCCCTTGCCGTCGGTGCGACCCTCGATGCATGGGATGACATGCACCGGCACGTCCCCGATGTGGTCCATGAGATGCCAGACGGAGTCGGCGAGCCTGCGTGTCCCGTCGGGCAGCTCGACGTCCTCCCCTGGCCGCTGCCCCCCGAGGTAGCGCTCGCCGAACCTCCGCCAAAGCTCGCCGAGCGCCGCCCGCTTCTCGGGATCCGTGACGACGACGAAGTGCCAGTTCTCCTGGTAGCTGGCCACCGGTGCCTGCTGAGCCAGCCGCAAGCAGTCCTCGAGCACCTCCCGCGGCACGGGGCGCTCGAGGTCGAGCCGGCGGCGCACCGCCCGTGTCGTCGTCAGCACCTCGTCGGGCGTCAGGTCCAGTAGCACCGCCGCAGCATGACGCATGCCGGTATCCGGGAAAAGCCGCAACCGTGCTACGTCCTCGCACGGACGCGGCAGAGAGACGGTGCGGCGATGATCATCACCAGACTCTGAGAACTACCGAAAGGATTCCCGTGGCGTACCAACACTCGTACCCGAAGCCCGAGTCGGGAGTGCTCGTCAAGGTGGTCGCGGTCTTCCTCGGGATCGCCGTGGGAGTGCTCGCGCTCGTCGCGATTGTCTTGCTCGGTGCAGCCAACGATGCCCGCGACGAGGCGGCTGCAGTGGCTACGACGACCGGCCATTCCGCGCATACGCCCGAAAGCAGTGTCAGCCTTCCGCTGCAGAGCTTTGCCGGCACGGTGCCCGAAAACGCCGAGGAGCTGGCGATGGCCCACGCCGCCACCGATGCGGCGCTGCCGGCGGTGCCCGCGGGCAGCCTCGCGAAGGTGCACATGACCCTCAAGGACATGACCGTGGAGATCGCGCCCGGCGTCAAGTACAACACGTGGGCGTTCGACGGCCACGGTGCGCCCGGCCCGGTCGTCCACGTACGGGAGGGCCAAACCGTCGAGATGACCTTGACGAACGGCGGTTCCATCCCGCACTCCATCGACTTCCACGCCGCGCGCATCGCGCCCAACGTCGCCTTCAAGGACGTCGCGCCGGGCGACTCGATCACGTTCAGGTTCAAGGCCGACGATCCAGGCGTATTCATGTACCACTGCGGCACGAAGCCCGTGCTCGCGCACATCGCGAACGGCATGTACGGGGCCATCATCGTCCAGCCCAGGGCGGGCCTGCCGCGAGTCGACAACGAGTACGTGCTCGTCGGCAGCGAGTGGTACATGACGAGCGACGGTATCGCCGAGCCGGCCTCGCTCGACATGGCGAAGGCCCGCGCGCGGATGGCCGACTGGGTGACGTTCAACGGCTACGCGAACCAGTACGTCACGCACCCGCTCACCGCCGACCCGGGCGAGACGACGCGGTTCTGGGTCGTCGCTGCAGGCCCGACGAACAACGTGAACTTCCACGTCGTCGGAACGATCTTCGATCGCGCGTGGGAGAACTCCGACCTCACGAGCCCGCCGCAGCGCGGCGTCCAGACGGCCGTCGTACCGGCGGGCGGTGGCGCGGTCTTCGACGTGAAGATCGACGACGCCGGGCTGTACCCGTTCGTGAGCCACGCGTTCGCGGACGTCGACCTGGGACAGGTTGGCCTGCTGAAGGTCGGCAACCCGCCCGGGACCATGAGCCACTAGGCCCCTCCCAGGCCACGGCTCACCCCATCCCCGAAGGAGCCGCGGCAGTCGCCGCGGCTCCGGCGTTCTCGGCTACGACCCCGAGGCCTCCGCGTAGCGGTTGCCGACCTCGTCCCAGTTGACGACGTTCCACCAGGCGGCGAGGTAGTCGGGCCGGCGGTTCTGGTACTTGAGGTAGTACGCGTGCTCCCAGACATCGATCCCGAGCAGCGGCACGTGCCCCTCCATCACGGGTGAGTCCTGATTGGCGGTCGAGTACGCCTCGAGGCCCGAGCCGTTCCAGACGAGCCAGCTCCAACCGGAGCCGAAGCGCGTGACGCCGTTCTGCGTCACCGTCTCCTTGAAAGAATCGGAGCCGCCGAACGTCTCGCCGATGGCGTCGGCCAGCGCGCCGGAAGGCTCACCGCCGCCGTCCGGGCTCATCAGCTGCCAGAACAGAGAGTGATTCGCATGACCGCCGGCGTTGTTGCGGACAGCGGTGCGCTTGTCGTCGGGCAGCTCGTCGAGCGAGCGCAGCACGTCCTCCACGGCCGCATCCGCCCACTGCGTGCCGTCGAGCGCCTTGTTTGCGTTGTCGACGTACGCCTGGTGATGCTTGCCGTGGTGAATCTCCATCGTCTGCGCATCGATGTGCGGCTCGAGCGCTGCGTGGTCGTAAGGCAGTGAGGGAAGCTCGAAGGCCATTCGCGTCTCCTTTGTGGCTGTCCTGGCGATTCTAAGAGGGTCTGGGGGGCCGGTGCTCGTCGCCGGGGCGCGCTGGAGGTTGTGATGCAAGGACGCAGGGAGCCCGCGTACTAACCAGTACGTGGGCGACCGAGGACGCCGCAGCGCGGCCTCCAGCGTGATTCCGGCGGCACAGTCAGTGGCGCGCCAGACCCTCTTACAATTACTGGCTTGCGAAAGATCCTCGTGCTGGGAGAAGCGGACGTCGAGGAGCTCCTCGACCCCGCCGGCTGCCTCGACGCCGTGGAGCGCGCGCTCGTCGCGCTGACGACTGGCGACGTCCATCTTCCACTGCGCCAGATCGTGCGGCCGCCCGGTGAAGAGAGCCTGATCGGCCTGATGCCGGTCCACCGCGGCGGCGGTGATCGGCTCTATGGACTGAAGACCGTGGTCATCGTTCCCGAGAACTCGGCACGCGGTCTCGACCCCCATCAGGGCACCGTGACGCTGTTCGACGGCGAGACGGGGCAGACGATCGCGGTCCTGAACGCGTCTCCGATCACGGCCATCCGTACCGCTGCGGTCAGCGCGCTGGCGACCCGCGAGCTTGCGCGTGCCGATGCTCGCGTGCTCGCCATCGTGGGCACGGGACATCAGGGCCGCGCCCACCAGCGGGTGCTCCCCGCCGTCCTGCCGTTCGACGAGGTGCTGATGGTGGGCAGAGGCGAGGTCGAAGCGGCCGTGCGGCATGCGGATGTCGTGGTCACGGCGACGAGCTCGGCAGAGCCCGTGATTCGGCGCGAGTGGCTCAAGGACGGCGTGCACATCAACGCGGTCGGTGCGTGCTTCCCCAACACGCGAGAGCTGGACTCGGACACCGTCGCGGCCTCGACGTTCATCGCCGACCGGCGCGAGTCGGCCGAGAACGAGTCGGGCGACTATCTCCTGGCCCTGGCGGACGGCGCAATCGCCGAAGGCCACCTCGCGGCCGAGCTGGGCGACGTGCTCACAGGGAAGCACCCGGGCCGTAAGTCCGCAGACGAGATCACGGTCTTCGAGTCGCTCGGCGTTGCGGTCGAGGACCTCTTCGCGGCCGAGTACGTCTTCCGCCGCGCACGGGAGACCGGCCGCGGCATCGCCGCCGACTTTTGATTCCGATCGACGAGATTCGCCGGGCGGCGGACGTGATCGCCGACAAGGCACTGCGCACACCACTCGTGCGTGCCCAACTGCCGGATGCGCCGTGCGAGGTCTGGCTCAAGCTCGAATGCTTGCAGCCGGTAGGCGCTTTCAAGATTCGCGGAGCGCTGAATGCCATCAGGCAAGCCCCTGCGGAGGCGCTGGCCGCCGGCGTCGTCACGCCGAGCGCCGGCAACATGGGGCAGGCGATCGCGTGGGCGGCCCGCGACGCAGGTGTCGGCGCCACGATCGTCGCCCCCGACCACGCCCCGCGCGTGAAGCTGGCGGCCATCCAGCGCCTCGGCGGGAGGGTCGTCACGGTGCCGTTTGCACGATGGTGGGAGGTGATGGAGGAGGGGCGGTTCGAACGCCATGACGAATTCTTCGTCCACCCCGTGCGGGACGCGCTCGTCATGGCGGGCAACGGCACGATCGGGCTGGAGATCATCGACGACCTAGCAGAGCCCGATGCCGTCGTTGTACCCGTCGGCGGCGGCGGCCTCCTCAGCGGGATCGCCAGTGCCGTCAAGGCGGCGAGCCCCGGCACGCGTATCGTCGCCGTCGAGCCCGAGACAGCCGCGCCCCTGGCGGCGTCGCTCGCCGCCGGTGCGCCCACCGAGATCGTGTACCAGCCGTCCTTCGTCGACGGCGCAGGCGGCCGCAGCATCCTCCCGGGAATGTGGCCACTGCTGCAGGAGCTCGTGGACGAGGCCGTGACCGTCTCCCTCGAGGAGACCGCGCAGGCCGTGCGCCTGCTCCTGGAACACGCGAGAGTGGTGGCGGAGGGAGCCGGCGCCCTGGCCACGGCCGCTGTGCTGGCCGGGCGAGCAGGCTCGGGTCGCGTCGTGTGCATCGTTTCGGGCGGCAACATCGACGCGCCCGTGCTCGCGCGCATCGTTGACGGAGAAATTCCCTATTTCGATGCGTAGAGTGCTCCCGTGAAGGTCGAGGGCACCAAGGCGTTCGACGCGGCACCGGAGATCGTGTGGGAGGTCCTCATGGACCCGGAGCGGATGGCGAAGCTGCTGCCAGGAGTCGAGAGCTTCGAGGTGCACGACGCCGACCACTGGACCGCCGCCGTCAAAGTCCCGCTCGGTATGGGCGGCCTGAAGCTGAAGTTCGCCTTCGAGCAGGTCGAGAGGCGGCCCATCGACTACGCGAAGCTCAGCGCCAAGGGCCAGGGGGTCGGCGCGATCGTGAATATGCAGACCGAGTTCCACCTCGCACCCGACGGCGACGCGACGATGATGCGCTGGGAGGCCGACGTGCGCGTGGCCGGGCCCGTGGGCTCGATGGGCCAGCGCGTATTCCAGCCGATCGTCAACCAGCAGGTGACGGGCGTGCTAAACGCGCTCGAAGCTCAGGTGGAAGAGGCGAAGAAGGCGAAGGCGGCGGGCTAGGCGCCAGGGGCCAGGCACTTGAACGAGCCCGAGGCCGTTCCCTTGCCGCCCAGTAGCAGCTTGCCCGTGTACGTCGCCTGGCGCTGCTTGTTCTTGAACGTCATCTTGATGTTCCCGAGCATGTAGTGCTTCTTCCCGAGCCACCACTCGACGAAGACGTCCTTGCGATAGACACCGTCGCCTTGTACAGCTCCGACGAACTCCCAGTACTTCGTCTTCAGGTCCGTGCCGCGGAGGGGTCGCTTGCCCAGGTAGAGGAACGTCACTCCTCGCCGCGTGATGCAGTGGCCGCCCGTGAACTTCACGGGTGCCTTCCCCGCTACCTTCGCCGTGGCCGTGGCGGGCCCGCAGTACTGAAGCCAGAGTTTCCCGCCGGACCTGTACGGGCCCTCCTCGCACTTGGCTGCCGAGCCTGCGCTGGCGGTCGCCGCCGCAAGGGCCGTAACGATGACGGCCAGGCTCATGGTCAAGCGGCGATGTGTGATTCTCATCTCAAGGTGCCCCGATGTCATCGAGCTCCTGGGCAGAGCTCGAACGCACGGGAGGATACCTGACCCCGTCGGCCGTTCATCGCTCCAACCGGCTCCCGCTGAGCGGCTAGCCTCGCCCGATGTCCGCGGTCGTCCTGGCGCTGGTCGCAGCCATCCTCTTCGGCGCGATGGCGGCCACGCTCGGGGTCGCCTTCCAGCGAAGCTCGGATGCCGAGGCGGGAGCGCTCGTCACGGGTCTCGTCGCGCTGGCGGTGACCGCGGCGCTCTCCCTGGACGGACTATCCGGCAGCGCTGACCTCGGGCCGTTCTTGCTCGCAGGGCTCATCGCCCCCGGCGGCTCACACCTCCTCTACGTGATGGCCGTGAAAGAGGTCGGCGCGTCGCGCTCGGCGGTCATTGCCGGGGCCGGCCCGCTCGTCGCGGTCACGATAGCCCTCACGATTCTCGGCGAGCCGCTCGAGCCGGCGCTGGTGGCCGGCGCGGTGCTCATCGTCGTCGGCGTTCTGGCGCTCGCGGGTGAGCGAGACCGGCCGGAGCACCTTCGGCTGATCGGCATCGTGCTCGCGCTTGGCTCGACCGCGTTCTTCGCGACGCGCGACAACGTCGTCAGGTGGCTCGCCGAGGACACGCCGGTCGATCCGCAGCTCGCCGCCGCTGCGACGCTTGTCAGCGGCTCGGCGGTGATGGCCGCCTACGTTCTGTACCTCAGAGGTCCGAGGATCGTCGGGGACGTGCGCCGGGCCTTCCGTCCCTTCGCCCTGCCCGGCGTGCTCTGGGGCCTGTCCTATGCCGCCATCTTCGAGGCCTTCTACCGTGGACGCGTGAGCATCGTCAGCCCGCTCGTCGCCACGGAGGCGCTCTTTGGAGTGCTGTTCGCCGCCGTCGTCATCGGGCGGAGCGAGCTGATCGGACGACACGTCATCGTCGCGGCAGCGCTCATCGTCTGCGGAGGCGTCCTGATCGGCGTGGTCAGGTGATCGTCGCGCATCTCGACCTGGATGCGTTCTTCGCGGCAGTGGAGGAACTGGAAGACCCGTCACTGCGCCGACAGCCGCTCGTCGTGGGCGGCAACCCGCAAGGCCGCGGCGTGGTGGCGACCGCGAACTACGAGGCCCGGCGCTTCGGCATCCACTCCGCGATGAGTTGCGCCGAGGCCAAGCGCCGCTGCCCGCATGCCGTCTTCGTCACGCCCAGGCACTCGCTCTATCGCGACTATTCGCGTGCCGTCTGGGACTCGGTGCGACACGTCGTAGCGACGGTCGAGCGGACCGGCATCGACGAGGGCTACCTCGACATGACGGACATCGCTGCGGACTTCCTCAAGGCTCGGCGTGTGGCCGAGGCCGTGCAGGCGGCCGTGCGCGGCGCCACGAGCCTCTCGTGCTCGCTGGGGGTCGCACCGTGCAAGGTCGTGGCCAAGGTGGCAAGCGACCTGCGGAAGCCCGGCGGCCTGCTCGTCGTACCCGCCGGGCGAGAAGCCGCATTCCTGGCTCCGTTCGACGTCCGCAAGCTGCCCGGCGTCGGCCCCAGGTCCGAGCAGCGGCTTCGCGCCGCAGGGCTCGAGACGATCGGTCAGCTGGCGGCGCTCGACGACACGGATCTGCGGCGGCTGCTGCCCGGCAAGGTCGGCCGGCTGCTGCGCGACCGGGCGCGCGGCATCGATCCTCGTGGCCTCGAGCTCGCCGTCGAGCGAATCTCCGTGAGCCACGAGGAGACGTTCGAGCGCGACGTCGGAGACCGCGAGGTGCTGCACGCAGAGCTGCGACGGATGGCAGAGCGGCTTGCCGAGCACCTTTCCTCACGCAGCGAAGCCGCTCGCACGATCACGACGAAGGTGCGCTACCCGGACTTCGCAATTCGCAGTCGCTCGACGACGCTGGCGGCGGGGGTCGACGACGCGGAGACGATCGGCGACGTCGCGTGCCGGCTGCTCGATCGGGCGCTGCGCGACCGCGCCGGACCACTACGTCTCGTCGGGCTCGGGCTCTCCAACATCGAGCCCTTCCGGCAGCTCGCGATGTCGACGGCCTAAGGCTTAGCGAGCGAGGGTTACCTTGCTCAGCCCGACCGGCCTGTCGGGATCGAGCCCCTTGGCACGCGCGAGAGCGCCGGCGAAGAGCTGGCCGGGCAGCACGGACAGGAGCGGCGCGAGCAGCGCCAACGGCGGCTCGGGCACGGCCAGCGTGTACGCGGGATCCACCAAATCCGCCGCCGCGTTTCCACTGGCCACGACCGCCGCGCCTGCCGCTCGTACCCGTGCGCTCGCCTCGAGCACGGCTGGTAGCGCTGCATCGCGCGACGCGATCGTCCACACAGGAAAGAGCGGATCGAGCGCGGCGATCGGACCATGGACGAGGTCGGTCGCCGTGAACGGCTCGGCGGCGATCCGACACGTCTCCTTCAACTTGAGCGCGACCTCGCGCGCGGTGGCGAACTCGAGGCCTCGACCCATAACGAACATGCGGCCGACGAACGCGAACGCATTGGCCGGGGCCGCAACGGCAGCGGCCAGCCCCGGAATGGCGCCGGCCATCTGGTCGGCGACCCGCTCTAGCCCCGATGCGACGCCGTTCCGCCCACCCGCGGTGCAGCCGGCGAGCAGCGCCAGGGCGGCCAGCTGGTTGACGTAGGTCTTGGTCGCCGCCACCGCGTACTCCGGCCCCGCCTCCAGCGGCAGGACGAAATCAGCAGCCTCGCCGAGCTCTGAGGCTGGCGCGTTCGTGAGCGCGATCGTCAGCGCGCCGCGCTTCCGTGCCTGGACCACGTACTCGACGACGTCCGGCGTCTGTCCTGACTGGGAGAGCGCAACGATCGCCGATCGCTCGAAGTCGACGCGGGCGCCGTAGTAGATCGTGAGCGACATCGAGTCGCGCATCGCCGTCCAGCCGGGGAGCAGGCCAAAGGCGTAGACGCCGTAGGCGGCCGCATTGTCGGAAGAGCCGTGGCCGACGAGACGAACGGCAGGAGGCTGGAGCTTCGCGAGCTTCCGGCCCACCGACGCGTACAGGCGCCGCTGCGCGACGAGACGGGCGATCGCAGCGGGCTGCTCGCGGATCTCGGCGCTGAAGAGCTCCCCGGGTGCAAGCTCGGCAGGGCTCGGCTCAGGCAACGCCACTGAGCTCGCCCCCGACCAATACGCGATCGATCTCGAGGTTGTCGTCGAGAACGACGACGTCCGCGGGCGCACCGGCGACGAGGCCCTCCGCGGGTAGTCCGATGATCCGCAACGGCACGGCCGTGGCCGCGTCGAGCGCATCCGCGAGCGGGACGCCGAGTCCGTGGAGGTTGCGAACCGCCTCGATCATCGTCAGCGAGCTGCCGGCGAGCACGCCGTCCGGGCCTCTGGCCACTCCGTCTCTGATCTCCACCTCCAGCCCACCGAGGCTGTACGAGCCATCACCGTTACCCGCGCCTGCCATCGAGTCGGTGACGAGGGCGACGCGGCCGCCGCCGACGGTCCAGATCAGCTTGGCCGTATCGGGAGCGAGGTGAACACCGTCGAGGATCACCTGGACGATGACGTCGTCCCGCGATAGCGCCACACCCGCGATGCCGGGATCGCGGTGGCTGAACGGGCGCATGGCGTTGAAGAGGTGAGTGACGGTCTGTACGCCGAGGTCGAAGGCAGCGTTCGCCTCGGACGCGTCGGCATCCGTGTGACCGCAGGAGACCGTGACGCCGCGCCGCTGCAGCAGGTCGATCAGCGCGCCCGCGCCCGGGAGCTCGGGGGCGAGCGTGACGAGCCGCACCGGGCCGGCCGCCAGCAGGCGCTCGAGCAGCTCCATGTCGGGATCTCGGCGCGCAGCCACGGGGTGAGTGCCGAGCCTCTCCGGGGCGAGGAACGGCCCCTCGAGGTGCGCGCCGAGAACGTGAGGGCGCTCCGAGTCGTGCGGGACTTCCGTCAGCGCGGCGACGAGCTGCTCCTCGGGAGCCGTGATGAACGTCGGTAGGTACGCGGTGACGCCCGTCTCGAGCAGCGCCTCGCCGGCGATCTTGTAGCCGGCGGCGTCGGCGTCGAGGAAGTCGATACCCCCGAATCCGTTCACCTGGAGATCGACGAAACCGGGCGAGGCCACACCCTTGCCGTTGGTGGACGAGAGCCCGACGCGCCCGATGTGGCCGTCGACGATCTCGACGTCCCCGGGTACCAGATCGCGGCCGACCAGTGCTGCTTCGACGCCGAGCCTCATGAGTCGAGAGCCACCCGTATCCGCCCGTCGGCGGCTACGAGCCGGGAGCGTGCGGTGTCCACGTCGACTTCCGCGAGCAGCGACACGATCGCGACCTTGGCCTCGCCGCCCGCCGCCTCGAGAGCGGCCTCGACGTCGTCTGATGGCGCGCCGGTGGCGAGCTCGACGATCCGGCGTACGCGGGCTCGAAGCTTGTCGTTCGTTGCTCTGACGTCGACCATGAGGTTGCCGAAGGTCTTGCCCGTGCGAACCATCGATACCGTCGAGATCGTGTTGAGGACGAGCTTCTGCGCAGTTCCTGACTTGAGCCGCGTCGAGCCGGCCAGAAACTCGGGGCCGACGATGACGGCGATCTCGTGGTCGACGAGCGCGGAGAGCGGCGAGTCGGGCGCGGACACAACTGCGCCCGTGAGCGCCCCGGCCGCTGCAGCAGCCTCGACGGCACCGATCACGTAGGGCGTCCGCCCGCTCGCGCTGACGCCGAGCACCACGTCGTCCGCGGTCACGCCGGCGTCGGAGACATCGCGCGCACCGGCCTCGGCATCGTCCTCGGCAGCGTCCCGCTCTGCTGCGGAGGCGAGCCCCGCGCCGGCGACGATCGCCGCGACGCGGCCAGGCGGGAGCGCGAACGTCGTCTCGCACTCAGACGCATCGAGCGCCGCGATCGCGCCCGAGGAGCCGGCGCCCACGTAGAGCAGGCGGCCGCCGCTCTCGAGGCGATCGACGATCGCGTCGATCGCGTCGGCGATTTGAACACACGCTGCGCGAACCGCAGGCGCAACGCTTTCGTCCTCGTCGTTCATCAGCTCGACGAGCTCTTGGGAGCTCATGAGGTCGATGTCCGCGCCGGCACCACGCGCCTCCGTGATCAGGTCGTCCTGATCGGTCTGCGCCATGAGCCAGTCTATGCACAACGCGGACCAGTGGTCAATACCACTTTCGCTGCGGATCGAGTATGCTGGCAGCCCTGCATGGCCGACATCCGCCTCGACCGAGTCAGGAAGGTGTTCCCGGGCGACTTCGTCGCCGTCGACGACGTCAGCCTGGAGATTCCTGATGGGCAATTCATCGTGCTTGTCGGCCCTTCGGGCTGCGGCAAGTCGACGCTGCTGCGCATGATCGCCGGCCTGGAGGAGGTGACCGGCGGCACCGTTTCGATCGGCGGAGCCGAGGTGACGGACCTTGCGCCACGCCACCGCGATCTCGCCATGGTCTTCCAGAACTACGCGCTCTACCCGCACATGTCCGTTCGACAGAACCTCGGCTACGGCCTCAAGGTGCGCCGAACGCCCAAGGAGGAGGTCAGCAGGCGGGTCGAGGAGGTGGCGGCGATGCTCGGCCTCGAGACGATGCTCGAGCGAAAACCGGCGCAGCTGTCGGGCGGCCAGCGGCAGCGCGTCGCCATGGGGCGCGCCATCGCGAGGGAGCCGAAGGCATTCCTCATGGACGAGCCGCTCTCGAACCTCGACGCGAAGCTCCGCGTGACGATGCGCGCCTCTCTGGCCCAGCTGCACGCCCGGCTCGGCGTGACGACGGTCTATGTCACCCACGACCAGGTGGAGGCGATGACGCTGGGTCAGCGCGTCGCCGTCATGCGCGACGGTCGCATCCTCCAGGTGGACGAGCCGCAACGCCTCTACCAGTCGCCGCAGGACCTCTTCGTCGCCGCGTTCATCGGGTCGCCGGCGATGAATCTCGTCGACGCCGTGATCGAGGGTGACGAGGTTCGCTTCGGGCAGTTCCGGGTGCCGCTCGCGCCGGGCCGCCGGCCACCGCCCGACACGAGTCGCGTGGTGCTCGGCATACGGCCCGAATCCTTTGCCGATGCGGAGTTCGCGCCGCCCAACCCGGTGACGATCGAGGCTCGTGTGGAGGTGCTCGAGGAGGTCGGCGCCGACGCCTATGTCTTCTTCGAGGTCGACGCACACCCGATCAACGCGGAAACGCTCGAGGCCGGCGTTGAAGGGACGCTCCTCGCCGGCGACACATCGCTCTTCGCAGCGCGTGTCGACCCCCGGACGAACGCACGAGTCGGAGAGCGCATAGAGCTCACCGTCTCCGCGACGGGCTTCCACTTCTTCGACGTGGTCACCGGGTTGGCCATGACCAGTCCGCCTGCGTCCACACCGGACACTGAGCGCTCCACCGTCCTTGCCGGCGGCGTCGAATGACGAAGCAGGCCGACACGAGGGACCAGGTGCTCGACCTGATCGACCGGCTTTCGGTCGGCGAAGCGATCCCGTCCGAGCGGCAGCTCAGCACCGATCTCAGCGTCTCCCGGCTCACCGTCCGCGCCGCCCTCGACGAGCTCGTGCGCGAGGGCTATCTCGTGCGCAGGCGCGGCGCCGGGACGTTCGTCAGCGAGCCGAAGATCGCCCAGGAGCTGACGATGACGTCCTTCACCGAGGACATGCGGCGGCGCGGCCTGGAGCCCGCCAGCCGCACGCTGGAGCTGAAGACGGTCCCCGCCGGCGCGCGCCTCGGGCGGATGCTCCACGTGTCCCCATCGGAGCCCGTGCTCGTCGCAACCCGGCTCCGGCTGGCCGATCGCGAGACGATGGCGATCGAGATGCTTCATGTCAGGAAGTCACTTGTCCCGGGCCTCACCGCTGCGGATCTCGAGAGTGGCTCCTTCTACGAGCTGCTCGAGAACGAGTACGGGATCGAGCTCGTCAGCGGGCTGCAGACAATCGAGCCGACGGTCACCAACGAGGAGGAATCGGCGGCGCTCGGACTCCCACTGCACTCACCTGCGTTCGTCTTCGAGCGCGTCACGCATGCGGAGTCGGGTGACATCGTCGAGTTCGTCCGGTCGGTCTACCGCGGAGACCGCTACCGTCTCGTCACCGAGCTGCGACGCGGGCGCACAGGACTCAGCTCGCCGATCGCATTGACGACACGCGACGATGGATGGCACACACGACCTTGACAGGTGAAGTGGTTATGTGTAAGTCTCCGGCGTCGTGGGAAGTGGTCTAAACCAATTGGCCGCCAAAACGGACAAGACGATGTCTCTTTGGCGAGCCAGCGAGCCGTTGGAGGATGCGCTATGAAAGCACGCTCCATTGCCGCCCTCGCCGTGGTCGCAGTCCTCGGGCTCGCGGTGTCAACCGCGGGCGCGGACACGACACGTGCGAATGCAGGCATCACCGTGTGGCTGCAGGTCGACGCGGAGTCGGGGTGGCCCGAAGTCGTCGCCGCGGCAACCGCGCGGTTCAAGAGCAAGCACCCCGGGATGGACGTCAACGTCCAGTATCAGACCTGGGGCACCCACCTACAGAAGTTCGACGCGACGCTCGCCGGAGGCAGCGCGCCCGACGTCATCGAGATGGGAAACACCGAGATGACGAAGTACATGGCGGCCGGAGCGTTTCAGGACTTGACCAGCTCCGTCGGTCAGTTCGACAACTCTGCGAACTGGCTGGAAGGCCTCGCCAAGTCGGGCCGGTACCAGGGCAAGGTCTACGGCGTGCCCTACTACGCCGGGTCCCGTGTCGTCACGTACCGGAGGGACCTGTACAGGAGCGCCGGCATCTCACGGCTTCCGGACAGCCTCGCGGCGTGGACGGTGCAGGCGAGGAAGCTCGCAGCAAAGAACAAGGCGAAGGGCTTTTCGCCCGTGTACATCGCCGGTACCGACTGGTACATCGCGATGAGCTTCGTCTACGACTACGGCGGACAGATCGCGAAGCTCTTCCGCGGTAAGTGGAGGGGCATGCTCGACTCACCGAAGTCGATTGCCGGCCTGCAGGCGTACAAGGCCTTCTTCAACGCCGCGTCGCGTGCCAGCAAGACGACCGATGAAGCACGCCCGCAGCCGTACACCGTGTACGCGCAGGGGCAGGCTGCGTCGATCGCAGGCCCGGCCTGGTTCTCGTGCTGCGTCGGCGACTACAAGAGCGTGACGGGTCAGTTCGTGGCTCCGAGCCACACGAAGGGCCAGTCCCTGCCCGGCTTCCTCGGCGGTTCCGACCTGGCCGTACCCATCGGCGCGAACAGAGCTCTGGCCGCCGACTGGATCGCCGAGTTCACGAGCACTGCAGCCGAGAGGGCACTTCAGGCCAAGGGGAACATCCCGAACGCCACGAACCTGCTCGGTACGAGCGTGAACGAGCGGGCTGCCAAGCGCAGCTGGTTCACGCCGCAGGCGAAGAACTGGGTCAACGTAGAGAACGGGAACATCCTGCGCACGATGCTGGCGGGAATCCTCACGAACAAGCTCACGGTCAAGCAGGCTGCAGCGATCGCGAGCGACAACATCACGTTCACCCTCAACCAGGGTTCGTAGGAACGACGTACGATCGGGACGCGGAGCTCGATGACGAGTAGCCAAGTCCCAAGCGGATCAGCGGTAGCCGCCGAGACAGCCCTCCCGTCTCGGCGGCGCCGCCCGCTGTTGCTTCACCGCGTCGCCCGTGCCTCGACCCCGTACTGGCTGCTGCTGCCGGCAGCGGTCGTCATGGGGGCGATCCTCGCCTATCCGCTCTACCACCTCGTCAAGCTCTCGTTCCAGCAGTACGGCCTGTTCGAGCTGATCCAGCGCCAGGGCAAGTGGATCGGTCTCGACAACTTCTCGTACGTCCTCCGCAGCGACGTCTTCTGGGACACGCTCCTGCGAACGGTCGTGTTCACCGCCGCCAATGTGGCCTTGACCATTGTCCTGGGGACGCTGATCGCGCTCTTGCTCATCCAGATCAGCCCGATCATCCGCGTTGCCCTCACGGCCGGGCTCGTCCTCGTGTGGGCGATGCCGGTCGTCGTGGCCGTCCAGGTCTGGTTCTGGATGACGAACTTCCAGAACGGTGTCCTAAACAGCGTGCTCACTTCACTCGGGTTTGGCGACTACACCGGGCACGACTGGTACGGGACGACGTTCTCGAAGCTGGCCATGGTGACGTGCCTGATCGTCTGGGCAGGCATCCCGTTCGTGACGATCGCGATCTATGCGGCGCTCGCCCAGGTGCCGAGAGAGCTCGTCGACGCGGCGGAGATCGACGGCGCCGGCACCCTGCGGCTCTTCCGCGACGTCACGTTTCCGGTGATCAAGCCGGTTCTCCTGATCCTCACGTGCCTCTCGATCATCTGGGACTTCGGCGTGTTCGCCCAGCCGTACCTGCTCATCGGCGCCTCCCACGTGGACGCCACGAACTACCTCATGGGCGTCTACGTCTACCTCGAGGGGTACGGGCAGAGCAACTTCGGACGCGGCGCCGCCATCTCGCTGCTGATGCTGCTCATGGTGGCGGCGATGACCGCGTTCTACGTTCGGGCGATGGTGCGAATGGGTGAGGTCAAATGAGAGGACGGAGTAGGAGGCGGCGTCTGAAGCGCACCGTGTGGAACCTCGTAGCGATCGCCCTGCTCGTGGTCCTCGTCTTCCCGGTCTACTGGATGATCTCGACGGCGTTCAAGCCCGACGACGAGATCAACAGCCTGACGCCGACGTGGTTCTCGACGGAGCCGACGCTCTCGCACTTCCAGGACGCAATGAACCGGCCGCACTTCTGGGACGCCGTCAAGAACAGCCTGATCATCGTGGTGGCGACGGTGCTGCTCTCGATGGTGCTGGCGTTCGTCGCGGCAGTCGCGCTCGCGAAGTTCCGGTTCACGGGCCGCAAGATCTTCATCGTGCTGATGATCGGGATCCTCATGCTGCCGGCCGTCGGGCTCGTGATCCCGATCTACATCGTCCTGGCCCAGTACCACATGACGAACGAGCTGACCGGGGTGATCCTCACGAACATGACGTTCGTCATTCCGTTTGCCATCTGGACGCTGCGCGGCTTCATCATCGGCATCCCGAAGGAGCTCGAGGAGGCGGCGATGGTGGACGGCTCGAGCCGGCTCGGCGCCTTCTGCCGCATCCTGCTGCCGCTCGTCGCGCCGGGCCTCGTGGCGACGTCGGTCTTCGTGTTCGTGACCGCCTGGAACGAGTACATCTTCGCCAACGTCATCCTCCAGGACCAGTCGAAGCAGACATTGACCGTCTGGCTCTCGTACTTCTACGGAACGAGCCGTAACACCGACTGGGGCGGGCTGATGGCGGCCTCGACGCTGACGGCCATCCCCGTCGTCATCTTCTTCCTGCTCGTGCAGCGGCGGATCGCGTTCGGCCTCACCGCCGGCGCCGTCAAGGCATGACGCGGTGACCGCCGTCGAGCTCGAGCGCCTCGCGCGGGGCTGCCTGCTGCCGGGATTTCCCGGTGAGGAGCCGCCCGACTGGATTCGCCGCTTGCTCGAGGCAGGGCTCGGCGGCGTCGTGCTCTACGCCTGGAACGTGAACGACCCGGAACAGCTGCGTTCGCTGACCGACGCGCTCCGGGCCGAACGGCCCGAGCTCGTGATCGCCATCGACGAGGAAGGCGGCGACGTGACGCGCCTCGAGGCGAAAGACGGCAGCTCCTATCCGGGAAACTGGGCGCTCGGGGTCGTCGACGACGTCGAGCTGACGCGGACCGTGGCCGGCGCGATGGCCTCCGACCTGGCCGAAGCGGGCGTGAACCTCGATTTTGCACCGGTCGCGGACGTGAACACGACCGCCGACAACCCGATCATCGGCGTCCGTTCCTTCGGCTCGGACGCGGAGCTCGTCGCGCGTCATGTGGCCGCCTTCGTCGAAGGCCTCGAGGGCGGCGGCGTCGCCGCGTGCGCCAAGCATTTCCCGGGGCACGGCGACACGCTGGAGGACTCGCACCTGGAGCTGCCGACGGTCGATACGCTGCGGCCGGAGGCGCTGCTTCCGTTCCGCGCGGCGATCGATGCCGGCGTCTCGGCGATCATGACCGCCCACATCCGCGTCCGGGAGGTGGGAGACGAGCCGGCCACGCTGAGTCGGGCGCTGCTCACCGGCTTGCTGCGCGACGAGCTCGGCTTCTCGGGCCTGGCGATCACCGACGCCCTGGAGATGAAGGCGATCAGCGCGACCGTCGGCGTGGAGCAGGGAGCCGTCCAGGCACTGGCCGCAGGAGCCGATGCGCTCTGCCTCGGACACGATCTCGGCGCCGACTCGGTCGAGCGGATCGTCCACGCGGTCGTTGTGGCGGTGCAGAGCGGAGCGCTCCCGGAGGAACGCCTCGCCGAGGCGGCCGCACGCGTCGCCGACGTGATCGAGCAACGTCAGGCGGCAGACGCGCCCGACCGAGCCGTCGGCGCAGACGCCGCCCGGCGGGCCCTGCACACGGAAGGTGAGGTGCTCTTGACGCGCCCCGCGGTCGTCGTCGAGCTGCGCCCCGAGCCTACGATCGCCGTCGACGCACGCAACGGCGGGCTGGGCGACCTGCTCGCGACCCGCCGGCCCGGCACACGCGTGGCCCAGGACGCCGACGCCGACGCCGCCACCACCAACGGCCAGCTCGTGGTCGTGCTGCAGGACGCGCACCGGCATGAGTGGCAGCAAGACGCGGCCGGCCGGCTGCTCGAAGCGGCCGGAGACGCGATCGTCGTGGAGGTCGGACTGCCCGTCTGGCGCCCGGAGGGAGCCGCCGGCTACGTGGCCACGCACGGTGCGGCGCGGGTGAACGTCGAGGCCGCCGTCGATCGCCTGCTCGGCGCGTAGTTCGCGCTTAGGAGGGTTTGGCGGAACGGTGCTCGTCGCCGGGGCGCGCTGGAGGTTGTGATGCAAGGACGCAGGGAGCCCGCGTACTAACTGAGTACGTGGGCGACCGAGGACGCCGCAGCGCGGCCTCCAGCGTGATTCCGGCGGCACAGTCACTGTTTCGTCAAATCCTCCTAAACTGGCCGCGTGGAGACACGCCAGGCGCTGCTCGTGATCGCGGACATCGGCGGCTATACGCGCTTCATGCGCCTGCACCGTATGAGCCTCGCGCACGCACAGGAGAACACGCTGCGGCTGCTCGACGCCGTGATCGACGCCGAGCCGCGGCTCCGGCTCGTCGGTATCGAGGGCGACGCAGCGTTTCTCTACCTCCCCGCTCCGGACGCCGACGACGTGACGCGCTCACTCGGCGGCCTGGCCAGGGAGATGCACCGCGCGTTCCACGCCGAGCAGCAGGAGCTGCAGGCACTGACCGTGTGCCATTGCGACGCGTGCGCGCAGACGGGCGATCTGTCGGTGAAGATCGTTGCCCACGTCGGTGAAGTCGCAGAGCAGGAAGTCCGCGGTCGCGTCAGCCTCGCCGGCGTCGACGTCATCCTCGTGCACCGGATGCTCAAGAACTCCGTCCCGGTGCCCGAATACGTGCTCATGACGGAGACGGCGTACAACGCCTGCGAGTCGTTCGTGCGCGAGCACGGCACCGAGATCGAGGAAGAGCTGGAAGGGCTCGGTACCGAGCGCCTGTGGTTCGTGGACATCGGTCAGATCGCCGCCGAGCCCGAGCCCGTCCCGGAGGCGACGAAGGGGCAGCGGGCTGCACATGCAACGGCTCTCACCCTGCGCAGCCTCCCCTACTACGTCGGCCTCAAGCGCTCCCGCGTCACCGTCGCCGACTAGTTCGTCTGAGCCAGCTCGCCTCGCGCCGCCGGCGGCATCGTGTTGCAATTCGCTTCTGGTGCCAGGCACCAGTTACGTGTCTGTACCAAGTTAGTGCCAACAGTGCAGCGTGGCGCCTCGGGGACTAACGCGTCCCGACGCGCAAGCCGAGGCGCTGCGGCAGCGTGGCGACGAGCCGCGCCGGCGCCGATGGCTTGCGGCCAGATTCCTCCGCCTCCTCGACGGCGACCAGCGCCTTCCGCACGACGCTCCCGCCGAGGAAGTTGATCGGCTCCGGAGGCAGCTTCCTGATGCGGCGATCGACCAGCGGCAGCCGGGACCACTCGTCGTCCAGGCCGAGCGCGAGCGACGCGAGGATCTGGCCGCCGAGCCAGCTGGGCCCGACGCCGTTGCCCGTGTAGCCCGCGCCGTAGTGCATCCGCGTGCTGGGCACCGTCCCGAAGACGGGCAAGTGGTCGGCGGAGACGTCGATCGGGCCTCCCCACGCGTGCTCCACCTTCGCCGCCGCCAGCCCTGGCAGCAACTTGCGCAGTCCGGCTTCGGCCCGCGCGGCCGTGCCGCGATCGGCCGAGAAGCGCTTGTCGATCTTGCCACGGAAGCCGATCGGGCCCGACCCCGAGCCCATCAGCACCCGCCCGTCGGCGGTCGCACGGAAGTAGTGAAGGAACATGCGGCAGTCGGTGATCGCCTCCCCGCCGGTCCAGCCGATCTCGGCGAGCAGCTCGGGCACGGGCTCCGTGAGGACGACGTAGCTGCCGAACGGCGTCAGCAGCCGTGACAGCGGCTTCCACTCCGACCCCCACGCGTTCGTGGCGACGACGACTTCCGGCGCCTGCACCAGCCCGCGCGAAGTCTCGAGCAGCCCGTTGTCGATGCGCGTGACCCTCGTCCGCTCGTGCAGTCGCACGCCCGCGGCCAGCACCTGCCGCCGCAGCGTCCGCACGAGCCGCGCGGGATGCACGGTTGCGCCGTCGCGGAAGAAGACACCGCGCCGGAACGTCGGCGACGAACAGTGACGCTCCAGCTCCTCGCGAGAGAGCGGGACCGCCTCCTCCTCGACACCGAGCTCACGGGAGACGGCCAGCGAGCGGTCGAGGATCCGGTCCTGAGCGGGCGACGCGGAAGCGCGAATCAGGCCGCCCTCACGCAGCCACACGTCCTCGTCAAGAGCACGCACGGCCGGGATGGCACCGTCGGCTGCGCGCGCGACGGCGAGTGCCCCTTCGGCTCCGAGCACGTCGCGAAAGCGCGCGAGACTCGACCAGTAGCCGTGCAGGAACCCGCCGTTGCGACCGCTGGGGCCGAGCCCGCAGCGCGAGGCCTCGAGCACGACGACGTCCAGCGCGGGCTCCCGCCGCTTCAACTCCAGAGCGGTCCAGAGGCCGGTGAAGCCCGCGCCGACGACGGCAACGTCGGCGCGCGTGTCGCACTCGAGCGGGGGCTGTTCGGGATCCGGCGGCGCGTCCTGCAACCACCAGGGCGCGGCGAGACCGGGCGCTACCGTCAGCGCTTGTTCAGCTCGTCCCACGCCTCGGCCAGCGTCTCGCCGAGCACCTCCACCATGCGGTCGAACTCGGCCTGCCGCGCGACGAGCGGCGGCGAGATCTGGATCACGGGATCTCCACGGTCGTCGGCGCGGCAGATGAGCCCCCGCTCGAACAGGCGGGTCGAGAGGAAGCCGCGCAGCAACCACTCGCACTCCTCGTCGGAGAACGTCTCACGCGTATCCGAGTCCTTGACCAGCTCGATCGCGTAGAAGAAGCCGGTTCCGCGCACGTCGCCGACGATCGGCAGGTCGAGCAACTGCTCGAGCGTCGAGCGGAAGGCGCCCTCCTGCTCGAGCACGCTTTCCATGATCCGCTCCCGCTTCATGATCTCGATGTTCTTCAGCGCGATCGCGCACATCACCGGGTGGCCGCCGAACGTGATGCCGTGCGAGAACATCGAGGTGTCCGAGAGGAACGGCTCCATGACGCCGTCGGTGGCGACCACGGCGCCGATCGCCGCGTAGGACGACGAGAGACCCTTGGCGGAGCAGACGATGTCCGGCCGGATGTCGTAGCGCTCGGATGCGAACCAGTGGCCGACGCGGCCGAAGCCTGTGATCACCTCGTCGGCAGAGAGCAGGATGTCGTACTCGGTGCACAGGTCGCGCACGCCCTGCCAGTAGCCCGCGGGCGCGACGAACGCGCCGCCGGCGTTCTGGACGGGCTCCATGTGCACGAGGCACACCGTCTCCGGCCCCATCGCGAGAATCGTTCGCTCGAGCTCGTCGAGCAGGAACGTGGTGAACTCCTCCTCGGTCTCCCCGGGCGGACGGTGGTACCGGTTCGTGTTCGAGACGTGCCGCACTTCGGGCACGAGCGGCTCGAACGGCGTGCGGATAGCGGGGATGCCGTTGATCGAGAGCGCGCCGAACGTCGTCCCGTGGTACGCGACGCGCCGGGCGATCGCCTTGTAGCGGCGCGGGTAGGTGAGGCCGCGCGCCAGGTAGTACTGGCGGGCGAGCTTCCAGGCCGACTCCACCGCCTCCGACCCGCCGGACACGAAGAAGACGCGATTGAGGTCTCCGGGCGCGAGCGACGCAACCTCCTCTGCCAGCTCGATGGCGCGTGGATGGGAGTACGACCAGTTCGTGTAGAAGGGCAGCTCCCGCATCTGCTCGAGTGCCGCCTGGCCCATCTCCTCGCCGAACGAGTAGCCGAGGTTGACGGAGAACAGACCGGCGAGCGCATCGAGGTAACGGTTGCCGTGCACGTCCTCGAGGTAGCAGCCGTCGCCGCGAACGATGATGGGCACCTCGGCATCGCTGTACCCGCCCATGCGCGTGAAGTGCAACCACAGGTGGTCGCGCGCGGCCCGTTGGAGATCGGCGACCGTCATGCGATCAATCGGCGTCGGGAACGGGCACGACGAGCACGGGGATGCTCGACCGGTGGACGAGCTTGTGTGGCACCGAGCCGAGAATGACGCCGGTGAGCGGACGCTCGCTTGCCGTGCCCACGACGATCAGGCGCGCCGAGCGTTCTGCGGCGACCTCGAGCAATGCCTCCGCTGGACGCTTCGGAACGAGCGCAGCCTCGGCCGTGACGCCTGCCTCGCCCGCCCGAGCGACCGCCTGCTCCACGATCGGCGCCCCGAGCTCCTGGAGCGCATCCTGCGACTCCTTCCACTCGTCGCCGACGCCGCGAAACGGCGGCTCGACAGCGTAGACGGCGACCAAAGAATCCCCCAGGCCCGCCGCAAGCTCGACCGCCCTGGCGACGGCTGCATCGGAGCACTTGGAGCCATCGACGCCGACGACGATCGTGCCGCTCACGAAGGCGCCTTCCCGGTCGCGACATGCGGGTCGACGGCCTCGAACGCCTTCCGCCCAAAGAATCGCTCGTTCCCACCGAAGCGCCAGACGACGAGCAACACCAACCCCAGCAGCATGAAGCCCATGCCGATCACGAACGGCACACCCATGCCGAGAATCGTCTGGCCCGTGTACGAGTTCTCGACGTCGTAGTAGTCGATCGCCGACTTCACGAACAGGTAGCCGAGTATCGCGGCGCCGACGAGCGGGCCGACGCCGATAAAGAGAAAGTTCTTGACGGACTTCAGGAGCTCGCGCCGGTAGTAGATCGCGCACGCGAGCCCGGTGAGCGCGTAGTAGAACGCGATCATGAGCGAGAGCGCGGAGAGCGTGTCGTAGAGGGCGTTCTGCGAGAGGATGTTGAGCGGCACGTACCACGCGATCGAAAGCCCCGCGATCACCGCGGTCGAGAACCATGGTGTGCGGAAGCGTGGATGAACAGCTGCGAACGCGTGCGGCAGCGCGCTCTGGCGGCCCATCGAGAACGACGTGCGCGAGGACGGGATGATCGTCGTCTGGGTCGACGCGATGGCGGACGTGACGATCGCGAGGATTACGAGCTTGTCCCATGGCGAGCCCAGCACGTCCGCGCCCAGCGTGGCGAAGATCGCGTCGTCGTCGTCGTACTCGGCGAGCGTGTCCAGGCCGGCGTAGGCGACGACGGCCACGGAGACGCCGACATACAAGACAAGGAGGATGACGGTCGAGAGCACCGCGGCCAGCCCCGGAGCTCGCGCGGAGTCTCGGGTCTCCTCGGTGAGGTTGACGGCGCTCTCCCAGCCCCAGTAGATGAAGACGCCGATCAGCAGCGCCGAGACGAGCGTCGACGTGCTGTCGATCGCAAAGGGCGAGAGCCAGTCGAGCTCCGGCTTCGTGGATCCTTCTGGCGCCGTGCCGTCATAGACCTTGTACAGCGCGACGCCGGCGAACAGCAGCAGCGCGCCGACCTGTAGCACGATCATCACGTCCTGCACCTCGGCCGCCAGCTCCGTGCCGATGATGCAGATCGCGGTCATGACGACGATGATCACGACGGCGAGAATCATGACCGCCGTCTTCGAGGCAGCCAGGTCATCCCAACCGAAAAGCTCGTACGTGTACCGCGCACCGACGTCGGCGAGCGAGCCCACGACGAGGATTCCCGTCGTGATCACCGCCCAGCCGCCGAGCCAGCCGAGCCATGGCCCCATGGAGCGCGTAACCCACGAGAACGTGGTGCCCGCGTCCTGGTCGGCACGATTCATATAGAAGAACGCGGCTGCGATCAGGAACATCGGCACGAACGACGCGAGCATCGCGCCCGGGGCCTGGAAGCCGACGAGGACCGTCACCGTGCCGATCACGGCGGCGAGCGAGTAGGCCGGCGCCGTGGAGGCGAGGCCGACGGCAAGCGCAGAGCGGAAGCCGATCGCGTCGTGCTCCAGCTCCCCTTCTTCGACATGCGGAAGGTGTGGACGGTGCGCGTGGTGTGGAGCGTCAGTCACAGGGCAGGACTATGCCAATTTCACGGCGACGTGCTTGATGCGGGTGTACTCCTCCATCGAGTAGATGGACATGTCCTTGCCGTAGCCGGACTCCTTGAAGCCGCCGTGCGGCATCTCGGACGTGAGCGGGAAGAGGTGCTCATTGACCCAGACAGTCCCGAAGTCGAGCTTGGCAG
This sequence comes from uncultured Actinomycetes bacterium, assembly GCA_963704335.1. Taxonomy (GTDB): domain Bacteria; phylum Actinomycetota; class Thermoleophilia; order Gaiellales; family Gaiellaceae; genus PALSA-612. Next base: position 526,887 of record OY969889.1, read on the forward strand.
CCACCTTCAGCGCACGACCCACGTTCTCGGAGAAGACCGAGGCGGCAAGGCCGTAGCGGACGCCGTTGGCCATCGCGATCGCCTCGTCGTCCGACGAGCAGCGCTGCATCGTGACCACGGGACCGAAGACCTCCTTCTGCACGATCTCCGAGTCCTGCTCGACGTCGGTGACCACCGTCGGCTGAACGAAGAAGCCCCGGTCGCCGACGGTGCCGCCGCCGGTGACGACGGTGGCCTTCGCGTCGACGGCGCGCTCGAGGAAGCCGAGCACCCGGTCGCGCTGGTCGGCGGAGATGAGCGGTCCCATGTCCACGTCCTCGCCCTCGGCCGGATCGGCGACCTTCATCGCCTCGACGGCCTTCACGGACTCGGCCAGCACGTCGTCGTACACGCCCTCGTGGACGATGATCCGCGAGGACGCCGTGCAGTCCTGGCCGGTATTCCAGTAGCCGCCGACCTTGACCGCCTCTGCCACGGTGGCCGGGTCGGCGTCGTCGAGCACGACCATCGGTGCCTTGCCGCCCAGCTCGAGGTGTACGCGCTTGAGGTTGTCCGCGGCGTTGCGGGCGATCGTCTTCCCCGTTTCGACGTCGCCCGTCAGGGAAACGAGCCGCACCTCAGGGTGCCGGACGAGCATGTCGCCCACGGGCACGCCCTCGCCGGTGATCACCTGGACGACTCCTGGCGGCACGACGTCCTGCGCCAGCTCGAAGAAGCGAAGCGTCGTCAGCGGCGTCTGCTCGGCGGGCTTGAGGATCTGGACGTTGCCGGCAGCGAGCGCCGGGCCGAGCTTCCAGACCATCATCATCAGCGGGTAGTTCCAGGGCATGATCCCGGCGACGATTCCGAGCGGCTCGCGGCGGATGATCGACGTGTAGCCCTCGACGTACTCCGCCGCCGACTTGCCCTCGAGGTTGCGGGCCGCGCCGGCGAAGAACCGGAGGTTGTCGACGGAGAACGGGATCTCGTCGCGCGCGATGGCGGCAGGCTTGCCGACGTTCAGAGACTCGAGCTGCCACAGCTCCTCGGCGTTCTCCTCCATGACGTCGGCGAGGGCGAGCAGGAGCTCCATCCGGTCCTTCGGCGTCTTCGACCGCCACTCGTCCCAGGCATCGCCGGCAGAGTCGATCGCCCGCTCGGCGTCCTCCGCCGAGCCGCGCGGCACCTCCGCGATGACCTCTCCGGTCGACGGGTTCAGCACCTCCATCGTCTGGCCGTCCGCCGCGTCCACCCACTTGCCGCCGATCAGGTTCTTGTGCTTCGCCACCGTCACCGCCATCTCACGACCTCCTCGCCTTTGCGCGTCCTCCGCGCATTATCAACCGACGACGTTCGCCCAGGCCTGCTGCCACCGCTCGTACGGGACGCAGTCGGTACGGCCGCCGAAGCCGCACCGGGCGACCGGCGTCTTCCAGAACACGAGCCGCTTGAGCAGCGCCGCGGGTGTGGCGCCGTAGTACGCCGCACACGACCCCTCCTCGGTCGCCTCCATCAGCGGGCAGGCGCGCGGGTTGACGGGCGACTCGCGGAGCAGCAGAGACTGTGTGGACTGGACGTCGGCCGTCAGCACGTGCCGCATCCAGAGGTACGCGCAGTTGGGGTGCTTCGCCTGCTTGGCGAGCAGCCAGCTGTCGGCCCAGGCGGTGGCGCCCTCGCGGGGCACGCGCCGGCCGACCGGCACTTCCTGCGCGGTCAGCACCTGACGCTGATACGGCCAGCTCGCGCCGACGACCGCGGCCGCCGTACGGAAGTCGAGGATCTGCTCGCTCGCAAATTGCCAGTAGCGCGTCACCAGCGGCCTCTGGCGGCGCAGCAGCGCGACGGCGGAGTCGAACTGTCGAGGCGTGAGCTCGTAGACATCCCGGATGTTGAGCTCCGGGTTCCGCGCCTTCAGATAGACGGCGGCGTCCGCGATCTGCATCGGGTTGTCGGGAACCGAGACCTTGTTGCGGAAGCGGTCGTCGTACACGGCGCGCCACGACACGGGGCTGGGCTTCGCCGCGTCGGAACGGTAGAGGAGCTCGTTGGGCGTCCACATGCTGGTGACGCCGTAGTGCACGCCGCTGACGGTGTTGTATGCGGGGGACCGGAACGACGGTGCCAGCTGCCTCCAGCCGGGGATCAGCTTCACGTTGACGGGCTGGACGTAGCGGCGTCGGATCAGCTCCCCGCTGACGTCGCCGGAGGCCGTGACGAGGTCGTAGGGACCGCGCTTCATCAGCTCGACGATGTCCGCCGAGGACCTCACCTCTCGTTTGGTGATCTTGCAGCCCGTCTCACGCTCGTAGTCACCGGAGAACGACGGATGCGAGTAGCCCGGCCACTGCAGCAGCACGAGCGAGCCCTCACCCTTGCCGACCTTCTGCGGCAGCTTGGCGGACTCCGACCCGACGCCAGCAACCGGCAGCGCCAGTGCGACCGTGGCGAGCACGGCTGCGGTCACGATCCCCCGGAACACGCTCAAGTTCTACCCGTGCCCGCCGGCAACGCTGCGGGACTCGTCGGTGAGCCGTGTCGCGAGCCAGACGGGAATGATCGAGACGACGATGACGAAGAGTGCCACGACATTGACTATCGGCTGCTCGATCGGGCGGAAGAGGTTCGAGAAGATCCAGATGGGCAGCGTCTGCTCCGCGCCGGAGGTGAAGATGGTCACCACGACCTCGTCCCACGAGAGCGCGAAGGCCAGCAGCCCGCCGGCGAGCAGCGCAGTTCTCATCTGCGGGAGCGTCACGTAGCGGAACGTCTGCCACGAGTCTGCGCCGAGATCCTTCGACGCCTCCTCGAGGTTGCCGTGCAGCCGCCGGAGACGGGCGACAGCGTTGTTGAAGACGACGACGATGCAAAACGTCGCGTGACCGATGATGATCGTCATGAGCCCGTAGTCCATGCCGACCGTCGTGTACGTCGTCTGGAGCGCGAGGCCGGTGATGATGCCGGGCAGCGCGATCGGAAGGATCACGAGCAGCGTGACCGTTTCGCGCCCGAAGAACGAGAAGCGCGTCATCGCGAGCGAAAGCAGCATCCCGAGAGCCAGGGCCACGGCGGTCGCTCCCAGCGCCACCTTGACGGACAGCAGGAGCGCGTCCCGAACGGCCGGGTCGTTGTACGCCTCGCTGAACCACTTGGTCGAGAAGTTGTCGATAGGCCAGCGCTGGGTGATGCTCTCATTGAACGCGTAGACGGCTACGAGGATCAGCGGCAGGTAGATGAACGCGAGCGTCAGGCCCGTCCCGAGCCGGAGAAAGATCCGTGCGGCCCGGGGCTCGCTCATAGGGCCTCGAACGCCCTCAGTCGCCTCGCCACCAGCAGATAGACGGTCATGATCGCGATCGGGACGAACGTGTACGCGGCGGCGACCGGCAGGTTCACCCCGCGCTCGGCATAGATGACAGTGCCGATGTACTGCTCGCTGGTGATGAGGCCGGGGGCAATGTAGTCCCCGAGCGTAAGCGAGAACGTGAAGATGGAGCCGGCGACGACGGCCGGGAAGACGAGCGGCAGCGTCACTCTCGTGAACGTGCGCAGCGACCGTCCGCCGAGGTCGGCCGACGCCTCGAGTAGCGACCCGGGAATCCGCTCCAGCCCGACATAGATGGGCAGGATCATGAACGGCAGCCAGAGGTACGTGAACACGAGCATCAGGCCGACGGTGGAGTAGCCATCGAATGACAACCCAAACGGCTCCAACGCCCAGTTGATGACGCCGTTGTCGGAGAGGATCGTGCGCCAGGCGTACGCCTTCACGAGGTAGCTGGCCCACAGCGGCAGAAGCACCGATACGACGAGGAGGTTGCGCGCCCGCGAGGACGCGACCCTCGCCATGTAGTAGGCGATCGGGAAGGCGAGGAGCGCACACAGCACGGTCACCAGCGACGCCATGCGCACCGTGCGCCAGGCGACCTCGCGGTAGACCGGCTCCTCGAAGATCCGGCGGAAGTTGTCGAGCGTGAATGTATGGACGATCTCGGCCGTGAAGGAGTCCGTGTCCCAGAAAGCAGCGAGCAGCAGGACGAAGAGCGAGCCGAGGTAGCCGACGACCAGCCAACCCATGGGCCCGGCGAGCAGCGCACCCAGGCCGACACGCGGATGGCGGTAGAAGAACGACGAGAGCCGCCGCCCCAGCGTGGGCCGGGGCGGCGGCTCTCCGTACGGGACCGAGGTCACTGGGTGCTGGCGTGCCTCGCTCTAGCCCTTGATCTCCGTCCAGGCGTTTCGCCAGTCCTCCTGCGTCACGCAGGTGCCGCCTTCACCGCCGCAGTCCTCCGTCGGCGTATCCCAGTAGTAGACGTCCTCCCACCAGGTCTCGTCGTCTGCGTGGTAGTTCGTGCAGTGATTCGCGTCCTTCGTCAGCTCGCACGCCTTGAGGTTGGCGGGCGCCTCTCCGAAGCCCTCGGCGACCGTCGCCTGCGTCTCCGGAGCCATCATGTGGTCCATCCACAGGTACATGCAGTTCGGGTTGGAAGCGTTGGACGCGATCATCCACGTGTCCGACCAGCCCGTTGTGCCCTCCTTCGGCTTGATGCCCTCCACCGGCTGGTCGTCATCGCCGAGGAGCTTGACCTGGAGTGGCCATGACGTCCCCACGACGCTGTCCTTGTTCGCGAACGACTGGATCTGCTTCGCGTAGTCGACCCAGTACTCACCGACGTTGGGCGCGAGCGTCTCGAGCAAGGCGACGGCCGCGTCGAACTGCTCCTGCGTCAACTGGTACGGGTCCTCGATTCCGAGATCCGGCTGCGTCGCCTTCAGGTAGAGGGCGGCGTCCGCAATGAAGATCGAGTCGTCGTAGATCGAGATCTTCCCCTTGTGAGGCGTGTTCGCGTCCCAGATGACGGACCAGCTGTCCGGAGCAGGCGTGACCTCGTCCGTGCGGAACGTGAGGAGGTTCGGCCCACGGCCGTGCGGTGCGCCGTACTGCTCGCCGTCCTTCGAGTTGTAGGACTGGAGCTTCAGGCCCTCCGCGATGTCCGCATAGTTCGAGAGCAGGTCGGTGTTGACGGGCGCGACGTCGCCGGCCGCCATCAACCGCACGCTCGTGTGACCCGAGGCCGAGACGCCGTCGTACTCACCCGACTGAAGCAGCGAGATCATGTCGTCGCCCGTGCCGGCGTCCTTCGTAGTGACCTGGCAGCCGCTGGCCTCCTCGAACTCGTCCACCAGCGTCGCGTACTGCGGCCACTGGACGATGTTGACGGCGCCCTCCTCCTGGGCGTTCGTCTGGATCTCCTCGATCGTCGAACCGAGGCCCTCGAGCTGCCAGTCTCCGGACGCACTGCTGTCGCCGTCGCCGCCGCACCCCGCGGCGAGAAACGCCATGGCGCCCACCAGGACGACCAGGGTTGCTAGACCGAGATGCTTCCTCCGCATCTTCTCTCTCATTCCGTGCCCTCCCTTTCCCCCCGTTGTTCGATCACATAGGTGTGCTCGGGCCGCCAGGCCAGACGCACCGGGCGGCCTCGCTCCTCCGTCACGTCGTCGGTGTTCTGGCGGACGACGGTCAGCGCACCACCTGCGTCGAGATCGACGATGTAGCGCGTAACCGAGCCCAGATAGACCACCTCCCGCAGAACGCCGGTTTCCGTTTCCTCACCCGGCCCAGCGGTATCGCCGGCGTCGAGCAGGCGGATCTTCTCAGGTCGCACCGTGAAGCGTCGCCCGTCCCGCTCCAGCATGTTGGAGACGCCCACGAAGCCCGCTACGAACTCCGTCGCCGGCCGTTCGTAGACCTCCACGGGCGTCCCCACCTGGTCGATTCGGCCCTGGCTGAAGACGGCGACGCGATCGCTCATCGTCAACGCCTCGTCCTGATCGTGCGTCACGTAGACGAACGTGATGCTGACGTCCTGCTGGATGCGCTTGAGCTCGATCTGCATCTCCTCGCGCAGCTTGAGGTCGAGCGCGCCGAGCGGCTCGTCCAGCAGCAGCACGCGCGGGCGGTTGACGAGCGCCCGCGCAAGAGCGACGCGTTGCCGCTGGCCGCCCGAGAGCTGCGCAGGCTTGCGCGCGCCGAACTGCGGGAGGCGGACGGTCTCGAGCGCCTCCGCCACGCGAGTCCGGCGCTCCTCCTTGGGCACGCGCTTGACCCTCAGCCCGTACTCGACGTTCTCGGCAACCGTCATGTGCGGAAAGAGCGCGTAGTCCTGGAACACAGTGTTCACGTCGCGGTCGTATGGCGGCTTGTCCGCCACGTTGACCCCGCCGAGCATGATCTGGCCGGAGTCCGGTCGCTCGAAACCGGCGATCAGCCGCAGCGTCGTCGTCTTCCCGGATCCCGACGGACCGAGCATCGTGAAGAACTCACCGCGCGGGATCTCGAGATCGATCGAGTCGACCGCGACGACGTCTCCGAACGTCTTGCGCACTGCGACGAGCCGGACGTCGGCCTCGACGACCTCCTCCGCGATCGGGCTAGGCCGCTCCCGCGCTTGCGTCGACAAGCGCACCCTCCAGGATGCTGAGCCCTTCCTCGATCTCCTCGTCCGCCTCGATCAGCGGCGGCAGGAGGCGCAGGACGTTCCCGTACATGCCACAGGAGAGGAGCATGAGGCCGCGCTCCCGCGCCAGCCCGACCGTCCGCCTGGCGAGCTCCCCGTCCGGCTGCCTCGTCTCTCGGTCGCTGACAAGCTCCACGGCGAGCATGGGGCCGAGGCCGCGCACCTCGCCGACGGCCGGCACTGTCGCCGCCAGCTCATCGAGCGCCGAGCGCAGCCGCTTGCCGAGTGCGTCCGCCCGCGCGCGAAACTCGGGCGTCGCCACCTCGTCCAACACGGCCAGCGCGGCGGCGCACGAAAGCGGATTGCCGCCGAACGTGCCCCCCAGCCCACCGGGATGCGGAGCGTCCATCACCTCGGCCCTGCCGGTCACTCCCGCCAGGGGTAGGCCGCCGCCGAGCGACTTCCCCGACACGACGATGTCCGGCTCCACGCCGTAGTGCTCGATTGCCCAGACCGGCCCTGTACGACCGGCGCCCGACTGCACCTCGTCGTCGACGTAGAGGATGCCGTGCTTCGAGAGCAGCTCCTTCAGCCGTCCCGGAAAGTCGTCGGGCATGGGGATGAAGCCGCCCTCGCCCTGCACCGGCTCGAGCACCGCGCAGGCCACCGACTCCGGGTCGACGTCCGAGCGGAAGAGATCCTCGAGCGCCTCCAGCGCCGCGTCACTCGAGACGCCGCGATACGGATACGGGCCGGGCGCGCGGTAGACCTCGGGCGCAAACGGGCCAAACCCCTTCTTGTACGTGAGCTTCGCCGTCATCGTCATCGTCAGCAGCGTCCGACCGTGGAACGCGTTCTCGAACACGAGCACCGCGGGACGGCCTGTCGCTGCGCGGGCGATCTTCACGGCGTTCTCGATCGCCTCCGCGCCGGAGTTGACGAGGATCGAGCGCTGCTCGCCGCCTCCGCACGGTGACAGCTCCGCCAGGCGCTTGCAGACCTCAACGTAGGGCTCATAGACGCCGACCATGAAGCACTGGTGGAGGTAGCGGTCGGCCTGCTCGTGGATCGCCGCCACCACCGGCGGGAAGCCGTGCCCGGTGTTCTGACACGCGATGCCGCCCGCAAAGTCGATGAAGCTGCGGCCGTCGACATCCCAGACGCGTGCACCCTCGGCACGCTCGACGACGATCTCCGAGGCAGAGATCCCGCGGGCGACGTAACGGTCGCGCTGGGCGAGGATCCGCTCGGTGTCGGTCGTCTCTCGTGTGGCCAAGGCCGGAGTGTACGGCACACTTCGCGACAGAACATGCGGACATACGACCGTAGAGGCGTGCTGGCGGCGGGTGCTGCGCTCGCGCTGTCCGCCTCGCGCGCGGGCAGCGCGCTGGCTCGCCCGGCGGCCGGGATGCTGCACTACTACAACTGGATCGACTACGTGAACCCGGAGACGTACGCCGCGTTCACGAAGGCGACGGGCATCGCTGTCCGCAGGTCGTATTACTCCTCCAACGAGGCGCTGCTGGCGAGGTTGAGGAACGGCGCCCGGGGCTACGACCTCGCGGCACCCACCGGCTACACGATCGCCACGCTCGCGGACGAGGGGCTTCTGCGCCGGATCGACTGGAAGAAGCTGCCCAGCGTGCGCCAGACGATCGACCGGAAGTTCCTCGGCCTGCCGCACGACCCGGACGATCGCTGGTCGGTGCCGAAGGACTGGGGCACGACCGGCTTCATGTACCGGACGGACAAGATCAAGGAACGGCCGACGTCGTGGGCGCAGTTCTTCTCGCTGTTCGAGAAGTACCCGCGCAAGCTGACGCTGCTCGACGGCTCCGCCGAGGTGATCGGCTCGGTGGCCGTGATGATGGGCTACTCGTTCAGCACCGACGCCGAGAAGGAGCTCGACCGGGTGCGGACGTTCCTGCTTCGCCTACGGCCGTTCGTCCGCGCCTTCGACTCGCGCGGCTACGCCACGATGATCGCCCGGGGCAAGGCATACGGCGGGCTCGGCTGGAACGGCGACGGCGCCTATGTCATCGCGCACGCGCCCAAGCACGCGGCCGACTACGTCGTCGCGTCGGAAGGCGGCGAGTTGTGGGTCGATTCGCACGTCATCCCCAGGGGCGCGCCGAACCCGGCGGCTGCGCACGCATGGATCGACTTCATGTACAAGCCCAGGATCAGCGCGATGGAGACGCTCTACACGTACTTCGGCTCGCCTGTCAGGCGTTCGCTGCTGGCGCCGATCCTCGCGCCGACCGTCCTGCGCAACCCCGACGTCTTCCCGCCCGCCTCGACCTACAGGCGCCTGGAGCCGAGCAACCTCTCGCCCAGGGGCCTCGCAGGCGAGGGAGCGGATCTGGGCCGAGGTCAAGGCCGCGAGATGAGCGAGACAGAGACACCGATCAGCATCGACGAGCTCCGCCTCGCGGCGCGGAATCACGCGATGCCGCTCGAGGCGCTGCGCTACGCGATCACCCCGCCCGGCCTGCACTACCTGCTCATCCACTACGACATTCCGGTCGTCGACGAGGCGACCTATCGGCTGGAGGTGGACGGCCTGGTCGCCACGCCGTTGTCACTGTCGCTGGACGAATTGCGGGCACGGCCGGCGGTCGAGCTGGCGGTGACGATGGAATGCGCGGGCAACGGGCGCGCGTTGCTGGAACCGCACGTCGTCAGCCAGCCGTGGCTGCAGGAGGCGGTGGGCACCGCGCGCTGGCGCGGGACGCCGCTGCGCGCGCTCCTTGCGGAAGCCGGCGTGACGGACAACGCGGTGGAAGTCGTCTTCACCGGCCTCGACCACGGGCTGGAAGGCGGCATCGAGCAGGCCTACCAGCGCAGCCTGTCGCTCATCGACACGCATCGTCCGGAAGTGCTCCTGGCCTACGAGATGAACGGTGCGCCGCTCGCTCCGCAGCACGGCTTCCCGCTTCGTCTGCTCGTCCCCGGCTGGTACGGCATGACGAGCGTCAAGTGGCTCGGTCGCATCACCGCCGTCGACCGTCCATTCGAGGGCTACCAGCAGTCACACTCCTACCGCCTGCGCCAGGACGAGGACGAGGCCGGCGAGCCGCTGTCGCGGATGCTGCCGCGGGCGCTGATGGCTCCGCCTGGCTTCCCGGAGTTCGCGACCCGCAGCCGCATCGTGCCCGCCGGGCCTTGTCTGCTCGAGGGGCGGGCCTGGTCGGGGCTGGGCGAGGTGGAGGCGGTGGAGATTTCGATGAACGGCGGGGAGACTTGGGGAGCCGCCGATCTGGAGGACGACCTCGGCTCGCAGTGGGCGTGGCGGCGCTGGACGTTCGCCTGGAGCGCGCTGGCGGGCGAGTACGAGCTCTGCTGCCGCGCGCGCGACGCGGCGGGCAACGAGCAGCCGCTGGAGCCGTCGTGGAACCTCGGCGGCTACGTGAACAACGCCGTGCAGCGCATTCCCGTCACCGTAAACGGGGGATGATCGCGCTGCCGTAAACCTCGAGCGTCTCCTCCTGGCCCGAAGTCATGAGGTAGATGTTCCACTGATCGACGCCGGCTGCTTCGAGACGCTTGAGCTTCTCGACGTGCTGCTCGGGCGTGCCCAGGACGCAGAAGCGCTCGCACGTCTCGTCGGACACCTGCTGGCCGTGCTCCGCGCCGACGCGGCTGTGCTCCGAGTAGTCGTAGCTCTCCCGCTGCATGCGCTCGACGTAGTCGGTGAGGGCGTGCGGCAGCGTCGCCTTGTCGTGTTTGGCGAGCAGGTCGAAGACGTGGTTCGAGACCATCGCGGGGAACCAGCGCACCTGCTCGCACGCATCGGCCATGTCATCGGACACGTGCGCCGGCGCGCACGCCATGACCTTGATCTCCGACGGGTCGCGCCCGGCCTCCTCCGCAGAGGCCCTCACCTGCCCCACGATCCACTCGATGATCTCCGGGTCGGCGAGCTGGATGATCACGCCGTCGGCAATCCGTCCGGCAACGGCGAGCACGCGCGGCCCGTAGCCGGCGACGTAGACGGGGATCTCCGGCTGGCCCTGTGCCCACTCGAGGTGGACGTCGAAGTCGTTCCAGCGCACGGGCTTGCCGTTCGCGAGCTCCTTGATCATCGTCGTCGAACGCTCGAACTCGTCGACCTTCACGGGCTTGAGGCCGATCGTCCGGCGCGCCGAGTCGCCGCGGCCGATGCCGATCACCATGCGGCCGCCGGAGATCGCCTGCAGCGTGGCAAAGGCACTGGCGGTGACCGTCGGCTCGCGCGTGCCCGGGTTCGTGACGTTGAGGCCCAGTTTGAGCTTCGACGTCTCGAGCGCCGCCATCGTCAACAGCGGATACGGGTCGTGCCAGAGGATGTGCGAGTCATACGTCCAGCCGTACTCGAAGCCGTGGCTCTCGGCGAGCGAGAGCAGCTCGACGACCCGGCTCGCGGGCGGGTCGGGCAGGACGGTGACACCGAAGCTCAACACGAGGAAAGCCGAGTCTACGAGCCAAGCTTGCCGTCAGCGCGCTTCGTCGTTCTCCCGCTTGAGCTTCTCCCGGTCAACGACGTACACCATGATCGTGCCCTTGCGCTCTTCACGCGGCTTCGGGAACTGGCCGATCGCGTAGGGCGGGTCCATGAACGCGATGCTGATGACGCCGTTCTTGACCACGACTCGCTTCACTTGTCGCCCCGCTGTCGAGGAATGCTGATCTCGCCGTACTGTAGCTCGTAGTCGCCGATCAGCCTATCCAGCGTGCGGCGAATTCCGTGTGCTGCCGTCGCCGGAACTCGAACCCGTCCGGTCACCAGGCGCTCGTCCTGCCCGCCTAGCGCGAGGAAGTCGAGGACGATGGCGTGCATGTTCGACGACCCGGCCAGTCCGTCGGCATAGACACCCGCCTCGAGCTCGAGCGGAACGACGACATCAAACGTCTCGTCGGCCACGGCGTCAGTTCCACTGCGGCGCCGCGAGAGAACGGCGATCGCGGGCGAGCTCGGCAAGCCGTAACTCAGTGCGAGTCCGTCGTATCAGCTCCATCGCGAGCTGGCGAACGATCGCCCGAGCGACTCCGCTTCGGCCGCCCCGTGCCTCGAGCTCGGCTAGCGCTGCTCCCGCGTCCGGCACGTCCAACTCGACCGCTTCACGCACAGCATCGGCGACGACGTCCGCGAGCCCTTCGTCCCAAAGAGTCGGAGTCATGGCGCACAGGCTTCCGCGGATCTCGTGGACAGTGCCGGTACGTAGCCTGTCCGCGACGAGCGACAGGCACAGGAGACAGATGCCGCAATCGAGCCCGAGATCGAGCTCGGCGGCGAATGCTTCTGCTCTCGGCCTCGACAGCGGGCGGGTTCCCATCTCGCCACGGAACCACAGGAGCTACGACCGATGTGTGCCGGCTCTGTGTCGAAGCACGAACAGTTCGGGGTGCGAACTCAGCCCGAGCCGGGGTCCGCGTACATCGAGACCCGTCCGCAAGGTGCTCGGGAACTACAGTTCTTCCGTGGCTCGAGTGACCCGTCCTCTGGAGCTGCTGCGGTCAGCCGAGGGCGCCGGCTGCTCGATCTCGCAAGAGGACGCGTCGGCTCAGGTCGCCCGGATCGAAGCATTACGGCAGCACGTGTTCGAGACCGAGCGGCGCCCAGGCTGGCTCTCGCTCTCCTTCTCCGCGACGGCCGACGATGCTGCGCTCGACCGTCTCATCGAAGTCGAGCGGGGATGTTGCGACTTCCTCCGGATCGAGCGCGAGCACGTCGGCGGGACGACGCGCGTCGTGTTCGCGAGCGAGGATCCGGCACGCGAGCCCGCGCTCGAAGCGATCGCCCAGCTGTTCGCGACCTAGGCCAGCGAAGTGGCCAGGCGGTCGAGCGCCATCGTCCGGCTCGCGGATAGCTCGGGGTGAACGCTCATCTCCGTGCGCCCATCGACGTCAGTGGCGCGGCTTCCAGCCGGCACGGGCGCGCCTGTGCCGACCGGCCCTTGCCGACGAGCGCGGCCCGCTCGAGTCAGCCTCCGCTCAGGAAAGCCAGGCGACCGTCTTCGTCGTCAGGCGATCGAGGGCTTGCACCGCGAGCTCGAGATGCTCTTCCTTCGTGTCCTCGAGCTTCGTGTGCGAGAGGCCGCGGAGGCTCTGGCAGAAGAGCATCACCGTGGGCACTCCGGCGCGCGACACTTCGGCGGCGTCGTGGAGCGGCCCCGACGGCAGCCTGTGCGAGGTCTCGGTCACGTCGCGGATGGCCTCGTCACAGAGCTCGATCAGCTCGGGGTCGAAGAGGATCGGCTCGATCGACCAGATCTTGTCGAAAGAGACCTCGATCGACTCCTCCTCGGCAAAGCGCTCCGACCGCTCCTTCGCCTCTGCGAGCATCGCTGCCAGCGTGTCGGGGTCAAGGTGGCGCTGATCGAGCAATTGCTCCGCCGTCTCCACCACCGAAGTGACGATCCCGGGCTTACAGACGACGCCGCCCGAAGTGCACACCGCGCCGCCGCCCGCCCACTCCGCGATATGGCGCAGTTCGAGCGCCAGCTTCGCGGCCCCGGCGAGCGCGTCACGCCGCGCGTCCATCGGCGTCGAGCCGGCGTGCGCGGCCTGGCCTTTCCACGTGACGAGGTGGCGCTCGACGCCGAACGTCCCGAGCACCACACCCAGAGGTAGGTCGAGCGACTCGAGGACGGGGCCCTGTTCGATGTGTAGCTCGAGATACGCCGCCGCGTTCTCCAGCTGGCTCCGAGACTCGGCAGCGCTATCGAGGTCGACGCCGTGCTCGGCGAGCGCAGCCGGCAGCGCCACGCCGTCGGCGTCCCGCCGCTCGCGCAGCTCGTCCTGATCCGCCATCGAGCCGGCCGCGGCGCTGGAACCGAACAGCGAGCGGCCGAAGCGTGCGCCCTCCTCGTCGGCCCAGTTGACGAGCCGGACGGTGACCGCAGGCTCGCCCTCCTCGGCCAGCCGCCGCATCACCTCGACACCACCCATCACGTTGAGGCAGCCGTCGAGCCAGCCGCCGTTCGGCACCGAGTCCAGATGCCCGCCGATCAGCAGCGCTCGCTCGGAGGCGCCGCGCAGGGTGAACCACTGGTTGCCCGCCGCGTCGATCTCCTCTTCGGCAGGCACTGCCGCGAGCTTCCCGCGCAGCCACTCGCGCGCCCGCTCCCAGGTCTCCGTCCAGGCCACGCGCTGGGCGCCGTTCTCGTCTCCCGTCAGCTCCTGGAGCTCGCGCAGCTCCTCCACGGTGCGGGCGGGATTCAATGCCATACCGGAAACCTAATCCCGTCGCAGCGCGATTGCCTCGATCTCGATCTCGAGCTCGGGAAGGGCGAGCGAGCTCACCTGGACGATCGTGTCGGCCGGGTATGGCTCCGAGAACCACCGACCGCGCAGCTCGACGATCTTGGGGAAGTTGGCCATGTCGGTGAGAAAGATCGTGACCTTGACGATGCGGTCGAGGCCCGAGTCCGCCGCCTCGAGCACACGCTCGAGGTTGCGGAACACCCGCTCGGCCTGCGCGTCGAAGTCGCCGACACCCACGATCTCCCCCGTCTCCGAGATCGCGGCCTGGCCGGAGACGAAGACAAGGTGGCCGACAACGAACCCCTGCGACAACCGGAACGGCTCATACGGATCGGGATCGAGGCGGATTTGTTGCATGTCCATGGTCTCTCCTCGGCCGGGTCCTGCCATTCTCCGCCATATGGCGCCCGACGTGGTCATCGGCGGCGGCGGCGGCGGGATCGACGACCTGCTCCGAGCTCTACTAGAGGAGACGGACGCGAGCCGTGTCACGCTCCGCCAGGACGTGCCCGGCGACTACGCGTTCCCCGTCACGCACGAGGCGCTCGGTGACGGCGTCGCGTCACTGCGAGTCGAGCGCACGGTCGACCTTCGGAAGCAGCCGGTCGTTGCTCCAGCTGCAGACGGGTCGTCAGGTCGTGCAGGACGACTGCCGCACTGCCTACGACGATCCGGACTTCCAGCAGATGCTCGACACCTATGGTGGTCTCGCAGCGCAGATCGTCACGCCCGTCATGGCCGGCGACCGCTTGCAGGCTGTCGTCTCCTTGCATCAGCTCGGGCGGCCGCGAACCTGGACGGCAGAGGAAATCGCTGCTGCCACGAAAGCTGCCGACCGGGTGGCGGGGCTGCTTTGAGGATCGGCGCCGCAGGGGCGCACAACCGCTGGCACCCAGACCTCGAGCCCGTGGCCCGCGTTCGGCCCGGCGAAGAGATCACTCTGGAGACGCGCGACGGCCTCGACGGCCAACTCGCGCCCGACAGCTCGCAGAAGGACGTGGTCGCGCTCGACCTCGGGCTCGGGCATCCGCTGACGGGACCCGTGTACGTCGAAGGTGCCGAGCCGGGCGATCTCGTAGATATCGAGTTCGTTGCCTACGAGACCGCCGACTTCGGCGTGACCGCAGTCATCCCCGGCTTCGGCTACCTGGCAGATCTGTTCGCCGACCCCTTTCTCGTGAAGTGGCAGATCGCCGGCGGCCACGCGAGAGCGCCGGAGCTGCCGGGCGTGTCCGTTGCGGGAGACCCCTTCGCCGGAGTCATAGGCGTCGCCCCCTCGCAGGAGCTGATGGAGGCGATCGCGCAACGCGAGCGGGCACTCGCCGATGAGGGCGCTCCCGTTGCCGACGAGTTGCCGGAAACGGCGATCCCCGCCGCCGCGAGCGCCGGCCTGCGCACGATTCCGCCGCGGGAGATCGGCGGCAACCTCGACATACGCCAGCTCGTCGCGGGCTCGCGGATCACGCTCCCGGTGCACGTCGAAGGAGCGCTGGTCTCGGTCGGAGACCTCCACTTCGCCCAGGGTGACGGCGAGGTCTGCGGCACCGGCATCGAGGTGGCCGGCGCCGTCACGCTCCGCTTCACAGTGAGGAAGGAGCAGAACGCGCCTCGACTGCCGACGTTCGAGACGCCTGCCCGACCCGCCCGACGGGCTTTCGCAACGACTGGCATCGCGCTCGACACGCCGATGGACGTCGACGCGGCAGCGCGCGTCGCGTTGCTCGAGATGATCGACTACCTCGAGGCGAGGCTCGGCGTCCCACGCGCCGCTGCGTACGCCCTGTGCTCCGTCGCCGTCGACCTGCGGATCTCGGAGGTAGTGGACGTCCCCTACCCGCTGGTGTCCGCGCTCCTTCCGCTCGACATCTTCGAGGCTCAGTAGGAGGGATTGACGAAACAGTGACTGTGCCGCCGGAATCACGCTGGAGGCCGCGCTGCGGCGTCCTCGGTCGCCCACGTACTCACTAGTACGCGGGCTCCCTGCGTCCTTGCATCACAACCTCCAGCGCGCCCCGGCGACGAGCACCGTTCCGCCAACCCCTCCTAGCCCTTGAGCGGCACCGCGTAGGAGGGCATGGGAGCGCCGGTCGCGCCGCGCAGCTTTAGCGGGAAGCCGAGGAACGCGAACTCGTACTGCTTCTCGGCCGCGATCTCCTCCATGTTGACGACCTCCATGATCTGCGCTCCTGCGGTGGCGAACATGTAGGCGTGGACCGGAAGGAAGACGTCCGGCTCCTCGGATGGCAGCACCTCGAGCGCGATCGAGTCGCCGGCGATACACATGGCGCCGGCCTCCTCGCAGAGGAACTTGGCCGCGGGCAGGCCGATGCCCGGTGGATTGCTCAGATAGCCGTCGAAGTCCGGCCACTTCGTCATGCGACCCGTCCGGACGAGGACGACGCTCTTCGGCGGGATCTCCACCCCCTGCTCCGAAGCCGCCTTCTTCAGGTCATCGGGCGTGATCGCGTAGCCGTCGTCCAGGCAGTCCACACCGTGCAACCCGGCGACGTCGAGCAGGACGCCGCGGGCGATGATCGGCGGGTACTTGTCCAGGCCGCCCTTGGTCCAGACGCGGCTGCCGAGATCAGCGTCCGCCGTCCAGCCGTTCCAGAACTTCCCGTAGAAGCCGAGGTGGTTGAGCGTGTCGATGTGCGTGCCGCAGTGCGTGTACATGTGGATCGAGTCGCCGCAGTACGAGTAGCGCTCGTGCACCTCGCTGCCCACTCCTGACAGGTTGTCGTTGATCGACCCCTGGGGCGTGTGCGTCATCCAGATCCCGTACGGCGGATCGCCGGCGGCGACCCACGACGGCATGCCGACGAAGAACTCGACATTGAGGTCGAACACATGGCTGCCGTCGAGGTGCTCGAGGATCGCGCGGTTCGTGTCCTGCGTGATCCAGTTGAGGCGACCGATCTCGTCGTCCGCGCCCCACGGGCTCTTCGAAACCTTGAGACCGTCCTGCTCGAGAACTGCCTCGTAGGTGAGGCCTTCCTCCACGGTGGCCATGAGCTCTCCTCCTTCGAAAGGGTCGCCCGAGTCTAATAGGGTCCCTTGCAGTGAGGAAGGTGCGTTTCTACTACGACGTGGTGTGCCCTTACTCGTACATGGAGGGCTTCACCGTCGAGGGAATCCAGGACGAGGGAACGGTCGAGGTCGAGTGGCTTCCTTTCGAACTAAGGCCCGCCCCACGCCCGCTGCTCGAGGTGCGAGGCGACCACTTGCGCACCGACTGGACGGACAACGTCTACCGCCTTGCACAGGGGCGCGGCATCGAGATTCACCTGCCGCGGTACCAACCACGGTCGACGCTATCCCTGGCCGCGTGCCTCTGGGCCGGCGAGCAGGACGCGCTGCGACCTTTCAAGCACGCGCTTTACGAGGCGTTCTTCTGCGAGGGACAGGACATCGCGACCGACCGCGAGATCGCTCGCGCAGCGGACCGGGCCGGGCTCGACACTGACGGCGCTGTAGCGGCCGCATACTCGGACGAGCGCTTCGAGCAGATTCGCGAGATCCGGCGCGTGGCGGAAGAGGCCGGTGTGCGCGGCGTCCCTACTCTCGTCACCGAGGAAGGCGAGAGCCACTGGGGCATGGGCGGGCTGCAGCGCTACCTCGCCGGCGAGCCGCTTGTCCCTCGGACCTAGCCCAGGTCGAGCACGTCGACCACGCGCATTTCCGGCTCAACGCCGACCTTGCGCATGAGCTCCGTACCGCGGGGGACGTCCGCAGTGGCGAGGTAGGCATCGAGCGTCTCACGATCGCGCCAGACCGCGATTAGCTGGACCGTTTCCCCGTCAACGAGGAGCGTCGCGACCTCGACGCCCTCCGGCCGAGTGGGACGCGCTTCGTCCATCAGCGACGCGAGCTGCTCCGCCTGCTCGCGGCTCATCCGGGCTTCGAAGATGGCTGCGACGCGGGTCACGTCGAGATCATCTTCTTCTCGACGCCGACGCCGGCGGCCACGGCCCGCTCGTACTCGAGCGGCACCGTCGCGGAGTCCTGGAGCGCGATGCCGGTCGAGTCGAAGACCGTCACCTGGTCGTCGGACTGGCGCCCTTCGAGCTCTCCGCAGATGACCTTGCCGATCTCGCCCGCGACGTCCTCCTCGGAGATGAGCCCCTCGCGCAGCGCGACGTTGATCTCGCCGTCCGGCACGCACTGGCGGATGTCGTCCACGAAGACGCGCGCCCGCTGGAGAATGCGCGGGTCGAGCTCCTGCTCGCCCTCCAGGTCGGCGCCCAGCGCGGCGATGTGCGCGCCGTCCTTGACCCACGCGTCGTCCACAAGCCAGGTGCGGGCGTGTGTGCCGGTGACGATCACGTCGGCATCCTCGACGGCCGAACGCACGTCCGTCGTGCCCACCAGCCGGAGATGCGGGTAGCGCGGCCCCTCGGTCTCGAGAAAGCGGTCGACCGACGTCTGCGTCCGGCTCCAGATGCGCACTTCCTGCCAGGGAAACACCGGGTCGCAGGTGGCAAGCGTCCCCTGCCCCACGCTCCCGGTTCCGAGGATGGCGAGAATCGTCGACTCCTTCCTCGCGAGCCACTTGGCCGAGACGGCCGCCGACGCACCGGTGCGCATGAGCGTGTGGAAGGAGCCGTCGCAGATGGCGAGGGGAAAGCCGGTCTCCGGGTGCGTGTAGACGAGGATCGAGAACACGGCGGGCAGGTCGTACTTCGCGTTGTCCTCGCGAATCGAGACCCACTTGCATGCTGCCGCCTCCGGCTCCTCGATGTACGAGGGCATCACCTCCCACTCGCCCTGGTAGCGGTCGAGCACGATGTGGCCCTTCGGCTCCATGTAGACGCGCCCAAGACCGTGCATGCGAAACGCGTGCTCGACGCAGTCGACGTACTCGGAAGGCGTCAGCAGGCCCATCATGTCCGTCCGGCTGAGGATCAGCGTCTTGCGGTTTCGCCAGCTCTCGGCCACGACGCCGACTCTACGACTCGACCTGGCGGCGCACAAGCTCGATCAGCGCGGCGAGATCGACCTCTTCGTGCTCGGGCAGATACGGCGCCAGACGGCGGCGCGCGTGCTCCAGCTGCCTCGCCGCCCGCTCCCGATCGCCGTCCTGCAAACGGTAGCCCGCCGCCGCCAGATGCAGCAGCCCGCGTACGACTTGATCGTCGCCGAGGCCGAGAACGTCCTCGAGCGCATCCGTGGCCCGCCCCCACTCGCCGCGTTCGATGTTCCCCTCGGCGCGCCACAACGCCGACCGGTAACGGGCGTCCGGCGGCGGCCACTCGTCCAGGTGCTCTTCTGCCACAGCCGCGCCGATATTAGACTCGACCCGTGGCGGCCTCGGCGGTGGCCATCGACCTGGCTCGGAGCAGCGAGCGCATCGAGCGCGACATCGAGACGCTCGCCGGTGCTGACTACACGCGCTCCGACGAGGCAATCCGCCGCTACGCCTACACCCAGGAGTACCGGAACACGCTCGAGTACTTCACCCGCGAGCTGCGCGAGATCGGCTTCGACGTCTTCGAGGACCCGGTCGGAACGCTTGTCGCGCGCAACCGGCCGCGTGGGGAGCCGGCGTTCGGTGTCGGCTCCCACTGCGACTCGAACCGCAACGGCGGCAAGTACGACGGGACGATGGGCGTCGTCACGGCGCTCGAGGTCTGCCGGCTGAATGTCGAGCTCGGTCTCGACCTGCCGCTGCAGCTCATGTCGTTCCTCGAGGAGGAGGGCTCCGGCTTTGGGCAGATGCTGCTCGGCAGCCGCATCATGCTCCAGCGTGTGAGCGAGGACGACCTTCGCGAGTCGTTTCGCGCGATCGACGACGGGCGCAGCTTCTGGGAGCACGCAGAGGAGGCCGGCTTCGAGCCGGAACGATGGCGGGAGTCAATCGACGTCCTCGACGGCCTCGTGGGCTGGATCGAGATGCATATCGAGCAGGCACGGGTGCTGCAGGACACGAGAAACCGCATCGGCATCGTGACGGCGATCGCCGGCTACGTGCACGCCGACGTCGTCGTCCACGGGCGAGGCGACCACGCGGGGGCGACGCCGATGGACTTCCGTCTCGACCCGACGGTGCCCATGGCGGAGACGATCCTCGAGCTCGAGCGCCTGGCACGGGAGGCCGGGAAGGGGACGGTGGGAACGGTCGGCGAGATCGACGTCGAGCCGGGGATCATCAACGCGATCGCCAGCCGCGTCCGCTTCTCGCTCGACGTCCGCGGCCCGGACGACGACGCGTATCGCGGCGTGGCCCGTGACATCGCCGCCTTCGCCGAGGAGGCGGCGCACCGGCGCGGCATGGAGGCCGAGGTCACGCAGCGTCAGACGCTGCCGGCGACGCCGCTCGACGAGCGAATCGTCGCCGCGCTGGAGAAGGCGGCCGAGGCAACGGGCGAGCCGTTCATGAAGATGCATTCGGGAGCGGCCCACGACACGATGTGCGTCGCCGAGCGCGTTCCCAGCGCGATGGTCTTCGTGCCCTGCACGGACGGCGTCAGCCACCATCCGGCGGAAGACGCTGACCCGGCCGACGCCGCGCTCGCTGCCCAGATCATCGTCAACGCGATTCGGTCGCTGCAGTAACCACCGGCACGCCGAGCTCACGCTCGCTCGGCACGACCAGAACCGCAAGCAGCCAGAGGGCCGCGGCGGCGACGAACCCGACGCGCCCGTCCCCGGGCAGCGAGAAGGCCAACCCCAGCAGCGGCGATCCGACGACGATCAGAAGCGCTGCCGAGCCATTGACGAAGCCGATCGCCGTCGCGGGAGCATCGGGACGCGTCTGCGCGGCCCCCAGGAAGGCCGCCGCAAAGGGCAGACCTGCGGCGAGACCGATCGTCGTTGCCCCGAGGACGACAAGCGCAAGTGGCTCGGCGGCCGCCACGAGGAGGGCGCCTGCACCGCAGGCCAGCAGGCTGGCGACGACGATCGTCTTCGTCCACTCCGGCCGACGCCGCAGCAACGAGCCGCCGAGCGGCCGCGTGACGATGCCGAGCAGAAGGGTCAGCGCCGCCACGGCGCCGGCCACTTCCTGGGACTGGCCGCCACCTCGCTCGAGCAGCGTCGCCACCCAGTTTCCGACGACCACGCTCAGGCCGAACGTGGCTGCGTACATCAGGCCGAGCCGGTAGAGGCGAGCGTCGCGGAAGATTCCGGGCGGCGGCGCTCCTTCGTGCAAGTGAACTGACCGCGGCACGTCACCCGGTGCGGGGGCCAGCGCGGCCAGCGCCGCCAGCGCTACGACCGCTGCCGTCGCGTACGGCGCGCGCCAGCCGAGCCAGTCTTCCACCTGCGGGACGACTGCCAGCGCGAGCCCGCCACCGGCCAGACCGGCACCCCCGAAGAGTCCCTGCGCCGATGCCGAGGCTCCCTGTGCCCGCACGTAGTCCGCGCCCGCGACGAAGGCGAGGCCCGTGCCGATGCCCATGAGCGACCGCATGACCATGCCCAGCGCGAAGGACGGCGCGAGGAGCGCGAGGCCGTTGCAGAGCGCGAGCAACGCGAGCCCGAGCATGCCCATCCGCTTCGGCCCGAAACGGTCAGAGGCCCGCCCGCCGGGGATCTGCACGACCAGGTGGACGACGAACAGCGCGGTCGTCAGGAGGCCGATGGCGGCGAGACCGACGCCATATTCGGCGGCCAACGCCTGCGCCATTGCACCCGTGTTCGCGACGTTCCAGCCGGTGGCGACGGCCAGGCCGCACGCCCCGGCGACGGCACGCGTCATGACGCTCTGGCGTAGGCGATAAGTCCCCCGGCGCGCAGGATCTCGCGTTCACGGGCTGTCAGCCGTGCATCGAGCCGCGCCGCGCCGAACGGCGTCTCGGCCTCCAGCTCGCGCTCGAGGTCGACGGGAACTCGCCACTCCTGGCCCTGCTCGACGCGATCGTAGTCCGCTTCGTCCACGAGGACGAGCGGCAGGATCCCCTGGGCGATGAGGTTCGTACGGTGGATGCGGGCGAAGCTCTTGGCGACGATGGCGCGCACGCCGAGATAGAGAGCCGCGAACGCAGCCTGCTCCCTACTCGAGCCCTGGCCGTAGTTGTGGCCGCCGACGACGATCCCGCCGCCCCACTCCATTGCACGCACCGGGAAGTCGGGGTCGAAGCGGCGGAAGAAGTACCGGGCGCAGGCGGGGATGTTCGACCAGATCGCGACGCCCAGCGCCCCGTCCGGCGCCTGGTCACCAGTCGAAACGTTGTCCGGGACGACGATGAGCACGCGTCCGTCAATCGTCTCGGGCAGCTGCGGGACGTCGGGGGGCGGCACGATGTTCGCACCCTTCTCCAGCGTGATGCCGCTTCCGTCGTCGGGGGGAGCGATGAAGTGTGCGTCGGTCACCGAGGGGTCGGGCCTCGGCAGCGGCGGGAGCTTCGGAGGCTGCCCCAGGCCGCGCGGGTCCGTGATCTCACCCATCAGCGCGGTCGCCGCCGCCGTTGCCGGCGAGCAGAGGTACACCCGGTCGTTGGGAGTGCCGCTGCGGCCGGGAAAGTTTCGGTTGAACGTTCGCACCGACACGGCGCCCGACGCGGGCGCCTGGCCCATGCCGATGCACGGCCCGCACGCGGGCTCGAGAATCCGAGCGCCCGAGGCAAGGGCATCGGAGTAGACGCCGCTGCGAACCAGCAAGTCGAGGATCTGGCGGGAGCCGGGCGTCAGGGTCAGATCGAGGTGCTCCGGCAAGGTCTCTCCGCGAAGGACGGCCGCTACGAGGGCTACGTCCTCGAACGACGAGTTGACCGAGCTGCCGACGCAGACCTGACGGGTGGCGAGCCCTGCGGTCTCGTGGACGGGAACGACATTGCCCGGAGAGGACGGCATTGCGATCAGCGGCTCCAGCTCGTCCAGCTCGATCACCTCGAGCTCGTCGTAGACCGCTCCAGGGTCGGCCGCCAGCGGGACGAACTCGTCTTCTCGGCCCTGAAGCGTCAGCCACGCGAGCGTCTGTTGATCGCTGGGGAAGATGCCGGTCGTGGCGCCGGTCTCCATCACCATGTTGCAGATCGTCCCCCGGTCGGTTGCGGTCAGCCCGGTGACGCCGTCACCGAAGAACTCGAAGATCACGCCCCGGCCGCCGCGGACGTCGCGCCGTCTGAGCAGCTCGAGCACGATGTCTTTCGACTGCACCCAGGCCTGCAGCCGGCCGCGCAGCTCGACGCCAGCGATCCGAGGGCGCTCGAGCACGTACGGCTTCCCCGCCATCGCCACGGCCACCTCGGTCGCGCCCGCGCCGATCGCCAGCATCCCGAGCGCCCCGGCCATGGTCGTGTGGCTGTCCGCACCCAGCAGCACTTGGCCCGGCCGGCCGAAGCGCTCGAGGTGAAGGTAGTGCGAGATGCCGTTTCCGGGGCGGGAGTAGAGCGCACCGTAACGCGCGGCCCAGCTGCGGAGGTAGGCGTGGTCCTCGGGGTTCCTGTTGTCGAACTGAAGCGTGTTGTGGTCGACGTACGAGACCGTCGGGACGGCCACGCGGTCGACGTCGAGCCGCTCGAACTGCAAGCAGGCCATCGTGCCGGTCGCGTCCTCGAGGAGGATCTGGTCGATGCGCAGCTCGATCTCCTCCTCGGTGCTGCCGGCGAGGTGTTCGTCGATGATCTTCTCGGTGAGCGTGCGAGCGGGTCCCACCTACGGAGCGTATTAACTGGGCGCCGTTCTCTTCGGGGCGCTTGCGGGAGCTCTCTTTGGCCTGCTCGCGGTCACCGTGCGCTTCGGTCTGCGCCGAAAGCGAGATCCGGAGGTCGGCGCGCTCGTCATCACCGCGACCGCGTTCGCCGTCGTGCTCCCCATCACCGCGGCAGCAGGCCAGCTCTCGGATCTCTCGGACCTGGAGCTGTGGCCGTTCTTCGTGATCGGACTGCTCGTGCCTGGCCTCTCGCAGATTCTGTTCACCGAGGCGGTACGACGGACGGGGGCCTCGCGAACGGCGATCCTCATCGGCACCGGGCCGCTGTTCTCTGCGCTCCTGGCAGTCAGCCTGCTCGGCGAGCCCGTCCATGCGGGCCTTGTCGTCGGCACGCTGCTCGTCGTGGCGGGAGGAATGGCTCTAGCGCGAGAACGGGCACGGCCCGAGGACTGGCACGTGCTTGGCGCAGTGCTCGCAGTCGCGTGCGCCGCGCTCTTCGGTGTTCGCGACAACGTCGTGCGCTGGGCGTCCGAAGACTCCGATCCGCCCATCCTCGCCGCGACGACCGTCACGCTCCTGGCCGCGACACTGTTCACGCTCGGCTGGGTGGTCGCCCGGCGCCGCGCGGGCCTGGGCGCCGAGCTACGGCAGTCGACTCGTGCGTTCGCCCCGGCGGGTGTCGCGCTCGGACTGGCCTACGCGTCGATCGTCGCCGCGCTCGACCGGGGACCCGTGACGGTAGTCGCTCCGCTCAACGCGACGCAGTCGCTCTGGGGCGTGGTGTTCGCGGCACTGCTCATCGGGAGCCGCGGAGATGATCGGCCGCCGGACGGTTCTGGCCAGCGTCCTCGTCGTCGCCGGCGCCGTCATCATCGGCGCAACTCGGTGACGGCGTCGGCGACCGCATCGCCGACCTCGGCCGTCGTGGCCTCACCGCCCACGTCGCGCGTCCTCGGGCCGTCCGCGCAGACGCGTTCCAGGGCGTTCATGAGGGCAGCGGCAGCCTCGTCTTCTCCCAGGTGCTCGAGCATCAGCGACGCGCTCCAGATCGCGCCTGCGGGGTTCGCGACTCCCTGGCCGGCGATGTCTGGCGCCGAGCCGTGCACGGGCTCGAACACACCCGGCACGTCACCCCCGGGCGCGAGGTTCGCGCTCGCGGCCATGCCCATTCCGCCCTGGATCGCCGCCGCGAGGTCCGTGAGGATGTCGCCGAAGAGATTCGACGCGACGACGACGTCGAGGCTCGCCGGGTCGCGCACCATGCGGGCGGCAAGCGCATCCACGAGCACTCGCTCGACGCGGACGCCGGCGAACTCGGGCGCCGTCTCCTCCACGACCTCGTCCCAGAGCACGTAGCCGTAGCGGGACGCGTTCGACTTCGTTGCGCTCGTCAGCGTTCCGCGGCGGGAAGCCGCGAGCTCGAACGCGTAGCGCACGACTCGCTCGACGCCGCCACGCGTGAAGACGCTCGTCTCCAGGGCCACTTCCGAGTCGAGGCCGCGGTGCGAGCGGCCGCCGACGCCCGCGTACTCGCCCTCGGTGTTCTCCCGAACGACGAGGAAGTCCACGTCCTCGGGGCGGCGCTCGGCGAGCGGAGTGGGAATGCCCGGCAGCAATCGGCAAGGACGGAGGTTCGCCCAGAGGTCGAGCTTCTGGCGGATCTCGAGGATGGTCTCCCAGAGCGCCACGTGATCCGGAACCGAGGGATCGCCGACCGCCCCCAGCAGCACCGCGTCGTGGCCACGCAGGATCTCGAGCGCATCCTCGGGCATCATCCGGCCGTGCTCGCCGTGCCAGGCGGAGCCCCACGGGAGCTCCGTCCACGACACCGAGAGGCCCAGCGCGTCGACGGCCTTCCTCGCTTCGGCGACCACTTCCGGACCGACGCCGTCGCCCGGAAGGACCGCGATCCGGTGCGTCACGCGGGGGCTGGCACGGGGGAGACGCTCTCCATGTACGCGATGGCCTCCTCGAGCGGCACGACGTCCGCGTATTTCGCCTGGATGTCGAAGAGGTTCGCCTCGTGCGGAGCCTGCGCCCGGTCGCCGACGCACTCCCGCGGCACGAGTGTCGGGAACCCGTACTGGAGGAGATCGATCGCAGTCGCGCGAATGCAGCCGCTCGTCGTCGCACCGCAGAGGATCACCGAGTCGATGCCCTGGCTGATCAGCACCGAGGCGAGGTTCGTTCCGAAGAACGCGGACGCCCCCTTCTTCACGATCACCGTCTCCTCCGGCCGCCGCTCGAGCCGCCCGTCGATCTCCACCCAGCGGCCTCCCAGCTGGAGGTCGCCGAGCGACGGCACCTTTTGCAGCCACAGGCCTCCGTCCTTGAGGCTCTCCTCGAACCCGATCGTGGTGAAGAGAACCGGCAACCCCCTCTCGCGAGCCACGTCGAGGAGTCGCTTCGTCGCCTCCACCTCCGCGGTCAGGTCGGAGCCGAGCGTGCAGTCGGGATCCGTGAAGCCGCACGAGAAGTCGACGACGAGCACCGCCGGGCGAGAGCCCAGGGTGATGCTCTCGCCCAGACGCGCCTTCGCATAGACCTCCCGCGCTTGCTCGTCCGACACGGCTACGCCACCACCTTGGCGTGTGGCGTCAGCTCCTCGCCGAAGCGCGCGCGCTTGACGAACTGCCCGGCGCCCGGCTGCCCGACGAGCTCGTCGCCCTCGACGATGACCTGCCCGCGCACGAGCACCACCTCGGGCGCTCCACGAACCTGGGTGCCTTCGAAGAGGTTGTAGTTGACGTTCGAGTGGTTCGTCTCGGCCGAGATCGTGAGCTCCTTCTCGGGATCCCACACGACGATGTCGGCGTCGGAGCCGGGGGCGATCGTCCCCTTGCGCGGGTAGAGCCCGAACAGCTTCGCGATGTTGGTCGAGGTCAGCTCGACGAAGCGGTTGAGCGTGATCCGCCCCTCGCGCACGCCGAAGTGGTGGAGCATGTGGAGCCTGTTCTCGATCCCGGGGCCACCGTTCGGCACGACCTGGAACTCCTCGCCGTTGATGCCCTTCTGCTCGGGCCAGTTGAACGGGCAGTGGTCGGTCGAAACCGCCGAGAGAGCGTCCGACTGGAGCGCCTTCCAGAGATGCTCCTGGTGCTCCTTCGGGCGCGGCGGGGGCGTGTAGATGTACTTCCCGCCCTCGAAGCCGGGCTGGTCGAGCGAGCTCTCGTCGATGAACAGGTATTGCGTACACGTCTCTCCGTGCACGTCCCAACCCTTCTCGCGCGCGAGCTGGATGGGCTCGACTGCCGGCTGGCAGGAGACGTGGACGACGTACAGCGGACAGCCCGCGACACGCGACAGCTGGACGGCTCGGTTCGTCGCCTCTGCCTCCGTCTCCATTGGCCGTGTCCGGGCGTGCCAGATCGGCTCTGTCTTGCCCTCGGCAACCGCCTTCTTGACGATGAGGTCGATGGCGTCGCCATTCTCGGCGTGCACCATGACGAGCGCGCCGGAGTCAGCGGCATTCAGCATCGTCCGGAAGAGCGTGTCGTCGTCGACCATGACGGCGCCCTTGTAGGCCATGAACAGCTTGTAGGAGGTCACGCCCTCGTCCGGCAGCTTGGCGAGGTCTTCGAGCGTGCCGCCCGTGTGCAGATCCGTGACGCCGATGTGGAAGCCGACGTCGATGACCGGCTTGCAGCGCTCGATCTTCTCGTGGTACTTCTCGAGCGCCTGGGCGAAGGTGTCGCCAGGCGTCTGCATACAGAAGTCGATCACGGTCGTCGTACCGCCGAACGCCGCCGAAGTCGTGCCCGACGTGAAGTCGTCGCACGTCGTGGTGCCGCCGAAGAACATCTCGATGTGCGTGTGCGGGTCGATTGCGCCCGGAATCACGTACTTCCCGCTGGCGTCGATCACCTTGTCGGCAACGACGTCGAGCGATTCACCGATCAGCGTCACCGAGCCGTTGTCGACGAAGATGTCGCCGACGTAGTCGTCGGCGGCGGTGATGATCCGGCCGCCCTTGATGAGAACGGACATGGTGCTCCCACCCCTTTCCGAAGAGTCCGTAGCTTGTATACAACCGTCTCCCGGCCCGGTCAACCGGCAATACGTGCCAGCGACCGCTCCGGACGCTGGGCGTGCCAATCGGTCGTCTGCTGGAACGCCTTGGCGGCGGCCAGCGGGGTACCGTCCTCGCCCTGCCGGCCGATCAGCGACAGCCCTACCGGCAAGCCGTCGACGAAGCCGCAGGGCAGGCTCAGCGCGGGCAGCCCGAGCAGGGCTGCCGGCGAGTTGTAGGGCATGAGCAGCAGGCGGTAGTCCTCGGGGATCGCATCCAGCCGCGGCGCCGTGATCGGCATTGCCGGCGCCACGAGCAGGTCGTATCCACCCAGCGCACTCTCGTATTCGGCGCGCGCCCAGCGACGCGCACGCAAGCCCGTGATGTAGGCGGTCGACGGCAGCAGCAGGCCGGCAAGCAGCCGCGCACGGACGTCCGCGCCGTAGTCGGCCAGCCTCGTGCGCAGCCAGGGGAGGTGGGCGCTCGTGGCCTCCGGGAGCATGATCAGCTGCGTGATAGTCGACAGCTCGTCGTGGAGCGGGAGCGTTACCGGCTCCTTGCGCCCCGGCAGATCGTCGAGCGCCCGTTCACATACCGTCGTCACCGCGGGGTCTGCGCGCTCGAACAGGCTCGTGACGATGCCCACGCGAAGGTCGCTGCCCGCCGACCGGCCACCGAGCGGCTCGTCCGCCATCGTTTCGAGCAGCCGCTCGCACTCTTCTGCGCTCCACGCCAGCGGGCCCACCGTGTCGAGCGACCAGGCCGTGGGCACGACGCCGCGAGACGAGACGAGCCCCCAGCTCGGCCGGATGCCCGTGACGCCGCAGAAAGCGGCGGGGATCCGCACCGAGCCGGCGGTGTCCGTGCCGAGCGCGGCATCGACGAGGCCCGCCGCGACGGCCGCACCGCTACCTCCGCTCGAGCCACCGCAGATGTGCTCTGGGTGCCACGGGTTGAGCGCGGGCCCGAAGTGAGGGCTGGTCGTCGAAGCGCCGTACGCGAACTCGTGGGTGTTGACCTTTCCGGCGATCGTGGCGCCCGCTGCCCGCAGCCGCGCGACGCACTCGGCATCCTCCGCCGGCACGCGGTGCAGCACCTTCGACGCTGCCGTCGTCGGCATGCCGGCGACGTCGATCACGTCTTTGACGCCGATCACAGGCCCGCCGTCGCCCGGCTGGCGGATCGAGGTGGAGAAACGCGTTGAACGGGTCGAGCGTCACGGCGTCGCCTCAGCGGGAAGACGCTCCTCGAGCTCGTCGAGCGCGGGCAGGATGCGCTCGAGGAAGCCGAGCACGCCCTCCAGGTCTTCATCCTCGGGAAAGACACCCTGCGCGGCGGC
Source organism: uncultured Actinomycetes bacterium (assembly GCA_963704335.1). Classification (GTDB taxonomy): domain Bacteria; phylum Actinomycetota; class Thermoleophilia; order Gaiellales; family Gaiellaceae; genus PALSA-612. Next base: position 555,509 of record OY969889.1, read on the forward strand.
AAGGGCACGCAGGTGCTCCACGGCTGGTACGGGGCTAGACTCTGCGCCCATGCCGATCTACGAGTACCGGTGTGAGAAGTGCGAGGAGGAGTACGAGGAGTACCTCTCGACGTCCGACAAGCCCGCGCCACCGTGCCCGAGCTGCGGCTCGAAGAAGGCGGAGCGGCTGATGTCGCAGATCAACACCGAGTGGCAGCCCAGCGACGTCGACTGGGGCAGCGTCGGCAAGAAGTGGGACTGAGACAGCCGCTCGAGCCACCTCGATGGCTACTTGAGTGGGCTCGTGCCGGCCATCCAGATGATCACGCGCTTGAAGCGCCCGTCCGCGTCGACGTCGAAGAAGTTGCAGTTGTGCATGTCGTTCACCGTGCCGTCCTTCAGCTCGCCGACGTAGCTCTGCTCGGTCGCGACCTTGCCCGCGGCCTCCTCGACCACGATGTTGAGGATCTCGTGCCGGATCGTGCTCGATGCGGCGAAGAAGTCCGCGAACATCCGCCGGATCTCGTCCGCGCCGGCGAAGGTCGCGTGGTCGGTTTGCACGGTGAGCGTGGCGTCGTCCGCGAAGTGCTCCAGGACGGCATCGACGTCCATCGCGTCGACAGCGTCGAAGTACGTCTGCGGCGCGGCAGCGAGTGCCTCACGCGTCCAGGTGGTGGCTGTCGTAGCCATAACTAGTCCTCCTTTGGAGTAATCGCGCAGCACGCGTGATGATGTCAGACTTTCGACCCGTGCCATACACGCGGCTGGCCGACGAGACACGCATCTACTACGACTTCAACGGGCCGGATGACGGTCGTCCGACGATCCTTCAGTTCGGCGGCGGCTTGTTCGGCCGCCACAACTTCGGCGCCGTCAACGACGGATTTCAGGAGGAGGGCTACCGACTGCTCGCGTTCGACGCGCGCGGCTACGGCGCGTCCGACCACCCGCACGAGGAATTCACGATCAGGGGTTGGGCCGACGACGGCGCCGCGCTGCTCGATGCACTGGGGGTGGACCGTGTCCTCGTCCACGGCACGTCGATGGGCGGCATGATCGCCATCGCCTTCGCCGCGCTGCACGGCGAGCGCACGATCGCCGCCTGTGCCGACGTCGCGTTCGCGAAGCCCGACGTCTACCGCAAGACCCTGTTCCGGGTCTGGCGGCGCATGGCCGAGTCGATGCCCTGGGACGACTTCTCCGACCACGTGACGACACAGGCCGTCGGCCCGAAGTTCCTCGAGAGCGAGGAGGGCAAGGACACGTTCGCGCTCGTCCGCACGGTGATCGGGTGGAACGATCCCTACACCGTCCGGCAGGCCTGCATCGCCATGGAGGAGATGGATCTGACGACGCTCGTCCCGCATATCTCGGTGCCACTGCTGATGACGAACGGCACGTACGACATCCTTTGCCCGCCCGAGCTCGCGCCGTCGGGTCTCGGAGCGCGACAGATGGCGGCCATGAACCCGAACATTACGACGCACGAGTTCCCCGACATCGGCCACGCCGACCTCATCGAGTGCCCGGACGACGCCGTCCGCATCGTCAGCGCCTTCTTCAAGCAGGCGCTCAGCGGGTCCTAGTCCTCCTCGCACGAGACGTTGACATAGCCGGAGCGGAACGGATGGGCTTCGCCGGACTCCGGGTCGAACGCGTGTCGCCAGACGCAGCCCGTGTCGTTCGTCAGGAGGTGGATCGAGACCGACGTCTCCGCAGACGTCGTGCGCACGCGGTGGATGTCGTCCCGCGGCGGTATGAGCGCGTAGAAGTCGCCCGGGGCAAGCGCACGCCGCTCGGTGAGCTCGAGCGCGCCGTTCCGCTGCGCGTAGATCTCCTCGTCCTGGTTGCCCCGGTACAAGCCGACGAGACCCCATGCCAGGTGATCGTGGATCGGCGTCTCTGACGCAGAGGGGACGACGAGCGAGAAGAGCGAGAGCGAGCCGTCGTCGGTCCGGTAGAGCAGCCACTGGCCGATCCCGCCACCCATGCCGCTGTCCACGGCCGGCTCCGCGTACTGCGCGGGGAGCCAGCCGTCATCCGCGAGCAGATCGGCGAAGCGCGGCCGGATGGCGGCGATCGCCTCCTCCGGTGAGCCCGAGGAGTCGATTGCCTCGCGGACGTGGGCAACGAAGCCGCGGACCGTGGGCGTGTCGAGGACGAACTCGTCGGTCACGTCTTCAAGTCTGGCTCAGATCGAGTGTCATGACTGCGGTTCGCCGGCTTTCACGAGGGCGGTGATGGTCGCGTTCACCGGCGCAACGAGCCCGAGGACGGTTGCACGCGAAGGAATGGCGCCGTTGATGGCATCGATCTCGCTCGGCCGCCCGGCCAGCCGGTCGAGGAGCATCGAGGGTCGCGCATCCCTGATGCGTTCGCCGAAGGCGGCCGTGTGTTCCACGGGGTCGTCGAAGCCGAGGGCGACGCCGCTCGCCACGGCGACCTCGTAGGCCTCCAGCGCGCACGACGATGCGATTGACCACGCGTGCGGGTCGTCGAGCACCTCCCCGATCGTCCGCTCGAGCACGGTGCACGTGCCGCTGAAGCAGACGTTGCAGACGAGCTTCTCCCACACCAGCCGCTCGACGTCGTCCTCCGCCTGCACGGCGAAGCCTGCGGCGCGCCACGTCTCTGCGATCTGCTCGACGCGCGGGCTCACCTGCCCCCCGGGCTCGCCCAGCCGCACGAGCTCCATGCCGTGGTGATGGACATGCCCGGGCGCAACGACGGACGCGCCGAAGCCTCCGGCGATGCCGACGACGATCCGCTCGTCTCCGAGCACGCCCGCTGCGACTTCCGGCGAGCCGAGCCCGTTCTGCATCGTGAGCACCGTCGTCTCGGGCCCGAGCAGCGCCCGCGCGCTCTCGGCAGCGGCGCGGACCTGCATCGCCTTGGTCGCGATCACGACCAGGTCGACCTCGCCCACCTCGGCGGGGTCCGAGGTCGCATTCACGTGCACGACGCGGTCGCCGCTCGCCCCCTCCACGCGCAACCCGTGCTCGCGTATGGCGGCGACGTGCTCGTCCCACGGATCGATCGCCCAGACGTCGTTACCGGCATCGCCGAGCAGACCGGCGTAGACCGATCCCATTGCCCCCGCGCCGACGATCGCGATCCTCATCGGCTCAGCCGGGCATGTGGTGCTCATGCCAGTGGCGGGCGATCTCTGCGCGGGTCGTCACCCATACGCCGTCCCTTGCTTTCACGTGCGCGAGAAAGCGGTCGAGCCCATCAGCGCGTCCAGGCCGGCCGACGATTCGGCAGTGAAGCCCGACCGACATCATCCTGCCGCCTTCCTCGTACAGGCGCTCGAACGAGTCGACGAGGTAGTCGTGGAAGTCCGAGGCGGTGACGAAACCGTTGGGGATGAGGAACTTGAAGTCGTTCGCATCGAGCGTGTACGGGATGACGAGGTGCTGGTGCCCGGCCACCTCGACCCAGTAGGGAAGCTCGTCTGCGTACGAGTCGGAGTCGTAGAGGAAGCCGCCCTCCTCGACGACCAGCCGCCGCGTGGCCGCCGAGACCCGTCCCGTGTACCAGCCCACCGGCCGCTGCCCGCAGGCGCGCTCGATGGTCTCGATCGCGTGTCGCATGTCGGCACGCTCGTCCTCTTCGGACACATCGAGGTAGTCGATCCATCGCCAGCCGTGGCTCGCCACCTCCCAGCCGGCGTCGGCCATCGCTCGCGCCGCGGCCGGGTTAGCCTCGAGCGCCTGGCCGACCGCGTAGACGGTCAACGGCAGGTCGTGCTCGCGGAAGATGCGGTGGACGCGCCAGAAGCCGGCGCGGCTGCCGAACTCGAACATCGACTCGGTGTTGAGGTTGCGGCGGCCCACCGTCGGCGGCGCGCCGACGACCTCGTGCAGATACGCCTCGGACTCGGGGTCGCCCTCGAGCGGCGTCCTCTCGCCACCCTCCTCGTAGTTGAGCACGAAGCTGAGCGCCAGGCGGGCACCGCCCGGCCACTTCGGGTCGGGCGGATGCGCCCCGTAGCCGATGAGGTCGCGGCTCATGCGCTCCTGCGGGCGACGGCCTCGATCTCGACGAGCACACCCGGTGGCAAGCCGGCCTGGACGCTCGTGCGCGCGGGATAGGGCTCAGCGAAGAACTCGCGGTAGACACGGTTGTAGCCGTCGAAGTCGCCGAGGTCGGGGAGAAACGCGTTCACCTTCAGCACGTCGTCGAGCGTGCACCCGGCCGCCTCGAGACACATCCTGACGTTCTCCAGCGTCTGCCTCGTCTGCTCCTCGATCCCACCCGCCACGAGCGAGCCCTCCGAGTCGTGCGCAACCTGCCCTGCCGTGTAGACGAGATCGCCGCTGATCACCACGGGCGAGTACGGCGGCTTCGGCATGGCCATTCCCTCAGGTTGAAGTGCCTGTCTGGGCATGTGTCTCTCCTCTCGTCGTGTCTCCAAATACACCGGCGCCGGCCAACTCACTTACGCGCTCCGGCGAGTACCCGCACAGCTCGATGAGCACGGCCTCCGTGTGTTCGCCGCGTGTCGGCGCGGGGTGTACGGGATGCTCCGCGCCGGACAGCCGGAGCGGGGAGGCCACCTGGCGCACGGTGCCGAGCTCGGGATGCTCGTACTCCACCAGCCGCGCCTCTTCGAGCGCCGTCGGCACATCGTTGACGGCTGACGACGGAACTCCGGCATCGCGCAGCACGGACAGCCACTCCTCGGACGAGCGCTCGCGGAACACTGCTTCGAGGATCGGCTCCAGCTCGTCGCGGTTTTGGTCGCGCGCTCCGAAGTCGGCGAAGCGGGGATCGCCGCTGAGCTCCGGCCTGGCAATCGCGACACAGAGCGCCTCCCAGAACTTCTGCTTCGGGCAGGCGACGACGATCCAGCCGTCGGCGGTCGGGAAGGCCTGGAACGGGACGATCGACGGATGAGCCGAGTTGCGGCGCCTCGGCGGCGTGTAGCCACGCGACGCCGCCCACGTGCCGACATACATCAGCTCATGGAGCGCCGTGTCGAAGAGCGAAACGTCGCAGTCGCAGCCGACACCGTCGCGACGCGCCCGCCACAGCCCCGAGAGCACCGCGATCGCCGACGCATATCCGCCGGAGAGGTCGACGAGCGAGAGGCCACTCTTCGTCGGCGGGCCCTCGGGATCGCCCGTGAGGCTCATCCAGCCGGCGAGCCCTTGCATCATGTAGTCGTACCCACCCTCGGAGGCGCGCGGGCCCGTCATGCCAAAGCCGCTCAGCGAGCAGCAGACGACGCGCGGGTTGACCGCCTTCAGGTCGTCATACGTGAGTCGCAGCCGCTTCGGCTGGTCTCCGCGGAGGTTCGAGTAGACGACGTCGGACACGCGCACGAGGTCCTCGAACACGTCGCGCGCGTCCACGTGCCGCAGGTCGAGCGAGAGGCTCTTCTTGTTCCGGTTGAACGTCTCGAAGAAGAGCGAGTGCTCGCCCTCCTGGAAGGGCGGCACGTAGCGGCCGACGTCGCCGCCGGCGGCCGGGTCCTCGATCTTGATCACCTCTGCGCCGAGGTCGGCGAGCTGGAGCGTGCCCCACGGGCCGGCGCCGAACTGCTCCACCGCAAGGATGCGGACGTCAGCCAGCGGCAGCACGGGCCACCTCTCTCAGCCGCTCGACGTCCTCCGGCTCGCAGACGTTGAAGACGATGTGCCGGGCGCCCGCGTCGACGTACTCGCGGAGGCGCACAGCGCACTCCTCGGGCGAGCCCGCGATGCAGTACCGGTCGACGACGTGCTCGGAGAAGTCGCCGGAGTAGCGCTGCCGCAGGTGCTCGTAGAGGTGGCGCTTGTCGCCGACGTGCGCCGGCAGCGCCACGGCGGGCACGACGTGCTCCGGAAGCTGCTCCCGTCCCGCGGCGAGACGCTCGGGCGAGACCCAGAGCGGGATCCAGCCGTCGCCCAGCGTCGCAGCGCGCCTGATAGCCGCCTCCGACCGGCCGCCGACCCACAGCGGCGGGCCTCCCGCTTGCGCAGGCGCCGGCGCGATCTTGATGTCCGCGAAGGAGAAGAACCGCCCCGAGAACGTCCCGCTGCCCGAGAACAGCGCTCGCAACGCGCGCATCGCCTCGTTCGTCCGCGCACCACGTTCGCGCACCGGCACGCCCACCGCCTCGAAGTCCTTCTCTCCCTCGCCGCCCACACCGACGCCGAGAATCACGCGGCCGCCTGACACGTAGTCGAGCGACGCGAACTCCTTCGCAACCACGCTCGGATGCCGCAACGGCAGCAGCACGACGCCGGCGCCGATCGTGATGCGCTTCGTCACTGCAGCGAATGTGGAGAGCGCCACGACGACGTCGAGGATGGGGTTTCGGTACGAGATGTGGTCGCCGGCCCAGATCGAGTCGTAGCCCAGCTCCTCGGCCTGCTGCGCGAGCTCGCGGAAGACGCCCGGATCCGGCGCGCCGTCGGTTTGCTGCCCGCTGCCCTGGATGCCGAAGGCGACCGTCACGCGCGCCCGCCGCCGTCCCTCCACGCCTGCTCGTAGTACGGGCGCAGGAAGCCGAGGTGCTCGTGCATCAGCTCTCCGGCAGCCTGCTCCTCGGCGGACTCGATGGCCGCTGCGATCTCTCGATGGTGGTCGTTGACGGAGCTGTGGAACTCCCGTCCGAGCCGCGAGCGCGAGAGCCGCGTCTGGAGCACTGCGAAGACGGGCTCGGCCGCGATCGAGAGCAATGTGTTGCAGCTGGCATCGATCACGGTGGAGTGGAAGTCGGCGTTGTGGACGAACTGCTCCTGGGTGCCCAGGCGGAGCGGCTCGCCGGGTATGGCCGCCCGCAAGCGCTCCAGGTGCTCGTCGCTGCGACGCAGCGCGGCGAGCCTCGAAGCGGGGACTTCAAGCAGAGCGCGCACCTCGAGCAGCTCCTCCAGCGTCACGTCCGCCGACGAGGTCATCAAACCGAGGCCCGAGCGCAGCGACTCCGACACGTTCTCGGCGCTGGGGGCGGTCACGTAGGACCCGCCGCCCACTCCCTTCGCCGTACGGATGAGGCTCTGCGCCGCGAGGAGGCGGAGCGCCTCCCGGACGGTGGCGCGACTGACGCCGAAGTCGTCGGCGAGCTGGAGCTCGTTGGGAAGGCGTGCACCGCGTGCGAGCTCCTCCGTGACGATGAGCTGCCGGAGCCGGTCTGCGACCTGCTCGTACGCCTTGGGCACTACTCGATGCCGAACTCGCGGTTACCGGCGACGGAGACGGGTGGGTTCTTCTGGATCAACCCGCGCTCCTCGTAGTACTCGGTGAGCGAACGCATCCCGTTACTCCCCGCGGCCAGCTCCTCACGCAGCGCTGCCGTCGCAGCATCATCGATCTCGAGCGTCTGCTCGTCGCGGAAGACGACTCCGTAGGCGTCGCGTGCGAGCTCGATGGTCGCGAAATCGTCGAGCACGTCCTCGCGCACCTGCTCGGGAGCACGTTCGAGCGGGTCGCCGTAGCCGCCGCCGTTGGGCGACCGGAACTCGATCACGTCTCCTGCGCCGAAGTCGATGCCGGTCACCTTCGCCTCGAGGTACTCCTCGCGCCCGGTGTCCGGATTCTTGCGACAGCTGGCGACGAGCCCGTCCCAGCCTCCGAAGACGCCGCGCGGCGGGTCGTGCTGGCGGTCGCCCTCGCACGAGTACGTGCCGTCGACCAGAAAGCGGTTGCGCCGCACGATGGAAATGCCGCCTCGCCACTTGCCCGGCGCCGCCGGCTCTGGCCGCAGCTCGTACTGGTCACAGCGCACCGGGAAGCGCTGGTCGAGCTCCTCGATCGGGTTGTTACGGGTATTCGCCATGAGGTTGTCGACGGAGTCCATCGCGTCCTTGCCGAAGCGGCCGCCGTACGAGCCTTCGTTCACCTCCAGGTAGATCCAGTACTCGCCGGTCTCCTCGAGGAAGCCCGAGTAGGAGCAGAAATGCACGCCGGCGGAGTTGCCGCCCGTGACCTGCTCGGGCAGGGCGTCAGCGAGCGCGAGGATCGTGTTGTCGACCACGCGCTGGACCTGGCAGAAGCGTGAGAAGCAGGCGCGGGGGAAGGTCGGGTTGTAGATCGTCCCCTTGGGGGCGATTACCTTCACAGGCCGGAAGATGCCGTCGTTCTGCGGCACGTGCTCGGGAAACACGTCCTCGTCGAGCAGCACCGTGCGCACGGCGTAGTACGCGCCGACGAGCAGCGAGCCCTCGTGGGGGACGTTGTAGCCCGTGGGTACCTCCGGATGGGAGCCGGTCAGGTCGATCGTGATCTCGTCGCCCTCGACGCGGACGGTCGTCTCCACCCGCAGGCGGACACCACGGTTGCGCGCGTCGTCGTCGAGCCAGCCCGTCGGCGCCTTGTACTCGCCGTCCGGGATCTGCTCGATCTGCGCGCGAAGCATGCGCTCGGAGTAGTCCATCCAGTCGTAGCCCGCGCTCATCACGGTTTCCACGCCGTAGCGCTGGACGAGGCGGAGGAAGCGCTCGCAGCCGAGCTGGCAGGCGGCCAGCATCGCGTTCATGTCGCCGCGGTTCATCGTCTCCGTGCGGACGTTCTCGAAGATCATCCGGTCGAGGTCCTCGTTGAGCGTGCCCCGCTGGTACCAGCGGAGGCCGTTGTAGAGCTTCGACTCGGCGTAGACGTCGAAAGCGTCGGCGTTGATGCCGGGGAACGAACCGCCCACGTCCAGGACGTGCGCCGTCACGGCGGCGAACCCGAGGTGCTCGCCCTCCCAGAAGATGGGCACCGCCACGGCTACGTCGGGCGTGTGCGATGCGCCGAGGTACGGATGGTTGTGGACGATGACGTCGCCCTCCTCGACCTCGCCGCCCAGCGTGTGCATGAAGCCGCGGATGTACCAGGGCAGCGAGCCGATGTGCATCGGCGTCGAGTCGGACTCGCACAGCTCGCGGCCTTCCGCGTCGAAGATGCCCGCCCCGAGATCCTCCGACTCGCGGATGATCGACGAGTAGCTCATACGGAAGAGCACGCCCGCCATCTCCTTGGCGATGGCGTGGAAAGCGCCGCCGAGGACCCGGAGCGTGATCGGGTCGACCTCGATCCGGTTTCGGGTGGGCGGGCCTGGCTGGCGGCCGACTTCGTATTCCATGACGCTCATGCCGTCACCTCCAGCCCTGCCGCCAGCTGTCTGGCCTCGGCTGACGCCCCCACCTCGATGACGATGTTCCCGAAGCGATCGACGCGCGCCCCGATCCCCGGCGGAATCACCGTCGTCGAGTCGTACTGGTTGACGATGGCTGGCCCGTCCAGCCGGTTCCCGGCCAGGAGTTGCTCGCGGTCGTAGTAGCGCGTGGAGACCGGTTTCAGCTCGCCGTCGACCCGGAACCAGGCCTCGCCCTCGTGGGTTAGCGCCTGCTCGGGCGACTCCGGGCCGTGCTCCACCTCCGGGACTTCGAGGTCGGGCATGAGCCCGATGCCCCGAACGCGGACGTTCGGGAGCTCGATGTCCGACTCCTCGAAGCGGCGGGAGTACTCGCGCTCGTGAATGTCGTGGAAGTCGGCGCGCACTTTCTCGATCCAGTTGTCGTCGATCGCGCCCGAGGGCACGTCCACACGGAGCTCGTACCCCTGGCCCAGGTAGCGGCAGTCGCAGACGCGCTGCAGGAGGATCTGGTCAGGCGCCAGGCCGTCCGCCTCGAGCTGCGTCCGCGCCTGTTCCTCGAGCTCCTCGAAGGAGCGCTGCACCGCAGATGCATCGAGCTTCGAGAGCCGCTCGTAGACGGTGGAGACGTACTCGTAGACCATGTCGGTTGCCAGCAGGCCCATGGCTGCTGTCACGCCCGGGTAACGCGGTACGACCACCCACGGAGTGCCCACCTCGAGCGCTATCTGCGCGGCGAAGAGCGGCCCGGCGCCACCTTCCGCGACGAGGGCGAAGTCGCGCGGGTCGAAGCCCTTGCGCACCGAATTCTCCTCGATCGACTGCACCATCGAGTGGGTGAGGATCTGGACTGCGCCGTAGGACGTCTCCTCGACGGACATGCCGAGATGCTTCGCGGGGCCGTCTTCGAAGGCGGCGCGGGCGAGGTCGGCGCGTAGGGCCATGCCGCCGCCGAGGAAGTTCTCGGGCGACAGCCACCCGAGGTTGACCATCGCGTCGGTGGCCGTGGCCTCGGTGCCGCCCCGCCCGTATGTGGCGGGGCCTGGGTCGGCGCCCGCCGAGCGCGGACCGACACGGAAGATGCCGCCGACGTCGACGTACGCGATCGAACCACCACCCGCCCCGATCGTGTCCACGTCGACCATCGGGATCATGGCCTGGTACGGCCCGACCTTCGTGTCGAGCAGGTGCTTCATGCGTAGGCGGCCCTCCTGCGCCAGCCCGATGTCGGCCGACGTCCCGCCCACGTCGAGGGTGATCACGTTGGCGTAGCCCGCCTGTCTCCCGGCCCAGATGCCCCCGACCACACCCGCCACCGGGCCGGACATGAGCAGGTTGACCGGGCGCTCGACAGCAGCGTCCGGGGTCGCCACGCCGCTCGCCGACGTCATCAGGTGGAAGTGCGTACGCACCTCGAGCCGCTCCAGCTCCTCGCGGAGCCTCGACACGTAGCCGGCGACCTTCGGGCCGACGTACGCGTTCAGGCACACGGTGGAGAAGCGCTCGTACTCGCGGTACTGCGGCAAGACTTCCGACGAGACCGAGAGGAACGCCTCGGGAAACTCTTCACGAACGATCTCGGCGACCCGCGCCTCGTGCTCCGAGTTGACGAACGAGAACAGGAAGCAGACCGCGACCGCCTCGACGCCGGCGTCCTTGAGCGCACGCACCCTGGCGCGAGCCTGCTCCTCGTCCAGCGGCACGAGCACCGAACCGTCCTTGACGATGCGCTCGGGCACCGTCAGCCGGTCGCGCCGTCGCACGATCGGGTACCGCTGCCACGGCAGATCCTGGTAGTTCGAGAAGTTGAGCGGCTTCTTGTGCCGTGCGATGTGAAGGATGTCGCGGTAGCCCTCGGTCGTGATCATCCCCACCCGGGCGCCGGTGTGCTCGATCACGATGTTGGTGGCGATCGTCGTGCCGTGGAAGATCTGATCGAGCTCCGACGGCGACGTCTCGGCCTGCTTGGCGACCTCGCCCAGGCCCTGCACCGTTCCCTGCGACGGATCGGCCGGCGTGGTCGGCAGCTTGTGGACGAGGATCCTGCCCGCCTCGTCGTCGACGTAGATGAGATCTGTGAACGTGCCGCCGACGTCTACTCCGAGCCGCTTCATGGCGTGAGGACGATCTTCCCGAAGTGCTCGCGACGCTCCATCATGGCCATCGCCTCGCGCGCCTCGGCGAGTGGGAACACTTTGTGGACGAGGGGCGTGATCGCACCCTGCTGCGCGAGCACCATGCAGCGCTCCACCTCGTCCCGGTTGTAGACGAAGGAGCCGATGATCTGCTTCTGGCTGCGGAAGAAGGGGATGATGTCGAAGGGCACGACCTCTCCCGCGTGACCACCGCAGATGACAAGGCGTCCGTCCTTGCCCAGCGAGTCGAGCGCCTTCTGGAACAGGTCGCCGCCGACGTGCTCGTACGCAAGGTCCGCGCCCTCCCCGTCGGTCACCCGCATGACCTCGGCCACGACGTCCTCGCGCGTGTGGTTGATGCCGTGATGCATCCCCAGCTCGGCAGCCCGCTCGAGCTTCTCGTCGGAGCTCGCGGTGCCGATGATCGTCGCGCCGGCCATGCTCGCCAGTTGCACCGCGGCCGAGCCGATGCCGCTGCCGACGGAGTTGATGAGGACCGTCTCGCCCGGATGGAGGCGACCGCGCGCGAAGAGCATGTGCCATGCCGTTCCGAAGGCGATCTGGAGCGCCGCCGCTTGCTCGTCGGGCAAGCCGTCTGGGATCGCGACGAGATGTCCCGCGGAGACGGCGATCTTCTCGGCGTAGCCTCCCGTCGTCGAGAAGCCGACGAAGCCGGGGCCGACGCAGAGCGACTCCCGGCCCGTGCGGCAGTAGCGACAGTCCTTGCACACGTTCATCAGGAACACCATCGCGCGGTCGCCTTCCTGCCAGCCCGTGACGCCTTCACCGATCTCGGCTACCCGGCCGACGACCTCGACGCCGAGGATGTGCGGGAGCTCGATCGGGAAGCGGGACACGCCCTCGCGAATGTCGACGTCGAGGTGGTTCAGAGCGCTTGCCGTCACGTCGAGGACGACTTCGCCGGCACCGGCCTTCGGGTCGTCGACGTCCTCCAGCTGCAGCACGTCCAGGCCCCCGAATTCGTGAAAGACGACCGCCTTCACAGCCCTCCTCCTCCCTCGTCTGATCCGAGCTTGTGTTTATGTCTGACATTGGCAATTCTGTCAACCTCGATGCCCACGCTCGCGTCCGCCCGCTCATTGCTGTTCGTCCCGGCCAGTGACGACCACAAGTTGCGCAGGGCTCTGGGAACCCGTGCGGACGTCGTCGTGGCGGATCTCGAGGACGCCGTGTCCTTCGATCAGAAGGACGGGGCGCGCGAGGTCGTACGCCACGTGCTCGCCGCCGAGTCCTCCGCCGCACTCGTCGCGATCCGGGTGAACGGCGTCGACACCGCGTTCTTCGCCGCGGACGTCGCGCTCGTGGAGGAGCTACAGCCGGACGTGCTGGTGCTGCCGAAGGCGACACCGCAGGCGGTCGACGCGCTCGGCGAGGACGGGCCGCCGGTCGTTGCCATCGTCGAGACAGCCGACGGCCTGCGTCAGGCATTCGAGGTCGCGTCGCAACCGCGGGTACAGGCTCTCATCGTGGGGGCGATCGATCTCGGCGTCGAGCTCCGGCTCGAGCAGCGCGACGACGGGCTGGAGATCCTGTTCGCGCGCTCGAAGGCGGTGTCCGACTCGGCGGCGGCGCGGGTTCGAGCCCCCATCGACCGGGTGTGGACCGATGTGCGGGACAGCGCCGGACTCGAGGCGGACACGCGCTTCGCACGATCCCTGGGCTTCCGCGGCAAGGCCTGCATTCACCCGGATCAGGTGGAGATCGTGAACCGCGTGTTCACGCCCAGCGCCGAGGAGCTCACGAGAGCAAGCCGCGTGGTCGAGGCCTTCGAGCATGCAGCGCGGGAGGGAGAAGGTGTGACCGCCCTCGACGGCGAGATGATCGACCTGCCCGTGGTAGAGCGTGCGCGACAGGTGCTCGCGCTCGCGGAAAGGAGCCCTGTCGATGACGACTGATGCAGTCCAGGCGCCGAAGGAGTGGCGCGGCCGGTTCTACGAGGACTTCGATGTCGGTGACGTGTTCCGCAGCCGCCTCGGCCGCACGATCACGGACACGGACAACATCTGGTTCACGTGCCTGACGCTGAACACGAACCAGATCCACTTCAACGTGCCGTACACGGAGGGGACGCAGTTCGGTCAGCCGCTCGTGAACAGCACGTTCACGCTCGCGCTCATCGTTGGCCTCACCGTGGCCGACACCAGCGAGAACGCGGCCGCCAATCTCGGCTGGAGCGACATCAAGCTGCCGAGGCCGGTGTTCGTCGGCGACACGCTGTGGGCAGAGAGCGAGATCATGGCCGTGCGCGAGTCGCAGTCGAACCCGAGCGTCGGCATCGTCTCGATGCGCTGCCGGGGCATCAACCAGCGTCGCGAGGTCGTGATCGAGTTCGACCGGACGTTCATGGCCTATCGGCGCGGGGCGGACGAGGTCCGGAACACGTTCCCGGGCACGGACACCGAATGGACGGCAGGGGAGGAGTCATGAGCACTGCAGCGGAACGCATCGCGAGCTTCTCGACGTCGCTCGCGTACGACGAGATCCCGTCCGACGTGATCGAGGCGGCGAAGCTCCACGTGCTCGACACGCTCGGCTGCGGGCTCGCTGCGAGCGCGCTCGGCATCGCGACCGAAGGCCGCACGGCCATGACGGAGCTGGGAGGGGATCCTCAGGCATCGGTCATCGGGCACGGCGCGAACATTCCGGCTGCGAGCGCAGCCTTCGCCAACGCGATGCTCTGCCACGGCCTCGACTACGACGACACGCACTCCGACTCCGTGGCTCACGTGAGCACGGTCGTCGTGCCGGTGTCGGCCGCCGTCGGCGAAGCGGACAACGCCGGCGGACAAGAGCTCTTGACCGCGATCGTGGCCGGGAACGAGATCGTCACGCGCGTCGGGATGGCCGCGTCCGGCGCGTTCCACAAGCGGGGCTTCCACCCGACCGCTATCTGCGGCATCTTCGGCGGTACGGCCGCAGCGATGCGCCTCGCGGGCTGCGACGCGCGAAGGACGGCGAGCGCGCTCGGCATCGCCGGCTCGTTCGCCGGCGGGCTCTTCGCCTACCTCGAGGACGGAACGGCGACGAAGCCGATGCACGCTGCGTGGGCGGCCCACGGTTCGGTGCTGGCTGCGCGTCTCACCGCCCTCGGCGCCGAAGGCCCGCCGAGCGTGCTCGAGGGGCGCTTCGGCCTCTACCACGCATTCCTCGGCGCCGAGCAGGGCGAGATCGACATCGACGGCCAGCTGGCCGACCTCGGCGAGCGATGGGAGACGCCGCGCATCGCCTACAAGCCGTACCCGGCGTGCCACTTCATGCACGGCTCGCTCGGCTCCACGGCGAGCCTGCTCGGCGACGTCTCACCGGCCGAGGTCGAGGACGTCGTCGTGACGATCCCGGAAGCCGGCGTTTCGCTCGTGCTCGAGCCGGCGGACGCGAAGACTGCGCCGCGCACTGAGTACGAGGGGAAGTTCAGCCTTCAGTACTCGACGGCCGCCATGCTCCTCCACGGCCGCGTCGGACTGCAGACGTACACCGAAGACGCGCTCGCCGACCCCGCCACGCTCGAGCTGGCAAAGCGTGTCCGCTACGAGACGAAGGACTACCCGACGTATCCCGCGGCGTTCCCGGGAGGCGTCCGCATCCGCACGCGCGACGGCAGGACGCTCGAGGCCGACTTCCCGTACCAGCAGGGCGGGCCGGAGAACCCCATGAGCGCGGACGAGGTCCGCGCGAAGTTCCGCGAGAACGCCCTGCTCGCGGTGTCCGCCGACGCCGGCGACGCGCTGGAGGTCGCCGTGCTCCGCCTCGACGAACAGGAGACCGTCCGTAGCGTCTTCTCGCTGCTTGCGGGAGAGCGAGTGGCCGCGTGACAGTCGCCGAGCAGACGGAGATCGTCTCCGCGATCCGCGCGTGGGTGGACGCGGAGGTGATCCCGTCCGCCTCGGAGCTCGAGCACGCGGATGCATTCCCCGACGACGCTCGTCGAGCAGATGAAGGGGCTCGGCCTGTTCGGGGTGATCATCCCGGAGGAGTACGGCGGCCTCGGGCTCGATCTGACGACGTACGTGCTGATCCAGATCGAGCTTTCGCGTGGCTGGATGTCGCTGTCCGGCGTGCTCAACACGCACTTCCTGGCCGCGTGGATGATCCAGCAGTACGGCACGGACGACCAGCGCCAGCGCTACCTCCCGCCCATGGCGAAAGGGGAGGTGCGCTCGGCCTACTCGATGACGGAGCCGCATGCGGGCTCGGACGTGCAGGCGATCCGCACGTCTGCAGTTCGCGACGGCGACGACTACGTGATCACCGGCCAGAAGATGTGGGCGACGAACGGGCTCCGCGCCGGCCTCGTCATGCTGCTCGCGAAGACCGATCCCGACGCCGATCCCCCACATCGAGGCATGACGGCGTTCGTCCTCGAGAAGAAGCCGGACGTGGCGGAGCAGCCCGGCCTCACGATCCCGCCGCCGCTGAAGAAGCTCGGCTACAAGGGCGTGGAGTCGACGGAGCTCGTGTTCGACGATTTCCGGACGCCGGCGTCAAGCGTGCTGGGCGGCGAGGCGGGCGTCGGTCAGGGATTCAAGTACTTCATGGGCGCGATCGAGCTCGGACGCGTCAACATCGCGGCTCGCGGAGTCGGCATTGCAACCCGCGCGTTCGAGGAGGCGATCACCTATGCGCAGGAGCGCGAGGCGTTCGGCAAGCCGATCGCCGAGCACCAGGCCATTCAGCTCAAGCTCGCCCAGATGGCGACGAAGATCGAGGCCGCACGGCTACTCACGATGCAGGCCGCCGAGCGCAAGGACGTAGGCGACCGCGCCGACCTCGAGGCAGGGATGGCGAAGCTCTTTGCAACGGAGACAGCGGCCGAGGTCGCCCTCGAGGCGATGCGCATCCACGGCGGCTACGGCTACTCCCAGGAGTTCGTCGTAGAGCGCCTCTACCGCGACGCACCCGTGCTCATCCTCGGAGAAGGCTCGAACGAGATACAGCAGCTCCTCATCGCCCGCAGGCTGCTGGAGCGCCACGCCGACTGATGCTGCGAACCGCCGTTTGCGATCTGCTTGGCATCGAGTGCCCGATCATCCAGGGGCCGTTCGGCCCCTGGAGCGATCCGCAGCTGACGGCAGCCGTCTCGAACGCAGGAGCGTTGGGAAGCTACGGGACGGCGCTGCATACGCCGGACCGGCTGCGTGCGTCGGTGGAGCACATACGCGAGCTGAGCGACCGACCGTTCGCCATCAATCACACGCTGCGACCCTTCAACGAGGAGAACTTCGCGCTAACGCTCGAGCTCAGCCCGCCGATCGTCTCGTTGGCCATCGGTCACCAGCGGGCCCTTGTCGAGCGCGTTCACGAGGCGGGCGCGCTCTTCATGCAACAGGTGACGACCGTGGAACAGGCGACGGAGGCGGTCAGCTCCGGGGCGGACGTGATCATTGCCCAGGGGAGCGAGGCCGGAGGCTTCGGAGGATTCGTCAGCACGATGGCGCTCGTTCCGCAAGTGGTCGACGCCGTTGCTCCGACGCCTGTCGTCGCCGCCGGAGGCATAGCCGACGGTCGTGGCCTGGCGGCGGCGATCATGCTCGGCGCGCAGGGGATCAACATCGGCACGCGATTTCTGGCCGCAACCGAAGCCGGTGTCCCGGAGAGCTGGCAGCAGCGGATCCTCGCGGCCCGGTCCGAGGACGCCGTGAAGGTCGAGTTCGTCGACGATGCCTTCGCGCCGGGTGACGAGGGCAGCTATCCAGCCCAGCCGCGCGTTCTGCGGACACCGTTCGTCGACGACTGGAACGCACGGCGACACGAGGCGCCCGCGGCCGCCGAGCAGCTGCGCGCCGAGCTTCGCACTGCCGTGGAGTCGGGACGTGCACACGAGCTCGTTCCCTTCACGGGGCAGACCGCGGGTCTCGTCGACGAGGTCCTACCGGCGGCCGAAATCGTACGACGACTCATGGACGAGGCAGAACAAGCGCTTCGGCGGTTCGGCTGATGGATTTCGCCGTATCCGACGAGCTGAACGAGATTCGCACGGCCGTCCGCGAGCTCTGCGCGGGCTTCCCCGGCGAGTACTGGCGCGGGTTGGAGCCCGACCGCTACCCGGAGGCGTTCGTCGCCGCGTTGACCGAGAACGGCTGGCTCGCCGCGCTGATCCCGGAGGAGTTCGGAGGCGCCGGCCTGAGCCTGACGGCGGCGAGCGTCGATCCTGGAAGAGATCAACGCCTCGGGCGGCAATGCCGCCGCCTGCCACGCCCAGATGTACACGATGGGAACGATTCTCCGGCACGGCTCCGAGGCGCAGAAACAGCGCTACCTGCCGGCAATCGCCTCCGGCGAGCTGCGCCTCCAGGCCTTCGGCGTGACGGAGCCGACGGTCGGCTCGGACACGACACACATCCAGACCATGGCCGAGCGCGCCGACGGCGGCTACCGCGTGAGTGGGCAGAAGATCTGGACCTCGCGCGCACAGCACTCCGACCTGATGCTCCTGCTGGCTCGTACGACCCCGCTCGAGGACGTCGCGAAGCGAACCGAAGGGCTGTCCACGTTCATCGTCGACATGAAGCAGGCGCTCGCGGCCGGCACCATGACCATCCGCCCCATCAAGACGCTGATGAACCACGCGACGACGGAGATTTTCTTCGACGGCGTGGAGATCCCTGAGGATGCGCTCGTCGGCGAGGAGGGCCAGGGCTTCCGCTACATCCTCGACGGCATGAACGCCGAGCGCATCCTCATCGCCGCCGAGTGCATCGGCGACGGGCGCTGGTTCGTCGAGAAGGCGACGACCTACGCCTCCGAGCGAGTCGTGTTCGGCAGTCCGATCGGCACGAACCAGGGCGTCCAGTTCCCGATCGCGCGTGCGCACGCAGCCATCGAGGCCGCTGATCTCGTCCGCTACAAGGCTGCCTGGCTGTTCGAGCAGGGCCTCCCGTGCGGCGCGGAGGCGAACATGGCCAAGCTGCTCGCCTCCGAGGCCTCCTGGCAGGCCGCGAACGCGTGTCTCGACACCCACGGCGGCTTCGGCTTCGCCGAGGAATACGACGTGGAGCGGAAGTTTCGGGAGACGAGGCTCTACACGGTCGCGCCGGTGTCGAACAACCTGATCCTCGCGTATGTCGGCCAGCACGTGCTCGGCATGCCACGGTCGTATTGATATCACTCTGATATCATCGAAGCATCGCCGCGTTCCACCTCCGCCTTCCCGATGAGCTCTATGGACGCTTGCGACAGCGCGCTCGCCGACACGGACAGTCGATCAACGGAGAGATCGTGGCCATCCTCGAGACCGAGCTCGGCCGTCCGGATGCCGGCGAGCTCATGCGGAAGCTCGACGAGCTCCGCAGCCGGATGACCCTTCCGCCAGGCGTCCCCATGCCCGAAGACCTCATCCGGACCGACCGCGATTCCGACCACGGCCGTCTTTGACGCGAGTGCGCTCGTGCGCACGTTCGTCGAGCCCGAGCAGGCGGCTCGAGCGTGGGTCGCGGCGGTCATCGCAGGCAACCTCCGAGCGCACGTGCCGGATCTCGTGTTCACCGAGACGGCCAATGCCCTGGTCGGGTACGTCCGCGCGGGCCGGCTCGGCTACGACGATTGCGACGAGGCGCTGGGCACGGTGCTGTCGCTCCCGTTCGACGTCGTTCCTGCTCGGCTCCTCGTAAGACAGGCGCTCGCCTTCACGGTGACACGCCGCGTGAGCGCCTACGACGCGTGCTACCTCGCGCTCGCAATCGGCCTGGGTGCGACCCTCGTTACGGCGGACCGGCGCCTGGCAGCGGAGGCGGAGAAAGCGGCGCTCCTTCCGCGCGATTACCCGCCAGCCCATTGAAGGCGGCGAGCGAGCGCTCGAGTTCGCCACCGTCGAAGCCTCGGCCGATGAAGACGATCCGCGAGCGGCGATCGTCGTCCGGCCAGGCATCCAGGTGCTCGGGCGGGTGGACCGCGTGCTGCACGCCGTTCAGGAGCAAGGGCCCGTCGGCACCGACATTGAGCAAGCCCTTGACCCGCAGAACGTCCTCGCCCCGCGCCTGAAGGAGCATCGTCAGCCAGACGCCGAACGCCGTCCAGTCGAGCTCTTCTTCGAGGAAGAGGCAGACCGCGTGGATGTCGTCCTCGTGCCCGTCGCCGGACGGCGGAACGTCTCGGGGGTCACGCGCCGGTCGTTCGAACAGGCGCGCGGGCTCGACATCACCGAAGGACGACTCGATCACCTCCGCGGTCGGGTTCAGCTGCTCGAGCCGGCCCACCACGGGCGCCGACTCGGCGAGGTCGCACTTCGTCACGACGAGCGTGTCGGCGATGGCCGCCTGCTTCAGCGACTCGTCGCCGCGCAATCCGTTCACGGCGTCGACCGTCGCCACGACCGTCTCGAGCGCGTAGTGGTGCTGGACGACCGGCTCGGAGAGAAGGGTGTAGACGATCGGCGCGGGATCGGCGATGCCGGTGGTCTCGACGACCACGCGGCGAAACGCAGGGATCTCCCCCCGCTCGCGCCGGCTCAGGAGATCCCGCAGCTCGTCGGCGAGGTCGCCGCGCAGGGTGCAGCAGACGCAGCCCGAGCGCAGGAGCACCGTCCTCTCGTCCACACGGCGCAGCAGGTGGTGGTCGATGCCGACCTCGCCGAGCTCGTTGACGATGACGGCCGTCTCGCCCATGTCCGGATGGCCGAGCAGTCTGGAGATGAGCGTCGTCTTGCCGCTCCCGAGGAAGCCGGTGACGAGGGTGACCGGTGTCTTAGCCAAGGGCGGCGAGGAGGTCGGGGTCGAGCGGGTCGAGTGGCCGCCCCGCAAGCTGCTCGGCCTCGCGCCAGATCGCGCTCAGGTCCTCGACCACAGCTGTTCGTCCCGTCCGGTCGCGGAGGACGTAGACGCTGCCCGCCCACTCGTCGAGCCGGAGGCCGAAGTGGGACAAGCACGCGGTTCAGGAGCCGCACACGAAGCGCCCGAGCCCGCCGGCCGCCCCCTTGCTCGGCCCAGCTCTCGTTGAGAAGAACGCCGCAGAGGCTGCACATTTATGGTCCTTCTACCAGCGGACGAGGAGGAGACATGGCGAAGGAGATCATCTGCGCGTACGGGGTGGACGTCGATGCGGTGGCGGGATGGATCGGCTCCTACGGCGGCGCCGAGTCTCCCGACGACATCTCGCGCGGGATGTTCGCGGGCGAGGTCGCGGTGCCACGCCTGCTCGACCTCTTCGACCGGGCCGGCCTGACGACGAGCTGGTTCATCCCGGGCCACTCGATCGAGACGTTCCCCGAGCAGACGAAGATGGTGGTGGACGCCGGCCACGAGATCGGAGTGCACGGATACACGCACGAAAACCCGATCGCGATGACCCGCGAGCAGGAGGAGACGATCCTCCTGCGCTGCATCGACCTCATCACGGAGGTGTCAGGCAAGCGGCCGACCGGCTACGTCGCGCCCTGGTGGGAGTTCTCGCCCGTCACGAACGAGCTCCTGCTCGAGCACGGCATCAAGTACGACCACTCCCTGATGCACCGGGATTTCGAGCCGTACTACGTGCGGGTCGGCGACTCCTGGACGAACATCGACTACTCGAAGGGCGCCGAGGAGTGGATGAAGCCGCTCGTGCGCGGCGAGGAGACGGACCTCATCGAGATCCCCGCCAGCTGGTACCTGGACGACCTACCGCCGATGATGTTCATCAAGGCTGCCCCTAACAGCCACGGCTTCGTCAGCCCACGAGACCTCGAGCAGCTCTGGATGGACCAGTTCGACTGGGTCTACCGGGAGCTCGACTACGCCGTTTTTACGATGACCATCCATCCCGACGTGAGCGGCCGGCCGCAGGTGTTGCTCATGCACGAGCGGATCATCGAGCACATCAACAAGCACGACGGAGTGCGCTGGGCGACCTTCGACGAGATCGCCGACGACTTCGCGAGGCGGAATCCGCGCTCCGGCTGACGGCTACTACGGGCTAACGTCGGTTTCGCGCAGCGATGTCGTGTAGATCTCCTCGCTGAAGTCGGCGAGCTCGCGCGTGTCGGTCCAGATCGGATGCGCGATGCCGCCGGAGGCCGTGACACCCTGGTGGTAGCCGTAATGGCCGAGGGAGCCGGGCACCGTCTCGTCCGACGCTACGGTCGCTGCGCGGATCTGCGGGCGCCAGGTCCGGCCGCCGTTGTGGGAGATCGTGCACGAGTAGAACGCGCGCTTGCGCGCGGGATCCCCGAGCGTGTCGTAGAAGCACATCCACACCGTGCCGTTCGACGCGTCCACGGCCGACTGCGGCCAGAACTGGTCGGCCCCGCGACCGGCGGAGAGCGGTGCCACCGGCCTTCCCTCACGCGTCTCGGGATCCGGAGCGATTCGCCGGAGCCTCCTGTCGAACA
Source organism: uncultured Actinomycetes bacterium (assembly GCA_963704335.1). Taxonomy (GTDB): domain Bacteria; phylum Actinomycetota; class Thermoleophilia; order Gaiellales; family Gaiellaceae; genus PALSA-612. The sequence continues at coordinate 577,008 of OY969889.1, forward strand.
CCGCCATGTGCGCCGCCTGGCGGCCGCGGAACTCCGTTCGCGCATAGCTCACGTACACGCGACCCGCGTAGGGGCCACGAGAGGTGTCCACCGAGACGATGGGGTTCGAGTTGACGCAGGTGCGCGGCTGCGCGGGAATGACGATTCCCGACCCGCAGTGCGGAATCGTCACCGCCACGAAGGACGCCACCTTGCGGAGGTCGCGGAAGTGTGCGCCACCGTCCGTCGAGCGGGCCATCCAGATCCCGAACTCTTCGACGTCGTCCCATGCGACGTAGACAGCCCCCGTCGGCCCCGTGGCGACGGACGCGTACGTCAGCACGCGCCCCGCCCGCACCTTGACGGGCTTCGACCAGGTCTGTCCGCCGTTGTCGGAGTGGCTCAGGACGATGCTGAACGCGACGTTGCGGGCAATGCGCGTCCACGCGAGGTACACCCGTCCCCGATGCGGGCTCCCGGGCGCGTTGTCGGCCGTGATGGCAGGCTTGTCGTCGAGCCTGGCTGTCCCGAGCGCGGCGACGCGGATCGGCTTCGACCACGCGGCCTCCGGGCCCGTCCGAACGACGACATAGACGTACTGGCGCGCGCCGTCGCGGCACGGTGTCGCCCGCACGAACGAGTAGTACTGGCGTCCCTTCGCATCGATCGCAACGCCCGGGTCCGAGGAGCAGCTCGCAAGCGGCTTGGCCGGCGGCGGATGTGCTCTCACCGTTGTCCACGAGCGGCCGCCGTCCGTCGAGGAGTAGATGCGCATCGTGCCCTCCTCGATGCTGTTCGAACCGGCGAGCAGTGTCTCGCTGTCCGAGGGATCGATCGCGATCGTCGCTCCCGTCTGAAGCTCCGGGAGCCGTGAGACATTGATGTTCTCCGATTCCGCCGCCGCCGCACCGGTCGCGAGTGAGAGGGCGAGTAGGCCGGCAAGGACGACGTGGGTGCGCACCGCGGTCATTCTCAGGAATATTCGCGCGCCGTGCGGGCTCGGATGTTCTCGGGCATGACTACCCGTCGGAGCGGCCTCCTCTGAGGCCACTGGCCTCGAGACCTCGAGCCTCGCCGAGCTCCTCTTCCTTGGCGGGCGCGGTAGGCCGGCCGCCGAAGAACCGGAGCTTGAGGCCTGCAACCAAGAGGAGCAGCCCGATCGCCAGCAGCGAGACGAGCGTCGTGGCAGTTCCCAGGGCATAGAGGTCCGGCCTGATGGCGCCCGTGAAGGTCAGCCCGCCGATCGTGAGCGGCAGCGTGTCCGTCGATGCGTTCTGGAAGAGCACTGTGCGGTCGTAGTCGTTCCACGCGAGCGTGAATCCGAACAGGAACGCGCCGAAGATCCCCGTCCAGATCAGCGGCAGCGTCACCTCGCGGAACGTCCTGCGCTGGTCGGCGCCGAGGTCGCGGGCAGCTTCTTCAACGCGGGCGTCGTACCGGTTCCAGACAGCGACCATGACGAGGAAGCCGAATGGAATGCCCCACACGATGTTCGCGCCCAACGCCGTCTTCCAGATCGTCGCGTCCTCGCCGATCTTCGCCCAGAAGATCTGCGTCCCGACCGCCAGCAAGTAACCCGGCGTCATGAGCGCGAGCATGACGATGTAGAAGCCGACGGCGTCGGAACCGAGCCGCCACCGCTTGCGGAAGGCCATCGACAGCGTGAAGGAGAGGAAGGCCACGATCGCTCCGGCGGCAAGGCTCAGATAGAGCGAGTTCTTACCCGCTACGCGGATGTCGTTCGCGTGAGATAGCGCATCGGCATTCTGGTCGAAGAGCGACTTCCACCAGTGCAGGCTGATCGGGCCTCGGAAAGGCCAGGTCAGCTGTCCGAAGTCGCCCTGGAAGCTGAGCACCGCCATGAGAATCATCGGCGAGTAGAGGAAGAGGAGGAAGATCACGAAGTACGTGCCCAGACCCCACTTCGACCAGTCGATGCGGCGGCGCACGCTAGAGCTCCTCCCGGAGGTTCGAGAACCGCGTGATCACGAAGACGCCGACGATGAGCGCGAAGACGAGTAACACCGCGGACGCGGCTCCCTGTGGGTACTGCACTGCGAGCTCGACCTTGGAGTTGACGATCGTCCCCACCGACGTGACGGAGTTGCCGCCGACGAGCTTCACGGTCCCGTACTCGCCCATCGTGAGAACGAAGACGAAGATCGACCCGATGACGACGCCGGGCATCGACTGCGGGACGATCACCTCACGGAAGGTGCGCCACCAGTTGCCGCCGAGGTCGCGCGCCGCCTCCAGCGCCGTCCGGTCGACCTGCGACAGCGTGAAGAACAGCGGCGTGATCATGAAGAGGATGTACAGCTGGATCATCGCGAGCAAGACCGAGGTTTCCGAGAGCGGCTCGATGAGCGGGCTGTCGGGGCCCCACCAACCGATCATGTCGCCGATTTGGTTGATCGCCCCTTCGCGGCCGGTCAGGGGGAACGTCCAGGCGATCGACCGGGTAAGCGTGCTCGTCCAGAACGGCGCCAGGGCGATGATGAACAGCGCGATCTGGTAGCGCAGGCTGTTCACCTTCAACGCGAGAAAGTACGCGATCGGGAAGCCGAAGACGAGGCAGGCGACAACCGCGATCAGCGAGCGGTAGAAGCTCGCCCACATGTTGTCCCAGTACACGCGGTCCTGGAAGACCTCGCGGTAGTTGTCGAGCGTCCAGTCGGTGACGAACCCGTACGCCGCGCCCGTCTCGTACGTCCAGAAGCTGACGAGGACGATGAAGACGAGCGGCGCGATGAGGAAGAAGCCGAGCCACACGGCGCCTGGTAGCGCCCAGACGGCCGCCATCCAACCTGCGCCCTGCTCGCCGCCCTCGCCGAGTGCCGCTTCCGAGGGCTGCTCGATCTCCTCTGCCTCGTCGAGCTCCTCGACGTCGAGGCGGGGCCGATGCTCAGGTCCTGAGGAGCTGGACATCCTCCTCCTTCCACGAGATACGAATCGGCTCCCCCTCGCGCCCGCGCAGGTCTGCGTATCGCTCACCCGGCACCTTCGCCAGCAACCGCTCGTCTCCGACCGTGAGGTGGAGCTTCACCAGGTCGCCGAGGAACTCGACGAAGACGATCTCGCAGTCCGCGGAGTTCAGCTCGCCACTATCGACGGAGTCCAGGCTGACAGCCGCCGCCCGGACCGCCACGGTGATCTCGTCACCCACACCGCGGTCGTCGTCCGGTGCGATCACGGTCGCCCGGACGGTGCCGTCGTCGATCACGAGACGGTCGCCCTCGCGCCGCGCGACCGTGCCCTTGAAGATGTTGTTGTCGCCCATGAACCTCGCGACGAGCTCGGTCTCCGGCTTGGTGGCGACGGTGAGCGGGTCCCCGACCTGCTGGATCTTCGCGTCGTTCATGACGACGATCCGATCCGCCATCGAGAGCGCCTCCTCTTGATTGTGCGTGACGTGAATGAACATCAGGCCAAGCTGCCGCTGGAGATTTCGCAGCTCAACCCGCATGCGCAGCTGGAGCAACCGGTCGAGGTCGCCGAGAGGCTCGTCGAGCAAGAGCGCCTTCGGCTGCGTGACGAGCACGCGCGCAAGGGCCACTCGCTGCTGCTGCCCACCGGAAAGTTGGCGAGGCTTGCGATCGGCAAGCGGTTCGAGGCCCACCATCTCGAGGGCGGACATCGCCTGCTTCCGCCGCTCGTCCTTGCCGACGCCGTGCATCTTCAGCCCGAACTCGACGTTCTGGAGCACGGTGCGGTGCGGGAAGAGCGCGAAGTGCTGAAAGACCGTGGTCGTCGGCCGCTTGTGCGGCGGCAGGTCGACGAGGGACTCCCCGTCGAGCATGATGCGGCCAGCGGTCGGGAAGTCGTGCCCGCCGATCATCCGCAGCGTCGTCGTCTTCCCGCACCCCGAAGGGCCGAGCAGGACGACGTATTCGCCGTGGTCGACGTGGAGGTCGAAGTCGTCGACGGCAACCGTGCCGCCGGGGAAGACTTTCCTCACGTCGATCAGGTCAAGGCCTGTCCCCTCTGTGGAAGAGGGGGCGGCGGGTGCCGCCCCCTCTGAAGGCCCAACGGGTTCCGTCATGCCCTACGCGCTGAGGAACTCGTTGAACTTCTTCACCTGGTACACGTTCTGCTCGTAGAACGAGTTCCAGACGGTGTACTTGCACGACCGCTTGACGAACGACCCTCCGTCGCGGACCTGTCCCTGCTTGATGTCGCCCACCTTGCCCGTGATGCCGGGCAGGTCACGCGGACGCCGGCTTGCCGAGGTACCAGAAGTCGTACTCGGCCTTCGTGAACGGCGGCGCGCCCTGGGACCCGTTCCTCTGGATCCAGGAGAGGAGGTTCTTGCCGTTCGCGATGTAGTAGCCCTGGCGCATGATCTGGGCACCGAGCCAGCCCTCGTACATCCAGTTGAGGTACCGGTAGACCGCCGCGAGCTTGTCGCCCGTCACGTGGCTCGGAATGCCCTGGGCGCTGCACCAGCCACGAATGCCCTCCTTCGGGAACGCGTAGCGGCAGTTCACGCCCTGAGCGACGAGCAGCGCCACGGCCGGCGACCACATCGACTCGATCACGACCTCCTTCGAGGCCATGAGGTTCACGGACTCGTTGAAGGTCGCCCAGAACGCACGGAACTGGCCGTCCTTCTTGTACTTGGTCAGGATCTTGAACAGCCGGTCCATCTCGCCCCGCGTCATGTTGCCGAGGTCCTTGATCTTCATGAGCCCAAGGGCCTGCACGGCGTTGCCGAGGTCGTCCATGGCGATGGCCGGGTCGTTGAGGACTGCGACACGGCCCTTCCACTTCGTGTTCAGCAGCTCGGCCCAGGACACCTGCCCGGGCGCCTTCTTGAGGACGTCGCCGTCGTAGCCCATCGAGTCCATGTTGAAGTGGGCCGGCGGGCCAAGGAGCCAACGAGGCTGCGGCTTGCCACCGAATGGCTTGTTCGTGGCCTGGTTCCACCACTGGACGATCTGCCTGTTCTGCGGCCCGGCCTCCTTCGTCTTCGGCAGCCCGGTGGAGCCGTTCGGGTCGACGTAGAGCATCCGGTACGGGGCGTCGCCCTGACCCTGGGTGCAGCTCCTGTTCCCCAGCTGCACCTTGCCCTTGCTGAAGATGGGGTAGAAGTCCTTCCAGGCCCTGATCTTGAGCCGGTCGACCGGCTGGAAGTTCCCGGTCGGCCAGATCGGCTGGAACTGGTAGTTGTAGAGACCCCCGATGTCGAAGCTCTTCGGGGCGGTGATCGACTTCTGGACCTGGGCGTTCGTCCCCATCAGCTGCACGTTGAACTTGACGCCGAGCGCCTTCTCGGCCTGCTGCTCGGCGCCCGGAGGCCATTCGACGCCCAGTGAGATCATGTTGAGCGTCCCGGTGTACTGCTCGGCGCTCGACGTACCGCCGGCAGCCGGGCCGGCGATGGCGCCGAGGCCCGCCGCCGCTGCGGCTCCGATGCCGCCCTTCACAAGGAGGTCGCGCCGGCTCACCCGGAGCTCCCCTGGCGACTTCGCCCGCTCCGCATCCGGTTCGGTGAAGTCGTTCCTCGTCTGCTCGTCGACGTACCCGAGCTGCTCCGCATACTCCTGCGGATCGAACTCGTGGTCCTCGCTCATGGACACACCCCTTTCCTCCCGCGGCGTGTGGTGATTGAAGAGCACTCTGCCGCCGGGCATGCGCGGATCGTCACGCCACCGCCACCGCTTATGACACCCGAGCAGAGGATGACGTCTGTATACAACTGCCGGGGGCGGTAGTCAAATGGGATCCGGCGCGAAGTTTGCGGTGAACACCGAGTCGGCGTAGATTCGAGCTTCCTGCGCGAAGGAGGATGCCATGAGTCGCTATCCGCACCTCTTCAGCCCGCTCGAGATCGGGACCGTCACCGTTCGGAACCGGATCATGCAGACGGCGCATGTGAAGCTGTTTGCCGCCAACGCGATCGACTCACAACGCAACGTCGACTACCAGGTTGCCCGCGCCAAGGGTGGGGCCGGCCTCTTGATCACCGGCAATCGCGTCGTGCATCCGACCTCGACCACCGGCTTCCCGCGTGTCGCCTGGGCCTACCTCCCCGAGGCGCTCGAGGCCGACCGGCGACTGACCGATGCCGTCCACGAGCACGGGGCGGTCATCTTCGCGCAGCTGAACCACTTCGGCCTCAATGCATCCAGTGACTCCGCTGACGACCTGCGCGTGTTGTGGGGACCGTCGGCCGTGAAGTCGCCCGCGTACGGCGAGACGCCGAAGGAAATGGAGCTCGAGGACATCCGAGAAGTGGTCGACTGGTGGGCGCGCTGCGCGGAGCTCTCCCGTGAGGGCGGCTTCGACGGCACCGAAGTGCACATCTCGCACAGCTACCTCCTGCATCAGTTCCTGTCTCCTCTCTACAACAAGCGCACGGACGAGTACGGAGGCTCGTTCGAGAATCGCCTCCGCTTCTCGCGGGAGGTGATCGACGAGGTGCGCCGTCGCGTCGGCCGGGACTGGGTCGTCGGTGTGCGCATCAGCCTGACCGACTTCATCCCCGGCGCGCTCGACGTCGAGGATGCCGTCCGCGTCGCCCAGACCCTCGAGACGGACGGGCAGATCGACTACGTCAACGTGACCGCCGCGGGGTACCACAACATCTTCATGGCGATCCAGCCGTCCGACGAGCCCGACGGGTATCTCGTCGACCTCACTTCGCAGGTCAAGGCTGCCCTGGCCGAGCTGCCTGTCTTCACCGTCGGCGGGATCAAGGACCCCGTGCTCGCGGAGGAGATCATCGCCGCGGGGAAGGCGGACATGGTCGCGATGACGCGAGCGCAGATCGCCGATCCCGACTTCGCGACGAAGGTGGAGGACGGGCGCGAGGACGAGATCACCCACTGCATCCGCGGCAACCAGGGCTGCATCGGCCGGGTCTTCAAGGGGTTGGCGATCTCGTGCACCGTCAATCCGGCCGCCGGCCGCGAGAGCAGGCTGGGCGCGCTGCCGCCGGCCGAGCCGCCCGCACGCTGGCTCGTCGCCGGCGGCGGCCCGGCAGGGATGAAGGCAGCGGAGACGCTCGCGAAGCGCGGCCACAGCGTGACGTTGGTGGAGAAGGAGCCGAACCTCGGCGGCCAGGTCAACCTCATCCTGAAGACTCCCGGACGCGACGAGTTCGCATGGATCACGCGTGACCTGGAGGCGCAGCTGCGGAAGCTGGACGTCGAGATCCGGCTCAGCACGGAGGCGACGAGTGAGCTCGTGGACCAGCTCGGCACGGACGGGGTGATCATCGCCACCGGCGCCGTGCCGACGCGCACGGGCTTCTCCAGCGTGAGCCCGCTGGCAGAGACGCTGCCCGGCGTCGACCAGCCAAACGTGCTTACGGCGTGGGACGTCCTGCTCGAGTCACGACCGGTCGGCAAGCGGGTGGTAGTGCTCGACGACGACGGGTCGCGCTCCGTCGCCGGAGTGGTCGAGGTGCTCCTCGACCGCGGCGCCCACGTCGAGCTCGTGAGCCGGTGGAATGCGCTGCTTCCGTTCACGTTGACGACCCTCGACATGCCGACGCTGTACGGGCGCCTGCTCTCGAAGGGCCTCGCATACCGTCTCAACGAGTGGGCGGCCGCGATCGAGGGTGACACGGTGTCGGTCTTCAACCTCTATACGGGAGCTCAGGACTCGATCGAAGGCGTCGACACGGTCGTCCTCGCAACGGGCTCGAAGGCCAGCGACGAGTTGTACTTCGCGCTCAAGGGGCGAGTCGAGAACCTTCACCGGATCGGCGACTGCCTGGCGCCGCGCAAGCTCGATCACGCGATCTACGAGGGCTACCTCGCCGGGCTCGAGCGCTGGTCGGCCGACGAGCGCTACATCTACGAGGGCGAGCTCGAGCGCTGGGAGGAGGCGACCGTTCCCGTTGCATGAGTGCGTCCGGCACGTGACATCACGCGGGTCTGCAGCCCAACGAGCACGAGGTACGTCGCGGCAGCCGCGACCACGCCCACGACGACCTTGAGCCACGAATCCGGGACGGCGTAGTACAGCGCAACGCCCGCGGCGACACCCAGCACCGCTGCCACGTTGATGCCGTTCAGATAGCGGTAGCGTCCTCGCGGGTCGAAGAGCGCGTCCACGTCGAGTCGCTGCCGCTTGACGACGAGGTAGTCGGCGAGAACGACCCCGGTGAGCGGCGCGCCGAAGTTCCCGAGGTGCGTGATCCACCGCTGCGCCTCCTCGATCAGGTCCGGGAACCCGGACATTGTCACGGCGATGACGGCCACAAGCACCGTTGCCACCAGCCGCCCCAGCCGCGGGACGGTGTTCACGAGCGAGAGGCCTGCGGTGTAGACGTTCATGATGTTCGCAGCCAGGCCCTGAAGGACGATCGCGGCCATCAGAACGACGAGTAGGACGTCGCTCGACACGAGATCGGCCACGGCGATGAAGGGGTTCACCTCCCCCGTGGCGGCTGCGGCGTACCCTCCGACGAAGGTGGTCACGACCGCCGCAGCGACCGCGGAGCCGGCCAGGCCGATCCGCATGTCGCGGCGCGTTGGCGTGTAGCGGCAGAAGTCGGAGATGTTCGCCACCAGCGTGAGGGAAGCCCCGCACATCACCGTCACATAGGTGGCGAACCCCGTCCACGTGAGCTGTTGCTCGGGCGAGTCGAAGACGCGAGCGACGGCGTAACCGGCGTCGTCCGTGCCGAGAAACAGGACGACGATGATTGCGGTCAGCGCGAGCGAGACCGGCAGCACGATCTTCAGCAACCACCGCATGACGTCGAACCCGAGGATCGCGAGCACCGCGTGCACGGCACCCAGGCACAGGGCAAGCGGGACGAGCCGCAAGCGGTCACCGGTCATCGCTCCGTAGAGCGCCTGGATCGCGAGCGCGCCCGTCAGCGCCTGCGCCGCGAACCAGTACGTCGCAGCGATCACCCGGTAGGGCGACGACAACAGCCGCGATCCCCAGTAGCCGAGGTGCGCGCGCATCTGCACCGGCCCCGTCAGCCCATAGTCCACGCCCGGCTGGGCGACGATGCACAGCATCGCGTACGCGAGCGCCTGACCCACCACCATCGCGAGCACCGCCCACCACAGCGGCAGGCCGCCGTCGACGACCGCGAGAGCGCCGAGGACGTACATGACGGGATTGAGGAAGAACGTGAAGTTGATCGCGAAGAGGTCGCGCCAGCCCGCGGTTTGCTTATCCCGCGGGATCGGCTCGACGCCGTACTGCTCGACCGTGACGCGCCTGGTCACGTCATGACTGCGTGTGCCGCTGGAAGAACTCCGTCACAACGCGGTTGTGCTCCTCGGTTCCGTCGAAGATCGTCGAGTGGTTCGACCCTTTGACCACGTGCTTCTCGGCGCCCACGATGCCGTCGCAAACTCCCTGCTGGCCGACACCGCCCGGCCCCTGGTCCCAGGGTGTCATCAAGTCTTCGTCTCCGCCGAGCACGAGCGCCGGCGACGTGATCTTCGGTAGCCACGCGGTCAGATCCATGTCGCACATGGCCTGACAGGCGGCAGTGAACACTTCGATGCGATTCGAGTCGCGCAGGATCTGCTGGATGAGATCTGTCAGCTCCTCCGCGTTCTGCTCCTCGAGGAAGCGCTTTGACAGTGCCTGCCACGTGATCAGCTCTGCGAGCGTCCGGCTCCCTGGGCCGTCCGGGTCCATCCGCGCGATGTCGATCCAGTTCTTGAAGATCAGGCGGCCGGTCTCACCGAGCTTCGCCGCCGCGCAGTTGATGACGACGGAGGTCGTGCGTTCCGGGTACTTGCCCGCGAAGACGATGGCGATCATCCCGCCCATCGACGTTCCGTGGACGTGCGCCTGGCCGATCTCGAGCGCGTCCATCAGGCCGGCCAGGTCGTCGGCCCACACCTCCATGTCGTAATCCTGAACCGGGCGGTCCGACGCGCCGTAGCCCCGCATGTCGTAGTCGATCACGCGGAAGTGCTTGGACAGCTCGGGCGTCGCGGGATCGAAGTTGAAGTGCCCGAATCCCGCGCCGTGAATCTGCACGACGGGCTCACCCTCCCCGCTCGAGCGGTACCAGAGGTTGACGCCGTTGACCTCCGCCGTCCCTTCCATCACACCTCCTCGTGGTATCGCGCGGAGTGTGTCAGACTCGGCTCCCGTGCAGTAGCCGCGATCCTGGAGGTGTCAGAGATGACCAGCACGCTGCTCAATCGCACGACTGCGACGAAGGAGAACGCCCTCACGGACGAGGAACGCGACGCCTTCCTCGCCGAGAAGCGCATCGGACGGCTTGCGACTCAACGTGAGGACGGCTGGCCGCACGTGACACCGATCTGGTACGTCTGGGAGGACGGCCGGTTCCTGCTGACGCTCGGCAACAGCCGCCGTCACCTCCGCAACATGGCTGCCGACCCACACGTCACGCTCTGCGTGGACGACGACCCGAGGGTGACCGATCCCAGCAAGGCGCCTCGCGCGGTCGTGTGCTTCGGCCTCGCCACCTTCGTCGAGGACGAGCAGACCGTCCGAGACGAGACAAGCAAGATCCTGGGGCGGTATATGGAGGGCGCGAGCGGGCCCGAGTTCGAGGAAGTGGCGTGGTTCGAGGGCAGGACGCTGGTCGAGATCACGCCCGACCGGTGGCTCGCCTGGGATCAAGGGAAGGGATAGTCAGGCTTCCAGGCTGATCTCGAGGCGCTCGGGCGTCGTCCCGAGCACGTCGCTCGTCTCCGATTTCGGGAGAACGCGGCGGACGAGTGTGAACCTGGCCGGCGACTCCGCGAACGGATAGGGGCTCATCCGTACCCGCCATGGACCGACAGGCTCCATGGCGTATCCCTGGATATCGGCCGGCTCGCCCGCCTCGACGTCGCGCATGCAGAAGTACAGCGACAGGCGGTCGAAGAGCTGGAGCAGCTCGTAGTCGGCGCGGTGCTCACCCGGGTCGCCACCGAACTTCGCTTCCTGCTCCGCGACGAATGCTTCGATCTCCGACTGGGCCTCTCGCGCGCGCGTGAGGCCCAGCGCAGGATCGAGCCCGTAGCGCTGGCGATAGATGCCTGCGCCGTGCATCGACACGAGCAGGCCCGCGTGTGGATCCTGCTCGGTTACGGCCGCGATGCCGGCGCGGTAGAAGGCGAGGTGCGAGCGGACGTCGACGTCGAGGAAGTTCACGGGCGTACCGTCGCCGTCGACCCTCGGCGCCCGCTCCCACACGGCCCAGCCGTCATCGTGGCGCCGGGCAGCGATCTGCAGCGCCTCAGACGGGGCGGGCTCCGACCAGCTCGCCGCGAACTGCCCCGAGAGATCGGCGTGGTCGGTCTGGAGCACGATCTGCCAGGCATCACCGAGGTCCCTGACGATCACGACGAACCCGCCTCGAGCTGCTCTCTGGCCCACGGCACGAGGCCCCCGGCGGACTGCACCTCCGCGACAAACGATGCGATCGGCTTTGCCTTGAACGTCTGGTCGTCCACCGAGACCTCGCCGGACTCCGTATCGATCCGGACTCGGCATCCGGGCCTTGCCGCATCAACAGCCTCGGCGGACTCGATTGCGAACAGGCCCAGATTGACGCAGTTGCGGCGAAAGATGCGCGCGAAGCTCTTGCCCAGCACCACCCGGACGCCCCACGCCTTCAGCGACTGGACGACGTGCTCTCGGGAGGAGCCGATGCCGAAGTTCGCACCCGTGACGACGATCACGTCGTTTCCGAGCTGGTCTCGCAGCGACGGATCGAAGCCGTCGAAGAGGTGCTGCTTCATCTCCTCGACGTCCTCGATGTTCAGGTACTTGCCCGGATACATGACATCCGTGTCGAGGTCGTCGCCCGGAATGACGACGGCGCGTCCCTCGATGATCACGCCGCCACCTCGGCTGGATCGACGATCTCTCCCGCCACCGCGGCCGCGGCGGCGATGTACGCGTTCGCCAGGTGGACCTCGGCATCGGGCGATCCCATCCGCCCTCGGAAGTTGCGGTTCGTCGTCGTGACCGCCCGCTCGCCTGCCGCGAGCACCCCCATGCCGCCGCCGAAACAGGCTCCGCAGGTCGGCGTCGAGACCATCGCGCCGGCCTCGACGAACAGGTCGAGCAGGCCCTCCTGCAGCGCTTCCCGGTAGATCCGCTGGGTCGCCGGCACGACGATCATGCGGCAGTTGGGATGCACGGTGTGGCCTCGTAGCACCTCGGCCGTCTGGCGAAGGTCGGTCATCGTCCCGTTCGAACAATTGCCGACGTAGACCTGGTCGATCCTGGTTCCGACCGCCTCCCCGACCGGAACGACGTTCCCGGGGAGATGGGGAAGCGCGATCAGCGGCGGAAGCTCGGAGAGGTCGATTCGCAGAACCTGCGCGAACTCAGCGTCGGGATCGGAGCGCTCCGCCGTCCAGGGGCGAGTCGTGCGCCCGTCCAGGTAGTCCGCGGTCTTCTCGTCCGCGGGGAACAGGCCCGTCTCGGCACCCGTCTCGACGGCCATGTTCGCGACCGCGAGACGCTCGTCGACCGAGAGCGCCTCGGCGCCCTCGCCGACGAACTCGAGCACGGCGTTTGTACCTCCGCCGACGCCGATCTCGCGGATGACCGCGAGGATCAGATCCTTCCCAGTTACGAAGCGCTGCTTTCCGCCGACGAACTCCACCTGGATCGTCGTGGGCACCGCCTGCCAGAACTCGCCGAACGCAAGCGAGGCGGCGACGTCGGTGGAGCCGAGGCCGGTTCCGAACGCTCCGAGCGCCCCGTAGGTGCACGTGTGCGAGTCGCCGCCGGCGATCACCGAGCCCGGAACGATCCAGCCCTCCTCGCAGAGGAGCGTGTGCTCGATCCCTCCTCGCCCCTGGTCGTAGAAGGTGACGCCCTGTTCCTCGGACCACTCCTTCATGTGCTTCATCAGCTCGGCCGAGCGCGTCTCCTTAGCGGGTGTGAAGTGGTCGGCCACCATCACGACCTTGGCCGGGTCGAACACCCGCTCGGCACCCATTCTCGCCAGCTGCCTGAAGGCGATCGGCCCGCTGACATCGTTCGCCATCACGACGTCGCAGCGGACCATGACGACCTCGCCCGGGTGCAGCTCGTCAGCCTCGATGTGGGCAAGCAGAATCTTCTCAGCGAGCGTGTGCGGCAGCTGCGATCTCCTCCAGGTGTGCGATCACGTCGTCGACGGCCGTCACGTCACCGTACTTCGTGTCGATGTCGTAGAGGTTGGCCGCATGCGCCTCCGGGTTGCGATCACCCACGGCCTCCCGGGGAACGACCGGGCGGTAGCCGTGCTGGATCGCATCGACCACGGTCGCCCTGACGCAGCCGGAGGTCGACGCTCCGGTGACGATGAGGCTGTCGCACGCGTTCGCAGCAAGGAAGCTGGAGAGCGCCGTGCCGAAGAACGCGGACGCGAACAGCTTGTTCAGAACCGGCTCGCCCTCGTGCGGCGCGATCCGGGGATCGATCTCGACCCAGCGGCTGCCGGCTTCGAGCGTGAGCAGCGCCGGAATCTTGTCGAGGAACGCCGCGGCGGTCGCCTTGTCCGCTTCCCCGAACGAGACCGTCGTGTAGACGACTGGCAGGTCTGCCCGGCGCATCTCGCCGAGCAAGCGCTGAATCGCTACGACGACGGCGTCGAGATCGCACACGAGCGGCGACTCGGGGTCGGTGAAACCGCGGTTGACGTCGACCACGATCAGGGCGGGCCGCTGCCCGAAGCCGGCCCTGCCGTGGAATCCCGCGTGCCTCACGCTCGCATCCGGGCTCTACGCAGGCGCGGGCATCCCGTCGCCCTCCCTCACCCGCGCGAGCGCCTCCTCGCCCGGCTCGAGCGGCGACCACCGGAGCGGCACCGCAGGTACCGGCGGCTCGAGCCCCGTCTCCTCCTTGCAGTTGGCGAGCAACTGCTCGAGGGGCGGCCCGTAGTCGAAGTCGGGCGCCTCGCCGCGCTCGTCGCGCTGGCGCGCTCGCTCGGTCTCGGTCTCCGCCTCGTCGGCCTTGTCCGTCGTCGCCGATAACGACGCCGTAGCCCTCCTTCGCGAGCCCACGGCTGACGAGCCCGAAGGCCACGTCGCGCACGACGGCCTCGACGGGCCGGTCGAGCCTGTCCTTCCACCCTCCGCCGCCTGCCGTCCGGTAGACGAGCATGTCGCCGGGGTTGACCTCGACGCGGTCGCACTTCGACGGCAGCCGTTCCTCGCTGCCGTCAGCCCGCTTGAGCAGCTTGGACGAGCGCTGTCCCGGCCAGCCGCCGAGCACGCCCCAGGGGCTCGTCAGCCACCGGTCGTCGTGGATCGAGACCTCTCCGGGCTCGAGGTAGACGTAACGCTTCTCGACGCCGTTCCCGCCGCGGTGAAAGCCAGGCCCACCCGAGTCGGTGACGGTCGTATAGCCGTCGATCCGGAGCGGGTAGTACGCCTCCAGGTACTCGGTGGGGATGTTCTCGAACAGCGGCCACCACGAGTGCCCGTCCATGCCGTCGCCGATCGGACGTCCGGGGATGCCCCCGTAGAGAATCTCCATCGAGTAGAAGAAGTCGCCCTTGTCGCCCCAACCCGAGTAGAGCATGTAAGGGCTCGTGCCGTAGCCGGCCGCCGTGTTCAGTTCCGGGGCCTGCTTGCAGAGCGCGCCGCCGAGCACGTCGAACTGTCGCGCGAGCGCGTGCGTGCGGCAGCCGAGCGCCGCAGGGAATCGGGGGTTGAGCAGGCTTCCCTTCGGCATGACGACATGCAGCAGTGGGTAGAAGCCGTCGTTGAAGAGGATCTGGGGATCGTTGACCATGATCAGATAGATCCCGATGAACATCTTGAACATGCCCTCTGAGAGGTAGAAGTTCACCGGCCCGAGCGCCTGGGGATCCGTGCCCGTCCAGTCGAAGAACGCATGGTCGCCTTCGCGCCAGATCGTCAGCTTCATCTTGTACGGCCCGTTGCCGAGCCCGTCGTCGTCGATCCAGTCCTCGAAGGTCTGCGGCTCCTCGGGGATGGCCACCAGGATCAGCTTGCGCATGGCCTCGTACGTGCGGTCGAGCAGCGCCTGGCAGGCGGCGAGGTACGTCTCCTTGCCGAAGCGCTCGCAGAGCTGAACGACGCACCGCTCGCCGGCGCGGCAGCCGGCGACGATGGCGAACAGGTCGGCCCTGTTCATCTCCGGCAGCCGCATGTTGTTGAAGATGAGCTTGAGGAGGTCTTCCTTGTTCTCGCCCCGCTCGACGATCTTGAGCGGCGGGATGATCAGGCCCTCCTCGAAGATCGTCCGCGCGCCCGTCGGCAGCGATCCCGGCAGCGGCCCGCCGCAGTCCATCTGGTGACCGAACTGGCTCGACCAGCCGACGAGCTCGTCCTCGAAGAAGATCGGCACGAGCACGAGCCAGTCGTTCGTGTGCGAGATCGACGCCGAGCACTTGAACGGGTCCGAGGTGAGGATCACGTCGCCCGGGTAGATCCCGTCCTCCCAGGCGGCCATCATCTCGTTGATGTAGGCCCCGAACTGGCCGACGATCATGCGGCCGTTCGGGTCGGTGATCATCGGAAACTCGTCGTGCTGCTCGCGAATGACAGGGCTCATCGCCGAGCGGAAGAGCACGGCATCCATCTCGAAGCGAGCGCTCTTGAGCGCTCCTTCGATGATGTCCAGCGTGACCGGATCGACCTCGACGTCGGTCGGGATGTCGGCAATTCGAGGCTTCTCTTGCGTGGTTGCCATCTCGTCGCTCCCCCTATGCGCTCGGCGTGATCAGGATGTTGAAGTACGTGTCGACGCGGGCCTCGTAGCCCGGCAGCACGACCGTAGTGCTGTCGAACTCGGTCACGATCGCGGGGCCGGCGAACGTGTTTCCCGGCTCCAGCTTCGAGCGGTCGTAGACCTTCGTGGAGTGGCGGGCGCCTTCGAAGACGATCTCGTGCTCGTCCACAACGGCGGCAGATGCGTCCTCTCCACCCTCACGGCCCTCCGGCAACTCGGGCTTGGGCGCCGCCCCGAAGCCGACGGCGCGGAGGTTGACGATCTCGCTCCGCGTCTCGTACATACGGAAGCCGTAATGCTGCTCGTGGAGTGCGTTGAAGCGCTGGTCGAGCTGCCCGAGGCCCTCCGAGCGCACCTCCTCGGGCGTCAGGCTCACGGGGATCTCGTAGCCCTGGCCGTGATAGCGCATGTCGGCCACGTAGGTGATGGTGCGCAGCTCTTCGGCGATGCCCTCGTTCACGAGCCACGTCTGCGCCCGCTCGCCCTGCTCCTCGAGGATGCTCGCGACGTCCGCCGGCTCGGCGTCGTCGAGTACGCGGATGTAGGTGCGGGCGAACTCGTCGCGGAAGTCCGCCACGATGTCCCCGAGCGCGCAGAGCAGGCCCGGCGCCGGAGGCACGATCACCGGGAACGAGCCCATGATCCGGGCAACGGCGTTCGCGTGCATCGGCCCCGCGCCGCCGTAGGCAACGAGCGCGAACTCGCGCGGGTCATGGCCTCGCTGGACGGAGACGACGCGCAGCGCCCCCGCCATGTTCTCGTTGACGATGGCGAGGATGCCCTCGGCAGCGGCCTCGACCGACGGCAAGCCCATGGCATCGGCGACCGTCTGCACCGCCGTCCCGGCGGCGTCCACATCGAGCTGCATCTCCCCGCCCAGCAGCTGAGGGGGGAGGTGGCCGACAACGACGTTCGCGTCGGTGACGGTGGGATCGGTGCCGCCCTTGCCGTAGGCAGCGGGACCGGGCTCTGCACCTGCCGACTGCGGGCCGACACGCAGCGCCTTCGTCAGCTCCGGCACATGCGCGATCGACCCGCCCCCGGCGCCAACCGTGTGGACGTCGACCGAGGGCACGCGCAGGCGGAAGTGGCTGATCGCCGTCTCGCGCCCGATCGTCGGAGCGCCACCGAGGCAGAGCGACACGTCGGTGGAAGTCCCGCCCATGTCGAACGTAAGGATGTTGTCGTAGCCGGCCTTCCGCGCCACGTAGAGCGCGCCCGCGACGCCGCCGGACGGCCCGGAGAGGACGCCGTAGATCGGGTTCCGCGCCGCCTCGCGCGTCGTCATCAGCCCCGCGTCCGAGCGCAGGATGTTCACGTCCGCCGTCGCGCCGACGGCCTTCAGCTCCGACTGGAGTTGCTCGACGTAGCTCGCGACCTTCGGCCGCACGTACGAGTTCATGCATGCGGTCAGCGTCCGCTCGTACTCGCGGAACTCGGGCAACACGTGCGAGGAGAGCGTCACCGGGAAGCCCGGGTACAGGCGCTCGACGATCTCGCCCACTTCCTCCTCGTGCCGACTCGAGATGTAGGAGTTGATGAAGCCGATCGTCAGGGTCTCGACGCCGGACTCGACGAGGTCGCGGATTGCCTTTTCGGCCTGCTCGACGTCGACGGCCGTGACGGTGTCGCCCCTCGCGTCCATCCGCTCGACGATCTCGCGCGTGTCGGCGAGCGAGGCCGGCGGGTCGGGCTTGATCATGATGATCCAGCCAGCGAGCGGCCCGGGCGTCTGCGAACGCGCGAGGTGGAGGATCTGCTTGAAGCCGACCGTCGTCAGCAGGCCGACGCGGGCGCCCTTCGACTCGAGCACGGCGTTCGTCGCCACTGTCGTGCCGTGAAGGATGTTGCGGATGTCGGCCACGGCCGTGCCTGCCTCGTCCGAGATGCGCCGGACGCCGACGAGCACGCCCTCCGATGGGTCCCCCGGTGTCGACGGGGTCTTCACGCGATGCATCGCTCCGCTCTCGTCATGGACGAGGAGGAGGTCCGTGAAGGTCCCTCCGACGTCGACTCCGAGCCTGTGCGCCATCCGTTCCTCCTGTTCAGCCGGCGACCGGGTCGAACGTCCCGGCGCGATAGACCTGACCTTCGAGCTCTCGCTCGAGCACTCCCTCCAGCCACTCTGCGACCGCGACGAGGCCGTCGAGATCGACGCCCGTCTCGATTCCTTCACCGTGGAGCAGGTACACGAGATCCTCCGTGGCGACGTTGCCCGTCGCCCGCGGCGCGAACGGGCAGCCGCCGATGCCGCCGACGGATGCGTCGAGCACGGTGGCGCCGGCGTCAACGGCCGCGTAGGCGTTGGCAAACCCCGTGTTGCGCGTGTTGTGCAGGTGGACGCCGATCGGGCACGCCAGCTCCGAAGCCGCCGTGCTCACGATCTCGCGCACCTGTCGCGGCACGCCGACCCCGACCGTGTCTGCGAACACGACCTCGTCGGCCTCGGCTGCCGCGAGACGCCGCGCGAGCTCGAGCACCCGGCCCGCGTCCACCGCACCCTCGAACGGGCAGCCGAAGGCGGTGCCGATTGTCACCGTCGCCCGGATGCCGTCGTCGTGAGCTCGGGAGACGATGCGCTCGGCAGCCTGCAGCGACTCCTCGACGGTCGTGTTCTGGTTGCGCTGGTTGAACGTCTCCGATGCAGCGAACGCCATGTGCACCTCGTCCAAGCCTGACTCCACAAGCCGGTCGTAGCCGCGCTCGTTGAGGACAAGGCCGGCGTAGACGACGCCCGGCCGGCGGTCGATCGCGGCGACGACCTCTTCGGCCCCGGCCATCTGCGGCACCCGCGCCGGGTTGACGAAGCTCACTGCCTCGATGCGCGGGAGTCCGGCATCTGCAAGCCGGTCTACGAGCTCGGCGCGAACCTGCGGCTCCAGAGTCTTGGGATCGTTCTGGAGCCCGTCGCGGGGGGCGACGTCGCAGATGACGATGACGCCGCGATCGCTCACAGCACTGCCTCGCTCTTGAGCCGCTCGATCTCCTCCGACGAAAGCCCGAGCAGCCCGCCGTAGACCTCCTCGTTGTGGCTGCCTTCGTCCCAGGTCGCCGACCAGCGAATCTCCCCGGGCGTCTCGGACAGCTTCGGCACGATGCCCGGCCCGATGTACTCACCGAACTCGGGATCGACGTGGCGTGTGAGCATCTCCCGGGCCCAGCAGTGCTCGTCCTCGAAGATGTCGGCGATCGTGTAGATCGGGCCGCAGATGACACCGGCGTCGTTCAGCACCCGGTCGATGTCGGCAGCAGTGTGGCGCCCCGCCCATGCGGCCACGATTTCCTCGATCTCCTCCTGATGCTCGCCGCGGTCGAGGTGAGTCTTGAAGCGAGGGTCGTCCGAGAGCTCCGGCTGTCCCATCGCCTCGCAGAGCCGGCCGAAGACCTTGTCTGCGTTCGCCGCGATCACGGTCCACTTGTCGTCGGAGGACTTGAAGATGTTCGACGGCGCCACACCCTTCAGACCTGTGCCTCCGGGACCGCGAACGATCTTGAGCCGGTCGTACTCGGGCACGGTGCTCTCGAGCAGCGCAAAGCAGGACTCGAGCAGCGACACGTCGACCACCTGGCCGCGACCGAACCCGAGCGAGTCTCGTTTGTAGAGCGCCGACAGCACGCCGATGGCTGCAAACATGCCGGCCAGCGAGTCGCCGAGCGAGATATGGATGCGCGGCGGAGGCTCGCCTTCGAAGCCGTTGATGTAGCGGATGCCGCCCATCGCCTCTGCCACCGAGGCGAACCCCGCACGAGGTGCGTACGGGCCCGTCTGCCCGTAGCCCGAGACGCGGCAAACGACGAGCTTCGGGTTCGCTTCCCACAGCTCTGCGGGCCCGACGTTCCATCGCTCGAGCGTTCCAGGACGGAAGTTCTCTACGAGCACGTCGCTGTGCTTGACGAGCTCGAGCAAGAGCCGCTGGCCTGCCTCCTCGCGGAGGTTCAGCGTCACGCACTTCTTGTTGCGGCCTTGCACCGGCCACCAGAGCGACCGGTCGTGGTAGCGCGCCTTTCCCCATTCACGGAGGGGATCCGGCTGGCCGGGCGGCTCGACCTTGATGATCTCGGCACCGAGATCACCGAGCAGTCGTCCCGTGAACGGCCCCGCGAGCAGCATCCCGAGCTCGATGAGCCGGACGCCGGCCAACGGTCCGGGACCGCTCGTGTCGCGGGCCGGCCCCGTCTCTGCCATCGCCTCGGTCATTCGGAGCGCTCCAGCTCGCGGACGTGGGCCACGAGCATGTCGCGCGCCTCGAAGACGTGTTCTTTCATCAGCGACTCAGCGCGGTCTGTGTCTCGCGCCTCGATCGCCACGGCGATCTGGCGATGGAAGTGAGCGGAGATGCGGCGCTGCTCGGGCGAGTACCAGATGTACGACCGGTAGACCAGCGGCAGTTCGATGACCTTGCGCACGAGCTCGGCGACCCGCCCGCTCGCGGCGGCGTCCACGATCGTGCTGTGAAAGTGCACGTTCTCCTTCACGAGTGGTGAGACGTCACCGTCGGCGAGCGCCTCGAAGCGCTCGCAGCTCGCGAACAGCTCGGCCACCTGTTCTGGCTCCATCTTCGCCGCCGCGCGGCTCGCCGCGTACCCCTCGAGCAGAGCGCGAAGCCTGTAGAGGTCGTCGAGATCCTCCGCGTCGTGTGCGCGGACCGTTGCCCCCTTGTTCGGGGCCGTGTCGACCAATCCCTCGGCCTGGAGGACTGCGAGAGCTTCGCGGATGGGGGTCCGGCTGATACCGAGCTCACCCGCGAGCTCCTCTTCCTTCAAGCGCTCGCCCGGCGCCAGCCTGCCGTCGATGATCGCCTCGCGAATCACCTCCGTCGCGACGACACCGGCATTCCGCACGAGCGGCGCGCCGTCGTGGAGGATCCTCGGCACCGAGCGAGCATACAAAATGCAATTCGCGCCCGAATCAGCGTTCGGTGGCAGACACGGGCGTCGGTAGCCGGACCGCGATCAGGGCGCCCGCGAGCGCCAGGAGGCCGATGGAGGCCCAGAACGCGTCCCAGCCGGCTGCGGAGGCAACCGCGCCGAGCAGCGGGGTGCACAGCGCGGAAATCAGGAACACGACCGTCGCCGCCACTGCCACCGACCGCCCGGCGAGCTCCGGCGCTGCGAGCTCGCCCGCACTGACGTAGACGATCCCGTTCCAGCCGAGCGCGCCGAAGCCGAAGACAACTGCGGCGGCTATCACGGCGACAGGGCCTGCATGGAGGGCGAACGTGAACACGAGCGCACCGGCCGCAGCCACCAGACCAACCTCGACGAGGGTGCGCGCGCGGCGGTTTCCTTCCTGCCGGTCGGCGACCTTGCCCCAGACCAGCCTGGCGACCATGGCCGTGACGTTGATCGCGAGATACGCCGTCGACGCGACGAGGGCCGATAGCCCAGCCGAACGCACGGCAGGAACGGTGAACGCCAGTACGGCCTGGAGCACGACGATGTAGAAGGCCGCCACCACGAGCAGCCTCCTCATGCCCTGCGCCCGCACGATGCTCCGGAACGCGCGCGGCGCCCGAGCGCCGGGGGAAGGGGGTGCCTGCTCCGGGATGAGCGCGAAGACGCAGCCCGTGACGGCGACCAGTGCGGCGCCGAAGGCAAACACGACCTCTACCCCGCCGGCGCGTACGAGGAGCGGCATGACGACGGCCGCAATGGTTCCACCGAGCGGCACGGCCATCTGGCGAACACCGAGCGCCCAGGCTCGACTCGAAGCGGGATACACGCGGAACAGCGCACTCGTACCCGCAATGGGGACGACCGCAGTGCCCACACCGAACAGGGCCAGCGCCGCGATCAACGGCCCCGTCGAGTCGACGACCGCTGCGAGCGCAAGGCCCGCCGTCCCGATCGCCGTGCCCGCCAACGTCGAAAGCCGCGGGCCGAAGCGGTCGACGGCGCTGCCGGCGGCGATCAGCGACAGGCCCGAGCCGAGCAAAGCTGCCACCAGCACGGCACCCAGCTCCGCGAGCGTGAGCCCGTACTCGCGTTGCAGCTCCGGCCCGACAGCCGGCAAGCCGAAGTTGACGAACGAGACGGCGGCTTGCGAGACCGTGGCGCCGGCCAGCACGGCTCTGGGAGACAGACCCTCCGGCACCGCTGGATTATCGTTAGCTCGTGGAACTCCGCGAGATCGCGCGAGCTCAGCGCAAGCGCCAGGCGCTCGAAGCCCTCGAGTACGAGCGCGATCGGGAGGCAGCGCTCCGCGGGCAGCTCGAAGAGAGGGCCACCGAGCTCGAAGGGCCCGGCATCGACGAGGAGACGTTCGCGGAGATGGAACCCGAGGATGTCGCGATCGTGCGAGAGACCATGCACGAGTCAGGCCATGCGTTCGACGTGACGTTCACCGGCGAGGAGGGTGAAGACTGGCTCGACGAGTTCCGCATCGACGGTGAATCGACGGAGGACGAACGCGAGGAGCGGTTGGGCGAAGTGGCGCGCCTCGAAGGTGAGATCAAGGACTCACGCCGCCGCCAGGACGCGCTCGAGCGCTACGTCGCTGCGCTTGCGGCTGAGGCTCCCAAGACCTGAGCCGCCCGCGGCGAGAGGTGTCAGACGTCTTCCGACTCGACCTCGTCGAAGTACTCGATCTTCACGGACGAGGC
Organism: uncultured Actinomycetes bacterium; assembly: GCA_963704335.1. Classification (GTDB taxonomy): domain Bacteria; phylum Actinomycetota; class Thermoleophilia; order Gaiellales; family Gaiellaceae; genus PALSA-612. Next base: position 599,231 of record OY969889.1, read on the forward strand.
GTCAACGCCTGCACGACCCATCGCTTCCCGCAACTCGGCGTTGTTGACGAAGCTCTCGGCTCCCTCGCGCGAATCGAAAGCGTGGGTGACGAGCACACGGTTGGGATCTTCCGTCGACCGCAGTACCTGCTCGAATCGGACGCCGCTGTCGTGCTGCCAGCCGCGTACCTCGTCGTAGACCGCAAGCCAGGCTTCGAAGTCAGCGACTCGGTGGTCGACAAGCAAGATCGTTCTCATGCGGTCCTCCTGATTGGGGTCGCGCGATCATATGGCCGCCCGCAGGGCGAGGAGCTCCCAGGCGACGTTGGCGGCAGCCAGCGCGGTGATCTGGCCTGGCCCGTCGTACGACGGTGACACCTCGACCACGTCGGCACCGGCCAGCGCGATCCCCTTCAGCGAGCGGAGGAAGGCGATGGCCTCCGCGGTCGAGAAGCCCGCGACCTCAGGTGTGCCTGTGCCCGGCGCATGAGCCGGATCCAGGAAGTCGACGTCGAAAGAGAGGAACACCGGCCGGTCGGCGACGCGCTCGCGCACGAGCTTGCCGTACGCCTCCGGGCCGAGCTCGCGAAGCTCCTCGCTCGGAATGACCTGAAAGCCGAGGGCGCGGCCGTCGTCGAGGTCCGAGGCTCTGGAACAGCGGCCCTCTCATCCCCGCCTGCACCGACGCGGCCGGGTCGATCAGCCCTTCCTCGGCTGCGCGGCGGAACGTCGTGCCGTGGAAGTAGCGCTGGTCGAAGTACTCGTCCCACGTGTCACCGTGGGCGTCGAGCTGGACGAGGGCGAGCGGGCCGTGCCGTTTCGCGATGACGCGCAGCTCGGCGAGCGTGATCGAGTGGTCGCCGCCGAGCGCCAGTGGGAAGGCCCCGGCCTCGACCACGGGCGCAAGCGCTTCCTCCACCCGCCGGTACGTGCCCTCGGTGTCGCCCGGCGCTACCGGCAGATCGCCGTAGTCGACGATCGAGAGCGTCTCGCAGAGATCGATGCCGTAGCCCGAGTGGAACGGCCTGAGCAGAGCCGACGCTGAGCGAATCGCCTCGGGGCCGAAACGCGCGCCTGGACGGAAGGTGACAGCGGTGTCGAAAGGAATGCCGTAGACGGCAGCGTCGACGCCAGTCAGGTCGGTGATGTGCGGCAGACGCATGAACGTCCGCACGCCTGCGAAGCGTGGGTAGATGCGGGCATCGATCGGGCGGTACGGCGGCCCCGTCACGCGCCGGACCCTACTCGGGATAGATCGTGCCGAGCTCGACGACGGGCAGCGGCCGCCGCGGCAGGCTCTCGTCCTCACGGGCGCGGCGGGCTGCGTCGGCGCAGGACACGAATTCGACGTCCCCGCAACCGAGCGCGTACTCGACGAGCCCGCGCAGCGCTTCGACGCGGCCGGGCCGCCCCGACAGGAACGGGTGCATCGTCAGGCAGAAGAGACAACCGTGGCGGCGCATGCCGTCCAGCTCCTCCTGCCACAGGCGAGTCGCCCGCGACGGAGGGTGCACCGTGCCCGGTCCGGAGCGTGGATCGGGGAGGTACATGTACTGGTTCCAGTCGTCGAGGCTCCAGTGGGCCGGAAGCTCCACGAGAGGCCCGTTCGCCGTTTCCAGCGTGTACGGCTTGTCGTCGTCCATGAGCGAGGAGTCGTGGTCGAAGCCGTACTCGGCGAGGAGGTCGAACGTGCGCGGGCTTGGCTCCCAGCTCGGCGTGCGATAGCCCAGCGGGCGGATGCCGAAGCGATCGAGGGCGGCGAGGGCGGCCTCGATGTCCTGCCGCTCTTCGGCCTCAGTCATACGCAGCGGGCTGCGGTGCGAGTGGCCGTGGTGGCCTATCTCGTGGCCGGCCGCGAGGATCCGCTCGACGGTGTCCGGGTAACGCTCCGCCGTCCAGCCAGGGACGAAGAACGTGGCGGGCACATCCAGGTCCTCGAGCAGCCCGAGGATGCGCGGCACGCCGACGAGCGGCCCGTACCGCTGGTGGCTCATGGCGCTTGGATGCTCGGCGTACTGACGTCCCTCGGCGAGGATCGCCGACTCGGCGTCCACGTCGAAGGAGAGGATGGCGAGCGCCGCGCTCGACCCGAGCCAAGACATCGCCGCCATTCTAGGACCTGTCCTAGGCGAACATGTCCCAGTGCCTGGCACTGAGTTGTGCCAATTCAGTGCCAATCGATCCACAGCGGGATCGTCTGAAGCGGCGGGGAGAGCCGGCTAGCGCGTCTGCGGGAAGCCGAGGTTGACGGAGCTCGTGGCCGGGTCGGGCCAGCGCGCCGTCACGACCTTGCCGCCGGTGTAGAACTGGATGCTCTCCGGCCCGTACGCGTGGAGGTCGCCGAAGAGCGACGACTTCCAGCCGCCGAACGAGTACCACGCCACCGGCACGGGAATCGGCACGTTGATGCCGACCATGCCGACGTTCACGTCGAACTGGAACTGCCGCGCCGCGCCGCCGTCGCGGGTGAACATCGCGACGCCGTTGCCGTACGGATTGGCGTTGACAAGCCCCACGGCCTCGTCGTACGTGTCTGCGCGGACCACCTCGAGCACGGGGCCGAATATCTCGTTCCGATAGCAGTCCATCTCGGGCTTGACGTCGTCGAGCAGCGACACGCCGAGGAAGAAGCCGTCACCGTCTGGAGCCGACTCGCGGCCGTCGACGACGAGCGTCGCGCCCTGCTCGGCGCCGGACGCGATGTAGGAGGCGACCTTGTCGCGGTGCTCGCGGGTGATCAGCGGGCCCATCTCCGAGCCCTCGTCGAGCCCCGGCCCCACCGTGATCTTCGGCAGGCGCTCCTCAATCGCCGCCACCAAAGGATCGGCCACCTCGCCCACCGCGAGCACGACCGAGACGGCCATGCACCGCTCGCCCGCGGAGCCGTAGGCAGCCGAAACGGCGGCGTCCGCGGCCATGTCGATGTCGGCGTCGGGCAGCACGATCATGTGGTTCTTCGCGCCGCCGAGCGCCTGGACGCGCTTGCCGTGCTTCGTGCCCGTCTCGTAGATGTACCGCGCGATCGGCGTCGAGCCGACGAAGCTCACCGCGGCGATGCCGGCATGCTCGAGGATCGCGTCCACGGCCACCTTGTCTCCCTGGACGACGTTGAAGACTCCGTCCGGCACACCCGCTTCCTTGAGCAGCTCGGCGACGTAGAGCGACGCCGACGGGTCCTTCTCCGATGGCTTGAGCACGAACGCGTTGCCGCAGGCGAGCGCCGGCGCCCACATCCACATGGGCACCATGGCCGGGAAGTTGAACGGCGTGATCCCGGCGACGACGCCGAGCGGCTGGCGGATCGAGTAGACGTCGATCCCCGTCGCCGCCTGCTCCGAGAAGCTCCCCTTCATCAGCGTGGGGATGCCGCAGGCGAACTCGATCACCTCGAGGCCGCGCTGCACCTCCCCCATGGCGTCCGAGAGCACCTTGCCGTGCTCGTCGGTGAGGATGCGGGCGATCTCCTCACGGCGGTCGTGGACGAGCTCGCGGATGCGGAAGAAGATCTCCGTCCGCTTCGAAAGCGACGTGGCGCGCCAGCCGGGGAAGGCAGCGGCAGCGGTCGCAACGGCCCCGTCCACCTCCTCGACGGACGCGAACGCGACCTCCTTCGTCTGCTCGCCGGTGGCCGGGTTGTAGACGGGCCCGCTGCGGCCGGAGTTGCCCGCGACGCGCGCTCCGTCGATCCAGTGGCCGACCTGCGTCAGCTCGCTCGCTTCCTGCCCTGGCGGCGCTGCAACGACCTCGGTCATCTCCCCGGAGCGTAGCGCGTTACCATCGGGTCATGGCCACCATTGAGGATCGCGCAGCGGAGGCCGAGAAGGTTCTCGCGGATGACCGCGATTACCTCATCCACTCGTGCTCTCAGACGGGGAAACCCATGGTTCCCCCGTGGACCCCCTCCTTCACACGTCTCATGGTCGATCGCCCCGTGGGCTCTCGCCGGGCAAAGCCCGGCTTCGCCCGCCACCGGAGACTCAGTGTCAAGCGCAGAAAGGTCGTTCAGTGACGACAGTCGAGACGAATCGCACGGAAGCGGAGCGGATCCTCGCCGACGACCGCGACTACCTCATCCACTCGTGGTCCGTGCAGTCCGCGCTTAAGCCGCTTGCCGTCGCCGGCGCGGAGGGCCGGTACTTCTGGGACTACGACGGTAAGCGCTACCTCGACTTCGCTTCGCAGCTCGTCAACGTCTCTATCGGCCACCAGCACCCGCGCGTCATCCAGGCGATCAAGGACCAGGCCGACAAGCTCTGCACGATCGGCCCGCCGATGGCTAACGACAAGCGGTCGGAGCTTGCCCGCCTCATCGCCGAGGTGATGCCCGGCGACCTGAACCACACGTTCTTCACGAATGGCGGCGCCGAGGCAAACGAGAACGCGATCAAGACGGCCCGCTGGGCGACCGGCCGCCAGAAGGTGATCGCGCGCTATCGCTCGTACCACGGTGCTACCGGGGGCGCGATCACCCTCACCGGCGACCCCCGCCGCTGGTTCGCGGAGCCAGGCATTCCAGGCGTTGCGCGCATCCTCGACCCGTACACGTATCGCTGCCCCGCCGGACATCCCGACCCATGCCCCGTCTGCTCGGGCGGCCCACACCTGGAGGAGATCCTGCAGTACGAGGGCGTGCACACCGTCGCCGCCGTGATCATGGAGACCGTCGTGGGCACGAACGGCCTCATCTATCCGCCGGACGGCTACCTCCAGTCGATCCGCGAGGTCACGGAGCGGCACGGAATCCTGCTCATCTTCGACGAGGTGATGGCGGGCTGGGGACGCACCGGCCGCTGGTTCGCATGCGAGCACTGGGACGTCGTGCCGGACATCATCACGACCGCCAAGGGCATCAACTCGGGGTACGTGCCGCTCGGCGCAATGACGGTGCGCGAGCACGTGTACGACGCGATCAAGGACGGGTTCTTCGCCGGCGGCCTCACCTACTCGGGACATCCGCTGGCGTGCGCGGCCGCCGTCGCGTCGATCGAGACGTTCAAGGACGAGGGCATCGTCGAGAACGCAGCTGCGATGGGCGACGTGCTCGCAGAGGAGCTGCCGAAGCTCGCGGAGCGGCACCCATCGATCGGCGACGTTCGCGGCAAGGGCCTCTTCTGGGGGCTGGAGCTCGTCCGCGACCGCGACACGCGCGAGCCGCTCGTGCCGTTCAACGCCGCAGGGGAAGACGCTGCGCCGATGGCGCGGCTGGCCAAGGCGGCGCTGGAGGCGGGGCTCTACCTCTTCGTGCACTGGAACGTGATCATGGTCGCGCCGCCACTGACGGTCACCCGCGAGGAGCTCGACGAGGGTCTCGCACTCCTTGATGACGCCCTCGCGATCGCAGACGAGTACTACGCCGCCTAGCGTCTTCGTCACCCGGCGCGTGCCGGAGCGGGTGCGGGCAGAGCTCGACGTGTCGTTCGCGCTCGACGTCCACGACGAGGAGCTGCCGCCGGCGCGCGACGAGCTGCTCGCGCACGCCTCCGGCTGCGACGGGCTCCTGACGATGCTGACCGACCGCGTCGACGCAGACCTGCTGGACGCCGCCGGTCCCCAGCTTCGCGTCGTCGCCAACTTTGCGGTCGGCCTCGACAACGTCGATCTGGAAGAGTGCGAGCGCCGCGGGATCAAGGTGTCCAACACGCCCGACGTGCTCACCGACGCGACGGCCGAGATGACGATCGCGCTGATGCTGGCCCTCACGCGCCGCGTCGCGGAAGGCGATCGCTTCCTCCGCCGGCAGGGGACGTGGCGGTGGGCGCCGACGTTCATGCTCGGACGCGGCCTGGGGGGCCTCACACTTGGCATCGTCGGCCACGGTCGCATCGGCCAGGCGGTCGCGCGACTGGCGGAGGCGCACGGGATGGGCGTCGTGCACTCGATCCCGCTGGAGGAGCTGCTGGCCACTGCTGACGTCGTATCGCTCCACGTCCCGCTGACCGAGCAGACGCATCACCTGATCGGCGAGCACCAGCTGGCCCTCATGAAGCCGACGGCGTACCTCGTGAACACGAGCCGCGGCGCCGTCGTGGACGAAGCTGCGCTGGCGCATGCACTCGAGAAGGGCCGCATCGCCGGCGCCGCGCTCGACGTCTTCGAGCGGGAACCCGACGTCGACGTGCGGCTGCTCGCGCTCGGCAACGTCGTGCTCGTCCCCCACCTCGCCTCCGCGACCCACGAGGCGCGGGAGGCGATGGGCATGCTCTGTGTGAAGGCCCTGCGGGAAGTGCTCCTGCCATGAAAGTGCGTGCCGCCGAAGCGGCCGACACGCCAGCGATCGCGCGGATCTACAACGAGGGCATTGAGGATCGGCTTGCGACCTTCGAGACCGAGCCGCGGACCGCCGAGGACATCTCGTCGTGGCTCGAGGAGGCTCTTCCGCTCGTCGTCGTCGAGTCGGACGGCGTGTTGGCGGCGTGGGCCGTCGCTCACCGCTACCGCCACCGCGCGGCCTACACGGGAGTCGGCGAGTTCTCGGTGTATGTGGCGCGTGACGAGCGCGGCCAGGGCCACGGCCGGGCAGCTGTGCAGGGCCTGATCGATGAATGCGAGCGACGCGGCCTGTGGAAGCTCGTCAGCCGCATCTTCCCGGAGAACGAGGCGAGCCTCGCGCTCTGCCGCTCACTCGGCTTCCGGGAGGTCGGCGTCTACCGGCGGCACGCCAAACTCGATGGCGAGTGGCGAGACGTGGTGATCGTCGAGCGGCTGCTCTAGTGGTCAAGCGCCAGTCGCCATTCGCTCCGCGGTAACACCGCGAAGACCTCGCCGCGGGCGGGCTCGCGCCCGAGCACGTCCCGTACCGCGTGCGCACGCGACTTGCGAGCCGGCAGCCCCGGCTGCCGATCTATCTCTCCCATCACCCGCCAATCGTCGTCTCGCACCTGCTGCAGGACGACGTAACCGCCGCGGCGCTGAACCATCAAGCCGGCGCTTCGGCAGGCGCGGGCATCGCCCCGAGCTGGGTCAGCAATGCGACCTCGTCCATCCGCGTCCAACGCTCGACGATCTTGGCATCGTCGTTGAAGCGGACGAAAGCCATCACCTCGATCTCGATCCGCTTGCCCGTGGGCGGTATGCCCATGAACTCGGCCTCCTGCATGCCGGACATTTGGAAGTGCACGGCGGCCGTGTCGCTTTCAACAACGACATGCTTCACATCTAGGTGGAGGTCCGGAAACGCGACCCACATGCTCCCGAACATCGCCCGAATGCCGTCGATGTCGGGCGGCACGTCGGGCGGAAACCCGTGGGCTACGACGTCGTCCGTGTAGACCTCGTAGTACTGCTCGTCCTTCGCGTTCCAGCGCTCGATCGCCTGCATGACGGCGTCCTTGTTCTCCTGAGCTCCCATCGCAGCCTCCTCGTTGTGTAGTCGACTATTCATTGCAAAGACGCCGCCCACTCGGCTCGCTCGTCGATCTCGATCACGATGAACGGGCCCTCGGGCGGCCGCTCGCGGTACTGCGTGTACTTCGCGCACAGGAGCTCGAGCGCGCGCTCGTCGCGTTCGACGACGCGAGCGCGGCCGCGCAGCCGCACCCACCAGAGCTGCGTCCAGTCGTCGTCGTAGTGGTCGATCACGACCTCGACGCGGGGATCGCGCTCGATGTCGTCGAGGCGGGCGAGGCGGCGCGTCCGCTTCGGCTTCTCGTCGACCGCCGTGTAGAGCGTGTCTCCGTCGAGCGCGAAGCAGATGGGCACCAGGCGCGGCGAGCCGTCCGGCCGGATGGTCGCCAGCCGCGCGACCGGCTCGGACTCAGGCTGCTGCAAGGCCGGGACGAACGAGGAGCTCGGGGCGTCGCAGGCCGCTCGTGTCGACGGCGAACACGGCCGGCTCGGCGAGCGCCGCGGCACCGAAGGACGCGCGACACGCTCCGGATCGGGCTCCCCGTAGAGCGTCGTCCGCTGCTTTGGGACGCGACCGGCTGCCCGGATCATGTCCTCCATCCGCTCCGGCGGCATCTCCTGGCCGAACTCGGCACCGGCCGCGCGAGAGATCGACTCGTTCATGAGCGTGCCGCCGAGGTCGTTCACGCCCGCCCGCAGCGCCGCCGCGACGCCGTCAGGCCCCGCCTTCACCCACGAGACCTGGACGTTCGTGATCCACGGATGCAGCGCCAGCCGGCCCACCGCGTGCATGAGCAGGAACTCGCCGAACGTCGGACCGCGGCGGGCGAGCCCCTTGAGATACATCGGCGCCTCCATGTGCACGAACGGCAACGGGATGAACTCCGTGAAGCCGCCGCTGGAACGCTGCTGTTCGCGCACGCGGAGCAAATGGCGCGCCCAGTTCACCGGGCCGTCGACGTGCCCGAACATGATCGTGTTGTTCGAGCCGAGGCCGAGCCGGTGCGCCGTGTCGTGCACCTCCAGCCACTGGTCGGTCGTCACCTTGTCGGGGCAGATGACGCGCCGCACCTCGTCGTCGAGCACCTCCGCAGCCGTTCCCGGCAGCGAGGAGAGGCCTTCGTCGCGCAGCCGTTCCAGGTACTCGGCGAGCGGCAGGCCGAGCGTGGCCGCACCCTGCCAGAGCTCGAGCGCCGAGAACGCGTGGACATGGATCCCGGGCACCGCGTCCTTGATCGCGCGCACGACCGACACGTAGTAGTCACCGTCGAAGGCCGGATGGATGCCGCCCTGCAGGCAGACCTCGACAGCGCCGCGCTCCCACGCCTCCTCGACGCGCCGCACGATCTCCTCGAGCGGCAAGAGATAGGCCGGCCCGCGGAGGTTCTCCGCGAGCTTGCCCTTGGAGAACGCGCAGAAGCCGCACTTGAAGTAACAGACGTTCGTGTACTGGATGTTCCTGGTCACGACGTACGTGACCGTGTCGCCGTTGAGCTCCCGGCGCAGATCATCCGCGGCCGCGAACACCCGGTCTCGCTCCGCACCCCTGGCCCGGAAAAGCCGGACGATCTCCTCCTCGCCGAGCTCGTCGCGCGAGTCGACGGGCAGGGCGTCACGGGGGACGAAGGGGATGGCCACGTCGGCGCCCGGCGTCCACTCGCCCTCGCGCGCCAGGCCAACGGCGTCCGACGCTGCCAGCACGTGTGGCATGACCGCCGGATCGAGCCACGCGCCGTCGACGTACTCCGGATAGACCGGCAGACGTGCCGCGAGCTCCAGCCCGGCCGCCCGCGTCGCGCCTGCGAGCCGTTCGATCTCGGGCCACGGAGCCTCGGGGTTGACGTGGTCGATCGTCACGGGCGAGACGCCTCCCCAGTCGTTGATGCCCGCGTCCAGAAGCTGCGGAAAGTCGTCGTAGGAGAGGTTCGGCGGCGCCTGGATGTTCATATCCGCGCCGAGCACGAGCCGCGCCGCCGCTGCCGTCCACAGCTCGTCGTCGAGTGACGGTTCCGCAGCGCCGGCCATCTTCGTGCCCTGCTTGGCGCGGAAGTTCTGGACGATGACTTCCTGGATGTGGCCGTAGCGCTCGTGGAGGTCGCGGATCGCGACCAGCGCCTCGATCCGCTCCTCCCGCGTCTCGCCGATGCCGATGAGGATCCCCGTCGTGAAGGGGATGCGCAGCTCGCCGGCGAGCCGCATCGTCTCCAGCCTTACGGCCGGGCGTTTGTCGGGCGAGCCGAAATGCGGCCCGCCGCGCTCGGAGAGCCGATCCGATGCGGTCTCGAGCATGATTCCCTGCGACGCCGTGACCTCGCGCAGCGCCGCCAGCTCGTCACGCGTCATCACGCCAGGGTTGGCGTGTGGCAGCAGGCCCGTCTCCTCGAGCACTAGGCGGCACATGCGCACGAGGTACTCGATGGTCGTCGAGCAGCCCAGCTCGGCGAGCTCTTCCCGCGCAGCGCGATAGCGTCGTTCCGGCTTGTCGCCGAGGGTGAACAGTGCCTCGCGACAGCCGGCCGCGGCGCCGGCGCGCGCGATGCCCAGCACCTCGTCGGCGGTCATGTAGGCGCGCTCGCCCCGGCGGGGTGGGGCAGCGAACGTGCAGTAGTGGCAAACGTCGCGGCAGAGCTTCGTCAGCGGGATGAAGACCTTCGGCGAGTACGTGACGAGCTGACTCTTGCGCTCGTCGCGGAGGCTCCGCGCCCGCTCCATGAGCTCCGCCAGCGACAGGTCCGAGAACACGGTGTGAGAATACGCAGCGTGGATGCGCATGTGCTGGTGCCGGTGAAGCGGCTGGACGGCGCGAAGTCGCGGCTGGCCGAGTCGCTCGATCCGGCTGAGCGCGCCGATCTCGTGCGGGAGCTGCTGGCGCATGTGCTCACCGTCGTCAAGGAAGCGGCTGTAGGCCCGATAACCGTCGTCTCCTCCGAGCCGTTGCAACTCAACGGCGTGCCGCGCTTCGACGACCGCGGCCTGCCGTGGAACGAGGCACTCGCCGCAGGGATGGAGGAGGCGGTCTCGGAGCCGGTCGTGGCGATCATCGCTGCCGACCTGCCGTTGCTCACAGCCGAAGATGTGCGAGCGCTCGTGATGGCGACCCCCGAGTGCGGCGTTGCGATCGCGCGGGCTCGAGACGGCGGCACGAACGCCGTATCGATGCGGCCTCCGGGCAGGGTGGTGACGCACTTCGGCGAGCCCGGCTCGGCTGCAGTGCACGAGCGGGCAGCGTGGACGTCAGGCGCGGACGCCCACGTCCTCGACTGCCCCGGCCTCGCCTTCGACGTCGACACGCCGGAGGACCTCGCCAAATGGCGCACCTGACGCTCGGCTACAAGGCTTCAGCCGAGCAGTTCGGCCCTCAGGAGCTCCTCAACCTCTCCGTCCATGCCGAAGGGCTCGGGCTCGGTCTCATCGCGGTCTCCGATCACTTCCAACCCTGGCGTCACACGGGAGGCCACAGCCCCGCCGTCCTGCCCTGGCTCGGGGCGCTCACGCAGCGCACCAGCGACGCGTCGGTGGGAACCTCGGTGCTGACTCCGACGATGCGCTACCACCCGTCGGTGGTCGCCCAGGCGTTCGCCACCCTCGCGTGCCTGGCACCGGGACGTGTCTTTCTCGGCGTGGGCACGGGGGAGGCGATGAACGAGACGCCGCCCACCGGCAGCGAGTGGCCGGGCGCGAAGGAGCGGCGATTGCGGCTGCGCGAGTCGATCGAGCTCATGCGCAGGCTCTGGACGGAGGAGCGCGTGACGTTCGCGGGCGACTACTACCGCACCGAGCGGGCGACGGTCTACGACAGGCCGCCCGAGCCGGTCCCCGTCTTCGTCGCGGCCTCCGGACCGCTGGCCGCCAAGCTCGCCGGCCGCGTCGGTGACGGCTTCATCTGCACGAGCGGAAAGCAGCCCGAGCTCTACCGGGAGCTACTAGACGCAGTCGCCGAGGGAGCGGAGGCAGCCGGCCGCGACGCGAACGCAATCGTGCGCATGATCGAGATCAAGGTCTCGTACGACCACGACGCCGACTACGCGCGGGACGCCTGCCGCTGGTGGGCGGCACTCTCGCTGACGCCCGAGGAGAAGATGGGAGTCGAGGACCCGGTGGAGATGGAGCGCCTAGCCGACGCCGCGGCCGACCGCGCCCACACCCGCTTCATCGTCTCCGCCGACGCGGAGCAGGTCGCAGCCGAGATCGGCGCCTACACGGAGCTGGGCTTCACGCACCTGGTCTTCCACGCGCCGGGCGAGGACCAGCGGCGCTTCCTCGACCAGTTCTGCGCGGACGTCGTGCCGCTGCTGCGCTAGCGAGAGCCCGATACCGCAAGCTTGGCCTGGTCGGCCAGGCCGGCGAGCATCTTCAGCTGCAGCTCGCCGTACGTCTCCCCAAGAGGCGGAGCCGCGACCAGGAAGCCCATCCGGCCCTTGTCGAGTGCGAACGGAGCTACCGCGACGCTGCCCCCACGGCTGAGCTCTGTAGCTCCGGGAATCCGGGCGTACTCCGCAGGGTGAAGTAGGAACGGCTCGGGCCGCTCCGAGAGCGGCTGTGCCGACTCGGCCGCGAACGTGGTCGCCAGCACGAGTGCACGGTGCTCCTCGTCGTCGTCCCACGCGGCCACGGCCGCCACCTCGGCGCCGGGAGCGGCCTGCAGCCAGAGTGACACCTCCCGTGCCTCGAGCATCTCCGCTGCGAGCCGCACGATGCATTCCTCGACGTCGCCTTTCGCGGCGCGAGCGAGCGAGCGAGCGAACATCAGCAATGCATTCGCGACGTGGAGACTCTGTTCGCGGTGGCCGGCCAGCCGTGCCTTTTCCAGCGCCATCCCCACTCGGTACGACAGCCCTTCCAGCAGACGCAGCCGCTCGTCGGTGAGCCCGCGTTCTCCGGACATCGGCTTGCCGACCACGAGCCACCCGCGGACGCCGTGCCCCGCGGGAAGCGGCGCCACCGCAAGCCGGCCAAGCTCCTCCAGCTCGGGTCTGCGGAAGAGCTCCCCGAGCTCGGCCGAGTCCACACGACGGGGTGCAGAAGACACCTCCATGAACGTCTCCGCCGCCAGACGAGGCAACCGCGTATCGCACATCGCTCCTTCGATCGGCGTTTCCCGGCAACCCGAGCAGGCAAGGCAACTGAAGTCTCCGACGAGAGGATCCTCGAGCCAGAGCGACACGACCTCGCACTCGAGGAGCGCTGCGGTCGCCTTCACGGTCTCGTCTGCGATCTGCTCCGGCGAGCTGGCGTCGGAGATGGCATCTGCGAATTCGAGCCAGGCCTTCGCGTGAGCGGCCTCGAGCCGAAGGCTCTCGTAGAGCCGTGCATTCTCGAGCGACACCGCCGCGTAACCGGCGAGCACCTCCAGGAGGCGCAGGTCGTTCTCGTCGAACTGCCCGACGCCGAGCTTCGATAGGAAGACGACGCCCGTGACGCGGGTGCCGTATTTGAGCGGCACTGCGATCACCGACTCGTCCACGTCAACGGTGCCAGGGATCTGGAGCGCGTACTCGCAGTCGAACGCATTGGCGAGGAGCACCGACCGGCCCGACTCCGCCACGTGTCCGGTGATGCCCGTCCCGAGCTCGATGCGCAGTGCCTGCACCTGCTTTTCCTCGGTGACACCGTCACCCTTGTTGGCGACCGGCACCACGTAGTCACCCTCCACGAGATACACGCGGCAGCTGTGGTAGTCGATGAGGCCGCGCAGCTCGCTGACGATCGCCTCGCAGATGTCCTTCACGCTGTTGAGGCGGTTGAGGCGCGCGACGACGCTCTGCAGCATCTTCAAGTGGGCGACCGAGCGCACGTCACGGCCCGGGTCGAGCATGCTGGGCCGCTCGCCGACGTCGCCCGCGTAGACAACGATGCGGTTCTTGCCGCGTGCCTTCGCCGCCATCATCGCCGACTCCGCGCAGTCCACGAGATCGCGTGGGTTGCCGGCGTTGTCGGGGCCATGGGCGATGCCGACGGAGATCGTGATCTCTCCTGCGGCGTCGACTGGACACGCCTCGAGGCGCTCAGTCAGCCGTCGCGCGAGACCGAGCGCGTCGCCCGCGTTGCAGGACGGCATGATCACTGCGAATTCCTCGCCGCCGATGCGGCAGACGACGTCGCTCGTCCGGACGAGCGAGTTCGTAAGCTCGGCCAGCCCGACGAGGATCTGGTCGCCGACCGCGTGAGTGCAGATGTCGTTGACGCGCTTGAACTCGTCGATGTCGAACATCAGCAGCGCCACCGAGTCGCGGGCGCGGCTCGCGCGCATCAGCTCGGCCCGTAGGCGCTCGTGGAAGACGCGGTGGTTGTAGAGGTTGGTGAGCGAGTCCGTCTGTGCCTGGTGCTCGAGCCGCGCACGCACCTGCGCGTTGTCGAGCGCCAGCGCCGCTGCGTCGCCGAACCACTTGGCGAGCTCGAACTCGTCCGCGTCGAACGATGCCGTCTCGCCGAGCCGGTAGATGTTGAGCGCCCCCTTCAGCGATCCGCGGGCGACGAGCGGGATGGTGACGAGGGCCTCGGGCTCGGCCGGGGTGCCGGGAATGAAGGCGACACGCGGGTCGTCATGAGCCCGGTTGGCGAGCACCGGCTCGCGGTTGACCACCGCCCAACCCGTGATCCCCTGCCCGAAGGCCGGGCGCGTGCGCATGATCTCGCTCTCCCACTCGGAGCGCGCGAGCACGGGGATCAGCTCGTTGCGCGTGTTGTCGGCCTCGTAGATCTGGAGCGCGTCGTACGGGACGAGGTCGTCGAGGGTGTCGGCGATGCGATCGAGCAGCATGTCGAGGCTCTGCTCGGAGAGCACGTGGTGGAAGACCTCGAACAGCCGCCGGTACGACTCGACGAGCGCATCCGTCCGCCGTACGCCGCCGTTCTCGTGCGGCCAGGCAGGGTCCTGCGAGACGTCATGTAGCGCCACGGTCTTGCTATCGGCAGCTCCGAGATTCCGCTTGAGAGAGAACGGGAGAACCCATGGTTCCCCCGTTTGCCCCCTCCTTCGCAGTCCTCGTAGACTGCGACGGCTTGGTCTCCCGGGCAAAGCCCGCCTTCGCCCACGGCGACGGCATGTAGCCAGCCGAGGACCTATCGAGCCGTCACGTTCTCCAACTATCTCTAGGGAAAGAGATTTCGGTCGGGGGGCATCACGAGCTCCCGCGCCGTCCCCACACCGCGCACTTCCAGGCCCCGGACGACGGCCGCCGGTACGCCTGCGAGCTTGCCCATGACCAGTTCGGCCGCGGAGGCGATCTCGTCGGCGACGGCGATCACCGTCGAGCTGAGCTCGTGCCCGGCTGAGTCGACCTGACCGCGCCAGTCGGCCAGCGGCGAGATGCCCGCAACGCCGATCGCGACGTCCACGATGCCGGTGCGAAACGGCCTGCCGAACGAATCGCTGACGACGACGCCCACGTCGCGACCCGTCCGCTCGCCGATCTGCTCGCGAATGGCAGCGGCGGAAGCGTCGGGGTCGAGCGGCAGCAACACGAGCGTGTCGGGCTCGGGCGCGTTCGATGCGTCGACGCCAGCCGATGCGCACACGAACCCGTGACGCGTCTCCGCGATCACGAGCGGCGGGCGAGTGCGCACGACGCGTGCAGCTTCGCGCAGGATCACCTCCAGGTGGCGCGGATCGTGCCCGGCCGCAAGCTCCACTGCCTCGGCAGACGGCTCGACCTCGTCGAGGCGCACTATCCGCCCCTCGGACTTCGAGACGACCTTCTGGGAGACCACGACGACGTCGCCGTCCTCGAGCTCGATGTGCTCGACGATGAGCGTGCCGAGGTCGTCCCCCTCCGCGATCTCCGGGAGACCCTCCACCGGGATGACACGGAGCTCAGGCAGCGGCCAGCACCGCCTCCGCAAGCGCGCGGCGGCTGACCGCGTCATGCATCACGGTGTCGGTGACGACACAGCGAACGCCGTGAGCCTGCACCTCGGCTGCGCCGTCCGCGTCGGCGCGGTCGATGACCAGCACGTCGACAAGGCCCTGGTAGCACGTGGCCACCCGGCGCGGCTCCGTGCCGCCGGCGAGACGCTGGAGCATGCGATCGGCGGGGCCTTTCAGCGCCCGGCCGCCGACGATGGGACTGACCGCGACGCACGGCACGCGCCGCCGCTCGAGCGCTGACCTGATCTCGTCGACTGCGAGGATCGGCCAGATCGAGATGAACGGGTTGCTGGGGGCAATCACGATCAGCTCGGCGCCGGCGAGTGCGTCCAGCACGCCGGGCGCAGGCGTCGCCGTCGCCTCACCGTCGAAGCGCACGCGGTCGACCTCGTCGCGGTGCTGGCGCGCGACGAACCACTCCTGGAACGGGAACGAGCCGTCGGGCGTGTCGACCCAGGTGCGGAGGGCGTCGTCGGTGGCCGGCAGCAGCGTCACCTCGACGCCGAGTGCCAGGGCGAGCCTCCTGGTCACCGCCGACAGCGGCTCCCCGCTGCGCAGCGACTGCGTGCGCACGAGGTGCACGCCCAGATCGCGGTCACCGAGCTGGAACCACGCCTCCCCGCCAAGCCCGGACACGACCTCCATCGCCTGCCAGGTCTCGTCCGAGCGCCCCCAGCCGCGCTCGTCGTCCGCCACTCCGGCGAGCGCGTAGAGGATGCTGTCGAGGTCCGGCGAGACATGGAGTCCGAGCACCTCGACGTCGTCACCGACGTTGCCGATCACCGTCACCGACGGCGGCTCCACGACATCGACGAGACCGCGCAGGAAGCGCGCTCCGCCGACGCCTCCCGACAGCACGACGATTGCGGTCATGCGCTGGCGGACACTATCTGGACGATGGCGGAGCAGGAACACCTCGAGAACGCGGCGATCGCAGAGCGGCTGGAGTCGCTCGCGACGCTGCTCGAGCTCGCGGGAGCGAATCCCTTCGCAGCGCGTGCTTATCGGCGGGCGGCCTCGCTGGTGCGCGACACGAAGGCGCCGGTCGCAGAGCTCGTGCGGCAGGGGCGCGTCCGCGAGCTCCGCGGCATCGGGCCCAGCATCGAAGCGCGGCTGCGAGAGCTCGTAGAGACGGGCGTCATCGCGGAGATCGAGCTGCTCGAGCGCGAGGTGCCGCCGGACCTGATCGGGCTCGGCCGTTTCCTCGGGCTCTCGTTGCAGCGCACGCTGCAGATCGCGAACGCTCTCGACGTGCATACCTCCGACGAGCTGAGAGCCGCGGCGCACGCGGGTCGTCTCCGCGAGGTTCCCGGCGTCGGCCCCAAGACGGAGGCAAAGCTGCTCGAGCGACTGAGCCTTCCCGAGACTCCGCGACCTCCGCGCCGGCTCCTGCTCAGCCATGCGCGGGCGATCGTCACGCGTATCGCGACCACGCTTGGCGGCGAGGTTGCCGGCGACGTGCGCCGCTGGCGGGACGAGCCGCAGCGCCTGGCGGTCGTCATCCCGTCGGAGGAGCCGGCGACCGTGCTCGAGGCGTTTGCCGCTCTGCCCGAGATCGTGGCCGTGGTGGAGCGGCACGAGCTGCGGAGCATGGGCGTCACCGTGGACGGAGTCGCCGTCGAGGCGATCGTGGCCGAGCCGGACCGGTTCGGCACGGAGCTGCTACGAGCGACCGGCGCCGACGACTACGTCCAGGCGCTCGAGCCGCTGCCCGAAGCAGCTCGCGAGGAGGACGTCTACACGGCGCTCGGCGTCCCCTTCTGTCCCCCGGAGCTGCGCGAGCAGCCGTTCCGAGGTGACCCGCCCGAGCTGCTCGAGCTCGGCGACGTTCGCGGCGACCTCCACTGCCACACGACATGGTCGGACGGCGAGGGACGGTGGACGAGATGGCGCAGGCGGCCAGCGGCCTCGGTTACGAGTACCTGGCGATCTGCGACCACACGCCCGCCGTGGGCGCGGTGCCGGGCTTGACCGCCGACGATCTGCGCCGGCAGGCGCTGGAGATCGCGAGTGTGAACGAGCAGGTCGCTCCGTTCCGGGTTCTGCGGGGCGTCGAGTGCGACATCCTCCCCGACGGGCGGCTCGATCTTCCCGACTCCCTGCTGGCGGAGCTGGACTGGGTGCAGGCGAGCGTGCACGGCGGCCAGCGCATGCCGCGACGGGAGCTCACCGGGCGCGTCGAGGAGGCAATGCGCAATCCATACGTGCGCTGCCTCTCGCATCCGAAGGGCCGCATCATCGGGCACCGGCCGGAGAACGCCCTCGACCTCGAGCGCGTGGTCGAGGTCGCGCTCGAGACCGACGTGGCATTGGAGGTGAACGGGCTGCCCGACCGCCTCGATCTACGCGGAGAGCTCGTGCGGCTGGCCGTCGATGCCGGCGTCCGCATCGTCGTCTCCACCGACGCGCACTCGGTGCGCGGCCTCGCGAACATGGAGCTCGCCGTGAGGACGGCGCGGCGCGGCTGGGCCACCGCCGCCGACGTGCTCAACACATCGTCGCTAGATACCCGTGCCGGGGCCTGAGGTCGTCCACTCGGCGAGGTCGTACCAGTGCGACTCCCGCAGCGCCTCGACCACGGCGGGGTGCGTGTGTCCCGCGTAATACACATGGCGCTCGAGGTCGCAGCAGATGTCGATCTCCTCTAGCGTGGCCGGGTCGAGGTTCACGAGCGCGTCCCCCGGCAGCTGCGCCTCCGAGACCGTGTAGTGCTTGAACTGCAGATCGGGTGCGATCTCCATGAGCTGGGGCCAATCGGGGCACGCGCGGTAGCTCACGTGTCTGTTCTACCAGCGGCCTCGGCGTCCGCCGACCAGCGACCGTCGATCCGGACGAGACCCGTCTCGCCGTCGGACGGATAGACGACGAACCGCGCCGCATCGTCCAGCCAGTGGTAGAGCCGTCCGCCCGCCTCGTCCGTCAGCTCGAGCCGCAGGCGGAAGCGGCCGTCCCCGAGCGGCAGGCTCTCGACGTCGAAGCGGAAGCGCTGCTCGGACGCGCCGGTGCGCCACCCGATGTCGGCGGTACGCGTGCTCCCTGCGGCCAGCACGAGACCGGCTTCGTCACGCAGCTCCCAGGAGAGCTTCGGCGCCGGTACGTCCTCTGCAGCATCGACGCGGACATGAGCCGTGAGCTGCTCTCCCGGCGAGAACTGCTTTCGCTCGTCGCCCCCCGGTCCCACCAGCCGGCACTCGGCGATCCGCGCCTCGCCGCTGCCGTACTCACTGAGGCCGGCACGTCGCTCGTCGGGCTCGCGCTCCTCGGCCAGCAGGCGGTGGTACTGCGTGATCGCCTCGCGCGTCGGGCCGTCGAAGGCCACCTCGCCGTCGCGCAGCAGCACGGCCCGGCCGCAGATGCGGTCGACCGCGGCCGCGTCGTGAGAGACGAAGACGATCGTGCCACCGCGCTGCTTGAACTCGAAGATCTTCCCGAAGCACTTGCGCTGGAATTCCTCGTCGCCCACGGCGAACACCTCGTCCAGCAGCAGGACGTCGACCTCGAGATGCGCGGCGACGGCAAAGCCGAGCCGCATGTACATCCCCGAGGAGTACGTCCGCACCGGGACGTCGATGAAGCGCTCCAGCTCTGCGAAGGCGACGATCTCGTCCATGTGCCGCCGGATGTCTTCGCGCTTGAGGCCGAGAATGGCGCCGTTCAGGTAGACGTTCTCGCGGCCCGTGAACTCCGGGTGGAAGCCGGCGCCGAGCTCGAGCAACGACCCCACACGGCCCGTGACGGCAACGGTGCCGGAGGTCGGCTTGATGATCCCCGCGACGAGGCGGAGCAGTGTCGTCTTCCCGGAGCCGTTGCGGCCGATCAGCCCGACTGCCTCACCCGGCGCGATGCTCGCTGACACGTTGCGCAGCGCCCAGATGTCCGTCCCTCGCGAGCGACGTCGCGCGACGAGCAACTCCTTGAGCGTGCGGACGGGCTGTGGGTAGACGCGAAAGCGGCGGGTGGCGCGGTCGATCTCGATGGCGCCAGGCTGCGTCATGCGCTGGAAGGTAGCGCCGCCGCGCGCCGGACGATGCCGGCGAGGACGCGGACAAAGGCCGGATCGGCATTCGGCATCTCGATCCGGCCGAAGCGCAGGCCGAGCTCGACCGCGCGCTCCTTCGCCTCGACGTCGAGGTCCCAGCGGATCTCGAGGTGGTCGGATACGAAGCCCACCGGGCACAGGAGCACGGCGTCGACGCCCTCGGCGCGGAGCGTCGTCAGGTGGTCGAGGATGTCCGGCTGGAGCCACGGCTCCCCCGTCGCCGATTCCGACTGGTACGAGAAGGACCAGTCCTCGACGCCGGCAGCTTCGGCCACGAGCCTCGACGTCTCGAGCAGCTGCTCCTCGTAGGGGTCGCCACCCTGGAGGACGCGCGCGGGAAGCGAGTGGGCGGTGAAGACGACGTGGGCATCCGTTCCTCGTACGCGCTCCGCAAGCAACGCGATGAGACCGGCGTCGTCGTGCCAGCTGTCGACGAAGACGATCGTGGCCCGGCCATCGACGGCGTCGTCCAACTGCTTTCGGTAGCCGGCGATCGAACCGCGCGAGTAGTGCGGGGCGAGGACGAGCCCGACGATCGTCTTCGCTCCGGCGGCGAGCGCCGATTCGGCGGCGGCGGCAATCCGCGGCTGCCAGTGCTTCATCCCGGTGAAGACCGGCGCGCCGAGCTCCAGTTCCAGAGCGGCGCGCGTTTCCTCGGTGATGGCGTTGAGTGGGTTCGCAACCTCGATGCCGAGCCGTCGGTAGCGGTCGACGAGATTCTCGAGCAGCTCCGGCCTGATCGGCCGGCCGCCGCGGATGTCGGCGTAGTACGCCGGAACGTCTTCCAGCCGGTCGGGACTGCCGTAGGCCATCAGCACGACGGCGACTTCGCTCATGCCGCCTGCTCCTGGATGAACGCCGTCAGCCGCGTGAGGACGTCGGGATCAGTCTGCGGCAGCACGCCGTGGCCGAGATTGAAGATGTGGCCCGGGCGGCCGTCGGCGCGGCGCAGGACGTCCTTTGCGGCTTCCTCGACCTGCGGCCACGGAGCGAGCAGGACCGCGGGATCGAGGTTGCCCTGGACGCCGCGGCCGTGGCCGATCGACTCCCACGCGCGATCGAGCTCCACCCGCCAGTCGAGGCCGATGACGTCGCCACCGGCATCGCGCATCTGCGCGAGGAGCCCTGCCGTGCCCGTGCCGAAGTGAATCGTCGGCGCGGAGACAGCCTCCAGCACCCGCCGGGAGTAGGGCGCTGCGAACTCGTCGTAGTCCCTCGGGCTGAGGATGCCGGCCCAGGAATCGAAGAGCTGGATCGCGTCGGCGCCGGCGTCGACCTGCGCCGCGACATAGGCAGTGAAGCTCTCGGTGAGGCGGTCGAGCAGCGCGTGCCAGACCTCGGGCTCCCGGTACATCAGCTCCTTGGCAGTGAGGAAGTCGCGGCTGCCGCGACCCTCGACGAGGTAACACGCGACCGTGAACGGCGCGCCGCAAAAGCCGACCAGCGCCTTCTCCGGGGACAGCTCCCTGCGAACGAGGCGGATCGCCTCGAGCGTTTCCTCCGGCGGAGCGTCGGCCCGCAGGCGCTCCACGTCGGCCGCGGCTCGGATCGGGTGCTCGACCATCGGGCCCACGCCTTCGACGAGCTGGACGTCGAGGCCCATGGCCAGCACCGGCGTCATGATGTCCGCGAAGAGAACGGCAGCGTCGACGCCGTGACGCTGCACCGGCTGGAGCGTCACCTCCGCGCAGAGCTCGGGCGTTCCTGCGAGCTCGAAGAAGCCGTGACGCTCTCGCAGCGCCCGGTACTCGGGAAGCGAACGCCCCGCCTGGCGCATGAACCACACGGGCGTGCGCTCGACCGCCTCGCGGCGGCAGGCGCGGACGAGGAGCGGCTCTGGCACGGGCGTACACTAGTGCGGTGCCGGCGCCGCTAGTCGCACGGTGGGGGTCCTGGTCGCTGGCACAAGCTCGGGCCGGCGCGCTGACAACTGCGAGGGCGCACGTCGAGAACATCGGCGCGGCGACGTGGGGACCGGACATCGCTGCCTCGTACCACTGGCTCGACGAGCGCGGGAACGCGATCGTCTGGGACGGAATTCGCACCGCGCTCCCTCGCCCGGTCGCGCCCGGCGAGCAGGTCGAGCTGGAGATCGCCGTCCGTGCTCCGATGCCGCCCGGCAGCTACGGGTTCGCAGTCGATCTCGTCGCCGAGCACCGCGCCTGGTTCGCAGAGCTGGGAAGCGAGGGCAATCCACGGGAGGCCGTCGAAGTACGGCCGCGGGTGGACGCTGCGACCCTACGAGATGCCGCGGGCGTGCACGCCCCGACGACAACGGCGGAGTGGGAGAGCCGCGTGCTGGCGCTCCACGCCGAGGGCTTCGCTGTCGTGGCGGGCGCGATCGAAGCGCCGCGCCGGCTCCGCAAGCGTCTCGCGCCGTGGGCCCCCGGCCCCGGGCGCGTCCCCGGCTTCGCCGAGCCGCTGCTCTGCCCCTCCGTGCTGCACGGCATCGACCTGGACCGTCTGCCCGACATCGAGGGCCTTCCGGCCTTCCGCCCGCCCACGGACGAGCCGTGGGTCTACGACGCCTCGCTCGTTCTGAGCCTTTAGGAGGGCTCGACGAAACAGTGACTGTGCCGCCGGAATCACGCTGGAGGCCGCGCTGCGGCGTCCTCGGTCGCCCACGTACTGGTTAGTACGCGGGCTCCCTGCGTCCTTGCATCACAACCTCCAGCGCGCCCCGGCGACGAGCACCGTTCCGCCGAACCCTCCTGGAGCGCTAGAGCTCGACGGCGATGCGGTCGTCTACGCGGGTGAAGACGAAGGCGCCGACGGCGAGCGACACGACTGCGGCCACCGCGAGGTAGAGCACGTCCCCGGCCGCCGGCACGTCGCCGTAGAAGAGCGGATCGCGCAACGCGTAGAGCGGCGGCGTCAGCGGGTTCGCCCAGCGCAGCAGGTCGACAACGAGGTCGTAGTCCTCGAGGCCGCCGGGCAGCTCTTCGAGCGAGTAGAGGATCGGCGTCAGGAAGAACCACGGCAGCAGCAGCGCCGCCAGCAGGTGCTCCACGTCGCGGAAGACGACGTTCGCGGACGCGACCGCCAGCGCCATGCCGGCCGCGAGCACGACGATCCCGGCCGCGACGGGAATCGCCAGCAGCACCGTGTCCCGCGTCCGCTCGAGCACGATGGCGTTGACGACGATCAGGCCGCCGAGCAGCACGACGAACGGCACGAGCTGCGTCGCCACGACCGAGAAGGCGACGAGCTGCCGTGGGAAGCGCACTTTCTTGATCAGCTCCGCGTAGTCCAGCATCGACCGCGCGGCGCCGGTCAGGGACGACGAGACGAAGAGCCACACGCTGAGCCCGCAGAGCAGGAACAGCGGGTAGTGGTCGATCGACGTCACTTCCCAGAGCAGCGAGAAGACGAGCACGTAGATCGCGGCCAGCATGATCGGATTCACGAGCGACCACGCGACGCCGAAGATCGTGCCCTTGTAGCGGGCCTGGAGATCGCGGCGGAAGAGGCTGCCGAAGAGCTCGCGGTACCTCAGCAGATCGGCATAGACGTTCACGGCGAAAGTCTAGGGACGGCCCTTGCGGGCGTAGAGAGAGACGCCGGAGTAGCCATGGCAAGTCTGGGAGAAGAACGTCGCGGCGCTGCGCCCGACGGCGGGCACCCGCAGCAGGCGGCCCGCGATCCGCCGCCCGGCCAGGTCCTCGTAACCCTCCGCCTGCTCGACGCGCCTGACGACGAGCCCGGCCCGCGAGAAGGCCCACAGATACGCGTAGAGCGTGTGCACGTGCTCGTTGATGCCGTGCCCCTTCTCCTCCGCCTGGTCGGGGACATCGGCGGCCGCGCGTAGCGCGCGCGTGCCCTCGTTCAGCGCGCATACCCAGCCACCCTGGCGGGTCACGCGCGCCATCTCTCGCACCATCGCCGCCATGTCGAGCGCGTGGTGCAGAGCTGCGACGCAGAACGTGACGTCGAACGCGTCGGATGCAAACGGCAGGTGCTCGCCGTCGGCCTGCACGCGGCCGAACGCGCCGACCCGCTCCTCGTAGAACGCCCCGCGACCGAGCCCGATCACCGGGTCGGCGAGGATGTCCGTCGCCACGTACTCGCACCCGAGAGGCACGAGGTGCTGCGCGGCCCACGCCTTCGCCGCCCCCACCTCGAGCACGCGCATGCCGGGCCGCACGTGGTGATCGACCAGCAGTGAGAACGAGTGCTCGGTCGCGCCCCAGTTCTTGTCGTCCCAGCCCAGGTCGCGGTTGAGGTATGGGAGATGCGCATCGATCTCGTCGTCGGGCTCGTACCAGCCGTGCGCCTTCGCCATCGCCGGCCAGCCCTCCATCTCGCGCCGCTTCGCATCGATGCCCGGCAACCGATCGTCGAGCATCCGCGGCATGTCGTCCTCGACCGGAAACACGCCCCCGCAGCGGCGGCAACGCAGTCTCTGTCCCTCGTCGTCGAGCGAGCCTCGACACACCGGGCAGCGCAGCAATTCGAGCAGCGTCGGCGTCACGGGCACGGCGTAGTCTGTACCCGAAAGGACGGCCAAACAGGTGCTTAACACGCCCGCACTACCTTTCCGATCATGAGCGCCGTTGCAGCAATTGTCGCGTTCCCGGTCGCCGCGCTGACAATCTGGCTGCTGCTGCGCAACGGCCTCGGAGGGCGCTTCGTCGCCACCCCGTCCGACGACCGCTGGCACGAGCAGGACACTCCCTCGTTTGGCGGCGTGGGCATCTTTCTCGGCCTGCTGGCAGGGATCGGCGCCTGCCTTCTTGCCGGCGCGATCGATCCCACGTGGGAGCTGGCAGGCATCGCCGGCGGCGCGGCGATCGTGTTCGCCTTCGGCCTGATCGACGACCTGCGCTCGCTGCCGCCGCCCGCGAAGCTCGCAGGGCAGTTCGCCGCGGCGGGAGTCGTCATCGCGTCGGGCATCCGCGTCGAGATCGTCGACAACGGCCTCGTCGGCACCGCGCTCGGCCTCCTGTGGCTGGTGGCGATCACGAACGCCTTCAACCTCCTCGACAACATGGACGGGCTCGCGGGCAGCCTCGCCGTCGTCGGCGCGCTCTTCTTCGCGGTCGATGCCGTGTGGATCCACTCGGACGACCTGCTGCTCGTCGTCTCGCTTGCGCTCGCGCTGGCCGTTGCCGGCTTCCTCCCTTACAACTTCCGGCCGCGCAGGCCGGCCGCGGTCTTCATGGGCGACTCGGGCAGCCAGGTGATCGGGATGACGCTGGCGGCGCTCGGCCTGGCGACGAGCTGGAAGGTCGCGGAGTCGACGGTGGCCACGCTGATCATTCCGCTGCTCGTGCTCGCGATCCCGATCCTCGACACGGCGCTCGTAACTGCCGTCCGGCTCGTCGAAGGCCGGCCGATCCACCAGGGCGGCCGCGACCACACCTCCCACCGGCTCGTGCGCAGCGGCATCTCCGAGAAGGGGACCGTCGTCCTGCTGACGGCGATCGCCGCCGGGCTCGGCCTGACCAGCCTCGCCTACTCGGGCCTCGACAACGGCTGGGTGACACTCGTCGGCGTCCTCGTGACGTTCGCGCTGCTCGTGCAGCTGGCGGGCTTCCTGACGGACATCGACGAGGGCGAGACGGTGGTCGACGGCAAGCCGGTGCGGCTGAGCAAGATCCTCCTCAGCCCGCGGCGACTCGTGGAGGTCGCCGTCGACTTCGCACTGATCGCCGCCTCGTTCACGATCGCCTACCTGCTGTTCGTGGACGGGTCGGGCACCGACTACCAGAAGCACATCTTCCTGGTCTCGCTGCCGGCCATCCTCGCCGCGCGCTACCTCTGCTTCATCCCGGCCGGGCTCTACAGCGGCGTCTGGCGCTTCGCCGGCGCGCGCGAGGCCGCGGCCATCATCGTGGCCGTCATCGTCTCGGAGGGGCTCGCGTACGGAGTCGTCTGGTTCACGAGCCGTCCCTTCGGCGACTTTCCGCAGAGGATCTACGTGCTGGACGCGCTGATCGCGATGGTGCTGGTCGGCGGCTCGCGCTTCGCCGAGCGTGTCCTGTTTCGCGCCCATGCGACGTTCCGCGACCGCAACGAGCGGCGACGCACGTTGCTCGTCGGCGCGGGCCGCAGCGGCCGCAGCCTGCTGCGCGAGCTGCGAGAGACGCAAGGCGAGCAGGTCGTGGGCTTCGTCGACGACGACCGCCGGCTTCGCGGCCGCCGCATGCAGGGCGTGGCGGTGCTCGGCACCCTTCCCGAGATCGATCGCGTCCTGGCTCAGTCGCAGCCCGACCTCGTGCTCGTGACCATCCCCTCCGCGCCGCGAGACGTCCTCGACGGGGTGGTGCAAGCCTGCGAGCAGGCGCAAGTACCCTGCAGATTCGTGCGCAGGGATCTCGATCTGGACCCGGTCGTCGCGATGGGCGCCGCGGTCGAATGACGGCGTCCGCCGCCCCGGCGGCGGCTGCGGGAGAGCGCACGTGGCTCGACCGGCTGTACGCCGCCCTGCCACTCGCATCGGTGTTCATCTGGCTGGCCGCGCTGTACGCGTACCAGTCGTGGCGCCACTCGTCGCCGTGGCTCTTCACGGACGAGCTCGAGCTGACACAGCTCTCGCGGAGCATCGCCGACACGGGCGAGGCAGCGCGACGCGGGGAGCCGCACTTCTTCGAGACGCTCTACACGTACCTCACGGCGCCGGCCTGGTGGCTCGACTCGACGACTCAGGCGTACGACCTCGTTCGCTACATCGGCGTCTTCACGATGACGGCGGTCGTCTTCCCGACGTACTTCCTCGCGCGAACGATCGTCGGCAAGCCCGCGTCGCTGTTCGCGGCCGCCGGCGCCGCCGCCGTGCCCGCCCTCGCCTACTCGCAGGTGATCTCCGAGGAGGCGCTCGCCTTTCCGTACGCAGCGCTCTGCTTCTTCCTGATCGCGAAGGCGATCGTCGCGCGGACGCGCTGGTGGATCGTGGGCGCGATCGGTGCCTCGCTCGTGGCGCCCCTCGTGCGCGCCGAGCTGGGCGTGATCGCCGTGACGTTCGCTCTGGCGGCGTTCTTCTACTTCCTCACGAGCGAGGCCGGAAAGCGCTGGCGCGCATCCTGGACGGCCTGGGACTGGATCGGCGCCGTCGTGCTGACGACGGGCGCAATCGTGTTCTTCTCGGCTGTCGTGGGCAACTTCTCGCAGAGCTGGCTGATCGCGACCGGCCACTACCGCGGCCGGATGATCGAGTACGGCGTCTGGGCCGGCGGCGCGTTCGTCATCGGGCTCGGCGTGCTCCCCGTCATCGCCGCCCTCGCGGGGCTCGTTCGCCCCAGGGACGAGGAGCGGACGCCGGCGCTGCGCGCGTTCACCGCGCTCCTGCTCGCTGCACTCCTCTGCTTCGGCCTCTACACCGCCGTCAAGGCCTCGTATCTCTCGACGTCCTTCGGCACCGTGATCGTCGAGCGGAACCTCATCTACCTCGTCCCGCTCGTCTTCGTCGGCACCGCTCTGTGGCTCGAGCGGCCGCGGCTCTCGTGGATCGCGCTTGCGGCGGCGACCGGCTTCGTCGCCTACTTGCTCGTATCGGCCAACTATGCGCTCGAGAACGTCCCCTACTCGGACGCGCTCGGGCTGGCCATCGCGCAGATGTCGAACCGCAACCTCTCGTTCACAGATGACGCCGTGCAATGGGCGCTGATCGTGACGCTGGCCATCTCGGTTCTGTTGCTCGTGCTGCCGAGACTGCTCGGCGCTCGCCGGACGGCTGTTCGGGCCGTAGTCGGCCTGACCGCGGCGCTCGTCCTCGCCTGGACGCTTACCGGCCAGATCTCGGCCGCGAAGTACTCGAACGACTCCGGCGACCTCATCACGCGCAACTACCCCAAGCCGTTGACCTGGCTGGACGACATCACCGGCGGCGAGCCGGTGCTCTATCTCGGCCAGAACATCAACACGGGCGCCGCCCTCGGCCTCTGGCTGACGGAGTTCTGGAACCGTTCGCTCAAACACGTGTGGAGCCTCGACGGCACGGCGCCCGGTCCAGGGCCCGTGCTGACGCCCGACCTCGTGGCTACGGACGGGCGGCTCGCGCCCGATCCCGGCGTGCGCTACGTCCTCGCCGAGCGGGGGGTCGACGTGGACGGCGAGCTCGTCGCAAGGCCACCGAAGTCGGGGCGCTGGTTCGTCTACAAGCTCAATGGCCCGCTCCGTCTCGCCCATGCGGAGACCGGCGTCTTCACGGACGGCTGGATGGGCGCCGAGAGCGCTTACAACCAGTACGCGTCGCCGAGCGGCAAGGGCGGGAACATGGTCGTCCGACTCGGCCGCTGGGCCTGGGGCGGCCCGGACAAGCCCGGCCGTGTGCTCATCAGGGTCGGCACCCTCGTCAAGGGCGCCGACAAGCAGCCACACATCGGCGAGGTGACGGCCACGAGGCGCTGGACGATCCACAGCCTCTCACGGGCGACGTTCGTCATCCCTGCGCCGACGCCGCCCTTCCGTGTGGAAGTGACCCTGCGGCCGACCTTCTCGCCGTCGGACTACGAGGGCGAGTCCGACCGGCGCGAGCTCGGCGCGCAGGTCGGGTACGTGTTCATCCCGCGCGGCTCGCGCTGACGAGGTAGCTGAAGCGCACGCGGAGCAGTGCGCGCGCGAGCGGGCCCGAGCGTTCGGCAGCGCGGAGGGCGGCGGCGAGCGGGCTGGGCAGGCCGTGACGCTGCGGGAAGAAGAACGGGTGCAGCTCCACCCGCCCCAGGCCGGCCGCCTTCAGGTCGCCGACGACGTCCTCGACGCGGAACTGGCGCGGATTGAGATCGAAGACGAGCTTCCGCTCCGTGTGGCCGGCGATGTGGCTGAAGAACGCACGGCGGTCGCGCGCGTAGTAGACGGCCCGAAAGCACGTCGTGCAGGCGACGGGAGCCGGCGGCCGGTAGTCGTTGAGGTCGGCGAGCACGATGTCGGCGCGGTCAGCGATGCGGCGGCGGGCGGCCTCCACCATCGCCGCGGAGAGGTCGACGCCTACGTAGCGGAACCCGTTGGCGAGCAGCGGCTCGGCCAGCCCGGCGTCGCCACACGCCAGGTCCAGCACCGTATCGCCGGTCTGGAGCCGCGGTCCCAGCGACGTGATCAACTCCGCCCGGTGGGCAAGGTAGCCGGAGGGATCGGCGTACGCCTCCTCCGTCCACCCCTCCGCTTGCGGATCGTATTTCTCGGTGCTCACCAGGCTTTGAGGCGCTCCGGATGCTTGCGGACGAAGCGGAGAATGCCGCGCCAGTGCCAGAGCGTGCGCTTCGTGAAGAAGCTCTTGTCGGTTGCCGCGTCCCAGCGATGGCGGACGACGGCAGCGGGCACGTACCAGCGTTCCCAGCCCGCCTGCGCCGCCCTGTAGCAGAGGTCGATCTCCTCGCCGTACATCCGAAAGCCCTCGTCGAAGCCGCGCAGTTGGTCGAGCATCGCGCGGCGAAGGAGCAGGCAGCCGCCGAGCATCCAGTCGGCCTCCACGGGCTCGGTAGGACGCTCGTCGAGGAGGTAGTGGTCGCGCTGGTGCTCGAGCGGCGGTCGCAACCGGCGGAGGGGCGTGCGCCGGACGAGCGTGCCGCCCACGGTCGGGAAGCGGCGCCGCGAAGGCTGCCACGAGCCGTCCGGATCGACCAGCTGCGGCCCGGCCACGCCGCAGCGCGGGTGAGCCTCCATGAACGCACGGAGCGCAGCGACCGCTCCCGGCTCGAGCACGGCATCCGGGTTGGAAACGAGCACGAGCTCGCCGGTGGTCGCGCGCGTGCCCGCGTTGATGTTGGCCGCGAAGCTCGCGGGGCGAGCGTTCTCGATCACACGCGCGCCGAGCGCATCCACAGGCCCCGAGCCCGGCGTGTTCGCGATCACGACCACCTCGTCGACCTGTGGCACGAGCGTGGGCAAGGACTCGACGAGCTCCGCGCGGTGGCCGTGGGAGATGACGACCGCGGAGACGTTCACGCCGCGAGCGCCTTCCGGTAGACGGCGACCGTGCGGCGCGCCGTCTCCTCCCACGTGAACAGCTTCGCCCGCTCGAGCCCTGACGCGATCAGCCGGTCGCGCTCGGCGAGCGCCTGCCGGATGCCGTCCGCAAGCCGCTCTGGCTCGACGAAGACCGCAGCGTCCCCTGCCACCTCACGGAGGGCGGGATCCGGAGCGGCGACGACGGGTGTCCCGGAGGCCATCGCCTCCAGGACGGGCAGGCCGAACCCTTCGTAGCGAGAGGGCATCACGAGACTGGCCGCACCGCGGTAGAGCTCGACGAGCTCCTCCTGCGTCACGTAGCCGCGGAGCCGAGCGCCTCTGCGTTCGAGCTCTCGCGCAAGCTCGGTGTCGCGCACGGGGCCGGCCACGACCAGCGGCAGCCCTACGGCTGATGCCGCTTCTGCTGCCGCGAGTGGGTTCTTGCGTTTCTCGACAGATCCCACCAGCAACAGGTACTCACCGGGATTGCCGTCCCCGGGCGAGAAGACGGGATCGACGCCGTGAGGCGTGATCGTGATCTTCTCCGGGGCGATCCGGTACAGCTGGACGATGTCTTCCTTCGTCCGCTCCGACACGGTCAGCACGTGTCTCGCACGCCTGGCCGAGCGAGGCACGAAGGTCTTGAAGACCAGTCGCTCGTGCGGCGGCATCACCGAAGGATCACGCTCGAACGAGAGGTCGTGGACCGTCACGACGCCGGGGCACGGGCAACGGAGCGGCAGCGCATGCTGGAAGTGGGCGAGCGCAGGGCTCAGGTCTCGCAGCACGCGAGGCACCGACCACGCCATCCGCAGCTCCTGCGAGTGCGCCGGCACGTGCACCGCCTGGATACCGTCGGGGACGAGATCCGGATGCCGCGTGAGGGCGGCGAAGCGCAGCCCGCCGCCCGCCGCCGCAGGCAGGTGGCGCAGGAGGCTGAGAACGTATGTCTCGTCGCCCGTGCGCCGGCGTCCGAGCACGTCCGCGTCGATGACGACGAGGCTCAACCGGCCACATCCCGGTAGACGTCCGCCGTCGTGCGCGCCGCGGCGTCCCACGAGAAGGCGCGAGCACGCTCGAGGCCGAGCCGGCGCAATTCTTCGGCTCGCTCCACCGCTTCGGCGATGCCCGAGGCGATTGCAGCCGGGTCGTACGGGTCGACGAGCACCGCGGCGCCGCCGGCCGTCTCCTCCGTCGCGCCGCCCCGGCTCGTGACCACCGGCGACCCACAGGCCATCGCCTCGACGATGGGCAGGCCGAAGCCCTCGTACAGCGACGCGTAGACGACACACTTCGCGCCCCGGTAGAGGCGCGCGAGCTCGTCGTCGGAGACGCGTCCCAACCCTGAGGTCTGCACTCCACCCCAGCCGCGGGCGCCCACGACGCGCAACTCGGCGGCGGCCAGACGGGCGGCCTCCTGGACGCGCTCGAGGTTCTTGCGCGGCTCCAGCGTCCCCACGGTCAGCACGTAGTCGCCGTCGGTCACCGGCCCGTCGGGCGAGAACACGTCCGCCACGCCGTTGGGGATGACGGTCACCTTCTCCGGAGGCATGCCGAACAGCTCGACGAGCTCGCGCTTCGTGAACTCGGAGACGGCGATGATCCGGCTCGCCGCCCGCGCCACCCGAGTCACGCACAAGCGGCTGTAGTGCCGCGTCCATGAGTTGAACGTCTCTGGGTGGCGCAGGACGGCGAGGTCGTGAACGGTAACGACCAGCGGCATGGGCGGAGGTGAAACCGGCCCGCGGAAGGTCGGGCAGTGGAGGACATCGAGCCGTCGCCGCTTCGCCAGTCGCGGCAGGCCGACCGGGTACCACCATGCATCTCGATAGAGGGTCGCGATCCGGCCGGAGCCGTTGTGGGCGAGCCGGACGAGGTCGACACCGTCGACCGCGTCGATGCCCTCGATGTAGCGCGCGGTGCCGGCGCGGGTCTGGTCGAGCGGCGAGACATCGAGGCCGACGCGCATCAGGCTGCCTCCAGGTACGCAGCGAGGAAGACCCGGCCCGTGTTGCTCCACGAGAAGTGCGCCGCATGCGCGCAGCCGCGCGAGGTGAGCTCGTCACGCCGATCGATGGCTATCTCGATTGCCGCGGCGATCGCCGCCGGATCCTCGGGATCGGCGCGCACGGCCGCGTCGCCGCAGGCCTCGTTCATCGACTCGTGCGACGAGCAGACGACCGGGGCGCCGCAGGCCATGGCCTCGATCACCGGCAGCCCGAACCCCTCGAACCGCGAGGGGTACGCGAACACCGCGGCGCCGCGGTAGAGGCGCGCCAGCTCGTCGTCGTCCACGTAGCCGAGCCTGACGATGCCCGGCCGGTCGAGCGCGGGCTGCTCGCCCCATCCCTCAGCACCGACGACCGCCAGCAACAGGTCGCTGCGATCGAGCAGCGCATGCGCCTCGACGAGCGCCGCGAGATTCTTGCGCGGCTCGAGCGTGGCCACCGTCAAGACGTAGTCGCCGCCGAGCTCGGCACTCGCGCCGTCGCTCGTGAAGACGGCGTCCACACCTGGCAGCGCCACGCAGACGCGATCCTTGGGCACACTCAACAGCTCGACGACGTCGCGCGCGGTGAATGCGGAGTTCGCGAAGACGAGGTCGCAGGTGCGCGCGGCATTCCGGTACTTCGCCGTGTGCATGCTCCGCGTGCGGCCTTGCACCCACTCGGGATGCCGCAGCGGGACGAGATCGTGAACGGTCGTCGCGCGGATCCCGCTGCGCTGGGGCGGATACATCCAGTCCGAGAAGTGGAGCACGTCGATCGGGCCCAGGAACCGCTCCACGGCGGGCGTGCCGAGGCGGCTCCACCCCTGGCGCCAGAAGTGCGCGAAGGGAAGAAACTGGAGCGAAATATCGACGGGGACGCCCTCGAGCGCCGCCGGGATCGCTTTCTTCCCTTGCGGGCTCGTGGGAGCAAAAGCGACGATCTCGTGCTCGCCGGCGGCGGCCGCCACCAACCCGGCCAGCGACCCGCGCAGGTACGTGCCGATCCCCGACCGCGGATGCGAGAGCGGCGACACGTCGAAGGCGATCCTCATCCCGCGGGCTCGTCGGCGAGAGGCCTGCGGTAGTCGAAGCGGTTGAAGTGGAGGCCTAGCTCGCGCGGGTCCGGGTTCTCGCCGTCCGTCACCACCTTCGGTATCGCCGTGCGGTCGACCTCGAACTCCACGACACACTTGCCATCACTCGGCTCGAGCGGCACTCGCAGCACCTGCTTCGCACGGAGTGGGTCGATGAACACGCGGCCGGCGACCTTCCCCCCGACTCGAGTGGTCAGCAAGGACGGTTCGTCGAACAACGCCGAGTCGCTCTGCACCTCGACTTCCAGCTCGCCCCCGGTGCATGCGTAGCGCGTGTACGTGACGTGCTTCCCCGACCACGTGTCCTCCGGGTATAGGCCGTCGACGAATGCCACCTGCCGCAGCGGGCCGTCTACGCGATAGAGAACCAGGCGCTTGACGCCGTCATTGCCGACCACCGTGCCTCCGACCTCCCCGGTTGCGTCGGTGAGCACGTGCGACACGAGCACACGGCGACCGTCGGGCCCACGCACGTAGCCGGTCCTTCTGTCGATCGAAACCGGCGTCTGTGCGAGACCCCCTGGGACAGGAGGTCCCGTCGTGTAGATGTCGCCGATCGAGCGGCTGAAGATCTCGTTCTCCCAGACCGCGAACTCGCTCGAGGTGCCGGTCCACAGAAACGCCACGTCCTCGTCCCGCGCGACGGAGCGGTCGATCCAATCGCGGTCCTCCATCGCGATGCCGCCGAACAAATGCTGCGCCGCGCGGAAACGGTGCTCCGCGACGATCGGATGCTGCGACACGGCGAAGTAGACGAGGACGAGTCCCGGCAGCACGAGCGCGTAGCGGCGGGGCACGAAGAGAAACGCGAGGCCGGTGCCGACGGCGCCGGCGAGGACGACGAGGCTCGTGTCCGAAAGAGCCAGTCCGTGCTCGACGAGCCAGCCGAGCGGCAGCAGCGCAGCGGTGTCTGACACCGCGTTGATCCCGATGAAGTCGTCGTACGGGATCGCCAGCGGCAGCCCGACGGCGAGCAGGGCCGCGATCGCCGTCGCCGGCTGGGGTCTCGGCAGGCCGCGCTCGATCCACACGAGCAGCGCGATAAGGAACAGTGATCCGACGTAGAACGTGTTTCGCTCGGAGATGCGGAACGTCTGCTCCGAAGCGAACACGGCCACCACGAGCACGAGCCAGAAGGTCAGGCTGAGCGCGGCTGCGACGAAGATGCGATCTCGCTCCGTTAGCTGTCGCGGCATCAGCGCCAGGAGGATCAGCGCGGCGAACGGGATCACGCCGAGCGCGAGGCTGAGCTCTCCGAGGTGGTACGCGAACCACTTCGCCACCTCCCACACCGAGTAGTCGGCGCGGCCGGCCACCTCGTAGGCGCCGAAAACCCCGAGCGGCGAGCGTCCCCGGGCCAGCTGGAGGACGAGGATTCCGAGGAAGCCTGCGGCCGCCAGTCCGTAGAGAAGCGCGTAGCGGCGGAACGCGGCCCTCCCTGCCACGAGCAGCGGCGCAGTCAGCAGCGCCGGTAGCAGCGCGACCGCCTGCTGTCGGGTGAGGTAGGCGACGAGGCAGACGCCGAGCACGATCGCGGTTCGCAACGGTGTCGGCCGCTCCAGCCACAGCACCATCGCCAGCGCCGCGCAGAGAAACAGCGGGTAGAACGCGTTCTCCGTCATCAGCGTCGCCGTGTAGACCATCCCCGGCACCGCCACCGTCAGCGCCGCAGCCGCGAGGGCGAGCGGCTCGGCGAGCACGCGGCGGGCGAGGAAGTACGCGGGCACGGCCGCGAGCGACATGACGAGCGCGTTGATGGCCTTCGCCGCCGCGTACGCCTGCGGCACCGACTCGAAGAGCGCCCAGGCAGGCGCTATCAGCGCCGGATAGACGATGCCGTACGCGGCGGTCGCTTCCCCGCGGACGAGGAACCGGCCGGAGTCGGCGAGGCTCTTCGCGAGCTCGGAGTAGATGAGCTCGTCGACCATGATCCAGGGCGCCACCGTGCCGCGGCCGAACACGTAGCGGACGAGCGTGGAGACGACGACGATGCCCGCGAGCCAGGCCCATGCCGGGACTCGCGCTAGAGACTTACCCAAGCTCAGCCTCGCGCAGGCGGGCCGCCAGCTCCTTCGCCTCGGGATCGTCAGGGCCGATGCCGACCTGGGCGGCGGCCTCCGCCACCTCGCGAGTCACGGCCTCGCGGACAGCCTCGCCGCCCGCGGCTTCCTCGAGCGTGGCGACGTAGAGGTCCGCCACCCGGTCGAGCGCATGCTCCGTCGTGGCCAGCTCGAGCGCAGCGGCACTCATCGCTGCGCGCGCGCTGGCGTCGCCCAGCAGCCGCTCCAGCTCCGTTGCCAGCGTTTCGACCTCCCGCTCGTCCGGCGCCACCTTGACGGCGACGGCGTCGGGAAGCTCCGAGAACCAGCCGATGTCGGAGACGACGAGCGGGCGGCCGGCCGAGAGCGCCCGGATGACGGTGCCCGAGGTCTCGCCCATCGTCGGCGAGCGCAGCGACACGATCACGTCGCACGCACCCATGAGCGACCAGAGCCGCTCCTCGTCGACGTAGTCCTCCCGGGTCACCCCTTCGGGCACCCCAAGATTCGCGAGCCGTCGCGAGGCACCACCGACGAGGAGCAATCTCGCGTCTGGAAGCCGTTCCCGCAGGCGCGCGAAGGCCGCATAGAGCTGCGGGATCCGCTTGCTCTCGTTGAGGTGGCCGAAGCAGCCGATGAGGTTTCCCTCCGGAGCCGTTTCGCCTGCGCGGGCCCAAGCGGGATGCGGGATGCGTACGATCGGGCCCTCGTAGCCCGCCGCCCGCGCACCCTCCTCCACGTAACGCGAGTGGACGACGAGGCTCTGTGCCAGCCTGAGGATCTCGCCCGCGAGCGGGAAGTCCTGCGGCCTCGACTCCCAGAGCGGCGGAATGCGGTTGTCGAGGACGCCGTAGGCGAGCAGGCGGCCGGCGAGGCCGTGGTCGCGCTCCATCGCCGCCAGGTAGCCGGCCGCGTCGCCGCGGGCGAGCGTGATCCCGGCCACGAGGTGGTGCAGGACGAGCTCGTGGAGGACGACCACGCCCGGTCGGCGGCGCAGCGCTTCGACGATCCAGCCGTGAGCCTCCGGATCGTTGCCGACGTGGTAGAGGGCGATGTCGAGCCTTCGGCGTGCGGCGAAAGCGGCCGGGTCGGACGATCTCGACGTCGATCCGCTGCTCGAGCGCGGGGAGCAGCACCGCGCTGTAGTCGGCGACGCCCGAGCGCGAGGGCGGCAACGGGGAGTAGTAGGCGACCTTCATGCGAGCAGGCGGTCGATAGCCCGGTCCCAGGTCAGCTGCTCGGCAATCTGGCGGCCCGCCTGCCCCCACGTGCGCGCGTCGTCGACATGGTCGCGGAGCCACGCACAGGCCTCGGCGACCGCGGCCGGGCGCGGCTCGCAGACGAGCCCGGTGCGGCGGTCCGTGACGACCTCCAGAGGCCCGCCGGCGTCGGCGGTCGTGATGACGGGCTTCTCGGCGAGAAACGCCTCGAAGGGCACCATGCCGAAGTCCTCGTCGACGGGCGCGTAGTAGACGGCGAGGCAGCGAGCGTAGAGGTCGGCCAGCTCGGACTCGTCGACGCGACCGGAGAACGTGACGCGCCCGTCGAGGCCCTTCCTCGCCGCCAGCTCCTCGAGCCGAGCGCGGTCAGGCCCGTCTCCGGCGACCACGCCACGCAGCGACGAGTCGGCGGAGAGCGCGTCGAGCATGAGGTCGACGCGCTTCGAGCGGTCGAGCCGGCCGACCGAGAGCACGAAGTCGCCGTACCCGTCGCAGCGGTAGTCGAGGTGCTGCGGCGGATGCGGCATCACCTCCGCGGCAATGTCGGTCGAGCGCGCGAGGCGGTCGGCGACGTTCTGCGAGGTGGCGAAGACCCGCCGCGCCTCGCCGAGGCAAAGGCGGTCGAGCCGTTGCACTTGGCGGCGGAGCGCGCGGTCGGACGGCGCCTCGGAGAACTGGCCCAGCTCGGTGCGGTCGAGCTCGTACGCCTGGCGGAACTGGTGCAGCAGCCAGACGACCTTGTTGGGATGGCGGACGCAGTACGACGGGAACTTCGTCGCGATCACCATGTCGATCGCGCGGCCGTCCGCCTCGGTCAGGTCGGCGAGCCGCCAGAGGAGAGCCTGGCTCAGCACGCGGGCGCCTGGGTACCACTTGAAAGGGAGCGTGACGACGTCGGCCTCGTGCCCTCGCCGGCGCAGCTCGGTCGTGAGGTCGTCGGCGAAGATCTCGGCGCCGCCGCGTTCGAACGGCACCTGCGGGCGGCAGACCGCGATCCTCACGGCCGCGCGAGAATTGCGTAGTCGAGCGGCCCGAACAGCAACTCGTTCAGCCGGCGCACGTTCGCCGCGATCACCGGGTCGTCGGGCACCGCGAGCTTCTCGTCGGGCTCGTTGAGAAAGCGCGTCGCGACCTCTCGGAAACCCGCCTGCTCCGCGAGCAGTCCCAGCGTCTCCGGCACGAGCGGCTGTGCATGCGTGAGGTCGGCGAAGTAGCTGCGGAGCGCGAGCGGCGAGAGCGGGTTGATCGTCTCGGCGACGAACAGGCCGCCGGGGCGAAGCTTGGACACGGCGAGCTCGAGCAGCCGGACGAGCGCCCCAGGCGGAAGGTGCTCTACGACCTGCGCGGCGAAGATGCCGCCGAGCGAGCCCTCTTCGAGAACCTCCAGGTACGCCAGGGCATCCGCCTGCTCGACGGCGAGCCCCTCCCCTCGTGCGTAGGCGACCATGTCCGCGTCGGCATCGACCCCGCGCGCTTCGACGCCCGCTTCGCGGAGCAGCGACAGGAACTCGCCGCGACCGCAGCCGATGTCGAGCACCGGCGCCGCGCCGCGGAAGTCGTCCACGTACACGCGCTGTCGCTCCCGAACGGCCGCCGTCGAGCCGCGCATTCGCGCCTCGAACCCGAAGTAGTCAGGGACGGCGGCAGCGGCCGGCTGTGCCGCGACCGTCGTCACCGGCGCGGGAGCCGACCCGCCACCGCGCCGTTCGACGCGCCGCAGACGTTCCTCCAGCTCGACGAGCGCACGGCGACTCGACTCGTCACCCGCGGCCGCCCGATCGGCCGTCTCGTAAAGGTCGTCCACGAGCTTGAGCACCGCATCGTTGAAAGCTCGCTGCTCGGCAGCGAGCGGCTCGACGTACCAGCGCAGGAGCGGCCGCAGCAGTCGCTTGACCGGATACGCGATCGCGCCCTTGATGCCCGCGCGCCGCTCGAGCGGCCGCTCTGCCGACACCGGCCACATGCGCTCGGCCTGGGCGCGCCACGTCGCGCGAGCGCCCTCGGCACCAGCCCCGCCGCGCCGAATCTCCTCGCGGAGCTGCTCGAACAACGCGACAGCGTCGACCTCCGCCGACAGCGAGGCCTGTGCAGACGCACCATCGTGCACGCCGCTGTCCGGCATCTACAGATCGTAGCCCTGGTCTGTTACGGCATCGTTAGCGCGGCTAGGCTCGACGCCGTGCGCGTCGGGATCAGCCTGCTCACCCTCGTGCCCGGGCTCGTGGGTGGCTCGGAGACGTACGCTCGCGAGCTCTGCCGCGCCCTCGCGCGCATCGGCGAGCTCGACTACGCGGCTTTCGTGCCGACGGTCGCTCCGGGTGCGGGCGACGGGCTGCCGACGACAGTCGTGCCCGAGTACCGGGCGAGAACGACGATGCCCGGGCGCATCGCCGCCATGTCGCTGGCCACCGCCATGCCCGGCCCCGTTCGCCGTCACTTCGACGGTGCGGCGCTGGATGCCCTGCACTTTCCGCTCAGCGTGATGGTCCCCCGCGTCGCGCATCCCGCCGCGGTGACGACGATCCATGACCTCCAGCACGAGGCCTATCCGCAGTTCTTCTCGCGTGCAGAGCACGCGTACCGCCGCGCGGCCTACGGCTGGACGGTGCAACGCAGCCGCTTCCTGATCGCCATCTCGGAACACGCGAGGGCCACGCTGCTCGAGCGCTACGGCCTGAGCCCAACGCGCGTCAGCACGATTCACCTCGGCATCGACCACGAACGGTTCACCCCGGACGAGAGGCAGCGTGAACCGTTTCTGCTCTACCCCGCGAACCGCTGGCCGCACAAGAACCACGAGCGCTTGTTCGCGGCATTCGTGCGCGTGCGGCGAGAGCGGCCGGACTTGCGGCTCGTCCTGACGGGGCAGGGACACGAACGCGCCCAGCTGCCGGACGGCGTGGAGTCGCGCGGCCACGTGTCTCCGGAGGAGCTGGTCGAGCTGTACCGCAGCGCCGCCTGCCTCGTCTTCCCCAGCCTGTACGAAGGCTTCGGGCTACCGCCGCTCGAGGCGATGGCGTGTGGCTGCCCCGTGGCCGTCGCGAACGCCACCTCGCTGCCGGAGGTATGCGGCGATGCGGCCGAGTACTTCGACCCGCTGTCTCCCGAGGACATGGCTGCGGCGATCCTCCGCGGGCTCGAAGGCCGACTCGTCGGGCGGGGGCTCGCCCACGCGGCTCGTTTCACGTGGGGTGCATGCGCCCACGCCCACGACCTCGTGTACCGCGACGCGGCTAGCGCTTGACGAACGCCAGACGGACGACGTCGCCGTCGGCAGCTGCGACCTCGCGGCCGAGCAATCCGTAGGCCGGGCCCAGCGGCACGAGCCACGGGAACGACCGCACGTAGGCGTCGTT
Source organism: uncultured Actinomycetes bacterium (assembly GCA_963704335.1). GTDB lineage: Bacteria > Actinomycetota > Thermoleophilia > Gaiellales > Gaiellaceae > PALSA-612. The sequence goes on from OY969889.1 coordinate 638,044, forward strand.
CCAGTTCGGCTGCATGCGCACGACATGGCGCGACACCAGCTCGACCGCAGGCACGGATGCCGCAAGCGCGTCGACGCGCGGCGGGTCGTACCAGCGCTGGAAGAACGATCGCCCTCCGCTCGGCTGGTTCGCGTAGACGGGCGTATCCCGCCAGTCCTCGCGGAACGTCTGCGCATGAGGAAGCGTCACGAGCACTCGGCCCCCGCGCCGCACGACCCGCGCCAGCTCGCGCAGCGCCTCGGCGTCACCCGGCTCCTCGATGTGCTCGAGCACCGAGATCGAGTACGCGTGGTCGAACGACTCGTCCTCGAACGGCAGCGCACGGCCGTCGGCGACCTCGAGCTCGAGCCCCTTGACGTCGCCGGCTAGCGCTCGCCAGGTCTCGATCTCCCGCTCCAGCTGGTCCACCGACGTGACACGGATGCCCCGCCTCGCGAGCACGACGGCCAGCAGCTTGGGACTGGCGAGATCGAGCACACGCTCGCCCGGCCGCGCCTCCAGCCGCTCGATCGCCCAGGGCAGCTCGAGGTAGCGGCTCGGATCGAGCGGGACGACGACGCGCACGACGGCCTCGCGGTGATACCCATGTCGAACCAGGTCGCGCAGCCCAAGCTTGACGCTCTCGACCCAGAGGCTCGCCCACCCACGCACCAGCAAACCTTTACAGCCAGTGATTACTCTTGCGGCCATGAGCGGGGCGGCTGCCGAGAGCATCTGGACCGATGCTGCTATCGCCGATCTGCGGCGCGAGCTCGGCGACGTCTACGAGGGGCGCACGGCGCTCGTCACGGGCGCCGACGGCTTCATGGGCTCCCATCTCACCGAGGCGCTGGTGGAACTGGGCGCGGACGTCGTCGCGTTCGTCCGGGCCACGTCGAGCGGCGCGCTGAACAACATCGGGCACCTGCGCCCGCGCCTACGCGTCAAGTTCGCCGACCTCACCGACCGCACGTCGGTCGACTATCTCGTCCGCGAGCTGAAGCAGGCGCCAGACAAGCCATATGTGTTCCACCTCGGCGCCCAGGCCCACGTCGGGGAGTCCTGGCACCGACCGTACGAGACGGTGACTACGAACGTTCTCGGCACGCTCAATTTGCTGCAGTCGATCCTCGACCACGAGCTGGAGGTAGAGCGCTTCGACACGGCCGGCACGTCGGAGGAGTACGGCAACCCACGCGATGGCGTGGCCGACCAGCACGAGTTCGATGCCGACGGCGGCGTCGTCTTCCACGAGCGCTCGCCGCTCAACCCGAAGACCGTCTACGCGACGTCGAAGGTCGCGGCCGACTTCCTGACGATGAACTACTTCGATGCCTTCGGTATCCCCGGCGTCGTGACGAGGATGTTCAACAACTACGGGCCGCGGCAGAACCCGCGCTTCGTTACCGGCACGATCATCACGCAGGCGCTCGAACGGTCGCGCATCGAGCTCGGCCCGCTCGAGCCGATGCGGGACTTCTGCTACTGCACGGACGGCGTCCGCGGCCATCTGACGGTGACCGCGCACGGCACACCCGGCGACGTCTACGTCTACGGCCAGGGCGAGAACATCTCGATGCGCGACTGGGCGGAGCTCATCCTCCGCGTGGGCGAGGAAGAGGGTCACTGGCCCGGTGACCGCGAGCTCGTGAGCGTGCCCGAGCGTCATCGCCCGGGTGCCAGCGAGGTGATGGCACTCAAGGTCGGCTACGAGAAGCTCGCGCGCGAAACCGGCTGGCAGCCGCTCGTCTCCTGGGACGACGGCGTGCGCAACACGATCGCGTGGTACGCGGACAATCGCGACAAGTGGTCCGGCCGCGTCGACTGGTCTGCTCCGTCGCCCGCCCCCGTCGAATGAAGGCACTTGTCACCGGAGGGAGTGGGTTTCTCGGCTCACATCTCGTCGAGCGGCTCGAAGCGGACGGGCACGACGTCGTCGTCCCGCGCAGCGCCGACTACGATCTCACGCACGAGGACGACGCCGTGCGGCTGTTCCGCGAGACCGAGCCGGAGGTCGTCTTCCACCTGGCGGCCGTCGCCGGCGGCATCGGCGCGAACCGTGCCGAGCCGGGCCGCTTCTGGCACGCGAATCTGCTCATGGGCACACACGTCCTCGAGCAGAGCCGCATCGCCGGCGTCCGCAAGCTCGTCCTGCTGGGAACGATCTGCTCTTATCCCAAGTTCACGCCTGCGCCTTTCCGCGAGGAGGATCTCTGGAACGGCTACCCGGAGGAGACGAACGCGCCCTACGGCGTCGCGAAGAAGGCGCTGCTCGTGGGCGCGCAGGCGTACCGCGAGCAGTACGGGCTGAACGCGGTCACGCTGCTCCCCGTGAACCTCTACGGGCCGCGCGACAACTTCGACCTCGAGACGTCGCACGTGGTCCCGGCGCTGATCCGCAAGATGCTCGAGAGCCGCGACGAGGTCCTGCTGTGGGGAGACGGGACGCCGACGCGGGAGTTTCTCTACGTCGAGGACTGCGCCGAGGGCATCGCGCTGGCCGCCGAGGGCTACGACGGCCCTGAGCCCGTGAACCTGGGCTCGGGCGAGGAGATCTCGATCCGCGACCTGGCGGCGCTCGTCTCGGACCTGACCGGCTTCGAGGGCCGGATCACGTGGGACTCGTCGAAGCCGAACGGGCAGCCCAGGCGGCTGCTCGACACCACGAAGGCGGCCGAGCTCTTCGGCTTTCGTGCGCACACGAGCCTTCGCCACGGCCTCGAACGCACGATCGCCTGGTACCGAGAGCACGCATCCGCACCGGTATGACGGCGCAGCGCGTCTGGCGCGCCGCCGGCCGCGTGTGGAACCGCATTCCGCTCCGCGAGCCGTGGCGCCTGCTCGTGCCGCTGCTCGTCGTTCACTGGCTGGCGCTGGTCGTCTTCACAGCCCGCGTGAATCACAACGGCTGGCTCTTCTACCAGGGCGGCGACCAGATCTGGTTCTGGACCACGAGCTGGCTTATGGGCCACGGGTCGATCACCGTGCCCAACGTCTCTCACGGCTGGTCGATGCTGCTGGTGCCGTTCACGTGGATCGGTGGGCCCGGGTTCCTCGGCGGCCTGCCGTGGCCGCTGTTGCTGCAGGCGCTGGTCATCGCGCCCATCGCGCTCTGGTGCGTGTACGAGCTCGGCGCTCGCATCGGCGGCCGCGTGATCGGCTACTGGGCGGCCGCCCTCTGGACGCTCGGGCCATACGTCGCGGTCCCGCTGTTCGTCGACCGCTATCACGACCGCTACGTCGACCAGTTCCTCCCCCTGCCGCTGGGGCTGACGGCGATGGCCGACTACACGGGCACGGTCTTCCTGCTCCTGTCGGCGGTGTTCACGCTCCGCGCGATCGAGAACCGAGACCCCGGAACGGCCGCCGTCGCCGGGCTCGCCGCCGGCTTCGCTGCCGTCGTCAAGCCGTCGAACCTGATCTTCCTCGCTGCCCCGGCCGTCGCGCTGCTCGCCGCCCGCCGCTGGCGAGAGCTCCTCATAGGCACTGCCGCGCTCGCTCCGGCGGTGCTCGCGCTCGCCCTCTGGAAGTACCGCGGCTACGGCTACCTGCCCGCCTTCGCGTCGCAGGAGACCGTGGTCGCGCTCGGGCCGGACTCTGTGACGGCGCCCTACGACAAGTACGTGGACATCAACTGGGACAACATCGGCGACAACCTCGCCAGCCTGCGCGAGGTGTTCTGGAGCATGCGCGTGCTCCAGTGGCTGCCGTTCGCAGGCGCGATCGCCGTGGCGCGGCGCTCGATTCCCGTGGCGCTGATGCTTTCCGTCTGGTTCTGGGCATTCTTCGTCCTGAAGGGCTCGTCCGACGATGCGTCCGTCGACAGCGGCGCGTTCTTCCGCTTCCTGCTGCCTGCGATCCCTGCGTTCCTGCTGCTCGGTGCGTCGCTGCCGCTGCTGATCCCGAAGTACGGCATCCAGCTCGCCAGAAAGACGGCGTTGCCCAGGCCGCATGCGATCGGGCGGCGCGCCCTCATCGCGGCCGCGGTGGTACTGGGGCTGTTTCCGGTCGTCGCGGCGGCTGCGTCCTCCCCGCTGCGCGGCCCTGACGAGGTGCTCCAGCACATCGAGATCGCCGTGCCGGTTCGCGGCATCGAGCTCGAGGCCACGGACGGGCCCGTCGTGCGGCTGAACTGGTCGAAGCCCGACACGGGTTCGACGCGCGTCTTCTACAAGCTCTTCCGCAGCCCGGCCGACACCGATTACCTCTGCTTCACCGACGGGAGCGGCGCCGACCGCTGCACGCTCGTCTCCGTCGAGCTGCAGACACTGCGGAAGACGAACGCCGTCGACCGGCCAGGGCCGGGCACGTGGACCTACAGGGTCGGCGCGGCGGCGAACTGGATCGACGATCCCGAGCTGGGGGACGTCTTCCTGCTCTCGAATCCCGTCACCGTCACGGTTCGTTGACCTCACGGCGCTGGCTCGGCGAAGCGCTGGGGCTAGCCGGGCTGCTCGCGGTCGCAGCGTTCGTCTACATCCGAGGCATCGACGCGGCCGCAAACTACGACGAGGGCGTCTACCTCGCGTCGCTCGACGCGCTCCGACATGGGCAGGAGCTGGGGACGGACGTTTACGCGTCGCAGCCGCCCGGCTTCTACGTCCTGCTGCAGGGACTGTCCCTACTGCCGGGCGACGGTGTCGAGGGGATTCGTGTCGCGTTCGTGCTCTTAGCGCTACTGGGGCTGGTGGCCGCGTACGCCATCGGCAGAAAGCTGGCCGGCGTCTGGGGCGCGTTCGGAGCGGCAGGGCTGGTCGCGATCGCTGCGCCGTGGCCCGTCCAGGCGGCGCGCGTCCAGGCGGACACGGCTTCGGTCGCTCTTGCGCTATGCGCGGTCGCCGTCGCGTTCTACGCCGGACGCTGCTCGTGGCGGTGGGCGGCCGCTGGCTTGCTCGCCGGAGCGGCGGTCTCCGTGAAGCTGCTCGCCCTCCCGGTGGTCGCGCCGCTGGCCGTACTGCTCGTCGCGCGCCGCTCGTGGCGCGCTGCAGGAGCGGCGCTTGCCGGCGCCCTCGCCGTGTGGGCGGCTTTGCTCGTCGCGTATGCGGGAGCGCTCGGCGAGCTCTGGGAGTCGGTCGTCGCCGACCACCGCGACGCGCGCGACCTGGGCCCATCGGTAGCCGACAACATCGAGCGAGTGCTTCTGCATCCACTCGACTGGCGGACGCCGGCGGGTGTGCTCGTGCCCGCGGGCCTGGTCGCCGCGGTGCTGCTGCTGAGGCGGGTCGAGCTACTGGCGCTCGGCGCCTGGATCGTCGCGTCGGCTCTGTTCCTCATGGCTCAGCAGCCGCTACTCGACCACCACTTCGTCCTCCTCGCGGCCACGCTTTCCGTGCCCGCCGGGGCGGGGCTCGGCGCGGCCGTCACGCGCATCCCGGAACCGGCGCGCTACGCCGTCGCCGGCCTGGCCGTGATTGCGATCGCGGCCGGCTTCACCCAGGAGGAACGCCGGCTCTGGCGCCAGGACGGCGACCCGCCCGGCGTCACCTGGGCGTCGGATCAGCTACGCAATCGAACCGGGCCTGACGACCTAGTCGGCACGGATCTCCCGATCGTCGCGTACCTCGCCGACCGCCGCCTGCCCGGACAGCTCGTCGACACGTCGTTCGTTCGCCTCGGCACCGGCTCGCTGACCGATGCCAAGATCCTCGAAGAGCTCGAAGGCGTACGGGCGGTAGTCGTCGGCAGGGAGCTCGCCAACAGGCCGGCGCTGATTCGCGAGCTAGACGGGCGTTATCCGGAGCAGGTGGAAAGAGACGGCGTCACGCTTTATCTCGCTCCTTGACCTTCTCCTCGAGGATCGCGAGCCGCTGGGCTAGCGTCACGTTCTGGTCGACGACCTTCGAGATCGCCGTCGAGTAGTCGAGCAGCACGAGCAGGATGAAGAACACGGCCACCGCGAACAGCACGGCCGGCGGATAGGTCTCGACTCCGAACCAGTCGGCAATCGTCGCCGTCGCAGACCGCCAGAGCGACAGCACGAGCAGCACGATCCCCGTGACCAGCCAGAGCAGCGCGTAGCGCTCTTTCAGACGCCGCTTGCGGATCAACTCCAGGACGACGAGCACCAGCAGCACGGACGCGATCGCGCCGGCGATCGAGAACGTAAGCGGCGTCACCGCTTGTCCCCCGGGACCGCCTTGCCCCGGAAGATCGCGACGAAGAGCGCGACCAGCACCTTGGCCAGAAAGTACGTGGACTTGAGGACGCCGTGGGACGACGTCCCCGCCAGCCGCTCACGCATGGGAGCCGGAACCTCGACCCTGCGCAGCCGGTGCTTCGCGACGAGCACGGTCGCCTCTACTTCTGGGAACTCGTGCGGATAGTCGTTCGCGAAGAGCTCGATCGCGTCGCGGTTGAGCGCCTGGAAGCCGGACGACGGGTCGGTGACGTGCTGCCGCGCCACGAGCGAGGCTGCGCTGGCCAGGATGCGGTTGCCGATGTTGCGGTGCGCCGACTGCTTGTAGCCGCCGTCGCCGAGATAGCGGGAGCCGACGGCGACGTCGGCCTCGCCGTCGAGCACCGGAGCGATTAGCGCGGGCAGGTGAGAGGCATCGTGCTGGCCGTCGCCGTCGAGGCGCACCACCAGCTCGAAGTCGTTCTCCAGCGCGTAGCGGAAGGCAGTCTGCACGGAGCCGCCGATGCCGAGGTTGTACGGCAGCGTCAGCACACGCGCGCCGTTCTCCTCCGCCACTTCGGTCGTGCGATCGCCGGAGCCGTCGTCGACGACGACGACCTCGAAGCCGGAGTCGAAGGCGCGGATCTCGTCGATCACCCGCGCCACGGAGCCTTCCTCGTTGTAGGCCGGCACGATCGCGAGCCGCCGCATGGCCGCGAGCCGGGGATCCGGGTCAGAACTCACTTCGGATTGACGGTTCGTCGCCGAGGCGCGATGGGCGGTGCGAGGCAAGGACGCAGGGAGCGCCCATATCCGCTGCGATATGGGTGCGACTGAGGACGCAGCCTCGCGCCGTCGAGCGCGTCCCGGCGGCTCAAGGCTTCAATTCGAAGGGAGTTCTTAAACACGTGTCTTGGCGGGCGTCCGCGACTCGATGCCGATCAGCGCCAGGAGCTGCCGCGCGCGATGGAGAAACGTGTGCTCCTCGAGCGCCCGCTCGCGTGCCGCACGACCCAGCTCCTCTACGCGGGACGCGTCTCCGAGCAGCTCCTCGTACGTCGCAACGGCCTCGTCGGCGCTCGACACGACAACGAGCTCGCGACCAGGCTCGAACCAGCGCTCGATGCCCTCGTGCGGGTTGGAGACGATGGCTGCGCCCGACATGGCCAGCTCGAACGGGCGCGACGTCGACGACGCGGGCACGGTCGCATGCGGCTTCCTCGTGATGTTGAGGTTGATGCGTGCGGCGGAGATCGCGCTCGAGAAGACGTTGAACGGCACGTCGCCGACGTAGCGGGCTGCCGCGGTGTCGGAGCGGAAGTCGTTGCCGCCGAGCGTGAAATCAACCTGGGGCAGGCGGCGGCTGGGCTCGATCGCCAGCGCGTCTATCCAGTCGGCGCGGAACTTCTCCCCGTAGCCGTAGAAGAAGACATCGGTCGTCTTCTCGACCGGCAGCGGCCGGAAGAGCTCGGGGTCGGCGCCCCAGAAGATGGCCTCCGCCCGGCGGGCGCCGAGCTCGCGGAGCCGCTCTAGGCCGCCCTCGGAGTTGGACACCACGAGGTCGTACTCCGACGGATCGGCGCCGTGGTAGTAGTTGAAGCCCGTGTCCATGCCGCCGAACTCCGGCAGGCTCATCGGCACGTCGCCGTCGTAGAAGACGATCGGGACGGAGAAGCGCTCGCGGAGCTTCGTCGCCACGCCGCGCAGATGGCTCATGGGCACGGTGAAGACGACGACAGCGTCGACGTCCCCTTCCCGCTCGAGGATCCGCTCCAGGTGGCGCTCCCAGCGCGGCGTCACCCAGCGCCAGATCACGTCGCGCACGAGCTTGTCGGTCGTCGTGTCCGGAGGGCTCTCCTCGGCACGCCGGAGGTGCGTGTCGCCCTTGAAGCGAGCGACGAGGTCGCGGCTGCTGGCAAAGAGCTCACCCTCGCGGTAGCACGGGTTCGGCTCGGTTCGCCACCACGGCGCCTGTACGGGCCGCCCGCGGTACGGCGTGACGATCAGGTCGACGCCCGCCTCGTGGAGGCCCTTCCACAGCTGCCACCACGCCGGCGTGCAGCCGTACTTGAAGTCGAGGTCGATCGCCGACGCTACGGCAAGGATCTTCGGCGGCTTCACGGCGGGAGTATGGCGAAGCGTTCTGGTGCCGCACGGTTACGGGCGCCAGCTCAGTACGCCCCCCGCTGCGAGATCACCGCCGGGATCGTGCGCGCGAGGATGGAGATGTCGAGCCAGATCGACCAGTTGTCGAGGTAGTAGAAGTCGAGCCGAACGAGGTCGTCGAACGAGAGGTTCGAGCGGCCGGAAATCTGCCAGAGACCGGTCATGCCCGGCAGCACGAGGTATCGCTTCAGGTGCCATTCCTCGAGCCGGCTGAAGTCACGGGTCGGCAGCGGACGCGGGCCGACCAGGCTCATCTCGCCGCGGAGGACGTTGACGAGGTTCGGGATCTCGTCCAGCGAAAAGCGGCGCAGGAAGCGGCCCACGCGCGTCACCCGCGGGTCATCGCGGATCTTGAACAGCGCACCGGGCGCCTCGTTGGCGTCCTCGAGCTCCGCCTGTTGCTCCGCGGCGTCCGCGTACATCGTCCGGAACTTCAGCATCCCGAACTCCTGCTCCCCCAGGCCGACGCGGCGGTCGCTGTAGAGCACGGGGCCGCGCGACGTGAGCTTCACGGCGGCCGCGATCGCGAGCCAGAAGGGCAGGCCGACGACGAGCACGACGAGCGACACGACGACGTCGAAGGCCCGCTTCATCGCCCAGTCGAGGCCCACGAGCACCGGCTGCCTGATCTCGAAGAGCGGCATGCCCTGGCCCGGGATGTAATCCGCGTGCTTCGTCAGCAGCTCCGTCGTCCTCGGCGCGATGCGGATGCGAACGCCGGAGCGATGCGCCTGGTCGACGAGCTCGAGCAGCTCGCGCTCGCCGAAGTCGGAATCCGTGACGATCAGCTCGTCCACGGGTTGCTCCGCGAGGATGGTCCGCAGCGACTCCGCGCTCCCGAGCCGAGGCAGCGGCAGACTGCTCTCCTCGTCGCTCGTGACAATGCCCAGCAGCTCGTACTCAATGCCGCTCCGGCCCGCACCGAGTGTCCGATAAAGGTGGAGGAGGTGCTCGCCTTCGCCGACGAGCACCGCGCGGCGGCGGATGCCGAGCATGTGGAAGATCTCCTGCGTGACGACGTCGTAGCTCGCCCGGAACAGGCCGATGAGCAGCGCGGCGATCACCGCGGTGGTCGGGATCAGGCCGAAGGTCGAGAACTCGTGCCCGATGCCGACCCCGAACGCGAACGTCAGCAGCGCGACGAGGAAGAGCGACGAGACGACCTTGCCGAAGCCGGCACGGCGCTCGCGGCTGGCGTACAGCCTTGCCTGCGAGAACACAAGCACCATGACGAGAGAGCCGAACGCCAGCCACTCCCGCTCCGCCTCCCAGAGCACGCCCCAGAGGATCGGCGTGTTCCCGTAGTACAGCTCCCTCAGCACGAGGGCGGCATAGAGCGCCAGCGCGAGGCCGCAGATGTCCAGGAAGATGAGGAGGGCAACCCCGCCGACGCGGAAGACGACGGTACGCAACTGTGAGCGAGCGACGACGAACGGCTTCGCGCGCCGGATGTCTCCGAGGTCGCGGCGCTCCTCCGGCGCGCCGGCGGGCTGCTCCGAGGGCGCAGGCTCGCTTGCCACGGAAGTGTCAGTGTAGGGCGAAGTCCCGCTGTGGGAGCCCCGTCGACGCGTTTCGCAGGGTCTCGAGATCGGTCACATGGCAGCGCCGCGACAGCAGCTCGAGCGCGAAATACAGCGCGAGCCGGCGTTTGTGGGACAGGAGGTCTGTGTCGTGGAAATACACGTGGACGTAGTGCGGGAGCGAGCGGGTCGCCCCGCGCGCTGCCATGCCCAGGGAGTGTGTGGCGGGCAGCTCGAGCAGGCGCTGGCCGGTCGAGAGCGTCAGCCAGAGTGGCTCGTCCGCGGCCAGGAGCAGCTCGTCCTCGGGCAAGTACGACGGGACGAAGGCAATGCCCGTGCAGTCGGCGTAGCCGACCTCGGCGACCACGGCGGCCACTTCCTCGTCGATGTACCAGCCACCGCCACAGAAGAACCGCGGCTCTATCCCCTGCTCGCGCATCCACAGTGCCTCGGCCTGCACACGCTGGGCGGCGCTACCGCTCTCGGCCGTCGGCCGCGCCTGCGTCGGTCCCACGAAGTGTGTGTGGTGGCCGAGCGGCCCGCGCTGGGCAGCCTCCCGCGCCCGCTCGAGCCATCGCTCACCGTCTTCACCCGCGGCGCTTTCAGGCGGCCGCAGGAGCGCAGCGATCGCAAATCCCCCGGGCCTGCGCTCCTGGATCCTGGAGAACTGACGCCAGCAATCGTCGTCGAGGGGTCGTTCGACGTGGCAGGAGACGACTGCGTACCGTTTGTCCTTCGTGTGCGGCATCTGCGGATTCCTAGCACCCTCGGCCCCGGCGGACGCGTCCCTCGTGGAGCGGATGAACGCCGCGCTCATCCACCGCGGGCCGGACGAGGGCTCCGTCGACAGCTTCGGCCGGTGCGTGCTCGGCAACCGGCGGCTGCAAATCATCGACCTCGTCACCGGCAGCCAGCCCGTGGAGAACGAGACCGGCGACGTCGTCTGCGTCTTCAACGGTGAGATCTACAACTTCCTCGAGCTGCGCGAAGAGCTCGCCAGGCGCGGCCACGAGATCCGGGGCACGGGTGACACGCCGGTAATCCCCCATCTCTACGAGGAGCACGGCGTCGGTTTCGCCGAGCACCTCTCGGGCATGTTCACGGTCGCGCTGTGGGACCGGACGCGCGAGCGGCTCGTGCTCGTGCGCGACCGCGTCGGCAAGAAGCCGCTGCTGTGGACGCAGCTGCCGGACGGGTCGCTCGCCTTCGCGTCCGAGCTGAAGGCGCTGCTGACGCTGCCCGGCGTGTCGCGGGAGGTCGATCCGCAGGCGATCGACGCCTACCTCGCGCTCCAGTACGTCCCCGGTGGCACCGGTCTCACCGCCGTCGAGAAGCTGCCGCCAGGGCACGTGCTCGTGGCCGAGGGCGGCACCGTTCGCGTCGAGCGCTACGCCAGGCTGGAGCAGCTGAGGCCGGAGAGCGAGGGTGACTGGCTCGCGCTCGTTCGCGAGCGCGTGGAGGCAGCCGTCCGCCGCCGCCTGATCTCCGACGTGCCGTTGGGGGCGCTGCTCTCCGGTGGCATCGACTCGAGCATCGTCGTCAGCCTCATGGCGCAGGCATCGACCCACCCGGTGCGGACGTTCACGGTCTGCTTCGGCGACGAGCGCTACGACGAGCGCAGCTATGCCCGCGCTGTCGCCAGGCGCTACGCCACCGAGCACGAAGAGATCGTGCTGAAAGAGGACGTGGCCGACACGCTGCCGCGGATCGCAGAGGCATTCGACGAGCCGCTCGGAGACGACGCCGCGCTGCCGCTCTACCTCGTGTGCGAAGCGGCGAGACAACACGTCACCGTGGCCTTGACCGGCGACGGTGGAGACGAGTCGTTCGCCGGCTACGAGCGCTACGTCGCTCACGAGCTGGCGGGCCGGCTGCACGTTCCCGGCGCGGGAACGGCGGCCCGCGCTCTGCGCTCCATGGGCCGGGAGCGGCGCTCGACAGCCGTGCGCGCCGCACGGCTCCTGGAGGCCGCCGCCTCGCAGCCCGGCGAGCGCTACGGGAAGCTGATGGAGATCTTCCCCGCCGAGGCGCGCGTCGACCTGCTCGACGCCGACTTCGTTCCCCGGCCGTCGCCGGCCTGGCAGCTGCTCGGTCCGCCTCCGGCCGACGGCATTGCCGGCCTGCAGCTCCTGGACGTGCAGACGTACCTGCCGGGCGACCTCCTGCTCAAGGCCGACATCGCGTCGATGGCACACTCGCTCGAGCTGCGCTCGCCCTTCCTCGACTGGGACGTTCTGGAGCTGGGCGTCTCACTGCCGGCGGAGCTGAAGACGAAGGGACGCCGTGGCAAGGAGGCGTTGCGGCGCGCTTTCGCGGCGGATCTCCCCGATCAGATCGCGGAGCGTGGCAAGTCTGGCTTCGGCGTGCCGCTTGCCGACTGGTTCCGCAACGAGCTGCGTGACCTCGCGGGCGACGTGCTGCTCGACGCTCGCGCGCGGAGGCGAGGCCAGTTGCGGCCACACGCCGTAGAGCGGCTCCTCAGGGACCACGTCGAGGGCCGCGCCGACCACGCGCACGGACTGTGGTGCCTGCTCATGCTCGAGCTCTGGCAGCGGACTCACCTCGACGCGTGACACGGCGCCAGGCATACGTCGTCGTCGCGGCGGCGGCGGTCGTGCCGCGGCTCGCCGTCCTCCTCCACGAGCGCGACGACATCCTCGAGTCGTTCACCGAGAAGAGCGATGAGTTCGCGCGCACGTTCGTCGACCACGGGACGTTCGGCTTCCTCGCCCGGCGAGCCGTCGGCCTGGACGCAGCCGCTCTATTCGTTCTTCCTGATCCCGATCTACTGGGTTGCGGGGCGTGAGTGGTGGTCGGTCGGCTTCGCGCAGATCGCCGTGGCGGCCCTCACGGCCCTCGTCGTCTACGAGACTGGACGGCGCTTCCTCTCGCATCGCGCGGGGCTCATCGCCGCGGTCGTGGCGACGCTCAGCCCCTACCTCGTCTGGCACGACGTCCACGTCAACCGCGAGCTGCTCGACCAGCTGCTGGCGGCGGTCGTCGTCCTGCTGACGCTCCTCGTCGGCGAGCGGCGCGGCGGGCTCGTCGCACCGGCGCTGCTCGGGCTCGCGCTCGGGCTGGCGATTCTCGGCAACTCGCGGCTCGTCCTGCTCCCACTCGTGATCGCCGGCTATCTCCTGTGGCGCAGGAAAGGCTGGCAGACCGTGGGAGTGACGCTGGCCGCGTGCGTGATCGCGGTTGTCCCGTGGCTCGTCCGCAACCAGGCGAACGTCGGCTGCTTCACGCTCACGACCGATTCCCGCGCGCTCTGGAAGGCGAACAACCTCAACACGTACGACACGCTCGACTCCGGCAGGTGGATCGACGACGTGCCGAACCTCCCCGGGGCGCCGCCGTGGCCGGAGCTCGCAGCCGACCTGACGAAGGCAGGCACGCCGACCAGCGCCGACGAGTGCTCACAGATGCGGCTCTATCGCCGGGAGGTGATCGACTTCTGGCAGGACCACCCGGGCGAGAAGGCGCGTCTGATGGGACAGGCCGCCCGGATGCTCTGGGACCCACGCTCGATCCGTACCGAAGGCCGTGCAGAGACGGGTGGCTTCGTCGACGACGCGCGCACCTGGGTGCAACCGCTGTACACGATCCCGCTCTACGTGCTTGCGGTGATCGGCCTGGTCGTCATGCCGCGACGGATCGCGGTGCTCTTCGTCGCCCTCCTCGCCTACAACACGCTCGCTGCGCTCGTGTTCGCCGGGGCGACGCGCTACCGCGTTCCGTGGGACTTCGTGCTCGCGCTCGCCGCGGGAGCGGCTGTCGTCTCGCTCCTCGATCGCTGGAGATCGGCTCGATGAAGGTGGTGCACGTCCACCGCATCGGGGGCATCGGCGGCTCGGAGCGCCATCTGCTGACGCTGCTGCCCGCTCTGGCGGCGAAGGGCGTCGACGTGTCGTTCGTGGGACTCGACATGCCGGGTGCCGACCCGTTCTACGACGAGCTCGCCGTGCCGTTCGAGCGGCTGTCGCGGCCGTGGCAGCTCCGCGGGGCCGTGAAACGCGCGAAGCCCGACCTCGTGCATACGCACCTGGTGCACGCCGACGTCTACGGCGCCGTCGCGACCGGCACACCCATCGTCTCCACGAAGCACAACCCCGACCCGTTTCGTGCCGGCCCCTGGCGCTTCGCAGAGCGGATGCTGGCGCGGCGGGCCAGGCGGATCGTCGCCATCAGCGAAGCCGTACGCCGCTTCAGCGTCGAGGACGTAGGGCTACCCGAGGACAAGATCGACGTCATCCACTACGGGCTCGACGCGCTGCCCGAGCCGTGGGGCGAGAACCCCGACCTGCCGCTTCCCGAGGATGCGCCACTTCTGCTCTGCGTGGCGCGACTCACGCCGCAGAAGGGCGTCGACACGGCCATCCGGGCGCTGCCGGCCATCCCCGATGCGACGCTGCTCGTGCTCGGAGAGGGACCTGACCGAGCGCGGCTGGAAGCGCTTGCACGTGAGCTAGGCGTGGACGGGCGCGTGCTCATGCCCGGGCGGGTCGGCGACGTCGCGGCCCTCTACCGCCGCTGCAATGTCGTCGTCCATCCCGCGCGGTGGGAAGGCTTCGGCCTGGCGATGCTGGAGGGAATGCTGGCCGGGAAGCCCGTCGTGGCGGCTCATGCAGGCTCGGCGCCCGAGCTGGTCGCGGACGGCATGTCCGGGTTGCTCTTTCCGCCTGACGATGCCGAGGCACTGGCGCGCGACGTCGCGACGGTGCTGGCCGACTGGATGTACGGCACGTTCGGCATCGGCCGCGCGCGATCGCTGTTCTCGGTCGCCCGGATGACGCACCGGACGCTCGCGCTCTACGAGAGGGCTCTTTCGTAGAGCTGCTCGGTGCGCTCGATGCAGCGCTCCTCGAGGAACTCGGTCAGCGCCCTGCGGCGCCCTGCCTCGCCCATCCTCGCCGCCCGTTCGAGGTCACCCGCCAGCTCCACGATGGCACGCGCGAGCGGTTGGGCCTCCCCCGGCGCCACCAGGACGCCGGTCTCGCCGTCGGCCACGAGCTCCCCCAGGCCGCCGATGGCCGCGGCGATCACGGGCCGCGCGCGCTCCATCGCCTCCAGCGCCACCATGCCGAAGCCCTCGCCCATGGAGGGGACAACGATGACGGCCGAACGCTCGATTGCGTCCTGGATCGGCGATACGTAGCCCAGGAACCGCACGGCGTCGTCCACCTCGAGCTCACGTGCGAGTGCCTTCAGCGCCGGCTCCAGCGGACCGCGGCCGGCGATGTCGAGCGTCAGGCCGGATACCTCCTTCCGCGCCTCGGCAAAGGCGCGAAGTAACACGATGTGGCCCTTGATCGGGATCAGCCGGCCGACGCAGAGCAGCCGTGGCTCGGACTCCGCGTACGGCGACGGCTCTCCGCGCGGGGCGATGCCGTAGTGGACGATCTCGAAGTCCTCGGCGTCGAAGCCCTCCGCTTGCTCCAGGTACTGCGCGAGGCCGCGCGAGATGGCGATGTGGACGTGCGCGAGACTCGCCACGCCGCGGTCGGCGAGCGCGAACGCGCGTCCTTCACGGAACTCGTTGAAGCCGTGCTTCGTCGAAACGCGCACGGGAACGCCCGCGAGCGCGCCCGCGATCTGGCCGTACGCGTCGGCGTGGACGAGATGGGTGTGCAGGATCGTCGGGCGCTCGCGGCCGACGTAGTTCACGAGCCGCATGAAGGCGGCGGGGTCGAAGTCCCGCGCGATCGGGATCGCGTCCAGCGGCACGCCGCGCGACTCGAGCTCGCGGGCGAAGTCCCACGCGCCCGGTTCGTGCTCGTGGAGCATGAGCATGCGCACGTCCCACCCGCGCTCGGCCAGCCTCGGCAGCAGCGAGAGCAGGTGAGCCTCCGAGCCGGAGATGCCGGCGACCTTCTGGAAGTGCAGGATCTTCGCGCCGTTCGTGCTCATCGCTGGGCCGCCTCGAGGATACGTTCGGCCCAATGCTGGACGGAGTGACCGGCGGCCACTCGGTCGCGCAGCACGCGGCCGATCGAAGCGCGCTGGGCCGGGGTCATCATCGCCAGCCGCTCGATGCGCGCCGCCAGCTGTTCGGGGTCGTCGCGCGCGAACTGGAGCGGCACGAGTAGGCCGTCCAGCAGCTCGTCGAAGACAGGATTCGAAGCGATCACAGGCACGCAGCTCGCCCCGGCTTCGTAGACGACCTTGTCGGGCGCGCCCGCCTCCATGTTGTTGACGAGGCAGTCGGCGCGGTCGAGGATCTCCGGGACTTCCGACCGCAGCACGGCCGCATCGAGACGCACACGCGAGTCCAGGCCGAGCTCTCCGACGAGGCGGGCCAACTCAGCCTTGTGCTCCCGCTCAGCGGCCGACAACGCAGGGCCGAATGCCTCCAGCCGCACGCCGTCGAGGAGGGCGATCGCCCGTACAACAGTCTCCAACCCCTTCGCCCGCGAGTAGCGGCCCAGCGATGCGACGCGAAAGTCGTTCGCGCGCTGACCCTCGGGGCGGCACGGGAACTCGTCGAGGTCGATGCCGTGGCCGATCGCAACGACCTTCGGCGAGTCGATGGGGAACGAGCGCTTGTCGACCGACACGACGGCGGTGGCCGCCTTCTCCGCGGCTTCGAGCGTCCGCGTGCGCTTCCAGTGTGTGAACCAGAGCAGCAGGGGAACGCCGAGCGGCCGCGCGAGCGGCGCGGCGAGCACCGCGTAGATCGGGCACATGTGGGCGACGATCGCGACGGGTTTCGGCCGGAGCTCCTTCGTCAGCGCCGCTTCGAAGCGGAGGCCGCGCCCCGCCTTCGTGCGCGAGGCGAAGCTGAGGCTGCGGCAGTTGTCGGGCAGCGTGCCCGGCAGCACGCGATCGGCGAGCACGACCACCTCGTCGACCAGCGCAGCGAGCGCGCGGATCTTCGGCACCGTGGCCGCGAGCGCCGGATGCGCCGGATCGACCTGCTGCGTGATGAAGATCAGCCGCCGCACCAGGCTCGCTTTTCTGATTGAACACTCATGGACGACGTACGACGATAGACGCCGCGATCAGGGAGCTACGGGTGCACTACGCTGAGTAGGTGTGGCGCAGAGCTGCGGCAGTCGCCGCGATCTTCGGCGGGGCGATTGTCGTCGGGTTCAACCCGAACCGCTGGGACAGGGTCATCCTCGAGCTCCCGAGGCACCACGGAATCCACATTCACGAAGTCATCGGAATGGCACTCATCACGGTTGGCGTCCTCGCGCTCTTGCGAGTGCAGAAGTAGATCGGGTTTTCGGCTCAGAAGAAGTCGGTGTCGCCGAGGGTGACGCGCCAGGCGCGAGAATCGGTGTTCAACCGACCCGCGAGCGCCTTGCCCATGAAGTTCAGCGTCTGCGGCGTGGGCAGGAAGCCCGCCGCGAGGTACGCGCGCCGCTGCTCGGGCGCCGGCAGCGCGAACTGCAACCGTGCCTTCGCCCGCTGCCGTGCCTCGGACAGCAGATCGACCGGGCCGACGTGGTCGACGACCACGGAGATCGTCCGCCCTTTGTGTTGCTTGGCCGGCCAGACGACCGCGTAGCCGGCGTCGGTGGCGAAGATCTCGTAGCCGCGTGGCGAGTCGAGATAGCGCCACCTGAGGTATACGCCGTCGCGGACGACGTGATTCGGCCAGTCGGCCGCCGCATCATCGGTGTTACCGGCCGCGAACGTAGTGGAGGCGGCGCTTCCCCACGCCGGTCGCGCCCACACGCGGAGCTTCCCGATCGCCGTCCACCCGAGCGGCCCGAGGAAGAGCGGCGCCGTGGGCGCACTGGCGAAGGCCAGCACGCAGGCCACACCCATCTCCCGCGCCTCCCGCTCGTGCTTGCGTTCCAGCTCGACGAAGATGCCGCGGCCGCGCGCCGAAGGATGTGTCACGGCGTGCACCGAAAAGCTCGCCGTTCGCAGCTCGCCTTCCAGCGCCACGACGTACAGGGAGTGCCCCGCGACGGCGACGACGCGATCGTCCATGACAGCCACCGAGCGCAGAGAGCCTGCCGGATTGCCGTCGAACCACCAGTCGAACTCCTCCCCGGACATCGCGCCCTCGCCCCATGCGCCGCGCAGGAGCCGCAGGTAGTCCTCGCGATGGTGCGGCTCGTACGAGACGAGCCCGAATCTCACGTCCCTGGCCCCCTTCGGCTCCCGCCCGGCGGAGCCGGGCCCCGCCGAAGGGTGACGCCGCTGGCGGCAGGATCCTGCGCGAGCGGCGCTAGGCCGTACTGAGTACTGCCCTGCGCGCCGCTCACTTGCCTCCTTTGCCAGCGACGCCCCAGGAACGTGAGGCTCACTTGGAGGACGTACCGAGCGCTGCGTTGAACCAGCGCCGTGCGTGCGTGCCGGCCACCGTGTCCTTCACCCCGATCAGGTCACAGGCGCCGGCGAGCACGAGCTCGAACGTCCGCGGCGGGTACGGCTCGACGTTGTAGCGATGGAGCTGCAGGGGATCGGTCTGCGGTCCGTTGGCGCCCGAGATGGACGTGAAGGCGACGTCGTAGCCGGCCTGCTTGAGCAGGCTGAGGTGCACGAGCCGGTAGTGCGCCTCCGATCCCTTCACGTAGGCGAACGCGCGGACGGGCCGCCCGAGTGCGTCCTCCAGCCGCAGCTTCGACAGCGTGATCTCGCGCGCGGCCTCGTCGACCTCGAGGTCGGCCAGCGGCCGGTGCCCGATGCCGTGGGACTCGACGCGAACGCCGGCGGCGTCCAGCTCGACGAGATCCGACCACTGCAACGTCCGGTTGAGGACGCCGCGGCTGGCGAGGTGCTCGTCGTGCGGTAGCGGCCGGGAGCCGTCGAGATAGCCGATGGGGACGAACAGCACCGCCGGGTAGCCGTACTTCTCGAGCACCGGCACGGCGTTCTCGAGGTTGTCGCGATAGCCGTCGTCGAACGTGATCAGCACCGCGCCGGGCGCCAGGGGCACGCCGTCCACGTAGTACGCGAGCACGTCGTCGAGCGAGACGACCGTGTAGCCGAGGTCGCCGAGCTGCGCGAGTTGCTCGTCGAAGAGCGACACCGGCACCGTGACCGAGTTCTCCGGCTCGTCGTTGACCTTGTGGTACATGAGCACCCGCAGCGTCCGCCCGTCGCCGTTGTCGATGACGCCGGCGCCCGTCGCCGCCTCGCCGAGCGTGCGGTAGACGCCGTTCTTCAGCAGCTGCTTGAGCTCGTCGGCGCGCATCGCTGGTCAGTTTAGAGCGGACTCCACGAGCTCCCTCGTGCGCTCGGCGAACTCGTCTGCGGTCTGGTTCCAGTCGGCGAAGCGCGCCTGAGCGGCCGCTCCCAGCCGCTCCGCGACGTCGCGTTGCGAGAGCACGGTAGAGAGCGCACCGGCCAGGCCGACGGTGTCCTCCGGATCGACGAGCAGGCCCTGGACGCCGTCGTCGACGAGATCGAGCACGCCGCCCGCGCGGCTGGCGACGACCCCGCGGCCACGCGCGAACGCCTCGATGACGACGCGCCCGAGCCCTTCGTGGCGCGACGGCAGCACCAGCAGCGTCGCATCGTCGAGCGCAGCCGATACGCCCTCCGGGGGCAGAGCCTCGATCAGCTCCACCCGTCCGGGCAGCTCGGTCGCGAGCTTCTCCACCTCGGCTCGCAGCGGACCCTTGCCGACCACTACCAGCTTCGCCTCGGGCACACGGTCGGCGACGCGTCGCCACGCGGCGACGAGGCCGTCGATGTTCTTGTAGCGCTCGAGCACGCCGACGAACAGCGCAGTCGGCGTCTCGGGCAGCGGCCGCAACGGGCGTTCGGTGAAGACCGAGAGGTCGGTGTAGGTAGGAAATACGGCGTCGGGGAGCTCGCCGCGCTCTGCCTTCACGAGCGTCGCCGTGTACAGCGAAAGCGCACGCACGGCGTCGGCGTGGCGGATGCCGTAGCGGTCGAGCGCGTCCACGAGCGGCGACAACAGGCGCCGTCCGCCCGCTCCGTAGAGCCGCGTCGAGTGGCGCCAGTCGCCATGCACCTCGCAGATGACCTTGGCGCGCGGAGAGCCGGCGAGGCGGCGGCCGAGCATGACGAGCGTCGCGGTGCGCGGATCCTCGGCCACGATCGCCTCGGGCCGAAACTTCCGGACCGCGCGCCGGACGCGGAAGGGCAGCCGTGCGTAGAAGGCAAAGCCGTCCGCGGCGGGTGCGGCGGCGATCAGCTCGAACCGCCCGCTCGAGCGCGCCCCGTCCGCGGCGCTCGCGAGCACGCGGTAGTCGAGCGCATCGCCGACGGCATCCCACTTGCGCTCCAGCCACGACGGCAGAGGTAGCCGGTAGCGCGTCCGACCGACGAACAGCACGCGCGCCTTCATCGCCGCTCCACCGCGCTCTCGACGAGCGCCGAGGTCCGGGCCGCGAACTCCTCGGGCGTGAAGACGAGCTCGCCGGCGCGCGCGCGGGCGGCGCGGCCCATGCGCTCGGCCGTGTCGCGTTCGGTGAGCAGCCGGGCCGTCGCCGTCCGCGATCCCCTCCACGTCGTCGGGGTCGACCAGCACGCCGCTGACGCCGTCTTCCACGACGTCGGGCACGCCGCCGACGCGCCCGCCCACGACGGCGCGGCCACGGCAGAACGCCTCCAGCACGATGCGCGGGGTTCCTTCGGCGCGCGAGGGTAGGAGCAAGAGCCAGGCGTCGTCGAGCGCGCGAACGACCTCCTCCGCCGGCTCCCTCGGCGTCCACGCGACGCGATCGGGAAACTCCGCGACCAGCGCCTCCGCGACATCACGGCGGTGCCCGTCGCCGATCAGCCGAAGCGACGCGCCGGGCACGCGCTCGGCGACGAGCCTCCAGGCGGCCGCGAGGTTCTCGACGTTCTTGTACGGCTCGAGGACGCCCACGAAGAGCGCTCGCGGCTCGGCGGGCAGGTCAGCGAGGGGACGCTCGGTGAACATCTCCAGGTCGGTGAAGGCGATGAAGGCGGCCACCGGCTCGACGCCGGCCTCGCGCGCCAGGCGGGTCGTGTACGGCGAGAGCGTGCGCACCGCGTCCGCGTGGCGGAGCGCCCACGGGGCAACACGGTCCGTCACCGGCGACAGCGCACGACGAAGCGGCGAGCCGTAGAGGCGGGGGAACGTGCGCCAGTCGCCGTGGAGCTCGACGATGAGCGCCGCCCGCGAGCGCGCGAGGCGGCGGCCGGCAAGGACGGCCAGCGCCTCGTACGGGCTCTGTGTCGTCACCGCGTCCGGCTGGAAGCGGCGCAGCTCCCGCGCGACACGGAAGGGCAGCGCACCGTAGAAGGCGGCGCCGTCGAGCACGGGCAGGCGCTGCCAGAGGCTGAAGGTCTCGTCTCCGCGCGAGCCGTCGGCCGCAGAGGCCACGACGCGAACGTCGAGCATGCTTCGCAGCGCGGCGAACTTCCGCCCGAGGCCGGCGGACAGCGGCAGCCGGTAACGCGTTCGACCGACCATGAGCAGTTTCCTCATCGCGCCGCCTCCACGAGCACAGCTTCGATGCGCGAGAACATCTCCTCCCGCCCGTACCCGGCCACCGATGGCGCGGCGGCCGCCGCGAGCCGTTCGCGGAGGCCTCGCTCGCCGTAGAAGCGATGGATGGCCGCCGCCAGCGCTCCGGCGTCGCCGGCCGGCACGAGCAGCCCGTTCTCGCCGTCGTGGACGACCTCGGCGACGCCGCCGACGCGCGTCGCGATCACCGGCGTGCCGACTGCGAGCGACTCGACGACCGTGTGCGGGAAGTTCTCCCACGTCGAGGAGAGCAGGCTCGCGTCGGCGGCGCGGAAGAGCCGCAGCACCTCGTCCCGCGGCAAGGCGCCGACGAAGCGCACCGAACCCGACGCGCGCCGCTCCATCTCCTCCCGCTCGGGCCCGTCGCCGGCGACGACCAGAGAGACGCCGGCCACCTGCGCCACGGCATCGAGGCCGACCTCGAGGGACTTCTGGCGACCGATCCGCCCGGCGAAGGCGAGCGTCGGGCCTTCGATGCCGATGGCGGCCCGCGCCTCGTCGCGCGTCGGCAAGGGAGGGAGATCCGGCGCCGGATTCGGGATCACGAGCGCACTGTCCGCGGGGACGCCCCAGGACACGGCGATGTCGCGCAGGTAGGCACTGGGGCAGATGACGCGCGTCGCTCGCCGGAGCGCCGCATCTCGCGAGCGGCGCAGCGCTCGAATGCGGAAATCGCCGCCGGCCTCCTGGAACTCGTCCAGGTCGCCGTCGTAGAGACCGCGCCGCTGCGCGCGCTCGTAGGCCTCGTCGGTCGTCAGCTTGATGACGAGCGGCCGGCCCGCGGCCTTCGACCCGAGCGCCGCGCGGCCGATCATGCTCGTCGCGTAGACGACGTCTGCGCCGCGCCCACGGGACCTGATCTTCTCGGCCACCCGAAGGTGTCTGACACCAAGCGCAATCCCTCTGGATATCCAGTGCACGGGGTACGCCTCGGGCGCGGGTGGACCGTCCGCAGTGGTCACTACCTCCACCTCGTGACCGCATGTGAGCAGCCGTGCGGCCAGCTCGGGCGCATGACTGGCCGGCCCGCCGACGTCGGGCGGCCAGATCCCGGACACGATGAGAACTCTCAAGGAGTCGCTCCTCGGATCTGCGCGAGCAGGACGACCCAGATCACGCAGAAGACCGCCGTGGAAGCAAGGACGGCCCCGGCGGCGCCGGTAGCCCCCCACTCGCGGCCCAGCACGACGACGAGCGGGATCATCACGACCGACTCGATGCCGTGAGCGATGACACGCAGGCCCGGCCGCCCGATCGAGACCGGCAGCGACTTCGACCACCCGAAGACGAATTGCAGGGCCGCCGCCAGCAGCACCAGCCGGGCGGCGTCGCTCGCCCCCTCGTAGTCCTCGCCGTACAGGACGCGCACGAGCCAGGGCATGAGGATGTAGGCGGGCGGCACGATCAGCGCCATCAGCAGCGCGGCCCAGGACGCGTAGCGGCGAACGCCGGCGAAGACCACTGCGGTCGCGCCACGCGCCCAGTCGCGCGTCTGCTCGGTGAGCATGATCAGGCGAGCCGGCGCGCTGAGCGACGCGAGCCCCTGTTGCGGCGCCTGGGCGATACGGAAGAACCCGACCTGCACCGGCTTGGAGACGACACCAAGCAGCAGTGGCGCCAGTGCGCCGCGCAGCGACACGACGCCTGTGGCAAGGCTGGAGTGGAAGACGAAGCGGAGAATGCCGCGGCGGTCCTCGTCGAGCCGCACGGGCTCGGCTGCGGGAAAGCGGCGAAAGGCGGCGTGCGCAGTCGCGGCCAGCAGCACGGTCGCCACCACCTGTGCGACGACGATTCCCACAACGGCCTCCGTGACCCCGAAGTGGGCGCCGACGGCGAGCCCGGTCATTCGCAGCCCCATCGACGAGGCGAGCAGCCAGGCACGCACGTCGTAGCGCTCGCGGAGGATGAGCGCCGCGCTGGCGACGCCCTCGGGACTCTGCAGCAGCGGCAGTACCGCCGCCACGAGAAACGGGACCGTGAGGTCGGTGCCGCCGAAGATCGAGTCGGCGGCCGGTGCGATGGCGACGAGCACGATGCCGGCGGCCAAACCACCCGCGGTCTTGACTAGAAGTGCCTGCCGGAACAGACGGCGCAGGCGCCCCCACGACTCACCGGTCGCGTAGTCGAACCCGTACTTCACGAGCGCTTCTTCGGCGGTGAGGTCGAGGAGGCTCTGGAAGAAGCCCGTGGCGACCACGACGACGGCCAGGAGCCCGAAGTCGTCCGGGCCGAGCTGGCGGGCTGCGAACAGCGTTCCGAGGAAGCCGAAGCCGACGGAGACGTAGATGCCCGCCGCGGTTGCGGAACGTCGGAGGCCGATAGAGGACAGCCGTTTGAGCGGCGAGGCCGTCAAACGGGGGCCAGTATAGTGGCCGCCCGTGGCGGTACCCACGCCTTCGAACGGCGGCTCGGGCGCCGAGACGGCCTCGCTGACGCGGCTCGATGCCATCCCCGCCTCGATCGTGCTC
The DNA here is from genome assembly GCA_963704335.1 of uncultured Actinomycetes bacterium. Classification (GTDB taxonomy): domain Bacteria; phylum Actinomycetota; class Thermoleophilia; order Gaiellales; family Gaiellaceae; genus PALSA-612. Next base: position 661,714 of record OY969889.1, read on the forward strand.
GCGGCCGCGATCCCGTTCCTCTTCTTCCACATCGACTTCCAGCCCGGCTTCACGGTGGACGTCGGTTCGCTGTCCGCGCACGCGGTGCTGTCGGACTTCGCCGTGCTGGCGGTCGCCGTGGTCGCGGCCGTGGCAGGTGTCAGGCACGGGTTCGGGCCTCTCCGCGCCGGGTGGCCGATCTGGCTGGCGGGCGGGCTCTTCGTCCTCCTCGTCGGTGCGGCGAGCCTCTATCCCAGGATCTGGGACGACGCGTACGACGTCTCGACCCATGCCGTGACGGCGGCGAAGTTCGGCGAGTACGCGCTGCTCGCACCTGCCGTACCGCTGCTCATGCGCACGGCACGCGATCTCGAGCTCGTGCTCGCTGCGCTCGTCGTGTGGGCCACAGGAGCGGCGGCCGTCGGCGTGCTCCAGATCTTCGGCGTCGACTTCTTCGACGCCTGGTCGCCGGGGCGGCGCCAACCGTCCTTCCTCGGGCACTACGACCTCGCAGCGCTCTGCGGAGCGTCGCTGCTGTTCGCCCTGATCGTGCTCGCGTTGCGGCCAACGGTTGCGCTTCCCAACTGGCTGGTCATCGCAGCGGGTGCAGCCGGCGCGGTGGGTGTGACCGTGTCCGGTTCTGCCGCCGCGGGGCTCGGCCTGGCCGCAGCCGCCGCCGCGGTGCTCCTGGCCGCCCTCTACCTGCGGCGGCTGACCGTCCGCCGAGCCGTCGCCTCGGTCGCCGTGGTCGGCGCGGTGGCGATCGGCATCCTCGTCATGCGCGGCGGCGACGTCGACCACTTCGTCCGCTTCCTCGGCATCCGCGAGCACGATCCGTCCGCGCAGGAGAACGTCCAGACCTACGTCCAGCGCACGATGCTCGCGTTCATCGGCTGGCAGATCTTCCTCGACCATCCCGTAGCGGGTGCGGGCTGGCAGTCATCGGCCAAGGAGGAGCAGGTCTACGGCGACTACCTCGACGACGCCCGGCGCGAGTTCCCGGATACGCCGGCCGAGGCTTTCCCCTCGTCCGAGCACCCGTACGGCATCCAGAACGCGTACGTCCAGGCACTGGCCGACCTCGGCCTGATCGGCTTCCTGTTGCTCATGGCGACGTTCGCCGCCGGCTTGTGGCTGGCTGTGAAGGCGGCGTTGCGCGGGCCGCCCGAGGCTCGCCTGCCCGGAGTGCTCGCCGGCGCCTGGCTGCTGCTCGCGATGGGCACATGGACCGCGGTCGGGCTCGTGGCAGGAGTGCCGCTCGACGCACTCACGTGGATCGCCCTCGGACTAGCTGCGGCTGCCGCGGCGGGAGCGAAGCTTGGCCGCGCCTGACTCGGCGCCGGGCGTCGAGCACCGGCAGCCCGCCAAGAGCCGAATCACGTATCACGTGCGCGACGCGCTCTCGACGTGGCTGCAGGCTGAGGCCGCGCGCGCCCACGCCGACCTCGGCCGTTACCGGGTGTTGGACGTCGGCTCCGGTAGCAAGCCGTACCTGCCGTACTTCGAGCCACATGCGGACGAGTACGTCGGTGTTGACATCGGCAACCCGGCGGCCGACCTCGAAGGGTCCGTGGAAGCGCTGCCGGTCGAGGACGGCTCGTTCGATCTCGTGCTCTGCACGCAGGTGCTGGAGCACGTCGAGGATCCCGCGCGGGCCGTGAAGGAGCTGCATCGCGTCACGTCGCCGGGAGGGCGCGTCCTTGCCTCCACGCACGGTGTCCAGGTCTACCACCCGTCACCGACCGACTACTGGCGCTGGACGCACGCCGGGCTCGAGCGGCTGTTCGCGCAGAGCGCCGACTGGGCATCCGTCTCCGTGACGCCGGTGGGAGGCGCGGCCACCTGCCTCGCCGCCATGTCCGCCGTCTATGCCGACCTGCTCTTCCGCAAGGCGCATCTGACACCGCTTTCGCGGGCGACGGTCTGGACGCTCAACTCTCTGGGCGGCTTCGTCGACCGGGCGGTACCCTCGTTGCGCGCGCCGATCCCCGGCTCGCTCTTCCTCAATTACCACGTGGTGGCGGACAAGCCGAGATGAAGAGTCTTGTAACTGGTGGGGCCGGCTTCATCGGCTCGAACCTCGTCCGGGCGCTGCTCGAGCGCGGCGACGACGTTCGCGTGCTCGACAACTTCTCCACGGGACGACGGACGAACCTCGCCGGCATCGAGGGAGACGTCGAGCTCGTGGAGGGCGAGCTGAGGAGCTACGAGCGCGTGCACGCTGCTGTCCGCGGTTGCGAGCTCGTTTTCCACCTTGGCGCCCTCGGTTCGGTGCCGCGCTCGGTACAAGACCCGCTGACGACGAGCGCCGTCAACGTCGAGGGGACACTGAACGTCCTGCTCGCAGCGCGAGACGAGGGCGTGCGCCGCGTTGTCTTCGCATCCTCCTCGTCCGTCTACGGCAACGCAGACGAGCTCCCGTTACGGGAGTCGATGCCGCTCGACCCGATCTCGCCCTACGGGGTCGCAAAGCTCGCCGCCGAGCGGTACTGCGTGAGCTTCAGCCGCGTGTACGACTTCGAGACCGTCGTGCTGCGCTACTTCAACGTCTTCGGGCCTCGCCAGGACCCCGGGTCGCAGTACGCCGCCGTGGTGCCGCTCTTCATCACCGCCGTTGCACAGGGCGAGCCGGTCACGATCTTCGACGACGGCGAGCAGTCACGCGACTTCACGTACGTCGACAACGTCGTAGCCGCCAATCTCCGCGCCGCCGACGCGGAGAGCGCCAACGGCCGGATCTTCAACGTCTCCGCCGGAACGCCGACGAGCGTGAACCAGCTCGCGGAGACGATCGCCGAGTTGCTCGGAAAGACACTCGAGAAGACGTACCTGCCGCCGCGTTCCGGCGATCTCCGCAACTCGTGGGCCGACCCGCGCGACGCGCGCGAGGTGCTCGCGTGGGAGCCTCACGTCGGGCTCGAGGAAGGACTGCGCCGGACCGCCGAGAGCCTTGGCGCTGCCTGAGACTGTCCGAGTCCTGAGAGTCATCGCCAGGCTCAACAAGGGTGGGCCGGCGCTGCATGTCGCGTATCTCTCGGCCGGGTTGGAGGAGCGCGGCTACCAGACGACGCTCGTGGCCGGCTCGCTTGCACGCGGGGAGGGCTCGATGGCGTACGTCGCCGAGCAGCGAGGGGTCGAGGTCGTCGCCCTGCCCGACCTTCACCGCGAGATCGCGCCGCTCCACGACGTGCGCGCTGCCCATCGCCTGGCCGCGCTGATCAAGCGCGTGCGGCCGCACATTCTCCACACGCATACGGCGAAGGCCGGCGCCGTCGGCCGCTCCGCCGCGCTGTTGGCAGGAGACGCGAGGCCTCCGATCGTCGTCCACACCTTCCACGGGCACGTGCTTCGCGGCTACTTCGGCCCCGTCAGCTCCGGCTTCTTCCGTCTGCTCGAGCGCAGCCTCGCCTCGACGACCACCGCGCTCGTCGCGGTCAGCCCTGAGGTGCGTGACGACCTCGTCGCTCTCGGTGTGGCGCCGCGTGAGAAGTTCACCGTGATCCGCCTCGGCGTCGAAGTCGAGGAACGGGTCGATCTCTCGCCGGAAACGCGGGTCCGGGCGCGGAGGATGATGGGCGTTTCGGACGGGCGCTTCATGGTCGGCTGGATCGGCCGCATGACCGGCGTCAAGCGGACGGACGACATCGTGCTCGCAACGAAGCGGCTACTCGACCGCGGCGTCGATGCATGCCTCTGCCTGGTGGGTGACGGGCCGGACCGCGAGTCGACCGAACAGCTGGCACACGATCTCGGCATCGTCGACCGCTGTCTCTTCCTCGGCTACCAGGACGACGTCGCGCCGTTCTACGCCGCGTTCGATGCGCTCGTGTTGCCATCCGCGAACGAGGGGACGCCTGTCAGCGCGATCGAGGCGCTGGCCGGCGGCCGGCCGGTCGTGGCTACGCGGGTCGGCGGCGTGCCCGACGTCGTTCGTGACGGCGTCGACGGCTTCCTCGTCGAGCCAGGCGACGTGGACGCGCTCGCCGAACGCCTCGGACAGCTCGCCGCAGATCCCGACCTCGCACGACGCATGGGCGAGGCGGGACGCGCACGCGTGCTCGAGCGCTACTCGGTGAAGCGCCTCGTCGGCGACGTCGACGACCTCTACCGCAGGCTGCTGGCAGAGAAGGGCTCGCCTAGACGACCGGCGTGCGGGAGACCGCGTCGAGCAGGCGCCGAAGCCCTTCCTCGAGCGGCACCTCTGGCTCCCAGCCGAGCACCTGGCGAGCCCGGGTGATGTCCGGCTGGCGCACCTGCGGATCGTCCACGGGCAGCGCTTCGTACACGACCGGGCTCTGCGAACCGGTCACCTTGAGCACGGTGTTCGCCAGCTCGAGCAGCGTGAACTCGTCCGGGTTGCCGATGTTGACCGGAAGATGCTCCTCGCTCGTCGCGAGGAGATAGAGACCACGGATGAGGTCGTCCACGTAACAGAAGCTCCGCGTCTGCGAGCCGTCGCCGAAGACCGTCAGCGGCTCGCCGGCGAGCGCCTGGCGGACGAAGGTCGGAATCGCACGGCCGTCGTGCGCGCGCATCCGCGGGCCGTACGTGTTGAAGATGCGGACGATCGACGTGTTCACGCCCTGCTGGCCGTGATACGCCATCGTCAGCGCCTCGCCGTAGCGCTTCGCCTCGTCGTAGACGCCGCGCGGGCCGATCGGGTTGACGTTCCCCCAGTAGCTCTCGGGCTGCGGGTGCACGAGCGGATCGCCGTACACCTCGCTCGTCGAGGCGAGCAGAAACCGCGCGCGCTTGAGCTTCGCGAGGCCGAGCGCGTGATGCGTCCCGTACGAGCCGACCTTCAGCGAGTGCAGCGGCTGGCGCAGGTAGTCGATCGGGCTGGCGAGGGCAGCCAGGTGGTAGACGAAGTCGACCGGCCCGTCGATCGCGATGTGCTCCATGACGTCGTGGTTCACGAAGAGGAAGTCGTCGCCGCCGATGTGCTCGAGGTTCTCGAGCGTCGACGTCTCGAGGTTGTCGACGCAGACCACGCGGTGCCCCTCCGCGAGCAGGTAGTCGCAGAGATGCGAGCCGAGGAACCCGGCCCCGCCGGTGACGACGCAGGTGCTCATCGATCGAACTCTAGCCCGGGAGAGTTCGGGTCTGTTAGCGCAAATCCTTGTTGCACAAGGCGAGGACCCATGCTCCCGGGCGGCGTCGGTCGTCGGACGGGAACAACTCCTCCGACGAGGTCACCGCAAGTCCTTGTTGCGCTCGAGGTCGAACCACATCGCGAACAGCGTGAACTGCGAGCCGAAGAGCAGCAGCAGCGCGACGAGCACGACGGTGGCCGGCGGGATCGGGTTGCCGAGGATCCGCAGCACGACCTCCGCGATCCCGAGCCCCAGCCCGGCGACGAACATCGCGATGCCGAACACATAGAAGAACACGAGCGGGTGGAAGTCGCGAATCACGTACTTCTGCCAGAGCCGCCACCAGAAAGCCTTGAACAACAACCAGGAGATGGCCGGGATCACCCGCGAGTAGCGGATGCCCGACTGCTCGCCGACGTTGTAGACGGGCCGCGACGGTACGTCGCGCACGCGCGCCTCGACGACGTTGAGGTGCACCAGCATGTCGTTGGGGAAGCCGTAGCGCGGATAGACGCGGTCGAGGTCGAGCTTCTCCAACGTCGCGAGCGACACGGCCGTGAAGCCCGACTGCGAGTCGGCCACGTGCCAGTAGCCCGACGCGATCTTTGTCAGCAGGCTCAGCATGGCGTTGCCGAGATAGCGCGCGTGCGGGATCAGCTGCCACGCTTCGCCGGTGACGAGTCGGTTCGCCTTCGCGTAGTCGGCATCATCCTCGACGACCGATCGAGCGATCGCCTCGAGGTCGTCGGGCGCCATCTGGTTGTCGGCGGCCATCACGCACGTGACGTCGATGCGGTCGGCGATCGCCTGCTTGTACCCCGTGAGGATGGCCGCGCCCACGCCCTGGTTCGTCTCGTGCCGGATCAGCTGCGCCCGCGGCTCGGCCGCGGCCTTCTCCGCCGTCTCGTCCCGGGATGCGTCGTCGACGACGTAGATGCGGTCCACGAAGCCAGGGATGCCTGCCAGCGTCTCCGGGAGCAGCTTCTCCTCGTCGTACGCGGGAACGACAACGGCTACCGTCTTGTCGTCGAGCATGGGTTACGCCGAACGTGCTGCCATGCGACCCGCGACCGGATCCCAGAGCAAGGCCGCCACGAGTCCGAGCAGCAAGCCGATGAAGGCACCCACGAGCACGCTTGTCCGGCGGCTGGTCGGCTCTGTCCGTACCGCCACCGCTGGCGCCGTGATGCGGCTCGCCTCGATGTCCCTGCCGAGGGAGACGGCGCGCGTCGTGTTGAAACGGTTGAGCTCCAACGTCACCTGGCGCTGCTCGGCGAGCGTGATCTCGGTGTTGAGGGTCGACAACGCGACGAGCTTCTCGACGGGACTGAGCGTAGAGTCGGCGACGATCTCCTTCTGCTGCGCACGCGCGGCGGCAAGGCGCGCGTTCACGAGCCCGAGCTGCGTGTCGATGTACTTGAGCTGCTGTTCGAGCGTGTCGATCTTCGTCTTCGTGTAACCGCCAACCTGGGCTACGGCCTGTCGGGCCAGGTGGTTCGCAGCGGCAGCCGTCCTCGCGCGCGTGGAGCCCGTGACCTGGATCGACAGCAGCGGCGCCGGAAAGGCCTGCCTGGTGGTCGAGCTTCCCGGAAGCGCTCGCACGGTGACCTGGTCGCGCAACCTCGACGGCCGCAAGCCTGCGGCGGCAGCGGCGGTCTGAATCGCGGCTTCGCTCGTGACGAAGGCCTGGACGAGCCCCAGCTGCGTCGGAGACGTGGTGACCGCGGCGGCGGAGTCTGGCGCCAGCGGCTGTCCGAGGTACACCTGCGCCGTCGCCTTGTAGATCTTTCCGTCCGAGAGCGAGACGAGAAAGCCGATCAGCCCGCCGAGCACGGCGCCGATGACGAGGAGCCACCACCGGGCAGCGATGGTCCTGGCGTAGCGCCCGAAGTCGACTTCCTGCTCGGCCTCCAGCTCGACTGCCCGCGGGTCTGAATCGGGGCTCATTGGGCGCCGACTGTAGCCGAGGCCCACTCCCACTGTGCCCGCAAGCCGTCCTCCAGCGAGACCGTCGGCGCCCAGCCGAGCTCCGTGCGAATCCGCGTCGTGTCAGCGTTCGTGCGCCGCTGGTCACCTGGTACCGGCGGCTGCTTGCGGATCTCCAGCGAACGCCCGGCCAGCCCCTCGAGAATGTCGATCCCCTCGCGCAGCGAAGCCTCGACGCCGCCGCCGACGTTGTACGTGCCGCTGCCACCGCTCATGGCGAGAATCGTCGCTTCCACGACGTCGTCGACGTAGGTCCAACCGCGAGACTGCTCGCCGTCGCCGTAGAGGTCGAACGGCTCGCCGGAGATCAGGCAGTGCACCAGCTTCGTGAAGGCCATGTCCGGCCGCTGCCTGGGCCCGAAGGCGTTGAAGTAGCGGAGGACGACGGCGTCCAGGTCGAAGCTGCGGGCATAAGCGCGGGCCAGGTGCTCGCAGGTGAGCTTCGTGATGCCATACGGAGAAAGCGGCGAGGGTGGCGTGTCCTCCGGTGTCGGGTAGCGCTCCGCCTCGCCGTAGACCGACGAGGAAGACGCGAACACCACGCGCACGCCGTCGCGCGCCGCGGCCTCGAACACGCGCTGCGAGGCGACCACGTTTCGCTCCACGTAGAGCGGGAAGATGCCCCCGAAGCTGCGCACGCCCGGCTGGCCGGCGAGATGGAAGACGCCGTCGCAGCCGGCGAAGTCGAGCTCGTCTACGGCCAGGTCGATGCGTCTGACGTTCAGCCCCTTCGCGTTCTGCTCCTTGAGCCGCGGGTCGTAGTAGTCGGTGAAGCTGTCGATGCCGACCACCTCGTCGCCGCGCCGGGTAAGAGCCTCGGAAAGCAGCGAGCCGATGAAGCCCGCGGCGCCTGTGACGACGTACCTCACGACGGGCTAGCGTAGTCGCGGCCGCGCGCGGCAGTCAGGAGCAACCAGCCTGTGAGCGCGAGGGCGGCCGCGAACATCAGCGCCGACACGGGCTCCCAGATCCCGGAGGGACCGGGGAGAGCGAACGGGTAGACGAAGGCGTTGAGCAGGCTCGCCGCGGCCGCAACCGTTCCCAGCACGAGCTGCTCGAGCCGACTGCGGGCGAGGAATGCGATCGCGATGGCCCACGCGACGAGCAGCACCACGAGGAATTGCGAGCTGAAGATGCGGTTCGTGAGCAGAAACGCCACCGGCGCCAACGCTGCGAGGCCAACCCCGGCGGCCAGGCGGCCTCGGGCCAGCCAGGTGAGGGCGAGAACGCCAGCGATGACCAGCAGCTGAACGACGGTGACGGCCGGATCGGCCCAGCCGGGCACGATCGCCTCGTGCGTGAAATCTTCGCCCAGGTCGGCCTGGCCGAGCCAGTGCAGCGGGAGGTACGGCAGCGACTCACCTGTGATCGTGCGGGCGCCCTGGATCGAGTACGCGGCCCGGACGTCGTCCGCATCCCACACGAGGTAAGGAAGCGTCAGAGCGCCGAACGCGACGACGAAGCCGGCAGCGTGTCGCAAGCTCTCGCGCGGGCGGCGCGACGCCAGCAGCCACACAAGCAGCGCGAGCGCGGCCAGCGCCGGCGTCCACTTGACGGCCGCGCCGACGCCGAGCGCAAGGCCCGCCAGACCGAACCGCTCCCTCCATGCCAGCGCGAGGCCGACGGCCAGCAGCGCAGCCGGCACGAGGTCAAACTTGAACTCCCAGAAGTAGGCGTTCAGCGGCCAGACGGCGACGAGCGCCGCCAGCCAGGCGCTCCAACGCGTGCGCAGCGACCAGATGGCAGCAACCGCGGCCAGCTGGAAGACGACCATCAGCAGTGCATTCGGGGTGCGTGCGTCGTCGCCCAGCCACGTCTCCAGCGCGAATAGCGTGACCGCGCCGGTCGGGTACTCCGAGCGCGGGTAGTCGCCGTCGAGCGAGGGACTGTCCCTGCGCCGTGTAGATCGAGATGTCGAAGTCGATCTGGACGTTCTGTGCCATGTGGATGCCGACGATCGCCAGCTGGAAAGCGAACGCGAGCCCCAGCAGCGGCGCGAGCCGGAGCCGCTCCTGGCCGCGCCACGCGATACCCAGCACGACCGCGGCGACGGCCGCCTCGGCCAGCAGCCAGGCGTAGTCCCGTCCTGCCTCGACTCGTCCGACCTCCAGCACGACGATCAGCGCCGCCCCACCGGCGAGCGCCCACATCGGCTGACGCGTCACGCGCGCTCGGCCACGAGCTCTGCATAGACGGCCTCGTGAGCCTCGGCCGCGCGCTCCCAGCTCAGCGCCTCCGTCCCGCCGACGGGGGTTGGGTGTCGCAACAGGTGCGTACACGCCTCAGCGAGCGCTTCGGGATCCTCCGGCGGCACGACCGCACCGGCGTCGAGCTCGCGGACCGTGTCGCCGAGCGAGCCGACGTCCGCCACCACCACCGGCCGCCCGTAACCGAGCGCAGTCGCGAGCACGCCGGACGACTCGATGTGGCGGTAGGGAAGCACGACGACGGCCGCCTCCTCCATGACGTCGGCGATCTCGTCGTCGCCGAGAAAGCGGAGGCGCCACTCGATCCGCTCGGCGACACGCAGCTCCCGGGCGAGCTGCTGGAACGGCTCCGCAGGCTCGATGGGATCGCCGGCGACGATCAGCCGCACGTCCGGCACGTCCTCGGCGATCGCCGGTAGGGCCCTGATGAGCAGGTCGAGCCCCTTCGACCGGCGGATGAGCCCGAAGAACACGAGCGTCGGGCCCCGCGGCGGCGCGATCTCCCGCGCCGGCTCGAATACCGGATGCGGAATGCGCACGATGCGCGCGCGGTCGATGCCGAGCTCGGCCAACTGCTCGACCGCCGCGGCGCCGTGGACGACCACGCGGTCGACCGTGTTGAACACGCTGCGCCAGAGGTCGACCTTGTCCGCAGTTCGTCGCGGCAGGACGTCATGCGCGGTGAAGACGACCGGCCGCACGCGCTGAGCCGCCTCCAGCCAGCGCAGGTCGTAGCGCGGCAGACCGAGCCACTGGACGTGCAGCACGTCGGGATCGATACGCGCGATCTCCTTCATCAGGCGCCGCGCGCTCGGCACGTACTCAAGACCCTTGGAGAGGAACCGCAGCCGGGAGCGCGGGTTGCCGCGCAACAGTCGGGCGCTACGCGTGAAGAACACGTCGTGCTGGCGGTAGCCGTCAGGCGGGGGCAACTCCGCGAAGAGGAAGCTGGCGGCGAACAGATCGACGTCGTGACCGCGCCGCGCCAGCGCCCCGGCAAGGCTGCGATCGTAGGGCAGCGTGTAGCTCACGGGATCGGCAAGGCTGATCCGCACGACGCGTAGTCTGCTGCACGATGGCGAGTGATTTCCCGTTCTTCCTCCTCGGCCACGACCGTTCGGGGACGACGATGCTGCGGCTCATCCTCGACCGCGGCGACGTCGCCATCCCACCGGAGTCCATGTTCCTGCTGGACGTCGACCCTCGGCAGCCGGCCGAGGACGTGCTCCGCGCCGCCTGGAACCACCCGCGCGTGCGGCTTTGGGGCCTGACCGGCGAGCCTCCCGCACTGCCGGCGGGGATGAACGGCGCAGACGCGTTCCGCTTTGCCGTGAGCGCGCCGTTCGTCGCCTACGCGGATTTGGAGGGGACGACACGCTGGGGCGACAAGACCCCGGCCTACATCGGGCACGTCGACAGAATCGCCGCGACGTGGCCGGATGCGCGCTTCGTCGTACTCGTCCGCGACGGGCGCGACGTCGCGCTGTCCGTGAAGGGCGTTCCCTTCGGGCCCAACAACGCCTGGGCGGCGGCGCGCTCGTGGGCAGCCGCGGTCCGTCAAGGGCGCGCTGCCGCGGCACGCTATCCGGACCGGGTGCTGGAGATTCGGTACGAGGATCTCGTCTCGAAGCCCGAAGAGACGGTTGGCGCCGTGTGTGGCTTCCTCGATCTCCAGTATTCGCCGGACATGCTGGCTATCGAGCAGACCCACCGGTCGAAGGTGGTCGAGGACCAGGCTGCGTGGTTCACGAACGTCTGGGCCGGCATCACGACGGCCGCAGTCGGCAAGTGGAAGACGGAGCTGGCGCCTCGCGAAGTGGACATGTTCGAGAGCGTGGCCGGCGACGAGCTGCGTCTGCTGGGCTACGAGACCAGCGGCGGCGTCTCCTCCCGGGCTCTCGTCCCCGCGTACGCCGCACACGACGCGGCCATGCGCGGAGTGAACTTCGTCCGCCTGCGCCTCGTGCAGGAGCGCGGGCGGGAGGTTCGACACGTGCTCAGGCGAAAGCTCGCTCGATGAGGCTCGTCAAGCGGGTCCTGGATCCATTGCTGGCCGGGATCGCCCTTGTCGTCCTGAGCCCGTTGTTTCTCGCTATCTCGGTCTGGATCCTCGTGGAGTCCGGCCGGCCGATCTTCTTTGTCTACCCGCGTGCGGGCAAGGACCGGAAGCCGTTCCGGATGTTCAAGTTCCGGACGATGGTGCAGGACGCGATCGAGCTCGGGCGATCGACCGGAATCAGCCGCGATCCGTTCGGCGTCGTGAAGGACGATCCCCGTATCACGGGCGCCGGCCGCTTCCTACGACGGACGAGTCTCGACGAGCTGCCCCAGCTCGCCAACGTCGTGCTGGGCCAGATGAGCCTCGTCGGACCACGGGCTGACCTCGTCGAGCAGGCGGCGCGTTACACCCCGGAGGAAGAGCGGCGGCTGACCGTGCTGCCAGGCATCACGGGCTGGGCGCAGGTGCACGGGCGGGACTCGATCGGCTGGGCCGAGCGGTTCCGGATGGATCTCTGGTACATCGACAACTGGTCGCTCTGGGTCGACGTGAAGGTCTTCTTCTCGACCTTCCGCGAGCTGTTCCGCAGCGAGCCCGAGCCCGTCGAGGACGAGCTCAACATCGAGCGCGCGCGGGCCGCCGAGACCGAGCGTTGAGGGAGGTCCCCGCCGGCGAGTGGGACGAGCTGCTCGCGCGGCTCGGCTGCGCAGACGCGTATCTCCTGCGGGCCTACGTCGAGGCGAGCTGCGTGCTCGATCCCGGCGAGCCGGTCTTGCTCGAAGCCGAAGGCGCCGTCATGGCGTGCATCGTGCGAGCGATCGACGGGACGGATCTCCATGACGTGACCACGCCGTACGGCTACGGCGGCCCGGTCGGCAAGGGAGCCGCCGGCTTCTTCGAGGGGTACGAAGAGTGGTGCCGCGAGCGCGGCATCGTTTCGACGTTCATCCGCTTCCATCCGCTGTTCGAGAACTACCGCGAAGCGCCGCACGCGACCTACGCGAGCCAGACCGTCGGTTGGCCGCTCGAGGGCGACCTCCTCGCCGGCATGCACGGCAAGCACCGCAACGTCGTCCGGAAGGCACAGAGATCCGGAGTGACTATCGACGCCGTCGAGGCGCCAACGGAGCTCGACGCCTTTGCCGCGCTCTACGAGCAAACGATGCGGCGGCAGGGCGCGTCGGAGCTCTACTTCTTCCCGCCCGAGTACTGGGAGCGATTGCGAGGATTCGGCGATCGGCTCGTCCGCTTCGATGCTGTCGCCGACCGCACAGTTGTCGCTTCAGCCCTCTGCCTGCGCGGTGACCGGTGGCTGCACTACCACCTGGGAGCCACCGACGACGCGGCGCGCGACCTCGGCGCCAGCAATCTTCTGCTGTACGGGGCGGCTCTCTGGGGCCAGGGGCAATCGCTCTACGAGTTCCACCTCGGCGGCGGCACGGATGGAAGGGACTCGCTCTTCGCCTTCAAGGAGCGCTTCAGCCCGGAAGGTCGTCGGGAGTTCTGGGTGGGCAAGCTCGTTCACGACGACGAGGCCTACCGCCGCCTCTCCGGGGGCGATGAGATCGACTACAACGGCTTCTTTCCCGCGTACCGCGGGTCGACCTAGGTCCGCATTCCGGTCGGCGGAGCCGGCGGCTCCGATACGAGACGCGGCCGCCCGAAAGGTCGAACCGGTATCGCGCCGGGGTCGTCGACGAAGACGCAGAGCACTCGACCGTCCGGTCGTGCGGCGCTAGGGGCGACGAGCCCGGGCCAGCCATCCCGCCAGAGCTGCTCTCCGACGGTCTGATACGGACGCCACGTCTTCCGCCCGGGAGCCGGCAGGGCGAGGCCGACACGAGCGAGCCGATCGCCGTCGCCAAGGTCGGCGACTTCGAATTTCCTCAGGCGATATCGCCACACGTCGCGTGGCAGCTGATGCATCGGCGGTACGCCCAGCTCGGCGAGACTCCGGTACCACTCGGCCCACACCGTCGCCTCGGCGTCGGCCAGGTAGAGCGCATCGACAACCGTTCCGCGCTGCCAGCGGTTGTTCCCGGGCGGGCTGGGCCGGATGCGCGGATCGCGACCGTGGGAGGTGTGGCGCAGCCACACTCCGGCGACGTCAACCTGATCGACGTCGAGCGGCAGCGGGGACTACCTCAGACGGCGCCTGGTGACTCGAGCCCGGAGATCGCTCTCGCAACCTGGCGCGCGCGGCCGCGGGCGATGAGGTGCAGCGGCTTCCGATCGTCGAGCGCCTCGATCGGCTTCGACATCCATACGGGGATGTAACCCGGATCCATCACGCGGGTGAGCCGGTCGACGATCTCGGCCAGCTCCGCAACCCGCTCTGCCCGGATGCCTGTGGGAGAGCTGCGGCCGCCGAACCAGCCTCGCACCGTGCTCGGCGCGGCTCCCGTGGCCTCCGCGATCTGGGCATCGGACAGGTGCCCGAGCTCGTGGATCCGGAGCGCCTCCGTCGCGAATGCCGTCGCCGCCATCAGCTCAGGGTAGCCGCTCCGTCGTAATCTCGTCAATTTCTCGCACCCGTGTCCCAGGTGCCTTGTCCCAGACCGCCGGGACGCCGCGCTCGGCGTAGTTCTTCAGCGACTCGACGGTGCCCCACGTGACCAGCGTGTAGTAGCGCGCGAGACCGGGCCGCCTGGCCGCCTCTGCGAGGAAGGCGAGCTGCCCGAGCCACGCCAGCCGGTAGATCCCTCCCCGCCGGGAGAGCAGGAAGCTCGACCCGAGCAGCCCGAGGTGCACCAGACCGCTGCCGTAGCGCAGGTGTCGGTGCGAGACGAGCTTCACGAGATAGCCCGGCGGCAGGTCCCTCAGCATCCGGCCCTTGTGGAGCATCAGCCAGCCGTGCTCGAACATCCGCACCTTGCGGCGGTACTCGTCCTCGACGTCGGGCGTCGGCTTCTCGAAGGCGAGCGCGGCGGGGTCGTACACCGCGCGCCGGCCCCGCTGCACCATGAGGTAGGGGAACGACAGGTCGTGGCCGAAGCGCGTGTCCACGTCGACGTAATCGGAGCGCCGCACGGCGTAGATGGAGCCGTTGCCGCCCGTTATCGAGCCCGTCTCCGACTCCTGCTCACGCAGCAATGTCTCCAGGCGCCAGTAGGCACCCTCGACGTTCGTGCCGTCCGCGTCCTCCAGCACGAGCCGGCCGCAGACGTACGCGACCTCCGGGTCGGCGAACGCACGCACGAGCAGCCGAAGGGCATCGGGCGCCCAGGTGGCATTCGCATCCGAGAAGGCCACGACGTCGCACTTCGAGCGCGCGACGGCGAGGTTTTGTGCCGCCACCTTCCCGCCGCGGGGACACTCGAGGAGCCTCACGCGCTGCTCGCGCTCGGCAACCTCCCGCACGATCTCGTGTGTGCGATCCGTGGACGCGTCGGAGGCGACCACGATCTCGACGTCACCCGACGGGTAGTCGAGCTCGAGGAGGTTCTCGATGCGCCGCTCGATCACGTCCTCCTCGTTGTGTGCTGCGACGATGATCGTGACGGTGGGCAGGACGTCCTCGCGACGCACCGGTTTCGGCGCGATGCGCGCGGCGGCGGCGGCAGCAGCCGGATACCCGACGTGGGTCCACGCGAGCGCCGCCAGACTGCCCCAGAAGACTTTCCGCATCAGGCTTCCACGAGCTCTCGGAGCACTTCGCGGTAGCGGCCGAGCGCCACGCGGGTGTCGGCATCCGCCGTCACGTACTCCCGCCCGAGGGCGCCCATCGCGTCGAGGTCGTAGCGGCCTTCGTACGCATCGCGAATCACCACGGCGAGCAGCTCGGGGCGGCTGGGGGGAATGACGATGCCGCAGCCGATGCGCTCGACAACCTGCGCAGTCTCGCTCTCCGGGTCGGCCGCGACGATGACCGGCCTGCCGGCGGCCATGATCCCGTACAGCCGGCTGGGCACGACGAATCCGGCCAGCCCCTCCGCCAGCCCCACGAAGTGCAGGTGCGCAGAGGAGAGTGACTCCGGCAGCACGTCACGGCTCTGGTAAGGCAGCGAGCGCAGCTTGTCGGCATGTAGCCGCTGGGCGAGGCGAACGAGGTCCAGGTAGCGCGCGCCTCCTCCGATCAGCACGACGGACAGCCTGTCGAGGTCGCGGAGAAACGTCGTCGCGCGGACGAGCGACTCGAGGTTCTGGGCATGACCGATGTTGCCCGAGTGCATGACGACGAACTTCCCGGACAGCCGGTTGAGCCGCGACCACTCGTTATCCGTGGGCTGCGGCGAGATCGCCTCCGTGTCCACCCAGTTCGGAATCACCCGGATGCGATCGGCCGGAGCGCCCTTCGCCTCCAGCCGGCTGCGCATCGTGTCGCCGATCGCGACGACGCGATCCGCGCGCTTGAGGTAAAGGCCGATCAGCTGGCGCAGCGTCGCCACGAGCAGGCGGTTGTTGAGCCTCCCCAGCTGGGTCGCGATCTCGGGGAATACGTCCTCGGAGATGACGAGCAGCGGCACGCCAAACCGCCGCGCGATGGCCAGGCCCACGTCTCCAACCATCGGCGGGTCGGTCATGCAGAGAACGAGATCGGGTCGCGGGCCGGTCAGCCCCTGAAGAAGCGAGCTGCCGATGTACGAGGCGTAGTTGAGCGCGCGCAGGCCGAGGTTGGCTCGCTCGAAGGCCGTCGACGACACGCGCACGACCTCCACGCCGTTCCGCACCTCGCGTCGCGGGAGCTGCTCGTGGCCGCGCAGCACCCCGGTCAGAACCCGGATCTTGTACTCGTCCACGAGCGATTCGCAGAGCTCGGTCAGCAGGTGCGCCGTCGCCTCGACGCCGGGCCAGTAGTACTGGTTGACGACCAGCAGGCGTGGCTTTGCGGGCTCGCTCACGGCGCAGAACGCTACCGTCCACCCGCATGCAGGGTGCTCCGCTACGGGTCCTCTTCGCCGCGCCCGCCTGGTGGCCGGCTCTCGCGTTCGGAGGGCCGATCCCGGTGACGCGGGAGCTGACCGAGCGGCTGGCTGCGCACGGCCACGATGTCTCCGTCGTGACGACGACGCTCGTCGACCTCCACTCACGACCCTCGGCGAAGACGCGCACGGAAACGCACGGCGGCGTGCGTGTGACATACCTCTCGACGCCGATCAGCTACCGCTGGATGGGCATCACGCCGTCGTTGCCGATGACGCTGGAGCGGCTGGAGCGACCCGATGCCGTGCACGTGCTCGGCTTTCGCGACCCCGTGTCCACCGGCGTCGCGGCGTGGGCGCGGCTGAGACGCGTTCCGTACGTGTTCGAGCCGCTGGGCATGTTCGAGCCGCGGCTACGCAAGGTGGCGCTGAAGCGTGCGCTCGACGCCACGCTCTATCGCGGCGTCGCGAGGGGCGCGGCGGCGGTCGTGGTCAGCTCGGAGCGCGAGCGTGGACACGTGCGGGAAGGCGGCGTCCGTGCCGACCGCGTGCGCGTACGCGGCAACGGGTTCCCCGATCCCGAGTCGATGCCTGCGAGTCGCGGCGTGCTACGGGGAGAGCTCGGCATCCCGGAAGAGGCGCCGGTCGCGCTCTACGTCGGGCGTATCGCCTCCGGCAAGGGGATCGACCACTTGCTCGCTGCGACACGGGAGCTGACGAACCTCCATCTCGTCTTGGTGGGGCCCGACGATCGGCACGGCGCGATCGATCAGGTTCGCGCGGCGCACTCGTCCGGCCGCGTGCACCTGCTCGGCCCGACGGCCGAGCCTCCGCTGCACCTGTACGCCGAAGTGGACGTCCTCTGCCTGCCTTCGGCCGGTGAGAGCTTCGGCATGGCCGCCGCGGAAGCAGCTTCGGCTGGAACGCCCGTCATCGTCACGGACCAGTGCGGCATCGCGAGCTTCTTCCAGGAAGGGGAGGCGATCGTGATTCCCTATTCGGCAGCGCGACTGACGAGCGCGTTGCGTCGAGTGCTCGGCGACGAGGAGCTGCGCCGGTCGTTGTCCGCCGGTGGCGTGGCGGCGGCGCGACGGACGTCGTGGGAGCGAGTGTCCGCCCACCAGGAAGAGATCTACCGCGAGGCGATCGCTTCGCGGCAGGCTTCGACGAAGGCCTCCACCGAAGGCTCGTAGCCCCACGCCGAGACGAGCTCGCGCGACCGAGCCCCGTAGCGCTCGCGGAGCGCCGGATCGACAGCGAGCAGGCGCAGGGCCTCTGCCGTCGTGGTCGAGTCGCCGAACGGCACGAGCGCGCCGTTCTCGCCGTCCACGAGCAGATCGGCAGCGGCGCCGACGCGGTCGGAGAGGACGAGCGGCAGTCCCGACGCAGCCGCCTCGTTCACGACAACGCCCCACGGCTCGTGCGCAGACACCAGAGCGAATATGTCCGCGGCCGCATAAGCCTCGGCGACGCGGTCTCCGGGGAGCTCGCCGGTGAAGATCGCGTCGCCGGCCATGGACTCGAGGTGCGCGCGCTCGGGCCCGGATCCGACGACCAGCGGCCGGACGCCCGCCGCGGCAGTCGCTCGCAGCAACACGTCCAGCCCTTTCTCGGGCGCGAGCCTCGCGACGCTGACGACGACGATCTCCTCGCCGAGCCCGAGCGCGGCGCGCAGCTCGGACCGCCTCGCGGCAAGTTGGTCGGCGCGCTCTACCCACGCCTGGACGTCGATCGTGTTCGAGAAGACGCGGACGCCGGCGGGGTCGGCACCAAGAGCGAGCACGGATTCGCGGGCGAGCGAGCCGACGACGAGGACGGACGCGGCCGAGCGCAGGATGGGCGGAACGGCCGTCGTCTTCACGACCCGGCGCCAGCCGGCCTTCGGCCCGGCGTCGTGACTCTCGACCAGCAGGACGTACGGGATACGGCGCAGGCGACACCAGGCGAGGGCCGCCTGCGAGGCGAACGTGCTCCAGCCGGAGACGACGACGACGTCCGGCTGTGCGTCACCGAGCGCACCGAGGATGCCCGGCGTGATCGGATAGTCGTGGCGAAACAGCGCGCGCGCCCCCGGCATGTCGACACCGCTCAGGTAGACGGCGTCGTGTTCCGCCTCGATGGACCACTGCCGCGAGGCGACGGTTCGCGCGGCGTAGATGGCAGTCAGGTCGACGTCGGGGAGCCTGGCGATGCGGTCGAGCAGCGGCGCCCGGTACGGCGTCGGCTCGGGCGAGACGACCGTGACTCTCATCGCTTTCCCAACTTCCAGGCGAGCTTGCGGACGTTCTCGCGCCAACGCAGGGGCGCGCCGAGGTTCGGCCGGAGCTTCCCGTCGCGGAGCACGTGACTCGCGTCATGGAGCGTGTAGACGTGCCCCTTGCCGCCGGCGAGCTCGAGGTTTCGCGCCGCCTCCTCGCCGTAGTACGCCTCGTCCATGCCGCCGTCAACGTGCTCGTACCCGTGCGGCTGGTGGACCGCGCGAACGTCGTTCGTCGCGTCCACGACGACGCCGACCTGGCGCGCCTTCCAGACGAGCCAGTTGTCGAAGCCCGCACGGCCGATTGCGAACGGCGGCACGTCGCCGAACAGCCCGGCGGGGAAGACGAACCAATCCATGGCCGCGGCCCCGCGCCGCTTGCCGTCCTCCTCCGTCTGGCCGACGAGCAGGAATCGCTGTTCTCGGCCGGACACCACGCGTACGGCTTCGACCAGGTCGGAGCCGAAGACGACGTCGGCGTTGACGAAGCAGCGCAGCGGAAAGCGTGCTGCACCGTCGGCGAGCGCAAACGCGGAGTCGAGCCGGGGCGTGCCGTGCGTCGTGAGCTCCAGTCCGGGCACGTGCTCGACGTTCAGCTCGCGGGCCGCTTCTGCGACGTCGCCGAGCAGGAGTACCTGCACGTCGAGCGCGCGCCAGCTTTCGACCGAGCGTCGCTGCAGCACGCCGGTGTCGCCTGCGAACGGCTTCGGCACCGAGAAGAGCGTCAGCACAGCTCTGCGTAGAGGTCGAGATACGCGGCCACCTGGCGGTCGAGCGAGAAGCGGGCACGGGCGGCGGCGACCGCGGCGGCGCTCATGCGCGCCCGGCGATCCGGATCGTCGAGCAGCTGCGAGACCGCTGCCGCGAGGCTCTGTGGATGACCGGGCTCGACGAGCACGCACGTTTCCTCGCCCAGCTGCTCCGGAATCCCGCCGACGCGGCTCGCGATCACCGGGACGCCGGACGCGAGCGCCTCGAGCACGGCCAGCGGGTGGTTGTCGGCGCGCGTCGCGTGGACGTAGAGGTCGGCTCCACGTAGCCGCTTCGCAACCACGTCCCGAGTCTCGAAGGGCTCCGAACGCAGCGTCACGGCTCCGATCCGCTCCTCCGGCGCTGCTTCCCCGAGCGCGACGGCGAGCAGCCGGCGGTCGCGGAGCAGGTCGAGCGCGCTGCGCAGAGTCTGGAAGTCCTTGTACGCGTTCGTGCGACCGCCCTGGGCCGCGAACAGCACAACGGGCTCGTCTCGCTCACCGCGGGGCTCGGGGGCAAAGAGCTCGACATCGACGCCGTTCGGAATCACCCGGGCGGAGGCAATCGCCGGCGCGAGCATCGAGCGTCGCGCACGCTCTAGCAGCCATTCCGAAGGGCAGACGACGTGAAGGCGCGAGCGCTCGAAGAGCGCAGCCTTTCGCCGCCAGTTCTCGGCCGTCCCGTCGACGCGTAGTGCGGGATACGAGTCGAGATGCGGGCACGAACCGCAACCCTCGAGCCAGCGCTCGGAGTCGAGCGTGTACGCACAGTGGCCGGTGTAGAGCCACTCGTCGTGCATGGTCACGACCGTCGGCTGCCGCGCCGAGAGCTCGGGCAGCACGCGCAGATCGAAGTAGCCGCCGTGAAGGTTGTGGAGATGGAGGACGTCGGGCACTCGTGGTGACAGCTCGAGCACACGGTGCGAGGCCGGGAAGCGGAAGTCCTCCCGCCCGCGGGCGACGTCCAGCAGCACGCCCGGATCGCGCATGGCGCGAGTGCGCCGCGAACGGCCATCGCCGATCTGCACCACGCCATCCTCTCCGCTGCGGGCGAGCCCCACGGCGAGGCTCGAGTCGAGACCGCGGGCCTTGTATTCGCGGTGCAGCGATAGCGCGACGACCTCGGCGCCGCCGCCGACGTCGGAGGAGTTGACCTGAAGAATCGACGTCATCGACCGCGAGCGTAGGCCGCGAGCTCGCGCGCGGCCTCACCCAACCGTCCGTGTCGCAGGGCGCGCTTGAAGATCAGGCCCCGTGCGCGACGCGCGAGCTCTGGTCGTCCCGGCGCACCCCCGACGCCTGCGGCGGCGTCGAGCAGCGCGGCCGCCTCCTCGTCCCTGCCCACTCGCGTCAGCGTTGCCGCCCAGTGCACGGCGTCCGAGACGATCTGCGCGTCGAGCGCTTGTCGAGGGACGCCGAGGCGCTCGCGCAGCGGCTCGTCCAGCTCTTCCACGCCCAGGAGCGGATCCGGCTCGCCGCGCCGCCGCCTGATCGCCGCCTCCCGCACGCAGAGGAAGCCGAGCGCCTGACGCTCGAGCGCCGTCACGGAGAACTGCCCCGGATGCAGCCGGTAGCGGATGACCGGCTCGGCGAGCGCAGCGACGCCGTAGCGCTCGTCGAAGCGCAGCCAGAGGTCGTAGTCCTCGGACTGGTCGAGCCGATAGCCGCCCAGCGCCCGGAGAGCGTCGGCACGCATCATCACCGTCGCGTGGGTGAGCTCGTTGCGAACGAGGAAGTCGAGCTGCGGCCGGCCGGGCTCGCGGTCGATCTCACGGCCTTGTTCGTCGACGAGCACGATGCCGCCGCCCAGCAGCGCCACTTCCGGATGTGCGTCGAGGTGGGCGGCCTGGCGCTCGAGCCGGTCGGGCAGCATCACATCGTCAGCGTCCATGCGGGCGATCAGCGGCGCCTGCGCCAGCGCGCAGCCGGCGTTGATGGCCACGGTCAGGCCGCCCGGCTCCTGGCGCTGCACGCGAACTCGCGCATCTCGGTGCGCCGCTTCGGCCAGGATCTCCGGAGTCGCGTCGGTGGACCCATCGTCGACGACGATCAGCTCGAAATCGTCCAGCGTCTGCGCCAGCGTGGAGTCGAGAGCCTCGCGGAGGAACCGCTCGCCCTCCCGTACCGGCATCACGACGCTGACGCGCGGCGTCATTCCACGAGCTCCGCGAACAGGGCCGTGTGCCGCTCCACCCAGGGCGCCAGGTCGAAGTGCTCCACGGCCCGCGCTCGGGCTCGCCCGCGATAGAAGTCGAGCGAGGCGAGCACTGTCCGCACTGCATCGGCGAGCTCGGCGGGCGCGGGCGGCACATCGCGCTCCCAGGTCGTCTCCGAGAGCACGCCGATGCCGGCATCCTCCACGAGCTCCGGCACGCCGCCGCTTGTCGAGTGGACGACGGGCACGCCGCAAGCGAGTGCCTCCAGCACGACGTTGGGACACGGGTCTCGCACCTTGGGATGGAGCAGCACGTGCGCCCGGCGGTAGAGCGCTGGTGCGTCTCGCTGGGCGTAGCGGCCGGCGAAGTCGACGCGGCCGGCGAGGCCGAGCTCGTCGATCAGCTCCTGGCCGCCGACCACTGATCCGGTCACGAGGAGCCGCGCCTCGGGCAACAGTGCCAGCGTCTCGAGCGCCGTCTCCAGGCGGTACGCCTGCGACTGGTCGCCGGCCAGCAGCACCAGCGGTTCGCCTTCGGGCGCGCGCTCGGCCGGAGTGAATTCGCCCGTGTCGACGGCGTTCCGCAGGATCTCCCACGAGCCCTGCGGCGGGCCGAGAAACTCGTCCGCCGCCTGCTTGCAGAAGTCGCTCTGGTAGACGACGTGCGTGGCGGCCCGGAGCACGCCGCGCAGCCGTGCGTTCAGCCGCTCCGTGGCGCTGCCCGCCCACGCCGGATAGGCCACACCGTTCTGGTTGACGACCACCGGCGCGCCGCGGCGTTGCGCCAGCCCGATCACGGACTGCTCATCCGTCGGGAGCGAGCTCGAGCCGAGGTAGAGGAGATTGAAGTCGCGCGGGTGGTGCGGAAACGCCACCTGCAGGCGCTGGAACTTCACCATCCCGCCCTCCACGGGCTCGCCGGGCGCGGGAATGCGCCGATGACCGTAAGAGACTGCGACCTCTCCGCGCACCGGCCGGGACAGCGCGATCAAGCGCCCCGCGAGCCTTCGCGCGGAGCCGTCCTCCTACGCTTCTCACGACTCGCCCAGAGCGACGAACCCTGTCAGCAGCTCGCGCCACCGCGGTGCGAGCGCCTCGTAGGAGCACTCCTCGGCCGTTGCCCGCCCGGTCGCCGCCAGCCGCGCCAGCGTCTCGTCGGGCGCCTCCGCGACGTAGCCCGCCCAGTCGGCGATGCCGTTCGCGTCCTCCACGTCGACGATGTAGCCGTTCCGCGAGTGGCTGACGAGATCGGCCGCCTGGCCAACTCGCGTCGTCACGAGCGGCACGCCGGTCGCCATCGCCTCCAGCACGGCCTTCGGCCCGCCCTCGTCGCGCGACGTGACGAGGCAGACGTCGAGCGCCCGGTACGCCTTCGCGACGCCGTCCTGTCCGCTCACGACGAGGTGGCGGTAGGGAACGCCCATCCGTTCGAGGCCCTGCTTCACATAGCCGCGCGCGGGCGCCGTGAGCAGCAGCCACAGCTCGGGCACGCGCCGGTGCAACCGTTCGACTGCCGAGAGCAGCACGTCCGGCCCCTTGATCAGCTTCGGCTCGAACCCTTCGTCCCAGCCGACGCCGTCCTTCTGGAACGAGCCGGCGACGAACGCCTCCTCCGGAAGGTTGAGCTTCGCGCGCGCCTCGGCCCGCTCGTCCGGAGTGCGCAGCGTGAAGCGCTCGAGATCGACGCCGATCGGGATCCGGAACACCTTCTCCGCCGGCACGCCTGCCTCCAGCACGAGCTCCTCCATCGCCCGCGAGGGCACCTGGATCCGGTCGAGCTCCTCGTGCCGCGTGCGCACGGCCTCGTAGCACGTGTCGAACTCCGGCATCCCTTTCGTCCCCGGGCGGCCGTGGAGATACGCGACGCCGAGCCGGTTCCCGTTGCGCTCGAACGGCTGGCCGAGCAGCGCGAACTGACTGGCGTGGAAGACGGACTGGTCGCGAACGCCAGAGACCCAGCTTTCGCTGCCGACCTGCGCCCCGAGGCGCGCCGCCACGCGCGCGATCTGGCGTGCATCGTCGGCGATCGCCCAGTCGTTCCCGTCACCCGCCACGAAGAGGCGCGAGTGGTCGCGCCACGTCTTCGTCCGGGCCTCGATCGCCCACCGCCGCAGCGGACTGGCGACAGGTCTGACGATGTCGCGCGGGGACTTCACGGGCGCAGCACCCCGAGGTAGCGATCTGCCGTCTCGGGCAGCGAGGGCACGCGGATAGCCGCTTGCAGCTCGGCCCAGCGCTCGACGAGCTCGTCGAGGCGCGTTGCCGCCTCCGCTGCGTCGCGGAAGGGCAGCCCACCGCCGGCCACCACCTCGGCGTTCGAGCCGCTATCCACGTAAAGGGCCGGGAGGCCGCATGCGAGCGCCTCGAGCAGAGAGTTCGAGCACGCCTCGTTGAGGCTCGCGAAGACGAAGACGTGGTGCTCGCGGAGCAGCCGGGCAACCTCGGCCGACGGCACAGGAGGGACGACGCGCGCACGCTCGAAGCCGACGGGCGAGCGGCCGACGAACGTCAGCTGAAACCGCGCGGGATCGAGCCCGCGCTCGAGCTCGGCGATCACGTCGGCGCCCTTGCGGGGGTTGTCGGACCAGCTCGTGGTGATCAGGCGCACGGGCTCGCCCGCCCGCAGCTCCACACGGCCGTCGGCGTTGAAGACCTCGGGATCGGGCGCGTTCGGGATCACGACCGGGTCGCGGAGCTCCAGCCCCAGCTCGCGATGCTTCTCGAGGCTGTACCGGGACTGGAAGACCGTCGCGTCCGCCAGCTCGCTGTTGAGCTCGAAGATGTGCCGGTCGGTGCCGTCGTCGAAGCCGCGGTAGACGCCGATCGGGCCGTCCACGCGATGCACCATGCGGCAGCCGGCGTGCGCAAAGCGGCGCAGCCGGCGGTGGTCGAAGTTGAACGAGTTGAAGAGGCAGACGGGCGTCTCGCCGGAGATGCGGTTCACCTCGACCTCGAGGCCACGCCGTCGAAGCTCCCCCACGAGCCCGGCGAGGAACTGGTTGCCGCCGCCCGAGGGCGGTGGCGCGAAGTCGTGGAACACCGAGAGATCTGCGCGGTCACGACGAGACGCGAGGCGGGTGGTCTCGGTGGCAGCAGCACGCTTCAGCGCATCCGCAGCTCTGCGGGCGTGGACGGCCGCGGCTCGCGGTGCCGTGCGGAGATTCACGCCGAGACGGTAGACCACGGGGTGGCGCACCTCCCACCACAGGGTGTTAGCTTCCGACCTCGATGCACCGCCAGCGAACCAAGCTCGTCGAACGCACGACCCGCGTCACCGAGCGCCTTGGGCGCGGGACGGGGCTCGTTCACCGTGCGAAGGCCGTAGAGCACAAAGGCATCATCACCACGTACAAGCTCCACGATCGCCTACTCGGCAATCGGCGGGCGAGGCGCAATTTCGAGCGCACACCGCCCATGCTCGACGAGGCTCAGCGGCGCATCCTTGCCGACCTCGATCAGCGGGACTATGCAGTGCTGCCGCTCTCGGAGCTCTTCGACGAGGAGGCGGTCGCCGCGGTCCTCGCCGAGGGTGAGACGTTCATCGGCGAGGCATCGACCGCCGAGAGCCGCGACACCGCCAAGGACTATCTCGTCCGCAGGTACGAGCGTGGACAGGAGATCGCACCTGACTCGCCGTGGCTCGGCTGCGCCCTCTCCGATCGCCTGCTCGGCCTCGCCAACGCGTACCTCCGCATGTGGTCCAAGCTCGAGTACCTCGACTTCTGGTACTCGGTGCCCATCCCGGCCGACTCCGACCGGATCCTCTCGCAGCGCTGGCACAGGGACTTCGACGACGGGCACCTGCTGAAGGCGTTCCTCTACCTCGTCGACGTCGACGCCGGCACCGGGCCGTTCGAGTTCGTGGCCGGCAGCGCCCGCGGCGGAGATCTGGCGGACTTCTACCCCTGGTATCCGCTCAGCCCCGCGTACCCATCGCAGGCGGAGTTCGACCAGGCGGTGAGCGCCGAAGACGTGAAGACGTTCACGGCTCCGGCGGGAACGCTGGTCCTCTGCAACACGAGCGGTTTCCACCGCGGCGGCTTCGCGACGGCCAAGCCGCGCGTGCTCGCGACGGCGACGTATTGCTCGCCCGCGTCGCTCAAGTCGCTGACCGAGCGGAACTACCGCCTCCCGGCCAGTCACGTAAGCCGCCTCGGCGCGCCGCAGCGTTACGCCGTGGCGTAGGCCTTCCTGCGCCATCCCTAAGCTGAAACTCCCTCGTCACAGGAGGCACTTCATGCGTATTCGTATGCCGAGCCCCGCGCTGGTCATCGCGGCTCTCGCACTGATCGTCGCACTCACCGGCACTGCCGTCGCCCAGAACGTCGTCCCACTGGCCGCTCGTGCGAAGGTCGCCGACAACGCGAAGAAGCTAGGAGGGAAGACGCCGGCGCAAGTCGCCCGCATGCCCGGTCCCGCCACGCTCCTGAACGGCAAAACGGCAGACGGAATCGCGGGGACGCCAGGGCCAGCCAGCTCAGTCGCCAGCCTCGTCACGTACAAGACAGGCACTCAGACGCTCGAGCCCGGCGTGATCGTCGACACGACGACGACCTGCGACGCCGGCCAGAAGGCAATCGGCGGCGGCTTCCAGGGGCCGGCCGACAACATCATCACGACCTTCGATTCCCGGCCCAGCGCCGACGGGTTGTCGTGGAGGCTGCGCCTCGCCAGCTACTCGCCGGAGAACGCGAGTGCCACGATGTACGCCGTCTGTCTGAAGTAGTTACGTATTGAGCTGACGAAGGCCGCTGACCGCCTCCACGCGGTCAGCGGCACGCGTCTCCTCGAGCAGGCCGAGGTTCGGGCGCGGGCCTTTGCGGCTCTCGTGCCAGAGGTGCAGCAGCGTGCCTTGCGGTCCCGGCCAGCCGCAGCGCAGCCCGGCCCGGCGCAGGCGGACGGCGAGATCGATGTCCTCCTCGCCCCAGCCCTCGTAGCGCATGTCGAAGCCGTTGACGCCCTCGAAGTCGGCACGGTGGACGCCGAACAGGAAGCCGTAGCGCTCCGTGTGCGGGACGAACTCCGGCAGGCCGTCGTGTCCGGGGCGACGGCGGTCGCGCGGCGTGAGCGCCGCGAGCGGCCTCGCGTCCCCGCGTCCTCGCAGCCAGCGCGCGAGCGACCAGCGGTGGATGGGCAGGCGCTCTGCGAGCACGCGCCGGCTGAGCTCCTGCGAGAGCTCCAGCCGCTTGCCGCCGAGGAACCAGCCCGGCAGCGCGCTCTTCCGGATGGCGTGCACGAAGCCGCGCCGCGGCACGGAGTCGCCGTCGATCATGACCAGGTACTCGGCACTCGCAGCCTGCGCACCGAGGTTCTTCACGCGGGCCAGCCGGTAGCCGGCGTCGTCCTGGCGGACCTGTCGCAAGCGCTCGCCGAACGCGTCGCCCCAACGCTCGACGGTGGCCGTGGTCTCGGCTCGCGATCCGTCTTCGGCCACGACGACCTCGAAGTCGGGATCGCTCTGCTCCGAGAGCGCGAACAGCACGGCGTCGAGCGCCTCCGGCCACTCGTACGTGGCCACGATGACGCTCACGCTCGTCATGGGAAGAACGGCCCGGCGTCCTTCGTGACTAGCTCGCCCTGGCGGTACTTCTCGTCCTTCCACGGCGACGGAGGCGGAGCGGGCCGCAACCGGTCGACGACCGAGCTCAGCCGGGAGCGCCGCTTGCCGCCGAGCTCGATCGGGCTCAGCCGCCCGTGGCCGTCCGCGTCAGGTGGATCGAGGCTCGACCGGCGCAGAAAGCACACGTGGAGGCAGCGCAACGGGCTCTCTTCCCACGTGAAGCGTTCGCTGAGGACGCCGATCGACTCTCGGTCGTACCCCGCCCGGAACGCGATCTCGCCGTCGTGCATGTACTGGCGGTGGCACTCAGTCCACGAGTCGATGGCGGCGAAGTTGAAGAGCTTCGTGATCGAACGCGACGGCGGCGAGAGGTACCCGGACGCTGCGCGCTCCCCAGCCAGCTCCGTGACGTTGAGGACGTTGGACTTGAGGCTGAACCATTCGCGGTGCGCGCCGTCTAGAAGCTGCGCACGGAAGGCCGCCAGCCCGGCGGAGTCGTAGAGCTCATCGCCGTCGACGCCGAACACCCAGGTGTCCGTGCCCGCGTAGCCCTCGACGAGCGCATGCGAGTCACCCGTCCGCCGCACGCGCACCGGCTCGACGTGGTCGAACTCAGAGGCCACACGCCGTATGGCGTCCCACGTGCCGTCGGTGGACATGTTGTCGGCGACGTGGAAGCGATCGCAGAACGGGGCGGCGTTGCGCAGCGCCTGCTCCACGAACTCGTCCTCGTTGTGGACGAGCATCACGCCCACGATCTGCACGTCTAGCGGCGCTCGGTCGTCCAGTCGAGCAGCGGCCGCACCGGCCCGCGGAGGTGACCCGGGAAGCGGCCCTTCGACGAGTCCCCCTCCCCGAGGTCGAAGACGTTGAAGGAGACGGCCTCGCGTACAGCCGTCTGGTGGATCAGCTTGTTCGTCCCCGCCCGGCCCAGGCTGCAGACGGCGACGTCGACGCGGTAGTAGCCCTCGTTGAGGAAGTTCCGTGGAATCCACGCCGTCGACGTGTAGTCGCCCGTGCCGGCGAGCTCCTCCCACTCGGAACTCGTGTCGAGCGCATTGAACGCCGCGTCGCCCTCCCGGTCGTAGAGCTTGATCTTCGGGAACATCGGGACATCGTCGCGGAGCACGGTGAACGTCATCTCGATGCCCACGGGGCGGCGAATGTCCACGCTGTCCAGCAGCCCACCCTGCTCGTCCACGACCCTCACCTCGCGCAGGCGGGCGTACTTGCCGCCGGGCGCTTCTTCGAGATCGGGCCAGACGCGCCGCGACGGCGTCCCGCTCACCGACTGGAGGTAGTGCGCGACCACCTCGTCGCTCTGACCGTCGCGCGCGATCTGCCCACCGTCGAGCAGGATCGCGCGGTCACAGAGCCGCGCCACGGCGGGCATCTGGTGGGAGACGAAGACCACGGTGCGCCCGGAGCGGCTGAACTCCTCCATGCGGCCGAGGGAGCGCCGCTGGAACTCGGCGTCGCCGACGGAGAGCACCTCGTCCACGAGCAGGATCTCCGGCTCGAGGTGCGCCGCCACCGAGAAGGCGAGTCGGACGTACATGCCGCTCGAGAAGCGCTTCACCGGTGTGTCGAGGAACGTCGCCACGCCGGCGAAGTCCACGATCTCGGGCAGCTTCTTCGTGATCTCGCGGCGCCCCATGCCGAGGATGGCGCCGTTCAAGTAGATGTTCTCGCGGCCGGTCAGCTCGGGATGGAAGCCGGTGCCGACCTCGAGCAGGCTGCCGACGCGGCCGCGGATAACGGCCTGCCCCGTGGTGGGCGTCGTGATCTGCGTCAAGAGCTTGAGCAGCGTCGACTTGCCGGCGCCGTTGCGGCCGATGATGCCGAGCACCTCGCCCTGGCTCACCGAGAAGGAGACGTCCTTGACCGCCCAGATCTCCTCGTAGGTGTGCTTGTGCTCCCGGCCCAGCAGGCGGCGGCCGGCATGTGCGAGCGAGTCCCGCAACGTCCCGTAGCCGCTCTGGAGCTGGCCGATCCGGTAGCGCTTGCCGAGCCCGTCGACTTCGATAGTTGCCGACGCAGCCATCAGATCGTGTCCGCGAAACGGGGCTCGGCACTGCGGAAAACGGCAAGCCCGACGGCGAGCAGGATGACGGCCATGGCAGCACTCACGCCGATCACGTGCACGGGCAGCGGAGTGCCGAGCAGCGACCAGCGGAGGCCGGTGATCGCCCCGGTCATCGGGTTGAGCGCGGCCAGCCACTGGTAGTTCGTCTCGAGAGAGTTGATCGAGTAGAAGACGGGCGAGGCGAACATCCAGATCTGGATGACGAAGGGGATCGCATAGGGCACGTCGCGGTAGCGGACGCCGGCCACGGTGAAGATCAACCCGACGGCGAGCGCGGTGACCAGAGCCAGCAGCACGAAAAGCGGGAACAGGAGCGCCTGTGCGCTGACGGCGATGTCGAACCAGAACATCATCGCGACGAGGATCGGGAAGACGATCACGAAGTCGACGAGCGGTGTCACGACGGCCCCGAGCGGGAGCAGGACACGCGGGAAGTACACCTTCGTGATCAGCGACTTGTTGCCGGCGATGCTCCCGCTGGCGCTGTTGAAGGCCGGCTGGAAATACGTCGTCCACATGATCACGCCGGCGAAGACGAAGATCGGATACGGAACGTCGTCGGACGGGAACTCCGCGAAGCGGCCGAAGATGAGCGTGAAGATGCCCGTGGCCAGCAGCGGCTGGAGCACGACCCAGAGAATTCCGATGAGCGTCTGCTTGTAGCGCACCTTGAGATCGCGCCAGACGAACGTCAGAGACAGCTCGCGGTAGCGCCAGAGCTCGCGCAGGTCGAGCCTCGGCAGGCGCGTCGCGGGCGCAATCGTCGTCACGCGATCGTCCCGCAGGGGCGCCTCGACGGGCTCAGCCTCCGGCGCCGTCTTCTCGAGAACGCTCACGCGCGTCCCTCGCCGGCGAAGGCTACCGCCGGGCGAAGCCCGGCTCCGCCTTCGCCTGACGCCGCTGGCGGCAGGATGCTGCACTCGCGGCGCTTGAACGTATGTCCGAATACGCCCTGCGCGCCACTCGCTTGCCTCCTTTGCCAGCGACGCCCGAGGAACACGCGGGCACAGCACGTTGGCACGGCGCGACTCACCCGTCCAAGGCTACCGAGCGTTCGTGAAGTTTCAGTGCGTTCGCGATCTTCGGGGCGTATGCCGGAATGGCGAATTCGGCGCGGAACCGCTCACGACCAGCTGCGTCAAGCCGTTCCCGCAGCGCCGCGTCGTCGCGTAGGCGAACGAGTGCGTTTCGCAGAGCGTCGGCGTCTCCTTCGGGGACGAGCAACCCCGCCGGGCCCATGATGTCCGGGATGCCACCGCTGTCCGAGGCCACGATCGGCAAGCCCATTGCCAGGCCGTCCACGAGCGTCGACGCGGACTGCTCCTTCCAGCGCGGAGTCGTCAGGGACGGCACGGCAAGGCAGTCGAGCGCGGCATAGAAGCTCCACAGCTCGTCCTTGGGCAGCAAGCCGAGATAGTGGATCCGGTCGTCTGCGGCGGCCATCGCCTCCAGCTCCGCACGCTGCGGCCCGTCGCCGGCCAGCACGAGCTGCGCGCCCTCGGGCAGGGCCCGAACGAGCAGCTTCCAGCCCTTCGCCTCGATCAGCCTCCCTGCGAAGCCGACGGTGAAGCCGGCATCCAGCGCCATGGCCTTCACCTCGCCCTCCGGCTCCAGGCCGCCTGCGACGAGCGTCGAGGCGGGCACCGACACGGGCATGCCCGCGGCCCGGATGCCCTCGAGCGACGGCTGCGCGACGGTCAGCAGGTGGTCGAGCCGGGGCCAGAGGAGGCGCCGTGCTGTGCGCTCGGCAAGCCGCCGCGGCCGGGGGAAGATGTTCTCGCAGACGGCCGTGACGATCCGCGGTCGCTTGTGGAAGCGGTAGAGCGCGAGCATCTCCAGCAGGAACGGGTCGATCGGCTCCTCCTGCACCCAGATCACGTCGGGCCGGATTGCACGCAACTGCCGGGCGATCCACGTCAGCCGCTCGCGGCGCGAGCCGGGCGGCACCGGTCGCACCTCGATGGGCAGGCCCGCGGCGGGATTCGCCGTCCCGTGAGCCCGGTGCACGGTCGGCAGGTCGGCCGGCGGCGGCGCGGCCAGCACGATTGCTCTGGCCTCGAAGCGCCGCACCACCTCCTCCAGAGCCAGCCAGTGCACCGGATAGAACGCCAGGCGGCTGTAGAGGACGAGGGTCGCCTCGGGACGTTTCATCCGAGCCGGGAGACGATCGCCTCGACGACCCGCTCGCCCGCCTTGCCGTCCACTTCACCGACAACCTCGTGCGCGATCTGCTCGCGCTCGCGGGCCAGCTCGCCAGGCTGCGAGAGCGCGCGGTCGATTCCCGCGACGAGCTCGTCGAAGTCGTGGGCACGGAGGAACGCGCCCGACTCCGCGAGTTGCTTGTAGTGGTCGCCGACGAGGTTGCGATCGGCCCAGCGCTCGCCCGGAGGCGCCCCCTCGTCCCAGAGAACGCACACCGCCGGCCGGTCGTTGACGAGCGCGTCGAGCAGGATCGTGCCCGCATTGGCCACGACGACGTCGGCGTACTGCAGGAGCGTGGCGAGATCCTCGAGATCCGTGTAGCTCGGCGCCTGCACGGCCGCACCGGCCACGCCCGCTGCCGCGCCGAACCGCTCTCTGACCCTGTTGTCGCGCGGATGCGGCCGGAAGAGGAGCGAGAAGCGGCTCTGCGCGCCAGACTCGAGCCACCACGCGAGCAGCCGCTCGACCAGCTTGCCCTCGTACGGCGCATTGTCAGGCGTATTGCCGGCGAACAGGACCAGCGGCTTGTCCGGATCGAGGTCGTAGCGCCGCAGGAGCTCCGCGTACGCCTCCCGCGACCGCCGGCGATGATAGACGTCCGTCTGCGGCCAGCCGGTGATCGTGATCCTCGCGGGATCGATGTCGTGGTAGCGGACGAGGTCGGAGCGCATGATCTCGTTCTGCACGACGTAGAGGTCGAGGTGCGGCGAGACGACGCCCTTCCCGACCGTGTGATCCCAGGACGCGACGTAGCCGACGACCGGCACGCCCAGCCGGCGCGCCGCCACGAGATACGGCATCGAGACGTGCGCCTGGAGGTTCGTCACGACGAGCCCCTCGCAGTGGGCCCGCATGGCCTCGAGCAGCTGCGACGGCACGTACCGCCGGCCGGAGAAGAGCCAGGCCGCCATCCCGCGGTCGACGACGTCCCAGCGCGGCAGGTGCCCCGCCCGGTCGATGTCGAGGAAGGCGATCGGATGGCCGTGCGCCCACCGCTCCTTGTTGAAGCCGTGGCGAAGGCTCGTGCGCACGGCCAGCGTGTGAAAGCCGACATGGTCGTCGAGGAAGTAATCCGCTCGGCGGACGATCCGCTCTCCGACTGGCACACGCAGATGCATCAGGTCCGCCGTCTCGACCACCTTTACGCCGTCGAGCTGGCCGCGCCATGGATCGATGTGCTTCGGGTGCAGCGGGAACAGCGCCGTGATGGGCTCCTCGAAGGCGTCGCGCAGGCCGGCGACGATGCCGCAGTCGAAGAAGACCCGGTTGGGCAGCGGATCCACGAATGCGACCCACAGCCGCCGCCGCGCATTCTGAGTGTCCGCCCCCTCGATTGCCACGACGGCCGATGATACGGAGGCGATGAGTGAGCGCCGAGCCCATGGCGGCACCCTGATCCTCGGCGGCGGCTTCGCCGGCAGCTGGGTGGCGCGGCTGCTCGGCAAGCGTGGCCTCCAGTCGACGATCGTCTGCCCGGAGAACTTCATGCTCTTCACGCCGCTCTTGCCCGAGGCCGCCTCCGGCACGCTCGAGCCGCGTCACGTCGTCGTGCCGCTGAGGGTGATGTGCCCGCGCTCGGAGCTGCTGCTGGGCCGCGCCACCGCACTCGACCAGGAGCGCCGCACGGTGGTCGTCGAGACACAGGACGCATCGCTGGAGGTCGGATACGAGCGGCTCGTGATCGCACTCGGCGCGGTCAGCCGCGCGCTGCCCATCCCCGGTCTCGCCGAGCACGGGCACGGCTTCAAGGATCTCGCCGACGCGATCGCCCTTCGCAACCATGTTCTGCGCCAGCTGGAGCTGGCTGACGCGGGGCTGGATGCCGGCGCTGCACGCCGCCATCTCACCTTCGTCTTTGTGGGCGCCGGCTACGCGGGCGTGGAAGCTCTCGCGGAGCTCTCGGATCTCGTACGCGACGCTCTCCGCTATTACCCGCACCTGCGCGAGCTACCGACAAGGTGGATGCTCGTCGACGCGGCGCCCTCGATCCTGCCGGAGATCCCGACAAAGCTCGGCGAGTACGCCGCACGTGAGCTGACCGGCCGCGGCGTGGAGATCCGCACGGGCACGACGCTTCAGGCGCTGGACGCAGATGGTGCGTTGCTGTCCAACGACGAGCGCGTGGAGACGAACACGCTCGTCTGGACAGCTGGCGTCCGCGCGAGCCCGCAGCTCGCAGAGCTCGGCCTGCCGCTGGACGACCAGGGTCGAGTGCGCGTGGATCGCTTTCTCCAGATCGAGGGCAGCGGCGATGCGTGGGCGCTCGGCGACTGCGCTCGCGTGCCGAACGAAGCCACGCCGGAACTGCCGGATCCGCCGACATCGCAGCACGCGCTGCGCCAGGCTCGCGCGCTCGCTCGCAACCTCGTCGACTCGCCGCGCCCGTACCGCTACCGCATGCTCGGTCAGGTCGCGACGCTGGGCCGCTACCGAGGCGTCGCGGACATCCTCGGCCTGCGCTTGCGTGGCTTCCCCGGCTGGTTCGTCACCCGGACGTACCACCTGAGCCAGCTGCCGCTGTTCTCACGCAAGCTCCGTGTCGTGTCGGACTGGACCGTCGCGCTCTTCTTCAGGCGCGACATCGCCGAGCTCGGCACGCTCGGCCACCCGCGGCGGCTCGGCGAGCCCTAGCTGGCGCTCGCTAGCGGATGGTCGAGAGCGCCTGGGACAGGGACTGCCCACCCTCGAGCACGCCCGCGAACACGTCGCCGTCTTTCGCGACCCGCCGCAGCACGGCGTCCATCGTGAAGTCGGTCGGCTCGAGGCCCGCCTTCACCTCTTCCCAGCGCAGCGGCGTCGAGACGGGCGCCCCGGCGCGTGGTCGTACCGAGTAAGCCGACGCGATCGTCTTTCCTTCGCCGTTCTGGTTCGCGTCGATCAGCACGCCTTTGCGCTTCCGCTTCACCCACTCCGTCGTGACGAGGCCGCGGTGGGTCGACGCGAGCGTGCGCGCGACGATCTCTGCGAACTCCCGCGCCTGCGCATACGTCGAGCGGCGGGCGATGGGCACGAGCACGTGCATCCCGTCGGCGCCGCTCGTCTTGGGAAAGCCTGCGAGGCCGAGCTGGTCGAGCACCGCCTTTACGAGCTTCGCGACCTCCACGACCTCGGCGAAACCCACGTCGGGTGAGGGATCGAGGTCGAAGAGCACCCAGTCCGGGCGATCCGGCTTGTCCACGCGGGAATACCACGTGTTCATGTCGATGCAGGCCATGTTGACCATCCACAGCAGCGCCAGCGCGTCGTCGACGAGCGGCGCGTCGATCATCCGGCGCTGCCGCGGGCTCTCACGCGTCGAGACTTCGAACCGCCGCGTCGGAATCCAGTCTGGCATGTGCTTGGGCGCGTCCTTCTGGAAGAAGAACTTGCCGTCGATGCCGTCGGGAAAGCGCTTCATCGTGAACGGTCGGCTGCGGAGGTGGGGGAGGATCACGGGCGCAACCTGGCGGTAGTACGCGAGCAGATCGCCCTTCGTGATCCCCTCCTCCGACCAGAAGACCTTGTCGAGGTTGGAGAACTTCAGGGTCCGCTTGCCCTTCCGAATCTCGGTGGGAAAGGGCTCCTCGCGACGGACTTCCTCGGGCAGCTTGTCCTCCCGTATCCCCAGGAAGGTCGGAAAGCGCAGGTGGCTTTCGTGCGTCCATTCGACGAACTCGATCTCGACGACGAGCTCCGGCTCGACCCATCTGACGTCGCTCTTGCGCACACGCGGCATCTTCGGGACGTCCACGAGCGGTGAGTTGGGCCGCTCGAGCGGCTTCAGGCGCGCGAGCAGGTCGTCGATCGCATCCTCCGTGAACCCGGTGCCGACGTTGCCGGCCCAGCGCAGGCCACCCTGCTCGTGGACTGCGAGCACGAGCGCGCCCATGCGCTCGCGCCTGCGCTGGCCCTTCGTGTAGCCGGCGACGACGAGCTCCTGCCGCGGCCGTAACTTCACCTTCAGCCAGTTGCGAGACCGGCCCTGCTCGTAGCGAGAGTCTGGCCGCTTGGCCATGACGCCCTCCAGGCTCTGCTGAGCGGCCGCCTCGAGCAGCGCTTCCCCATCGTCGAAGGTCTCCGTCAGGGAGACGGACTTCGAGCGTCCGAGGAGCTTCCTGAGCCGGCGGCGGCGCTCCGTCAACGGTAGGTCCACCAGCGGCTCGCCGTCCTGCTCGAGCAGATCAAAGACGTAGTAGACGAGCACCCCTTTCCCTCGCTGCATCGCCGAGAAGCTCGCGCGGCCGGTCTCGTCGATCGCGCAGACCTCGCCGTCGAGGACGCAGTCCGGCGTGCGGACGGCGCGGGGCAGCGCCGTCGCGATCGCGTCGAAGCGCTTGGTGAGGTCCGTTCTCCCAGTCCGACTCTGCAGCTCGACCTCACCGCCACTCAGGAACGCGAGCGTGCGATAGCCGTCCCATTTCGGCTCGAACAGCCAGCCCTCGGCGCGGGGCAGCTCCTTGACGGGGGTTGCCAGCATGGGCCGGTAACGGCGCGTCCCGCCGGACGAAGATGCCCTTGCGGCCTCCTCGCGCTTGCGCAGCACCAGCCAGTTCTTCTCCTGGCCGGAGAGATGCGCCGGGATAAGCGCCCACGTGCCCTGGAGGCGCTCGCCGTCGAGCCGAAACGTGAGGCCGCCGTCCTTCTTCTCCTCCAGCAGCTCGTACGTGCCCCGGTCCCAGATCTCCACGGTCCCGGCGCCGTATTGCCCCTTCGGGATCTCACCCTCGAAGGCTCCGTACTCGAGCGGATGGTCTTCCACGTGCACCGCGAGGTGCTGCTGGCCGGGCTCGAGCGGCATGCCTTTCGGCACCGCCCAGCTCGCGAGGGCGCCGTCGCGCTCGAGGCGCAGATCGTAGTGCAGCGACCTCGCCTCGTGGCGCTGGATGACGAAGATCGGACCTTTCCGGCTCTTCCGGGCCTTCGCGGCCTTCCCGGCAGGCTCCGGCGTCTCGTCCGATCGCCGCTTGCGCCGATAGTCACGAAGTCGGTCAGTTGAGGGCATCGTGGTCGCCTGCGGGGCCGAAACGGCTAGTTCATGCGGTTGCGGCTCTGTATGGATCGGGGATAAGCCTGTGGAGAGTGTGGATTGCCGTTATTTGTGCTGAAAACGCACAAAGTCTCGTTGATCGGCTCAGGCATGAATCCCCATACGCCGGAATTTCGCCCTGCGCTCGCGCCGCAGGGTGTCCGACGGCGTCCCTTCGACCTCGTCGAGCGCGTGCTCGAGTGCCTCGCCAAGCAGCCGCGCGGCCTCGTCGTGGTCCTCCTGCGCGCCGTCGGGCGGCTCGGGAACGATGCCGTCGATGACGCCCAGCTCGAGGGAGTGCATGGCGTCCGGCTTGAACGCCGCGGCCGCCTTGCGCGCCTCGCCGGCGTCGCGCCAGAGAATCGCCGCGCAGCCCTCGGGGCTGATCACCGAGTAGATCGCGTTCTCCTGCATGAGCACGCGGTCGGCCACTGCGATCGCGATGGCGCCGCCCGATCCTCCTTCGCCGATGACGCAGGAGACGAT
This sequence comes from uncultured Actinomycetes bacterium, assembly GCA_963704335.1. GTDB lineage: Bacteria > Actinomycetota > Thermoleophilia > Gaiellales > Gaiellaceae > PALSA-612. The sequence goes on from OY969889.1 coordinate 698,340, forward strand.
CGGCACACCGAGCCTCGACATCACCGCCTGCGAACGGGCGATGGCGCCGCCCTGCCCGTGCTGCTCGGCCGAGACACCCGGATAGGCGCCGGGCGTATCGACGAACGTCAGGAGCGGAAAGCCGTGACGGTCGGCGAGCTCCATCACCCGCATCGCCTTCCGGTACCCCTCCGGATAGGCCATGCCGAAGTTCCGCTGCGTGCGCTCCTTCAGGTCGCGGCCCTTCTGGTGGCCGATCAGCGCGACCGTGCGACTGCCGAAGCGCCCGATGCCGGTTACGAGCGCCTGGTCGTCCGCGCGCCCGCGGTCGCCGTGCAGCTCGACGAAGTCGTCCAGCAGGCGCTCGACGTAGTCCAGCGTGTACGGCCGCTCGGGATGGCGGGCGAGCTCGACGGAGCGCCAGATCTCCTCGTCGGTGACATCGGCCTGCATGCGCTCGAGCTGCTCCTCGAGCCGCTCGAGATCGCCGGACACTTTCGTGCCGCCGAGCAAGCTCAGCCGCCTGAGCTTCGCGACCCGCTCGCGAAGGCGGAGTTGCTCGTCAGCCGTCACTCGTGCTCACGTGAGAACAGCCGCAGCAGACGCGCCAGGTACGGCCGCAGCTCGGGACGCGGGAGGATCGCGTCCACGTGCCCGTAGCGGTAGTTCGACTCGGAGAGACCGAAGTCGTCGGGGAGCTTCTCCCGCGTCGTCTGCTGCACGACGCGAGGGCCGGTGAACGACAGCAGCGCCTTCGGCTCGGCGACGATCACGTCGCCCAGCGACGCGAAGCTGGCCAGGACGCCGGCGGTCGTGGGATGCGCCATCACGCTGATCAGGGCGCCGCCCGCATCGTGGAGGTCCTCCACGGCGCAGACCGTCTTCGGCAGCTGCATCAGCGAGAGGATCCCCTCCTGCATCCGCGCGCCACCCGACGCGGTGACGGAGATGAGCGGTACCTGCCGCTCGGCTGCGCTCTCGCAGGCGCGAACGAGCTTCTCTCCCACTGCACTGCCCATCGAACCGCCAAGGAAGGAGAAGTCCATGACCGAGAGCTCGCAGTCGTGCCGTTCGAGCGTCGCCCTGCCGATGACGATCGCCTCGCCGAGGCCCGTCTGCAGCTCGGCCTCCGCCAGCCGCTCGCGGTACGGGCGCAGGTCGAAGAATTCGAGCGGGTCGGCCGAGCGCACGTCCGCCGCCTCCTCCTCGAAGCTCCCAGGGTCGGCGAAGTAGGCGATCCGCTCGCGCGCCGGCATCGGGAAGTGGTGGCCGCACTGGCTGCACACACGAAGCGCCGCGCGGAGCTCCTCGTCGCGGTAGTGCGAGCCGCAGGACGGGCACGTGTTCGGATGCCGCTTGCCGTCCGCCGGCGCCGGCTCGTCCTTTTGCTCGATGGAGACGTCGATGCCGCTTTCGACCATCAGATCGCCCACTATAGACCCGCCTTCAGGGCCAGCACGCGCGCCGCGGCCTGGCGCACGCGCTCCCGAAACGACGCCGAACGCCGCGCCTCCGCGAGCAGGTGTCGGTAGACGGGCCGATACGAGCCGCGGCCCGTCAACAGCACGAGATCCGCGCCCGCACGCACCGCGCGCGCCGACGCGGCGGTGATGCTCCCCGTGGCGAGCGAGGCCGCGGCCTCCATCGAATCCGTGATCACCACGCCGCGGAAGCCGAGCCGGCCGCGGAGGAGCCCCTCGACGATGGCGCGAGACTGCGACGCGATGCGGTTCCGGTCGAGGGCGGTGTACCGCGCGTGCGACACCATCACGAGCGGGACGCCCGCACGAATCGCAGCGGCGAACGGCGGCAGGTCGCCCGCCAGGAGCTTCGCCCGGCTACGCCTGATCGTCACCGGCCCGTCGTCCGTGTTCACGGTGGCGGCTCCAAGGCCGGGAAAGTGCTTGGCGGTGGCGGCGACGCCGCCGGCACGCCAGCCGGCGACTGCCGCGGCCACGGCCGTGCTCGCTCGCTTCGGGTCGCTGGAGAACGACCTGCCGGCCAGCGCGCTGCCGGCGACACTCGGCACGTCGGCCACCGGCGCCAGGCTGACGTTGATGCCCGCGCGGCGCAGCGCCAGCCCGGCTCGCCTCGCGTCGCGGCCGACCGTGCCGTCGGCCGCCTGCTCCGGCGCGGAGGCTTCGGGCGGCGCCCACGGCACGATCCTCACGTCGCCTCCTTCCTGATCGACCGCCACCAGAGGTGACCCTCCGCCACTGCGCAGCGCCGCCGTCAGCGTGCGCAGCTGGCGGGGCGACTCGACGTTGCCGCCGAACAGGATCACGCCGGCTGCCCGTCGCTCGCGAAGCGCAGTCAGCACGTACTGGGGCACAGCGGTGCCCTGGAAGCTCAGCACGATCAGCTGGCCGACCTGCTGATCAAGTGGGAGCTCGGCGCCACGGGCCGGAGCGGCGGCCGGAATCGCGAGCGTGGCGAGAAGGAGCGCGAGCAGCCTGCTCAAAGACCGAGCGCTGCAACGAGCCTTGCCAGCGGCTGGATGCCACCCGGGTCGGGCGTGACGCCGGTCAGTCCGACGCCCGCCACCGTGCACCGCTCTTGGACGGAGCGCAGAACCTGCTCGGCCTCGTCGACGCTCCAGCCACCGGGCTCGGGCATGAACGACGGCAGCTCGTCCGGGTTCATCACGTCGGCGTCGAAAGCGACGTACACGGCATCGGCGCCGTCCAGCGCGCCGTCGATCGCGTCGACGCTGGTCGCGAGTCCGGAGTCGCGAATGAAGACCTCCTCCGGCGGGTCGAGGTTCCGGGCGCCGATGAGCACCGTGTCCTCGACGCGGACGGAGCCGGCGTCGAGCACCATCCGCAGCGGCATGCCCCACTGGTTGCCGCTGGGCGAGCTCTCGGCCGTGTTGAGGTCGCCGTGGGCGTCGAGCCAGACGAGCGCCAGACGGTCGAAGCGCGCCGAAAGGGCCTCGATCGCGCCCACGTGTGAGCAACAGCAGCCGCCCAGAACGAGCGGTCGCTCCGGGAGCCCGGCCGCCATCGCGAGCTCCTGCTCGCCCAGGGTCGGCTCTTCGATAACTGCCACCTCCGGGTACATGAGGTCGAGCGAGGCTGCGGCCACCATCACGTCTCCGCCGTCTCCCCACGCGCGCGGCACGCGAACGAGGCCGGCGGCGAACTCGCGTCCGCAGGCGTGGCACTCGTAGCCGGGCCCCATCGCGACCGCGGTGTACGTCTTGCAGTACGGACACTTCGCGCGCAGGAGGCTCACGCGAGCTCCTTCTCGAACGTGACGGCCTCGCTCTCGACCTTCATGCCGACGCTCTCGTAGAGCCTCGTGGCGCCGGTCGGGTTCTCCGAGTCGACGCCGAGGGTCACACGCGTGATGCCGCGCTCCCAGAACACGCGGAAGGCATGGAGAAGCACTGCGCGCCCGAGGCCGCGCTTCCGCCACGCGCGGCGAACGCCGAGCATCCCGACCAAGCCGCCGCCGTGCCGCCCCGCCTCGCAGCGCGCGTACGCGGCGATGCGCTCCCCGTCGCGCACGACGAACCAGAGACTCTTGTCGTCGTCGGAGCGCATCTTCCACCACTCGTCGAACGGCATCGAGACGAAGCCCCACTCGTCCGCGAATGCTTCCGCGACCGCGTCGTGGAGCTCCCGCGCCTCCTCGTCGCGAAAGGTGTCCACGGACAACCCGTCGGAGAGCTCGGGTGCGGGTGGCTCCTCGTCGAGGTCGATCACCATCTCGTAATGGCGGCGAGCCGCGTGATAGCCGCTGGACTCCATGAGCGCAGCCGCAACCGTGTCGGCAGCCATCGTGTGCTGATGGAGGGTCTTGGCGCCCAGGTCCCGTGCGCGCTGCTCTTGCGCGGCGAGGAGCCACGTTCCGAGGCCGCGCCCCTTGGAGCCCGGACGTACCCCGCTCCCCCCGTGTGCCACGCCGTCGTGCACCTCCATCCAGCCGCCCGCGAGCGCCTTCCCATCCTCCTCGAGCAACCACGAGTCCTCGTCGAGATCCGTGCGAATCCACCACGCGAGGATGTCGGACTCGCCGACCATGCCAGGCAAGCCCAGTGACCGCTCGTCCTCCGCGAGCAACTCCGCGACGAGCGCCGCATCCTCGCGGCGCATCGACCGGCTCGTGACGCCGTCAGGCAGCGAGCTCATCGAGCACCTCCGCGAGGGACGCGAGAGTCGGCGACTCGCGTGTGGGGCTGTACCCGTCTCGGTCTTCCCTGAGCCGGTTGATCCAGAAGCAGGGAATGCCGAGCTCCGATGTCGGCGCAACGTCGTGGAAGAGGCTGGCGGCGACGTGGACGTCCGGAAGACGCCCGACGTCCTTCTCAAATGTCTGCCAATGACCGTGAGCCGGCTTGTAGGAGCCGATCTCCGACGCCACGATCGACCGGTCGAACGGCACGCCGATCGCTGTCATCGAGGCATCGATGAAGTCGCGGTCGGTGTTGGACAGGATGCAGAGCTTCCAACTTCGCGCCCGCGCCTGCTCGAGTGCGCCGGGCACTTCCGGGAAGACCGGCCAGGAAGGTAGGGAGTCGCCAAGGGCGCCGCGTTCTTCGGCGGGAGCGCCGAGCCGTTCGAGCACGCGTGCCATCACCTCGCGATAGGCGAGCGACGGCTCCTCCTCCTCGATCGCTGGCTCCAACTCGTGGTACTTGGCGAGCTTGGTATCAGCCTCGTCCTCGCCGAAGATCCGCGCCAGCTCCGCCCGGATGCCGCCGTTCCAGTCCACGAGCGTGCCGTAGCAGTCGAAGGTCGCCCACCGCTCCACGAGCCCGACTTTACCGGCGGCCGCCGGGTGCGTACCATCCCGCACACGAAACGCAGGGCCCTGACCCTCGCAGGGCTGGCTGTCGGTGCAGCACTCCTCCTCGCCGCCGCCGCAAGCCCGCGCGGGATCAAGGAGGGCGGCACGTTCCGTATCGCCGTCGCCATCGGCGGCGCCGACCCGATCGATCCGGCGCTCGCCTCGGACCCACTACTCGACCCTCGTTGCGGAAGGCTCATCGGCTTCCTCGACAAGCGCCTCCCGGCAGGGCTCACGTTGGCACCGGATCTCGCCGAGGCCATGCCCGTCGTGTCGAGGGACCGCAGGACATACACCTTCACGATCCGCAAGGACGCGCGCTTCTCGAACGACAAGCCCGTGACCGCCCGTGCCTTCGCGCACGCGCTCGAGCGAATCTTCACGCCGGCGATGGACACAGGCGGCCTCGACCTTGCAGGACATCGTCGGAGCACAGGAGATGCTCGACAGCAAGGCGACGACGCTCACGGGCGCTGTCGCGAAGGGCAGGACGCTGACGCTGCGGCTGACCAAGCGAGCACCCGACTTTCTACTTCGTCTGACGGGCTTGTGTGCCGTCCCTCCGACTCTGCCCGCAGATCCGGAGGGGGCGGTAGCACCGCTACACAGCCCGGCGCCCTACTACGCCACCCAGTACGTGCCCGGCGAGCGGCTCGTGCTCGAGCGGAACCGTTACTACCGCGGCGAGCGTCCCCACCACGTCGCCCGGTTCGTTGCCCAGACGAGGCCCGGCTCGACCATCGACGCAGTCGCCAGCGGCAGTGCCGAGTTCGGATTCGGGAATGCCACGGAAGCTGCCGAGCGATACGCCGAGATCGTGCAGCGCTACGGCGTTAACAAGTCGCAGTTCTGGGTCAAGCCCGGCCTGGGCCTGCGCATGTTCGTGCTCAACACGAGCCAGCCATTGTTCAAGAACAACCCCGAGCTGCGACAGGCGGTCAATTTCGCCATCGACCGGAAGCGGCTCGCGCGTGAGCTCGGCGCCTACGTCGGCACCGCAACCGACCAGTACCTGATCCCCGACTCGCCCGCCTTCCGGAACGAGCGCATCTACCCACTCAAGGCGCCCAACGTAAAGAAGGCAAAGCGCTCGCGAAAGGACACACCAGAAGTGGCAAGGCAGTGCTGTACACGCCGAACTGTCGCTTCCCATGGCGACGGCCGCGATCGTCCAGCAGAATCTCAAGGCGATCGGCCTCGAGGTCGAGATCATGCCGCTCCCGCCTCCCGTTGCTTTCGGAAAGATGGCCACGCGCGGAGAGCCGTTCGACATCGGCTACATCGGCTGGTTCAGGGGGATGCGCGACCCCTCGGTCCTCCACTGGATGTTCGACGGGCGCACGATCGCCGACGCTCCTGACTTCGGGAACTGGTCGTACTTCAACTCGCCGAAGTACAACCAGCTTCTCGAACGCGGCCTCCCGTCTCACCGGAGTCGAGCGTGACCGGGCTTACGGCGAGCTCGACGTCCAGCTCGCGCGGGACGCAGCTCCTGCTGATCCCGTGGGCCGCCATCAATGCGACCACGTTCGTGTCCGCCGGTCGGCTGTATCGTCTTCAACCCGAGCCTCGACCTGACGGCTGTCTGCCTCAAGTGACGAGGGCGGCGCTCGCGGCCACGCTGTTCGCGGCGCTCGTCCTCATCCCGGCGGCGGGCACGCATGGAGTCAAGGAGGGCGGCACGTTCCGCATGGGCGTTCCCACGGACGGCGTCGTCGCCGTCGACCCTGCACTTGCCGGGTCCATAGTCGACGTACTGCGTCCGACGTGTGCTGGACTCATGTCTTATCCCAACAAGCCGCTGCCGGCGGGTCTTCGCACTGCGCCAGAGCTCGCGCGGTCCCACCCCGTGGTGTCGAAGGACGGTCGCACATATACGTTCACGTTGAGAAGCGACACGCGCTTTTCGACGGGCGCTGTCGTGTCTGCCCGTGATGTCGTGCGTTCGCTAGAGCGGGTGTTCACGCCGGCGATGGAGTCGCCGAGCGTCGAATTCCTGAGTGACATCGTCGGAGCCTCTGAGATGCTCGCCGGGAAGTCGGTGTCGGTTCGGGGCGTTGCAGTTCGCGGACGACAGCTCTCCTTCAGGCTGACGAAGCGATCGCCGTCGTTCCCCGCACGCCTCGGCGCGCTCTGCGTCGCACCTGCGTACCTTCGGATCGATCCGGAAGGCGCGCAGGCTCCGATCCCGAGCCCGGCCCCGTACTACGTCGCCGAGTACGAGCCCGGCGAGCGGGCCATCCTCCAACGAAACACCTTCTACCGTGGCTCACGGCCCCATCACGTCGACCGGATCGCCCTCGAGTTAGACGTCGGCGTGGAGGCCGTCGACCGGGTGATGCGCGGCGAGCTCGACCATGTCGGCCCGGCCGCGGACTTCAACGAACGGCTGGGCGACATCGCGCGCCGGTACGGCGTCAACCGATCGCGCTTCTTCGTCGAGCCGGGGACGTTCACGCGGATGTTCTTCCTCAACACGAGACGCCCGCTGTTCAAGGACAACGTGGACCTGCGCAGAGCCTTGAACTTCGCGGTCGACCGGAAGGCGTTGACACGCGAGATCGGGCCGTATCTGGCCACGGCCACAGATCAGTACCTGCCCCCCGCGCTCGCCGGCTTTCGAGATGCCCGCATCTATCCGTTGGCCGGCCCGGATGTCAGCCGCGCGCGGGCGCTTGCCGCAGGGCACAGGCGGGCGGGCAAGGCGGTCCTCTACACCTGCGATCGCGCGGACTGCGTAGCCCCGGCGGAGATCTTCAGGCGCAACCTCAAGGCTATCGGGATCCAAGTACGGATCAGGAAGTTTCCGACGCAGCTGCTCTTCGCCAAGATCTACCGCCCCCGCGAGCCGTACGACGTGGTGTGGTTGGGGTGGGGTGACAACGAGGCGGCCGCCTACCTGACAGGACTCTTCCACGGAGCGAGTGAGTCGAACATCGCGCACTTCGACAATGCGACCTACAACCGGCTGTTCGAGAGGGCCGTGCAACTTCCCGACGCCGCGCGCTATCGCGCATTCGGCGACCTCGACGTTCGTCTTGCCCGCGACGCCGCCCCCGCTGTCGCTTACGCGACTGCCAACGCGTGGGCTCTCGTCTCCGGCCGGACCGGCTGCGTGGTCATGAACCCGTTCCTCGACCTGACGGCGGTCTGTCTCAAGTAGTCGGCGCCTGAACCGTCACCCAGACGGCGCCTTCTCCGAAGGCGACACCGGTGGGACGATTGCCGACCGGGATCACCTCGACCACCTCGCCGGACCCGGGGTCGATCCGCGACACCGTGCCGTCGCCCGCGTTCGCCACCCAGACAGCACCGGCGCCGAAGGCGACGCCCGTCGGCCCGGTGCCCACGTTGATGTTGGACCCCGAGCCCGAGGAGGCATCGATCCGCGTGACGTTGTCGCCGTCCTCGTTGGCGACCCACACCGCACCTGCACCGACCGCGACCGAGCTCGGTCGCCCGCCGACGGTGAAGGCCTTCACCGCGGTGACCGTCCTCGGATTGACCTGGGAAAGAGTGTTGTCGCCGGCGTTCGCCACCCACACCCACTTCTCATCAACCGCAACGGCCGAGGGGGTGTTGCCCACGACTCCTATGAGATCGGGCTCGCTCGTGGACGGGTTGACCTTAACCACCTCTCCGACCCCGAATGCAAACCACACTGCCCCAAGTCCAAACGCCGCCGAGCCCGCGGTGTGCCGGGAGGTCACGTCGATCGTCTCGACAACGGAATCGACGCCGGGATCGAGGCGAGAGTACGAGCCGAGCAGCCCGTTCGCGAGCCAGACCGCGCCCGCTCCGGTCGCAACTCCCGTGGCCGTGTATTGAAGCCCGATGTTCTTCTGAACTGTGCGAGTCGTCGGATCAATCTTTGACAGCGTCCGGTCGTCGTTGTTGCCGACCCAGACGAACCCGACACCGACAGCGACCGCCGACGGCCGGATGCCGACCGGAATGGAGCCGGTCACGCGGTTCGACTCGGGATCGATGATCGCCACGGAGTTGGGCGCCACGACCGTACCGCCGACCCGAGCCCTGACCGAGAGCAAAGACGGGAATGGCGACGGCAGCGGCAAGCACGCCGATCAGCGCAGCGCCCGCGTACATCCGCCGCCGTCTGCGCTTGAGCTCGACGTCGAGCGTGTTCAGCTGGCGGAACTGGTCGGGGAGGCCTTCGACCACGAGCTGGGAGAGGCGCTCGGGACGGTCGAGGTCCTTGAGGCGCCGCTCGCCGAGGTGGCGAACGCTGACTCCTGCCGGTAGCTCGTCCTCCACGAGCTCGGCCGTCGTCCTCGAGAGCAGCACCTGGCCGCCGTGGCCGGCAGCACCGATGCGCGCCGCCTTGTTGACGCCCATGCCGACGTAACGGTCCTCTCCGACCTGCGGCTCACCGGTGTGCAAGCCCATGCGAACCTTGACGGCTTCGCCCTCCGGCCACTCGTGAGCGGCGAAGTCTCGCTGGATGGCGACAGCCGCGTCGACCGCGTCCTTTGCCCTCCGGAAGGCGATGAAGAAGGAGTCGCCCTGGGTGTCCACCTCGCGCCCGTTGTGCGCAGCCACCGCGGCGCGGATCAGGCGCTGATGCTCTGACTGCACCTGCGCGTAGCTGGGGCCGAGCCGCTTCAAGAGCTGAGTCGAGCCCTCGATGTCGGTGAAGAGAAAGGTGACGGTGCCGCTCGGCAGCTCGCTCATAGTCGCAAAGCTTGCCTCAGGTCAGACCAGGACGGTGATCGCGTCGCGCTCGGCCTCGAAGAGGGCCTCCGTCACGTCGCCGAGGTCTTCTCCATCCGCCTGGAGCGGCAGCGGCACATCGCAGCGAATCTCGATGCGGTCGAGGTCGTGGCCGGTGAGCACGCCTGACGCTCCGGGCATCCCGCGGCCCGCCAGCACGCGCGCGAACAGGCTTGCCGACGAGAGCGGCGTCGCGCGCACGGGGGCGACGAAGTCGAGCCCAAGCTCGAAGCGAGCGTGGGGAAGAAAGCGCAGCGGCAGGGGACCGGCATACGTGTAGACCGCGTCGTTCGAGACGAAGATCGCTGCGGCGCGCCCCTGCCCCAGGACTTCGAGCCGCGACTCCGAGCCGCGAAGCAGCCGCCCTGCCACGGCGCGCCCGTACTGGAGGTTGCTGGAGCGGCGGCCGCTCTGCGCCCGCTGCCGGGTCTCGAGCTCTCGCACGACCTCGGAGTCGACGCCGATGCCTGCCGAGAACGCGAAACGACGGCCGTTGACGCGGCCGACGGAGATTCGGCGCTCACGGGCTCCGAGTGCGCGAGCCACCACGTTCGCGCCTCCAGCCGGGACCACGCCAAGCGCGACGCCGTCGCGAATGCCGTTCAGCGCCTCGTTGACGACGCCGTCGCCGCCGAGCACCCACAACTCGTCACCTACGGCTTCACGCGCCAGCTCGGTGGCGTGACCGCGGTGCTCGGTGCGCAGAACCTCCGCCGGCCGCAGACGGTCCTCGACCTCGGCGATGCGCTGCTCCGTGATGCGGCTCGCGTACGGATTGACGATCAGCGTGCGGCGCGTCAAATGACGAATGCCTCGGGTCGAATCTCGTTGCGCTCGAAGCGCTCGAGCGAGAACGGCGACAGGTCAAGCGTTGGCTCGCGACCCGCCACGAGTTCAGCGACGTGCTCGCCGACCGCCGGCGCCTGCTGGAAGCCGTGGCCGGAGAAGCCGGTCGCGTAGAGGAAGCGGCTTGGTTCGCGAGCCTCGCCGACAATCGCGTTGTGATCGGGGCTGACCTCGTAGTAGCCCCACCAGGACGACTGAACAGGCAGCTCCGCGAGCACCGGCAGGCGGCGCGCGGCAGGCACGGCGACTTCTTCCAGCGACTGCTCGCGGCCGCCGAAGGCGAGCCCCGGCCCCTCACGGTGGAAGTAGAAGCCGGTCGAGAAGTCGACGGTCAGCGGCAAGCGCGCCGGCAGCCCGCCGTCGGACGGCGTGAAATGCATCCACCGTTGCTCGCCGCGCACCGGGATGTCGAGGCCCGCCAGCGCCCCGATCTCCTGGGACCACGCGCCGGCACAGCAGACGACCGTTTCCGTGGCGATCCGGCCCTGGGTCGTTTCCACAGCGAGGATCCGGCCTTGCCGGACTTCGATGCCGGTGACGGTGCAGCTCTGCCGGACCTCCGTTTCGCGCGCGTACCACTGCACGACGTCCTCGGGAGAGACGTAGCCGTCGAGCTCGCAGAAGGTCGCTGCCAGCAGGCCGTCGGGGTCGATCTGCGGCACGATCCCGAGCGCCTCGTCCACCGAAAGCTCGCGGGACGGCACCCCGAGCGCATGCTGCAATGCGAGCGCGGCACGGAAACGCTCGACGTCTGCCTCGTTGTCCAGCAGGAACAAGTAGCCGTGCTGTTGCAGCTCGACGCCGTCCATCCGCTCGAGCTCGTCGAGCGAGCGGAGCGCGATGCGGACGTTCAGCTCGTCGGCGAACTGCGCCCGGAAGCCCCCGGCCGACTTGCTCGTGGAGCCGGACGCAAGCACGTCGCGCTCGAGCAGCACCACGTCGTCGACGCCGAGCTGACGGAGGTGCCAGGCGACACTCGCCCCCATGGCACCTCCACCAACCACAACCACCTCGGCCGTGTCGCGCACGGCCGCATTCTTAGATGATCACGACGAGGAACGGCGCGTTGATCGGTGGCAGGAAGTTGTCCTGGGTGCCCACGCCGCGCAGGATCACGCGGTAGCCGCCGTCGGCCAGCGGCTGGCAGGAGACGCTCCCGGCCTGAGGCGACATGCTGCTGGCGAGGCAGCTCGCTCCCGAGATGCCTTGCGCACGAACGTCGTACTGCCCGCTCGAGCCGTGCTTCACCTGGATGGCCCTGCCGGTGCAGTTGAAGCGCCGGCCGAACGCCTGCGGGTTGGACGTGTACGTGCCCGGCAGGTTCTCGATCCCCTGCCCTGGAATGCCGGTGACGACGGCGATCGCGCGCACAGCGCCGTTCTGGCAGCGCTGCTGCGGGACGGCCGCCCTCTGCCCGATCGCAAACGCCGAGCCGCCGAGCGCGAAGAGGAGCGCGAGGCCGGCGACGACGAGCGCCGGTGACACGCGGAAACGACGGGAGTCCATGTTCCCTCCTTGGTTGTCGAGAGCCATATCTCCCGAAAGGGCGGCGAGGAAACGCTAGGCCGGCGTCGAGTAGCCGCGCATGCCGTCCACCAGCAGGCGGAAGAAGCGGTCGGCCAGCTCCTCCGTGTCACGACCCGCCTGCAGCCACGTGTAGGCCCAGTTGGCGGCGGAGAGGAAGAGCAGCCCCGCCGCACCCTCGTCGAGGTCGGAGCGGAGCTCGCCCTGCTCGCGACCCTCACGGAAGAGCGCGCGGATCCGTTCCTCGTAGCGCCGGCGCTCGGCCACGAACGCTTCGCGCCGCTCGTCTCCGAGGTACCGCCACTCGCGAGTGAACACCGTCGCGACGTCCAGCTGCTCGGCCACGACCCGCAGATGGGCTCGGAGCGCGAGGCGAATCCGCTCGACGGCGGGTACTTGCTCGGGCACCTCGTCGAGCGCCTCGTGGAACGCGGCAGCGCCGCTCGAGGCGATCTCCCAGAGCAGGTCCTGCTTCGACTCGATGTGGGCGTACAGCGACCCTTTCTGCACGCCCATCGCAGCCGCGAGATCGCCGATCGACGTGCCGTGATAGCCCTTCTCTGCGAAGAGCCGCGCAGCCTCGCGCGTCAGCTCGGAGCGCCTTGTCGCCATGGTACGCTCGTAGCCTAACGATCGTTCGGTTGGGAGGTCTCGTGACGCCGAAACCACGCACTGAGCAGGAGTTTCTCGAGCACGTCCAGGGAGGCGGGCTCGTCGAGACCGGTGACTGGATGCCCGACGAGTACCGCGCTCGTCTCGTGAAGTTCATCGAGATGCACGGCAACTCGGAGCTGATGGGCGTGCTCCCCGAGCGCGAGTGGATCCTCCGCGCACCGACGCTGCAGCGCAAGCTGGCGCTCACCGCGAAGGTGCAGGACGAAGCGGGCCACGCGCAGCTCATCTACCGCGTGGTCGAGGACCTGGGCAAGCCACGCGATGCGTGCCTAGCCGACCTCGTCTCGGGCAAGTCGAAGTTCCACAACGTCTTCCACTACCCGACGAAGAGCTGGGGGGACGTCGGCGTCATCGCCTGGCTCGTCGACGCGGCGGCGATCATCTCCCAGAAGGCGCTGCTCAAGTGCTCCTACGCGCCGTACGCGCGGATCATGAAGAAGATCTGCTGGGAGGAGTCGTTCCACATCCTCCACGGGCGCGACGTCATCCTCACGATGATGCTGGGCACCGACGAGCAGCGCGAGCTCGTTCAGGAGGCGCTCGATCGCTGGTGGGGGCCGCTCATGCAGTTTCACGGGAACCCGATCGACGCCGCGGACGACCCGACGTACCAGTGGCGGATCAAGAGCCAGGCCAACGAGGAGGCACGGCAGCAGTTTCTCGACGGCTACGTGCCGCAGATCTGGGAGCTCGGGCTGACGGTGCCCGACCCGAAGCTGAAGAAGCGCGACGACGGCGTCTGGGAGTACTCAGAGCCCGACTGGGACGAGCTCAAGCACGTCGTCACCGGCCACGGCCCGATGACCGAGGAGCGGCTCGGCTTCCGCAAGACAACGCGCGAGGAGACGGCCTGGGTGCGCAACGTCGTGCTCGCCGAAGCGGCGTGAGCGACGAGCGTCCGCCGCAGCTCGATTCGGCGCTCGTCAACGAGTTCGTGTCGGTTGCCCACTCCGACCTCGACGCGGTGAAGCGATTGGTCGCTCAGGAGCCCGCACTCGTGAAGGCAGCGTGGGACTGGGGCGGTGGCGACTTCGAGACCGGCCTCGGGGCGGCGGCGCACATGGGCAACCGCGAGATCGCGCTCTTCCTGCTCGAGAACGGCGCTGCGCTCGATCTCTTCGCCGCCGCCATGCTGGGCTACGTCGAGATCGTCCAGGCGATGCTGGCGGAGCATCCCGAGCTCCGAGACGCGCGGGGCGCGCACGGCATCCCGCTCCTCGTCCACGCGCAACAGGGCGGCGAGCAGGCGCGCGCGGTGGTCGAGCTGCTGGAGGCGTCGTGATCTACGAAGTGTTCCGGCAAGAGCGGCAGGGTCAGCCGTTCCAGCACGCGGGGTCGTTCGAGGCACCGGACGAAGCGTTCGCGCTGACGTACGCGCGCGAGTTCTACGGCCGTCGCGGCGAGTCGGAGGCGCTCTGGGTCGTGCCACGGCAGGAAGTCGACCGAGATCGACGAGTTCGTCGACGAGCTGGAGCGCAACTACCACCGTGTGGACGGCTACTCCCTGAAAGCAAAGCTGGGCCTCGCGCGTGAGCGAGCGGGAACTGCTCCTTCAGCTGGCTGACGACGAGCTCGTCGTCGGCTGGCGCGACTCCGAGTGGACGGGCATCGCTCCGTTCCTCGAGGAGGACGTGGCTCTGTCGTCGATCGCCCAGAACGAGATCGGCCACGCCCGAGCGATCTACGAGCTGCTCAGCGAGGACGCGGACGCGCTGGCTTTCGATCGTGCGCCGGAGGAGTACGTCTCGGCGCCACTGGTCGAGCTGCGGCTCGTCCCCGACTGGGCCCGCACCATTGCCCGACGAGTGCTGTACGAGGCAGCCGACGAGCTACGGCTGCTGCAGCTGACGACTTCGGGCGACGCAGACGTCGCCGGCCTCGCCGTGAAGATCAACCGGGAGGAGGTCTACCATCGCATGCACGCCCAGATGTGGGCCGACCGTCTGGCCGCCGAGCCGCGCTATCGCGAGGCGGTCGAAGAGCTCTTTCCCTACGCACTCGGCGTCGTCGACGCGGAGCTCCGGCCGGCCCTCGCCCACCGCGTCGGCCTGGCGGAGGTCGATGCAGTCGAGCGCGGCACGCACATCACCGAGTGGCCGGCCCTGTGGGAAGAGATGACGGTCGTGCGGCGCTCCGTTCCGGGTGCCGCATGGTGACCGAGGCCCAGGTCTGGGAGGCCCTCTCCGAGGTCGCCGACCCCGAGATCCCGGTCGTCTCGCTCGTCGACCTGGGCGTCGTGCGCGACGTCCGCGTCGAGCACGATCGCGTGCACGTCGGGTTCACTCCGACCTTCCTCGGCTGCCCGGCGCTCGAAGTGATGCGCGACCAGCTGGCGGCGAAGGTGGCCGAGCTCGGAGCCGAGCCGGACATCGAGGTGATCCGCGACGACTCCTGGTCGACCGACCGCATCACGCCTGAGGGACGCGAGAAGCTGCGCGCCGCAGGCTTCGCGCCACCGGCCCCGACGTCGACTGGTGAGACGACGCTCCTCCAGCTCCAGACGGGAACCTTCCGCTGCCCCTACTGCGGCTCGACCGACACGAAGCTCGAGAACATCTTCGGGCCCACCCCTTGCCGCTCCATCCGCTACTGCAACGCGTGCCGTCAGCCGTTCGAGCAGTTCAAGACCCTGTGATGCGCACGGCACTGGTTTCACTCGCCCTTGCTCTTGCCATGACGCCGGTCGTCGCAGGATGCGGAAGCGAAGGCTCTGCTTCGTCGACGCTTACCGCCGCCGAGTGGCGACAGCAGGTGAACGCGATCTGCCGGGAGATCGGCGCAAAGATCCGCGCCGTCCGGGTGCCGGTCGCCGAGGCCCAGATCCTCCCGTTCACGGCCGAGGTGATCCCGCTCTGGAAGCAGGAGGAGGAGAGAATCCGCGCGCTCGTCCCGCCGAGCCAGCTGGCCACGCGCGCCGAAGAGCTTGCCGATGCGCTGTCCGAGGTCAACGTCGCGCTGCTCGAGATCCACATCGCCACGCAGCGCGACGATGGCCTCCGCCGCTACTTCGCGCTCCAGCGCAGCGCTACCGCCGCGCGTGGCGTAAGGCTCAGGTCGCGAACGCTCGGCCTGCCCGCCTGCGCCCGACAGCGAGTGCCCTAGAGCTCGAGGCCGATCCGCTGCTCGCGCGCCAGCGTCACGGCAGCCGCGCCCGCAGCGATGTCCCAGGCCGCAATGCCGTTGGACTTGAAGACGACGATGTCGTCGTCCGATTGACGACCAGGAAGCTCGCCGACGACGACCTCGGCCAGCTCGTGCACTTCCAGCCAGTCGAGCACTCCTTGAGCGACCGGCTCGATGAGGTCTCCGGACTCGAGCTTGGCTCCCTCCAGCGAGTCGCAGCAGACGAACGCGGCGCGCTCGAGCACCGCGTTGTCCAGCTCGCGGTTGCTCGGCACATTCGCCCCGGCCGCACACACGAGCGCGCCGGGTTGTAGCCACTCACCGCGCAGCACGGGGTCCTTCGACGTCGTGATCGTGACGACGACATCCTGAGTAGCCGCCTCCTGATGGCTCTCGGCCGGCTCTGCTCCCATGCGGCGAGCGAACTTCTCGCGCCGCTTCGAGTCGCGGCAGAAGACGACCGTGGACGAGATCTCGGGCAGCGCCGCCCGCACCGCTGCAATCTGCGTCTCCGCCTGCCACCCGCAGCCGATGATGCCGAGGCTGGTGGCACCCTCCTTGGCGAGGTACTTCGCCGCCACGCCAGAAGCGGCCCCGGTGCGCAGCCGGCCGAGATGGTCCGCCTCGATGACTGCAAGGACGTCGTGCCGCGCAGCGTGAAACAGCGTGACGACGAACTTCGCGCCGTCGGGCCCGGCTGCGTACGTCTTCGAGCCGGCCACGCCGAGGCCCAGATCCGAAGCGGCCATCACCGCCAGGCGGCCGGATTCGAGACGCAGCCGGTAGCGCGGCTTGTTCTCGATGACGCCTGCCGCCTGCCGCCGGAGGGATCCCTCGACCGCCTCCAGCGCATCTCCGATCGTAAAGACGGCCTCGATGTCCTCCTCGGTCAGGTACAGCATCACCGCCGAAGCCTATTGCCCAGGTGCAGGAGGGGCCTCTCGCACCGGGAGGGGCCTTTCGGCCCCTCCCCGCGGCTGGTTACGTGCTCCCGCCGTGGAAGGCTGTCACGACAGGAGCTGCGGCACGCGAATCGCGGCTCCCCTCCGCCGCGCGCCAAGCAGAGCCTGCACCGCCCCGACCAACCGCTCGATGCCGCCTGGGCTTCGCCGGCGAGCGCGCAGCCCGTCTGCCGGGAGCGGCTGCGCATTCGCCAGCGCGGCGCGCACGAGCCGCTCCTCGTGCCGCAGCTGGGCGATCTCGTGGTGTGTCGAGGGGTGTGCGCTCATGGGTCACGACGATACGCAGGCCTCGACACGCCGTCGTTCGCACCCGCGACGTTGCGAATGTCGCGTCCGTGACACAGACTGTGCGGTGTGGAGTGGACGATTCTGGAGGGCCTGCCGCCCGAGGACGTACGCCGCCTGCTCGCGATCGCCCGCCGACGGACCTTTCGCAAGGGCGAGGTCGTCTTCCACCGCGACGATCTCGCCGAGTCGCTGCACCTGATCGTCAAGGGACGGTTCGCCGTGCGGATCACGACCCAGCTTGGGGAGACCGCCTTGCTCGATGTGCTCGGCGCGGGCGAGGCCTTCGGCGAGCTCGCGCTGCTCTCGCCGGGATCGCGACGGTCGGCAACCGTCGAATCGCTGGACGACGGCGAGACGCTCTCGGTCTTCCGCGACGACTTCGCCGTGCTGCAGGCAGAGCACCCGGGCGTGAAGGACGTGCTCCTGCGACTGCTCGCCGAGCAGCTCACGCGGGCCAGTGACCGAATCGTCGAGGCCCACTACACCGACGCCGAGACGCGCGTGCGCCGTCGCCTGCGAGACCTTGCCCTACGCCAGGGTCAGCCGGCCGTCTTGATGACGCAGGAACACCTCGCCGAGATGGCGGGCACGTCGCGCGCGACCGTGAACCGTGTGCTCGGCGAGGAGGAGCGGCGGGGGACCGTGGCGCTCAGCCGCGGCTGCACGACGGTCCTCGACCTCGAGGACCTCGAGAGCCGGTGCAAGTAGCTCGGGTTTGATGCGGATCCGGCCACGACCGATGAGCGTTCGGTGATCTGCCAGTCTCTAACGGCGTACGGATCCGCAACCGACTCGGGAGCAGCATGAAGATCCTTCTCACGTCCAGCGGCATCACCAACACGACCATCCACGACACGCTGGTCGACCTGCTGGGCAAACCGATCGCCGAGTCCAGCGCGCTCTGCATTCCCACCGGGGTACAGCCTTTCCCCGGCGGACCCTCACACGTCTACGGGTTCTTGACGGGGACAGTGGGAGGCCCCATGTGCGCCCTGGGCTGGAAGTCGTTGGGAGTGCTGGAGCTCACCGCGCTCCCCAGCATCAAGAAGGAGCATTGGGTCGCGGCTGTCGAGAAAGTCGATGCGCTGCTGGTCTGGGGAGGGAGCCCGTTGTATCTGTGCTACTGGATGCGGCAATCCGGGCTCGCCGACCTCCTGCCGTCGCTGCGGCCCGAGGCCGTGTATGTGGGTACGAGCGGCGGAGCGATGGTGGCGACTCCCGACTTCGGAGGCGAGACCGTACGACGACAGCGAGCCGCTCACCGGCAGCGACGAAGCGCTGGGGCTGGTCGACTTCTCGGTGTTTCCGCACCTGGAACGCGAGGACATGCCGGCCACGCCCCTCGCCGACATCGAGAGATGGGCCGCCGGGCTATCCGTGCCGGCGTACGCGATCGACGACCAGACCGCGATACGAGTGGTCGACGGCAACGTCGAAGTCGTCTCCGAGGGACACTGGAAGCTGTTCACCCCCAGCCCAGAAGCGAGTTGAAGAATGGGACGCGAGTTGCGGGAGCTACGGGACGAGGATCTGCCGCTTCTGTTCGAGCAGTGGGCGGATCCGGTCGCGATGCACATGGCCGCCTTTACGGCGCCCGACCACATGGACCGGCACGCATTCGAGCGTCGCTGGTCGAGGCTACGAGCCGACGAAACGGTGCTCAACAGGGTGATCGTCGTCGACGGCGACGTCGCCGGAACGATCGGGTCCTGGGGCGAGTCCGGCGAGCGCGAGGTGACGTACTGGATCGGCCGCTCCTACTGGGGCAAAGGGATCGCGACCGACGCCCTTGATGCCTTCTTGAGAGTTGATCGGACGCGACCGCTCCACGCCCGCCTTGCGTCCGACAACGTCGCGTCGCGCCGCGTCCTCGAGAAGTGCGGCTTCCACGTAGTCGCGACCGAACGGGGCTTCGCCGAGGCGCGGTCGGCCGAGATCGAGGAACTCGTGCTACGGCTCGACGAGACTGCGTCGATGTCGACGGACAACTCGGCGGCCTCGAGCGCAACCCCGCATGAAACCTCGATGCGCCCGGCACGATTCGAACGTGCGACCTCTGCCTCCGCAGGGCAGCGCTCTATCCCCTGAGCTACGGGCGCGTAGTCATCGAGTCTAGCGCCCGCGCCGTTACGTCCCCCAGGACGAGGTCGGCGTCCTCGGGCACCTCGCGCCGGACGTAGGCCATAGCCGCGATGCGGCCTCCGTCGCGCACGGAGCTCGTGATGCGGCCGACCGCCTTGCCCTCGTACGACAGCTCCGCGTCGTAGACGGGCAGCTCCTCGCCTTCGATCTCCAGAACGCGCAGCCCGCGGTTGGCGCGGCCGCGGTAGTGGAGCCGGGCAATGGGCTCCTGACCGGGATAACAGCCCTTTGTGAACGAGACCGCGCGCTCGTCTAGCCCGGCTTCCGCGGGCAGGATGCGGTCATCGATCTCATGCCCCCAGCGCGGCGTGCCAGCGAGCACGCGTAGCCGCTCGAGCTCGCTTGCATCCATCGTCGGTGCCAGCGGCTCGTCGAGCACCTCCGCCGCCGGAGTTCCGTAGTCGGTCGTGGGTATGCCGTTGGCCCTACCCAGCACGACGTGCGAGGTGTGCTCCTCGGCCTCGATCTCGACCTGTGCGCGTAACCGCATGCGCGTCAGATGCTTCAGCACGACATCGCCGAGTTCCGGCTCGGTGAGCAGTAGGTAGTCGTCCGGGCCTCGCCGCAAGACGACGAGCGGCGCGATGACCCGCGCCTTCGCGGTCAGCAGCAGCGCCTCGCAGACCTCCTGGGAGACGTCGTTCGACACCATCCGCTGGAGGAAGTCCTCGGCGTCAGCGCCGCGCACAGCGACGTACGAGCGAGGCCGAATGGCGATGCCGTCCACGTGGCTAGTGTAGGCAGCGTGCCCCTCTTCAGATCCCGCGCCGAGAAGAAGGTCGTCGAGGCGGGCTTCGATCCCGCACGGCTGCCACCCGGCCAGTACCTGACCGACAAGTGGCCGGTGCTCCACGCCGGGTCGGTGCCAGAGACCGACCTTGCCACCTGGGACTTCCGCGTCTGGGGCCAGGTCGAGCGCGAGCTCGTCCTCTCCTGGCAGGAGTTCAATGACATGCCAAGGGTGGAGGTGACCCAGGACATCCACTGCGTCACGCGTTGGAGCCGCTTCGACGTGACGTTCGAGGGAGTGCCGTGGAGCGCTCTCGCCGCGCTCGCCGCGCCGAAGCCGAGCGCACGCTTCGCGATCGCGCACGCCGAGCAGGGCTACACCGCCAACACGCCGCTCTCGTTCATCGAAGAGCCGCTCGCCGTGCTCGCCACGCACGCGGACGGCGAGCCGCTGACGCCCGACCACGGCGGCCCGCTCCGCCTCGTCGTCCCCGGCAAGTACTTCTGGAAGAGCGCCAAGTGGTTGCGCGGCATCGAGCTGCTGTCCACGGACCAGCCCGGCTTCTGGGAGCGCTACGGCTACCACAACGACGCGGATCCCTGGAAAGAGGAGCGCTACGGCTTCTAACCGGTCCACGGAAAGGATCCGCGCGAAGCGGACCCTTACCGGCGCGTCGATCGGCTAGGCGGCTGCGCTGACGGGAGGCGCCGAAACGCCCTCGGGCGCCTCGGCGAAGGCGGCCGTCTCCTCGACTGCGTAGGAGAGATTGACGCTGGAGTCTCCGAGCGTCTCATCCACGTATGACTGAACGTCGTCAACGGAGTCGCTCTCCCAGAGGCAGGTGACGAGCTTTCCGTCGGCACTCGGAAGGAACTGCAGCACACGAGTGCCGTCCGGAGCCCCCTCGCCACGCTGGAGGCGCTCGCCTCGGGCGAAGGCGATCGGAGGATTGGTGAGTGTGTGCTGAACGACGACGAGCATGCTGATCTCCTTTCGTCACACGTACCGTTACATGTAACGTAACAGGTGTCGATATAACTGTCAAGCAATGGGCAGGCCGAAAGAGCACGACGAGCGCACCCGGGCCGAGCTGCTCGCAGCGGCGGAGAGTCTCGTCGCCGACGGCGGGCCCGAAGCGCTGTCCGTTCGCGCCGTAGCCGACGCAGCAGGCACGAGCACCCGCGCGGTGTACAGCGTGTTCGGGTCGAAGGACGGGCTCCTCGTCCAGGCACTGGCCCGCCGCGCGTTCGAGTTTCTCTACACCGAGATCGCCGGGCTCGAGGAGACGGACGACCCTGCTTCGGACCTGGTCGACGTCGGCGTGCCTGTCTTCCGGCGCCTCGTCCGCGAGCATCCCGCGCTCTACCGAATCGCGTTCCAGCGCGTCGTGCCGGGCATGGACGCCGGCCCCGAGCTCACCGCTGCGCGGCAGAGAGCGTGGCATCAACTCGTCAGCAAAGTCGAACGGCTGGAGACTGCGGGCCGACTGGGCACGAAATCACCCGCCGAGGCGGCCGTGGAGTTCAACGCGATGATGGAGGGCCTGGCGAACGCCGAGCTACGAGGGGCGGTGCTGCGACTGCTGCCGGAGGGCAGCGAGGAGGAAGCCTGGCGTAGTGCTCTCCAGACAGTGATTCGCGGGTTTGCATGAACCACAGCGAAGGTCCACGAGAAAGGGCCGCCTATCGGCGGCCCTTCTGCCATCTGGAGATGGGAGGTGGGCAAGAGTGGTATCGGTCAACCGTGCCAGCGGCCGTGCCCCGTTCGGGTGAACTTGCCTCCAAATGACGAAGGTGCCGGCTAGGCCGGCACCTTCGCTAGAGCAACAGTCGCTCCAAGACCCTCTTCTCGTATCACCGTTCCAGTTGCGACCCGGCGACACGAAGGAGGGGGTCCGTGGGGGAACCATGGGTTCCCCCACCTTGTTACATCATGTCCGGCATGCCTCCGGGCATTCCGCCACCGCCACCGTTCTTCTCCGGTGCCTCGGCGACGATGGCCTCGGTCGTGAGGATGTTCTTCGCGATCGAAGCCGCGTTCTGAAGCGCGGAGCGAGTGACCATGGTCGGGTCGATGATCCCGGCCGCGACGAGGTCCTCGATCTCGCCGGTGTCGACGTTCAGGCCCTCGCCCTTCTTGGCGCGGCGGACCTGGTCGACGACGACGGAGCCTTCGAGGCCGCCGTTGTACGCGAGCTGGCGGAGCGGCTCCTCGAGCGAGCGGAGGATGATCTGCGCGCCCGTCTTCTCATCACCCTCGAAGCTGTCGAGCTTGATGGCAGAAGACGAGTTCAGCAGCGCCACACCGCCTCCCGAGCCAATGCCCTCCTCGAGGGCAGCTCGAGTGGCCTTGAGCGCGTCCTCGACGCGGTGCTTCTTCTCCTTGATCTCGACCTCGGTAGCGGCACCGACCTTGACGACGGCAACGCCGCCGGCAAGCTTGGCCAGCCGCTCCTGGAGCTTCTCGCGGTCGAAGTCGGAGTCGGTGTTCTCGATCTCGGATTTCAGCTGCTTGATCCGCCCCTTGATGTCATCGGACTTGCCGCCACCGTCGATGATCGTGGTCGTGTCCTTGTCGACAACGACCTTGCGCGCGGTGCCGAGCTGGGTGAGCTTCGTGTTCTCGAGCTTGAGGCCCATCTCCTCGGTGATCACTTCGCCACCGGAGACGATGGCGATGTCCTCGAGCATCCGCTTGCGGCGGTCACCGAAGCCCGGAGCCTTCACGGCGACGGCCGTGAACGTGCCGCGGAGCTTGTTGACGACGATCGTCGCGAGCGACTCGCCCTCGACGTCCTCGGACACGATCAGCAGAGGGCGACCGGCCTGGATGACCTGCTCCAGCACGGGCAGGAGATCCTTGACGGCGCCGATCTTCTGGTTCGCGATCAGGATGTACGGATCCTCGAGCACGGCTTCCATGCGCTCGGGGTCGGTGACCATGTACGGCGACAGGTAGCCCTTGTCGAACTGCATGCCCTCGGTGAACTCGAGCTCGAGGCCGAACGTCTGGCCCTCCTCGACGTTCACAACGCCGTCCTTGCCCACCTTCTCGATGGCTTCAGCGATGACGTCGCCGATCTCGCGCTCGCGCGAGACGACGGTACCGACACGGGCGATGTCCTCCTTGCCGGAGACCTGCTTCGAGTTCTTCTTCAGGTCCTCGACGACTGCCTCGACGGCCTTCTCGATGCCGCGCTTGAGCCCCATCGGGTTCGCGCCTGCGGCGACGTTCTTCAGGCCCTCGCGGACGATGGCCTGGGCGAGCACCGTAGCGGTGGTCGTTCCGTCACCCGCGACGTCGTCGGTCGACGTGGCGGCTTCGCGGATCAGCTGTGCGCCCTGGTTCTCGAAGACGTCCTCGACGTCGATCTCGCGTGCGATCGTGACGCCATCGTTCGTGATCGTGGGCGCGCCGAACTTCTTGTCGAGCACGACGTACCGACCCTTCGGGCCAAGAGTCACCTTGACCGCGTCGGCGAGGATGTTCACGCCGCGCTCGAGCGCGCGCCGTGCGTCCTCGTTGAACTTCAGCTCCTTGTGAGCCATGTCTCTCCTCTTTCTCCTCGTCTACGCCTTCGCGCCTGCCAGCTCGCGCTTGCCCTTGGCCTTGGCCTTGGTGGTGGCCACGACCTTGGCGAGCACGTCCGACTCGCGAAGGATCAAAAGGTCGTCGGCGCCGACTTTCACCTCGGTGCCGCCGTACTTCGAGTAGATGACCTCGTCACCCACCTCGACGTCCATGGGGATGTACTCCCCGTCTTCGTCACGGCCACCCGGGCCGACCGCGAGCACGCGGCCGCGCTGGGGCTTCTCTTTCGCCGTGTCAGGCAGAACGATTCCGCTCGCCGTCGTCTCCTCTTCCTCGAGGGCCTCGACGATGAGCCTGTCTCCTAGCGGCTGCAGGTCCATCCGCACTCCTCCTTGCTACTGACTTTGTGACACTTGCTGGCACTCTATCATCAAGAGTGCCAGGCCATTCTACAACGGTTTGATCGGGTAGCGCAAGCCTTCGGCCACCACATCGTTACAAGCTCTACCGTATCTACCATGCGACGGGAGTTCTCCGCGGGTGGCGTGCTCGTCCGCCGACTGCGCGGCGAGTGGTGGTTGGCCGCCATCCGGCCAGGAGGTAAGCGCGAGGGAGTCTGGGCCTTGCCGAAAGGAATGATCGCCGACGGCGAGCGCCCTGACGAGACCGCGTTGCGCGAGGTCGCCGAGGAGACCGGCGCCACGGGCCGCCTGGTGCGCAAGCTGGGCGACGTCCGCTACACGTACACGTGGCAAGGCGAGCGGGTGTTCAAGGTCGTGAGCTTCTACCTGCTGCGTTACGGCCGCGGCCGGCTCGGCGACGTGCCGCCGGAGCATGCCCATGAGGTGGCAGACGTCCGCTGGTTGCCGCTCGAGGACGCACCGAGGCTGCTCGCCTACGGTGGCGAGCGCGAGATGGCCGAACGGGCCCGCGCTGCACTCGAGAGCGACGCTTTATGATCGCCGGAACCGTGTTCGCCCTCAACTTCTATTCACCGATCGTCGCCGACCAGCTGCGCAGCGGGCGCAAGACGGCCACGATCCGGCTCGGCGACAAGTCGGGGAAGTACAGGAAGGGGATGATCGTGCAGATCCTTTGCGGGTCGCGCTACAGCCCACGCGAGCGGGTCTTCGACGCGGTCATCGACAAGGTCGAGGTCAAGGGGCTCGGCGAGCTGTCGCCGAACGAGGTCGAGCACGACAACCCGGAGCTCCGCTCCACCGAGGATATGGCCGAGTTCCTCGCCCGCCTCTACAACCGCGACGTCACTCTCGACGACACGGTGACGCTCATCCGCTTTTCCGAGATTCGCTCCTAGCCGGGGATGGCAGCAGCCTTCGGCTGGGGACTGCTGGCCGCTTCGTCGCTCGTGATCGGCGCGCTCGTCTCGCTTCGCTTCCGCCTCGGCTTGCGCACCATCGGGCTGATCATGGGCTTCGGCGCGGGAGTACTGATCAGCGCAGTCGCCTTCGACCTCGTCGAGGAGGCGGCCGACATGGGATCGCACGGAGCGGTCATCGCGGGCCTCTTCGTGGGCTGCGCTGTCTTCTTCGTGGGCGACCTGCTGATCTCCCGCCTGGGCGGAAGCGAGCGCAAGAGTGCAGCCGGCCGCCAGGAGAGCGGTTCCGCGCTCGCCATCGTGCTCGGAACGGTGCTGGACGGAATCCCCGAGTCGATGGTGATCGGAGTGACGATCTTCGAAGGCGGGGCGGTGGGCGCTGCCTTTCTCGCAGCGGTCTTCATCTCCAACCTCCCCGAGGCGATCTCGTCGACGGCGGGGCTCGTCAGTGGCGGCTGGGAGAGAGCACGAATCATCTGGATGTGGATCGCGATCGCACTGGTGTCGGGGCTCGCATCAGTTGCGGGCTACGGCCTGTTCCAGGGCGCCTCGCCGAACGTCGTCGCCTTCGTGCTCGCGTTCGCCGCGGGCGCGATCCTGACGATGCTCGCCGACACGATGATGCCCGAGGCGTATGAGCACAGCGGGAAGCTGGTCGGCGTCGTCGCGACGCTTGGATTCGCCGTCGCCTTCACGATCCATGCGCTCGACTGACCCGCGATAGACTCGCCGTTCCCCCCAAAAAGGAGCACGCATGCTCGTAAGTGACTACTCGTTCTGGGAAGTCCTCTGGTGGATGGTCGCGTTCTTCGCGTTCGTCATCTGGTTCTGGCTTCTCATCACGGTCTTCGGAGATCTCTTCCGCCGTCACGACGTCGGAGGCGGAGGGAAGACCCTCTGGATCATCTTCATCATCCTCTTGCCGTTCTTGGGCGTCTTCATCTACCTGATCTCCCAGGGCAAGGGCATGGCCGAGCGCAACATGGCATCGATGCAGGCGGCCCAGGCTCAGCAAGCCGACTACATCAAGTCGGTCGCAAGCGGCGGTGGAGCCGCCGACGAGATCGACAAGGCGAAGAAGCTGCTCGACTCCGGCGCCATCACGCAGGCCGAGTTCGACGCCATCAAGACCAAGGCGCTCGCCTCATAGCGCGCACCTCGTCCCCGGGGGCCCGTGCGGCCTCCGGGGACTGACGCCCGGGAGGGAAACCTGTGAGCGACTCGTTGCAACGCGACGTCCTGCCCATGCCGGATCAGCCGTACGAAGGCGAGCTACCCCTCGATGCGAAGGACCCTGACGCAACCTTTCCACCCATCGAGCCTCTGCGGCCGCCGGACGGGGCGCCAAACGTGCTCCTCATCCTTATCGACGACGTCGGCTTTGCAGCCTCGAGCGCCTTCGGCGGCCCGTGTCGGACACCGAACGCAGAGCGGCTGGCGGCTGGCGGCGTCAAGTACAACCGGTTCCACACGACTGCGCTCTGCTCTCCCACTCGCCAGGCGCTGCTGACCGGGCGCAACCACCACGCGGTCGGCATGGGCGGCATCACGGAGATCGCCACCTCGGCGCCCGGTTACAACTCGATCCGGCCGAACACCGCCGCGCCGCTCGCGGAGACGCTACGGCTGAACGGCTACTCGACGGCGCAGTTCGGGAAGTGCCACGAGGTGCCGGTGTGGGAGACGAGCCCGATGGGGCCGTTCGGCGCCTGGCCCACAGGCTCGGGCTTCGAGCACTTCTACGGCTTCATCGGCGGTGAGACGAACCAGTACGCGCCCGCGCTCTACCGCGACACGGTGCCCATCGAGCCCGAGCAAACGGCCGAGGAGGGTTACCACTTCACGGAGGACATGACCGACCAGGCAATCGACTGGATCAAGCAGCAAAAAGCGCTCATGGCCGACAAGCCGTTCTTCATCTACTTCGCGCCGGGCGCCACGCACGCCCCGCACCACGTACGGCCGGAGTGGTCGGACAAGTATCAGGGCGCGTTCGACGACGGGTGGGACGCCCTGCGCGAGCGAACGTTCGCGAAGCAGAAGGAGCTGGGGGTGATCCCGGAGGACGCGGAGCTGACCGAGCGTCCCGAGGAGATCCCGGCGTGGGACGACATGCCGGACGACCTGAAGCCCGTGCTGGCGCGCCAGATGGAGGTCTACGCCGGGTTCCTCGAGCACACCGACCACCACGTGGGCCGATTGATCGACGCGCTATCGGACCTCGAGATCCTCGACGACACGCTCGTCTACTACGTGATCGGCGACAACGGCGCGTCGGCCGAAGGAACGCCGAACGGCTGCTTCAACGAGATCGCCATCCTCAACGGTGCCTTCGGGGTCGAGACGACGGAGTTCATGGTCTCGAAGATCGACGACTTCGGCACGCCCGAAGCGTTCAACCACTACGCGGTCGGCTGGGCACATGCAATGGACACGCCCTACCAGTGGACGAAGCAGATTGCTTCGCACTGGGGCGGGACACGGAACGGCACGGTCGTGCACTGGCCCAAGGGCTTCAAGTCGAGAGGAGAAGTGCGCTCGCAGTTCCACCACGTGATCGACGTGGCGGCGACCGTGCTCGAGGCGGCAGAGCTTCCGCACCCGACCTCCGTCAACGGCGTCGAGCAGATGCCGCTGCACGGTGTCTCGATGGCGTACTCGTTCGACGACGCGGGGGCAGACGAGCGGCGTACCACCCAGTACTTCGAGATGTTCTGCAACCGCGGGATCTATCACGAGGGCTGGACCGGCGTGACGCGCCACAGCATCCCCTGGAAGGCGACCGAGATGCCGCCGTTCGACGAGGACGTCTGGGAGCTCTACGGGCCTGACGACTGGACACAGGCCCACAACATCGCCGCCGAGCAGCCCGAGAAGCTGGCGGAGCTACAGCAACTCTTCCTCGACGAGGCGCGGAAGTACAACGTGCTGCCACTCGACGACCGGCGGTTCGAGCGCTTCAACCCCGACCTCGCCGGACGCCCGCAGCTCGTCCGCGGTAACTCACAGCTGCTCTTCGGACGCATGGGACGCCTCTCCGAGAGCTCGATCGTCGCTTTGAAGAACAAGTCGCACTCGATCACGGCGCAGGTCGACGTGCCGGCAGGCGGCGCGAGCGGCGTCATCATCGCGCAAGGCGGAGCCTTCGGTGGGTTCGCCCTCTACGCGAAGGACGGCAAGCCGGCGTACTGCTACAACCTCTTCGGGATCCAGCGGTTCAAGGTGTACGGGTCGGATCCGATACCAGCCGGAGAGCGCCAGGTGCGGATGGAGTTCGCGTACGACGGCGGAGGCTTGGGCAAAGGCGGGGACGTCACCCTCTTCGTCGACGGCGAGGAGGTCGGGAAGGGTCGGGTCGAGGCCACAGTGCCGATGGTCTTCTCCGCTGACGAGACGACCGACGTGGGTGGCGATACGGCGACGCCCGTCAGCGACGACTACGGCTCTCGGGACAGCGTCTTCACCGGCACCGTCAGCTGGGTGCAGATCGACATCGACGAGGCAGCCGAAGACGTCGACCACCTGATCACGCCGGAGGAGCGGCTGCGCATCGCAATGGCGCGGCAGTAGCATGACCACCACGGACGAACACCGAAAGGGAGGGCACGCATGGGAAGTGAGATTGGCCCGGTCGACTACATGGTCGTTTCGTTTCCGGGCAACCAGTTCAAGGGCGAGATCGCACCTGCGCTCGCAGACCTCGTCGATGCGGGCACGATTCGCATCATCGACATCGCGTTCGTCGGCAAGGACGCGGACGGTGACACGGTCGCGTTCGAGCTCACGGAGCTCGATCCTGAAGTCCAGAAGGGTCTCGACAACCTCGGCATCGAGGTCGAAGGCCTCTTCAACGAGGACGACCTGAAGGACGCGGGAGAGGCTCTCGAGCCGAACTCGTCGGCCGCGCTCCTCGTCTGGGAGAACGTCTGGGCGAGGGACGTCAAGCAGGCGCTCCTGAATGCGGGTGGCGAGCTCGTCGCGTTCGAGCGGCTGCCGCACGAGGTCGTGAAGGCCGCCCGCGAGTACGCCCTCGAGGGCGCTGGAAAGGAGAGCTGAGATGATCGGAAGACGAGGTCCAGGGCTGGTGCGTATGGCGGCCAGCACGGCGGTCATCGCCGGCACGGCCGGTGCCGTACGGCACCGGCAAGACCAGAAGTACGCGGCGCAGGACCAGGCCGCCTACGACCAGCAGATGGCGGCCCAGGCAGCCGCAGCGCCTGCTGCCCCGGCAGAGCCTGACTACGCAGCCGAGCTGGAGCAGCTCGCGCAGCTCAAGAACCAGGGCATCCTCACGGACGAGGAGTTCGAGGCGAAGAAGAAGCAGATCCTCGGGATCTGACCATGGATCGCTTGGCGGGCCCTCCTGATCGGGAGGGCCCTCTGGCTTGGGTACCGGGAGGGTCGTTCCGCATGGGCTCGGAGGACTTCTATCCGGAGGAACGACCGGTCCGCATAGTCGAGGTGGACGGCTTTTGGATCGACACGCATCCGGTGACCGTCGCCGACTTCCGAGAGTTCGTGTCGGCGACGGGCTACCGCACCGTCGCAGAGCGGCCGCCCGACCCGGCGGACTTTCCCGGCGTCGACCCTGCGAAGCTCGTGTCCGGGCTCTCTCGTCTTCCACATGACGGCCGGGCCGGTCGACCTGAGCGATTACTTCGCCTGGTGGGACTACGTGCCCGACGCGTGTTGGGGACGACCTGACGGGCCGGGCTCCTCGGTGGACGGCCGCGCCGACCATCCGGTCGTGCACGTCGCCTACGAGGACGCCGCCGCCTACGCAGCCTGGGCCGGCAAGCACCTGCCCACCGAGGCGGAGTGGGAGTGCGCCGCCCGGGGCGGGCTCGACGGCGCTGCATTCACGTGGGGCGACGACCGACGTTCAGGAGAGCGAGCCGCTCGCCAACACGTGGCAAGGCGAGTTCCCCTGGCAGAACCTCGAGCTCGACGGCTTCGCGGGCACGTCGCCCGTCGGCAGCTTCCCTCCGAACGGCTACGGGCTCTTCGACATGGCGGGGAATGTCTGGGAGTGGACGAAGGACTTCTTCACGGGGCGCGATACGCCGGCGCCGTGCTGTGCGCCGCACGTGTCCGGTGAGAGCGTCCCGCGCCGCGTGATCAAGGGCGGCTCACATCTGTGCGCTCCGAACTACTGCCTGCGCTACCGGCCCGCGGCGCGACAGTCCGAGACCGTCGACACGTCGACGAGCCACATCGGCTTCCGCTGCGTCGTGCGTCCCTAGCCAGCTGCAGGGGCCTTCGCCGCCGATACCTTGGCCCGCCGCGCTTCGGTCACCTCGCGGACGAAGATCTGGATGGTGGCGGCCAGCGGCACGGCGACCAGCGCGCCGAGGACGCCGAGCAGCGCGCCGAACAGGGACACCGCGACGATGATGAAGAAGGGGGAGAGCTCGACGGCCTTGCCCTGCACCTTCGGCGTGATGATGCTGTTCTCTACCTGCTGGTAGATGAGGACGACCGCCAGCATGATGAGACCGGCCGTCATCCCCTCCTCCGCCCACAACGCCGGCACAAGGATGAAGCCCGCCATGGTCGCGCCGATGTTCGGGATCATGTCGAGCAGGCCCGCGATCAGCCCCAGCCCGAGCGCGTAGCTCGAGCCGAGGAGCCAGGCGGTCAAGCCCTGCGTCGTTCCTGCGATCGTGGCGACGATCACGACGCCTATCGCCCACCGGGACACGGACTCGGTGATCCGGTCCCAGACGGCAAGCCAGCGCTCGTCCTGGCCCGGCATGAGCACGCTGGCCACCGCCTGCCGCATCTTGCCGATGTCGACCAGCAGGAACAGGCAGACGAAGAGGATCGTGAACGCCGCCAGGAACACCGTGAAGAAGTCTCCGGCGATGCCGAGGACGGCGCTGATCGCGTCCGGAACGGTGTCCGCAAGCGCATTCGCCCCCTCCTGGACGTTCTCGCGCGGCTCCGGTATCGCCGAGAGACTCGCAGCTCGTCAGAAGAACGCAGCTGATCGACGAGCGGCAGGCAGGTCCTGGAGGAAGTCGCGCACGCTGCCCACGAGCGGCACGAGGAACAAGAGCGCGAGCAGCGTGACTCCCACCGCAGTGCCGAGCACCGTGACGGTCGCGGCCAGCCCACGCGACAGCCCGGTCTTGGCCATCACGAAGCGCAGGGGATACTCGAACACGAGCGCGAGAAAGATCCCGACGAAGACGATCAGGAATGCCTCCGCGATCGTCGCGAAGGCCCACATGAGAGCGATCGCTCCGGCTACGAGCAGGATCGTCCGCAGCGGCACGACAACGGCAACCCGCGGGGGCTGGGGCGTGGGACCCATCGGCACGAAGCCTAGAGTTGGCGCCGGAAGGCCTTTAGCGTCTGGCCGCAACGTGCGGTACGGTCCGGGTCCCCGTGAGCACCGCCGCCACCACCAGCGTCACACCTCCGCCGTCGCGCAGGCAGCGCCTGACGAAGGTCTTCGCGTGGCTCGTCGGCATCGCGATCTTCCTCGTGATCCTCAACCTGCTCGGCGTCAGCGTCGTCGATTGGCTCGCAGGACCTCTGGGATCAGATCGAGGACATCCCCAAGGGCTACCTCGTCGCCGCGCTGTTCTTCCAGACGGCGCAGACGTTCTTCGCGGGGCTCTCCTACTACGGGATCCTGAAATTCGCCTACAAGGACGAGGTCACGCTCTGGCCGATCATCGCAGCCTATGCCGCCGGCGTTGCGCTGAACGGGTTCCTGCCCGCCAACCTCGGCACGTTCGTGAGCCTGATGATGTTCGTCGCCATCATCCCGTCCTGCACGGTGGGCGGTGCGATTGCGGCGTACATCGTGCAGAAGATCTTCTTCACCATCGCCGGGACGTTCGTCTACCTCTACATGTTCCTCAGCGTCCCGAACTCGTTCGACGTCAGCTTTGGCGGGAACCTCAAGGCGTACCCGTGGCTCACGATCTTGATCGTTGCCGGCGGCGCCGTGCTGATCGTGATCGTCGGCCGGATCCTCTGGTCGAAGATCAAGAAGCTCTGGGACCAGGCCAAGCAGGGCGGCGCCATCCTCACGCGAGCCGAAGACGTACCTCAAGCACGCATTCCTGCCGTCGTTTCTGTCCTGGTGCTGCAAGATCGTCGTGACCGGGATCTTCCTCGCTGCCTTCGCCATCCCTGTGACCTTCAACTCGATCATGTGGGTCTTCGGCTCGGGGTCGCTCGCAAGCGTCGCGTCGTTCACGCCGGGCTCCGTCGGCGTCACGCAGGCGACGAACGCGCTCGCGCTCGACGCGTGCTGTGACGTGCCGAGATCGACGGCGATCGACTACTCGACTGCACAGCAGCTGATCACGACGGGTTGGAACCAGGTGGTCGCGCTCGTCCTCGTGATCACGATCTTCGGCTGGACGGGCGGCAAGCACCTCGTCACGACCTCGTACAAGGACGCGAAGGACCAGGCCGCCGACATGAAGGAGCAGCGCGCCGAGAAGAAGGCGGCCAAGAAGGAGCCCAAGCAGTCAGAGAAGGAAGCGAAGCGCAGCAGAAGTCGGCTGAATGAGCTGGATCTACGCGGAGCTCGTCGCGGTCTCCCTGGCTGCGATGCTCTCGCCCACCACGCTCACTTTCTGCGTGCTCGCGCTCGTGCTGGGCGACCGGCCGTTGCGCACCGGCCTGTTCTTCTACGTCGGCGCGCTGACGGCGACGCTCGCGGTCGGAGTCGCCGCCGCCTTCGTGCTCGGTGACGTCGCGGCATCCGACACGCCGTCCAGTCCGAAGACGTGGGTCGCAGTCCTCGACGTGGTCGCGGCTTCGTTCCTGCTCGTGTGGGCGGCGAGGCTGTGGCGCAACCCGCCGGGCCCCGAGAAGCAGGAAGCGGCGGTCGATCAGATGGGCAAGGTCGCGTCGTCATCTGCCATCGCGGTCGTCGGAGCCGGCGCGGCGCTCGCCAACCCGGGCGCCTTCATACCGATCGCGCTGAAGACGATCTCGGAGACCGACCCTGGCGCTGGAGGCTACGCGGTGCAGTGGCTGTTCTTCGCTCTCGTCTCGCTGCTGCCGTTGCTCGTGGCGATCGTGCTGCTGGTCGTCGCTCCGGCCTGGACCGGTCGCCTGCTCGCTGGCGCACAGGGCTGGCTCACGCGCCACGCCATTCAGGTGGCGATCGTGATCATCGCGCTGCTGGCGCTGGCGCTGCTCCGCAACGGCATCGCAGGGCTTACGGACTAGTCGCGAGCGCCGGCTCTGGAGCTTTGCCGCTGCCTTCTCGCGGGCGATGGAGATCGCAACGGCGCCGAGCATCGCGAGCGCCAGACCGCACACCGCCACGACGACGTGCCACGCCGGTCGGCTCAGACGCTCGTCGAAGAGGAAGATCCCGAGGGCGACGGAGACGATCGGGTTGGACACGGAGACCGTGGCGACGGACGTGGCGAGGTAGCCGGCGCTCAGCGAGACCTGCTGGAGAGCGAACGCCACGATGCCCGTGATCGCCATTCCGTAGGGCTCCCAGTGCGACAGCACGGCGTCGACGCCGCCGTCGTGGAGCATCTCCAGGGTCGGCTTGACGAGACAGGCGGAGACGCCGAACAGGATTCCCGAGATGACGCCGTAGTACGCGGCCTGGCGCACCGCTTCGCTCCTGCGAGCGGCCACGTAGAGGAACACGCACACGACTCCCACGATGCCGAGAGCGATCGCCCACTCGTCGTTCGGCGCGTTCTCCGAGCCGCCCGCCGGATCGCCGAAGATCGCGTACATCGCCAGCCCGAGGACGACCACCGCGGCACCGACGATCTGGCGGAGGCCGACTTCCTGCGCGGTCAGGAAGTAGCCGAGCGGTAGCGCGAACACGACCGTCGACACGAGCAGCGGCTGGATGATCGCGAGCCGCCCGTGGTCGAGGGCGATCGCCTGCACGACGTAGCCCACGAGCAGCGCCATCGACCCTATGAGCCACCACTTGCTGGCGGCGAGCTTCGCGAAGGAGCGCAGGCTGTCGGGAGACACCCCGAGCGTCAACGCACCCTTCTGCTGGAGCGTGGCGGCGACCGCGAAGAGGAGAGCGGCTACGAGTGCGAGGATCTCGGCCAGAATCGGGACTCTACGACAGCATGTGATTCGATCCGCGCGTGGCTGACGAAAAAACGACCCAGGCATCGGCCGCGCCCGACCGTGCCGGCGTCGTCCTCATCTCGCTGATTCTCGTCGCCGCGGTGGCGAACCTCAACCTGCTCCGTCGCGCAACGTCGCGCTGCCCGACATCGCACTGGACTTCGATGCCGGCCAGGTGTCCCTCAACCTCATCGCCGTCGGCTACTCGCTCGGGCTTGCGGCCTCCGTCCTCTACTTCGGTGCGATCGGCGACCGCTACGGACGAAAGCTCATGCTCCTCATCGGAACGACCCTCGCCGTCCCGATGTCGCTGCTCGCCGCGTTCGCGCCGTCCGACGAGGTGCTGTTCGTCGCACGCGTGGGGGGCGGCCTGTCGGCAGGGATGGCGTACCCGACGACGCTCGCCCTCATCGCGGCGCTTTGGTCCGGCCCCGGCCGAACGAAGTCGATCGCGCTGTGGTCGGCGATCGGCGGAGCCATCGCAGCGCTTGGACCGCTGATCTCCGGTGCTCTGCTCGAGCAGTTCGACTGGGGATCGGTGTTCCTCGTTACGTTGCCGCTGGCCGCCGTGGCGATCGTGATGGCGTACCTCTTCGTCCCGGGGAACGTCAACGAGACCACAGAGCCGGTGGACAACCTCGGCGGCGTCCTGTCGCTCGTCATGGTCGGGGCGCTCATCATCTCGATCAACTTCGCGCCGGTGCCGAACGAGACGACGCTCGCGCTCGCGCTCGGCGGCGTCGCGCTGGTGACCGCCGTCGGCTTCTACCTGCGGCAGCGCCGGGCGCGGAACCCGCTCTACGACCTCGACGTCGCGGCTCGGCGGATCTTCTGGGTCGCGGCGTGCGCCGGCATCATCGTCTTCGGCTCGCTCATGGCTGCCGCCTTCGTCAGCCAGCAGTACCTGCAGAACGTCCTCGGCTACTCGACGCTGGAGTCGGGGGCGTCGATCCTGCCCGCGGCGCTGTTGATGGTGATTGTCGCGCCGCGCTCGGCAAAGCTCGTGGAGGCCCGCGGGGCACGATTCACACTGCTCTGCGGCTACGTCTTCCTCGTGCTGGCGTTCCTATCGATGCTTCTGCTCTGGAAGGAGGACACCTCCTACTGGAAAATTGCCATCGCCTACGCCTTCATCGGAGCGGGGGTCGGCTTCGCGGGGACGCCAGCCTCGCACTCCCTCACCGGCTCCGTGCCGGTCACGCGGGCCGGAATGGCCTCGGGCACGGCCGACCTCCAACGCGACCTGGGAGGAGCCATCATGACGTCGGTCTTCGGCGCTCTGCTCACCGCCGGCTACGCCGCGGCGGCGGGAGCTGCCATTGCGGCTTCGGACAAGAACGTCACCGACTCGACGCAGGCGCAACTGACGAAATCGTTCGCCGGCGCGGAGGACATAGCCGAGCAGCATCCCCAGTACGCCGACGCGATCATCTCGGGTGCGAAGACAGCGTTCCTCCAAGGTGACCAGTGGGCGTACACCGCAGGCCTCATTGCCGTGGTCGGGGGCGCGATGCTCGTGTTCTTCATGTTCCCGAAGCACGACGAGGAGCGGCGCCTGCTCGCGGCGTACCACGACGAGGACACCGGGACTAGACCGACAGGCTGACCGGGAACGTCGCCAGCCAGACGAGCGTGCCGAGGAAGACGATCGTGCCGATGCCGAGAACGGCAGTGCGGATCCGCGGTGTCTCGAATTTCGTCGAGATGCCCGCGAAGAAGAGAGCGGCGGCGAAGAGCACGACGCAGAGCACGTAGTTCGTCGAGCGCTGGATGCTGCGGCGCACCGAGGCCGCAGACAGCTCGGCCTCGGCGTCGAGCAGCTTCACCTCCGCGGTCGCCGCCAGCTTGTACTGCGGCATGGCGAACGGCGTCAGCGGGGCGTTGCGGCTCTTCAGCGGCCTGGTGGCGATCCAGGCGTTCACCGCGGGCTTGAACTCCTTCCGGAAGCGCTTGAAGTAGAAGTCGGCCAGCTCGCCCTCTCCTCGCACGTACGCGTCGACCCACTGGAAGAAGGACGCCACGTCGACCTCCGTCTGCGCCTCCGCGAGGCCCTGGGCCCGCGCGGCGTCGATGCGGATGGCATTCGTCCGGCTGGCCGCCTTCGCCTGCTCGCCGTTCCAGCGGCTGGCCTGATAGCCGCTCCACGCCGTCGCGACCGTCGCGGCGGCGAGCAGCACCGTGGTCAGCACCTCGAACCGCTCGCTCACGGCTCGAGCCCACGGCTCGTACACGGAGCGGGATCGTTCAGACCCAGCTCGGCGCTTGCCTCCCGGAACGCATCGAGCGTGCGTTCCATCGCCACCGGTTGCAGGCTCCCGGGACCGTCGCGGTACGGGTTGTCGAGGAAGCCGAGCAGGAGCAGCATGGCGGCGATCACGCTCGCAACCGAGCCCATCAACATGGCCTGCGTGCCGGCTCCCTCCGCGGGATCGGCGAAGAACAGCAGGAAGACGAAGATGACGCCGGCGGCGAAGAGCATCACGATCCACAGCGACAACGGGATGACGCCCGCTGCGCCGTGCGTCCGATCACGACGCGCCACTTCGCGGTCGGACGTCTGGTCGAGCCACTTGGCGTACGCCGTCTCCTCGGGAATCGTCTTGGGGTCCACTTCCGCGGATCGTCCTGAACAGCGCGATTCCCCACGGGTTGAGCAGGTCCGACTTGCCGGCCTCCATGTCCGGCCACTCGTGGTGCACCACCCAGCGTGCGTAGCAGACGAGCTCCCCGCTGAGCTGCTCGCGCGCGCTCGCCGGCAGGAACTGCGCGGTCTCGAACTGCTGGACGAGCAGGAGCGACTCCGCCTCCGTGCCGCTGCGGGCGGCGTCGTACCGTTCGAACGCGAGGAAGATGACGAAGCCGAGCAGGATGGCGAAGCCTGCCGCGAGCACGCCGAACACGCCGGCGGCGCGGTCGCCGTCCTGGAAGCGACTTCCCTCAGGCGCTCGGCGCCGGACGAGCAGCATCGCTGCGACGGCAATGGCAGTCACACCGGCGACGATGAGGATGGCGATCGCGAGATTCACGCCACGCGGTTCATATCATCAGCCTTGGACGGGCCGGCTGCATCGCTCGAAGGGCCCAGAAGGAGCACGGCGCCGATGAGGAAGCAGAAGGCCACCGAGCGCCGTGAACAGATTGGCAGCTGCGAGGTCGACGATGCTCCCCGTCGACGGTACGACGAACGACGCGACTGCCGAGATGCCGAACGCGATGCAACCGGCGAGGTTCACCGCCGCGATCTGCCACTCGCGCGTCTTGCGGCGCCAGCAGGCGAGACTGCCGCAAACCACGACATACGCGAGGTAGCCGGAGACGAGGAAACAGGCCGAGCCGACTGCGTCCGGCGTCCAGACCAACCGGTCGTAGGAGGTATCGCCGAAGCCGGTCTGCATCGCGTCGAATGTGTCCACGTTGAAGAGAAGCGTCCCCACGAGCTGGACGACGCTGCTCCACCAGTCCATCCAGCCTTCACCGGTCGGCCCGTGACCGGCGCGGTATGCCTGGACGGTCTGCAGCGAGGCGGCCGACGTAAAGAAGATGGACCCGACGAAGAAGACGAGCCCGTCGACACCTGAGCCGACGGCCTGGAGGAAGCCCGGAAACGGCGCAATGAAGAAACAGGTGGCGCCGATCGCAAAGAGGGCGCCGATCCACCATGTCAGCCTGCCCGGCGCCCACCAAGCGTCCTGGTACTGCGCCGAGGCACACATGGGGCTCGGTGCCCCTTTCGCTAGTGGCTGAAGCCGGCAGCCGTCGCCGCGTCATGCATTGGCGCAGGCTGCTGCTCGAGCCGCGGCAGCTGCCGTACGAGGTCGTCGATCAGCATGTCGGCCATGTCGTGCGTGAATCCGCGCTTGACGACGACGCGTAAGGCAGCCAAATCTGTGCGGTTCTCCGGAAACGTGTACGCGGGTAGCTGCCAGCCGCGCTCGCGGACGGCATTCGAGACATCGAAGACCGTGAAGTTCTCGACGTCGTCCTTCAGCTTGAAGGCGAACACGGGCAGTTCGTCACCCTTCGTGATCAGCTCGAACGGCCCGAGCTCGGCGATGCGGGCCGACATGCGCGTCGCCACATCGCGCGCATAGCCGTGGACGCTTGTGTAGCCGGCGAAGCCGAGGCGAAGGAAGTTGTAGTACTGGGCGACGATCTGCGCGCCCGGGCGTGAGAAGTTCAGGGCAAACGTCGGCATGTTGTCCCCGAGGTAGTTGACCCAGAAGATCAGGTCCTCGGGCAGCGCCGCCGCGTCGCGCCACACGATCCAGCCCACGCCCGGATAGACGAGGCCGTACTTGTGGCCGGACGCGTTGATCGAGGCGACTCTCGGCAGTCGGAAGTCCCAATGGAGCCCGGGATCGATGAACGGGGCGACAAACGCGCCCGAGGCACCATCGACATGGAGTGGGATGTCGAGGCCGGTATCCGCCTCCAGCGTGTCGAGCGCTGCGGCGATCTCCTGTACCGGCTCGTACGACCCGTCGAACGTCGAGCCGAGGATCGCCACGACTCCGATCGTGTTCTCGTCGCACCGCTTGACGGCTTCTTCGGCGGAGAGGTGGAAGCGATCGCCCTCCATCGGCACGAGCCGCATCTCGACGTCCCAGTAATTCGCGAACTTCTCCCAGCACACCTGGACGTTGATGCCCATGACGATGTTCGGCTTGTCAGCCGGCTTCCCCGCGGCAGCTCGCGCCTTCTGCCAGCGCCGCTTGAGCGCGAGCCCGCCGAGCATCGCCGCTTCGCTCGAGCCCGTCGTCGAGCAGCCGGTCGCCTCGTCTGCTTCGGGCGCGTGCCAGAGGCGGCTGAGAATGTTCACGCAGCGCATCTCGAGCTCCGCGGTCTGCGGATACTCGTCCTTGTCGATCATGTTCTTGTCGAAGCACTCGATCATGAGCCGCTCCGCCTGCGGCTCCATCCAGGTGCTTACGAACGTGGCGAGATTGAGTCGCGCGTTCCCGTCGAGCATGAGCTCGTCGTGGATGATCTGGTACGCGCTGTCCGGCGCCATCTCCTCTGCGGGCAGCTCGTGGCGCGGGATCGGGGTCGAGTCGAGCGCGAACGACGGTGCGGGCGCGAGGTCGTGTCGCTTCGCCGCAGGCCCCTTCGGATGCTTCAACGCCACCGGCTCAACTCCCGTTCGCCAGTGGCTGGAATGGGTGGAGCTCGTCCTGGCCGGGCTGCACGATGCCGTAGCTCGCCTCCGGCACTTCGTTCCAGGCGCCGGGGAGGTCGCGAAGCGGCTCCGAGACGATGAGCCTCGCCTCGTCGCCCACGTCCTGGATCGCCTCGAGGTCCGGATAGAGCTCGCGCAGGGTGCTCACCTTGCTGGAGTAGAAGAGCGATCGCGACGCGCCTTCGCTCGAGTAGCGGAATGCCCACAGGGTCGTGCCGTCCGAGGTGGCCACCGTCATCTGGACCGGGTGCTCGATGCCGTGCTTGCGCCCTACCTCTTCGATCAGGCCGACGGCACGGGCGACTGCAGCCGGCGGATCGTCCTCGAGCCCGAATGTCAGAGCAAGGTAGAAGAACGTCTCGGAGTCCGTCGAGCCGTCGATCGCGGAGTAGAGGGAGGGGTCGACCGCGAGCTGGAGCTCCCGCTTCACCTCCTGGAACTGCGCGAGCGAACCGTTATGCATCCACAGCCAGCGGCCGTGACGGAACGGATGGCAGTTCGTCCACTGCACCGGCGTGCCCGTCGCCGCGCGGATGTGCGCGAAAACCAGTCCGGAGCGGACCTGACCGGCAAGCTCGCGGAGGTTCTTGTCGTTCCAGGCGGGCTCGACGCTCTTGAACAGCGCAGGCGCATCTTCCTCGCCGTACCACCCGACTCCGAAGCCGTCGCCGTTCGTCGTCGTCGCTCCGAGCCTCGAGTGGAGGCTCTGGTCGATCAGCGAGTGGACCGGCGTGTAGAGCAGCCGCTCGAGGAGAACGGGGCTACCGGAGTAGGCAAGCCAGCGGCACACGACTAGACGTTCATACCACTACCGGCGGCGCCAGGGCTGTTCAGCCGCCGGGAGACTCTCCATCGGCGGAGCCTCAGCCCGGGCGTCGAACCACCGCGCATACGCGGTCGTCAGCGGAACGGCCGTGGCGCCGTGCGCGAAGACCGACAGCGCGACAGTTATCGCCACGACAGCGGTCATCGTCTCGATGTGCTCGAGCTCGGAGCCCTCGAGGACGATCACCGCGAACACGATCGAGGCCAGGCCGCGCGGCCCGAACCAGCCCGTGAAGGCGATTGTCGGCGGCCGGGCGCCCGAGCCGAGCAACGACAGCCAGACGGGAACCATGCGGATGGCGGTGAGGCTGAGCACGGCATAGAGGGCGATCTGCCAGTCGACGACGTGCAGATTCGGGCCCAGCGCTACGGCACCGAAGACGATGAACGTGACGCCCGCCAGCACCAGCCCGGTCGCATCGGTCAAGTACGTGACGTCACTGTCCTTGCGCCGGTGCAACCCGCCGAAGACGAGGCCGCCCACGAACGCGGCAATGAAGCCGCTGCCGCCGAGCGGGGCGGCGATGCCGTACGCCAGCGCCGCGCCGGCGAGCGGGATCACCTTCAGCCAGTCGTCAGCCACGAGCCGCCGCGGCTCGACGTAGCGCAGGACGAGCGCAGCGACGGCCCCGGCGGCGACACCGCCGACGATGCCGTAGCCGATCTCCTCGGCCACGATGCGCGCAGCGGCTCCGCCGCCGATCACGTTTTCTTCCGCTTCGGCGACGGCCAGCGCGATGAAGAGCAGCGGGACGCAAATGCCGTCGTTGAGCCCGCTTTCGACGTTCAAGCCCTGGCGGATGCGTGAAGGGAGCCGCTTGTCGGTGACGACCGCCTGGCCCAGCGCCGCGTCGGTCGGGGCGAGGACGATCGCGAGCACGAGAGCCTCAGCCCATGTGAGTCGGGTGAGGACAGCGGCCGCGAGCACCGTGCCGGCTGCGATCGTGAGCGGCAGCCCGATCCCGAGCAGCCGCACGGGCAGGGCGACCTCTCGCCTCAGTAGGCGCAGGTCGATCCGCGATGCGTCCGTGAAGAGCACGAGCGTCAGCGTCGCCTCTGCGAGCACGCGGACGCCCTCGCTCTGGATCTGAAGGTCTAACCAGCCCAGCACCTCGGGGCCGGCGATGAGCCCGGCCGTCACGAAGACCATCGCCGCCGAGAGGATGGTTGCCTCCAGCCGCCGCGACACAGCGGCGTAGCCGATAACGACCGCGGCGACGACGGCCAGGCTCCACGTCTCCATGGCCTAGCGTAGTCCGATCGGTGCGGAGCCCCCGCGAGGAGGCTCCGCACGCCACGTCAGTTCAGAGCCCTGCGCCTTCTCTCGCGTCGCCCCAGCGCACAATTAGCGCCCAGAGGACGATGATGTTCAGCGCGATCACGGTGAGCGACCACAGCGTGTAACCGCTGCTGCCGTCGTATCCGAGCTGAGCGACGAAGTTCAGGCCGACGACGAGGATCGCCGCCCAGCGCGCCCAGCTCATAGCCGAGACGAGCCCATAGCCGACGAGGGCAAGGACTATGCCCCAGATCATCATGATCCAGCCCCACTGGGAGACGTCGAGGACGAGTGCCCCGTTGTCCCCGACGACGTAGTACTGATCCCTGATCACCGCGATCAGGCCCTGTAGAAAGTCGAGCCCGCCGATGATCATCAAGAGCAGGCCGGCGAACGCCACCCAGCCTGCCCAGGCGCCTTTGGAGACCACATGCCCTCCTTAAGTTTGACTGCGCGTGAGTATGAGACCGGGTGCGGACGGTCACACGCTGTTTTCGGCCTGTAGCTGGTGCCGCCAACCTGAAAGCACCGCGTGTACGCCTTCTGCGCCGATGATCTCCTCCTCCGGCGCCTGGAGCGAGGAGGGGTGGAGAATGAACGGCTGCGTCTGCAGGCCGCCGAGCCCGCCGTGGAAGGAGATCAGCTCCTCGAACGCACAGCCTTCGTCCATTTCAGGGTCGTAGAAGCTGCCGATCATGAGGTCGCCGACGTGCGGGAAGCCGTCCGTGCGCAGCAGATGATGCGGGGCGCTCGGCCCAAACGGCGCGAGTGGGTCGTCTCCGTCGATCCGGCCTTGCTCGAGGTAGTGCATGCCGGAGCCCCCCAGCGCCAGCGGGCCGTCCGCCTCGGAGCGCACGAGGATCCAGCCGACGTGCGGATGCTCGCGCAGCGCCGTGATGAGCCGCGGATGCCGCTCTTCGATCTCCTCGAGCGTCAGCCGCCGCGGCTCGTCCATGAGGTACACGAGACCGAGGTTGCCCGAGCCGAGCACCACGACGTTGCGGTCGCCGACCTGCGACTTCGTCGCCTTGCCGGCCGCCTCCCCCGTGCCCGTTGCCTCGGCGAGCGCGAGGCCCGCCATCGCGTGCTGCTCGTCACCACCGGCCATTGAAGCCACATCACCGTCCACCGAGCGGTCGATGAGCTCGTCCAGGCCGTAGCCGTTGCGCTGCTTGAAGGTCGCCCCCTGGGTTTGCCCGTGATCGGAGAGGACGACGATCTCGTACGGACGTGGCGCGTAGCGGCGGGCGTTGTCGATGCGGCCGAACTGCTGGTCGAGCTTGCGCAGAGCCTCGAGCGTGTCAGAGCGCTCGAGGCCGGAGTGGTGAGCGACTTCGTCGTAGCTCGAGAAGGTCGCGTAGATCGCCGGCCGGCCGCGCATCATGTCCGTGAGCACGCCGTAGACGATCAGGTCGCGGACGACGACGCACATCGTCGCGCGCAGCAGCGGATAGATGCCGCTGCGATGGCCGCGAGGCCGTACGTCGCGCCGCGCCGCCCTGAGGGCGGCGCTGATCTCGAGAAAGATCTCGTAGACGAACAGCACGAGCGAGCGCGTGACGTTGAAGCCGTTGGCAAAGAACGCGCGGTAGCCGGGGTTCGACTTCTTCTCCTCGGAGATGCGGCTGACGGTGAGGATGACCTCGTCCGCCTCACCGG
The DNA here is from genome assembly GCA_963704335.1 of uncultured Actinomycetes bacterium. Taxonomy (GTDB): domain Bacteria; phylum Actinomycetota; class Thermoleophilia; order Gaiellales; family Gaiellaceae; genus PALSA-612. Next base: position 741,024 of record OY969889.1, read on the forward strand.
ACAGGAGGTTGCCCCGGCTGGAGCCGCCGTTCGTGAGCAGGCCGATCCCCGTCGCCCGCTCGCGCTCGATCTCCGCGCAGTCGTCAGGCCCCGAGCACGCGATGATCCGGCCCGTCGGCTTGTCCACCCAGCGGAAGGCGGGAATGTCGTGGTTCGAGCCGAGCAGGATGCCTGCCTGGCTCGCGCCCGTCTGCGACGAGAGATCGGGCTCCCACTCCGTAAGCTCGTACGAGCCTTCAGACATCCACCGCGCCATGTTCGGGGCGTTGCCGTCGCGCATCGCCCGTCGCAGCACCGGTAAGGCGAGGCCGTCGATCTCGAGAAAGACGATGCCCGGCGTGTCCGTGCGTGTTGCGCCGCCTTGCCTCTTCGCCACCCGGCGGACGACCTTGAGCGTGTACGTGTCATCGTCGTTCGTTCCGACGATGACAGCGATAACGACGCTCACCGCAGACATCACAAGGGCCGCCAGCAATGCCCAGCCGAAGTCGTCCACGGAGATCGCCTCCGGCCTGATCTCCGCGGCCAGTTGCAGCATGAGCGCGTCCAGCACGAGCACGAGCACGAACCCGAGCAAGGCCATGAACGGCAGGCGCAGCGCGGCCACGATCGGAGGTAAGACGGCGTTGAGGATCCCGATCAGCAGCGCAGCGACGAGCGCGTCCCAGAAACTCCCGATGTCGACTCCGGGGACGATCCAGGCAGCGACAAGCAGCGCCGCAGCGCTGACGAGCCACGAGACGACGAGGCCGAGGAGGTGGAACCTCGGCCGCTCGGGCTGCCACGCCATCTGCTCGCCGTACGAGGTGCTCGCCATCGGCGGCGAGCGTACACAACCGCTGCCGTACGCTCTGGCCATGGCGCAGCTGACCTACGTCGGGCACGCGACCGTCGTGATCGACCTGGACGGCGTGCGTCTGATCACCGACCCCGTGCTCCGTCCGCGCGTGCTTCACCTGCGACGTGTCGGCCCGGTCCCTCCGTCCGCCTTGCGCGGCCTGGACGCCGTGCTCATCTCGCACGCGCACTGGGACCACCTCGACGTCCCGTCACTCGAACGCCTCGGCAAGGAGCTGCCCATCGTCTGCCCGGGCGGCGTCAGCGGTCTCCTGCGGCGGAGGAAGTTCCGCAACGTCACGACGCTCGAGGTCGGGGAAGAGGTGCGGATCGGCGCGCTCGTGGTCAGCGCGGTGCACGCGGAGCACGAAGGGGCGCGCGGCCCGCTGGGGGCCTCGGGGGAGCTCGGGTATGTGGTGAGCGGCTCTCGCAGAATCTACTTCGCCGGCGACACCGACCTGTTCGACGACCTGGCTGCGATCGGCCCACTCGACCTGGCCCTCGTTCCCGTCACCGGCTGGGGCTCAAAGGTCGGCCCCGGACATCTCGACCCCGAGCGTGCGGCCGAGGCGGTTCGGCGGCTGCAACCGCGCGTGGCCGTCCCGATCCACTGGGGCACGCTGGCCCGCATCGGACTCAGCCCCGATCTCGAGCCCGCCGCACGAGTTCGCCAGGCTCGTGGCCGAGGTCGCGCCGGACGTGGACGTACAGATCATCGAGCCCGGCGGCTCAATCGAGTTTTGACTACTCGAGCTTCGACTCGATCGCGGAGAGGCGCTCCTCGAGGCGCTTGAGCAGCTCCTGGAGCTCCTTGTCGGCGGCCTCGCGTCGGTCGAGCTCTCGCTCCCTCGCGGCTTCCTGGTCCGAGGAGACGAAGCAGCGAAGTCACGGTCGCCGTCAGGAAGGCGAGGAACGTGACGCCGAGGATGATCACGCCACTGCCGACGATGCGGCCCGAGCACCGTCGTCGGCACGACGTCGCCATAGCCGACGGTGGCGAGCGTGACGATCGCCCACCAGACGGCGATGCCGAAGTTCGGGAAGTCCTTCTCGTCGACGAGCGTCATCACGAGCCCCGACATCAGCGCGAGGACGACGCGTCGCCGCCGCGAGATACGGAAAGATCCGCCGCCGCGCTACCGCCCGCTGCGACGGACTTGTCGAGCCGGCTTCCCAGTCTTCCGCCTGGGCACGATCGGCGCCGAGCCCTACGGACGCCGGCGTGATGCCCGCTGGGAATCTCCTTCACGGTCAGTCGCCGGAACGCCTCTACGCCGAGCCCAGTCAAGGCTGCGAAGATGAGGATCGACCAGGGCTGCCGGAAGGCGGGCGTCGGGCCCCAGGCGACGACGAGCAGGTACAGGCCGCCTACGATCGCGTAGACGAGGCCGGGACGATCGCGGAGCGTCGGCGCCAACCGCTGCCGCACAGACACCGCGGGCCGCGACGGCCCGGCGATCCACGCGGCGAGGATGACGATCACGCCGTAGGCGATCGCTGTCCAGGCGATGCCGGACAGCAGGTCGGTGCCGATGAACCACGCGTTCGATGCCGCGTCCCGTACCGACTCGCCGCTCGCGAGCGTGTCCACGATCCAGTTCCCCGCGAGGCGGCGGATCACCAGCAGCAGCCCACCGACGATGACAAACGTGATGCCAACGTTGCGAAGGGTCTCCCGCCGCCGGCCCTTCGCGAGGATAGACGGCGAGGGCGAAGAGCACGAGGATCGCGATCGCAAGGAAGATCGACAGCTTGCGAATCAGCTCGACAGCCGTCTGCACCGTCCCCAGCTGATCCGCCTCCATGACCACGATGCGGCCGGCCTCAGGGCCGAGACGCTCCTCGACCTGCTCGTCGGTCAGGCCGATGCGGTCGGCCAACTGCTGGACGATCGGCGACAGGTCGAGCACGACCTCGCCCTCCCCAGTCGCGAGGAACTCGACCCTCGTCGTCGACGATGCGGATGAAGGCCTCGTGCGCCCGGCGGTTCGCCTCCTCCCAGAGCGTCTGCACGGCTGGACGGCTGAGCAGGTTGTCGGCCGCGCGGACGGAGAGCTCGCGCAGCCCACCGGCGATCGGGCCTGCGAGCGGCTTGACCTCCGGCGGAAGACGCGCCTGGAGCTCGGCCGCGACGTCGACGTTCGTGTACAGCTGGTCGACGAGATAGAGCGAGAGAGCGCCGCGGATCTCGTCGTTCTCGAGCAGCTGGGAGCTCGTCGCCACCCACTTGTCGGTCTCCAGAGCCTGCCGCTTCGCCCAGACCGTCAGCGCGGACACGAGGCCGATCAGGCCTGCGAGCACGATCAGCACCCAGATCGGTGATCCGGCGCCAGCGGGGGAGCGGCGAAGCCGCGTTCATGCGGCTGACCCTATCGCAGCCCGCGCAGGCGGAACGCGAGGATGACGTCGGTGATGCCCTTGCTCAGACAGATGACGCCGACGTAGACGACGAGGAGAATTATCTGCTCGTGGAAGTTGCCGGCCACCCAGAACGCCAGCCCGAGCTGGATCAGGCCGACGATCAACAGGATCCACCAGAGCTCGTTCACGTGTTTCGTCGCAAAGGCGGTCATGACGTCGAAGATCCCCTTGAAGAGGAACCACCAGCCGATGATCGAGGCGAGGGCGAGGAACGTCCAGTTGGGGTTCGCGAACGCGACGATGCCGGCGATCACGAAGATCACGCCGAGGACGCCGTGTAGCCACTTCCAGCCGCCGTGCACGGCCCCGATGGAGAGGAACTCGTCGATGCCGCTCGCGATCGCAATGACGCCGAAGAGGATGGAGACCGCGTACACCGTCGACAGCTCCATGCGGAAGACGATGAGGCTCATGATCAGCCAGAGAATCCCGGCGATCAGGAATACCCACCAGGCCTTGGACACCATCCGCGCGGTGCTCCGCGGAGTCGTAGGTCGCTTCGCTCACGATCCCTCCTTAACTCGACGTCCCGCAGATCCTACGACGATTTGCGAATCGGGATGCCGAATTGCTGCTCGGGGCGAAGCTGAGCGCCACACGCCTCGCACGTCACGGCGAAGGCCGACGAGAAGCGGGCGTCGCACGCGGGACAGCGCGCGAGCAGCTCGCCGCCGCAGGCCGCGCACGCGTCGGGCAGCTCGTCTTCGGTCTCCTCGAAATACCGCTGAGCGGCGCCGCAGCGGAGGCAGACCGCCACCCAGTCCCCGAGCACCTTGCGGCGCTCCTCCCGCAGCCAGTCGGCCGCCTTGCCCATTGTCAGTGGCGCGCGGCGCGGATGATCGGGATCGTGAAGAGCAGCACGAGCAGCAGGAGCAAGAAGGAGGGGTGGACGAAGATCGCCAGCGGAATCGCCAGCACGACCGGGAACATCAGGCGAAGGACGAGCGACGAGCAGCGAGAGAGCAGGCACAGGCACGGATGCACGACACGCATGACGACGAGCGGCGACATCGCGCAGCACCGACGCGGGAACATCACGCGACGAGCAGGATGATCGCGACGATCTTGAGTCCGTCGGCGGTGCAACGTCGCATGACAGATCGGTGCGACGTGCTACAGGCTTATCGCGGACGGCGAGCCTAGCGGGGACGACGCGTGACGACGATGCCGGCGGCGCCCGTCTGGCCGACGATGCGTACCGTCAGGAGCCAGCAGCCGGCCTCGGGCACGACGACTGTCGACGGCCAGTAGCCGGCCGGCCCACCCGCTCCTCTGAACTCCTGCCGAAACGTGGTCTGGCCGTCGAGTCGCGAGCCCGTGACGACCAGCGTGCCGCCGAGCGGCCTCCCGCGCCACAGCACCTTGGCGTTCGTGCCATCTGGGGAGCGGCCGCCGGCGTAGAGCAGCGCACGACCGTCTTCCGTTCTCCATGGCCAGGCGCCCGACACGCCCGACCGCCGAGGATTGATCCTCGCCCACCCGTCGGCGCCGACAGGTGTCGCATCGCAGGTGCCTTCCGGCGCAGGGTCGACCGCTTTGACGACGAGCCGTCTCGTCCAGCCGTCGGTCTTCAGCGTCAGCTCCCAGCAGCCGGCGGCGGGCACGGTGATCCCCGACGGATAAAAGCCCGCGCCGAGCGTGGCGCCGAACCGTTGGCGGAACGTGCCCTGGCCGTCGAGCCGCTTGCCGACGACCGTCAAGAACCCGCCACCCCACTCGTTCGAGTACCAGGCGATCTTCTGCGCCCGTCCGGCAGGCAGCACGACACCTTCCGAGTCGTTCACGTCCCCGTCCGCGAGAGAGCGCTGATACGAGAGGAGCAAGCCCTCGAGCCGCGACTTCTTCGGGCCAACGGCGATCCACGGCACGCCCTTCGCGCGCGCGATTCCACTCCCAGTGCACGGGCGCCGCCGTGCACGTCGAAGCTGCCGAGGACGAGTCGTTGGCGTACACGATGCCGAGCGCCGCCACGGCGGCTCCCAATGCCACGCCCAGACCGGCGCGCCGACCCACCATCTCGTTAGAGTGCCACGAAATGGCGATTGCCCGCGAAGCCGAGCCGGTCGGCTCACTCGCCGAGGTCCGAGAAGCGGGCCTCGACCGCGAGGATCTGCTCGGCATCTACCGAAACATGCTGGTGACGCGCGGCATCGAGGAGCGCGGCCACATCCTCTACAAGCAGGGCAAGATCCCCGGCTCCTTCTACACGGGGAGGGGCAACGAGGGCGCGGCCGTCGGCGTGGCGACGGCGATGGGCTCTGAGGATGTCGGCACGCCGCTCCACCGCGATATGGGCGTGCACGTCACGCGCGGTGTCGAGCCCTGGCGGATCTTCGCGCAATACATGGGCCGCTCCGGCGGTCCCACGGGCGGCAAGGACGGCAACGTCCACATGGCGGACGCAAACCTCGGCCTGATCGCGATGGTCAGCCACCTGCCGGCGATGCTCCCCGTCGCGGTCGGCTGCGCGCTCGCCTTCCGCATCCGTGAGGAGAACCGCGTCGCCGTCGGCTGGTTCGGCGAGGGCGCCTCGGCGCGCGGCGACTGCCACGAGGCCATGAACCTCGCCGGCGTTCGGCGACTGCCGGTCGTGTTCATCTGCGACAACAACCAGTGGGCGTACTCCACGCCGGCGCACCTCGAGTACTCGGTGGAGCACATCGCCGACCGCGCGCAGGCGTACGGCTTCGACGGCGTCGTCGTCGACGGCACCGACGTGCTCGCCGTCTACCGCGAGACCAAGCGCGCGATCGAGAAGGCGCGTACCGGAGGCGGCCCGACGCTCATCGAATCCATGACGCTGCGCATGGAGGGCCACGCGGTGCACGACGACGCCTTCTACGTGCCGAAGGAGATGTTCGAGGAGTGGGCCAAGCGCGACCCGATCGAGCGCTACCGAACGTGGCTCCGCGACAACGCGGAGTTCTCAGGCGAAGAAGAGGACGACATCTCCGCCGACGTGAAGCGCATCCTGAACGAGGCCATCCGGCTGGCCGACGAGTCGCCGCTGCCCGACGTCTCGACGCTGACCGAGGGGGTCTACGCGACGCCGGAGGAGCTGGACACTCCGCACCACAAGTAATGGCCGAGCTGACCTACCTGCAGGCGATCTCCGACGGGCTCCGCCAGGAGATGCGGCGCGACAAGCGCGTGTTCGTCATCGGCGAGGACGTCGGCGTGTACGGCGGCGCCTTCAAGGTCACGCAGGGCTTCCAGGAGGAGTTCGGGCCGTGGCGCGTGATCGACGCACCGCTCTCCGAGACGGCGATCGTCGGTGGCTGCACGGGAGCAGCGATGATGGGCATGCGCCCCGTGGCGGAGATGCAGTTTGCGGACTTCGTCTCCTGCGCGTGGGATCACCTCGTGACCGTCGCCGCCAAGCAGCGCTACCGCGCGGGCACGCCGGTGCCGATCGTCGTCCGGCTGCCGTCCGGCGGGGGCTTCTCCGGCGGGCCGTTCCACTCGCAGAACCCCGAGAGCTCCTTCGCGCACATCCCCGGCCTCAAGTGCGTCTGCCCGGCGACGCCGGAGGACGCGAAAGGCCTGCTCATCGCAGCGATCGAAGACCCGAATCCCGTGCTCTACTTCGAGCACAAGCACCTCTACCGCCGCATCAAGGCGGAGGTGCCGGAGGAGCGCTACACGGTGCCGATCGGGAAGGCGCGTCTGCACCGCGAGGGCGACGACGTCTCCGTCATCACGTGGGGCGCGATGGTCTACACAGCGACGGAGGCGGCAGACAAGCTCGAGAGCGAGGGGATCTCGATGGAAATCGTCGACCTGCGCTCGGTCATGCCGTGGGACAAGGATGCGGTGCTGGAGAGCGTCCGCAAGACGTCGAAGGCACTCGTGCTGCACGAGGACACGCACACGGGCGGCTTCGGCGCCGAGATCGTGGCGACGATCGCAGAGGAGGCGTTCGAGGATCTAGACGGCCCCGTGCGACGGATCACGGCGCCCGATTGTCCCGTGCCGTTCTCGCCGGTGCTGGAGCAGGCGTACATCCCGCAGGTCGACGACGTCGTCAACGGCGTCAGGGATTTGGCGAGCTACTGATGGCCACCGCCGTCGTCGAGGTCGTCATGCCCCAGATGGGCGTGTCCGTCTCCGAGGGGACGATCCTCAAGTGGCTGAAGCAGGAAGGCGAGACGATCGAGGCAGACGAGCCGCTGCTCGAGATCTCGACCGACAAGGTGGACACGGAGGTGCCGAGCCCGGGCTCGGGCGTCGTGCAGCAGATCCTCGTCTCAGAGGGCGAGACCGTCGACGTCGGCACCCGGCTGGCGGTCATCGCTCCCGAAGGCGCAGCCGTGGAGGAGGAAGCACCCGCGGAGCCTGAGCCCGCGGCCGAAGAGGCCGCTCCCGAGCCCGCCGCCGCTGCTCCTGCCGCGCCCACCACCCCGACACCCGCGCCCACCAACGGCGGAGCGGGCGAGAGGACGTTCGTCTCGCCTGTCGTCGCGCGCATTGCCGGCGAGCATGGCATCGACGTGTCGCAGGTACCCGGTACGGGCGCGGGCGGTCGTGTCACCAAGAAGGACATCCTCGCGTACGTCGAGTCGGGCCCGCCCGCTGCGCCGCCACCGGCCGAGGCGACCGCGGCGGAGCCCGCAGCACCGGCGCCAGCGCCTGCCCCGGCAACGCCCGAGGCTGCCCCGGCCGCGCCCGAGCCCGCTCCCGCAGCCGAGGCACCTGCGCCGGCACCGGCGGCAGCCGCTCCGGCACCCGCGCCGGCCACGGCAGGCGAATCCGTGGAGCCGATGAACGCGATGCGACGCGGCGTCGCCGACCACATGCGCCGCTCTCTCGACACCTCCGCGCACGTCACCAGCGCGATCGAGGTGGACATGTCGGCCGTGGTCGCCATCCGCGCGAAGCTCAAGCCCGAGTACGACAAGGCCTACGGCGTCAATCCGACATACCTCGCGTTCGTCGCCCGCGCGGCCGTCGACACGATTCGCGACTACCCGTGGATCAACGGCGAGATCCGAGGCGAGTCGATCGTCTCGCGTAACTACGTCAACCTCGGCATCGCGGTCGAGCTCGCCGACGGCAAGGGGCTGATCGTGCCCGTGATCAGGAACGCCGAGGGTCTCAACCTGCTCGGGGTCACGAGGGCGATCGCAGATCTCGCCGAGCGCTCGCGCTCGAAGAAGCTGCTGCCGGACGACGTCCAGGGCGGCACGTTCACGATCACGAACCCCGGCGGCTACGGCACCTTCCACGGCACGCCGATCATCAACCAGCCTCAGGCGGCGATCCTCGGCACGTACGCGGTCGTCAAGCGGCCGTGGGTGATCCAGGACACCCGGGGCGCGGACGTGATCGCGGTCCGGCCGATCATGAACGTCACGCTGACGTACGACCACCGCCTCGTCGACGGCGCGCTCGCCGGCCGCTTCCTGCGCGACCTGCGCGAGAAGCTCGAGACCTGGCCCGAAGAGAAGTACTAAGAAATGGGGGAACCCATGGTTCCCCCATTGACCCCCTCCTTCGCACTACGTCTTATCGGGCACAGGTGCGGCCTCCCGCCGGGCCAAGCCCGGCTCCGGCCACGGCGGCGTCCCCGGAGCGAGCGCCTGACTGACGTCGCTCACGGCTGTAGATTGAAGAGGTGGCCGAATACGTGAGGCATGGAAGCTGCCTGTGTGGTGGCGTGACCTTCGAGGTGACGGAGCCGTTCAGCCGGGTCTCGTTCTGCCACTGCACGACGTGCAAGGCGATCTCGGGCGGTGTGGGCTCCGCGACTGGCCGCGTGCCGACGAGTGCCATCCGCGTGCTCACGGGACGTGAGCAGATCCGTACGTACCAGCCCGATGAAGGGACGGCGAAGAGCTTCTGCGGCGTGTGCGGCGCCAATCTCTTCGGCACCGGGTGGCCGGACTCCGACGTGACGGGCGTGCGGCTGCCGGCTCTCGACGAGCCGTACGAAGGCAAGCCCGACATGCACATCTACGTCCACTCGGTCGCGCCTTGGGAGACGCTCCCGGACGACGGACTGCCCCGCCACGAGACCGCGCCGTGAGACAGGGTTATCTGCTGTCGCTCGGCGAGACGCCGTACGTCGAGGCGTGGGAGCTGCAGAGGTCGCTGGCTGCGGCCGTTCAGCAGGGCGCGATCCCCGACACGGTCGTCCTGCTCGAGCACCCGCCGGTGGTCACGGTCGGCCGGCGCACGGATGACGAGGAGCTCCACGTACCGCTGGGCGCCGCCGTCGAGGTCGTCGAGACGAATCGCGGCGGCAAGTCGACGTACCACGCGCCCGGCCAGCTGGTCTGCTACCCGATCCTCGATCTCAACCGTCATGGACGCGACGTGAAGCGTTACGTCCGCGATCTCGAGGAGGCGGTCATCCGCACGCTCGCCGCGCACGCGATCGAAGGCGACCGAATCGAGGGACTGACGGGCGTCTGGCTCCAGTCGCCTCCCAGGAAGATCTGCTCGATCGGCGTCCACGTGTCGCGCTGGGTGACGACGCACGGCTATGCGCTCAACGTCGACCTCGACCCGGCGCCGTTCACCGACTGGATCACTGCCTGCGGGCTCGAAGATGCCGCGTTCACGACGATGGCGCGCGAGCTCGAGCGCCCGATCGCGGTCGATGACGTCCGTCCGGCCGCGGTGGAGGCGCTCAGCGAGGTGTTCGATCTCGAGCTGGAGGAGCTGCCGGCCGAGGACGGCGCGGGACTCTGGGCGCAGCCCGTCCACGAGAAGATCGGCGCGCGATGAGCGTCGACATCCAGCCCATACCGCGCCCAGGTTGGGACCCCCTCCCTGATGCCACCGGCATCGTGGGCCGCGTACTCGTCCGGGCGACCGACCTCGGTGTCGCGGAGTTGCGCCTCTCCGAGTACGCGGCCATCCCTGAGCACCCGGGAGAGAACGACGCGGTCGTCATCTGCTTGGCGGGCGAAGGCTTCACCTCGATCGGAGGCGTGACGGCGCGGCTCCGCGAAGACGAGTGGGTGCTCTGGCCCAAGGGCACCACCCACGGACTCTGGACCGAGGGTTCGACCATGACGACGCTGATGATCGAGCGGGCCGACTGGCGGGTCGACTAGAGGCTTGTGGGGTCGCAGCCGTACTCGACGGTGTACCCGTCGGGGTCGAGGCACTTGATGCTGACGTAGTCCGCCTCGTCCCACTCCCCGACGATCTCCACGCCGTCGGCAACAAGCTGATCTCTCAGTGCCCAGACCGCCTCCGGCGACGGCGCGTGCACGCCGAAGTGGAGGAACGGCGGCACGACGATCGGGCTCTCGACCGGACCGAGCGCCAGGCTGAAGCCCGACTCCTCGTACAGCATCAGCACTCCGTCGTCGAAGACGCGCGGCGGCTGCGCGCCAAAGCCGAAGTAGGTCTCGTAGAAGCGCCTGGACCGGGCTTGATCGGTGACGGGAATCGCAAGGTGGTCCACGAACGGATGATCCCACGCCGCGAATACACTTCGTTCGATGGAACGCTCGCAGCCAGTCGCCGAACGGCCGCGCAGGCCGGAGTGGATGAAAGTTCGCGCGCCGAGCGCCGACACGCGCTACTTCGAGGTCCGCGCGCTGCTGCACGGCCAGCGGCTGCACACGATCTGCGAGGAGGCGCGCTGCCCGAACATCGCCGAGTGCTGGGGGCGCGGCACAGCGACCTTCCAGATCCTCGGCGACACGTGCACACGCGCGTGCCGCTACTGCTACGTCAACTCGGGGAAGCCCGAGCACGCACCCGACCCGTTGGAGCCGCTGAGGCTCGCGCACGCCGCCGCCCAGATGGAGCTCCACCACGTGGTCGTCACCTCCGTCGACCGGGATGACCTCCCCGACAAGGGCGCGGAGCACTATGCGGCCACGATCCGGGCGCTGAAGAGCAAGCTGCCCGAGGCGTCCGTCGAGGTGCTGACGCCCGACTTTCTCGGCTACGAGGAGCAGGCGCTTCAGATCGTGCTCGCCGCGCGGCCCGAGGTGTTCAACCACAACATCGAGACGGTGCGGAGGCTGCACCGCCGGATGCGTGGCGCCAAGGCGTCGTACGACAAGGCGCTGTGGCTGCTGGAGCGTGCGAAGCAGGTCGCCGACTACCCCGTGCTCACGAAGTCGGGCATCATCGTCGGCCTCGGAGAGACGAACGACGAAGTGGTGGAGACAATGCGCGACCTGCGCGCAGCCGGTGTGGACGTGGTCACCATCGGCCAGTACCTCCAGCCGTCGCAGAGGCACGCGAAGATCGACCGCTGGGTGCACCCGGACGAGTTCCGCTGGTTACGCGAGCAGGGCGAGGCACTGGGCTTCGGCTCGGTGTTCTCCGGCCCGCTCGTCCGCTCGAGCTACCGCGCCGACGAGCAAAAGCATGCGGCCGAGTCGGGCCGCGGCGCGTTTGCCTACTAGCTGACGTCAAGGGAGGGCCGCCCCCGGGCAGCCCTCCCCTGATTGCCTATGTCCCAAATGCGAGTCCTGGAAACAACAGAGGGGGCCGGCCTTCCACCGGCCCCCTCTTCTTTTGACGCTACGCCCCGATTACGGGCGGTCGATGACGAAGTTCGGTGACGTCCAGGTCTCGACTTGCTTCGGTGTGCCGAGCGCCTTCCGCACTGTGAGCTTCGCGTAGTACGTGCCGTCGGCCACCGGGCCGGGTTCGCCGAGGCTCTGACCGTGGCCTCTCTTTGCGTTGCCGTCCCACGCAAAGGCGAAGAAGCCGGTCGCCGTGCTGTTGCGCGACAGGTAGTCGAGGCTGATGGCGTTGCCCACCCGCCTGCCGTTTTTCACCGCGAAGATGTCGACGTCCAGGCTGCGTGCCTGGTGGTCGAGGTGGACGAGGAACATCGGCGTCTCGTTGAGCCCGGTCGCGAACGTGAACGGGTCAGCCGCCGGCGGTGGGGCCTCGTACGTGCCTCCGCCGAAGCACTCGCTGCCGCGCAGGATGCCCGGTGCGTTGCACGCGGTGAGCCTGGCTAGCAGCGGGAAGCCGCCGGTGAGTACCTGGATCGACTGGTAGTCGCCCTTGAAGCCCGCGTACGGAACGCGGTACTCCTGTCCACCACCCTGCGGCGTGAACTTGATGTACCCACCGTAGACGCCCTTGTCCGGCATCGCGGCGTTCGGCGTAATGGTCACGTGGACGTTCGCCGAACCGTTGGACGGAACCGACACGCTCGGCGAACTGAAGCTCGCCGAGGCGAAGTCCGTGGAGTACACGACCGGCGGGAAGGTGTTCGTGGTGCCGGCGGCCGGCTCGTGCGACACGTCGTACGTGACCCGTGTGTCGCTGGAGTTCGTGAGATTGATCTTCACGGTGTCGCCGTTGCCCTCGCCCAGCGAGATCTTGCCGGGTGAGACACGGGTCGTCGCCAGGATGGCGTCGTCGATGTCGAGCATGCCGGCACCCTGACGGTGCGTGTTGTCCAGATACGTCTCTCCGAAGCGAATCTTCGGGTCGGCGCTGTTCTGGAGGATGTCCCGAACGTCGCTGACCTTCGTGTTCGGGTGAGCCTCGAGCAGGAGCGCCACGGCACCCGCCACGTGCGGCGAGGCCATCGACGTGCCGCTGATCGTGGCGTACGTACCTGCCTCGAGCGGGTAGGTCGAGCGGATGAGCCCACCCGGCGCCCCGATGTCCGGCTTCAGGGTCAGCTCGGCGTTCAGTCCGAAGGAACTGAACGACGAGATCGTCCCGCCGGTGATGTTGGGAATGCTGACCGTCCCGGTCGTCCAGTTCAGGGTCTGCGGCCCGCCTGCCATTGCAGCAACGATTGCGTTCCCGTCTTCGAGAGAGGTCGTCACGCCATGGATCGTCACGCCTGACGCAGCGCCGACCGTGCCGGCGAAGTATCCCGGCACGTTGTTGAAGATGACCACGGCCGAAGCGCCGGCCGCCTGGGCCATTTGCCCCTTGATCGCGAACGAGCAGGCGCCCCGCTGGACGACCGCCGCCGACCCCACGGGGAACCCTGCGTAGTCACCGGCCACACAGCCCGTGATCAAGCCCGAAGGCGTCGCGAGCGGCACGCTGCCGGAGAACGGCGCCGGCGGTGGCGGCGGCGTCCCTGACATGTTCTGGTAGCCGATCGTGATGCCGGCCGGCGTCACGTTCGCCGAGTTGATGTTGACGAACGTGTTGTCGTAGGACGCCGTGCCGATGACGCTGTCGCCGACGCCAGGAGCGCCGTTCGAGTACACGCCGCTGGCGCCGCTGTTGCCGATGGACGCCACGACGACCACGCCGTTCTTGAGCAGAACTTCACTCGCCTTCGCAAGCGGAGCCTGCGGCCACGAGTTGAACGCGTCGCCGAGGCTCATGTTGACGATGTCCATACCGTCCGCCAGGGCCCGCTCCAACGCGAGGAGGATCACATCGTCGTTGGCGGAGCCGCCGCACCCGAAGATGCGGTAGGCGCCGAAGTTGACACCCGGCGCAACGCCTGTTGCGCCGCCGTTGGCGCCGACGATGCCTGACACGTGCGTGCCGTGGCCGTTGCAGTCGTCTGCAATCGGGTCCGGGACCGGGGTCGGGTTGTACGCCGGCGACGCGGGATCTGCGTTGTACGCGTCACCGACGAAGTCGTACTGCGCAACGACGCGAGAGTTCGCGTACGGAGCCCCACCCGTGCCGTCGCCACCCAGGTCCGGGTGATCGAGGTCGAAGCCCGTGTCGACGACGCCGACCTTGAGGCCAGTGCCGTCGAAGCCGAGCTCCGACTGGACGATGTCCGCGCCGGTCATCTGAATTGCAGTAGCGAGCTCCGTTTCAACGGTCCGAGTAGGCGGAATCGCGTGGATACCGACCGGGTAGACCGCCTTGACACCCTTGATGTCCTTGAGCTTGGCGGCGTCCGCGCGGGTCCTGATCGAGAGCCCGTTCCAGAGCGTGTCAAACGAGCTCCGCTCCGTGAAAGTGACCTTCTCCTCCTTGGCCTCGGCGCGGAATGCTGCCTTCTCCGCCTTGTTCGAGGCGAGGCTGCCACCATCGGCGGCCGGCTTACCGTTCAGCTCGACGAACCAGATGCCCGAGCTGAGGGTGTCGGCCTGGCCTTGCGGGCTGTCCGCCAGTGCCGACGGCACTGCGACGACGCCCGCTACTAGAGCGGTGAGCGCAAACCAGCGCACACCGCGGATGCGGTGCTTCATTTCCCCTCCTGTCTAGGACTTCGGAACGACGCGCGTACCCTAAACGGGTCGGACGTACGACGCTTCGACTACGCGTCGTGCGGTTTCGCCATGCGGCGGTAGTCGAGCGCCTCATCGAGCGTCGCGTCATCCACGCCGGCCTCGCGTGCGATGTCACGCAACGGACGGCCCGAGGCTGCCGCTTCCTTCACGATCTCGGCCGCCTTGTCGTAGCCGATGTACGGGTTGAGCGCCGTGGCAGCGGAGAGCGTCAGCTCCGCATAGCTCTCGCAGACCTCGCGGTTGGCCTCGATGCCGTCGATGCACGTCTCGGCGAACAACCGGCTCGCACTCGAGAGCAGCCCGATCGAGTCGAGGAGGTTCCGCGCTATCAGCGGGACGAAGACGTTGAGCTCGAAGTGACCCTGCATGCCGCCGACCGTGATTGCGGTGTCGTTGCCGATCACCTGCGCGGCGACCTGCGTCACGACCTCGGGCAGCACGGGGTTGACCTTGCCCGGCATGATCGACGAGCCTTTCTGCAGCTCGGGGATGAAGATCTCCGCGAGCCCGGCGCGCGGGCCGGAGCCCATGAGCCTGAGGTCGTTCGCGATCTTCGTCAGCGACACGGCGACCGTCTTCAAGGCGCCGGAGACTTCCACGAGCGCGTCGCGCGCGGCCTGAGCCTCGAACGGATCGACCGGCGGAGAGATCGTGAGGCCTGTCTCCTCCTGCATCCGGTCGCGGACCCGCTGGGCGAACTGGGGATGGGTGTTGAGGCCCGTGCCGACCGCGGTGCCGCCGAGTGGGATCTCCCCTAGACGGGCCAGCGTCGCCTCGATGCGAGCTGTGCCCTGCGTCACCTGGGCCGCGTAACCGCCGAACTCCTGCCCCAGCGTCACCGGGACGGCGTCCATCAGATGCGTACGACCCGACTTGACGACGTCGTCGAACTGCTGCGCCTTCCGCTCGAGCGAGGCCGCCAGCGTGGAGAGAGCGGGCAGCAGGTCGTTCGTCACCTGGTCGAGCGCCGCGAGGTGGACAGCCGACGGGAAGACGTCGTTCGACGACTGCCCCATGTTCACGTCGTCGTTGGCGTGGACGTCGTCGCCGGCCAGCCTGGCGATCACCTCGTTGGCGTTCATGTTCGAAGACGTGCCCGAGCCGGTCTGGAAGACATCGATCGGAAACTGGTCGTCGAGCTCGCCAGCCGCGACGCGGTCGCCGGCGGCCGCGATGCGCTCTGCCTTGTCGGCGTCGAGCAGCCCGAGCTCGGCGTTGACGCGGGCGGCGGCCGCCTTGATTCGGCCCAGCCAGCGCGCGACAGGAGCGGGAATCGGCTGGCCGGAGACGGGGAAGTTCTCGACCGCCTTGCGAGTCTCCGCGCCCCAGAGCTCTTCCTTCACGGGCACGCGGGCGAGTCTAGCCATGTCCTAGTGCCTGGCACTGAGGTGTGCCAATTCCGTGCCAATGCATCCACAGGCCGTCGGCTACTTCGGCGCGCGGGAGGCCGCCAGCAGCTCGTCCCAGCTCGTGAGCTTGATCCGCGGTCGACCGTGCGGCTCGCCGCGCGCACGCTCCGCCGTGTCGATCGTCTCCCAACCCTCGTAGACGACGGCATCGATTGCGCGCTCGGCGAGGAGGGAATCGACCGCCTCCGTAGGCGCTCCGCGGCCACCGATCAGACCGGCTTCGGCGTCCGCGAGCAGCGCCTGCACTGTCTCCGCCGCGTCCTTCTTGTTCGTGCCGATGACGCCCGTCGGGCCACGCTTGATCCAGCCTGCGCAGTAGACCCCGGGCAGCGCCTCACCGTCCTCGCCCACCACCCGCCCGCCGACGTTCGGCAACGTGCCGCGCTCCTCGTCGAAGGGCACGCCGGGGCACGGCACGCCGCGATAGCCGACGCTGCGAAAGACGAGCTCGCACGAAAGCGTCTCCCGCTCGCCCGTTGCCTGCGCCCGCACGCTTCCCTTCCCGTCAGGGACCAGCTCGTTTCGGACGAGCTCCACCCCTTCCACGCGCTCCTCGCCGTCCACCGCCACCGGCGATACGCCGAAGCGCAGCACGACACGGCGCGGCTTGCCGGCAGGCTCGCGGAACGCGAACTCGCGGAGGATCTCCATGTTTCGCTGGACGATGTTCGAGGCCTCGGCCAGCTCGGCGGCGCTCGCCGGGTCGAGCTCGAGCTCGGCCGGATCGACGACGACGTCTGCGCCGGCGAGGTCGCCCATCTCGTGGAGCTCGGTAGACGTCCACGAGGCCTGGACGGGGCCGCGCCTGCCGAGCACCACGAGCTCGCGTATCGAGGAGCTCGTGATGGCGGCGATCGCCTCGTCGGTCGCGTCCGTCGGCGCGATCTCGTCGTGCGTCAGTGCGAGCATCCGTGCAACGTCGAGCGCCACGTTGCCATTGCCGACCACCACCACGCGCTCGGCCGATGCGAGGTCGAACTCGAGCTGCTGGTAGTCGGGATGGCCGTTGTACCAGGCGACGAGCTCCGTCGCTGCCCACGAGCCGCGGAGGTCCTCGCCGGGGATCCCGAGGCGCCTGTCGGCGGCGGAGCCGTACGAATAGATGACCGCGTCGTACAACCGCACGAGGTCGTCGTATGTGAGATCGCGCCCGACTTCGACGTTCCCGAGGAAGCGAAACCCGGGCTGCGCGGCGATCTTCTCGAAGGCACGAGAGACCGTCTTCAGCTGCGGGTGATCGGGCGCGACGCCGAGCCGGACGAGACCCCACGGCGTGGGCAGGCGCTCGATGATGTCGACCTCGGCGCCGGCTGCGAGCAGGGGGCCTGCGGCATAGAACCCGGCCGGGCCGGAGCCGACCACGGCGACGCGTAGGGGAAGAGGGCCCACGGCGAGCGATGGTAAACAGCACGCCAGTCGCCGCGTTTCTCTACGGTGCGCTCGTGCGACCGCTCGGCTTCCTCGCGATCGTCCCACTCGTGCTGTCCCTCGCTGCCTGCGGCGGCAAGGGCGGCACGGAAACCGTGCGCGTCGAAGGCAGCGAGTACGCGTTCGCGGTGCCCGACACCATCGAGGGCGGCGTCGTCTCTATGGAGTTCGCGAACGTCGGCGAGGAGCCCCACGAGTACGCGATGGGTCGCCTCGCTCCCGGCAAGACGCTCGCCGACTTCCGACTCGAGTTAGAGGACGACAACGAAGAGAACCCGACCAGCAGCGCCGACGTCGGGGGCGTCCCGCTGCTGAGCCCGGGAGAACAGGTGACGATCACGCGAACACTCCAGCCTGGTACTCACGTCCTCATCTGCTTCTTCCAAGCACCCGACGGCAAGTCGCACGTCGAGCACGGCATGATCGGCAGCTTCGAAATCGAAGGCGACTCTGGTAACGAGCTACCGGAGCCGGACGCGGCCATCGTCGCTCAGGAGGACAGCTTCGACGTACCCGAGTTGACGGCAGGGACTCAGACCGTCGAACTGCGAAACTCCGCTTCAGGTGAGCGAGAGTTTTTCCTCGTCGGCCTCAATGAAGGCAAGACGATCGCCGACGCTGAGAGCTGGTTTGACTCGGGATTGAGGGGCCCGGCACCACTCGCGTTCCTCGGCGCAATGCAGTCCATTCCCGCGGCGACTTCCGTCTTCCTCTCCATAGACCTAGAGGCGGGCAGGAAGTACGTCGTGTTCGACGAGGAGCACGACTTTCACGCCGAATTCAGCGCGAAGTAACGCGCTCGCTCAGTGAGAACAGCCGGAGCCGCAGCCGCCCACTTCGGTGCCTTCGGGCAGCTCCTCGCCCTCTTCGACCTGGAACGAGTGGCCGCAGCCACAGGCCGAGACGGCGTTCGGGTTCGAGATCTTGAACCCGGACTCGGTGATCGTGTTGAGGAAGTCCACCTCGGCGCCCTGGAGATACGGTGCGCTGAAGGGGTCGACGACGACCGTGACACCGTGGGACTCGAGCTCGTGGTCGCCCTCCTGGAGACCGCGGTCGAAGCCGAGCGCATACTCGAAGCCGGAGCAGCCGCCACCCTGCACGGCAACGCGAAGGACGTTCGCCTCGCCCTCTGGCTCCAGCAGCTGAAGCTCCTTGATCTTCGCCGCCGCCGCCTCCGTCAGGGAGACGAAGGTCTCTGCACGCTCGATGGTGGCCACGCCCGGATGGTAGCAGCGGCGTCCTACGGCCCCGAACCCTCGAACGGCCCGACTTTGTAACAGTCGGCTCACGCATAGTTGAGCCGATTTTCGTGCCGCTCGTGCGGGCTCCGAACCTGCTACGTTCCGCGTGGCGACGCTAGGGAGGAAAACGCGGTGCTCGACAGCTGGCTTCCGTTCCTCATCTACGGGATATTCGCCGCAGCGATCCCCGCCACGATGGTCGCCATGTCGTTCCTCTTCGCGACAAGACCGGCGGCGAGGACGCGCGCGCGCGGCATCCCCTTCGAGTCGGGGGTGTCGACGGGATCGCTGCCGGAGCAGCGCTTCACGGTCAGCTTCTACCTGACGGCGATGCTCTTCATCGTCTTCGACATCGAGATCGTCTTCCTCTACCCGCTGGCCGTCGTGCTCGACGAGCTCGCGTGGTTCGGGCTCATCGAGCTCCTCGTTTTCATCGGCATCCTCGCGCTCGGCTACGTCTACGTCTGGCGGAAGGGGGCGCTCGAGTGGCAGTGAACGACAAGCGCCTGCGCGATTACGGCCTCAAGTCGGAGCGCGTGCTCTGGGAGGGGAAGGGCCCCGGCGTCTTCGAGCAGGAGATCGAGCTGCTGGAGGAACGGCTCATGCTGACCACGCTCGAGCGGGCGGTGGCCTGGGCGCAGACGAAGTCGATGTGGCCGGACACGTTCGGGCTTGCCTGCTGCGCGATCGAGATGATGTCGATCGTCTCTTCGCGCTACGACATCGCGCGCTTCGGAATGGAGGCGTTCCGGGCGTCGCCGCGCCAGGCCGACCTGCTGATCGTGTCCGGTCGCGTCGTCCACAAGATGGCAGCCCCGCTACGGGAGATCTACGACCAGATGCTGGAGCCGAAGTGGGTCATCGCCATGGGCGCGTGCGCGTCATCCGGCGGCATGTTCAACAACTACACGACCCTCCAGGGCGTGGACAAGGTCGTCCCGGTCGACGTCCATGTGCCCGGCTGCCCGCCTCGTCCCGAGGCGCTGATGGAGGGCATCGTCAGGCTGCACGAGAAGGTGCAGGCCGGCGTGCCGCCTGCGTACGAGATTCGCGGGGTTGCCGAGTGATCTACGAGGGCGTCCCCGGCGTCGTCGAGCGGAAGGAGGCGCACGGCGAGACCACGCTCGTCGTCGACCCAGCGCGCATCGTCGAGGCGTGTCTCCACCTGCGCGACGCGCTCGGCTTCAACTTCCTGTCCGACCTCTCGGCTGTCGACTACCTCGGCTGGGGCGAAGAGCCAGTCGCCGGCTACTGGGGACACGCCACGGGGCGGGACCTCAACGCGCCCGGCACCGCCGCACGGCCGCGCACTCCAGAGCCGAAGCCGAAGCGCTTTGCCGTCAACTACCACCTGTTGCGCGTGGAGCCCGCTGCACGCGAGGCGCGCCGTGTGCGCGTGCAGACCTGGCTGGACGACGGCGAGGCAGCGCAGAGCGTCATCCGCGTCTGGCCGACCGCGGACTGGCACGAGCGGGAGGCCTGGGACATGATGGGCATCCGCTTTGAAGGGCACCCGAACCTCGTCCGCATCCTCATGGAGGACGACTGGCAGGGCCACCCGCTGCGCAAGGACTACCCGATCGGCGGAGAGCCCGTCCGCTTCTCGGACGAGGTCTGATGGCCATCGCAGCCCCCCGCATCTACGAGGGCACACGCATCCCTTCGCCGATCCCGACGATGATCGCGGTGCCCGAGGAGCTGCGCCGCGAGGCGGACATCCTCGAGATCAACTTCGGCCCCAATCACCCGTCCATGCACGGCGTACTCCGGCTCGTCCTCGAGCTGGACGGCGAGACAGTCGTCGGCCTGAAGGCGATCATCGGCTACCTCCACACGGGCTTCGAGAAGTCCATGGAGCAGAAGACCTGGTGGAAGGCGATTCCGTACGCACCGCGCATGGACTACGTCTCGTTCCAGGCGAACGAGCTCGCGTTCGTGATGGCGATCGAAAAGCTGCTCGGCATCGAAGTCCCGCCGAAGGCGGTCTGGATGCGGACGCTCCTCGCCGAGCTGAACCGCATCCACTCGCACCTCGTCTGGCTCGGCACCTCCGCGCTGGAGCTGGGCGCGATCTCGCCCTTTTGGTACGCGTTCCGCGAACGCGACCGCGTGCTGGATCTCTTCGAGCTCGTCACCGGTGCGCGCATGCACACGCGCTACTTCCAGGTCGGCGGACTGGCTGAAGACATCCCGCGCGGCTTCTTCCCGCAGTGCCGCGAGTTCTGCGAGGTGATGCCGAAGGCAGTCGACCAGTACGAGTCGATGCTCACCGAGAACCCGATCTGGCTCGCGCGGACGAAGGGCGTCGGGCTTCTGTCCGCCGACGACGCGCTGGCACTCGGCCAGTCGGGCCCCGTGGCCCGCGCCTCCGGGATCGACTGGGACCTGCGCAAGGCCGCTCCGTACCTTGCCTACGCCGACGTCGACTTCGACGTTCCCGTCAGGTGGAACGGCGATGTCTACGACCGCTACAAGGTGCACATGGACGAGATGCGCGAGTCGGTGCGCATCGTCGAGCAGACCCTGGAGGGCATGCCGCCGGGACCGTGGGTCGCGGACGACCGCAAGGTCGTGCTGCCACCGCGCGAAGAGCTGCACACGTCCATGGAGACGCTCATCCACCACTTCAAGCTGGTGACCGAGGGCTTCACGGTGCCCGAAGGCGAGGTGTACCTGGCCGTCGAGTCGCCGCGCGGTGAGTTCGGCTGCTACGTCTGCTCCGACGGCGGCCCGCGGCCCTGGCGCGCGCGCTTCCGCGCGCCGAGCTTCGTCGCGCTCCAGGCGACCGCGACCTGCATGGGTCATGCACTCGTCGCCGACATGGTCGCCGTCGTCGGCTCGCTCGACACCGTCATGGGCGAGGTCGACCGCTAGTGGCCCTCGCAGACCAGATCCAGGAGGTCGCCGCCCGCTATCCCGACCGCCGGTCGGCGGTGCTGCCCGCGCTGCGCATGGCGCAGGAGCGCTACGGCTGGTTGTCCCCGGAGGCGCTCGCCGAGGTGGCCGATGCGCTCGACTACACGACCGCCTACTGCGTATCGGTCGCCTCCTTCTACGACATGTTCCACCTCGAGCCAGTCGGCAAGCACCAACTGGAGGTGTGCACGAACCTGTCCTGCGCCCTGGTCGGCGCGCAGGAGGTCGTACGGGCCTTCGAGTCCGAGCTCGGCATCTCGGCCGGTGAGACGACTGAAGACGGCCAGGTGGCGTTCCGCGTAGTCGAGTGCCTCAACGGCTGTGGTTACGCCCCCGTGATCGCGGTCGACCATCGCCAGCGGTATTCGGTCCGGCCGGAGGACGTCCCGTCGATCGTCGAGGAGCTTCGTGCCGGTTCGTAAGTCCTTGCTCGCAGGTGCCGACGAGCGCGACCTGACGAAGCTGGCCGAGTACCGCGCCATCGGCGGCTACGCGGGCGTCGAGAAGGCGCGCGCGATGACGCCGGACGAGCTGATCGCCGAGCTGCAGGAGGCGAATCTGCGCGGGCGCGGCGGAGCCGGTTTCCCCATGGGCCGCAAGGCGTCCCTCATCGACCGGAAGAGCGGCAAGCCGTCGTATCTCGTCGTCAACGCCGACGAGTCGGAGCCCGGAGCCTTCAAGGACAGGGAGGTGATCGCGCGCGTGCCGCACCGGTTGCTCGAGGGCTGCCTCATCGCCGCGCACGCGATCGAGGCCGCCCGCGTCTTCATCTACATCCGCGGCGAGTACCTCACGGAGTACGAGATCCTCCAGGCTGCGGTCGACGAGGCCGGCGAAGCCGGCATCTTCGGCAGCTGCGACATCCTCGTCCACCGCGGTGCAGGCGCATACATCTGCGGCGAGGAGACGGCGCTGCTCGACTCCCTGGAAGGGCGTCGCGGCCAGCCTCGCCCGCGGCCGCCGTTCCCGCCGGTGCAGGGCCTCTACGACGCGCCGACGCAGATCAACAACGTCTGCACAATCGCAACGGTGCCGATCATCATGGAGCTCGGCGCAGCCGAGTTCGCGAAGATCGGGTCAGAGTCCTCGCCCGGCACGGCCATCTTCTCGATCTCGGGCAACATCGAACGGCCCGGAAACTACGAGCTCGAGCTCGGCACGCCGATGCGGGAGCTCGTGTACGACCTCGCCGGCGGAATACCGGACGGGCGGCAGCTCAAGTGCGTCATTCCCGGCGGCTCGTCCGTACCGGCGCTGACGCCGGACCAGCTCGACACGCCGCTCGACTACGACTCGATTCAGGCGGCGGGCTCGTTCTTCGGCGCCGCGTCGCTGATCGTCGTCGACGATCGCTGCTGCATGGTGCAGCTCGCACTGCGGTCGACGAAGTTCTACATGCACGAGTCGTGCGGCAAGTGCACGCCGTGCCGCGAGGGCACGCGCTGGATGGTGCAGCTCTTGGAGAAGATCGAGGCGGGAGAAGCGTCGCACGCGGACATCGATCTGCTGGAGTCGGTCGGCTCCGGCATCCTCGGACGCTCGCTGTGCGCGCTCGGCGACTTCGCCGTCTACCCGGTCGCGAGCTTCCTCCAGAAGTTCCCCGACGAGTTCCGGGCGCATGTCGACCGCGGGAGTTGCCCGTTCGGCGACTCGTCCACGCTCGACGGGATCCTCGCGCCCTCCGACCAGCATGCCCACGCGGAGGAAGCGGTTCATGCCTGACCTCGTCAAGCTGACCGTGGACGACCGCGAAGTCCAGGTGCCGGCCGGCACCGGCCTCGTGGAGACAGCGGCTGCGGCCGGCATCGAGATTCCCGTCTTCTGCTACGAGCCCCGGCTTGGGGCCCCGGTAGGCGCGTGCCGCATGTGCCTCGTCGAGATCGAGGGCATTCCCAAGCCACAGGCCGGCTGCACGCTCGCCGCGCAGGACGGCATGGTCGTCAAGACCGCGCAGACGTCCGAGCTCGCCGCGGCGGCACAGAACTCGACGCTCGAGTTCATCCTCGTCAACCATCCGCTCGACTGCCCCGTCTGCGACAAGGGCGGCGAGTGCCCGCTCCAGGACCTCACGTTCCGCTACGGCCCCGGCTCGACGCGGATGACGTTCGACAAGCGGACGTTCGAGAAGCCGATTCCGATCTCGCCGACCATCGCCCTCGACCGCGAGCGGTGCATCCTCTGCTACCGCTGCACGCGCTTCTCCGAGGACGTGGCCGAGGACGGCCAACTGATCGCCCGCGACCGCGGCGCGCTGTCCCAGATCGCGACGTACGGAGACCTCCCCTACCGCGCTCCGTTCTCGGGCAACGTCATCGAGCTCTGCCCCGTGGGCGCGCTCACCTCGACGCTCTACCGTTTCGAGGGGCGCCCGTGGGAGATCGTCAACGTGCCCACGGTCTGCGGGCTCTGCCCGGTCGGCTGCAACGTCAGCGCCACGATCCGCGAGGGTCACGTCCGCCGCGTCTCCAGCCGCAACAACCCCGAGGTCGACCTCGGCTGGATCTGCGACAAGGGTCGCTTCTCGTATCCCTCGCTGCGGGCCGCCGACCGCGTGACAAAACCGCTGGTGCGCGTCCAGGGCACGGGGCGCTTCGCCGACGCGAGCTGGGCCGACGCGCTCGCCGAGCTCGAGCGGCTGGCACGCGCAGCGGGCGATTCGGTGGTGCTCGCGCTCTCCGGCTCGGAGACCGTCGAGGTCGCCTCCGCCCTGTCGCAGCTCGTGCGCAAGGGCTTCGGCTCGCACCGGGTCGTGCTGCCCGAGGAGACGAGCGCGGCGCTGGACGACTACCGCGCACCGCTGTCCGCGATTGCCGATGCGGAGATCGTCGTCGTGATCGGAGACGACCCGGTCGCGGAGCGGGCGCCGGTCGTCGACCTCTGGATCCGCGCAGCGAGACGGAAAGGCGCCGAGGTGATGACGTTCGGTCCCGCGGGGACGGTGCAGCGGCCGCCGGGAGACGGTGCCGCCGTCGTGCGGGAGCTGGCCGACAGGCGAAAGTCGCTTGGCAAGCGACTGCACGAAGCCGACCGCGTCGCGCTGATCTGGTCAGGCCCCGGCGGGCGCGGCGGTGCTGCGCTCGCGCCGCTGGCACAGGCATTGGGCATTGCCGGCAAGCCCGGCAGCGGCGCCTACTACCTCCCCGCCACGCCCAACGGCCGCGGCGTCGCCGCGGCGTGGGAGGCGGCTGGCGAGGGCGATGCCGGACCGTCCCAGCGCGTTGGCCTGCTGCTCATCTCCGGCGAGGAGGCGGTGGCCGATCCACAGGTTCGCGCGCTCGCCGAGCGCAGCGAAGCCGTCGTTGCGCTGACGATGTTCGCCGACGCCGTGCGTGGCTGGACTCAAGTCGTTCTGCCGGGAGCCAGCTATCTCGAGCGCGACGGCACCATGATCAATCTCGAAGGTCGCGCTCAGCGTGTGCGCCGCACGGAGGACCCACCGAGCCGCCCCGAGCTGGACTGGCTGGCCGAGCTCGCCGCACGGTTCGACGTCATCCTCGAACCGCTGCACGAGTTGCCGGCCTCGGCCAGCGGAGAGCCGTCTGCTGCCAAGACCGCCGAGGCGCTCGAGCCTCCGGTGGCGCCGAAGCTTCGCCTGACCCGCTATCGCGCGCTCTTCTCGGGTGGCGCGGTCGAGCGCGTGCCGCAGCTGCAGTTCCAGCGGCCCGAGGCCGTGATCGAGCTATCGCCGGAGGACGCGCAGAAGCGGTCGATCGAAGCCGGTGAGACGGTCACGGTGCTCGCCAACGGCACCTCGGTCGAGCTCCGCGCGAGGATCAACCGGCGGCTGGTGGCGGGAGCCGCGCGCGCAGCCGAGGAGCACGTTCGCGGCCTCCCGGATCTCGTGGAGGTGCGGCCGTGACTTACCAGTGGGTCGTCTACCTGATCGAGGCGTTCATCGTCATCAACATCCTGCTGCTCTCGTTCGCGTACACGACCCTGCTCGAGCGGAAACTGCTGGGCCGCATGCAGGGCCGCTACGGCCCAAACCGCGCCGGGCCGGTCGGGCTGCTGCAGCCGATTGCCGACCTGCTGAAGCTCATCCGCAAGGAGGCGTTCTTCCCGCGCAAGGTGGAGGCGATCCCGTACATCGTGGCGCCGGCCTTCTCGGCCTTCACCGCGCTGCTCGCTTTCAGCGTGATCCCGTTCGGGGAGGGCTGGGAGATCCAGGGCTACGAGATCAACGGCGCGGTCGCGACCGTCGACATCGGACTGATCATCGTCTTCGCCCTGGGCTCGATCGGCGTCTACGGGTTCATCGTCGGCGGCTGGGCGTCCGAGTCGAAGTTCTCGCTGCTCGGCTCGATGCGGACGTGCGCACAGCTCGTCTCGTACGAGGTCTCGCTCTCGCTCTCGGTGATCGGCGTGATCATGATCTCCGAGACGCTCAACCTCTCGTCGATCGTCGACAAGCAGATCGACACGATGTGGTTCGTCGTCCCGCAGTTCGTCGGCTTCGCCGTCTTCTTCATCGCGGCGACGGCCGAGAGCGCCCGCGCGCCCTTCGACCTGGTGGAGGCCGACTCCGAGATCGTCGCGGGCTACCACACGGAGTTCAGCGGCATGCGCTGGGGCCTCTTCCAGATGGCCGAGTACATCAACCTGATCGTGCTCTCCGCGCTGGCGGTGACGCTCTTCTTCGGTGGCTGGGAAGGGCCGTGGGCGCCGCTCGGGCCGCTCTGGTTCGTGCTGAAGCTCCTGCTCGCCATCACGCTCTTCATCTGGATCCGCGCCTCGGTGCCGCGCCTGCGCTACGACCAGCTGATGCGCTTCGGCTGGAAGGTGCTGCTGCCCGTGGCGACCCTCAATGCCGTGGTGACCGCCGCCGTGGTGGCCGGATGAGCCCCAGCCCGCTCGACGCAGTACGCGGCTTCGGCGTGACCTTCCGCCAGCTGTTCAGGAAGCCGATCACGGTTCAGTACCCCGAGGTCGTGCGCCCGGTCTACCCGCGCTTCCGCGGCCGCCACCGGCTGCACCGGCACGAGAACGGCCTCGAGAAGTGCGTCGGCTGCTCGCTCTGCGCGGCCGCGTGTCCCGCGGACTGCATCCGCGTCGTCGCGGCCGAGAACGAGCCGGGCAACCGGGTCTCACCCGGCGAGCGCTACGCGCGGATCTACGAGATCAACATGAGCCGCTGCATCTTCTGCGGCTACTGCGAGCTCGCCTGTCCCTTCGACGCCATCACGCTGGGCACGGAGTACGAGATCTCGGAGTACTCGCGCGACGACCTGATCTATACGAAGGACATGCTGCTCGCACCGCCCATCAAGACGGTGCCCGTCGCAGACCCGGAGGAGTACGACACCCCCGAGCCGTTCTACAAGAGGCGCTCGTGACGCTCGTCGTCGCGGCATCCGCAGGCGACGTCGTCGTCTGGATCGTGTGGGTCGTCGCCTCGGCCGCGTGCCTGGCATCGGCTGTGGGGGTCATCAGCTTTGCCGACCCGTTCTACTCCGCGCTCGCGCTGATCGGGAATCTCGCATCGCTGGCCGTGCTCTTCCTCTTGCTGTCGGCGGAGTTCGTGGCCGCAGCGCAGGTGCTGATCTACGCAGGCGCCATCGTCGTCATGTTCCTGTTCGTGATCGCGTACGTCAGCGGCCGTGCCGACGCGCCGTGGGCGGGAGCACCTTCGATCCAGACCTGGGCGGGTATCGCCGCAGCGGCGGCGATCCTCATCGAGATCCTCGTCGTCATCGGCGTCGGGGCGAGCGGCGGTGACTTCACCACCGAAGCCGACGTCTCGGCCGCGTTCGGTGGGCCGGCCTCGATCGGCGAGCTGTTCTTGACCGACCACCTGCTCGCGTTCGAGATCACGTCGATCGTGCTGCTCGTCGCTGCGATCGGCGGCGTCATCCTCGGCTCACACGCCCGGCGCTTCGAGGAAGAAGGCTCGTCGTGACCCGTGCGCTTGTTAACGGTGCCAGGCACCAGTTCCGTGTCTGCGCCAACTTCGTGCCAATTTCGACACTGCGTCGAAGGAGGCGACCGTAGTTGGCCGGCCCGGGTGTCGCCTGGTACCTGGCCATCGCGGCCGTCCTCTTCACTGTCGGTGCGCTCGGCGTGCTCCTGCGCCGCAATCCGCTGATCATCCTGCTCTCCCTGGAGCTGATGCTGAACGCGGCCAACCTCACGCTGATCGCCTTCGCGCGCCAGCACGGCTCGCTCGACGGCCAGATCTTCGCCCTCGCCGTGATGGCCGTCGCCGCGTCGGAGGTCGTCGTCGGCCTCGGGCTCGTGGTCGCCATGGCCCGCCGTAACGTCGCGCTCGACACCGACCGCCTCACGACCCTGCGCGGATGATCCCCGCCGCCTGGATCTGCCTCTTCCTGCCGCTCGCGGGCGCATTCGTGATCACCCTTGCCGGCAACACGATCAACCGCCGCGCCGCCGGGCTGATCGGCACGGCCTCCGTAGCGGGCGCCTTCGTCGCTGCCGTCTGGTGCTTCGTGGAGATGCTGTCGCGCGACGAGGCGGAGCGGGCGCAGTCGTCAACCGCATGGAGCTGGGTCACGGCCGGCAACCTCGACTTCGGCCTGCAGATCTACGTCGACCAGCTCGCCGTCTTCATGATGCTGATCGTCTCCGGCGTCGGCGCACTGATCGTCGGCTACTCGATCGGCTACATGGACAAAGTCGACGAGGAGCGGCGCTTCTTCGC
This sequence comes from uncultured Actinomycetes bacterium, assembly GCA_963704335.1. Classification (GTDB taxonomy): domain Bacteria; phylum Actinomycetota; class Thermoleophilia; order Gaiellales; family Gaiellaceae; genus PALSA-612. The sequence goes on from OY969889.1 coordinate 769,087, forward strand.
GTACATGGCGTTCTTCGTCTTCTCGATGCTGTTGCTGGTCGAGGGAGGCAACCTGTTGATGCTGCTCGCAGCGTGGGGCCTCGTCGGCCTCTCGTCGTATCTCCTGATCGGCTTCGAGCACGAGCGGCCTGCGGCGATCGCGGCCGCCAAGAAGGCGTTCATCATGAACGCGTTCGGCGACGCGACGTTCGTGCTCGCCCTCTTCCTCCTGATCCAGAAGACAGGCACCCTCGAGTACCAGGCCGTCTTTGCGGAAGTCGACGGCCTCAGCTCGACCGTGGCGACGCTCGTGGCGCTCGGTTTGCTCGGAGGCGCCGTCGCCAAGTCGGCACAGCTGCCCCTGCAGACGTGGCTCCCGGACGCGATGGAGGGCCCCACGCCGGTGTCCGCCCTCATCCACGCGGCAACGATGGTCGTCGCCGGCGTCTACCTCATCTTTCGCACGGCGCCGGTGTTCGAGGCCGCCCCGGAGGTGCAGGACACCGCAGCCATCATCGGGGCGCTGACGCTCGTCGCCGCGGGGTTGGTCGCGCTGGTGCAGACGGACATCAAGCGCGTGATCGCGTATTCGACGATGTCTCAGATCGGCTACATGTTCCTCGCCGTCGGCATCGGCGCCTACGCCACGGGAATGTTCCACCTGCTCACGCACGCGTTCTTCAAGGCTCTGCTGTTCCTCGCCGCCGGGATCCTCATCCACGCGCTGGCCGGGGAGCAGGACCTGCGGAAGATGGGCGGGCTGCGCCGGCTGATGCCGTTCACCTACATCGTGTTCCTCGTCGGCGCGCTCGCACTCGTCGGCGTGCCGCCGTTCTCGGGATTCTTCTCGAAGGATCCGATCCTCGCGAACGCGCTCGACGCGGGCGGCCTCGGCTATGCACTGTTCGCGCTCGCCGCAGCCGGCGCGTTCCTCACCGGGCTCTACACATTCCGCATGATCTTCCTCGCCTTCGGCGGCGAGCCCTCGGAGGAGCTCCGAGCGCAATACCACCCGCACGGTGGGAAGGAAGGACCGCCCACGATGGTCGCCGTCGTCGCGATCCTCGCCGTCCTCTCGGCAACAGCCGGCTTCCTCCAGTTCGCCCCGTTCTGGACGCCGGTCGACGACTTCCTGGACCCGGTCGCCGAGCCACTCGTCCACGCGACGAACGGCATGGAGCTCGTGGCGACCATCGTCGCAGTCGGTCTCGGCCTTGCCGGCGTCGCCGTCGCCTGGCTGGTCTATTCGGCGAGGAAGTACCCCGCTCCAAGGCCGTGGGCGGCCCTCGAGCAGAAGCTCTACTTCGACCGGCTCTACGACGCGCTCTTCTACCGCCCCTCGGTGGCGACGGCGAAGATCCTCTATGCCCTCGTCGAGGGGCCGCTCGTCGGAGGCTCGCTTACGGGGATCGCCACCGGCACGGGCCGGCTCGCCGGCTACGTCCGTTCTCTGCAAACGGGAATCGTGCGTACCTACATCCTCGCCGTGGCTGCAGGTCTCGCGGTCATCGTCCTCGTCTTCATCTCGGTGGCGCAGCGCTGATGGGCAGCTGGGTGACGTCGGCGCTGATCCTGCTTCCGGTCGGCGCAGCGCTCGTGCTGTGGCTGTTGCCGTGGCCGCGAGTGGCGGCGGGAGTCGTCGCGCTCGTCGTCTCGCTCGCGGAGGTCGGGCTCTGGATCGCGGCGCTGGCCGACTTCGATTTCGCCCAGGCAGGCAGCTCGCTGCAGTACGAGGAGCAAGCGACGTGGTTCGGCGAGCTTGGCATCTCGTATCACGTGGGCTTCCTCGGCATCGGGCTCTGGCTGGCGGGCCTGGCCGTCGTCGTGCAGGCGGCAGCCGTCGCCTATGCGATGCGAGTCGGCCGCGACCGGCCGCGCGCCTACTTCGGGCTGATGCTGCTCCTCACGGGCGCCATTGTCGGCGTCTTCTGCGCCCAGGATCTCCTGCTCTTCTACGTCTTCTGGGAGGCGATGCTGATCCCGCTCTACGTTCTCGTCGGCGTCTGGGGAGGAGAGGGCAGGCAGCGCGCGACCTTGCTCTTTGTCATCTACACGATGGTGGGCTCGCTGCTGATGCTGGCCGCGATCATCGTCTACGGCCTGTCCGAGGGGACGTTCGACCTGCTGGAGCTGCGAAACGCGGGCGGGTCGACGTGGCTGTTCCTCGGCTTCGTCGTCGCCTTCGCAGTCAAGGGGCCGCTGTTCCCATTCCACGGCTGGCTACCTTCCGCCTATCGTGAGGCGCCGGCGGAGGTGGCGGGAGTGCTCTCCGGCGTCGTCTCGAAGGCGGCGGCCTACGGCTTCCTCTACATCGCCATCCTCCTCTTCCCCGGCCCCGCAGCCGACCTGCGGGTGCCGATCCTGGCGCTCGCCGCCATAGGCCTCGTCTACGGCTCGCTGCTCGCCTTTCGCGCACCGGACATCCGCGGCGTGATCGCGTACTCGAGTCTCGCGCAGATAGGGCTGATCACTCTCGGTCTCTTCGCCACGAACATCGCCGGCTGGAACGGCGCCCTCTTGCAGATGGTGAACCACGGCCTGTTGTCGGCGACGCTGTTCATGCTCGCCGGCCTCGTCGAATGGCGAACGGGCACGGGCCGCTTCGACCGGCTCGGCGGCATGGCACGCGGGCGGCCGGCACTGGCGACCGTGCTGATGGTGACCGGCGTCATCGCGCTGGCCGTTCCCGGATCCACCGCCTTTGCGGGTGAGTTTCTCATCCTCACCGGCGTCTTCGACACCGGTTGGGGCTGGGCAGTCGTCGGCGCGATCGCGATCGTCCTGGCCGCGATGTACATGCTGCGGCTGATCTCGGCGGTGCTGCACGAGCGGCAAGGGAGTGCTGTCAGGAGCGACGCACGAGACCTGCGCCCCGTGGAACTGGCCGTGCTCGTGCCTCTGGTCGCGTTGCTGCTGGCGCTGTCCGCCTGGCCGGCGGCCGTGACCGACCACAGCTTCGGGCAGACGCCGGCCGACCCGGGCCTCGCGAACCTCCTGGAGCCGTTCGAGTGATGCTCGCCGCCATTACCAGGCCCGAGGTCGACTGGTACGCGCTCGCGCCGCTGGTCATTCTGCTCGGCGGGAGCTGCGTCTGCGTACTGGCGGCAGTGCTGCTGCCCGAAAGTTGGAAGCTGCCCGCGGGCGCACTCACCGCCGGCGGCTCGTTCGTCGGAGCAGGCATCACGGCCGCCTTCCTGTTCGCGGACAGCGCCACTCCCGAGAGCATCGTCGCCGGTGCCGCCGTGCGCGATCGGCTGGGCTCGTTCACCGGCCTGCTCATCTGCGGGATTGGCCTGGTGGCTGCAGGCGTGGCCTGGCGGCACGGCTTCCGCCGGCATCAGGCCGAGTACTACGCGCTACTCCTGGCGACTGCCGCCGGCATGGTCTTCCTCGTCCAGGCAACGAACCTGATGACGCTGTTCCTCGGTCTCGAGTGGTTCTCGATCGCGCTCTACATCCTCTGCGCATACGACGTTGACCAGAAGGGCTCCCTGGAGGCGGGCCTCAAGTACCTCGTCGTCGGCGGCTTCGGGTCGGCGGTGCTGCTCTTCGGGTCGGCGTTCGTCTACGGAGCGACAGGGGAGCTTGGCTTCTCGGAAATTGCAGCGGCGACGGCGCAACAGGATCTCGGCGATAACCTCTTTCTGCTGGCCGGCGTGGCGATGATCATCGTCGGGCTCGGGTTCAAGGTCTCGGCCGCGCCGTTCCACATGTGGACGCCGGACGTCTACGAAGGCGCTCCCACGCCCGTCACGGCCTTCATGGCGGCCGCGACGAAGGCGGCGGCGCTCGTGCTGGCACTGCGGCTGCTCGTAGTGGCGTTCCCCGACCAGGCCGATCTATGGACGATCGCACTGGCCGTGATCGCCTGCGTCTCGCTTGCCGTGGGCAACCTCGCCGCCATCGTGCAGACGAACATCAAGCGACTCCTTGCGTATTCGTCGATTGCGCAGGCCGGCTTCATGCTCATCGCGGTTGCCTCGGCGGACGAGACGAGCGGTACCGCCCTGATCTTCTTCCTCATTCCCTACGGCGCGGCTTCGCTGGGTGCCTTCGCGGTGGTCGCCGCGCGGGAGCGCGAACTGGGCCGCCCGGCCACCCTGGAGACGATGGGTGGCATGGGCTGGGAGCGGCCGCTGCTCGGCGCGGCCATGTGGGTGTTCATGCTCAGCTTCGCCGGCCTGCCGCTGACGGGCGGTTTCGTGGCCAAGTTCTACGTCTTCGCGTCGGCCTGGGAGCGCGACTGGATCTGGCTGATCATCGTCGGCGTCATCGCCACGGCGGTCAGCCTCTACTACTACCTCGGGGTCATCCGCTCGATGTACATGCGGCCCGCAATGCCCGTGGCGGTTGCGGTCGGAGGGCAACCGCCGAGAGAGCTCGCGCTGTCGGCCGCTGTCGTGGTCTGCACGGCGGTCGTGGTCGGCTCGTTCTTCGCCGTCGAACCGCTCATCGACCTCGCCAGCGACGCCGCAGCCTCACTCAACTTCCCGTACTGATCCCGAAGCGCTTGCGGAGCGCTGCCAGGTCGTGGTGGTCCGTCTCGCCCAGCTCGTAGCCGGCATGGCAGAGCACCTGTACCTCGGGCGTCAGGCAGCGCAGCTGGCGCTCGAGTACGTGCCCAACGCCCGCGAACCCATGCGCCGGGTACGACCAGTCTCGGCCGTCCTCCATCCGGTAGACACCGTCCCCGGCGTCGTCGAACTCTACGGGGTGGACGTCAACCTGCCGGCCGGCCGGGTCGAGCAAGACGATGCAGGTCGGGAGCTGACCCTTAGCCACGTCGTACCCCTCGTCGGCGAGCACCTCGATGAGCAACGGCACAGCGGTTCGAGCCACGAGGACGTCGAGGTCGTCGTGCTCTCGCGTCTGCTCGCCGAGCAGCGCATCGACGCCCCAGCCTCCGTCGAGCCACACCGCGACGCCGGCGTCCTCGAGCTTCTCCACAAGCTTCACTACGTGCTCGGCCGCCATCGGTGCGCGAGGGTCTCGCTCGTCGTAGACCGGCCGTTCCAAGTCGGTCTACATTAGGCTGAACACGATGGCTGGAAGGTCGGTCGAGCTGTGAGAGAGCGCTGGCTGGGCGCCACGGGGCGCCGGATTGCCGAGATCGTCATTGAGGGAGACGTCGCGCTTCCGGACGAGGCGCTCGTGCTGGACGCGCTCGACGCGGATGCATTGCGCGGCGCGTTCGACCGCGGCCTGCCGGTCATCGTGCGCGCCGAGACAACGGACGAGGTTCGCGCAGCGCTCGCGCGCCCTGAGGTCTCCTGCGTCGTCGTCCGCGCCGAGCGCCGAGAGCTGCTCGAGCTCGACCTCCGCTCGCTCACCTATGGCTGACACTCTCGTCGCGACGTACTCCATCGTCGCGTGCGACCTCGATGCGGAGCAATGGGGCGTAGCCGTCCAGTCGAAGTTCCTCGGTGTCGGCGCCATCGTCCCCTGGGCCGAGCCGCACGTCGGGGCGGTCGCCACCCAGGCGTTCGCCAACCCGCGTTACGGCCCGGACGGCCTCGCGCTGCTCCGTGACGGGCTCAGCGCGGAGGAGACCGTGGAGCGCCTGACGGCCGCCGACGACGGGCGGGCCCAACGGCAGCTGGGCATCGTCGACGGCCAGGGTCGCTCAGCGACGTTCACGGGCGACGAGTGCAACGAGTGGGCGGGCGGGCGGACAGGAGATGGCTACGCGACGCAAGGCAACATCCTCGTCTCCGCCGCTACCGTCGACGCGCTGGCCGAGACGTTCGAGGCGGGGGCCGGCAAGGAGCTCGCGGCGCGGTTGCTCGATTGTCTCGACGCCGGCCAGGCCGCGGGTGGCGACAGTCGCGGCCAGCAGTCGGCCGCGCTGCTCGTCGTCCAGCGCAACGCAGGCTACGCGGAGCTGTCGGATTCGCTAGTCGACCTGCGCGTCGAGGATCACGCGCAGCCGCTCGACGAGCTGCGACGGCTCTACGATCTGCACCGGGAGGTGTTTGGACGTGAGTAAGTACGAAGTGCTCAGGATCGACGATCTCGACCGGATTCCCGTCGAGGAGGGACTCGAGTGGCGGCCGATTCGTCGGAGACTCGGCATCCGCGCGTTCGGCATGAACGCGTACACGGCCGAGAAGGTCGGCGACATCGTGGTCGAGGAGCACAACGAGGGCACCGGGCACGAGGAGGTCTACGTCGTCGTGTCGGGCCTCGCGCGGTTCACCGTGGACGGCGACGACTTCGACGCTCCCGCCGGCACGATCGTCTTCCTGCCCGATCCGCAGGTGGTACGCGCGGCGCGGTCGCAGGAGGACGGCACCACCGTGCTCGCGGTGGGTGGCTGGCCGGGCAAGGCATTCGAGCCGTCAGGTTGGGAGGAGCGCTTCATGGCAGAGCCCCTTTCGGACGCCGGACGCCACGACGAGGCGATCGCGATCATGCAGGCTGCGCTCGACCAGTTCGGCGAGAGCGGCGCCGGCCTCTATCACGTCGCCCGCTACGAGTCGCGAGCCGGCCGTACCGATGACGCGGGCGCCCACCTCACACGAGCGCTGGAGCTCAATCCCGAGTACCGGGAGTACGCGGAGAAGGACGATGACCTTACCCCGCTGCTCGACTCGGACTAGGTATTGCGCGTGAGCAAGTACGAAGTCCTCAGGATCGACGAGCTGGAGCGGATCCCGGTATCGGGCGCCGACGTGACGTGGATGCCGGTCCGGCGCGCGCTGAACATCACGTCCTTTGGCATCAATGCCTACACGGGAGGGCCGGGCGAGAATGTCGTCGAGGAACACACCGAGGAGCGGCTCCGGCACGAGGAGCTCTATGTGGTGATCAGCGGTCGCGCGCGGTTCGAGCTGGACGGAGAGTCCGTCGACGCCCCGGCAGGCACGCTCGTCTTCCTCGGCGATCCGGAGGTGAAGCGCCACGCCGTTGCGGAGGAGCCCGGGACGACGGTTCTTGCCATCGGAGGTAAGCCCGGTCTGCACGAGACGTCGGCGTGGGAGTACTTCTTTGCCGCGTACTCCTACGCGGACCGCGGCGACCTGGAGCGCGCGATCGCCAACCTGAATGAAGGGCTTGCCGAGCAGCCGGACAGCCCTCCACTCCACTACCACCTCGCCTGCATCGAAAGCCGGGCCGGTCGCCTCGACGACGCAAGGCTGCACCTCGAGCGGGCCCTCGAGCTCGACCCGGGTCTGCGCAAGTGGGCCGACGAGGACGAAGACCTCGCTCCGCTCAGGAGTCTCCCGGAAGCCTGAGCCCGGACGCCGCAGCGCGGAAGGCGGGCACAGGGTCCGCTTCCGGCCGCGCGACGACGAGCAGGGCGCCGTGCGTCTCCACGCCGAGTGCCTGGACGAGAAGCTGCAACCCAGTCGCCAGGGCAAACGCCTTGTGCGCCTGGTCACCGCCGAAGGGGACGAGGTCCTCCTGGGCAGCTAGCCCCGCGATGACGTCGCCCTGCGTGACCTTCCCCATCGACACGTCGGAGACGAGCGGCCTGCCGTCCGAGGAGGGCACGCCGATGGCCAGCGGGGTCGTGCCCACGAGCGGCTCGTCTCCGTCCGGGTGAGCGAGCCGGGGCGGCGAGGTGGCCGTCAGCGCAGCAGCCAGGCCGCCGACGGCGAGCCGCCGCACCCAGTAGCCGAGCATTCCCGTCGGGAAGCAATTCGCCGCCACGACCACACGCGCCCGATCGGGCGGCTCGGCCAGCTGCGAATCGCAGATAGCAGCGAGTGTCAGATAACCGACCGCGCCCTGCCCGTCCCAGCGCTCGAAGCCGGGCTCGGACACGATCCGCGCCGGGCGTGCCGCCGGATCAAGCCCTTCCAGATTCGCCAGCCAGTCGATCCGCGCCAGCCCGTGACCGAGCTTCCCACGCCGTTCTGCGTCGAGGAAGTGATCGGCGAGCACATCCGCGTCTGGCTCCGAGAAGCCGAGCGCGCAGACGCGTTTTCGCGTCGTTTCTGCGTCCGTCACAGGTGACTTTGCACGCTTATTACGCAGGCCTTACGTAACGGTGGTCGAACGCGGGGACCTTAGTAGCTCATGACTCGATTTGGAGGTAGTGGAATGCGACATGTCCAATGGCTTGCGGTAGCCGCCGCCGCGCTCGTTACAACGAGCGTCGCCGTCGGCGCCGTTCCGAAGAAGGTAACGGTTACCGGCCCGGTGCAGGCCGTGTCCGCAGTTTCGATCAAGGTGTCCGGCACGACTTGCGTTTTTGCGCCTACAAACTCCCGGATGATGATGCCCACGATCATCCGTGACATCGGAGTCGGCGACACCGCGCAGCTGAGTTGCATGCGCGCGGGTGGCCGCCTTGTCGTTACGAGCATCGTCGAGCGGCCTGCGGGCGCCGTCGTCGTCCGTGGCGCCGTCAGCGCGACGAACAACTCGATCACGATTCGCGGCGTGACCTGTACGTTCAGCGTCAGCGGTTCACCGAACCCGCGGATCATGGCGCCGACACGAATCGACGGCCAGGGACTGATGGCCTGTCTCCGTGCCAACGGCCAGCTCGTGCTGTCGGCGGCCGCGGAGCTCACCCCGCACCCGGGGCAAGTGATCGTGGTCTCCGGGAACGTATCCGCAGTCAGCGCGAGTGGGGTCACGGTCAACGGCGTGACGTGTCGAGTCCCTGCGAGCGGCAAGCCACTTCCCGGCATGCCGACGATCATCAAGGGAGTCGACGTCGGTGACACCGTGGTGATGGCATGCACCTCCGTCAACGGCCACATGGTCGCGACGGGCGTAGCCGGCCGCTGACCACCACAGTCTCGAACGCACGAAACGAGGGCGCCGCAAGGCGCCCTCCCTCTTAGGGGATGACGGGCAGCTCTTTGAGGATGCCGACGCCCCGCTCGCGCTCGGCCGCGAGCACCGCTTCGGCGATCTCGACGATCGCACGGCTGGCGGGAGCGTCCGGCTGTGTCCAGACGAGCGGATCACCGTTGTCCGCCGACTCGCGCAGCGCCGCGTCCAGCGGCACCGTGCCGAGCAGCGACATTCCCAGAGACTCTGCGAGCTGAGCTCCGCCACCCGACCCGAACACCTCCGAGGTCATGTTCTCGATCACTCCCAGCAGCCGCATGTTCGTCTTCTGGGCCATGAGCGCGGCGCGCGCGGCCACGTCCTGAGCGAGCGGCTGCGGTGTCGTGACGACGATGGCCTCGGCTCTGGGCAGAAGCTGGCCGAGCGAGATGGCGACGTCCCCGGTGCCGGGCGGCATGTCCACGAGCAGGATGTCGAGCTCGCCCCAGTGGACGTCGGTCAGGAACTGCTCGAGCGCGCGGTGCAGCATCGGGCCGCGCCACATGACCGCAGCGTTCTCCTCGAGGAAGAAGCCGATGGACATGAGCTTCAAGCCGTTGCGGACCGGCGGCACGATCATGTCGTCGACCGCCACGGGGCGTTGCGAGATGCCGAGCAGGTGCGGGATCGAATAGCCGTAGACGTCTGCGTCGAGCACGCCCGTCCGGCAGTCGAGCGTGGCAAAAGCGGCTGCAAGGTTCGTCGTCAGCGTCGACTTGCCGACGCCGCCCTTGCCGCTCGCGACGGCCAGCACTCGAGTCGAGCGGTCGACGGTAATGCCCTTCGTGCGGCCGGCAACGTCGCCGCGCAGCTTCGTCGTCAGCACCGCCCGCTCGTCCGGCGTCATCACGTCGAAGCCGACTCTCGTGCTCTCCACGCCTGCCACAGCGCCGACGTGCTCTGCGACCTGGTCGGAGAAGCTCTGGCGCAGCGGACAGCCGGCGATGGTGAGCGCGATCGTCACGGAGACGGCGCCGCCGTCGATCTCGACGTCACGCACCATGTCGAGCTCCGTCACCGGCCGGCGGAGCTCGGGATCGATCACGCGCGCGAGAGCGGCGAGGACGTCGTCACGGGAAATGGCCACGGTCCGAGGGTACCTGGGCGAAGATAGACGGCGTGACGTGGGCGGGCTTCGTCTGGAAGAACCTCTGGCGCAGGCCCGCACGCACCGCGCTGACCGCCGCCGGCGTCGCCATCGGCGTCGGCCTCATCGTCGCCCTGCTCTCGATCGCCGCGGGCGTGCGCAACACGGCCTCCGACCTCATCCACATCGGCCGCGCCGATTTCGGCGTGTTCCAGGAGAGCGCGTCCGACCTGACACGCTCGCTGCTGCCGCGGTCGCTCGGGGAGCAGATCGCGGCTACGAACGGCGTGGACGACGTGGCGGGCATCTTCCTGCGCGTGGGAGAAGTGCAGGGCCGAGAGTCGACGCTCGTCGTCGGCTATGACCCCGAGGAGTTCCCTGCCCGCCGGCTCGTGATCGTCGACGGCAACCGCCCGCGGGGAGAGGAGGCGCTCGTCGGCGACTCGGGCGCCCGAACGCTCGGCGTCGCGCCGGGCGACACGCTCGAGGTCGAGGGACGGCGATTCCGCGTCGCTGGCCTCTACCACTCGGGCAACCGCTTCGTCGACGGCGCCGTCGTACTCCCGCTGACGACCGTTCAGTCGCTCGCGTCGAGACCCGGCGAGGTGACGACGTTCGGCGTCACTGTCACGCTGGGCCGGCGTCCTGACGAGGTGGCAAAGCTGGTCGAGGAGCGGATCCCCGGCGCGGTAGCGGTCACCGAGCCGGGTGCGGTCGTCAAAGTGGACACCTCGAGCCGCCTGATCATCGACGCCGGCTGGATCTTCTCGGTGATGGCGCTCATCGTCGGGGGCATCGGCGTGCTGAACACGATGGCGATGTCCGTCTTCGAGCGGATCCAGGAGATCGGGATCATGCGCGCGGTCGGCTGGCGCAAGCGGCGCATCGCGCTGCTCATCCTCAGCGAAGCGGCAGGCATCGGCCTGATCGCGCTCGCTCTCGGGCTCGCCCTCGGCTACCTCGCCGCCGAGCTCTTCACGTCGCAGGGCAGCATCTCCACGCTCGCCGAGCCCGACTTCACCGCCGGCGTCTTCGCCTGGGGGCTCGCGTTCGCTCTCGGGGTGGCGCTGATCGGCGCTCTCTATCCGGCCTGGCGCGCCGTCAGCCTCAGGCCGATAGAGGCGTTGCGGCGGGAGTAGCCGACTCGACGCGGCCGTCGCGGATGCGCAGCGTGCGATCGGCAGTCTCGGCGACGGCGTCGTCGTTCGTCACGAGCACGATCGTCATCCCTCGCTCGGCGCGGAGCCGCAGCAGCAGCTCCACGATCTGAGCGCCCGTCGTCGAGTCGAGCGCACCCGTGGGCTCGTCGGCAAGCAGTAGCTTCGGGTCATTCGTGAGGGCGCGGGCAATCGCCACACGCTGCCGCTCGCCGCCGGACAGCGTGCTCGGCGAGGCGTCAGCCCGATGGCCGATGGCGCATGCCTCCAGCAGCTCGTCGGCCTTTGCAACACGCTCTCGGCGCGGCAGGCCACGGCCGATCATCGGCACCTGTACGTTCTCGCGTGCATTCAGCGTCGGAATGAGGTGATGGAACTGAAAGATGAAGCCCACCGTCGACGCCCGGTAGCCGGCCGCGTCCGGAAGCTTTCTGAGATCCGCTCCGCCGACGGTGATGGTGCCCGAGTCTGGGCGATCGAGGGCGCCGATGAGGTTCAACAGCGTGCTCTTGCCGCAGCCGGACGGGCCAACGATCGACGCGAAGTCCCCCGGCTCGAGCTCGAGCGATACCTTGTCGAGGGCGACGATACGGCCGCCTTCGAACGATTTCGTGACACGGTCGACGACGACGTCCACGCCGCCGTTCGAGCCCGTGGTCACTCCGGCTTCACGAGCCGCTTCAGGATCTTCGTGTAGGTCTTGCCGCCGATCTTCGCCTTCACGGTCCAGCGGAGCGTGATCCCGCCGAACTGGGACGCCAACCGCGACTCGGTCGGGAAGATCATGTAGTCGCGGAACGTGCCCTTGAAGGGCCAGTTCTTGATCGGCTTGGGTGGCCCGGGGTTCGGCGGCCCGGTCGGCCCGTAGTCCATCGGGTGAATCGTGCCGAGCGGGTCGATGACGACAGCCGTCACGGTCGCCCGAATCGCTTTGCCCTTGAGGTTCGTCGCCTTGATCGAGTAGGGCCACTTGACGTTGACCTTGGGCTGGGCCGCAGGCGCCTTCAAGGTCGCCTTGATGCCGGTGGCGGCGCCCGCGAGCGGAACTACGAGTAGCGCTACGAGAACCACAGCAAGCTTCATCCGCATGGCTCAATCGTACTCAGCGCAGCGCGGCTGAGAGCTGGGCGCAGGCCTCGGGGGTCCCGGCGGCGGCGAGGCGCGAGCGCGGCACGAGGTCGAGCGGCGCGGCCGAGAACGGCGGGTCGTCGAACAGCTCGACGACGAGCCCGCGCTCTCGGACGAGCAGCTGAGCGGCCGCGATGTCGACCGACCGCGCGGGGCGCAGCGAGGCCACTGCGTCCACCCGTCCCGCAGCGAGATGGCAAAGGGAGAGCGCCAGCGAGCCCATCACGCGCAGGCGCTCGGCGATCTCGACGAGTGACTGAGCGTGCTTCGCCACCAGGACGGTCTTCGTCGCCTCCAGGCCGAGCAGCTCGATCGTCTCCTTGGGCAGCGGGCCGTCCAGCGGAGCGCCGTTGAGGCTGGCTCCCTCTCCGCGCACCGCCGACCACTCCTCCCCGGAGCCGAAGTCGTGCACGTAGCCGAACATGACATCCGCCATTGTCGGGCCGTCGGCTACGGCAATCGACAGCGAGAAGAACGGGATGCCGCGCTTGGCGTTGATGGAGCCGTCAATCGGATCGAGGACGACCGTGACCGCGCCCTCCGCGCGCGCCGCCCGGTGGCCGAGCTCCTCCGAGACGAGCGCGAAGTCGACTCCTGACGAGTCGAGCAGCGACACGACTGCGCCTTCGGCTGCCTCGTCGATGGCCGTCGTGTCGTCTCCGCCCTCACCGCTGCCGACCACGACCTCCCGCTCGTCGCGCGTCGGCAATTCGGCCAGCACCGCCTGCACCTCGGCGGTCGCTGCGCGGCAGAGCTTCAGCCAGTCCGTCACAGAGGGTGAAAGAGCAAGCCGCTGGGAAGCTTGGGATAGAAGTACGTGCTCTTCTGAGGCATGGTCTCGCCGCGCTCGGCCAGCTCCCGGACGAGCTCGACGCTCGGCGGTCGCACCAGGACGGCAGCCTCGGCGGCACCGGAGTCCACGGCCGCCTTCGCCTCTTCCTCGTATGGCGTGTACGTGACTCCTTCGAGCCCCAGCCGGTCGACGAGAGCCGTGTCCGGCTCGCCCGAATCCCCCATCAACACGGTGGTGCCGCTCGTTCGGTAGATGACGGCCGCAGAGCGGTCGCGTGGCAGCTCGCCGTCGAACGGCCGCTCGGCAGCAACCGGCTCGAGGCGGGTCGCGATGCGATGGGTCGGGAAGATCGTCAGCCCCTCCTGCTCGGTGGGGACGATTGCCACCAGGAGCCACGCGCTCTCCTCCGTCCCCTCCTCGGCGTGGTAGGCGAGGGTCGTCTCGTACCGGTGGTGGCCGTCGGCGATCAGCAGCTGCGCGTCGGCGAGGACGCCGGGTGCATCGCCCTCGAGGCGCCAGAGCCTGCTGCGCACGCCCTCCAGCTCCACCTCGACAACGCTCTCGCCGTCCGGCCGCTCCAACCGGCCGTCGTAAAGCAGGAAGATCGGCTCCACGTGGGCGCGTAGAGCTCGAAGCAGGCGCAGTCGCCCTTCCTTGGGCCCGGCATGCGTGCGCTCGTGCGGCAGGACGACGCCGGATTCGTACGGCTCCGCGCGCAGCGAGCACACGAGTCCCTCGCGCGTACGTGTGACTCCGTCCGGCCCTGTGTACTCCTGCGCCAGCCACCAGCAGGCGGGGTCTTCCTCTCGCACGAGCGTGCCGTCACCGAGCCACGCCGACCACAGCCGCGCGGCCTCGGACTCGCCGTCGGCGAGCGTGAGGTGAACGACGTTGTGCGGGCTCGCCGCGAGGTACCGCGCACGCGCTTCGGCGTCGAGCACGTCGTACGGCGGGGCGACGAGCGACGCGAGGGGCCCTGCCCGCCGCTCGTCGTAGCGCACGGCCCTGAACGGTCTCACCTGCGCCACGGCTGGGCGAGCCTACCAGCCGGGTTCCGGCCTAGACTCGGCTGGAGTGGCGGCGATCTCGGAGCTTGCGGAAGACGGCGTCGTCGAGGGCACCTATGCGGTCGCACGCAAGCGTCGCCTGAGGACGCGAGCGGGCTCCGACTACCTCGCGCTGGAGCTCGTGGATCCGAGCGGCCGAATCGAGGGCCGGGTCTGGCACGACGTCGACCTGCTCGACGGACGTTTTGCCGAGGGTGACGCCGTGCGCGTCCTCGGCCGCGTTGAGCGCTACCGCAACCAGCTGCAGCTCGACGTACGGGCCATCGAGCACGCGGAGGATGCCGACCCGGTCGAGCTGACACCCGCGCTCCGCCGAGATGCCGACGAGCTGGAAGGCTTCCTCGACTTCCTCGCCGGCGAGATCGCCCACGCCGGCCTGCAGAGGCTCGTCAAGACGATCCTGGCCGATACAGCCTTACGGCGGAGCTTTCGGGCGCTTCCAGCCTCACCCGAGGCGCATCACGTGTACGCCGGCGGCCTGCTCGAGCACACGGTCGGCGTGGCCACGATCTGCCGGGAGCTCACGCAGCTCCATCCACGGCTGCGCTCCGACCTGTTGCTCGCCGCCGCGCTCCTTCATGACGTGGGCCGCACGCGCGAGCTCAAGCCGGGCCCGGGCTTCCAGGTCACGGAGGAAGGACGCCTGCTCGGCCACGTCCACCTGGGCCTGCGGCTCGTGGAGGAACGGGCGACCCAGCTCGATGAAGGCGCCCGCGCGGAGTTGCTCCACGCCATCGCATGCCACCACGACGCCCGCGCGGCGCGAACCGCCGAGGCTGCGTGCCTCTACCACGCGAATCAGCTGGACGCGCTCGCCGCCACGCGGCCTGTCGAGTCCTCTCCAGGCTAGGGAAGCTTCGCCGCGAGCCTGTTCCAGGCGCGCTCGCGGTCGTAGCTCTGGTCGACCGCCACGACACGTCCCTTCGCGTCGATGACAATCACCGCCGGCTGCCAGAGCACGCCGAAGCGCTTGGCCTTGCTGCGATTCGTGTCGACGATCTGCGGCCATTTCCAGCCGTACTCCTCCACGAAGTCCCGGCCGCGGTCGGCCTGATCCGCCGCATTCAGACCGAGGTAGCGGTACTGCGGATGCCTCTTCACCCAGCTCGCGTAGGCGACCGCCTCGCTATTGCAGGCGCCTCACCACGACGACCAGACGTTGATGAACACCGGCTTGCCGCGGAGCTTCGCAAGCGAAAGCTGCTTGCCGTCGAGCGTCACTCCCGCAAGGGGAGGAGCAGGCCGTCGCTTCGCCTCGGGCGTGGCCGCCGCGCCGGCGACGAGAGCCAGCGCCAGCACGATGACGGCCAGGAAGCGCACCCGTCTAGGGTAGCCACGTGTTCGAGAACATCGCCTCAACTCTGCACGGACAGCTCGTCCTCGTAGCTCCACTCGACCGCACGCACGAGGACGGACTGTTCCAGGCCGCTCAGGACATGGACTGGTCGTTGATGCCTGTCGATCCGTCCGCCGACGGGGAACAGTTCCACGCGTGGCTCGAGGATGCGCTCGCATCCGCGGAGCGCGACGAGCATGTTCCGTTCACGGTGATCGACAACGCAACGAACGTCCCGATCGGCAGCACGCGCTACCTCTCGCTCCGCCCGGAGCACCGCGGCCTCGAGATCGGCTGGACGTGGCTCACGCGCTCGGCCTGGTCGACGGGCGCGAACGTCGAGGCGAAGCTGCTGCTGCTCGAGCACGCTTTCGAGCGGCTCGGCTGCATGCGCGTGGAGTTCAAGACGGACGCGAACAACGAGCGCTCCCGGCGCGCACTGGCCGCGCTCCCCGCGCAGTTCGAGGGCGTGTTCCGAAAGCACATGCTCGCCGGCAACGACGGTACCCGCCTGCGCGACTCCGCCTGGTTCGCGATCGTCGACGACGACTGGCCCGCGGTGAAGGCGAACCTCGAAGCGCGGCTCAGGCGGGAGCGCGCTCGTAGCTGACCCGGCGGCGCAGATTGCCCTCGTCGGCGGGGTCGAACCAGATCGAGATCAGCACCGCGCCACGCGTCGCCGGGGACTCCACCTGCTCGGCGTACTCGAGCGCAGCGGCGCTGCCGCGGTCCGCGATCGCCGCGAGAGCATCGGCGTTCCCTGCTCGCTCGGCGGCGGCCTGCGCCTTGTTCCAGCAGCGAACCTCGGCGTGAAGCTCCTCGTCGTCTTCGCGTCGGATCCGGTAGTCCAGCGCCCAACCGTCCTGTGAGGGCGCCGTGAGGTCATGCGTTTCGACCACTTCAGCCATGAGCGCCACCGTACCAACGGAGTGACGCACAACGGGCTCCCGCGCTAAGGACTGAAGCGGATGTTCAGCACGTCGCCGTCCTCGACGAGGTAGTCCTTGCCTTCCAGCCGCTGCAGCCCTCGCCGGGCGGCTTCGGCGCGCGAGCCGCACTCGACGAAGTCGCTAATCCTGATCACCTCGCAGCGAATGAACCCGCGCGCGATGTCCGAGTGGATCTCGGCCGCAGCCTCCAGAACCGTCTGGCCTAGCCGTAGGGTCCACGCCCGCGCCTCGGTATCGCCTCCGGTGAAGAACGTGATCAGGCCGAGCGCATCGCGCAGCCTCCGCACGACTTCGTCGAGCGCCGAGGGGCCTTCCCGGAACTCCGCCGCCTCCGACTCCCCGAGCTCCGAGAGCTCGAGCTCGTAGGCGAGGTCGATCCCGCCCGGGCCGTTCTCGACCACGACCTGGGGCTTCGTCGTCAGCGGCTCGAGCTCCGCAGGCACCTCGCCCGCGAAGTCGCTCAAGTTGCCGCCCGAATCGAGATGCGCGAGAAGAGCCTCGAGCGCGGCAGCCTCCGTGCGCAGCCGCGCATCCCCGGACTTCGCCTGCGTCCGCACGCGGTCCAGACGCGCCTCGACGTGATCGTGGTCTGCCACGAGCAGCTCGAGTGAGAGCTGTTCCAGGTCGCGGGCGGGATCGGCACCCGGCGAGTAGCCGTCCACCACGCAGAGCACTGCATCGACCCGCCGCAGATTGCCGAGCAGCGCTGCGCCCGTGCCCGGCACGTCCTCGACCCGGATCACCGCCGGCGTCACCTTCGCAGAGCCTTCGAGGCGCGCGAGGTCGGCAAGACGAGCATCGGAGATCTCGGCCATGCCCACGTGCGCCTTGGCGTCGTGCAGCTGCGGCGCCCGCTCGCGTCAACGCGTTGAAGAGTGTTGTCTTGCCCGACCGCGACAGGCCGACGATGCCGACCTCGAGGCCCATGGAGATCCCTACTGCGCGAAGCCGACGCGCGCCTCGCGCGCGTACCGCTTGACGTAGAGCACCTGGCTCAGCACGACAAGGAAGAGCCCGTCCTCGGCGTGTAGCTCGCAGACGGCGTCATCCCTCGCCCGAAGCGCCGCGTCCAGGGCGTCGGCGTCCTCGGCGGGAATCCTCACCGACAGGACGTCTCCGCCGTGAAAGCCGATCTCGATCCTGGCCGGCACGGCCTCAGCCATGCGTCACCAGCTCCGTCAGCACGCCGTGCACGGCGTCGGGATGGATGAAGGCCACCTGGAGACCGTACAAGCCGAGGCGCGGCTCGTGATCGACGAGTTGCACGCCCTCGCTGTCCAGTCGGGCCAGCTCGGCACGAAGATCCGCCACCTCATAAGCAACGTGGTGCATCCCCGGCCCGCGCCTGGCCAGAAATCGTCCCACGGGCGTGTCGTCATCCAGGGGAGCGAGCAGCTCGACACGGCCGTCGCCGACGTGCATCGCGGCCGCCTCGGCTCCCTGCGACGCAATCGTCTCCCGCGCCTCGATCGTGGCGCCGAGCAGACGCTTGTACATGGACACCGCGTCGTCGAGGTCGGTGCACGGCGACGCCGATGTGATGAATCCCTCGGAGCGTCACAACGCCCCGATGCTAGTCCAGCGGCGTTCAGTCCGAGGCGGGCACCGCGCGCACGGTGCCGACGGTCTCCGAGCTCCGCGATTCGCTGGCGACGCCTTCGAGCAGCTCGTCGAGCTCGTCGCGGCCGAGCGTCTCACGGTCGAGCAATCCCTGAGCGATCCGGTCGAGCGGCCCCCGGTACTTCGTCAGCAAGCGCATCGCTTCGTCGTAGGCCTCGTCCGTCAACCGAGCCTGCTCGCCGTCACGCAAACGCTTCGTCTCTTCCGACAGCGCGTAGTTGTCGGCGCGCATGGTCCGTGAGGACACGATCTCCGACATGCCGTAGTCGAACACCATCGCGCGGGCGAGGTCGGTCGCGCGTTCGAGATCGTTCGCGGCCCCGTTCGTGACGCGTCCGAAGACGACCTGCTCGGCAGCGCGACCTGCGAGATAGACCTTGAGCATGTCCGTCAGCTCCTCCTTCGTGTGGAGGTAGCGGTCCTCGGCGGGCAGATTGAGCGTGTAGCCGAGAGCCTGTCCGCGCGACACGATCGTCACCTTGTGGACGGGCAGCGCGTCGCCCATGAGGTGCGACATGAGCGCGTGTCCGGCTTCGTGGTAGGCGAGGATGCGCTTCTCCTTCTCGGAGACGACGCGGCGCTGCTGGAGCCCTGCGACTACGCGCTCCATCGCCGAGTCGAAGTCCTCGTCGCCGATCTCCTGCGCATGACGGCGGCCGGCGGCGATGGCGGCCTCGTTGGCGATGTTCGCGAGGTCGGCGCCGGTGAGGCCTGCCGTCTGCCGGGCGATCGCCTGCAGATCGACGCCTGCGGCCAGCGGCTTGCCGACGGTGTGAACGCCGAGGATCTCTTCCCTCCCAACGAGGTCGGGCGCCGGCACCAGTACCTGCCGGTCGAAACGCCCGGGGCGGAGCAGGGCGGGATCGAGGTCCTGAAGGCGGTTGGACGCGCCCATGACCACCACGCGGTCGTCCGAGGAAAACCCGTCCAGCTCGACGAGCAGCTGGTTGAGCGTCTGGTCCTGCTCGCGGTTGAAGCCGTGACCCGTTCGCGCGGCGCCGACGGCGTCAAGCTCGTCGATGAAGACGATTGCCGGCGCATGCTTTCGCGCCTCGGTGAAGAGCTTGCGGATGCGGGCCGCGCCCAGGCCGGCGAACATCTCCACGAAGGCAGACGCGCTCTGGGAGAAGAAGGACGCGCCGGACTCGTGCGCCACAGCCTTCGCCAACAGTGTCTTCCCCGTTCCCGGCGGGCCGTAGAAAAGAATGCCCTTGGGCACGCGCGCGCCGAGCTGCTCGAAGCGCTTCGGGTCGCGAAGGAAGTCGACGACCTCCTGCAGCTCCACCTTGACCTCGGAGAGGCCGGCGACGTCGTTCCAGGTGACGCTCGAGCTCGATCGAGAGGCAGGACGCTGGGTGTTGACCCTCGGCGTGAGCTTCACGACGCGCCAGAGGAAGTACACCATCAGGCACATGAGGACCAGCGGGAGCCAGATCAGGAGCATCCCGCCGACGTCGTCGAGGATCGTGCCCACGACCAGCGCATCGGCAGTGCGGGCGTAAAGCCTTAGCTCAGTTGCTCTTGCTCTCGAGCTCGAGGCAGGCGCGGAGCGCCGCGTCGGCGACCTCCACCTGCTCCGACGACGGCTCGGCGGTGGCGACGCGCTCCTGGAGCTCCTGGCCGGGCCGCGACAGCGCCTTGGCGACCGGATGCTCGGGATTCCGCACCATCCAGCCGAAGATCTCGGTCGCGGCAGCCATCGCGCCGAGCGCGGCGGCCAGGCTGGCCGGCCGGCGGACCGATGCGGGCGCCTTGCCGGCGAGCGTCGCGCCGGCTGCTGTGGCCAGCAGCAGGGGCCCGACGAGATGCGTGCCGCATCGTTCGTGCTCCTTCGCCGCCGGCGTGCCATGCTCGTACGTGCCGATGGAGACGTGCTCGGCTCCGTGGTACGCGGCCAGGTCGCGCTCGCGCAGCGCGAGTAGCGCGGGTGTCAGCGCCAGCGCGCCGGCTGCCAGCTCCTGCAGCGCCGGCGGCAGACGGGTGGAACGGATGGCGCGGCCGCCGACTCCCGCAGCAACCAGCGACGCGAGCACGGCGGGACGCTGAAACGCGAAGCGCGCTTGCGGAAGGCCGCGTCGCACCCGCGGCAGCACGAGGAGCGCCTCGAGCAGCCTTGCCGGGCCACGCACCAACGGCCCGTTCGCGGGGAACAGCCGCTTCGGGCCGCTCGCCACATCGATCTCGCCGTCCGCCGTTCGCACCGCGGCCGCCCATGACGTCGGCCCGTGGACGAGCACGCCGTTCGCGAGCGCCATGCCTCCCAGGCGAACCTTCTCTTCAGTCATCACGACACCGTAGCTATCGGCCGATAGCCAGCGCAGCATGACGTAGGAATTCCACGCCGAGCTCGAGGTCGGCTTCCATGATCCGCTCGTCGGCGGAGTGGACGAGGCGATTCGCGACCTCCGACTCCATCTCCTTCATCGGGAAGAACCCGTACGCGACAGCCCCGTACGACTCTCGCA
This sequence comes from uncultured Actinomycetes bacterium, assembly GCA_963704335.1. Classification (GTDB taxonomy): domain Bacteria; phylum Actinomycetota; class Thermoleophilia; order Gaiellales; family Gaiellaceae; genus PALSA-612. The sequence goes on from OY969889.1 coordinate 789,456, forward strand.
GCCAGTGGCTGTCGGTGAAGCCCGCCACGCAGATCGGCGCAACGACTGCCCCTGGCTCCACCTGCTCGACGTACGAACCGATAGCGGCCCACAGGGGCGTGTCCATCGAAGAGCGGGTGCCGCCCTGCGCTTCCCGCCACTCGATCTCGTAGTCGCCGGCACCGAGCCATTCGCGTAACGCGCGGTCGACATCGTCGGGCGATTCGCCGGGGAGGAGCCGGCAGTCGACCGTCACGTGGCAGAGACCGGGGATGACGTTCCGCTTGTCGGAGGCGGAGATCTTCGTGGGCGACAGCGTCGTCGTGAGCAGTGGCTCGAGCATCTCCGCCGCGACGGGATCGACGGCGCGGGCCGTCTCGAGAGCGCCGGCGGCGTCTGGGACGGAGCCTGTGACCGCGGCCAGGAAGCCCTCGGCCTCGGGCCCGAGCCGCGGCTCCTCGCGATACTCGGCGATGCGCTCGATCAGCCCGGCCGCCTTGACGAGGGCGTTGTCGGCAATCCCGGGCCGCGCGGCGTGGCCGCTGCGGCCGCGCACGCGCAGACTGAACGGCGACGAAGTCTTCTCGGCGGCAGCGCAGGTGTAGAAGGCGCGCCCGCCGAGCTCGAGCCGGCCACCGGCTCCCTCGTTGACGGCATAGTCACACCGGACTGCGTCGGGATGCGCCTCGCATAGCCAACGCAAGCCCTGGTACTCGCCCTCGCCCACCTCCTCGTCGGCGGTCGCGGCAAAGATGAGGTCGCCGGACGGGCGAAAGCCCTCGCGGGCCAGCGACGCGATGGCGACGGCGCTCGCCGCCACCTGGCCCTTCATGTCCAGAGCGCCGCGGCCCCACACACAGCCGTCCCGCAGCTCACCCGACCAGGGATCCACCGTCCACTCGGACGGGTCGGCAAGCACGGTGTCGGTGTGGGAGAGGAGCAGTAACCGCGGCCCGTCCCCTGACGCCGGCAGGCGCGCGACGAGGTTGGCACGTACCGGGTCGCGAGCGTAGAGCTCACACGCGATGCCGTTCTCCTCGAGGTATGCGCGGAGCAGCTCTGCCGCCGCCGTCTCGTTCCCGGGCGGGTTGACGGTGTTGACGCGAATGAGCTCCTGGAGCAGCCGGACAGCCTCCGCGCGCAGGGGATTCGCCACGGCGTCGAGCATACTTTCGCGCATGGGCGACCTGTTCTCGGAGGCCGCGTCCACCCGGATGTCCGAGCAGGCTCCGCTCGCCGCCCGCGTGCGGCCCACGGCTCTCGACGAGCTGGTCGGCCAGCAGCAGATCCTCGGAGAAGGCTCGGTGCTACGCCGCGCGATCGCTGACGACCGCGTGGGCTCGCTGATCCTCTACGGGCCTCCCGGCAGCGGCAAGACAACGCTCGCCCGAATCGTCGCGGCGAGCACAGACGCCGCGTTCGAGCAGCTGACCGCCGTGAGCGCAACCGTTGCCGAGGTGCGGGCCGTGATCGCAGGCGCGCGCGACCGGCTAGGCGGGAACGGCCGGCGCACGATCCTCTTTCTCGACGAGATCCACCGCTTCAACAAGGCACAGCAGGATGCCCTGCTGCCGTCCGTGGAAGAGGGGCTCCTCACGCTGATCGGCGCCACCACCGAGAACCCGTACTTCGAGGTGAACGCCGCGCTGCTGTCCCGCTGCCAGGTCTACGAGCTGGAGCCGCTCTCCCAGGACGAGCTGGCCACGATTCTCCGCCGCGGCGCGGTGGAGCTCGGAGCGAAGGTTTCCGACGAGCTCGCGGATCTGATCGCGCTCAGGGCCGGAGGCGACGCTCGCACCGCGCTCAACGTGCTCGAGCTCGCCTGGCAAACAGCGGCGGCGGCCGGCGAGGAGCTGGCCGAGAGCCACGTCGAGGACGCGGCGCGCAAGCGCCCACTCGTCTACGACCGCGCCGGAGACCAGCACTACGACTTCGCCTCTGCCTTTATCAAGTCGATGCGCGGCTCCGACCCCGACGCCGCCGTCTACTACCTCGCCGCAATGCTCGAAGGAGGCGAGGATGCGCGATTCGTGGCGCGGCGGATGGTCATCCTCGCGTCCGAGGACATCGGGAACGCCGACCCGAACGCGCTGGTCGTGGCCGTCGCCGCCGCCAATGCGGTGGAGCACGTGGGGCTGCCCGAGGCGCAGCTCAATCTCGCACAGGCGGCGATCTACCTCGCGCTGGCGCCCAAGTCGAACGCCGTCACCACGGCACTCGCCGAGGCACGGCGAGACGTGCGGGAGCAGGGCAACGTCAGACCGCCGAAGGCCCTTCGTAGCACGGGCCATCCCGGCCAACGAAAGATGGGCCACGGCGAGGGATACGTGTATCCCCACGACGACCCGGCCGGCTTCGAGACGAGCTACCTGCCCGACGAGCTGAAGGGCAAGCGCTACTACAAGCCCTAGCGGCGCGGGTGCGCGGCGAAGAACCGCCAGATCTCGGGCGTGGCGGCGTACGGCTCGTTCGGCCACACGTGCGCCACGCCGGCGAGGGTCACGAGCCGCACCTCAGTGCTGTTGCGGCACGGCGACCACGAGCTCGTGGTGACGGCACCGCTAACCGTCGTCTTCGCCGGTGCGGGGCAGCCGTTCAGCGTGCGCCAACGATCGATGCCCGCCTGCACCGGCGGCCACTCGAGGTCGACCACGCCCCGTGTCCCTTCTCCGCCCTCGAACGGGATGTTCTCGTCGTCGAGCCCGTGCACGTGGAGGATCGATACCGGACGCGAGGGCGAGCAATCGGTGATGAGCGCGGCCGCAACCGGAGCCGCGGCGACGATCCGGCGGGACAGCCGGCACGCAAGGGCGTACGAGAACAGCCCGCCGTTCGAGATGCCGGTCGCGTAGATGCGCCGCTTGTCGATCGAGTACTGCCGGCCGAGCTTGTCGAGCAGCTTCGCCACGAAGCCCACGTCGTTCACGCCGAGCCGGCTCGGCGCTCCGCAGCAGGGCCCGGCGTTCCAGGCGCGCCCGAGCCCGTCCGGGTAGACGGCGATGAATCCTCGCTTCTCGGCCTCTGCGTCGAAGCCCGTCTGGCTCGCCACGCGTGCACCCGTCCCGAACCCGCCGTGAAAGACGAGCACGAGCGCCGCGGGCTTCTTCGGGCGAGCCGGGACGAAGACGCGGTAGGTCCGCGTCTGCCCGTCCACCTGCACGGAGCCGCGCGCCACGGTGCCGCTCGGGGCGGCGGAGGCCGCCGGCACGAGCAAGGCGAGCGCTGCGACCACGAGACCGAAACGCACGGTCGCAACGTAGTAGCGACGCGTAACGGAAGGCGCTGCGATCCGCAAAGGCTTCGTAAGTGCCCCCTAGAGAATCCGCGCGCCGAGCGCGCTCGCCACGAGCTCCACCGCCAGGCGCGCCGTCTCGTTCTCGCGGTCGAGGATCGGGTTCACCTCCACCACGTCGAGCGACCCTGCGATGCCCGACTCGGCTACGAGCTCCATGGCCAGATGCGCCTCGCGGTAGGTCAACCCACCGCGCACGGGCGTCCCCACGCCGGGCGCATCGGAGGGGTCCACGACGTCCATGTCGAGGGACACGTGAACGAAACCCGGGCCGTCGATGTGCTCGAGTGCCTCTCGCATGGCGTGCTCCACTCCGAGCCGGTCGAGGTCGCTCATCGTGTAGACGGCGGCGCCCAGCTCGCGGAGCACGGTGCGCTCGGCGTCGTCGAGGGAACGCACGCCGACGAGCGCGACGCGCGACGGGTCGACCGCCGGCAGCGTCCAGGCCTCGTGCTCGAAGGCGTCTCCATCGAGGCCGAGCGCGGCCGCCAGCACCATGCCGTGGACGTTGCCGGAGATGCTCGTCTCGGGCGTGTTGAGGTCACCGTGGGCGTCGAGCCACAGCACACCACCGGGGCCGTTGCGCCGCAGCCCCGCGAGCGTCCCGAGTGCGATCGAGTGGTCGCCGCCGAGCACGAGCGGCAGGTGGCCGTCGTCGAACGCGCGGCGGACGAGCTGCGCCACCTCCGCGCACGTGGCCTTGATCTGGTCGAGGAAGCGCAGCTCCTCGTCGCCTTCGGCAACAGCTTCCGCCACCGGCGTCGGCACGTTCCCCCAGTCGTGGCACTCACGATCGAGTTGGACGATGCGCTTCTCCAGACCGGCGTAGCGAATCGCGGACGGCCCCATGTCCACGCCACGCCGGTCCTGGCCGAGGTCGAGCGGCGCACCGATGACGGCGACAGGCTGTGCGGCGGAACTGCTCACGGCGGCCGAGGCTACACTTGCCACGCCTGGCGAGGTAGCTCAGTCGGTAGAGCACACGGCTGAAAACCGTGGTGTCGCCGGTTCGATTCCGGCCCTCGCCATCTCCAAGAGAAGGCCCCCGAGTAGGCGGTGAAGCTCCACTGGGGGCGGGTGTCTCGGCCGGTGCTACCGTGCCGCCGACACCGCACCAACCATACGCCGTCCGGCGCCACGCGGCAACACGTTTTACGCGCGCACGCGGATGCGAACGCGGTCGCCGGGTCGGGCCGAGATGACCGACGCGGCATCCCCGACGTTGATCGCGACCGAGATGTTCCGGTACGAGTCCTCGTAGAGCACGATGTCGCCGCGGGCCACGTCTGCAAAGGTCCGCGCGGCGACGGCGTAGTACCGCTCCAGCCCGATCTCGAGCTCGACATGCGTCCCCGGCACGATCCCCACCTCTTCGAGGTCGCTCGCCGTGAGGTTGAGCTGCACGTTGCCGAACTGGTTGACGATCAGCACGTGAGCGACGATCTCGCCTGCGGACGCCTGGGCGACGGGCACGTCGAGCCGCTGGAGCGTGTCGACGCCGAGCGGTGACCCGAGAGCACCGGGCGACAACCCGCCGGCGAGGTGAGCCGCTGCCGGCGAGAACACATCTCGTCCGTGGAACGTTCGCGACAGAGGTGCGAGCCTGTACGCGGGCTCGGTGAGCTCCCACGCCTCGACGATTCCGCCCATCGCCTCGGCTGCGGGAATGAGGAGTCCGTTGTCCGGGCCGACGTACAGCCGGCCGTCGCCGCTTCGCAACACGATGCCCTTGCGGTCGGTGCCCACACCGGGGTCCACGACCGCCAGGTGAACGCCCTCGGGCATGTACGGCAGCGTGTTACGCAGCACGAGCGCGCCTTGCAGTACCTGCAGCGGCGCGATGCCGTGTGTGATGTCGATGATCTCGACCTCCGGCGTGATGCGCTTCATGACGCCGTGACACGTGCCCACGAGGTCGTCGGTGACGCCGAAGTCCGTGAGGAACGTGATGAAGGGCATCAGAGGTTGAGCCTAGCCACCGCATCCACGAGCCCGCCGAGATCGTGGCGCTCGGCTTCGGCAAGCACGCGAATCCCGGCCTCCCTGGCCACCCTGCTGGTCTGCGGCCCGATCGAGACAGCCGGCAGATTCGCACCGAGAGCGCCGAACGCGCGGGCTGCCGATGCGGACGCGAGCACGACGAGATCGCCTTCCGGCGGCTCCGGTCGCAGCTCGATCGTCCGGTACAGCGGCAGGAAGTCGGCACCCAGCTCGTGGACGATTGCCATGCGCGCACCCTCCGCAGCGGCGAACAACACACGGCCCGCAGGTCGCGGCAGCTCGGCGAGCAGGCCTTCCTGCGTAGAGACCTCCGGCACGAGATCTGGCGCGACGCCGCGACGCAGGAGAGTCGCAGCCGTCCCCGGTCCGATGGCGGCGAGCCGCGCAGCCTGACCGCGAGACCGGCTCAGCAGCTCGTCAGCGCCGTTGGGGCTCGTGACGATCACCCAGTCGTAGGAGGACAGCTCCACCGGGTCGCCGCCGATCCGGTCGATGCGGATCAGCGGGCAGAGCACGACTTCGTGGCCGAGCTCCTGGATGCGTGAAGCAAGCGGCTCTGCCTGACCCGGCGCGCGCGTGATGACCACCTTCACGCGGAGGCCCTCTCCTCGGAAACACGTGACGAGCTCCCGCGCCAGCTCGGCAGGATCGTCCCCACGGCGGCGCTCGACCCAGCTGCCGTCTTCGTCGGCGATGAGTGCCTCGAGCTGCTCGCCGTCGTGGTACGCAGCGGCGGGAGCCAGGCAGCCGCCGCCGATCTCGGCCACGCAGGCGCGCTCCAGCTCCACCCGCCTCCGCGTCTCCGCATGGTCGGCGGCTCCGGCCAGGTCTGCCTCGCCTGCCCGCACCTGCAGGGCGAGAGCGCCCTGGCCCGCTTCGGGCAGCACGTCCTCGGGCTCGAAGCGACAGCCGATCTCGCCCCCCAGCCCGAGGCGGTCCAGCCCGCAGGCGGCGAGCACGATCGCGTCGAGACCGCGCTCGGAGAGCTTGCGCAGGCGCGTATCGATGTTGCCCCGCAGCGGCTCGATCGACAGCGAAGGCTCGATAGCGAGCAGCTGCGCCCTGCGGCGGACAGACGCCGTCCCCACGCGCATGCCCGGCGTGATAGCCGCCGGCGCCGACAAGGGCGTCCCGCGGATCTTCGCGCTCGGGGTAGGCACCGACGACGAGCCCCGACGTGTCCGTCGAAGTCATGTCCTTCGCGGAGTGGACGGCGACGTCGATGCGGCCATCCAGCAACGCTTCCTCCAGCTCCTTCACGAAGACTCCTCGCTCGCCGATCTCTCCGAACGGGCTGCCGCCGGTCACGGTCACCCGTCGTCGTGATCGGGATGAGCGCCACCTCCACGCCCGGCCCGCGCAGCAGATCGGCTGCCACACCGGCCTGCGTGAGCGCGAGCCTACTGCCGCGGGTTCCGACCCGAAGCAGCATCGTCGTCGAGGTCGCCGGCCGCAGCCTCCTTGAGCCGCAACATCGGCACGTGGAGGAGCTTGTCGACGATCCGCTTGGTTGTGGACTCCACCACGCTGAGCTCCGCGGCCGTCAGCCTGCCCAGACGCCCGCGCGCGCGCTCGAGCTCCTGCGTGCGGATCTCCTCCGCCTGCGCCCGTAGTACGGCAATCGCAGGAGCCGCGTCGCGGGAGGCACGCCAGGCCGCGAACCGCTCGGCCTCGGCGGCTACGATCGCCTCCGCCCGCGCGACCTCTCCCGCGCGGCCGGGCGTAGAGTCGCTGACCACCGTTTCGAGATCGTCGATGTCGTACACGTAGCAGCCGTTCAGCTCGTGGACAGCAGGGTCGACATCCCGGGGAACCGCGATATCGATGAAGAACAGCGGCCTGCCCTTCCTGGCGCGCATCGTCGGCTCCACGTCAGCCCGCGTCAGAACGAAGCTGCGGGCGCTCGTCGAGGACACGACCACGTCGGCGTCCGCCAACCGGCCCGCGGCGTCGGTGAGCGCGACCGGCGAGCTGCCGTAACGCGCAGCGACCTCGCGCGCCTTAACGGGTGAGCGGTTGGCGACGAGCTCGATGCGCGCCCCGCGTGCGACGAGGCTCGCTGCTGCTAGCTCGCCTGTCTTACCGGCGCCGAGCAGCATCACAGAGCACGTGGTCAGATCGCCGAAGAGCTGCTCGGCAAGCGCCGCAGCGGCAGCCGCCACCGAAGCCGGAACCTCGCCGATGGCGGTCTCGCGCCGCACTCGCCTGCCTGCGTGAATCGCGCCGCGGAACATCCGGTCGAGCAGCGGCCCGGTCGCGCCGCAGTCGAAGGCGGAGCGCACCTGGCCAAGGATCTGTCCCTCACCGGGCACGAGCGAGTCGAGCCCGGCCGCCACGCGATAGAGGTGCAGCGCGACATCATCGTCATGCAGCCTGTAGGCCACATCTGCCAGCTCGCCGGCCGCCAGGCCGGAACGCTCGGAGAGAAGCAGCAAAGCCTCCGAGTTGTCGCGGCCGGCGGAGTAGATCTCCGTGCGGTTGCACGTGGAGAGGCAGACCACCTCGCCGTCGTCACCTGCCAGCCGGTGCGAGAGCTCGGCGGCCTCGGCGTCGGTGAGCGTCACCCGCTCGCGGAGCTCGACCGGAGCACGGCGGTGGGACAGGCCGATGAGGTTGACCGAGCTCATGCGAAGTGCGCCAGGGGCAACGCGAGCCGGACGACGATGACGAGCGCGAACCCCGCGAGAGCGAGGTAGGCGGCTCGCCGTCCTCTCCAGCCGGCCTCGAAGCGGAGCAGCAAATATGCGGCGTAGACGGCGATCGTCAACAGCGACGCGGCCATGAGTGCGTCGAAGCCTCCGCCGCTCTCCCGCAGCCGGACGAGGCCGAGCCCGACTCCCGCCGCCAGTGCGGGCAGGGCGACGAGCACTGTTCGCGCCGCGAGCGTGTCGAGCGTGACGAGCGACGGCATGCGCCCGATGACCGAGGCAGTGCGCCGTCGCTTGAGCCTGCGCTCTTCGAAGAGGTAGAGGCCGGACATCGCTGCGGCCAGGGTCAAGCCCGCGAAGGCGGCGAGCACCAGGCCGACGTGGAAGACGAGGAACGGCGTCGAGTAGGCGGCAGCCTCACGCGGAGCGCCGGCGCCGGCAAGCCAGGACGCCAGCAGCAGGCCGGCGGCGAGCGGCATGATCGTCAGCCCCAGCAGGCGGTAGCGGGCGCGACAGCCCCAGACGAGGTAGATACCGACGACGAGCCAGACGAAGAGGTTCAGCGTCCCGGCCCAGGTGTCCCAGGGAAACCCGTCGCTGCGGGCGAAGAGCGCGGCGATCAGCGCCGTCTGCGCGAGCCAGCCGAGGCGCACGCCCCAGGTCGCGAGCCTTCCCGCCCGCCCGGGGTGCCACGCGTCGCCGGCGTACGCGACAGCCGCCTCGCCGTAGCCGATCAGCGCCGGAAGGAACAGGAGCTCAACCACCGCTCGCCTCCTTGCGTTCCCTGGCCAGCCGCGTCAGCTCCTCGACGTCACGCTCGAGCCGCGAGAGCTTCGTCGCGATCAGCAGCACGTAGACGAGCAGGAACGCGAACACGACGAGGTAGGCCGCTGCGACGTACTTCTCCTCGGCCGTCACGCCAGCAATTCCCGCAGTTCTCGCAGGCGCTGGTCGAGCCGCTTCCCGGCCAGCTCGATCCTGTACAGCGTGTACGCGATCGAGAGCATCGCCGCCAGGCAGACGAGGAAGGTCGCGAACTGCGAGCCGGCCATCTGCGGGCCGTCGCGCGTGAAGGTGACGGGGTGCACGAGGCTCTCGGCCAGGCGAATCGCGAGGAAGCTGATCGGAATGAGCACGACGCCGAACAGGGCGAACACGGCAGAGATCGAGGCTCGCTGCGGGCCGGGCTCGATGGAGAAGCGGAGCATGAAGTAGGCGCAATAGAAGAGGAAGAGGATGAGGAACAGGACGAGCTGGCGGTCGCCCCACTCCCACCAATGTCCCCAGCTGATCTTGGCCCAGATCGAGCCCGTGACGAGCGTGAGCAGGCCGAAGATGACGCCCTGGTGTACCGCCACGTAGCTCTCGAGGTCGCGCTCGTCGCCGCCCTTCCAGAGGTAGAGAAACCCTTTGAGCGCCCCTAGCCCGAAGCAGACATACGCGGTCAGGGCGATCGGTACGTGGAAATAGAAGATCTTCTGGTTGAGCCCGTCCTGGTCGACGGGTGCGTAGAAGGCGACGAGCGCGATCGCGGAGACGACGAGTACCGCCGCCACCGCAGCAGCCGCCACGAGCGGGTTATTCCGAGACCACGTACTCAAAGGATGCCCACGAGATGATCGCAAAGACGACGTCGTAGAGCGCCAGGAAGCCGAGGTAGCGCCCGGGGTCGTCTGCCACGCTGGAGCCGACTCCGCCGACCACGATCGGGATTGCGAGCGGCAGGAAGAGCAACGGCAGCAGGAGCTCGCGCGATCGCGTCACGGATGCCATGGCCGCGAGCAGCGTGCCGACCGTGACGATGCCGATGTTCGCCAGTAGCACGCCGACGACGGTCGTCCAGCCGAGCCCGCCGAAGAAGATCGCGTACGCCGGCAGCGCCACCAGCTCCATGAGCATGAGAAAGACCAGCAAGGCGAGCGACTTCCCGAGCCAGATCGCGCTGCGGTCACACGGCGCCAGTAGCAACCCATCCATCATCCGCTGCTCGCGCTCGGCCACGAACGCGCGCACCAGCGCCAGCATCGCGGTGAAGAGGATCACCACCCAGAGCAGGCCCGCCCCGACCGCATCGGAGTCCTCTGTGGCCACGGCGAAGTGGAAGACGACGAGCCCGGCGATGACGAACAGCACCATGGCCGGCAGCGTCTCGCGGCCGCGCAGCTCCAGCAGCATGTCCTTGCGCGCCAGCACCGCCGCGTCGTGGAAATACCGCTTCATGTGAGAGCGAGCGAGCCGCTCGCGAGCGGGGCGAGCCGCAGCGGGTCGTGGGTGGCGACGAGGCAGGTGGCCGTGTTCCGGAGCTCCGCCAGCTCACGGTCGAGCAGGTCGACGCCCGCCTCGTCGAGAGCGCTGTAGGGCTCGTCGAGGATCAGCAGCTCGGGGTCGTGCAGCAGCGAGCGGCAGAGCGCAAGCCGCTGCGCCATGCCCCGTGAGAACGTCGACACGAGCTCGCCGCGCGCGTCCCAGAGGCCAAAGCGCTCGAGCAGCATGCCGATGCGCTCGCGCCGCTCCTCGATCGCGTACAGCCTCCCGTACAGGTCGAGGTTCTCGAGCGCCGTCAGCTCCTTGTAGACGAGCGGCTCGTGGCCGAGGAAGCCGATGCCGGCGCGATCGACGCTCACGTCCAGCTCGCCTGACGTCGGCGCGGCCAACCCGGCGCAGAGCCGCAGCAGTGTCGTCTTGCCCGAGCCGTTGGGCCCGGTGACGACGAAGAAGCCGCCCCGCGGCAGCTCGAACTCGATGTCTTGCAGGACACGCTTGTCGCCGTAGCGCTTGCCCAGGCCCGTCGCACGGATCACAGCGTCACGTCCGCGAGCACGAAGCAGAAGAAGACGATGCTGATCACGCCGTTCAGCGTGAAGAACGCCGTGTTCAGGCGTCGCAGGTCGCCCGGCGACACGATCGCGTGCTCGTACGCGAGCAGAGCCGCGACGGCGCCCACGCCGAGCCAGTAGAAGACACCGGTGTCGAGCTCGACGCCTGCCCAGGCGAGCAGCGCGACGGTCGAGACGTGCAGGACGCGGGCGCCCCAGAACGCGGCGCGGATGCCGAAGCGCGCCGGAAATGAGTGGAGGCTCTGCTCGCGGTCGATCTCGATGTCGAAGATCGCGTAGAGGAGGTCGAAGCCGGACACCCAGGCGGCGACCGCGGCCCCGAGCAGCCACGCCCCCAACGGCAGCTCCCCCGTCATCGCTACCCAGCCACCGACCGGCGCGAGGCCCAGCGTTGCGCCCAGCCAGGCGTGACTCAGCCACGTCACGCGCTTGAGGTACGGGTAGACGACGAACATCGCCACGGGAATCGGCCACAGCCAGCGCACGACCGGATCGAGGTTGAACACGGCGAGCAAGAAGACGGCCAATGAGCCGGCGCAGAAGCCGAGCACCTGCCAAGGGCGCAACGTTCCCTGCGGCAGCTCACGCCCTGCCGTGCGGGGGTTGCGTGCGTCGATCCCCGCGTCGACGAGGCGATTGATCGCCATCGCGAGCGATCGAGCTCCGACCATGGCCAGCGTCAACCAGACCATCTGCGTCGCGCTCGGCACCTGGTCGAGCGCGAGGAACGCACCCACGTAGGCGAACGGCAGCGCGAAAACCGTGTGCTCGAACTTCACGAGCGACGCGAAGCGCCGCGGGTAGACGACCGCGCTCTCCATCACGTCTGGCGGTGCGCCGTCTCCTCACCCGCGATCAGCTTCACGGCGTGTCCGAGCGCCGGCCGGAGCACGGCGAAGCCGTCCCGGCAACCGCCCGGCGAGCCCGGCAGGTTGACGACGAGCGTCCGTCCACGAATGCCGGCGATCCCACGCGAGAGCATGCCGTGAGGCGTCTTCGCAACGGCATCCGCTCGGATCGCCTCGGCGATACCGAGCGCCCAGCGGTCGACGACGGCGCGGGTGGCCTCCGGCGTGACGTCGCGCGGCCCGACGCCGGTGCCGCCGGTCGTGAGCACGACCTGGGCGGACTCGGCGAGCTCGGAGATCGCCTGCGAGATCTCGTCGCTCTCGTCCGGGACGACGCGCCGGGTGACCTCGTACCCCTCGGCAGCGAGCAGCTCGGCCAGCACGTCGCCGCTCAGATCTTCACGGGTGCCCTCGGAGACACCGTCCGACACCGTGAGCACGGCGGCGTTCACGACTTCGTCTTCTCCACCAGCCGGATCTCCTCGACGATCAGCTCCGAGTCCACGCCCTTGACCATGTCGTAGATCGTGAGCGCTGCGATCGACGCAGCCGTCAGCGCCTCCATCTCGACACCGGTCTGCGCGGTCGTCTCGGCCACGGCCGTGATCTCCACGGAGGCATCGGCCGGCTCGGCCTTGACGCTGACATGCGTGAGCGGGAGCGGATGGCAGAGTGGGATCAGCTCGCTCGTCCGCTTGGCGGCCATGATGCCGGCCACCTCGGCGCAGGCGAGAGCGTCTCCCTTGGGCAGCTCCCGGAGGCGCTCGACCGTGGCCTCCGCCATGCGCACCGTCGCCGTGGCGGTCGCCCGCCGCTTCTGCATCGGCTTGCCGCCCACGTCGACCATGTGGACGCGGCCGGACTCGTCGAGATGCGAGAGGTCGCTGCCCATCAAGGCGTTGTCCATTTCGACAACGGCCCGGCAGCCCTGGCTGCGACCTCAGCCGTCACGGGGCGAGTCTAGCCGTGTGCAGCAGCTGAAAGCTGGTCCAGGGCGGCGAATAGTCCCTCCGCCCACCAGCCGATGTCGTGTGAGCGGATGTGCGCCTGCAATCCCGCAAGCCGCGCGGCCCGATCCTCATCCGACAGCTCGAGTGCCCAGTGCAGCGCGTCTGCCTGCTCGCCGATGTCGAACGGGCTGACGACCAGCGCCCACGGCGCCAGCTCGTCAACGGCGCCCGCGTTCTCCGAGAGCACGAGCACGCCGTCGCGCGCATTGAGCACCGGCCCTTCCTTGGCGACGAGATTGAGGCCGTCGAAGATCGGATTCACGAACAGCACGTCGTACTCCGTGTAGGCGGCGACCGAGAGGGGAAAGTCGTCCGCGAGCCGCAGGTCGATCACGTCTGCGCCGGCGCGTTCGTTCACGTCCGCGGCGACCTGCTCGATCTCGGCCAGGTACTTGGCGTACTCCGGGATCTCCTGCCGCGACGGATCGAGCAGCGCGAGCATCCTGACTCGCCCGCGGTGCTCAGGATGGCGCTCGAGCAGCAGCTCGAAGGCACGAAAGCCACGGAGGATGTTCTTCGAGGGATCGGTACGGTCGACGCGCACTACAAGACGCTCGGGCCGCTCGCGGCGCAGTGCAGCCTGCCGCTCGAGTACGGCATCCTCGATCGCGAGGGCGTCGAGCTCACCCGCATCCACGGAGATCGGGCGAGCCATCGTCTGGGTCGCACGGCCCGCGTACTCGATCGCGGTGCCGACCGGATCGGCGCCGGTAATAGCCGATGCCGCCTCCGCGAACAACCGCCGCCAGCGCTCCGTGTGAAAGCCGACAAGGTCGTTCGCCAGCAGGCCGTTGTGCACCGCCCAGCGCATGTCGGACGGTAGGACGCTCCAGCCGTCGACGCTGACCCAGGGGATGTGCACGAAATGTGCGAGCCGCGCGTCCGGACAGCGCTCGCGCACGAGTCGAGGGGCGAGATAGAGGTGATAGTCGTGGAAGAACACCGTGGCGCCGGGCTCCTGCTCGAGCTCGTCGACGACCGCGCCTGCGAAGCCGCCGTTCACCTCCACGTAGCCGCCGTGCCAGGCCTCGTGGAACGACTCGTCGAGCGCGGGCGATCGCACGAGATCCCACAACCGGTGCTGTATGAACCACAACATCGGGTTGGCCACGACGTTGTAGTGGCGGTCGTACGCGGCCGGATCGTGAGGCACGAGCCGCAACCGGAAAGGCGAGCCGCGGCGAGAAAGCTCGTCGAAGCTGCCGTTGCCCGCCTCCTCTGCGACGGCTCGATCCTCGGCGCTGATCGCGCTGGCGATCCACGTCACGTCGTAGTCGGAGGCAAGGCTGTCGATGGCGGTGACAAGACCGCCGCCGCCTCTGCGTGTGCTGCGACTTCCCGATTCGTCGCGGCCGTAGATGACTGGGCCGCGGTTCGAGACGACAATCAGCCGGCGACGAGTCATCCCGTCGGCTCGGCTGCAACCTCCACGAGCTCCGCGCCGCCCGCGCTCTCCGAGCCGAGCAGGCGGTTGAAGAGCGCAAGCCAGTCGCGGAGCAATCTCGGGGTGAGGAAGTGCCTCCGCACGTGCTCCTTGCCGCGCAGCGCTGCCTCACGGGCCGCGGCAGGATCGGCCATGATCTCGAGACACGCGTCGGCGCATTCGGTCGACGAGTCGACGAGCCAGCCCGTAGCGCCGTGATCGATCTGGGTGACGATGCCGCCGACGCGGCCGGCCACGACCGGCCGGGCCTTCCAGAGACCTTCCGACACGGTCAGACCGAATCCCTCGCGGATCGACTTCTGGATCAGCGCCGCGGAGTACACCTGAAATGCATTCACCTCGACCGAGCCGACGTTGTTGAGGTTCGAGAGCACGAAAATGTCGGGATCCTCGCCTGCATACGCGACCGTCTGGTTGTAGAAGTCCCAGCCCTCGGGATCGTCGTGCGCCATCGAGCCGACGAGGGCCAGCTGAACGCCCGGATGCGCTTGCTTCACGACGCGGTAGGCGTCGATGACGCCCAGCGGGTCCTTCCACGGATCGAAGCGGGAGACCTGGGTGAGCAGCGGCCGGCTCGTGTCGATGCCGAACTGGTTGATGATGTACACGGACTCCTCGAGCGGCAAAGCCATGTTCTTCGGCGCCAGCGGATCGATCGCCGGCGGCCAGATGTACGACCTGGGCAGCACGCCGCCGCGCGGGACGTACTCCTGCATGTGGAAGATGGCCGCGTCGTGCTTCGCGATGGAGGGCAGGAGCAGGCCGAGCACGTCCTCGTTCGGCGTCGACAGGTCGATGTGGCAGCGCCAGATCCAGCGGGCCGCCGACTCCGGGGCCGTCTCGATCATCGCCGCGGGCTGCGCGTCGTGGACGATGATGATGTCGTAGTCGCCGTCGAGCAACCGCGCGTTCTCGGCGTTGCAGCGCCGGTAGTTCTCTTGCTGCTCCTCGGTCAGCCCCTCCGGATTGCCCTGGAGCGCGTTGTGGATTGTCTTCGTGACGTCGAAGAAGCCGTCCGTGGCCTGGATGATCCGCCATTCGACCTCCAGCCCGACGTCAGCCATCAGCGGCACCAACGTGTAGTTGATTTCCGCCACACCGCCGCCGAAGGCCGTGGCCGACAGGTGGAGCACACGCTTGCCGACGAGCGGCGCGGCCAGCTCGTCGATCTCGGCCATCAGCCCAGGCGTCGATATCGACGCGTAGTCCGCGAGCGATTTCCGTCCGACATTGACGAGATTCAGCATGGAAACACGGCTCCGCGGCAACGATACAGCCCGAGCAGGCCGGTACCGCACAACGTTTCCACGTGAAAACGCCGGTGACGAACTAGGTGGCCGCCTGAACCGGCGTCTTTGTCGTGCTTTCGACAGAAAGCGCCGCCGCGGGAAGGGTGACGGCAAACGTCGTGCGGCCCTCGGAACGCTCGAGCTCGAGAGCGCCGCCCATCAGGCGCACCAGCTCGCGCGCGATCGCGAGGCCGAGCCCGCTGCCCGAAGCCTGGGCACCGTCCACGCGGTAGAAGCGCTCGAAGATGTTCGCGATCTCGGCCTCGTCGATTCCCGGTCCGTCGTCCGAGACGGAGAGCCGCGCGCGCCCGCGGTCCTCCGTCACCTCGATCCAGACATGCGTCCCGCTCGGCGTGTGCACGAGCGCGTTCTCGAGCAGGATCCGCGCGATCTGCAAGAGACGCTGCTCGTCCGCGATGGCGAGGACGGACCGCGGCGCGTCCACCTCGAGGTCGTGCCCGCTCTGGAGCGCAACGGCCACGAACTCGCCTGCCACCGTTCGCGCCACCTCGTCCACAGCGACTGCCTCACGATCGAGGTCGATGTGCCCGGCGTCCAGGCGAGAGAGGTCGAGCAGCTCCTTTGCGAGCTTTTCCAGCCGCTGCACCTGCTCGCGCATGGTGGTCAGGAACTCGCGGCGCGTCTCCTCGTCCAACTCCTCGTCGTCGAGCAGCTCGAGAAAGCCGCCGAGCGAGAAGACCGGCGTTCGCAGCTCGTGCGACGCATTCGCGATGAACTCACGGCGGGCATGGTCGAGCTGTGCCAGCCGCCGTCGCATGCGCTCGAACGCGCGCGCAAGCTCACCCACCTCGTCCTGACCGGTGTCCACGACCGGCTCGTCGAACATGCCGTTGGCGATGCGATCGGCTGCCCGCTCTAGCCGGCGGATACGGCGTGCAAACACCCACGCGAGCGCGTAACCGACCACGAATACGAGCGCCAGGACGACGCCTCCAGCGATCAAGAGCCGGCGCTTGACGAGGCTCACGTCCCCGAGCGCGCGAGCGAGCGAGGCGGACAGCAGCAGCACCGTCCCGTCGCTCGCGACAGGGACGGCGACCTCCGCGTACCGCACACCGTCCCGGGTCACCGTCGAGCGGTGGAGAGCGAGATCACGGGAGGCGCTGATCGCCACAGAGTCCGTACGAATGTCACTCGAGCTGCCGCCGCCCTGAGAGTCCGCGAGGACGTTCATCGTCCACTCGGGTGCTTTCGAAAGCGGCCGGAGCAGCACGACGCGGGAGTTCGTCGTCGTGCCCGCGCGGTCGTAGAAGTCCTGGCCGAGCACGTCGCTGTCCGAGATCTGCTGCGCGAGCGCGGGCACGCTCCGCTCGAGGTCGTTCAGCCGCGAATCGATGAGCCGGCTCTCGAGCGACGGCGCCACCGCTGCGTACACGAGGCCCAGCGCCGCAGTCACGCAGAGCAGGAGCGCGAGACTGAGTCGCGCACCGACACTGCGGAAAGGGTTCACGCGTCGCGGAAGCGGTAGCCGACGCCGCGCACCGTCAGGATGAACTGCGGCTCGCTCGGCGTGGGCTCGAGCTTCTCGCGGAGGTGGCGCACGTGCACGTCGATCGTGCGTGGATCGCGATAGGCGGAGTCTCCCCAGAGCGCGACGAGCAACGCCTGCCGGCTGTACACGCGGCCCGGTTTCGACGCCAACGCCGAGAGCAGCTCGAACTCGACGTACGTGAGCTCCACCGGCTCGCCGTTCATCTGCACCGCCCGCCTGGCCGGATCGACGACGAGGCCGTCGATGGAGATCGCCTCCTGTCCGTCCGCGTCGTGCTTCGGCGCAGCGGCACGGCGCAGGGCGGCCTTGACCCGGCTACGAAACTCCCGGATCGAGAACGGCTTCGTGATGTAGTCGTCGGCCCCGAGCTCGAGGCCGAGCACTTTGTCCACCTCGTCGTCTCGAGCCGTGAGCATGATGATGGGTACGTGGCTGACGGCGCGTAGCCGTTTGCAGACCTCGAGCCCGTCGAGCTTCGGCAGCATGAGATCGAGCACCACGAGGTCGACGGAGTGCTCGTCGAACTGCCGCAGCGCCTCGTCACCGTCGCGCGCCTGCACGACGCGGTAACCGTCGCGCTCGAGGGGGTAAGCCAAGAGCTTCTGGACGGCTTCCTCGTCGTCGACCAGAAGGATGGTTGCAGGGTTCGACATGAGCCGCGGGTAGCCGCGACCTACTATAGCCGCGCCATTTCCGAGCCCTTCACCTCTCCCAGCGGTACGCGGCGGCCCCGTTCGGGCTCGATCGAGCGGCCGGTCAGCGGCCGCCTCTACCGAGCGTCCTGGATCGTCGTCGCCCTCCCCCTGCTCGCCGCGGCGTTCACCATCTCCCGCCCGGCGGCGCTGCCACAGGCAGCAGCGGCGCTCGAGCCGACGTTCGACAATGCTGCCGCCTACCGGCTCGCACAGGAGCTGGCGATACTCCATCCGGATCGGTCGCCGGGCAGCCCGGCCTCGGCCGGCGCCGCTGCCTGGGTCGCCGGAAAGCTCAACAGCCTCGGGCTGGCGACACGGGTCGACCGCTTTCCCGTGGACATCGCCGGACGGGGGCGTGTCGACCTGCGGAACGTGACCGCCGTCGTTCCGGGACGCTCCCGCGACACCATCGTCGTCGTCGCGCACCGCGACTCGACTCGCGGTCATGCGGGGACGAACGACAACGCCTCCGGCACGGCGGCTCTCATCGAGCTCGCACGCGCCTACTCGGGGATGGGGACAACCGCGGGCGGAGTCAGCCCGAGCCACACCCTGCTCTTCGCCTCGACCGATGCCGGTGCCTACGGGCTGCTCGGTGCCCGGCGGCTCGCGCAGAGCTCACCGCAGGCAGACCACGCTGTGGCAGTCATCGTCCTCGACTCGATCGCTTCCCGCAAGCCGCCGCGGCTCGAGATCGCAGGCCAGGGGCCAAGTTCGCCGGCGCCGGGGCTCGTCGCCACTGCCGCCGCACGATTGGACGAGGAGACCGGGCGCCGGCCGGAGACCGCGGGCACCCTCGCGCAACTCGTCGATCTCGCCTTCCCCTTGAGCCTCACGGAGCAGGAACCGTTCCTCGCGGAGCACATCCCGGCGCTCACAATCACCACGGAGGGCAGCCGCCCGGACATGGACACACGTCCGGGTCGCCTCGATCCGGTCGTCATCGGCCACGTCGGTCGGGCCGCGGAAGGCCTGCTGGCGTCACTCGATGCGAGCCTGGAGCCGGCGCGGGGCACGGGCGCGTACATCTACGTCGGCGGCCGCATCATCCAGGGCTGGGCGATCGCGCTGCTCTACGTCGCGCTGCTCGTTCCCTTCCTGCTTTGCCTCGCCGACCTCGTGGCACGGCTGCGGCGCTGGCACGTGGCGCTGGTTCCCGCCGTCCGCAGCTACCTCAGGCGGCTCGGCTTCTGGCTCTTCGCCGGGATCGTGTTCGCGCTCTTCGGGATGGCCGGTGCATGGCCGAGCGGAGACGAGGCGGCGATCAACCCTGCCTCGGAAGCCGCGAGCCACTGGCCGCGGCTGGCAATCGCGCTCTTCCTGCTGGTCGTCCTCGCCGGTTGGCTCGTCGCCCGCGCGCGGCTCGTGCCCGAGGGGCCGGTCGCGTCGGAGGACGAAGTGGCCGGCATCGCCGTAGCGCTGTGCGCGCTGGCGATCGTGAGTCTTGTGTTAATCGTCACGAATGTTATGGGACTGCTATTCGTACTCCCGTCCGCCCATGCCTGGCTGTGGCTCGCGCAGGCACGAAGGCGACGCGCCTTCGTCCGTACGTTCCTCTACGTCATCGGGCTTGCAGGCCCCATCCTCGTTCTCGGCTCGACGGCGCTGCGGTTCGGCCTCGGCCTCGACGCGCCCTGGTACCTTGCGGAGCTGACCGCGCTCGGCTACGTATCGCCATTCACGCTCCTCCTGATCCTCGCCTGGACCGCCGTCGCCGCCCAGGTGCTGGCTGTCGCGACCGGCCGCTACGCGCCGTATCCGGCGCCGGCGGACCGCCCCGCTCGCGGCGCGGTAGGCACCGCCGTCGCCGCTCTCCGTAGCTCGTGGCAACGCTCATGAGGCGGCTCATCCGCCTAGCCGGCACGGCGCTGGCCGCGGCTGGGCTGCTCGCCGCCGCCTGGGCCTTCACGGTCTGGCAGTGGCAGGACCCGTTCACGGCGCTCTACACGTCCCACCAGCAGCAGAGCCTGGAGAGCGCGTACCACCGCTCGGAGGCTGCTTATGTGCCACCGGTTCGCGTGGAGCCGTCGGTGCCGGTGCCGATCCAGAAGCGGCGCATCCAACAGGCGGCTGCGCGCTACCGGATGCAGCTAGAGCGAGGCGACGCAGTCGGCAGGCTGCATGTCCCTCGGCTCGGCCTGGATGCAATCGTCGTCGAGGGCACCGACAGCGCGACGCTGACCAAAGGCCCCGGTCGATTCACGAAGTCGTACGTACCCGGCGAGGGGGAGCTGATCTACATCGCAGGCCACAGGACGACGTACGGTGCGCCGCTCGCGCACATCGACAGGCTGCGCCAGGGTGACGAGGTTCGGCTCGAGGTTCCGTACGGCACGTTCGTCTACCGCGTCTCCAGCCATGTCATCGTGCCCGCCAACGACGTGGCGCGCCTGCAGTCGTCCGGGCGCGAGGAGATCGCCCTTCAGGCCTGCCACCCGAGGTTCTTCGCCAGCGAGCGCTACATCGTGTACGCGCGACCGGTCAGCGTGAAGCCGCGCGGCAGCGAGGTCTACGCGGTTGGCCGCGGCGAAGCGATCTCATAGGCGGAGGTACTCGACGCGCGATCCTGCGGGGCACAGGCCCTCGCCGCGCCGGGCAAGCGCGAGCGCATTCGCACCTGCGGCGCGGGCGATCATGTGGCTGTCCTGACCGGACACGGGAGCCAGCTCGACGCCGTTTGTCGTGGAGGTGGCCACCGCCCTCAAGAACACGTCGCGATGCGGGTCACGCCGTACAGGGCCGGCGAGACGTCCCCATTCCAGGCGAGGCCCCGGATCGGAGGCGCCCTGCAGCGCAGCTACCGCCGGAAGTACGAACAGCGCACAGGCCACGAGTGACGAGACGGGATTGCCCGGCAGGCCGAAGACGAGTGTGTCTCCACGGACGCCAAACGAGACCGGCTTGCCAGGCTTGACGGCGACTCCCCAGAACAGCTCCTCCACTCCGAGCTCCTCCTCCACGCGCCGGACGAGGTCATGCGGGCCTACGGAGACTCCGCCCGACGTTACGAGCACGTCGAGCTCCAGGCCCTGCTCGATTGCCTGACGGTGTGCCTCGTCGTCATCCGCGACCGAGACGGCCGGGCCGACCTCGGCTCCGGCTGCAGCCAGCTGCGTCACGAGCATGGCGCCGTTCGACTCGTAGATCTGGCCCGGGCCCAGCGTCGATCCCGGCTCACGAAGCTCGGAGCCCGTCGTCACGACCGCGACGCGGGGACGGCGTGAGCACGACACCTCACTCACGCCGGCTGCGGCAAGGGCCCCGACCTGAGCAGGCCCTATCCGAGTGCCGGCAGGCACGATCTCGCTCCCTTCGACGATGTCGCCTCCACGCGGCCTGACGTTGGCGCCCGTCTGTGCGGCGGCAGGGACCGTGAGCGTGCCGTCCCGCTCTTCGACGTGCTCGATGGGCACAACCGCATCCGCTCCTTCGGGAACGGCTCCGCCCGTGGCGATTGCCATCGCTGTGCCGGGCTGGAGCGGGCCCGGCGCCGGGGTGCCGGCGGCGATGCGGAAGTCCACGGGGAAGGAGCCGGGGGTCTCCTCGGCTCGTACCGCGTAGCCGTCCATGGCCGAAGCTGCAAACGGCGGCAGGTCCACGGCAGCCTGTGCGGCCTCCGCGAGCACGCGGCCGGCGGCATCAGGGAGCGACACCCGCTCGGCGGGCAGCGGCCTGGCGCGGGCGAGCACCGCTGCGATCGCTTCCTCGAGGGAGACGAGGCTCATCGTGTGGGAGGGTCTGGGGGAACGGTGCTCGTCGCCGGGGCGCGCTGGAGGTTGTGATGCAAGGACGCAGGGAGCCCGCGTACTGGCCAAGTACGTGGGCGACCGAGGACGCCGCAGCGCGGCGTCCAGCGTGATTCCGGCGGCACAGTCACTGTTTCGTCAGACCCTCCCTTGACACGCTACCCCGACGCAGGAGCACCGACAGCAACACGCCGTAACAGGCGGCGAGCGTGACGTTGCGCATGAGCACCAGCCACACGGCGCTCTCGACCTCGAAGAGACGGTCGTAGTGATGGAACCACAGCTGCGCCATCAGAAACGCCGCGCCGGCGAGGGTGGCTGCTGCGACGCCCGGTGCGCCGGCGGCGAGCGGTACGAGAAAGAGGAGCCATTCGGCGTACTGCGGCGACAACACCTTCCCGAAGGCGAGGACCGCCGCCACGCCGGCGGCAAAGGACACGGCCAGCCGCGAAGGGTCGGCTGGGCCCCGCGCGAAGGCAAGCCAGACCGCGGCGACCGCCACGAAGACCAGCACCGAGCTCGCTGTGGCGAACGCGTCTGCCGTAGGGCCGACGACGTCGCGCGACTTCGCGGCAGTCGAACCAGATCCAACCGTGGCGTCGTAGAGCGAGAGCCGATCGGCGACCAGGAGCACCGATGCGCCGAGGCTCTCCACGTGGAGGCCGCGCTCGAGCTGGGAGCGGAAGCCTGCCCAGACGCCGTCCGCCGAGGCTGCGAGGAACGGCGCCACCGTGACTGCCGCAGCAAGGACAAACGCGCCCAGGCACCAGGCAACGCGTCGCCAGCCCCAGCGAGCAGCCACGTACAGAGCCGCGGGCACGAGCAGCACGAGTGCGTACACCTTCGCGGCGAACGCGAGTCCGAGGCATGCGAAGCCAGCGACGGCGAAGCCGAGCACGAGCGCGAGCAGTGCCGCCACCGTCAGTGCCGCCGGCCACGCGTCGTAGGAGTTCAGCCAAACGCTGCCCAGGAGCAGCGGGCTGATCGCGACGAAGCCGAGCCCGAGCGCCAGCCGCAGCCGCCCGGCGCCGAGCGCGACCAGCAGGCGGGCCACACACCACAGGCCACCAAGAGCGACAACCGCCATCAGGATCTTGAAGACGGTCCGGTAGTGGTCGTCCGTCACGAGCGCCGGCGGCACGAGCACCACGAAGGCACCCGGCGGGTACTCGACGAACACGTCTCGGTAGGGGAGCCTGCCGTCGAGCAGTCCCTCGGCGTAGGTGCCGTAGAGGTCGACGTCCACGTATCCCCGCTCACGGCCGAGGCCACCCGTCGGCACGGCCGAGCAGACGAGGAAGACCGGTGCGGCCAGGAGCCACGCGCGCAGCGCGGCAGCGCGGTCCGACATCTACTCCGGACTGGCCGGGGGCGGGGGTGGTGGAGGGGGCGGAGGAGCGGGCGGCTGTTTCTCGGGCTTGGTCTCCTCAGTCGTCTCGGGTGCCGCGTACGGGTCGTACGACAGGACGTCGTCGCTGCGCTCCCACGGCTCCCATGCCGGCAGCTCGCTCGGCTCCTCCCACTCCAGCGGAGGAGAAGACCAGAGAGCGCGCTGCATGTACCGCCGCCAGATGTCAGCCGGGAAGCTGCCGCCGGAGACCGAGATGCCGTGGACCGACTCCATGGGGATCTCCCCCTGCGGATAGCCGACCCAGACGACGGTCGTCAGGTCCGGTGTGAATCCGGCGAACCAGGCGTCCGCGTGATCGTCGGTCGTCCCGGTCTTGCCCGCCGCATCCCGGACGAGGGCCGCCCCGGTGCCGGTGCCGTACCGCATGTTGTCCTCGAGGATCTTCGTGACCACGTAGGCCTCGCCTTCGGACATCACGCGGCGTCGCTGCGGCTTGCCCCAGCCTGCCTCGGTGTCCTCGCGGCCGTCGCGGAGAATGACCTTGCGGATCGCCATCGGTCGCGAGTACATGCCGCGCCCGGCGATCGTCGCGTAGCCGGAAGCGAGGTCGAGCGGAGAGATCGCGATGGCGCCGAGCCCGAGCGACGGTACGGCCAGCAGCGGCGTCCTCACCCCCATGCGCCTGGCGGTGGCAGCCACGTTCTCGGGGCCGACGTCAACCGTCAGCTGCGCAAACACCGAGTTGTCCGAGCGAATGGTCGCACTCTCGATCGACGACCAGCCGGAGTAGGAGTGGTCGTACGTCGACACCTCCCACGCCGGGACGTTCGGGTCCGGCTGGTAGTAGAACGGCGCCGAGACGTAGTACGTCGACGAGGGGTCGATCTTCCTCATCACGGCGGTCGCCAGCACGAAGGTCTTGAACGTCGAGCCGGCCTGCCGCCGCGCCTGCGCAACGAGGTTGAACTGGTTGTCCTTGCGCCCGGGGGTCACCGACGTCATCGCGCGAATAGCGCCGTTGGCGGGGTTGATGGAGACGACGGCGGACGCCGGGTCGCCGGTTTGGTTGAGCGTCTCCCTGATGGAGACCTCTGCGGCGCGCTGGAAGCGCGGGTTGATGGTCGTATAGACCTTCAACCCTCCCGAGCGGACGGTGTTCGACCCGTAATGGTCGATCAGCTCGTCGCGGACATAGCCGAAGAAGTACGGCTCGCGGATCGTCGAGTAGAGCTCGCCCGGACGTAAACGGAGATCGGAGCTGCGGATGGCCCAGCGGAACTGCTTGGGCGTGATATCTCCATTGTCGAGCATCGACCTAAGCACCGTGTTCCGACGCGCGAGCGCGACGTCGGGCACGACGAACGGGTCGTAGGCCGATGGCGCCTGCGGGAGTCCGGCCAGCAGCGCGGCCTCGCGCAGGTTCAGGTCTTTCGCGTGCTTCGAGAAGTACGTCTGCGAGGCGGCCTCGATGCCGTAGGAGCGGTTCCCGAAGTAGACGGCGTTGAGCCACGAGCGCAGAATCCGCTGCTTCGACCACTTACGGTTGAGTTGAATGGCGAGGCAGGCCTCGCGCAGCTTGCGTCCCACGGTCCGCTCCCGCGAGATGTAGAGGTTCCGTACGAGCTGCTGGGTAAGCGTCGATCCGCCTTCGACGACCTCGCCCTCGGAGAGGTCGCGCCAGAGGGCGCGTGCGATCCCCTCGTAGTCGACGCCGCCGTGGCGATAGAAGCGCCGGTCCTCGACCGCAACCGTCGCTCGGCGCATCCAGGGGCTGATCTCGGTGAGCGTGACCGGCTGCCGGTTGCGCTCGGCGGGGATCGATCCCAGCGACGACCCGTCGGCCGCATAGACAAAGCTGTTCTGGCCGATCTGTACCGGCCGCAGCACATCGAGGTCACAGTGCGTCCTCGCGAGGCTGACGGCGGTGACCGCCCCGGCGGCAACCGCGCCGGCCGCCAGGACAAGCAGCGCTCCGAGCACAACGACGACACGGCGCGAGCCACGCTTCTTCGATGAACGGCGCACGCGACGGCGATGGATCGCCCTCGCGAGATCGTCGGAACGCTGTTTACGGGAGGACGGCGACACGGCACCTCCGAGTTCGTGACCTGGAATGGTAGACCTCCGCGACTAGAGTCTTGCGCGTGCCTCGCGGCCTGCCCGTCGTCGGAGTCCTTGCCTGCGTCTTGCTCGCCACCGCCTGCGGCGAGCGCGCTGAGCCCGTCGGTGCCCCGATCGAGCTCTATCCGCTGACCGTCACGACCCAGGACCGGTCCTTGACGATTCCTGCACCGGCGAAGCGCATAGTCGTCCTCGACGGAGGAGCGGAGGGAATTCTCGAAGCAATT
This sequence comes from uncultured Actinomycetes bacterium, assembly GCA_963704335.1. Taxonomy (GTDB): domain Bacteria; phylum Actinomycetota; class Thermoleophilia; order Gaiellales; family Gaiellaceae; genus PALSA-612. The sequence goes on from OY969889.1 coordinate 814,457, forward strand.
GGCGCCGGTGACCGCGTGATCGGCTCGAGCGTAGACGCCGCCGACCTGCCCGGCCTTCGGCCCGATCTGGTCGTGGCGCCTTCGGACACGGACGAGAAGACGCTGTCGCAGGCGGACTCCGCGGGTGCACCTGTGTACGTAACGCCCGACCGATCGGTCACGGAGATCGAGCGTGCGATCACCCAGCTGGGGCTGATCGTCGCCGAGCCGTCTGCGGCCCGCCGGCGCGTGCGAGACATCGAGCGGCACCGGCAGCGCGTAAACCGGCTCTTGCGCAGAGCCCGGCCGGCGACGGTGTTCATCGACCGTGGCGATTTCACGAGTGCGTCGGACAGCTCGCTGATCGGCGACCTGATTCGCGAAGCACACGGCCGCAACGTGGCCGGCGACGTTCCCGACGGGCTCAACCTCACCGTAAGACAGCTGCTCGCCCGCGATCCGGAGGTGTACGTGACGGTCGCCGGGGCCGGGGCGACGTTGAAGCAGCTACGCAGAGGGCTGCGCACGAAGAAGCTGCAGGCGGTGCGAAAGGGCCGCGTCGTGACGATCGACGAACGACTGCTGATGCCGGGGCCGAGCATCGGCGTCGGTATCGACGCCTTGGCTCGAGCGCTCCATCCGGATGCGATTCGCTGATCTCGGCGCCGTGACGGTGGACGGCTACGGGACGCTCCTGGAGCTCGAGGATCCCGTGAAACCGCTCGCCGAGGCACTCGAGACCCACGGCATTCGCCGCTCGCCGGCCGAAGTGGAGGAGGCCTTCGCGAAGGAGGCGGCCTACTACCGGCCACGATCGCACCTCGCCCGCGACACGGCATCCCTGGAGCGGTTGCGGCACGAATGCGTGGCGGTCTTCCTCGACGCGCTGAACGCGCCGCTGGACCCCGGGGACTTCGTGGGCGCGTTCATGGGCGCGATCGTCTTCAAGCCCGCCGGCGGTGCCGTCGAGGCGCTTGGCGTCCTCCGGGCACGCGAGCTGAAGCTGGCGGTCGTCTCCAACTGGGACTGCTCACTGCCGGAGCGGCTGGAGATGCTCGATCTGCTGAGTGTCTTCGACGCCGTGGTCACCTCCGCCGAAGCGGGCATCCCCAAGCCGGACCCGGCGCCCTTCCGGCTCGCCCTGGAGCGGCTGGGGACCGCGCCGGACCGAGCACTCCACGTCGGCGACGAGCCCTCGGACGAGCAGGGCGCTGCCGCGGCCGGCATGCGCTTCGCGCCCGCTCCGCTCTCATCGGCTGTCCAGGCGCTCTCGTGACAGGCAGGCTCGTTGCCTGGTTGACGTTCGTCGGTGCCTACGTCGCGCTTGCCTATGCGAGCCGGGCGAGCGGGGGCGACCCGCCAGAGGATGCGCTGTACCAGTACAGCACCGCCTGGAGCGGCGCCATCTGGTACGGCATCACGTTGCTCGTCGTCCTCTGGATCACACGCGGTCGGCATCGAGAGCTGCTCGCCCTCAGAGCACCCCGCTCGTGGAGTGGGGCTGCCGGCTGGTCTATCGCCGTGATCGTTGCGGTGTTCATCGTCGAAGCCGTCCTCGAGCCGTTCCTCAACGCCGGGGAAGAGCAGGGCCTGACACCGGACGCCTGGGACCCGGACCGGGCCGGCGCCTACGCAGCGAATGCCGTCGTCATCGCGGTGATCGCGCCGATCGTGGAGGAGCTGATGTTCCGCGGTGCCGGTTACTCGTTGCTTGCCCGGTTCGGGCAGGTCGTTGCGATCGTGGCGGTGGGAATCCTGTTCGGCCTCGTGCACGGGCTCATTGCGGGCCTGGTTGTCCTGTCGGTCTTCGGCATCGGTTTGGCGTGGCTGCGAGCGAAGACCGACAGCGTGTACCCCTGCATCGCCGTGCACGCACTGTTCAACGCCGTGGCGCTGATCGTTGCCGTAACCGTGACGACCTGAGCGGCCTCTATCCTCGCGGCGTGAGGACGGCGCTTGCACTCGGGATCTTCCTGACACTGGCGGCGCCTGCAGCTGCCGCCGGCGAGGAAACCAAGCTGACACTGCGGGCGCCGGGCGCGACGAAGTTCGGCCACGTCGTCGACTTCGCCGGACGCCTGTCGCCGGCCAGCGCCGGCACACGAGTGAGCCTCATGCGGGGCATGACGCGCGTGGCCTCGATGGGCGCCCGCCGCGACGGCTCGTATCGCTTCCGGGTCTCCCTCGGTCGCCCAGGGCCCTTTCATGCGGTGGCAGCCGGCGTCTCGTCGAAACCAGTCTCCGTGCGGATCATCCCGAGACTGCGGGCGAGGCTCGTAGGTACTCGCGTCGCCGGTGAGCCCCTGTCCGTCATCGCCCGTCTCGAGCCCGACGAGGCCGGGGCCGTGCGAGTACGCGTCGTCCGCGAGGGCGTGGAGTCGTACCGTGGTGCGTTCCCTCGCAGCGCGCAGGTTAGGCTCGGAACCACTGCTGTCTCGCCGTTCAGCGTCGCAGTCGACGTCTTGCCGACCGCGGGCTACGGCTACGTGGGCAAGAGGATCCGCGTCGCGCTCCGCGCTCCTACGATCACCTATGGCTACCAGGGCCCACTCGTCCCTGTGTTGCTCGAGAGGCTCCGCGGGCTGGGCTACGCGGCTCCGTCGTCGCGCACAGTGTTCGACTCCGACGCACAGCAGGCCGTCTACGCGTTCCAGAAGGCGCAGCGCCTCGAGCGAACCGGTGTGGCGGATGCTGCGTTCTGGCGCCGCCTCGCGCGGCCCGCGGAGATCGCGCCGCGCTACTCCAAGCCGGCTAACCACATCGAGATCGACAAGCAACGGCAGATCCTCATCGTCGTCCGCGGCGGCCGGGCGTCCCTGATCTCTCCGGTGTCGACGGGCGGAATCGCCGGCTACTACACACCGGTCGGCCGCTTCGCGATCGGTCGCAAGGTGCCGGGCTACGACCCGAGCCCCCTGGGCGTGCTCTACAAGCCGATGTACTTCTACGGCGGGTACGCGATCCACGGCAACCCGTCGGTGCCGCCGTATCCAGCGTCACATGGCTGCGTTCGCGTCCCGAACTTCGTCGCCGACCGGCTCTTCGAGAGCGAGCCGTACGGCGAGCCGGTCTTCGTCTACGAGCGCTAGGTGGGTTCCTAGTCCGGATCGCCTTCGGCGGCCGCGAACTCGTCCGGCGTCACCTTGTCCAGGAACTTCTTGAACTCGTCGACGAGGTCGTCCTCGTTCATGTCGTCACCCTCGAACTCGATCGCCGACTCCTCGATGACGCTGTCGTCCGCGAAGATCGGCGCGTCCGCCCTGACCGCCAGCGCGATGGCGTCGGAGGGCCGCGAGTCGAGCTCGAGCTCGGACCCGTCCTGCCGAATCGTGACCGTGGCGTAGAACGTGCTCTCGCGCAGCTCGGTCACGCACACGCGGATGACCTGCGCGTCGAGCTCGCCCAGCGCGTTCGTGAACAGATCGTGTGTCAACGGCCGCGGCGTTGCCTGGCCCTGGAGCTTCATGAGGATGGCGGCCGCTTCCGACTGGCCGATCCAGATGGGGAGAAAGCGGTTGCCGTCGGTGGTCTTCAGCAGCACGATCGGCTGCTTGCCAACGAGATCGAAGCTCACCCCGTAGATGACCATCTCCGTCATCGCGCGGTCCGATGGTAGCCGAGGCGCACCCGCGGACGACAAGTCATGCCTGGCTAGAATCGAACGGCCGGGCGATTAGCTCAGTTGGTTAGAGCGCCGCTCTGATAAGGCGGAGGTCCGTGGTTCGAATCCACGATCGCCCATTCGTCCCTCGCCCGCTTCGCTTTCCGCTCGAGGGGTGGCGCCCTTGGGGCGCCGCGTACCTTGAGCCATAGTGACGCTCCCGCCATGTCGGGAGCGTCTGCGCGCCCGCTGTCTCGGCCGTGGTTCGACACGATCGCCACTCGTCCCTCGCCCGCTTCGCTTACCGCTCGGGGTTGGCGCCCGTGGGGGCGACGCTCACCTTGAGCCACAGTGACGCTCCCGCCAGGTCGGGAGCGTCTGCGGAGCCGCTGTGTCGGCCGCCTAGCCGCGGGCCGCTTGCTCGAGAGCCTCGGCGATCTCAGCCAGCTCGTGCTCGTCGGCGAACGGGATCTCGATTTTGCCTCGGGTGACCTTGACCGGCCGGCCGAGCAGCTTCTCCGCCGCCTGGCGCACGCTCTGGGCGAGGGCCGGATCGACGGGAGCGCTCTTCTTTCGCGGGCGCTGCTTTGCACCGGCCCAGCGCGCCGCCTGCTCCGCAGCGCGCACCGACAGCCCGCGGCGGACGATGAGGCTCGCCAGCGCGCGTCGCTCTTCCTGATCCGGCACTGCCAGCACCGCACGCGCGTGGCCTTCCGTCAGCTCGCCGCGCTCGACCATGCCCAGCACGTCGTCGGGGAGGTCGAGCAGCCTGAGCCGGTTCGCCACCGAGGGCTTGGAGCGGCCTACCGTGTCGGCCACCTCGCCCAGGGTGAGCACGAACTCGTCCATCAGCACGGCGTAGGCGCGCGCTTCCTCGACGGGCGACAGTTGCTCGCGGGCGACGTTCTCGACGAGCGCGAGCAGCAGAGAGTCGCGGTCGTCGGCGTGGCGAACGACGGCTGGAACCGTCTTCAACCCGGCCTCGCGAGCAGCTCGCCACCGGCGTTCGCCCGCGATCAGCTCCCAGCCGCCCGCGGGGCGCGGGCGCACGACGACCGGCTGGACGACGCCCTGCTGCCTGATCGACGCGGCCAGGCCGGAAACGGTCTCACCGTCGATCTTCCGACGCGGCTGGCGCGGGTTGGGGTACACGGCGTCAACCGGGACGTGCGCGAGGTCCGCCTGCGTGGCGCCTCCGATCAGGACATCGAGGCCGCGGCCGAGGCCGCGTCGTCCCTCGTTCGCTTCAGGTGCGCTCGGCAAGCTCCATCGCCACCTTCCAGTACGCCTCCGCTCCTGCGGATCGGCGGTCGTAGGCAATCACCGGCAGGCCGTGGCTCGGAGCTTCGGCCAGCCTGACGGATCGGGGCACGGTCGTGCGAAACACGAGGCCGCCGAGGTGCTTGCGGACGTCCGCCTCCACGTCTGCGGCGAGCCGGGTGCGTCGATCGACCATCGTCAGCAGGACGCCGGCCAGCGAGAGCTTCGGGTTGAGCCGGCGGCGGACGAGCTCTACCGAGTCGAGCAGTTGCGCCAGACCCTCGAGGGCGTAGTACTCCGCCTGCACGGGGACGAGCACAGCGTCGGCCGCGGCCAGCGCGTTCACCGTCAGCGGCCCCAGCGAGGGCGGGCAGTCGAGAAAGACGAAGGAGAAGCTCCCCGTCTGACCCTTCAGCGCCTGCGCGAGAAAGCGCTCACCGTCCTCGCGCATCGAGAGCTCGACCGCGGCCCCGGCCAGCTCCGGCCGGGACGGCACGAGGTGGAGATTCCCGAAGCGGGTCGGCATCGCGAGCGATTCGAGCGGCGCGCCGTCGAGCAGGTCGTAGCTCGAGGTGCCGTTCGCGCGCTCGCCCAGCCCGGAGGTGGCGTTGGCCTGCGGGTCGAGATCGACGACGAGCACTCGCTCACCGGCGTCGGCGAGACAGGCGGCGAGGTTGACGGCTGTCGTCGTCTTGCCCACGCCGCCCTTCTGGTTCGCGAGCGCGAAGACCGTGCTGGGCACGAAGCCCATTGTCCCCAGGGCAGCGGACGGTCAGCTAAGTGGACGCTTGCGTGCCATCCCGGGACGGCGTGGAAAGCCGGGTGGAGTGGGCGCCACTTTGGGAATGACGATCGTGCCGTGCGTCTCCTCCGGTTCACCGCCTCCCAGGCGACTCGCAACGACGGTAACCGTCGCCAGGTCAGCACTGGGCCCCACGTAGAGAACCACGCCGCCGCCCGGGTGGACGAGCGGCAGGCACCACTCGGCTGCAACGGGCGGCGGAGCGAGTGCCCTCGCCACGGCGACGCCGTAGGCGTCGACATCCTGTTCCTCGGCGCGGCCGCGCACGACGCGAACATTCGGGAAGTCGGTGGCCGCGCGCTCCAGGAACGAGGCTTTCCTGGCGTTGGCCTCGAGCAGCGTGATTTCCCGGTCGGGAAGAGCGCAGGCCAATGGAATACCCGGCGAGCCGCCGCCGGACCCCACGTCGACGATCGGACCGGCGAAGCGCATCACTGCAGGCAGCGCCGCCAGACTTCCCTCTACGTGTACGCGGTGGGCCTCTCCGCGGTCACTGACAGACGTCAGCCCCGGCGTCTCGAGCAGCGCGTCGAGCCACCGCTCGAGACGCGAGTCAATCATCGAGCGTCGTGCGCCCTCCAACGTGATGCCCTCGACTGGTCCGCTCGCAGAACCGCCCAGCTCCCGCGGCCGGAGGCCGGTCTAGCCGGCCGGGAGGCCCGGCAACCGCTTGCCGAGTCGACACCGTAAAGGAGGGGGTCCATGGGGGAACCATGGGTTCCCCTATCGAAGAGCCACCGCTCGAGGCGCGGATCGCTCACCCCAACTCGGTCGAGTCGGTCGGTGCGACGACGACACAGCGTTCCGGGTCGTCGCCCTCGCTATGCGTCTCCACGCCGGCCACGTCTTCCAGCGCCAGGTGAACGATTCTCCGCTCGAGAGCACTCATCGCTTCCAGCCGTATTGCCGCCCCACTCGCGTTCGCCCGATCGGCCGCCTGGCGAGCCATGGTCTCGAGCCGAGCGCGGCGGCGCTCGCGATACCCGCCCGCATCGACCTCGACACCCTTGCCACCCTCGCCCTGTGTTCGGTACGCGATGGACGACACGACGTGTTGGATCGCGTCGATGGTCCGCCCGTCACGGCCGATGAGAACGCCCGCGTCTGGCGCGGACACCGACACACGAACGGATTCGTCGTCCTCGGCCACCGTGACCCGCGCCGGCACACCAAGAGCTGTGGCGATGCGCTCGACGAGCTCGCTCGCCAGGCCGGCGGTCGGAGAAGCATCTCCGTCGGGCACCGGTGGCTCCCCGATGGCCGCGCTCTCGGCACGCGCCAGGACGCGAGCCGGTGACGTGCCGACGCCCAGGAGGCCTCTCTCACCCTCGGTCAGGACATCGAAGGTCACGGCATCCCGGTCAAGGCCTGGATGAAGCCGCTCGAGCTCCCTCAGGGCCTGCCACTTCGCCTCGCCGATCGTCTCGCCGGAAGCCTCGATCTCGATGAAATCTGCATCGGCGCTCACCTGCGGCCGCCGCGCTTCTTCTTCCGCTTCACGCGTTTTGGCGCGGTCGAAGCAGACGACTCGGCGACAACCGTTGCGGGCTCAGGCGCTGTCCGAGGCTCGTCTGCCACCGCCGCCGCCGTTTCTGCCGCCGCTCTCTCCTTCGGCGGCGTCCGCGAGCTCTTCTTCTGGGGAGTCACTTTCGTCCGTGGCACGAGCTGACGCGTGACGACGCCCTGGCCGACCGTCCAGAGGTTCGTCGTCGCCCAGTAGAGGACGAGGCCGGCCTCGAAGTTGATGATGAAGGGGATGAACAGGAACGGCAGCGCGAAGAAGATCAATCGCTGCGTCCGTTCCATCGTCGCCGACATGAAGTACGTGGAGGCAAGCTGGCTTGCGATGTAGATGACGAGCAGGAGAACGCCCCAGCCCTCGCTCGCCGGCTCCGTGATGTTTATGAGACCGAGCCACTCGAGGCTGTCCCCCTGAACGTAGTCCGTCGTGTCCTCGAAGTCGCGCAGCACGAAGAAGAGAGAGATGAAGATCGGGATCTGGAAGAGGATCGGCAGGCACGACGACGCCGGGTTGATGCTGTTCTCCTTGTAGAACTTCATCAACTCCTCGTTCATCTTCGTGCGGTCGCCCTTGTACTTGCGCTGGATCTCCTTCATCTCCGGCGCGTGCCGCTGCAGGTTCTGCATGGAGTGGATCTGCTTCACCGTCAGCGGGACGAGCGCCATGCGCACGAGAACCGTCAGCCCGACGATGGCCCAGGCCCAGGGCAACCCGATCGCTCCATGCGGGCCGAGCCAGTCGATGACGGCCGCGAGGAGGTCCTCGATCGGCCCGAGGATGCCGCGCGACGATCATGGGTGGTCCACGCCCCCGGCGCTCCACGGGTTGCAGCGGAGCAGCCGCCACGCGGTCATCGCTGAACCCTTGAGCACGCCGTGCTTACGCAGTGCCCCAGCGGCGTACTGCGAGCACGTGGGGTGGTACTTGCAGGTCGGGGCGTGCGCCACGCCGGGTGAAGGCGCGAGCGTGCGCAAGGCCAGGCTGAGGACCTTCATGCCGCCGCCTTCAAGAGCTCGTCCACGTGCTCGCCAAGCCACGCGGGGCTCTGTGCCGCCGCCGCTTCCGCGAGACCGGGCCGCACCACCAGCACGTAGTCGCAGCCGGGCGGAATCTGCTCGAGTCGAGTGCGCCAGAGCTCTCGGAGCCGTCGCTTGATCCGATTCCGCTGAACGGCCGTGCCGGTGCTCTTCGGTACGGCGAGGCCGAGCCGGGCGTCGTCGTCCTCCTCTTCCCGAGGAAACCAGTAGAGAACGAGGTACCGCGTCGACGTCGAGCGGCCCTTCCGGTAGACGGCGTCGAAGTCCTGCGATCGGCTGAGCCGGTGCCGGCGCTGCATGACTCGTCAGACTAGACGCGGCGAGGCCGAGCCGGGGAACCCTTCGAGCACTTACGCAGACAGGCGCTTGCGGCCGCGCGCACGCCGGCGCTTGAGAGTCGCGCGGCCGGCGCGCGTGGACATCCGGGCGCGGAATCCGTGCTTCCGCTTCCGCCGCCGCACGTTGGGCTGGTAGGTGCGTTTCATCGTTCTGAGAGGTCGGTCGCAGCCGGTCGGCCGCGGCCGCGGAGTATAGACAACGGCTCCTCGAGGAAGTTGTCCACAACCGGCCGGAGCGGCCGTCGGAAGGCGAAAGTGCCCGCAGTCGACAGGGTCGAGCCGCGTTGTCGTAACGGACAACCAGCAGTATCCACACCTGTGGACGACGCGTGGAAATTTCGCCAAAATACCTGCAAATAGCCGCTATTTGTGGTAACCAGGGCCTGGTTTTCCAGCCGTTGTAGGCCTCGCGAGGCAGTGCTATGCTCGATCACTCTGTCGTCGAGCCGAGGAGTCGGACCCCAGAGGCGTGGAAGCAAGCGAGCTGACCCCCGGGTCGCTGTGGAATGAGGTCGCCGGTCGGCTCCGGGGGGCTCTCAACGACGCGACCTACCGCACCTGGTTCGGCGAGGTGCGCGCCACAGAAGAACGTGACGCGCTCGTGCTCGCCGTACCGAACAACTTCACCCGCGAGTGGATCGAGGGCCACTTTCTCGATCTCATTCGTGCAGCCGTGCGGGATGCCTCCGGTGGCGATCGCGTGGTCGTCCGGATCGTCGTAGACGACTCGCTGGCAGCCACGGATGCCGAGCAGGCGCCGCGCGAGCCGGCCACCGGCATCAACCCGAAGTACACGTTCGACCTGTTCGTCATCGGCTCCTCGAACCGCTTCGCGCACGCAGCTGCTCTCGCCGTTGCCGAGACGCCGGCGCGTGCGTACAACCCGCTCTTCATCTATGGCGGTACCGGGCTCGGCAAGACGCACCTGCTCCAGGCGATCGCCCACTACATCACCAACCACGCGAGCCGCCTGTCAGTGCGGTATGTCACGAGCGAGACGTTCATGAACGACTTCATCAACTCGCTCCGCGACCGGCGCATCGAAGGCTTCAAGCAGCGCTACCGCAACTACGACGTGCTCATGATCGACGACGTGCAGTTCTTCGAGCACAAGGAGCGCATCCAGGAGGAGTTCTTCCATACGTTCAACAGCCTCTACGAGAGCGGCAGCCAGATCGTCATCTCGTCGGACCGGCCGCCGCGCGAGATCGCCACGCTCGAGGCACGCCTGCGCTCGCGGTTCGAGTGGGGCCTCATCACCGACATTCAGCCCCCCGACCTCGAGACCCGTATCGCAATCCTCCGCAAGAGGGTGCACACGGACTCGATCTCGATCTCCGACTCGCAGGTGCTGACGTTCATCGCCAGCCGCATCTCGACGAACATCCGCGAGCTCGAGGGTGCGTTGACACGAGTCGTGGCGTTCTCGTCACTGACGGGCCGCGCGATGACCGTCGAGCTCGCCCAGGACGTCCTGAAGGACGTCTTCCCTCAGGGTGAAGTCGCGCAGGTGTCGATCGAGCGCATCCAGGAGATCGTCTCACAGCGCTTCTCGCTCAGCATCACCGAGCTCTGCAGCGGAAGGAGGTCGCAGAACATCGTCTATCCGCGGCAGGTGGCGATGTACCTCTCGCGCGAGCTCACGGACTCGTCGCTACCCAAGATCGGCAACGCCTTCGGCGGGCGCGATCACACCACTGTCATGCACGCGACGTCGAAGATCGCCGGCCTGATCAAGCAGGATCGGTCTGTGTACAACCTGGTGCAAGAGCTCACCGCACGTGTGAAGCAAGTCCAGTGAACGCACAACCCGCGACCAGCCGCTGCTTCCCCTTGTGGACGATCGACGTTGTGTCCACATCTAGGCACACAGCCAAGAACCCCGAGCGTGCAGGTCTTTCGCCGCTTGTTCCCTCGTTCCACACCCCTTACGACTACTACGAGGTTCTTGTATGACTACAGACATCGTTGTAGATACGAGCCTGAAACTCACTTGCGCGCGAACCGAGCTCGCCGAGCGACTGGCGATCGTCGGTCGTGGCTTGTCGATGCGACCGACCGTGCAGATCTTCGCGGGTGTGCTCATGCAAGCCGGTTCGGGCAGGCTCGAGCTCTCCGCCACCGACATGGAGCTCTCGATTCGTACCGGCCTCGATGCTGATGTCGGGGGCGAAGGCAGCGCCGTCGTACCGGGACGGCTGCTCGGGGACATCGTTCGCCAGCTGCCTGCTGACGAAGTCGAGGTCGAGTACCAGCCCGAAGAGAACACGCTGCTCGTGACGAGCGGCTCTGCGTCGTACAGGCTGCGCACGTACGCCGTGGAGGACTTTCCGCGGCTGCCGGACGTGGAAGGTGCGCCTACCTCGACGCTCGACGCCGAGCCCCTGCTCGAGGCAATTGCGTGCGTTGGTCGGGCAGCGGGCCGCGACGAGTCGCGACCGGTGCTGACGGGCGTCTTCGTGCGCCTTGGAGCCGGCCAGCTCGCGATGGTCGCGACCGACTCCTACCGGTTGTCCGTGAAGGAGTCCGAGGTCGCCGGCAACGTGCCGGAGTTGGAGGCGATCGTCCCGGCGCGTGCCCTCGACGAGTTGAGGAGGATCGCCGCCGGCGGTGGGCAGGTCGAGCTCGCCGTGCTCGACAATCACGTCGCCTTCGGCGCGGACGGCGTATGGCTGACGACACGCAAGATCGACGGGCAGTTCCCCGACCACACGAAGCTCATCCCCGAGACCGGAGAGTTCGCCGTCGACCTGTCCCTGACACGTGGCGAGATTCTCGACGTCGTCAGGCGGATGGCCGTGATGGCGCATCGCTCCTCGCCGCTGCGGCTGCGGCTCGCCGAGGGCGAGCTGACGATTTCCGTCCAGACTCCCGACATCGGCGAAGCTCGCGAGTCGCTGCCCGTCGCGTACTCCGGGGAGCCGCTGGAGATCGGCTTCAACGCCGCATACCTCCAGGACGGGATCGAGTCGGTGGAGGGGGACGAGCTGTTGCTGCGTTTGATCAATCCGCTGCGGCCCGGGCTCGTACAAGGGCCCGAAGAGGGCTTCCGCTACCTGATCATGCCCATCCGGCTGCCGGACTGATCGTCTCGCGCCTCACACTTCGCGACTTCCGCTCGTACGCCGTCCTGGATCTCGCTTTGGAGCCCGGGCTGGTGCTCGCCGCCGGGCCGAACGGCGCCGGCAAGACCAACCTCCTGGAGTCGCTGCACGTCGCGACGCAGGGCTTCTCGCCCCGGACGCGCCAGGACGCCAATCTCGTGCGCCACGGGGCGGCAGGCTTCCAGGTGCGTGCGGCAGGTCGCGGAGAGAGCGGCGACCTGCTGCTCGAGGTCGGGTTTCGTCCGGGCGAGGGAAAGCGGGCGCGGATCAACGGCGCCGCCGCAGAGTCATTGGAGCGCGTTCGGTCTGCCGCTGCAACGCTTGTCTTCACGCCCGACCGGCTCGCAGTCGTGAAGGCCGGCCCCGCCGTTCGTCGCGCCTATGTCGACCGGGTCATCAGCCGCCTGTTCCCGGCGCGTGCGGCGCTCGCCGCTGAATACGCCGAGGCGCTTGCCCAGCGGAACGCCGCACTGCGGCGTGCGGCGTCAGGCGTCGCCGGCACGGAGACTGTCGAGCCCTGGGATGGCCGAGTGATCGACGCGGGAGGGGCGCTGCTCGCGGCGAGGTCCGACGCACTCGCGGCTCTCGAGGCGCCCTTCGGCGAGCGCGCCGGCGAGCTGGGCCTGGCCGCCGCAGCGCTTGTCTATGACCCTTCGCCGATCACGGCGGAGGTGCTTGCAGCTCGGTTCTCGACCGACCTCGAGCGAGGACTCACCGGCGCGGGGCCTCACCACGACGAGGTGCGAATCACCGCGGGAGAGCGCGAGCTGCGCTCGCACGGCTCCCAGGGCGAGCAGCGCGTGGCAGTGCTCGCGCTGCTGCTTGCCGAAGCGCAGTTGCTCGGAGAGCGACGAGGCGTGCCGCCGCTGCTTCTGCTCGACGACGTGTTGTCCGAGCTGGACGGAGAGCGTCGCGCAGCCCTCGTTCAGAGGATTCGAGAGAGCTCCCAGGTACTCGTCACCACGGCCGCTCGAGGTGCGTTGCCGGGCGATCCCGACCAGCTGCTCGAGGTGAGCCCCGGTCGCGTGTCGGTGGCGTGATGGAGCGGCTCGGGGACAGCCTCGACCAAGAGCTGCGGCGGTTCGGCGCCACGGGCTCGATGCCGGCGATCGTGGCCGCCTGGCCCGAGGCGGTCGGCGACGAGGTCTCGCGTAACGCCTGGCCGGCCCGCATCTCACGCGACGGCGTGCTGCATGTCAACACGAGCTCGTCGGCGTGGTCGTTCGAGCTCACACAGCTGGCAGGGGTCGTGCTAGAGCAACTGGCCGCCCGGCTCGACGATGTCGCGCCGAAGGGGCTCCGCTTCGCTCCAGGGCACCTGCCGGAGCCCCACGTCGCACCGGCCGACACACCCCGGCCACGATCGGTGGAACCATCCCCCGAGCAGCTCGCCGAGGCGCGCGAGCTGGCCTCGCCGATCGAGCACGAAGAGCTCCGCGAACGGGTCGCGAAGGCGGTCGCTCTGAGCCTCGCAACCGCCCGCTCCGACCGCCGTTTCTGATACACTGTGAGTTGCCCGAAAGTGTTGGATTTGCAGGGCTTTTTTTAATGGCAGAAGCAGCCTACACCGCAAAAGACATCACGGTCCTCGAGGGCCTCGAGCCGGTTCGCCTGCGACCCGGCATGTACATCGGCTCGACCGGTTCGAGAGGCCTCCACCACCTCGTCTACGAGGTCGTGGACAACGCGGTTGACGAGGCGCTCGCCGGCCGTAACGACCTCGTCGACGTGACGATCCATCCGGACAATTCCGTGACGGTCCGCGACGCGGGCGCAGGCATTCCGGTCGACGTCATCGCCGACCAGGGGCTGCCTGCGCTGACGGTCGTGCTTACGAAGCTGCACGCCGGGGGGAAGTTCGGCGGCGACGGCTACAAGGTGTCGGGCGGCCTGCACGGCGTCGGCGTCTCCGTCGTCAACGCCCTCTCCGAGTGGCTCGTCGCGGAGGTACGCCGCGACGGAACGGTGTACCGCCAGGAGTTCGCGCGTGGAGAGCCCACCACGAAGGTGGAGAAGATCGGCGTTGCCCCCAAGGGCGAATCGGGCACGACGATCTCGTTCCTCCCCGACTCGGAAGTCTTCGAGGAAACCGAGCTGGATGCAGCGACGCTTCTCCAGCGCCTGCGCGAGACGGCCTTCCTGACCCGCGGGCTGCGCATCGTCGTCCGTGACGAGCGCGCCGGCGGTCGCACCGACGAGTTCCACTACGAGGGCGGGATCCGCGACTTCGTGGCTCATGTCAACGAGGCCAAGGACCCGGTGCACAAGCACATCGTCTACTTCGAGGGTGAAAGCGACGACGACGCCGTCGAGGTCGCCATGCAGTGGAACAGCTCGTACGTGGAATCGGTGTTCTCCTTCGCGAACAACATCAACACGTCAGAAGGTGGAACCCACCTCCAGGGCTTCCGGGCCGCGTTGACGCGCACGCTCAACCAGTACGCGCGCCAGGAGGGCCTCCTGAAGGAGAAGGACGACAACCTCGAAGGTGAGGACGCCCGGGAAGGTCTCGCAGCCGTCATCTCGGTCAAGCTGCGCAACCCCCAGTTCGAGGGGCAGACGAAGACGAAGCTGGGCAACCCCGGGGTCGCCGGCCTCGTGGAGCGAGTGGTGAACCAGCAGCTGGCGCAGTTCCTCGAGGAGCAGCGCGCCGACGCTCGGCAGATCGTCCAGAAGGCCATTGCCGCCCGTAACGCCCGCCAGGCCGCTCGGAAGGCGCGCGAGCTCACGCGGCGCAAGAGCGCGCTCGAGAACTCGTCGCTCCCGGGCAAGCTCGCCGACTGCACGATCAAGGACCCCGACCTGGCGGAGCTCTTCATCGTCGAAGGCGACTCGGCCGGCGGCTCGGCGAAACAGGCGCGCGATCGCATGACGCAGGCGATCCTGCCGCTGCGCGGGAAGATCATCAATTCCGAGAAGAACCGCATCAACAAGGTGCTGTCGAACACCGAGATCCAGGCGATGATCACTGCGATCGGAACCGGCTTCGGCGACGAGTTCGACATCGCCAACCTGCGCTACGGCCGCGTGATCGTGATGACCGACGCCGACGTGGACGGCGCGCACATCCGCACCCTTGTGCTCACGTTCCTCTACCGGACGATGCCCGAGCTCTTCGAGCGAGGCCACGTGTTCATTGCCGTGCCACCGCTCTACCACGTGAAGCTCGGCAGCAGGGGGATGTACTTCGAGAAGGACGCTCAGTTGGAGGATCTGCTCGTCCGAGAACGTGTCAAGGACATGACAGTCCTGGCACGCGATGAAAAGGAGACGGTGCTCACGGAGGCTCGATGGGCGCGGCTCGTGCGCGACCTCGGCCACCTCGAAGCCTGGACGGCAAAGCTGGAGTCGGAGTTCGGTCCAGCCGCACGCTTCGCGATCTCCCACGGCCTGATCGAGGCCAACGGGGATGATCAATCCGACGCTGCTGCGCTCGTCGCCTCGATCCCGCCCAACGGGTACGAGCTCGAGGTCCAGCAGGAGCTCGACGGGGTGCTGCACGTGCGGGTCGTCGAGACGGAGACGAGCACTGCGCAGACCGTTGCGCTGCCCGTTGCCATGCTCGGTTCGCCGACCTACGGGTCGGTACGGAGTGCGTACGCGAAGGCCGGCGAGGCCGTCGGCCTCCCGCCCTTCACGGTGTCGTTCGGCGAGAAGTCGTCGCGCGCCGATACGTTCGACGAGCTTCGTGTGCGGTCACTCGATCTGGCGAAGGCGGGCATGCAGATCAGCCGCTTCAAGGGCCTCGGTGAGATGAACCCCGAGCAGCTCTGGGAGACGACGATGGACCCGACCAAGCGAATGTTGATCCGCGTGGACGTCGAGGACGCCGCCGCCGCCGACCGCGTGTTCTCGACGCTCATGGGCGATCACGTCGAGCCACGCCGCCTCTTCATCGAGCAGAACGCAAAAGACGTGAGGTTCCTGGATGTCTGATCAGTCGCGGAATCGCAGACTCAACGCGGCCGAAGGCCGGCTTTGCCGGCCGGGAGGCCTGCCAAACGCCCGCATCATCGACACGGTGAAGGAGGGGGTCCATGGGGGAACCATGGGTTCCCCCGTCGAAGATGTCTGATGTCGTAGAGCCGCTCGGCGCAGGCCGTATCGAGTCGCGCGAGCTCGAGCAGGAGATGCGCTCGAGCTACCTCGACTATGCGATGAGCGTCATCGTCGGCCGCGCGCTGCCCGACGTGCGCGACGGGTTGAAGCCCGTCCATCGCCGTGTGCTGTGGGCAATGCACGACGCCGGGCACCAGCCGAACCGTCCCTACGTCAAGTGCGCCCGGGTGACGGGTGACGTCATGGGCAAGTACCACCCACACGACTCCAGCTCGATCTACGACGCCCTCGCACGGCTCGTGCAGTCCTTCTCGCTGCGCTACCCGCTCGTCGACGGCCAGGGGAACTTCGGCTCGATCGACGAAGACCCGCCCGCCGCCGAGCGCTACACCGAGTGCCGGCTCACGAAGCTGGCGACGGAGATGCTCCGCGACATCGACATGGACACGGTCGACTTCGTCCCGAACTACGACGAGTCGCGGAAAGAGCCCATTCCGCTGCCGGCGCGGTTTCCGAACCTTCTGGTCAACGGCTCGTCGGGAATCGCGGTCGGAATGGCGACCAACATTCCCCCGCACCACCTCGGTGAGACGATCGACGCGGTCGTGGCGCTGATCGACAAGCCGACCGCGAGCGTCGAGGATCTCATGGCGCATGTGAAAGGCCCCGACTTCCCGACTGGCGCCATCGTCGTCGGCCGGTCAGGCATCCGCGACGCCTACCGGACCGGCCGGGGGCGGATCGTCATGCGGGCGCGGGCGCATGTGGAGGAGCTGCGCGGAGGCAAGAACGCGATCATCGTCAGCGAGCTCCCGTACGGCGTGAAGAAGGGTGGCGAGGGCGGCGTGATCGCGAAGATCGCCGACCTCGTCCGCGAGAAGGTGATCACCGAGGTCTCCGACCTCCAGGACTACTCGGACAAGAGCGGCATGCGCATTCAGATCGAGCTCAAGCGCGAGGCGATCCCACAGGTCGCTCTCAACAAGCTGTTCAAGCACACCGCGCTCCAGACGACGTTCGGTTTCAACGCAGTCGCGCTCGTCGACGGCGTGCCCCGGACGCTCTCTCTGCTCGAGTTCGTCACGCACTACCTCGACTTCCAGAAGCAGGTCGTCACCCGCCGCTCGCAGTACGAGCTGCGCCAGGCGCTCGCGCGAGCACACGTGCTCGAGGGGTATCTCATTGCGCTCGACAACCTCGACGAGGTGATCGCCCTCATCCGCGCTGCCGACGACGCCGACGAGGCTCGCGCAGGCCTTGTAGAGCGGTTCGAGCTCAGTGAGCTCCAGGCCCAGGCGATCCTCGACCTCCGGCTCCGGGCGCTCACGGGGCTCGAGCGCAAGCGGGTCGAGGACGAGTACAAGGACCTCCAGGAGCGCATCACCGAGCTGCGGACGTTGCTCGGCGACGAGGCGAAGATCGCCGCGCTGATCAGGGAGGAACTGCTCGAGATCAAGGAGATCTACGGCAAGGGAGACGATCGCCGCACGGAGATCGCGGCTGCCGAGGGCGACTTCGAGCTCGAGGACCTGATCGCGGAGGAAGACATGGTGATCGCGATCACGCGCTCCGGGTACATCAAGCGGCTACCCGTGACGACGTATCGCGAGCAGCGGCGTGGCGGAGTTGGCGTGATGGGCATGGACCTCAAGGACGAGGACTACATCGAGCATCTCTTCGTTGCGTCGACGCACGACTACATCCTCTTCTTCTCCACGAAGGGGAAGGTGTACCGGCTCAAGGTGCACGAGCTGCCGCTCGGCGCGCGGCAGTCGAAGGGCCGAGCAATCGTCAATCTCTTGCCCTTCACGCAGGACGAGCAGGTGAAGACGGTCATTCGCACGCGCGACTTCTCGGAAGCGAAGTACCTCGTGCTGGCGACGCGCAAAGGCATCGTCAAGAAGACGGAGTTCGGCCAGTACAACACGCCGCTCAAGTCGGAGGGCATCATCGCCGTGAACCTCCGCGAGGGTGACGAGCTCGTCGATGCCTTCCTCACCCATGGCGAGGACGACGTCTTGCTCGTCTCGCGCAAGGGCCAGGCCATTCGCTTCCCCAACGGCGCAGTGCGATCGATGGGCCGGGCGACCGGCGGCGTGATCGGCATGAAGCTGCGCGCAGGGGACGAGGTAATCGCCGCGATGATCGCGGACGACAGCGCCGACCTGCTCGTGGTGACCGAGAACGGTTATGGCAAGCGAACGCGTATGTCCGAGTATCCGCGCAAGGGTCGGGGGGGCATGGGCGTGCAGACGGTGAAGTTGACCGAGGCCAAGGGCAAGCTGGCGGGCGCCATGCCCGTTCGCGAGGGCTATCAGGTGATGCTGATCTCCACGAGCGGCCAGGTGATCCGCATGCCGACCGAGGGCATTCGCCGCGCTGGCCGCTCCACGCAAGGCGTGATTGTCATGCGCCTGCGGGAGAAGGGCGAGCAGGTGTCCAGTCTCGCACCGGTCATGGAGAGCGAGAACGGCACCGACGTGGTCGCGGATGCCGACGCGGAGCCGGCGCCTGCGGGCGACGCCGAGCCCAACCCCGAGCCCGCGGAAGAGGAAGAGAGCTAGCCGCGCAGTCTCGCCGCCGCTTCTTCGGGCGGCAGAGGGTTCACGTGGATGCCGGCACCGAGCTCGATGCCGGCCGGGACCGTCAGACGCGGCACGAGGTGGAAGTGCCACCAGGGCCCGTCGTGGAGCCAGAGATTGGCAGGCACACCGTGCTCGACCGCTCGCAGTCGCCGAAGGGCTTCTGCGGCCGCCTGGAGTGCCGCTGCCAGCCGTTCGCTGGTGAAGGCGCCCGCCTCTGGTTCGACCGGGGCGATTCGCATCTCGTAGGGGTCTGAGGAGACGGCGGGGCAGACCACGGTGACTCCGTGGCGCTCGAGCACGCGCTCGCCGTCGAGGACCGCGTCCATCTCGTCTTCGATCACGACGGCAGGCGGAGGCTCCTGTAGCCAGACGAGCTGCGAGTGCGTATGCGGGAGACTGGAACCGGCGATCCGTCCCTCGTTCACGATCGCGTGCACGTAACGCGCTCCCCGGCGCGGGATCGCCAGGCCTCCGCGACAAGGGCAAGCGCTTCGTCAGAGAGGTCGGTGATCGAGCGCACGTGCTCGGGAGCGTGCACGACGACCTCCTGCCGTTCGAAGGCGGGATAAAGGTTCGGCACGACGCGCACCTGCCAGTCTCCGTCTTCCGGCAGCCGCAGCGTCTCGGGCGGAGTGCGATCCTCGCGCCCAGCGCAGAACGGGCATTCGTCGAGCTCGCCAGGATCCGGCGGCGGCTCAAGGTTGCGGAAACGCTCCCGGCCGCCTGGCGCGTTCCGGGGCGACCACCACGAGGCGGCCGGATAGCGGATCGCGGCGCACCTCGGCCGCTCCGTTCAGCTGGGTTCGTTCTTCTTCTCGACGTGCTCGAGGAAGGGCTTGAGCAGGTCGATGGGAGCGGGAAAGACGATCGTCGAGTTGTTGGATGCGCCGATCTCCAGCAACGTCTGGAGGTAGCGGAGCTGGAGTGCGATGGGAGCCTTTCCCATCACGATTGCCGCTTCCGTGAGCCGCTCGGCAGCCTGGAACTCACCCTCCGCGTTGATGATCTTCGCCCGCCGCTCACGCTCGGCTTCGGCCTGACGTGCCATCGCGCGCTGCATGTCGGACGGAATCTCGACGTCCTTCACCTCGACGATCGAGACCTTGATGCCCCAGGGGGCCGTTGTCTCGTCGATGATCTCCTGGAGGATCGAGTTGATCTTCTCGCGCTCGGACAGGAGCTCGTCGAGCGAGTGCTGGCCGAGCACCGAGCGCAGTGTCGTCTGCGCGACCTGTGACGTCGCCACCATGAAGTTCTCCACCTGGACGACGGAGTCCGAGGCGTCGACGACGCGGAAGTAGCAGACGGCGTTCACGCGCGCCGGGCACGTTGTCCTTGGTGATCACTTCCTGCGGCGGGATCATCAGCGTGATCGTCCGCAGGTCGACCGCGAACCATCTTGTCGACGATCGGGATGAGGAAGATCAGTCCCGGCCCTTTCGGCGCGCCGAGCAGGCGGCCGAGCCGGAAGATGACACCGCGCTCGTACTCCCGCAGCACCTTGATCGCGGCGCTGAGCACGAGGATGACAAGGACTGCGATTACGGCGACGACGATCAGGGCAGCGAGCATCGGGGTCCTTTCAGAGGGTCGATCGGGATCCTATGTTGTCTCGGGTGCGCCACCGGCGGGACGAACGCGGAGCCGCAGTCCGTCCTCGACGTCCTCGACGACGACCGTGTCGCCGGTCGCGAGCGGTTCACCGTCTGCGGACTGGGCCTGCCACAGCTCGCCATTCACCGCCACGAGACCGCCGCGGCGCACGACACCCGGCGTTCCGACGAGGCTGGAGGTGCCAACAGCGACGGGTTGCCGCCGCACCTGGACGACCTTGGCGACGGCGAAGGCCATGAAAAGCGTGACCGAGCCGGCGATCGCGATCGCCACCGGCAGCGACACCTGGTACGTATCGCCCGCGGGGTCGAAGAGCAACAGGGCGCCGAAGACGAACGACGCCGCTCCCGCCAGCGCGAGCGCACCGTGGCTGTTCACGAAGGGCTCCGCCGCCCAGAAGCCGGCGGCTAACACCATCAGCAGCACGCCGGCCCAGTTGACGGGCAGAACCTGCAGCCCGTAGAGGCCGATGATGAGGCAGATGCCGCCGAGCGTGGCGGGAAAGACCAGGCCGGGGTTATAGAGCTCGACCACGATGCCGAGCACGCCGAGCGAGAGCATGAGGGCGATGATGTTCGGGTCGATGAGCGTGTCCAGAATGCGCTTCCAAAGGCCCATCTCGACCTCGGTCACGTCGGCGCCGGCGGTCTCGAGCACGAGCCCGCGCGGGACGGTCTCCATGCCGTCGATCTTGTTCAGCAGTGCCGGAAGGGTCGGAGCGATGACATCGATTACGTCCATCTCGAGCGCCTCGCGTGCGCTGAGGTTGGAGCCGATCCGGACCGCCGAATCGGCCCACTTCGCGTTGCGCCCGTGCTCCTTCGCGAGCGCGCGCAGCTGGGCGGCAGCGTCGTTGATCACCTTGCGCCGTAGGTCCTTCTGGATGTCCTCGCCACCGATCGAGATGGGCGTGGAGGAGCCGAGGTTCGTCTGCGGCGCCATGGCGAGGATGTCGGCCGCCTGGCCGATCCAGACCCCGGCGGAAGCAGCCCTGGCGCCGTCTGGCGCGACGTAGACGACCACCGGAATGTCCGACGCGAGCTCCTTCTTCACGATGTCGCGCATCGACTCAGAAAGGCCGCCTGGCGTATCGAGCACGATGACGACGGCGTTGTAGCCGCCTTCGTTTGCGCGGTCGATCTGATCCTCGACGTACGTCGCCGTCACGGGGTTGATGTCGTTGTCGAGATGGACGGCGAGCACCCGCGGTGTGGCCGCCGCCGCCGTCTGTGCGAGGACGAGAGCGGCGAACAGCGCCAGCGAGGTGAAAAATCCCCGCAAAACGGCAGGCATCACTGTGCTCCACAACCTACCATCGCAGGTGCTTCTGGTTTCAAGCCGAACGAGGAGAGGGCCGAAAGCACAACTGATGAGAGTCCCCCTGATCGCAACGGCGCTTCTGTTCGCGGCTCCGGCGGCCGGGCATGCCGCCGATCCGTCGCTCTGGAGCCGCGACCTCCCGCTCGGTGCGAGCCGGGCTCCCGCAGCCGTCGGCTCGGAGCGGCCGTTCGACCTCGTTGGCGTGCACTGGCGTGGCAGCGGCCGCGTAGAGCTGCGCACGCGTGCGGTGCGCGGTGTGTGGACCGACTGGCGCGCGGCTGCGCCCGAGGCGGACGACCGGCCCGACCGCGGCGCATCCGAGCGCTCTCCCGCCGGCTGGAAGGTCGGCAGCCCGTGGTGGTCTCCCGACTCGACGCGCCTGGAAGTGCGCACCTTCGGCCGAGTGGCTCGAGTACGCGCTTGGTTCGTGCGCAGCCCGTCGGCGCGCGTCCCCTTGCGCACACTGGCGACCGCGGGCTCGCCGAGGATCATCCCTCGTAGCGCCTGGAACGCGAACGAGAGGATCGTGCGGGCCGCGCCGCGCTACGCGTCGACGCTGCGCTTCGCCGTCGTCCACCACACAGCCGGCTCCAGCTCCTACGGGCCTGAGGAATCTGCAGCGATCGTCCGTGGCATCGAGCTCTACCACGTGAAGGCCAACGGCTGGAACGACATTGGCTACAACTTCCTCGTCGACCGCTATGGCCAGGTCTTCGAGGGTAGGGGCGGAGGCATGCAGCGCAACGTCATCGGCGCGCACGCAGCAGGTTCCAACACCGGTTCCGTCGGCGTCGCCGTCCTCGGCACCTACTCGGCCAAGGCACCGACGCGTGAGGCGGAAGACGCTCTCGGCAAGCTGCTCGCCTGGCGACTGGACGTCGGTCACGTCGACCCTGGGTCGTCCGCGATGGTCTCGTCCGGAGCCAGGCCGGCATATCTCCGTGCCGTCTCCGGACATCGCGATACCGGCTCCACGGCCTGTCCTGGCAACGCGCTGTACGCGCGGCTGGGACAGTTGCGAGAGGTGGCGCTGACCACCGGGCTCCCGAAGCTCTACGAACCTCGCATCAGCGGGCAGCTGGGACGGTGGCTGCGCTTCAAGGCGCGGCTCTCGGGGCCGCTCGGCTGGACGGTGACGGTATCTGACGCCGACGGGCAGGCGGTCGCCGAGAAGACCGGAACGGGCGACCGTATCTCGTGGTTCTGGAATGCCTCCGAGGTCAAGCCGGGTCGCTACACGTGGAAGATGGAGGCCGACGGTGTTCGTTCCGCCAGCGGCCTGCTCGGCGGCGCAACGCCGCTCGCACCCGCACCCGCACCCGCGGCGCCGCGGCCGCCGGTCGCGGCGGACCTCTGGCCACAGCCGCGCATCGTCTCGCCCGACGGCGACGGCTACGCAGACGCACTGACGGTGCGGTACACGCTCAGCGAGCCATCCACGGTCAGCGCCGAGCTGAAGGACGAGAGCGGGTCGATGGTGGCCTCCCTCGCGATCAACGTGCGCCAGGCGGCGGGAGC
Source organism: uncultured Actinomycetes bacterium (assembly GCA_963704335.1). Taxonomy (GTDB): domain Bacteria; phylum Actinomycetota; class Thermoleophilia; order Gaiellales; family Gaiellaceae; genus PALSA-612. The sequence continues at coordinate 837,196 of OY969889.1, forward strand.
GCACGTGCTTCCGTGGGCTCCCGACGTGCTGTCGGACGGCCGCTACCGGCTGCTGCTCACGGCGCGCGGTGACAGCGGCCGGACAGCGAAGCTCGCCGACGACCTCGTCGTCCTGCGTTCGCTTGCCTGGCTGCGTGCGGATCCCGTCGACCTGTCCCCGAACGGCGATGGCGTCGGCGATTCCATCACGATCTCGTTCGAGGTCCGGCAGGCAGGAGCCGTCGCCGTGGAGATCAGAGACCGCGGCTACCCGCTGGCGCTCGTGCAGGCGGGGTGGCTCGAGGCGGGCTCCCACGCGACGCTCTGGAGCGGGCAGCTTGCCCAGGGGACGATCGAAGCAGGCACGTACAGCGTCTGGGTGACGCTCTCGACGGACATCGGCACAGTCACCCAGAAGGTCTCACTTACCGTTAGCGGTTAGCGCGGAGGGGACAGGATGAATGCCGTCCCCTACACTTGACCGATCGTGGCTACGCCGTCCGGTCAGGTCGCAGATGTCGTTCGCGCGCCGTTCGGACGCGATGTCATCGAGTCCATCATCCCCCACCGCCACCCGTTTCTCTTCATCGACGAAGTGCTCGAGCTCGATCCGGGCGTGAGCGCGGTAGCCCGAAAAGTCGTCCGTGAAGGCGAGTGGTTTCTCGAGGGACACTTTCCCGGCCGGCCGATCGTGCCCGGCGTGATCATGGTCGAGGCGCTCGCTCAGACCTGCGCCATCGCCGTGCTCGTGAAGCCGGAGAATCGCGGGAAGCTGCCGCTGTTCGCAGGCATCGACAAGATCCGTTTCAAGCGCATCGTGTCGCCCGGTGACGAGCTGACGTTCTCCTGCGAGATCCTCGGTGGCCGCGATCGTGTGGGCAAGGGCGCCGTCGAGGCGCGCGTTGGCGGCGAGCTCGCCTGCCGCGGCACGTTGATGTTCGCGACCGAATGATCGGCGCCGCCAACGGCAACCGGGTCTCCATCACGGGTCTCGGGACGTCGGTTCCCGACCGGGTGCTGACGAACGACGAGCTGGCGCAGATGGTGGACACGTCGGACGAATGGATCGTGACGCGGACGGGAATCCACGAGCGACGCGTCGCTGCGCCCGAGGAGGCGCTCTCCGACTTCTGCCTGCCCGCGGCCCGTGAGGCGCTCGAACAGGCAGGCGTCAGGGCGGAGGATCTCGACCTCGTCATCATCGCCACGGTCACGCCCGACATGGCATTTCCAGCCACTGCCGCGCTCGTGGCCGACCAGCTGGGCGCCAGGAAGGCGGGCGCCTATGACCTCTCGGCCGGTTGCACGGGATTCGTCTACGCGGTGGCGCAGGCGTACGCGATGCTCGCCGCCGGAGTCGGCCGCCGCGCGCTCGTCGTCGGCGCCGACCTGCTCTCGAAGGTCGTCGACTGGTCCGACCGAGCGACGTGCATCGTGTTCGGCGACGGAGCCGGCGCGGTGGTGCTCGAGCGCGTCGACCGTGGCGGCTTCCTGGGCTTCGAGCTGGGCGCCGATGGCTCGGGCGGCATGGAGCTCTACCTCCCCGCGGGCGGCTCGCGTAAGCCCGCGTCGAGTGAGACGGTTGCCGCCGGCGAGCACTTCGCGCGCATGAACGGCCGCGAGGTCTTCAAGTTCGCTACCCGCGTGCTCGTCTCTTCCGCGACCGAGCTGCTAGACGAAGTTGGTCTTACCGTGGACGACATCGACGTCTACGTGCCGCACCAGGCGAACATCCGGATCATCACCCACGCCGCGGAGAAGCTGGGCATTCCCGACGAGAAGGTCGTCGTCAACGTCGACCGCTACGGCAACACTTCGTCAGGCTCGATCCCGCTCGCCCTGGCCGACGCCGTGCGTGACGGCAGGCTGCGTGACGGGCGGATCGTGCTGATGACGGGAATGGGTGCCGGTCTCACCTGGGGCTCCGGCGTGATGGAATGGACTACGAATGGAGTTGCCGCATGACTAAGCCGAAGGTTGCATTTTGCTTCCCGGGCCAGGGCTCGCTCGAGCTCGGGATGGGTCGTGACATCGCCGAAGCCGTGCCCGAGGCGATGCGGGTGTTTCAGCTCGGCAGCGCCGCCTCCGGGCTCGACCTGGAGAGGCTCTGCTTCAACGCCGACCTCGAAGAGCTGATGGAGACGGATGTGCAGCAGCCGGCGCTCGTGGCCACGAGCCTGGCGGTGCTCGCTGCGCTGCAGGTCCGCGGCATCGAGCCGGACTACGTTGTCGGGCACTCGGTCGGCGAGTTCGCTGCGCTGGCTGCCGCGTCATCGATCGGCGTCGAGGAAACGATCGGCCTCGTCCGCGAACGCGGCCTGGCGATGGCGGAGGCGGCGCGCGAGCATCCGGGCCGGATGGCCGCGATCCTTGGGCTCGACGACGACGTCGTAGAGCGAATCTGCCGCCGCATCCGCGGCGTATGGCCTGCGAACTACAACTGTCCCGGACAGCTCGTGGTGTCGGGCGAGAGCGATGCCGTCGACGAGTGTTGCGCCCAGGCCGAGGAGGCCGGAGCGCGGCGCACCGTGAAGTTGCGTGTCTCGGGTGCATTCCACTCGCCGCTCGTCGCACGCGCCGCGGAGCGCCTGCGGCCGGCGGTGGACAAGGTTCGCTTCGGCGAGCCGACGGCGCCGTTCATGTCGACGGTCACGGCCCGGATCGAGTCGGCTCCTCGCATCGCCCCGCTGCTCGTCGACCAGCTGACGGCGCCGGTCCGTTTCACGCAGGCCGCCACCGAGCTCGTTCGCGACGGCGCCCGCACGTTCGTCGAGGTCGGGCCCGGCAACGTCTTGTCGGGGCTCGTCAAGCGCATCGACAAGAGCGTGAAGGCGATCCCGGTGAACAGCCTGGCGGCGCTCGAGCGCGTGGAAGAAGCGCTCGCGACTTCTTGACGATGCCCGACGATGGATTCGCCAGGCTCGATGGGAAGCTCGCGCTCGTCACCGGAGCCTCCCGGGGCATCGGACGCGCGATTGCGGTCGAGCTTGCCGCGGCGGGTGCCCAGGTCGTAGTCGGCTATCGCTCCGGCCGCGACGAAGCGGAGGAGGTTGCAGCCGAGATCGGTGGCCACGCTGTTCAGGCGGACGTGTCCAGTCCCGAAGACGGCGCGCGCCTCGTAGAGGAGGCTGGCGATCTGGACGTGCTCGTCAACAACGCGGGGCTCACGCGAGACGGCCTCATCGCGAGGATGTCCGACGAGGACTGGCGCGTGGTGCTGGACACGAACCTCGGCGGGGTCTTTCACACCTGCCGGGCGGCCGCCCGCGGGATGATGAAGCGGAAGTCGGGCTCGATCGTGAACCTGACGAGCGTCGTCGGCGTGCACGGCAATCCGGGCCAGACGAACTACGCCGCCTCGAAGGCCGGCATCATCGGCTTCACGAAGGCCCTCGCCCGCGAGCTGGCGCCGCGCGGCGTCCGCGCGAACGCCGTGGCGCCCGGCTACATCACCACGGCCCTCACCGAGGTGCTGCCCGAGCAGGCGCAACAGGCGATCCTTCAGAACACCCCGCTCGAGCGCATGGGGACTCCGGAGGACGTCGCCGCGGCGGTCCGCTATCTCTCCTCTGATGCAGCGTCGTTCGTGACGGGCGAGGTGCTCCTCGTCGACGGCGGACTGGGGATGTGACATGAGCGCGAGCCAAAACGGACATCGACGTGCGGTCATCACGGGCCTGGGGGCCGTGTCGCCGCTCGGCAACGACGTGGAGACCACGTGGGCGAACGTCCTGGCGGGGAAGTGCGGAGCGGGCCCGATCACGCACTTCGACTCGACCGACTACTCGGTGCACTTCGCGTGCGAGGTCAAGGACTTCGATCCCGAGGACTGGATCGACCGGAAGACTGCTCGGCGCATGGACCGCTTCACGCATCTCGTGCTCGCGGCTGCGCGGCAGGCGGAAAAGGACTCTGGGCTCGACATCGCCCCCGAAGCGCCTCGTATCGGTGCGTCGATTGCGACGGGCATCGGCGGCTTGCAGTCCTTCCAGGACTGCTACGACGTGCTGCGTGAGCGCGGGCCCGACCGCGTGGGGCCGTTCTCGATCCCGGCCATCATTCCCAACCTCGGCGCCGGCTGGCTGTCGATCGAGCTCGGCACGCAGGGGCCCTTGTCCTCACAGTGCACCGCCTGCGCGGCCTCGAACATGTCCATCGGTGATTCCCTCGACGCGATTCGCCTCGGCCGCGCGGACGCGATGTTCTGCGGCGGCACCGAGGCGCCGATCGCGGAGGTGGGCATCGCCGGCTTCTCGGCCATGCGCGCGCTGTCCAGGCGCAACGACGACCCTGAGCATGCGAGCCGGCCCTTCGACGCCGAGCGGGACGGGTTCGTCATGGGCGAGGCGGGCGCCGTGCTCGTCCTCGAGGAGCTCGAGCACGCAAAGGCCCGCGGCGCGAAGATCTACGGTGAGGTGATCGGTTACGGCGTCTCCTCCGACGCGAACCACATCACCGAGCCCGATCCTTACGGGCCGGGGCGCGCCTTGAAGATGGCTTTGGACGACGCCGGCATCGAGGCGACGGACATCGACTACGTGAACGCGCACGCGACCGCGACACCGCTCGGCGACTCGTCCGAGACGAACATGCTCAAGCTCGCGCTGGGTGAGGAGAAGGCCTACGCGACGCCGGTGTCCTCGACCAAGGGCGCCACGGGACACTGTCTCGGCGCCGCCGGTGCACTCGAAGCGATCTTCTGCCTCCTCGCGCTCCGGGACAGCATGTTGCCGCCCACGATCAACCTCCAGGTGCCGGACCCCGAGTGTGATCTCGACTACGTGCCAAACCAGGCACGTCCGGCTGACGTCGAAGTGGCCATGAACAACTCGTTCGGCTTCGGTGGCCACAACGCGTGCATCGTGCTGCGAAAGTTCCGCGACTGACACGCAGGATCGCCATCGCGGCGCTTGTCGTACCGGCGCTCGTGCTGGTGGCGTTCACGGCGCGCTCGTACCGACCTTTCGGCGACGACGCGGGCGACGAGCGGGCTGCGTCCACGATCTTCGTCGACAGCCTGTTCACGATCGTGCTCGCGCTCGGGGCGGCGATCGCGCTGATCCTGCTCTACGTGCGCGTCCGCATGCCGGGGCGATCGAGGGGGAAAGGGAGCTCTACGTACTCCAGCCTGCTCGCCTTCCTCCTCATCTTCGGGGTCGTCATGATCGGCGGACGCGCCCTCCTCCAGTACGAGCGGCAGCCGGGGAACGAGGAGGGCTCGGAGGTTGGAATCGCACAGGAAGGACAGCCCGAACGGCCGATTGCGGAGAACGAGCCCGCCCGGGACCCCCGTATCGTGTGGCCGCTCGCCGCAGGCATCGGGGGCGTGATCGCAGCAGCAATCGTCATCGCGGTGCTCGTGGAGCGCCGTCGCAGACGTCCCGACGCCCTCACGGACGAGCAGTTGAGGGAGCTCGGCGATGCGCTCGACGAGGCGATCGACGATCTTCGCCGTGATCCCGATCCGCGCCGCGCGGTGATCGCTGCCTATGCCCGCATGGAGCAGGCGCTGACGCTACACGGCTATCCGCGCCGGCCATCGGAGGCGCCCTACGAGTATTTGAGCCGCGTGGCGCGCGATCTCGAGGCGGAGCAACCCGTCGCTGCGCTGACGGAGCTGTTCGAGGTAGCGAAATTCTCCGAGCACTCGGTGGACGAGACGATGCGAGGACGGGCCATCGAGGCGCTCACTGCGGTACGCGCAGAAGTCCGGGCGGAGGCGACGTGAGGCAGGTAGTGACTTCGACGATCATGTACGCGATTCTCGGAGCGATCGCCGCCGGTGTCGTCGTGGCGAGCGGCTTCGACCGCACCGACCTCGTGCTCGACGCCTACCTCGTCTATGCCGGCGCCCTCGCCGCCCTCGCCGCGTCGCGCGTCGCCCACCGCGCCTTCCCTCAACCACGCGGAACGGTGCCCGCCGTGCTCTCGCGCCCACCGAGGCGGTACGTGCATCCCGAGTCGCTCCAGACGGCGGAAGACGACGTGGCGCTGGCACAAGCGGACGAGTTCGCCGTCCACTTCCGCCTGCGGCCGCAGCTCCGCGAGATCGCTGCCGCAGGGCTGGCCATGCAGGCGGGCATCGAGTTCGACCGGGAGCCGGAGCGGGCGGAGCAGAGGCTCTCACCGGAGACGTGGGAGCTCGTTCGACCGGACCGGCCTCGCCCAGAGCGGGAAGGCACGAGCGGCATTTCCACGCCCGCACTCACGGCCGTTGTCGACGAGCTTGAGAGAATCCTCCCATCGTGATCGCGCTCTCCGACGTTCAATCGCACTGCGACCGCGTCCTCGACGCCGTAGAGCAGGCGGTCGTGGGCAAGCGGGAGGCGCTCGAGCTCGTACTGCTCGGCGTGCTCGCCGACGGCCACGTCCTCATCGAGGACTTTCCCGGTCTCGCCAAGACGTTGCTCGCGCGCTCGTTCGCTGCGGTCACCGATCTTCGCTTCTCCCGTATTCAGTTCACGCCGGACCTGATGCCGGCCGACGTGACCGGCTCGTCCATCTACAACCAGCGCACGGGCGAGTTCGACTTCAGGCCCGGGCCCGTCTTCGCCAACCTGCTGCTCGGAGACGAGATCAACCGCGCGCCCCCGAAGACGCAGGCGTCGCTGCTGGAGGCGATGCAGGAGCGCCAGGTCACGCTCGAGGGCGAGACGAGGCAGCTGGAGCGGCCCTTCCTCGTGCTGGCCACACAGAACCCGATCGAGTACGAGGGGACGTACCCGCTGCCCGAGGCGCAGCTCGACCGTTTCCTGCTCCGGATCGGCGTCGGCTACCCGGCGCGCGAGCACGAGTGGGAGATGCTCGAGCGCCGTCGCGAGCGGCGTGCTGATGAAGTCGAGCTGACGCCGGTCATCGACCGCGAGACCGTGCTCGGGCTCCAGCGCGCGATCGAGGAAGTTCACGTCGCCGAGAGCATCGGCCTGTACATCGTCGATGTCGTATCGGCGACACGGAACAGCTCTCGGGTGCAGGTCGGCTCCAGCCCGCGCGGCTCGCTTGCGCTGCTCAAGCTCTCACGGGGACTGGCGGCGCTGCGCGGCCGCGACTTCGTCACGCCCGAGGACGTGAAGAACGTGGCGGTGCCGGCGCTGGCTCACCGCCTCACGCTCAACCCCGAGCTGTGGGTGCAGCGCATCCGTGCCGAGGACGTCGTGCAGGAGTGCCTGGACGCAGTGCCGACGCCCAAGGCCGAGGACGCCGTTCGCACGGCGTGACCCGCGCGGCGACAGCGAAGCTCGCGGGCTACGCGTCGCTAGGCGCTCTCGGGCTCTTCGCCGGCATCGCGTTCGGGCGCGCGGAGCTCGTCGTCCTCGCCACGCCGTTCGTGCTCGTGCTCGCGATCGGCCTCGTCTTCAGCAGCGAGCCGGAACTCGACGTCGAGGTCCACAGCGACACGGCGCGGTCGATCGAGGGCGAGGAGGTTCCACTTCGAGTTCAACTGGCTGCGACGAGCAGGATCGAGCGACTCGAGCTCTCGCTGGCCCTGCCGCGCGACGCAGTCGCGGTGGACGACATGTCGTTCGGGCTGACGCTCGCCGAGGGCGAGCAAAGAGAGCTCGCGACGTCCCTGCGTTTTCCGCGCTGGGGTGTCTACAGGCTCGGCCGGCTGGGGTTGGCGGCATTCGACCGGCTGGGCCTGTTCGTCTTCGAGCAAGAGCTCCCCGCCAGCCATCTCCTGCGCGTGTACCCGAGCGAGGAGCGGTTGCGGGACATCGTGCGCCCGCGCGACACCCAGGCGTATGTGGGCAACCTGGTGGCCAGGCAGAAGGGCGAGGGGATCGAGTTCGCCGACATCCGCCTGTACCAGCCCGGTGACCGCGTACGCCGCGTTAACTGGAAGGCAACGGCGCGCCGCGGAGCGCTCGTCGTCAACGAGGAGCATCCGGAGCGGAACGCCGCTACGGTGCTGCTCCTCGACTCGTTCGCGGAGGCTCGCCTGGGCGCCGCAGGCACGCTGGACCAGGCCGTGCGGGCGACAGCCGCGCTTGCCGGCGCATACCTGCGGCGACGCGACCAGGTCGGGCTCCTGAGGTTCGGCGGCTCGCTGAACTGGCTGGAGCCGGCGCTGGGCACCGTGCAGCTCTATCGCATCGTCGAGGCGCTGCTCGACACCGAGGTCGTCCTGTCGTACGTCTGGCGAGACATCCGCGTGATCCCGACCCACGCTCTACCCCCGAAGGCGCTCGTCCTGTGTCTCACGCCACTGCTCGACGAGCGGATGGTCAACGCACTGGTCGACGTGCGAGGTCGCGGCGCGGACGTCGCCGCCATCGAGATCGCGCCGGAGTCGTTCGTCGAGGTGCAAGCCGGGGAACAGCCCGAGCTCGCCTACAGGATCTGGAAGTTGCGGCGAGCCGCCGTGCGCAGCAGCTTCCGGCGTCTCGGCGTACCGGTTGTCCAATGGCGGTGGGGCGACCCCCTCGAACCCGTGCTGGAGGAGGTGTCGTCATTCAGGCGTTTCGCAAGGGCGATGCGCGCCTAGCGGCGGGCATCGGCTCGCTGGTCTTCGCGGCGCTGTTCGGTCTCGCCGCGTGGGCCTCGGCGGACGATTACCCAGGCCCTGCAGGTCTGGCCGTTCTGGCGGGCGTCGCGTTGCTCGCCGGTGGCCTTGTCATCCGGCGCGGCCCCGTCGTGACGCTTGGCCTGGCCACGCTCGGCGTCGGTTACGGCGTTGCTCTCGTGGGGAAGGGGCTCGACCCGGCCGCCGGTCTCTTCGCCGGTGCGCTGGCAGCCACCGCCGAGCTCGCTTTCTGGGCGCTCGAGCCGGGAGCCGAAGTCCGTGTCGCCAGGGCCGCCACGGGCCGCCGCGCGCTCGTCGTGTCGACGGTCGCGCTCGGCGCAGCGCTTTTCGGATCTCTGTTGCTGATGCTCGTGTCCGACCCGGTTTCCGGAGGAGCGTCGCTCGGGATCGCCGGCGTTCTCGCGCTGGTGGCGATCTTCGGCGTGGCGGCCGTTCTCGCTCGCTCTCTCCGCAGCGGCGTCGGCTAGAGTCGCCGGGCGATGGCGCAGGTGCTACCGGCCGAGGCGGGCCTCCGGCGCGTGATCGGCGACGGCGACACTGTTCCCGACGGCACCGTCGCGGGTCTCGCCGACGCGGAGCTCCTCGAGCTGCACCGGCAGCTCGTCCTCCTCCGCACGTACGACGAGCGCTCGGTCGTCTACCACCGGCAGGGGCGGATCGGGACCTACGCGATCTTCTGGGGGCATGAAGCCATGCAGGTCGGCGCGGCATACGCGCTCGACCGGGAGGACTGGATCTTCCCCAGCTACCGCGAGTCGGCGATCGGTCTCCTGCGCGGCCTGCCCGCTTCGACGCTGCTCTCCTGGTGGCGGGGTCATCCGGCAGGCTGGTGGAACCCCCGCGACTACAACGTCGCCTCCATCTGTGTCCCGATCGCCACCCAGGTGCCACACGCGGCCGGCTTTGCCTGGGGGAAGCGCCTGCGGGGCGAGCAGACATGCGCGCTCGTCTTCTTCGGCGACGGCGCCACGTCAGAGGGCGCCTTCCACGAGGGAGCGAACTTCGCAGCAGTCATGAGCGCGCCGCTCGTCCTGTTCTGTAACAACAACCAGTGGGCGATCTCGACGCCGCTCGAGGCCCAGACGGCGGCGGCGGCGCTCGTCGACAAGGCAGTCGGCTACGGGATGCCCGGCGCCCGCGTCGACGGTGGAGACGTGTTGGCGGTGTACGAAGCCACTGCCGAGGCGATCGAACGCGCCAGGTCCGGAGGCGGGCCGACGTTCATCGAGGCGGTGACGTACCGCACGGCGCCCCACGGGACGGCCGATGACCAGTCGGCGTACATCGACCAAGAGCGGGTCGAGGAGGAGAAGCGCAACGAGTGCGTCGGACGCTTTGAGGGGTATCTACGCCGCCGGGGGCTCTTGACGGACGAGTTGGCCGAGCGGGCGCGGGAGGAAGCGCTGGCGGTGCTGCGTGAGGGCATCACTGCGGCCGAGGCCGAGCCTCCCGCCGATCCCGCCGAGGTCTTCGATCATGCGTATGCCGACCCCCCACCCGGAATGCGGCATGGCTGAGCTCTCCATCGTCGAGGCAATCAACGATTGCTTCCACGTCGAGCTCGAGCGGGATCCCGAGGTGATGGTGATGGGCCAGGACGTCGGTCGCGCCGGCGGCGTCTTCCGCGCCACTGCAGGACTGCGCGACCGTTTCGGGCCTGACCGTTGCGTCGACACGCCGCTGGCCGAGGCGGGGATCATGGGTACCGCCATCGGTCTCGCCATGGCCGGCTGGCGGCCCGTGTGCGAGCTGCAGTACGACGCGTTCAGCTACCCGGCGCTCGACCAGCTGATCAATCACGTCGGCCGCTACCGATGGCGTACTCGAGGCGCGATGGACTTTCCGATCACGGTGCGCATGCCCTACGGCGGCGGCGTGCGTGCGCCTGAGCTCCACGACGACTCCCCCGAGACGTACTACGTCCACACGCCCGGGGTGAAGGTGGCGATCCCGTCCACGCCCGCAGACGCCAAGGGACTGCTGGCCGCGGCGATTCGCGATCCGGATCCGGTTGTGATCCTGGAGCCGAAGCTTCACTACCGGACGATCCGTGGCGAGGTGCCGGACGGTGAGCACGTCGTCCCGCTCGGCAAGGCGCGCATCGCCCGGGAAGGGAGCGACGTGACGATCGTCGCCTACGGCTCGATGGTGCCGCTCGCCGAGCAGGCAGCCGAGGAGATGTCCACGGATGCGTCGGTGGAGGTGCTCGACCTGCGCTCGCTCAAGCCGCTCGACGAGGATGCTCTGCTTGCGTCAGCGGCCAAGACGGGACGGGTGGTGATCGTTCAGGAAGCGCCGCGGGTGTGCGGCTTCGCTGCCGAGGTGGCCGCAGTGCTCGCCGAGAAGGCGATCCTCGACCTGCGCGGGCCGGTGTTGCGCGTCACCGGCTACGACGTGCCGTATCCGTACTGGCAGCTCGAGGACACCTACATGCCGTCCGTGCCGCGGGTGCTCGACGCCGTCCGCCGCCTGCTGGACTTCTGATCGTGCTCCACGAGGTGCCGCTGGAGCGGCGAACGCTGCACGGGCACTTCTCCGCCGAGCTCGATCCCGTGTTGACCATCGACCCCGGCGACACGATCGCGTTCGCCTGCCCGAACGCCGCGTGGTACCTGCCGTCCGGCGAGCGATTTGAGCCCCGCGATCCCGAGAGTGATGCCGGGCACGCGCTGATCGGGCCGGTCGCAGTTCGCGGCGCCAAGGCCGGCGGTGTGCTTGAGGTGCGGATCGACAGGATCGACGTCGGGACCTTCGGCGTGACGATCGCAGGAGGCTCACAGACGGCGTTGAACGACCGGCTCGGCGTCAGCGAGCTCGAGGAGTGGTGGCTCGAGTGGGCCCTCGACCGGGCTACGGGGACGGCACGCGATCAGCACGGCCGCGAGGTGTCGCTCCGTCCCTTTCTCGGTGTTCTCGGCATGCCACCGCCGGAACCTGGGCGGCACCCCACGTACCCGCCGCGGCCGTGGGGCGGGAACATCGACTGCCAGGAGTTAGTTGCGGGCACGACGCTGTACCTCCCGATCCCCGTCGACGGCGCGCGCTTCTCTGCCGGCGATGGTCACGGGAGGCAGGGTGACGGCGAGGTCTCGCAGCTCGCGATCGAGTGCCCGGTCGAGCGGGCCGAGCTCACGTTGTCGATTCGGGACGATCTGGAGCTCTCGACACCTGTCGCCTGGTCACCGACCGCCTGGCTGACGTTCGGGTTCGACGAAGACCTCGACGAGGCCGCGGCGATCGCCACGGACGCGATGCTCGAGCTGATGGGACGGGAGCACGACCTGGAGCGGCGCGATGCACTCGCTCTCGCGAGCCTCGTCGTCGACCTTCGGGTCACGCAGCTCGTCAACGGCGTTCGCGGCGTGCATGCAGTGCTTCCCCACGACGCGGTGCGCTTCACGAGAATGACCTGACCGTGGCGTACGACTTCAAGCTCCCGGATCTCGGCGAAGGCCTCACCGAAGGCGAGGTTGCCCGCTGGCTGGTCGAGGAAGGTCAGGAGATCGCCGAAGACGATCCACTCGTCGAGATCCAGACGGACAAGGCCACCGTCGAGATCCCCTCGCCTGCGGCCGGCGTCGTCTCGCGCATCCACGTGAGCGAGGGTGAGGTCGTGCCCGTCGGCACGGTGCTCGTCTCCATCGGCGGCGACGGCGCCGCACCACCGGCCGCCGCTAGTGAGGCTCCGGCCGCGCCGCCTTCCGCGGAGCGCGCACGCGCCACGCCCCTCGTTCGCAAGGTGGCGCAGGAGCTCGGTGTCGATCTCGACAGCCTGTCGGGGACCGGCCCGCAAGGGCGCATCACGGAAGAGGACGTGCGCGCGGCGGCCTCGGGCAGCCCGGCCGCCGAGGGTCGCAACGAGCCGCTGCGAGGCGTTCGCCGAGTGATTGCCGAGCACATGGCACGTGCGCACCGGGAAGTGCCGCCGGTGACCTGGGTGGAGGAGTGCGCTTTCGACTCGGTGGACATGGACCGGCTCGTGGCGACCGTCGTCAGGGCATGTGCGGAGGAGCTCCAGGCCTTCCCGGAGCTGAACGCGCGGCTCGAGCACGACTCGATCGTCTACCTCGAGCGCTACGACATCGGCATCGCCGTTCAGACGCCGCAGGGGCTCATGGTGCCCGTCGTGCGAGAGTGCAACGCGAAGTCCGTGGGCGAGATCCACGACGAGCTGACGGCGCTGGCAGAGCGTGGGCGAGCGGGCGAGCTCGCGCCTGAGGAGCTGCGCGGCTCGACGTTCACCGTCACGAGTGCCGGCAAGCTGGGGGGACTGCTCACGACGCCGATCGTCAACTACCCGGAAGTGGCGATCCTCTCCATCGGGCGCATCGGTGAGCGGCCGGTCGTGCGCGACGGTGAAGTCGTCGTTCGCCGCATGGGCACGATTTGCGTGACGTTCGACCACCGCGTGATCGACGGCGCCCGCGCGGCCGAGTTCGGTCTCGCCGTGATCGCCAGGCTCGAAGCGGGCGTCAGCGGCTAGATGGACATCATGCGCGCGCACGCCGTGATCCGCGGCCGCGTGCAGGGTGTGTTCTTCCGGACCGAGGCCTCTGCGCGCGCACGAAGCCTCGGGCTCGGCGGCTGGGTGATGAACCTCCCCGACGGGTCCGTCGAGGCCGCCTTCGAAGGACCGCAGGAGGCGGTGGATTTGATGCTCCGCTGGTGCGAGCACGGTTCGGCCGACGCTCGCGTGGAAGCCGTCGACGTGACATGGGAGCCGGCGGAAGGAGACACGGCGTTCGAGGTTCGGTAGAGCAGACCGGGTACGCGGGTACGCTGCCGCGATGGCGCGGGCAGTAGAAGGGACTCCGGGGCTCGGTACTCGCGCTCGACTGGCGCTGCGCAGGCCGCACAACTGGCTCCAGCTCGCAAAGTTCTGCGCCGTCGGCGCCACTGGCTATGTCGTCAACCTCGCGGTCTTCACGCTGCTCTACGAGGTGTTCTCCGTGCACTACAGGCCTGCTGCGGTGCTCTCCTTCTGCGTCGCGGTCACGAACAATTACCTGTGGAACCGGTTCTGGACCTTTCGCGGCGACCGCGGCCACTTCTACTACCAGGGCCTGCGCTTCTTCATCGTGGCCTGGTGCGCGCTCGCGGCCAACCTCCTCGTGCTCGAGGCCCTCGTCAGGCTCGGGCTCGATCCCGTGGCGGCACAGGCGATCGCAATCATCCTCGTCACCCCCGTGAACTTCATCGGCAACAAGCTCTGGTCGTTTCGTCAACGCCGCTGAGCCCGTGAGACGCGTGCGCGTCGGGCTCGCCCTCGCCCTCTTTCTGCTGGCGGCCGTGCCTTCGGCGCAGGCAGCAACGCCGTTACCGCCGCCTCGGCTGACGGAAGAGCGTGCCGTCGAGATCGCGCTCGAGGAAGACGGAGTGGCCGCCTGGGTCTCCCGCTACCCGGCCGACAGCCTGGTCACCGACGCCGAGTACGATCGCGAATTCCGGGACTGGACGGTAAAGGCGTGGTCGGGGCCTGCCGGGCAGATCGTGCTCGCGCGCGTGGACGATCTCACCGGTCTCGTCGAGGACGCGTGGACCGGACCGCAGGTGGCGTGGCCAATGGCGCGCGGCAACGAGGGCGCCTTCGGGGGCAAGCGGCTCAACAGCCTTCCGGTGTGGCTCGGCTTCTGTGCCGTGTTCGTCCTCGGCCTGGCCGACCTTCGCCGGCTGCGCTCGATGCGCAACCTCGATCTGCTCGTGCTCGCCTCGCTGTCGGTGTCGCTCTGGTTCTTCAACGAAGGCCGGATCTTCACGAGCGTTCCGCTCGTGTATCCCGTCTTGCTCTACCTGCTTGGCCGCACGCTGTGGATAGGCATGCGCGACCGTGCGCCGCCGGCGTCACGGCCGGTGTGGCCCATCTGGGTGCTCGCCGCGGCGACGGTGTTTCTGGGCGGTTTTCGAATAGGGCTCGACTTTGCGGACTCGAACGTGATCGACGTCGGCTACTCCGGCGTGATCGGTGCCCACCGCATCGCCCACGGGCAGGCGCCCTACGGCCACTTCCCGCAGGAGTCGGGGCGCCCTTGCGGGCCGGCCGACCGCAACGGCCGCATCGTTCTGCGCATCCAGGACAACGGCCGCTGCGAGGGGCAGAACGGGCACGGGGACACGTACGGCCCGGTGGCGTACGAGGCGTACCTGCCTGGCTACGCGATCTTCGGTTGGAAGGGCAAGGGTGACGAGCTGCCCGCCGCGCACCTCACGTCGATCCTGTTCGACCTGATCGCCATCGCCGGGCTCGTGCTCGTGGGCCTGCGCTACGGCGGGCGGCGGCTCGCCGCGACGCTTGCGTTCGCCTGGACCGCGTTCCCCTTCACGCAGTACGTCGCGAGCTCCAGCTCCAACGACGCGATCCAGCCTGCCCTGTTGATCTTCGGCTTCTGGCTGGCGTCCTCGCCCTGGGCTCGTGGGAGCTTCGCCGCTCTCGCGTCGTGGGCGAAGTTCGCGCCGCTCGTCGTCGCTCCGCTGTGGGCGACGTACCCCGCGCGGCGTCCTCGGCCAACGGTGTTCTTCGCGGTGGCCTTCGTGCTGGCCACGCTGGCGGCGTTCTGGGTGCTGCTGCTCGAGTCCGACCCGATCGGCGCGGTTGGAACGTTCTGGGACCGCGCCATCGGTCATCAGCTCGGCCGCGAGTCGCCGTTCTCGCTCTGGGACTGGCAGCAGTACCACGCGGGCCTGCCCGACCTGCACGCCGTCCAGTGGGCGCTACAGGGGCTGCTGGTGGTGGGAGCGGTGGCGCTCGCGTTCGTTCCCCGGCGCAAGTCGCCGCTGCAGCTGGCCGCGCTGACGGCGGCGCTGCTGATCGGCTTCGAGATCGTGCTCACCCACTGGTTCTACCTCTACGTGGCCTGGTTCTTTCCCTTCGTGGCCTTCGCCATCCTGGCACCGCAAACGGCCGAGGGCGACTCCGAAGAGCCGCCCTCGGTGGTGGGAGGATGATGCGTTGGAGCGCGCTAGGTGCCTTTCTTGGCGTTGAGCACCGCGTACTTGTAGAGCCGCTTCGCGGTCTTCAGCTGTGTCGCCGTCAGCGGCACGAACTTCGACGCCGTGGCGATCGCCTTCTCGTTGGTGAGGATGTAGTCGACGAACCCTTGGACGACGGGCCGCTTGAACGATGACTTCTTGACGTACATGAAGAGGCCGCGTGAGATCGGATAGGCGCGGCTCTGGACTGTGCCGTTGTTCGGCTGGACACAGCCGTTGCCCTTGTCCAGGCTGACGATGTTGAGCTTGTCGCGGTTCGCGATGGCGTAGGACAGGCCGAAGTAGCCCATGCCGCCTCGCTCGCCGCTGACGCCCTGCACGAGCACGTTGTCGTCCTCGGACGCCTGATAGTCGGTGCGGCTTGCACGCGCCCGGCCGTTGACGTGCTCGGTGAAGAAGTCGAACGTGCCCGAGTCCGTACCCGGGCCGAAGAGCCTCAGGCTCTGGTTCGGGAAGCTCGACCGGACGTCGTTCCAGTTGTTGACCTTCGAGCCGGGCTCCCAGATCTTCTTCAGCTCGGCCATCGTGAGGCACGTGGCCCACGTGTTCTGCTGGTTGACGACGATGGAGATGCCGTCATTAGCCGCCGCGAAGGCGATGTAGGGAATGCCGTTGTCGCGGCAGGCCTTCGCCTCGCTCGCGGACGTCTGGCTGATCTTGCGCGACGCGTTCGCGATGTCCGTCTCGCCCTTGCAGAAGCGGGTAAAGCCGCCACCCGTCCCCGAGATGCCGACGGTCACGCGGGCCTTCGGGTTCTTCTTTCCGAACCGCTCCGCGGCTGCCGTCACATACGGGCCGAGCGTGCTCGAGCCATCTGCGGTGATCGAACCGCTAAAGGCGCTGCCGCTTGCCCCGACCGTGCCTGCGGCGACCGCGGCGCCGGCGGCGACGGTCGCCAGCAATCCTGCTGTACGCCTGAATCGCATGTGGGATGCCTCTCTTTCGTAAGGTTGGCCGTCGCTCGCGAGTCTCGCGGCGTGAGGCGCCACCGTGGTCGTCCGGGCGGTTTCGTTCTGGTGACGATCCGGTGAATCCGGCGTGTGCGCCTAGTCGACGGAGCTGTCGTGCGACGCGTCGGAGAACTCGCGCAGCTCGCCGGTGACCAGGTACGCGACCTGCTCGCCGATGTCGACGGTGTGGTCGCCGAAGCGCTCGAGGCAGCGGGAGATGACGATCATGCGCAGGCCCCACTCGCGCTTCGTCTCGTCACCGCCGACTGCCAGCACGTGCCGGACGAGCCGTCGGTTCGCGCGGTCGATGAGCTCGTCGAGCTCCACCAGCGATTCGGCGGCCGCCAGATCGCGCTCGGCCAGAGCGCTCGCATCGCCACGCCGACCATCTCTTCCGCGCGCAGGCCCATCTCGTCGAAGCTCTCGAGCACTTGGGCATCGCCCTCGAACGCGCCGGCGAGCTTCGTGAGCTTGGAGATGGTGACGCAGAGGTCGGCCATGCGCTCCAGGTGGAGATTGCAGTGGAGGATTGCCAGCACGAGGCGGAGGTCGACCGCCACCGGGGTCTGCCTGGCGAGCAGCGACTCGATGCCTTGTTCCAGCGCGAGGTAGCGAGCGTCGACCTCGTCGTCGAACGCGATCACCTCGTCCGCCAGCTCTTCATCACGTTCGCGCAGCGCGTTCATCGCGCCGCGTAGCGACCGGAGCACGAGCTCGGACTCCTCCTGCAGCGTTGCTTCGAGAGAGTGCAGCTCCTCCTGGAACGACGCGCGAGGTACGGCCACCGTTAACCGAACCGTCCGGTGACGTAGTCCTCGGTGCGCTGGTCGGAAGGCTGCGTGAAGATCTTGTCGGTGCGGTCGAACTCGACCAGGATGCCGGTTCGCTCGCCCTCCTCGGCGACGTCGACGGAGAAGAACGCCGTCATGTCGGCCACGCGCGCCGCCTGCTGCATGTTGTGCGTGACGATTACGATCGCATAGCTCTGCTTGAGGTCGTGCATGAGGTCCTCGATCCGCGTCGTCGCGATCGGGTCGAGTGCGGACGCCGGCTCGTCCATGAGGATGACGTCTGGCTCGACGGCGAGGCAGCGCGCGATGCAGAGGCGCTGCTGCTGGCCCCCCGAGAGGCTCAACGCGCTCGCCTTGAGCCGGTGCTTGACCTCGTCCCAGAGCGCCGCCTGCTGGAGCGCTCGCTCGACGCGTCCGTCGAGGTTGTCCTTTCTGCCGAGCACGCGCGGCCCGAACGCGACGTTGTCGTAGATCGACTTCGGGAACGGGTTCGGCTTCTGGAAGACCATGCCGATGCGCTTGCGCACCTCGACCGGGTCCACCTTCGGCCCGTAGAGATCGAGCCCGTGGTAGAGAAGCTCGCCCTTGACCTCCGCCCCTGGGATGAGGTCGTTCATGCGGTTGAAGCAGCGGATGAACGTGCTCTTCCCGCAGCCCGACGGGCCGATCATCGCCGTCACCTCGTTCGGCGCGATGTCGAGCGAGACACCGCGAACAGCGGGCTTGCCGCTGTACGAGACCTCGAGGTCCCGCACCTGGAAGATAGCCTCGCGGCGGCCCGTGTACGGCTCCGTCGTGGGCTCGGCCAGGCGGACTGGGTCGGCGATCGTTACCACCTCTTCTGGTAGCGGTTGCGGATGACGATGGCGACGGAGTTGAGCACGAGCATAATCACCAGCAGGACGATGATGGCGCCCGCCGCGAGCAGCCGGAACTCGGTCTGCGGCTGGCGGATCCAGTTGTAGATCTGCACCGGTAGTGCGGTGAAGGGGCCGAGGATCGTCGGATCGAAGGAGACGTACGTCAGCGCGCCGATCATCAAGAGCGGCGCGGTCTCCCCGATCGCCCGCGAAAGAGCGAGGATCGATCCGGTCGCGATGCCCGGAATTGCCGCGGGAATCACCTGGCGACGAACGACCTGCCACTGCGTCGCGCCCAGGGCGTAGGCGCCCTGGCGGATGGAGTCGGGCACGGCGCGAATCGCCTCGCGGGAGGCGATGATCACCGTCGGCAGCGTGAGCAGCGTGAGGATGATGGCGCCGGCCAGCAACACCCGCCCGAGGCCGATGCCGCGGACGATGAATGCCAGCCCGAGGATGCCGTAGACGATCGAGGGCACCCCCGCGAGGTTCTGGATGTTGACCTCGAGGAAACGGTTGTACCAGCGGTCCTTGTCTGCGTACTCCTCGAGGTAGAGCGCCGTGGCCACGCCGAGGGGCACCGTGAACAGCAGCACGAGAATGCCCAGGTAGATCGTCGCGAGGATCGCCGGCCGCGCGCCCGCGATGTTCGGGTCGACCGACGGCGGATCGAAGAGCAGCGTCGTCGTGACCCAGCCGGCGCCGTCCTTGAGCACGTCGCCGACGAGCACGCCGAGCGTAAGCAGCGCGAGCCCGATCGAGGCAAGGAGCAGGACGTAGAAGATCGCCCCGCGGATGTCGAACCTCGAGCGTTCGATCGGCGTCGGGGCCGAGCTCACTCGTAGACCTCCCGGAACCGCCGCACCAGCCTGATGGAGACGATGTTCATGGCGAGCGTCAGGACGAACAGCGTCAAGCCGACAGCGAAGATGGTCTTGTACTCGATCGAGCCCGTCGGCACGTCGCCCTGGGCGGTCGCCCCGATGAAGGCGGTCATCGTCTCCATCGAAACGCGGGGATCCGCGGAGATCTGCGCAAACTGGCCGGCCGCGATGAGGACGATCATCGTCTCGCCGATCCCGCGCGAGATGGCCAGCACGAAGCTGGCGACGATGCCCGAGGTGGCGGCGGGTACGACGATGCGCGTCGCGACATGCCGTCGCGTCGCTCCCAGTGCGTAGCCGCCGTCACGGAGGTCCTGAGGAACGGCGAACATCGCGTCCTCGGACAGCGACGCGACGAGTGGTATGAGCAGGACGCCCATGACGAGCCCAGCCGACAGCGCGTTGAAGATCTCCACGTTCACGCCGGCGTCGCGCAGGAACGGCGTGAAGAACGTCAGCGCGAAGTAGCCGTAGACGACCGTCGGGATACCCGCCAGCACCTCTAGTGCCGGCTTGAGAACGGTGCGCACACGGGGGTTCGCATATTCGCTGAGATAGATCGCCGCGCCGAGACCGCAGGGGATGGCGACGAGACATGCCCAGAACGTGATCGTGAGCGTGCCCACGAGCAACGGGATCACCCCGAACTCGCCGTCCAGGAAGAGCGGCGTCCAGGTGGTGCCCGTGAAGAAGTCGACCGGCGAGATCTCGAAGAAGAACTCGATCGCCGGCTTGACCAGCGAGAAGATGATCGCGAACGTCGTGATCACCGAGACGAACGCCGCCGTGAGCAGGAGGACGCGCACGATGTCCTCGCCGTAGCGCCTGCGCGGCGCGCGGAGCGTGATCGGGGCAGCGGCGTCCTGCGTCGCCACTAGGTGCCGAGCGCGGCGTCGAGCTTGGCCTTGGCGGCAGCGAGCTGTTCAGCCGTGAGCGGCACGAAGTCGGCCTGCTCGGCGATCTCGGCGCCGCTGTCGATCATGTACGTGAGGAACTCGCCGACTTCTGGCCGCTCGAGGGAACTCGTCTTCACGTAGGAGAAAAGCGGCCGTGAGAGCGGTGCGTACGTACCGTCCTGCGCCGTCTCGACGGACGGCGCGACGCAGCCGGAGCCGTTGTCGATCTCCACGGCCTTCACCTTGTCCTGGTTCTGTTCGTAGTACGAGAAGCCGAAGTACCCGAGTGCTCCCCTGTCTCCGGTGACGCCGGCGATCGTGACGTTGTCGTCCTCCGAGGCCTGATAGTCGGTGCGGCTCTCGCCCTCCTCGCCGACGACGGCGCCGGTGAAGTAGTCGAACGTGCCGGAGTCCGTACCGGGCCCGTAGAGCAGAAGCGGCTCGTCGGGGAAGGCCGGGTCGACGTCCTGCCAGTTCTCGACCGTCGAGCCAGGCTCCCAGATCGCTTTCAGGTGCTCGACGGTCAGGCACGTCGCCCAGTCGTTCTCGGGGTTGACGACGACGGTGAGTGCATCGTTCGCGACGGGCAACTCGACGTACTCGACGTCGGCGTCCGCGCACAGCTGCTCTTCGTCGTCCTCGATCGATCGCGAGGCATTGGCGAGGTCGATCTCGTCGCGGCAGAACCGCTCGAAGCCTCCACCGGTACCGGAGATGCCGACCGTCACCTCGACATCGGCGTTCTGGCTCTTGAAGTTCTCGGCGGCTCGTGTGGTGAAGGGCCCGACCGTGCTGGACCCGTCGGCGATGATCGCCTCGCTGCCGCCTCTGCCGCCCCCACAGCCGGCGGCCAGCGCGGCTGTGAGCAGGCAAACAGTGAGCGCGCCGCGCATGCGCCGAGTCTCACCGCGCCGCACGCGCGGTTGGGCGGCAGCCTGGTTACGAAGCGGTGACGATCCGGTGAACGGCCAGGCTGGCTAGGTAATCGCTTCGATGGGCCAGTACAGGGCCCCGGCCACGATCGCAGTCGCCGGGATCGTGAGGATCCACGCGACGACGATGTTTCCGGCGACACCCCACCTGACTGCCGAGAAGCGCTTCGTCGACCCGGCGCCCATGATGGCGCCCGAGATGCACTGCGTGGTCGAGACGGGGAAACCGGCGATGGAGGCGACGTAGAGCGTCGTTCCCGCCGCCGTCTGGGCCGCGAAGCCGCTGGCCGGATCCATGTTGAACACGCGTTGCCCGAGCGTGCGAATGATCCGCCAGCCGCCGACGTACGTTCCGGCCGCGATGGCGATTCCGGCGGCGAACTTGACCCAGGTGGGAATGTAGAACTCGTCGATCGACCCGTTCAAGAAGAGCGCGAGCGCGATCACGCCCATCGTCTTCTGCGCGTCGTTGGCCCCGTGCGTGAACGCGAACCAGGTGCTCGAGAAGAGCTGGCCGATGCGAAAGATGCGATTCCCGGCCGTCGGCGGAACGCGGAAGAAGAGCCAGTAGATCGCTAGCAGGAGCAAGAAGGCTGCGATGAAGCCGATGACCGGCGAGAGGAGGCCGGGGATGAGGACCTTGTCCAGGATGCCGTGCCACTGCACGCCGTCCAACCCTGATTGCACGAGCGCAGCGCCGATGAGACCGCCGATGAGCGCATGTGACGAGCTCGAGGGCAGCCCCAGCCACCACGTGAAGAGATTCCAGGCGATGGCGCCGATGAGGGCTGCGAGAAGCGTCTGCTCGGTGGCGAGGCCGGTGTCGATTAGATCCTGGCCGACGGTCTTGGCGACGGCGGTCGTTACGAACGCGCCGACGAGGTTTGCCACCGCAGCGACCGTCACTGCCTGTCTGGGGGTCATCGCTCGCGTGGAGACCGCCGTGGCGATCGAGTTAGCGGTGTCGTGGAAGCCGTTCGTGAAGTCGAAGAAGAGCGCCGTCACGATGACGGCGATCAGCAGAGCGTCGACCACGCCTTACCGGTTCTTGACGAGGATCGCCTCGAGGACGTCCGCCGCGTTCTCGCAGGCGTCGATCGCGTCCTCGAGCCGCTCGTGGATGTCCTTCCAGCGGATGATCGCGATCGGATCCGACTCGGAGTGGAACAGCTCGGCGACGCCGTCGCGCACGAGCCTGTCGCCCTCGTCCTCGAGCTCCTGGAGCTCCTGGAGCTGTAGCGTCGAGTCGTTAAAGCCGTCCAGTCGCCGTACAGCCTCGTCGAGCTTGACCGCGGCGCGCAGGATGACGTCGGCCTGATCGCGTGCGTGCTGCGGGACCTCCTTGACCCCGTAGGAGTCGAGGTGGTCTGCCGCGTCGTCGACGAAGTCACAGACGTCGTCGAGAGCCATGGCCAACCGGTAGATGTCGTCGCGGTCGAATGGCGTCACGAACGTTCGGTTGAGCAGCCCGACCACCTCCCGTGTGACGTCGTCGCCCTTGTGCTCGTGCGACTTGATGCGGCCTACGAGCTCTGCCCCGTCTTCGGGGAAGCGCTCGAGCAGCTCGAGCAGCAGGCGCGCGATGTCGACGGCGTTGGCCGACGCCGAGGCGAGGAGGTCGAAAAACTCGCGGCGCTGAGGGGTGAGGCGGATTCGCATGATGCCGGGGCCGTATATCAGACCGCGGGAGCCGAGGGGAACGAGCACGTCACGGCAAGGCCGCCGCCGTGGTTACGCGATGCGTCCACGGTCCCGCCTCCCGCCGCCACGACGTGCTTGACGATGGCGAGACCGAGCCCGGTTCCGCGCGTCGAACGTACCCGGTCGCCACGGTAGAACCGCTCGAAGAGCCGTGGCAGGTCTGCGTCCGGCACCCCGCGCCCGTTGTCGGAGATGACGAGCAGTCTGCGACCGCCTTCGGTCGTGCACGCGATGGTGCAGACCGTTTCCTCGCCTGCGTAGCGGACCGCGTTCGCCACGAGATTCTCGACGACGACTCCCAGCATCCGCTGGCGAAGCGGCAGCTCGAACGACGCCGGGCAGTCCACCTCCAGCCGGACGCCGGCACGCTCGGCGCTCGGCGAGAGCGCAGCGACGACCTGCTGAATCACCGAGTGGGCGCGGATCGACCCGAGGGACACCACGGCGCGGCCACTCTCGAGCTCCGAAAGGAAGAGCACGTCGTCGATGAGCTCTCGAATCGTGTCGACCTCTCGCCGGGCCTGGTCGATGAGCTCCGACTGGTCTGCTCCCGGAAGCAAGGCCGTCTCCAGGAGGGCGAGCAGACGGGCCAGCGGAGTGCGCAGCTCGTGCGACACGGCCGCCGTGAATCCCGCCCGTAGCTCCTGGTACGCCGCGAGGTCACCGGGGTTGCTCAGATAGAGGAGTGTCTCCCGGCGGCCGTCGACGTCGTAGGAGACCTCGAGGGGAACGCGTCCGGCCGCGGTCTCGAGCTCCACGGGAAACGGCGCTCCTTCGACGACTCCCTCCAGGGCCTCCCGTGCCCTGCGGCTCGCGCCCAGGACGCGCCGGTCGGAATCGAGCACGACCACGATTTCGCGGCTCTCCTCGACGAGGGCCCGCCCGCGTTCTGCCGCGAGCTGGAGATCGGCCCTTCCCTCGGACGGCTCCGGCTCGCTTCGCCCGAAGAGCTTCTTCACCACCTGTTCACCGGCCGTTCACCAGTCTGGCTCCGTCCACGCGACTATCGTACGGACGCGATGCCGAAGGTCCTGATCGTCGAGGACGACGAGATCATCGCAGGCGGGATGGTGCAACATCTCGAGGCCGCGGGGTTCGACACGTCCGCTGCCTCGAGTGGCGAGCAGGGCCTCGCACGGCTCCGCTTCGACCATCCGGACGTCTGCGTGCTCGATCTGATGCTGCCTCGCCGTGACGGCTGGGACCTGATCGAGACGGTGCGAGGCGAGGGCATCGGGACGCCGATCATCGTCGTCAGCGCGCGCGGCGCGGAGCACGATCGCGTACACGCACTCGAGATCGGCGCCGACGACTACCTCGTGAAGCCGTTCTCGATGAAGGAGCTCGTAGCTCGTGTTCAAGCCCAGACGAGACGGGGCGCTCGGCCGCAGGAGGCACTTCGTGGCGAGCCGATCGACATCGAGGAGCTCCGGGTCGACCCGAACGAAGTGCAGGCATTCGTGGACGGAGAGAGCGCGGACCTGACACCCACCGAGTTCCGGCTGCTGTACGCGCTGGCGCTCGAGCGGGGTCGCGTGGTCTCGCGTGACGAGTTGCTCCAGCGGCTCTGGGGCCGGCGGCAGGGGCACCGTGACCGCACCGTCGACGTCTTCGTGCGGCGGCTGCGGGAGAAGATCGACCGTCGTGCCTCGCGTCACACCTTCATCCAGACCCGGTATGGCGTCGGCTACAAGCTCGAGCCAGAGGCAAAGTAACCGCCTTGTCTCCAGATCTTGGCCGCGGCGTCACCGCCGCAGAGCGCACGCTGGTTGCATGAAGACCGACTGCACGTGCCGCAAGGGCGCCATCTGCCCGAGCTGTCTCGGGCTGGTTCCCAAGCTGCCGGCTAGCTAGAGCTCGACCCGGAGCGGCTCGATCGCCGTGGCACGGCCCGTAGCCGGGTCGCAGTCGACGACGACGCCCTCCAGCCGTACGCCGCCGGTGGCCGGCCTGAAGCGCACGGGGATGCCGGTGCGCATCCGCTGGATGGCGAGGTCGGCTTCGACGCCGATCACGGAGTCGTGCGGGCCCGTCATGCCGGCGTCGGTGATCGCTGCGGTGCCACCGGGCTGGATGCGCGCGTCCGCCGTCTGCACGTGCGTGTGCGTGCCGATTACCGCCGTCACGCGACCGTCGAGCATGCGCGCGACCGCGATCTTCTCGCTCGTCGCCTCGGCATGGAAATCGACGAGCACGACAGGTGCCCGGCTGCGTGCTTCCTCGACGAGCCCCTCCAGCACCTCGAACGGGCTCACCGAGATCTCGAGAAAGAGCTGTCCCATGACGTTGCAGACGGCGACCGGAGTGCCGTCAGCAGCCTCGACGACGGCCAGGCCGCGACCGGGAGCGCCGGCGGCGAAGTTCGCCGGGCGAATCACCCGCTCCGACTTGGCGAGATACGGGCCTATGCCGTCGCGCGCCCACGTGTGGTTTCCGAGCGTCACGACGTCGGCTCCCGCAGCCAGCAGGCGGTCGGCGAGGCGGGGAGTGATGCCTCGCCCGTCGGCCGCGTTCTCGCCGTTGACGACGGCGAGCTCGGCGCCGAGCTCCTCGCGAAGGCCGGGCAGCCGCGACTCGACCGCCTCCCGGCCCGGTGGGCCGAAGACATCGGCGACGAAGACGATCCTCAAGGGCCGAGGTTCGCGGCCGGGCGCACTTCCATGGTGATGTGATTGCCCGGATCGTTCGTGACCTCGGCCAGCGCTTGCTCCTCGGCCTTCGAGAGATCGATCACCTTGCCGACCTTCGACGTTCCGGACGTGACGGGTGAGCCGACTGTGAGCGCAGGATCGGCGCGCAGCCGGCGGATGGAGACCACGACGGACGGCGCCTCGTTCGGCACCACGTCGATGCGGTGGCCGTAGCGCTTGCCGTCGAGCACGAGGTCCTGGATGCTGACGACGGTGCCGCTCACCGGTGCGTAGACGGCAGTGCCCGCTGGTGCGCCAACGTCGAGCGCGCCTGTTTGCGGCCCCGAGCCCCCGCTCAGCTGGTAGTAGGTGACTCCGCTCTCGTCGTCGCCCGTCAGCCGGTGGAGGATGCGTGCAAAGATTCCTTCGTTCGCCTGGCGGCCGACGGGCTCGAGCGGCAAGGCGTTGCCGCTTGCACCGTGGTAGCCGAGCGCCGTAACCGACTGCTGCGAGACCGGCAGCTGGATGCGGATGTCCTCCTGGAAGGCGATCACCTGTGGCAGGGGCCGCCCGGTTTCGAGCAGGGCCGAGTCCTCGGGCAGCGACGCCTGAAACGAGGGCGGTCCCTCGCTGAAAGCTGCAAGCAGGACCGTGACGACGAGCGCAGTGACGACGAGTAGAGCGAAGATCCTCCAGCGCCTCGCTGTCCGCTTCCGGCGCCGATTGGTGCCACGCTCGCGCAGCGGCCCGGAGTAGGCGCGGGGCGAGGCCATGGGGCGCAACGTTACAGGCACACGCGCGTAGTCTTTCGCTGTGAGCTTTCCCGCCACTCGTCTACGGCGGCTACGCCGCTCGCCCGCACTGCGCGATCTCGTCCGCGAGACGCGTCTGGGTGTGGACGACCTCGTCATGCCCGTGTTCGTCGCTCCCGAGCCTCTGGTCAACGAGCAGCTGCCCGCGCTCGGCCGTCACACGGTCGACGGCTCGCTGCGCGAGGCGGAGGCGCTGGCGCTGGCTGGTGTCCCGGCATTGCTGCTGTTCGGAGTGCCCGAGGACAAGGACGATGAGGCGTCGGGTGCCTGGTCCGAGGACGGTGTCGTGCAGCAGGCTCTCCGCGCGCTCCGCGCGCGTTTCCCCGAGTTGCTGCTGCTCACGGACGTCTGCCTGTGCGCGTACACGACGCACGGCCACTGCGGCGTCGTCGAGGACGGTGAGATCGCGAACGACACGACGCTGGAGCTGCTCGCCCGCGTGGCGGTGAGTCACGCGGAGGCGGGTGCGGATGCCGTTTGCCCGAGCGACATGATGGACGGCCGCGTTCGCGCCATCCGCGCCGCGCTCGACGACGCGGATCTCACGGAGGCAGCGATCGTCGCGTACTCGGCGAAATACGCCTCGGCCTTCTACGGTCCTTTCCGGGAGGCTGCCGACTCCACGCCTGCCTTCGGCGACCGGGCGTCGTACCAGATGGATCCCGCCAACGTCCGCGAGGCGATGCGCGAATGCGAGCTCGATCTCGCCGAGGGCGCCGACATGCTCATGGTCAAGCCGGCGCTGCCGTATCTCGATGTCATTCGCGCCGTCCGCGAGCGCTTCGATGCTCCGCTGGCGGCGTACAGCGTTTCCGGCGAGTACGCGATGGTGAAGGCGGCCGCTGCCGCCGGGCACCTGGACGAGCGCCGGGCCGCGGTCGAGGGCTTGACGGCAATCCGACGTGCCGGCGCAGACGTAGTCATCTCCTACTGGGCGAAGGAGGCGGCGGCGTGGTTGTGAGGACTCAGTCCGAGCTCTGGCGCCGGGCGACCGCAGTCATTCCCGGCGGCGTCAACTCGCCGGTGCGTGCCATGCAGGCCGTCGGTCTCGACGAGCCGCTCTTCATGTGCCACGGCCGCGGGCCCTACATCGAGGACGTGGACGGCAAGCGCTACATCGACTGGGTCATGTCCTGGGGGCCGTTGATCTTCGGGCACACGGACCCCGAGACGGTTGCCGCCGTGGTCGAGGCGGCCGGCAAGGGAACGACGTTCGGCGCACCGACCGAGACCGAAGTAGAGCTCGCGACGGAGATTGCGGACGCGGTGCCGTCCATCGAGCAGGTGCGGCTCGTCTCCTCGGGCACCGAGGCGGCGATGAGCGCCGTCCGGCTCGCCCGCGCGGCAACCCGGCGCGACCGGGTGCTGAAGTTCGCAGGCTGCTACCACGGCCACGCCGACGCGTTGCTCGTCGCAGCGGGCTCGGGTGTGGCCACGCTCGGCATCCCGTCCACACCTGGGGTGCCTGCCGCAGCAGCGGCCGACACGATCGTCTGCCCCTACAACGACGTCGAGGCTGCGGCGGAGGCCTTCCTGCGCTACGGCGAGGGCCTGGCCTGCGTACTCGTGGAGCCCGTGGCCGGGAACATGGGCGTCGTTCCGCCCGAGCCCGGGTTTCTCGAGGCGCTGCGCTCGCTCTGTGACGCCTCCGGCGCGTTGCTCGTCTTCGATGAGGTGATCACGGGGTTTCGCGTCGCGCGCGGCGGTGCGCAGGGCCGCTACGGGGTGCTTCCCGACCTGACAGTCCTCGGCAAGATCGTCGGCGGAGGCCTGCCGCTCGGCGCCTTCGGCGGTCGCGTCGAGCTGATGGAACAGCTGGCCCCGGCCGGTGACGTCTACCAGGCCGGGACGCTTTCTGGGAATCCGCTCGCCACGGCAGCCGGCGTCTCCGTGCTGCGCCGGCTCCGGAGCTCAGACGTCTACAACGAGCTCGAGCAGCGCGCGATGCGGCTGGAGCAGGGTTTGGCGCCCTTCGGCAGGGTGCAGCGCGTTGGGTCGATGCTGACGCTGTTCGCGACGGACGACCCTGTGAGGAATTTCGAGGATGCACAGGCGGCTGACGCGGAACGGTACGGCGCGTTGTTTCGCAGCCTGCTGGCCGACGGCGTCTACATCGCGCCGTCACAGTACGAGGCCATGTTCGTCTCGCTCGCCCACGGCGACGAGGAGATCGACCGGACGATCGAGGCCGCCGCGAGGTTCTTCGCGCGATGACGGCCTCCCTCTGGGACGACGTCGCCAACGGGGCGCGTCGCGAGAGCCCGCTCTGGGCCGCCGCACTGCGGGCCGAGGAGGAGCGTGAGCTGGAGCCTGTCTTCTCGCCACTGGGCGAAGAGCGCCGTGCACTCGGCGTGGAGACGATTTACGAGGGCTATCTCCTCCACTACGGCCGGCCTCGGCTGTTCGCTGCACCGGCGCCGGAGGACGCGTTGTTGCTCGGCGACTATCTGTACGCGCACGGCCTCGTGCGCGTCGCCGAACTGCACGACGTAGGCGCGGTGGCGGACCTGGCGGCGCTGATCTCGGTGTGTGCTCAACTGCGGGCCGAGGGTGGGAACGGGGACGGCGCGGCCTGGGCTGCGACAGCAGCGCTGGCCGGCAGCAACGGGCTCGAGGAGGCACGCGACGCGTTGCGCCTGCGGGGTGACCCGGAGCCGCTGCTCTCCCTCGCGCGCAACGCAGCGGGCGACGACGCCGTCGAGGCGGCGCTGGTCGCACACCGCCGCCGCGTGGGTTAGAGTCCCGGCGCGATGCTCGAGTTCGCCACGTTGCTCGCCGACGTCGCCGAAGAGGGCCGGAACATCGTGCTCTCCATGCTCGTCGTCGGGCTCATCTTTATCGCCGTGATCGCCGTGGGCCAGTTCTTCCGCTGGCTCTCTCACCGGCGCTGACCCTTTGCAAATGCGAAGCGACCTGCCATCCGGCACGGTCACCTTCCTCTTCACCGACGTCGAGGGCTCGACGGCGCTGTTGCACGAGCTGGGGGCCGCGGAGTACGCCGAGGCGCTGGCCGAGCACCGCCGTCTGATCCGCGAAGCCTGCGCCGCGCAGGGCGGCGTGGAGGTGGACACGCAGGGCGACGCGTTCTTCTTCGCATTTCCCACGGCGCCGGGTGCGATTTCAGCCGCCTCCGCCTTCACGGAGTCGCTTGCCTCGGGCCCGATCCAGGTGCGCGTCGGCCTGCACACGGGAACGCCTCATCTCGGCAGTGAGGGATACGTCGGAAACGACGTTCACCTGGGTGCGCGTATCGCGGCCTCCGCACACGGTGGCCAGGTGATCGTTTCCGCAGCGACCGCAAAGTCCGTCGACCTCGAGCTGACCCATCTCGGCGAGCACCGGCTGAAGGACATCCCGCAGGCGATGCCGATCTTCCAGCTCGGCGACGAGTCGTTCCCGCCGCTGAAGACGATCTCCAACACGAACCTGCCGACGCCGGCCAGCTCCTTCGTGGGCAGAGACGACGAGCTACAGGAGGTCCTTTCGAGGATCGAGGGCGGGGCACGCCTCGTCACCCTCACCGGGCCCGGCGGAACGGGCAAGACGCGGCTTGCGATCGAAGCTGCCGCCGCGCTCGTTCCCGAGTACACCGCAGGCGTCTTCTGGGTCGGGCTGGCCACGCTTCGCGATCCCGCGCTCGTCACCGAGACGATTGCCCAGACGCTCGGCGCCAAGGACGCGCTCGCCGAGCACATCGGCGAGCGGGAGCTTCTGCTCCTCCTCGACAACCTCGAGCAGGTGATCGACTGCGCGCCCGAGCTCTCGGAGCTACTCACCGCTTGCCCGAATGTGAATCTGCTCGTGACGAGCCGCGAGCTGCTGCGCATCCAGGGCGAGGTCGAGTACGCGGTCCCCCCTCTTGCTCAGGACGAGGCCGTCTCGCTCTTCTGCGCTCGCTCGCAGCTGGAGCCCTCGGAGGAGATCGCCGAGCTCTGCCGCCGTCTCGACGACATGCCACTCGCGGTCGAGCTCGCCGCTGCTCGCGCGAGCGCTCTCTCGCCCGAGCAGATCCTCGAGCGCCTCTCCCAGCGCCTCGACCTGCTCAAGGGCGGCCGCGACGCCGACCCTCGTCAGCAGACGCTCCGAGCGACCATCGAGTGGTCGTACGAGCTTCTTGACCAGGTTGAACAACAGCTCTTCGCCCATCTGTCCGTCTTCACCGGAGGCTGCACGCTGGAGGCGGCAGAGGAAGTCTGTGACGCTGATCTCGACACGTTGCAGTCGCTGGTCGAGAAGAGTCTGCTTCGCTTCACGGACGGGCGGTACTGGATGCTGGAGACGATCCTGGAGTACGCCGCACAGCGGCTGAACGAGTCAGGCGGAGAGGAGACGTTCCGGGCAGCTCACGCCGGCTATGTAGCGGGTCGGAGCCTCGAACTGCGGCGGCTACGGGATACGGATTTCCAGCGCCACGTCGACGAGCTCGCAAATGAGCAGGTGAACTTCAGGGCCGCACTCGAGTGGATGGTCTCCAACGGCGACCCTGCAGCGCTGTACGTGTTCAGTGAGCTGGGGCGATTGTGGGCGATACGCGGGAACTGGCGCGAGGGCCGACGCTGGACCGAGGAGGTGCTCGCGAGCACGCAGGGAGAACGAAGCGTCGGGCGTGCAGCCGCATTGGGGACGGCGATCCACCTCGCCGGGTCACTCGGCGAATTCGACGATGTGAAGCGCTATCTCGAGGAGAGCCTCTCGATTGTGCGCGAACTCGGGAATGCGGAGGCCGTTGCAGCGACGCTCGGCGACCTCGGGTTTCTCGCTGCGGAGCTGAACGACTTTGACGAGGCGGAGCGCCTCCTAGACCAGGCAGCAGCCGAGGCGGAGGCGGCGGGGGCGACACCTGTGCTCGCAACGGTGCTCGGGAACCAGGCCGATGTCGCCCTTCGCCGGGGCGATTACGCCCGCGCTTTGGAGCTCAGCGACCGGTGCCTCGTGCTTTGCCGCGAGATCGGGCGGGACGACCTCGTGGGCTGGGCGCTCTCGAACCTCGCCCACGCTCTCCACCGCTTGGGCCGTACGCGGGAGGCAACGATTACCGCGCTCGAGGGCCTGCGTGTGCTGTCAAGGGTAGGAGACGCTCAGGTTCTGGCCTGGACCCTGGTTCTTCTCGGAGCCACGCTCGCCACACGTGGCGAATCGGAGGGCGCAGCGACCCTTCTCGGTGCCGCCGAGGGAATCATCGATCGCGCCGACGGCAGTTTCACCGGCGCGGAGGCTGAACTTCACGCGGACACAGTTGCGGAGTTGCGGACGGCGCTGGGCGAGGAGAATTGCAACGCGCTTGTATCCGCTGGCCGAGCGATGTCGACCGCGGACGCGGTCGAATACGCCACTTCGGCCACTCGCTGACCGCGGCGCTCGCTGGACGGCGCGGAGCGGTAGAACGATGATCTGCGCGACATGCGGCCCGACCTTCCTTCCGGCACGGTCACCTTCCTCTTCACCGACGTCGAGGGGTCGACGAAGCTGCTGCACGGGCTGGGGGCAGAGGCTTATGCAGCGGCACTTGCTGAACACCGGCGGCTGATCCGCGAAGCGTGCGCTGCTAAGGGAGGCGTCGAGGTCGACACGCAGGGCGATGCCTTCTTCCTTGCCTTCCCTACGGCGCCGGGAGCGGTCGCTGCTGCGGAAGCGATGACCGAGGCGCTGGCGGAGGGATCGATCCAGGTGCGGATCGGCCTGCACACGGGCACGCCGCTGCTCACCGACGAGGGGTACGTAGGCGACGACGTCCACCTGGGCGCGCGGATCGCCGCCGCCGCGCATGGCGGCCAGGTGGTGCTCTCGCGGGCGACCCGCGAGCTCGTCGGTCAGGACATCGTGGAGCTTGGCGAGCACCGTCTGAAAGACATCGCGCTTCCCGTCGGGATCTACCAGCTCGGTGACGCGCGATTCAAGCCGCTCAACACGCTCTCGAACACAAACCTGCCGAGTCCGGCGAGCTCGTTCGTCGGGCGTGAACGTGAGGTCAAAGAGATCCTCGAGCTCGTTCGCGGCGGTTCGCGGCTCGTGACCTTGACCGGCGCCGGTGGCTCGGGCAAGACGCGCCTCAGCATCGAGGTCGCATCCGAGCTCGTGCCGGACTTTCGTAATGCCGTGGTCTGGATTCCCCTCGCGACGTTGCGTGATCCCTCGCTCGTGCCTGACGCCATGACGCAGGCACTTGGCGCGGGTCGGTCGCTCGCAGAGCACATCGGTCGACAGGAGCTGCTCCTGATCCTCGACAACTTCGAGCAGGTCGTCGCCGCGGCTCCGGAACTGTCGAGCCTCCTGTCCACGTGCCCGAACCTTCACCTCCTCGTCTCCAGCCGGGAGCTACTTCGCATCCAGGGCGAGGTCGAATACGCGGTGCCGCCACTCGCCGAGCCTGACGCCGTTGAGCTCTTCTGCAGCCGAGCGAACCTCGAGCCTTCGGAAGACGTCGCGGAGCTCTGCCGGAGGCTCGACGACCTCCCACTCGGCGTCGAGCTTGCAGCAGCACGCGCCAGTGTCCTGACGCCGCGTCAGCTTCTGGAGCGTCTCTCGCAGCGCCTCGATCTTCTCAAGGGCGGACGCGACGCGGAGGCGCGTCAGCGCACGCTCCGGGCGACGATCGAGTGGTCTCACGAGTTGCTCGACGAGCCGGAGAGGCGACTGTTCGCTCGCCTCGCGGTGTTCGCAGGCGGATGCACTCTCGCTGCGGCAGAGGA
Source organism: uncultured Actinomycetes bacterium (assembly GCA_963704335.1). Taxonomy (GTDB): domain Bacteria; phylum Actinomycetota; class Thermoleophilia; order Gaiellales; family Gaiellaceae; genus PALSA-612. The sequence continues at coordinate 869,831 of OY969889.1, forward strand.
TGTGTGTGACGCCGACATCGACACGCTCCAGTCGCTCGTCGACAAGAGCCTCCTCCGCTTCACGCAGGGGCGCTACTGGATGCTCGAGACGATCCGGGAGTACGCGGCCGAGCAGTTCGCGGCGTTGGCGGACAAGGACGCTCTGCATCGAGCGCATGCGGACCACTATCTCTCCCTCTCCGTCTCGGCGGATCTTCGCGACGTCCACTCCGGTGGGGAGCAGCGGATGGATCTCATGATCCCGGAGCACGAGAACCTCCGGGTGGCTTTCGAATGGGCGAGCAATGCCGATCTCGAGCTTGCGTTACGACTTGCGGTCGAGCTCGAGCAGTTCTGGGCCGTTCGGAGCCCCGAGGAAGGGGTCCATTGGCTGACCGAGCTCCTCGATCGAGCTGACGGGGTTCCCATCGAGCTGCGTGCGCACGCCTTGCGCACGCTCGGGAGCGCGGCGAATCCGGCCGGCGAGGACGCCCTGGCCGAGCGCGCCTATGCGGACAGCCTGGAGCTATTCCGCGAGCTCGGCAACGAACGCCAGATCGCGACGCTCCAGCTGCGTCTCGGCTATTCGGCGCTCTACCGCGGCGATCTGGATGAGGCACGGCGGCTCGCGGATGCGAGCCTCGAAGGTCACCGTGCGAACGGCAACATGCGCGGCGAATCGCAGGCGCTCACTCTCGCGGGCGAAATCCTCTATGCGGAGGGCAGTCCCGAGCAGGGCCTCGAGCTCGTCGCTCGAGGTGCGGAGCTCGCGGAGGAGTCGGGGTTCAGCTGGTGGCGCGCCCGCACGCTGCGCTCGATGGTCGACGGCACCCTCGAGCTCGGCCGACTCGAGGACGCTGAGCGCTGGCTCGCCGAGTCGCTCGAACACTGCCGAAGGCTCGGAGACACACGCGGCACGATGTTCGCCCTCGCACGCCTCGCACGCGTCGAGGCCGAGGTCGGCCGGCAGGAGCGCGCCGGGCTCATCTGGGGAGCGATCGAGGGTGAGGAGCGCCGCACGATCCATGGCAACTGGCTCCAGGTGCGTGACGAACTCGCGGCACCGGTCCTCGCCATGGCGGACGCGACGTTTGAGGAGGCAGCAGTCGTGGGGCGGCGCTGGACGCTCGACGAGGCGGTGGCGTACGCCGTCGAGGGGACCTCGCATGCGTGACGATCTCCCGTTCGGCACCGTCACCTTCCTCTTCACGGACGTCGAGGGCTCGACGAAGCCTGCTCCACGAGCTCGGCGCCGAGGCCTACGACGAGGCTCTGATCACCCATCGCAGCGCTCTGCGCGAGGCGTTTCAACGCCACGGCGGCGTCGAGGTGGACACGCAGGGAGATGCCTTCTTCTATGCATTCCCTACGGCGCCCGGGGCAGTGGACGCCGCCCGCGAGGGCATTGAAGCGCTGAGCTCGGGGCCGATTCGGGTGCGCGTCGGTCTGCACACCGGTACGCCCCACATCGGGCGCGAGGGTTACATCGGCGACGACGTCCACCTCGGTGCGCGCATCGCGGCCACCGCGCACGGCGGCCAGGTCGTGCTCTCACGCGAGACACGGGTACTCGTCGACGGCGCCATCACCGATCTCGGCGAGCACCGGCTCAAGGACATCTCCGAAGCAGTGCCGATCTTCCAGCTCGGTGACGGTTCCTTTCCGCCGCTGAAGACGATCTCCAACACGAACCTGCCGACACCGGCGAGCTCGTTCGTGGGTCGCGACGACGAGCTGCTGGAGGTTCTGTCGCGATTCGAGGAAGGGGCGCGCCTGGTCACGCTTACCGGGCCGGGCGGAACGGGCAAGACGCGACTCGCCATCGAGGCCGCCTCCGACCTCGTTCCGTCCTACAAGGCGGGCGTCTTCTGGACCGGGCTTGCCACTCTGAGAGACCCTGCGCTGGTTACGGAGACGATCGGCCAGACGCTTGGCGCCAAGAATGGGCTCGCCGCGCACATTCGGGAGCGAGAGATGCTGCTGCTTCTCGACAATCTCGAGCAGGTGATCGAGGCAGGGCCCGAGCTCTCCGAGCTCCTCACGGCTTGTCCGAATCTGACACTTCTCGTGACGAGCCGCGAGCTGCTTCGCATCCAGGGCGAGGTCGAGTACGCCGTGCCTCCTCTCGCCGAACGCGAGGCCGTGGCCCTCTTCTGCGAGCGCTCGCAGCTCGAGCCGAGCGATGAGATCTCCGAGCTATGCCGCCGGCTCGACTCGCTGCCGCTCGCGGTCGAGCTGGCTGCCGCCCGCACGAGCGCCCTTACCCCCGGGCAGATACTGCAGCGAGTCTCTCGACGACTTGATCTCCTCCGGGGCGGTCGGGACGCCGACCCGCGCCAGCAAACGCTGCGAGCGACGATCGAGTGGTCGTACGAGTTGCTCTCGGCTGAAGAAAAGCAGCTCTTCGCCCGCCTGAGCGTCTTCGTAGGCGGCTGCACCCTCGACGCCGCAGAGGAAGTCTGCGACGCAGATATCGACACGCTCCAGTCGCTCGTCGAGAAGAGCCTCGTTCGCTTCACCGGCGGCCGCTACTGGATGCTCGAGACGATCCGCGAGTACGCGTCGGAGCGCCTTGCCGGCGCGGACGACGGTATCGAGAGCGAACGCCGTCATTCCGAGTTCTTCATTGGGCTCGCAGCTACGGCGGATGCACTCCGCGTTGGTGGTGGCACTGCGTGGCTCGATGTGCTCGGCCGCGAGCAGAACAACTTCCGAGTCGTCTTCGCGCGGTTGGCGCAGGCCGGGCGCATACCCGAGCTCTACGACCTCTTCGGCGTCGTGTTGCCATTTTGGTTCACGCGAGGCGAGCTCAGGGAGGGGCTTCGGCTATGTAGAGACGCGCTCGCACGCGCCCCAGATGCCCGAACCGACGGCCATGGCAGAACGCTGAAACTTGCAGGAATCTTCGCCATCAATGTCGGCGAGCACGATGCGGCAGTCGCCTACACAACGGGGAGCCTCACCGTCCTTCGCGAGCTCGGGAATCACGATCAGATCTCGGCCGCCCTCATCAACCTAGGAGGGATGCTCTCTGAGTCCGCGCCGGAAGATGCTCGCAAGCACCTCGAAGAGGCGGTCGTAGAGGGACAGCGTGCAGGTCTTCCAAGCCGAGTCGCGATTGCACGCGGCAACCTCGCAGCCATCGAGCTGATCGCCGGCAACTTCGAGCTTGCCATCCCGCTGCTCGAGGACGTCGTACGGGCCGAGCGTGAGCTGGGCGACGACGTCGGAATCGTCATGCCCTTGTTCAACCTCGCCCTCGCGAACCACCGGACCGGCCGCGACGAGCCGGCCGCTGTCGCGGCGCGCGAGGCGCTCGAGGTGGGCTTCCGGGTTGGAGATGTCCGCGGGCTGATCAATCTCCTTTTCCTCGCGGCAAACGTCGCCGCTCGACGGGGCGATGCTCTTTCGGGCGGGCTGCTGGTCGGGGCCGCCGAGAGCGCGCAGGAGCGAATCGGCCTTCACCGTGTCGGCGCACGGGCCGAGCAGGCTCTCGTGGAAGAAGCGACCCGATCCATTCGCATGGCTCTCGGCGAGAAGTACTCGGCGGCGCGCGCGACTGGAGGAGACGATGCCCGTCGAGGACGCCGTGGCGCTCGCTCTCGACTCCATAGACTGAGCGCGGCGTGGCGCCGGTCAAAGACCTCCGCGAGTGGATCGCGCTGCTCGAGCGCGAGGGCGAGCTGCATCGGATTGCCGCTGAGGTCGACCCGTACCTCGAGATCACCGAGATCGTCGATCGTCTCGTGAAGTCCGGCGGCGGCCCGGCGCTGCTCTTCGAGAACCCGAAGGGGTCGGAGCACGCGCTGCTGATCAACCAGTTCGGCACCGAGCGTCGCATGGCCATGGCATTCGGCGCGCCCAGTCTCGACGCGGTCGCCGAGAAGCTCGCCGACGTGCTCGAGATGCAGCCACCCGAGGGCCTTCGCGAGAAGGTCCAGGGCCTGAAGAAGCTCAAGTCGATCGCCGACTCGCGGCCGAAGGTCGTCTCCAAGGGCGTCTGCCAGGAGATCGTGCTCACCGGCGACGAGGTCGACATCACGCGTTTCCCGATCCAGACCTGCTGGCCGGGCGACCCGGCGCCGTTCATCACATTGCCGGCGGTGATCACGAAGGATCCGAGCGGCACGCGGAACGTCGGGATGTACCGCATGCAGGTCATCGACGGTCGCTCCACGTACATGCACTGGCAGTTGCACAAGGACGGGCGCGCCGACCTGTTGGCGTCGGAGGACGGCACGATTCCGGTCGCTGTCGCGATCGGCCTCGACCCGGTGACCGCGTACTCGGCGTCGGCGCCGCTGCCGCATCACATCGACGAGCTGATGGTGGCCGGCTTTCTGCGCGGTGACGAGGTCGAGCTCGTGAAGTGCAAGACGATCGACCTCGAAGTGCCGGCGAACGCCGAGATCGTGCTCGAGGGCACGGTTTCCAAGGACGACGTGGGCATCGAGGGGCCTTTCGGCGACCACACGGGTTACTACTCCCACGCCGAGGAGTTCCCGGTCTTCCGCATCTCGGCGATGACGATGCGACGCGACGCGATCTATCCCTCGATCGTCGTCGGCAAGCCGCCCGCCGAGGACGCGTGGCTTGGCAAGGCGACGGAACGAATCTTCCTGCCGGCTGTCCGCCTGACGCTGCCGGAGGTCGTCGACTACGACCTGCCCGTCGCCGGTGCGTTTCACAACTGCGTGATCGTCTCCATCCGCAAGGCCTTCCCGGGCCACGCGCAGAAGGTGATGCACGCGCTCTGGGGCCTCGGGATGCTCTCGCTGTCGAAGTCGATCGTCGTCGTCGACGAGCATGTGGACGTGCACGACTACGAGGACGTGTTCTTCCGCGTGACCGCCAACGTCGATCCGAAGCGCGACGTTCTCATCACGGAGGGCCCGCTCGACCACCTCGATCACGCGCCGGGGCGGCAGTTCTACGGTGGCAAGCTCGGCATCGATGCCACGCACAAGCTGCCCGAGGAGGACGCGCGGCCGTGGCCCGAGGAGATCGAGATGTCCGCGGAGATCAAGGAGCTGGTCGATAGCCGCTGGCGTGAATATGGTCTCGATGCGACTGCCACCACGTTGACAGCCGAGATGCGGCAGGATTGAATCGAGTAGCAGGCGACCCGGAGGCCAGACGAACGTTGGACCAGTCCCAGCAGAGTCACGCGGCGGCAGCGAGCCTCTGGCCGATCGGCGTAGCCGTCGGCGTGGCGTTCGCGCTCGTCGGCTTGCTCGTCAGCTGGTGGATCGTCGCCGTCGGAGTCGTGATCGTCGTGCTGTTCGGCGTCGCGTGGGTTTACGACGTCATGCGCGAGCGGAAGCCTCCGCCCGCTGCTGCGGCCGCGCCCGCGGCGGGCGAGCAGATCGCGCGCGCGTCGGTCGGCGAGCAGGAGACGACCCGAAAGACCTTCCTCTCCGCGATGACGCTCGGGCTGGGCGCTGCGATCGGCGCCATCGTGACCATCCCGCCGATGGTCTTCGCCGGCCTGCCTCCCTTCAAGAAGGGCGAGGGCTTCGTCGACATCGACGTCGACCTTGGGCCACTGGACACGTTCGCCGAAGGCGAATGGCTGATTACGCAGTTCAACATGCGGCCGCCGCTGGGCGACGTCGCCGAGCGCACTGCCTACGTCCGCTACAACGGCGACCTGGAAGGGGAGCCCAGCTTCACGATCCTCTCCAACCGCTGCGTCCACCTCGGTTGCCCCGTTCAGGCCAACGGCCCGACGTCGCCCGACGAGCAGCGCACGTATCTCGCCGGTCAACGGAAGGTCACGTACACCCCGGTGCTGCCCGCCGGCGGCTTCGGTTGCCCGTGCCACGGCGGCCAGTACGACTCCGAGGGCAACCGCACTGCAGGCCCGCCCGTGCGCGCGCTCGACCGCTGGGCGTACAAGATCCAGGACGGCCGACTGAGGCTGATCGGCGCCTACAGCGTCAACGAGGTGGAAGGCTCAGGCGCGGACGCGAACATCGGCGCCTACCGGCTTGCGCAGCCCGGCGTCCACGTCGACGGCATCTCCCAGGTCCTCTACCCCTTCATTCCACCCTCGTAGATGCCCAAGTCGGAACGACGCCAGCAGGCCGAGACCGTCGTCACGTATCCCCTCGACTGGATCGAGGAGCGGACCGGGCTCGTCGGCGCCATCAAGTACTTCCTCTTCCGCAAGGTTCCGAGGGGCACGAACTGGTTCCACACGCTCGGCTCCGCGACGCTGACGGCGTTCCTCGTCCAGGCCATCACCGGGATCATTCTCGCGATGTACTACAAGCCGGATCCGAACAGCGCGTACGAGTCGATCCAGTACATCACGAACGATCTCACGTGGGGCTGGCTCGTACGCGGCATGCACCGCTTCGGGGCAAGCGTCTTCATCATCCTCATGTTCTTTCACATGGCGCGGGTGTTCCTCTTCGGCGCCTACAAGTACCCGCGCGAGGTGAACTGGATCGTCGGCGCGGCGCTGCTCATCCTCGGCATGTTCGAGGGTTTCACGGGCTACCTGCTGCCGTGGGACCAGACGTCCTACTGGGCGTCGGTCGTCGGCATCAACATCACCGGCACGGGCCCCTTCGTCGGGCCGTTCATGGCCCAGGTGCTGAAGGCGGGCGCCGAGATCGACGGGGACACATTGTCCCGCTTCTACTCGATCCACATGCTCGTCTTACCGGCGCTGATCGCCGGCCTCATAGGGCTCCACCTGTACCTCGTGATCCGCCTCGGCGTGTCCAACCCGCCGTGGGGGAAGCAGCCCGAGGACATGGACGAGGACGACGAGGCCCCGGCACGCCAGGGTCTCGTGCAGCCGACCACTCGAGGGAACGGCAAGTGAGGACGGCATGAGCTCCCAGAGCGAGCACGAGCGTCAGTTCGAGGCGTACAAGAAGGACGTCGAGAAGCGCGGGAAGCCGTTCTTCCCGCACGCGATGTTCCACGACACGGTGATGAGCCTCGTCGTCGTGTCGGTGATCATCGGCATGACGGTCGTCTGGCACGAGACGGCCGACGGCACGAAGGCAGGGATTCTCGGCCCCGAGTACACCGAAAAGGCCGATCCGGCGTCGGTCAGCGTCATCCCGCGGCCGGACTGGTACTTCTACTTCCTCTTCTATCTCCTGCGGATCTTCGAGTGGCCGGTCACGGTCGTGCTCGCGACGGTCGGCATCCCGACGATCCTGATGATGCTGCTCTTCGCGGTGCCGTTCATCGATCGCTCGACCGAGCGGCGGCTGTCGCGGCGGCCGGTGGCGATCGTCGCCGCCATCCTCACGGCGGTGGCGATGGGCGTCCTCACCTGGAAGGGCGCCACGACCGCCGAGTTCCTCGCCAGCGAGGCACCCACGCTCGCGGCAGAGTTCCAGGAGGCGAACAACCTGCCCGACGAGGCGCTGGCCGGCGCCGAGCTCTTCGCGGCCTCCGGCTGCCTCAGCTGCCACACGTACGCGGGCAAGGGCAGCTCCAACCTCGGTGCGCCCGACCTCACGGAGGAGGGGCTGAAGGGCCGAGGCATCCAGTGGCAGATCGACCACCTGATCAATCCGTCGAGCAAGTCACCCGGATCGCCGATGCCGTCGTACGCGGCCATGGGTGAGGAGAACCTCCGCAATCTCGCCATCTTCCTCGAGGCCTCCAAAGGGCCTCAGGAGTAGATTGACCGACCGCGGCGACCCGCTCGCCGGCATCGAGTCGGGGACGCTGGCACCCGAGGGCGTCCGCACGATGTTCGATCGCATCGCGCCGGTCTACGACGTGATGAACCATGTGATGACGGCCGGCCTCGACCGGCGCTGGCGACGCCTGACGGCGGAGTCGGTCGTACGGCCGGGCGACCGGGTGCTCGATGCCTGCTGTGGCACAGGCGATCTGGCGCTCGCCGGCGTGCGCGCAGGTGCCGGCAGCGTGGTCGGGCTCGACTTTTCACCGCGGATGATCGAGCGCGCTCGTCGCAAGTCGAACGCCGTAGCCTGGGTGGAGGGCGATGCCCTGTCCTTGCCCTTCGAGGAGGATGTGTTCGACGCCGCGACGGTCGGCTTCGGAATCCGCAACGTCGCCGATCTCGCCGGAGCGCTTGGCGAATTGGCGCGGGTACTGGTCAGCGGGGGACGAGTGGCGCTGCTCGAGATCACGCAACCGACGGGAGCGCTCGCCCCCTTCTATCGGGTGTGGTTCGAGCGCATCGTGCCCGTGCTGGGCAAGCCGCTGGTGGGCGGCTCCGCGTACAAGTATCTCCCTGCCAGCGTCCGCCGTTTCCCCGGGAAAGACGATCTCGTAGGCGTGATCGAGGCAGCCGGCTTTAGTGACGTCCGTTACCGCACGTTCGCGGGGGGCATCGTCGCCCTCCATACTGGTGTCAAGGAATGACCGCGCTTGCCGCCATCCGCGAGGTGCCGGGGCTCGAGGACTACCTCGACGAGCTCGAGATACGGCTGCAGGAGACCGTCGGCAGCCATCCCGGCACGGTGGCGGCGGTCGGCGCCGATGCGCTCGCAGCCGGGGGCAAGCGGCTCCGCCCGATGCTCGTCTTTCTCTCCTCGCCGGTCGACGGTCCGTCCCCGCTCGCGGCTGGTGTCGCAGTGGAGTTGATTCACATGGCGACGCTTGTCCACGACGATCTCATCGACGGTGCGCGCTTCCGCCGCGGCCGGGCGGCCGCCTGGGCGGCATACGGTGCCGGCGCGGCGCGCGCGGCCGGCGACTATCTGTTCGCGCGGGCGTTTGCCGAGCTGGCCGAGACGGGTGATGCGCCCTCCGTGGAGCTACTCGCAGACGCGACGCTGTGCCTGGCGCGAGGTGAGGCTTTGCAGCGGCGCCAGACGCACGACCCGGATACGACGGTCGAGAGCTATTTGGACCGATGCGCGTTGAAGACCGGCAAGCTGTTCGAGGCGGCGTGTTTGCTCGGCTGTGGCGGTCGCGACCGCTGGCTCGGCGAGTTCGGCACCGCGCTCGGCACCGCGTTCCAGATCACCGACGACATCCTCGACTGCACGGGCGAGGCCACGGAGACGGGGAAGATTGCGGGCGTCGACCTGCGGGAAGGGACGCCGACGCTGCCGCTCCTGCTAGCTGCTCGGGAGGACCGCGTGGTGCACGAGGCGCTCGCCGGCGGCCCGCTGGACGGCGCGCTCGTCCGTGTCGCGGCAACGGGCGCGCTCGAGCAATCTCGCGCGATGGCCCTCGAATACGCAGACCGTGCGCGCGCGTGCCTCGACGGACATGTTCACCGCGAGGAGCTCGAAGCGCTTACTCACCTCGTCGTGGATCGAGACAGTTAGTGGCCCACTGATGGCAACCGTCGAGCGCCTGTCCACCCTCGAGACGATTCGTGAGAAGGTCGCCGCCGGCGAGCGGCTCGACCTCGAGGACGGCGTGACGCTCTTCGAGACGGACGACCTGCTCGCCCTCGGAGACCTGGCCGATCTCGCACGTCGTCAGCGCGGCGGAGACGACCGTGTGTTCTTCGTGCAGAACCTCTACCTCAACCAGACGAACGTTTGCCGCGTGAAATGCAGGTTCTGCGCGTTCGCCGTCACGCAGAAGGAGGACGGCGCCTACACCTACACGGGTGACGAGCTCGTCCAGGATGCGCTGCAGCAACGGGAGCTGACCGGCTTCACGGAGATCCACATGGTGGGAGGCGAGAGCCCTCACGTCGACTTCGGCTACTACGTCGAGATCGTCTCCAAGCTCCATCACGCGATGCCGGACGTGCACCTGAAGCTGTTCACCGCGAGCGAGATCCACCATATGTCGAAGCTCGCAGGCATCACGCACGAGGCGGTGCTGCGAGAGCTCAAGGCGGCAGGCCTCGGCTCACTGCCCGGTGGAGGCGCCGAGGTCTTCGCGGACCGCGTCCGGCGGCTCGTCGCGCCGGGCAAGGAGCACCCCGACGAGTGGTTCGACGTCCATCGGACGGCGCACGCGCTCGGTGTCCCGACGCACTGCACCATGCTGTACGGGCACGTCGAGACGAACGAGGAGCGCGTCGACCACCTGCTGCGGCTGCGCGCGCTCCAGGACGAAACCGGGGGCTTCCTTGCGTTCGTGCCCCTCGCCTTCCACCCGGAGAACACCGTCTTCGAGCGCCGCGGCTGGCGGCACACGACGGGCGCCGACGACCTGAAGGTGATCGCCGTCTCGCGCCTCCTGCTCGACAACGTGCCGAACATCAAGGCCTACTGGATCATGATGGGGCTGCCGCTCGCCCAGGTGGCGCTGCACTTCGGTGCCAACGACGTCCAGGGCACCGTCGTCCGCGAGGAGATCTTCCAGGCTGCGGGTGCGACCGCCGGCACCGAGCAGAAGATCGAGGAGCTGACGAAGGTGATCCGCGACGCCGGCCGCATCCCCGTGCAGCGCGACACGCTCTACAACGAGCTCAGAAGGTTCGACTAGTGCTGCGCCTGGGCCGCATCTCGTACGTGAACATGGCGCCGGTCTTCTTCCGGCTGGAGGCGGAGGTCGACGAGGTCGCCGGCGTGCCCACCGAGCTGAACCGCAAGCTGCTCGCCGGCGAGCTCGACGTGGCGCCGATCCCGTCCATCGAGTACGCGCGCAATGCAGACAAGCTACGGCTGTTGCCGCGCCTTTGCGTCTCCTCCGAAGGAGCCGTGGACTCGATCCAGCTCGTCTCGCGCATTCCGCTCGAGCAGGTGCGCACCGTCGCGGTGACTCCCGAGAGCGCGACGTCCGTGGTGCTGACGAAAGTGCTGTTGCCGGACGCCGAGCACGTGCCCTTGGAGGAGAAAGCCGACGCGAAGCTCCTCATCGGCGACGCGGCGCTGCGCAGTGCGTTCGAGGATCCGACCCCTCATCACGACCTCGGGCGTCTCTGGCTCGAGCGCACCGGGCTGCCGATGGTGTTCGCCGTCTGGGCGGCCCGTGAGCCCGTCGCCGCAGCGGTGAAGGAGCTGGAGGACGCGCTCGTCGAGTCGGTGCGCCAGGCGCGCGCCGAGCCGGAGCAGCTTGCCCGTGAGGCCTCGGAGCTCTACGGCTACCCGCCCGGCTTCCTCGCGCGCTACTTCGAGAAGCTCCGCTATCGCTTCGGCCCGCGCGAGCGCGCCGGCCTCTACACGTTTCTCGAGCTCGCCCACGGCGCCGACGAGCTGACGGAGGTGCCCGAGCTGCGCTTCGTCACGGAGGGGGTGCCCGCTTGAGCGTGCCAGGCACGATTTCCGTGTCTGTGCCAGATGTGCTCCAGAAGGCGCTCGCCGGCGAGCGTATCTCCGACGAGGACGCGCTCGTACTGCTCGAGTCGCGCGACCTCGTCTCGGTCGGCCATGCCGCCGACGAGCTTCGTGCCCGCCGGACGGATCCGGCCCGCGTGACGTTCATCGTCGACCGCAACGTCAACTACACCAACGTCTGCTACACGGACTGCGACTTCTGCGCGTTCTACCGGAGCCCCGGCGACACGCGCGAGGGCTATCTGCTGCCGAAGGCCGTGATCTTCAAGAAGATCGAGGAGACGCTCGCGATCGGCGGCACCGGCCTCCTCATGCAGGGCGGCCATCACCCCGACCTCGGAGTCGAGTACTACGAGGATCTCTTCTCGTCCATCAAGGCGCGCTACCCGATCCACCTGCACGCGCTGTCGCCCTCGGAGGTGCAGCATGCTGCACGCCGCTCGAAGGTGACCGTTCCCGAGGCACTGACCCGCATGCGCGACGCGGGGCTCGACTCGCTGCCCGGCGGCGGCGCCGAGATCCTCGTCGACCGTGTGCGCGACATCATCTCGCCGAAGAAGACGACGTCAGCGGAATGGCTCGACGTCATGCGGCACGCGCAGCGCCTGGGCATGTCGACGACGGCGACGATGATGTACGGCCACGTGGAGACGCTCGCCGAGCGCGTCGAGCACATGCGGCGAATCCGCGAGCTCCAGGACGAGATGCATGGGTTCCGGGCCTTCATCTCGTGGACGTTCCAGGACGACGGAAACCGGCTGGGCGCCAAGGTACCTCGCGACCGGATGCCGACCTCGTTCGACTACCTGCTGACGCAGGCCGTGTCTCGCATCTACCTCGACAACGTCGACCACATCCAGTCGTCGTGGGTGACGCAGGGGATGAAGATCGGCCAGGTGGCGCTCGGCTTCGGCGCCGACGACATGGGCTCGGTGATGATCGAGGAGAACGTCGTCTCCGCCGCCGGCACGACCCACCGCACGTCGACGGACGAGCTCGTGCACCTCATCAGATCGCTCGGGAAGATCCCCGTGCAGCGCGACACGCTCTACCGCGACGTCCGCGTCTGGAACTGAGCGTCCCTGGCCGGAACACTTAGGGCGCCCCGGCTTACTTCGTCGTCAGGACGGCGTACGAGCGGCGGCCGTCCGTCGACCAGAACTTCACGAGGAACTTCGTGCCTTTCGAGACTCTCGGGCCGAAGGAGACGGCGAACGACTCGTTGGCCTTCATCGTCGGGCTGAGGTCGCACACGACGATGCCGTTCACGATCTTTCCCCAGCCCGAGCTGTACGCGCCGCTCGGCTCCTGAAGCGTGTAGATCGCAAGCTTCGTAATCGGAAGCGACGGTGCCGTCTTCCTTACGCCGGCCTCTCCCGTGTTGGCCGTCGGCCGGCCCAGGACGCCGATCACGATCTTCGCGATCGGTGCGTTCGCCTTGGCGCTGAGCCCGAGGTACTCCTCCCAGCCCTGGATGTTGCCGAGCTCACGGTAGGTAACCGTCGCCTGGAACTCCTTCCCCAGCGGGACGCCGAACTTCGCCAGCGCAGCGCCCGTCGCGTCGATGGCGAGCTTGAGATCCGCGCGGGCGCCCTGGTAGTTGCCTCCGCGCATCTTCTTGGACGCCTGCGAGCTGAAAGTCGTCGCACTCACCACGCTTGCGGCGATTTCGGCATCCGTTGCGCCGACCGCGCTCGGCGCGGCCTGGGTCGCCTTCTTCAAGTGCGAGAGGGCGCTTCCGATCTCGGTCTTCGCCAGCTGTGCCTTGTCTACGGCGTCCCGCCCCTTGTCGATGGAGATGCTTCTTGGTGACAGCTGACGGAGTGCCGCCTGGTTTGCCTGTCGAGCGCCCTTGAGCTCGGCGACCCAGAGCTGGTCCGGTGACATGGGCGCAGCGGCGGTGGCGCCGGCCAGTGGCACGGCAGCCAGCGCGATTGCCGCCAGCAGCGGCGTCAGACATCTCACACTCATGCGCCGAGCGTACGAGCGGGCCCGAACGGCGTCGTTCGCGAGCGCGACTGAAGCAGTGTCACCGCCGTCACACATGGGCTCAGCGCGTCGTGAACACGGAGTACGAGCGTTCGCCCGTCGCCGTGCGGAACTTCACGAGCAGCCTCGTCCCCTTGGGGAGCTTCGGGCCGAAGGCGATCGTGAAGACGTGGTCCGTCGGCATCGCCGGACGGATGCGGCAGCTGATGACGCCGAGGTCGAGCTCGCACCAACCGGAGCTGAAGCGGCCGATCGGGTCCGAGATCACGGCAAGGCTCATCCGCGTGATCGGCAGGCCGACGGCCTCGTCGGCGACTGCGCCTCGCTCGCCGACGTTGGCGGTCGAACGGTTGGCGGCGCCGATCACGACTTCCGTGATCTCGCTACCGACTCTCGCCGAGAGCCCGGAGTAGTTGACGAACTCGGGTAGGTATCCGAAGTCGCGGCTCACAGCAAAGGCGGCGAATTCCTTCGCGAGCGGAACGCCGAAGTCTCCGAGTGCGTCGTCTGCCATGCCGGCTGCCCGCGAGAGCTTTACGCGCGCCGGCCCATAACGCTCCCTCGAGACGTCCAAACGCGCTTTCTGCAACAGCGAGGCCATCCGCGCCAGCGCCCCCCGCACCGAGGGGATGTCGAGCGCTCCCACCGCGGCCCGGGCCGCCGTCCCTGCGATCGCTACGCCGGCGGCCGACCGGCGAATCTCGTTCCTCGCCGTGGCGACGCGGGGCTTGGACGGCTTGGCGAGGCTGGTCGCCGCCGAGCGTGCGGTGTCGCGGACGCTCGTGAGCGCGACGACGAGCTGCTGATCAGGGGTCTGAGCTGCTCCGGCGTGTACGGCCGCCGTCGAACCCTTGGCGAGTGGCACTACGAGCAGCGCGGACGCGACGCCCACGCACACGAGCCTCCTTCGCATTCGTGGTAAGTGTTGCAGGGTACGGAGAGCGCGGCAAGGGTCCGCCGCTCCTCGCCTGCCCTTTAGCTAGCCTCAATGCGGGTCGTGTCTCGCTTCGCCGCCATCGGAGCGCTCGTTGCGCTCGTCCTTGTCATGCCCGCCGCCGGGCAGCCAAAGCTGCTCATGCCCGGCGTCACCTACGACAAGCAGGTGCAGTTCACGTTCCACGGACCGTCGGTGATCCACGTGCTGACGATGCCCCGGCCCGGCGGTCTCTGGACCCTCAAGCCGGTGCTCTCCAACGACGCCATCGTCGGCACGGAGCGGGTGACCGCGATCCAACAGCGTGTCTCGGCGACTGCGACAGTGGCCGGCGTCAACGGCGACCGTTTCGCGTCCAACGGTCGGCCGAGCGGCATTCTCATGCGCGACGGTCAGCTCCAGCACTCGCCCGGCGACAGCCGGTCGAGCATCGGCTTCGACTCCGGCGGCAACCTGCGGGTGGAGCGCGTGCGGCTGCTGCCGACGTGGCAGGGCTCGGGTCAGCGGCAGAACCTGTCGGCCGTCAACAACTCGCCTTCCTCGAGCGGCACGTCCCTCTACACGCCGGCGTGGGGCCCCGTGACGCCGGTGGCGCCGGGGTCGCTCGAGGTCGTGGTGCGGCCGTTCCCGGCGGCGCTGCCGAACAGCGAGGTCTCGGGACCGGTGACGGAGGTCCGCAGCGGCGGCGGGACGCCGATCCCGCCGGACGGCGCGGTCCTGGTTGCCCGCGGCACGGCGTCGACCACCCGGGTGCGTAACGAGGCGCCGATGGGGGCTACCGTCCGCGTGCGCCTCATGCTTCAGCCCGAATGGGCAGGAGTGGTGGATGCCGTCGGCGGCGGGCCCGCGCTGGTCCGCGCCGGCAAGGCGGTGTTCAACGCGGGCGAGGCCTTCGTCCCGAGCCAGCTCGCGCTCCCTGAGCCGCGCACCGCTGTGGGTCAGCTCGCCGACGGGCGGATCGTGCTCGTCGTCGTCGACGGCCGCCGACGCGGCTACTCGAGCGGCATGACCAACTTCGAGCTCGCTCTCACGCTAGTCCGCCTCGGTGCGATCACGGGCGCGGCGCTCGACGGCGGAGGTTCTTCGACGATGGCGTTCGACGGGCGGCTGCTCAACCTCCCCTCGGGCGCGGAGCGTCCGGTCTCGGAAGCGCTGCTGATGGCGTACTCGGGCATTCACGCTCCGCTGCCGACCGCGACCGTCCTGTCGCCGAACGGCGACAACGTCGGCGAGACCCAGACGCTCGCCTACAAGCTCGTGCGACCGTCGACGGTGACGGCGAGCCTCATAGCGCCCGACGGTTCGACGCGGCCCGTCTTCTCCGGCCCGGCCGCGCCGGGCACGTATCCGTTCGCGTGGACCGGCCGCACCGCGGACGGACGGCTCGAGCTCGAGGGCATCTGGCGCTGGGTCGTGAGCGCGACGGACGACCGCGGGCAGCCGTCCGCGTTCGAGCGGCCATTCGCTCTCAACACGACGCTCGGCTTCGGCAAGGCGGTGCCGCCGGCGCTCTCCGTCCCCCGCAGGCAGGCACGCGTGGTGGCCCAGTTCGAGCTGGCGCAACCGGCCGCTGTGACCTCCCGCATCGAGACGCTGTCGGGAACGGTCGTCCGGATGCCGACGACGCCGGTGACGCTGCAGCCGGGTGCGGCGACGGTCTCCTGGGACGGCCGCACGAACAAGGGCGCCGCCGTCCATTCGGGGACGTATGTGGCGCGCATGACGGCGAAGAACTCGGCAGGCTCCGTGTCGCTGGCGTCGAAATTCACCGTGCGCCGCACGCGAAAGTAGTCTCGTCTGCCCGTGCTTCTCGCCTCCATCACCTCGTCGGTCACGGATGCGCTGACGTCGTTCATCGGCGATCAGGGCGTCTACGCCGTTTTCGTCCTGATGTTCGTGGACGCGGTGCTGCCTGCCGCGAGCGAGCTCGTGATGCTCTACGCGGGCGCGCTTGCCGCCGGCGCCTTCGTCGGCCAGGACGTGGTCGTCTTCGGACGCGAGGTGCCGAGCGGCTGGCAGTCGTTCACGGTCATGGTCGCAGCGGGGACGATCGGCTACACGCTCGGCTCGCTCGCCGGCTGGGGGATCGGCGACTACGGCGGCCGCCCGCTCGTCGAGCGCCACGGCAGGTGGTTCCATCTCTCGGCGGAGCGGTTCGCGCGCGCCGAGCGCTGGTTCGACCGGTGGGGAGGCGAGGCGGTCTTCCTTGGCCGCATCACGCCCATCGTCCGCTCGTTCGTCTCGATCCCGGCCGGGGTGTTTCGCCATCCCATCGGCCGCTACACGCTGCTGACGTTCATCGGCTCGACGCTGTGGTGCCTTCTCTTCGCCGGAGTCGGCTGGGCGGTCGGCGAGAACTGGGAGAGCTTCCACCATGCATTCCGCTATGTCGAGTACGCCGTCGCCGGCCTCCTCGTTGTCGGTTTGGGCTATCTCGTGCTCCGCTGGCGTTCCTCTAGACTCAATCGGCGTGCCTCGGATTCCTCTCTTTAAGCCCGCGGCGCAGTACGGATCCCTTCTACCGGAGCTGAAGCAGCGGCTCGGCGAGGTGCTCGACCGCGGCGAATTCGTTCTCGGTCCGAACGTTCGTGCCTTCGAGCAGGAGTCCGCGACCTACCTCGGCGTGCCGCATGCGATTGGCGTCGCCAACGGCACCGATGCCATCGTGCTCGTGCTGCGTGCGCTCGAGATCGGCCCCGGGGACGAGGTCGTCTGCCCCGCCTTCACGTTCTACGCGACAGCTGAGGCAATCGCTTCCGTCGGCGCCACACCCGTCTTCGCCGACATCGACGAGGTGACGCTCAATATCGATCCCGCCGACGTCGAGCGCCGATTGACGGCGCGAACTCGGGCGATCATGCCCGTGCATCTCTTCGGCAACCCGGCTCCGCTCGAGGAGCTGGCCGGGCACGGTTTGCCTCTGATCGAGGACGCGGCGCAGGCGTTCGGAGCCGACGGCGTCGCCACGACCGGAGTGGCGTCGACGTTCAGCTTCTATCCGACGAAGAACCTCGGCGGCATCGGCGACGGTGGGCTCGTGACGGCGCTCGACGACGAGCTGGCGGAACGCGTGCGCATGCTGCGCTTCCACGGCTCGCGCGACAAGCGGGACTTCCACTACGTCGGCACGAACTCCCGGCTCGACGAGCTGCAGGCAGCCGCCCTGCGGCTGTTCCTGGAGCACCTCGACGACTGGAACGCGCAGCGCCGCGAGGCAGCAGCGAGGTATGCCGAGCTGGGCCTGGGCGAGCTGGTCGAGCTGCCGGCCGACGACGGTGCGCACGTCTACCACCTCTACGTCGTGCGATCCCCGGAACGCGACCGGATCGCGGCAGCGCTGGCCGAAGCCGACATCGGCAGCGCGTCGTACTACAACACCCCCCTTCACCTGCAGCCTGCACTGAGCTATCTCGGCTGGCAGCCGGGCTCGCTGCCGGAGACCGAGCGTGCCGGCCGCGAGAACCTCGCGCTGCCCATGTGGGTGGGGATTGACGTCGAGTCGCAGGAGCGTGTCGTCGAGACGGTGCGTGGAGCCGTGGCCGTGGGAGTCGCCTCGTGATCAACCGGCACCGCATCTGGCAACTGCTGGCGGATGCCGTCCTGATCGCTGCCGCGTGGTACCTCGCGTTCCGCCTGCGCTTCGACACGCCGCGTATTCCGCCGTACTACGAGACGCTGCTCTGGCGATCGCTCCCGATCGTGGTCGTCGTGCAGCTTGCGATCTTCTTCCTCTTCGGCTTCTACAACCGCTGGTGGCGCTACGTCTCGACGCGAGACATGTGGACGCTCGTGCGCGGCGCTTCGGTGGCCTGCCTCGTCTCCAGCCTCGTGGTGTACTTCGCCGCCCCGGTCGAGCAGATCCGGCTGCCGCGCTCGATCGCGATCATGGACTGGCTGTTGCTGCTCGCGTTCGTGGCCGGCTCACGCATGCTTGCCCGCACGATCCTCGAGCGCCCGTCGACGAAGGGGATCGTGGCGCGTGGCCGAGAGGTGATCGTCGCCGGGGCGGGCGACGCTGCGCAGGTGACTGTCAAGGAGATGCTGAAGTCCCAGGCGCTCGGCGCCACTCCGATCGGCCTCGTCGACGACGATCCGCGGAAGCAGAACCTTCGCGTGCACGGCGTGCGCGTCCTCGGCACCACTGCGGATCTCCCGCGAATCCTCCGCGAGCAGCATCCCGACGAGGTGCTGATCGCCATGCCGTCGGCAACGGGCGAGACGCGCCAGCGGGTGGTCGATGCCGCGCGCGCCGCGGGAGTGCCCGTCAAGACGCTCCCAGGGCTGCACGAGATGATTGCGGGCGATGTCGATCTGGCGCCACAGATCCGCCCGGTGCAGGTGGAGGACGTGCTCGGACGGGAGCAGGTGGAGGTCGATCTCGAGTCGGTCGCGAAGTACCTCGCCGACGAGACAGTGCTCGTCACCGGCGCCGGCGGCTCGATCGGCTCGGAGCTCTGCCGGCAGATCGCCCGTATCGGGTGCAAGCGGCTGATCCTCGTAGAGCAGGGTGAGACGCCGCTGTTCGAGATCGAGCGCGAGCTCGTCGACCAGCGCGGCTTCCCGCCCAGCGTGCCGGTTCTGGCCGATGCAGGGAACCGACAGAAGATGCGACAGGTGTTCGAGCGCTACACGCCCGGCGTCGTCTTCCACGCCGCCGCGTACAAGCACGTGCCGCTCATGGAGGCGAACCCGCTGGAGTCGGTGCGGAACAACACGCTCGTGACGCGGACGATGGCCGAGGTGGCGATGGAGTTCGAGGCGAGCCGCTTCGTGCTCATCTCCACGGACAAGGCCGTCAACCCGAAGACGGTCATGGGCCAGTCGAAGGCGCTCTGCGAGTGGATCGTGGAGGCGTTCGGCCACCGGCAGGACGTCCCCACGCGCTTCGTCGCCGTGCGCTTCGGGAACGTGCTCGGCTCGTCAGGAAGCGTGATCCCCATCTTCCGGCGCCAGATCGAGCGCGGCGGGCCGTTGACCGTCACGCACCCAGAGATGACGCGGTTCTTCATGACGATCCCGGAGGCGGTGTCGCTGGTCGTCCAGGCCGGCGCCATCGGCGGTCGCGGCGAGGTGTTCGTGCTCGACATGGGCGAGCCCGTGCGCATCATCGACCTGGCGCGCAACATGATCGAGCTCTCGGGCAAGGAGCCCGAGCGCGACATCCGCATCGAGTTCATCGGCGCGCGGCCGGGTGAGAAGCTCCACGAGGAGCTCTGGTCGGACGGCGAGACGGTTGCGGATACCGGCCACGCAAAGATCAATCTCGTCACGCGACCTTCGATCGACGCGGTGTGGCTCGACGAGGAGCTGGCGACGCTGGCGCGGCTCGTCGACGAAGGCGACACGCTCGAGCTCGTCGCGAAGCTGGCGGCGATGATGAAGGCGCCGCGCCGTGGGCCCGCGGCGCAGCCTGCGGCGCAGCAGCTCTCTTGAGACGGCGCCTAGCGGGCGCTAGCCGGTACGCGGAAGAAGCGTCTCGAGCAGCGCGCGCGGGTCGCGCCGGACACGTGCTCGGAGCTCGTCTGTGGCTCGCTTCTTCAGCTCAAAGGCCTGCGGATCGGTGAGCATTTGCAGCCTGCCGTCGCGGATCAGCTGCTCGTCGACGCCGCCCAGTCTGCCGCTGAACTCGGTGTACACGGGGATTCCGAGCGCAACCGCCTCACGGTTCATGGTTCCGCCGGCCGAGATCACGATGTCCGCCGCCGCCATCAGGCTCTGCGCGTCGATTGCCTGCTGCGGGACGATGACCGAGGGCAATGCGAGCGACCGGACATGTGCATGTTGGTCCGGCGTACGCGGAAGGACGACGGCGTGCACGTCCTCGCGCCGACCGAGCAGCTCGAGCGTTCGGGGAAAGAGGGGGTTGCCGCGCCGGTGGTAGAGCGCGATGTCAGGCGGCGGGCGCAGAACGACCACGACGCGCGACGGGTCGACGCCCAGCTGGGCCGGAACGGTGGGGTCGGGCTCGAAGTCGGCCAGGTAGTACTCCTCCTTGAGGCCGGGGTAGCGTGCAAGCTTCGGCGGTCGCAAGCCGTAGCGGGTGAGACGTTCGGCCGGGATGGCGTCAGGCACGACGACACGCGTAGCGGCTCGGGCGCCGAACTGGTGCTGCGCGAGCGCGAACTCGTAGTCGAACGTGGTCGTCGACGGGACACCGAGGCCGCGAGCCGTCAGCGTCAGGTCGTGCGAGCCGTGTGCGAGCGCGGCGTCGAACGACAGCGCGTGCGCCCATCCACGCAACTGCTTCAGACGCCGTGCCATCGCCCGCGCCTTGCCAGTTCGCGTCCTGCCACCGTGCGTGCCGATGATCGTCGCGTCGATGTCGTGTAGTCGGAGCAGCTGTTCGATCTGAGCGAACGCGCGCGCCGTGACGTGCACGGTGTGGCCATCCTGCTCGAGAAGCCGGATCAGCGGGCGAAAGAACGGCACATGCGGAGAGTTGGTGATGTCGATCCAGACGCGCACCGCGGCGACTCTACAGCGAGACCGGACATGTCCCAGTGCCTGGCACTGGCGGGCGGCGTGGTATAAGCGAAGCTTATGGATACGAGGCAGCTGAGGGCGTTCTGCGCCGTGGTCGAACGCGAGAGCTTCTCGCGCGCCGCTGCAACGCTCGGCGTGACTCAGCCTGCAGTGAGCCAGCAAGTTCGCTCGCTCGAGAAGCGCGTCGGCATCCAGCTTCTCGATCGCTCCGGCCGTCGCGTCGTCCCCACAGACGCCGGGGCGCGTCTCTATCGAAGCTCCCAGCGACTGCTCACGCTGGAGGAGCAGATGCTCGCGGAGCTCGGGGAGCCTCTGTTCGGGCCGCTCACGGGCTCGCTCGAGATCGGGGCATCGACGGGACCGGCGGCGATCGTCGTACCCCTCCTGCTGTGCGAGTTCCACCAGGCGAACCCGTCGCTCGACGTTCGCCTGTCCGTTCACGACACGCAGACCGTGGTCTCGCTGGTCGCGGAGCGTGAGCTCGAGCTGGGAATCGTCGGCGCCGCCCGCCGCCGCCGCGCGGTCGAGTTCGAGCCGTTCTTCTCGGACGAAGTGATCCTCGTCTGCCCGCCGGGGCACACGTCGGCGGGCCGCACGATCACCGTTGACGAGCTACCTGAGATCCCTCTCATCCTCATGCAGGACGGCGCGGGCGTCCGCCAGCTGCTCGAAGACGAGCTGCGCCGCCAGGGCAAGCGGCTTCGTGACCTGAACGTCGAACTGGTGCTCGGGCTCCAGGAGTCCGTCAAGAGCGCCGTGCAGGCGGGTCATGGCGCGACGTTCATCTCCCGGCGGGCCGTCGAAGCCGACCTCGCCACCGGGACGCTTGCGCAGATTCGCGTCGGTGGCCTCGACCTGCAGCGGCAAATCTCGATAGCCCGTGCGGCCGGCCGCGTTCCGAGCCGCGCGGCGGAGGCATTCGTCTCGTTCGCCAAAGACAGGTTGAAGTGATCGTCCGCTGGGGTCTCGATCAACTCGCCCCGTTGCTCGGCGAGCTCGGCATCGAGCGGCCGTTCCTCGTCGCCAGCAAGCGCTGGGACGGCGCCGGCTTCCCGGGCGCCGCCAGCTGGAGCGAGATCCCGTCACATCGCATCGCCGTCCCGGAGACCGTCGACGGCGTGCTGGCCGTGGGTGGCGGCAGCGCCATCGACACGGCGAAGGCGGCTTCGGCAGCGAGTGGCCTGGCACTCGTGTCGGTGCCGACGACCTACTCAGGCTCCGAGTGGACCGAGTCCTTCGGCGTTCGCGAGCCGGACAAGCGCATGGTCGGAGGCGGCAAGGGAGCGAACCTCGCCGGCATCGTGTACGAGCCGGAGCTGACGCTCGACCTTCCTCGTCCCGAGTCCGGGGGCACCGCCATGAACGCGCTGGCTCATTGCGTGGAAGCCCTCTATCCCGGTGATCTCGAATCCGCGCGACGCGGGGCCGCTCTGATCGTCGAATGGCTGCCGCGGGTACTCGACGAGCTCCGTGACTTCGAGGCGCGAACGCACCTGCTCGAAGGCGCCGCCGCCGCCGGGGAGGCGCTCGCGGCGCACGGCCTCTATCTCGGCCACGCCATGGCGCAGGGCGTCGGCGGCCGCTACGGACTTCCCCACGGGGCGCTCAACGCCATCTGCCTGCCGGCGGCGATGCGCTTCAACGCTGCCGCGGCGCCGCTCGCGCTCGAAGTCGTGCCCGTCGAAACGGCGGAGAACCTTGCGCGACTCGCAGGCTTCACGCGGCTTCGCGACCTCGGCGTTCCTGAGGCCGATCTGGACGAGCTGGCCGAGGCGATCGCGCTCCGGCCCGGCGCGCGCGCCAACCCGCGTCCGGCGAGCCCCGCAGCGATCGCTGAGCTCTTGCGCTCGATCTGGTAGGCAGGGCTGTTTGTAAGTCCGCCGAAACTGCGGTTAAATCAACCACCCAGAGTCCAAAGAGAAAGGACCACCTGCATGGACAAGCTTGCGGAGATCAACCACGGCGCGAAAGTCGTGCTCGGCGCATCGATCCTCTTCCTGATCATCTCGTTCTTCAACTGGCAGGAAGTCGATCTCGGCGCCTTCGGTGAAGCCGGCATCAGCATGTGGCACGGCGTGGGCTGGATCGCGGGCTTGCTGGCGATCGCAATCATTGTCTGGCAGGCGATCAGGCTCTCGAACCTGAACCTCGAGATCGGCGTCGGGCCGGCCATGGTCACCGCCTTCCTCGCCTTGCTCCTCCTGCTCTTCACGGTCATCAAGTTCTTCGCAGACAACGAGTTCCGCACGTGGGCCGCATGGGTCGGGCTCATCCTCGCGATTGCCGTCGCCGGCGGCGCCTGGCTGAACATGCAGCTGACGGGCGAGAGCATCGCCGACCTGCAGAAGCTCGGCGGCACTGGTGGAGCCGGCGGCGGAACTGCCGCTGGAGGTGGAACGAGCGCACCGCCCCCGCCACCCGCGGACACGCCGGCGCCCCCACCGCCGCCCCCGCCCCCGCCGCCACCGCCCGACGACGCCCCCCGCACGTAGCTTCGTTTCGCAGCTGAGCTGGGCCTCTCCCGCCGAGGAGAGGCCCATCGCTGCGCGGTAGAATAAGCACCGCTAATTCCTGGAATTAGCTATAGTCCTGCAGTGGTGGCGCGCTCGCTGGCATTCGACGTTCTCGTCGTCGGTTCGGGCGCATCCGGCCTGGCGGCTGCGGTGAGCGCGGAGGCCGCCGGCAGACGGGTTGGGCTCGTGACGAAGGACGCGCTCCAGTCCTGCAACTCCGCCAAGGCGCAAGGCGGTATCCAGGCCGCCTTCGGCGAGGACGACTCGCCGGAGCAGCACGCGGCTGACGTATGGGCGAGCTCCCACGAGACGGCCGACCTCGGCCTCGTCGAGATTCTCACGTCAGAGGCTCCCTCGACCATCCACTGGCTCGAGGAGCAGGGCGTCGACTTCACGCGCGACAACGGCGGCTACCGGCTCGCCCGTTGCGGCGGCGCGACGCGTAAGCGCCTTCTGCAAGTCGGCGACAGAACCGGTCACGCGATCACGAAGGCCCTCCGGCGGGTCGCCGAAGCGTCGAGCGCGGAGACGTTTCCGAAGTCGCCGCTCGAGGAGCTCGAGCAGACGACGGCAGGGTGGCGCGCCCGCTGCGGTGACCACGAGATCGAAGCCGGCGCCGTCGTCCTGGCCGCCGGCGGCCGCTGTTATCGCGAGGCGGAGGAGCGCGGCGAGCTCACCACGAACCATCAAGGCGCCACGGGCGAGGTGACACAGATCGCCCTGGGTCTCGGCGCCGAGGCACGCGACCTGGATGCGCTCCAGTACCACCCGAACGGCGGCGCGTGGCCGGAGAACATGCAGGGCTACTCGATCCCGGAGACGACGCGGGCCTACGGAGCCGTTCTCCTCAACGCCGACGGCGAGGAGTTCACCGACTCGCTAGGGCCTCGCGACGTCGTCTCGCAGGCGATCTTCGACGAGGTTGCGAAGGGGAAGGGCGTGGAGTCGCCAGACGGCCGCCCGGCCGTCTACCTCGACACGACGCGCATTCCCGAGGCGGACGCGGACATCTCGCTGCCGTACATGCTCCGCCGCTACCGCGGCGGCGGCATCGACCCGCTTTCGGAGCCGATCCTCACGTATCCCGTCCTCCACTACCAGAACGGCGGCCTCGTCATCTCGAAGGACGGCGAGACGACTGTGCCCGGCCTTTTCGCCTGCGGTGAGATCGCCGGCGGCACGCACGGGCGGAACCGCATGATGGGCAACTCGCTGCTCGAGTGCTGCGTCTTCGGGCGGCGCGCCGGGCGGGCTGCCGCGCGAGGGCCGCATGATCGCCACCGATCTCCAGAAAGTGGTCGAGGACGCAGCGGCCCACCTCTACGTGTGGGCCCTGAAGGACATTCCGCAGGATCTGCGTGACGCGCTCGCCGACGCGGCCGCCCGCGAGACGCATCCGACGGGCAAGCGTGTGCTGGACACGATCCTCAAGAACGTCCAGGTGGCCGAGGAGCGGGCGAACCTCGTCTGCCAGGACACCGGCATCGCCGTCTACTACTGCCGGGTGGGCGAGGGCTTCCCGCTCCATCCGGCACGGATCTACGAGGCACTGTACGACGGAACGGAGCGCGCGACCCTCGAGCACCCGCTGCGCTCCAACACCGTCCACACGCTTACGCGCGAGAACACCGGCGCCAACGTCGGCCATCGCGTGCCGATCGTCCACTGGGAGTTCGTCGCGGACTGGGACGGGCTCGACGTGAAGTGCGTGCCGAAGGGTTCGGGCTCCGAGAACATGAGCTTCCTCAAGATGTGCGTGCCGGCCGACGGTGTGGCAGGCGTCAAGAAGTTCGTGCTCGAGTCGATCGTCGGCGCGGGCGGCAAGCCGTGCCCGCCCGGAATCGTCGGCGTCGGCATCGGCGGCTCGGCCGACTACGCAATGCATCTCGCGAAGGAGGCGATCGCCCGCCCAGTCGGCTCCGAGAACGAGGATCCGCTGGTCGCTGAGCTCGAGCTGGAGCTGACGGGTCTGCTCAACGAGACCGGCATCGGGCCGATGGGCCTGGGCGGCGACGTGACCGTGCTTCATGTCCACGTCGAGCACGCTGACACGCACATGACGCTCAACCCCGTCGCCGTCAACTACCAGTGCTGGGCGGCGCGGCGCGCGAGCGCGCATGTAACCGCCGACGGCGTCATCGACTACGACCGGGACGCGTGATGGCCGAGCATCGGCTGACATTCCCGACCTCCGAGGACGAGATCCGCAAGCTCCGCGCGGGCGACCTCGTCACCGTCGACGGACACATCATCGGCATCCGCGACCGCACGCAGGTGCGCATCTTCGACCAGGGTGTCGAGCCGCCGTGGGATCTCACGGGCGCGTTCCTCCTCCACACTGCGCCCGGCGTCCGCAAGCTCGGTCCGGGGAAGTACGAGCCGATGTGCGTGGGCACTACCACGTCGGCTCGCATGGTGCGCTTCACCGAGCCGCTGGGGCGCGACTACGGCGTCCGCGCCATCTGCGGCAAGGGCGGGCTACCGGACGAGGCGATCGAGCCGATGCGCAAGCACGGGATGGTCTATTTCGCCATCGTCGGTGGCGCGGCGGCGCTCGAGACGACGCAGATCGAGGAGATCGAAGAGGTGGCCTGGGAGGAGCTCATGCCCGAATGCCTCTGGAAGTTCCGCGTCAAGGACTTCGGACCGCTGTGGGTGGGCATCGACTCGCACGGCAACTCGATGTTCCACGACGTCCAAGAGCAGGCGACGAAGAAGCTGGAGGAGCTCTATGAGCGAATTTGACCTGGATCTGGGGCTGCCTCCGCGAAACGGCGGCCTGACGCACGTGATCGACAAGGGCCTCGGGCCACGGGCGGTGGAGGATCTGCTCGAAACCGCTGGCGCGTACATCGACATCGTAAAGCTTGGCTGGGGCACGGGAGTGGTGACGCCGAACCTGGCCCGCAAGCTCGAGCTCTACCGCGCGGCCGGCAAGCCCGTCGTCTGTGGTGGCACGTTCTTCGAGGTCGTCTTCGCGCGGGACAAGCTCGACGAGTACCGCACCTGGCTCGCCAAGCACGGCTTCACGCACGTCGAGATCTCCGACGGCGTCGTCGACATGCCCCGCGAGCGCAAGCTCGAGCTGATCGCGGAGCTTGCCGAGGACTTCACGGTGCTCTCCGAGGTCGGGTCGAAGGACGCGGACGAGATCTTCGC
This sequence comes from uncultured Actinomycetes bacterium, assembly GCA_963704335.1. Classification (GTDB taxonomy): domain Bacteria; phylum Actinomycetota; class Thermoleophilia; order Gaiellales; family Gaiellaceae; genus PALSA-612. The sequence goes on from OY969889.1 coordinate 896,077, forward strand.
GCCGTACCAGTGGGTGGAGTGGATCACCGAGGAGCTCGCCGCTGGATCGTGGAAGGTGATCACCGAGGGTCGCGAAGGCGGGACGGCGGGCATCTACCGGCCGAGCGGGGAGATGCGGACGGGGCTCGTCGACGAGATCGTGCACGGCGTCGCGCTCGGCGACCTCATCTTCGAAGCCCCGCAGAAGTCCGCCCAGGCGTGGTTCGTCAAGCACTTCGGCCCCGAGGTCAACCTCGGCAACATCCCGCCCGACGAGGTGATCCCGCTGGAGACGCTGCGCCGCGGGCTGCGCGCCGACACGCTGAAGGAGGTGCTGTTAGGTGGGGGAACCCATGGTTCCCCACGGACCCCCTCCTTGAAGAAGCGGGCGTATCGACTGAAGGTGGCGCTTCGTGACGGCGATCAGCAGCCCGCCTAGGAGCACCCGCTCCCAGACGCCGAGCAGCTCTCGGCCGAGGAGCTGATCCTCGCCGCCTACGAGCGCTTCGGCGACAAGCTCTGCCTCACGTGCTCCTGGCAGAAGCAGTCGTCGGTGCTCGTGCACATGGTCGTCGAGCTCGGGGTGAAGATCGACATCGTCGAGCTCGATACGCACCTCTTTTTCCGTGAGTCCTACGAGACGCGCGAGCGGCTGGTCGATCGCTACGGCATCGAGCTCATCCAACCGGAGATCCCGACCGTGGCCGAGCAGCACCGCCAGGAAGGGCCGAACCTGTGGGAGCGCGATCCCGACCGCTGCTGCCACATCCGCAAGGTGGAGCCACTGATCCGGGCGCTCCAGCCGTACGACGCGTGGATCTCCGGCATCCGCCGCGACCAGTCGCCGAGCCGCGTCGACACGCCCCAGATGGTGTGGTCCGACCGTTACCGCGTCTGGAAGCTCCACCCGCTTGCCGGGTGGGACGAGCAGCGCGTGTGGGAATACATCGGCGCCAACGACATCCCCTACAACCCGCTACACGATTCCGGGTACCGTTCGATCGGCTGCATCCCTTGCACGCGGCCAATCGCACCAGACGAGGAAGAGCGCGCAGGCCGCTGGGCGGGCTCCGACAAGCTGGAGTGCGGTATCCATCTCGAAGACCAGATAGGAAAGGACACATGACCGAGCACATCTACGCGCACGAGCACCCCGAGTCCGAGCACAGGCGAGACGGTGGCTTCACGCTGTGGTTCACCGGCCTCTCGGGCTCCGGGAAGTCGACCATCGCGCACCTCGTCGGGCCCGAGCTCGACCGTCGCGGCCACGTCGTCGAGTACCTCGACGGCGACACCGTCCGCACGCACCTGTCCAAGGGTCTCGGCTTCTCCAAGGAGGACCGCGACACGAACATCGAGCGCATCGGCTGGGTCGCCTCGCGGCTGACGCGCCAGGGCGGCGCGGTCATCGCCGCGGCCATCTCGCCGTACGAGGAGACTCGTCAGACGGCGCGGGCGATGGTCGAGGAGTGGGGCACGTTCGTGGAGGTGCACATCGCCGCGTCGGTGGAGGAATGTGCGAAGCGAGACGTCAAGGGGCTCTACGAGAAGGCGTTCGCGGGCGAGATCAAGGGCTTTACGGGCGTCGACGACCCGTATGAGGAGCCGGCCAACGCCGAGCTCGTGATCGACACCGAGGCGCACTCGCCCGAGGAGTCGGCGCAGCTCGTCGTCGCCAAGCTCGAGGAGCTGGGGCTCGTGCAGGCCGCGGTGGCCTCGTGAGCGCCGTCACCGTCGAGCAGCTCATCAGCCCTCACGGCGGGACGCTCGTCAACCGCACGGGCGAGCGGCCCGAAGGCGCCGACTCTCTGGAATTGCTGACCCTCACCTCGCGCGAAGTGTCCGACCTCGACATGCTGGCGTCGGGCGCCCTGTCGCCGCTCGAGGGCTTCATGGGTCGCGAGGACTACGAGGCTGTCGTCGGCGGCATGCGCTTGACGTCCGGCCTGCCCTGGGCGCTGCCCGTCTGCCTGGCCGTGGACGAGGCTCCAAAGGGAGACTCCGTCGCTCTTGCCGACACGGCGGGTCGCCTGCTCGCGACGCTCGAGGTCGAGGAAGTCTTCGAGTACGACTCCGAGCGCGAGGCCGAGCAGTGTTTCCGCACGACCGACGCCGAGCACCCTGGCGTCGCGCGGCTCTACGACCAGAAGCCGCTCTATCTCGGCGGTCGTGTCACGGTCTTCGAGCGCGTACCGCCACCGTATCCCGAGATCGCCAACGACCCGGCCGACACGCGGGCGAAGTTCGCGGAACGCGGCTGGCGTCGCGTGGTCGGCTTCCAGACCCGCAATCCCATCCACCGCGCGCACGAGTACCTGACCAAGGTCGCTCTCGAAACCGTCGACGGCCTGCTCGTCCACCCGCTTATCGGCGACACGAAGTCGGACGACGTGCCTGCCGACGTGCGCATCGAGTGCTACCGGACGCTGCTCAGCGACTACTACCCGGAGGATCGCGTGCTCCTCTCCGCCTTCCCGGCGGCGATGCGCTACGCCGGTCCGCGCGAGGCGATCTGGCACGCGATCTGCCGCAAGAACTACGGCTGCTCGCACTTCATCGTCGGCCGCGACCACGCGGGCGTTGGCGACTACTACGGCACGTACGACGCACAGCTGATCTTCGACGACTTCGAGCCGCACGAGCTCGACGTCGAGCCGATGTTCTTCGAGCACACGTTCTGGTGCAACGTCTGCGGGTCGATGGCGAGCACGAAGTCGTGCCCGCACGGGTCCGACGACCGCGTGTTCCTCTCGGGGACGAAGGTTCGCGAGATGCTCGTCGAGGGTGAGGTGCCCACCTGTCGAGTTCACGCGCCCAGAGGTGGCGCGGGTTCTAATCGACGCCTACCGCGACTAATCTCCGCACGTGACGTGGCAGTACACCCTTCTGGGGCTGCTGACGGGGGTGCTCGTGGGAATGACAGGCATGGGCGGCGGCTCGCTGATGACGCCGCTGCTCGTCTTCCTGTTCGGCGTGCCGCCGGCGACCGCCATCGGTACGGACATCGCCCACGGCGCCGCGTTCAAGAGCGTCAGCGCGGTTCAGCACCGGCGGATGGGCAACGTTCGTGCGCGGCTCGCAGGGTGGATGCTCCTGGGGTCCGCTCCCGCGTCGCTGCTCGGCGTCTGGGTCAACGTGCAGCTGACCAAGCGCTACGGGGACGACATCGAGTCGGTGATGGGGCAGGTGCTCGGCGCAGCGTTGCTCTTCGGGGCGGTCGGGCTGATCGCAAAGAGCCTCATCCAGAAGGAGGCGACCGGCGACGCAAGGTGGGTGCTCAGTCGGCGTGACCGCACCGCGGCCGTCCTCATCGGCCTCTTCGGTGGGTTCATAGTCGGCCTGACCTCCGTGGGGAGCGGGGTCTTCTTTGGGCTCACGCTCCTCATCATCTTCCCGTTGCGTGCACACAAGGTCGTCGGCACGGACATCTTTCACGCCGCTGCCCTTCTGTACGTCGCCGGGGCAGCACACTGGGCGGCCGGCAACATCGACTTCGGGATCCTGGGCTGGCTCCTGCTCGGCTCGATCCCCGGCGTCCTCATAGGTGGACGGCTCACCCTCTCCATCCCCGAGCGGCCGCTCCGCTTCTTGCTCGCAGGCGTTCTCGGCCTGGCCGGCATCAAGCTGCTCGACGTCCCCGGCGCGAGCATCGTCGTGGTCGTCGCGCTCGCGGCCGGGGCGACGGCGCTGCTCGTGTGGCTCGGCCGGCACAGCTGGATCCGCTACCAGCGCGCCCGCGCTCCAGCCTAGAATCCGCCTCCGCCGTGCGGCGCCACGCCCCGCTTCTCGTCGCCCTTGCGCTGCTGGTCGGCTCGGCCGTGGCGTTCGGAGTCGCCGAGCGGCTGAAGGTGGAGAAGTCGCCCGTCACCGGGACGGCGGTGGACAAGGTCTTCTCGCCCGTGTGCCAGTGTCCGCAGCGTCGTGCCAGCATCGCCTTCCGGCTGCGGCGCGCCGACCGCCTGAAGCTCTCGCTGCTGGACGACGAGGGCAACGACGTGCGAAGGCTCGTAGCCGGAGAGCGGGCCGCCCGCGGCCCTCACGAGTTCTTCTGGAATGGTCGCGACGACGAAGGCCGGCTCCTACCCGAGGGCCGTTACCGGCCGAAGGTCGAGCTGGGGCGGGCCGACCGGACGATCGTGCTGCCCAATCCCATTCGCGTGGACGTCACGCCGCCGGTCGTGCGCGTGGTTTCGGTCAAGCCTCGCGCGCTCTCTCCCGACGGTGACGGCCGCGGCGACATCGTCCGCATCCGCTACCGGGCCGACGAGGCCGTGCGCGGACTGCTGCTCGTCAACGGCAGGCTGCGTGTGGTCAGCCGGACGCAGCGCCCGGGTGGCGTGCTCCAGTGGGTCGGCGGCACTGCCGGAGGCGGCAAGCTGCCGCCTGGCCTGTACAGGCTTGCGGTTCAGGCGCGGGACCTGGCCGGGAACCTCTCCCGGCGGGTACCTGCAGCGGTGGTGCCGCTGCGCTACGTCCGTCTCGAGGAGACGCGCGTCTCGCTCGCGCCGGGCGTGCGCGCCCGCGTCGGGCTGGAGACCGACGCATCGCGAGTGCCCTGGATCCTCCGGCGTGGCTCGAGCGTCGTGCAGCGCGGCGTGGCACAGCGCGTAATTCGCCTCAGAGCACCGGCCCAGCCTGGCACGTACGTCCTCGTCGCGACTGCCGGCGGCCACATCGCCCGCGGCCTGGTCCTCGTCCGCAGGTCGTGATCCTGCCGCCGGTCTTCGTGCTCGGCGTGCGCCGCTCGGGGACGACGCTGCTGCGCGTGATGCTCGACCGCCACTCGCAGCTCGCGGTGCCCGACGAGTCCTACTTCATCCCGCAGCTCGCGGATCGCCACCGCGGCCCGATCGACGTCGAGGCGTTCGTCGACGATCTTCGGCGACTGCCGACGCTGCGCGAGTGGGACGTCGACGTCGAGGCGGTGCGCGCGAGGCTCCGCCCCGGCCAGCCTCCCGGCGAGGCGATCGGCGCCGTCTACGAGACGTACGCGGCAGCCCGCGGCAAGGAGCGCTGGGGAGACAAGACGCCGATGTACATGCAGCGCCTGTCCGATGCTGGAGCGGCTCTTTCCCACGGCGCTCTACGTCCACCTGATCCGCGACGGCCGGGACTGTGCGTTGTCCTTCGCCCAGATGCCGGAGGGCATCGTCACGCGCTCCTGGGCTCATCCGCGCGATGCTGCCGGCTTCGCCTGTCAGTGGCGATCGGAGGTCGTCGCGGCGCGCGAGCTGGGACGGCGTGTTGGCCCGCGCTACCAGGAGCTTCGCTACGAGCAGCTCGTCGCCGACCCGGAGGAGTCGCTGCGCGAGATCTGCGACCACATCGGCCTTGTGTTCGAGCCCGGAATGCTCGACTACGCCGGCAACGTCGACGTCACGCGGCAGCCGCACCAGCAGAGCCTGAAGCGGCCGCCGACGCCCGGGCTCCGCGACTGGCTAACGGACATGCCCGTGGGCGACATCCAGGCGTTCGAGGCAGTAGCCGGAGACCTGCTCGCAGAGCTCGGCTACGAGACCGTCAGCCAGCCGACCATCACCGGCCGACTTCGGCGCGCCTGGTACGCGGCCCGGATCACGGCTTGGAACGCTTCCGCGCGGGCGCTCCGCGTTTCCCCGCTTTGGCGTCGTCGCCACCATCCGCTGTAACCGGCTCCGGCGGGCTGTTGCGCCCTCTGAAGGCCACGAGCATCCCGTTGAGCGAGAAGTAGTAGTGGCGCTCGGTGGCAATGCCGGGCGAGTACTTCCCCATGCCGATCTTCCACACGATCTGTCCGTTCGCGACGCGGGCGGCGTACGTGTTCGTCTCCAGCGTGGAGAAGAAGACGAGGTTGCCGACGATGACGGCGCCGCCGAGGATGCGGCCGGACACGTAACGGCGCCAGAGCTCGCGGCCCGTAGCGGCGCTGTACGCACGTAGCGCGCCGTCGAACCCACCGACGATGACGCGGCCGGCGCCAACCGCCGGCGTCGTGTACCCGAGGCTCCCTACGCGGCCGGTCCAGATGCGCGCTCCGTTGCGAGCGTTCATCGCGTAGACCGCGCCTGACCGGGCGACGGCGAACACGCGGCGGCCGTCCGTCGAAGGGCTCGCGTAGAAGCTCTCGTAGCGGAAGAAGTCGCGCTTGAAGTAGCGGCTCCAGAGCTTCGTGCCGTCCTGTCGGTTGAGGCAGAAGATCGAGCCGGAGTAGGTCGACACGCAGAGCCGGTTGCCGAAGATGGACGCGCTGGAGTTGATCCGTCCGCCCGTGTCGTACGCCCACCTGACGGCGCCGGAGCTGGCGTTCACGGCGAAGACGCGGCCGTCAGTCGCGCCGAAGTACACGGTGTTGCCGATCGCCACGGGTGATGACTCGACCTTGGCGTTCGTACGCAGCTGCCAGAGCAGGTCGCCGTTCGAGCGGTCGAGGGCCGTCACCGAGCCGTCGTGCGAGGTGACGATCAGCCGGAGCCCGGCGATCGCCGGCGACGAAGCCTTCGCTCCTCTGCCCGGTCTCGACCAGCGCACCTTGCCCGTCTCGGCATTGAGCGCCACCGTGCGGCCGGCGAACGTGTTGACGTAGATCTCGCCGTCGCAGAAGGTCGGTGGGTATTCCATATAGCTGCCCATGGCGCGTGCCCAGAGCGGCTTCGTCGGCGCGCCGAGCTGGATGCGCACGCGCGAGAGCGAGCGCTGCGGATTACCGCCGAACTCGTTCCAGCAGGGTCGCTCGACGACTTCTTGTGGAGGAGGCGGCTCCGGCGGCTTCGGCTTCCTCGGACGCGTGGGACGCAGCGTCGTGACCCCCTCGAGATCGGTGTCGATCGCGCCTTTCGGCGCGGAGCTGTCCACGAAAAGCAGCCAGCCGGCCGTGAGGCCGGCGACAACGAGCACGAGGCCGCCTGTGGCGGCGAGCAACTTCCTACGCATGGACGTGACCGGGCGGTCGCGGTTAAGTGTGCCAGCGGCCCTCGACGCGACCGAGCAGGGAGTTGTCGGGTATCACGCCGGCGGCGTCGGCGCCCCGAGGTGACCGGGCCACGAGCATTGCGGCGACTCCGAGCACGCCCCACATCACCGGGTCCTCGAAGAACCCGGAGTAGAAGAGCGAATGGAGGAGCAGGACGAGGAAGCACGCGGCAAGACCGAGGCCGAAGACGCGATCGCGCCGGAACGCCTCCCAGAGCAGCCTCGCCGCTCCGGCAAGGAACGCGAGGTAGAGCAAGAAGCCGACGGCTCCGAGCTCGGCGAGCACGGTCAGCGGTGTCGTGTGCGAGGCGTTCTTCGCGGCGCGGCGGCGCGTCTCCAGCTCCTGCGTGGCCGCGAGCGGTTGGCTGCCGATGCCCACGCCCGCGATCGGGTGGTTGAGGATGACGTGCCCGGTGACCGATACGAGGCGCGTGCGGCCGCTCGTGGCTCGCGTGAGCCCGTCGTCCTTCACCGATGCGACGGCGAGCGCGCTCGCAGCGAGCGCCACCGTCGCGGCAACGGCGATGACGACGTTGCGGCTCGGCCGCTCGGCAAGCAGAACGGAGACGGCTAGCACCGTCGCGAAGAGCACGAGCAGGCTCGACTGGGAGTAGGAGAAGTAGAGGCCGCCGAAGATCACTCCCGCCACCACGACGGTTGGCAGTGGGCGCACGCGCCGCAGCCAGAGCACCACGACGAGCAGTGTCAGCGCGAGCACGAGCTGGCGGCCGTAGATGCTCGGGTCCTTGAAGAGGGACGTGACGCGGAAGTACGTCGCGTACGCGTTGGCGACGCGCAGGTCCTGAGCGAAGACGAGCGTGTGTGTCCACGCCTGGTAGAGACCGACGACGGCGAAGACGGTAGCCAGGCCGACGAGGCAGACGGCAAGCGCTCGCGGCAGCCATTGCGCGTACGGCGATCGCGCGACGACCGCCAGCAGCGCGGCGAACGGGAAGAGGAAGAAGAGCAGCGCGATCGAGCCCTCCTCCGGGTCGAGGGCCCAGAGCAACGACAGCGATGCCCAGCCGATGAGGGCAGCGCCCGGCGCGGCGATCCAGAGCGGGATCGCGGCCAGCTCCTCGCCGCGCATGGCGCGGTAGAGCAGCGCCAGCGAGGCGGCGGCGAGCACGACGTACAGCGGCAGCAGCAGGAACGCGTCCTGGCTGCCGAGCTCCACCGGCAGGCGAAACGGTGCGGCGAGGAGCAGAACGACGGGGACGGTCGCCGGGTAGCGGACGAACGCCCAGGCGCCGGCGACGGCCACGCCCGCGCCCATCAGGAGCGCGGCCAGCCCCTTCGCGGACACGAGTTGGTCGAGGTCGTCGCTCGGCAACAGCGCGACCACGAGCATTGCCATCGCCGCAGCCAGCAGCACGAAGCCAACGGCGAGCTGCGTCCGCCGCGCCGGCCCGAGCAGCACGAGCACGGCACCCGCCGCTCCGACCGGTGCTGCGACCTCGGCAAGCCACTCGTGCGTCATGGGAAGCGGAGCGTAACGGGGGTCCGCCTGAGAGAATCCCGCCATGCTCTCCGCCGTCAAGCGAGCACTGGTTCTCGCGCCGCACACGGACGACGGCGAGTTCGGTTGCGGCGGCACGATGGCGCGGCTCGTTGAGGCCGGCGTGGACGTGCGCTACGTCGCGTTCTCGATCGCCACGAAGTCGCTCCCAGAAGGGTTCGCGCCCGACACGCTCGCGCGCGAGGTGCGGGAGGCGACGGCACACCTGGGCATCTCCGAAGCGAACCTCGACGTGCACGATTTCGAAGTGCGGACGTTCCCGGTGCACCGCCAGGACATCCTCGAGCTGCTGATCGGGCTGTGGGAGGAGTGGCGCCCTGACATCGTCTTCCAGCCGTCGCTGCACGACGTCCACCAGGATCACCAGGTGATCTCGGCCGAAGGGCTGCGCGCCTTCAAGCGCACGACGATCTTCGGCTACGAGGTGCCGTGGAACAACTTCGACTTCTCGTACCAGGCGTACGTGGCTCGCTCGAGCAGGCGCACGTCGAGCGGAAGGTCGAAGCGCTTGCGAAGTACGCGTCGCAGCAGCACCGGCGCTACGCCGATCCCGAGTACATCCGCAGCCTGGCCCGGCTGCACGGCGTGAACGTCAACCGCGAGTACGCGGAGTGCTTCCAGGTCTACCGGATCGTCACCTGAGCGGCGGCGAGGCTCGTTGACGAGGTTAGAGCGACAGCTCGTCCTCGCGGCCGACGCCGACCGGCGACGGCTCGAACGCGAGCTACACGACGGAGTGCAACAACACCTGGTCGCGCTCGCGGTCAACCTCCAGCTCGCGATCGGGTTGACCGAGGCCGACCCGGCAGGAGCCAAGGCGCACCTCGAAGAGATGGGGAGAGATGTGCAGCAGGCTCTCGAGGAGGCAGCTCAGCTCGCCCTGCGTATCCATCCTCCGCTCCTCGAGATAGGTGGCCTTGCCGCGGCGCTGCGGGCGGCGGCGTCGAGCGCCGGCGTCACGTCGTCGGTCGAGGTCGCCACCAGCGCGAGCTACCCGCCCGAGGTCGTGACGACCGTCTATCTCTGCTGGCTCGAGGCGCTCCAGGCACCCGTCGGCCGCGTGTCGATCGTCGTCCGTGACGCCGAAGGCGGGCTCTCCTTCGAGATCGGCGGCTTCGACCTGCGTCCCGACCGGGTACGCGACCGCGTCGAGGCGCTGGGCGGCGAGCTCGAGAGCAGCGAATCCGGCCTCGCTGGCTCCCTGCCGCTCTAGCCACTCTCCGCGAGGTAGAGGATTACGGCCTTCACGCGCTTGTTGACCGCGGGCTCCCACGTCAGTCCGAGCTTGAGGAAGATCGAATGGATCACCTTCTCGACCGATCGCTCGGTCACGTGGAGCGCTCCGGCGATCGCCGCGTTGTTCTTCCCCTCCGCCATCTCCCGCAGTACGTCCCGCTCGCGCGGGGTCAGCTGGCTGAGCGGCGACTCGTCGCCGCGTGCCTTCTCCGCAACGAGCGTGTCGACCACCTTCGGGTCGATCACGGAGCCCCCGTCGGCGACCTCCCGGATTGCGGACTCCAGTGGGCCGATATCCGTCAATCCTTCCTTCAACAGGTAGGCGCGACCCGCGCTTCCGTGCTCCAGCAGCGCGAGCGCGTAACCGGGGCTCGCGTACTGGCTGAGGACGACGACACCGACGTCAGGGTGCGACTCGCGCAGCCGCGCGGCGGCCTGAATTCCCTCGTTCGTGCCTCCCGGCGGCATGCGGATGTCGGTGACGACGACGTCGGGTCGCTCCGCATCCACGGCTGCCAGCAGCGAATCGAGGTCGCCACACACAGCCGCGACCTCCAGGTCCGGCCGCGTCTCGAGCAGGCGCCGGATGCCTTCGCGGACGAGGTAGTGGTCCTCGGCGAGCACGACACGGATCGCCATGGGGGGAGAATACGCCCGTGGAACCGCTCGTCCTGATCGTCGACGACAACGCGCAGAACCTCAAGCTGGCCCGCGACGTGCTGCGGGCCGCCGGCTTGCGGACGCTCGAGGCGGAGACCGGCGCTGAAGGGGTCGCCCTCGCCGCCCAGCATCTGCCGGACGTGGTCCTCATGGACCTCCGGCTTCCGGACATGGACGGTACCGATGCGGCCCGGACGCTTGCGGACGACGCGGAAACGGCTCGCATCCCCGTCGTCGCGCTCAGCGCGCTACGGCTCGAAGGCGAGCTCCCGCCTGGATTCGCCGGCCACATCGAAAAGCCGATCGACATCAGAGCGTTCCCGGAACAGGTGCGCCGCTACTGCGTAGCGACCTGACGCTGACCACCGGTCGACGGGTGTGGCAGCACACCCGTCGAAATACCAGCTAGCAGGCTTGGCGCGCACGGCTGCCTCTCGTACCTTTTGTCGCAATGAACACTGGACGGATGCATGCTGGCATGTGATGATCGTCACGTGCCGGGTTGTCCAGGCGAGCAGGAACGAAAAGGAGGCTCACGAGCAATGAGGACACTCTTGATCGGAGGCGCATTAGGGGCACTCGTCGTCTCGCTAGCGGCCTGCGGTGGCTCGAGCACGAGCTCGGCTTCCGAGCAGGCCACGCAACGACAGGCGGATCTCTACGCGATCAACCAGATCGAGGTGAAGTTCCACAGGGCCACGTCGAAGCACGACGTTGACCTGATGATGAGCCTGTGGGCCCCGAATGCCACCTTCACCATCGCTCCCGGGCAGACCCTAACGGGGAAAAAGCAGATCCGGCGCTTCTGGCTCTCCCAGGCGAAGGTGTTCCAGCCTGAGGTCCACTGGGTCTCGGACACCCCCGCGTACAAGATCCGGACTACGGCCAACGGCGACCTGGGCACGCTGTACTTCGAATGCCACTACATCGACAGCAGGAACGGCAAGGCCGCAGCGATCACGGCCGCCGATCAGCAAGTTTCGAGGATCAACGGACGCTGGCTGATCACCGATATGGTCGGAGGGTCTGCGACGCTGAGCCCCTGAGTACTTGTCGGAATCTCAGGCAACGCAGCAGCGAGCAGCAGCCGTCGAGAAGCAGCGGCCGCTAAGCCCGGGCGACAATCCTCTCGTCCGCGCGGTCGGGCGCCTGCCGGCCAAGGTCCACACCAAGCTGCTCGTTGCGTTCGTGGGCACTGCCGTGCTGGTCGTCGCGGTCGGCCTGCTCGGCCTGCGCGTCCTCGGGCAGTCGAACGACAGGGTGGGGGGGCTTGGGGCACTCCAGCAACGAGCCTCCGCGTACGGCAAGCTTCAGAGCGACGCCTCGCACGTTCGTGGGCTCCTCGCGCAGAACGCCGCTCCTCGCGCAGAACTGGGAAAAGAACCGGAACTGGGAGGACCGGTCACGACTGGTCGCGAAGTTGTCGCTGTCGACCAGGCGATCGCGAGCGCCCTCGCGCGGATCGGCCCCGCGACCTTGGCCGACGGCCTCGGATTCGTGCCTACGGCCGAGGACGAGGGCGTCCTTCGCCAGATCCGTGCGAAGAGTGACCGGCTCGCGGCGGTGATGCGGGAGATCATCGAATCGGAACTCAGCTGCAGCGCCTCTCAAGTACTCGGTGCCCCTCCGTCACAGGTCGGAGCAGCTCGCCATCGACCTCAATCACCTCGCGACGGAGCTCGCGAATGCCACGACGGCGAAGACCGACGCCGTGATCGCCCTGAACGCGAGCTCGTACGCGAGCTCGCGCAACCTCTTCATCGGCGTCGCGGCGGGAGCGATCGTCCTGGCTCTCCTGCTCGGCTTCGTCCTCTCCTGGTCGCTGATCGGCCCGATCCAGCGGATCAACGCGCGATTGGCTGCGATCGAGTCCGGCGACTTCTCCGGCCGTGTCGACGTTCCCAACCGCGACGAGCTGGGCGCGCTCGGGGCCAACGTGAACCGGATGAACGACGAGCTGAGGCGCCTCTACAGCGAGCTCGAGGCGGCGAGCCGGCACAAGTCGGAGTTCCTGGCCAACATGTCGCACGAGCTGCGGACGCCGCTGAATGCGATCATCGGCTTCTCGCAGGTGTTGCGCGAGAGGATGTTCGGCGAGGTGAACGAGAAGCAGGAGGAGTACCTCGACGACATCCTCTCCTCGGGCAACCATCTGCTCTCGCTGATCAACGACGTCCTCGACCTGTCCAAGGTCGAGGCGGGGCAGGTCGAGCTCGAGGTCGCGTCATTCTCGCTGAGGGAGGCGCTCGAGAGCGGCGTCGTGATGGTGCGCGAGCGGGCGACGGAGGACGGCGTCCAGATCGCGCTCGCGCCGATTACGGACGTCGACGTGGTCACGGGCGACGAGCGCCGGATCAGACAGGTGATCTTCAACCTGCTCTCGAACGCCGTGAAGTTCACGCCCACAGAAGGATCCGTGGACGTCCAGGCAACGCAGATGAACGGCGAGGTGAGAGTCTCGGTGACGGACACCGGTCCCGGCATCGCCGCCGAGGACCACGAGCGGATCTTCGAGGAGTTCCAGCAAACCCAGGCGGGAGTCGAGCAGCGCGAGGGAACCGGGCTCGGCCTCGCGCTCTCGAAGCGGCTCGTCGAGCTGCACGGGGGACGGATCTGGGTGGAAAGCGAGCCCGGCCAGGGGAGCACATTCGTGTTCACGCTGCCCGCGGGGCCAGCCTAGCCATGGCCGGCGCGCAGATCCTCGTGGTGGAGGACAACCAGAAGAACATGAAGCTGTTCCGGGACGTCCTCCAGGCGAAGGGGTACCGCACCCTGGAGGCGACGACCGGCGAGGACGCTGTCGCGCTTGCTGCCGAGCACGGTCTCGACCTCGTGCTCATGGACATCCAGTTGCTCGACATCGACGGAGTCGACGCCCTCTTGTCGCGTTCAGCTCGCTGGCGCTCGAGGAGGACGACGCCTGGGTCCAAGCCGCAGGCTTCGCCGGCTACCTCGAAAAGCCGATCAGCATCCTCGAGTTTCCGAAGCAGGTTCGCCGGTACTGCCGCGGCTGAGCGACCGACACCGTGCAGGTACACCCGCGGATCGGGAGGCTGGCACCCTGGTCATCGGTTCCCCTGACCGCGATTATCGGAATGAAGCGAGGCAACCCTAGGAGGCAGGGAAGATGTGGAAGCCGCTCATCCCGAAGAGATCCACCACCTCCGCGGCGAACAAGCTACACGCCGCACAAGTGTCTGTTACCCTCGTTCCCCGAGCAAAGGAGGCGTCGATGGCTGGCCGTACCGGGTCGCCGAAGAGTGTTCTCGGGCTTGTGACCGGAGTCGTCGTGCTGGCCGCGCTCGGGTTCTCCGGAACGGCTGCATCCTCCCAGAACCAGGCGCCCCGAGGGGCGAAGGCATTCCACGCGACAAAGGACTGCTCGGGACACACCGGGCTCGCGGGCGCCTACTGCACGATCAGGTCCTCGAACGTCAAGGCGCTCAAGGTGGGCTCGAAGATCTTCTACGTCCAGGCGCTGAGTTCGACCGGGCTGCACAGCGACATAGTCATCTACGTGAAGCGGGGCAGCGTCGCAACCGGCCATTGCCGCCTCCCTTCCACGACCGGGGACGGACTGTGCACGATCTCGGACGGCACGGGAACACTTGACGGATTCCAGCTCCGAGTGCGTGTCACGGCCGATTCGTCGCTCCCGAAGCACTGGCACTGGGACGGGACGTACAGCTTCAACAGGGGCTAGCTCCGGTGGGGAAACGGCCCGTGACCGAGGGGGTCGCCCGGTGGCTTTCGTCCCTCTCGGCCAAGTACATCGCCGTGTTCGCGCTGCTGGTCGCCGTTCCGGTGATCTGTACGAGCGTGTACCTGCTCCACTCGTCCTATCGGGACAACAAGCGCGCGTTGGTGCGGCTGCAGCAGGAGAAGGCGAAGTCGGTCGCGGTCACGATCGACCAGTACTTCGCAGACCGGGTCAAGCGAATGGAGACAGTCTGGGGCCGCTTCTTGTCCTTCACCGCGCTGGGCTCAGTGCTCCAACCCCTGCTCGAGGATCACGCGACCGAGGCGTTCTACGTCGACAATACCGGGCGCAAGACACTCGCAAGCGCAGGCGGCGGGCTCATCGTGGTCAAGGGGAACTTCTCGCACGATCGCTCGGTGAAGCAGGCGTCCGCGGCCGGGGTCTACTTCGGTCCCGTGTACGCGCCACGGCTCCAGTCCAACCCCGGAGCACGATCGATGGAGATCGTGGTGAGGGAATCTCCGGAAGGAAGACGCGTCGCAGGAACCGGACTCGTTGGCGAGACACTCGATCTCAGCGTCATTCAGGACCTTGTCAGGCAGACACGGCTCGGGACGTCCGGATACGTGTACGCGATCGACGCCAGAGGCGTACCCATCGCGCACCCGAACAGCGCTGCTTTCACGAATCGGTCCTTGGCTCTTCCCCAGGTGACTAGGGCGCTCGCCTCGTCGCAGAGCGGATCGACGGTCGGCCGCAACTTCCGCGGCGAAAAGGTGCTGAGCACCTGGGCGACCGTCGAACCGGTCGGCTGGAAGGTGTTCGTCGAGCAGCCCGAGAGCGCGGCGTTCGCGGCTGTCCGCGGAAAGATCTGGCGGACGGCGCTGCTGCTTGCGGCGTTTCTCGCCGTCGGGGTGGGCCTGAGCGTGTTGCTCGCGCGCCGGCTCGTCCGCCCTGTGAAGCAGATCCGGACGGCAGCAGCCCGGATCGGGGCAGGCGCCTACGACGAACGGATCCAGCTCCGCCGCCGCGACGAGCTGGGTGGCCTCGCAGACGAGCTGAACGGGATGGCGGCCAGCCTGCAGGCGTCGGTTCAAAGCCTGGAGCAAAAAGTCGAGGAACGCACGCGGGCGTTGCAGCAGGCACTGGCAGAGCTCTCGCAGAAGGGCCGCCAACTCGAGATCGCGAGCAAGCACAAGAGCGAGTTCCTTGCGAACATGTCGCACGAGCTGCGGACGCCGCTGAACGCGATCATCGGCTTCTCGCAGGTGCTGCGCGAGAAGCTCTTCGGTGGGCTCAACGAGAAGCAGGACGAGTACGTCGAGGACATCCTCACGTCCGGGAACCACCTGCTCGCGCTCATCGACGACATCCTCGATCTCTCCAAGGTCGAGGCCGGGCAGGTGGAGCTCGAGGTCGCGCCGTTCTCGCTGAGGGAGGCGCTCGAGCGGGGCGTCGTGATGGTGCGCGAGCGTGCGACCGAGAGCGGCGTACAGCTCAACCTCGATGCGGACGGGGACGTCGACATCGTCACGGGGGACGAACGCAGGATCCGTCAGGTGATCTTCAATCTCCTCTCGAATGCGGTGAAGTTCACGCCCGCGGACGGGTCCGTCGACGTCCGGTCGACGCAGGTGAACGGGGAGGTGCGCGTCTCGGTTGCGGACACCGGCCCCGGCATCGCCGCCGAGGACCACGAGCGGATCTTCGAGGAGTTCCAGCAGACCGAGGTCGGCGTCCGGCAGCGCGAGGGAACGGGTCTCGGCCTCGCGCTTTCCAAGCGACTGGTCGAGCTGCACGGCGGGCGGATCTGGGTGGAGAGCGAGCCGGACCAGGGGAGCACGTTCGTCTTCACCCTGCCCGCGGAGGGTCACCGCTGATGGACGGCCCGCAGGTGCTTGTGGTCGAGGACAACGAGAAGAACATGAAGTTGTTCCGGGACGTCCTCCAGGCGAAGGGGTATCGAACGCTCGAGGCCACGAACGGTGAGGACGCTGTCGCGCTTGCTACCGAGCACGGTCCCGACCTCGTGCTCATGGACATCCAGTTGCCCGACATCGACGGAGTCACCGCGCTCGCTCGGCTGCGCGCGGACGGCCGCTCGGCATCGATACCGGTGGTCGCGCTCACTTCACAGGCGATGTCGGGGGACCGTGAGCGGTTCCTCGCGGCGGGCTTCGACGACTACGTCTCGAAGCCGGTGGACATCGTCAGCTTCGTTTCCACGGTCGAAGAGCACTGCCGGGGGGCTCGATGAGCAGCGAACACGACGCCAGGATCCTCGTCGTCGACGACGTTCCCGAGAATGTGCGCCTCCTCGAGGCCGTGCTTGCTCCACGCGGCTACGACGTCGTGGCTGCCAACGACGGTCAAGCCGCCCTCGAGCTGGCGGAGTCGGCAAACCCGGACCTCATACTGCTCGACGTCGTGATGCCGGGGCTCGACGGTTACGCCGTGTGTCGGCGGCTGCGCGAGCGCGAGGAGACGGCAGTGCTGCCCGTGATCATGCTCACGGCGAGCGAAAGGTCGGAGAAGACGAAGGCGATCGAGGCCGGGGCAGACGACTTCATAGCCAAGCCGTTCGACCACGACGAGTTGCTCGCCCGAGTCCGGTCGCTGCTCCGCATCAAGCGCTACCACGACACGATCAAGGAGCTCAATCGGACGCTTGCGCAACGCGTCGATGCGCAAGTCGAGGAGCTCGAGCGGATGAAGCGCCTCCAGCGATTCCTGTCGCCGCAGCTCGCCGAGGCGATCGTCTCCTCCGGCGACGAATCCATCCTCTCCAGCCACCGCCGGCAGGTCGCCATGGTCTTCGCCGATCTGCGCGGCTGGACGAGCTTCGCCGATTCCGTCGAGCCGGAAGAGCTCATGCTGGTGCTCGGCGAGTTCCATCAGACGATCGGCAACCTCGTCGGTCGCTTCGACGCGACGGTCGGGTTCCTCCAGGGGGACGGCGTCCAGCTCTTCTTCAACGACCCGATCGAGATCCCCGACGCCCCGTTGCAGGCGGTGCGGCTCGGTTGTGCGCTGCGCGAGGAGATGGCAGAGCTGATTCCGTTGTGGCGGAAGCGCGGCCACGAGCTCGACTTCGGCGCGGGCATCGCGCTCGGCTACGCGACGTGTGGCGAGGTCGGCTTCGAGGGTCGATCCGACTACGCGGCCATCGGCGCCGTCACGAACCTCGCGTCGCGACTTGCGGACGAAGCCACCGGCGGGCAGGTCCTGATAGGCCAACGCCTGTACGCGGAGGTCGAGGACGACGTCGAGGTGGAGCTTGTCGGCGAGTTGACGCTCAAGGGCTTCCAGCTTCCGGTTGCCGCATTCAACGTCGTCGTCGTACGTGAGACGGCTGCAGAGCTCTCTCAGGCATAGCCGACCCCGTCACTCGAGCGAGAAGCGTTCGAGCAACTCGAGGGCATCCGCTGCCGCTTCTTCCAGCGACCGCGTACGAGATTCCTCGACCGCTCTCTCGAGGCGGTTTCGCGAAACGCAGCTGCGAACCTCGAGGAGCTTCTCGCTCCACGGATCGTGATCGATCCACGCATCCGAGCCGCTCAGCGATGCGTCGACCGGCCCGAGTATTCGGGCTGCAAGCTCGACTTCGCCGTGCCGGCACCCGAAGACTGCTGTCCCGACGAGACATCGCATCAGGATCGAGCTCTGGCTGAGTCGTACCGCCGGCTCGAGCGCTTCCTGTAGGCGACGTCCCGCCTCATGGTCTCGCCCCTCATGAAGATCTGCGCCGGCGTGCTCCATGAGAGCGGCGGCCACCGTTCCCGTGTCGCCCACGATCCGCGCGTTCGCGGTTGCACTCTCGAGGAGGGCACCAGCCTGATCGTAGGCCCCACGCTCGACGGCGACCACTCCCAGGTTCAGCTGAATGATCGCTTCGTTTCGAAGATCGCCGATATCGGAAAAGAGCCCGAGCGCCTGCTCATAGAGCGCCCACGCCTCTTCGGGGTCGTCTCCGACATCCGCCGTAACGGAGGCGAGCGCCGCAAACGCGCAGCCCTGTGTCCAGACGTCTTCCGAAGCGGTGGCCAGCGCCACCGATCGCTCCGCCCACGAAACGACCTGGTCGACGTCCACGATCCCGAAAGCGGCGAAGACGAGGGACCCGAGGACCCGCGACTGCCCGCGAAGATCCATCGCTGCCTCGTACGCTGTCAGTGCCTCCAGGTAGAGCTCGACTGCCTCGCCTTCGTTGCCCTGCCGGTACGCAGCGAGGCCCGCGCCGCGAAGCGCCTCGGCCACCATCCCGGTCTCGATCTGGTCGCGGCGGTCGAACACGTCGGCGAACCAGCGCCGAGCCTCTTCGTAGTGCGAGCGCATGTCCCAGAACTCGAGCAGCGCGGCCGCCAGCCGTCCCGCTTCTACAGGGTCGCCGAGACCGCGCATGCCGTGCTCGAGGGCCGCTCGGAAGTTGTCGTGGTCGGCCTCGAGACGGTCAAGGCATTCGAGCTGCTCGGCACCCTTCAACTGTGGGTTGACTTGCTCGACCCACTCCCGCAAATGGCACAAATGGCGCTGCTGAAGCGCAGTCTGATCCCCATGCTCCACGAGCCGCTCTATCGCGAACTCGCGGATCGTCTCCAGCAGCCAGTAGCGCTCTTTCGTGAAGCGCAGCAAGCTCTTGTCGACCAGCGATTGCAGCGTGTCGAGATCGGCTCCGGCGACCTCTTCTGCAGCTTCCAGCGTGCAGCCTCCGGCGAAGACCGAGAGGCGGGCGAAGAGCTGCTGCTCGTCAGACGTGAGCAGGTCGTAAGACCACTCGATGGTCGCCCGCAGCGTCTCCTGGCGGGGGTCGCGATCGGGGCCTCCCTTCAAAAGGTCGAGCCGCTGTGACAGGCGGTTCGTGATCTGCTCGGGGGTAAGGACGGATGTACGTGCCGCCGCCAGCTCGATCGCCAGCGGTAAGCCCTCCAGGCGCACGCAGAGCTCTCGGGTTGCGTCCGTCGGCTCGGTCTGTGAGCGCTCGCAGAAGAGCGAGACCGACTCCGTGTCCGTCAGGGGCGGCAGCTCGTAGACGCGCTCTCCCTGTAGGCGCATGCGCTCTCTCGAGGCACAAAGCAGCGTTAGGCCGGGGCAGGCGGACACGAGCTCCGAGAGCTCGCGGAAGGCTTCCGGCAGGTGCTCGAGGTTGTCCAGCATCAAGAGCAGGCTCTTGCCTTGCAGATGGCTCGTGAGGGCCTGGAGGCTGGACTGGCCAGCCTGCTCGCGGACATCGAGCGAGCTGCAGATCGTGACCAGGACGAGTGAGGGGTCTCTGAGCGCGGACAGAAACGAGCAGAAGACTCCGTCTTCGTAGTCTCTGAATCGCTCCTCGCGCGCTCTATGGGCGAGCTCCAAGGAGAAGCGGGTCTTGCCGGCGCCGCCGGGCCCTGTGACGGTGAGCAGGCGGGTCTCTTGCAGCAGCTCGTCAGCCTCGTACAGCTCCGCTTCTCTGCCCAGGAAGGAGGACGCGGGAGTGGGCAGGTTGGAGTTGGCGACCGTCTTCAGGCGAGGGAAGCTCTGCTCTCCCAGCTGGTAGATCGTCACCGGCTCAGAGACGTCCTTGAGGCGATGGGAGCCGAGCGAGCTGACCAAGAACCCATCGGCGATGAGGCCTCGCGTCTCCTTGGAGAGCAGGATCTGGCCGCCGTGGCCCGAGGCCGCCACCCTTGCGGCGAAGTGCACGTCCTCTCCCACATAGCCCTCCTCGCCGACGAGTGGCGTGCCCGTGTGCAGGCCGATCCGCACCTGGATCGGTCCCGGACGGAGACCCTCTAGCCCGTCGCGCGCGGCTTGGAGCGCCTCCGGCGCAGACGGAAAGGCGAAGAAGAATGCGTCACCCTGCGTGTCCACCTCAGCGCCCCGGTGGCGCTGAAAGGCTCCCCGCAGCACACGGCGGTGCTCCGCCAGTGCTTCCGCGTACGCCTCGGCCCCGAGCTCATGCAGAAGCCGCGTCGAGCCTTCGACGTCGGTGAAGAGGAACGTGACCGTGCCGGTGGGGAGATCAACTCTCATCGCGGGATCATGCGCGACCTCGTTGGTTGCTTGTGCCGACTGCGGTCCCTATGGTTGGCGGCAAGGACACACGAAGAGGAGGGGAGTGCGTTGTCTGCGGCAGCGCCACCGGTCGCAGTGCCGACCGACGCTCGGCCAGCGTCGCTGTTCTGGGCGCGCCTCCGCTCTGACCCGGTCGCGCTTGCAGCGGCAGCGTTCCTCGCGATGATTGTCCTCTCCGCGATCTTCGCGGGGCCGATCACTCGCCTCGTCGCCCACCCCCCGAACGCGCAGTACCCGGAGCGCCTCGACCAGTTCTTCGGGACGCCGACTGGCCCCTCGCGGGAATTTCTCTTCGGTGTCGACCTCGTGGGATCCGATGTCTTCGCCCGTGTTCTCTACGGGGCGCGAGTGTCCCTGACAGTCGCGATCGTCGGCACGGGGATCGCGATGCTGATCGGCACAACCCTGGGCATCATCGCCGGCTACTACCGCGGCTTCGTCGACACCGTCATATCTCGTACGGTGGACGTCTTTCTCGCCTTCCCGCTCCTGCTGCTGGCGCTCGGCGTCGGATCGGCGTGCTCGCTCGGCAACGGCTGCGCCGGCGGGCTGATCGAGCCCGGACAGGTCACGGTGATCGGCATCATCGTCCTCGTCAGCTGGACGTATTTCGCCCGGCTGGCGCGCGGGCAGGTGCTGTCCCTTCGCGAGAAGGAGTTCGTCGAGGCAGCGCGCGCGACGGGAGCAGGCGACCTGGCGATCCTCGGGCGTGAGATCCTTCCGAACCTCGTGACCCCGGTGCTCGTCTACCTCACGCTCATCATTCCGCTGAACATCCTCCTCGAGGCCGCGCTGTCGTTCCTCGGCGTGGGCATCAACCCACCCCAGGCCAGCTGGGGACAGATGATCGCGGAGGCCACTCCACTGTTCGACTCGGCCTGGTGGTACTTCCTCTTTCCCGGGCTCGCGCTCGTTCTCACCGTTCTCGCCTTCAACCTGCTCGGCGAGGCGATCCGCGACGCCCTCGACCCTCACATGTCTACGGCTCAGTGAGCGTGAACGCTCACGAAAGGAGGCACTTCATGGCAGTACGCAGCAACTGGCGCGCATTGTTCGCACTCGGCGTGATCATGGTCCTCGGCCTCTCCGTTGTCGGAAGCGGTAGCGGTGCGAGTGACCAGCGCAAGCGTGGAGGCACGCTCAAGATGATCTCCGCCGGAGATGTCGACTCGGTCGATCCGGGGAGGACCTATTACTCCTTCGGGTGGCAAGTCCTGACTGCGGTCCACAGGTCGCTCTACGCCACTCCGGCCGACTCGACGAAGACCGTACCCGACCTCGCGTCGGGCTATCCGAAGATCTCGGCTGACGGCAGAACGATCACCGTTCGCATCAAGCGCGGAGTCCGCTACGGGCCGCCGGTCAACCGCGAGGTGACCGCAGCCGACGTGAAGTACGCGATCGAGCGCAGCTTCTCCGTCAGCGTCACGAATGGCTACGTGAACCTGTACTTCTCGGACATCGTGGGAGCACCCGCGAGCCCGCCGAAGACCCCGAAGCCTGTCGCCGGGATCCGTACTCCGAACAAGTACACGCTCGTCATCAAGCTCAAGCGGCCGGGAACGACGGTCGCCTCCGCGCTGGTGATGACAAACACCGCTCCGATCCCCAAGGAGTACGCAGCGAAGTTCGACAAGAAGACGACGTCCGACTACGGCTTCTACCAGGCGGCAACCGGTCCCTACATGTTCGAGGCCGACGGCTCGGGCAACATCAAGGGGAAGGGCTACACGCCCGGTCGGCAGATGCGACTCGTGAGGAACCCGAACTGGGTCGCGAAGACCGACTTCCGCCCGGCGTATGTCGACGTAATCGAGGTGAAGGAGGGGTTCACCGACACCGCCGTCGGGGTCCGCCAGATCCTCAGCGGTACGGCCGACGGTGCCGGCGACTACCCGACCGTTCCGGGGAACGTGTTGAAGCAGCTGACCACGAACAGCCAGTACAAGAACAACTGGTACACGTGGGCCAACGGCATCGGCTACATCGCGCTCAACACGAAGAAGAAGCCGTTCGACAACCTCAACGTCCGGCGGGCGGCGAACTACGTCATGGACAAGAGAACGATCCGCCTCCTCGCCGGCGGTCCGCTCTCGGGCGAGATCGCAACACACGTTCTCGGGCCAGAGTTCAAGGGCAAGGGATTCGAGGCTGCCGGTGGCCGCGGCTACGACCCCTACAGGAGCAAGGATCACCTCGGCGACGTCAACAAGGCCAAGGCCGAGATGCGTAAGGCAGGCTATGCGAACGGCATGTACGACGGCCCCGCGGTGACGGCGTACGTCTTCAACGCGACCCCCTCCCCGCAGCAGGCCAAGGTGATCGCGGCGAGCCTGGCAAAGATCGGCATCGAGATGAAGATCAAGCTGGCGTCCATCGACGCGATCTTCACGAAGTTCTGCGTGGTGCAGCAGTACATCCCCGAGATCTGCCCGCTCGGGTGGCTTCCGGACTTCAAGGATCCGGTGACGATGCTCGATCCGCTGTTCAACGGTAAGGCGATCAACCCCAACTACACGAACAACGCGTCGCTCGTCGACGATCCGAAGATCAACGCGGCGATCGAGAAGGCGAAGCTGACCAGGAACGAGAAGGCCCGCTACGCCGCGTGGGGCAAGGTGGACAAGCTGGTCATGCAGCGGGCGCCGATCATCCCGACAGGCTGGAGCACGACGATCTCCGTGGTCTCCGATCGAATCATCCCCGGCAAGCAGCTCTGGAACGCCGGCATCCTCGACCTGTCCGCAACCTCGATCAAGTAGAGGAATCCGACGTCATCGCAGCCCGCCCAGACCGTGACCCCTTCGGCTACGAGCGCCGCCGATGCCGGTCTGGGCGGGCCTAGCGGCCGCCGGTCGCCACTCGCACGAATCCACTCGCCGCTCGTGCGCTACATCGTCAGGCGCCTGGCGTGGACGGTGCTGCTCCTCGTCATCGTCTCGTTCCTCACGTTCCTCGTGTTCTACGTGCTGCCGGCGAGCGATCCGGCAGTCCTGCGTGCGGGGCGAAACGCGACTCCGGAGCAGATCGCGGAGGTGAGAGCGGTCCTCGGCCTCGACCAGCCCGTCTACGAGCAGTTCTGGATCTATGCGAAAGGAGTCGTCACCGATCTCGATTTCGGCTACTCGTACTACTCCGAGGTTCCGGTGCGCGAGGAGATCGTGTCTCGCATTCCGGCGAGCATGGCGGTTGCGCTGGGCGCGTTCGTCATCTGGATGGCGATAGCGCTGCCCGTCGGCATTCTGACCGCGCTCAAGCCGCGATCCAAGTCCGACCGGGTCGTCACAGGAACGACGCTGTTCTTTCTCTCGGCGCCGACGTACTGGCTAGGCCTCGTGGTGCTGTTCCTCTTTGCCAGTGACATCGGACGGTTTCACGTGATCGGCGGCGCGGGAACCTACGTGCCGTTCAGCGAGAGCCCGCTGGCCTGGGCCGAGGCGCTCTTCTGGCCGTGGATCGTCCTGGCACTGGGCTTCGCCGGCTTCTACGCACGCATGATCGGCGAGAACCTCCGTGAAGCGATGGCGCAGGACTACGTGAGAACGGCGCGTGCAAAGGGCATCAGCGAACGGCGAATCGTGCTGCGTCACGGACTGCGCGCAGCGCTCACCCCCGTCGTCACGCTGGCTGCGCTGGACCTCGGTTTCCTGCTCGGCGGCACGATCCTCGTCGAGACCGTCTTCAACATTCCCGGCGTAGGCCGGTACGCCGTCGATTCGATCCAGAACGGCGATCTGCCGGCCATTCAGGGCGTCGTCCTCTTCGGCGCGATCCTCATCGTGCTGGCGATCCTGGCCGCAGACGTCCTGTACGCCATCCTGGATCCCCGCGTGCGCTACTGACCCGTGGCGCTCCTC
This sequence comes from uncultured Actinomycetes bacterium, assembly GCA_963704335.1. Lineage (GTDB taxonomy): Bacteria > Actinomycetota > Thermoleophilia > Gaiellales > Gaiellaceae > PALSA-612. The sequence continues at coordinate 920,027 of OY969889.1, forward strand.
CAGATCCGCGATCTCGAGATCTCCTTTCGCGTCAGGGAAGGCAGGGTGCGAGCGGTCAACGGCGTCTCGCTCGAAGTGGAGCGTGGAACGACTCTCGGGCTCGTCGGCGAATCGGGCTCCGGGAAGACGGTGACGGCGATGACTCTGCTCGGGCTCACCCGATCCGACGAGACCGAGATCCGCGGGCGAGGTGCTGTTCGACGGCCGCGACCTGCTCGGGATGAGCAACTCCGAGCTACGAGAGATCCGCGGGCGCCGGATCGCGATGGTCTTCCAGGACCCGCTCTCGTCGCTGCATCCGATGTACCGAATTGGCTGGCAGATGGTCGAGGCGATCCAGGCCCACGAGCGGATCGGCAAGCAAGCTGCGCGCGAGCGGGCGATCGATCTGCTTCGGGACGTCGGAATCCCAGGCCCGGCTGAACGCATCGACGCCTACCCGCACGAGCTCTCCGGCGGGATGCGGCAGCGCGTGATGATCGCCATGGCGATCGCGCTCGACCCCGACCTGCTGATCGCCGACGAGCCGACGTCGGCGCTCGACGTGACCGTTCAATCGCAGATCCTCGCGCTGCTGACCGGCCTGCGAGACAAGAAAGGCATGGCCCTTGTCATCGTCAGCCACGATCTGGGTGTCATCGCGGAGCAGACGGACTCGATCGCGGTCATGTACGCGGGGCGGATCGTCGAGCAAGGGCAGTCTGACCAGGTCATGGAGGCGCCGCTCCATCCGTACACACAGGGCTTGCTCGCCTCGATTCCGCACGTCGACAGACCGCGCTCGGAGCGCCTGAGCCCGATTCCAGGCTCTCCGCCAAGCGGTGTGGCGCTTCCGCCCGGGTGCGCGTTTCATCCGCGGTGCCAGCTGGCCAGGTCCTCCTGCCGCGAGCGAATTCCTCTGCTCGCGCCGGTTGGCGCGGACCACTCCATAGCGTGCCCCGTCGTGAGGGACACCATTCGCTGATGGCGACACACGATGTTCCGCTGCTGAACGTCGAGAGCCTCGTCAAGCACTTCCCCGCACGGGGAACGCAGCGACAGCGCGGTGCGGTCGTCCATGCGGTCGACGGAGTTACGTTCGCGATCGCGCGGGGCGAGACGCTGGGCTTGGTCGGGGAGACCGGCTGCGGTAAGTCGACCGTCGCTCGCCTGGTGACACGGCTGCTCGAGCCGACCGCCGGCCGTATCGAGTTCGAGCACCACGACATCACGCACTGGTCGCGACGCAAGCTGCGGCCGCTACGACGGGATGTCCAGATCGTCTTCCAGGATCCGTACTCCGCCCTGAACCCGCGTCGTCGGATCGGACCGATCATCGCCAGTCCACTGCGTGCGCACCGGCTCGGAACGGCCCGCGAGCAGCGGGTGCGGGTGCACGACGTCATGGAACGTGTAGGCCTCGACCCGACCCACTACGATCGCTATCCGCACCAGTTCTCGGGAGGTCAGCGGCAGCGCATCGGTATTGCGCGCGCGATCGTCACCAACCCTCGCCTCGTCGTCGCCGACGAACCGGTGTCCGCGCTCGACGTCTCGATTCAGGCGCAGGTGCTGAACCTCATCGCCGATCTTCGCGTGGAGTTTCAGCTCGCGCTGCTCTTCATCTCCCACGACGTGTCTGTCGTTCGTCACATCTCCGACCGGATCGCCGTGATGTACCTCGGCAAGATCGTGGAGTTGGCCGCGACCGACGATCTGTTCGCGGCGCCGGCACATCCCTACACGGTCGCGCTGTTGGCCTCGGTGCCGCTGGCGAGGGGAGGCGGGCGTGGTCGTCAACGTGTGCCCGTTACCGGCGAGCCGCCCAGCCCGCTAGATCCACCCAGTGGCTGCCGTTTCAGAACGCGCTGCCCGTTCGCCCAGGAGGTCTGCGCCTCTGTGGAGCCGCCCCTCGAGAAGCGCGGCGGCTCACTCGTCGCGTGCCACTTCCCTCTCTCGAAGTGAGAGCATCACCGAAGTGACGACCCTGCGCGCAGCGCTTGTGGCCGGCTGGCGTGAGCTCGCGCTCTATCTCGCTGCCGGAGTCGTCTACGTCGCGATCGGGGTGGCGTTCCCCGAGTTCCTCTTCTCGTGGTTCGTGGCGGCGGGCTACCTCTTGCTCTGCGTCGTCGCGCTGCCCGCGCTCGTGCGCGTCCTGCGCAGATGAGCTGGGCGGCACACGATCTCGAGCCGTACGTCATCCAGAAGCACATGGGCAAGAAGGTGGCCTTCGTGCCGCTGCTCATCGGCTCGTACTCGCCCGACCTGCTCTCGAAGTGGTTCGTCTACGGCGTCGGGCTCGCCGGCTGGGAGCTGAAGGCCGACAACCCGGCGCAGTTCCACCGCGGCTGGCCCGGCGTCGGTTTCACGCACTCGCTGGGGTTCGGGGTGCTCATCGGACTGCTGCTGTACGCGGTCTTTCGCAACAAGGTCGTCGCCTACAGCTTCGTGATCGGCCACTGGGCCCATGCGTTCACCGACATGGGGGACACCGTGGGCACCATGCTCTTCTTCCCCTTCACCGACCATCTGTTTGCCGTCGGCGCGTGGGCCTACGCAGGTCAGACCGGTCGCTACGTCGACGCGGGCGCGTACTTCTCGGGGCTCGGCTTCGTGTGGGACGGGATCTTCGTGGTCTGGGCGCTCCTCAGCTGGCGCGTGATCACGCGCGCGTACTTCCGGGAGACGATCGTCGTCGCGGACCCGTTCTGGAGCTGGGCGGGCCGCTACGTCTCCGAGAACGTGCTCATCGTCCTCTACCGCGCGTCGTACTTCTACGGGATCGCGCGCTGGACGGCGTGGCTGATCTGGGCGCACGTCGTGCGGTCGTTCGCGTTCGACCTCCGCTGGGGCGGCCCGCGCTGGGTGCCGCGCGTCTTCGCCGAGGACCTCAATGCCGCACCCGTGCCCGGCCGTCCCGCCATCTATGCGGCCATCGCCGCCATCGTCTGGGCAAAGCGGCTGCACCGCCGCGAGTAGGGTTCAGGAGACTTCGAAACCTGTAAGGGAGGTCGGAACGATGCCGTTCTACGTCCGTCTCGGGGATGTTCCCCGCAAGCGCCACATCGTCTTCCGCGACAACGGCCGCCTGTTGACCGAGGAGGTCATGGGCCTCGAGGGCTTCACCGGCAACGAGTCGATCCTCTACCACCTCCAGTCGCCCTGCCGCGTCAAGGAGCTCGGCGAGTTCGAGCCGATCGAGCACGAGGAGTGGGTGCCCGAAGCGCACGCGCACCGCCACTTGGAGACATACGGCACGGAGCCCTCCGGCGACGAGATCACCGGGCGCCGTGTGCTGATGTGGAACGACGACGTCGAGATCTCGCTCTGCCGCCCGACGTCCACGATGGACTACTTCTTCCGCAACGGCGAGCACGACGAGTGCGTGTTCGTGCACGAGGGCTCGGGAACGCTGGAGACGACGTTCGGCAGCCTGTCCTACCGCGACGGCGATTACGTGATGATCCCGCGCGGCACGACCTACCGCTTCGTCCCCGAGGGCGAGCAGCGGCATCTCGTGTTCGAGTCACCAGGCCTGATCACGATCCCGCGCCGCTACCGCAACGAGTACGGGCAGCTGCTGGAGGGTGCGCCGTTCTCCAACCGCGACATCCATCCGCCGACCGAGCTGCAGACGATTCGCGAGCAGGGCGAGTTCGTGGTCAAGGTCCGCGTCCGCGGCGGCTACCAGACGTACATCCTCGACTATCACCCGTTCGACGTCGTCGGCTGGGACGGCTACCTCTTCCCGTGGACGTTTTCCGTGCACGACTTCGAGCCGATCACCGGGCGCATCCACCAGCCGCCGCCTTCGCACCAGACGTTCCAGGGCCAGAACTTCGTCATCTGCTCGTTCTGCCCGCGGAAGCTCGACTTCGATCCGGAGGCGGTGCCGATCCCGTACCACCACTCGAATCTCCAGTCCGAGGAGATGATCTATTACGTCTCCGGGAACTTCGGCTCGCGCAAGGGGATCGAGGTCGGCTCGATCACGCTTCACCCGTCCGGGCTGCCACATGGGCCGCAGCCGGGCCTCGCCGAGAAGTCGCTCGGCGTGGCGGAGACGACGGAGCTGGCGGTGATGTGCGACACGTTCCGGCCGCTGCGGCTCTCGGCGCTCGCAGGCGAGCTCGACGACGGACGCTACGCGTACTCCTGGTACGAGCCGGCCGAGGGCGATCCTGGGCTGGCCGGGGTGACGTCGCACCTATGACGGCTTGAGCTTCGAGACGATCATCGAGCCGTTTCGGATCCACTCGGTGGAGCCGCTGCGGCTGACGACCGAGGAGGAGCGGCGGGCCGCCGTCGCAGCGGTCGACTTCAACCTCTTCAAGCTGCCCGCGAACGAAGTGCTGATCGACTTTCTCACCGACTCGGGGACGGGAGCGATGTCGCGCGACCAGTGGGCGGCAATCCAGCACGGCGACGAGAGCTACGCCGGCTCGCCGTCGTGGTATCGCTTTCTCGCCGCAGTCCAGGAGCTGTTCCCGTTCGAGCACGTCATCCCCACGCACCAGGGTCGCGCGGCTGAACGAATCCTCTTCACGGTGCTCGGCGGACCGGGCAAGGTCGTCCCCAACAACACGCACTTCGACACGACGCGGGCCAATGTCGAGCACACCGGGGCCGAGGCGCTCGACCTGCCCATACCGGAGGGCCGGGATCCGGGGGCGCTGCATCCGTTCAAGGGCAACATGGACACCGAAGCGCTCGAAGCCTTGCTGTCGGAGCGCGCCGCCGACGTGCCGGTCGTCTTCGTGACGATCACGAACAACTCGGGCGGCGGCCAGCCGGTGTCGCTCGAGAACCTGCGCGCGTGCGCGCCGTGTGCGACCGGCACGGCGTGCCGCTGTTCCTCGATGCCTGCCGTTTCGCCGAGAACGCGTGGTTCGTGCGCGAGCGCGAGGACGGCCACGCCGACCGCACGGTGGCGGACATCGTGCGCGAGACCGCATCGCTCGCCGACGGCATGACGATGAGCGCGAAGAAGGACCCGCTCGCGAACATCGGCGGCTGGGTGGCGATGAACGACGCAGATCTGGCCGACCAGTGCCGCGCGCTCGGCATCCTCACGGAAGGGTTCCCGACGTACGGCGGCCTGGCAGGCCGCGACCTGGAGGCGATTGCGCAGGGGCTCGTCGAGGCGGTCGACCACGACTACCTCCGCTACCGCACCCGCTCGACCGCGTATCTCGGCGACGGCCTACTGGCAGCGGGCATGCCACTCGTGCAGCCGTTCGGCGGCCACGCGATCTACATCGACGCGAGAGCGTTCCTGCCGCACATTCCGCCGCTCGAGTATCCGGGCCAGGCGTTAGCCGTCGAGCTGTACGCGGCCGGCGGCATCCGCGGCTGCGAGATCGGCACGGTGATGTTCGGTCGTCAGCCTGACGGCTCGGAGCAGCCGGCAGCGATGGATCTCGTGAGGCTGGCCATCCCGCGCCGCACGTACACCCAGAGTCACGTCGACTACGTGATCGAGGTGGCTCGGAACGTCGTCGAACGGGCGCCGCAACTGCGCGGCTACCGGATCACCTGGGAGCCGTCGTCGCTACGGCACTTCACGGCGCGGTTCGAGCAACTCGCGCCCTGATCGCCGCCAGCTCTGTCGGCAGGTAGAAGCGGAGCGGCCAGAGGACGAGCGGGTAGACCGCGACAAGTGCGATCGCTGCCGCGAGCGGGACGTCGAGCGCCTTCCCTAGCACGGTCAGCCCGGCGGCCAGACCGATCACGGTCACGACGCGTCGCCACTGGTAGGGCACGAAGAAGACGCGCTGCGACCACCACGTGATGACGATGAACATCACCGTGAAGGCGGAGAGATTGGCGATGCCTGCGCCGACGATTCCGTAGGGCGGGATGAGGAGGAGGTTGAGCACGACGCTGACCGCTGCGCCCGCGCCTGTGGCGATCCAGTTGAACTGCGTGCGCTTTTTCCGCCCGAGAGCGATCGAGACGACGTTGAAGCCGCCGAGCGCCACCGCTCCGAACGCGAGGAGTGGCACGACGTCCGAGGCGTCGAAGAAGGCGGGAGTCGTCAGCCACTCGACTAGCCACGGCGATAGCAGGCTCAGCGCCAGGGCGGCCCACGCAGCGACGAAGAGGAGATACGTCAGCACGAACGAGTACGTGCGCTTGGCACGGTCGTCGTCCTCGATCGAGTACGCGAAAGCGAGCCAGCCGGCGCGGAACGCCGCGAGAAGCAGCACCATCGCCGAGGCGATGCGGGCGCCGATCGAGTAGACGCCGACCTCGCTCGCGTCCGCGAGCTTGAGGATGAAGAAGCGGTCGCCGAAGTTCAGCATCCAGAGCGCGAGCATGGACGGGACGAGAGGCAGCCCGAACCGGTTCATGCGGCGAAGCAGCGGACGGTCGATTGTCATGCCGAGCTGCTCGTGGCGGTAGACGAGCAGTGCCGCGTAGACGACGAGCGTTCCCGTGAAGTTCCCGGCCACGACGCCGGTCGCTCCCCAGTCGTAGACCACGACGAAGAGGACGGTGGCCCCGACGGTGATGACGAGGTTCGCGAGCGTCGCTGCCGTGAACGCGATGGCCCGCTCCTCGACGCGGAAGAGCCCCGTCATCTGCTCGTAGTTCATCTGCGCCCAGAGCAGGACGAACGCGAAGCGCACGAGCGTCGTGCGGTCGTCCGTGTCGAACAGCCACTCGGAGATCTGGCCGGCGAGAGCCAGACCGACGGCGAGGCCGATCGTCGCCATCGCCATCGTGAACCAGAACGACGTGCGGACGACGCGCAGGCGATGCGCTGCGTCCGTGGAGTCAAAGTAGAAGCGAAAGAACGCGCTCGCGATGCCGAGGCGAAGGATCGTGGCCAGGATGGCAGCGAGCGCGACGAGCGTCTCTACGGCCCCGTAGTCGGCCGGCGTGAGATAGCGCGTATAGAGCGGCAGCAGCAGCAGCGCGACGAAGCGCGAGACGAGGCCGCCGAGGCCGTAGATCGCCGAGTGCTGGGCGAGCCGCGTGATCTGGCTGCCGAGGCCGGTCATCTGCGGCGGATGATCATCCCGGTTGCTCGGTGCATGCCGAATCGGTCGTAGAACGGCTGCAGCTCCGGGTCACACATGAGGTCGACGGCGTAAAAGTGCTTCAGCTCCTCGAGGAGGCGTCTGACGAGCTCTGAGCCGATACCGCGGCCACGGTGGGTCTGGAGCACCTCGAGCAAGGGGATGAAGGCGTACAGCACGCCGTCCGAGATCGCGTTCGCGAATCCGACTATCTGGGGAGAGTCGGTCTCGCGTGCGAGGACGATGCGGTAGCTGCCTCGCAGGAGCTCGAGGTGGCGGTCGGGTGCCGGTGGGCTCGGCCACCGATCGAAGAAGCCCTGGAGATGCTCCGCCTCGACGCCGTCGAGTGAGCCCGTGTACTCGATTGGCACGCGGGTGAGCGTAGACGCCGCGGCGGGCGGCCATTGCTTGTCACACACCTGGCACGAAGACGTGACCCACGCGTCGGACTTTCCTAGCTACCGTGAAACCGGGAGGAGGCGCGGGGTGGCCCCCGGAGGCGGTCGCTACTTCGTAGCTTCGGGTGGCGGCAGGAGCCAGGGAGAGAATCGAGCCCACCTGGCGATCTCGCAGCCGTTGCGGCGACGGAACGACGCCCAGACGCGATGCCCCGCGATCGTGCCCTTCACGACCGACTTCTGCGGGCCGCCGTAGATCTGGGTGCAGATTGCATCCCGCGGCACCTGCGCAAGCGCGCCGAAGCTCAGGCCGGACAGCCTGGCGCACGCGCGCTTGCGGTTCGGCAACGTCCCGCTCGGCGGAGCGCAGCGCAAGGTCCAGCGCTCGAACGTGTCCGCTTCCTGCTCGTCCGGCCAGAAGGTGATCGTCAGCGCCGTCCCCTCGGACGCGCCCGCTGCCGTCCCGCCGGCGATAGCCAGGATTCCGACGATCGCAACGGCGACGATCGCCATGAGAGTTCGCATGCTTTCAGGGTACCGGCGTAGGCATTCCTAGAATCTGCGCGGTGGGGAGCCGGCCGACGCTGAACCGCGACCGCATTGCGGCGTACGCCCGCTCGGGTACTCACCCGCCTGCCGTCGTCTGCGATGCCTCGTTCGTCAACGGACTGACCGCGATCCGGTCGCTCGGGCGCATGGGAGCTCCGGTCTTCGCCGTCGATCACCGGCCCAGCGCCCTCGGCTTCCGCTCCCGTTACGCGTTCGCGCTCCCGTCGCCCGACCCGGGCACGGACACCGCTGCGTACATCGACCTGCTCGGTGAGCTCGGCGACGCGATCGGCCGCCCGACGCCGATCCTGCCCACCCATGACCCGCCGGTGAACGCGATCGGCAGCCACCGCCAGGAGCTCGGCGACCGTTATCTCTGCCCCTTTCCGGACCAGGACACGCTCGTGCGCGTTCAGAGCAAGCGTGAGCAGCTCGAGCGTGCAGCTGCGGCCGGCGTGGACACGCCGAAGACCGCTCATCCCCGGTCCGTCGACGAAGCGCTCGCGGCGGCTGACGCGATCGGCTATCCGCTGCTCGTCAAGCCGTCGAACCCGGACGGCTTCCGCCGCCGCTTCCAGCGGCAGGCCTTCCGCTGCGAGACATCGCAGGAGCTGGAGCGTGCGTACACCGACGCGGAACCGTTCGAGCCGATGGTCCAGGAGCTGATTCCCGGCGGTGACGACGAGCTGTACACCGTTGGCAGCTACATCGGGACCGACGGCGTGGTCCTGGGGCTGTTCAGCGGCCGCAAGCTGCGCCAGTCACCCCCCGGCGTCGGCACGTGCCGCGTGGGCGAGGCCGTCTGGGTCCAGGAAAACGTGGATGCTGCGGTGCGGTTGCTCCGTGCCTTCGAGTTCCATGGCGTGTCGCAGGTCGAGTTCAAGCGCGATCCGCGCGACGGCCGCTACAAGCTCATGGAGATCAATCCGCGGCTGTGGCTCTGGCACGGTCTGGCGGCCGCGCTCGGCGTCGACTTCGCTCGCATCGCGTACCTCGACCTGCTGGGCATGCGCGGCGAGCCCGTGACGACGGAGGGCAAGCAGGGCCGGTGGGCAATCACGTTCCTCGCGGGTGAGGCCCCGGCATTTCAGCGGCCGCCCTACGTCGAGCCTCTGTTCGCGCTGGACGATCCCAGGCCGGGAGCGACGCAGCTTGCCCGAGTAGTCAAGGCGGCGCTGCCCTGATACCGCCGGCCATCGAACGGCGCGCCCGCTGGGTGCTCGACACGCTCGGCGCACACGACCTGGGCATCGGCGATCTTCCCTACTCGGAAAGGGCGTGGCGAGACGTCGACGCCGGGCAGCAGCCGCAGAACAACGACCTCGCAGAGGCGTTCTTCCATCTGGCGAGGATCGAGGAGAGGCACGGCCAGCGCGACGAGCACGGCCGATTCCCCGCATCGGCAACGTGCCTGGATCCACTCGATCCGCCGCTCGAGCGGCTGCGCCGGAACCTGGGGCTCGAGCCGCCACGCTGGGGCGGCGCGCGATTCGCCGTCGCGCTCAGTCACGACGTGGACATCCCCTGGCGCTGGACGCGCAAGGGAGTCCGCCTCGGCGCCGGCCGGCTGAAGGCTGCTGTACGGGAACGAGACGGAAACGCAGCCATGCGTGAGGCCCGTGGGCTCGCGGCCGTGCCCGTGCATCGCGTCCGTGGAACCGACCCCAACTTCAGCTTCGAGCGCATCGTCGAAATCGAGCGCACGCGCGGAGCCTCGTCCGTCTTCTTCCTGCTCGCGGCACACCGGGTCGTGCAGGACGGCCCGGCGCCCGCCGACTACGACCGGCTGCGCCCACGCGTCGTCGAGACGCTGCTCGAGCTCGCGCGCCGAGATCGGCCTCCACGCCAGCTACACAGCTGCCTTCGACCCCACGCTGATCGCCGAGGAGAAGGCAGAGCTGGAGCGCCTCGGCGCGACGCTGCACGGCCAGCGCTACCACTACCTCCGCGTCGACCCGCACGCGAACCTCGCCCCGCTCGTTGACCTCGGCTTCGCGTACGACTCGAGCCTCGGCTTCGGCGGAGCGCCCGGCTTCCGCGCCGGCATCGCGCATCCGTTCCGGCCGTGGGACGTCGAACACGACCGGCCGCTCGACCTCGTCGAGATCCCGCTCGCGGCGATGGACGTCACGCTCGCCGAGCCGCGCTACCTCGGGCTGTCGGTAAAGGAGGCAGAGCGCCGGCTGCTGGCGCTGCTCGACTGGGCGGCCGAGCACGGCGGCGGCTTCTCGATCCTCTGGCACACGGACCGCTTCGACCCGGCCACCGCAGGCGGCTGGGACCGCCTCTACGCGCGTCTGATCGACGCGATCTACGAACGGGGCGGCGTCTGTTTGCCTGCGCACGAGCTGGCGGCGGAGCGTCGGGCTTGACTTCGCACCTGCGTTCGAGTTGAGTCCCGTGTTCGGTTCGAGGCACGAACACGAGGGGAGAACTCTTGAAACGTCGATGGCGCTTGTTTGCGACTGCGCTGCTGTCTGCGCTTGCCGTGCTCGCCGCATCGTCCGCTGCGCTCGGTCGCTCAACGGCGGATGATCTCTCGGTCCGCGTCCACTTGCTTCGTGACGCGACGGCAACGACTACGACATCGCTCTCGAACGACATGCAGTTCGATGTCTTCAGCGACGGACCCGCTCAGACTGCCACGATGCGCTTCTCCCTGCCGGCGGGTCTTACCTTCGGCGTAAGCGATCAGCCCGACGCCACAGAGAACTGCACGAATGGTTCCCCGGTCGTGTGCACGATGAAGCTCGAGGACGGTGTTTCCGGCTTCGTCCTTTCGTGGAGCTGGCCGATCGTTGCGTCGGGACCCGGGACGTACGCGATCACCGCGACGGTAGAGGGTGAACGCGCGGATCCCAACGCCGCTGACAACTCCTTCACCTTCACGTTCCAGGTGCAGCCCACGGGCGGCTCTGGCGGCGGCGGCGGTGGCGGCGGTGGTGGCTCGGTCACCGTGTCGGCGAGCGCCGTCAAGCTGACGCCGGCCAAGCCTAAGGCTGGGTCGGCCGTGACGGCGACGGCGTCGGTGACCGCGAACGGAAACCCGGTCAAGCCAAGTAAGGTCGTCTGCGCCGGCACGCTGGCCGGCAAGAAGGCGATCGGCACGGGCCAGGCTCTGACGGGCAAGGCCAGCTGCCGCTACCCGACCTTGAAGAGCGCCAAGGGCAAAACGCTGGCCGGCTCGATGAAGATCACCGCCCGCGGCAAGACGATCACGAAGCGCTTCTCGACGAAGCTCGGCTGAGAAGAGCGGCACCGAACCGCGAGATCTTCGAGCCGGGTCTTGAATTGCGCTGACCAGTCCATTAGGCTCCCGCGTCTCCCCCCGGATCAAAGTACGAGGCGAACAGAGGAGGAGAATCTTGCGGCAATCGAAGTGGTGCACAGCCGTGCTCGCGATCAGCCTTGCGGCGCTGATCATGGCGGCAGGAGCAAGCGCGGCAACAGTACGAATCGGTGTCACGGGCTCGGTGACGTTGACCGATCCTGGCAACCCGCAGGCGACGGCCGCCTTCACGGGCGTCGCGGGCGACTTCACGACTCCGGGCAACCCGACAGGAACGGTGACGGTCACGACCGATGGACCGCCGTTCGACGACATGACCGGACCGGGAGCTTCACTCACCGAGTTCCACGGGGCCGTCTCGCAGGGCTGTGTTCGTACCCAGGACGACAGGGCGCTCGTCGTCGGGCACCTGCCGGCCAACGAGCAGTTCGACATTCCGTTCGGCCACATGGAGTACGTCGGTGTGCTTGTCGATGACAACGGAGTTGCCAGTGGCAGCCCCGTCGATCAGGCGCGGGTGATCTTCTTCAGGACGTCACCCCAGCCGTTCACCGCTTGCAACCCGAGTAACACCGGCATCTGGAGCACGGCGCTTCTCCCGCTCGACGCGGGCGACGCGGGCCTGGGCTACACCGACCAGCTCGACGGCTTCCCGGCCAATCCCGACACGGACGTGGCGGTCATCGACCCGAACGGGCTCAGCGTTGCGATCAGTGACGCCCCTGATCCCGACGGCGTGCAGGTGGCGGTCGGCGCGGGTAGCGGCTCCGCAACCATCAACTCGTGCGGACTGGACGCTAACGTCGATGCGGGCAGCACGGTCATCGCGACGTGCGGCAGCCTCATCCTCGAGGTCGTCACGGGCGCCGCGGAGGTCGTGCTCGAGGACGGAGTCGCGGTCGTATCGATCCCGGCGGGCGGTGTCGCCGAGATCACCGAAGAGCCCGACGGCAGCTACACGGTCGAAAACCAGGGGACGACGCCCATTGAGGTGACCGTCGACGGCGAGACGGAGACGATCGAGCCTGGCGAAACATCGACGGTCGAAGCCTGGGACTTCCAGGGCTTCACTGGGCTTGCGAGTCCGCCTGCACTGAACAAGGCGAACGCCGGATCGAGCGTGCCGCTGAAGTGGCGCGTGGTCGACGCAGCTGGTGTTCCGGTGACGGATCTGTCGACCGCGACGATCACCGTGAGCAACGTTGACTGCGCGACGGGCGCCGACCTCGGCAACGCCCAGCCGGCACAGACTGCCGGATCGCTCCAGAACCGTGGAGGCGGCAACTACCAGCTGAACTGGAAGACGCAGAAGAGCTGGGCCGGCACCTGCAAGGCGATGCATCTCGACATTGGAGACGGCGTCACGCACGACGCGTACTTCAGGTTCAAGTAAGCAGCAGCAGGAGGAGGAGGGGGCGCTCTACGGGGCGCCCTCTTCTTGACGTCGCAAGGTAGTGAGTGCTAACTTCCTACGCATGGTAACGGCGACACCTCGCAAGACGGCAGAGGAGCGACGCGAGGAGATCCTCGAGGCCGCGCTCACGGAGTTCGCCGACCACGGCTTCGAGGGGGCGTCGACCGACGTCATTGCCCGCGAGGTCGGCATCTCGCAGCCGTACCTCTTCCGCCTGTTCGGCACCAAGAAGGGGCTCTACCTCGCCTCGGCCGAGCGCTGCCTGGCGGACACGTACGAGAGGTTCCGTGCGGCCTCGGAAGGGTTGAGCGGCGAGGAGGCGCTCTCGGCGATCGGGGCGGCGTACCAGGAGATGATCACCGCCGATCCGCGCCGGCTGAAGGCGCAGATGCAGGGCTACGCAGCGAGCGACGACCCGGACGTCCGCGACGTCATGCGCCGCGGCTTCGGCCAGCTCGTCCAGCTCGTCGAGTCCACCGGCGTGTCTCAGGAGCGGGTCGCGCACTTCTTCGCGGTCGGGATGCTCATCAACGTGATGGCGTCGATCGACCTCTACGGCGCCAAAGAGGCGTGGGCGAAGCGCCTCGTCGAGGGCTGCCTGAAGGACAGCTGACCGCGCGTTTTTTTCGCCACGGAAGTGAGTAAGTAGTCACTAGTCACAAGGAGGCACGATGGTAGACCGCATAGGACACCGAACCCTCTGGACGTTCGTGATCACGTCGATCGCGCTCGTCATGGTCACGCTCGACAACCTCGTCGTCTCGACGGCGTTGCCCGTGATCCGCACCGACCTCGGCGCGACGATCGAGGAGCTCGAGTGGACGGTCAACGCGTACACGCTCACGTTCGCGGTCTTCCTCCTGACAGGCGCTGCGCTCGGTGATCGCTTCGGGCGCCGGCGGATGTTCGTGATCGGCCTGGGACTCTTCACGCTCGCGTCGGCGCTGGCTGCCCTGGCGCCATCGATCGAGGCTCTCGTCGCCGCCCGCGCCCTCCAGGGCCTGGGCGGCGCGATCATCGCTCCGCTCACCCTGACCATCCTCAGCGCGTCGGTACCGGCCGAGCGCCGCGGCCTCGCGCTGGGCGCCTGGGGCGGCATCGGCGGCCTTGCCGTCGCCCTCGGGCCGCTCGTCGGCGGCGCCGTGATCGAAGGCCTGTCGTGGCAGTGGATCTTCTGGATCAATGTGCCCATCGGGTTGGCCCTGATGCCGCTTGCCTGGCGGCGCCTGGACGAGACTCGCGGGCCCTCGACCAGCCTCGACCTGCGTGGCCTCGCGTTCGTCAGCACCGGTCTGCTCGGCGTGGTCTGGGGTCTCGTGCGCGGAAACGGCCAGGGCTGGACGAGCCCCGAGATCGTCGCCTCTCTGGTGATGGGGCTGCTGCTCGTTGCAGCCTTCGTCCTCTGGGAGCTGCGTGCACGAGAGCCGATGCTGCCGATGCGCTTCTTCTCCAACCGGACGTTCAGCCACGCCAACGTGGCGTCGTTCTTCATGTTCTTCGGGATGTTCGGGTCGATCTTCCTGCTCGCGCAGTTCTTCCAGACCGTGCAGGGCTACTCGCCGCTCCAGGCCGGTTTGCGCATCCTCCCGTGGACGGCGATGCCGATCTTCGTGGCGCCGATCGCCGGCGCGCTGTCCGATCGGATCGGCGGCCAGCGGATCATGGGTGTAGGGCTCTCCTTGCAGGCGATCGGCCTTGGCTGGATGGCGGCCGTCTCGACGCCCACCGTGCCCTACACGCAGCTCGTCGGCCCCTTCATTCTCTCCGGGATCGGCATGGCGCTCTTCTTCGCGCCGGTGGCCAACGTCGTGCTCAGCACGGTGCGGCCGCAGGAGGAGGGGCAGGCGTCAGGCGCCAACAACGCCATCCGCGAGCTGGGCGGCGTGTTCGGCGTCGCCGTGCTGGCGTCGATCTTCGCGAGGTTCGGCGGCTACGAGTCCGCACAGACGTTCGTCGACGGGCTCGTGCCCGCCGTCTGGGTGGGAGCAGCGCTCGTCGGCGTCGGCGCTGTGGCGGCACTGACGATCCCGGCTCGCAAGCGTGAGCCGAGTCGCCGTGCCAAGCCCGCCTACGACGAGGCCTAGTCCACCTTGTCCCACCCGGCTGGGAGCCTCGGCGGCCCCCAGCCGGGGTCGGGACGCCAGTCCTCCCAGCCAGTCGGGAAAGGCCACGCCTCGACCAGCCTTGCGGCATCGACGTAGGCGGCGGCTGCGTCCTCCTGCGTGAGCACGCCACGTGCGAGCGCTTCCTCCAGCTCGTCCTCGTCGAGCAGCTTGCGGGTCCCGTCCGGATACACGACGAGGTCCAGCGCCAGGTCGACGTAGTCGAAGCCGACCGGTGTCCGCGGACGTGTCGGCCGCTCGAAGTTCACGTACCACTCGCGAAGCGTCCAGCTCGCGTCCCAGATCAGCGACGTCGAGTAGCCCTCTCCCGGCCTCGCGAACAGGAGGAGATGCTGCTCGAACTGGCTCGGCTTCAGCGTCCACTCGTCGCACGGGATGGGGATGCCGGAGAACCGTGCCTCGGCCCCGATCGGCGCGAAGAGCACCAGCTCGTCGTCCCCGTCTCCCACGACGTACCACGCGTGTGCTTGCCACACGCGGCCGAGCCACGTCTGTCGCGCGCAGACGACGTCGCCTCTAGACCACATCCCAACCCTCGGGAAGTGTTGGCGCCGGCCAGGCCGGATCCGGCTGCCAGTCCTCCCAGCCTGTCGGGAACGGCCACTCGTCGAGCACGCGGTTTGCCTCGTCGTGCGCCTGGCCGGCGTCATCGGCCGTGAGGATCCCGAGGTCGACCGCCTGTGTGAGATCGTCCTCGTCCTTCCAGTGCACGTCTCCGGCCGGCTCGATCCAGAGATCGAGTTGCCAGTCCGTCGTGTCGAAGCCGAAGCGGGACGCCGCGATCTGCGCCTGAAGATTGACGTACCAGCCGAGGAACGAGCCGTCGCCGGCGCGGATCAGGCGAATCGAATGCCGGCGCTCCACCGGAATTAGCTCGAGGCGTCCCGGGCCGACCCACGAGCGCAGATCGACCGTCCACTCGTCGAACGGGCGCAGGCGGCCGTCCGCGCGACCCAGTGGGTACGCAATCGGTGTACCGGCACCGATCCACGTGACGAGCCGCTCCGGGCTCTGCTCGACCTCGAGCGAGGGAAGCGCCATCACGACCCGCCCACACATGATGTGGCGCAGCAGCAGCGACTCCATCGGCCCTAGACTCGCACGGGTGGCTGAGGCCCGCGTCGTCATGGCTCTGCCGGCCCACGGGCCCGAAGCGCAACGCGCGTTCCACCTCGCCGCAGGTGTCGACGAGATCGTCGAGCCGGGCTCAACCGATGCGGGTTGGACGATCCAGGCCGACGCGGGAGAGCTCTGGTGGCCGCGGGGCGGCAAGCTCGGTGAGGTGCTGGCGCAGGTCCCGGCCGAGTACGACGCCGTGCACGCGCTCGTGCGGCCGTTCGCTCCGGTGTCAGGGAGCGACACGCTGGAGACGATGATCTACCGGCTAACGGGACAGGGGTCGCTGCGGGTGGTCTCCCGGGCGCCGGAGCCCCGCCGTCCACTGCGCGGCTGGTTTCCGATCGAAGTGCTGGTGCTTCCGTCCGGCCCGGCAGTCTCGACGACGGAGGTCGAAGCGGGTCTAGCCGCAGGAGTTATCCACCGCGACACTCGGGTGATCGAGGCATTCGCCGCGCTGTCCCGTGGGGAGAAGCTCTCCTTTCCACGCCCGACCGTCGTCGAGGATGCGCTGCTGGCGGCGGACGTCGCGGCTCTCGGCGAGGCCGACGCCTTTCGCCTGCGCGCAGAGCTCGACGAGGTGGAGAGCCGTGTCCGCGCTGTCGAGGAACGCGCGGCGACCTCGCTCGCGGGCCGCCTTCGACGCATCGTGCGCCGCGGATGAAGATCGTCTCTACGTTGATCGTGCGCGACGAGGCCGACATCGTCGGCGAGCATCTCCGCTACCACGCTGACGTCGGTGTCGACTTCGTCGTCGCCATCGACCACCGCTCGACGGACGGCACGACCGACATCCTCAGAGAGCACGAGCGCGCCGGCCGCCTCCATCTCATCCAGGAGCAGGGCGACGTGATCGAGCAGCAAGAGTGGGTCACCCGCATGGCGCGCCTGGCCGCGACGGACTTTGGTGCCGACTGGGTCCTGAACTGCGACGTGGACGAGTTCTGGTGGCCGCGTGACGGCTCGCTGCGTGACGTGCTCGCGGCGGTGCCGCCACGGTTCGGCACCATCAGAGGCTGGGGCCGGCACTTCGTGGCGCGCCCCGAGACAGGAGAGCCCTTCCACGAGCGGATGACGGCGCGGCGTCGCCCGACCGGCGAGGCGGGGAGCCCCTACAGGCCGGGCTTCAAGACAGCGCACCGTGCTACGCCCGACGTCGTCGTGACGCGAGGTAACCACAACGCGTTCGGCCGTGGCCTGACGCCGCTCCGCGACTGGAGGCCGTGCGAGGTGTTCCACTTCCCCATCCGCAGCCAGGAACAGATGGAGCGGAAGTTCCTGCGCCTGGTGATCAGCCTTGGCGATCACCCGGGCTCCCGCCACGAGCGCGACACCGCACGGGCGATCCAGGCAGAAAGCGGCGCGGGAGTCTTTGCGGCGTTCCTGGTGGACGATCTGGCGCTCGCCGCCGGACTGCGCGACGGGTCGCTCGAAGAGGACGTGCGGCTACGCGATGCGCTGCGCGACCCTGCGCTTCGTCGGCAGCCGCCCTCGTTGGCCGACGATCTCTCGCTGGCGCTGGACTTTGCCGACTTCCAGCCGTCGGACTCGACCGTGCGGCTGGCGCGACGCATCAGAGAGCTGCGCGGCAAGCTCGAGGCGTTGGAACGGTGATATCGGTCGTCGTCACGCTCTACAACGAGTCGGCATCGCTCGACGAGCTGTACCGGCGCACGGTCGCCTCTCTGGAGGGACTCGACCGGCCCTTCGAGATCATCTTCGTCGACGACGGGTCGACCGACGGCAGCTTCGCCGAGCTCGAGCGCCTGCACGCCGCGGACGACCGTGTGCGCGCCGTCCGCTTTCGGCGCAACTTCGGCCAGCACCCGGCGATGCACGCCGGCCTCGTCCGGGCGCAGGGCGACGTCGTCGTGACGATGGACGGCGATCTCCAGAACGCCCCCGAGGACATCCCGAAGCTCGTGGCCGCCGTCGAGGCGGGCGCCGACGTGGCCAGCGGGCGGCGGGTCGCGCGCCGCGACTCGTGGGGCCGGACGCTGCCGTCGCGGCTGATCAACAGCATGCTGCGCCGCTTCACGGGTGTTGCTGTCTCCGACTTTGGCTGCGCCTTCAATGCCTACCGGCGCGAGGCGCTGACGCCGATGCTCGGTGCGATCGGCAAGCAGAAGTTCACGAAGGCGCTCGTGCTCTCGGGCGGCGCCAGCGTCGTCGAGGTCGACGTCCAGCACGCGTCGCGGCAGGGATCATCTCGTTACTCGCCGCTGCGGCTGACGCGGGTGGCGCTCCACGTGCTGGCCGGCTTCTGGCCGCAGCCGATCCAGTGGATCGGCGTGACGCTGGGCATCGTCTGCTCGCTCGCGGCGTGTGCGCTCGGCGTCTACGGCGTCGCCTACTGGATCGGCGAGAACGACTTCCCCGGCCCGCTCTTCGGCGGCGCCGCGATCGTGTTCGTGCTGGGCGTCCAGGGCTTTATCCTCGCCCTCGTCGGCGAATACCTGGGCAGAATCCAACGCGACGTGGAAGGACGTCCTCTCTACACCATCGAGCGCGAGCTGTGAGCAAGCGCGTCCTCGTTACGGGTGGCGCAGGTTTCATCTCGTCGAACGTCGTCCGCCATCTGCTGGCAGCGACGCCGCACGAGGTGGTGTCGCTCGACGCGCTGACGTATGCGGGCAATCTCGAGAACCTGGCCGACGTGCTCTCGCACGAGCGGCTGTCCTTCGTGGAGGGCGACGTCCGCGACGCCGATCTCGTACGCGACCTCGTCGCCGGCGTGGACGTGATCGTCAACGCTGCCGCCGAGTCCCACGTCGAGAAGTCGATCCGCGAGGGCGCGTCCGAGTTCGTGACCACGAACGTCGAGGGTACGCAGATCCTGCTGGACGCCGTGCGGGAGACTCCCGTCGACCGCTTCGTCCTTATCTCCTCGAGCGAGGTGTACGGCACCGCCGAGCAGGCGCCGATGGACGAGGAGCACGCTCTCAACCCTCGCAGCCCGTACGCGGCGACGAAGGCAGGCGCCGACCGGCTCGCGTACTCGTATGCCGTCACGTACGACCTGCCGATCGTGATCCTCCGGCCGTTCAACAACTACGGGCCGCGACAGCATCCCGAGAAGCTGATCCCCCAGTTCATCACCAGCGCTCTCGAGGATGAGCCGCTGACCGTGCACGGGGACGGCTCGGCATCGCGCGACTGGCTGTACGTGGACGACGACGCCGAGGCCATCGAGGCAGTCATCGAGGCAGATCTGGACACGGTCTCGGGCGAGGTGATCAATGTCGCCACCGGCATCGACCTCTCCGTGACGGAGATCGCCGATCTCGTTCTGGAGGCCCTCGACAAGCCCGCGTCTCTGAAGGAGCACGTCGACGAGCGGCCCGGGCAGGTGCAGCGCCACATCGGCTCCACCGACAAGGCGGCCCGGCTCCTCGGCTGGCGTGCCCGGACGCGCTTCGAGACGGGTCTGGAACGCACCGTCGCGTGGTATCGCGACAATGAAGCCTGGTGGAGGGGAGTTCGGGCTCGGAGCGTCGGCGTTTACTCGTCCTAGGGGCCGGCCCCGGGCAGCTCGGGCTGCTGGAGGCGGCTCAGGAGCGCGGGGTCTATGTCGTCGCCGTCGATCGCGATCCGGCCGCCCCCGGCTTCCGCTACGCGGACCGGCGGGCGATCGTCTCCGTCGAGGACGAGAACGCGGTCGACCGGCTGGCCGCCGCGGAGCGGGTCGACGGCATCATCGCGCCGGGCATCGACTTCCCGGTCGGCCTGGCGGCGCGCGTGGCGGCTCGCCACAACCTCCGGCATCCGCTTTCTCCGGAGGTGGCGCAGGCGGCGGTGTCGAAGCTCCGCCAGCGCGAGCGGCTCGTCGAGGCGGGTGTCCCACACGCTCCCTTCCGTGTCTGCACGTCGGCGGCCGGCGCAGAGCTGGCGGCCGCAGAGCTCGGCCTCCCTGTCGTGCTCAAGCCCCCGGACCGCCAGGGGCAGCGCGGGTTGACGGTGGTGACGGCCGCGGAGGACGTGGCGGAGGCGTTCGAGACGGCACTGGCAGCAGCGCGCGGGCAGATCGTGCTCGTCGACAAGCTCGTGGCTGGACCGGAGCTGACGGTCAATGCGTTCTCGGTCGGTGGAGAGTTCCACCCGCTGACGGTGACCGACCGCGTGGTCGCCGAGCCACCCGCTTTCGGTGTGGCGTTGGCCCACGTCTGGCCCAGCGAGCTGGACACCGCCGTCGTTGATGCTGCTATCGAGCTTGCGCGGGCGGCCGCGCAAGCCGTCGGCGTCCAGGATGGGCCGACGTACACGCAAGTGCTCGTCGGCCAGAACGGGCCGGTCGTGGGCGAGCTCGCCGCGCGGGTGGGTGGCGGCCACGACGCGGAGCTATGCGAGGCCGCGCTCGGCGTCGATCTCAACGGCGCGGCGATCGCCGCCGCGCTCGGCGAGGAGATTTCGGCTGCGAAGCTCCGCCCGCAGTCGCCCGGCGGCGGTGCCTGCGTCCGCTTCCTCGTCGCGCCGGAGGGCTCGGTGGAGGAAGTCGACGGCATCGAGCGGGCGGAGACGAGCGACGGCGTCGCGTGGGTGCGCGTGTATCGCAAGCCGGGAGACGAGATCCGGCCGCTGCGCCAGGGATCCGACCGCGCCGGCGCGGTGCTGTCCGTGGGCGAGAGCCGGAAGCAGGCGCTGGCACGGGCTAGGAGGGCGGCGAGACGCGTACGCTTCCGCGTTGTTGAGACCCGCTCCCCCGTCGAGATCGCCTAGGGAGACCTTCCTCGGCTTTCAGCCGCCCGCCCTCGGTGAAGAGGAGATCGCGGCGGTCGCCGAGACGCTGCGCTCGGGCTGGTTGACCACCGGGCCGAAGGCGGCCGAGCTGGAGCGGCGGTTCGCCGAATACGCGGGCGCGGAGCACGCGGTGGCGGTCTCCTCGGGCACCGCCGCTATGCACCTTTCGCTCCTGGCGCTCGGCGTCGGGCCGGGCGACGAGGTGATCACGACGCCGATCACCTGGCCGGCGACGGCGAACGTCATCGTCCACACCGGCGCCACGCCGGTCTTCGCGGACGTTCGTGAGGCCGATCTCAACATCGATCCCGAGCGGGTCGCTGCTCTCATCGGGCCCCGGACAAAGGCGATTCTGCCCGTCCACTTCGCGGGGCAGCCGGTGGACCTCGATCCGATCTCGGAGCCGGGGCTGCCGGTGATCGAGGACGCGGCGCACGCGGTCGAGAGCGCGTATCGCGGTCGCAAGATCGGGGCGATCTCCGAGGCGACGTGCTTCTCGCTCTATGCCACGAAGAACGTCGCTGCCGGCGAGGGCGGCGTGATCACCACCAACAACGCCGAGATCGCACGTGCGATCGATGACCTTCGCGTCATGCGGCGCGGTCACGGCTCGCTGTACGACATTGCCGTGCCCGGCTACAAGGCGAACCTCTCCGACGTACTGGCGGCGATCGCCCTCTGCCAGCTGGACAAGCTGGAGCGGCACCGGGCGATTCGTGCGCGCCACGTCGAGGCCTACGACGCGGCGGTGGCGGATCTGGACGGGATCGAGCCGCTCGCCCGTGACCCGCGCGACACGCACGCGCTTCATCTCTACGTCGTGCGCATCGATCCGGAGCGAGCAGGCGAGACGCGCGACGAGTACCAGCAGGCCATGGCCGCGGAGCAGATCGGCACGAGCGTCCACTTCCTGCCGGTGCACAGGCTCAGCGCCTACCGGGAGCGCAATCCCGACCAGCCGTCGTTGCCCGTCGCCGAGCGTGCCGGAGACGAGGTGCTGTCGCTGCCACTCTCGCCCGCCCACTCGGACGAAGACATCGCCGACGCGATCGACGCCCTGCGCCGCGTGCATGCGCGGTTCACGGGGAGCGACGCGTGACGCAGCGCCGTAGCGTGCGGGTCACCGCGACGCTCATCGTCACGGGCCTCTGCATCGCCTACATCGTCTGGAAGATCGATCTCCAGCAGACCGTCGACATCCTCACGGAGGCGGACTACTGGTGGCTGGTGGCCGCGGTGGCGATCATGACGGTGACGGTGCTACCCATGGCGTGGCGCTGGCAGCGGCTGCTGCAGGCGCGCTCCATCGACGAGCGACTGGGTTGGCTGACCCGGGCGTACTTCGTCGGCTACACCGCGGGACAGGTGCTGCCGACGGCCGTGGGCGGCGACGCGGCGCGGATCTTCGAGACGTCCAGGCGCCACCCTGGGCGGGGAGGGCCGATCGCCGGCTCGGTGCTGCTCGAGCGCGCCCTCGGAGGCTCTGCCACGCTCGCCCTGGCCGCCGTGGGCTTCGCGCTTGCGCTCGGCGAATACGACGTCGGCGCGTATCTCTGGATCGAGCTCGCGTTCGTCGTGGCCACGGTCCTGCTCGCCCTCGCCGTCTTCTCGCGCTCGGCGCGGCGGCCGTTGGCGCGGACCGTGCCGCTGCTGCGGCGGCTCCGCGTGGAACGGCCCGTTCGCGCGGTGTACGAAGGGGTGCACGCCTACCGCGCGCACACGCGTCTGCTGGTCGGCGTGTTTGGTCTGACGCTCGCCATCCAGGCCGTGCGGGTGCTCGCCATCTGGTGCACGGCCGAGGCGGTGGGGATCGGCCTCTCGCCCCGCGTGTACTACGTGATGGGGCCGCTGCTCTTCCTCGTCATGCTCGTCCCGTTCACGATCAACGGGCTCGCCGTGCGCGAGGCGTTCTTCGTCAGCTTCCTCGGGCAGCTGGGCGTTTCGGCCGACGCCGCCTTCGCCGCCGGGTTCCTCTTCTTCCTCGTGACGGTGGCGATGGCGCTCCCCGGTGCGCTGATCCTCGCCTGGGAGAGCCTCCGCCGACCAGCGAGCCCGCCTGTCCGCCATGGCTGACGTCTCGGTCGTCGTCGTGACGTACGACGCGCTGCCCTGGCTCGAACGCTGCCTGGACAGCGTCGCCGAGTACGAGACGATCGTCGTCGACAACGGGTCGACGGACGGCACGGTCGAGCTCGTCCGCGAGCGATACACGGACGTGAAGCTGATCGAGCAGCCGAATCTCGGTCTCGCCGCGGGCTGGAGCCGCGGCATCGAGTCGGCGTCAGGCCGCTTCATCCTGATGTTGAACGCCGACGCGTGGGCCGTCGGCAACGCCGTCGAGCAGCTCGCCGCCTTCGCCGACGAGCATCCGCAGGCCGCGATGGTCGGTCCGAAGCTGCTCAACACCGACGGCTCGCTCCAACGGTCCGTGCGTGGCTTCCCCACGCTCTGGCGGCTCGCGACCGAGTACTTCTTCCTGCGCAAGCTGGGCCCGCGAACGCACGCGTTCAATGCCTTCTACGCGGGCGACTTCGACCACGACGAAACGCGCGAAGTGGAGTACGTGATGGGCGCCTGCATGCTCGTCCGGCGCGACGCCATCGACGCCGTCGGCCCACCGGACAACGCGTTCTTCCTGTTCAGCGAGGAAACCGACTGGTGCTATCGCTTCCACCGGGCAGGCTGGAGCGTGCTCTTCTTTCCCGGCGCCGAGGTCGTCCACGTCAGCGGTGCGTCTCACGGCGGGCGCTTCTTCAAGGAGAACGTTCGCGGTCACCTGCGCTTCCTCGGCAAGCATCACGGCGCGCGTGAGGCCGACCGCGCGCGGCGGCTGATGCTGTGGGCCCTGCGCCTGCGCGGCGTGCTGTTTCGCGGCGAGCGCGGCCGCATGTACCGCGACACGGCCTCGTGGCTCGCCTCCGGCTCTGCGCGGCAGCTCGCCGACGAACCTCGTTGACCGGCCGCGCCGCACCCGCCCGCTGGCCGTGGGAGCTGCTCGCGCTGCCTGCGCTCGCGCTCGCGCACGTCTTCCCGGAAACGGGTGTGGGGCTCTATGTGCGGCTCGCCGCCGCCACGCTGTGCCTGCTCGTCCCCGGTGCACTCGTCGCACGGGCGCTCGGCCAGCAGAGCGTGTTCGCGGCGCTCTCCTGGAGCCTCGCGGGGCTGACGGCCAGCTCGGCACTGATGTTCGCGGTCGAGGGGCCGCTGTGGTGGGCGCTCGTTCTGTATGCGGGAGTCGGCGCCGTCGCTCTGCCCTTCGCGGTGTGGCAGCCGCTGCAGCGGCCGTCGCCGTTCGCTATCGGCGTCGGCCTGGCCGGGGTCGGCTTCGGTATCGCTCTCTGGTCGATCGGCGGGCAGCTCGACGGCGATGCGCTGTTCCATCTCGCCCGCATCCGCAAGCTGGAGGCGTTCGACAACCTCACGCTCGACTCCGTGAACGAGTTCGTCGACGGGGGGCTGCACCCCGGCTACGCGTTTCCGCTGTGGCACGTGCTGATGGCGGGCGTGGCCTGGCTCGCCGGCGTCGATTCGGGGGCTGCTCTCCTCCACGAGCCGAGCGTGCTCGTGCCGGTGGCGTTCCTCGTCGCCTACGAGGCGGGCGTGGCCATCCTGCGCACGGCGTGGGCCGGCATCGCCGCGCTGCTCGCAGCCGTCGCCCTGACGGCGCTTGCGCCCGGACGCGGCGGCGCGTACACGGCCCTCTCGCTGCCTGCCACCTCGTCGCGGCACCTCCTCGCGCCGGCGACGGTGGCGGCGTTCTTCGTCTTCGTCAGGAATCCGGGCTGGGCTGCGGGGCTGACGGCCGCGGCGGCGTCGTTGGCGCTCGCGCTCGTCCATCCGACGTACGTCATCTTCGTGGCCGTGCCTCTCGGCGGCTACGTGCTGGCGCGACTCGTGCTGGCACGCGGCGAGCTTGCGCGCGGCGCGGCCGGGCTCGCCTTCGTGCTCCTACCGGCCGCAGCCGTGGCCGCCTGGCTGGCGCCGACCGTGCGCGACACGGCCTCACACAACCCGTCCGCTGCCGAGCGCGCACGCGGACTCGCGCACTACCCGGGTCAGGTGGATGTCTTCTCGCCGGACAGCTTCCGCCTCGCGCCGGAGATGCTCGGCCGTCCCGGCGCCGTCGCGATCGCCGCCCTCGTCGTGGTGCCGCTGGCGGCTCTTGCCTCACGTAGACGCTGGTCCGCGTATGTGCTCGGCGGCTCGGTGGCGCTGCTCGCGATCCTCCTGCTGCAGGACCTGTTCACGCCGTTCTCGGACGCCGTCTCGCTGTCGCAGGCTCGCCGGGCAGCCGGGTTCGTCCCGCTGGCTGTCGCCTTCGCCGGCGGTGCGGCGGTGCTCGCGCGGCTGATCTCCTGGTGGGCACTTCCCGCGGCGCTGTCGGCGGGCATCGCGCTCGAGCTCGCATACCCGGGGGAATTCACGTACACGCTGGACGAAGGCGGACCGGCCATCGCGGCGTGGATCGCGCTCGTGGGCGGCACGGTCGCGTTGATCGTCGCCGCCGTGCTGGGCAAGAGAGGGAAAGTGGACGACCGCGGGCCGCTGTCTGCGGCAGTCGCCGCGGCCTTCGTCCTGCCGGTGGCGATCTTCGGCTTCGGCCACTGGGATGCAGCGCGCTACGAGCCCTCCCCGCTCAGTGCCGGACTGGTCGCGCGGCTCGAGTCCCTGCCCGAAGGCACCGTGGTGTTCTCGGACGACTCGACGAGCTACTGGGCGGCGTCGGCGGCGCCGGTCTACATCGCCACGGCCCGGCCGGGCCACGTCGCCGACACGGACGAGAACCGGCCGTACGAACGCCGCGACGATGCGAACCGCTTCGGCAGGACGGGTGATCTCGCCATTCCGCGGCGCTATCGCGCCGACTTCGTCCTCGTGCGCCGCGATCGCTGGCCCCGGCTCGATCTGTCACGGCCGGTGGTGTACCGCGACGGCCGCTACGTTCTCTATCGCCTGTGAAAGTCCTGATCGTCTCGCTCTACTTCCCGCCCGCGGGCGGCGGCGGCGTCCAGCGGCCGCTGAAGTTCGCAACCCATCTGCCCGAGCTGGGCATCGAGACGCACGTGCTGGCGCCGGACGACCCGAAGTGGGTGCACCGTGACGACGAGCTCCAGCCACCGACGCAGGCGTGGATCCATCGCGCGCGCTACGTGGGCCCGGAAGGCCGCCGCCCGGCCGAGGAGCTGCACGGCACGTCGGGCGCCGACCGGCTGCGCCTCCAGGCAGGCCTCTTCGGGCGACGCTTGCTCGTGCCCGACGAGAACGTCGGCTGGGCGCTGACTGCGATCCCGGCGGCTACACGCATCGTCCGGCGCGAGGGGATCGACGTCGTGCTGACGACGTCCCCGCCCGGCTCCGTCCATTTCGTCGGCGCCGCCGTGCAGCAACTGACCGGCGCGCGCTGGGTGGCCGACCTCCGCGACTCCTTGCTGGCGCATCCGCACCGCCGGGCCGACTCGGCCGCTCTGAAGGCCAAGGAGCGCATGCGGCATGCGGTCGCACGGCTGGTCGCCCGCAAGGCGGACGCGATCGTGGCAGCGTCGGAAGCGATCGCGGAGGAGACGCGCTCGCTCGGCCCGCGCTCCGCCGTGGTGACGATCGAGAACGGCTGCGACTTCGACGACTTCTCCGGGCTCGAGCATCACGCGAGCCCACGGTTTCGCATCACGCACGCGGGCAGCTTCTTCGGCCGGCGCGACCCACGGCCGTTCCTCACGGCGTTCGCCGACTCGGGGCTCGATGCCGTGGCCCGGTTCCTCGGTGACTTCCGCGCCGCCGACCGCGAGTGGGCGGAGACGCTTGGCCTGGGCGACCGGTTGGAGCTGCACGAGTTCGCGCCTCGCCAGCGTGCGCTCGAGCTGCAGCGCGACTCGGATGCGCTGCTGCTGCTCATTCCCGAGGCGGGAGGCCGCGGTAAGGGCGTGCTCTCGGGGAAGGTGTTCGAGTACCTCGCCGCCGAGCGTCCAATTCTGGCCGCCGTGCCGCCCGACGGCGCCGCGGCGGCGCTGATCCGCGAAACGGGGGCAGGGATCGTCGCGTCGCCAGACGACCCACAGGCCATCGGAGAGGCACTGCGGTCGCTGCACGACCGTTGGCGCGCCGGCGCCCTCGACGGCACGCCGCTGGTGCCGGAGCTGCGCCGCAAGCTCGACCGCCGGAGCCGCGTGCGCGAGCTCGCCGACCTGCTGCAGGACATCTCGTGAAGCTCACGCGCTTCTTCTTCCTCGCCACGGTGTTCTCTGTGACGTTCGAGAAGATCCACTGGGACGTCGCCGGTCAGATCTACCTCGCCGACCTCTGCGCGATCGGCTTCATCGTCAGCTTCGCGGCGGATCGCCTGGCCAAAGGCGACAAGCGACTGCCGCGGACGTCCTTCGTCGCGACGGGGTTCCTCATCGCGTTCCTCGTCGTGTACCTCACCGGCTACTTCAACCTCGACACCGCCATCGCCGCCACGCAGTACGGCAAGGGGATGACGAAGTTCGCCATCCACTTCGCGTTCCTGATCTTCGGCGTCGCGTACCTCGCCCGTGCCAGCCGCACGTTCTACTGGCAGACGCTCGGCTTCTTCACGGCCGGCATGGTCGTCAACTCGGCGTACGGGATCCTGCAGCTACTGCTGGCGCGATCCGGGTCGAGCCTCGACCAGGCGCTGCTGTCGCCGATCACCGGCGGCGCGAGCAACATCAACATCTACGGAGCGGTCGACGGCGCGAACGTCTACCGGCCGAATGCGATCACCGGTGATCCCAACCACCTCGGGATCATGCTGATCCTCCCGCTGCTCGCGCTCCTGCCCGTCTACCTACGCCTGGAGCGGGGTCACCGCTGGAAGACACCGCTCGCAGTCACGCTCGGCTTTCTGCTCATCGTCGAGCTGACGACGCTCTCCCGGAGCGGGATGCTCGGTCTGATCGTCGGCCTCGCGATCCTGGCGCTCCCGTACCACCGCTTCTTCCTGACGAAGGCGTTCCTGGCGCCTCTGGCGGCGGTCGTGGGGCTGCTGTCCATCGTCGTGCTCTCGAGGCTCGACTACTTCCAGACGATCTTTCGCTCGCGGGTGCAAACGGGCGGCGGCGCCTCCTCGGCCCACTTCGGTGTCTACGACTTCATCCCGGACATCCTCTCCACGAAGCCGCTGTTCGGCCTGGGGCTCAACAACTTCTCGGTCTACTACGAGCAGGTCACCGGGGAGACGAACTGGGGCCCGCACTCGTTCTACGTGGCCTTGCTCGTCGAGACGGGGCTCGTCGGCGCGGTCGTCTTCGGCATCTTCGTCTGGTACCTGTTCTCGCGGCTCGGCGCCGCTCGTCGGGTGGGGCGTGCGCTCGCCGCTCGAGGTGACGTGGCCGCAGCGCGCGTGACGCCGCTGGCCTGGGGAATGACGGCCGCGCTTGCAGGGACGCTCGCCGCGAACCTCTTCTATCTCACGATGTCGTTCTACTACGTCTACGTGTTCGCGGTGCTCTTGCTCGCCTTACCCGTCGTCTTCGGCCGTGGACTCGTAGAGGACAAAGCCGCCGTCGCGGCTCGGCGTCCACACGGCGCGCCACTTCGCCCCGTCGACAACCGCGGGACATAGGCGCGCGTCGACGAGCGCGTAGCGGAAGCCCGCCGGCGGCTCCAGACCCTTCGCGGAGGTCCACGGTGCGGCCTCCTGGGGCCGCACGCTGAGCGGCAAGCCCTGCTCGCGCCGGACGTAGCCGGCGATGGCGGCCGAGCCCTCCTCGCAGGAGATGTAGACGGGCGTTCCATCGGCCGCGAGAGCTCGGGCGGGCGCGGAGCGGGCGAACTCGCCGATGCTCGTCAGCGAGGAGTAGAGCTCGTCCGTTCGCACGACGATCCACGTGCAGGCCCAGACGACACTCGCGACCAGTGCAGTCGTGGCCAGCGCCTCCGAGCGAAGACGCGAGACGGCGAGCGCGAAAGCGCCGGCGGCGACGAAGCCGAGCAGCGTCCAGAGGAAGCCGCCCGGCCACTGCGCGAAGACGACGACGAAGGCTCCGAAGACGGCCGTCGGGATGAGATCGCGGAGCAGCGTTTCCCGCCGCACGATGGCGTACGCCGTCCACGCGAGCGCGAACGCTGTTACCAGCCAGAGATACCTGGAGCCGAGCTGGTCGGGCACGTTCGAGAGGCCGAAGCCTTCGGTGTAGTCGCCGTGCCAGGCGACGATGCGCAAGGCGATGGCGACTGCGACCCCCATCGCCGTGACGGCCGCGACGCGCGACCAGCTCGTGCGCCGCTCCCGGCGGTGGTCGAGGACGAGGAGCAGGAACGCCGGCAGGAAGACCACGAACTGCGCCTTCGTCAGCGAACCCAGGCCGATCACGAGCGCGCTGGCCGCGTACCACTGCCACGCCGGCAGGCGCTCGCGCGGCTCCGCGAACCAGAGCAGTCCGATCGCGGCCGCCAGCACGACCCACTTCTCCTGGTAGCTGGGAAACGCGAACAGGTCGAGCGTCCATGGATAGACGAAGACCGCCGCTCCGTACACGGCGAGGAAGATCGCGAGCCGGTCTTTCGAAACGCGAAACGCGCGTGCGATCGCGAAGCCTGCGAAGGCGAGGACGGCGCCCGTGACGGCCCAGTTGACGACGTAGAGCGCGGTGGGGCTCTCGGCCCCCGCGTTGTACTCGCCGTAGGCGAGGGCCCAGTAGAACGGCCGGATCATCCCCCAGGACGAGACGTCCGACCAAACGCGGTCGGCCCATTCGCCGGGGAAGTCGGCGGCGGCGACCTGCGCGTAGCCGAGCAGAATCGCGTCGTCCACGACGCCGTAGTACGGGTCGAGCACGAGGATGGCGACGAGAACTGCGAGGAGCGGTAGGCCGATGCCCGCCGCCGGGAGCAGCCATCCGGGAAGGCGGGGGCTCATGCGGGCGTATTGTGGCAGCGGCCATGCGCGTAGCCGTGCTGACGACGTCGTACCCTCGGGACGAGACCGACATCGCCGGCGCCTTCGTGCGCGACGCGGTTCAGCACCTGCGCGCTGCCGGCGTCGACATCAAGGTGGTCTCGCCGGCTGGCTTCCGCGACTTCGGCATCGCGTACGGCGACGGCATCGTGGCCAACCTCCGAGCCGCCCCTGCGCGCGCGGTCGCTCCTGCCGGCGTTTCTCGCTTCGTATGCTCAGGCGGCGCGGCGTGCGGCCAGGGGCGCCGATCTCGTGCACGCGCACTGGCTGCCGTCAGGCTTCGCAGCTCTGGCGACGGGACTGCCGTACGTGCTGCAGGCCTGGGGCACCGACGTCGAGCTGGCAATGCGCGCGCCGTGGCTCTTCCGGACGATCGTGGAGAGAGCGCAGGTCGTGATCGCTCCGTCGAAAGCCGTGGCAGACGCGGTGACCCGGCTCGGCGCGTCCGAAGTGCGTGTGATCGGCAGCGGCGTGGTGCTACCCGAAGCGCTCGCAGAGCCCGCCGATCCGCCGCACGTCCTCTACGTCGGCCGCCTGTCCGCGGAGAAGGGCATCGAGGAACTGGTGCATGCGACGGAAGGCGTCCCGCGGGTGATCGTCGGCGACGGGCCGCTGCGCGACGTGGTTCCCGATGCGCTCGGGTTCGTGCCGCCGGCAGAGCTCGGCCACTACTACGACCGCGCGGCCGTCGTCGTCTGCCCCTCCCGGCGCGAGGGCTACGGCGTCGTCGCCCGCGAGGCAATGGCACACGGCCGCCCCGTCGTCGCCTCTGCGGTGGGCGGGCTGCTCGACGCCGTGGAGGACGAGCGGACGGGCTTGCTGGTGCCGCCGGGCGACGCCGGAGCTTTGAGGACGGCGATCGAGCGCCTGCTCCTCGATCCCACGCTGCGCGCGCGGCTCGGAGCGGCCGCGCGAGAGCATGCGAGCGAGCGGTTCTCCTGGGCGGCCGCTACGAAGGCGACTCTCGAGGCCTATCGCTCCGCGGTCTCGCCGGGGCAGAGACCGACGCGCTCGTAGAGGCGCCAGCCCGGCTCGGCAACGGGCAGCGAGCGCCAGCCCTCGTCGCAGACGTTCGCGGTCAGCCCGGGAGCCACGACGAGCCAGTCGGCCTCCTCGTCGAGCCCTCCGGTCTCCTCTACGAACACGACGCGCCGGTCGAGATCCGCTCCGAAGAACGGGTAGCTGACGTCGTCCTGGCGGATCTGCAGCGCAACCGTGTCGCCGTCGACGGCTCGGTCCTCGACCACCTGCAACGGCCCCGCACCGCCGGGTGCACGCGAGTGCGCGAGGGTCTCGATTCGCGACTCGTTCCACACCGAGCGCACGTCTCCGCCGCCCAGCACGGCGAAGCCGGCCGGTTTCTCGACGTAGTGGACGAACGAGAGGATCACGGTGACGGTGGCGATCGTCGCCGCAGCCCACGCCAGCGGACGGACGCGGAGCACGAGTCCCCACGTGGCGGCTCCGACGGCGACGGCGGGCATCAGATAGCGGCCGTGGAACTGCGTGTAGCCGAGCCCGACCGTGATCACGCCGAGGTAGAGCACGGGCGCGAGGGCGAATAGAAGCCCGGCCTTGCGTAGCGCACCGCGTCTCACCTCTCGCACCGCGAGCACGACGGTGGCGAGCACGATGAGCGCTCCGAGCGGCCCGTACCACGACACGAACGGCGACGGTGGCACCGCCTCGCGGTCGGCGCCGAGGAAGGCGAGATCCGGCTCGCCGGCTTCCAGCCAGAAGCGCTGAAAGCCGTCCAGCAGCTCTCGGTGGAGCGTCACGAACGCGACGGGGACGGCGACGATCGCCGCGGCCACGACGCCTGCGATCGCCGCGGCACGCGACCGGCGGCGTGCCGCGAGCACCAGCCCGACGGCAAGCACGATCAGGGCGGCGACGAGGTAGAGCCAGCGGTCGCGTCCCACGGAGCCGGCCGGGTCGATCGCGTCGATCGCGAGCCGGCCGAGCTGCGCCGGGTACTTGACGAGGTCCGTGTCGTGCGAGGCCGAGCCTGCGCCGGCCTGATTCGTGGGGGCGAAGCGCGGGATGAAGCTCCCTGTCTCCGCGCGGTTGACGTAGTACCAGAAGGCCCCGAGCGCGATCCCGGCCGCCCCCGAGACGGCCACGCCGGGCCACCGCCGTCTTGGAGTGAGGCCGAACGCGAGCAGCGCCAGCACGGGTAGCGCCAGCAGCGCCGTCGCCTTCGTCGCCACGGCCAGCGCCAGAGCGAGCGCGGCGAGTGCGAGGTGCACCCGCTCTCCCCGCAGCAGGAAGTAGACGACGACGACGAGGAACGACGCGAGCGCCACGTCATTGAGTGCGGTGGACGCCTGAAGCACGACGACGGGCAGCGACGCGAAGAGCACGGCGCCGAGCGCGGCCGCTCGCCGGTCGAGGCCCAGTGCGCGGGCGATACCGGCCACCGCGAGCATCGTTGCCAGCAGCGCGACGAGCTGGAAGAGCGCCGCGAACCGCTCATCCCCGGAGAGCGCCATCGCCCACGTGGAGACGAGCTCGGCGCCGGGTGCGAAGACGTCGAGCCGCAGGTCGTTGGCCCGCTCGACATAGCCGACGGACTGCTCCTGGCGCCAGAAGGCGGCGCGGGAGAGGTGGTACCAGAGCGTGTCGTAGTCGTTCGGTGGGGTGGCGATCGCCAGCACGACGGAGTAGACGAGACCGGCGCCGACGGCGGCAGCCGGGATCGCCACGACCGGATCCCGCAGCGCCTCGCCGCTCGCACGCACGGCCGGCCCGAAAGGCGGCGCGGACGGTCTACCACGCCACGACCAGACGAGGACGGCGGCGGCAGCCAGCATGCCCGAGCCGATGAGCAGCCAGCCGCGAGTCAGTCCCTCGAACGGCGACAGCACGAGCACGAGGACGACGATGGCTGCCGTTGCGCAGAGAAAGAGCGCGAGCAGGAAGTCGACCATGTCTCGCAACGAGAGCGACGCAGCAACGAGCCATGCCGTGGCGGCGATCAGCGCGAGACCGAGGATGAACGCCGCCGTGCCCAGACGGCGATTGTCACCGATCGTGACAGACGCGCGGGGTACCATCGGCGGCGCGGTTCCGGCCGCGAGAGCCATGCGCGAACTCGTCATCGACGGCACCCGAATCTCGGACGACGGCGACTGCTACGTCATCGCCGAGATCGGCCACAACCACCAGGGCTCGGTCGAACAGGCGCAGCGGCTCTTCCTCGCCGCCTCTCAGTGCGGTGTGAACGCCGTCAAGCTCCAGAAGCGGGACAACCGCTCGCTCTACACCCGCGCGGCGTACGAGGCGCCGTACGAACACGAGAACTCGTTCGGCGTCACGTACGGGGAGCACCGCGAAGCGCTCGAGTTCGACGTCGGCGAGTACAGGGAGCTGCAGGCTTGCGCAAGCGAGCTAGGCCTCGCCTTCTTCGCCACCGCCTTTGACGAGCCGAGCGCCGATCTCCTGGCCGAGCTCGACATGCCCGCTTACAAGATCGCCTCCGGAGACCTCTGCAACACGCCGCTGCTACGGCACGTTGCCTCGCTCGGCAAGCCGATGATCGTCTCCACGGGCGGTGCGACCATCGAGGACGTCGACCGCGCCGTCGAGGCGGTGCTGCCGATCAACTCGCAGGTCTGCCTGCTCCAGTGCACGGCTGCCTATCCGGCCCCGGTCGAGGAGCTCGAGCTGGGCGTGATCACGACCTTTCGCGATCGCTACCCGGAGCTCGTCGTCGGCCTCTCGGATCACCAAGACGGTATCGCTATGTCGCTGGTGGCGTACATGCTCGGCGCGAGGGTGATGGAGAAGCACTTCACGCTTTCGCACACGCTCAAGGGCACGGACCACGCCTTTTCGCTGATGCCGGAGGGCATGCGCAAGCTCGTGCGCGACCTGCGGCGGGTGCCTGGCGCCCTGGGGGACGGCGTCAAGCGGCCGCTGCCGTCGGAGGAGCCGGCACTCAGGAAGATGGGGAAGATGCTCGTCGCCGCACGCGATCTCGAGCCCGGTCACGTGCTCGCCGAAGGCGATCTCGCCGCCCGCTCGCCGGCCGACGGCGGACTGGCGCCGTTCGAGCTTGACGGGCTTCTCGACCGGTCGCTCAGCCGTGCGCTGCGCCAGGACGAGCCGGTGACGGCCGACGCTCTCGTGCCACTCGACGAGCCGGTGGTGCGTGCTGCAAGCTGAGCTGTCGGCGCCTTCGCGGGAGACGCTGGCGTCGGTGCGGCTCGCCATCTTCGACTTCGACGGGGTGTTCACCGACAACCACGTCTGGGTCGACGACGACGGGCGCGAGAGCGTTCGCTGCTGCCGCGCCGACGGGCTCGGCCTCCGCCGCCTGCGTGAGGTCGGTGTCGAGTCGCTCGTCGTGTCGATGGAGACGGCTCCCGTCGTCGGCGCGCGGGCGCGCAAGCTCGGCATCGAGTGCATCCAGGGGGTCGAGGAGAAGCTGTCCCTGCTCCGCGAGCAGGCCGAGGCGCGCGGGATCGAGCTCGAGCAGACCGCGTACGTCGGCAACGACATCAACGACGCGACGTGCCTCGAGGCTGTCGGGCTGCCCGTAGTGCCGGCCGATGCGTGGCCAGAGGCGCGAGAGCACGCGCGCTGGGTGCTCACGCGCTCGGGCGGCGACGGCTGTGTGCGCGAGTTCTGCGACGCGATCTGGAAGGCGCACGCGTGACGGACGAGCTGTTCGACGTCTCGGGCCGCGTCGCTGTCGTCACCGGCGGCCTCGGCCAGATGGGACAGATCTATGTGGACGGCCTCGTCGCGCGTGGCATGCGCGTTGCGGTGTTCGACGTCGCGGCCGAGCAGGGAGCCGACGAGAACCTCAGCCACCACTGCGTGGACGTCACCGACCGCGCCTCGATCGAGGCGGCGACGGCCGAGGTCGTCGACCGGTGGGGCGCGCCTCACTTGCTCGTGAACAACGCCGCGCTCGATTCGCCGCCGGACGCGCCGCCCGAGGAGGTTGGCCCGTTCGAGACGTACCCGGAGGCGTCGTTCGACCAGGTCATGGACGTGAACGTGAAGGGGGTCGTGCTCTGCTGCCAGGTGATCGGCGCGGCGATGGCCGAGGCGGGCCGCGGCTCGATCGTCAACGTCTCGTCCGTCTACGGGCTCCTTTCGCCACCGCAGGACCTCTACGAGTTCCGGCGCCGGAAGGGCGAGACGTTCTTCAAGCCGGTTGCCTATTCCGTGTCGAAGTCGGCTCTGCTGAACCTCACGCGCTATCTCGCGACCTACTGGGCGCAGTCCGGCGTGCGCGTGAACACGCTGACGCTGGGCGGGATCTTCAACGAGCAGCCCGAGGAGTTCCTCGAGGCCTACGGCGCACGGGTGCCGCTGGGACGGATGGCCGATGCCGGCGAGGCGCTGGGCGCGGTCGTCTTCCTTGCTGCGGACGCCTCGTCGTACGTCACGGGGGCCAACCTCGTCGTCGACGGCGGCTGGTCGGCCTGGTGACGCAGGCCGAGGCGCTCAACTTCATCGACGGAAAGGCACGTCCCGCCGAGTCGGGCGAGTGGCTCCAGAAACTGCGGCCGGCGGACGGCTCGGTGCTGTGTCGCGTGGCGAGCTCGGGGGCGGCCGATGTCGACGTCGCCGTACAGGCGGCGCGCGCGGCACAGGAGGCCTGGGCCGAGCGGACGGTGGTGGAACGCGGCGATCTCGTCCGCGAAATCGCGCTGGCGCTGCGGGAGCGGCGCGAGGAGCTCGCGGCTGTCGTTGTCGAGGAGACGGGCAAGGCAGAGGCGCTGGCTCTCGGCGAGGCGGACGCGGCGGTCGAGCTGGGCCTCTTCGTTGCGGGCGAGGGACGCCGCTATTACGGGCGGACGACAACGGCGAGCACGTCGCACCGCACGGTGATGGCCGTCAGACAGCCCGTCGGCGTCGCAGGGCTGCTGATCTCGTTCAACACACCGCTGCCCAACGTTGCCTGGAAGGTCTTTCCGGCGATCTTCTGCGGCAACGGTGCTGTCCTGAAGCCGTCCGAGGAGACGCCGCTCTCGGCCCAGCTGTTCGCGCGCGTCTGCGAAGAGGTCGGTGTGCCGGCGGGCGTCCTCAATGTCGTACAGGGGCTCGGCGCCGAGGCAGGGGCCGCTCTCGTCGAGCATCCGCAGGTCGATCTCGTGAGCTTCACGGGCTCGGCGGCGACAGGACGTTGGATCGCAGAGACGTCCGGCCGTCGGCTGGCCAAGGTGTGTCTCGAGCTCGGCGGGAAGAACGCGCTCGTCGTGTGCGACGACGCGGATCTGGACAACGCCGTCCGCTGGGCGGTGCAGTCGTCCTTCTCGAATGCCGGCCAACGGTGCGCAGCCGCTTCGAGGATCGTTGTCTTCGACGCGGTGTATGACGAGTTCCGCCGTGGCTTCGTCGATGCTGCGCAGGCGTTCGCAGATACAGGCCCGGTCATCAGCGAGGCAAGCCTCGAACGCATCCTCGACGCCCTGGCGCGGGAGGCGGGCGCGACGGTGCTTTGCGGCGGCGAGCGTCTCGAGCGTGACGGTTGGTGGCTTGCGCCTACGGTTGTGGAAGGCGTCTCCGCCGACGCCGAGCTCTCGTGCACCGAGCTCTTCGGCCCTGTGACGATCCTCTACCGCGTCCGCGACCTGGCGGAGGCGCTGGCCGTCGTCAACGACTCGCCGTACGGCCTAACGTGCGCCGTCCACACCGCGAGCCTCCACCGAGCGATGCTGTTCGCAGAGAAGGCGGAGGCGGGCGTGGTCGTCGTGAACGGCGGGACGCACGGCTCGGAACCCCACATGGGCTTCGGCGGCGTGAAACAGTCGGGCACCGGCTGGCGCGAGCCCGGCGTGGAGGCGCTCGACGTCTACTCGGAGTGGAAGTACGTGAACCTCATCAGCGACCCATCGCTCGCATGACGCAGAAGCGTGGTGTCAGACACCGAATTTCGCGCCTCGGCCCGCCCTGTCGGTGCGGGCTTGCTCTGATCGGACGCGTCCACGCTCCCTTTTCCTTGCTTCATTACCTTTCGTCTGTGGAGCAATTGGCACTGACTTGGCACACGCAACCGCTAACCGAAATCGGTGTCTGACACCGTTGCTGTTTTGGGCCCTGGTGCCGTCGGCGGTGCGCTCGGTGTGCGGCTGGCCTTGGCGGGCGCGCGGGTCATATGCGTGGCCAGGCCGAAGACGGCGAGTGCGATTGGTGGTCATGGCCTGACGCTCGTCACCGACGAGGGTGAGAAGACGGTGCGGCTCGAGGCCGTCGAAGAGCTGGCCGAGCCTGTCGACCTCCTGCTCGTGACCGTGAAGTCATACAGCCTGGACGACGGGATCTCGCGTATCGAAGCGGAGCCGGGAGTCGTCCTGCCGCTGTTGAACGGCCTCGAGCACATGGACGTTCTCCGAGCGCGCTTCGCGAACGTCGTGGCGGCGACCATCGGCCACTTCGAGGGGTACCGGGAGTCGCCGACGCGGATCGTCCAGCAGACTCCGGGCGTTGTGAACGTCGCCACTAGGGAGGCTCCGGAGCAGCTGGAACGGGGCGGCATCGCCACGCGAGCCGGAGGCAATGAGAAGGATGTGCTGTGGGAGAAGCTCGCCCGGCAGGGTCCGATCGCCGTGCTGACGTCGGTGGCCGGTGAGACGATCGGCGAGCTGCGGACCGGCGAACGGCTGCGCCTGGCAATCGAGGAAGCGTGCGCGGTCGCCGCAGCCGACAGCGCCAGGACGACGTTCGACGAGCAATGGGCGATCATCGAGTCCTTGCCGGACTGGGCCACGTCGTCCACGGAACGCGACGTCACCGCCGGGCGGACATCGGAGCTCGACGCGATCGGTGGCGCCGTGGTCCGCGCGGGCCGACGACTCGGCGTTCCCACACCCACCCTCGAAGAGGCGCTCGCACAGTGCCCAGGGTGATCGCCCTCATCGGCGCGCGCTCCGGCTCGGAGCGGGTTGCGAACAAGAACATCCGTCCGCTCGCGGGCCACCCGCTGCTCGCCTACGCGATCACGTCTGCACAGCGGGCCGACGTGTTCGAGCGCGTGCTCGTCTCGACCGACTCGGAGGAGATCGCGGAAGTTGCACGCTGGTACGGGGCGGACGTGCCCTTCCTCAGACCGCCGGAGTACGCGACATCCACCTCGCCGGACATCGAGTGGATCGCGTACACGCTCGACCGGTTGCCCGAGAGCTACGACCTCTTCGCAATCGTGCGCGCGACGAACCCGTTCCGCGGCCCGGACGTCGTGCAGCGCGGCCTCGAGCAGCTGCTCGCCACTCCTGAGGCGGACTCCATTCGGGCCGTCGAGCTCGTGAAGCAGCACCCGGGAAAGATGTGGGAGCTCGCAGAAGACGGCCGCACCATGGCGCCTGTGCTCGACCAGTCCCACCTCGACGTTGCTTGGCACGCCGGCCAGTACCAGGCGCTGCCGCACGTCTACCACCAGAACAGCGCTCTCGAGATCGCGTGGACGCGCGCCGTGACGGAAATGGGCACGCGCGAAGGACGGGTGCTGGCGCCGTTCCTCACCGGGGGCCTCGAGGGCTTCAACGTCGACGACGAGGTGGACTGGCAGCGGGCGGAGGCGCTCGTCGCGTCGGGCGAGGCCACGCTCATCGAGGTCGATCGCCCCCCGTACCCATATCCTGACCGCCCATGAAGGTGGCCACCCTCGAGACGCTGTACTGCGACGCCGGCTGGCGGCCGTGGATCTTCCTCAAGGCCACTACGGACGACGGGCTCGTCGGCTGGAGCGAGGTGACCGACTCGCACGGCTCGCCGCGCGGCCTCGCCGGCATCGTCGAGGATCTCGCCCCACTCGTCGTCGGCCGCGATCCGCGCGCCTGGGAGGCCGTCTACTGGGACCTCTACCGCGCGACCCGGCAGAGCCCGGGCGGCGTCGTGGCGAAGGCGATCGCCGCCGTCGAGAACGCGCTGCTCGACCTGACGGCGAAATCGCACGACGTCGCGGTCTACGAGCTCTTCGGCGGCCCGCTGCGAGCGGAGGTACCCGTCTACTGGTCGCACTGCGGTACCACGCGCGCGCGAGCTTGGGAGGTGACGGGCACGCCGAAGCTCGCATCCTATGAGGACGTCACAGCGCTTGGCCGCGAGGTCGTCGAGCGCGGCTTTCCGGCCTTCAAGACGAACGTCGTCGTGCCCGGCGACGACCCGCAGGTGCTGCACCCGGGGTTCCACGGCCCAGGGCTCGAGCGGAACTCGTCACCCGAGGTGGAGGCGGCGCTCGGCCGCCTGCTGGAGGCGTTCGCCGCCGGCACGGAAGGCAAGGCCGAGCCGATCGTCGACCTCAACTTCAACCTTGCGACTGAGGGAGCAAGGCGTACGGCGGCGACGCTCACCGCCTACGACCTCGCGTGGCTCGAGATCGACTGCTTCGACCCGGAGGCCCTCGCGTTCATCCGACGCTCGACGTCGATCCCGATCTGCTCCGGCGAGAATCTTTACGGCACCCGCGGCTTCAGGCCGTTCTTCGAAGCCGGCGCGGTCGATGTCGCGTCAGTTGACGTGATCTGGAACGGCTTTGCGCAGTCGAAGAAGATCGCCGACCTCGCGGAGACATACGAAGTCAACTGCGCGCCGCACAACTACTACAGCCACCTCGCGACCTACATCTCGGCGCAGTGGTGTGCGGCCATCCCCAACGTGCGGATTCTCGAGGTCGACGTCGACGATGTGCCGTGGAAGGACGAGCTGACGGCCGCGCCGGACATCACCGGGGGAGTGCTGACGGTTCCCAGCGGCCCTGGCTGGGGCGCCGAGGTGGACGAGGACGTGCTGCGCGCCCACGCCTGGCCGTCCGCGGGCTGACGTGCGGAAGCTCCTGCGCAGGGCTGCGTGGTCGGCAGCCGTTAGATCAGGGCTTCAGGTCTACGACCCGGAGGCTCACAGCAGCTATCGCCTCGACGAAGCGGCCGAGGAGGTGCTGGACGCGGGGTCGATCCCCGACAAGCGGCCGTCGACCGCGTGGGAGGACGTGCCCGATCTCACACTCGTGCCAGAGGCGCTGCCGACCGTGATCGACGTCGAGCGCTTTCGCGGCGCACGCGTGCTCGAGGTGGGGCCGAAGTACGGCGTGCACTCGCTCTGGATAGATCGCGAGCTTCAGCCGTCAGAGGTCGTCTTCTCGGACTTCGCCGCGGACACCGAGCTGCACGACCAGTGGGTCGGCAAGCTCGAGAGGCCGCACCGCTTTGTCTACGGCGATCTGCGCACGGCGGAGGAGCTGCTCGAGTTGGAGCCGTTCGACCTCGTCTTCTTCCTCGGCGTGCTCTATCACTCGGCGCACCATCTCGATCTGCTGTCGATGCTGAACCGCGTGACGAAGCTGGGCGGCTCGATGCTGCTCGAGTCCACCGTCGACGACCGGAGCGACGCGATCGTCCGCCTGAACTGGCACGCATCGACGGGCAAGGCGAAGGCGGTGCCGACGGTGGCGGCGATGCGGACCGAGCTGGCGTGGACGGGCTGGCGGAAGGTGCGGAGGTTCACGGACTATCGGCCGGAGTCGGAGCAGGTGCTGCTGCTCTGCGAGAAGACCGACGAGCTCGCGGAGGCAACGGGCCTCGCGCCCGCGGTCACCGCGCATCGCCGCGAGCCTTGAGCGACCTGAGCCTCATCCCGCAGTCGGCGTTCGCAGGAAGGCGCGAAACGGACCTTGCGCTCGTCGCGGACATGTGCCGGCTCAACGCGCTGACCGCGGTCAAGCGCGCAGGCTCCGGCCACCTCGGCTCGAGCTTCAGCGCGATGGACATCGTCGTCTTCCTGCTCTACGAGCAGCTGAATGTCGCGCAACTCGGCTTCGACCATCCCGACCGTGACGTGTACTTCTCATCCAAGGGCCACGACGTGCCGGGCCTGTACGCCGTCCTGCACTCCCTTGGCGTCGTGCCCACGGAGAAGCTGCTGCGGCTGCGGCGCTCAGGTGGGCTGGACGGGCATCCGAACGTGCGGGCGCCGGGCATCGAGGCGAACTCCGGCTCGCTCGGCATGGGCATCTCCAAGGGCCGCGGCATCGCCTGGGCGAAGCGGCAGCTCGGCTGGGGCGGGCGGGTAGTAGTCATGGTTGGTGACGGCGAGCTGCAGGAGGGTCAGAACTTCGAGGCCTTGCAGGGTGCGTCTCACGACGGCCTGTCGGGCCTGACCGTTGTCGTCGACCGCAACGAGCTGCAGTCGGACAGGCCGACGGAGGAGATCCTGGCGCTCGGAAATCTCGAGGCGAAGCTTGCCGGGTTTGGCTGGCACGTTGCGACCTGCGACGGCCACGACTACGACGAGCTGCGGCGCGCGTTCGGGGAGCTCAGCGCGATCACGGATCGCCCGCAGGTGCTCGTCGCTCGCACGATCAAGGGCCGTGGCGTGTCGTTCATGGAGCATCCGACCGCGCTTCGTGCGGATGGCGGCACCTACCGCTGGCACGCGGGCGCACCCGACGACGAGAGCTTCGAGCGCGCTCGTGACGAGCTGCTCGAGCGAATCGGGCCGGTAGAGCTCGAGCCCGTGCCCCCCGTAGAGGACGAGCTGCCTGCACCGGCGCTCGAGGCGGAGCCCGAGAGCGGGGCGGGGACACGCGTCACGGTCAGCCGCGAGTACGTCGTCGAGGCCTACGGAGAGGCGCTCGTCGAGCTGGCCGCCCGGAATCCGGCGCTCGTCGTGCTCGACGCCGACCTCGCATCCGACTGCCGGGTGCGCGGCTTCGAGGAGGCGTACCCCGACCGCTTCCTCGAGTGCGGCATTGCCGAGCAGGACATGGTGTCCGTCGCAGGTGGGCTCGCGCGCCACGGCCTTCTACCTGTCGTCAACTCGTTCGCGAGCTTCCTTGCTGCCCGCGCGAACGAGCAGATCTACAACAACGCGAGCGAGGGCTCGAAGGTGATCTACGCCCTGCACTACGCGGGATTGATCCCCGCCGGCCCGGGCATGTCGCATCAGAGCCTCCGCGACATCTCGTTGCTCGCCGCCCTCCCGAGCATGACCATCGTGCAGCCGGGGAACGCCGAGGAGACGAGGGCGGTGCTTACATGGGCTGTCGAGGAGGCCGAGGGCAACGTCGCCATCCGTCTGGCCATCGGGCCGTCGCCCCGGCGCATCGAGCTCCCCGACGGCCACCGGCTGGCGCCAGGACGCGGCTCCGTTCTGCGTCAGGGCGGAGACGTGCTCGTCTTCGCCTACGGGCCGGTGATGCTGCACGAGGCGCTGACCGCCGCGGAGCTCCTCTCCGAGCATGGACACGACGTGGCCGTCGTGAACATGCCCTGGCTAAACCGCTTCGACCGCGAGTGGCTCGACGAGCTCACGGCATCGTCAGCGGCGATCGTCGTCATCGACGACCACGCCCCGATCGGCGGGCTCGGCGATGCACTTCGTCGCGAGCTGCCCGGCCGGGAGGTGACGGTCTGTGGCGTCGAAGGCTGGCCGGCGTTCGGCACTCCGCCCGAAGCACTGCGGGGGCACGGCCTCGACGCCGCCTCGCTCGCCGGCCGCATCGCCGAGGCGCGGACGCTCGCAGGCGCGTGAACGCCACGTTCGCTCCGGAGCTCGCAGTCGTGCTGAGCTTCCACGGCGTCGTCGAGCGGATCGAGCACCCGGAGATCCAGGTCAACCACGTCGACCTCGAGTCCTTCGAGCGCATCGTCCAGCTACGTTCGCGAGCGCTACGAGGTCGTGTCGCTCGACGACATCGCGGCTGCGGTGCGCGGCGAAGCGTCGCTACCGGCGGACGCCGCGGCACTGACGTTCGACGACGCCTATCGCTCGGTGCTCGAGCTCGCCGATCCCCTGCTGAGCGGCGTGCCGTACGCCGTGTTCGTGCCGTCGGGCCTGATCGACTCGGGCTCGCGCGTACCGACGTACGTCATGCGCGCTGCCCTCGCGTTCACCGAGGAACCGAGCGTCCAGTTGCCCGGGCGGAGACGGCCGCTCAAGCTCCGCACCGTCGACGACCGGGAGCGCGCCGCCGGCCAGGCGGCGGAGTTGCTCCGCTCGCTGCCTCGGGCAGAGGTCGAAGACGTGCTGCTCCGCCTGCGGGAGCTGCTGCCCGCCGAGCGGTGGGCGGAGGTCGACGCAGCGTTTGCCAGCGAGGCGTTGCTCGGCTGGGACGAGCTCCGCTCGCTCGCCGCACGCGGGATCGCGGTCGGCTCGCA
Organism: uncultured Actinomycetes bacterium; assembly: GCA_963704335.1. Classification (GTDB taxonomy): domain Bacteria; phylum Actinomycetota; class Thermoleophilia; order Gaiellales; family Gaiellaceae; genus PALSA-612. Next base: position 962,683 of record OY969889.1, read on the forward strand.
CACTCGCGACCACGCGGTGCTGCACGAGCGGCAGGACACGGCTGAGATCTCGGTTCAGGTGCGGGACTCGAAGACGGCGATCGAGGATCGGCTCGGCGTCCCGTGCCGTCACTTCTGCTACCCGCACGGCCATCCGATCGATATCTCCCGGGATGCCGTCGAAGCCGCGCGTGACGGGGGCTACAGCTCCGCCTTCATGAACGTCGGCGGCCCGGTGCGCGAGGGCATGGATCCCCTGCTGCTGCCGCGGATCGCCATCGCCGGATCCCCGCCGGACGCAGCGCTGGCGGAGCGCGTGCAGCTCAGCCACAGCAAGTGGTACCGCGAGGCGGCGGCGGAGCTCGGACTTGGCTGACGAACTGGAGATCCGGCCGCCTACGCCTGCCGACCTGCCGGCTCTGGGCAGGCTCTACGAGGCGGTCAAGGGCAGGCCACGACCGGAGTCGGTCACCGGCCACCGGCTCTTCGACACTCCGTGGGGAGACTCGGTGTCGCTGATCGCGGTCGACGGTGACGTCTGCGCGTCGATGGCGGTCTACTGGCCGGTGGCCATGCGAGTGGGTGACGAGGTGGTGCCCGGCGCTCAGGGCATGGAGGCGGTCACGCATCCCGACTACCGCAACCGGCCGCGGCTCTTCTTGACGCTCGCCAAGCAGGGCCGGGACCTCGCCCTCGAGCGCATGCAGCTGATGTACACGTTCCCGAACGTGCGCTCGATCAAGCTGACGAAGCACGTGGGCGCCACGTATCTCGGCGAGGTGGGCGGCTGGGGGATCGATCTCGAGCGCCGTCGTCTGCGTCTACCGCGGCTCTCGCGCCGGGCCGACGAGATCGCCGGCGTGCCGACGATCGGCGAGCTGGCGGAGCTCGCTGCCCGAGCCCACGCGCAGCCCGATCTCGTGCGGATCGACAAGAGCGTGGCGTGGCTCTCCTGGCGCTACTCGGACGCGACCTGCGAGAACTACGAGTGGGTCGTCGAGCGTGATGCGGACGGCGCGCTGACCGCTGCGGCGCTGCTCGGCGAGCGGGACCCGGCGCAGTGGGGCGCGGATTTCGCAGGCATCTTCCGCGTTCACGAGCTTTTCGCACTCGACGAGCAGGCCGCGCGGTCGGTGCTTCGTCGGTCGGTCGACCGGGTCCGCGGCGCGGGCGCCCGGAAGCTCGACGTGCTCGTCAAGGACCCGTTGCTGGAGCAGGCGGTCGCGGCCAGCGGGTTCGCGCTCGAGGGCCGGCACCCGATGACGGCGATCTCGAATCCGTCGAAGGCCTTCGGCTTCGACACCTACGACTTCGATCGCTGGCGTGTCATCACCGGCGACCACGACTTCTTCTGATGCGGCGGGTCTGGCTCGTCCTTCCCGATCCGCTGACCACGAAGCTCTTCTTCTGGTGTGGTCTGACGGCGGGGCTCTCGGAGCGGCTCGGAGACCGGCTGGAGGTGGTCTTCCTCGAGCCGCGCAAGCAGGCGTCGCACTGGGCCGAGCTCGACGGCCTGCGCGTGAAGTACTACGAGGATCTCTTTCCCGAGGACGTCGCATTCTGGGAGCGAGTGGTGAGGCGCTCCGACGCCTGGCTCGAGCAGCACTTCGGGTTCTGGCCGCTCGCGATCCGCTTCAACTACCGGCACGGCTTTCACACCGAGCGCATTGCTCACGGGCACGGCAATCCGTTCCTCGACCTCGACCATGCCGATCCGCTGCCGCGGTGGCGGTGGGTCGAGCGGGCAATGCTTCGGTGGTACTTCTCGAAGAGGCGGTACGCGCCGAGCGCGCTGGTGAAGCGGATGCGGGAGGAGTGCGACGCCGTGGTCGTGGCCAACCTCCAGACGCCGTCGGTGGCGCCCGTGCTGAACGCTGCGCGGCGGCTGGGCACGCCGGCCATCGGCTACGTCGCCAGCTGGGACCACCCCGTCGGCAAGGGCGTCATCTCGTCTCATCTCGACGCCTACATCGTTCAGAACGACGTGATGCAGAGCGATCTCGAGCGGTACCACGACGTCGATCCTGCGCGCGCGATCGTCACGGGCTGGCCGCAGAGTGACTTCTTTCACGAACGGCGCTCGGCCGAAGACTTCGAGGCGCTGGCCAGGCGGTACGGGCTGGATCCGTCGCGGCCGGTCGTGCTGGTGATGGGCAACACGCCGACGAACACGCCCTACGAGCCGCTGTTCTTCGAGCGGCTGCTCGGCTGGTGGGAGGAGAGCGGATCGCAGCAGCGGTTCTCGCTGCTCTTTCGCCCACATCCGCGCGACAAGAAGTGGGAGCAGCGGTTCGCGGCGGCCATGGGACGCGAGGGCGCCGCCGTGCAACCGGCGGGAGAGGCGGACATGCGCTCCCTCGCCGTGATGCTCCAGTACGGCGCGTGCGTGGTCTCGAATGCGGGCACGATCCTGCTCGACTCGCTCGTCAACGACCGGCCGGCGGTCTGCGTCCTCTACGACGAGGGCGCTCCTGCCGGGGAGACATGGGCAGCGAAGAACGTGCTTGGCGTGCACTACCGCGAGCTCATGTCGTCCACGGCGTTCTACCGGGCTTCGACGTTCGACGAAGTTACCGACGGGATCAAGCGTGCGCTCGACCAGCCGGGCGAGCTCTCGGCAGAGCGACGGCGCGTGGCGCGGGAGGTGGTCGGCGATCTGGACGGCCGCGCAGGCGAGCGTGTCGTGGACGCGATCGTGCAGCGGGTGGGGCCGGCTTAGGTGGCGCTGCAAATCTCGGTCATTGGCAGCGGTGCCGAGCACGAGGCGCGGGCTGCGGACGTCGGCCGACTGCTCGCCGAGCGCGGGGCAACGCTCGTATGCGGCGGGCTTGACGAGGTGATGGCGGCTGCCGCGCGCGGTGCCAAGGAGGCGGGCGGCGTGACCGTTGGCATTCTGCCGGGCGAGTCGCGGTCGGCCGCGAACCCGTGGATCGACCACGTGGTCGTGACGGGTATCGGGCACGCCCGCAATCTCGCCGTGGCTGCGTCGGGTGATGCCGTGATTGCCGTCGGCGGCGGCTACGGCACGTTGGCCGAGATCGCGTATGCGCGGATCCTCGGCCGTCCGGTCGTCGTCCTGGAGCCGGGTTGGGAACTGGCCCGGGATGGAGTCGAGCGAGCGGTGACGCCCGAGGAGGCGGTCGAGCTCGCGTTGCGACTCGCGTCGGGCGGTTCAGCCGCTTGAAATGCGGCGCAGGAGCTGGAGCGCGCCGGCCTTGTCCAGCATCTCGTTGAGGTTTCCGCACTTCGGCGACTGCACGCACGACGGGCACCCGCTCTCACAGGGGCACCCGGCGATCAGCTTCGCCGTGTCCGCCGCCCAGTCGCCGAACACCGCGTAGCCTCGCTCCGCGATGCCGACGCCGCCCGGGTGACCGTCGTACACGAACACGGTCGGCGCCCCGGTCTGGAAGTGGACGTTCGTCGACAGGCCGCCGATGTCCCAGCGGTCGCACATCGCGAAGAGCGGCAGGAGCGCGATGAGCGCATGCTCAGCGGCGTGGAGTGAGGAGAGCAGCTTCGGCATGCGCTCCAGGCCGTCCAGAACCGACTCTGACGGCACGAACCAGACCGCTTCCGTCTCGAACGTCGCCGGCGGCAGGTCGAGCGCGACCGTCTCCAGCACGGCGCCGTCGCGCGTGGACTTGCGCTGGTAGGCCACGACATGCTCGGTGACGGAGACGCGACCGAAGGAGAGCTCGACGCCGCCGTGCTCGCGTGACAGCACTGACTCTTCGATGGCCGTCGTCGTGTCCTTCTTCGTCTGCGTGTACCAGTCTCCGGAGAACGGCTGCACGAGCGCAGCGCCCGCTGCGAGGTCGAGGTCGGCCACGAGATACGGCTCGCCCAGGTGGAGATAGACGGCGCCTGCATGAACGGTCGAGTAGGCGCGCTCCCGCTCGACGATGCCGAGCACCGAGCCCGACTCTGCCTCCACGACCAGCACCGAGTCCACGCCGGCCGATCGAAGCGAGATGCGCGCGGCCGGGTAGTCGCGGCCCGTCCACGTGAAGCCCGCGGCCGTGCGGCGCAGCTCGGGCAGCTCGGCGGCGCGCTCGAGTGCTTCGTCTCCGAGCGTTGCACGGTCGTTATCGTCGAGCGGCGCCTCGTAGGCGGCGGCGAGCACGTGTCCGTCGAGCACGCGGGGATTCGCGTGATCGAGGATCGCGGCCTCGACGCGCCGTCCGAGCAGCGCGTCCGGCTCGCGCATGAAGTACTGGTCGAGCGCGTCGTCGGAGGCGACGAGCACCGCGACCCCGTGGCCTTGCCTGCCGGCACGGCCCCACTGCTGCCGCAGGCTGGCGACGGTGCCCGGAAAGCCCACCGAGATCACGCAGTCGAGCAGGCCGATGTCGATGCCGAGCTCGAGCGCATCCGTCGCGGACACTCCGAGCAGCTCGCCGGCAGCGAGCCGGCGCTCGATGTCGCGCCGCTGCGCGGGTGTGTAGCCGGCGCGGTAAGGCGAGAGACGGTCCTTGTACTCCCGGCCCAGCCGCTCCAGGGCGAAGCGATGGATGAGCTCGGCGGCCCTGCGACTCTTCGCGAAGCACAGTGTGCGAAGACCGCGCTCGACGAGGTTCGCGAGGAGGCGGGCACCCTCACCGAGCGCGCTGGCGCGGAGGTTGAGCTCCTCGTCGGTCACCGGAGGGTTCCAGAGCACCACGGTTCGTTCGGCCCTCGGCGCCGAGTCTCCGGATACGACCGTCACCTCGAGACCCGTCAGCGTCTGCGCGAGCTCGCCCGGGTTCGCAATCGTCGCGCTGGCGAGCAGGAACTGCGGGGTGGCGTCGTAGATCGCCGCCAGCCGCCGCAGGCGTCGCAACACGTTGGCCACATGGGAGCCGAACACGCCGCGGTACACGTGGGCCTCGTCGACGATGACGTACTCGAGGTTCGCAAGCACGTCTCCCCAGCGGTCGTGATGAGGCAGGACGCCGAGGTGGAGCATGTCCGGGTTGGACAGGATGGCGTTGGCCCACGTGCGCACCTGCCGCCGCAGCTCGGTCGGCGTGTCGCCGTCGTAGATCGCCGGCCGCACGCCGGGCACGCCGAGGGCTGTGAGGCTGCGTGCCTGATCCTGCGCCAGAGCCTTCGTCGGATAGAGATAGAGCGCGCGCGCCTTCGGGTCGCGGGCGATCGCGTCCAGCACCGGCAGGTTGAACGCGAGTGTCTTGCCGCTCGCCGTGCCGGTCGTGACGGCGACGTGCTCGCCACGAGCGGCTGCCGCCCAGGCCTCTGCCTGGTGCTCGAAGAGGCTCGAAATCCCCTGTCGCTCGAGCGCTGCCACCACGCGCTCGTCCAGCTCCGGGGGCAGCGGTGCCGTCGTCGCTCGTCGAGCCGGCTCGGTGCCGACATATGCGATCTCCTCGCCGGCGAGGAGCTCGTCCGAGAGTGCGGCGACGCTCACCCCTCGGCGACGACGTCCAGCGTACGAGGCTCGAAGCCTTCGAGCAGCTCCTGCAGGCTCGCCACGCGCTCGTGGTAGCCCGCCGCCGAGCGCCAGTTCTTCACCGCGTCCGTGCTCATCCAGGGGCCGAAGCTCACGAAGGTGGAAGGGCTCTCGGCGTCGCGCAAAAGGCGCGCGCGCGGGCCGAGCCCCTGCAGGTGGCTCCACTCGATCCACTCCTTCCAGCGCCGGACGAATTCGTCCTCGGAGCCCGGCTTCACCCGCCACGTCGTGTGCGTATACGTCTCGGCCATCCGTTCCTCCCTGTGAGACGGCGGTGCCTTGATCGTACTGCTAGCGTCGCGCCGTGTCGGTCGCGCGCTGCCTGACCATCGCGGGCTCCGATTCCGGCGGCGGCGCCGGAATCCAGGCCGACCTCAAGGCGTTTGCGAGTGCCGGCTGCTTCGGCATGAGCGCGATCGTGGCGCTGACCGCGCAAAACACCGTCGGCGTGTCGGCTGTGCAGGAGGTGGCGCCCGAGTTCGTGCGGGCACAGCTCGACGCCGTTTTCTCGGACATCGGCGTCGATGCGGCGAAGACGGGCATGCTCTTCTCGCGGCCGATCATCGAAGTCGTTGCGGATTTCCTGAGGGAACAGCCCGTCCCGCTCGTCGTCGACCCGGTGATGGTCTCGGCCAGCGGTGCACAGCTGCTCCAGGACGACGCGGTCGAAGCGCTCGTGACGCGACTCTTTCCCCTGGCGACCGTCGTCACGCCAAACCTCGACGAGGCACAGATGCTCGGTCAGCTGGAGACCGAGGACCGGGGGGTGCTGGCCGAGCAGCTCCACGCGCTCGGTGCGCCGGCGGTGCTCGTCACCGGCGGCCACGGCGAGCGCGCGGTGGATCACCTCTTCACCTCCGGCAGCCACGTGGAGTTTCCGGTCGAGCGACACGATGTGGCTGCGACCCACGGCGCGGGCTGTACGCACTCCGCGACGCTGACGGCGCTGCTAGCCCAGGGACAGTCCCTCGAAGAGGCAGCGCGGGGAGCCGCAGAAGCGGCCGCGGACGCCGTCGCCCACGGGCTGGTCGACCTGGGTGAGGGAGAAGGGCCCGTGGACGTGCTCCATGTCGCAGACGCTCGGTGATCTCGGCGAGCTGGGGCTGCTCGCCGAGCTCGAGCGGCGCGGCCTGGCCACGGGCATCGCCGACGATGCGGCGCAGCTGGAAGGCGGCCTGGTCGTCACGCAGGACGCGCTCGTCGAAGGCGTGCACTTCACCTTCGATCGGATCTCCTGGCGCGATCTCGGCTACCGCGCAGCGGCTGTCAACCTCTCCGACCTCGCCGCGAGCGGGGCCACACCCGAAGGGCTCGTCGTCAGCCTTGGCGCACCCGGCGAGGTGGCGCTCGAGTCCGTGCTCGAGCTCTATGAGGGGATCGCCGAGACCGGCGTAGCCGTCGTCGGCGGCGACACGACGGCGGCGGACCACGTCTTTCTCTCCGTAACAGCTCTCGGACGCTCGGAGCGGGTACCCGGACGCGCAGGCGCCGTCCCCGGCGACGAGCTCGTCGTCACCGGCGCGCTCGGAGCAGCAGGCGCCGCCTTTCGTCAGGGCCGGCTCGCCCGGCCGCCAATCCGGCTCGAGGAAGGGCGGACGCTCGCCTCGCATGCGCACGCGCTGATCGACATCTCCGACGGAATCGCGCGCGACGCGACTCACCTCGCAGAGCGCTCAGGGTGCCGCCTGGTCATCGAGCTCGACCGCGTCCCGCGGGCGGAGGGTGCGACCGTCGACGACCTCGGGTTCGGCGAGGACTACGAGCTGCTGGCGGCGGTCGTAGACTCGAGTCGGTTCACGGTGGTCGGACGGTGCGAGGAAGGTGCGGGAGTCGAGCTGCTGCTCGACGGGCGCCCATACGACCTGGCGAGCTGGGAGCACTTCCGGTGATCGAGCTGCGCTCTGCCACCGGTGCCGATCTCGAGCACGTGAAGCGGGCGCTCTACGAAGCCGTCGCCTGGAATCCGGAGCGCGAGATTCCACCGTACGAGTTCACGATCGCGCACCCCGAGCTCGCGCGCTACCACGAAGGCTGGGGGCGTCCCGGCGACCTCGCGGTCGTCGCCGAGGCGGACGGCGAGGTGATCGGTGTGTGCTCGTGTCGTCTCTTCACCGCAGAGGATCACGGCCACGGCTACGTCGACGACGAGACGCCGGAGCTGGCGGTTGCCGTCTGGGAGGGGCGGCGCGGGCGAGGGCACCGGTACGAAGCTCATGGCCGCGCTCGAGGAGGCAGCCCGCACGACCGGCTACTCCCAGCTGAGCCTCTCGGTCGACGCCGACAACCCCGCCAGGCGGCTATACGAACGGCTCGGCTACGACACGCTGACCGTCGACGAGGGCGGCGTGCGCATGCTCAAGCGCCTCTGAACACGTACGACTGCGTGCCGTCGGGCTCCACCGTCACGTCGGCGTGGATGTGGAAGCCGGTCTCGCGCGACTCCCACCAGCGGTCGAGGATGACCCGGTGCAGCGGATGGAGCTCACCGGGGCCCAGCTCACCCGGGTCGAGGAAGGCAGCGTCCTCGATGTCCTCTTCCGTCTGAGCCCGAGGCTCGGCCGCGTCGAGCGGTGTCGCTTCGAAGTACACGAGCGTGTTGCGCCTCGAGTCGTGCTGGCGCTCCCACAGCATCGTGCAGACGAGCTCTCCGACCTCGACCGCGATCCCCGTCTCCTCGAGCACCTCCCTCGCCGTTGCTTCCTCGAACGACTCTCCCGGCTCGTAGTAGCCGGACGGGAGCTCCCAGTAGATGCCGTACGGGCGGCGCTGACGGACCAGAAGCAGCTTGTGCTCCCGCACGACGATGCCGCCCGCGCCGGCGAGCGTCGTCCAGGTCACATCGTGAGCCACTCGGCCCACGCCTGCTCGTAGCGTGAGCGCGGGTAGGCGCCGATCTGCTTGTCGCGCTCCTCGCCGTGCCGCGAAGAGAATGGCAGTCGGGATCGAGAGCACCCCGTACCGCGCGGCCGTCTGGAAGTTCTCGTCGATGTTGAGCTTCACGAAGCGGACGCGACCCTCGTGCTCGGCGGCGAGCGCCTCGAGAATCGGGTCGACCGCCCGACAGGGTCCGCACCACGGCGCCCAGAAGTCGACGACCACCGGCCCGGAGGCGTCGAGAACCTCCTGCTGGAACGTCGCGTCGGTGACCTCGTCCACCGCTGACTTATAGCCGTCCGGCGAGCGCCCGGGCACGCAGCAGCGGCACCTTCCACACGGCCTCGAGGAAGATGCGCTTGCTCATCTTCGAGGCGCCCGCCTCGCGGTCGGCAAACGTGATCGGGATCTCGACGACGCGGAAGCCCGCACGGAGCGCGCGGTACGTCGTCTCGATCTGGAACGCGTAGCCGGTCGAGGTCACCGCGTCGAGGTCGATGGTCTCCAGCACCGCCCGCCGGTAGCACTTGAAGCCGCCGGTGAGGTCGTGAACGCCAACCCCGAGCAGCACGCGCGCGTAGCGCGAGCCGCCAGACGAGACGAAGCGCCGCAGCGCGCCCCAGTTCTCGACGCCCCCGCCCTCGACGTAGCGCGACCCGAGCACGAGGTCGGCGTCCTCGGCTGCGGCGAGCAACTGCGGCACGGCGCGTGGGTCGTGCGAGAAGTCGCAGTCCATCTCGAGAATGAGCTCGGCGCCGTCCGCCAGCGCCCGGCGGAACGCGGCGAGATACGCGCGCCCGAGGCCCTCTTTCCGCGGCCGGTGGAGAACGTCGACGTACGGGAGCTCGGCTGCAAGCTCGTCGGCGAGCTGCCCCGTCCCGTCAGGCGAGCTGTCGTCGACGACGAGGACGCCCGCATCTGGCGGGAGCACGTCCCCGAGCGCCCGCAGCATCGGCTCGAGGTTCTCGCGCTCGTTGTATGTCGGCAGGCAGACGATCGCGCGCACGGCCGTATCATCGCGGGCGGGATGGCCAGCCTGCCCACCAACGCCGACGTCGCCGCGCAGTTCGAGCTGCTGGCCGACATCTTCGAGCTCGAGGACGTGCAGTCGTTCCGCGTGCTCGCCTACCGGCGAGCGGCGACGCGGATCCGCGAGACCGGCACCTCCGTCGCGCAGATGGCGCTCGATGGCAAGGCGAAGGAGCTCCAGGGAGTCGGCAAGACGATCGAGGAGAAGATCGTCCAGATCGTCGAGGACGGTGAGGTCCACGCGCTGACGAAGCACAAGCAGCTCGTGCCCGCCGAGGTCGTCGAGTTCATGCGCATCCCGGGATTGGGGCCGAAGACCGTCCGCCGGATCTGGCACGAGCTCGGCATCACGACGCTCGAAGGGCTGAAGCAGGCCGCCGAATCGGAACAGCTACGCACGCTGTCCGGCCTCGGGCCACGGAGCGAGGAGAACGTCCTGCGAGCCCTCGCCGAGGAGAAGCGTGAGACCGGGCCCCAGAGAGCGCTGCTCGGCATGGCGCTGCCCACGCTGCTGGAGGCGGTCGAGGAGCTCCGCGCCCACCCCGCGGCGATCAAGGTGTCGGAAGCGGGCAGCGGACGGCGCAGGCGTGAGACGGTCCGCGACGTCGACATCATCGCGACAGCCCGGGATGCCGACGCGCTCATCGCGCACTTCACAGAGCTGCCGTGGGTGGTTGAAGTGGCGGCTCGAGGAGGCACGAAGGCCACGGTCGTGTCGGGACACGGCCTCCGCTTCGACCTCCGTGTGGTTCCACCCGAGTGCTACGGCAACCTGCTCCAGCACTTCACGGGCTCGAAGAACCACAACGTCGCCATGCGGGAGGAGGCTCAACGGCGCGGATTGTCCATCTCCGAGTACGGCGTCCTCGTCACCGACACAGGGGAGACGATCACGCACAAGGACGAGAAGGAGCTGTACGAGTTCCTCGGCTACCAGTTCATCCCGCCGGAGCTGCGCGAGAACGCCGGCGAGCTCGAGGCGGCGCGGGAAAGGTCACTGCCGAAGCTCGTCGAGCTGCGCCAGCTCAAGGGCGACCTCCACGCACACACGACCTGGTCTGCGGACGGGCACAACACGATCGAGGAGATGGCGCTCGCCGCAATCGAACGCGGCTACGAGTACCTCGCGATCACCGACCATTCGCACTACCTGCGAGAGGGTCGGATGGAGGCGCAGGACAAGGAGATCGATGCGGTCTCGGAGCGCCTCGCGCCGTTCCGGCTGCTGAAGGGCGTGGAGGCCAACATCCGCGCCGACGGTTCGCTCGACGTCCCGGACGAGGTGCTCGCCGAGCGCGACTGGGTGGTGGCGTCGATCCACTCCGCATTCCACCGCGATCCGACCGAACGGTTGTGCGGCGCCATGGAGAATCCGCACGTCGACTCCATCGGCCATCTGACCGGGAGGAAGATCGGTCGCCGTGAGGGCATGTCCATCGACCCCGGGCGCGTGATCGAGACGGCAGCGCGGACCGGGACAGCGCTCGAGATCAACTCCCAGCCCGACCGCCTGGACATGCCGGATCCGCTGGCACGGCTGGCGGGCGAGGAAGGCGTGCTCGTGCCGGTGACGAGTGACGCGCATCGCGAGTCCACGCTCGCCTACGTCGAGCTCGGGATCGGTCTGGCGCGCCGGGCCTGGCTGACGAAGAAGCAGGTCCTGAACACTCGCTCGTGGGCGCAGATCGAGAAGACGCTGAAGTGAACTTCGGCTTCTCGGTGCCGACGTGGGGGGACTTCGACGAGCGCGCACTCGGTGCCCTTGCGAGCGAAGCCGAAGCAGCCGGCTGGGACGGCTTCTTCCTCTGGGACCACATCCTCTGGGATCCGCCGGGACGGGGCCTCGCGGATACGACTGTTGCTCTTGCCGCTGTCGCTATTGCCACCGAGCGAGTCCGCTTTGGCGCGCTCGTGACCCCGCTGCCCCGTCGGCGCCCATGGAAGTTCGCCCGCGAGACGATGTCGCTCGACCGGATGTCTGGCGGCCGGCTCGTCGTCGGCGTGGGACTGGGAGACGACTTCGAGCTCGAGCCACTCGGAGAACCCACTCCAGCTCGCCTGCGCGCGGAGCTACTGGAGGAGGGTTTAGAGGTGGTCACTCGCTTCTGGAGCGGAGAACCGTTCACCTACGCCGGCCGGCATTACCGGGTCGACGACGTCGGGATGCTCCCGGCAACGGTCCAGCAGCCGCGGCCCCCCGTGTGGGTCGGCTTCTGGTGGCCGAACCGCGCTCCTGCACGAAGGGCCGCCCAGTGGGACGGGATCGTCCCGTTGAACGGCGATTCGATTGGCGAACCGATGTCTCCGGAGGGCGTCCGTGACTGCGTCGAGTACGTTCGCAGCCACCGGCGCGACGGGTCGCCGTTCGAGGTGGTCGTGAGCCCGCATGGGGGTGACCCGAAGGCCTACGAAGACGCGGGCGCAACGTGGTGGATCGGTAGCGTCGATCCTGAAGAGCCCATCGCGACGGCAAGGGAGCGCATTGCCTTGGGACCTCCACGGTGACGGACTTCAGAGAGAACGGTCGCGAGGCGCTTGAATGGGCGGCGCAGTACCTGGAGCGTGTGGGCGAGCTGCCCGTGCTCGCGCAAGTCGAGCCCGGGTATGTGCGCTCGCGACTGCCTGATTCGGCGCCCGAGCAGGGCGAGCCGTTCTCCGCGGTGCTGAAGGACGTCGAGGAGATTCTCTTGCCGGCGATGACGCACTGGCAGCACCCGCGGTTCTTCGCGTACTTCGCCAACTCGAGCTCGGAGCCGGCCATTCTCGCGGAGCTGCTCGCCGCCACGCTCAACCAGAACGCGATCCTCTGGCGCACGTCGCCTGCGTCGACGGAGTTGGAAGGAGTCGTGCTCGACTGGGTGGCGGAGCTGCTCGGACTACCCGCGGGCTGGCACGGGCACATCGAGGACACGGCGTCGACGTCTACTCTGGTCGCGCTGGCGGCAGCGCGCGAGCTCGCTCCCGGTAAGCGGATCGTCGTCGCGTCGGAGCACGCTCACTCCTCGGTGGAGAAGGCGGTGAAGATCCTCGACCTCGAGCTGCGCCGCACGCCGGTGGACGAGGCCTTCCGGCTTCGCCCTGAAGCGCTCGACCTGGATGGGGCGTGCGCCGTCGTAGCCACGGTCGGCACGACGTCGACGACGTCGGTCGACCCGGTGCCTGCGATTGCGGATCTCTGTGAGGGTGCAGGCGTCTGGCTGCACGTGGATGCGGCGTACGCAGGGCCGGCGATGGTGTGCCCGGAGCTACGTTGGGCGTTCGAGGGTGTCGACCGCGCCGACTCGCTCGTCGTCAACCCCCACAAGTGGATGCTCGTACCGGTCGATTGCTCGCTGCTGTGGAGCCGCCGGCCGGACGCCCTTCGCGCAGCCTTCAGCCTGGTCCCCGAGTACCTCCGTACGCCGGACGCCGTCGACTCGCTCGGAGACTATGGCCCGGCGCTCGGGCGAAGGTTTCGGTCGCTGAAGCTCTGGGCCGTGCTGCGCTGCTACGGGCGGGAGGGCCTGCAGCGGCTCATACGGGAACACGTGCGGCTGGCGGAGCTGTTCGAGGGCTGGGTGCGGGCGAAGCCTGGTTGGGAGATCTCGGCGCCTCGGCACTTCTCGCTCGTCTGCTTCCGCCGGGACGGGTCGGACGAGGAGAACGAGCTGCTCGTCGAGCGCGTAAACGGAACCGGCGAGCTCTTTCTCTCGCACACGAAGCTCGGCGGGCGCTACGTGCTGCGGCTGGCGATCGGCCAGGAGCGGACGAGTGAGGACGATGTGCGGCTCGCGTGGGACGTGCTGCAACGCGAGGCTGCCACCCTGTCTCGCACTCCAGAGGTCAGACGGCGCTGAGCTGGTCGAGCGCGGCGTCGTGTAGCGCAACCCGGTAACGCCAGAGCGCACGACCTGTCTCCAGGAGCCGGTCGCGGATCGGGCCTGCCAGCTCGTCCGCCGTGCCCCAACGGGCCTCGGCGATCTCGTCCGTGTCCAGCGGATCGAGCACGCTTGCCTCGGTGGTCGCGGAGAAGACATGCGTGACCCACGGCACCGACTGGTCGGCGAAGCGGAACACCGCCTCCGCACGCACGAGGTAGCGGTCTACGGAGATCGCCGCTCCCAGCTCCTCGAGCCCTTCACGGACGACGCCTTCGACGAAGTCTTCGCCGACCTTCACGCCGCCACCCGGCGTTCGCCAGATGCCCGGCTCGAAGTGCGGCTTGCGGATCAGCGCCAGCCGGTCGCCGTTCGTGACGAAGAGCGTGACATCGTGTCGCCGCCCCGGGCTGTAGGTGATCAGTGCGAGCTCCGGGTCCGAGACCTCGCCCTCCCACCGGAGGACGAACGGCTCGCCGTAGCGTTCCCGGACCGGCGCCAGCACGGCTTCGTCGACGTGCGTCATAGCTGTGCGAGGACTTCGGCGAGAGCCTTCGGACCGTCCACGACGAGATCGGCACTCTCGGCCAGCTCCGCGGGTGCCTCATCCGACACGACTGCGACACGAACGGCCATATCCAGGCCGTCGAGGCCGCGGAACGCGTCGAGGTCGGTCGTGTCGTCGCCGGCGTACAGCGCCCGGCGCAGGGCCACTTCGTCGAGCAGCCGGACGATCGCCGTCCCTTTGTCGGCTTCGATGGGCGGTCGGATCTCGAGCACCCGGCGACCCCAGCGGGGACGCAACCCGTTCTCGACGGCGCGGGCCGCGACGGCCCGAAGCGCGTCTTCGGCTGCGACGACGTCAGCCGCCGACCGATAGTGGAACGAGAGCGTGAGTCGCTTCCCGGCTTCCGCGGGCCAGTCGACGGACGCGGCGAATCTGGCCAGCTGCTCCGCCCACTCTTCCGCGCCCGGTTCCAGCTCCAGGCCGTGCTCCCCTACGTAGCGAACGCCGTCGACGCCGACGACTCGCGCAGCGTCCGCGCCCGGCCGCCCGCTGAGGCAGGCGACCAGCCCGTAGCGCCTGACGAGGCTCGAGACCACGGCGCGCGTCTCCTCGGGTACCGCGGCCTCGTCCGGCCGGGAGACGATCGGAGCAAGCGTTCCGTCCACATCGAGGAGGACCGCCGCTTCCGCGGGGCGCTCGGCGAACCGAGCCAGGAGGTCGGAAGCCACGCTCATACAATAGGCCGGTGCGCCTCGTCCTCATCGGCCTCGCGGCGGGGTTCTTCGGGGCGCTCTTCGGAGTCGGCGGCGGGATCATCATGGTGCCGCTGCTCATCCTCTTGGCCGCGTATCCCGAGCGGTCGGCGATGGCCACCTCACTCGCGGCCATCGGGCTGATCGCCCTTGAAGGCGCGATCTTCTTTGCGCTGCACGGCGATGTCGAGTTCAAGTACGCGGCGCTGGTGGGCATCCCGGCCACCGTGGGCGTGCTCGGCGGCACGAGTCTCCAGCAGCGGGTGCCCACGCGGACGCTCTCACTCGCATTCGCGGGACTGCTGGCTGCGATCGGCATCGTCCTCCTCGTCTGATGGAGAAGGTGGCGCTCGCCGTCGCGCTCGGCGTCGCAGCAGGTGTGCTCGCGGGCCTTTTCGGGGTGGGCGGCGGAATCCTGTTCGTGCCGACGCTGTCGCTGGCGCTCGGGCTCGACCAGCTGCACGCACAGGCCACCTCCCTGGCGGCGATGCTCCCCGTCGTAGCGGTCGGAACCTGGCGCCAGACCCGTTACGGCAACGTGCGCACGCGGTCGGCGCTCGTGCTCGGGCTGGCGGGTGTCATCGGTGTGGTGGCGGGAGGCTTCCTCGCCGAGTCGTTGCCGGAAGACGTGTTGGAGCGCCTGTTCGGAGTGCTGGTGCTCGGCGTGGCGGCCCAGCTGGCGTGGCGCGCGTCCCGGCAACCCAGGTAAAGCCTCGGGCGACAGCCGCGTCGTATTGCCATAATCACCGCGATGGTGGGCCTGCGGGGCTTTGCGCTCGCACTGATCGTGCTGCTCGGGATCGCGGCGCAGGCCTCGGCGGGCGCCGAGAGTGGCGCGCAGGAGCCCGCGACCTCCGCGTCGGCGTACGGCGTGAAAGTGCTCCTTCCCAACCAGCTGCCGATCGTCGCCGGGCTGGTCGACGGCGCCGCGACACAGGCGGCGTCACCCGTGGCGTTCGCGTACCCGGAAGACGGTTCCATCGTGCGCGCCGAGAGCGTTGCCGGCCGTTCCTGGGCCACGCGGGTGAACGCCCAGGCGCGCGCCGACCTGCGAGCCGTGTCGCTGTTCGGTGGCGAGGTGACAGTCGGCGCGGTCGTCGCCCGCACGCAGGCATCTGCCAAGTCGGGTGAGGAGAGCTTCGCCGGGACCAGCGTCACGAGCCTGACAGTGCTCGGCCAGTCGATTGCGCCGGCGCCAGACCTCCGCGTCCCGCTCGCCGACTGGGGGCACATCAACCTCCTTCAGGAGCGAACGGCCGGTCAGTCCACGCACCGCGGCTGGGTGACGGCGGTCGACGTCACGCTCGACGCCGATCACGCCGGATTGCCGGTGGGCACCCGAATCCTCATCGGCTACGCGGAGGCCTCGGCAACGGTGCTCAAGCCCACCGTCGCCAAGCCGGTCGTCACGGAGCCGGCGAAGCCGTCTGCAGCGCTGCCGCCGACCATCGTCGCACCGGTGGAACGTCCCGCGAGCAGGCGCGGCCTTGGGATTCCCGCTGACGTGGCGCGCCCCGGAACCACAGGCCCTTCCCCGCTCGTCCAGATCGCTCCCAACGTGACGAACCGGCTGACGGCTGCCGGCTACGTGTTCCCGGTCTACGGCCCGTCGGGCTTCGGCGACACGTTCGCCGCGCCCCGGGCGACGACGATCTGGCATCACGGGCAGGACATCTTCGCGGCGCTCGGTGCTCCGGTGCTGGCGGTGGCCGACGGCACGGTCTACTCGGTCGGATGGAACCGCGTCGGCGGCAACCGGCTGTGGCTCCGCGACCGCGACGGCAACGAGTTCTACTACGCGCACCTGGCCGCGTTCTCGCCGCTCGCGGTCGACGGCGGGCGCGTGCAGGCGGGAGACGTTGTCGGATTCGTCGGCAACACGGGCGATGCGGAGACCACGCCCTACCACCTGCACTTCGAGATCCACCCGTCGTCGTTGCTCTTCCTCGGCTACGACGGCGTCGTCAATCCGTACCCGTACCTCCGTGCCTGGCAGCACGCGTCCGACGTCGACTTTCCGTCGGCGGCGGTGTGGGCTCCGACCCTGCGCGCGACCGGCCGAGCGCCGGCCGCCGGCGCCGTGCTCCTGCAGTCGACGGACATCTCGGTCGCCAACGGGCTGGACCCGGGCTCGTTGGCACGCGCGATCGCCCCGGCCGCTGGCGGCCGGAGCGTCGCTCGCGAGTTGCAGAGGTCGCTACGTAAGCGCTAGCTAGGCGGGAACGGTCTCGACCTGTTCCTGGCCGTTGTACGAGAACTCGCCGCCTGACACGCGCCCCTTCACCCAGCGCCGGGTCTCCGGGCCGGTGAACGGATTGAAGAAGATGCCGATGGCAACGCCGATGAGGATCAGGAAGACGTTCCGGAAGCCGTGGCCGTCCG
This sequence comes from uncultured Actinomycetes bacterium, assembly GCA_963704335.1. Taxonomy (GTDB): domain Bacteria; phylum Actinomycetota; class Thermoleophilia; order Gaiellales; family Gaiellaceae; genus PALSA-612. Next base: position 979,513 of record OY969889.1, read on the forward strand.
ACTTCTCTGCATCCTGCATCCGGTCGGCCGCGTTGCGCAACTCGGTGACCGCGCGCATGAGACTGTCCTGGACGTCCTCGTCCTTCGCGACCTTGGTGGCGAGCCCGGTCACGCCCTTCTGCGGCATGAGCTCGTCGTAGATCTCCTTCGCGGCAACGAACGCCGCGCGAAGGCTCTCGCGGAACTCCTCGTCCGTGATGGCCTTCTCGACGTACGGTCGTGCCGTCTCGGCGGCATCGCGAACCTTGCTCTGGGACTTAGCCATACGTTTCACCCCGCTTCCGTATCGTTCGTTCGAGTGTACCCCCGTCGCCCACGCCTTATGCACGCCGCTTTCGCCGCCGCGCTGAGCGCGTTTGCAGTCGCCGGCTGCGGAGGCTCGGCCAGCGGCGAGGTCCAGGTGATCCCGCTACAGACGGTCAGTGGGCCGGGCTTCACATTCTCCGCCGCGGAGGACCGAGAGATCGAGCGAACACCGCGTTCCGTGAGCGTGCTGCCCGCAGAGGAGGGCAGCCAGGAGCTCGAGTCGGTCACGATCTTTCCGCTCATCAAGCCGTATCGCCCGGCCCTCTGGCCGCAGGCGGCGGAGGAGCTCGACGGCGTTGCCGGACGGCTCGCCAAGAGCCTCGGCGGCGAGCTGCAGGGGGAACCGGCGACGGTGCGGCGTGCGGGCATGCGCGGGCGTCTGTACGAGATCGCGTACGAGCGGGAGGGCGTCGAGCTTCGCCAACGGCTGACGTTGCTTCTGAGCAGGCGCACGGAGTACCAGCTGCTCTGCCGCTGGGAAGCGAGCGGCGACATGCCGGAGGCATGCAGGAACCTCGAGGCGTCCTTCAGGCGTCGATGACCGTACGATCCTCTGCATGAAGGGCGTCATTCTTGCGGGCGGTTCGGGCACACGCCTGCATCCGCTGACTCGGATCACGAACAAGCACCTGCTGCCGATCTACGACCGGCCGATGGTGACGTATGCGATCGAGGCGCTGGTGGAAGCGGGTGTCGACGAGCTGATGCTGGTCACCGGCGGCACGCACGCCGGCGAGTTCTTCCGCCTCCTCGGCAACGGTCACGAGTACGGCATCGACAAGCTCTTCTACGGCTATCAGGAGCGGCCGGGGGGCATCGCGGAAGCCCTCGGGCTCGCTGAGCGCTTCGTCGACGGCGACCCCTGCGCGGTCATGCTCGCGGATAACGTGTTCGAGCAGACGATCGGCCCGATCGTCGAGACCTTTCGCGGCCAGCACTTCGGGGCCCGCCTCGTCCTCGTCCGCGAGAGCGATGCGGAGCACCTCCGCCATCTCGGCGTCCCCGAGCTCGACGCGGACGGGCGAATCGTGCGCATCGTCGAGAAGCCCGCAGACCCGCCGTCCGAGTACGCCGTGACCGGGGTGTACTTCTATGACGGCGCGGTGTGGGAGGTGCTGCCCACGCTCGAGCCGTCCGGACGCGGCGAGCTGGAGATCACCGACGTCAACAACTGGTACGTCGAGCAGGGCGCGATCGAGTACGACGTTCTGGAAGGCTTCTGGGGTGACGCGGGCGAGTCGATCGACGCGTACTACACCGTGAACGACTTCGTGCGCGCCAACGGGGCGAACCGGTGAACGTGACCCGAATACCGCTCCGTCGGCACGACGACGAGCGAGGCTGGTTCATGGAGCTGATGCGGGCGTCCTCGCTGCCGAAGCAGGTCCGCCAATCGAACCTCGTCTTCTCCCGCCAGGGCGTGATCCGCGGCCTGCACTACCACGAGCGTGGCCAGGACGACCTCTTCGCGTGTGTCAGCGGGATGGTGAGAGTCGTCGTCCTCGACCGGGAGACCGGCGAGACGTTCACCGAGGACATCGGCGACGAGAATCCCGTCGCGCTCTACATCCCGGGGACGTATGCGCACGGCTACGAGGCGCTGACAGATTGCCTCTTCCTGTACCACGTCACGGAGGAGTACGACCCGGCCGACCCGGACGAGCACGGCGTTCCCTGGGACGATCCGCGCGCGAAGGAGCTTTGGAGCACGCCATCGCCGATCCTGTCGGCACGCGACGAGTCCTGATCACAGGCGCCGGCGGTCAGCTCGGCCGCGCGCTGACCGACGTATGGGGCCCGACGGTCGAGAGCGACCCCGACCTCGTGCTGCACACGTCGGCGTTCACGGACGTGGACGGGGCGGAGGCGGATGAGGCGGGAGCACGCCGCGTCAACGTAGAGCGGACGGGCGAGGTCGTCGCCCTCGGTGCTCCGGTCGTGTACTTCTCGACCGACTACGTGTTCGACGGGCGGAAGGGTCAGCCCTATGTCGAGTCCGACGAGCCGAATCCGCGGTCCGTCTACGGACGGACGAAGCTCGAGGGCGAGCGCGAGCTCCGCGAGGGGTGGATCGTCCGCTCCTCGTGGCTCTTTGCACCGTGGGGGAAGAACTTCGTGCTGACGATGCTTGCGCTCGGCCGCGAGCGGGACGAGATATCCGTCGTGGACGACCAGCGGGGCTGCCCAACCTACGTCGGCCACCTGGCCGAGGCGACGCGAGAGCTCGTGGCTCTGCCATACGGCACGTACCACGTCGCCGCAGACGGTGATTGCACCTGGGCCGAGTTTGCCGAGGCGATCTTCGAGGAGGCGGGAATCGGCTGCCAGGTGCAGCGGACGACGACCGCGGAGCTCGGCCGTCCGGCTCCGCGCCCCGCCTACTCGGTGCTGCGCTCGGCGCACCCTGAGACTCCTCGCCTGCCGCACTGGCGGCAGGGTTTGCGTGACTGCCTGGCTAGGCTTTCGGCATGAGGGTTCTCGTCACCGGCGGCGCGGGGTTCATCGGCTCGCACTTCGTAAAGCTGCTCGTGGCTGGCGGGAACGAGGTCGTCGTCCTCGACAAGCTCACGTACTCGGGCAACCGCGCCAATCTCGACGGTGTCGCCCACGAGTTCCACGAAGCCGATATCGCTGACGCGGTAGCCGTCGGCCACGCCGGAGCAGGCTGCGATGCCGTCGTGAACTTCGCCGCCGAGACGCATGTCGATCGCTCGATCCTTAGCGGCGCCGAGTTCATCGAGACCGACGTGCTCGGCACCTACGTTCTCCTGCGCTGGGCTCGCGAGCACGGCGTGCGGCTCGTTCAGGTGTCGACTGACGAGGTGTACGGGGACGTGGAGGCGCCGCACCGCTGTGCCGAGGACGCTCAGCTACGGCCCAGCAGTCCTTACTCGGCCTCCAAGGCAGGCGGTGACATGCAGGTGCTGGCCGCCGTCCGTACGTACGGCGTGGATGCGTGCATCACGCGCGGCGCGAACACGTACGGCTCGCACCAGTACCCCGAGAAGGTCGTGCCCCTCTTCGTCACCAATGCCCTCGACGGCCTCGAGCTACCGGTGTACGGCGACGGGCGGCAGGTTCGCGAGTGGCTCCACGCCTCCGACCACGCGGCTGCCGTGGACCTCGTCCTTCGCGAAGGCCGGTCCGGCGAGGTCTACAACGTCGGCGGTGAAGAACGCGAGAACCTCGATGTCACGCAGCGCATCGTCGAGCTGACGGGCTGCGATCCGGCGCTCGTGCGGCACGTCGAGGACCGTCCCGGCCACGACCGCCGCTACGCGCTCGCCGACGACAAGCTCCGTTCGCTCGGCTGGTCGCCTTCGCGCTCCTTCGAGGATGGGCTCGCGGAGACGGTCGACTGGTATCGCGAGAATCGCGCCTGGTGGGAGCCGATCAAGTCGGGTGAATACCGCACGTACTACGAGGAGCAGTACGCCTCCAGATTGGGCAGCATGGCGGGACAGGATTGACCCTGTCCTCCATTCCCTCTCCCTGCATGAGTCCAGCGTCCGAAGGAGAACCGTTCCGCTAGCCTGTTGCGTCTCGTCGAGGCGCCCGCCCAGATGCTTCGAGCCCTGAGATACGTCGTGCTCTGCCTGCCGTTGCTCACGGCGGGCGCAGCCGTGGCCGGCCCGACCCAGTCGGCCGGATCCGCACAGGCCGACAACACCGTGACCGCGACGACGTTCGTGGTCCGCGGCCGCGGCTGGGGCCACGGCGTGGGCATGTGCCAGTGGGGCGCGTACGGCCAGGCGCGGCGCGGCGTCTCGTACAAGAAGATCCTCGCCCACTACTACCGGGGCACGAAGCTCGTCGAGACGGAAACCTCGTCGGTGCGCATCCTCCTCGCCGACGGCAGGCAAAAGGTCACCGTCGGCTCCGAGGTTCCGTTCCGGCTCCTGGACGGCAAGGGCGAGATCCACGAGCTGGAGCCGGGCAGTTACTCGATGAGCCCGACCTTCAAGGTGGCGCTCGACCCCGGCTTGCCGCGTCGTGCACTCCCCGGCCCGCTGATCTTTCTGCACGGCGCGGAGCCGCTCGACCTCGAGGGCAGGCTGTATCGCGGCAACCTCCAGCTTCGGCGCATCGACGGTCGCCTCCAGGTGGTGAACGTCGTCGGCGTCGACCCGTACATCCGCGGCGTCGTGAGCGAGGAGGTGCCCGAAGACTGGCCGCTCGAGGCGGTAAAGGCGCAGGCTGTCGCTGCGCGCTCGTACGCGCTCGCTCAGTCGGGCGAGCGCTCGGCGATCCTCTACGCGGATACCCGCAGCCAGGTGTACGGCGGCGTCGAAGCCGAGTCCGACGTCGGCGACGCTGCGGTCGCAGGGACGAAGCGCCAGATCCTGACCTACGACGGCAACGTGGCGAATACGTTCTTCTTCTCCTCCTCCGGCGGACGTACGGCCAACGTGGAGGACGTCTTCGGCGGAGGGACGCCCATCCCGTACCTCGTCTCTGTGCCGGATCCGGATGACAAGTGGTCTCCGCACCACCGCTGGGGCCCGGTCGTGCTGCCGGCGACGCGGCTCTCGAAGCTATTCCGCGCGCCAGGCACGTGGGACGCCCGCACCGTGCCCGCATCCGGTAGGGCGAAGGAGATCGTCCTCACGACGAAGACCGGGGAACGGCGGCTGTCGTCAACCACCGTTCGGCGCTCGCTCGACCTGCGCTCGACGTGGATGACGATCGGCGTCCTCGCCCTGACGCGGCCGGCCGGCATGGCGACTGCGGGTATCCCACTGACGCTGACGGGAACGGCGAGGCAGGTGAAAGGACCGATCGAGCTCCAGTCGAAGGTGGGCGGCGGCTCCTGGTCCGACGGCCTCGCTGTGGATCTGGCCGCAGACCGCTCGTTCGCCATAGACGTCGTCCCCGAGGCGACGACCCACTACCGGCTCACTGCCGCCGACGATGTCGTCTCCGTGCCGCTCCGCGTGCCGGTCGCGCCCGCAAGCCGCGCGCTGGCGGTCGTCAGCCAGCCTCGCAGCGCCGCGGTCCCCGCCGCGCCGTCGTTCTTCGTCAGCGATCCGCTCGCCGTGCGCCAGTGGCATCTGGCGTTCGTTCGCGCGTTCGACTTCTGGGTCGAGCTGCCGTTCCTCGATCCCGTCACCGTCGCCGTCATCGACACCGGCATCGATCTCGGCCACCCGGATCTGGCTGGCAACGTGCTTGCCGCGAAGAGCTTCGTCGGCGGCACGGCCAACGACCCGCTCGGCCATGGAACGTTCGTGGCAGGCCTCATCGCCGCCGAGATCGACAACGCCCAGGGTATTGCGGGCATGGCTTTTCCCGCCCAGCTGCTCGTGGCACGGGTGGCCACGGCGGAGGGAGACATCGACGCCGCCGACGAGGCCAAGGCGATCCGTTGGGCCGTCAAACGCGGAGCACGCGTGATCAACCTCTCGATCGGAGGGATCCGCGACCCGTTGCACCGCGTCCGCGACACGTTTTCGCAGGAGGAGGCGGACGCCGTCGCCTACGCGCACAGCGAGGGAGTCGTCGTGGTCGCCTCGGTCGGGAACGCCGATGCCGCGCCCACGTACCCATGGGGATTCGCGAGCTATCCGGCGGCGCTGCCTCACGTGATCGGAGTCAGTGCGGTCGCTCAAAGCGGCAGCATCCCGGGCTTCTCCAACCGTGACGCTGTCTTCAACGACCTGGCGGCGCCCGGCCAGGGGCTCGTGTCCACGACGCCGCGCGAGCTGACCGCCGAGAAGCCGTCCTGCCTCGACCAGGGCTACTCCATCTGCGGCCCGCCGGACCTCAAGGACGGAGTGGGAACGTCGTTCTCCGCAGCCCAGGTGACGGCAGCCGCGGCCATGCTGCTTGCCGTCGACCCGAAGCTGACGCCGGACCAGGTGTCCGCGATCATCGAGCGTTCGGCGGTCGACTCGAGAGCGAGCACGGGCTGCACGCCTTGCGCACTCGGCCGCGACTCGCGCTCCGGCTGGGGGACGCTCGACGTGACGGCGGCCCTGGAGGCGCTGGCCGAGCCTTTGCCCCCTGCCGACAGCTACGAGTCGAACGACGACGCGGGCCCGCGTTCGGCGACGATGTACGGCCGGGACCGCACGCTGAAGGCGACGCTCGACTTCTGGGACGACCAGGCTGATGTCTACCGCGTCAAAGTGGCGAAGGGCGAGCGGCTCAAGGTCTACCTGCGCGGGCCGGTCGAAACCCAGACGAATCTCGTCCTCTGGCGGCCGGGGACGAAGACCGTCGAGGGGCTCTCGACCGACGTCCAGCGAATGCGCGTGACCCAGTCCACCCGCGCAGGCGCCAACGAGGCGCTGTCGCACCGGGCGGCCCAGGGAGGCTGGTACTACGTCCAGGTGAAGATGGCCTCCGGCGGGTCGGGCCGCTACTCGCTGCGCCTCGTCAAGACTCGGTGAAGGTCGGCGTCCAGCTGCCCGAGGTCGAGCGCGACGTGCGCTGGCCCGAGTACCTGGCGATGGCGCAGGCAGCCGAGGAGGTCGGGTTCGACTCGATCTGGCTCGGCGACCACCTTCTCTACCGTGGTGACGGGCGCGAGGAGCGTGGCCCGTGGGAAGCATGGACGCTGCTGGCGGCGCTGGCGGCGGCTACCGACCGGGTAAGGCTGGGGCCGCTAGTCGCCTGCGCGAGCTTCCATCCTCCCGGCCTGATCGCCAAGATGGCGGCCACGGTCGACGAGATCTCCGGCGGACGGTTCGTGCTCGGGCTCGGCTCAGGCTCGGTGGAGATCGAGCACACGATCTTCGGCTTGCCGGTCGAGCGGCGAGTCTCCCGCTTCGTCGAATCTTTCGAGATCGTCCGGCGACTGCTCGCGGGTGAGCGCGTCACGTTCGAGGGCAAGTACTGGTCTGTGGATGACGCGGTGCTGCTGCCGGAGCCCGCCCGCCGAGTGCCGCTGATGGCCGGCTCCATCGGCCCGCGGATGCTCGGGATCATGCTGCCCCACGTCGACTGGTGGAACACGTGGTACATCTGGTACGGCAACACCGCCGAAGGGTTTGCGGAGCTCAATGGTCGGATCGACGCGGCGGCGGAGGAGGCGGGAAGGGAGCCGGGCGACATCGCGCGTAGCGCTGCCGTGCTCGTTGAGCTCGACGCGGGAGCGGTCAGGCGCCCGTCCGACGGTGAAACCAATCCCGTGTTGGCCGACGACCTGCCCGAGATGCTGCGTGATCTCGAAGCCGCAGGGGCGGACGAGGCGATCCTCATCGCGCGGCCGATCACCGAGGACTCGATTCGCGCGCTCGGCGCGGCCTTCTAGAGCAGCTCTTCGTCGGCGACCGGTCGCGTCGTCCGCGCCGGCACGCCCATCGCCACCATCCGCGGCGGCACGTCCTTCGTGACGACAGCGCCGGCGGCGACGAACGCCTCCTCGCCGATCTCGATGCCGGGACAGAGCACCGCGCCGCCGCCCACCCGCGCTCCGCGCCTGATCGTGGGCCCCTTCACCAGCTCGTGACGTTGCTCGGTACGGCCCATGAAGTTGTCGTTCGTCGTCACGACACAGGGGGCGATGAAGACGTCCTCCTCGATCGTGGAGTACGCCGTCACGTAGGCGTCTGCCTGAATCTTCGTGCGCGCGCCGACCGTCGTGTCGTTCTCGACGAGCGAGCCGCGGCCGACCACCACGTCCTCGGCGATGGTGCAGCGTTCCCGCACGCAGGCCTGGTCGCCGACGATCGACCGCTCGCCGATCGTCGTGCCTGCGAAGACGACGGCGCCGGTGGAGACGACCGCGCCCTCCCCGATCTCGGCGGGCGGCAAGGCGTCGCGCTTCGCCGTCGAGCGCGCCGACAGCACCGGCTGCTTGCCGACGACCGCGTACTCGAGCACCCGCACGCCCTCGCCGAGCACGGTGCCCTCGTGGACGATCGCGGTCGGATGAACGTCAGCCGGCACGCAGCGACTCCGTCAGCCGCTCGAGCACGCGCACGACGAGCGCGCCGTCCCTCGCCACCTGGCCCCGGTCGCCGTCGCCGCCGATGAGCTCGAGGAACCGCGCGCACTCGAGGCGCAGCGGCTCGTCCGTGGCGATCTTCGGGATGTGGATGTCTCCGGTTCGCGTCTGCCACTCGCCGTAGGTCTCGGCGCGCAGCCACGGCGACTTCTCGTACACCGTCACCTTGCGCTCGAGCTCCATGTCGTCGAACACGGCCATCTTTTCCTTGCCGACGACGGTCAGCTTCCGCATCTTGTGGGGGTCGAGCCACGAGAGATGCATGTGGGCGATCTTCCCGGACGGGAAGCGGAGGTAGCAGAAGACGACGTCTTCGACGCCCGGCTGCAGGAAGTCACGGCCGACCGCGAGCGCCTCCGAGGGCTCCTCTTCCAGCAGGTGCAGGATCACCGAGAGGTCGTGGACGCCGAGCGACCAGAGCGCGTTCTCGTCCGGCCGGATGATGCCGAGGTTCTGGCGGTTTCCGTACACGCAGAGCACGTCGCCCAGCTCTCCCGAGTCGACGAGCTCTTTCAGCTTCGCGACTCCCGGGTGGTAGAGCAGGAGATGGCCCGGCATCAGCACGAGGTCGCGCTCCTCGGCGAGCTCGACCAGGCCGTCGATCTCAGCGGCCGTCATCGCCGGAGGCTTCTCGACGAGCACGTGCTTCCCGGCCTCGAGGGCTTGTCTCGCGAGCGCGGCGTGGGTGGGCACGGGGGTCGCCACGACAATCGCCTCGAGCGTGTCGTCCCGGAGCAGGTCTTCGAAGTCGGTCGTCGTCTGCGCCTGGGGAAAGCGGCCGCGCATGCGATCGACGGCGCTGGCGTCCGAGTCGCAGATCCACGCCAGGTCGGCGAGCGTGTCGAAGTTTCGCGCGAGGTTGGGGCCCCAGTAGCCGAGGCCCGCGACCGCAACCTTCAAAGCTTCCAGACCTTGTCCGAGCTCCGGCCCGTCTCGCCCGTGGCATTGCGGAAGTCGACGACCAGCTGGGCCTCAGTGACGACCCGGTCGTAGTCGATGCCCGAATGGTCGGTGACGACGGCCACGCAGTCGTAGGCCGCCGGATCGAGCTCGACCGACTCCAGCCCGAGCCCGGGCAGGCTGGGAACGTGCGGGTCGTGGTATGCGACGTCGGACCCCGCATTTCGCAGCAGCTCGATCACCTTGAGCGCGGGAGACTCCCGCGTGTCGGAGATGTCGGGCTTGTAGGCGACGCCGAGCACGAGCACCTTCGACCCCTTCAACGACCGTTGCCGACCGTGGTTGAGCGCCTGTGAGATGAGCGAGCGGCAGTAGTACGGCATGTTCTCGTTGACCTTGCCGGCCAGCTCGATGAACTCGGTGTAGAAGCCGTACTCCCGCGCCTTCCACGTGAGGTAGAACGGGTCGATCGGGATGCAGTGCCCGCCCAGGCCGGGGCCGGGCTCGAAGCGCATGAAGCCGAACGGCTTCGTGGACGCCGCGTCGACCACCTCCCAGACGTCGATGCCCATCCGGTCGCAGAGCTGCGCGAGCTCGTTGACGAGCGCGATGTTGACCGACCGGAAGATGTTCTCCAGCAGCTTCGTCAGCTCGGCGGCCTCCGGCGACGAGACACGGTGCACCTGGTCGATTGCGCCCTGATAGAGCTCGGCCGCCCGCTCCGTGCAGGCGTCGGTGACTCCACCGACGATCTTCGGCACGCTCTCCGGGCGCCACCGGGTGTTGCCGGGATCCACGCGCTCGGGCGAGAACGCCAGATGGAAGTCTCGCCCGACTTCGAGCCCGCCGGCGGAAAGCGCAGGGAGGACGACCTCGCGGGTCGTGCCGGGGTACGTGGTCGACTCGAGCACGACGAGGTGGCCCGGGCGCAGCCGTGCGGCGATCCCATCGACGGCCTCGAGCAGGATGGAGATGTCCGGCTCGCGCTGCTTCGAAAGCGGCGTGGGGAGGGCGACGACGATCGCGTCGGCGTCGCGGAGGGCGTCGTAGTCGGACGTCGCCGCGATGCGGCCCTCGGAGACGAGCGGGCCGAGCTCTTCGGACGGAACGTCCTCGATGTGGCTCTCGCCGCGGTTGATCCCGGCTACGACGTGCTCGGCCACGTCGACGAGCAGCACGGTCTTCCCGGACTCAGCGAGCAGGCGCGCGAGCGGCACGCCCACGTAGCCCGCGCCGACGATCGCCACGTCCCAGTGGCGGGTCGCCGGGTCCACCGGCTGTGCTTCGAGTTTTGGCTCGGTCATCGGGCGAAAAGGGTACAGAGAGCTTCTGCGATCTTCGGCGCTGCCCTGCCGTCGCCGTACAACGCAGGGCGGTCCTTCGGCAGCGGCCGTGCGGCCGCGACGGCGACCAAGAGCTGTTCGGGATCGTCGTCCACGAGCGTGTTCGCTCCCTGCTCGACGGTGTCCACCCACTCCGTAGACGGCCGCGCGGTTACGCAGGGAACGCCGTACCAGTACGCCTCCTTCTGCAGCCCGCCCGAGTCGGTCACGATGACGCGGGCCTGCGACGCGAGCGCTGCGAAGGCGAGATATGCCAGCGGCTCGACGAGACGGACATGTCCCAGGGACAGTCCCTGTGACAGAAGTGCATCGCGGGTTCGCGGATGGGCGGGAAAGACCACGGGCTCTTCGATCGCGTCAAGTCCCGCGATGATGCGACTCAGCCGCGGTTGGACGACGTTGGCATCGCGGTGGATCGTGGCCACGACGTACGTCCCCAGCTCCAGCCCGAGCCGTTCGAGCACGTCCGAGCGTTCCCGCGCGATCGGCGCGAAGGTGAAGCAGGCGTCGGCCATGACGTCACCCACCACCTCGATCCGGCCGGGCACACCCTCGGACCCGAGGATGCCGCGTGAGCGCTCGTCAGGGCAGAGCAGCAGGTCCGCGGTCGAGTCGACCTCGATGCGCGTGTGCTCCTCCGGCATCGTCATGTCGCCGGAGCGCATCCCCGCCTCCACGTGGGCGAACGGCACGCCGGCGTGCAGGGCAGCCCGTGCGCCCGCGAGCGTCGAGTTCGTGTCCCCGAACACGACGGCCACGTCGGGCCGCTCTCTCTCGAGCGCTTTCGCGATCCCCGGGAGCATCGCGTCGACGTCGCGCGTGTGCGCGTCCAGCCGGTACGCGGGCTCGGCCAGCCCGAGCTCCTCGAAGAACACGTCGGAGAGCTCGCGGTCGTAGTGCTGCCCCGTATGGATGACCACTTCCCGGACGCCGGCCTCGCGCAGCGCAACCGACAGCGGGCCCGACTTGATGAATTGCGGCCGGTTACCGACGACTGACAGCACCTTCATGGCGTTAGCGTAGGCGGGAGTGGAGTACCGCTACTCGAGTCACTGGATCCACGAGCTGGAGTCAGAGACGCACTGGCGTCTCTACTGGCGCCAGCAGAAGCTCATGCGCGAGCTGGTGGCGGCGGGCGATCGGGTGCTGGAGATCGGCGTCGGGACGGGCTTCACCGCGAACTACCTACGCTCGAAGGGCGTACACGTCACAACGGTCGACATCGACCCCGACAAGAGGCCGGACATCGTCGCCAACATCGCCGAGTACGACTTTCCCGAGGCATACGACGCGATCCTCGCGTTCGAGGTCTTCGAGCACTTGCCGTACGGTGACTTCCCGCCACTGCTGGGCAAGCTCACGACCGCGGCGAAGCGCCACGTCTTCCTGAGCCTGCCGCGCAATCGGAGGCTCTTGGCGTCGTTCGGGGTGAAGCTGCCGAAGGTGAAGGCGAGGTCGTTCCAGTGGAAGGTGAACCGGGGCAAAATCGACGAGCCGTACCACGTGTGGGAGATCGACCACGGCGGGATCACCATTGGCTCGCTGGAGCAGGAGCTTGTCCGGGCGGGGTTTGCGATCGCACGCCGCGACGAGGCGTTCGATCGGCTGTTCTACGCGCTCGGGCCTGCTAGCCCACCCTAGACGAGCCCTCGTGCGGCCCACGCGCAGGCGCGCAGCTCGAACGGCGCCTCCGGCAGCCGCTCCTGGCAGAGAGCACGTAGGCGGGATCGACCCTCTTCGTCGAGACCCGTGACGAAATCACCAGCAGGGCCGACGCCGAGCATGTACGGCTCCCACCAGTCATCGAAGGTCGCATGCTCGACGGAGACCCAGAGCTCTGTCTCGACGATGTCCTGCAGGCCTGCTTTCCGGAACAGTCTGGAGAGGTCGCCTCCGCGCGCGCCTGCCAGCTGCGACTCGTCGTCGACGTCGGGATTGAGCTCACGCACGGCCTCCCAGTACGTGCTCAGCGGTCCTTGGCCGCCGCCGTGATCCCACACGGTCGCTGCGACGACGCCTCCGCCGCGTGTGACGCGTGCCATCTCGGTCAGCCCTGCCACGGGATCGGTCATGAAGTGCACGACCAGCTGCGCGAGCGCGGCGTCGAACTCGTCGTCGGCGAACGGCAGCCTCTCCGCCGGCGCGCGCTCGATCGTGACTCCCGGGTGGCGTTCTCGGACGGCGTCGACGAACGGCTGCGATGGATCCACGGCGAACACCGCTTCTTCGCCGAGCCTGCGGACGAGCTCGGCCGTCAGCGCACCCGGTCCACAGCCCACGTCGAGCACGCGACCGTCGGCCCCGGCGAAGTCGGCAAACAGCGGCCCCAGCGGCACCGAGTACCGACCCATGAACCTGTCGTACGACTCTGCGGCGACAGCGAAAGTCACGCTGCCGAATCTACGCGATCAGCCGATCTCGTCGAGCTCCAGCGGCACAGGTTAGTGTGACTCGGCGATGCGCCGGCGACGTAGGCATGCCGTGACACGTGGCGGGCTGATGGCGCTGATATTGCTCGCAACGCTGACGGGATACGCCCTTGCTGCGCCGCCTGGTGCACCGCCGAAGCCGGCCGGCGTCGCAGGTGCTCCGCCTCCGGCATGGATCAAGACCGGTACTGCGGAGAAGTGGCTCGCCTACTCGACCTACTGCTGGCAGTTCGCGTGCGTGGACTACGTGTCCCCGGAGCTGCGCAAGGACCTCCCCGTGCTGAGGATCAGGCGCGGCCAGTCCGTGGCGGTGCATCTCGGATTCACTCCGTCCCAGCTGAGCGTGAGTCAGGGGAGCAAGACGAAACGCCTCGTCCCGCGCAAGACGGCGACGTGGCGCCCGGTCGCCGGGGTCGCGTCGATCTTTGCGGTCCGGAAGGCCGGCGGCGACGCCAGCTATGCAGTTCGCTTCAAGATTCGCTAACTGCTGCACCCGCGCCTGTTGGCGCCGCGACCGACCTGGCGGGCGCGGCTCACATGTGCTCGCCCTCGAGCGCGGCCGAAGGCCGCACCCCTCGAGCGGAAAGCGAAGCGGGCGAGGGAAGAATGGGCCGTGAAGGACTCGAACCTTCGACCTTGGGATTAAGAGTCCCCTGCTCTACCAGCTGAGCTAACGGCCCGTCTGCGAAAGTGTAGACGCGTGTTGGAGTTTCGACGTCGCAGGCCTGGGTAGAAAAACCGTCATGAAGAGACGCACCGTGCCCGTCGTTCTTTCGCTGCTCGCCGCCGCACTCTTAGCGGCCGGCTGTGGCGGGGACGACAACGGATCGACGACCGCGACGGAGGACACCACGGCTACCGGCGAGGCGACGACGCTTCAATTGGCGGCTGATCCGAATGGAGCGTTGTCGTTCGACACGACGTCGCTGGAGGCGCCGGCGGGCACGGTCACCGTTGAGCTGACGAACGAATCGTCCACTCCTCACAACGTCGAGGTCGAAGGCAACGGCGTCGAGGAGGAGAGCGACACGATCACCGGTTCGACGACCACCCTGACAGTCGACCTCGAGCCAGGGGCCTACGAGTTCTACTGTGCCGTGCCAGGCCACAAAGACGCCGGCATGGAAGGCACCCTGACCGTCAGCTGACGTTCGGTCTCTGAGACACTCCGCCGGTGGAGCTCCATCCGCAGGCGCAGGCGGTGCTCGACAGGATGGCGTCGCTCGGCTTCCCGCCGATCACCGAGGTCTCACCACCGGAGGCGCGCGAGATACGCCGCGCTCACCTGCAGCCCTCGGCGATCGAGATCCCCGAGATCCGTGACGTCGACGCCGGCGGTGTACCCGCGAGGCTCTACCGGCCGAGCAGCGACGAAGGGCTGGCGCTGCTCGTGTACTTCCACGGCGGCGGCTGGGTGGTCGGCGATCTCGAGACGCACGACTCGACGGCTCGCGCGCTGGCGGCCGACAGCGGACAGGCAGTGCTGTCTGTCGACTACCGCCTCGCGCCAGAGCACCCGTTTCCCGCGGCCTTCGACGACGCACTCGCCTCGACCCGCTGGGCGTGGGAGCACGCGCGCGAGCTGGGCGCCGACCCGGAACGGCTCGCGATCGGCGGCGACTCGGCCGGAGGCAACCTCGCTGCCGCCGTGACGCAGCTGGGTGCGGTCCCGCTGCAGTTTCAGCTGCTCGTGTATCCCGTTACCGATGCGCGCTGCAACACGACCTCGTACGAGGACTATCGAGACGGCCCGTACCTGACGCGCGCATCCATGGAGTGGTATATCGCCCACTACCTGTCCGGCGACGAAGGCGCGCCTGACGACCCGCAGGTGTCTCCACTGCTCGGGGCTGACGACGCGCTTGCGAAATCGCCGCCCACGCACGTCGTGACGGTCGAGACGGACGTGCTCAGGGACGAGGGTGAGGCGTACGCCGCGCGGCTCGAATCAATCGGCGTGCCGACGACGTTGCGGCGCTACGAGGGCATGTTCCACGGGTTCTTCGCGCTGCCGGAGCAGATCGATGTCGGCAGGGAGGCTGTCGCTCAAGCTTCCGACGCCTGGCGGCGCGCCGGCGCCTAGCCGGCTTCGCGCTCTTCGTCCAGCGGCCGCTTGTACGACCACGCGATCCGGCGCTGCCCGCTCTTCACTTCGACGATCTCGAGCGCGTCCGGGTCCTCGTCGTACAACAGCTCGAAAGCGAAGTCGCTTGCATCGAGGAACGACGGTGATGCGTGCAGGGCAGCGTGGTTCTCGTCCCGATCGGGAGAGCGCACCTCGTAGACCACCTCCTCGAGCGCCTGTTCGCCGGAACGGTGGAGCGCCTCCGGAGGAACGTGGACGCCGTGCTGCTCGGCCAGCGCGGAGGCGAGCTGCTCCGGCGTGACGTAGCCGCGCTCGAGCAGCAGCTGACCGAGCAATCCGCCCCTGCGGCGCTGAGCCAGCAGCACTCGCTGAAGGCCGCTCTCGGTGAGCAGCTCCTTGTCCACGAGGATGCGGCCGAGCGGACGCCATTTGCCGCCGCCGTTCGTGTCCGAGACCGCCTTCGACGGCGCCGGGGCAGGGCGCAGCTCGGGATCGAGGTTGAGACCGTGCTGCTCTGCGATGACCGCTGCGATGTCGACCGGGGAGACGATCTTCCTGGCAACCAGCATCTCTCCGAACAGCTGCCCGCTGAGGCGCTGCTCGAGCAGCAGAGGCTCGAGTTGGTACTCGTCGATGAGCCCGCGCGCGACGAGCAGCTCACCGAGGGGCCGCCACGGGTACTCGACCATGTGACCCATATCGGCAGGGATCTCGCGGTTCAGTAGAGCAGCGTCTCCTTGCGCTTTGCACGTCGCCGCGCGGTACGGATTAGCGCTGTCGCGACGATTGCGAGCAGGGGAAGCGCTGCCAGCACCATGACCTCTTCCCACGCCACCGCGAACCAGAGAGAGGCCGCGGCGGCAAGGAGCGTCACGTTGACGACCCGCTGTTCCTCGGGCAGGAGCCGGTTGTACCGTCCGATCATGGTCACGACCTCCGTCATGCAGGGCGCGGGTCGCGGTCGCCGTGCACTCGTTGTGTTGCCCTACCTATCGACCCCGAACCCGCGCCGGAGGCATCCCTCGCGCGTGTAATTCGAGCAGCGTCGGGGACCGGATTCATCCTGTCCTCCATTCGGTCATTCCGTTAGGCTCCAATCACCCGTGCGGTGGAGTCAGATCGTCCAGCTGGCCGTGATGGCGGCCATCGTCGCCGCCGCCACGACGGTCGTCGCCGTGGTCATCCCGTGGCTACCTCCCGCGGCCGCCGTGCAGCGCGATCGCATCGATTTCACGTTCTGGCTGGCGACAGGAATCTGCATCTTCATCTTCGCCGTCGTCGTCGCCGTGATCCTGTTCTCGATCGTGAAGTTCCGTGTGCGGCCGGACGACGACACAGACGGGCCGCCGATCCACGGACACACCGGTCTCGAGATCGCGTGGACGGCAGTGCCGGCCGTGCTCGTGACCGTGATCGCCATCGCGGCAGCGATCGTGCTCACCCAGAACTCGAACGCGGGCTCGAATCCGTTGCGCGTCAACGTCGTAGCGCAGCAGTTCGCCTGGGAATTCGAGTACGCGAACGGCCCCGCGGCGGGCACGAAGCAGCCGATCCTGCGCCTGCCGCTCGACCGCACCGTGGAGCTGAGCATGCGGGCGAAGGACGTCATCCATTCGTTCTGGGTGCCGGAGTTCGGCCAGAAGTTGGACGTGCTGCCGTGGGCTCTCGAGTTCCCGCACCCGACGAAGCTCCCGATCACGCCGAATGAAGTCGGCACGTATCCCATCATCTGCACCGAGCTCTGCGGCCTCGGCCACTCGTTGATGCGCTCGAAGGTGATCGTAATGCCCGCCGGCGAGTTCGACCGGTGGGCGAGGAGTCAGCAATGAGCTGGCTCAAGCGACCCGGCTTCGGCCGCTGCCTGTGGATGATCCCGTTGTTCTTCGGGATCGGCGTCGGGATCATGGCGCTCGTCCGCTGGCTCGAGGGCTGGGATCCAGTCTGGCTGAGCGACGTAGTCGTGACCATCTCCCTCGTCACGATCCCGATGGGATTCCTCGCCGGGATCGGCGCCTTCGACTACTGGGCCCGCTACGCGATCGGGCGGCCGACGGCGCCGGAGGATCACTCCGGGCACGGTGCGAAGAGCTGGAAGGACTACTTCCGCGTCAACACCGACCACAAGGTCATCGGCGTGCAGTACGTCGTCACGAGCTTCCTGTTCTTCCTCATCGGCGGACTGCTGGCCATGGTCTTCCGCGCCGAGCTCGCGAACTCCGGATCGGAGATCGTCGACACCCAGACGTTCAACGGTCTCGTGTCCGTGCACGCGTCGCTCCTGATCTTCCTTTTCGTGATCCCGGTGTTCGCAGGCCTCGGGAACTACGTGATCCCACTGATGATCGGCGCGCCCGACATGGCGTTCCCGCGCCTGAACGCTCTCTCGTTCTGGCTGCTCCCCATCGCCGGCGTGATGATGCTCACGAGCTTCCTCGTTCCGGGCGGCGCCTTCGCGAGTGGCTGGACGGCCTACGCACCACTGTCGATCGAGCAGCCGCTGGGCAGCGTCTTCTTCAACATGGCCGTGCAGTGGGCGGGGACGTCGTCGATCCTGACGGCGCTCAACTTCCTGGTCACCATCGTCACGATGCGCGCGCCGGGCATGACGTTCTGGCGCATGCCGTTGCTCGTCTGGGCGAACTTCACGACCTCACTGCTGGTGGTGCTGGCCACTCCGTTCATCGCCGGATCGCAGTTCTTCGTGATGTTCGACCGCGTGATGCACACGAACTTCTTCATCGCGGACGAGGGCGGCTATCCGCTCGGGTACCAGCACATCTTCTGGTTCTACTCGCACCCGGCCGTCTACATCATGATCTTACCCGGGTTCGGAATCGTCTCCGAGGTCATCTCGACGTTCGCTCGCAAGCCGATCTTCGGCTACCGGCTGATGGCGTTGTCGCTCGTCGCGATTCTGTTCCTCGGCTTCTCCGTGTGGGCGCATCACATGTTCGTCGCCGGCATGGCGCCGTGGCTGCGCATCCCAATGATGGTGACGACGCTGCTGATCGCCGTGCCCACGGGCATCAAGGTGTTCTCGTGGTTAGCCACGATGTGGGAAGGCCGGATCCGCTTCACGACACCGATGTTATGGGCGGTCGGGTTCGTCGCCATGTTCTTGATCGGTGGGCTTTCCGGCATCTACCTGGGCACGGTGCCGATCGCCGTCCACGCCTCGGACACGTACTACATCGTCGCGCACATCCACTACGTGCTCTACGGCGGCTCGGTGTTCACGATCATGGCGGGCATCTACTACTGGTTCCCGAAGATGACAGGCCGCATGTACTCGGAGCGGCTCGGCAAGTGGCACTTCTGGCTGACGTTCGTCGCCTTCAACGCCACGTTCTTCCCGATGCACTGGACCGGTCTCCAGGGCCAGCCACGGCGCACTGCCGACTACGTGCCGAAGTTCGAGGGCTGGAACCTCTTCATGTCCATCTCGGCCTTCGTGCTCGGCGCTGCGATGCTGATCTTCCTCTACAACATGATTCACAGCTGGCTGCGCGGGCCGAAGGCCCCGTCGAACCCTTGGCGCGCTCACTCGATCGAGTGGCAGGTGTCTTCCCCGCCGCCGCTCTTCAACTTCGACGAGATCCCGCAGGTGGTCGGCGGCCCGTACGAGTACGGCGTTCCCGGCGCGCGCCACGCCGTCTGGAGCGAGGACGGCGCGGTGCCCCATCCGGAGGTGCCCGCTGAGGAGACAGAGCAAGAGGAGGAGGTGCGCCGGTGACCCACGTCCTCGTTGTCGCCAACGAGACCGTGGCCGGCAAGAGCCTCATCGTGGCGTTGGAGCAACGCGCGAAGGCAGGCCCGGTCCGCATCACCGTCATCTGCCCGGTCGCCTCGCCGCGCGCCGGCTACGTCGTCTACGAGGACACGCGTCGGGCGTCGGCCCGCAGGCGCCTGGACCGGACACTCGAGCTCTTGCGCAAGCACGGCATCGCCGCCGACGGCTTCGTCGTCGACGCGGACCCCGTCGACGTCGTTCGTGACGCGTTCGGGCAGCTCGTGCCGCCACCCGACGCCGTCGTCGTGTCGACGCACCCGCAGGCGAGCTCGGGCTGGCTGCGTCGCGACGTCGTCGAGCGCATCCGGGCGGCGGTCGATGTGCCCGTGGAGCACGTCGTAGTCGATCTTGCCGCCGAGGACGGGCCGGACAACGTGCTCGTGATCGCGAACCAGACGGTGCTCGACGACCCGCTGCTCGATGCGATCCGCGTGCGCGCCGGCCGCTCGCCGGCGAGCTTCCTGATCATCTCGCCGCAGAGCGAGCTCGGCGAGTCGGGTGATCCCGGGGCGGAGCAGAGGTTGCGGCAAGCGGTGGGCATGCTGCGGGCCGAGGGGATCGACGTTCACGGCCAGGTGGGGCACCCCGACCCGTACACGGCGGCCACGCAGGCGATCTACGACGAGCGCACGGACGAGCTCATCGTGTCGACGTTCCCGGGCACGAAGTCGGGCTGGTTGCGAGGCGACCTCGTCGGTCGCCTCGAGAAGGACACGAAGCTGCCTGTGACCCACGTCGAGTCGGAGCCGGTCTCAGAGGAAGTGACCGCGTAGTGGAAGCACACGCCGCCCACGCGCACGAGCACGAGCACGGCGAGCACCCGCCGCCAGCCCACGTCTCCTCCCGCGTCGACCCGCGCGTGCTGGGGATGCTGCTGTTCATCGGCTCGGAGATCATGCTCTTCGGGTCGTTCTTCACGGCGTACTTCTTCGTCCGCGTCGTCAACGGCTATCCGTGGCCCCCCGAGGGAGATCACCTGCCCGTTTTCATCGCGGGCGTCAACACCGTGATCCTCGTCACCTCGAGCTTCACGATGCACTGGGCCCTGCAGTCGATCAAGCGCGGCCACCGTGCGGGCCTCCAGGCAGGCCTCGTGCTGACGCTCCTCATGGGCTTCACGTTCCTGATGACCCAGATCGCGGAGTACGCGCGCGTCGGCTTCGCCCCCGGCGACGATGCCTTCGCCACGATCTTCTTCTGCCTGACGGGCCTGCACGGAGCGCACGTGTTCGTCGGCCTGTCGCTGCTCCTCTTCGCGACGATTCGCGCCTTCCGCGGGCACTTCAGCGCGGAGCACCACCACGGCGTCGAGCTGCCCGGAATCTACTGGCACTTCGTCGACGTAATGTGGATCGTGGTCTACGCGACGATCTACATCATCTGAGAGATGGCTCGCCGGAACCCCTTCCGCTCAGAGGCAGAGGCGTTCCGGCTGGTGCTGCTCACGATCGCGGGCTTCGGCGCGATCGTTGCTGCGACGCTGCTCGGGGGCTGGCCGGTCGGGCTGGCGGTGTTCGTCGCCGTAGGGGCGGTCGGTGCGTGGTGGTACCTCAAGCCGCTCGACGAAGAGTCCACCCAGCAGGCGTCTGGGCACGTGCACGATCCGGACGAGCGGCGGATTCTCGTCATCGCCAACGAGACAGTGGCCGGAACAGAGCTCCGAGAGGCGATCGAGCGGACGGCCGCCGGCCACCTTGCCCACGTGCTCGTCGTGACGCCGGCGCTCAACACGAAGCTCCGGCACTGGGTATCGGACGAGGACAAGGCCCGGGCCGAGGCTCACCGGCGGCTCGCCGACAGCCTCGCGCAGCTCGCGGAGTCCGGCATCGATGCCCGCGGTCAGGTGGGCGATGCCGACCCGGTGCAGTCGATCGCCGACGGGCTACGGACGTTCGGCGCCGACGAGGTGATCATCTCCACACACCCGGAGGGCCGCTCCAACTGGCTCGAGCGGGGCGTGGTGGAGACAGCGCGCGAGCGGTTTGCCGTGCCGATCACGCACGTCGTCGTCGATCTCGAGGCGCCACCCCCCACCGCATAGCGAGAGGGCCTCCCGAAGGAGGCCCTCTCCGAACATCGAGCGCTTCTCGCCAGCTCTAGCCTGGAGTCGAAAGCGCCCCGCTGGTTGCGGCTGCGTCCAGGACGGTGCCGCACGGCGGCACGCAGATCTGGATCGGTCCGCAGCAGGTGGCCGCGGCGCACTTCCAGCCCGCCGGGCACTGGTTCGAGTTCCTGCACGGCCTCGCACCTTCACACGAAATGCCCTGATGGCAGAAGCAGCATCCGTTGGTCGTGGGGACGCACCCGCAGCCATCTCCGCAGATGGTTTGGCTCGCGCATTGACCGCACGCGGCGACGTCCATGTCCACCGCCTGCTGAGTGCACACGTCGAGCGGCTTCGGGTTCGCGGAGGCCGACGAAGTGATGATGCCCCCGGCGCCGAGCACGATCGCGCCTGCGCCCGCCCTCTTGAGCAGGCTCCTACGGGAAACGCTCCCTTCGCTCACTGCCATGTTCGCTCACCTCCCCCTCATTGACAGCGTGGTCGCAATTACCGCACCTCCGAAGCCGGCTGTCGATACCGCAAGTGCACGAGATCGCTCCCCGTCGCGCCGTATCTTTTCTACGCTCGGAGGCAGAGCTGAAAGTTCCGAGCCTCGCGCGGAGTGCTCAGGCGGGACGAAGCGTGTGGATGAGCGCCTCGAGGGTCGTCTTAGGCCGGGACGACTGGATCTCGTAGCAGCGCGCCTTCTCGACGAGCCTGCCTACTCCCTCGAGGCCGGCGCCGCCGATCTGATCGAGGTTCAGGGCCCGCGTGACCAGCAGGTGCGCTGCCCGTCCTGGGGAGTACGCCCGGACGGGCTCCTCGGCGAGCCCGATGAAGCAGACGACGTCGACGTCGATCGGCCCGTCGACCGCGCCCCGCCTCTCGCGGCCGTCCACCGGCTGGATCTCTACAAGCCGTTCGAGCGCGTCCGCCGGCACGTCGAGCATCCGTGGCGGCGGGACGACACGGCCGGACTCCGCCTCGATGGCCACGAAGGTGCTCACCGGAAGCTCGAGACCAGAGCGCTCGAGCGCACGGTGTCCCAGCGTGCCGAGGTAGGGCGCCAGGATCGGGGGAACGAGCCCGACGACGTCGCCCAGCCTCACGACCGCGGCCTCGACGTAGATGCTGTCCGCCCGCTCGCTCGCCTGGAGATGCTCGAACTGGGCGAACAGCATTTCGCCTGCCAGTCGCAGGTCGCGGGTCCGCACGAGGGCGCGGCTCTCCTCGTAGAGGATGTGGAAGCGCTTCCCCACCTGGCCGTCGTCTCCGTCGGCGACGAGCAGCGATAGGTAGGGCGCCGTATCGTCGTCGACGCGGTACTCGGAGAACGTCTCGTCCAGCCACTCGCCGCAGGCTTCGGAGTTGGTGCGGACGCCGAACTGCACCCTGCCGATCTCGTACGAGCGCCGCACCACCCACCCGAGGTGGTCGAGCTCGTCCATTCACTCGCTCCGGGGCACCTCGCGGCGGATCTTCGCGCGACTGTCGGCGGCAGCCGAGTCGCTCAGCGCGAAGAGCTTCTCGGCGCCGCGGCTGGGGACGAGGACGCCGAATTGCCGAAACCGTCGAACGAGCGAGCGCACCTGCGGGCCGATCACCTCTTCGTCGACCTCCTGCGCCTCGGCAAGGTCGGCGATCGTCTCCCGCACGGTTGCCGTCCCGTCGCACAGCTGCAGAACGAGGGAGGCCATCGGGTTCAGGTAGTGGACGAGGTCGCTCAGCGGGTCGTACGCAACGGCTTCGTCCCCGATCTCGAGGAGCGTGATGTCGCCACGGATCGCCGGTTTCGTCGCAGGCATTTCGCTAGCCCGAGGCTTCGGAGCCCCCGACGGCGTTTCCTACCGCCCCGGCCGTAGTCGGCGAATCGAGGTGTTCGAGGAGGCCGTTCTCGATCACGAACGTGGCGGCTTCCAGCCGGGAGTGCGCCCCGAGCTTCGTCAGGATGTTCTGGATGTGTGTCCGCGCCGTCTCGGTGCTGATGACCAGCTGTTCGGCGATCGCACCGGTCTTCATTCCGCGGGCGACGAGGCCCAGCACCTGGCGCTCTCGAGGCGAGAGGTTGGCGAGTTTGAGCAGCGCCGCCTCATGCTCGTTGCGGCGCCCGATCAGCTCGGAAAGCAGAGGGCCCAACATCGTGGGAGGGACGAGGACCTCGCCACGGGCGACCCCGCGCACGGTCTCGAGGAGCTCGGAGAGGGAGCAATCTTTGGTCACGTAGCCGCTCGCGCCGCAGCCGAGCCCCTCGGCGAGCACACGCTGGTCGCACTCGTCGGCGAGCACGATGACGCGACTCTCGGGTGCGTGGTCTCGGAGCATGCAGCTCGCCGTTCCCCCGGCGAACCCAGGCAGGCCGGAGCTGAGCAGAATGACGGTCGCCCCAGCCTCGGCCGCCCGGGAGACAGCCGTCTCCGCATCGTTTGCTTCGCCGACGACGACGAGGTCCGGCTCGCGATCGATGCCCTCCCGGAGCGTTTCCCGGTAGAGCTTGTTCTCGATCGCGATGAATACAGGAGTCTGCGGCTCTCTCCCCACCTCTATGCCTGCTAGTACGTCCGTACTAGGTGATCCTCGCGCATTGATGCAAAAAGCGCAAGGGTTGCCGCCCGCTAGTTGCCTGCGGAGGCGGAGACGTAGTCGGCGACGGCCTGGATCTCAGCGTCGCTCAGCGTGCCCTTGAAGGGTGGCATGGCGCCCGCGCCGTTCGTCACGCGGTCGACCACGAGCGCCTTGGGAGGCTGAGCCTGGTCGAGGTTCGGTCCCACCGTTCCCGTCGTGCCCGCGTCGGCCAGCGTATGGCAGCCTGCGCAGTTCGTCGTGAAGATGCTCTTGCCGTCTGCCGCCTGCCCTCCTCCAGGAGGTGGCGGCGGCTTGGCGCCCGGGACGCCGGCAACCGAGGCGACATACGCCGCTACGTTGTCGACGTCGTCTCCGGTGACGAGGTCGGCGGGCATCGCCGGATCGCCGGCCGTGGTGACGAGCTGGCCTTCGTCGTTCACGCGCCCTTCCGCTGGATACTGGATCTGACCGGCGACGACCTGCTGGATCGTGCTCTCCTCGAAGCCCTGCTCCCGGTCGGAGGCGAAGGCGTCGTCGAGGTTCGGCCCGATGATGCCCGCCGTCCCCGCCGCAGCCAGCGTGTGACAGCTCCCGCACTGCTGCTTGAACAGCTCCTCGCCGCGTGCCGTGTCGCCGCCGGACGAGATGCCGCCGGCGCCTGCGCCGCCGCACCCGGCGGCGGCAATCGACAAGACCAGCACCGCGGCGACGAGCGAGCTCCGCACTCGCGCGAGTCTAACCCTGAGGGCTGGCGGCCTGCTGCGCGATCTGCTGCTGGAGATCCTTGATCTTCTGGCGCGCGTCGACCACGAGCGGGTCGGTCGGGAAGCGCTTCACGAAGGTCTTGTAGACCTTCAGGGCGGCAGCCGCGTCACCCGCGCCTTCCGCAGCCTGACCCCAGCGGATCAGGGCCGACGAGTCCTCGGGCGCGAGCGCCGAAAGCTGCCGGTAGACGTCGAGCGCGTCCCGGTTGGCCGTCTGGTACTTCGCAACGGCCTCCTGGTACAGGGTCTCGGCCTGTGTCGACGCCGCTTGCCCCAGCGGGTCGACGAACGACCCGAGTGCCTGTCCGAGCGCACCGGCGCCGGGACGGAACTGCGCTGCCGGAGCGGCCAGGCTGAGGGCGCGCGCCGCTGCGTTCGCTTCGTTCGCTGCGACAGCAGCCTGGTTCTGGAAGACGAGGGCGAGTGCCGCGAGGATCTCTTCGTCCTTGGGGTTGGTCACGAGGTAGGCGCGGTAGGCGGCGATCGCGTCCGCGCTCCGACCGTCGCGCTCGAGCGCCTGGGCCAGCTCCCCGAGGGCGGTCTTGTCCCTCGGCCGCTCGGCAACGCGCTCCTGCAGCTCCTCGACGGAAGGAGCTCCGCCGCCGCCGAACGCGTTGCTGAAGACGTCGCCGAGCCCGGCGTTGCCCGAGCCGACTCCCAAAAACACGAAGCTGCCGGCGAAGACGATGGCGAGCAGTGCGAAGGCCCACTTGGCGTGACCGCGCAGCCGTGTGAAGAAGAGCTCGTCCTCGAGTGTCTTCTCGGCCTTGCGGCGAGATTTCTTCTGGTCGGGCTCTACCGGCCGAGCAGCTTTGCCCGTGCCTCGATTCCTCTTTGTCGCAGCTCTTGCCATTGGTAGGTCTCCGCCTCGTAGCGTACCTCCCCGCCGACGAGCGTCAGCAGTACCCTCGACGCGGACCCGCCCATGACGACAGCGGCCGCCGGATCCTCCCACGGCACATACGGCGAGCCCTCGAGGCTGACGACGGCGAGATCGGCCTGCTTGCCGGGCTCGAGCGAGCCGACCTCGTCGGCCAGGCCGAGTGCCGCCGCGGAGCCAAGGGTCGCAAGCTCGAGCGTCTCGCTCGCCGTCAAGGCGTTCGGGCGCTGCTCCCGTGCGCGGGCGGCCGTCAAAGCCGCGCGCATCTCGTCGAACATGTCGAACGACGGCGCTGACGCCGGGCTGTCGGTGCCGAGGCCGACAGTGATCCCGCTGTCGAGCAGCTCTCGCACCGGCGCAACGCCGCAGCCGAGCAAGGCGTTCGAGCGCGGGCAGTGCGCCACTGCGGTGCCGCTCGCCGCGAGCAGCTCGATCTCCTCGGCGTCGACCATCACGCAGTGCGCGGCGACCAGACCTGGCCCGAGCGCCCCGATGTCGGCCAGGAGCCGCGCCCCGGTCGTCCCCGGGGGTGTGACGAGAAGCTCCCGGAATGACTCCCACGGCCCGCCTTCGCCGAGGAGAAAGCGATGCTCCGAGACGCTCTCCGAGAGGTGCGTTGCCACCGGCACGCCGAGCGAGGCACACAACGCGTAGACATCGGGCGTGACCGTGTACGGAGCATGAGGAGACACTCCGAGCGTGACGAGCTCCGACCATGCCCCGTCGCCGACCTGCCGCAGCGTGTCGAATCTTTCCTGAGCCCGCGCGAGGTCGGACCCGAAAACCTCGAGGTAGACGATCGCCCGTAAGCCCAGCTCGGCGCAGGCGAGTGTCGTGGCGCCGCTGAACGAGCAATCCCCGACGGTAGTGATCCCCGAGGCGAGGCACTCCGCCGCGCCAAGCCGTGCGATGTCGACGACATCGTCGAAGTGCAGGCGCTGCTTGCGTTCGACGTGGAGGCCGATCCAGTCGCTGAAGTCGACGAGACCGTCGCCGAAGCCGGCATAGACGGCGTACTCGAGATGGGAGTGCGCGTTGACGAGCCCCGGGACGATGGCCGCATCGGCGAAGCGCCTGCCCTCGCCGAGCTCGGCCGCAGGCCCGACGGCGACGACGCGACCGTCCTCGATCGCCACGGCTCCGTCGGGGATGGGCGGCCCCGAGACGGGGAGCACCCACTCCGCAGAAAGAACGGTTGAGCTAGCTATCCGACTTCTTGGTGCCGGCGGCTACGGGCTGCTCGTCCTCTTCCTCGACGGCGCGAACCGTTAGCTCGGGCGGCCCATACGCGTCCTCGAGCTCGGGCTTCTCGTCCTTGCCGGAGACGGAATTCTTGAACTCCCGCATCCCCTTGCCGACCGAGCGGCCGATCTCCGGGAGCTTGCGGGAGCCGAAGACGAGAAGCAGCACGACAACGAGGATGATGATCTCCGTCGGGCTGATGTTCGGCATGTTGCTAGCGTAGCACCGGGGTTGGGAGCGTCCAAAGTGGCGAGACGGCACTCCGGTAGAATGAGTTACAAGCGCGGCGAAGTTTCGCGTGTTTACAAGGAGAAAGGACTCACGAGCTTGGCTCTACTCGAACTGCGGAACCTCCATGTGTCGCTGGAGGACGGGACAGAGATCGTCAAGGGCGTCGACCTCGCGGTCGACGCGAACGAGGTGCACGCCGTCATGGGCCCGAACGGCTCGGGCAAGTCGACGCTGGCGTATGCCCTGATGGGCCACCCAGCGTACGAGATCACCGACGGCCAGATTCTCTTCGACGGCGAGGACCTCACGGTGGCCGGTGCCGACGAGCGGGCGCAGCGCGGGCTGTTTCTCGCGTTCCAGTACCCGCACGCCGTTCCCGGCGTCACGGTGACGAACTTCCTGCGCAGCGCCATCAATGCGATCCGCAAGGCGCGCGCGGGCGGCGAGGACGATCCGATTCCGATCCCCGAGTTCCGCGATGAGCTGCTGTCGGCGATGGACCGGCTGAAGGTGTCGCGAGAGCTCGCGTCGCGGTACATCAACGACGGCTTCTCGGGCGGCGAGAAGAAGCGTGTGGAGATCCTGCAGATGGCGATGCTCAAGCCCCGGATCGCGGTGCTCGACGAGACCGACTCGGGCCTCGACATCGACGCGCTGCGCGTCGTCGCCGAAGGTGTCCAGTCGCTCGTCTCTCCGGACATGGGCGCGCTGCTGATCACGCATTACCAGCGGATCCTGAACTACATCCAGCCCGACTTCGTCCATGTCTTCTTCGACGGACGCATCGTCGAGGAGGGCGGGCCGGAGCTCGCGCACAAGCTCGAGGCGGAGGGCTACGAGGCGTTTGCCCCGGCGCCCGTCGGGGGAGGTGACGAGTAATGGCGCAGACCGAGACTGAAGTCGTCAAGGGGATCGGCTCCGATTACGAGGTCAAGTACGGCTTCCACGTACCGGAGGACTACTTCTTCAAGTCGGGCCGCGGCCTGTCGCACGAGCTCGTCGATGCCATCTCGAGCCACAAGGACGAACCGGCCTGGATGCGGAAGTTCCGCCACAAGTCGCTCGAGTACTTCAACGCCCGCCCGCTGCCCGCCTGGGGTGGCGACGTCACGACGATCGACTTCGACAACATCTACTACTACATCAGGCCCACGGAGAAGCAGGCGAAGAACTGGGAGGACCTCCCGGCCGACATCTTGGACACATGGGACAAGCTCGGGATCCCCGAGGCCGAGAAGAAGTACCTCGCGGGTGTTGGAGCCCAGTACGAGTCCGAGGTCGTCTACCACAAGCTCAAGGAGGACCTCGAGAAGCAGGGAGTGCTCTTCCTCGACATGGACTCGGGCCTGCGCGAGCACGAGGATCTCGTCAAGGAGTACTTCGGGAAGATCATCCCGCAGAACGACAACAAGTTCGCGGCGCTCAACTCCGCCGTCTGGTCGGGAGGCTCGTTCATCTACGTGCCGCCCGGCGTGAAGATCGAGATGCCGCTCCAGGCCTATTTCCGCATCAACGCGGAGAACATGGGTCAGTTCGAGCGCACGCTGATCATCGTCGACGAGGGCGCCTACGTGCACTACGTCGAGGGCTGCACGGCGCCGATCTACTCGACCGACTCGCTGCACTCGGCGGTCGTAGAGATCATCGTCAAGAAGGGTGGCCGCTGCCGCTACACGACGATCCAGAACTGGTCGACGAACGTCTACAACCTCGTCACGAAGCGCGCCGTCGCCTACGAGGGGGCGACGATGGAGTGGGTCGACGGGAACCTCGGCTCGAAGTTGACCATGAAGTACCCGGCCATCTGGCTGATGGGCGAGGGCGCTCACGGCGAGGTGCTGTCGATCGCGTTCGCCGGCAAGGGCCAGCATCAGGACGCGGGCGGTAAGTGCGTCCACGTTGCACCGAACACGTCATCGGTCATCACCTCGAAGTCGATCTCGAAGGACGGTGGACGCGGCGGTTATCGCGGGCTGCTCGAGGTCGCGAACGGCGCCCACGGCTCGAAGTCGAAGGTCGTGTGCGACGCGCTGCTGCTCGACGAGCACTCGCGCTCGGACACGTACCCGTACATCCGTATCGACGAGTCCAACGTCGACATCGGCCACGAGGCCACGGTTTCGAAGATCGGCGAGGAGCAGCTCTTCTACCTCATGAGCCGCGGGCTCTCGGAGGCCGAGGCCAGCGCGATGATCGTTTCCGGCTTCGTCGAGCCGATCACGAAGGAGCTTCCTCTGGAGTACGCCGTCGAGATGAACCGGCTGATTCAGCTCCAGATGGAAGGCTCTGTCGGTTGATCGGCGCCCAGCGCGTCGACTTCGTCTCGATCCCGGTTCGTGACAAGGAGCGGGCGGCGAAGTTCTATGCAGAGACGCTCGGCCTGGAACTGAATCCGCTGACTGGGGGAAACTGGCCGGAGTTCGAGACCGACAACGTGACGCTTGCCGTCGTCGTACCGGAGGCGCTGGGGCTCGAGTTCGCGCCTCTGCCGTTCGGGTCGGTCGCCATCCGTGTTCCCGACGTCGCGGAGGCTCGTGCGAAGCTCGAGGCTGCGGGCATCGAGTTCGAGCGCGACAGCTTCGACTCGGGCGTCTGCCACATGGCCTTCTTCAGAGACTCGGAAGGCAACGGGCTGATGATCCACCATCGCTACGCGCCGTACTCAGACGGCTCCACGCCGTGATCGAGCGCGTCGACTACATCCGCGTTCCCGTGACCGACATGGACGCGGCCAACCACTTCTACGGCGAGCTGCTGGGTCTCGAGCGGAACCCGAACTCACCCGGTGACGACTGGGTGGAGTACGAGGCCGGGAACGTCACGCTGGCGGTCATGACGCCGCACACGCACGATTACGAGTTCACGGAGCTGCCGCCCGCGACCATCGCGTTTCGCGTCACCGATGTCGGGGAGGCGAAGGCGAAGCTCGAAGCCGCCGGTCTCGAGGTCGGCGAGATGTGGGATTCAGGCGCCTGCAAAGGCGCGGGAGTGAGCGACCCGGCCGGTAACCCCATCCTTCTGCACCGCCGCTACGCGCCGTACCCCGACGGCTCGACCCCGTAGATGAAGATCGAGAAGGTTGACACCGTCGGCGTGCCGTCGCGGGACGGCAAGCGGTCCCGGCAGTTCTACGTCGAGACGCTCGGGCTGCGGCCCGACGATCGGTCGTGGAACGAGTTCTGGATCGGGGAGACGTGCTTTGCCATCTGGTACCCCGAGCAGTTCGGGGGGGAGTTCGAGCCGCAGAAGAACAGCCTGGCGTTGCTGCGTGTGGAAGACGTGGCGGCTGCCAGGGCCGAGCTCGAGGACAAAGGCGTGGAGTTCGTCGGCGAGACGCTCGATACCGGTGTCTGCCACATGGCCTCGTTCCTCGATCCTGACGGCAACGAGTTGACACTCCACCGGCGCTACGCGCCGTACGCCGACGGAACCACGCCGTGATCGACGCGCGGCGTGTCGACTTCGTTGCGCTGCCCGTCAGCGATCTCGCCCGGGCGGACGCCTTCTACGGGGAGACACTCGGACTCTGGCGGAACCCGCACACCTCTGGCGAGAAGTGGGTCGAGTACGAGACGGGCAACCTCACGCTTGGCCTATCGATGTACGGTGGCTCCATTGCGTTCGGCGTTGACGACGTCGAGGCCCGCAGGACGAAGCTGGAAGAGGCAGAGGTCGAGTTCCCCGGCGAGTCTTTCGATTCGGGCGTCTGTCGGGGTGCCGGGTTCACCGATCCTTTCGGCAACCCGCTGCAACTCCATCACCGCTATGCGCCGCTCGATGGCTGGGAGCTTCCTGCCGGTGAGTTCGAGCGCACCGACTTCATCGGCGTGCCCGTTACCGATCGGCCGCAGGGAATGGAGTTCTACGGCAGGACGCTGGATCTGACGCGGAACGAGCGCTCGAGCGACGAGTGGCCGGAGTTCGAGCCCGGTAATGCGACGATCCTGCTGAACACCCCTGAGCAGACCGGCGACACGTTCAAGGCCGGTAACTACTCGATCGCGCTGCGCGTCGCAGACGTCGCCGCCACGATGGAGCGGCTCCAGGGCGCCGGCGTTCAGTTCGAACACCCGCAGGTCTACGACTCCAGCGTCTGCCACATGGCGTTCTTCAAGGATCCGGACGGCAACGCGCTGATCCTCCATCACCGCTACGCGCCGTACTCCGACGGGACGACGCCCTGATGCAGGTCGAGCAGGTCGACTTCGTGGGCTTCCTGACGCAGGACATCGCGCGGGCGAAGCGCTTCTACGCAGAGACGCTCGGCTTCGAGATCGAGACGGAGGGAGAGAGCGACATGGAGTTCACGTGCGGCCAGGTGACGCTCGACATCTTCGATCCCTCGAGCATCGGGCAGCCGTTCGCACCGAGCCCCGCCGGGCTTGCGCTACGCGTCCCGGACGTCGCCGCCGCCCGCGAGGAGCTCGAGGCCAAGGGCGTCGAGTTCGACGGCGAGACGGTCGATACCGGCGTCTGCCACATGGCGTTCTTCAAGGATCCGGACGGCAACGCGCTGATGCTGCACCGCCGCTACGCACCGAGGGACTCGTGAACCGCGCCGACGCGCTCGAGCTCTACCGGTCGCTGCCACTCCCGGACACGTCGATGGAAGCGTGGCGCTTCACCGATCTGCGCGGCTTCGACCCGGACTCGTTCGTCCAGAACGGCACCGTGGGCGCTCCCGCGCGCGACATGCTCGAGATAGACGTGTCCGGCCTGGCTACGGCCGGGGGAGGCAAGGTCGAGATCGACAGGCTCCCGGACGGGGTCGAGTTCGCCGCGCTCCCTGAAGACCACGAGCGTCTGGGCACGCTGGTCGACGCCGACGACAAGTTCACGGCGCACAATGCCGCGTCGTGGCAGAGCGGCCTGCTCGTCCGCGTTCCCAAGGGCGTGGAGCTCGACGATCCGCTCTACGTCCGCGTCGTGGGCGACGGCACCGGTGCGACGTTCTGGCGGCTGCTCGTCGTGGCCGAGGAAGGCAGTCGCTTCTCGCTGATCGAGGAGTACACGTCGCCGTCGGCCGGCGCTGCGGGCTACACGAACAGCGCGGTCGAGCTGTTCGTCGAGCAGGGCGCAAAGCTCGAGTACGTGTCGCTGCAGAACCTCTCCCAGGAGACCTGGAACTTCGCGACGCATCGCGCCACCGTCGGCAGGGATGCCGAGCTCGACTGGGTGGCCGGCGGCTTCGGCTCACGGCGCGGCAAGGTCCGCATCCACAACGACCTCGCCGGCCAGGGGGCGACGTCCCGCGTCACCGGGGCGTACTTCGCGGACGGCACGCAGCATCTCGACTACGACACCTTCCAGCAGCACCACGCGCCTTCGACGACGTCCGACTTCGCCTTCAAGGGCGTCCTGCGAGAGGAGGCGAGCGTCGTGTGGAGGGGGATGATCCGCGTCGAGGAGGGTGCTCAGAAGACCAACGCGTACCAGGAGAACCGCAACCTCATCCTCTCGCCCGACGCGCACGCGGACTCGATCCCAGGCCTGGAGATCCTTGCCAACGACGTCCGCTGCACTCACGGCGCCACGATCAGCCAGGTCGATCGCGAGCAGCTGTTCTACGCGATGTCTCGCGGCCTCACGCGCGGCGACGCGGAGCGGCTGATCGTGCGCGGCTTCTTCCAGGACGTGCTCGACCGCATCGAGCTCGCACCCGTGCGCGAGGCACTCGCCGACGCGCTCGAAGCGCGCATCCCGCGAAGCTAGCCAGACAGGCGCGCCCGACGCGCGCATGTGACACTCTGAACATGAAGCTCGTCCGGCTCGCGATCACGACAGCGGCCGCTCTCCTCGTGGTGACCACCCCCGCCTCTGGAGAGGACATTCTTCGGTTCGAGACGAGCGACTGGGTCTTCACGGCGCCTACCTCGCTCGGCTCGCAGGCCGATCTCGAGCTGAACGGTCTCCAGACGCAACTCTGCAGTGCTCAGATCAGGGTCCTCGTAGGTCGCCGGCCGAGAAACGTCGAGAAGTTCACGATGGAATGGGTGATCGACGGCAACCTCGGTTCCAATGCGACACCAACCGGCGTCGTGAACCACGTGCCTGACGCGTCGTGGAGGCTCGTGTCCCCGGAGAGCCGCGCCTTCCGCCAGCAGATCGTCGATCGCGCCATCTGCGCCGGTCCGCACGAGGTCACGCACGTCTTGACGTGGGAGAGCTTTCGCCTCTTCTGGGCCAACGAAGGATTCGCGACGTTCACGGATCGGATCTACGAGGGACTTCACTCTTGGAGCTGCTGTCGCGAGCCCGCGCCGATCGGGCAGTCATGCGACGAGACCGGCTACGACGACCTCCGCGGGGGCGAGCGCCACGAATACAGTGACCTCAGCCAGTTCCAGATCGACTTCGGGTACTACAGCACCGCGGCGTGCTTCTGGATCGAAGTGCACGAGCTCGCTGGCTTTCCGGCGATCCGCGGAATTCTCGCGGGCATGCGCGCTCGCCCGCCAGAGAAGACTGGAGAGCTCGTCGCCCTCGCGAGTCGGGTCGTGAATGTGGACCTTCGGCCGCTTGTCGCCCGCTACGGCTTCGGGCCGTCGGAGCTCGAAGCTGCGCCGGTCGTTCTTGCCGGCTGCACGCTGATTGGCACCGCGCAGGGCGAGCGGATCGTGGGCACCCGTGGACCGGACACGATCTGCGGGCTTGCGGGCAACGATCCGCTTACGGGTGGGGCGGGGTCTGACGTCCTCGACGGTGGGGCGGGGGCGGACACGCTGAATGCACGGGACGGGCGCCGTGACGTCGTTCGCGGCGGCCCCGGGAAGGACTCGGCGCGGGTCGACCGCGGGCTCGACCGCGTGTCGGGCGTCGAACGCCTCCTGCCGTAAGCCAGGCGCTCGTCGACGCGCTCGAACCGCGCATGCCGCGAAGCTAACTCGCCCCTAACAGGCATCTCGCTACCCTCGGGCCATGGGTGTGCGCGGAGTCGTCTGCGCAATCGGCCTCGTGGGGATCTTCGTCCTCGCGCCGAGCGAAGCGGTCCGCGCGGGCTGCAACCCGAACCTTGCGTGGCAGGACCGCAACCCGAGCTGGGGCGCAAGCACGATCGCCTTCGAGCGGGAGAGCGTGGGGTGCGGTGGCGCCCCCGAGCTCGTCGGCACGGTTTCACCGAACGGCAGGAACGTGAAGTGGTGGGGAAAGGGATTTGGCCCCGCGGTCTCGGCGAAGGGAAATCTCGCCTTTACCAACGAGTTCAGCGTCATCGAGATCGACGGCGTCGAGGTCACCGGCGGTGAGTATCCGTCGTGGTCGCCGCAGGGCAATCGCCTCGCGTACCTGAAAGGGGAGGGCCTCTGGGTCCGGAATCTCGGCAGCCCGGAGGAGCGGCGTCTCGCCAACAGCGCTGTCTTCTCGCCGTTCACACAGGCCCACGTGTCCACGCCGGCCTGGTCGCCTAACGGCCGCGAGATCGCCTTCGTCGGGCCGGGGCTGAAGATCTCCGTGGCTCAGGCCGACGGAACGGGCGTCCGAAAGCTCACGTCCGGCCTCGACCGCCAGGTCAGCCCTGCGTGGTCACCCGATGGCGAGCGCATCCTCTACGCGTCGGACCCCGGTGACAGCTTCGACATCTGGTCGATCAAGCCGGACGGCTCCGGCAACCAGCGGCTGACGAACGGGCCGCAGGACGAGACGCTCCCCGCCTGGTCGCCCAACGGCGGGCGTATCGCGTACATCCAGGAGACGGGTCAGACGTACGGCGAAGCCGTCCTCCGCGTGATGGCGCGCGATGGCAGCGATCCGCAAACGGTCGGTGTCGACGCGCATGGTTTCAGCCAGCCCGTCTGGTCGCTCGACGGCCAGAGACTCGCCTACGCGTCCGGCCGCGAATGCCTTCGCTGGGGCCTGTACGTGATCGACTTCAAGAAGGCTGCACAGCCGCGCGTTACGAATCCGTGCCGCTTCGTCGGCACGCAGCGGCGCGACGTGCTGCGCGGCACGCCGTTCCTCGACTACGTCGTGGGCCTCGGAGGCGACGACGTGCTGCGCGGCGGTAGAGGACGCGACACCGTCGTCGGCGGGGCGGGGCGCGACGTGCTCGAGGGAGGCGACGGCGGCGACACGATCATCGCGAGAGACGGCAGACGTGACGTCGTCAGCGGCGGTGAGGGCAAGGACTCTGCGCGGATCGACCGCGGGCTCGACGTCGTCTCGGGAGTCGAGAAGCTTCTACCCTAGGCGCCTGCGCCGGCGAAGCACTCGTCCCAGTACTGCTTCGGCACGGCGCTGCGGCAGGCTGCCCGCCTGGCGCCCGCTTCCCGGGAGAACCCGCCGAGGATCGTGCCGATCCCGTTGAAGCACCCGGCCTGCAGTCGGGCGCTGACCGCGTAGCAGAACTTCGACGAGCGACGCGCGCCGGCGTCCATGCTCGTTATGTCGCGCGCCGCGCCGTAGACGCACTCGCCCTCCATCTTCCCGGCGAGCGCGCAGATCCGGACGATCTCGGCCGAGTCCTGGAGCGAGCGTCCCGATGCATCGCGGCCGAGCGACTGGAAGCACGTGGCCACCCAGTCAGGCTCTGCCCTGTTGCACCACTTGACCGTCTTCGCCCAGTCGCCGCCGACGACGTCGAGGATGCGCGACGTCACCATCAGGTAGCAGTAGAGCTTGTGCCGCTCGGCCACGGTGGGGCACGGGTAGAGCGGATCGTCCGCGCGCAACCACTTCGAGAGAGTCCCGTACGACGTCTGGAGGTTCTCCATGAACACGCCGCCCGTGCATGACGTCTGATCCCAGCTCGTCACGAGCGCGTCACACGTCTCGAGCGACATGGGCATGTCGTAGTCCGTGTAGATCATCAGCCCGTGGCCGAGCCCATGGACGCACTGGTAGGCGACGAAGTCGCTCCGGCGGACCGCGTCGCTCTCGCATAGCCGCCGCGACACCGCGGGCAGGTCTTCCTCCGAGACTCCGGCGAAGGCGCGCTCGAGGATGCCGTGGTAGTAGCCCGACCAGCACACTGCCGAGCCGTCGACGAACGCGGAGCCGACATCCCCGTCGTAGTGCGCCAGCCCACCCGCCCCGAGTGCGTGCGCTATGCGGTGGCAGACGCGGACGGTCGGGTCGGCCTCGATCTTCTCGGCGAAGGCCGCGAGCGCGCGCTTCGGCCCCTCGTAGTAGGCGAGATTGCCGAACGCCTGCTCGAAGCACGCGCTGTCCGCCTTGCAGTCGGCGAGCTTCGTGTCGTCCGGCTCGAATGCGGCGGCGACCGACACGGGGCTCTTGGCCGCAGCGCCGGCGACGTAGGAGGCGACTGCGTCGATCTCTTCATCCGTCAGTCGCCCTCCGAACGCGGGCATGCCACGGCCCCCGCTCACAACCTGGCGCTCCACGCGCTCGGCGTCGGGTTTGAGGGCGTCGAGGCTGGGGCCCGCCGTGCCGTTCGACCCTGCAGCGCTCAACGCGTGACAGCCGCCGCATCCCGCGTCGGCGAAGACGGCTGCGCCCGTGTCCGAGTCGGAGGTGGGCTCCCCGCTGCCCGAGCAGCCGACAAGGACAAGCGCGGCGGCGGCGAAGGCCAGCGTCATGGCCAGGCGCGGCACGCCTGCAGGGTACGCAGCGCGCGTAGTGTTGCGCCATGAAGTGCTGTCAATCGCCTGCCGGCTACGGCGAGCTCTTCTCGCCCAAGCAGGCCCGGCGTGAAGCTCGTGCCTACCGGAGCAAGGGTCTGGGAGCCGCCTCACGCTGGGTGGTCGACGTCGTACGCGAACGGGGGATCGAAGGCCGGAGCGTGCTCGAGCCGGGAGGCGGCGTCGGCGCAGTCGAGATCGAGCTGCTCAAGGCCGGCGCCGCACGCTCCACGGTCGTCGAGCTTTCGCCAGGCTACGAGGAGGTCGCCGCCGAGCTGGCGCAGGAAGCCGGCGTCGCCGAGCGCATGGAGCGGCACGTCGGCGATTTCGCCGCCGACGGCACCGAGCCTGCGGACGTGGTCGTCCTGCACCGGGTCGTCTGCTGTTATCCGGACTACGAGCTGCTGCTCGGTGCGGCGGCCGAGAGAGCGCAGCAGACGCTGGTATTCACGTATCCACCACGTAACGTCGCATCGCGCGCGTTGCTCGGCCTCGTCAACCTCTGGCTGCGTCTGCGGGGGATGGAGTTCCGGACGTTCGCCCACCCGCCCGAGCAGATGACCGACGTCGTGCGCCGCGCCGGCTTCGAGCCCTACGCCCGCCGCCGAGGAGGCATCTGGCGCGGCGTCGCGCTGGCTCGCACAGATGGCGGGCTACGATAGGTACGTGGCCGTAACCGCCGGCGCCAAGCTCGATGCGCACACGCTGCGCAAGGACTTCCCGATCTTCGAACAGGAGTTCCACGGAAAGCCGCTCGCGTATCTCGACTCCGCCGCGAGCTCCCAGAAGCCGCGGCAGATGCTCGATGCCATGGAGGCGTTCTACGAGACGTCCTATGCGAACGTCCACCGCGGCGTCTACGAGCTCGCCGAACGGGCGACGGAAGGGCTGGAGAACGCGCGCGAGAAGGTTCGCGTCCTGCTCAACGCACCTGCCGCGCGCGAGGTGATCTTCGTCCGCAACGCAACCGAGGGCATCAACCTCGTTGCCTACGCGTGGGGCTTCTCCAACCTCGGCCCGGGAGACGTCGTTCTCGTCACCGAGCTCGAGCACCACTCGAACTTCGTCCCCTGGCAGTACGTCGCCAAGCGCACAGGCGCCGACTTCCGGATGATTCCGCTCACCGACGAGGGGGACCTCGTGCTCGACGGGCTCGACGAGCTAGTCGGGGACGGGCGCCTCAAGGTCGTCGCGCTCAACCTCGTGTCGAACGCGCTCGGCACCGTCAACGGCATCGAGCGAATCAACGAGTGGGCACACGCGCGCGGCGCGATCGTCGTCGTCGATGCGGCCCAAGCCGCACCGCACCGCGCCGTAGACGTGCAGGCCGTCGGCTGTGACTTCCTCGCCATCTCGGGCCACAAGATGTGCGCGCCGAGCGGCATCGGCGCTGTCTGGGGACGGGCTGAGCTGTTAGAGCGGATGGAGCCGTTCATGCTCGGCGGGCACATGATTCGCAAGGTCCACGCCGACGGGACTACGTGGGGAGACCTGCCCCACAAGTTCGAGGCGGGCACGGCGCCGATGGCCGAGGCGGTCGGCCTCGGTGCCGCGGTCGACTACCTCACCGCGGTGGGCTTCGAGGCGATCGAGCAGCACGAGCACGACCTCACCGCGTACGCGCTCGGCGCGCTCGCCGAGATCCCTGGCATCAGGCTCTTCGGTCCGCCGCCCGAGCGCCGCGCGGGCATCGTCTCCTTCGCGTTCGACGACGTCCACCCGCACGACGTGGCGCAGGTCCTGGACTGGGAAGGTGTCGCCGTTCGCGCCGGGCACCACTGCTGCCAGCCGCTGATGGCGAGGCTCGGCGTGGCCGCCACGACGCGCGCCAGCTTCTACCTCTACACGATTCCCGAGGAGATCGATCGCCTCGTCCAGGGTCTCCACCGCGTCCGGAAGGTGTTCGGTTGATGGATCAGCTCTACCGCGAGAACATTCTCGATCACTACAAGCACCCTCGGAACTACGGCGAGATCGAGGATGCGGACGCGCGGGCCGAGGGGATGAACCCGCTGTGCGGGGACGAGGTCACGATCATGCTCGCTTTCGGCGACGACGGCGACACGATCGAGGATGTGAAGTTCTCCGGCCGGGGCTGCGCCATCAGCCAATCGGCAACCTCGATGCTCACGGAGTTGATCAAGGGGCGCAAGGCAAACGACGTAGCAGCGCTGCTCAAGGAAGATCTGCTGGAGGAAGTCGGCGTCCCGCTGACTCCCGTCCGACTCAAGTGCGCCATCCTCGGACTCTCGACGCTCAAGGTCGCGTTGCACAAGGGGAAGGGGACACCCTTGCCTGATGAGTGGGCGTCGGACGACGACCTCGAGCTGAAATAGCGGTGCCCGCGATCCCGGTTTGCCCGGTGGAGGAGCTGCCGCCGG
Source organism: uncultured Actinomycetes bacterium (assembly GCA_963704335.1). Classification (GTDB taxonomy): domain Bacteria; phylum Actinomycetota; class Thermoleophilia; order Gaiellales; family Gaiellaceae; genus PALSA-612. The sequence goes on from OY969889.1 coordinate 1,017,997, forward strand.
GCGAGATGAGGCTCGTCCGCGCCGGCACCGTCGAGATCGGCGTCTACAACATCGACGGGGAGCTGCTCGCGCTCGAGGACCGCTGCTCGCACGACGACGGCCCGCTGTGCGAGGGGGACTGGGACCCGGAGGAGGGCGTCGTGATCTGCCCTCGCCACGGCTCGAACTTCGACATCCGCACCGGCGTGCCGCTCTCGCTGCCGGCCTTCGAGCCCGTCGAGACCTATCCGGTGCGCGTCGAGGACGGGATGATCACGGTGGAGGCGTCCTAGTGCTCGATGACCGCGTTCGCGCCGTGCTCGCTCGTCTCCAGGAGGAAGACGCCGCCGAGCGCGCCGCGGGTGTCGCGCGTGAGCTGCGCTCCCGGCAGGTGACGCCGGCGACCGGGCGGTTCCTCTTCACGATCGTTGCGCCGCAGGCGTCGGTCTCGGTGTTGGAGATCGGCGGCTCGCGCGGGTACTCGACGGTCTGGCAGGCGGCGGCCGCGCGCATCCTCGGCGGCTCCGTCGTGTCGCTCGAGTCCGACCCCGCGAAGTGCGAGGCCTGGCGGGCGAGCATCGAGGAGGCGGGGCTCGGCGAGTGGGCGGAGCTCGTCGAGGGAGACGCGTTCGAGACGCTGCCGGCGATGGAGGACGTCTTCGACGTCGTGTTCCTCGACGCGGAGAAGGAGGATTACGAGGCGCTGTTCGCGCTCGCCCGGGAGAAGCTCGAGCCCGGGGCGCTCGTGATCGCGGACAACGTCCTCTCCCACGAGGAGCTCCATCCGTACTCCGCTGCACGGCAGGCCGATGCGACGCTCGTGAGCGTCACGGTGCCGCTCGACCGCGGGCTCGAGCTCTCGGCAGTTCTCAGTTCCTGACCTCGCTCATCAGCGCCATGAGGTTGCCGTCGGGGTCGCGGAAGAACGCCATCCACAACTCGTGGTCGGGCAGCTCTGCGATCAGGTGTGGCTCGTCGACGAAGTTCGCGCCGCTCTCCGACAGCTCGTCGTAGGCCGCCTGGAGGTCGGCGACGCGGAAATAGACGGTCGAGCTCTCGTGGTCGACCGCGTCGCTCTCCGGCACGCCAAGCATCAGCCGCACGTCGCCGCACATGAAGAATGCGAGCGTGCCGGCCTCGAAGAGGTACTCGAGCCCGAGCACATCGCGATAGAACGCGACCGCGGCGGGCAAGTCGCGAGCCCGGATCGCGATCTGGCCGATGTTCTCGATCGCCGTTGTCATGTCATCCTCCCTATCGCATATATTTACTTAGGCTAACTAACTACCATGAGTGAGGATTCGTTGTCAAGCGTCCAACAGGCAGAGGTCGCCGATCGTCTGCACTCCGCCGCCATTCACTTACTGCGGCGGATAAGGAAGGTCGACGAGGCGACGGGCCTCTCCGCCGCGCGACTCTCGGCGCTGTCGGTGCTCGTCTTCGGCGGACCGACCACAGTCGGTGCGCTGGCCCGGGCTGAGCAGGTGTCGGCGCCCACCATGAGCCGGCTCGTGAGCGGGCTGGGAAGCGACGGCTTTGTCGTCCGCGAGGTGGACGAGGACGACGCCCGAGCCGTTCGCCTCCGCGCCACGCCGAAAGGCCGCCGTGTGCTCATGCAGGGCCGCCAGCGGCGTGTCGCGGAGCTCGTGCAGCTGCTCGAAGGCGTGTCGGCCGACGAGCTGCGGATGCTCGGTTCTGCCGCGGAGATCATGGAGCGAGTGCTCTGAGGTCTTGCTTCCGTCCGTGGGCTACGCGTATCCTGAAGGTACCGCGGAAAGGAGGTGGTCCGTTTGGGTGATGACTGTACGGGCAGTGGAGGTAGCCGCCGGTAGAGGCGCGTCCCCGTGACCTGAGGGGAATCGCCTAGCCAGCGTAGGGGGCTCGCTCAAGAGCGCCGCCGTCTCCGGACGGCCGGAAGTGCCTCTGCCAATACAGGCGGTTTACCGCGGATTGAGGGCCGGCATGTGTCGGCCCTCAATCTTTTCTGACGCCTGCTGTGATCCGCTGCTGTGGGCGAAGGCGGGCTTTGCCCGCCGGGAGCCCGCACCGCCGATGGCTCCGAGAGTCGTGAAGGAGGGGATCCATGGGGGAACCATGGGTTCCCCCATCATGAGGCGCGGCGCAGTTGCTCGTCGAGGCCGATGGGCGTGACGCCGAGCATCTCGATCGCGGGCGTTGGATCGCAGACCTGATCGCCGCCGTCGACGAGCATCTTCAGCTGGTCGCGCGTGATCGGCGCGAACGGCAGCCAGTCGGTGAGCGTTGCGCCGGCGCGCATGAGGCCGACCGGCAGATGCATCTTCGGCCGGCGCTTCCCCAGAGCTTTCCCGATGCGCTCGAAAAGCTCGTTCCACGTGACCGCGTCAGGTCCGCCCAGCTCGAACGTCTGCCCCGCCGCAGCCGGGACGCTGACGCTCTCGGCGTAGAACGCCGCGACGTCGTCGACCCAGATCGGCTGCAGGCGGCCCGTGCCGGGGCCGACGACCGGCGTCACCGGCGACCAGCGCACCTGGCGCATGAACATCGGCAGCACGCCGCCATCGGAGGCGAAGACGAAGCTCGGCCTGAAGATCACGTGCTCGAGCGAAGAGGCCAGGACGGCCTGCTCCATGTCCCACTTCGCGCGATAGTAGGGGACGAGCTCACGGTTCTCCTCGCTCGTGCCGAGCGCGCTCATGAGCACGAAGCGCCGCGCGCCACCGGCCTCCGCAGCTGCGATGAGGTCGCGCGTGCCTTGCGCCATGACCCGCTCGAATTCTTCAGGACGGCCCTTGATGATCGCCACCAGGTGGACGACACACTCGACGCCCTCGGCTGCGGAGCGGAGACTGGCGGGGTCCGTGACGTCGCCGTCGACGAGCTCGCAGCCCCAGGACTCGAGGGCCTTTGCCCGGCCGCGGTCGCGTACGAGCGCTCGGACGGCGTGGTCGCGCGCTCGCAGCGCATGCACGACCTTCGGGCCGACGAACCCGTAGCCGCCGGTGACGAGGATCTTCACTTCTCCTCACCCTCGAAATTGCGCCAGTACGCGCTCGGCGTCGGCCCCTTCTGGCCCTGATACTTCGAGCCGAGGCCCGCCGAGCCGTAGGGCGCCGACGCGGGCTCGGTCAGCTGCATGAACGACAGCTGGCCGATCTTCATCCCGTGGTAGATCGTGATCGGGAGGTTGGCCACGTTCGACAGCTCCAGCGTGACGTGGCCGTCCCAGCCTGGGTCGATAAAGCCCGCCGTCGAGTGGATGAGCAGCCCCAGTCGACCCAGGCTGGACTTCCCCTCGAGCCGGGCAACGAGGTCGTCGGGAAGCTTGATGCGCTCCAGCGTCGAGCCGAGCACGAACTCGCCGGGGTGGAGGATGAACGGGCTGTCGCCGGCGATCTCGACCAGCTCGGTGAGCTCCTCCTGCGGCTGCTTCACGTCGATGTACGGGTAGCGCGCGTTGTGGAAGACGCGGAAGTAGCGGTCGACGCGCACGTCGACGCTCGACGGCTGCAACAACCCCGCGTCGTACGGGTCGATCTCGATCCGCCCCTCGTCGAGGAGGCGCCGGATCGTGCGGTCGGAGAGCACCATCCCAACGATTCTACGAGTCGTCGGAAGGACGCTCCGGTGGCTCGGATATGCTCGCGCCCATGGCGACCACGAAGACCATCGAGCTGGTGACGGCGGTGCCCGGACCGCGGTCCGCCGAGATCCTGGCGCGCAAGGAGCAGGTCGTCGCCGAGCCACTCTCCATCTACGTGCCTGTCGTCGTGGCGGAAGGCCGTGGCGCGACGCTCACCGACGTCGACGGCAACACCTTCATCGACTTCACGGGCGGTGTCGGGTGCCTCGCGGTGGGCCACGCGCACCCGCGGGTGGTGACCGCGATCCAGGAGCAGGCACAGCTCTTCGCGCACACCGACTTCACGGTCGTCCCGTACGAGGTCTACGTCGAGCTCGCTGAGCGGCTCTGCGCCCTGGCGCCGATCTCGGCGCCGACGAAGGCCGCGTTCTTCAACTCCGGGGCCGAGGCGGTCGAGAACGCCGTGAAGATCGCGCGCGCACGCACGCAACGGCCGGCCGTGATCGCTTTCGAGGGCGGCTTCCACGGGCGCACGCTGCTGGCGATGACGCTCACGTCGAAGACGCATCCGTACAAGGCCGGCTTTGGCCCGTTCGCCCCCGAGGTCTACCGCGTCCCGTTCGCGAACGACTATCGCGGGCCAGACACGGGAGCAGCGCTCGCAGCGCTCGAGCGCGCATTCGTGACCCAGGTCGCAGCTGAGCAGGTGGCAGCGATCGTCATCGAGCCGGTGCAGGGGGAAGGCGGCTTCGTCGTTGCTCCGCGGGAGTTCATGGCGGGCATCCGCAACCTCTGCGACGAGCACGGAATCCTGCTGATCGTCGACGAGGTGCAGACGGGCTTCGGCCGCACGGGCCGGATGTTCGCCATCGAGCACTACGGCGTCGAGCCGGACCTGATGGTCGTTGCGAAGTCGATCGCCGGTGGGCTGCCGCTTTCGGGCGTGCTCGGCCGCGCGGAGATCATGGACGCGCCGGGCGACTCTGCAATCGGGGGCACGTACGTCGGCAACCCGGTAGCGCAGGCGGCTGCGCTGGCCGTCCTGGACGTGATCGACGAGGAGGGCCTGGTCGCGCGCGCATCCGTCATCGGCGACGCGATTCGGGAGCGCATGCTCGGTTGGCAGGAGCGCTTCTCGCAAGTGGGTGACGTTCGCGGTCTCGGCTCGATGCTCGCGATCGAGCTCGTCAGGGATCCCGTGACGAAGCAGGCGGCCCCCGAGCTCGCGACGGCGGTCGTGGAGAAGGCGATGGCTCAAGGGCTGCTGCTGCTCAAGTCGGGGCTTCAGGGCAACTGCATCCGGGTGCTCGTCCCACTCGTCATCTCGGACGCGGAGCTCGACGAGGCGCTCGACGTGTGGGAAGGAGCGCTCGAAGCCTCCTGCGGCTGATGCGGCAGGAAGACGAGACGCTGGATCTACTGCGCAAGGTCCCGCTGTTCGCGGCCTGCGCGCCCGACGAGCTACGCCAGATCGCGGCGATCGCCGACGAGCTCAACTTCCGCGAAGGCAAGATCCTCACGCGTCAGGGTGGCCCCGGACGCGAGATGTTCATCCTGCTCGAAGGCAAGGTGAAGGTGGAGCGAAACGGCAAGCAGATCAACACGCTCGGGCCGGGCGACTTCCTGGGCGAAGGAGCGCTGGTGCTGGGGAAGCCGCGCAACGCGACCATCACGTCCACGTCACCGTTGCGCGCGCTCGTGATCTCCGAGGGGAACTTCAAGCACTTGCTGGGCGACGGACGGATCGCGGGCATGGTGCACGAGACGCTCGCCGCCAGAACGCCGCCCGAAGAGTCCGATTAGACTCGCAGCATGCAGCTGCACAAGGACAAGAAGGTCGAGCTCCTGTCACACGTTCCGTTGTTCTCCGGCTGCTCGAAGAAGGAATTGCGACAGATCGCGACCATCGCCGACGAGCTCGACTTCCGCGCCGGCAAGACGCTGACCCAGCAGGGCGCCCCAGGGCGCGAGTTCTTCGTGCTGCTGGAGGGCACGGTGGACGTCGTCCGCGACGGGAAGAAGATCTCCGAGCTGGGCGCCGGCCAGTTCTTCGGCGAGCTCGCTCTCATTTCGAACATCCCGCGCACAGCGACCGTCACGGCCACGTCGCCGATTCGCGCCCTCGTCGTCGTCGACCGCGATTTCCGAAGGCTCCTCAAGGACGACGTGAACGTCGCCGTGAAGGTGCTGGGAACGATGGCCGAGCGGATGCCGCCGGCCGACCACCACTAGTACAAGAGCTGCGAGCGCCGCTGATGGCGCTCGAGTGCCAGGTCGATCAGCCGGTCGAGGAGCTCGGCATACGGCACACCTGACGCCTCGAAGAGCTTTGCGTAGACACTCGTCGCCGTGAACCCGGGGATCGTGTTCAGTTCGTTCACGAGCACGGTGCCGTCTTCGCTCACGAAGCAGTCGACGCGCGCCATGCCCTCGCATTCGGTGGCGACGAAAGCGCCGACGGAGACGTCCTGCACCTCCTTGACCTGCGCTTCTCCGATCCGCGGCGGGACGATCAGGTCCATGCCGCCCTCGTCGTACTTGGCCGAGTAGTCGTACCAGTCCTGACCCGAGAAGCCGTGCGACACGATCTCCCCCGGCAACGACGCCAGTGGCGTCCTGTTGCCGAGCACACCGCACTCGACTTCGATGCCCGACACGGCCTCTTCGACCAGGATCTTCAGGTCGTGCTTTCGTGCCAGCTCGACGGCGGGGGCGAGCTCCGCCTCGGACCGCACCTTGGAGATGCCGACGGACGAGCCGAGACTGGCCGGCTTGACGAAGACCGGGTAGTCGAACGGATGCTCCGGCGCGTCGCCGTCGCGTAGCGTGACGCTCCGCGTTACCGGGATGCCGTTCGCGCGCAGCACCGCTTTCATCAGGTCCTTGTCCATGCAGACCGCTGAAGCGGCGACGCCTGCGCCGACGTAGGGAACGCCCGCCAGCTCGAGCATGCCTTGCACCGTCCCGTCTTCGCCGAACGGCCCGTGCAGAATCGGGAGCACGACCTCGACGTCGGCCAGCGCCTTCGACACGACGCCGTCGGTGGTGGGCACGGGCAGTGTCTCCGCCGCCGTGCCCAGCTCGTTCGTCCCGCCCTGGCCGAGTGCCCAGTGGCCGTCACGGCCGATCTCGATCGTGACCACCTCGTAGCGCGCCGGGTCGAGAGCGGCAATCACCGACCGGGCGGACGCGATCGAGACGTCGTGCTCGCTCGAGCGGCCGCCCATGAGGATGGCGACGCGCCTCACGGCTACGGGAACGGCTCCTCGTCTGTGGGAGTGGTCTCCGTGGTGTCCGTAGTGTCCGTTGTCCCCGTGTCGGTGGGGAACGTCTCGTCCGGCGGCTGCTCCACGAGGCGGCCCACCGTCAGCGTGACGGTCGAGCTCGGGTCCGCATCGATGCCGCCGGCGGGACTCTGCGCGAGCACGATGCCGTCCTCCTCGAAGAGGTCGGTGTCCGCGAACACCACGTCGACCCTGAAGCCCGCGCCGCGCAGCGTCGCTCGCGCGGTGCCGACATCGAAACCCTCGACGTCCGGCACCTGCACCTGCGCCGGGCCGCTCGACACCGTGAGCACGATCGTTGTCCCCGGCCGTTGCAGCGATCCTCCCGCCGGATCCTGCGCAATCACGGTGTTCTCGGGCCGCTCGGCGTTCTGGAAGACCGGAGAGCCGGCCGTGAAGCCCGCGTCCTCGATGGCCGCGATCGCGGCGTCGAGATTTTCGCCCACCAGCGACGGCACCGCCACCTGCTTGATGCCGCGGGAGACGTTGACGAACACGGTCTCACCTTCCGCGAGCCTCGTGCCCGCGCCAGGCTTCTGCGCGGTGACCGTCCCAACCGGTTGCTCGGAGTAGACCTCGGAGACGCTCACCTCGAGGTTGGCCGCCGTCAGCATCGCTACGGCGTTGTCGCGCGACTCGCCGACGACGTCGGGCACGGTGGTCTTCGCCACACCGCTCGAGACGAAGATGGCGACGGTCGAATCCTTGTCCACCCGTGTTCCCGCTGCCGGATCCTGGTCGAAGACGCGACCCACGTCGACGTTCTCGTTCGGCCGCTTGCGCACCTGCGGGACGAGCCCGGCCTGTTTGATCTCCTGCACCGCCAGCTGCTGCTGTTTGCCCTCCACGAAGGGCACCGAGACGGGCGAAGCGCCGGAGATCTGGTCGGCGATCCGGTCGTACACGTAGTACGCGGCGAACGCTGCTGCGACGAGCAGTAACGCCGCCAGGAGCCACGGCCAGATGGGCCGGCGCCGAACGGCGCGGTCGTAGTCGTAGTAGCGGTCGGTCGACCGCCGATAGGTCGTCGGCGCCTCCGAGTCGCCGATGACGCCCGTGGCCGCGGCGGCGACTCCGGCGCCGGCGAGCACCGACGTAGCGGCCTCCTCGGTGGCCGGCGAGACGGACAATCCGGCCGCGAACCGTGCGAGGTCGGCGTCCATGTCCCGCGCGCTCTTGTATCGCTGCTCCGGGTCCTTTGCCATGGCCCGCAGGACGATCGCGTCGAGCTCGTGCGGGATGTCCGGGCGGCTCTTCGAGGGGGCCTCGGGAACCGCGGAGAGGTGCTGCATCGCCACCTCGAGCGGCGTTTCGCCCGCGAAGGGGACGCTGCCAGTCAACATCTCGTAGAGCACGATCCCGGTCGAATAGATGTCGGCCGGCGGACCGGCGGGCGCGCCGCGCGCCTGCTCCGGCGACAGGTACTGGGCGGTGCCGATGATCGAGCCGGCCTCCGTGACCTGGCTGGAGCCGGAGCGGGCGATCCCGAAGTCCATGACCTTGACGCGCCCGTCCGGCGCGACGATGACGTTGTGCGGCTTGATGTCGCGGTGGACGATGGCGTTGCGGTGCGCGAACTCGAGGGCGGCGAGGATCTGTCGTGCGTAGTCGACGGCGATCCGGATCGGCGTTGCGCCTCGGGAGACGAGTAGCTCCTTGAGCGTCTTGCCCTCGAGGTATTCCATCGCGATGTAGTACGTCCCGTCGCTGTGACCTCGGTCGTAGACGGCCACGATGTTGGGATGCGAGAGCACGGCGGCGCTCTTCGCCTCTCGCCGGAAGCGCTCGACGAACTGCTCGTCCTGGGCATGGCGTTCGTCGAGCGTCTTGATAGCGACGCGACGACCGAGCTCCTGGTCCTCTGCGAGGTACACGGTCGCCATGCCCCCCGTGCCGAGCTTTCGCACGACGAGGTAGCGACTGTCGAAGACGTGGTCGGGTTGGATGTCGGAATTACCCACGGCTACAGGTTAGGGAGAGCCCTTTCGGCTCAGAGCGGTTGTCATGATCTCGCGCGCGATCGGCGCCGCGGTGGACCCGCCGGTGCCTGTCTGGTTCTCGAGGGCGACGGATACGGCGATCCGGGCGTCTTCAGCAGGCGCGAACGCCACGAACCACGTCGTGTTGCGGCCGGCCACGCCCGTCTCGGCTGTCCCCGTTTTCCCCGCCACTTCGACGCCCGAGATCTGCGCAGCCGTGCCGGTCCCGGCCGAGACCGCGGAGACCATCATGTCCGTCAACGCCTGGGAGGTCGAGGTCTTCATCACGCGCCCGACCTCTTTCGGCTCGCGCCGTACGACTACCTTCCCGCCCGGCGCGCGGATGAGCTGCACGAGATAGGGCTGCATGAGCACGCCGTCGTTGGCGATTGCCGATGCGACCATCGCCATCTGCAACGGGGTGATGCCCAGGCGCTCCTGGCCGAACGCCAGCCGGCCCGGGTCGACCTGGAAGTCCTGCTTGGGGAAGAAGAGCTTCCCGCGCTGGTAGAGGCCGCTGGCCCGCTGCTCGTCGCTGGGCAGCTCGAGGCCGGGGTCGGCGTACATGCCGAACCGGCGCCCGAAGTCGAGAATGGCAATTCCGCCCAGCCGCTTTCCGACCTCGCAGAACACCGAGTTGATCGAGTACTGCAGCGCCTGATGGAAATTCACACCGCCGAAGGGGCTGTCCGTGTCGTAGTTGTAGACCGGCTTGCCGTACTCGATGCAGTAGCCGGGGTCCGTGAAGCCCGTGTCCGGAGTCACCCTCCCGGTGTCGAGTGCCGCGGCGGCCGTCACGAGCTTGAACGTCGAGCCCGGCGCGTAGAGGCCGGCGGTGGCGCGGTTCAGAAGCCGCGCCGCCGGCGAGCACGCGGCCGGTCGGCGGAGGATCTGCCGGTAGTTCCGCTCCACCTGGTTGGCGTCGTAGCCGGGTGCTGTGGCCATGGCGAGCACGGCGCCCGTGGACGGGTCGAGAGCGACCGCGGCGCCGCAGTTGCCCGCCAGCGCCCGTTGCGCGGCGCGCTGGAGCTCGGGATCGATCGTCAGCGTCACCGAGTTGCCGACGATGGTCTTCCCCGCCAGCGCGTCGAGCTTCGTGCCTAGCACCGTGCGCAGGCTGCCGTTCGAGCCCGTGAGGTAGTCGTTCAGCGAGCGCTCGAGCCCCGCCCGCGAGCGCGCCTGCGTCGAGTAGCCGATGATGTTGGACGCCAGATCTCCCTGCGGATAGCGGCGGAAGTAGAACGTCTGCCCGTCCACTTTTCTCTGCCGGTTCCCGGCCAGCAGCGTGCCGTCGGCGGCGCGAATGAGGCCTCGCTTGATCTTGAACTGGGCGACACTCTTGATGGCGTTGTCCTGCCTGGCCGAGAGATCCCCCGCGGCCCACGCCTGCCAGTACGTCGTGCCCACGACGAGAGCTCCGATCAGCACGAGCCCGACGAAGGCAACCCTGCGGATCTCGGCGTTCATCGAGCGCGTGCCTCCGCGCGGTTCGAGACGAGCAGCAGGCCTGCCAGCATGACGAAGTTCGCGACCACGCTAGAGCCGCCGTAGCTGACGAAGGGAAGCGTGATGCCGGTCAGGGGGATCACCCGCAGCACGCCGCCGACGATGATGAACGCCTGCAGCGCCAGGCCGAACGTGAAGCCGACGGCGAGCAGCTTCGAGAAGCCGTCCTCGGCAAGGATCGCCGACCGGAAGCCGCGCAGGCAAAGCACCATGAAGACGAGCAGGAAGGCAGCGACTCCGACCAGCCCAAGCTCCTGCGCGAGGGCCGCGAAGATGAAGTCGGTGTCGAGGTAGGGGATGTAGGGATTGCCTTCCGGGCTCGTGAACGTTCCCCGGCCGAGCCCGGTACCGCCGAAGCCGCCGTTGCCGATCGAGTAGAGCGCCTGCACGGGCTGATAGCCCGCTCCGTGCGGATCGGCCCAGGGGTCGAGCCAGGTGTCGATGCGCTGGCCGACGCGACCGATCGACGTGTACGCCAGCGCAGCACCGCCCGCGAACAGCACGAGGCCTACGGCCACGAACAACGCGCGGCCCGTGGCCACGTAGAGCATGGCGAGGAAGATCCCGAAGTAGAGGAACGCGCTGCCGAGGTCGTTCGTCTCGACGATGATCAGCATGGCTGCGCCGAAGAACAGGAGCAGCGGCCCGAGATCCTTGAGCCGCGCCTGCGCGAGCACCTCACGCTTCTCCCGGAGGTACGCGGCCAGGAAGACTATGAGGAACACCTTCGCGAGCTCGCCGGGCTGGAAGCCGAGCGGCCCGATGTCGACCCACAGGCGGGCGCCGTTCACGGTGCGCCCGATTACGGGCAGTGCGGGCAGCATGAGCAGGATCACCGCCGCGACCGCGCAGACGTACTTGTAGCTCTCGACCCTGCGGTAATCGCGTCGGAAGGCGAGCAGCACCCCGGTCATGGCAATCACGCCGACGACGATCCACGCCGTCTGGCGCAGTGCGTCGGTGGGGTTGATGCGATAGATCTCGATCACGCCGATGGCCGTCAGCAGCGCGACGAGCGGCAGGAGGTACGGGTCTGCGTGGGGCACGGTGAACCGCAGCACGAGATGTGCGGCGAGGTAGAGGCAGAGGAAGAAGATCCCGTACGTGAGCGAGGCGCCGTCGATCACGTCCTGGCGGGCGATGTAGACGCTCGCGAAGCCGAGGCACGTGATGACGGCGACGACGGTCAGGCTGAGGAGCTCGCGGTTGCGATAGCTCATGGCACGACGTCTCTGGCGTAGGAGCCGACCTCGCGGATCGCGCCGTCGCGGGACTGGAGCTCATGGTCGAAGAGCTCCCGGCGCTCGGCCTGCGAGAGGTTGGCCGCGATCAGCGGGCTCTCGTAGACGATGCGGTAGAGCTTGACCCCGAAGCCGAGATCCCACGGGAGACCCTGGTAGACGGCGACCGCGCCGTTCTCCTCGACGCCGACGAAATGACTGCGGGAGAGTCCGAACACCGCGAGCGCGCCGACCACGAGCACCGCGATCCCGGTCGCGATGAGTGCCGGACCCACCCTCGTGCGCCGGCGCGCCGGAGCAGCCTCCTCGCGCGCGAACGGGCTGGGGATGCCGTGCAGCGTCTCCTCGTCGTCACGCAGCGGTAGCTCACCGGTCTCCTCGACCGCCTTGGCGCTGCCGGCGACCTCGAAGAGCACAACGGTGATGTTGTCCTCGCCACCTGCGTCGTTCGCCCTCGCGACGAGCGCGCGGGCAGCCGCGTCGAGATCGTCACCGTGCTGCACGAGCAGCTCGAGGATGGCGTCGTCGTCGACCATCGTCGTCAGGCCGTCCGAGCAGAGCACGAACACGTCACCGGGCTGCGTGGGCACCGGCATCACATCGACCGCGACGTCGGGATCCGTCCCGAGCGCGCGAGTGATCACGGAGCGATGAGGGTGCTCGCCCGCCTCGTCGGGGGTCAGGCGGCCCGAGCGCACGAGCTCGGCAACCAGCGAGTGATCCTCGGTCACCTGCTCGAGGCCACCGTCCCGCAGGAGATAGGCGCGCGAGTCGCCGACGTGGCCGATCCAGACCTGGTCGTCCTCGACAAGTGCGGCCGTCATCGTCGTGCCCATGCCGGAGACTGACTGGTCGCCCGCCGCACGCTCGTAGACCGAGCGGTTGGCGGCCTCGATCAGCGCCACGACGCGATCGCCGCCCGTCAGGTCACTTGCCTCGCCGCGACCGACTGCTGCCGCAGCCAGGCGGGAGGCCAGCTCTCCGGCCTGCGCGCCGCCCATACCGTCGGCGATCGCGAACAGCGGCGGCTCGCAGACGAAGGCATCCTCGTTGTGGCGGCGGCGCCGGCCGGGGTCGGTCAGGCCCGTGGAGTGGAGGACGCTCATCGCTCGAACCTGAGGTCTGTCTCGCCGACCCGGATCACGTCGCCGGGCGAGAGCTTGCGCGGCTGCTCGATGAGCACGCCGTTGACGGCCGTGCCGTTCGTAGAGCCGACGTCTTCCAGCCAGACGCCGTCCCGGCGGGACTCGACGCGGGCGTGCTGCGTCGATGCGAACTCGTCGTCGAGCGGGATGTCGTTCGCGTGGCCGCGGCCGACGGTGACGGCGGCAGAGTCGATCTCGTACGGGTCCCTCGGGCCCGAGTCGTCGGAGACGAACACGAGCCGGCCCGCTACCCGTCGCTCCGGCGGTGCCGTGCCCTTCCGCACCTGCTGCGGCGCGAGCACGAAGCTCTCCTGCGGCGTCCGCAGGTCGCGGCTCGCCGTCCGGACGATCCTCCAGAGGAAGAGGTACAGAAGCACGAGGAAACCGATCTTCAGCAGGAGGAGCGCCTCCTCCACCGCAATGGAGGCGCCGATCACGGCAGCTCGCGCATGAAGACGAGCTCGGACTCCCCCAGAGTCACCGTGTCGCCGGGGTCGAGCTTTGCGCGCTCGACCCGCGCTCCGTTCACGTCCACGCCGTTCGTCGATCCGAGATCGACGATCCAGTACGACGTTCCCTCCTGCCGCAGTTCCGCATGGCGGCGTGAGACGTTGGGATCGCCGAGCCGGACGTCGCAGCTCGCCGAACGTCCCAGCACGGTCACCGGCTTCGTGATCTCGTGCTTCGTCTGGCCCTCGAGCAACGTCACGGTCTCCCGGGCCACCTCGCCCTCTGCCTCGGAGTCGTCCTGCCCTTCCGTCGGCCGGTAGACCATCGTCTGGGCCGGCTCCGAGTCGGGAACCGGCTCCGCGTCCTGCCGGGCGGAGCGCTGCTGGACCATGCGCGTGGCGATGCCGAACTCGCCGACGGCGAGGTCGTCGTCGGTCGTCATCAGAACGACGGGCGGCGAGAGCATGACGTAGCTCTCACGACGTGCATGCTCCGCGAGGTACTCCTGCAGCTCGAGCTTCAACGACGCCTCGTACGCCTCGAACTGGTCGCGGTCGGGCGTCGAGAGGTAGACGGTGTACTCGTTCGGCACGTAGACGCGGGATACCGAAATCGTGCGGTGGTCGTCCATCTCCTTCGTGAGCTTGCGCGCCAGCTCGACCGGCTGGACGCTCGACTTGAAGGCACGGCCGAACACGCCCTCGACGAGCGATTCGATCTTTTGCTCGATGGTCCGGAGAATCACTGGAGTTCGCCGTCGTCCGTAGCGGAAGAATACGGACGCGGGTGAGGTCTACCCGCCGCTGACCGGCCGTAGCGACCGCACCGTCGCCATCGTCTCCATCGTGCGGTGCTCTGGCTCGCGGCGGAGCCGGGCGCGGATGTATGGCTCTGCCACGAGCGCCAGGCAGATGAGCCACGCCGCGCCGACGACCGGGAACGGCGCGAGAGCAGGGGCTGCCAGCAGCTGGGCGGCGACGAAGAACGCCGCCAGCCCCGCTGCAGCCCACGGTCCACGTGCGCGGGCGAACGGGAGTGCGACGGCTACGAGCCCCAGCACGACGGCCTGGACGATCGTGACTCGTTCCAGTGCCCGCACGACGGCTGCTCCGGCCTCCCCCGGACGGTCCGAGGCGGCAACACCGAGACGGTCGAGCAGACTCGCGCCTGCAACTGCAGCGGTGACGAGGACCGCCATGGCCACCTGTATGCCGCGCCGCACGGGGTTCGCGATGACGAGGCCTGCCACCGGGAGCGCAGCCACGAGCCCGATGGACGCGAGGAGCGGCCCGGACGTCATGAAGAGGCCGGCTTCGGCGTCCCGCCAGGAGAAGATCAACCAGGCGAGTGCGGCCGCCCCGTAGACGAGGGCAAGCCCCAGCGAGTAGTTCCCGAGCGGGAGCACCGGCACGGCGAGCGTGAAGGCCAGCCCCAGGCGGTGGTTGACCAGCGCGAGCACTCCGGCGAGGGCGGCGAGCGCGAGCGGCCAGCCCGCAGGGAAGAACGGCAGCGCTGACGCGCTCCAGGCCGCGAAAAGCACAGCAGCACCGGCGGGAACGATCTTGCGAGCTGCGACCGCCGGCGGCAGCGAGGGCCTGGGCGGACGCTTGCGGGCACGCCGCAGGTCCGGCGCGACCTTGCGGAGCCGGGCGGCGAGCATGCGGGCGGACGGCCGCCGCTTCGGGTCTACGGCGAGGGCCCGGTCGACACATTCGACGATGGCCGGGTCGAGGTCCGGCCGCATGGAGGCGAGCGACGGTGCACCCTCCTCGATCCGACGGGCGGTGTCGAGCAGCGAGCCGCCCCAGAACGGGTGCCGGCCGGCGAGTGCTTCCCAGAGCAGGACGCCGACGGCCCAGACGTCGGCGGCGGGCCGGGCAGGCTCACCGCGTAGACGCTCGGGCGAGATGTAGGCGAGCGTGCCGGGAATGTCGCCTGCGGCCGTCAGCGCCTCGTCTTCGTGCATCACCGCGAGGCCGAAGTCGAAGAGCTTCACGCTCACGTCCTCGCTGTTCGCGAGCAGGACGTTTGCGGGCTTGACGTCGCGGTGCACGATGCCGTGTGCGTGCGCGTTCGCCAGGCCGTCGAGGATCTGCGCGCCTGTCTCGATCGCTGCCTGGTCGTCCAGGTCACTCTCGCGAATGGCCTCGCGCAGCGTTCGTCCGGGCACGTACTCGTAGACGATGTAGACGTGGCCGGGATCACGCGCGAGCGCATGCGCGCGCAGGCAACGCTCGTGCCGGAGCTTGGCAGCCGCGCTCGCTTCGCGCTCGGCGCGAGCTCCGGCGTTACCTTCGCGGGGGACGATCTTCAGCGCCACCTCGGTACCGCTCTCCGCCTCCACGGCGAGCCACACGGAGCCCGAGCTGCCCGAGCCAAGAGGTCGGATCGGCCGGTAGCGCCCGAGCACGAGCGATCCAGGTGCTACTGCTGCGGCCGTCCGCGCCATCGACACCGTCCGCTTTGGCCATGCGGGCCGGAACTCCTCTAGGAGGGTCTGGCGGAACGGTGCTCGTCGCCGGGGCGCGCTGGAGGTTGTGATGCAAGGACGCAGGGAGCCCGCGTACTAACTAGTACGTGGGCTGACCGAGGATGCCGCAGCGCGGCCTCCAGCGTGATTCCGGCGGCACAGTCACTGTTTCGCCAGACCCTCCTGGCATGGTTATCGCCGGTCCATGGGTTACAGTGGCCCGTTGTCTCATGAGTGCACGGCCCCCTGACGACGACATCGAGTTCGACTTCTTCGAAGACGTCGATACGAGCGAGCAATCGCCGCCCGACTGGTTGCACGAGGAGCAGGAGCAGCCGCAGGAGCAACCACGGCCTCCCAGACGTCAGACGGGCGGCAACGGTGGCGCCGGGCTAGGTCCTCGCGGCCGGCTGATCGCGCTCATCGGCGGCGCGGTCGTGCTCGCCATCCTGCTCGTCTTCCTCATCCTCAGCTGCACGGGTGAGGGCAAGGCGGGCACGTACCAGAACTACATGGAGCAAATGAGAGTGGTGGCTACCGGCTCCGACCGGATCGGTCGCGACCTCGACGAGGCGTTGACGACACCGGGAGTCAAGCCCAACCAGCTGGCAACCAGCCTCGACGGCCTGGCCGATCTCCAGCAGCAGCAGCTGGGAGACGCCGAAGCCATCAAGGAGCCCGGCGCCCTGAGCGAGGAGCAGGCGGCCGCGCTGCAGTCGCTGGGCTTCCGAATCACGGGCATGCGGCGGCTCGCCGACGTGTTCCGCGCCACGGCCGGCTCCGACGACGCCTCCGGCGCCTCGCTGCAGCTGGCTGCGCAGGCGAACCGGCTCGTGGCGAGCGACGTCATCTGGGCGGACCAGTTCCGCGCGGCCTCGCTCGCGCAGATGCGATCGGACGGCGTCTCGGGCGTGCCGGTCCCTGAGTCCGACTTCGTCCAGAATCCCGAGTTCGGGAGCCCCGGCTACTGGGAGCCCGTGTTCGAGCGCGTCAACGGCGCGGCCACGGACGGCGGCACCACTACCGGAGGCCTGCACGGCACGGGCATCGTGGAGACGAAAGCATTGCCGAGCGAGGTCGTGCTCGCGACTGACTCGGACAACATCGTCACCGCCGGCACCGACCTGGCGTTCGCCGTGACCGTCGAGGACACCGGCGACCACCAGGAAGTCCAGGTCAAGGTCACGTTGACCATCGATCAGCAGCCGTCGCCGATCGTGGCTACTAAGACGGTCGACGCCATCAATCCCGGAGAGTCGAAGACGGTGACGTTCACCGACCTCGGCCAGGTGGCGTTTGCGACGAGGACGACGGTGAAGGTGGACGTGCAGCCGGTGGAGGGCGAGGCGAACGCCGACAACAACTCGGCCGAGTATCCCGTCATCTTCTCGCTCGGCTAGCCACCGGTAGTGGGCTTCTCGACAGACGTTGCCGGATGGATCGCGGTCGGCGCTGTGGTCGTGGCCGTCGTCACGCTCGTGCTGCTCCTGATGGCGGTTCGCGATCTCCGCAAGCTGCGCGCTGCCCAGAGCGTCCTGTTGGGCGGCGCCAAGCGCGATCTCGCCGATTTCGCCGTATCGCTGCAGACGCGCGTCGACGACCTCCACCGCGCGGTGGACGAGGTGGCGGCGGCGATCTCGCGCGTCGACCGGCGTGCCGACGTGTCGCTATCGCGTGTCTCTGTCGTGCGCTACGACGCGTACGAGGGCGCCGGTGGACGGCAGTCGGCCTCCGTGGCGTTCCTCGACTCGAGCCGCTCGGGCGTCATCGTGAGCGCGATCCAGGGCCGCGACTACGCCCGCGTGTATGTGAAGGAGCTGGACCAGGGCAAAGCGGTGATCGCGCTGTCTCCGGAGGAGCAAGAGGCAGTCGAGCGCGCAATGGCGTCCTGACACGAGGGCGCGCTGGCTAGAGTTCCGTGCCTGGTGCAGCAGGTACTCGTCCTCAATGCCAGCTACGAGCCCCTGAACGTCTGCTCCGTCAGACGGGCGCACGTGCTCGTGCACAAGCAGAAGGCCGAGCTCATCGAGGTCCTCGACCGTCCGCTGCGGTCGGCCGAAGCAACGTATGCCTGGCCACACGTCGTTCGGCTACGGACGTACGTGCGGGTGCCCAGAGCAGCGCAGCGGCGGATCTCGCGGCGCGCGCTCTTCGCCCGTGACGGTTGGGAGTGCGTTTACTGCGGAACGACCGGCGTCCGCCTGACGCTCGACCACGTGGTCCCGCGGAGCCGGGGCGGCGACTCCGTCTGGGAGAACGTCGTCACGTCGTGCGCGCCGTGCAATCTCCGCAAGGGTGACCGTCTGCCGGAGGAAGTGGCCATGGTGCTGCCCACGCCTCCGCGGCCGCCCACTCCCGCGCTGTTCATCAGGATCCACACGCCGCGCATTCCCACCGGCTGGCGGCCGTATCTCGAGCCGCGAGCCGCAGCGGCCGTCGCGTGACACGCGCGCGTCCCGGTGACGTAGGACACGCACACACGTGATCACGAGGAGGCAGAACATGAGATTCAGCCGAATGGGAGCGCTGGCGCTCGGCGTAGCGGCGGCGCTGACGGTCGTCGTCGTAGGTGGAGCGGCCGGCGCCGCCGGCGAGACGTCGGCGGCCACGGCGGCGTCACCGCGCTCGATCACCGTCACCGGCTCGGGAGCAGCGCTTTCCGTGCCGAACCGCGCCGCGTTCTCGTTCGGCGTGACGACGCAGGCCAAGTCCGCCTCGACCGCGCTCAACGGCAACAACACCGAGATGCGGAAGGTGGTCGACGCGATCAAGCGCGCCGGCGTCGCCGCTCGGGACGTGCAGACGTCGAGCGTGTCGCTGTCGCCGCGCTACTCCCAGAACGGCGAGGACATCGTCGGCTACACGGCGTCCAACACCGTCAATGCCACGATCAGGAGCATCTCGCGCTCGGGCGCCGTTATCGACGCAGCTGTGGGTGCGGGTGCCAACCAGGTCTACGGGCCGTCGTTCACGCGCTCCGACGAGACGGTGCTGTACCGCCGGGCTCTGGCGGCGGCCGTCGCCAACGCGCGCGGCAAGGCGCAGACGCTCGCCGGTGCGAGCAAGGCGCGGCTGGGCGCCGTACGCTCGATCGTCGAGTCCTCGGCCGGCCCGATCCCGCTCGCCGAGAAAGCCGCGGCGGCAGACGTCGGAACGCCCATCGAGCCGGGCACTCAGCGCATCGAGGCCTCCGTGACGGTGGAGTTCGGTCTCCGCTAGACCCTGTCCAGGGCCTCGCGAAGGGACGCCACGTACTCCAGGAGGGCCTCCGGGCCCTCCTGCGCTATCTCGACCGCACGCGAGCCGACGACGACGCCGTCTGCAATTCGGGCGGCGGCAACGGCGTGGTCGGGAGTGGAGATGCCGAAACCGAGATAGAGCGGAACGCCCGCGATCTTGCGCGCGCGGCCGACCAGCTCGTCGGCCTCGACGGACAGCGACTCACGCGCGCCCGTCGTTCCGGTCACGCTGACGAGGTACAGCCAGCCGTCCGTCGCCGCGGCAGCCAGCTCGAGCCGCTCGTCGGTCGAGGTCGGCGCCACCAGCTGAATGCGACGTAGCTCGGGGTGCGAGTCGATGGGTAGGTCGGCGACGATGAGGCCGGACGCGCCTGCCGTCTGTGCGTCCTCGGCGAAGCGCTCGTAGCCGTACGCCTCGAGCAGCGACGCGTAGGTCATCGGCACGACGGGCGTCGCGATGCGCTCGCGGACGGCGGCCAGGCACTCGAGGCACGCCGCGGTCTTCATCCCCTCCGACAGCGCCCTCTCCGCGGCTCGCCGGATGACAGGGCCGTCGGCGAGTGGATCGGAGAAGGGAAAGCCGATCTCGACGATGTCGGCGCCTCCTTGCACGGCAGCCGCGGCGAGTGCCGGAGTCTCCCGCCCGGCCATGAGGTAGATGACGAGCGTCTTCACCCGCGTGCGAGGACCTGGTCCAGGTCCTTGTCGCCTCGCCCGGAGAGCCCGACGAGCACTACCTCCGCGTCCAGGTCCGCGACACGCGCGAGCGCATGAGCCGGCTCGAGTGCGGGAATGATCCCCTCCGTCTCCGCGAGCCGGCGGAAAGCAGCGAGCGCCTCCTCGTCCGTCGCCGTCACGTACTGCGCACGACCGGAGTCACGGAGGAGCGCGTGCTCGGGCCCGACACCGGGATAGTCGAGGCCCGCGGAGATCGAGTGTGCGTCCTCGACCTGGCCGTCGGCATCGGCGAGCAGCGCCGACCGTGCTCCGTGCAGGACGCCCGCGCGGCCGGTGACGAGGCTGGCCGCTCCCGCTGCCTCGACCCCCACCAGCCGTACGTCGGCGTCATCGACGAAGCCGGCGAAGATCCCGATCGCATTGGAGCCGCCGCCGACGCAGGCCACGACCGCGTCTGGCAGCCGCTCCTCGGCGGCGAGGAACTGCTCGCGCGCCTCGCGCCCGATCACGGCCTGTAGCTCACGAACGATGGTGGGATACGGATGCGGGCCGACGCACGAGCCGATGAGGTAGTGCGTCGTGCGAACGTTCGTGATCCAGTCGCGGATGGCCTCGCTCGTCGCCTCCTTCAGCGTGCGTGTGCCGAAGTCGACCGGGCGAACCTCGGCGCCCAGCAGGCCCATGCGCTCGACGTTGGGACGCTGCCGCTTCATGTCCTCCTCGCCCATGTAGACGACGCACTCGAGACCGAACCGCGCGCACACGGTCGCGGCCGCCACCCCGTGCTGACCCGCCCCCGTCTCGGCCACGATGCGCGGCTTGCCGAGCCGGCGCGCGAGCACGGCCTGCCCCAGTGCGTTGTTGAGCTTGTGCGCACCAGTGTGCAGGAGGTCCTCGCGCTTCAGGTAAAGGCGTGTGCCGGGCAAGAAGCGCTCGGCGAGCGTCAGGGGCGTCGGCCGGCCCGCGTACTCCCGCCCGAGCGAATCGAGCTCGGTGGCGAAGGACGGGTCGGCCGAGGCGTCCCGCCAGCCCGCAGCGAGCTCGTCGAGCGCCGGGACGAGCGTCTCCGGGACGAATCGCCCACCGTACTCGCCGAACCAGCCTTCCGTCATGCCCGCGCGGCCTCCACGAATGCGCGCACGCGCTCGTGGTCCTTGATTCCCGGTGCCGACTCGAGGCTGGAGCTCGCGTCCACGGCCCAGGGCCGGACGACAGCGATCGCCTCGGCGACGTTCTCCGGGCTCAATCGCCCCGCCAGCATCAGCCGTCCCTCGACCGCCCGCGCGCGATCGAAATGCGTCGAATCCTCGTTCGCCCACGGGAGGTCGATCACCGTCGCGACCTGAACACCGGAGCGCAGGAGCACGGCGTCGCGGCCGCGGACCGTGCCGTCCTCGCGCTCGTAGAGCTGGACGAGATCGGCGCCGTTCTGCTTCGGCTCTCCGACGAGCACGGCGACGGAGAGAGCGCCGTCGCCCACGTCGAGCACCGCCGCGGTCGCCCGCGGGCTCTCCGGCGCGAGGATGAACCCGCAGAGGTCGGCACCCGCCGCGATTGCCGCGTCGACGTCCTCCTGGCGCGTGAGCCCGCAGACCTTGACCACTGGACGTGCGAGGAGCGACCTGAGCGCGGCACCGGGATCGGACGCACGCATGAGCGCGGAGCCAACGAGGATCGCGTCGGCGCCGGCCAGCTCGGCTTCGACGCCGTGCACGCGCGTCTCGACGCCGCTCTCGGCGACGATCGTCCGGTCCCGTGGCGCTGTGGCGACCAACTCGAGCTGCGTGCGCCTGTCGATGCTGAACGTCGCCAGGTCGCGGGCGTTGATGCCGATCGGGTCTGCGCCGAGGCGGACAGCGCGCGCGAGCTCGTCCGAATCGTGCGCCTCCACGAGCGCGTCCAGCCCCAGGTCCCGCGCGCGCGCCTGCAGGCGGGCTGCGGTCTCGTCGTCCAGGTCGCGTAGTAGCAGCAGTACGGCGTCTGCGCCCGCCGCGCGGAGCGCAACGAGATCGTCCTCTGTCGAGAAGAACCCCTTGGCCAGTAGGGGCAGGCCGGCCGCGGCACGTGCCGCTCGCAGGTCCGAGATGTTGCCACCGAAGCGCTCGTCGACGAGCACCGACACGGCGGCCGCGCCTGAACGCTCGAACGACGCCGCCAGCTTCCCGGGGTCAGCGTCGAGCCGGAGGTCGCCCGCGGACGGCGATCGCCGCTTGATCTCGGCGATCGCGGCGAGCCCTTGTTCCGCCAGTGCTTCGCGCAACCGCCCCATCAACGAGCAATCTCCGCTCGCGAGAACTCGACCAGGCTGTCCAGCCGACTCGCGGCACTGCCTGAATCGATCGCCACGGTCGCCAACGCGAGTCCCTCGCCGAGGTCTGCGGCATGACCGGCGGCCGCGATTGCCCCGGCGGCGTTCAGCAGGACCGCGTCACGGTGCGGGCCCGCTGCTCCGCCCAGCACCTCTCTGATCGCTTCCGCGTTCTCCTCCGGCGACCCGCCGCGCAGGTCACCCGGTGCGCAGCGAGCTACGCCCAGGTCGAGCGGGTCGATCGTCCGCGAGCGGATTTCACCGTTCTCCACCTCGCAGACGAGGTTGGGCCCGGCCGGGGACAGCTCGTCGATGCCCCCGGCGCCGTGCACGACGAAGGCGCGTGAGGTGCCCAGCCGGCAGAGCACGTCCGCGATCACCGGCGCCAGCTCGGCGGAGTAGACGCCGACGATCTGCGCGCGAGCTGCGGCGGGATTCGTGAGCGGCCCGAGCATGTTGAATACCGTGCGCACGCCGAGCTCACGGCGCACGGGAGCGGCGTGGCGGAAGCCGGGATGGTGGGCGGGCGCGAAGATGAAGCCGAAGCCGAGCTCGTCGATCGACCGGGCAATGCGGTCCGGCTCCAGCTCGAGGTCGAAGCCGAGCGCCTCCAGCACGTCGGCGGAACCGGAGGCCGAGGAGACGGCGCGGTTGCCGTGCTTTGCGACGCCCGCGCCCGCGGCGGCCGCCACGAGCGCCGCCGCCGTGGAGATGTTGAGCGTCCGTGCGCCATCGCCACCTGTTCCCGCCGTGTCCACGAGGTCGGCCCGCGCCGGCGTGACGGGTATGACGTGCGCACGCATGGCTTCCGCGCAGCCCGCGATCTCGTCCACGGTCTCGCCCTTCGCGCTCAGTGCGACGAGGAAGCCGGCCGTCTGGGCCTGGGTCGCCTCGCCGGACATGATCTCGTCCATCGCGGCCTTCGCCGTGGCCGAGTCGAGGTCCCGGCGGTCGAGCAGCTGGGCGATCGCCTGCTGAATCATCGCGACCCCTCGAGGAAGTTCTGCAGAAGGTCGCGGCCGAGCGGCAGCGTGAGCACGGATTCAGGGTGGAACTGCACGCCGTCGACGGGCAGCGTTCGATGGCGGACGCCCATCACCTCGCCGTCCTCCGCATGCGCCGACACCTCCAGCTCGTCGGGGATGCGGGCCGCCGCCAGCGAGTGGTAGCGACCGGCGCTGAAGCCCTGCGGTAGGCCGGCGAAGATCCCTCGTCCGTCGTGCTCGATCTCGGAGGCCTTCCCGTGCAGCAGCCGCTTGGCCTGCGAGATCTCGCCGCCGAAGGCCTCGACGATCGCCTGGTGCCCGAGGCAGACGCCGAGCGTCGGCGTCGTGGGGGCGAGGCGCCGGACGATGTCCAGCGTCGCACCCGACTCTTCGGGTCTCCCCGGCCCCGGTGAGACGACGAGGTGGCTGGGCGCAAGCTCTGCGGCGCCATCCGCGTCGACTTCGTCGTTGCGCCGGACGACGATCTCTGCGCCGAGCTCCTCCAGCAGGTGCGCGAGGTTGTACGTGAACGAGTCGTAGTTGTCGACGAGAAGCACTCTCATCTCGCGGCCTCCGCGAGGTTGAGAGCCGTCTCCAGCGCGGCGAGCTTGCGCAGGCACTCCTCGTGCTCTGCCTGGGGGCTGGAGTCGGCCACGATGCCTGCACCGGCCTGCAGGTACGCCACGCCGTCTTGGAGCACGATCGTGCGGATCGCGATGCAGGTGTCGAGGGAGCCGTCCGGTAGGCGGTAGCCGACGGCGCCGGCATACGGACCGCGCCGGTAGCCCTCGAGCTCGGAGATGATCTGCATGGCGCGCACCTTGGGTGCGCCGGAGACCGTTCCCGCTGGGAAGCAGGCGCGGAGCAGGTCGAACGGCGCCACGCCTTCCTGCAGCGTGCCCGCAACCTCCGAGACGAGGTGCGTGACGTGGGAGAAGCGCTCAGCCTCGAGAAAGCGCTCCACCTTCACCGACCCCGCCTCGCACACGCGAGAGAGGTCGTTGCGCCCGAGGTCGACGAGCATCACGTGCTCGGCGCGGTCCTTCTCCGACGCGAGCAGCTTCTCGACGTCGCCAGGCCCTCTGCGCACGGTGCCCGCGATCGGGTTGACGCTGGCGCGCCGGCCGTCCAGCTTCACGAGCGTCTCGGGCGAGGAGCCGACCAGCGAGATGTCGCCGAGATCCAGCAGGAAGTTGTATGGGGACGGGTTGATCCTGCGCAGCGTCCGGTAGACGGCGATCGCTCCGGCCGCCGTCGGCCGCTCCGCGCGCTGCGACAGGACGATCTGGAACGCATCGCCGGCGCGAATGTGATCGATAGCGCGGCGCACTCCTCGCTCGTAGTCGAGGCGGGACGGGAAGCGGCGCATGTGGCCCTTGCTGCCGTCGAGGCCAGGCAGCTCGGGACGCGGCCCTTCCAGCAGGGCTGTGGTGACGTCGGGGTCTCCCCAGAGCACCTCGGCAAAGCCGTGTGCGTGGTCGAAGCGGACGAGCGTGTCGGCGACGACGAACCGGCTCTCCGGCCCGGCTGGGCCCGCTGCCGGCAGCGGCACGGTCGGCTCCAGCGTGGCCGCGTGGTCGTACGCGAGGTAGCCGACGACCGGCCCCTGGCGTGACTCGGCCTCCTCGAACGAGACGAGCTCCGTGCCGCAGCCCACGAACGAGTGGCGGCCCAGGCGGCCGTGCTCGACGGACTCCAGCAGGAACGCTGCTCCGCCCTGCTCGCGCAGCCGAAGATACGCCCCGAGGGGAGTGACGAGATCGGTGGGAATCACTGTGGTCGAGTTCATGGGCTCCTCGAGAACGAAAAAGACCTCCCGGCTGGAAGGTCTCGCGAGCGAAGCGGCTCTGGGCGTCGGGTCAGTCGACGCTCCCGCCTCGCTCGCAGCGCCACGCCCACGCCCAAGTCGAGGTCGGGAAGGTCATGTCCGGAGAGTACGGACCGACCGGGCACCGCGTCAAGTTGGTGTCAGACACCGATTTCGGTTAGAGGCCAAGCGTGCCAACTCCGTGCCAATGAATCCACCGGCTGCGGCTGTGAAGACGCCTGGAGATTGGCGGAATCGCCCTCGCGGGCACGACAGAGTACGCCGAGGCGATCGAGGCTGTCGCTTCGGGTCCGACGGACGCGGTGTCTGACACCGGCCGCGAGGCGCTCGCGAGCTAGCCGGTCTCGGCGGGCAGGCCCTTGCGGGACCATTCGCTCCACGAGCCCGGATACAGGCGCGCATCCGTACGGCCGGCGCGATGCAGGGCCAGCACGGCCGCGGCGGCCGCCACGCCCGACCCGCAGTAGCACGCAACGTCGTTCGCCTCCAGCACTTCTGCAGGCATCTGAGCGCCGCTCGACAGCGGGACGCTCAAGGCGCCGGGGATGTGGCCCGCCACAGGATCGAGGCCCAGCGCCTCGCCGCGGTAGCGGTCCCCCGGCCGAGCGTCGACGAGCACGAGGCTCGGGTCGCCGAGCCGCTCGAGGATCTCGTCGGTCGTGATGACGTCGTCTGTCCGCTCTCGTGGAACGAAGACGGCAGGCTCAACCGCTTCGTCGCCCAGTGCGAGCGGCCCGAGCCAGATCCCGAGCCCTCCGTCGAGCACTCCCGCCTGATCGTGGCCGAAGTGCCGCAGCAACCACCAGAGCCTCGCTGCCCCGCCCGTCATGCCCTCGTCGTACGCGACGGCGAGCGTGCCTGCGCCGATGCCTGCACGACCGGCAGCTGCCGCAAACTGCTCCGCCGACGGTAGCGGGTGACGGCCGCCCACTTCCGGCGGCACCGACAGGTCCGAGAGCTCCGTGTCGAGGTCGAGGTACGCCGCGCCCGGGATGTGCCCCTCGAGGTAGCGCCGGCGGGCTGCAGGAGGATCGGCGAGGTCGTAGCGGCAGTCGGCGAAGCGAATCTCCACGCTGGCAGTATGTCCGCGTGGGTATCTGGTCGGACGACTGGGAGAGCGGGCCTGAGGACGACTGGTCCGGCGGTGGCGGCAGCTCGAAGCGGCTCGCTCCGCCCGGAGGGATGCTGGGCGTCAGCGTCTACGAGTTACCGTCCGACGGGTACGGCGTGTACCACTTCCACCACGGATCGGAGGAGCTGCTGATCGTGCTGCGAGGACAGCCGACGCTCCGCACGCCAGACGGCGAGCGGCAGCTGGACGAGGGCGAGGCCGTCTACTTCCCGCCGGGGCCGGAGGGGGCGCATGGTCTCACGAACCGCACGTCGGAGCCCGTCCGCTTCCTGATGGCAGGCACACGCCCGTCTCCCGAGGTCGTCGAGTATCCCGATCTCGGGCAGCTGACCGCGCAGTCCCGTCACGAGTCGCAAGCAGGTGAGCAGCTCTTCGTGATTCACCAGCTCGTAGACCCGCCGGCCGAGTAACGAGCGTTGCGATATGGCCGGGGTGGCTGCTAAGGTGGCTGCGCGATGTTGCTCCTCGGCTGACGCCTGAGTTCCCGTGTGCCGCCCGCGTTCACCCCGGGCAGTGCAGCCGTGTCCGCCGTTTCATCTGATCAGGAGCACCGCATGTATGCAGTCGAAGTGGACAACCTGCGCAAGGAGTTCCGTCGCCGCAAGGGCCGCAAGCGCGTGCGCTTCCCGGCGCTCAAGGACGTCTCGTTCACCATGGAGCGCGGCGAGACGGTCGCCATCCTGGGCCAGAACGGGTCCGGCAAGTCGACGCTGGTCCGTCTGCTCGCGACGCTGCTGCTGCACGATGGAGGCTCCGCGCGGGTCTTCGGGCACGATGTCTTTACCGAGCCGCGGCCCGTGCGCAAGCTCATCACCCGCGTCTCGGTCGAGGCCTCGTTCTTCAAGAAGATGTCGGCGGCCGAGAACCTGAGCTACGCGGCGCGCTTCTACGGCATGACGGCCGGCCAGACGCGCTCGAAGATCCCCGAGATCCTGACCCGGGTCGGCTTCCCTGTGGACCGGCGCGGTGAGTCGATGGAGAACCTCTCGCGCGGCATGCAGCAGAAAGTCGCTCTGGCGCGGGCGCTGCTCACGTCGCCTGTCTTGTTGCTGCTCGACGAGCCGACGACGGGCCTCGACCCGCGCTCGAAGCAGGAGGTCCAGCAGTTCATCCGCGAGATCCGCGACACGCACGAGGCGACGATCCTGCTCTGCACGCACGACCTCGCCGAGGCCGAGGCCCTCGCCGACCGCGTCGGCATCCTCGACCGCGGCCAGCTGCTTGCGCTTGCGCCCGCCGACGAGCTCAAGGAGCGCTACGGCGTTGAGACGTTGGAGGAGGCGTTCTTCGCCGCCACCGGCCGCGGGTTCGAGGAGGAGATGGACGAGGACGACGTCGAGCGCGAGGTGTTCGCGTGAGCCGTGCTCACGCGAACACGGGGAGGGGGACTCGGGGGAACCGAGAGGTTCCCCCTTGCGCCGCACCGTGGCTCGGCCACGGCGCGGCGGGAAGGGAGGTCTTCGCATGAGGGCCCTGGTCGGGACGATGCGCGCCGAATTGATCGGCGCGGCAGGCGTCGTCGAACGCAATCTCTATCTCACGAAGCGGTACATCCTGTGGGACCTCGCGTTCTTCGTCTGGACGGTGGCGAACACGCTGACGATCGTGTTCATCGCCAAGGGCATCGAGGCTACGGGCGGCGTGCTCGACGTCGAGCAGGCGACCGCATCGTTGCTGATCGGCGCAGTCGTCTGGGCATACCTCGGGATCATCTTCGAGTTCCTCACCGAGACGGTCGCCTGGGAGCGCTGGGAGGGGACGATCGAGTACACGTTCATGGCCCCGCTGTCGCGGTCGATGCACCTGGCCGGGCAGGGCTTCTTCGCGATCCTCTACGGCCTCGTCCGCGCGGTGCTGCTGTTCATCGTGGTTGCGTTCTTCTTCGACCTGTCGTTCCCTGACGCGAACTTCGCAGCGGCGTTCGTCGTGCTCGTGATCTCGTCGGTCTCGTTCATCGGCATCGGGATGATGACCTCGGTCATGCCGCTCATCTCCCCGGAGAAGGGGATGCAGCTCGGCTTCATCGCCCAGGGCATGCTGCTCGTCGTCTCGGGCGTCTACTACCCCGTGTCGGTGCTGCCGGAGTGGATGCAGGCCCTGTCGAAGATCTCACCTGCCACGTATGCGCTCGAAGGCATCCGCGCCGCGATTCTCGACGGCGACGGCCTCAACACGATGTGGAGCGTGATCTGGCCGTTGCTCATCATCGGGGCAGTGTCGGTGCCGCTCGGCCTGTGGGTGTTCCACCGTGGCGAGGTGTACGCGAAAAGGCACGGGAAGCTGAAGCGAAGCGGATGACGAACTACTTCGAAGCGGAGGTCGCCGCGCGCTACGACGCCTCCACCGGGCATGAGTTCGAGCCCGCCGTCATTGCCGCCACCGTCGACGTGCTGGCCGACCTCGCGGGCGACGGCGCGGCGCTCGAGCTCGGGATCGGCACCGGCCGCATAGCCCTGCCCCTCGCGGCGCGCGGTGTGCCCGTGCACGGGATCGATCTCTCGTCGGACATGGTCGCGCAGCTCCGCGCCAAGGCGGGCGGCGGCGAGATACCGGTGGCGATCGGCGACTTCGCAACAACGCGGGTCGACGGACGCTTCTCGCTCGTCTACGTCGTCTTCAACACGATCATGAACCTGACGACGCAGGACGCCCAGGTCGCGTGTTTCCAGAACGCTGCCGCCCATCTCGACCCAGGCGGTGCGTTCGTCGTCGAGGTCGGGGTCCCGAGCGGTCGCGCGCTCGCGGTCTTCGACCTGAGCGACACACACGTGGGTGTCGACGAGTACGAGCCGGCCACACAGCGGCTCGTCTCCCACCACTTCACACTCGTCGACGATCGGTGGGAGCGACAGTCGGTGCCCTTCCGTTCGAATTCGCCGGGCGAGCTCGACCTGATGGCGCGGATCGCCGGGATGTCGCTACGCGAGCGCTGGGGCGGCTGGGGGCGAGAGCCGTTCACCGGTGAGAGCGGGAAGCACGTGTCGGTCTGGGAGAAGCTCGGATGAGCGCGCCGGTCGTCCACGTCGCGGAGCTCCGCAAGACGTTCGACGTGCCCGAGCGCGACTCGGGGCTCAAGGCTGCGACGAAGGGCCTGGTCCGGCGCAGGATGCGCGAGGTCAAGGCCGTCGATGGCATCTCGTTCGACATCGCGCCCGGCGAGATCGTCGGCTTCCTGGGGCCAAACGGGGCGGGCAAGACGACAACGCTGAAGATGCTTTCGGGTCTGCTCTACGTCACCTCTGGCGAGGCGCGCGTGCTCGGTCACGTGCCCTCCAAGCGCGAGCGCGAATTCTTGCGGCGGATCGCGCTCATCATGGGCAACCGCAACCAGCTCCAGTGGGACCTGCCGGCGCTCGACTCGTTCGAGCTCAACCGGTCGATCTACCGCATCCCTCGCGAGCAGTTCTTCGAGACGCGGGACGAGCTGATCGAGCTGCTCGATGTCGGTGACCTCGTGCGCAAGCCCGTTCGCCAGCTCTCGCTCGGCGAGCGGATGAAGGTGGAGATCGTGGGCTCGCTCCTCCACCGGCCACCGGTGCTGTTCCTCGACGAGCCGACGCTCGGGCTCGACATCACGATGCAGAAGCGCATCCGCGAGTTCGTCGCCCGGTACCGGCAGCGACACGAGGCGACCGTGATGCTGACGAGCCACTACATGGCCGACGTCGAGGCGCTCTGCGAGCGCGTGATCGTCATCCATCACGGCCGCATCCTCTTCGACGGCGATCTGGCGGCTCTGTCGGACACCGTCGCCGCCTGGAAGACCGTCGCCGTCGCGCTGGAGAACGGCGCCGGCGACCTCTCCGCCTACGGAGAGGTCATCCACCGCGACGGAGACCTCGTCACGCTGAGGGTGCCCAAGGCGGAAACGGCGCGCGTGACCGCGCGGCTGCTCGCCGAGCAGGAGGTGCTCGACCTCAACGTCGAGGACCCGCCGATCGAGGACGTCATCGAGCTCGTATTCGCGCGGGAGTCAGAGCAGTGAGTACCGCTGCCGCGCCCCTCGGCGATGCGGGGCGGGTGCGCTCGTTCGTCGACTTCTACCTGACGACGATGCGCACGCAGATCTCGATTCAGTTCCAGTACCGCGCTGCCGCGTACATGTACCTGCTGGGCATGGTCGCCGAGCCGGTGATCTACCTCGTAGTCTGGACGACGATCGCCGAGGAGTCGGGTGGCTCGGTCGGCGGACTGACGACGGGCGAGCTGGCTGCCTACTACATCGTCTGGACGTTCGTCCGCAACATGAACCTCGTTTTTACGCCGTTCGGCTGGGAGTGGCGGATCCGCGAAGGCGAGCTCTCCGGCCAGTTGCTGCGCCCGCTGCATCCGATCCATTACGACATCGCGGGCTTCGCCGGCGGGAAGCTGCCCTGGTTGGTCATGTACCTGCCGATCGCGGTCGTGCTCACTCTGGTCTTCGACCCGACATTCGACTTCCGCGTGGCCGAGATTGCCGCCTTCGCAATCGCCATCTGGGGCGCGTACCTCATCCGGTCGTTCAACCAGTCGGCGCTCGGGCTCATGTGCTTCTGGACGACGCGCGTCGGAGCGGCGTTCTCGCTCTACGTCATGGTCGAGCTGCTGCTCTCCGGGCGGCTCGTGCCCATGACGCTGATGCCCGACTGGGTGCAGACGCTCGCCTGGTTCCTGCCGTTCCAGTGGACGTTCTTCTTCCCGATCGAGACGCTCGTGGGCGATCTCTCCAACCTCGAGCTGCTCGCCGGGCTTGGCATGCAACTGTTCTGGACCCTCGTCGGTATCGCCCTCTTTGCGCTGATCTGGCGGCGGGCCGTCCGCCACTACACGGCGGTCGGGAACTGATGGCCACGCTGCGCGTTGCCCTACTGCACCTGCGGGTCGGGATCATGAACGACCTCCAATACCGCGTGAACTTCGCACTCCAGGTGCTCCAGTCGCTTCTGGCACTGGCCACCGGGCTCGTCGTGTTCGCCCTCGTCTACTCGCACACGACGGAGCTCAACGGCTGGTCGCAGAACGAGCTGCTCGCCGTGCTCGGCGTCCAGCTCATGATGGCCGGCGTCATCCACGCCGTCATCCAGCCGAACATGATGGCCTTCACCGAGGAAGTCCGCGACGGGAAGCTCGATCACGCTCTGACGAAGCCCGTCGACTCGCAGATGCTCGTCAGCGTACGCCGGGTGGAGGTCTGGCAGGCCGTCGACGTGCTGACGGGAGCGGGATTGATCGTGGTCTCAGTGATGCGCCTCGGCACCGATCTTGGGGTACTCGAGATCCTCGCGTTCGCCGTCGCGCTCGCCTTCGGCGTCGTTCTTCTCTACTGCTTCTGGATGCTGCTCGCGACCCTCGCCTTCTGGGTCGTGAACCTCTGGCACTTGCCGGAGCTCTTCGAGGGCGTCTTCCAGACGGGACGCTGGCCGATCGGGATCTACCCGACGTGGCTCCGGTTCAGCGTGACGTTCCTCGTGCCGATCGCGTTCGCGGTGACGGTGCCGGCCGAGGCGGTGACGTCCAGGCTGGAGTGGCAGACGCTGGCGCTGGCGGCCGGCTTTTCCGTCGTGCTCTTCGGCATCACGCGCTGGTTCTGGCGTTACGGGCTGAAGAACTACACCGGCGCGTCGGCGTGACCTCGGCCGCTGCGCAGACCTGGCACTACGGCCTCGTCTCGCGCTGGTGGGCGGAGTTCAACCTCGACGGCCCGGAGATCGAGTGGTTCAGGCAGTTCGTCGAGGCAGGACAGCCGGCGCTTGACGCCGGCTGCGGGACAGGTCGTCTGCTCGTTCCGTACCTCCGCGCCGGGCTGGACATCGACGGCTGCGATGTCTCCCCCGACATGCTCGAGCGTGTTCGCGAACGCTGCGAGAGCGAGGGATTGCCGCAGCCCAACCTCTATGCCCAGGCGCTGGACAAGCTCGACCTCCCGCGCCGCTACCGGACAATCCTCGTGTGCGGTGTCCTGGGCCTCGGAGGCTCGGACCTGACCGCTGCGCTGCGGCGCCTGTACGACCATCTCGAGCCCGGCGGACTGCTGGTCGCCGACAACGAGGTTCCGTACGCTCAGACATGGCTCTGGAAGTACTTTCTGAAGGAAGAGCGCAGTGTCTTACCGCGGCCATGGCGCGAGAGTGGTGAGCGGCGGACGACGGCGGACGGCAGCGAGCTCGAGCTCCGCTCACGGGTGACCGACGTCGATCCGCTCGCGCAGCTTGCGACGATGGAGATGAACGCGCGTCTGTGGCACGGCGCCGAGCTCGTCGCCGAGGAGCAACACACGCTCACGATGACGCTCCACTCGACACGTGAGATCGTGCTCGAGCTCGAGGCGGCGGCCTTCGTCGACATCGAGCTGCGCGCGGGGTATGAAGACCGGCCGCCGACGGCGGACGACGACTTCGTGGTCTTCGTCGCGCACAAGGCCTGAGGGTTGGCTTCGTCCGTCCAGGCCCGCTAGACTGCGTGGCGTAGTCGAGGCGACGGAGCCTCGGGCAGCACTGCCCGGGGCTTTTTGCATTTCTGGAACCGGTCCGGGACGTCTAGAGGAGGAGCGATGACGCAGATGGCAGAGACGAGAGACAGGGCAACGAGCGATCCGGCCGAGCGAGGTCGCGTGCTCGAGCGCATCAAGGAGGAGGGCGTCGACTTCCTGCTCCTCTGGTTCACCGACCTCGAGGGACATCTCAAGAGCTTCGCCGTCACGCCCGCGGAGATCGAGAGCGCGCTCGACGACGGGATGGGCTTCGACGGCTCGTCGATCACCGGCTTCAACGCCATCGAGGAGTCGGACATGGTCGCGATCCCCGATCCGACGACCTTTCAGCTCATGCCCTATTCGGAGGGCGACCGCTCGAAGGTGGGGCGGATGATCTGCGACGTCGTGACGCCGGACGGGCAGCCCTACGAAGGCGACCCCCGCTACGTGCTCCGGCGCGCCGTCGAGCGCATGCGCGACATGGGCTTCGACACATTCAACATCGGGCCGGAGCTCGAGTACTTCCTCTTCAAGAGCGCCGACGATCCGACGACGCTCGACGAGGGCGGTTACTTCGCGCAGACGACGCTCGACGCGGCGACGGAGCTGCGCCAGGAGACGATCCACGCGCTCGAGTCGATGGGCATCCCGGTCGAGTACGCGCACCACGAGGTGGGGCCGTCCCAGCACGAGATCGACGTGCGGTACGCGGACGCGCTCGACATGGCCGACCACGTGCTCACCTACCGGCTGATCGTGAAGGAGATCGCAGCGAAGAACGGCGTCTACGCGACGTTCATGCCGAAGCCGATCTTCGGCGAGAACGGGTCGGGCATGCATACGCACCAGTCGTTGTTCACCGACGGCCGCAACGCGTTCTTCGACGCCGACGACAAGTGGCACCTGTCCGACGTAGGGAAGGCGTTCATCGCCGGCCAGCTACGGCACGCTCGTGAGATCGCCGGCGTGTTCGCGCAGTGGGTGAACTCGTACAAGCGGCTTGTCCCGGGCTACGAGGCGCCCGTGTACGTGGCCTGGTCGCAGCGCAACCGCTCGGCGCTCATCCGCATCCCGCTGTACAAGCCGGGCTCGGAGCAGGCAACGCGAGCCGAGATCCGTTGCCCGGACCCCGCGTGCAACCCCTACCTGACGTTCGCGTGCCTCTTGCACGCGGGCCTCGAGGGCATCGAGAAGGGCTACGAGCTGCCCGACCCGATGGAGACGAACCTCTATCACCTGACCGCGGAGCAGCGGCGCGAGCGGGGGATCGTCTCGCTGCCGGAGACGCTCGGCGAGGCGATCGACGAGCTCTCGCAGTCCGAGCTGGTCCGCAAGGCGCTCGGCAAGCACATCTTCGACCGCTACGTCGAGATCAAGCGGAAGGAGTGGGACGACTACCGGGTACAGCTCACGACGTGGGAGATGGAGCGCTATCTCGCCGCTCTCTAGCCCGGCTCGCAGCGTTGTCTGAGACGGTGGCGGGCTTTGCCCGCCACCGTCCACGGACGCTGGACAACGAGAAGTCGTGAAGAAGGGGGTTCACGGGGGAAACATGGTTTCCCCCGTGTGGTGAAGCGCTATCTCGCCGCTCTGTAGCAAACGATTGCCTCCGCTTCCGCCGGGGTAAGATCGCCTCTACGCCCCGCCTCTTTGCGGCGGCGGGGTTGACTGACGGCCGACTGCGAGCTGCTCTATGGCAGCTCGTGGTCGTTTCTGGGAACGGATTCGCGCACCCGAAGGGCCCGGGCCCCTCCCCGGGTCCAACGGTGTCCTCAGCGATCCGCGATTAGAGGAACGTACGGATGGAGTCGCGCTCGACCCGGAGCTCGATCACGCCGCTGGCGCCGTCGATCTCCTCGATTGCCGCGGCGGGGACGATGCGTCTGCGAGAGAACATCCCCGACCGAACGGCGAGCGCGTCGGGCTCGTCAGGTGTAGTTCCGTACATCGGGCTCTCGACTCGGCCGACGAGCCGCCCGCGGCGGTCGGCCACGAGGAACCCGTGTGTCGAAGTGAGGTCGATGGCGAACGAGCTCATCCGTTCAGAAGGTATTCCCCTTGTTTGAGAATTAACCTCTCGATCCAGTAAGGCTTTTGTAAAAGGCCGCAGCGTCGCCCGCCTACAATCGTCGGATCGACCAGCCGGCCCGTCATCTGCGGCTACTGACGGAGACGATCGCCGCCGTCAACTCGACGCTCGACCTCGAAGAGGTGCTGGCGCTCGTAGCTCGCAAGGTGGCAGACGCTCTCGGAGCCGACGCGTGCTTCGTCTACCTCTTCGACGAAGCGGCGGGACATCTCGTCTTACGGGCCACGCACGGCACGCGGGTCGAGGAGATGACCCGTCGACCGCGGCTCGCTCCGGGCGAAGGGATTACAGGTGCCGCCGCGATCGAGCGCTCGCCGGTGATGATTCCCTCGCAGGCGCACCTCGACCCTCGCTTCAAGACCTTCGCGAATCTGCCCGAGGACGAGTACGAGTCGATCCTCGCGGTGCCGATCCTCGCCCGCGAGCGGCTGGAAGGCGCGCTCAACGTGCGCACGCGCGCGCCGCGTGAGTTCACGACGTCCGAGATCGACTTGCTCGTAGCCATCGCAGCACAGGTGGCGTTCTCGATCGAGCACGCGAGGCTGTACGACGCGGCCCAGCGGCGGGTGGAGGAGCTGGAGGCGCTGGCACGCATCTCTGAAGCGGTTTCCGAGTCGCTCTATCTCGAGGAGTCGCTGGAGGCGATCGTGAAGACGACGATGGCCGCGGTGGATGCGTCGGGGGCGGCGCTGGTCCTCGAGGACGGGAAGATCGCCTGGCCGGGGGGACAGCCGGGCGTACATGCCGTACGTCTCCCCCTGCGCTGGAAGCGGCGCCAGATCGGCGAGCTCGTCTGCGATCGGGACACGCCCTTCACGGAGGAGGAGCGGCAGCTGCTGACGTCGATCGCGCACCACGCTGCGGTGGCGCTCGAGCACGGCCGGGCGGTGCTGCGCGGCGTCCTCGCTCAGGAGATTCACCACCGCGTGAAGAACAACCTCCAGACGGTGGCCTCGCTGCTCCGGCTGCAGGCGAGGGCGGAGGGCGTCGATCCGCGGAAGGCGCTCGAGGATTCCGTCAACCGCGTGCTCGCCATCGCCGCCGTTCACGAGGTGTTGACGGAGCAGCGCGAGGACGACGTGGACGTCGGCGAGCTGCTCGAGAGGCTGCGTGGGATGCTGGTGCAGGGGCTGGCGCCGGGGAAGAGCGTAGAGGCGTCGCTCGAGCCTGTGGCCGTCGGTGGGGATCGCGCGACGGCGCTGGCGCTCGTGTTCACGGAACTGTTCCAGAACGCGCTGGAGCATGGAGGGCGGAGCGTTCAGGTGGAGCTCGCCGCGAGAAACGGGGAGGTCGTGCTCACGGTGGCCGACGACGGATGTGGATTCGACGGCGAGCCGACGCACGGCACGGGGCTGTCGATCGTGCGGGCACTTGTCCGCGACGAGCTCGGCGGCACGCTGTCTCTGGAGTCGGCCGGTGGCCTGCGTGCCGAGGTGGCGTTTCCAGCATGACGCTCCGCCGTGTGCCCTTGGGGCCACCCCGCGCCTCCACCCGCTTTCACCGTACTGAGAAAGGACAGACCTGTGTGTGCCAACTCTGTGCCGAAAGTGTGGAGGCGTGAGGATTCTCGTCGCCGAGGACGAGACGATCATCCGGCTCGATCTTCGCGCGCTGCTCGAGCAGGCCGGCTTCGAGGTCTGTGGAGAGGCGCGCGACGGGATGGAGGCGGTCGAGCTGGCCCGCGAGCTCGAGCCCGATCTTGCGGTGATGGACGTCAAGATGCCTCGCCTCGACGGCATCGACGCCGCCCGACGGATCCTCGAAGAGCGGCCGATCCCGATCGTCATGGTGACCGCCTACGGCCAGGACGAGATCGTGTCGCGCGCGGTCGAGGCCGGCGTCTTCGGGTACCTCGTCAAGCCCTTCCGGGAGCAGGACCTCCTCCCGGCGATCCACACGGCCCGTGCGCGTCACGACGAGCTGCAGGCACTGCGCGCGGAGGCAGAGTCGCTGGCGGAGGCGTTGGCGGCGCGCAAGGCGATCGAGCGCGCGAAGGGCGTGCTCATGGCGAAGGAAGGCCTGACCGAGCAAGAGGCCTTCGAGCGACTGCGCCGTGCGAGCCAGCTCTCGGGCCGACCGTTGAAGGTCGTGGCGGAGGCCCTGGTCGCGACGTTCGAGTCGACCTAACCACCCAGGA
Source organism: uncultured Actinomycetes bacterium (assembly GCA_963704335.1). Classification (GTDB taxonomy): domain Bacteria; phylum Actinomycetota; class Thermoleophilia; order Gaiellales; family Gaiellaceae; genus PALSA-612. Next base: position 1,054,461 of record OY969889.1, read on the forward strand.
CGGGCACGGCGAGCCCGGCCGCGCCGAGCTCGGACGTCTCGGCTTCGTAGCCGGAGCGTGCCAGCAGCTCCATCCCCAGCCGTGCCCGGCGCACCCGCTCGCGAGACAGCGCCACCGTTGTTACGTCGAGATGTGTGCCCGACGGATAGACGTCGGGCGCATTGCGCAGGCCGAACTTCACGTAGAGGGGCGACGCGATGCGGATCAGCTCCGGTATCTCGTGGAGTCGCACGAAGCCGCCGACCGTGTCCGGCGCCTCGACGTACACGTCGAGTGGGCAGTCGACGGCAGCCCTGATCGCCGCGATCTGCGCCAGCGAAAGGTCCGTGGGGAGATTGATAGTGCTCGCTCCGAGCTGTTCGAGCACGCGTGCCGCTCCGGCGTTCGCCGCGGGCAACATCACCGAGATCTTCGCCTGCATATCCGCTGGCAGGCCGCCGCTCTCCCGCAGGGCGGCAAATGCCGATAGCACGCCGAGATCTGCGATGAGGACGCTGCGAAAGCCGTGCTCGGCGGCCCGCCGCGCATCGTCGAGGCACGCCACGACCTGCTCTTGCCCGTGCGCGGACGCGGCGACGGCACCGCCGGCCGGTGCGCGCGCCATCGCCGACACTCCCCAGCTGGCGTTCGGCCGCGCGAACAGGCTGACTTCCACCGGCGCCCCCGCCCCGAGCCGTGCCATCTCGTCGAGCTCGGCATCGGTGAGCAGGAACACGCCGGACCCCTGTGAAACGCGGTGCACGCGGACGTCGAGCCGCTCGGCCTCCTCGAGCACGGTCTCGAGGCACCGCGGCCCCTCGGTGCTCGGGATCTCCACCCGGTACTGCGCTCCGTCGGGGAACCGCTTGCCGGAGGACGGGTGCTCGTGCAGGTCGCCCGAAGGGAGCCCGGCCGTCTCGAGGAGCTCCCGCGTCGTCGGCACGGGGTCACTCTAAAGGGGGAGCAAGTATCCGCCGATCACAGGGTTATGGTCGTCGCCGCTTCCGTGAGTCTCGCGCTGCTCGCCGGAGCGGTGCTCGTCATGCTTCGCGCCCGCCGAAGCGATCTCCGCTCGCAGGATCACGAGCTGCTCACCCGAGGCTTTCCGGGAGCAGTGCTCATCTTCGACCGGCGCCTGCGCCATTCCAGCGCGCTCGGCCGCGGAGTCGCTGCGATGGGCGTCGACCCCGTCGGCAAGACGCTGCACGAGGTATTCCCGGTCGACGTGTGCCAGGTCTTCTCGCCTGTGTATCGCGCGGCTCTGGAGGGCGTGGAGTCTCAGCTGGAGCTTCCCGTGGGGGGACGCGACTGGTTGATCACCGTGTCGCCGCTGGGGTCGAAAGCCGGTCTGCTCGTCGCCACCGATGTCACCGAGCGCAAGCGACGCGAGCGCCGGCTGAACGATCTCGCGGCGCGAGATGCCCTCACCGGTACCTGGAATGCGCGCAGGCTCAACGAGGAGCTGGATTGGCTGAACCGAAGCGGTGGCGCCGCGTCGTTGCTCATGCTCGACCTCGACGGTTTCAAGCGCGTGAACGACACGCTTGGGCACGTGGCCGGCGATCAACTGCTGCGCCGCGTCGCGACAGCCGTCCAGAGCTGCGTGCGCCGAGCCGACCTCGTGGCGCGGATGGGCGGCGACGAGTTCGCGGTGCTCCTGGCCGGCGCGACTCCCGGAGAAGCCAAAGAAGTGGCGGAGAAGATCCGAGGCGCCGTCGCCGCCGTCTGGCCGCTCGGTGCGCGCGGCGGTGTGTCGATCGGCATCTCGCCTGCCGGCCACGGCGCAGGTGACACGCTGGGCCGAGCCGACCGCGCGATGTACGCCGACAAGCGGCAAGCGCCCGAGCGGCTCGCCTCCTAAAGGCCTGGTTCTTCCAGCAGCCGCGCGAGCACGCGTGCACGCAGATGGAGCGTGTCGAGCCGCACCTGCTCGTGGAACGCGTGCGCACCTCGGCCCTGGGCGCCGAGGCCGTCGAGCACCGGCACGCCGTGGGCGGCGATGAGATTCGCGTCCGAGCCTCCACCCGTCGCTTCCTCGCCGAGCTCGAGCCCGAGGTCGGCCGCATGCTCCTGCGCTTTCGCGAAGAGCTTCCGCGAAGCGGGCGTTGGCTCGAGCGGTGGCCTCGTCCAGTCGCCGGAGACGCTGATCGTCGTCCCCTCGATGATTGGTTCGAGCCCGTGGAGCGTCTGCTCGACGGGCTCGACGTCCGCTGCGCGCGCGACGCGAACGTCGAGGTGTGCCTCCGCATGTGCCGCCACGACGTTCTCGGCCGTGCCGCCGGAGATCTTGCCGACGTTCACGGAAACGCCGCGCTCGTGGTCGGTCAGCGCGTGTAGGCGGATGATCTGGTGTGCAAGCTCTTCGACGGCGCTCGCTCCGTCGGCAAGGTTCGTGCCCGCGTGGGCGGGACGGCCGTCGACCGCGATGCGGAAGCGCCCGAGCCCCTTACGCGATGTCTTGAGGTTCCCCGACGCGCTCGGCGGCTCGACGACGAATGCCGCGGCGACTCCGTCGACGACGTCCCGCAACGGCTCACGCGCCGTGCGGCTGCCCTGCTCCTCGTCCGCCGTGAGGAAGACCCGCACCGGGTGGCGGCCCGAACCTGCCTCGTCGATCGCGGCCAGCATCAACACGAGGCAGCCCTTCATGTCGTAGGCGCCCGGGCCGCGGGCTATGTCGCCGTCGGCGACGAACGGCATCGTCGCGAGCGTGCCCTCGGGCCACACGGTGTCGCAGTGGCCGATGACGGCGAGCGGTTCCCCGACGCCCGGCAGCTCGGCGCGGAGATGGCCGCCTTCGAGCAGTCTTGCCTCGGCGCCCCGCAGTCGCAGCTCGTCCGCCATCACCTCGGCTACCTCAGCGACACCAGGAGAGCCGGTCGGCGACTCGATCTCGACGAGGCGACGCAGAAGTGAGACCGCTGCTTCGGCGTCCACGCTAGTCCGGCGGCGCTTCGAGGGCGCGCCGGGCTTCCTCGACGGCTTCGCGGGCGTGCTCGATGCGCGCCGGCTCGTCAGGTCTCTGCTCGCGCTCGACGAGCGCCCGCTCGAACCAGTTGAGCGCGGTCTCGTACTCGCCCGCGTCGAAGTAGTCCCAGCCGACGTTGTTGTAGAGCGAACCGAGCCAGGTCGTGACGTCCGGATCCTTCGACGACTGGGCCATCTCGATTCCTCGATTCGCCCAGGCCATCTTGTCCTCGAAGGTGGGCGCCGCGATAGCCACCATGTGCGCCGCATCTACCGCGAGAAACTCGTGCGGTATCTCGAGCGCCGTCTGAAACGACGCCTCGAACAGCGGCAATGCGGCCTCGGAGTCGCCGCCCGACCGGCGCAGCCGGCCTCGTTCGAGGTCGACGCGGGCGCGAACGAGCGGGTCCGAGCCGGCCAGGGCTTGTGCCTCGTCGAGCAGTCGGTCACCCTCGTCGAACCGGTCCTGCAGCCCCTCGACGCGTGCCAGCTGCGTAAGCACCTCGGCGCGGCCGACGTCGGTCGTCTCCTCGTCGAGCAGTGCGAGGAAGCGCGCTTGTGTGGCGTCGACATCGTCAAAATCCCAGACGGGTCGCAGCCGGTCGCCCACGCGCTCGACCTTACTACGCCGAAGTCTGCTCGAAGAGCTGCTCCCAGCTGGCGATCAGTGCCTCGAGCTCCTCGCGTGCATGTCGGTACGCCGCGGCGGCGTCGACGTTGGCCCAGTCCGTCGCGAGCGAGCGCTCCAGCTCCGCGACCTCCAGCTCCTTCGCCTCGATATCCGCCTCCAGCTTCACGAGCCTCCGCGGTCGCTTGGGCGCCGCCGGCGGGGCCTTCGTGCCCTGCTTGGATGTGTCCGGAGTCTGGCTCGGTGTCGGACCCTGGGTCTGACCCCTGGACATGGCTCTTTCGGACACGAGGCGGGCGTAGTCGGCCCACCCGCCGTCGTAGGAGCGCAAGGCGCTGTCCTCGATGGCGAGCGTGCGCTGGGCGACTGCGTCGAGCACGGCGCGGTCGTGTGACACGAGCAGCACCGTGCCGGGAAAGGCTTCCAGCGCCTCCTCGAGCGCCTCCCGGCTCTCGAGGTCGAGATGGTTAGTCGGCTCGTCGAGCACGAGGAAGTTCGCGCCCGAGGCGACGAGCAGCGCGAGCGAGAGGCGCCTGCGCTCGCCGCCGGACAGTGCCGTCACCGGCCTTTCGTGCATGTCCCAGCCGGAGAACAGGAAACGGCCGAGCAGCGTCTGGGCCTGCGGTCGCTGAAGGCCGGTCGCCCGCTGCGCGCAGTCGAGCACGCTGCCGCGCTCGTCGAGGTCCGTTCCCTGCTGTGAGAAGTACGCCGGCACGACGCCGTAGCCGAGCGGCAGCGCAAGCAGCGTCTCGATCAGCGTCGTCTTCCCCGAGCCGTTCGGGCCGACCAGGCCGACGTGCTCGCCGCGGTCGATCGCGAAGGTCACGTCCTCGAGCAATGGCTTGTCGCCCGCCGCGACGCTCAGTCCCTCCACGGAGATGACGGTACGGCCGGAACGCGGAGGCTTCAGAAACTCGAAGCCCAGCGACTTCGAGCGCTTCGTGAGCGAGTCCAGCTCGGCAGCCGACCGCGAGCGCTCCTTCTCGAGCCGCGCGATCTGCGTGAGTTTGGCCTGAGCCTTTTTCGCCATCTTGGGTGTCGACGCGCGGAAGCGAGCAACGAAGCGCTCCAAGCGGGCGATGTCCACCTCGTGCCGTGCGACGGCCTTTCCTGCAGCGATCGTCCGCGCCGCCTTCTCGCGCCGCCAGTCGTGCCAGGGGCCTCGGAAGAAAAGCGACCTCCCGGCCTCCAACTCGAGCACCGCCGTGGCCACCGCTTCCAGGAACCAGCGGTCGTGGGCGACGAGGATCACCGCGGCGTCGAGCGAGCTGAGCCGCTCCTCCAGCCATTCGAGGCTCCGGACGTCGAGATGGTTCGTCGGCTCGTCGAGCAGCAGGAGGTCGGGGTCGCCGGCGAGCGCGCGGCCCAGTGAAGCGCGCGTCAGCTCTCCGCCGGAGAACGTTTCGAGCTGGCGGTCGAAGTCCTCGTCGCGGAAGCCGAGACCGCGGAGCGCCGAAGCCGCCCGCTCGCGCCAGTCCCAGCCGCCGCCGTGCTCGAGGCGAGCCTGCGCGTCGGCGTAGCGGCGCAGCGTGGCAGGATCGTGGCTCCCCTCGGCCATGGCCGCTTCGAGCGCACGCAGCTCGTCCTCCAGCGCAATCAGATCGGCGGCGCCCGACAGCGCGTACTCGCGCAACGTCAATCCCTGCTGCAGCGGCGGTCGCTGGTCGTGCAACGCAATCCGTGTGCCCTTCGCGAACGAGATCTCGCCGCCGGCGATGCTCGTTTCGCCCGTGATCATGCGCAGCAGCGTCGTTTTCCCCGCGCCGTTGGGGCCGGAAAGCGCGACGACGTCGCCGCGCTCGACGCTGAACGACACGCCGTCGAACAACGGCGTGCCCGAGAGCTCTTTGCGTAGGCTTGAGGCGATGACGACTGCCATGGCGGAACACAGGGTAGAGCGGGCGGCATGAGTGCAGGCATCGTCATTGTCGGCGGGGGCCTGTCCGCTGCCAAGGTCGTCTCGAGCTACCGCGAGGCGGGCGGCAAGGAGTCGCTGCGGATGATCACCGCGGACTCGTTCTTCCCGTATCACCGCCCGCCGCTCTCGAAGCGCTATCTGCGCGGCGAGATCGACGTCGACGGAACGCTCGTCGAGCCCTCCGGCTTCTATGCCGAGCACGACTGCCGCTGCGACCTGCACACCACGGTCTTGGCCGTTCACGAAGGCGAGATCGAGCTGGCTTCGGATGAGCGCGTGCCGTTCGAGCGCCTCGTGATCGCGAGCGGTGCTTCACCCCGCCCGCTCGAAGTCCCCGGCGCCGAGCTGGGAGGCGTTTTCACGCTGCGGACGCTGGCCAACTCGACGGCCATCCGGGAGCGCGCGGCCGAATCCCGCCGAGCCTTCATCGTCGGGTCGAACTTCATCGGCCTGGAGACCGCCGCGTCGCTCACGCAGCTTGGGCTCGAGGTGACGCTGTGCGACCGCGGTCATCAACTCTTCCGTGCACTCGACACGCCGTCGTATTCGCAGTACCTCGAGGAGCTGTACAGGGAGAAGGGCGTCGAGCTGCTCTTCGACGACGAAGTGGCCGAGGTGCGCGGCGACGGGCACGTGACCTCTGTCGTCACCAAGGGCGGTGAGGAGCGCGATGCCGACCTCCTCGTCGCAGGCATCGGCGTCACACCGAACACGAGCTTCGTCGAGGGTGCCGGCGTCGAAGTGGACGACGGCGTGCTCGTCAACGTCCGCTTCGAGACGTCACGTCCGGGCGTGTACGCGGTCGGGGACGTGGCTCGCTTCCACGACCCGATCTTCCTGCGCCGGCGTCGTATCGAGCACTGGTCGAACGCGAACTACCAGGGCAGCGAGCTGGGGAAGGTCCTCGCGGGAGAGGGCGAAGGCTACGACACGGTGTCGAGCTTCTTCTCGGAGATCTTCGGCGCAAGCATTCGCTTCTTTGGCGACTCGACCGGCCACGATGAGATCGTCGAGCACGGCGACTTTCGCGACGGCAAGGCTGTCTGCCTCCATACGGCCGATGGCCGCATCGTCGCGGCGTTGACGATGGGGCAGGAGGACGACGTCAACGACCGGATCAAGGAGCTGATCCGGGACCACGCGTCAGCCGACGAGTTCTAGATCAACTCTCTGACCGCTGCCGCGATCGCGTCGGCGTCGATGCCTGCGGCCTTCATGAGCTCGGCGGGCTTGCCCGAACGGGGCATGCCGGTGACGGCGAGCTTCTTGACATGCGCGGTGGAGCCTTGCTCCGCCAGCGCCGAGAGGACGGCATCGCCGAGCCCGCCCTCAGGCCAGTGATCCTCCACGGTCACCAGCTGGTCTCCCGCGGCCGCGAGTGCCTCTGCGTCGATGGGCTTGATCGAGTACGCATCGATGACTCGCACGGCGACACCATCTGCGGCCAGCATGTCGGCCGCCTTCAAGGCCTCGTGCACGGTGATGCCGGCGGCGACGACCGCCACCGCGTCGTCATCCGAGGAACGCAGGACACGGCTCCCCCCGACCTCGAACTCCTCGTCCGGCCCGTAGAGCACGGGCGTCGCAGGCCGCAGCGTTCGCAGGTACGAAATGCCCTCCAGATCGGCCATCGCCGCCACGAGCCTTGCCGTCTGGTTGGCGTCGCACGGGTGCAACACCGTAGAGCCGTGGACCGCGCGGAGCGAGGCTATGTCCTCGAGCGCCATCTGGGAGGGACCGTCCTCGCCGATCGAGACGCCGGCGTGTGAGCCCGACAGGCAAATCGTCGCGCGGCTGATCGCCGCCATGCGGACGAAGTCGTACGCACGGCTGAGGAACGCCGCGAAGCTCGATGCGAACGGCCGCCAGCCCCGTGCCTGGAGGCCGACCGCCGCGGCGACCATCTGCTGCTCGGCGATGTACATCTCGAAGTACCGCTCGGGATGCGCCTTGGCAAAGACCTCGGCGAACGTCGAGTTGGACACCTCGCCGTCTACGGCGACGACATCGCCCCGGGCGGCGCCGACGGCCGCCAGCGCGTCCCCGTACGCCTTGCGCGTCGCCACCTCTTCGCCGAGCTCGTAGCGCGGTAGCTCGAGGGGCCCTGTCTCGAACTTGTGCGGCTCGCCCGCCTCGGGGAGCCGGGGCTCGAGGCGCAGGTCGCGGACTCCACCCAGCTCGGCGATCGCCGCGTCGGGATCGTCGAGCGGCTTGCCGTGCCACCCGTTCTCGTCCTCGACGGCCGACACACCTTTGCCTTTGAGCGTGCTCGCGAAAATCGCCGTGGGCCGACCTGTCAGGGCCTCGGCGTCGCTGTACGCCGTGTCGATCTCCTCGACATCGTGGCCGTCGATCTCGATCGCGTGCCAGCCGAAGGCTCGCGCGCGCTCGGCGAGCACGCCGGTGTCGCGGCCGACCATCGTCTCGCCGCGCTGCCCTAGGCGGTTGACGTCCACGACCGCCGTGAGGTTGTCGAGCGCGTAGTGGGACGCGTGCTCGAATGCCTCCCACATCGATCCCTCGGCGAGCTCGGAGTCGCCGCAGAGCACCCAGACGCGGTACGGCAGCCGGTCGAGGTGCCTGCCGGCGATGGCCATGCCGACGCCGATCGGCAGGCCCTGGCCGAGCGAGCCGGTGGCGACGTCCACCCAGGGCAGCACGGGCGTGGGGTGGCCCTCGAGCTGCGACCCGAACTGCCGGTAGCCGGCGAAATCGTCCTCCGAGATGACGCCCGCTGCGCGAAGAATCGCGTAGAGCAGCGTCGACGCGTGGCCCTTCGAGAAGACGAGGCGGTCGTTCGTCGCGGCCTTCGGGTTGGCCCAGTCGTAACGTAGGTGACCGTCCACGAGCACCGCCATGAGATCCGCCGCGGACATGCCCGAGGTCGGATGGCCCGAACCTGCGATCGCGCTCGGGCGAATCGAGTCGACGCGCAGCTGCTGCCCGAGCTCGCGCCAGCGCTCAGCCGTAGTCATGGGTGTAACGTAACGTCAGATGCCCGAATCGCGCCTGCATCAGCTGTCGGCGCTCGGACAGAGCGTGTGGATCGACTTCCTCTCCCGCGATCTCCTGGAAACGGGCGAGCTGGAGCGGCTGATGCGAGACGACGCTGTCTCGGGCGTCACCTCGAACCCGACGATCTTCCAGAAGGCCATGTCGGCGGGCACCCGCTACGACGAGCAGCTGCGCGAGTTGAATCATGCGGACCCGCACGACGCGTTCTTCGCGCTGGCTTCGCGGGACGTGGGCAATGCGTGCGACCTGATGCGGAGCGTCTGGGACGGCGGAGAGGGCCTGCGCGGCTACGTGTCGATCGAGGTCGACCCGACGCTGGCCTACGACACCGATGGGTCGCGGGAGCAGGCGCAGCAGCTGCACGGGCAGATCGACCGGCCGAACCTCTACGTGAAGATCCCGGGCACCGAGCCTGGCCTGCAGGCGATCGAAGACATGATCGCCGCCGGCCGCTCGATCAACGTCACGCTCATCTTCTCGCTCGCGCGGCACCGCGAGGTGATGGACGCATACATCCGCGGTCTCGAGCGACTCGTCGCCGACGGTGGCGACCCTTCGCCGGTGAGCTCGGTTGCGAGCTACTTCGTCTCGCGGGTGGACACCGAGGCCGACAAGCGGCTGGACGCGGCCGGCCGGCCCGAGCTCAAGGGCAAGCTCGCCGTCGCCAACGCCAGGCTCGCCTATCGCAACTGGCAGGAGGTGTTCGCGGACGAGCGGTGGGCGCCGCTCGAGGCCGCGGGCGCGTCGAAGCAATGGTGTCTCTGGGCGTCCACGTCCACGAAGAATCCGGACTACCGCGACGTGCTCTACGTGGAGTCGCTGATCGGCCCGCAGACGATCGACACGATGCCGGAGGAGACGATCGTCGCCTTCCAGGACCACGGTGAGGTCGCGCTGACGCTCGAGCAGGGTGTCGAGGAGGCGGAGCAGGTCTTCGCGCAGCTGGCCGAGGCCGGCGTCGAATACGACGACGTCACGGACACGCTCGAGCGCGAAGGCGTGGAGAAGTTCTCCGACTCGTTCGCCGAGGCGCTCGACGGGATTCGCCAGAAGCAGGGAGCTCTCAGTACTGCCTGATCTGGACCCGGGCGAGCTTCTCGAGCGGATCTGGGAGCGTGACCCGACGGTCTGGACGGGACGCGACGAGGCGCACTGGCTCGGGTGGCTCGACGAGCCGCTGCGCATGCTCCAGCGCTCGGCAGAGCTTGCGCGCCTGGTGGAAACTCACCGGAGCGAGCGCGTCGTCGTCTGTGGGATGGGAGGTTCGAGTCTGGCGCCGCTCGTCCTCGGACGGGCCTACGGCGCGCCCCTCGAGGTGCTCGACACGACGCACCCGGCCGCTCTTCGCAGGCTGGAGGTCGACGGCGCGCTTTTCGTCATCTCGTCGAAGTCCGGGTCGACCGTGGAGACGCGCTGCCATTTCGACCATCTCTGGGACCGCACGGGCAAGCGGTCCGGCGCCTTCCTCGTCATCACCGATCCCGGTTCGTCGCTCGAGCAGCTCGCAAGGGAACGTGGCATCGAAGCCGTTGCCGGGGAGCCGACGATCGGCGGCCGCTACTCGGCGCTGTCGGTGTTCGGGCTCGTCCCGGCGGCGCTCGCCGGCGTCGACATCGCCGGGCTGCTTGTGCGCGCCGAGGAGATGCACGACGCCTGCCGACTCGCCGATCGCAACCCCGGGCTCGAGCTCGGCCTGGCGTTGGGGGCGGGCTGGGAGGAGGGGTGCGACAAGGTCGTGTTCGAGAATCCCGGGGGTTTCGGACTGTGGCTCGAGCAGCTGCTCGCCGAGTCGACCGGCAAGGAGGGCCGGGGGCTCGTCCCTGCGGCAGGTGAATCCTCTAACGGACCCGACCGGCAGCACGTGGAGATCGAGATCTCGGCACCGGACGACCTCGGCGCGGAGTTCTTCCGCTTCGAGCTGGCCACGGCGGTGGTCGGGGCCATTCTCGGCGTCAACCCCTTCGACCAGCCGGACGTCGAGGAGGCGAAGGACCGAACGCGCGCCATCCTCGATTCCGGACATGTCCCGGTGCCAGGCACGGGGACCGGTCCCGAAGAGACGGTGGAGGCGCTGCTCGCAGGCGTTGGGCCCGGGGACTACATCGCTATCCAGGCGTTCATCGATCCCGAGCGCGAGCTCGAGCTCGCGCCGCTCGTCGAGCGAGCCCGCGCCACCGGCTGCGTCGTCACGGTGGGCCTCGGCCCGCGCTATCTCCACTCCACGGGACAGCTGCACAAGGGCGGGCCGACGACCGGGCATTTCATCCAGGTCGTAGACGACGTGGGCAAGGATGTCTCCATCCCGAAGCGGAAGTTCGGCTTCCGCCGCCTCGTCGAGGCGCAGGCTGCGGGAGACTACGAGGCCCTGAAGGCGCGCGGGCGACCCATCGTTCGCGTCAAACTGGAGGAGCTATGAACCTGGGCATGGTCGGGCTGGGAAGGATGGGCGGCAACATGGCCGAGCGCTTGCGGCGCGCGGGCCACACGGTCGAGACGTACGCGCGGACGGACCCCGCGCGCACGGCCGGCTCGCTCGTCGAGCTTGTGGGCATGCTCGACCATCCGCGCGTCGTCTGGTTGATGATCCCGGCCGGAGATCCCACGGAGAACGCGTTCCAGACGCTCGTGCCCCTGCTCGAGGACGGCGACATCATCGTCGACGGCGGCAACTCGAACTTCCGCGACTCGCAGCGCCGCGCGGAGGTGGCAGGCACGAAGAGCATCCACTTCCTCGACGCGGGCGTCTCCGGCGGTGTCTGGGGCCTGGAGGAGGGCTACTGCGTCATGGTCGGCGGGCCGGCCGACGGCTTCGCCCTCATCGAGCCGTTCGTCCGCGATCTCGCCCAGGACGGCGGCTACGCGCACGTCGGCTCAGCGGGCGCAGGTCACTTCGTGAAGATGGTGCACAACGGGATCGAGTACGGGATGATGCAGTCGCTCGGCGAGGGGTTCGAGATCATGAACGCCTCCGAGTTCGAGCTCGATCTGCGGCAGCTGGCGGAACTCTGGCAGCACGGCTCGGTCGTTCGCGGCTGGCTGCTCGAGCTGCTGGAGCGCGCATTCGCGGAAGATCCGGTGCTCGCCGGCATCCGCGGCTACGTGGAGGACTCGGGCGAAGGTCGCTGGACGGTGCAGGCGGCGATCGACGAGCGCGTGCCGGCGCCGGCCATCACGCTGGCGCTCTTCTCCCGCTTTGCATCCCGACAGGACGAGTCGTTCGCGGCCAAGGTCAACGCGGCGCTGCGTAATCAGTTCGGCGGGCACGCAGTGCAGTCGGCCGACAAGCCTGAGTGACACCACGGGCGGCCGGCGCCGTATAGGAGGCGTGCGGGTGGCGGAGACGAGCTTCGCTCAGGTCGCCGAGGAGCATCTCGACGCGGTCTACGCCTTCCTGCTCTACCTGACGGGAGACCGAGCTGTGGCCGAGGACCTGACCGGAGAGACGTTCGAGCGAGCACTGGCGCGGTGGCGCCGCTTCGATCCCCGCCGGGGAACGGCGAAGACATGGCTCTGCCAGCTCGCCCGCTCCGCGGCGCTCGACCACTTTCGCTCCGAGTCGCGTCGCAAGCGGCGAGAGAAGACCTACGCGCTGCAAGACCTGCCCCCGAGCCACGACGTGTTCGGCGAGGGTCTCTCCCCGGAGCTGGAGGCGGCGCTGCACAGCCTGACTCCCGGCGAGCGCGAGGTGATCGCGCTGCGCGTCATCTGCGAGCTCGACGGGGATACCGCTGCCCGCGTGCTCGGCATCAGCCGGACTGCTTGCTCGACGCGGCTCAGCCGCGCACTGCGCAAGCTCGAGGAGAAAGTGAGGGACGATGTCCTCGCCTGAGAACCCACCGATCGACGAGCAGTTCGAAGGGCTCGTGAGTGAGCTCCGTGCGGCGCGGCCGGAGGCACCCGAGTCGCTGCGCCAGCGGGTGGCAGCGATCGCCGCACGGCCTGCCGCGCCGCCCAGACCCAAGCTGCGCGTGACCTGGGTGCTGGCGCCCGCCGCAGCCGCCCTCGCCGCTGGTGCAATCGCTGTTGGCGTGCTTGCCAACGGTGACGACTCAAAGCCGATCGTCACGACGTTCGAGGCGGAGCGTGCGAGCACGGAGTCGCTGGACTCGGCCGGAATCGCCGCATCCAAGCAGGCTCCGATCGCGCCGGCCCAGCGGGCGCAGCTCTACTCGGCCGAGATCACGCTCCGCGTCAAGGATCTCTCGGAGACGACGCAGGATGCCCTGCGCCGAACGCGGGCGCTCGGCGGCTACGTGCGCAGCGTCGACTACGGCGAGGGTGATGGCGAAGGCACCGCGCGGCTCGTCCTGCGTGTGCCGATCGCCCGCGTGCAGGCGGCGATCGTGCGCTACTCGGAGCTCGGCACGATCCTCGACCAGCACGTCTCTGTACAGGACATACAGCCGAGGCTTGACCGCCGCTTCGAGCGCATCGCCGAGCTACGGCGCGTGATTCCGACCCTGTCCGGCGACGAGCTGGCGGCCGCGCAGGCCGAGCTCGACGCGCTCCAGACCGCGCAGCGGCGCGACCGGCGGCAGGCGAGCTTCGCCACGGCATCGCTCAATCTGACGACGAAGGATGCAGTCGCCGTGCCGACCGAGCCCGGGCGGATCCAGCGGGCGCTCGAGCGGGCCGCCGACGTGCTTGCTGCCGAGACCGTGGCGGTCGTCTACGCGGCCGTCGTCGCTGCGCCGTTCGTCCTGCTCGGCGCGGTGCTCGCGATCGGCATCCGGGCGGCCCGTCGCCGCGCAGACCGGCGCCTTCTGGGCTACTAGCGCCAACCGCCTGTGGATGAATTGGCACACAATTGGCACAACTCAGTGCCAGGCACTGGGACGTGTCCGACTGAGACGGGTCCGGGGCTGCCGCGACTGCTAGCCGTAGACGACGACGACGGCGATGACCGCCGTCAGCACGAGCAGGGCGAGCGAGAAGCCGAACAGCCACAGGCCCAGGACTAGGTTCTTCCGCTCTACCTCGGGATCCACTCAGATCACCACCGGGTCGATCGCTGCCGCCACGAAGATCAGGGCGAGGTAGAGCAGCGAGTAGTGGAAGAGCGCGGAAGCGCGGGCAGGCTGGATCGAACGCCGTAGGCGCACTGCTAGCCAGAGGAAGACCGCGCCTAGTCCAAGCGCCGCCGCGAGGTATACGGCGCCGAACCAGCCGAGGGCGAACGGCACGACGGTGAAGCCCACGAGCGCCACGGAGTAGAGCACGATCTGCCTGGCCGTCTCCGTGTCACCGCGCACGACGGGCAGCATGGGAATCCCCGCCGCCGCATAGTCACGCTTGATGAGCAGGGCCAGCGCCCAGAAGTGCGGAGGCGTCCAGAGGAACACGATGAGGAAGAGCGCGAGCGCCGGCAGCGCGAGCGACCCGGTTGCTGCCGCCCAGCCGACGAGCGGTGGCACGGCGCCGGCCGCGCCGCCGATGACGATGTTCTGCGGCGTGGAGCGCTTGAGCCAGCCCGTATAGACCAGCACGTAGAAGAGGTTGCCCACGAGGGCGAGCACGGCCGTCAGGAGGTTCACCGCGCCGGCGAGCAACGTGAACGAGAGCGCCGACAGTGCCAGGCCGAACTCGAGCGCGTGCTCGGGCGAGATGCGCTCCGCCGCCACGGGACGCTTGCGCGTGCGCTTGCCCATCAGCTTGTCGATGTCGCGGTCGAGCACGTGGTTGAGGGCGCTGGCGCCGCCGCACGCGAGGGCGAGACCGACCATCGCGGCGATGGTGAGGTCCCACGGCGGCAGGCCGCCGGCGCCTGCCACGAGGCCGCAGAAGCCGGTGACGAGGAGCAGCGACATGATGCGTGGCTTCGTGAGCGCCACGTAGTCGCGCACGGCTCCGAACGGCGTCCACTGCTCGCGGTGCACGAGTGCCGCCAGCACGAGTGCGGCCGCCAGTGCCGCGGCTGCCAGCGCGAGGTGGACCGCCGGCGCCGTCACGAGAGCCGCGACGCCGAACAGCCCGAGCGCCGCCAGTGCGTACGGCAGCAGCGGACGGTGGCGGAGCCAGGCGCCGATCACGAGCGCTGTCAGTGGGGGCAGCGCCAGCGCCGAGAGCACGTCATGGGTCGCGCCGAGCGCGGCGGCGCCGGAGACGACGGCCAGCAGCACGGCTGCAGCCGCCCACAGCGACAGCAACCTCAGCCAGGGGCTAGCCACGTCGCGTCTCCTCGAGGCGAATCCGCAGGTCACGCACCGGCCGCGCGCTGGACACATACGGCAGCGGCTCCGTCCAGTTCTCGGGCGGCGGGGGCGACGTCGCGAACCACTCGAGCGTGTTGCCCTCCCACGGGTCGTTGCCCACCCGCGCGGACCGTCGTGATCGCAGCACGTTCACGGCGAAGACCACGATAGCCGCGGCCATGAGGAAGGCGCCGATCGTGGAGAGGCGGTTGTAGATCTCCCACGCACCGCCCTCGGAGTACGTGTAGATCCGCCGCGGCATGCCGAGCAAGCCGAGGAAGTGCTGCGGCATGAAGGCGATGTTGAAGCCGGCGAACATCAGCCAGAAGTGAAACTTGCCGAGACGTTCGTCGAGGCGGCGTCCGAACATCTTCGGCCACCAGTAGTACAGGCCCGCGAAGATCCCGAACATCGCGCCGCCGAAGAGCGTGTAGTGGAAGTGCGCGACGACGAAGTAC
The DNA here is from genome assembly GCA_963704335.1 of uncultured Actinomycetes bacterium. Lineage (GTDB taxonomy): Bacteria > Actinomycetota > Thermoleophilia > Gaiellales > Gaiellaceae > PALSA-612. The sequence goes on from OY969889.1 coordinate 1,069,617, forward strand.
GTGTCGTGTAGCTGCCAGTCGACGGGATACGCCGCGACGAAGATGCCGGTGAGCCCGCCGATCACGAACAGCGCGATCAGGCCGAGCGCGAACAGCATCGGCGTGTCGAACGAGATGTTCCCGCGCCAAAGCGTTGCCAGCCAGTTGAGGATCTTGATCCCGGTCGGCACGGCGACGAGGAACGACGCGATCATGAAGAAGCTGTTGAGGCCGGTGCCGTACCCGACCGTGAACATGTGGTGCGCCCAGACGAGCATCCCTGCGAACGCGATGCCGAGCGTGGAGAACGCAATCGCGGCGTAGCCGAAGATCGGTTTTCGCGCGAAGACGGGGATCACCTCGGAGACGATCCCGAACGCGGGCAGGATCATCACGTAGACCTCGGGGTGTCCGAAGAACCAGAAGACGTTTTGCCAGAGCAGCGCGCTGCCGCCCTCGTCGGGGACGAAGAAGTGCGTCCCCAGCTGGCGGTCGAAGAGCAGCAGCGTCAACCCGCCGGACAGCACCGGCAGGATGAGGATCAGCAGCACCGCGTACGTGAAGATCGCCCAGATGAACAGCGGCATGCGCATGAACGTCATCCCGCGCGTGCGCATGTTGAGGATCGTCACCGCGAAGTTGATTGCGCCGGCAAGCGACGACAGCGACAGCAGGTGCAGCGACAGGATCCAGAGGTCGACGCCGTTGCCGGGGCTGTACTCGGTTCCCGACAGGGGCGGGTACGCCGTCCAGCCGGCGCTCGACGCGCCTCCCTTGGCGAAGAAGCTCCCGTAGAGCACGAGGCCACCCGCGAGAAACAGCCAGTACGAGAGCGCGTTCAACTTCGGGAACGCCATGTCGCGCGCGCCGATCATCAGCGGCACGATGTAGTTGCCGAAGCCGGCGAGGATCGGCACCACGACGAGGAAGACCATCGCCGTGCCGTGCACGGTGAAGAGCTCGTTGTACTTGTCGCCGGTGATGAAGTCCTGATCCGGACTGGCCAGCTGGAGTCGGATTAGCAGTGCAAGCAACCCGGCGATGCCGAAGAAGACGAGGCTCGTGACGATGTAGAGGATCCCGATCCGCTTGTGGTCCGTGGTCGTCAGCCAGCTAGTGACGCGCCCCTGCTTCCAGTCGAGCGAAGGTGCTGTCTGCTGGTTAGCGGCCACCTACGGCGCCCCGATCGAGCTGTTGAGGTACCGGATGGTGGCGTCGATGTGCTCGTCCGACCAATCCGCGCCCACAGCCGGCATGCGCGTGCCGCCGTTCTTGATCAGTGTGACCGTTGTCGCGTCGAACTCCCGCCCGGCGATGGCCGGAGCCTCCTCCGTGCCAAGTCCGTCCATCCCGTGGCACTTCGCGCAGACGCCTTCGAAGGTCTCCTTGCCGACGGCCTGACTGGTCGGCGCGTGCGCTGCGAGGAAGCGAGTGAACTCCGCGTCGCTGACTGCCTGTACCGACGCAGTCATGGAGGCGTGCTGGGCGCCGCAGAGCTCGGCGCAACGGCCGGTGAACGTCCCCGTCCGCTCGGCCCTGAACCACGTGTGGTTCGTGCGGCCCGGGATGGCGTCGATCTTGCCGCCGAGAGCCGGGATCCACCAGCTGTGGATCACGTCAGGGGCGGTGACCTCGAGGTTCACGACCCTGTTCACGGGCACGACGAGGTCGTCGATCGCGATCTCACCGCCCGGATAGCGGTAGAGCCAGTAGTACTGATGCCCCTCGACCTGGACCTCGAGGCTGCCGGCGGGGCCGGCCGCGGGCGCGTCCTCGACCTCGGGCAGCTTTACGAAGACGAAGGCGACGATGATCGTGAGCAGCAGCACCGGCACGATCGTCCAGGCCACTTCGATCCGCGTGTGGCCTCGCACCTGCGGCCCCTCGGCCGCCCGGTCTCGGTTTCCTCGCCGGTACCGTACGAGAAAGACCACGAGCGTCGCCTCGACGAGGATGAAGACGAAGCCCGTGACGAACAGGATGAGGATGTACGCGTCGTAGATCGCCTGCGCGTTTTCCGACGCGGGCTCGACCGGCGTCAGGCCGCCGTTCTGCGCCAATGCGGGGGCAGCGAAGGCGAGCGCTGCGAGCGCGGCGACGAGGGCGGTCAGGCGCACGTGCTGATTCTATGATCGAGGGGATGTCGGAGCGGTCGCGAGTAGTGCTGCCGCCGGCTGCGGGCGCGTCGTTCGAGGTCTACGTGAACGGCGTGCGCCAGCAGGAGGGGGCAGACTTCACCCGCGAGGGCGGCGTGCTGGTCTTTCCGCGCACCCTGAAGCAGGAGGGGCGCCTCGGGCCCTGGCGCTGGTTGTCGCTGATGCTCGGCGTCGCGGGGACCTACCGCCAGAACGACTCCGTGGACGTGATCTTCACCGCCGGCGGCCGGCGGCACGTCGCCAGCCGGTTGCCGATCGTCACCGACGACCCGAGCGGCTAGACGGCGAAGCGCCGCTCGTAACACACGCAGTCGTGGACGCGGGCGAAGCGTTTGCGCATGGCCTCACGCTCCTCGCCCGTGTAGTGGGCGAAGACCTTGACCGGCTTCAGGCCGAGCTGCGGGCTCAGGACGCTGTCGGCTTCCTCCCGTCCTTCGACGTAGACATGTAGGTAGGAGACGATCTGCTCGAAGCCACACGACTCGTACCAGCGTTGCACCCACGGGTCGTCTCTCGTCCAGGCCTCGAACCGTTCGATCCCTCGCGGGCGTACGGCCTCCTCCGCGGCCCCGAGCAGGCGAGACGCGATGCCCTGCCTGCGGAAGTCGCGGAGCACGGCGATGTGCCAGATCATGCCGCCGAGACCGGGACGGTCCTCGCACACGGTGGCGGGCTCCTCTTCGTACTCGATGTCGATGAGTCCGACGATGCGACCGTCCGCCTCGGCGACGAGCTCGATGCTCGGCCGTTCGTAATGCTCCTTCTCGCGCGCGACGTCGTCGTAGTACGCCGAGTCCAGGAAGGCGAGCACCCGGCACTCGAGCCACCCGCGCTCGTCAGCGTCGACGTATGGGCGGATGACGATGTCGCCGGTCAACGCAGCGCCATGTAGGTCGTGCGTTCGTTCTCCGTCGCTCGCCCCGCGCGACCCGCGAACACGAGATGCTCGAGGTGGGCGAGCGTCTCCGCCACGGCGAAGCGCCTGAGTGACGGCGCGAGCGCGTCGGGGAAGAGCGCTTGCGAGACGGCGTAGCCGGACCGCGGCTCGCTCCCGAGCATGTCCAGCGTCCGCGTCAGCCGGTGGTCGTGATGCTCGGAGATCTCGCGAGCGCGTCCGGCAGGATCGATGATCCGCTCGCCGTGGCCGGGCAGCGCGAGCCGCGGGTCGAGCTCGGCGATCCGCTCGAGGGAGCGCAGATAGTCGCTGAGCGGATCGGGCGCGGACCCCGGCCATAGCCCGACGTTCGGCGTGATGCCCCCCAGCAGCGCGTCACCGGCGATGAGCACGCCGTCACGCAGCAGCGCCAGGTGACCGTCGGCGTGGCCCGGTAGGTGGTGCACCTCCCAACCGCCGATGGTGTCGCCGGGCTCCAGCGGCTCGGGATCCTTCGCGTAATGCACGAACGCGGTCAGCTGCTCTTGCTGGGCACGAACGGCTGCTGCCTCTTCCACCGGCGTCCCGTGCTCGAGCAAGTGGCGCTCCGAGCGCTCGGCGGCCTCGCCGGTCCACGCTCGATGGCAGTACTCGTAGTCGAGCACGCCCTGGTACACGGGTGCCTCCGAGAGCCCGGCGACGATCGCGGCGGCACCGACGTGGTCGGGATGGAAGTGCGTGACGACGATCCGGTCGGGGCGGCCAACCTGCTCGAGAATGCGCTGCCAGCGCACGTCGGCCCCAGGTAGCCCTAGCCCGGTATCGACGACTATCGTCCCGCCGTCGTCCGCCGGCAACACGTAGGCGTGGACGTGGTCTATGCCGAGCGGCAGCGGAAACGTGATGCGCACGACGCCGTCGTCGAGCGGCACCACCACCGGCGAGGTCTCGTCTCCCCGTCGTAAGATGCCCGCCTCGTGGCGTTGTTGAGCGTCCACCACCTCACTCGCCGCTTCGGGGGCGTCATCGCGCTCGACGATGTCTCCTTCGACGTCCCCCAAGGTCAGATCCTCGGCCTGATCGGCCCCAACGGCGCGGGCAAGACGACGGCCTTCAACGTCATCACGCGACTCTACAAGCCGGATTCCGGCCAGGTCCTCTACGACGGGGAGGACCTGCTGAAGGTCGCTCCGTACGACGTGGTCCACCGCGGCATCGCACGCACGTTCCAGAACATCGCGCTGTTCTCGCAGATGACGGTGCTTGAGAACGTCCTCGTCGGCGCGCATTCGCGGACAAACTGGTTCCGGGAGACCGAGGGCCGGGAGCGGGCGCTGGCGATGCTGGAGCTCGTCAACCTCAGCGGCCTGGCAGGGCATCGCGCCTCGAGCCTCCCGTACCCGACGCTGAAGCGAATCGAGCTGGCTCGCGCGCTCGTTTCCGAGCCGCGCCTGCTGCTGCTCGACGAGCCGGCCGGGGGATTGAGCCACGAAGAGGTCGCCGCGTTCGGCGACTTCCTCCTCGACATCCGCGAGCGGCTCGACCTGACCGTGCTCCTCGTCGAGCATCACATGGGCCTCGTCATGCGCGTGTCCGAGACCGTCCACGTGCTCGACTTCGGCAAGACGATCGCCCGTGGGACACCCGACGAAGTGCGGGGCGACCCGGCTGTCATCGAGGCGTATCTCGGCACTGAGGAAGAGGCCGAGTAGTGGCCCCGCTGCTCGAGCTGGAGGGCGTCGACGCCCGCTACGGCGGCGTCCAGGCGCTGCACGGCGTGTCGTTGAGGGTGGACGACGGAGAGTCGGTCGCCATCCTCGGCGCGAACGGCGCCGGCAAGACGTCGACGCTGCGCGCCATCTCGGGCACCGTGCGACGCTCGGGCCGCATCGTCTTCGGCGGCAAGGAGATCGGCAAGAAGTCACCCGAGGCGGTCGCACGGCTCGGCATCGCCCACGTTCCGGAGGGCAGGGAGATCTACGCGGAGCTGACCGTCTGGGAGAACCTCCTCATCGGCGCGAATCACCGCCGCAACTGGCGCGAGGCGAAGCGGGACTGCGACAACGTCGCGGGGTACTTCCCGCGACTCGAGGGCCGGCGGAGCCAGCAGGCGGGAACCCTGTCCGGCGGTGAGCAGCAGATGCTCGCCCTCGGACGGGCGCTCGTGGCGCGGCCGAAGCTCCTGCTGCTCGACGAGCCGTCGCTCGGTCTCGCGCCGACGATCGTCCGCGACTTCTACGGGCTCGTGCGCTCGCTGACGCACGAGATGGGGCTCACCGTGCTCGTCGTCGAGCAGAATGCGGGCATCGCGCTCGCGTCCACGAAGCGGGCGTACGTGCTCGAGGTCGGGCGTGTGGTGATCGAGGGGGCGAGCGAAGAGCTCCGCGAGGACGAGCGGGTGAGGAAGTCGTACCTCGGCTGATGGACTGGTCGAAGCTCATCCAGACGGTGGTCACCGGTCTCGCCGACGGCGGTATCTACGCCGTCCTCGCGCTCGCGCTCGTGCTCATCCACCGCGCCACGGGCGTGATCAACTTCGCCCAGGGCGAGATGGCGATGTTCTCGACGTACATCGCTTTTTGGCTCATCTCCGATCCAGAAGGCTGGCAGCTGTCGTTCTGGATCGGCTTCGCGATCACCCTCGTCATCTCGTTCGCTGGCGGCGCGCTCGTCTACGGCGCGATTATCAGGCCGCTTGCGAAGTCCGGGCAGATCACGATCGTCATCGCCACGATCGCCCTGCTCGTGATCCTCAACGGGCTCGCGGCGTTCATCTGGACCGCGGAGCCGCAGTACATCATCAGCCCGTTCCCGTTCGACCCGGTGACCATCGGCGACGTCGCGATACCCAAGCAGACGATCTACATCTTCGGCATATCCCTCGCGTGCGTCGCCGTCGTCTTTCTCATCTTCCGCTTCACGCGGACCGGGTTGATGATGAGGGCCGCGGCGGTCCGCGCCGACACGAGCCGGCTGCTCGGGATCCGCGTCGCCGTAATGCTCGCGCTCGGCTGGGGGCTCGCCGCCGCACTCGGAGCAGTGGCCGGGCTCATGGCGGTGGTGGCGGCGCCTCCGCTCAGTCCGGATTACATGCTCGTCATCATCGTGTACGCGTTCGCGGCCGCCGTGCTCGGCGGCCTCGACAGCCCGATCGGAGCCGTGATCGGTGCGTACATACTCGGCGTCGGGATCGCGCTTCTCCAGACGTACGTCGACTTCGTCAGTGAGTCGCAGGAGTTCAAGCTGCCGATCGCGCTGGGCGTGCTCCTGCTCGTGCTCCTCGTCAAGCCCGACGGCCTCTTCGGGAAGACGGTGACGAGGCGCGTATGAGAGCGATCCTCCGCGCACACGTCGCGAGCGCGATCTGCCTCGCCGCCGGCATCGCGATCATCGCAGTACTGCCCTCGTTCATGGGCCAGTTCGAGACGCGCAACATGTCGCAGGTCGGCCTGTACTTCGTAGCACTGCTCGGCCTGAACATCGTTACCGGCTACTCGGGGCAGATCTCGCTCGGCCAGGGCGCGTTCATGGGCGTCGGTGGCTACACGACGGCGTATCTCACGTTCAGCCACGGCTGGAGCGTGTGGTGGACGATCCCCGTCGCCGCCGTGGTCGCCGGTGTGGCGGGCTTCCTCTTCGGCTTGCCGGCGCTGCGTCTCCACGGCCCGTACCTCGCGCTCGGTACGTTCGCCCTGGCGGTCGCCTTCGTCGACCTCGCACGCTCAGATCGGTTCGCAGATGTGACCGGAGGAAGCCAGGGCATTCAATTCGGGCTGCCGAGCGCGCCCTACTACGCGACGTGGGGGATCGCTCTGGGGGCGCTGCTCTTCGCGTGGTTGCTGCTCAGCGGGAAGTTCGGACGCTCGCTGCGGGCGGTGCGCGACGCCGAGCTGGCGGCGGTCTCGTCCGGGCTGAATCCCGCCGTCTTCAAGACGCTCGCCTTCGCGCTCTCCGCCGCGTACGCGGGCGTTGCGGGCGCCCTGCTGGTGATCCATCTCGGCTCGGTGAACGCGATCGTGTTCCTGCCCGCGCTCTCGATCACGCTGCTCGTCGGCACGGCGCTCGGCGGCTTCGGCCTCCTGTTCGGGACGATTTTCGGTGCACTTTTCATCCAGTACGCGCCGCTGAAGGCGGAGGAGTGGGCTGCTGACGCCGATCTCGGGCGGCTGGAGGAGCTGCCGCCCACGGTCACGTACGGCGTCTTTCTCCTACTCGTGCTCTTTCTCATGCCGGGCGGCGCGGCCCAGCTCGTTCTTCGATTACGCGGTCTGTTCATAGCAACAAAACGGCGTTACACTCGTCCCACGGTAGGGGAGGGAACTACACAAAGGAGCGATACATGAGCAAGGCAGCACTTCTACTCACGGCTGTCGTCGGCTCGCTCGTCTTCGGCTTGACGGGTGCGCTCGGCGGCGCTGAGCAGGCGCCGGGCGTGTCGGCGAAGGTGGTCAAGATCGGTGGGACGTTCCCGCTGTCGGGCACCGCCGCCAGCTATGCCCCCATCGCACGCGGTATGAGCGCGTACTTCAGTTACGAGAACTCGACGAAGCGGGGCGTGGACAAGGCTCGTGGCTGCGGCGGACGCCAGGTCCAGTTCATCGTCGAGGACGACGGCTACAACATCACGAACACCGTGACGAAGACGATCAAGCTCGTCGAGCAGGACAAGGTGCTCGCGACGGTCGGCGGCCTCGGCACCGAGCCGCAGCAGGCCGTACGCACGTATCTCAACAAGAACAGAGTGCCGCAGCTCTACGTCTCCACCGGAGCGACCTTCTGGGGTGCACAGCAGAAGGACTTCAAGTGGACGCTCGGCTGGCAGCCCGACTACCAGGGCGAGGGTGCGATCTACGGAAGGCGCATCAAGGCGAACACGCCGAACGCGAAGATCGGCGTCCTTTACCAGAACGATGACTACGGCAAGGACTACATCGCGGGTCTCGAGGCGGGCCTGGGCTCGAACAAGAGCCAGGTCGTCGCCAGCCGCGGCTACAACCTCACCGACGCATCCGTGGCGCCACAGCTGCTCGCGCTGCGCGGGTCGGGCGCGGACACGTTGATGATCTTCGCCACGCCGACGCACACGATCCGCACGTACGCGACGCTGCGTGCGATCAACTGGAAGCCGGCCAACATCTACCTGAACTCGGTGTCGGCCACCGACACGTTCATGACGCTCTCACTGGCCAACTCGAACGCGGCCACGGTGAACGGCTCGATCAGCGTCCAGTACCTCAAGGACCCGGCGAGCCCTGACAACGCCAACGACGCGGGCGTCAACCTCTACAAGGCGCAGATGGCGAAGTACCTGCCGAGCGCGAAGGTCACGGACGGGCTTTACCTCTACGGCTTCGCGAAGGGGAGGAGCTTCTGCAACCTTCTCGACAGGATCCCGAAGGGCAAGCTGACGCGCCCCGCGCTCATGGCGAAGGCGAACAACTTCACGGAGACCAACGCCATGAACCCGTGGTTCCTGCCGGGCGTCTCAGCGACGACGTCGAAGAACGACAAGTTCCCGATCTCGGCCGAGCGGCTGATCGAGTTCGAGAACGGCGGCTGGAAGCCGATCGGCCAGTTGGTCGATCCGCGGCCGGGTCGCAAGACGAAGTAGCCACGACGTATCGCGGTCGAAAGGGGGTCGGCCTGTGCCGGCCCCCTTTCACTGTGTAGCCTGCTGCCCATGCCCGAGGCCGTCATCGTCGCTGCCGCGCGGACGCCGATCGGGCGTGCGCGCAAGGGCTCGTTGGTGGACGTCCGTCCCGACGACCTGGCGGCGTTCGCCATCCGCTCGGCCGTCGACCAGGTGCCCGAGCTCGACGCCTCGGAGATTCTGGACGTCATGGTCGGCTGCGGCTACCCGGAGCAGCGGCAGGGCATGAACCTCGCCCGCCGTGCCGCGCTGCTCGCCGACCTGCCGCCGTCGGCGGCAGGCACCACCGTCAACCGATTCTGCGCGTCGAGCTTGCAGACGATTCGCATGGCCTTCCACGCGATTCGGGCCGGGGAAGGCGAGGCGTACGTCGCGGCCGGCGTGGAGTCGATCTCCCAGGTCAATGGCTACCCGAAGGACGCCGAAGAGCTGCATCCCCGGCTGACCGGGTCGGACGACGCGATCGGCAACGTCTACATCCCGATGGGAATGACCGCGGAGAACGTCGCCGAGCGCTTCGGCGTCGAGCGGGACGAGATGGACCGCTTCGCGCAGCGCTCGCAGGAGCGGGCCGTCGCGGCTCAGGAGTCGGGACACTTCGCCCGCGAGATCACGCCGTACACGAAGGAGGACGGCACGGTCGTCTCCCAGGATGACGGCCCGCGTGCGTCGTCGACGCTTGACGGCCTGGCGCAGCTCGACCCTGCCTTCAAGGAGGACGGGAAGGTGACTGCCGGCAACTCGTGCCCGCTGAACGACGGCGGTGCGGCCGTTGTCGTGATGAGCGACTCGCGAGCCAAGGAGCTCGGCATCACGCCGAAGGCGCGGATTGTCGCCTCGGCGGTGTCGGGCATCGATCCGGAGATCATGGGCGTGGGTCCGATCGAGGCGGTGCACCGCGTGCTGAAGCAGGCCGGCATGAAGATCGACGATGTCGACGTGATGGAGCTGAACGAGGCGTTCGCGGCGCAGGTCATCCCGGTCTGCCGTGAGGTCGGCATGGATCCCTTCGATGACCGCTTCAACCCGCACGGCGGGGCGATCGCGCTCGGACATCCCTACGGCATGACGGGTGCGCGGATCATGTGCACGCTGCTCAACGATCTCGACGCAGCCGACGGCACGGTCGGCCTCGAGACGATGTGCGTCGGCGGCGGACAGGGCATGGCCATGATCGTGGAGCGCGTCTGATCCACCTCGACGTCGAGGAGCACGGCGACGGCTTCCCGCTCCTCCTGATTCAAGGTCTCGGCTGGTCGAAGTGGGGCTCGCGGGCGCAATGGCCGGAGTACGCGAAGCGCCGGCGCGTGCTGGCCTTCGACAATCGCGGCACGGGGCTCTCAGCGAAACCGCCGGGGCCGTACACGATCGAGGAGCTGGCCGACGATGCGGCCTCGGTGCTCGATGCCCGCGGTCTGGAGCGCGCCGACGTGTACGGGCACTCGATGGGCGGCTTCATCGCGCTGACGCTGGCGCTGCGGCGGCCCGAGCTCGTACGCTCGCTCGTCCTCGTCGGCACTGGGCCAGGCGGGCACGAGCACGAGCCGCTGCCGCCGGAGACGCTCGAGATCTGGCTCTCGGTCGTTGGGCTGCCGCTCGAGGAGGCGATCCGGCGGACGTTTCCCACGTCGTTCACGCCGGACTGGCCTGCGGAGCATCATGACGAGTACAAGGAGTGGCTGGCCGCGCGCGTCGATCCCCCCACGCCGCCCGAGTGCTGGTGGGCGCAATTCACCGGGAGCCGTACATTTGTCGAGCAAGGCGTTCCCGTCGAGCAGGTCAGCGTCCCCGCGCTCATCGTCCACGGCGAGCTCGACCGCGTGATCCCGGCCAGCAACGGCCGGCTGTTGGCTGAGCGAATGCCCCGCGCGGAGCTAGCCGTGCTTCCTGACCAGGCCCACGTGCCGATGCTCGAGCAGCCTGCGGCGTTCGCCGAGATCGTCTGCAACTTCCTCGACCGCGTCGGCCACTGACCCCTTCGGCCATGTCCCAGTGCCTGGCACTGAGTTGTGCCAATTGTGTGCCGATTCGTCCACAGGTGGGTCGGCTCAGTCGGCCTCGGCGAATTCGAGCGCTGTCCGTGCGAGCAGCGGCACGCCGAGCTCGAAGCGGGCGGCGTTTGCGTCCTCGGCCGCCAGCTCACCGCGGACGTATCGACCGTAGATCGCCTCGCAGAACACCGCCGCCTTCCAGAGCGCGAGCGCCTGGAACCAGCCCAGCGGCTCGACATCGCGGCCACTCCGATCGCGATAGTGCTCAACCAGCTCGCGCTTCGTCGGGAACCCCTCCGTCGCCGTCGCCGGCGATGCCCCCAGCGGATTGACCTCGCCTCCGGGCTCGCTGTACGTCGCCAGCAGGTAGCCGACGTCGGCGCGCGGATCGCCGACGGCGCCCATCTCCCAGTCGAGCACGGCGACGATCCGCGTCGGCTCCTCCGGCGCGACCATCGCGTTGCCCAGCCGGTAGTCGCCGTGGACGACGGCGAGAGGCAGCGGCTCAGGCACCTTGCCGGCAAGCCACTCGCCTACCGCCTCGACATCCGGCAGCTCGCGCGTCCGGTTGATCTCCCAGAGCTGCGTGAAGCGCCGCACCTGCCGCTCCAGGTAGCTGCCCGGGCGGACGAACTCCGCTATCGCGGGCGCGCTGACATCGGCCTCGTGAATCTCCACCAGCGCATCGACGAAGTCGAGCCCGAGTCGCCGCCGAGCCTCCCCGGACTCGAGGCCTGCCGGCAGCTCGTCCGTGACGACATGACCCTCGAGGTAGTCCATGACGTAGAACGGGACGCCGATCACGCTCTCGTCCTCGCACACGGCGCGAATCACCGGCAGCCGGATGCCCTGCGGCGCCAGGGCCAGCTGGAGCCGCGCCTCGCGCACCATGTCGTGAGCCGAAGGCGGGAGTGGCGGCCGCGGCGGCCTGCGCAGGACGAAGCGCCCATCGTCCCGTTCCAGCAGAAACGAGAAGTTCGAGCCGCCACCCTGGCCGATGCGGCTGGCGTGGACCGGCCCCGACCCGAGCCCGTGCTCGTCGAGAAAGGCTTCGACGTTCTCGATGATCAGCAGCGGCGACTGGTCGGTCAAAGCACGATCTCGGCCATCGCGCGCAACGTCTCGAGATCGCGGCTCTGGACGATGAGCGTCGTTACGCCGCACTCGCGCCAGGCGCCGAGCCGGTCGGCGATCTGCTCGCGGGAGCCGACGAGCGCCACCTCGTCGACCAGAGCGTCGGGAACCGCCGCCGCCGCCTCGAGCTTCTTCCCGCCGAGATAGAGATCCTGGATCTGCGCCGCCTCGGCCTCGTAGCCGTAGCGACAGACGAGGTCGTTGTAGAAGTTCTTGCCGCGTGCTCCCATGCCGCCGACGTAGAGCGCGAGGTGGTGCTTGACGTACTCGCGACCTCCTTCCACGTCCTTCGTGAGGACGACGTGGACGCCCGCCGCGACGTCGAACCCGTCCTTCGCGCCGTCGAGCGGGAAGACGTCGCGGAAGCGCTCGGGCGAGACGAAGATCGGCAGCCAGCCGTCCGCTATCTCAGCCGCCAGCGCGACGTTCTTGGGGCCGATGGCGGCGAGGTAGATGGGAATCTCGGGCCGCAGCGGCCGCATCATCATCTTCAGCGGGATGCCGAGCCCCGTCGTCCCGTCGCCCGTTAGCGGCACGTCGTAGACGCCGCCGTGGAAGTCGACGACGTCGCGCCGCAGCATCTGGCGGACGAGCTCGACGTACTCGCGCGTGCGGCCCAGCGGCGGGCCCCAGGGCTGGCCGTGCCAGCCCTCGGCGACCTGCGGGCCCGACAACCCGAGGCCGAGCAGGAAGCGGCCGCCCGACATGAGGTCGAGCGTGGCCGCAGTCATCGCCGTCATGCCCGCACTGCGTGCCGGGATCTGCATGATCCCCGCGCCGAGCTTCATCGTCTGAGTCTTCGCGCCGAGCCAGGAGAGGACGGTGACCACGTCCGTGCCCCACGCCTCGGCTGCCCACGCGGAGTCGTAGCCGAGCTGCTCCGCTTCGACGGCCATGTCGATCAGCTCCGTCGGGTTCGTGCCCGGGGAGGCGTAGCCGAGGTACACGCCGAGCTTCACGGAGCGATAATAGGGCCGTGGCCACTGCGGAGCTCCCAACGCTGGAGCAGTTCGAAGAGCTGCGTGCGACCTACCGCACGTTCCTCGAGGAGCACGTCTATCCGGCCGAGGAGGCGCTGAACCGCGAGGACGACGCTGCCGAGGAGCTCATGATCTCGCTCCGGGCGCGCGCGAAGGCGGAGGATCTCTGGGCCCCGCATCTTCCGCCCGAGGCAGGCGGTACCGGCCACGGCTTTCTTTCCTACGCGTACCTCAACGAGGAGATCGGCCGGACGCACTGGGGACAGCTCGTGTTCAACTGCCAGGCGCCTGATGCCGGCAACGGCGAGATCCTCCACATGTTCGGCACCGAGCAGCAGAAAGAGCGCTTCCTCCGCCCGCTGGTGGAGGGCGAGACCCGGTCGTTCTTTTCGATGACGGAGCCGGACGTCTCCGGGTCCGACCCGACGCTCTTGCGTACACGGGCCGTCCGCGACGGCGACGAGTGGGTGATCGACGGCCGCAAGTGGTTCTCGTCGAGCGCGGAGGGCGCGGGCTTCGCGATCGTCATGGCCGTCACCGACCCGGACGGAGATCCCCATCGCCGTGCGAGCCAGATCCTCGTGCCCGCGGACACGCCCGGGATCACGATCGAGCCGGTGCCGGTGATGGGCCATCGCGGCCGCGGGTGGACGACCCACTGCGAGGTGACGTACGAGGGCGTACGCGTCCCGGTGGACAACGTGCTCGGCGAGCCCGGCGATGGTTTCCGCATCGCCCAGAAGCGGCTCGGGCCTGGACGCATCCACCACGTCATGCGCTGGCTCGGTCAGATGCAGCGCGCCTTCGATCTCATGTGCTCCTACTCGCTCGAGCGCGAGACGTTCGGCGGACCGCTCGCCGAGAAGCAGACGATTCAGAACTGGATCGCGGACTCGGCGGCGGAGATCCACGCGTGTCGCCTGATGACGCTCGACGCGGCGCACAAGATCGACGAGGGGGACGAGGCACGCATCGAGGTCTCGCTGATCAAGTTCTATGCGGCGCGCGTGCTCAACGAGGTCATCGACCGCGCCGTCCAGACGCACGGCGCGCTCGGCCTCACCGGTCGGTCGCCGCTCTCGATGATGTACGGGCTCGCTCGGGCAGCGCGGATCTACGACGGCCCGGACGAGGTGCATCGCATGGTCGTCAGCCGCCGCATCCTCCGGCACTACGCCGACGGCGGCTCCTGGCGCTTCGGCTAGCTACGCGGTTCTCGTGACGCGCTTGCCCAAGCGCACGGCTGCATAGCCGGCGGCCGCGAGCGCACCGGTCGCGAGCCCGACGACATTCGTCGTGACACAGGTCCGGCACGCGTTGCAGCAGACGGCAGCCATCGGCGCCTGCTCGCCGTACTTCGTCAGCACCTGCGCAGCTCGTCCTTGCCAGATCTGCTTCACGGACGCACTGTAGCGCCGCGTCGCGGCGCCCCGGAACGAGGGTTAGCGAAGCACCGTCTGCGTCTGCGTCACGCGGGCTACGTGGCGGCCTCCTGCGTCGTGGACGTCGGTCTCGACCACGATCGTCGTCTTGCCCTTGTGCAGCAGGCGCGACGTCGCCATGACGTGGCCCTCGCGGACGGCGCCGAAGAAGTTCGTCTTCGACTCGATCGTGGCGGTGCCCTTCGCATCCTCGGGCAGGTTGAGGAACGCGCAGAGCCCTCCGCCGGAGTCGGCGAGGCTCATCAGCGCGCCTCCGTGCAGGATGCCGCCCGAAGTGCAGAGATCCTCGGCCCAGGCGAGGTGCAGCACAACCTCGTCCGGCGACGCGGAGACGAGCTCCATGCCGAGCCGGCTGCCGTACGGCATCGCCTGGTTCAGCGCCTCGGTGTCCATCACGTTCCCTCGAGGAAGCGGACGATGCGGGCGGCGACCTCTTCGCCCGCCTCCTCCTGGACGAAGTGGCCGGCATTGGCGATCGTCTCCGCGGGCAGCGCCCCGGGGATCAGCTCCGCGATGCCCTCGGCGACCTGCGGAGGAAAGATCGGGTCGGAGTCGCCGAAGAGCACGAGCGTTGGCTTCTCCCACGCCTTCAGCGCGTCGCGGATCGCCAGCAGCGGCGCCGTGTTGGGATGCTCCGGCTCGGTCGGCACCTGCTCGGGGAACATCAGCGGCCCGCCCTTCGACTCCGGTGTGGGGAACGGGGCGTCATAGCCGGCCATCGCCTCGTCCGAGAGCCCGCGCACGCACGCGCGGCGGATCAGCCGGCCTGGCTGGAAGTCGCCGCCGGCCGCCCGCACGACCTCGCGAAAGGCGAGCCACACGTCGTTTGGCGCACGGCCTCCTCCGACACCGGTGTTGAGGACGACCAGCCGCGCCACGCGCTCCGGCTGCTCCACCGCCAGTCTCATGCCAATCGGTCCGCCCCAGTCCTGGACGACGACGGTCAGCCGCTCGAGTCCCAGCGTCTCGACGAGAGCGAGGATGGAGCCGTAGTGCCGGTCGAACGAGTACCAGTCGCGGTCGGTCGGCTTGTCCGACCGGCCGAAGCCGAAGTAGTCGGGAGCGACGGCGCGCGCCGCGCCCGACAGGCCGGGGATCATCTTCCGGTAGAGGTACGACCAGGTCGGCTCGCCGTGCAGGCAGAGCACGGGATCACCTTCACCCTCGTCGACGTAGTGCATCCGCAGCCCGTCCTGGTCCGTGTATCTGGGCTCGAACGGGAAGTCGGCGATCGCCGCGAAGCGTTCGTCGGGCGTGCGGTAGACGTCGGTCATCGCGGCCCGGGCACCCCGCGGAACTCGTAGCGCAGGGGTTCCCGCCCCGGCTGGACGACCCAGGCCTGTCCGGTGTCGTCGGAGCGCGCTGCCGCTAGTACGGCGTCCGCCACGAGATCCGGCTGGATCAACGGGATTCCCTGGCTCTCGATCCACGCTCGCAGCTCGTCCGTCACGATCGGCGTGTCGACGAACCCAGGGCAGATCGCGTTGATGCGGATCCTGCGCTCGGCGAGGTGCGGAGCGATCGCGCGTACGTAGCCCACCACCGCGTGCTTCGTGAGCGTGTAGATCGGGTCATGCGGCATCGGCACGAGCCCGGCGAGCGAGGCCGTGGCGACGATCGAGCCGCCTGCGCCCATCGTTTGCTCCAGGCGTCGCACGCCGAGGACGACACCGTCGACGTTGACGCCGACCATCTTGCGGTATCCGGCGAGGTCGTCCCCCGAGCCACCGATGCCGGCGTTGAGGAATGCGAAGTCGGCGCTGGCCGTGACCGTGTCCCATGCGGCCGGATCGGAGACGTCGAAGCCGGTAGTGAGATCGAGCGGCAGCACCGCGGTGCCTTCCTGCTCGAGCAGGCGGACGACTGCGGCGCCGATGCCCGAGGCGCTGCCGGTCACGAGCGCGCTACGGAACGAGGACAACCTTGCCCACGTGCTTTCGATCCTCGATCAGCCGATGGGCGTCGGCCGCCTCGGCGAGGGGATACTCCGCACCGACCACCGGCTTGATCGCGCCGGTACCCCACAGCTCGAGCAGCTCGCTCGCAGCCGTCACCACGATGTCGGGACGCCGCGCCATCAGCCGGCCGAGGTAGAAGCCCTGGATGCCCACGTTTCTGCCGACGAGCAGCGCCGGGTTGAGCTCCTCCCACCAGCCTCCGGCGTAGCCGATGCCGACCACGGTGCCCAGCGGCGCCAGGATGCCGACACTCGTTGCGAAGAGCTCGCCGCCGACGGGATCGAGCACGAGATCCGGCTTCACGGCCTCGGCGAACTCGTCGTAGCCGTACGCCTCCTCGGCACCGAGCTCAACACAGAAACGGCGCTTCTCCTCGGTCGAGGCGGTGGCCACCACGCGTGCGCCCAAGTGGCGCGCGACCTGGATAGCTGCCGTGCCCACGCCGCCCGAGCCGGCGTGGACGAGCACCGTCTGGCCGGGCTCGAGCCGCACCTGGCGTGTGACGGGAATCCAGGCAGTGAGGAACGTGAGTAGGAACGAGGCGCCCTCTGCGAACGACGCACTCTCGGGCAGCGGGAAGAGCCGCTGCCCGTCCACCGCAACCTGCTCCGCATAGCCTCCGCCGGTGAGCAGGGCGATGACGCGGCGGCCGTCCGCCGTCTCGCCGGCCACCTCCACGCCCGGCGTTGTCGGCAGCGCCGGCGCCTGGGGATAGTTCCCCTGGCGGACGAGGACGTCGAGAAAATTCACTCCCGCGGCACGAACACGCAACAGGGACTGTCCCTCGGACACGTCCGGATCGGGCATGTCGCGTACAGCCAGCTGCTCCGGCCCACCGGTCTCCTCGATGACGATTGCCTTCACTCGGCCCTCCTCACGATTTGTGTGCAACGTGCCGACGCGAGCAGCGCGCCTTCCGCGTCGTAGAGTGAGGCTTCGCAAAACATCGCGCGGCGCGACTGGTGCCTGACCTCGGCCTCCGCGCGCAGCGTGCCCGGCGTGGCCGCCCGGTAGAAGTCGACGTGGAGATCTGCCGTCAGGAAGGACTCGTCCGGGCCCAGGCGGGCGAGGCAGGCGTGGCCCATGGCCGAGTCGAGCAACGTCGAGACCATGCCGCCGTGCACGATCGTGCGCCCGGCATTGGGGAACGCGTACTCAGGCCCCGCGTCCCACTCCAGCGCGATCCGGTCCTCGGCGCCTTCCGCGAAGCGATAGCCGAGGGTCTTCCAGATATGGACGCCCTCAGAAGCGGCGGCGTCCCACGGATGAGGCTGGCTCACGCCCCGATCTTCGCACGGTCGACACGTGTCTCGACGCCGCGACGTGCGCGCTCGAGCGCCTCGGGGTCGTCGTGGAGGACGAAGAGAGCCGTCGCCATCTTCAGCATCGCGTCGATCTCGAAGGCGAGCTGCGCCGGATCCTCGTCCTTACGGAGCTCGCCCATCTCCTGGGCGCCGCTCACCTGCTTCTCGACGTAATCGAACCAGCGGCGGCTCGTCTCGCGCAGCTTCTCGCGCACGGGTCCGGGATGCGTGTCGAGCTCCGCCTGGGCAGCGGCGAAGAAGCAGCCACCGGGAAAGACCTTCCGCTCCAGATAGGAGAGGAATGCGCCGGCGAGCGCGTTCAGCCGAGCGGCTCCCTCCGCCGTCCGCGCCGGCTCGATCACCTCGCGCACGAAGATGTCGCTCGCCGCGTCGATCGTCGCCAGTTGCAGCTCCTCCTTCGAGCCGAAGTGCGCGTAGAGGCCGCTCTTCGACATGCCCGTGTGCTCGGCAAGGCGGCCGATAGAGAGGCCGTCGAGGCCCTCGACCGTGGCCAGCTGCGTGGCCGCGTAAAGAATGGCGGCGCGGCTCTTCTCGCCGTCGGCACGGCGACGTCGCGAAGTGACTTCAGAAGGAGTGGTGAGCAGCTCGCCCAAAGTTCGCTTGACAAGATAGCACGACCGGTCGTACTATGCAGCTATGGAGAACGACCGATCGTGCTAACTAACGACTTGCCCCGGTCGACGACTGAGTTGCAGTCGGAGTGGATCCGCGAGCGGAATGTCGGCGTGTTCGCAGCCTGGTGGTCTTCAGTCCGCCGGCGCCGGCTCCGCGACGAACATCTCGCGCAGCGCCGTCTTGCGGAACTTCCCGACGCCCGTCTTCGGGATCTCGTCGACAAATTCGAAGGCGTCCGGTAGCCACCACTTCGCGAACTGCGGCGTCAGGAACTCGCGCAGCTCGTCCCCGGATGCCTCCTGCCCTTCGCGCAGCACGACGACCGCGAGCGGCCGCTCAGCCCACTTCTCGTCGGGCATGGCGATCACAGCCGCCTCGGCAACGGCCGGGTGGCCCATGAGCGCGTTCTCGAGCGCGACCGACGAGATCCACTCCCCGCCCGACTTGATGACGTCCTTCGTTCGGTCCTGGATGCGGATGAAGCCGCTGGGGTGGAGCGTGACGATGTCGCCGGTCATGAACCAGCCGTCGTCAGTCCACCGGTCGGCCTGGTCGGCGGTGTCGTAGTAGCCGGACGCCACCCACGGGCCGCGGATCTCTAGCTCGCCCATCGTCTCGTCGTCCCACGGAACCTCTTTGCCCTCGCCGTCGCGTGCGCGCAACTCGACGAACGGCAGCGGGATGCCCTGCATCTCGATGTAGTCGAGCTGCTTCGGCCACTCCTCGTCCTTCAGCGGCCCGGGGAGATCGCTTGTGGAGGCGACGGGCGACGTCTCCGTCATGCCCCAGCCGTGAACGACCGAGAGGTTGTGGCGCGTCTTGTAGGCGTCGATCATCGCGCGCGGTGGCGCCGAGCCCCCGCAGAGCATGCCCTTGAGCGCCGAGAGGTCCCACTTGCCAGGATTCGCGTCGAGCTGCGCGAGGATCCCGAGCCAGATCGTCGGCACGCCCGCCGTCCATGTCACCCGCTCCTGCTCGAACGCGTCCAGCAGGCTCTCGCCGTCGAGATGTGGGCCGGGGTAGACGAGGTTCGCACCGATCATCGTCGCGAGGTACGGGTAGCCCCACGCGTTCGCGTGGAACATCGGCACGACCGGCAAGAACGTGTCGGCCTCGGACAGTGGGTGGCCCAGCGGCGCACCCGAGACGACGCCGAGCGTATGGAGGACCGTCGAACGGTGCGAGTAGACGACGCCCTTGGGCATGCCGGTTGTGCCGCTCGTGTAACACATTGCCGCGGCTTCGTTCTCGTCGAGCTCGGGATCCTCCCACTCGTCGGGATCGGCCGTCGCGAGCAACTCCTCGTACGAGTCCTCGACCACGAAGACGTGCTCGATCGGCGTGTCTTCGGAGAACTGGTCGAGCAGCGGCAGCAGCTGGCGGTCGACGATGACCGCCTTGTCGCCGGCGTGCGTCGCGATGTAAGCGAGGTCGGAGGGATGCAGTCTCAGGTTGAGCGTGTGGAGGACGAAGCCGCCGCACGGGATGCCGAGGTAGCACTCCATGTGCTGGTAGTGGTTCCACGCGAGCGTTGCGACGCGGTCGCCACGCTCGAGCCCGAGCTTCTTCAGCGCGACGGCGAGCTGCCGGGAGCGCCGGCAGCAGTCGCGGTACGTGTAGCGGTGGAAGCTCTTGTCGGGAAGCCGGGTGACGATTTGCTTGTCCGGGAAGTACGTCTCCGCGCGCCGTAGGAGCGGCGGGAGCGTCAGCTGGAAGTCCATCATCAAGCCGTCCATGAGCCGAACCGTAACCTCCCCTCAGGAATCGAGCAACGCCTTCGTAAGAATGCGGTCGCGCAGCCGCACGGGCAGCCGCTCGATGTTCGCTCGGATCTTCGCGTCGCGGGCCACGAGGTAGCGCGCCTTCGGCTTCTCGGTCGTCAGCGCATGCTCGATGGCGCGCACGACGAGCTCCGGCGCAGCGGCCTTGGCGGACCGTTTCTCGGCGAACTTGCGGAACGTCGCCATGCGGGTGCCGTAGCGCTCGGTCGCCTCGGACGGAAGCTGCTCGAGCAGCGGTCGTGGCTTCGTCCAGATCGGCGTCGCGATCGTGCCTGGCTCGACGATCGCCACGTGGATGCCGTCGGGTGCCAGCTCGATGCGCAGCGAGTCCGCCATCGCCTCGAGCGCATGCTTCGACATCGCGTACGCGCCGAGGAAGGGCAGGGCGCTGCGGCCGGCGATCGAGCCGATGATGACGATACGGCCGCGCGCGGCACGCACCGCCGGCAGGAACGCCTGCGTCACGGCCAGCTGGCCGACGACGTTCACTTCCAGCTGGTGACGCAGCTCCTCGAGCGGCAGGAACTCGAGCGGGCAGGCGACGACGATGCCGGCGTTGTCGACGAGCCCGTCCAGCCGCTCCACCCTGGCCGCGGCAGCGGCGATCTGCTCCGCGTCGGTCACGTCGAGCAGCAGCTCTTCGGTTCCCGACGGCGCGTCGCCGACATTGCGCACCCCGGCCAGCACACGCACGCCGCGCGATGCGAAATGGCGCGCGCAAGCCTCGCCGATCCCCGTCGACGCGCCCGTGACGAGGACGGTCCTCAACTCAGGCCAGGAGCTTGGCGGCGATCTCTGCGCGCTGCTTCGCGGGATACCCGCCGAAGGCCTCGATCCACTGCGCCCGCTTGTAGTAGCGGTGCAGCGGGTGCTCCCAGGTGAAGCCGATGCCGCCGTGCACCTGGATCGACCGCTCGCACGCGGCGACGGCGGTCTCGGCGGCGTACGACTTGGCCGCGAGCGCCGCCAGCGTCGCGTCGTCGTCTCCCTCCGCGACGCACCACGCGGCCCAGTAGGCAAGCGAGCGCGCGAGCTCCGTCTCGACGAACGTGTCGACGATCGGGTGAGAAACCGCCTGATAGATGCCGATCGGCTTGCCGAACTGCTCCCGGCTCTTCGCGTGCTCGACGGCCAGCTCGAGCGCTTTCTGCGCGATGCCCACGGCCTCCGCAGCCAGCGCCGCGAAGGCGCGCGTCCTCGTGACCGGCCCGTCCAGCGAGACCTCGCTGTCCTCGTACTTGCGCTGGCCGCTGGCGACCAGCGCCTGCTCGTCGGGCGGCAGCTGCGGCAGCGCCAGCGCGACGGTGGCGAAGTACGGACCGGGGTAGAGAGCTCGCCCGAGCTCTTCGAACAGCACCGCCTCCTCGACGAAGCCGAGGCCGGCGCCACCCGCCTCCTCGGGCACGGAGACACCGAGCCAGCCCAGCTCCGCCAGCTCGTCCCAGGTCGGCTCGCGCTCGTCGAGCAGGGCGCGCGCCTGCCGGCGCAGCTCGTCCTGCTCTTCCGTGAAGGCGAATCTCATCTCGACCTCGGGAGGCCCAGCACGCGCTCGGCGATGATGTTGCGGAGGATCTCCGACGTGCCGGCCTCGATCGTGTTGCCGCGCGTACGGAGCTGGCCGTGGCGCCACCACTCGTCGGCCTCGCCTTCCTGGATCTCGAGCGCGAGCTTCGTCGTCCTTTGCATCGCCTCCGACCACTGGAGCTTCGAGACCGAGCCCTCCGGGCCGGGGATCCCCGTCTCCACGAGCTTCGTCAGGGCGCGGTAGTTCGTGAGCTTCAGCGCCTGAAGCTCGACCCACTCGCGCGCGATCATGTCGCGCAGGCGCGAGTCCTGGACGTCGCGGTCCTTCGCCAGGCCGGCCACCTTGTTGACGAGCACCTCCAGGCTGCCTGTCAGCGCGAAGCCGAGAGTGCCGCGTTCGTGGAGCAGCGTCGTCATCGCCACCGCCCAGCCGTTGCCGACCTCGTCGAGGACGTTCTCGACGGGCACCTCTACGTTCTCGAAGAAGATCTCGTTGAAGTCGGCGTCGCCAGTGATGTGGCGCAGCGGCCGCACTTCGATGCCCGGCGAATGCATGTCGACGACCATGTACGTGAGGCCGGCGTGGCGCTGCGATTCCGGGTCGGAGCGCGTGACGAGGATGCACCAGTCGGCCAGGTGCGCGTACGACGACCACACCTTCTGTCCGTTGACGACGAAGTGGCCGTCCCGCAGCTCTGCGCTCGTGCGCACCGCCGAGAGGTCCGAGCCGGCGCCGGGCTCGGAGAAGCCCTGGCACCAGATCTCCTCGGCCGAGAGGATGTTCGCGAGGTAGCGCCGCTTCTGCTCGTCGGTGCCGTGCGCGATGATCGTCGGCCCCGCCATGCCCAGGCCGATCGTGCCCAGGTGCCCTGGCGCCTCCGCGCGGGCCCACTCCTCGAAGGCGATCGCCTGGTGCGAGTACGAGGCGCCCTGGCCGCCGTACTCCTCCGGCCACGTCAGTCCGGCGTAGCCGGCGTCGTAGATCTTGCGGCTCCAGGCCTTCTTGTCTTCCGTCTCCGGGACGCCGTCGAGGCCCGGGTTGTGCTCGTCCAGCCAGGCGCGAACCTCGGCGCGGAAGGCGGCCTCGTCGGGCGTGTCGCGCAACTGCATGCCGAGAGGCTAACGCGTACATTGGCCTCGTGGTGAGCTTCTGGGGTCCCGACCTGGAACGCTGGTTCGGAGATTCGCCGCGGCTCGCGCAGTTCGGAGCCGTCGTCGCGCAGGAGATCGACCCGCTCGTCTACCAGCTCGAGCGTGAAGGGCCGACGACGAACGGCTCGGACGTGCGGTTCCACTCGGCGTACGCGCAGGCTGGGCGCGCCGTCTGGTCGTCGGGGATCCTCGGCGCCGAGCCGCACGAGCAGGCCGGCCTCTTCTTCCTGCTCACGCATGCTGGTGAGGGTGGCCACGCGTGCCCCGTCACCTGCACCGCCGGGCTGATCCGCGCGCTACGGCTGCACGGCTCGGACGAAATGCGCGAGCGATTTCTGCCGCCGTTGCTCGAGACCGACTACGACGTCTGCCAGCGTGGCGCCCAGTTCCTGACGGAGGAGCACGGCGGCTCGGACGTGGGCGCGAACCTCACGCGTGCCGTGCGGGACGGCGACGCGTGGCGGCTGCACGGCGAGAAGTGGTTCTGTTCCGTGGCGGATGCCGATCAATTCGCGGTCACGGCGCGGCCCGAGGGCGCCTCGGAGGGAACCCGCGGCATCGGTTGCTTCCTCGTCCCGCGCACGGTCGACGGGCGTGCCAACGGCTTCACGATCCGCAAGCTCAAGGACAAGCTCGGGACGCGCGCGCTCGCGACGGGGGAGATCGTGTTCGACGACGCGCTCGCGTATCCGATCGGCGCGCTCGAAGACGGGTTCAGGATCGCCGCCGGCGTCGTGCTCAACACCTCGCGCTGGCTGAACGCGGTCGGCTCGGCCGCGGTGATGCGGCGCGCATACCTCGAGGCCGCAGCCTTCTCGCGGGAGCGGGAGGCGTTCGGCAAGCCGATCGTCGAGTTCCCGCTCGTCCGTGAGAGCCTCGCCGTGATGCGGGCCGAGGCCGAGGCTGCGCTCGCGTCCACGCTCGAAGTGACGCGGCTCGTCGATTCTGCCGATCCGGACGACGTCGCCTATCACCGCATCCTCGTCAATGCGACGAAGTTCTCCACCTCCGCGGCTGCGACGCGCGCGATTCGGCGTGGGATCGAAGTGCTCGGAGGGAACGGCACGATCGAGGACTTCTCGGTGCTGCCGCGGCTGTGGCGCGACGCGATCGTCTTCGAGAGCTGGGAAGGGACGCACAACGTTCTCTGCGCGCAGGTGGCGCGAGACCTCGAGCGCTTCGGGACGCTAGAGCTCGTGCTCGCCCGGTCGCAGGGCGCGGATCCCCGCATCGATGCCGCTCTCGACTCCTTGCGCGAGCGAATGGGCCGGCTCGACCCGCTTCACTTCCGCCGCCAGCTCGACACGCTCGTCCGCGCCGTTCAGGCTGCGACTCTCGTGCGCTCCGGCGCGCCGACGGCGGAGCTGCACATCCGCAGGCACCTCGTCCCGGGCTACGACCCCGAGCGCGACCCGGAGTACCTAGATCTGATCGAGGATCGAGCCGTCGAGCTCGCGCACTGACGACAGACCCGCCAGGGCCATCGTGATGTCGGTCTCGGCCCAGAGCTGCTGGAGCACTGCTTCTACGCCCTGCTGGCCACCGACCGCGAGCCCGTAGGCGTACGGCCGGCCGACGAGCACCGCGTCCGCGCCGAGCGCCATCGCCTTGACGACGTCCGCGCCGTGGCGGATGCCGCCGTCCATCAGCACCGTCGCGTCGTCGCCGACGCCGGCGCGGACGTCGACGAGCGCGTCGAGAGCCGCGACCGCCCCGTCCACCTGCCGCCCACCATGGTTCGAGACGATGATCCCGTCGACGCCGGCGCTGAAGGCGCGCTGCGCGTCTTCCGCCGTCAGGATGCCCTTGACCAGCAGCGGCAGGTCGGTCAGCTCGCGGAGCCAGGAGAGGTCGTCCCACGTCAGAGCGAGATGCGGGAACGTCGAGAGCATCGTTGCGGCTGCCGTGAGCAGGTCCTCCTCCGGGGGCTTAGCGAGCCTCTCCCGGAAGACTGGGTCGCTGAAGTACTGCGCGCAGCCTTCGCCCTTGATGAACGGGAGGTAGGCGCGGCGAAGGTCGCGCGGCCGCCAGCCGAGGATGGGCGTGTCGAGCGTGACGACGACTGCCGAGAAGCCGTTCAGGCCGGCGCGCGACAGGAGGCTGGCGACGATGTCGCGATCGTTGATCCAGTAGAGCTGGAACCAGCGCGGCGCGCCGCCCATGGCCTCCGCGATGTCCTCGATCGTCGACGAGGCCGCTGTCGAGAGGCAGAAGGGGAGGCCGAGAGCGGCCGCCGCGCGCGCCACAGCCATCTCGCCCTCCTCGTGGGCGATCGAGAGCACGCCGATCGGCGCGAGCAGGAACGGGGCCGGCGACTGCGTGCCAAGCACCTCCACCGAGAGATCGCGCTGGGTATTGCCGGTGAGCATGCGTGGCTTGATGCGCCGGCGCTCGAAGGCCTCGCGGTTCGCGCGCATGGTGGCCTCGCTGCCCGCGCCGCCGGCGATGTAGCCGAACGCTCCCGGATCGAGCTTCTCCTCCGCCAGCGCCTCCCATTCGGCGGCCGCAACGGGCCACTCCGACTCGCCGGAGATGTAGATCGCGTTCTGGATCGACGTGCCGTCGAAGCTCATGCCGCCGCCTCCAATCTTCGCGCGCTCCTCGTCGGAGATGGGCCGCGCGGTGCGCTGTTCACGGTCCCAACAGGCGAAGACGACCTCGGTCTCGGCTGCCACGCGCCCGTCGGAGACGGCGCGCAGCTCCAGTGCGAGCGTCAGGCTCGACGTCCCCAGGCGCACGACCCGCACAGTGCCGGTCACCTGACCGTCGGCGAGCCGCAGCTCGCTCCGGTAGTCCGTCGTCAGCCGGACGACGACGTAGTCCCAGACCTCGCCCTTGGGGAGGTCGAGCACGTCACGAAACCACGCGTCGACGATCTCCTCGCCGTACGTCTGGTAGACGGCCTGGTTCACGTGGCCCAGGCCGTCGAGGTCACGCCACCGGATGTCGATGCGCTTCTCGGTCAAGGGCAATAGCCTATGACGCGTGGGGATCGACCGCTCCAACATTGGCGACGCTTCCGAACCGGTCACGTTCGATGTCGAGCGCGGCACGATCGTGAGGCTCGCGGAAGCGATTGGCGACGACCAACCTGCGTACGCCGACGGCGCCGCCGCCCCGCCGACGTTCCCGACGACCTTCAACTTCCGGCTGCCTGTCGAGTCGCTCAGGGCGATCGATCCGGCGCGCTTCATCCACGGCGAGCAGGAGTATGCGTACGAGCGGCCGCTGCGCGCCGGCGATCGCATCACGTGCGTGGCAAGGATCGCCGACGTGAACGAGAAGGAGACGAAGCTGGGTACGGCGCACTTCATCCTCGTCGAGACGGAAGGGCGCGACGAGAGCGGCGAGCTCGTGTTCACCGGCCGCGCCACGGTGCTGGTGCGATGAAGCCGGGCGACGACCTGGCCCCGCTCGTGAAGGAGCCCGTGACACGCGTCCAGCTCGTGCAGTACGCGGGTGCGTCGGGCGACTTCAACCCGATCCATTGGGACCCCGAGCGAGGCCAGGAGATGGGTCTTGGCGGCGTGATCGCGCATGGGATGCTGAGCATGGGCTTCCTGGGCCAGTACGCGGCGGCGATCGCAGGGCCGGAGAACGTCAAGCGCCTCAAGGTGCGCTTCGGGGCGATGGTGCGCCCGGGCGAC
Organism: uncultured Actinomycetes bacterium; assembly: GCA_963704335.1. Taxonomy (GTDB): domain Bacteria; phylum Actinomycetota; class Thermoleophilia; order Gaiellales; family Gaiellaceae; genus PALSA-612. Next base: position 1,095,825 of record OY969889.1, read on the forward strand.
GTGCTCACGTGCAAGGGCACCGTCCGCGAGGCGGACGGCGGGCGGCTGACGCTCGACATCTGGGCGGAGAACGAGTCTGGCGAGAAGGTGACCAGCGGCGAGGCGGAGGTGGAGATCGAATGAGGTTCGAAGGCAAGGTCGCTCTGGTAACGGGCGGCGCGCGAGGCATCGGGGCCGCGACGGCGGCACGCTTCGCCGAGGAAGGCGCGAAGGTGGCGGTGACCGACCTCGACTTCGAAGGCGAGGGCGACGCGCTGCAAATCACGTGTGACGCGACGAAACGGGACGAAGTCGAGGCCGCGGTAGCGCGGACGGTCTCCGAGCTGGGAGGACTCGATGTCCTGGTCACCTGCGCGGGGGTGATCCGCGACAACCTCCTGTTCAAGATGACGGACGACGACTTCGAGACCGTGATCAACACCCATCTCCGGGGCACCTTTCTCGCGGCGCAGGCGGCGCAGGCGCACATGGTCGAGCAGAAGTCCGGGAAGATGGTGCTCATCTCTTCGTCGTCCGCCGAGGGCAACCGCGGCCAGACGAACTACTCCGCGGCCAAGGCGGGCATCCAGGGAATGTCGAAGACGCTCGCCATCGAGCTGGGGCCGTTCGGCATCAATGTCAACTGCGTGGCGCCGGGGTTCGTAGTCACGCGGATGACGGCGCAGACGGCCGAGCGTGTCGGCGTCGAGTTCGAGGACTTCCAGAAGTTCGCCGCCGAGCAGATCCCCCTGCGGCGCGTAGGCCAGCCGGAGGACATCGCCTCGGTCATCGCCTTCCTGGCGTCGGACGAAGCGAGCTTCGTGTCCGGCCAGGTGATCTACGTCCGCGGCGGGCCCTAGGCGCTCGCGCCTGAATCAGTAGCGGTCGAGCTCGACGAGCCGCTCGTCGCTGATCCCGAAGTGGTGCGCGACCTCGTGCAGCACGACGCGCCTGATCTCTCGCCGGAGGCGGGCCGGATCTCGGCCGTACATGCGCTCCAGCGGCCCGCTGAAGATCGTGATCTTGTCCGGCAGCGCGCCGGCGTAGAACGCACCGCGATGCGTGAGCGGCACGCCCTGGTAGAGACCCAGAAGCGGCATGCCCGCGGGCGGCTCCTCCTCGACCACGACCTCGACGTTCGACATGTACTCGGCGAGATCGGGCGGCAGCGCGTCGAGCGCGTCGCGAACGGCGTCGTCGAACTCGAGCTCCGTTGCGTCCATGAGTCCAGGCTAGCGACAGCGCAGGCTAGCGGTTTGGGAGCGGCAGCGAGCGGCGGCGGTCGCCTGTGGCGGCGAAGATTGCGTTGGCGACCGCGGGCGCGACGCAGACGATCGGTGTCTCGCCGGCGCCGGCCGAGGGCACGTCGGGTCGGTCGAGCAGGACGACGTCGATTGCAGGCACGTCGCTGAAGCGGGGCACGCGGTACTGAGAGAGTGATCGCGTGACCAGCCGGCCTTGCGCGAACTCGACCCGCTCGAAGAGCGCGCCGCCGAGACCCATGATGGTCGCGCCTTCGATCTGGTTGGCGAGGTTGTCGGCATCGACGATCGCGCCACAGTCGAAGGCTGTGACAAGCCGCCTGACGCCGATCGTTCCGTCCGGCTCGACGCCGACTTCGGCGCAGGTGGCGACGTAGGCGCCCTTCTCGACGCCGCAGGCGATTCCCAGCCCAGGTCGCTCGTTCCAGCCCGCGCGTTCGGCCGCAGCGCGGAGGACTCCGGCGAGCCGCTCCTCGTCGAGGTGTCGCAGCCTCAGCTCCACGGGGTCGACACCGAGCCGGTCGGCAAGCTCGTCGAGGTGAGATTCGCGGGCGAAGTGGTTGGCGGTGGCTCCGATGCCGCGGTACGAGCCCCCACGCAGGGGCGAGTCCGCGGGCTGAAAGACGAGCTGTTGGTGCGCAATCGCATACGGGCACCCGATCCCCGCGGCGCCGGAGCCGATGTTCAGGAAGTCCCAGGCCGTCACCGTGCCGTTGGAATCAGCACCGCTATGGATGTCGATGACGGCTGCCGGGCGGACGTACGCCGCCTCGAACTCCTCTGCGCGGCTCCAGTGCACCTTCACGGGCTGCCGTGCCTCACGCGCGAGTCGCGCCGCCTCGATCGCCACTTCGCCACGGTGCTTCCCGCCGAAGGCCGAGCCGGCCGTCGGCGCGACCACGCGGACGTTCTCTTCCGGGACGCCGATCGCTTCCGCCAGCTCCGCCCGGACGCCGAACGGTCGCTGGGTCCCCGTCCACACGGTTAACCGGTCGCCCTGCCACTCGGCGAGGGCCGCGCGCGTCTCGAGCGGCACGTGCGCGATACAGGCGGTCGTGTACGTCGCGTCGAGCCGCACGGGCGCCTCGGCAAGTGCGCCCTTCACGTCACCAACTTCCTGAATGGACGACTCACCGGCCGGGTGTGAGCGAAGGTACGCCTCGAGCTCTCCGTCGTCCACGCCGGCTGGGAGCTCCCAGGCCACGCGGTCGCGCGCCGACCCGTGGACTACGCCGGGCTGCGTGACGTCGCTCGGGAAGACGGCTGAGCCCGTCACGACCTCGAGCCCGCCCAGACGTCTGGCGCTGCTCAGCGCCGGGAGTGGGCCGAGCTCCTCGGCTGCGACCTCAACGCGACGCTCGCCGGGCTGGAGGGGTTGCTCGAGCGAGCGCTTGGCGGCGGCTGCGGCCGCCCGTAGCAGCGGTGCGGCATCGGCCATCGAGCGACTCCCGAACGTGCCCCGGTCGTAGGGGCAGAGATCGGTATCTCCCATCACCAGGCTCACGGCATCGACCGGCGCTCCGAGCTCCGCAGCGACGAGGAGCGAGAGCGCCGTGCGGTTGCCCTGACCGACATCAACCTTGCCGGTGAAGGCGGTGACTGCGCCGTCGGCATCGACATGGAGCCAGGCGCCTGCGCTCGTCGCCCAGTGCTCGGGCTCGACGGAGACGACGAGCCCGGTCGGCAGCACCGCGAACCAGTCGCGCTCGGCGACGGGGGCTAGATCCCAAGGCTTTGCCGGGCGACCGAACGGCGGCTCTGGCTGTCGTGGCCGAACCGCCGCCGGCTCGTCCCTGAGCTCTGCGGCCCGCTGCACGGCCTTGACGATCCGCGGATAGGCACAGCAGCGGCAGATGTTCCCCTCCAGCGCGGCGATGATCGTCGCCGCGTCTGGATCCGGGTCCTCCGCCAAAAGCACCGAGGCCGACATGATCATCCCCGGCGTGCAGTAGCCGCACTGGAACGCGGCTTGCTCCAGGAACGCCTGCTGCAGCGGATGGAGCGTCCCAGCCGGCGCGAGCCCCTCCAGCGTCGTCACCTGCCGCCCCGCCACGTCGGCCGCGGTCACCATGCAGGAACGCACCGGTTCGCGGTCGACGAGCACCGTGCACGATCCGCAGACGCCCTCGCCGCAACCGGGTTTCGCTGCGGTCAGCCCTAGCTGCTCACGGAGAATTGCCAGGAGCTGTTGGTCTGCCCCTCCGGCCACGACGTGTTCGACTCCGTTGACGGCGAGTCGCACCGCCCAGGTCACGCCGGTCGCCGGGCGAAGAAGACGAGCTCTCGTCCGGGCCGGTCGGGCGCGCCGCGCACTTCGTCCACGACGTACCCCTGCTCGGCCAGCGTGGCGCCAATCTCCTCGCGCTCGCGGAAGCGCAGCGTCGAGTCGGATGTCAACACTTCGCCGTCGGGGAACACGCACGTCCCGCGGAAGCTGACCAACGGCAGGGCCACCTCGGTCAGCTCGACCCAGCTCTCGACTGCACCCATGCCGTTCACCTCCGTGACACCGTGTGTCGTGGCCCTGGTCCACTCGCGCCACGCCTCAGCTGCCGGGTCTCGCGTTTCGAATACCAGGCGCCCGCCGGGCCGCAGGGCTTCATGAATTCCACGCAGCGTTCCTTCCCAGTCTCGTGGCTCGACAATCGCCTGGGCGACGTTGGCGGTCATCGTCGCGAGGTCCACCTCCAGCGGTGGCAGCGACGTTGCGTCGCCGTGGATCCAGCGCACGCGATCTGCTCCAGGCTTGGCCCGCGCGACATCGAGCGACGCACGCGCCGGATCGACGCCGATCACGTCCAGACCCCGGTCGGCCAGCAGCAGCGCGAACGTGCCCGTCCCACAGCCGACATCGAGGACACAGCGAGCCGCGAGCTCCTCGGCGATGGCGGCGTAGACCTCGAGATCGCTGCGGTCGGGATCCAACGCGTCGTAGATCGCCGCCAGCCGCGGGTGCTCGAAGATGTTGTCGGCCATGCGCCGTGAATGATTACGCGCGACTTGCGATAGCTCGGTCGGTTTCACGGAGGCGCAGTACGGCCGCAGCGGATTCCCGGCCGCTCGCGGTTCGTAACGAGCCCGCCTTCGTCGACGACGGCGCAGTAGATGACGATGTGCGGCTCGCCGAAGTTGACGTTGCAGCGAAAGATCGTGCGGTCCTCGAACGATCGTTCTGTACGCAGGCAGTAGACCCACTCGAACGAGAGCTTCTTGCCGACGAGCCGTGCTTCGAGCGCTTCCTTGACGTCGGCCGGGCTCGTTTCGCCGTTGCCGCCACAGCCGGCGAGAAGGAGAAGCGTCGCGGCGACGGCCGCCGCACGCCTCACGGAGTCATGACGATCTTCGTCGCCTCTCTGCTGTCGAAGAGGCGGTAGGCCTCGCCGGCGTCAGCGAGCTCCATGCGATGGGTGACGACCGCAGGTGGGTCGAGCCGGCCGGCGGAGATCATCTCGATCAACCGCTCGCGGTGGACGAGCGAGTCGCCGATCGACCAGCGCATCGTCAGCTCCTTCGCGAACATCCGGCCGTTGTCGAGCGGGAAGTCGGGCTCGAAGTGGGCTCCGACGACCGAGACCATCCCGCGTCCCCGCGCGAGGCCGAGCGCCGCATCGAGCGCACCCGGCGATCCGGCTGCCTCGACGACGACGTCGGCGCCGAGGCCGTCCGACTCCGCCGCGATGGCCTCCCACGCTTCATCTGGTCCGAGTGTGCGGGCACCGAGCCCGGCGGCGAGCGCGCGCCGGTCCTCGATTCCGTCGACCGCGAATACCGTCGCGCCGATATCGAGTGCGACCATCACCGCCATCAGCCCTACGGCGCCCAGGCCCACGACGCAGACGAGGTCGGTGGGCTTCGTCTCGCCGCGAACGACGGCGTCGTACGCCGTCGGCAGGTTGTCCGCCAGGAAGACCGCTGCCTCGTCGGAGACCGCGTCGGGAAGCGGCGAGAGCACCGTGTCGGCATGCGGGACGCGGACCAGCTCGGCCTGGGCACCATCGAGACGGGGGTAGACGCCGGAGTAGCCGAACAGCGCACGGCCCGAGCACTGGGTGACACGGCCGGCGCGGCAGGCGGCGCACGTTCCGTCGGCGACGAGGCTCATGTTCACCACGCGATCGCCGGTCCGGATCTTCGAGACATCGGCGCCGACTTCGACGACTATCCCCGCAAACTCGTGTCCCATGATCGTCCCGTACTCGAAGCCCGGGACGTGCCCGTGGAGCGGTCCGAGATCGGCGCCGCAGATCGCCGCCGTGTCGACGCGGACGATCGCGTCCGTTCCCGCGAGGAGCACGGGATCCGCTACGTCCTCGACCTGGACGTCGTTCGGGCCGCGAAGGACGACGGCCTTCACGCCGGTTGCTCGATCTCCACCAGGTAGCCGTCCGGATCGACGCAGAAGAAGCGGCAACCGCCCCACGGCGGCTCGAACGGCTCGGCCAGGAAGCGGGCGCCCTTGCCTTCGAGCTCCGTGTACCTCGCCCGTGCGTCCGTCACCTCGACCACGAGCACGACGCTCGCCTTGCTGGGCTCCGCCGGGGCCGTCATCGTCACACCCGGGCGGTCCTCTGCTGGATGTCCCTGTTCCGCGAGTGAAAGCCGCGTCCCGGCGAGCGTGAGCGTCGCGTAGGGCGGCTCGTCGTACGTTGCCTCGACCTCGAAGCCGATCAGGTCCCGGTAGAAGGCGAGCGAGCGGTCGACGTCGGAGACGGCGAGGATCGCTCCGGCTCGGGTCGCCATCAGTTGTGGGACATGCCGGCGTCCGAGACGAGCATCTGCCCCGTGATCCAGCCGGCCTCCTCGGACGCGAGGAACGCGACGGCGGGCGCGATGTCGGCGGCGAGCCCACGGCGGGGGATGGCCTGCAGCATCTGGACGAATTCGAACGCCTCCTGGTGCGGGCTCGCCATGACGCCCTCGGTCTCCGTGAGCCCGGGTGCGACCGCGTTGACGGTGATGCCGTACTTGCCCACCTCGCGCGCCATCGCCCGTGTGAAGCCGAAGATGCCACCCTTCGACGCCACGTAGTGGGCGAGGTTCGGCGTGCCCGCGAGCACGACGTTCGACGCGAGGTTGACGATCCGGCCGTACCCGGCCTCGCGCATCGGCTTGTGCCCGTAGAGACACGCCAGGAATGTGCCGTCGAGATTGACGGCCATGATGCGGCGCCACTCGGTGAAGTCGATGTCGTCCCATTCGGTGAAGGGGACGATGGCGGCGTTGTTCACGAGCACGTCGAGCTTCCCGTACGCGCCGACGGTCTCGTCGACCATGCGTTTGACGTCCGCCTCCTCGGAGATGTCGATCTCGAGGCCCATCCCGCCCTCGGGTGCTGCGGCTTCCGCGCCCTTGATGTCGGCGACGACGACCTTGGCGCCCTCCTCCGCGAGCTTGTCCGCGATCGCCTTGCCGATGCCCTGCCCGCCGCCGGTAACGATCGCGACCCTGTCGTCCAGCTTGCCCATCGTCTCCTCCTCTTCCGCCTAGAGCTCGTAGTGGTCGGGAGCGTGCTTGTACGCCTGGAATGCCTCGGGATCGTGCGAGAAGAACGCGTCCGCGCCGTGCTCGGCGGCGACGTCCTTTACGCGCTGGATCGAGCGCACACCGGCCCGCGGGTCGATGTGGAACCCTGGCTGGATTCCCCGTTCCATCGCCGCGCCCGTGTATACGACGTCGAAGGCGAACAGCATCGGCTTCGCCGCCGAGTCGCCGCTGACGAGCAAGGAGTAATGCCCGATCGTGTGGCCGGGCGTCTCGAACAGCCACAAGCCCTTCGCGACCTCGACGTCCCCCGACACCGTCTGGAACTGCGCGCCGTCGTGATCCCACGTCTTGTCCGAGTAGCCGAAGAACTCGAACGGCTCGTGGTCACGCGCCTGGGCGAGCTCCTGCTCGTGCACGACATTCGGGATGCCCGAGAAGTGCTTGTTGCCGCCGACGTGGTCGAAGTGGAGGTGGGAGTTGACGAGCGTCGTCACGTCGGACGTCGAGAAGCCGGCGAGCTCCAGCTGCGCGGGGATTGTCTGCTCCGGGGCCTGTTCGGGGAGCTCGAAAGGGAGCACGGCGTTCGTGTGCTCGAGGTCGAAGCCGGTGTCGAAGAGGAAGAGCCCGTCGTCGTGCTCGACGAGCACGCCGTACGACGGGATCCGCACCTGCGGCCCCGGCACGTTCCACATGAACTGCGTGTGCTCGATGACGATCGAGCCGTTGTCGAGCAACCAGACCTTCATCGAGGCGCCAGCTCCGCCTCGAGAGCCTTGCGCACGGCGACCAGCTTCGCGGCCCGCTCGGCCCGCAGGCGGTCGATGTCCTCGGGCGTGTAGTCGTAGAGGCCGCTGCCCGTCTTCATGCCGAGGTTGCCCGCGGCGATCTTGTCCCGGATCGTCGACGACACCTCGCCCGACGTGGACAGATCCTGGTTGAGATACGAGCCGACGGCGTTGTAGATGTCGAGGCCGGCCATGTCGAGCAGCTCCATGGGGCCGATCACGGCGAGCTTGTAGCCGATGCCCCAACGGACGTTGAGGTCGAGTCCCTCGGGGTCGATGATGCCCCGGTCGACGAGATCGAGGCATTCGCGGAGGATCGCGTAGAGGATGCGGTTCTCGACGAAGCCAGGCACCTCTTTCTCGACGACGGGGTGGTACCCGATGCGACGAATGAGGTCGCACGTCGCGTCGACGACTTCCTGCGAGGTCTGCTCGCCGGGGATCACCTCGATCATCGGGATCAGGTGCGGTGGGTTCGACCAGTGCATGCCGACGACGCGCCCGGGATTGGCGCAGGCAGTGGCGATCTGCGTGATCGGGATGCCCGACGTGTTCGAGGCGAGCACGGCGTCATCCGCCACGTGCTTCTCGAACTCCGCGAACACCTCGTGCTTGAGCTCGATCTTCTCCGGCACGGCCTCGAGCACGAAGTCCGCGCCGTCGAGCGCCGCGGCCAGGTCGGTCTCGAAGCGGAGCGACCCACCGTCCTCCTGCGCGGCCTCGAGCCGTTCGAGCACGCCCTCGGCCATCGTCACGCCGCCCTTCGCGCGCTCGAGCGCTTCCTCCGAGACGTCGTAGAGCGCCGTCTCGATGCCGGCGCGGGCGAGCACTGCACCCATGCCGGGGCCCATCGTCCCCGTTCCGATCACTGCTGCGCGTCGTACCTCGGCCATGCTCCCTCCTTCTTCCGCTCTTGGACTCCCCGCCACACGCGTTCCGGCGTCAGCGGGAGCTCTGTCACGGGAACGCCCGCGTCGGCGACCGCAGTCGCCACGGCGGCGGTGACGGCCGCCAGCGCTCCCTCGCCACAGCCCTTGGCCCCGTAGGGCCCCGGGCCGTCCTCGTTCTCCACGATGATGCAGTGCATCTCCTCGGGCACGTCCTCGAAGCCCGGCACCCGGTAGTCGAGCAGGGTCTCGTTCAGCAGCAGGCCGTCCTCGTAGACGAGCTCCTCGTAGAGCGCGTTGCCGAGGCCCTGCAGCGTGCCGCCTTCGTCCTGCCTCTCGACGAGCTGCGGGTTGATGGCGCGGCCGACGTCGGCCACGGTCGCCGTCTTGAGGACGCGCACGCGGCCGGTTTCCTCGTCGACGGCCACCTCGGCAGCTCCGACGCAGACCTCCCAGAAGACCGGCCCTTCCGCATAGGAGCCGGACCCTTCGGGCGCCACCTCGCCGCGGCCGATCAACTCGCCGCCCGCCAGACCGAAGTGGCGGACGAAGAGCTCGGGGTAGGAGTCGGACTCCACGTCGTCCGAGCCGGCGATTGCGACCAGCTGAGCCCGAACTTCCTCGGCTGCGCGCTTCACCGCAAGGCCGGCCACAGTTGTCGAGCGGCTGGCGCCGGTGGAGCGGTCGTACGGCGTGTAGCGGGTGTCGGCTCCGCGCACGGTGACGCGCTCCGCAGGCAGCCTCAGCTCTTCGGCTGCGATCTGGGCGAAGACGGTGCGCGCGCCCTGGCCGACCTCGGTCGTGCCCACGAGGACGACCGCGTTCCCGTCGGCCTCCATGCGCACGACGGCGCTCGATACCGGGTGTGCTCCTGCGGCGAGCAGGCCGACCGACACGCCCCGCCCGGTGCCCGGCTGCCGCTCGCCGTCCCAGCCGATCGCGTGCGCGACCTTCTCGACGTCCCCGACGAGGTCGGCGTCGAGCGGCTTGCCGCCTGCGCGCAGCTCCTCGCCCGGTGTACAGAGGTTCTGGCGCCGCACCTCCAGCCGGTCGATGCCGGCGCGGCGCGCGAGCTCGTCCACCTGGAGCTCGCCGATCCACTGCAGGTGTGTCGCTCCGAAGGCGCGGTAGGAGCCGGCCGGCGCGGTATTCGTGTAGACGCACGAGGCGTCGACGCGGTACGCCTCCCAGCGGTAGGGGCCGGGTGCGGCGTCGCCTGCCGTGGCGGTCACTCGCGGTCCGTTGTCGGCATACGCACCCGTGTCGAACCAGCACTCGACCTCGCGACCGAGCAGCCGGCCCTCGGCGCTCATTCCCGTCCTCATGCGGCAGCGCATCCCGTGACGGCGTGTCGTCACCATCGACTCGGCGACGCGGTTCTGGATCCGCACGGGACGCCCCGCTTTACGTGCAAGCGCGACGGTGACCGGCTCCAGCTTCGTGTACGACTTCGAGCCGAAGCCGCCGCCGAGGTAGGGGACCATGATGCGGACACTGGCGATCGGCACCTGGAACAGGGCAGCGATCTCTGCGCGCACGAGGAAGGGGTGCTGACACGAAGCCCAGAGCGTGATCTCGTCCCCCTCGACCTGGGCGACGACCGTGTGCGTCTCCATGGCGTACTGGTAGACGGCGGGGAACGTGTACTCGCCTTCGACCACGTGCTCGGCGTGGGCGAAGACGGCCTCGATCTCCCCACGGTCGATGCGGTAGCGGTAGCAGACGTTGCCGTCTGCCGGCTTGAGCTCGCCGAGCCCGTGGAAGAGACCCGGCCGCAACGGGCCGTCGTGGAGCAGCGGCGCATCGTTCGCCAGCGCCTGCTCGACCGTGCCCACGACCGTGAGCTCCTCGTACTCGACGTGGATGCGCTCCAGGGCTGCCAGCGCCGTCGCCTCGTCCTCGGCGGCGACCGCAGCCACGGGCTCGCCCGCGAAACGGACGCGATCGACGGCCACGACCGGCCGGTCCTTGATCGCATGACCCCAGTACGGGTCGATGTCTCCGAGGTCGGCCGCGGTCAGGACGCAGACGACGCCGGCCATGCGCTCTGCCTCGGACGCGTCGATGGAGACGATCCGCGCGTGCGCGACCGGCGAGCGCAGCACTTTCCCGTGCGTCATGCGCGCTACGACGATGTCGCCCGCGAACAGCGCCTGGCCGCGCAGCTTCTCAGCGGCGTCCCGGCGGGGAACCGAGCGGCCGACCGCACCGCGAGGCGGGGCGGAGACGACTTCGCTCACGCCGCCACTCCCGCCAGGTCGCAAACCGCCTCGTAGATGCCGCGGTAGCCCGTACAGCGGCACAGGTTGCCGTTGAGGCTTCGCTTGACCTCCTCGCCGCTCGTCAGCTCGCCCGTTTCCAGGAGCGCGGCCACCGTCAGGAGCATCCCGGGCGTGCAGAAGCCGCACTGGAGGGCGGCGTGGCGCGTGAACGCTTCCTCGAGCCGCGCGAACTCGGCCCGCTCGGCAAGACCCTCGACCGTCAGCACCTCGCGGCCCTCCGCGTCGGCTGCGAGGAAGCAGCAGGAGGACACCGGACGCCGATCCACGAGCACCGTGCAGGTGCCGCACACCTGCATCTCGCACGAACGCTTGGCGCCGGTCAGCCCGAGACGCTCGCGCAGAAAGTCGAGCAGCAGCTCCTGCGGCTCGATCTCGCGAACGACGGGACGTTCGTTGACCTGCGAGTTCCAACCTCATTCGGCAGGCATGCCGTGGTCGGCGCTTGCTCCCCTGACGCTCCGGATCCAGGCCGCCCAGTACTCGTCGACGAAGCGATCCTGGTACTTGTCGGCGCGCATTCGCTCCGCGTCGTCTCGCGGGATGGGGCGGAGCTCGCCCAGCCCTGTCGCGATCGCCTGCAGCCGCACCGCCCGCTCGAGCGTGATCGAGCTGAGCACGGCCCAGCGCACGTCCGCGTCGGCGACGACGACGCCGTGGTTACGAAGGATGACGGCGCGACGGTGGCCGAGGGCCTCGGCGACGGCCCGACCCTGCTCCTCTTCCGTGATCAGCTCGGAGGTCTCCTCGAAGTACGCAACGCCGTCCGCAAAGAGGACGGCATCGTGGGTGAGCAGCTGCAGCTCGGCGGTGGTGGCTCCGAAGGCGGTCACGTATGGAGGGTGCGCGTGGACGATCGCGCCCACGTCGGGCCGCAACGCGTAGATCTCCGTATGGATGACGGTCTCCAGGTGGAGGGCCGCGGAAGGGTCGTCGACCTCGACCACGTCGTCGGGCCCGACCTCGTCCAGCGCGAGCCCCTTGCGCTTGATGTAGATGGTCTCGCTTCCGGCCGGCCGCGCGCTGACGTGGCCGAGCGTGAGATCCGAGAAGCCCTCCAGGGCGAGGATGCGGCAGGCCCACGCGACCTGCTCACGCACCGACTGGGCGGTCGCGGAGATCGTCACCGGCGCTCCGTCGGCGGATAGTCCGGGTGAGGGAAGCCGAAGACCATGACCACGTCCTCGTCGCCCGTGTTGACGACCGCGTGCCAGACACCGGCCGGAATGCGCATCGCGTCTCCTTCGCGGAACGGGACGGCGCCGTCGTCGAGCTGGAGCTCGCCGGAGCCGGAGACGACGTAGACCACCTCCTCGGTCTCGTGGCAGACGGGCTGGAGCGCGGTTCCCGCCGTGAAGACCGAGTAGCCCAGCGAGCTTCGCTCCCCCTTCGCCAGCATCCGCGACCAGCTACCTCGCGGCAGCTCGATCGGCTCGACGTCGGCGAGGTTGACGACCTCTACAGCACCCACTCGCCGTCCCTGAGGATGTAGGTGTCGTCGTCCTCGATCCACATCGTCGCCTCGAGGAAGACGCCGTCGAGATGGAGTGAGCAGACGTTCTGCCCGCCGGGGTACGCGTTGTGGTTGTCACCGAGGGCCAGGTGCACCGTGCCGATACGACCCTTCTCGGAGGGCGTCCCGAACGGTGCCTTGTCGCTTGTGCCGAAGGCAAACTCGCCGACGACCTCGACGTTCTCGACGCCCTCGATCGCCTTGCGCAGCCGCTCGGCCTCGTCTCCTCCCTCGATCGCCACGCACCGGCCGCCCTCGAGCGTCCAGCGGATCGGATCGGCGACCTGCCCCTCGAGCCCGATGCCGAGCATGACGCCGTCGACGACGGCGGTGCCGTGCGTGAAGTCCTCGATTGCCGCGAACGCAACCTCGGTCCAGAGCGGGATCGGGCTCATCATCTGGCCGCGCGCCTTGTACGGCGTCAAGCAGAGCGGCTCGCGTCCCTCGATCGAGACCGTGAAGTCCGTGCCGAGCGCCGTCGTCACGCGGACACGCTTCTTCCCTTCCAGGGCGGCGACCGCGTCCCTCGTCCGCTGTGCGGAGCGCTCGAGATCGTCGCGGGTCAGTCCCCATTCGCCCATGCCCGGCTCGATCGACGCGATCTTCCCGTTCGCCTCGCACGTCTCCCGGACCGCGCTGACATGTGCGAAGCGGTTCGCCCACTCGAGGTTCGCGATGATGATGACCTCGTCCGAGCCGACCATCGCGCGGTGGAGGTTCGCCGGCGGCGCCATCGGGAAGTGCACGTCCGCCCGCCCGCGCCGCACCTGCGTCTCGTTGTTCATGATCACCGGCCACGCGCCGCGCTCGACGCAAACGGCGGCGACGGCGGCTGCCTCGTCGGCGCGGTCGTCGTCGCAGATGATCGTGACGACGTCGCCCTCCTCGATGGAGAAGCACACATCGACAATCAGTGCGGCGTCGCTCAGGAGTGCGTCGCTATCGACCATCGTCGCCATCTACATCACCCTTTCTTGCTCGCGTGTGAACCGTGGCAGCACCTCGCTCGCGAAGCGGGCCACCTGGTCGAACTGGTCGATGGCGCCGAAGCGGCAGATGAAATGGTCGACGCCCGCGTCGGCGAAAGTCTCGATCCAGTCCGCGATCTGGTCCGGCGTGCCGACGGGGCCCCAGTTGGAGAGGTCCATCGCCTGCGACAACTCGGGGTAGTACTTCGAGATGTAGTCGCCGAAAGCGGTGCGCGCCTCGTCCTCGGAATCGCCGATGTTCATCGTCACCTGGTAGGAGACGACGAGGCGGTCGAAGTCTGCGTCGTACTGATCCGCTGCCCTGCGCAGCCAGTCGAGCTGGTCGACGAGCTCCTCTGGATGCTGGGCGCGGCAGCACGTCATCCAGCCGTCGCCGTAACGGAGGATCCGCCGCGTGGCCGCCTCGAGCCGCCGCTGCATCACGTCTGCGGGAGCGTCGCCTTTGAGACGCGGGTTGGACACGACCCAGATCGGGGGCGGTTTCTGCACGGGCATCAGCGGGCCCATCTCTGTCCCCGAGTAGAAGCCGACGTCCTCGTAGTCGAAGAACCGGCCTTTGAACGTCACCGCGCCCGTCGTCCAGAGCTCGCGCAGGACGGCGAGGCCTTCCTCGAAGAGCGAGCCACGCCGTACGTAGTCGAGGCCAAGCGCCTCGAACTCGCGCCGGACACCCTCCTCCGGGTTCCCCATCCCTGTACCGAAGATGGTGCGGCCGCCCGAGATCTGGTCGAGCGTCGCCCATTCGAGAGCGAGATAGAGCGGGTTCCGCGTGGACGACACCATGCACGCCGTGCCGAGCTTCGCCCGTGTCGTGCGCTGCGAGATCGCGGCCAGCAGCGCGATCGGCTCGTAGCGGGGCTTCGAGAAGAGGCTGTCTCCCACCCACACGGAGTCGAAGCCTGACCCCTCGACCACCTCGGAGAGGTCGAGCAGCATCTGGAGGTCGTAGTCGGGAGCGATCAGCGGTTCCCGGTTGTTGAGATTGACTCCGAACCGGAGCGGGCCGCTCATCCGGCGGCCTCCGTCGCCGGCTCCAGGTGGTCCTCGACGAGCAGTCGGATCTGCGGCACGCGGATGTGCTCGGACACGAGATGGACGGCGCGGTCCACGTCGCCGGCCTTCGCCGCGCGGAGAATCGCCTTGTGCTCGGCGATCGAGCGGCTCACGTCGCCACGCAGCTCGAGTGACCGGAGCCGGTGCCGGTCGATCTGTGCTCTGACGTGACGGTAGAGATCCGCCAGCATCCGGTTGCCGGCGGCGTCGAAGAAAGCGAGGTGGAAAGCGGTGTTCGCCTCGAAGAAGCCCTGCACGTCTCCGGAAGCGCCGCAGGCGGACATCTCGTCGATCTCGCGCTCCAGCGCAGCGAGGTCGTCGGCCGTGAGCTTCGGCACGGCGAGGCGCACCGCCATCGTTTCCAGCGCCTCGCGCACCTGGTACGCCTCGATGAACTCGTCGCTCGACAGGGCCCGCACGACGGCGCCTCGGCGCGGCCGCACGGTGACGAGCCCCTCGGCGGCCAGCCGCCCGATCGCTTCGCGAATCGGCCCACGGCTGACGCCCAGCGTCTTCGACAGCGCCACCTCCTGCAGCTCGCTGCCGGCGGGCAGCTCCCCGGACAGGATCTCCTCCCTCAGGTGCGTGTGCACGCGCTGCCAGAGGGTGAGGTTCTCGAGCGCCGGTTGCGTCTCGTTCGCGACCTGCTCCGTGTCGTGTTCCGTCTCGATGGGCATTGCAAGTTGCGTCCAGGCCGGTTATAACCGTCCGGCGTTGACTGTCAACACTCGGCAGCCGACCCTAACATCGTCGTCGCGACGGCGGCAAGCCGAAGGCAGGCCGATCTGATCTTCGACGCCCACATGCACGTGGGCGACTTCGGGCCTCTCTTCGGGGTCTCACTCGACCGCGACGGACTGGCGGCGATCATCGAGGAGCACGGCTACGACGGCTGCCTCGTGTTCTATCCGGACAACGAGTACGTGCGGACGGTCGTCGAGTCGATACCCGAGGCGTACGCGCTCGTCTGGGGCAACCCGCGCGTGCCGGGATACGTCGAGGAGGTGGAACGCTTCCTCGAGCACCCGAAGTTCCTGGGTCTCAAGCTGCATCCGCTGATCGACGGCTACCTGCCGAACGATCCCTCGGTGCACCCGCTCATGGAGCTGCTGCGGGCACGAGGAAACCTGCCGGTGCTCGTCCATTCCGGCCATCCGATCTTCACACTGCCGTGGTCGATCGAGGAGCTGGCGGTGTCGTTCCCCGACGTGCCGGTCGTCATGGCCCACATGGGCCACGGCAACGCCGTCTACATCAACGCGGCGATCGACATTGCGGAACGGCGCCCCAACGTCTACCTCGAGACCTCGGGCATGCCGATGCACACGAAGATCGCAGAAGCGGTGGTGCGGGTGGGCGCGGAGCGCGTCATGTACGGCTCGGACGCGCCCTTCCATCATCCCGCGGTCGAGATCCTGCGCGTTCAGGTGAGCGGCCTGAACGCCGGCGAGCTCGAGGACGTGCTACACCGGAGCGGGCGAAGGTTGTTCCTACGGGATGATGTGGCGCAGCAGGAGGAGGTGACGAGCCTGGGAGCGACGGGATGATCGCCTGGCAACACAGTCACCATTCGAACGAACGACAAGGGAGGAACGATGGGTAGAAGGTCAAGGGTGGCGAGCCTGACGGGCGTCGCGCTCGTCGCCGCAGTCACGCTCGTCGTGGTTGCCGGCGCAGCGACGACCCAGAAGGTCACGGAAGTGGGATTTGCGGCTCCCGAAAAGCCGACCGACTACGGCTGGAACCAGCAGGGTCTCGTGGGAGCCAAGAAGGCGGCCGGCCTAACGGGGGCCAAGGTGATCGACGCGACCGGCTCCGGCTACGACAACGTCGAGCCGAACCTCCGGCGGCTCGCGCAGCAGGGCGCTGACCTGATCATTGCCCACGCATCCGGGTACAACTCGGCGGCGCCGGCGGTCGGGCAGGAGTTCAACGTGCCCGTCGTCGTCTGGGATGCCAAGGCCAGCGCGGTCAAGAAGGGCCTCGTCTCGAACGTCCTGACCAGGGCCCAGCAGGGCGCGTACCTGGCCGGGGTGCTCGCGGCGCTGACGACGAAGACCGGCACGCTCGGCATCGTCGTGTCCGCGTCCGACGAGAACTGGTTCAAGCAGTCGGGTGGCTACTGTCAGGGCGCCCGCTCGGTCAACAAAGCGGTGAAGTTCAAGTACGGGCGCATCGGCCAGGCCGACTACGCCGACGCCGCGGGTGGCAGGCGCATCACCCGAGCCGTGATCGCCGGCGGCGCGGACGTCGTCTTCGGCATGGGCGACGGCTCGTCGTTCGGGATGATGCAGGCCGTCGAGACTGCGAAGGCGCCAGCTGGCGCCAAGAAGGTCTGGTTCATCGACGTCATCGGCGACAAGCGCAAGATCGACAAGAAGGGCGTGCTGCTCTCTTCCGAGCTGTGGGACTTCGCGCCGATCTACACGCGCGCAATCAGGGCTGTGAACGCCGGCACGTTCGGGACGACGTACTTCCTGGACGCGAAGAACGGCCTCTCGCTGCTGAAGACGAACAAGGCACCGGCCTCCGCCTGGGCGAAGGTCGCTGCCGCACAGAAGAGGATCGCCAACGGCTCGATCAAGGTCGTCTCGACGGCCACCGAGCCTGCGGTCAAGAAGTACTGCAAGGCCTAACACCGGTGGGCGGGGCGGCTCGATGGGGCCGCCCCGCAGTCACCGTCCCGCGATGAGCACCGGCAGCCCCACCACATCTGCGGCGTACGACCGGGAGCAGCCGGCGGCGGTCGAGCTCGTCGGGATCACGAAGGCGTTCCCGGGCGTGCTCGCGAACGACGGCATCTCGCTGACGGTCCGCCGCGGCGAGGTGCACTGCTTGCTGGGCGAGAACGGCGCCGGCAAGTCGACGCTCATGAACATCCTGGCCGGGATGATCCGCCCGGACGCCGGCGAGATCCGTCTCGATGGCCGGCAGGTCGACATCCATTCGCCGAAGCACGCGATCGAGCTCGGGATCGGCATGGTCTACCAGCACACGTCGCTCGTGCCGCAGCTGACCGTGCTCGAGAACCTCATGCTCGGCGAAGGGGAGGGCATCCGGCTCAACGCTCCCGCGGCACGCGCACGGCTGGCCGACCTCGGCGGCTCGATCGGGCTCGACGTCGACCCTTCCGCTATGACGGGGACACTCGCGCTCGGCCAGCAGCAGCAGCTGGAGATCATCAAGGCTCTCTGGCGCGGCTCGAAGGTGCTCATTCTCGACGAGCCGACGTCGATGCTCACGCCCGCCGGCTTCGCGGAGCTCGAGCAGATTCTGAAGCGGCTCAAGGCCCAGGGCCTGTCCGTGGTCTTCATCTCCCACAAGCTCCACGAGACCGTGGCGATCGGCGATCGCGTGTCCGTGCTCAGCCAGGGGCGGCTCGTCGGCGCGATCGAGCCCGATGAGCTGCGCTCGGCGAGCCACGACGAGCTGCAGGAGCGGATCGTCGGACTGATGTTCGGCAGCCAGCTGCAACAGGCGGCCGGCGTCGTCGAGCTGACGGACGACGTCGAGTGGCATACGCCTGCGCGACGGCTCGACGATGACGAGCTCGCCCTGGAGCTCGAGGACGTGACGGTCGCCCCGCAGCGCGGGGAGATCGGGGTCCGCGACGTGTCGCTGAGTGTGCGACGGAGCGAGATCATGGGCGTAGCGGGCGTAGACGGGAACGGTCAGCGCGAGCTGGCCGAGGCGATCGCGGGACAACGACACGTGGCCAACGGAGATATCCGGCTGTTCGGCCACTCGATCGTTCGCTTCAAGGTGGCACAGCGGGAGAAGCTCGGCCTGCGCTACGTCACCGACGACCGTCTGCACGAGGGGACGGTCGGATCGCTCTCGGTGGCGATGAACGTGGTGCTCAAGCAGATCGGCAAGCCGCCGTTCTGGGTGCGCGGCCGGATTCGCTATGCGGCCATCGTCGAGAAGGCGCGGGAGGTGATCTCACGCTACGAGATCCGCACGCCGAGCCCGGAGACGCGCGTCGCGGCGCTCTCCGGCGGCAACGTCCAGAAGGTCGTGCTGGCGCGCGAGCTGTCGTTCGACCCCAAGGTGGTCGTCTACAGCAAGCCGACGTACGGGCTCGACGTCAAGACGACGAGGAGCGTGCGCCAGACGATTCGCGACCAGGCCGAGGCCGGGGTCACCTCGATCGTCCTCTCCACGGACCTCGACGAGCTGCTCGATCTCTGTGACCGCATCGCGGTGGTGTCTCGCGGCCGCATCGCCGGCGTCGTCGACAACGGCCCTTCCGCGCAGCAGAAAGTGGGCGCGCTGATGGTCGGAGAGACGGTCTCGTGACCGAGACGACAGCCGCCGCCGAGCTACGCGGCGGGCGCCCGGAGAAGTCGGCGGGGCGGCCGGCGTGGCTCGGCCGCATCGGCGACTTCCTCGTGCGCTCGATCCTGCCGCTCGTGCTCGCGCTCGGCACGGGCGCGATCATCCTGTGGGCGATCGGCGTCGACCCGATCCAGTACTACAAGGACGTCTGGTCCGGGGGCTTCGAGTTCGCGGCCTGGCAGGACACGGCCATGCGGGTCGCGCCGCTGCTGCTCATCGCCGTCGGCCTGATCGTGGTCTTCAAGGCGGGGATCTGGAACCTCGGCATGGACGGGCAGTTCCTGCTTGCGGCAGCAGTGATCGCCGGGATCGGCCCGCGGCTGGAGCATCACCTGCCCAACGCGGTCAACCTCGTGTTCCTGTTCCTCGTCGCCGGCGCCGTCGGGGCGGCCTGGACGATCGTGCCCGCACTGCTGAAGGCGCGCTACGAGCTGAACGAGATCATCACGACGCTGATGATGAGCTTCATCGGCATCAACCTCGCCCAGATTCTGGTCAAGGGGACGTTCCAGGACCCGACGACGACGACGCCGCAGACACGCGCCTTCGACTTCTCGGCGCTGCTGGCGTCGATTCCCGGAACCGAGTCGATGACGCGCCGCTGGCCGGGCATCCACGTGGGGGTGCTGGTCGCCGTTGTGGCGGCCGTCGTGGTGTGGTTCATGATGAGCCGCACGTCGTTCGGGCTCCGCCTGCAGGTGCTCGGTGCGTCTACGCGCTCCGCGCGCCACATGGGGCTCGACGTGTCGCGGCTGATCGTGGTCGCCTTCCTCCTGTCGGGGATGTTCGTCGGCTTTGCGGCGGCAACCGAGGTCCTCGGCGTCAAGGGCTACGTCCGTGCCGACTGGAACCCGGCCTTCGGCCTGTGGGTCGTGCCGCTCGTGTTTCTCGCGAGGCTGAACCCAATCGGCGTCATCCCGTACGTCGTCGCGCTGTCGCTCGCCTCCATCGGCGGGGACTACGCGGCCCAGAACGCCGGCCTCACATCGAAGTTCACGCTGCTGCTCGTCGGTCTCACCCTGATCTTCATGGCGCTGACGGAATGGATCGCCAGGCGCGCCGAGCTCAGCGGGAGCTACCTGCCAGGCGGCCGCCGCAGCGTGTGGCGCAGCTCGCGGGACGTGGACACATGATGGGTCTGGTCGCCGCCACCGGCGCGTTCTCCGAGGCTGCGCTCACGGCGCTGGTCGGGGGCGCCATTCTCGCCGGGCGCGCCGCTGATGTTCGCCTCGCTCGGCGAACTGGTCTCGCAGCGCGCAGGCGTGCTCAACATCGGGCTCGAGGGGATGATGCTGATCGGCGCCTACGCCGGCTTCGTGGCCGCCTACCACGGCGGCAGCGAGTGGTACGGCTTCGCCGCCGGTATGGCCGCCGGAGCGGGCGTGTCCCTGCTGATGGTGCTCTTCTGCGTTCGCTGGGGCCTCGACCAGATAGTGATCGGCATCGGCATCACGTTGCTCTGCGAGGGAGCGACGGCGCTCATCTTCGAGGCCGAGTTCGCCGAGAGCCGGCCGACGCTGGGCGGCGTCGACAAGGTGGCGATCCCCGGTGCCGCGGAGATCCCGATCGTCGGGGGCAAGGGCGAGTCCGACGGCAGCGTCTTCACGCAGCCACTCATCGTCTATCTCGGTCTGGGGCTCGCCGTCTTCCTCGCCTGGATGTTGCGGCGGACGCACATGGGGCTGAACGTCCGCGCCGCGGGCGACGCGCCCGGGGCACTGGACGCCGCAGGCGTGAGCGTGTTCGTGACGCGTTCGGCCGCGGTGCTGTTCGCGGGAGCGATGGCCGGGCTCGGCGGCGCCTTCCTGTCCATTGTCAGCGCCGGCCTCTTCCAGGACACCGTCGTCGGCGGCCGCGGCTTCATCGCCATCGTCCTCGCAATGCTCGCCCGCGGGCGGCCCGTCTGGGCCGTGGCCGGCTCGCTCCTGTTCGGCGCCTCCCTGGCCATCGCCGACTGGGCGCAGGTGGCGAACTTCTACTTCGGACTGCCATCGTCTACCTTCACGGACACGGTGTTCATGCTGCCCTTCGTCCTCGTGCTGATCGTCCTCGTCCTCTTCGGGCGCCGGGCGTATCTGCCGGCTGCGCTCGCGCTCCCCTACGAACGCGGCACACGCTGAAAGGAGCGAACCTCATGCGCGATCCC
Organism: uncultured Actinomycetes bacterium; assembly: GCA_963704335.1. Lineage (GTDB taxonomy): Bacteria > Actinomycetota > Thermoleophilia > Gaiellales > Gaiellaceae > PALSA-612. The sequence continues at coordinate 1,116,540 of OY969889.1, forward strand.
GACATCACCCTGAGCGCCGGGCCGACGATGGCCTATCCGGAGGTGCTCGCCGCTCAGGGCAGGCAGATCACCTACCACTACGACCCGGCCTTCATCGAGCTCTTCCGGCGCACCGAGAGCAAGGTCGGCGAGCTCTTCCTCACGCAGAACGACGTCCTGCTCATGCAGGGCGAGGCGGTGCTCGGGCTCGAGGCCGCCGGTCGCGGCTTCGTCCACCCCGGAACGCCTGTGCTCAACCTCGTGTCCGGTGTGTTCGGCAAGGGGATGGGCTACTGGCTGAAGGATTTCGGAGCCGAGCTGCACGAGCTGGAGGTGCCGTACAACGACTCCGTCGATCCGGCCGACGTGGAGCGGTATCTGGACGAGCATCCGGAGATCGAGGTGCTCACGGTCGTCCACTGCGAGACGCCGTCGGGAACGCTCAGCGATGTCGCGGCGATCGGCCCGATGGCGCACAGCCGGGGTGTGCTCACCATCGTCGACTGCGTGTCGTCGCTCGGCGGGATCGAGCTCCGCACCGACGATTGGCAGATCGACATTGCCGTTGCCGCGGCGCAGAAGTGCCTCGGCGGTCCGCCGGGCATCACGTTGATGACGGTGAGCGACGCGGCCTGGAACCGGATTCGGGCCAACCCCAGCGCGCCGCGGGCCTCCTTCCTGTCCATGCTCGATTGGAAAGAGCAGTGGATCGACGGCGAGAAGTTCCCGTTCACGCCGTCCGTCGTCGACATGCACGGCATCGAGGCCTGCGTCGACGTCGTGCTGGCGGAAGGGCTCGACGCCTCGATCGCGCGCCACGAGCTCTGCGGCCGGGCCGCGCGCGCCGGCGTGCGCGCCATGGGCCTCGAGCTCTGGCCGCGCAGCGACGAGGTCACGGCGGCCTGCGTCACGGCCATCGCGGTGCCCGACGGGCTGACCGACATCCAGGTGCGGTCGCACTGCCGCGAGCGGTACGGCGTGATGATCTCCGGCGGGCAGGGAGCGGGCAACCTCGTGCGCATCGGCCACATGGGGCCGACCGCGCGGTCGCTCTATCCCGTCGTCGGTCTGCTCGCGGTAGGCCGCACGTTTGCCGACCTGGGCGTCCCTGTGAAGCTCGGGGATGGTGCTGAGGCCGCGCTGGAGGTGCTCTCGGAGACAGCGTCCGTCACGGCATGACGCTGCCGCCCTTCGAGCTGCACCGCCCGCGCTCGCTCGAGGAGGCGACGGAGCTCGCCACACGTTACGGCGAGGACGCTGCGTTCTACTGCGGCGGTACCGAGCTGCTCCTGCTGCTCAAGCTCGGCTTCGCCACCTTCGGGCATCTCGTCGACATCAAGGGCATAGAGGAGTTGCGCGGTGTGCGCGCGGAGAACGGCACGCTGGTGGTCGGTGCGGCCGTCACGCACCGCGAGCTCGAGCGCTCGGCCGTCGTTCACGAGCGGCTGCCGGCTCTGGCGCGCATGGAACGCGACGTCGCCAACCTTCGCGTCCGTGAGGTGGGCACGCTCGGAGGGAACCTCTGCTTCTCCGACCCGCACTCGGATCCGGCGACGTTCCTGCTCGTGGTCGACGCCGAGGTCGAGTGCCGGCGGGGCGGAGGGCAGGCGCGCCGGTTACCGATCGCCGACTTCGTCGTCGGGCCGTACCAGACAAGCCTCGAGCAGGGTGAGCTGCTCACCGCGGTGCGGATCCCCGCGCTTCCCGAGGGCGCGTCGGTCGCCCACGCGAAGTTCTCCTTCCACGAGCGGCCGACGGCCACGGTGGCCTGTCTGGCGCGGGTCGTCGACGGCGTCCTGGCCGAGGCCCGCTTGGCGGTCGGCTCGGTGGGCGCGCGACCCGCCAGGTCGCGCGCGGCCGAGGAAGCTCTAGCCGGCACGCCCGTCGACGGCCTCGACGGCGACGTGCTGTCGACGGCGGGTGAGCGCGCGGCCGAGGATGCGGCGCCTGTCGACGACGCCACCGGCTCCGCCGACTACAAGGCGCAGCTCGTGAAGGTGCTCGTCGAGCGGACCTTTCGGGAGGCGCTGGGATGACCGATCCGCAGACGGTCCTGGATGCCGTGGCAGCGCAGACGGGGGTTATCTCGGAGGTGAGCCGGTTCGTCCACGGCCATCCCGAACTGGGGCACGAGGAGCACGAATGCTCCCGCTACCTCTGCGACACGCTCGCCGCCGCCGGCCTGGAGGTCGAGCGAGGCGTTGCCGGCATGGAGACGGCTTTCCGAGCGACGCTGCACGGCTCCGGCGCGGGCAGGACGACCGGCTTCGTGTGCCTCTACGACGCTGTCGCGGCGGTGCGGCCGGATGGCCGGACCGAGGCCGTCCACTCGTGCGGACACGGGCCGATCGCAGGCGCCGTCACCGCTGCCGCGCTCGCGCTCTCTCAGATACGCGACGGCCTGGCAGGCTCAGTCGTCGTCATGGGCTGTCCCGCCGACGAGATCCACGCCCCGGGCACGATCGAGCGCGGAGGCGGCAAGGCGATCAGCGCCAAGGAAGGGCTATGGGACGGCGTCGATGCCGCGCTCTACGCGCACCCGGAGTTCATCGACACGGTGTCGCTCGAATCGCGCTGGATGCGTCGCGCCACAGGGACGGTCGCCGGCACGCGGTCGCTCACGACAGCCGACCAGCCACCGTTGGGCGCGGCTCTGGCAGCGCTCGAGACTACTCGCTCGCTCGTCCCCGACGACGTCATGCTCGAGCGGCTCGAGTACGAAGGAGACGTCGAGGGAGAGACGGGCCTCGTGCTCAAGGCCACCTTCTTGCTGTTCGGCGACGAGGAACAGGCGGTGGAACGGGGGCTGGCGACCGTGCAGAAGGCGCTACCCGGCGCGACCTGGAGCCTCGGCGGTCTCGTCGAGGCCGTGCGCCCCGACGAGCGCGTTACGGCGGCGGTTGCGTCGGCCTTCCGGACACTCGGTCGCGACTTCGTCGAGAGACCCCCGCGGCTCCCGTTCGCTACGGACTTCGGCAACATCTCGCGTCGCTGTCCCGCCGCGCTGATCGGAGTCGGACGCCCGGGTGGCTGGGCGTTCCACACGGACGAGGGTGCGGCCGAGTTCGCGTCGCAGGACGGCGAAGACGCAGCTCTGACGATCGCGCAGGTGCTCGCCCTGGCGGCTGTCGAGCTTTGCGAGCCCGCCGGCTAGCCGCGCCGGAAGAGCCGCCGCCAGAGCGATCGTAGGAGCAGGCGCAGGCCACCGATTGGCTTCGCCTGCGGTGCCTGCTCCGCGGGGCCTTCCTCCGCGAGCATCGCTGCCAGGCAGGCCGCGAACTGCCTGGTCAGCTCCTCGGCAACGCTGCCGACGACGGGGCGACCGTACTGGGCGACGGCTCCGCGGAGCTCGAGCTCCGTGACGAGTTCCACCCGGCTACCGCTCTCCGTCGGCTGCAGGCTGGAGCGGATCGTCGCCTCTGCGCCGCCCTTGCCCTTGACCTCTTTTGCCTTCACCGCGAGCACGGCGATCCCGTCGGCCTCGGAAAGCTGCTCCTGCTTCACCTCGGAGCGGAACTGCAGCGAGATCGGCCCCAGCTTGACGGTCTGCAGCACCTCCCACGTCTGGTCGTCGATCGTCCGCTCCAGCGTCGCGCCGGGCATGCACGGCACAACGCGCGGAACGTCGGTGAGAAGCGCCCACGCAGCCTGTTGCGATGCCTGCACATCGAATCCGTTCTCGATCCGCACCCCCCGAATCTATCCGCGACGAGGGCTTGCGCCCCGGAGCCGTTACGCTTGGCATGAGCATGGCCGTCGAGGTGCGGCACCAGAAGAGCTTGACCCTCATCCTGGCCCGGGGGTTCGCATCGAACCTCTCGATGGCCATGTCCGTGCACGACCCGACGGGGAGGGTCGTCTTCTACAACGAGTCAGCGGAAGCGGTGTTCGGTTTGAAGTTCGCGGAGACGGGCGAGCTGTCTGCCGCCGAGTGGACGGCGCGCGTCACGCCCGAGGAGGCCGACGGGACGCCGATTCCGCTCGAAGAGCTCCCCGTGGGAGATCGCACTGACGGAACGGACGCCCGCCCACAGGACCGTGCACTTCACGCGTCCGGACGACGTTCGCTACGCAGCCGAGGTGACCGCCTTCCCGTTGATGGGACGCGAGGAAGAGCTGTTCGGGGCAGTGAGAATCTTCTGGGACGAGGCGGTTACCTCCCCTCGGCCTCCCGCGTCGCGACTCCGCGCCGGGGAAGCCGCGCGAGACGAGGTGCCGCCACCCCGCCGGCGGCCGAAAGGTCCGGTCCTGATCCTGGCGCGCGAGTTCGCGGCCAACCTCGCCGCACCCATCTACATCACCGATGCCGACGGCACGCTCGTGTACTTCAACGAAGCGGCCGACACGATTGGCGGCCGGTCGTTTTCGGAGGTGGGGGAGATGTCGATGCGGCAATGGGCCGAGCTGCTCAGACCGCGGAGCGTCGACGGTAGAGCGCTTCAGCGTGAGGAGATGCCTGGTGGCATTGCGTTCATCGAACGGCGCCCGGCTCACGCACGCATGCGGATCGCCGGCCTCGACGGCGTCGAGCGGGAGATCGAGACGACGGCGTTCCCGCTGTTCGGGCCGGGCGGAGCGTTCCACGGGATCATGGTCATCTTCTGGGAGCGGCAGTAGCGATCGGCCTTGCGGGGCACTAGGCGTCGCCGTCCTGGACCGCTCGGTAGGCGTCGACGTACCCCTCCACCTCGTGCCGCCAGAAGCGAGCCCAGTTTGCCGCCCGGTCAGGGTCACTGACCTCAGTCCAGTTCCCGTAGCGGATTGAAAGCAGCACTTGCTCGCCATAGGTGGCAAGGTCGCGGTAATGCTGGATCGACGTCTCGCCCCACACCTGTAGCCGCCGCATGGCCTCGACCCGGGGCATCCAGGGCTCGGGGAAGACGTCCGAGCTCGGCAGGAATTCGGCGAACTCCGGCCGCGCGAGGAGCCACTGCTCCATGAGCATCTCCTGTCGAGCTGTCGAGGGCAGATCGCCGAACTGGTTGTGCGATCCCTCGGAAAGTAGGAGGTTCACGTCGCGAATGGCGTTCAGCAAGGGACGGGCGTCAGCAGTCGCCGGCGCGTCGTCCACTTGGCCATAGAACGCGCTCGCTCGGCGTAACACCTTCTCGAAGGCCGCGGGGAAGCGTGTGCGATCTTCGACGGGTTGTAGCGATGCCACCGCTCCTCTCAACCTGAGCCCGTATTCGTGCGCGTACTCGTAGGCGCGGCGACGCGCCGTCAGGCGATGTTGCTCGTCCTGGATGTATCCCCACATGAGGTTGTTGAGCGGTCGCAGGAAACTGATCTTCAGTTCGGCTAGAGGGTCGTCGCCAGAACGGCGGACGTTCTGGAAGCGCATGCTGATCGTCCGCATGGTCTCGGCGAGGAGTCCCTGCTCGAGCCAGAAAGACCAGATTAGTTCGACGAGGCGCGGCCCCGCGAGGGTCTCCATTGGGACGTGCTCGCCGAGCTCGGCGACGTTCTCAGTGGGCGCACTTTCGCGGGCCGCCGGGAGGGCCATGAACAGCTCCGTGGCGCTTCTCAGGAGCCTGTAGGGCTCGATATCCGCGGAGGGAAGCCGCACCGGCTCCTCTCGGCTCTGCTCGCGCTCATGGGATCGGCCCAATGAGCCATCGACAACACGCTCGTACTCGTGGAAGGACAGCGCGTCGGTGGAACGGCGGATGATCGCCCAGAGAGGAACATCGGCCGCGTCCGGCAGGACCGCTCCGTCCCCGATGCCGGGAGCGGAAGGCTCGGCTTCTTCTGGATCGTGTGACGTCTTCGGGCCGTTGTTCGGTGAATCAGCGGAAGACATCTCTCTCCTTTCGGCCTTTCTCAACCGTACGTGCGACTACTGACCGCCGCAGCGTGGCGTCAGTTGCATGCCCCCGGCATGAATCGAACATGCGCACGCGGTTTAGGAAACCGCTGCTCTATCCACTGAGCTACGGGGGCGAAGCACCAATGGTACGGCCGCACTCTTACGAAGCTGCAAAGCTGCGCGCGTGGTCGAGGAGCGGCTTGGCCTTGGCCAGCGCGCCGTCCTCCTCCTCGACGATCGCCGCGAACGCCTTGCGGCACCAGGCAGCACGCTCGTCCTCGGTGAACTCGGCGCCGAGCACGAGGCCGATCAGGCGCTCCGCTCCGTCGAGGCGACCCCAGAGGTAGTCGTTCTCGCGACCGGCCCGATCGAAGAAGGCGCCGAAGTGCATCTTTCCGAAGCCCGCGAGCTGCTTTGGCTTCTGCGGATCGAGCGGCGGCAGCAGCGTCGCGTCGCGAGGGCTCATACGGACGACCTCGACCCTGTCGCGTTCTCCGGCGTCGGCGACGAGCTGGAGCGGGAAGAGCAGGACGTCCCAGTACGGGAAGCCGAGGTAGCGCACGAGCAGCTCGGCGCGCCGCTCGGCCGCCCAGCCCTCGCTGAGCCCGAACAGCTGCGTGTAGAGCGCCTCGGCGGTGCCCGCGAGCCTCGCGTCGAGCGCCTTGCCGAACTCGTCCTTGAGCCGCGCCAGCTCGTCGGTGCGCTCGGCCGCATAGTCGGCCGGCGGACGGCCCTCGTCGGTCCACGCGTCGATCGGCTCCTGAGCGAAGACTCCGAGCACGTCGGCGGTGATGTTCGTCAACAGCTTCCGCCCGTCCATCGCGGCGACGAGCATCTCCCGTGCCTCCCACAGCATGCGCTTGCCCTCGTCGAGCTGCGCGCGGGTCGGGTAGCCAGGCTGGCCGGCGTGCACGTACCACGCGCTGAGGCCGTCGGTTACGAAGCGCAGCCGGCGCGCCCGGTAGGGGAGGTCGAACGTGCGCAGGAATCCGGCGAGGTCGTCCAGAGGAACCGGCCGGCCGTCCGCGTCGGCGCGGATGTGCGTGTCTGCCCAGGAGCGAACGACGGCGCGCACGAACGCCGCCTGGTTGGAGTCGTCCGGGAAGTTGGATACGCGACAGATCGTTCGCGCGAAACTGTCGATCACGCTGCTCACCTTGCTGCGAACGTAGGTCGCGTACGCGAAGCCGGCGGCGGTGCCGGCGTCCGCGTTGATCCGGGTGCGCCATTCCACGACATCGGCCGCCGACTGCTCGTGTGTGAGCCGATCGAGATCGCTACCGACGATCGCCTCGATCCGCTTGCGAATGGGGTCGAACGACGTCTCGACGATCTCGTTGATTCGCAGGACACGCTCGTTGTGCCTGTTGACCTCGAGGATGTCGTCGAGCACCGGTTCCTTGCGCGGCAGGCCGGAAACCGACGCGAGCACGGTCGCTATGGGGCTCGGCGAACCTCCTCCCGGCGCGGCACCGCCGCCGGCACCCGGGTCGGGCTCCAGGAACAACAGCCGGCGCTTCGACCTCGAACTCGGCGGGCCGCCGCCTCATCGCGGCGATCGCATGCCCGAAGGGCTTGTTGTCCAGCACCCCTCCGTCGATGAAGAACGTTGCCTCCGGGTCCGCGTGCGACAGGTCGTAGATCCGGAAGAGCTCCGGCAGCACGGGTGAGACGTCGCCCGCCTCTTTCGCGACCGCAGCCTGGAACGACGCCGGGCTGACGGGCGGGAACGCTCCGGGAAAGCTCATCGTCGTGCGCGCCGCGAAGCCGAGGGCGGCGTTGTGAGCGCTGTCGAACTGGTCGGCGCCGCCACCCAGGCGAAACGCCAGCACGTGGCGATGTTCCCGCTCCCCGATGAGCTTTGGGTCGGCAATCGCGACATCGCGGCGGTAGCCGTGGAAGTCGGTCACCGTGACGAAGAGCTCGAGCGCGTGGGATGGCGGCATCAACGTCTCGAGCTCCTCCGGTTGCGATCCCGTCCGGTCCATGTCCGCGAGCGCCCCGTACATCCACTGTGCGATGGCGTCGCCTTTGAGCACCGGTTTCTTGACGGCGCCCACGAGCAGCAGCGGCACCTTCAGCAGCGGCGGCAGCCAGCCCGGCCCGCGCAGCAGCACCTTGATGTCGCCACGCTCGAACCAGAGATCGCGCAGCGAGTCCTGGGAACGGTTGTGCGCGATCGCCTTGGCGAGGTAGACGCCGTTGATTCCGCCCGCCGACGTCCCGGCGACGACGTCGACGACGACGCGTGTGCGGACGCGCGCGGGGTCGCGGCGGGCGAGCTCCGCGAGCAGCTCGCCGTAGACCCGCTCGCTTGCCGTTGTCGCAGGCATGTCGTGGTCGGCAAGGGCGGACGCCTTCACGAGACGCTGCAACTCCTTCGTCGTCCCGTGCATGTAGATCGCGAGCGAGGCACCACCGTAGAGGACGACCGCAAGCCGAAGCTCGCGGATATCACCGGCCTGGGCCGCGCCGGACTGCCGAAGTCTCAGCGCTCGACATCGATCATCTGCAGGTCCGCGGCCAAGACCGGCTCCTCTCTCCGTGTCTCCGACGCTTGACTCTCATGGCACCGAGCCCTTCTTGTCAAGAAGCGAGTGCGTCCTCGATGGCCGAGCCCATGACAGGCCGCCGCCTGACCAGACGATCCCGGCGCGGGCGAAGCCGGGCTTTGCCCGGCGAGAGCCCAAGTGGCCGTCGCGATGCAGACCAGCCAAAGAAGGGGGTTCACGGGGGAAACATGGTTTCCCCCGTGCGAGCAGACGATCCCGGAGCGGGCGAAGCCGGGCTTGGCCCGGCGAGAGCCCAACTGGCACTGGACGGCACGCAAACACCAAGGAGGGGGTCCGTGGGGGAACCATGGGTTCCCCCACGTTGACCGGTGTACCATCGGAATCCCTGCCGGGCGCCGCAAATCGCGTCGTCGGCGGGGTTCTTCCATGACAGAGCTGCCGGGCGGCACAGTCACCTTCCTCTTCACCGACATCGAGGGCTCCACGATGCGGCTGAAGGAGCTCGGGGCGGTGCGGTACTCGGAGATCCTCGATCGCCACAACGAGCTGCTCCGCGCAGCGTTCGGCGCACACGGCGGTGTCGAGGTCGAGAACCTCGGCGACGGTCTCTTCGCCGTGTTCGAGAGCGCAGCCTCGGCGGTGGCAGCCGCCACCGACATCCAGGTCGCCGTCGCCGCGGAGTCATGGCCGGGTCGCCGCCCCCTCCGCGTGCGCCTGGGGCTGCACACGGGCGAGGCGCTCGTGAGCGGCGGGACGTACGTCGGGTACTCCGTTCACCACGGCGCCCGGATCGTCGAGATGGGCCACGGTGGGCAGACGCTGCTCTCGGCTGTGACAGCCGGGCTCGTCCAGCACGATCTTCCCGACGGTGTCCGGCTGCGCCAGCTCGGGGAGATCGCGATCGCCGACGCCGATCTCCCGCAGCGGCTGTTCCAGCTCGACATCGAGGGGTTGTCCACGGAATTCCCGGCGCTACGGGTATGGCAGCTCGTGCTGAACCCAACCCCGGAGCGTCTCGTCGAGCGCGCCGCCGACCTCGCGACGCTGACCGAGCTCGTCGAGTCGGCGTACGTGGGAGCCGGCCGCTTCGGCGTCATCGTCGGGGATGCGGGCATCGGGAAGACGACCCTGGTCAGCGAGGTGCGGCTCGCGGCCGAGTTGCGCGGGATGGAGGTGTTGCAGGCGCGGGGAGGCGAGCTCGAGCACGACTTCTCGTACGGGATCGTCCGTCAGCTGTTCGAGTCCCGCCTGGCGGCGATCTCGACCGAGGAGCGTCGCAAGGCCCTCGGAGGTTCGGCCGCGATCGCCGACCAGCTCTTCGAGGAAGGCGCACCCGCGTCGGAGGGGTTCGGGCCCGTCGATACGTCGTTCGCGCTGCTTCACGGGTTGTACTGGCTGACCGCGAACATCGCCTCCGACCGCCCGCTGCTCGTTCTCGTGGACGACCTCCATTGGGCTGACGAGCCGTCACTGCGCTGGCTCGGCTACCTCGTGCGCCGGCTGGAGGGCCTGCCGGTGCTCGTCGTCGTCGCGCTCCGGCCACCCGAGCAGGGATTCGAGAAGGTACTGCTCTCCGAGCTCGTGGCCGACCCGGCAGCTCGGCTCGTGCTGCCGAAGGCGCTCAGCCACGCAGCGGTGGAGGCGCTGGTCCGGAGCGTGCTCTCCGCCGATGCCGACGAGGCGTTCTCGAGAGCCTGCTTCGAGGCGACGGGCGGCAACCCGCTGCTGCTGCGGGCGCTGCTCGACGCGCTCGCGAGCGAGAAGGTGCCCCCGCGGGCCGAGCATGCAGGAGCGGTGATGGAGATCGGGCCGACCGCCGTCGCGCGCGCCGTCGAGTTGCGGCTCGCGCGCCTGCCGAGCGAAGCCGGAGCGCTGGCGCAGGCGGTGGCGGTGCTCGGCGAGGATGCGGAGCTCCGCATCGTGGCGGCACTAGCGGAACTCGACCGTGACGTCGCCGCGCACGCGGCGACGGCTCTCTCCAAGGCGACCATCCTCCGCGTTGACACGACGCTCGGGTTCGTCCATCCGGTGGTCCGCGCAGCGATCTATGCGCAGTTGACGCCTCCGGAGCTGGAGCGCGCGCATCTCCGTGCAGCGCGGGTGCTGTCGGACAACCGTGCGCAGGCTGAGCGCATCGCGGCCCAGCTGCTGCTGGCTCCTCCCTCCGGCGACGACTTCGCGATCGATGCGCTCGCCGAGGCCGCAGACGCTTCCCTTCGCCGCGGGGACCCGCGCGCCGCCGCCCGCTACCTGCGGCGTGCTCTCGACGAGAAGCCCGACGATCGCGATGTCCAGAGCGAGCTCTACGTGCGCCTCGGCCGCGCCGAGCGCCTGCTGTCGAGCCCGGGCGCGGCCGATCCGCTGCGACGGGCGCTCGAGCTCGCGGAGAGCCCGGAGCAGCGCGCCGAGATCGCGCGCGAGCTCGGGACGGCGCTCTTCTACGGGCTGCACGTGGAGGAGGCGATCGACGTCTTCCAGCGGGCAATCGCCGAGCTCGACGAGCGGCATGTCGAGCTCCGGCGCCTGCTCGAGGGCGCCCTCCTCAGCGTCACCTGCATCTTCCCGCCGCTCTACCCGATCGCCCGGATGCAGATGGAACGCATCGCGGTCCTCGGCCTGGCCGATGACACGGGCTCGCGAATGATCAACGCCATCCTCTCGTACGACGACGCGAGGCGGCTTGCTCCCGTCGAACAGGCACTTGAGCGGGCCGAGCACGCGCTCGCCGCCGGCCCGCTGCACTCCGAGGACAACGCCGCCTACATCTTCGCCGTCTATACGCTGGCGCTCGCCGATCGCTTCGCAGAGGCGGAGGCGGTCTGGGAGCAGGCCTGGATAGATGCGCAGGCACGCGGGTCGATCTCGGGCTACGCGCTCGTCTCCACTTTTCGCACGTTCGTCGAGCTGCATACCGGGCGGCTGGACGAGGCGCTCACGGATGCCGGCAACGGGCTCCGCGCGTGTCAGGAGTACAGCTTCGAGACGGGAATCCCGTACGCGGTGGCGCACATGGCCGACGCGGCGCTCGAGCTGGGTGACGTCGAGGTCGCCCGGACAGCGACGGAGCAGCTGGACGCGGTCGCCGACGGGAGCCACCTCGTGTGGGCATATCTCGACTCGCGAGGCCGCACGCGGATCGCCACGGGAGAGACGCGCGCCGGGCTGGAGGACGTGCTCGAGGCGGGCCGTCAGTACGAAGCCCTCGACGGTCGCAATCCAGCGCTGCTCGCCTGGCGTTCCACTGCCGCGCTCGCGTTGTTGGAGCTCGGCGACCGCGATGAAGCGCTGCGCCTCGCGCGGGAGGAAGTCGAGCTCGCTCGTCAGTGGGGCCGCCCGCGGGCGATCGGGCAGGCACTCCGCGTGGCCGGCATGGTCGAGCCCGACCCCGCGGTTGGGCTCGCGCTGCTCCGGGAGGCGGTCGCCGTGCTGGACGGCTCAGCTGCACGACCGGCACGCGCGAAAGCTCTCCTCGAGCTCGGCAGCGCACTCGGCGCGGCCGGGGAGACCGGCGAGGCAACGGACCTCTTGCTGGAGGGTCTCGAGCTCGCGCGGGTAATGCGCGCGGCAGGGCTCATCGCCCGAGCCGAGGGCCAGCTCGTCGCGCTCGGCGTCGCCGTCCCCGAACGGCCGACGGAGGGATTCGACGCGCTGTCGGCCAGCGAGCGTCGCATCGCGGCCTATGCGGCCGAGGGGTTCACCGTGGACGAGATCGCGCAGTCCCTGTTCATGACGCCGGCCACGGTCGAGGACTATCTCGCCCGCGTCCGCAGGACGCTCGGCGTCGAGACGAGCGACGAGCTCGCGCGCGCCGTGACCTAGAGCCGGCGCTCTATCGCATGACGCCCGTGCGGCGGTCTCCTCTCGCGCCAGTAGCTAGTTCAGAGGATTCGTCCCGTCCATCCAGATGATGACGCGGGAGAACTTCCCCTCGTCGTTCACGTCGAAGAAGTTGCAGTTGTGCATCTTCGTCGTCCCTTCGCGGACGAGGTCGACGTGCTGCTCGGTCGCGACCTTGCCGGCGCCGGGCTCTACGACGATGTTCGTGATGTCGTGCACCATCGAGTCCCAGTCGGCGAAGAAGTCCCTGAACATGCGCGCGATCTCCTCATGGCCTGAGAAGGTCATGCGCGCGGTCTGCACGGTGAGCGTCGCATCCGTGGCGAAGTGCTCGAGCACCGCATCGACGTCGAGCGAGTCGACGGCCCGGAAGTAGGAGGCGGGAACCGCGGCCAGACGGTCGCGCTCCGATGTCTCGGTCTCGGTCAGGGCGTTCATGGGCGTCTCCTTCGGGTCGGTGGTCGCTCGGATCGTACGACGGGTGGGCGACGAGCGCGAGCCTTGCAGGTGACGCTGGTAGCGTCTATGTAGTGAACATGCCGGCCGAAGACCCGAGCCGGTCGGCGGAGGTCGCACCGGCCGAAGAGGCCGGGGAGAAAACGCCGACCCGTCGCAGGCGTTTCCTTCGGGTGCCCAGACGGAAGCGCCCGAGCCCCTGGGTGTTCCTGCGCGACCTGCCTCGCATCTTCCCGTACGTGCGGCCGTACCGGAAGCTCATGGGTGGCTCGGTCGCGATGATCGGTCTGGGCACCGTGCTGTCGCTGATCGCGCCATGGCCGTTGGCGATTCTCGTCGACTCCGTGCTCGGGGACAAGCCCATCCCGTCGATCCTCGGCCCTCTCTCCGAAGTCGACACGTACACCCTGCTCGTGATCGCCGTCGTGGCCGGGTTCCTGATCACCGCCGCGGAGCAAGGCATCAACGTGCTCGACGAGTACGTGAGCACGAAGCTGGAACAGAGGATGGTGCTCGATTTCCGGAGCGACCTCTTCCAGAATGCACAGCGATTGTCGCTGACGTTCCACGACGAGAACGCGACCGGCGGGCTGATGTACCGCATCAACGACCAGGCCCACGCCATGGGGTCGATCACCACCTCGATCGCACCGCTGCTCCAGGCGTTGCTGACGCTCTGCGGGATGCTCTACATAACGATCAAGATCGACCTCCAATTGGCGCTGCTGGCGCTGACGGTCGTACCGCTCATCTACTACTCGGCCGGCTACTACGCGAGGAAAATCGAGCCCCGGGTCAACGAGGTGCAGACCATGGAGGCCCGTTCCCTCTCGATCGTCTACGAGGCGATGGCGATGATGCGCGTCATTCGCGCCTTCGGGCGCGAGAGCTACGAGTACCGCCGGTTCCGAGAACAGGGAGAAGAGGCCGTCGACGCCCGCGTCGGGTTGACCGTGCGTCAGACGATGTTCTCGCTCGCCGTCAGCCTGATCACCGCCGGGGGGCACGCCCTCGTGCTCGGCTTCGGCGCCTACAGCGTGCTCCAGGGAGAGATGACGGTGGGCGGGCTGCTGATCGTGATGAGCTACATCGCTTCGATCTACCAGCCGCTCGAGCAGATCAGCCAGACGATCAGCGGCCTGCAGCTCAACTTCATCGCACTACGGATGGCGCTGGACCTGGTCGACACCGAGCCTACGGTGAAGGAGGCTCGGGACGCGGTCGAGCTCGGCCGAGCGAGAGGCGAAATCTCGTTCGAGAACGTGAGCTTCACCTACGACAAGCGCTCGTCGACGCTCGAGCAGATCTCCTTCGAGGTGCAAGCAGGCCAGCGCGTGGCGGTCGTGGGGCCGACAGGGGCCGGCAAGACAACGCTGATCAGCCTGGTCATGCGCTTCTACGACCCCCTGGAGGGCACAGTCCTGCTCGACGGGACGGACCTCAGAAAGCTGACGCTGAACTCGCTTCGCGACCAGATCAGCGTCGTCTTGCAGCAGCCCCTGCTCTTCTCGGGAAACATCCTCGAGAACATCCGCTACGGAAAGCTCGACGCCACCGACGAGGAGGTTGCCGAAGCGGCGAAGTCGGCGAACGCGCACGACTTCATCAGCCGCTTGCCCGGCGGGTACCTGACGGAGGTCGGCGAAGGGGGCGCGCAGCTTTCGGGCGGCGAGCGCCAGCGCATCTGCGTCGCCCGGGCGTTTCTCAAGGATGCTCCGATCTTGATTCTCGACGAGCCGACCTCTTCGATCGACTCGAAGACGGAAGCGGTGATCCTCGACGCGCTCGACGTGCTGATGGAAGGGCGGACGTCGTTCATGATCGCCCACCGGCTCTCGACGATCCATCACGCCGACTTCATCCTCGTGCTCAACCACGGACAGCTCGTGGAACAGGGGACGCACGCGGAACTGGTCGCGGGTGCCGGTCTCTACAAGGAGCTGCACGAGGCCCAGCGGGTGACGGGCAAGCGCGAGCGGCAGCTGGCGGAGGCCGTGGCGGCGGAGCCCACCACCGGCGAGGTCCCTCCACCGCCGCGAACGGCAGCGACGACGATCATGAGGATGCTGCGCGGATGGTGAGTCGGAACGAGTGACGGCGAGCCGGCCGAAGATCGTCGTCCTCGGAGTGCTCACGGAGTTCCCAGTCGCAGGCGTCATCTGGGAGACGATGCACTTCCTCGTCGGCCTGCGCCGGCTCGGCTTCGACGCCTACTACGTCGAGGCGCACGGGGACACGCCCGACCTGTTCGCCGAGGATGACGACGAGGACGGGACGGCAGCGGCAGCGGCCTATCTGGACGACGTCATGCGTCGCTTCGACTTCGCCGGCCGCTGGGCGTACCACGCGCTGCACGAAGACGACCGCTGTTACGGCCTGAGCGCGGAAGAGCTCGGCCGCCTCTATCGCGAGGCCGAGCTCATCATCAACCTCTTCGGAGGCACCGTGCCGCTGCCCGAGCACACCGAGACGGGAAGGCTCGTCTACCTCGAGACCGATCCGGGCGACGTCCAGATCGAGCTCCACGATGGCAACTCCGGAACGATCGAGTGGCTCGACATGCACTGCGCGCACTTCACGTACGCCGAGAACTACGGGAACCCTGACTGCGGGCTCCCCGTCTCCGACCGGTACACATTTCGACCGACTCGCCCGCCGATCGTGCTCGACTTCTGGAAGACGAGCGATCCGCCCGAACGCCAGGAGTTCACGACCGTTGCCAACTGGCGCCAGTCGCGAGAGGTGGCGCTCGACGGCGAGGTCTACTTCTGGAGCAAGGATCGAGAGTTCCTCAGGTTTCTCGAGCTGCCGCAGCGCACGGGACAGCGCTTCGAGCTGGCGCTCAGTGGGTTCGTTCCGGACGACCGCATCCTGCTCGAGACGAACGGCTGGCAGGTACGCGACGCGAGCGAGATCTCGGACGACGGCGACGCCTATCGCTCGTACATCGCCGGCTCTCGGGGCGAGTTCACGGTCGCCAAGGACCAGAACGTGCGCCTGCGGAGCGGCTGGTTCAGCGACCGAAGCGCTGCCTACCTCGCCGCGGGCCGGCCGGTGATCACGCAAGACACCGGTTTCGGCAACGTGTTTCCCACGGGCGAGGGGCTGTTCGCCTTCTCGACGATGGACGACATTCTCGTTGCGGTGGATGCTGTCAACTCGGACTACGAGCGTCACTCCCGGGCGGCCGTCGAGATCGCTCGGGAGTACTTCGACGCCGAGGTCGTCCTGACGAGACTGCTGTCTGACATCGGCGTATCCGTCCCGATTGGCGCCAGGCGTCGCACTGCATGAGCGCCGACCGGAAGCAGATCGTCGTTCTCGGGCTGATCACGAGGATGCCCTTCGCCGGCGCCATCTGGCAGACGCTGCACTACCTGCTCGGCCTGCGGCGCCTGGGCTACGACGTCTACTACGTCGAGGCGCACGGAATCACTCCGGTGCACTTCATGGAGAGTCCCGGGGACGACGGCCCGGCCAGAGCTGCGGCGTTCCTCGACGGCCTGCTACGTGGGTTCGACTTCGGCGATCGCTGGGCCTATCACGCGGTCAACGACCGCAACCGCCATTTCGGAATGAGCGAGAGGCGATTGAAGCGCCTCTACGGCTCGGCCGACCTGCTGATCAACCTGCACGGGGGCACGATGCCACTTCCGGAGCACGTCGAGACCGGGCGGCTCGTCTGCCTGGAGACGGATCCGGTGGAGCTCGAGATCGAGCTCCATGACGGCTACTGGCGCGCCGTCGAGTTCGCCGCGGCACACCACTCGTATGCGACCTGGGCGCTGAACTACGGCAACCCCGACTGCAAGGTCCCGCTTCCCGCCGGGATCGACTTCCTCCCGTCGCCACCATGCGTCCTCCCAGACCTCTGGGCGCCCGACGGCGTCGGCCCGGGCGATGCCTTCACGACGGTCGCCAACTGGCGGCAGCACTTGCATACGGTCACGTACGAGGGCGAGGTCTATACCTGGAGCAAGCACACGGAGTTCCTCAAGTTCCTCGACCTTCCCGCCCGCACGAGCCAGCCCTTCGAGCTCGCGCTGAGCAGCGTGGCCGAGGAAGAGCTGACGCTGCTGAGGGACAACGGCTGGCGAACTCGTCGGGCGAGCGAGATCTCACACGACCTCGACGCGTACCGTCGCTACATCTGGGCTTCCCGCGGCGAGTTCACCGTCGCCAAGGATCAGAACGTGCGCCTGCGGAGCGGCTGGTTCAGCGAGCGGAGCGCCGCTTACCTCGCCGCCGGCCGGCCCGTGATCACGCAGGACACCGGCTTCGGCAACTACCTACCGACGGGGGAGGGGTTGTTCGCCTTCTCGACCACGGACGAGATCCTCGCGGCGATCGACGCAGTCAACTCGGACTACGAGCGTCACTCCCGCGCTGCACTCGAGATCAGCCGGGAGTACTTCCACGCGGATCTCGTCCTGCCGCGCCTCCTCGAGCACATGGGCCTGACGACCCGTGTCGGTGGCCGCTAGTCGAATCCGCGGAGCTCGACCGCCAGATCCGAGTCTGCGCCCAGCGGTATGCGAGGCAGCCTGAACCGGTCGGGCGGAGGCGGCGGTAGCTCGAGGCTGCCCCCCTCGTAGCTGAAGGCCGCCCTGTAGCCCGAGCGCGCGAGCGCTCCGTCCACCGCGTCCCCGTCGCTCCCTTCCTCGCCGTAGGGATAGGCGAAGAGCTCCACCTTCGTGCCGAGCCCCTGCTCGAGCAATGCCTTCGACCGGACGAGCTCGTCTTCGATCTCCACGGGAGCGAGCTCGTTGAAGCTCCGATGCGAGGCGCCGTGCGACTGGATCGACACGCCCGCCGATTCGAGCCGCGCGAGGTCGTCCCAGCTGCAAATCGCTTCCTCGGGCTGGTTCGAGCCTTCGTCGAAGCGGTTGACGTCGCCGACGTAGTCCGTAGGCACGAACAGCACCGCCGGACAGCCGAACTCCTCGAGGCAAGGGAGCGCGCTCGTGACCACCGACCGGTAGGCGTCGTCGAAGGTCAGCAGGGCTGCTCGCTCGGGGAGGGAGGCGGGATCGTCGAGGCCGCGCAGCAGGCTCGCCGCGTCGATCACGTCCCAGGAATGGTCCCGGAGGTAGGCGAGATGGGAGCGCAGCCGGTCTTCGGAGACGTAGTACCACGTGTGCCACCCGCCCGGCGCCGGCTCGCCGATCTGGTGGTAGGCGAGAGCGATGAGGGAGCTCACAGGGCTCGCTCCAGCACGCTCCCGACGACCTTGCGCGCGTCGAAGTGCTCCTCCACGAGAGCCCGGGCCAGTTGGCTCTGCCGCTCGTAATCGCCCGCGACGGTCTCGAGGTGCCGGGCGGCCTCCTCGACGGTCCGGAAGCGGAAGAGGCCTGCCGCGTCGGGCAGGATCCGGCTCGGCCCCGTGTGCTCGACGACCGCCGGCTTGCCACTCGCGAGGTAGCAGAGGGTCCGGTCCGAGATCCAGGCGTTCTGGAAGGAGATACACGACGGCTTTGCGCAGCTGAACTCCCCGCGGGAGCCCTGGATGTAACGCTGGTAGTCCGCCGGCGTGGCGCTGACGTCGTAGGCGTGGACGATCCGCCAGCCCCGCTGTTCGAGCTCGCGCCGCTCGGCGTCTCGGTGCTCCCAGAGGCGAAGGGCGAGCTCGAGCGGCTGGCTGGTCAGGCGCGGCAGGTCGAAGTAGGGGACGAAGCCGTCGCGCTTGTTGTTCGTCTGCCAGTCCTCCCCGTCGAAGTACCAATCGTCGTCGGTGTCCCAGCTGGAGAGGGTCGTGAACGGCGCCCCGTCGGGAACATCGGTCACGGGCCACGAATCGAGGAAGACGCACTCTGGCGCGTATTGCCACGACAGCCCCCCGCCGGGGTAGCGCGATCCGGGTTGGCCGACCGTCTCGCCCGTCGTGAAGTACGTGTCGTAGTGAGGAAGCGTCAGCGTCCCCTCGTCGATCCACATCTGGACGAGCACCGGGTCGAAGTCGACGACCGCGGTTCGCCGGAAGAGCGGCAGGAGCGCGGCATGCTCGGCGTACGAGACGTTGAGGAAGAGATCGGCCTCGCGCGCTGCCTCGAGCGGGACGCAACCCTCAGGAGTCTCGCCGGGGTGCAACTCCTCTCCCCTCGGGCAGAGGGCGATGTCCTCGCCGAGCCCGTAGGGCTCGAGGCGCTCGCGCTGACTGCGGACGAGTGCGTCGAGGTCGCTTCGCGTCGCAGTCGGCTCGTACGGCTCGAGCCAGACGACCCGGCAGCCGAGCGCGCGCAGTCCCAGCGCCCAGCTCATGTAGGCCCAGAGGTAGCCGCCGCCCTCCGGAAAGTCCGCGGTGTCGGCGCCGAACCATACGGTCAGGCTCATTCGGTCACCCTAGGGATCGCTCGAGCACGCTTCCGACGACCTTGTGCGCGTCGAAGTGCTCCTCCACGAGAGCCCGGCCCAGTCGGCAGTGCGTGTCGTAGTCGGACGCAGCTGTCTCGAGGTGGCGGGCGGCCTCGTCGAGCGTCCGGAAGCGGAAGAGGCCGGCTGCGTCCGGCAGGATCCGGCTCGGCCCGGTGTGCTCGACGACGGCCGGCTTGCCGCTCGCCAGGTAGCAGAGCGTACGGTCCGAGATCCACGCGTTCTGGAAGGCCTTGCACGACGGCTTCGCGCAGCTGAACTCTCCGCGGGAGCCCTGGATGTACGCCTGGTAGTCCCACGGCGTCGAGCTGACCGATGCCGCACGGACGACGCGCCAGCCCTTGCGCCCGAGCACTGCTCGCTCCTGGGCCTCGTCGTCGCCGAGCGCGAGAGCGAGCTCGAGCGGCTGGCTCGTGTGTCCCGGCAAGTCGAGAAACGGGAGAAAGCCGTCGCGCTTGTTGTTCGGCTGCCAGTGATCACCCCCGTCCGTGTACCACGTGCCGGAGTGCCAGCTCGAGACAGTCGTAAAGGGAGCGTCCGCGGGCGCGCCGGCTGTCGGCCACCAGTCGAGCGCCACGCACGGTGGTGCGTACTGCCAGGGAGCGGCGACCGTTTCTCCCGTGGTGAAGAGCAGGTCGTAGTGGGGAAGCTCGACCAGGCCGGCGTCGATCCACATCTGCGCGAGCCCCGGATCGATCTCGACCATCGCGGTCCGGGGAAAGTGGGACAGGAGCGCGGCGTGCGTGTAGTAGGCGAGGTTGACCAGTAGGTCGGCTTCTCGAGCGGCCTCGAGCGGGACGCCCTCGCCGGTGTGTCCGGCTGGGAGCTCATTCAGCTTCGGGCAGACGGCGATCGAGTCCGCCAGTCCGTACGGCTCGAGCCTGGTCCTGAGCGACCGAACTCGTGCCCGCACCTCCTCGGGCGGCACGTCGGGCTCGTAGGGCTCGAGCCAGACGACGCGGCAGCCGAGGCCCTGAAGCCCCAGCGCCCAGTTCAGGTACACCCAGAAGTGACCCCCGCCCTGCGGGAAGTCCATGGTGTCGACGCCCAGCCAGACGGTTGCGGTCACCAGAGGCTGAACTTACATCGCCGCGAGTAGGCTCATGCGCTGGGAGGTTTTCGATGGCCGAACGAGACCAAGCTGACGAGAGAGCGCGCGCCTTCTTCGAGAACATCTGGAAGGAGGGCGACCCCTGGGAGTTCGAGACCTCGGAGTACGAGCGGCTGCGTTTCGAGCATCACCTCGAGCTACTCGGAGGCAGGCGCTACGGCCGTGTGCTCGAGATCGGCTGCGGCGCAGGAGCCTTCACGCGCATCCTCTCCCCGCTCGCCGACCAGCTCGTCGCGATCGAGGTGGCGGAGAACGCCGTCGAGCGCGCACGGAGGCTGGGGCCGGCGACGGTCGATTACCGGGTCGCGAACGCGATGGACTTCGATCTCGTCGGGGAGGGCCCGTGGGATCTCGTCGTGCTGAGTGACACGATGATGCACCTGGGCTGGCTCTACGCATTTACCGACGTCTCGCGGCTTGCGATGGACCTGTTCGAGTCGGTCGCGGTAGGTGGGCGCTGTCTGCTCGGAAACTCGATCCTGATCGACGACACGGGGCTGGCGACTCCCTGGCTGATCCGTACCTACCACGACCTATTCCGGAACGTGGGCTTCGAGCCCGAGCGCGAAGAGCTGTTCGAAGGCGAACAGGCGAACGAGTGGCTGCAGGTCGTGCTCACGCTCTTTGCGAAGCCAAAGCCGGCCTGAGAGACCTTCGATGCCCGAAGGAGACGAGGCTGCCAAAGACGCACGCGCCCGCTTCGAGGAGATCTGGGAGAGCGGCGACCCCTGGAGCCTCGAGACCTCGGAGCACGAGCAGCGGCGGTACGAGCGCCACCTCGAGCTGCTCGGAGACCGGCGCTACGGCCGTGTGCTCGAGATCGGTTGCGGCGCGGGAACCTTTACCCGGCAGCTCTGTCCGCTCGCCGACCGGCTCGTCGCGATCGAGGTGGCGGAAAACGCTGTCGAGCGCGCACGAGGGTTCGGACAACCGGCGAACGTCGATTACCGGCTCGCGAATGCGATGGACTTCGATCTCGTGGGGGAGGGTCCGTGGGATCTCGTCGTTCTGAGCGACACGATCGAGTACCTGGGCTGGCTCTATACGTGCTCCGAGGTCGCGCGGTTCGCGATGCATCTGTTCGAGTCCGTGACCGTAGGTGGACGCTGCCTGCTCGGAACCTGGATCTTGATCGACGACATCGGGTTGGCGACGCCCTGGCTGATCCGTACGTACCACGACCTGTTCCGGAATGTGGGCTTTGAGCCTGAGCACGAGGAACAGTTCGAGGCCGAACCTGGGTACGAGGAGCTGCAGGTTGTGCTCTCGCTGTTCGCGAAGCCGCGCGCAGGGTCAACCCGGCACGAGTAGGCTCGCGAGCCAGAGAGACTTCGATGCCCGAACGATATGGCGAGGACACCCGTGCCCACTTCGAGGACCACTGGAAGGAGGGCGACCCCTGGGAACTCGAGACCTCGGTGCACGAGCACCGGCGGTACGAGCGCATCATCGCGCTGCTCGAAGACCAGCGCTACGGCCGCGCGCTCGAGATCGGCTGTGGCGCGGGAGCTTTCACGCGGATGCTCTCGCCGCTCGCCGACCGCCTCGTCGCGATCGACGTGGCGGAGAACGCCATAGAGCGAGCGCGCAGGCTCGCGCTGGAAAACGTCGACTACCGGGTCGCGGATGCAATGGACTTCGATCTCGTCGACGAGGGTCCGTGGGATCTCGTCGTGCTGAGCGACACGATCGAGCACATGGGCTGGTTCTACACGGTCTCCGAGGTCGCGCGGTTCGCGATGCAGGTGTTCGAGTCGGTGGCGGAGGGTGGTCGCTTCCTGCTCGGAAGCTGGATTCTGATCGAAGAGAATGGGATAGCGACGCCTTGGTTGGTCCGTACCTACCACGACCTGTTCCGGAACGTGGGCTTCGAACGCAAGCGTGGGGACCAGTTCGAGGCAGAACCTGGGTACGAAGAGTTGCAGGTGGCGCTCTCGCTCTTCGCGAAGCCTGGCGGCTAGCCGGGCTCAGGCGAGAGCATCGCGAAACGAGCGCAGCTCGATGCCGCCGGCCTCGACTGCAGCTCGCACTCGGGGGTCGCAGAGCGCCGCAACTTCCCGTTCGCGCTCGTGGAGGTACGACGACTCGACGTCGGCGCCAAGGCCGGGATGGCAGCCGAGCTCGGTCACGCCCGGCTGAAGGTCGTCGATGATCGAGAGCAGCCACTCGACCGAGATCGCCTCGGGGAACGGGTTGCAATCTCCTTCCTGTCCGTAGAACGAGCCGTCATACCGGACGTCGGAGCTGAACGAGCGGAGCGGCACGCCGAGCTGCCCCGCGAGCTCGAGCGCGATCGTGAGCAACGGCTCCTCGCGGTGGACGTGCTGGTGCGAGTCGAGGTGCGTCGGGTCGGCGCCGACCAGCTTGCGGAAGTCGTCGAGCTGCCTCTCGACCTCCGCCGCGACCTCGTCTGCGCTCTCGGCCGGGACCTCGTAGATCGGCCGCCACGCGTCATCACG
The DNA here is from genome assembly GCA_963704335.1 of uncultured Actinomycetes bacterium. Lineage (GTDB taxonomy): Bacteria > Actinomycetota > Thermoleophilia > Gaiellales > Gaiellaceae > PALSA-612. Next base: position 1,139,070 of record OY969889.1, read on the forward strand.
GTAGCTCCACTCGCCCAGGTCGATGTGGAGGCCGACGCTCAACGCCGGGTGCTCGGCGGCGTAGGCTGCGGCCTCGGCCGCCGCCGGGAAGCGCACCATGAGGCTTGCGCTCGTCACGATCCCCTCCTCGTGCGCCTTCGCGATGCCGCCGTTGATGCCCGGGCTGCGACCGAAGTCGTCGGCGTTGACGATGAGCAGCGCGTCTCATAGGCCGAGCCGCTCCACGAGTCTTGCGATCTCCGCCTCGCCAGTCCCGTGCGTGCTCCGGGGGCGGCGTCCATTCGGACGACCAGCCGAGCCACTGGATTGCGAGGTGAAGGGCGGCACGGTCGACGTCCTCCGGCTCAGGTGGATCGCGCAGCGCCGACCGGTAGGCGTCGATGAGCACGCTCCGCTCTTCGCTCGGCCAGCCGATCGTCAGCGCAGCAACGTCGAGCACGCCGGGGCCGATGCCCGCCAGCTCCCAGTCGACCGGGCAGACGCGGCCGTCGGCGACGAGGACATTCGAGGCGTAGAGCTCTCCGTGCACGACCGTCGTCGGCAGTCGAGCAAGGCGCTCGACGACGTCGCCGTAACCCGGCAGCTCGAGCTGCGCGCGCTCCGGCCAGATCCGGAAGAACGCATCGTCGTAGCGAAGCAAGGGCTCACGGTGTGGCGTGTCGGCGAAGCGCTCGTGGAAGCCTGCAAGCCACGTCAGCGCGTCGGCCCAGCGTTCGAGCTCGCCGACCTGGTACAGCTCGACCCCGTCGACTTTTTCGACGACCAGCCACCCCTGCTCTTCGTCGTACGCGACGAGCTCCGGCGCACCCGTGCCGGCGAGAAGCTCTCGATAGACGAACAGCTCCCGCGTCGGGTCGTAAAGGAAGTCCGGCCTCGCGGTTCGTGCGGCGGCAGTGAGCGAGCTCCTGCGAGAGGTCCTTGACGAGCAGCTTGCGTCCGGGGACGTCGAGCTCGGCGATCGGTGCGCTGGAGCGATATTCGAACGGGCGACGTCGAACCTCGGTCGCGCCGACAAGCTCGGCGAGCTCTCGCTCGGTCGCGTCGTGGATCGAGCGGTGCCGTGCCGGCGGGAGCGCCTCGACGGCGCGGAGCAATCGGGTCAGCACGAGGTCCGAGTCGAGGTGCTCCTCCGCGATCGCGCGCGCCGCGCGAGCGTGACGGCCGTAGTCGGAGCGTGATCGCCTCGATCGCCGCCAGCGCGTCGTCGCTCGTCGAGAACGCGAAGAGGCCGGCGCCGGTGGGCAGGGCTTGACCGAAGCCGGTGTCCTGCCCGACGACCGGCCTACCGGACGCGAGATAGCAGGCGCTCCGGTCGCTGAACCAGCCCGAGGACGAGACCACGTAGCCCTCTTTCGCGATGCCCAGCTCGCCCCTGGAGCCGCGGACGAAGTCGGCGTAGGCCTCCGGCGTCCCCGCGACCGCGCGTGGATCGAGCAGCTCCCATCCGTGCTCGCGGAGCGCCTCGAGGTCGCGGGTCTCGTCCGGATGGATCGCTAGCGCGAGGGCGAAGCGCTCATCGGTGCGCTGTGGCAGCTCGAGGAACCGCCGCAGCGAATGGGCTTTCTGGCCGTAGTGAACGCCCTCGTGCTCGATCGAGCCGTACGCCCGCCAGTTCCCGACGGTGGTGAAAGCATCGAGCTCGATCGGGCCCGCGACCGGCCACCGCTCGATGACGACCGGCGGCAGCGTGTGGATCCAATCGTGTCCGGTTTCGGGTAGCCGGAGACCGACGCTCGCATAGTGCGTGTGGCCCTCGAAGCCGACGTCGATCCCCTGCAAGTGCCAGAGCTGGTTGAACACGGGGTCGAGGTCGAGATAGACGCGAATCGGGATGCGCTCGATCCCCTCGCGGAGCATGCCCGAGACGTTCAGCAGCACATCTGCGTCCGGCGCCGGACCGCCGAGTTGCGCGTCGAGGCCGCGGGTCGCTGCCGTGAAGTACGCGCGCACGGCCGCCGTCGGGTGCTCGACCGGCTCGACGAGCATCACTTCGTGGCCGAGCTTCTCGAGCCCGAAGGCGTACTGCAGGACGGCCCAGGTAGCTCCGCCCTGGTGCATGTCGCCGGCGATCATGCCCGCGACGACGATGCGCAACGGACGCCGGCTCAGGTCACGCCTGCCCGGTCGAGCATCCGTGCCAGCACACGCTCGGCGTCCAGGTGCTCTTCCGCCAGCGCGCGCGCAGCTTGCCGGTGGGCCTCGTAGTCGTTGGAGATGCGCTGCACGCCGGCCACCGCCTCATCGAGGGTCGCAAAGGAGAGGAGACCCTCCCCGACGGGAAGCGCATGCCCGATGCCGGTGTCCTGAACGAGCGCCGGCCGCCCGGAAGCGAGGTACTTCGCCGTGCGGTCCGAGAACCAGCCGGTCTGCGTTTCGACATACGCCCCCTGGGCGACGGAGAACTCGGCACTGGAGTGCTGGACGTAGTCGTGGAACCCCTCCGGCGTCCCTGCGACGTCCCGCGGATCGACGAGCAGCCAACCGTTCAGCTCCAGTAGCTCCGCATCGGCTTTGTCGGCAGGGTGGATGTCGAGGGCTAGCTCGAAGTTGCCCGCAACCCGCGTCGGGAGCTCCACGACCTTCCGGAACTCGTGTGCCTTTTGACCGTACGTCCGCCCTTCGTGCTCGAGCGGCCCATAGGCTCCACGCCAGCTCGCAACCGTCGTGAAGCGACGAGGTTGCCCACCGTTTGCCGGCGCCCAGTGGTCGAGCGGGACCGGCGGGAGGGTCGGATGCCAATCGATGCCGTTGCCGGCGATGTCGCCCTCCGGCCGGCCCGACGTTGAGGCCGACGGAGAAGTAGGCGTCGTGTCCCGCCAGCCGCTCGCCGAGCAGCCCCTGGGCGTGCCACGCCTGCGTGTAGACGGGGTCGTCGTCGACGAAGATCCGGCAGCCCGGCGCGCGGATCAGCTCAGGATCGGTGAGGTGCCCCCCGATGTTCACCAAGACCGATGCTGCCTCGGCCTGCTCGAGAAGATCTCGAAGGCGGGGCGGGCTCGGTCAGGAGCCTCCCCTCCACGGCGAAGCGCTGGCAGACGCGCTCGAAGTACGCGCGGGCTTCCTGCGTCGCTTCAGGCAGCTGCTCGACGAAGACGACGTCGAATCCGAGCTGCCGAAGGCCGAGGACGAAGCTCAGCCGCGACCAGGCATTGCCACCGTTTTGCGGCTTGTTGGCGAGCGCTCCGCCGACGATTGCGATGGCCATGGCCGAAGCGTATGCAAGCCCCCCGGCGAGTCGAGCGTCTTCCCCCAGATCGAGGGATGCTCGGGGCGAGCAACGGATCGTTTGCATCCTGGCGCGAACAGTTATAGCCTCGCCTATTGAAGGTTCAGAAGTCGATTGATTCGACTGAGGAGGGAGACCCATATGAGGTCACCATCACGCAAGACGCGGCGTGGGCGTTTGCTCACCGCCGTTGGCTGCATCTTTGCAGTTGCAGTCGTGTTTCCAACGGTCGCACTCGGAGACCAGGCCCCACTCGCACCTGGCGAGGTAGGGCCGTCTGCGTTTGCGACCGCAGACGTGCATAAGAAGATCACGAGCCTCGCGAGCCTCGGCGCAGGTCCGGCCAGCCCGCAGTGGCCGAGCAACGCGAACATCAACCGGCCTGTCGTCTCCGCGAGTCAGTATGCGGCGGCGAAGGCGGCCGCAGCGAGGGCGCCGAAGACGGCGAAGGTTAAGCGCCCGGCACCTCTGAGCACGACGTCGCTCATCGCCGCGTTCGACGGGCCGAATCAGTGCGGGCCCGCAGGAGAGCTCTGCTGGCAGCCGCCGGACACGAACGCGTCCGCCGGCGAGGGTGCCGGCGGTCAGCTCACGTCGATCACGAACTCGAAGATCACCGTGTTCAACAAGGCGGGAGGACTGGTCGCCGACACGAAGCTGTCGACGTTCTTCGGGTACACCGGGGCCGCGATATTCGACCCGCGGATCCACTACGACAACATCACCGACCGCTGGTACGCAATGGCTGAGGCGTTCCATGAGAACGCGACCACCCAGTGGATGTTCGTCGCGGTCTCGAACAACTCCAACGCGGCGGGCGGCTGGTGCGTCTTCAGCGCTGACACCGACTACCTGAACAACAACGACTTCTTCGACTACCCGCAGATGGGCAACATGCAGGACGCGCTCGTCTTCACGGCGAACATCTTCCCTGCGGCCGGCGGCTATGCCGGTGCCCAGGCCTTCGGTTGGCCGAAGACGTACCTGAACGCCTGCGTGCCGTTCAGCTACAACATCTTCACGGCGCTCCCCGGAACGACGACGCCGTCGAACGTCATCGACGCAAGCCCGCGCAACGAGATGATCACGCAGATCTTCCCGCCCGCGGCAAGCGTCACTCGGACAGCAGTTCAAGTACCCGGGCAACCTCAACTACTCGAGCATCGCGAGCAATCCCATCGCCGTGCCGGCCTACGGCGTGCCCCCGTCCGCTCCGCAGGCGGGAAGCGCGGTTCTGGTCGACACGCTCGATGGGCGCTTCGTCAACGAGAACACGCAGTACGGCGACCACCTCTGGGCGACCCACACGACGAACGACTTCGGGTTCGCCACGCCGAGGTTCTACGACTTCGACACGGCAGGGGCGGGTGCCAACACGATCAAGCAGTCTGGCAACTTCTTCGCCACCGCTACCTCGTACGACCACAACCCGTCCATCTCCGCTCACACGGACGGCCGGGCGTACCTCACCTGGTCGTGGCACGACGGCACCGTCTTCCCGCAGATGGCCGTGGGCGGCCGCGTAGCGGCAGACGCGGCAGGGACGATCTCTGCCGTGAATGCAGCTGGCAGTGCCGGCCCGATCCTCAACGGGAGCCCCGTATCACGCTGGGGTGACTACTCGTCGGTCGACTTCGAGTCGCAGACGGGCATCGTGGCCACTGCCTTCAACGAGCTGGCCCAGGCCAGCGGACAGTGGGCGACACGCTTCGTCCGCTTCTCGGTCAGCTAGCCAACTTCCACGACCAAAGGACAAAGAGAAGGGCCGCTTCGGCGGCCCTTCTCTTTTGCCCGTTTAGCCGCTGGAGCTGTCTCTCAGAGCCAGTCCTCCAACGGGACATCGCAGCCTTCGGCAGCAAAGGCCAGCGCGGCCGCCGATCGCGGTGCCCTTCAGCTTCGTGCTCTTTATGTCGCCGGCGGGCAGGCTCGCTGTCTCCAGAACGGCAACCCGAGTGGGGCTGTTGTCGGCCACCCGCAGAGCAAAGATGTTCGGCACCTGCATCGCGCGGTAGTAGAAGCTGAAGCACTTCGCGTTCGCGAACTCGAGCGGATGCCCGAACGCGACGAAGCTCCCTGTGGTCGCGCCCGTCGTGTCCAGCTTGAAGACCGTCCACGTGCCCTTCGACCCCGACGAAGCCGTGCCGGCCAGTGCCAGCAGAGGCCAAGCACGCTGCCGCGGTACCCACCGCAATGCGTTTTCTCATTCAGGCTCCCCTTTCCTGAGTAGGACTAATCCCTGAGCAGGTTTACGGCCGGAGTCTACTGTGGTGAGCTCGGCGCGAGAAACGCGATCACTGCAGAGCGCGGGCAAGCTCCGCCAGCTCGCCGGCCGTCAGAACGTTACGTGCACCCTCTTCGGGAAACGTCTCGAGAGTGATGACCCGGTCGTCGCGCAGGAAGGCGAGGTAGCGCTTGCCGGCGACGAACGCCCCGCTCCCGAGCGACGGATACGGCACCACGGCGTTCTTGCCCACCTCCGACACCTGCAGCGAGCGTAGGCGGCGAAGCTCAGCGGCGCCACCCTCACGCTCCGTCAGCGTGACGACCGCGGTTACTGCCCCGCTCGACCACCCGGTCGAACAGAGGATGTTCTCTCCCTCCGGGAACGCGAAGTCGAACCGACGAAGGTCCGTGAGACCGGAGACGCGGACGACGTCCTCCTCACTGAGCGACGTGCAAGGCTCGATCTTCGTCGTTCGGGTCAAGGCCCCGGTGGTGGCGGTGTCCTCTCCTCCGCACGCCGCGACCGCCGTTGTGACCAGCAGGATCGCTACTGCCCCCAGGGCGGACCGCATGGGCATGATTTCTACCCTCTGGACAGCTGAGGCGTCGCCGCAACCGGGTCTAGCGAATACCGGTGTCGAGCCAGACTTGCACGCGGGTGACGACTCCCTGCTGCACCTCGGCGACCGATGGCTTCGGCAGCGGGAAGCCGGGCCCGTCCTTGACGACGACGAGGAGGTACCGGCCCGGGCTCAGGTCGGCCGTGAAGCTTCCGCTGGCGTCGGTCTGGAGCGTGGCGACGACCTCGCCGGCCCGGCCGCCCCTGGAGGATGCTGCGCGCTCGATGCGAACGGTGCCTTTCCCAGCTTTCGGCGCGCACGGGTTCTCTGGCGTGACGACGGGGCACGTAGGGCCGATGAGAACCTGTCCGGCGACCCCGGTTGCGATCGGCCGGGTCAGATCGAACCTGACGGCCGGCGCCCGGCCTCGGCTGCCGAGGAAGACAGGCAGCACCGGAGCCGTCTCACCTGCCGAAGGAGCTCCTCCCGACGGCTGGGACTTGGGCGGCGTGGATGTCCTGCGGGCCGAGCTTGAACGCGAGTCGAGCCGAGCAGGCCGCTGTGAAGTCGATCGTCTCGGCCTCACCCGTGCCGGAGAACCGGAACGTCAAGCTTCGCGGCGCCGTCTTGAGGCCGGCTCGCGCTGCCGCAGATGCCCGAACGACGCGGACCCGTGCGCCGGCGGCTACGGACCCGGTCAGCTGCGCCCCCGCGCCCGCCTTGACACGGAGATGCCACCCCGCAGCGTCGTGCCAGACGTAGTAGCCAGACGCGGCACCCTTGACTGCAGGAGAGCCCTGCGCCGTCGCCGGCCATCCGGCCTCACTACAGCCGACAGGTCCTGCTCCCGCCGACGAGGCCAGCCCGAGCGCAACAGCCGCGAGGCCGGCGACCGTCGCAGCGAGTCCAGAAGCGAGATAGCGCTGTTTCGTCATCATCCCTGCAAATCGCACGGTAGCGCGTCCTGTGCACGCTCGTCGTAAAGCTTCGGTAAGTGGCCGTGCGGGCTGGTCACCCGTGTAGGGAAGTCAGCGTTGTGCGGCCACGGACGCCGACTCTTCCGCCGCGACGTGGGTGCGGGCAAACAGCTCCATGATGTGATGCACGAGCTGCCATTGGACGTGCCGCCCGTCTCGTTCCCAAGCAGCTTCGCGGTCCGAGTTCATGACGATCTCATAGCTCGGGAAGTAGTGGACGTTCTCGTGACTCGCCGCCCAGTGACCGGCAGCTGCGCGCAGGAGGGACTTCGAGAACATGTTCGCGATCACGATGTCCTGCCCGGTGAACGTCGCGTCGAGAGGCACGGGTGACACGGTGACGACGATCTGGGTGTCTGGATGACCGCGCTCGCCGAGCAGCCGGTGGATGCGGTCGAGAGCATCGAGAACCTCGTCGTACGAAAGGACGCGGAAGCGAAAGCGGTCCTTCTGGGCGCTCACGGTTGGCGTGCAGTTCGTGTACAGCCCCGTGTACGTGTCGAGGAACGTCTCAACGAGCCCGAGCGTGATGACGACAATCCTGCACTCTGGCACCCGGCGGACGACGCCCGTCATGATTCCATGTCTACGCAGCATGAGCTCCTTCGCTCCGTCCTCGAACACCGGGCTCGTGTGCGGGTCCTCCCAGAGGCCGTTCTCGCCCGGCACGAGAGCTTCGTCGGGGAAGCCTGTCTCTGTCAGCGCCCAGCGAAGCTCGTTGTAGATCGACTCGGCGTTGTACTTGTTCATGTAGCCGATCGGCGTATTCCGCCGAGCGTGTACCGGAAACTCGTCCAGCGCGTCGGTGAGGCTGTCGACTGTGAATCCGAGAGCATGCAGCGACGCCTCGACGTTGCGGGCGAAGCAGGAGCCGATGGCAAAGACGCGGTCGCTGCGGTCGATCGAGAACTCCGGGCGCAGGATCGGCTCGAAGAAGGGACCGTCGTTGATGCGCTGCCACGCCGTCCCCGGCGCCGGGTCCTGTTGGAGCCCGCTAGCCCAGCGAGCGGCCGGGTTGTCATGAAGGCTGTGCCAGGCCTCTGGCCCGGAAAGGTCGTAGTTGTCCACCGTCCGCCTCTCTTCCGAACAGACGCGCTGTCCCTGCAACGATAGGTGCAGGTCTCGCAGACAGCAAGCTCGGCCCCGTGTCTACTCTGGCGGCGTGGTTCTCCGGCTCGCAGCAGTTGTGATCGTCCTCGCAGGCTCACTGGGGAGCGCGGGAGCGAGTGGGGCTGGGAGCGAGGCGACTCCGCTGTTCGGCGTCGCGTACTCCCACTTCGCGGTCAACGACTGCAAGCTCACCAACACGGGCATCGTCCGTGAGTACGCAAGCGCCGAGGTGCGAACGCTTGTCAGGCTTCAGCTCGCAGCCATGCGTGCGCGCGGCCTCGAGGCTCTTCGGCTGATCGTCTGGCACATGACGGATCCGAGAGGGGCGCGCTGGGGAATCGTGTCTTCCGCCGGTGGCAAGCTCGCAGAGCCGTACCGGACGAATCTCATCGCGTACGTCGACGACGTTCGCCGGGCCGGTTTCGAGTCGCTCATCGTCGAGTTTGCGCCCATGTGGACGAACAATCCGTTCCCGCAGCGCCGACCGGACGGAGATTGGGTCAATCGCTACGAACGTGCGAAGTTCGAGGAGAACTGGAGCTTCGTCCGCGATGTGCGCGGCCTCGTCAAGCAATGGGGCCCACCTGTCACTCGGATCGACCCCATCGTCGAAGGTGCTCCCAGCGATTATCTCCGGACGGTGTACGGCGGGCAGATCCGGCGCTACGTCGCCGAGATGTACAGGCGCTACGTCGACGCTTTCGGCAAGGACGACTTCGTGATGACGTTCATAGGACCCCCGGAGCGGGGCGGCGATCCACTTCGTGCCGTCCACGGTGGCCGGCTCCAGAACATGATCGACATCTTCGAGAGCACGGGGCGTGGCCAGCCGAAGGTATTTGCGATCGACTTGCCCAGCTGGCGCTACAAGAAGGGCGACACGCTATTTGCGCTCCGCAACAGCGACCGCGTCCTCACACGGAACGGCCTCTCCCAACCGCTGATGGTCGTCGAGACGTTCTACGACGACCCGGAGGCCGCACGCGAGGTGGCGCGCTTCCGCGCCGAGTCCACACGACCGGTGCCCGAGGTGCTTCAGTGGCCCCGACGTCGCGACCGGAGGTGTACGCCCGGCTTCGGCATCTCGCCGCCGTATCAGGCGGACGCGTACGTCAAGGCCGTCACGGGCAGGGCTCCTTCGATGACCCTGAAGTCGAGAGTCGGAGGCCCGAAGACCACGCTGCAGACGCCGCAAGGGCAGGCAGTCAGCGGGCTCCTGGCGGGCGACTACACGATTGCCGTGGGGGATACCTCGCGGCAGGACGGCTTCCGCCTCGTGGGGCCGAACGTGAACCACAGAACGTCCCTGGGGTTCAAAGGCCGTGCGACGTGGGACGTGAGACTGGGCCCGGGTACGTACGCGTACTGGTCCCGGCGACGGCCCGCCGAACGCTTCTCCTTCGTTGTGCTTCAGGACTCGGCGAAACGCACGGCAGCATCGCGGTAGACCTCGAGCAGCCGCTCGGTCCACGCGTCGAGGCTGTAGGCGCGGGCGATGTGCTCACGGCCTCGTCGGCCAAACTCCGGCCACTCCGCTGATCTGGCGATGAGCTCCTCGAGACCGGCGGCGAGCGCCTCGGCGTCTCCCTCCGGGACGAGCAGGCCCGACGCACCGTCGGCGACGACCTCGGGAATGCCGCTGTGCAGGGTGCTGAGCACGGGCAGCCCGCTCGCCTGCGCCTCCATCAGCGACACGGGCGTGCCCTCCTGGTCGCCGTTCGGTGCCGTGACGCTCGCGAGCAGGAAGATATGCGCCTCGGCCAGCCGGTCGCTGACGTACGCGCCATCCCGCGCGCCATGCAGGTGCACGATGTCCGAGAGCGACAGCTCGTCCACCAGCAGCTCCAGCTGCTCTCGCATCGGCCCCTCGCCGATCACGTCGTAGCGAAGGTCGGCGCCCCGCTCCCGGACCATCGCGACGGCACGCAGCGCGATGTGGATCCCCTTCTTCTCTGTCAGCCGCGCCACCGTCAAGACGCGGACCGGCTCGCCCGGCTCGTGGCGGCGCTCGCGAAACGGGAATCGGTCGATGTCGAGGGCGCTCGTGTACTTCACGAGCTTCTCGGGCGGGCAACCCAGTTCGAGGAGACGACTGCGTGCGTGCTCGCAGTTGCACGTGACGACGTCGGAGACCTCGAAGACGGCGCGGTAGCAGTCGTCCCCGTAGAGCCGCGGGTAGGCGCTGAAGTCGAAGCCTCGGAACGTGATTACGAGGGGTGCCCGAACGGCCTGACGGGCGAACAGGAAGCTTCGCGCCGTGTGCCCCATCTGCACGTGGACGACGTCGTGCGCGCCGGGGTGAAAGTGCGCCGCCGCATCGTCCCAGGCAAGACTGTCGAGCAAAGGTCCCTCGCCGACGTAGGTTGCCTCGTCTAGCAGCCCGTAGCGAGCCACCTCCTCCTGGCGGACGCCCTCGTCGAGCCTTTCGCGCGCATATACGCGGACGCTGTGCCCCCGGTCGATGAGCGCGGCCAACTGCCTGAGAATGAAGGTCGTCGAGGCCGCCGGGAAGCGGTCCACGACGAAAGCAATCCGCATCGGAGGGACGATAATGACCGGCGATGCGTGTCGTAGCCCTGCTGGCGACGTACAACGAGGAGCGCTTCATCGAGTCCTCCCTCCGTCGCCTTGCTCGGCACGGGGTCGAGACGTACCTCATCGACAACGGGTCGACGGACAGTACGATCGAGATCGCCGAGGCCCACGTCGGTGACGGCCTGATCGAGATCGAGGAGTTGCCTCGAAGCGGGACTTTCTCGTTGCCCGCGATTCTTGCCCGAAAGGAGCAGCTCGCCGCCTCGATCGACGCCGACTGGCTGATCCACCTCGATGCCGACGAGGCTCGTGTTCCGCCACGCTCCGACCAGTCCCTCGTCGGCGCGCTCGCGGAGGCGGACGCGGCGGGCTACAACGCGGTCAACTTCCGCGAATACACGTTCCTGCCTACCGTGGAAGCGCCGGATCACGACCACCCGCGCTTCGAGCAGACGATGCGCCACTACTACGCCTTCGCGTCCAAGAGCCCGCAAAAGCTCTCGGCGTGGAAGCGCCAGGACGGCGTCGACCTCCTGACCAACGGCGGGCACGAGGTCGTGTTCCCGGGCATCAACCGGTACCCGGAGGACTTCGTCATGCGGCACTACCTGTTTCTCAGCCGCGACCATGCGATCGAGAAGTACGTCGAGCGGCACCACGACGAAGCCGGGCTCGAGCGCGGCTGGCACGGTTGGCGTACGGGGCTCCAGCACGACGTCGTCGAGGCACGGCCGGAGCTGCTCGAGCTACCGAGCCAGTCCGAGTTGCGGGAGTACGTCTCGGACGACGAGCTCGATGCGTCGAACCCGCTCGTGAGGCACGAGTGGTGCGAGGCCTGGGCCGAGCGGATTGCGGCGGCGATGGGGCCGGCTACCATCGACGCTTCCGAAGGGTGATGTGGCAGTGGCCGGGAAGCCCATCGTCCTCGTGGGCGGGAGGATTGCCCAGCGCCCGTTCAACGGCGGCGGTCCTTGGGTTCGCCTCGGCTGGGTGCTCGGTCTCCGTCGACTCGGCCTTCAGGCCTACCTCGTCGACCACCTCGAGAGCTGGCGGTGCGTGGACGAGGCTGGCGAGGCCGCTTCTCTCGAGGAATCGGTGAATCTCGCCTATTTCGAGCGAGTCGTCGAGAGTTTTGGGCTGACCGCGACCTCTGCACTCGTCTGTGACGACGGTGCTCCGATCTTCGGCATGTCTCGCCAGGACCTGCTCGAGCTCGCGGAGTCGGCCGACCTGCTCATCAACATCGCGGGCGCCGTTCGCTGGCCCGAACTGCTGCGTCGCGTCCGGCGTAAGGCATACATCGATCTGGACCCGGGCTTCACACAACTGGCGCACGCGCAGGGGAAGCTCTCGCTCGACGACCACGACTTCCTCTTCACGCATGGCGGGAACGTTGGAGCTGCAGGCTGTCGGATCCCGACTGCCGGCCTCTCGTGGCTTCCTGTCTCGCACCCGGTCGTGCTGTCCGAGTGGCCCATCTCTCCTGGAGACGACCCCACCCGCTTTACGACGGTGGCGGCCTTGTTTGCGAGTGCCCGCGGCTGGCCCAGTGATGGCCGGCTGGGATCTGCCTCGAAAGCAGCCGAGCTCGCGAAGATCGCCGAGTTGCCGCTTCAGCTTCCGTACACGTTCGAGATCGCGCTGCGAACGCGCGACTCGCGTGTGTCGCTGGGGGTACGCGGAGGCGCCGACGTCGAGGAGGAGCGACTGCACCTCGACCGGCTCGAGCAGTGTCGCTGGAGAATCGTCGACCCGTACGACGTCGCCGCCGACCCGCACGCCTATCGGTCGTATATCCGGGCCTCCGGCGCCGAGCTCTCCGTGGCCAAAGGGATCTTCGTCGAGACCGGCAGCGGCTGGTTCAGCGACAGGACCGCCTATTACCTGGCCTCGGGGAAGCCGGCCCTCGTCCAGGACACCGGGTTCGGCGGGTCGATCCCCGTTGGGAGCGGGCTGCTTGCATTCCGCACTCTCGACGATGCGATCGCGGGAGCGGAGGCGATCGCGAGCGACTACGAGAGTCACTGCCGAGCCGCGCGCTCGCTTGCCGAGCAGCACTTCAACTCCGACAAGGTGATCAGCCAGTTCCTCGACGAGGTGGGGGTCGCGTGAGCTTTCACTGGCCGTTTCCCTTCGTCGTCGGCTGCGGGCGTTCCGGCACGACGCTGCTCCGTGCCATGCTCGACGCGCACTCGGAGCTGGCGATACCGGGCGAGTCTCACTTTCTCACGGAGGTGATCGAGAACCGTCGACGCTACGACGGCGACGGCGGCTTCGCCACGGAGCGCTTCGTTGCGGACCTGGTCGAGAGTGAGCGCTTCCTGCTCTGGGGGTTACCGCCAGACGACCTGCAGTGCGCTCTAGCCTCATCGGAAGCGCTCGACCTCGCGGGCGCTATACGTGTCCTCTACGACCTCTACGCCGAACGCCATGGCAAGCAGCGCTACGGAGACAAGACGCCCAACCACGTCCTGAACATTCCGCTCCTAACGGATCTGTTGCCCGAGGCCTGCTTCGTCCACCTGATTCGCGATGGGCGGGACGTCGCGCTCTCGCTGATCGAGGTTCCACACTGGGGACCCACGGATGTCGGCACCGCGGCGCTGCGCTGGCGGCAGTTCGTCGAGGCGGGCCGCGAGGGCGCCCGTCAGATCGAGCCGGGTAGATACATCGAGCTCCGCTACGAGGAGCTCGTCCTCTCGCCCGAAGAGCCACTGCGCCGTGTATGCGACCTGGTCGGGCTCCGCTTCGAGCCGGCGATGCTCCGCTATCACGAGCACCTCGATTCACTGCTCCCCACGATCTCCTCACCCCACATCCACGAACGCCTACGGCTCCCACTCACCGAGGGGCTTCGCGACTGGCGAACGCAGATGACGCCGGAGGATCAGGCCGCGTTCGAGTCCGTTGCGGGGGATCTGCTCGAGGAGCTCGGCTACGAGCGAGCGCGCCCATGATCGTCCTCCTGATCCTCACTCGCGACCAGGCCGACCTGCTACGCCACAACCTCGCGCACCACCTGGAGTGGGACGTCGACCACGTCGTCGTCGTCGACAACGGGAGCGCCGATCACACGCAGGGAGTCGTGCGCGAGTTCGGACGATCGGTGACCGCGAGCGTGTACGACGGCGACGTGGACGGTCGGCTCCCTGCTCTCGTCGAGGCCTTCCACCGTGTCGAGCGGCACCATGGGCCCGTTGAATGGGCGGGTGTCTCCGACACGGACGAGTTCTGGTGGTCGCCCGACTCGAGCCTGGGCAGCATTCTCGGTCAGGTTCCCGGCGACGCCCTCGGAGTGAACTTCGAGCAGAAGTTGTTCCTGCCCACGGAGTTAGACCGTCCTGAAGGGCCCGTCTACTGCCGCCGTATCTTCCGTTCCAGTGGGTCGCAGAGCCCTCTTCACACGAGCTACCGCGAAGGCAAGTCGTTCTACCGCGGGGAGTGGGTGCGCAAGCACGGTGTGTCACACGGGCACTGGTCCCCCGAGATTCCCCACCCGCCTCACCGCCACGAGCTGTCGCTCGTCCACCACTACATGGTCGAGGACGAGGACGGCTTCGTGCAGAAGGTGAGGACGCTCGAGAGCTTGCGACCACAGATCCGGGATCACAACGTGCCGCCACGGCTCGGCGCCTTCAAGGTCGCGTGGTGGCGGCTCTACGAAGAGCAAGGCGAGGAAGGGTTGCGCGAGTACTACCGCACTCGGTACGTGATCCGTGCGGAGGAGCTCGAGCGCCATCTGGAAGCCGGCGAGCTGCTTCGGGACACGGCCTTTGCCGACCTCAAGCTCGAGCAGATGCAGTGAAGCGGGCGTCCCACACCGTCGGCATCGTCGCCAACGAGTTCTTCGACGTCACACTGGGGCGGATGGGTGGGTTCGGCTGGGCGGCTCACCGGAGCGCCGAGTGCCTTCTCGAACGGCCCGACCTCGATTATCGGCCGTTCTTCCTCGCGGGCCAGCGGTTGGCGGCTGCGGAGCACTCGCACGGCGTTCCGCTCCTCACGTTCGACGGAGACGCCGACGGCTTCAGTCGGGCGCTCGAGAGCGCAGGTCTCTCACTCCTCCTCACGATCGACTTCAGACCGAGGTATGCGCCCATCATCGAGGCGCTCGCGGAGAAGCCGCTCCTCGTCTGGGTTCGGGATCCGCGCCCACCCGAAGACATCGAGAAGATCGCCACGCTCGAAATCCCCGGGAGCGCGGATCCCCCTGCGGGCATCCGGACGATCGACTGTAGCTCGCTTGGCGCTCTCATCCATGACGCGCGCGATACGGGTCGCCCCGTCGTCATGGCCAGCCCTGCGCCGGGCCTGGCGCAGAAGGCCCCGGGCACATACGGGATAGCCTCTACTCCGCTGGAGCTCCTACCGAATCCGCTCGACGTCGTGCCGGGAAGGATGCGCAAGAGCCAGACGCCACGCGTCCTCTTTCTCGGACGGCTGGATCCGATCAAGCGCCCGTGGGTCTTCGTCGAGCTGGCTCGCCGCTTCCCCGGCGTGGAGTTCCTGATGCTCGGACAGTCGCACTTCGAAGGGCCTGGCGCCTGGCAGCCTGCCCGTCTGCCTGAGAATCTCCGCCCCCTGGCGCACGTCGACGGCCCGGAGAAGACGCGACTCCTAGAGTCCGCGTGGATGATCGTCAACACGTCCATTCACGAGGCACTCTCCATCAGCTTCCTCGAGGCGCTGCACACGGCGACGCCGGTCGTCAGCTGCCAGGATCCCGAGGGCGTGACATCCCGCTTCGGCGCGTACGTCGGGCGATGGGACGGGACGGGGCTCGACGGCCTGGACGCATTCTCCGAGGCCGTGGGATGGTTGCTCGAGGACCACAGCGCGCGCGCGCGCCTCGGCCGTGAGGGTCGCGCGCTGGGCGCGCTCGACCCATACTCGCGACCGGTTCGTACGTGCGTTCACCCGGCTGGCCGACCCGATGGCGCCTCATGCAGCCTGAGGGCTCTCCGTCACTGAGCGTCGCATTCCTCGTGCGGTGCTTTCCGACAGTGACCGAGACGTTTGTCGCCACGGAAATGTTCGGCTTGCTGGCGCGGGGCCACGAAGTCGTCGTGTACTCACGTTTCCGGCCAACGGCTGACGAACCGTTGCACGCGGAGATCGTGCGCTCGGGCATGCTCGAGCGGACCGTCCACATCGGGAATGACCTGCCGATCGACTCGATCGAGCCCATTCCGTCCATCCCGATCGGGCGGCACGACATCCTGCACGCACACTTCGGGCCCAATGCCCGGCGGTTTCTCTTCGCACGAGCCCAGTCCGGCGCACCGCTCGTGGTCACCTTTCACGGCTTCGACTTCAGCTCGGCTCCGGCCCGGCATGGCCCCTCGACCTACGAGCGCGTCTTCCAGGTGGCCGATGTCGTTACCTACAACTGCGAGCATGCTCGCGGCGCGTTGGAGACGCTCGGATGCCCGCCGCACAAGCTTCATCAGCTACGGATGCCGGTCGATGTCGCGTCCCTGCCCTTTCGTGCTCGGCACAGGGACGCCGACGAGCCTCTGCGAGTCCTTACCGTCGGGCGCCTGGTCGAGAAGAAGGGGCACGAGATCGCTCTCAGAGCGCTCGCCGCTGCTCGGCCACAGCTCCCCGATTGCCGCTACGACATCGTCGGCGGCGGACCACAGGCGGATCGGCTAGCCGCTGTAGCGAGCGAGCTCGGTTTGAACGACGTCGTACGTTTCCACGGAATGCGTGACAGCGATTACGTCCGGCGGCTCTTGTCGGAGGCGCACGTCTTCCTGCTCGCGAACGTGACAGCGGCGAACGGCGATCAGGAAGGCACACCGGTCGCGCTGATGGAAGCCGAGGCGTGCGGCCTGCCCGTGGTCAGCACGCTGCACAGCGGGATTCCAGAGGTCGTGCTCGACGGTCAAACCGGGCTGCTCGTGCCGGAGGGTGACATCGACGCGCTCGCGGGCGCAATCGTTCGGATCGCCGCTGAGCTCGAGCTTTGGCCGCGACTCGGCGCCGCCGGGCGGGCGCACATCGAGGCGACCTTCGATGTGGCACCGTGCACGGAGCAGCTACTCGCCGTTTACGAGCACGCGTCCCGAGCCTACGCGCGCTCATCCGAGCTGGCCCACAACTCGGGCACGTGACGGAAACGGGCGCCCGATCCTCACCCGAGAGCGGTGGCCACGAGTCGCCGATGGACGGCGTGCCGCCGCAAGCCCTCTTCGGCGGGCTCGACGACGACGCCTGGCGCTGGCTGAACTTCGAAGGACGCGAGCTCTGCCCGTTTCTGGCCCGCTACCTGCCGGCGCTGCCTGGTGAGGCGGAACAGGCTCGCGTGACCGCGAGGAGCGGACAGGAGGCGCTGGAGCTGGGCTTCCAGATTTACGCTTTGTTCAGACAGCTGTACGAGGAGGAGGGCGGCCCGTTCACGAAAGACAGCCGTGTCCTTGACTTCGGCTGCGGCTGGGGGCGCGTGACTCGCTTCTTCCTCAAGAACGTCGCGCCCGGGAATCTCATGGGCGTGGATATCGACGAACGCGCAATTACCGCCGCAAGAGCAACGAATCGGTGGTGCCGTTTCGATGTGTCAACCGTGCTGCCGCCGTCGTCGTTCGCGGATGCGAGCTTTGACCTGATTTACGCGTACTCCGTCTTCTCTCACCTCTCTGAGGAAGCGCATCTGCGGTGGTTGGCGGAGTTCGAGCGCGTCCTCGCGCCCGGAGGAGTCGTGCTGCTGACCACACTGGCGCGGCCCTTCATCGAGCGCTCGTCCGCCTGGGCAGGCGACCGACAAGCCGACTCAACGGCCGACTGGCAGCGCGCTGCCGGCAAATCCATCCCCGACACCGGGGCCGCACTGTCGGCATACGACCGCGGCGAGTACTGCTACGGCGCAATCGACGACGAGCAGAATCCGCATTTCGGCTTCGCCTGCATCCCCGAGATGTACGCTCGCGAACGGTGGGGCGTGCAGTTCGAAGTTCGTCGTTGGTGGCCGAACCCCGCGCCACGGCTTCAGACGATGGTCGTGCTCAGGAAGCGAATGGAGTAACCGTGGCAGAGCGATGAGCACGCTTGACGAGATCGCCTGCCGCCACGCCGCGGACAAGAGCAGCGAGCAGCACGGCTTCACAGCGGCCTACGAACGTCTCTTCGAGCCACGTCGAGACGAAGCACTCACACTGCTCGAGATAGGCGTCTTCGAGGGCGCGAGCCTGCGTATGTGGCGCGAGTACTTCCCCACGGCGCGCATCTTCGCCATCGACTTCCTCGCCGCGTACGCCGAGCACGCGCCACCCGGTACGACCGCCCTGATCGGCAACCAGACTGATGTGCACTTCCTCGACAGAGTCCTCGAAGCCAGTCGGGCCGCTCGACGTCGTCGTCGACGACGGGGGCCACCGTCCGGAGCAGCAGCTGGCGACGCTGTTTCATCTCTGGCCGCATCTTCGCCCCGGCGGCGTGTATGCGATCGAGGATGTACACACGTCGTACCTCGGCCGCTGGAGCCCCGGGTACCGCGAGCCGGGCACGACGATCGAAGTGCTGAAGGAGGTCGTCGACGACGTCAACTGGTACTGGCACCAGCGAGAGCCGACGCTCGCTGATGTCGAGTCCGTGCAGTTCTACCCGGAACTCTGCATCGTCACGAAGCGCCCCACGACGCGACGGAATCGTCGCGGAAACCCGCCGCGCAACGAGGACCTCCAGACACCCGATCCTCGCTACCCCGGGCGCTCGGGAGCCTGGGACGGTTCGGTCGGGCTCGTCGAGCCCGCGTCCCGCTAGGTCGGGCCTCCGCCCTCGAGAGAGGTTCCAGGCACGGGTTCGGCGTAGTCCACTCCCAGGCGTGAGAGCAGGGTTGCGAGCACACGGTCGGAGTCAAAGCATTCCTCCGCGATCTCACGCGCGGCCAACGCATGACGCTCGTAGTCGGCCGCAACGGCCTCGACGGCGGCCGTCGCCTCGTCCAGCGTCGAGAACGCCAGGAGCCCAGCTCCGAGTGGGTAGAGACCCTCGAGCCCGGTGTCCTGCGCAACGACTGGCTTGCCGCTGGCCAGATAGCACGCGCTGCGGTCCGAGAACCACCCGCTCCGCGTTTCGACGTACATGCCCTTGGCGACCATCAGCTCCCCTATGGAGCCCGCAATGTAGTCCTGGTAGGCGGCGGGATCGGCCGCAACCTCGAGCGGGTCGACGAGCTCCCAGCCGCACCGTTCGAGCCATTCGCGGTCGGCGGCATCCGCCCCGTCGATGTCGAGCGCGAGCTCGTGGCGGTGTCGGCTGCGCTCGGGTAGCTGGGCGAACTTTCTGAGCTCGTGCGCCCGTAGGCCGTAGCGCTTCCCGGCGAACTCGATTGGCGCGAAGGCTCCGCGCCAGCTGGCGACGGACGTGAACGCTCCGTCGACGGCCGGGCGGACGGGCCAGCGCTCCAGCACGACGGGTGGCCGGGTCGTGATCCAGTCGAGCCCGCACGTGGGTACCTCGCACCCGTCCAGGCCTACTCGCTCGCCGATCGTGACGAAGCGGTCGTGGCCCTGGAACACGTTCGCCAGACCGAGCTCGTGCCACATCTGGGGGAAGCCGGGGTCGATGTCGAGGAAGACTCGCAGCGGCGTGGCCGCGAGGAGCTCCTCGTCGTCCAGGTAGCCCATGACGTTGAGCAGCAGAGCCGATGTGCGGGCGTGCTCGACAACCTCAGCTCTCGGCAGACCGGCGGCCGCGTCGCCGGTCGCGTGGTCGAGCAGGCTCCACGAGCCGGTCAGGCCATGCTCGTCCATCACCAGGGAGAGGTAGGCGGCTTCGGAGGAGTGCTCCACGGGCCCATTGCAGGTCTCGGCATCCAGCCAGTCGACGAAGAGCACGTCGTAGCCAAGGCGGCGGAGGCCGAGCAGATACTGGAGAAACACCCAGGCATGCCCACCGGCGCGCGGCCGGCGCGCGAGTGCACCCGCTACCACGACATGCATTCCCCTAGACCGCGGTGTGTCGATCATTCCCGCCAATCGTGACAAGGATCGCCGTCGCGGTTCCTCGTGACGCGCGCCTCACCACCTCGCGTCTTGCATGATGTGCCTCCATGGACGAGCGATTCGCCTTCGGGGAGGACGAGCTCCGCATCGACGAGCTCGTCTTCGAGCTCGGCTACGGGTACGCCTCCGATGCCTGGAAATCCGCGCCGCCGGACCGCTTCCTCATGTTCAAGCCGCAGGGCTTGCTCGAGAGGTTCGACGGATTCTTTACGTCGCGACCCGACGATTCGCCGATCCGCGCGATCTTCGAGATCGGCATCTGGGACGGTGGCAGCACCGCCTTCTGGTTCGAGTACTTCCAGCCTGACAAGCTCGTCGCGGTCGACTTCCTTGGCCGGGAGGACAGCGATTACTTCCGCAGCTACGTCGAGAGGCGAGCGATCGGCGACCGGCTGAAGACGTACTGGAGCGTCGACCAAGGCGACACGGAACGGCTGTCCGAGATCCTCGACGAAGAGTTCGCTGGAAGGCTCGATCTCGTGATCGACGATGGTTCACACCTGCTCGAAGAGACGAGGGCGAGCTTTCAGACGCTCTTCCCGCGCCTGCGCAAAGGTGGCCTTTACATGCTCGAGGATTGGAACTGGGAGCTCATGCCTGAGTTCCGCGAGCCCACGCACGCGTTTGCGAAGCGAGACGGGCTCGTCGGCCTCGTTGAGGACCTGGTGCGGGTCACCGGAAGCTCGCATGCGGTTCGTTCCATCACGATCGACCGAGGGTTCGTGGCCGTCGAGCGAGGCTCGATGCCACCGGGCTCGGCCTTCGATTTCGAACAGCTCCTCTCGGGACTTCCGGTCAAGCTCGCAAGCGACTGACAGCGGACGAGCTCAGTCGCGTCTGGCGACGATGACGTTCTGCACGCACAGGCCGGGATCGGCGATGTAGTCGCACGGCTCCAGCCACTCGTGCACACGTCGCGCACGTACGTCTCGGGAATGCAGGCACTGCCGTAGTGACCGCTGCTATCCCCGATGTTGCTGTAGCAGAACTCGCCGGCGTCAAATGCGTCAAGCGAAGACTCCGTTTCGAGAAAGGACGCGACACCGGGCCAATATCGCGTGTCAGCCCCGGTCGTGCGCAGCTCAGCCACATCGCAGATGTACTGGCGAGGGAGCGTCGTCGCGATCAATAACCCTCCCGGCCGGAGCAGCCGCTGGAATTCTGGTAGCCAGGTCAGATGCGCGCTCTCAGACAGATGCGAGAAGACAGAGTAGGCGTAGATCAGGTCGAAGCTCGCTTCGTCGAACGATGTCGGGGGAAGAAGTCGCAGCGCTCGAAACGGCAGAGCCGATTGGTCTCACCCTCATCCGACGGGCTCCTGGGCGACCTCGAGCTCCTGTCCGGTCGCGAGGCCGCAGCGCACCATGGTCTCTCCGGCGATCTCGGCGAAGGTCCGCCGCTGCTCGGGTGACCACTCGTCCCACGGCGTCGAGAACTCGCCGGCGGAGGTCTGTTGCTCCTGATCGGGGAAGCTAGTGTTGATGCGCCTCGAGGCCGCGTACTTGACGGGCGCCTCCTCGTACGGCACGCCGAGGAACTCGAAGATCCCCGTATAGGCCTCTCCGGGGTCGGCCACCAACCGGCCGTGCATGACGGTGAGACAGCGCTCCGGATGCCGCTCGGCAAACGCAAGGGCCGCCTCGACGTTGTCGCGCCACGTCTCGCAAGCGACCGTGAAGTCGAGCCAAGGGATTTTCCAGCCCGCCTGCTCGAAGCTCGCGAGCCGGTCGTCGGGCATCGCAGCAAGGAAGTTGACCATCGAGCTCACGACCTGCCTGCCGTCCCTGAGCATGTGCAGGAAGACGGCGCCGGGGAAGAGCTCGCCCAGAAGGTCGACCGCGAGCGTGTTCGTCGGCGTGTGGTCGAGCCAGCGCTTGTCACCACTGCGGCTCGTGTAGAGGGCGTTGACGCCCAATCCGAGGTAGCGCAGCAACTCGGCCCGGTCGACTTGCTGGTGCGTGAGCCACGCTCCCTTGCCCAGCACCCTCGCGTTCTCGAGTACGGATTCGATCGCAGGCTCCTTGAAGATGCCCTGAATGACGTAGGCCTCACCCGACGTCCAGAGCATGCTGTGCTGCGCCAGCGACCAGCCGAGCATCGTCGTCCCCGACCGCGGCGAGCCGACGACGAAGATGGGGCTCTCGCACACGCGGATCTCCTCAAAGCCCGATCCTGTCACGGGATCGCTCACGCCGGCCTCAGCCTCGATACCGGCCCTGAGCGCCTCGAGGGATACCTCGGTCTCGTACTCGTAGCGCACGAGCTGGTCGCCGAGCAGCGCGAGGCTGCGCAGCCGCTGCTCGGGCGTGAAGGTCGTGCTCCATGGCGATTCGGTTGCCCCCGCGGTGAGGTCGCGCGCCGGGTCGCTGAACGGCGTCCGCGTCTGCTGCTGCTCGAGGCAGAATGCCTCCACGACAGGGTCGAGGTCGAGCCCGAGGAACGCAAACAGACCGCGCGCAACGCCGACATCGTTCGCCACGAGCTGCTCGTAGCGCACCTCGTGGTAGCGCTCCGGAGGCAGTGCCCTGCCGAACTCGCAACCGTTATCGACGAGGCTCGACCAGAGCAGGTGCGCCCCGTCGAACTCCACCCACGGCGCGCCCTTCGGGTCGGTCATGCGCACGAGCGAGCTGCACACGTCGCGCCCGTCTCGCATGATGTGGACGAACCACGCGCCGGGAAAGACGTCGGCGATCGTGCGCAGGCAGTCGCCGTTCGTTCGGTCGGGGTAGCCGGGGTTCTTGTCTCCCCAGTAACGCGCGTCGGGCGCCAGCGAGCGGTAGAAGTCGCGCACGAGGTCGGGGAGGGTCGCTCGCAAGTGTGCGATGAACTCGTCCTTCGAGGTGACGAGGAAGCGCCGCTCCTCCGTCGCCTCGTTCAAGGCATGGTGCAGCCAGGCGAAGATGCGCGTCTCATGGCTGACGAACACCTCGGGGTGAACGTTGAGCAGCTCCTGGAGGTACGTCGTGCCTGAGCGCGGGGCGCCGAAGACGACGATCGGATCCCGCTGCTGCTCAGTCATCCGCCCCGCCTTGCCGTTCGGGGCCGCGACGTTCGCGCCGATCGACGGATACGCGCGGGAGCAAGTTCGCGATTCCGGGCCGATTCGAGGACGGGCGCGAGTACTGCTTGTACATGTTGGAGACCATCCATACCGCCGTACCGGCGTCCAACTCTCGTAGCGGGCGAACATCGATGTCGATCCAAACCGGCCGGCCGTCGACTACTCGGATGTTCTCTCGCGCGAGGTCCGCTGGCATCAGACCGAGCGGCAGGAGCCATCCCGAGAGGGCCGACTGAAGCTCCTCCGAATGACCTGCCGATTGCGGCATTCGATTGCCGTAGTCCTCGACGACGAAGCCGGCGAACTGATCTCCGTCGAAGACTCTCGCTCGCACCATCCCCTCCCAGCCCATCACCTTGGAAACGGTGTCGTAGAGCAACAGCCTGTCTATGCGAGACGTCTCCTTGTAGTAGCCGTCTCGAGTGCGATGGACGTTGAAGTCATCGCGCGCCGTGACCTGCTCCAGGTTGCCAAGGCTTTCCTTCTGCACAGCCGGAGGAAGCTTGCGGCGCAGAACGAGGTTCCGTCGGCCGTCGTCGATCCATGGTGTCTCGCAGTCCAGCTCGACCTCCCACAGAGTCTCGATGGCCTCGAGAAACGCGTCGTACGAAAATTGATTGAGCCGTAGTTTGGTGTGCGCCTCGACGGGGTCTTCCCAGAACGACGCCAGGTGGCGTCCTGCGGACGTGTCGTAATCGAACACACCCGCATCGACCGCGACCTGATCGCTGACGAGCATGGCGAGCTTGTGCATGAAGCCCCAGCCGCAGTGCTCCGCGAACGCATAGTGAATGCTGGCTCCGAACCACGCGTACCTGGGCACCTTCCCGACGACGTATGAGAGATCGAAGAGGCTCGTCGCCGCGAGGTAGCCATTTTCGATCGGGAAGTAGTAGAGCCCGGCCTTCGTCCGAGGCGAGGGCTCGACGATATGGATCGTCTTGAATTCCTGCCATAGGGCCCGCTCGGGGAAGCCTTTCCCGGTACCGATGCTCAATATCGACTCTCCGCGATCGCCATGCCAGAACCACTCGGGCAGGATCGGCCGCAGCAACTCGAGTCGGCGGGCGAGCATCGGTGAAGGCTCGAGCGTGAGTGGGTCGTACGACTCGGCCGCCGGCCATTGTCCAGTGTCAGAGATCCAATCCCTCACCTCGTGCCACGTCGGGTCAGTCGGAGCGATCATGGTCATGAGTGCTCAGCCCGCTGAGGTGACCTCGGATGGGGCAGGCTCGGAGGCGCGGCGCGGGCGGCGAGTTGGTCTGCGCCGCTCGAGAATCACTCGGCGCACCGCCTCGAGATAGCCCAGGCCGAACCGCGCGTCCGGCTCGAGGTGGTTCCCTTCGGCCCACTCGTTCCACGCGTTGAGAAACACGAGCCGGTCCTCGAAGGGCCTTGCTGCGACCGACGCAACTGCGTCGCGTAGCCCCTGCTCGAAGCTCGCCGGTGTGGCGTTGTCGAAGACGACGCCGTGCTCGCCGCGCCTCGGCGTGTTGTCCCAGCGCGTGACGATCGTCGGATAGACGTCGAAGCCCCGCCCGCGACGCATCGCCTGCCGGGCTTCCGTGTAGTCGACGACCTTGAGCCCGTCCGAGAGCGGATCGACGACGGCGCCGAGCTGCGGCTCGAAATTGATCGTGCCGTCGAAGCCGAGATCGCGGAAGTCGACGTCGCGGTGGGAGTTCATGCCGAGCAGGTACGGCTCCGGGAGCCCGGCCTGCACACACGTCTCCTTCCAGAGCTCGGTCGTCCGCTCGGGGTCCGGGAGATGGGTCGGCCGGTAGACGACGAAGAGTGGCCGCCCGAAGACGCGCACATACCTCGGGTCGCCGAAGGCCGCCGTGAGCCAGCGGGCATGCTCGAGGTCGTCCTGCGGGGAGTACTCCTGTTTCATCAGGATGTCTCGCTCCTCACCGAGCCAGCGCCGAGACCACGTCTCGTTCGCCCACGCGAGGCAGAAGGGGAAGTCGGGGCGGCCGGACGCGAGGACCTCCTCGAACGGGTGCTCGAGCAGCCGCTTGCCGAGGAACCAGTAGTGCCAGTAGCAGAAGCCCTCGACGCCGTGCTCGGTGGCGAGCGCTGCCTGCTGCTCGCGGATCTCCGGGGAACGCAGGTCGTAGAAGCCGAGGTGGGCGGGGAGGTGCGGCTGGTAGTGCCCTTCGAAGAGCGGTCGTGCCCGGGCGACGTTCGTCCACTCCGTGAACCCTTTCCCCCACCATTGGTCGTTCTCCGGGATGGGGTGAAACTGCGGCAGGTAGAGAGCCAGGGCCCGCGCACGTGGAGGCTCGACGGCCTCGAGGGGATCGAGCGAGGGCGGCTCGTCGGACTCGGCGGGAGCGGCCGGGCGCGGCTCCGTCGTTGGCCGCGCATCCGCGCTCTCGAGAGCGCGCCTCGTTGCCTCGAGATACGCAAGTCCGTGGCGCTGATCCGGCTCGAGATGTGCTCCCTCGGCCCACTCGTTCCACGCATTCAGGAACACGAGGCGGTGCTCCGGCGGCTCGTGGAGGGCACGCTCGACTGCTGCTCGCAGCCACTGCTCGTAGGCCTCGGGCGTCGAGTCGTGCAGCACCCAGCCGCGCTCGCCGGTGCGGGGAGAGTTGTCCCAGCCGGCGCAGACCGTCTCGTAGCGGCGATACGGGACGGGATCGGGGCGGGAGAGCACGGGCCATGCCTGCTCGTAGTCGAAGACACGCAGGTCCTCGGGCCCGTCCACGTCGAGCTGCGGAACGGTCTGCAGCAGCGAGAACTGCGGCTGGAAGAGGATCTTTGCGTCGAAGCCCACCTCTGTCGCATCCCAACCCGCATCCCACCCGGTCTCGATGGAGACCAGATGCAGACCGGGAAGCCCGGCCTTCCGCACTTCTCGTCGCCAGAGATCGGCCGTCCGGGCGGGATCGGGCAGATCCTTTGCCTGGTAGACGACGAAGACAGGGTTTTCTTCGACGGTCAGCGCCCGCGGGTCGCGCAGCGCCGGCAGGAGCCAGCGGATGTGCTCGAGGTCGTCCTGCTCGCTGTAGGTCTGCGCCTGGAGGACGTCCTCTTCCCGTCCGTGCCACCGACGTGACCACGGCTCGTTCGCCCAGCAGAGACAGAACCGGAAATCGGGGCTCCCGGACGCGAGCACTTCGTCGAACGGGCGCTCGAGCAGCCGCTTGCCGCCGAACCAGTAGTGGTAGTAGCAGAACGCCTCGATGCCGACCTTGCGCGCGAGCGCGGCCTGAGCTTCCCGGACCCCGGGTAGGCGCAGGTCGTAGAAGCCGAGATCTGCCGGCAGGTGTGGTTGATAGTGGCCACCGAAGAGCGGCTCCGCCTTCGCAACGTTCGTCCATTCGGTGAAGCCCTCGCCCCACCACTGGTCGTTCTCCGGGATCGGGTGGAATTGCGGCAAATAGAAGGCGACGAGCTTTACGGGTGCGCGAGTGGCCGAGCGAAGGACCGCCGCCTGCCGCTCGCCGCGACGCAGGTCGAAGATCGTGCAGCTGTCGTCGTGCCAGGCGCCGGGGCCGGCCTCGAGATGCTTGCGCAGCTCGGGGTAGTGACGGAGCCACCAGTCGAACATCTTCGGCACGACGAGAAACTCGGCACCGCGGGCCGCGTGCTCCTCCACCCACTCGATCGCCTGCGAGCTCTCGTCCGGATTCGTGGTCGAGTGCTCGCCGTTCTCGTGACACGGGAAGTGACGCGCCTGCACGCCTTCGAGCGCAAGGAGCTCGCTGCTTCCGCCCGAGATGACGAGTACGTCCGAGCCGGGCGGAATCACCGTTCGGCAGAGCTCCCGGACAGCAGGCATCGTCTGCTGGGAGAGTTGGTACATGGTGCGGCGCTCGTAGCTCTCGCGCCGGAGGAACGGGAGGAGCGCGGGCTTCCGCGGGACGCTCAACGTCTCCTCGACGACCGCGAGGAAGCGGTCGTTGACAGCCGCGGGGCGGTGGTCCTTCCCGACGTGTGTCGACCCCTGTCGAGAGAGCCGCTGCCACAGCGCTTCGTCCTCGGCGAGGCGAGCGATCGCTCTCGCAAAGGAGTCCGCATCGTCGGCGACGAGGGCGTGTTCCCCGTCCTCGAGGTCGAGCCCCTCGACTCCGATGGTCGTCGCGACGGTCGGTGTGCCGACCATGAGCGCCTGAATCATCTTCCGCTTCGTGCCGGCGCCGAAGCGCAGCGGTACGACGGTCATCAACGCTTGCGCGAGATACGGCTCGAGCTCCGGCACCCAGCCGACGAGGTTGACGTGCTCCAGGCCGAGCGCCGGCGCGCAGACCGCCCCGGAGAGACCTTCGCCGACGACCGAGACGGGGTGCTTCTCGAGGAGAGTGGGGTCGAGCAATGGCACGACTTCACGGCAGAAGTAGTCGAGCGCATCGACGTTCGGCGTGTGCCGGAAGCTCCCGACAAAGACGATGCCGCACCTCTCCGCGAAGGGCACTGGTGAGCGTTCGATGTCCTCGGCATCAGGCACGACGTGCACGCTCGCGTGGTCGCCGAGCAGGCCACCGACGAGCCGCGCCTCTTCGGCCGAGACCGTGAGCACGCCGTCGGCGGCGGCGTAGACGTTGAGCTCGCCGATCGTCTCGTCCCCGTAGTCGGCGTCGAGCAGCCGAGCTGTGCCTGCGCCGCGGCTGAGGATCCGGCGCGCATCGCGGACGAGCTGGAGGTCGACCGAGTCCACGATGACGGCTGTGGACGGGGACACGTCCCGGAACACCGGCAGGTAGAGCTCGGCAACCTGCCAGAAGGCGCAGAGCGCCAGATCGAAGTCTCCTGAGGCGAGCAGGTCGTCCACGCGTGTGGCTGTCCCGTCGTACAGCGGGACGGCGGAACGGAGGAGGTCGGCGGCGTACCGCGGATCCTCCACCTTGCTCGCGGACAGGAAGCTGACCGACCAGCCCGCGTCGCGGAGGAACCCGATCAGGTGCCAGAGGCGGCGCGAGCCGGAATCGCGGTCGTGCCGAGGAGGCCCATAGCTGCAGACGATTGCCCGGCGGCTCATCGCCAGGCGAGATCGGCGATGGACGTGAGGCTTGTTGCGTCCAGCAGCTCCGGCCGGTCGGGCTGCCGCTGGAGCGCCTTGCGCCACT
This sequence comes from uncultured Actinomycetes bacterium, assembly GCA_963704335.1. GTDB lineage: Bacteria > Actinomycetota > Thermoleophilia > Gaiellales > Gaiellaceae > PALSA-612. Next base: position 1,166,845 of record OY969889.1, read on the forward strand.
TGCGAGCGAACGTCTTCTGGTTCAGCGCCTGGTGCCGCTTGGCCCCTTGCTCGAGGTCGGTTCCGGCCGTTCCGCCCTCGACGTGCACGATCGAGGACTCGGGCTGGTAGTAGACGCGCAGCCCGCGCTCGCGCAGCGCGAAGCAGTAGTCGGTGTCCTCGTAGAAGCCCGGCGCGAATCGGCGGTCGAAGCAGCCCAGCTCGACGAAGACGGAGCGGGGCGTGGCGAGGAGGCACCCAGAGCAGTAGTCGACCTCCCGGAGGTAGCTGAACACCGGCGCCTCCGGGTCCTGGTCGCCGTAGCCGAACTTCCACGCGGAGCCGTCGCGGAAGACAAGACCGCCCGCTTCCTGAAGGCGCCCGTCCGGGTAGAGCAGTCGGCCTCCGGCGGCTCCTGCGTCGTCGCGCTCGGCGAACACTCGAAGCAGTGGCGGCAGCCAGTCCGGGAGGAGGATCGTGTCGTTGTTCAGAAAGAGCAGGAACTCCCCGGTCGCGACGTCTGCGGCACGGTTGCAGGACTCGAGGAAGCCGGCGTTGCGCTCGTTCCGGAGCACGGTGACCATCGGGTTGCGCTCGGCGAGGTCGTCGAGCCACTCGCCGGTACCGTCGGTCGAAGCGTCGTCGACGACGACGATCTCGCCGTCGAGGTCGTGCGGGAGCGTCTCGAGCAGCGTTTCGAGGCAGGTTGTCGTGTGGGCGATGCCGTTGTGGCAGGGGATCACGATCGAAACGCTCGGCGGGGTCGGCAAGCCCACGGTGGGCTTCCACCGCACCTCGGGCTCGGCGCCGTTTTTCGCCTGAGGGAAGATCACGACCGCGGCCGCAGCAACGCGCTCCGCTTCAGCGAGACTCGCCGGATCGAGACCCGCGAGGGCTACGAGATCCACGCTGCCGTCGAGGTAGGGCAGGCCGTTGCCCTCGATGGGCGGCGAAAAGAGCGTCGCACCGGGCAACGCCGCGCCCAGATCGAGGCCCGTGTCCCAGTCGAGCACGGCCGGGTCGCGCCCGAAGCGGCTCCGGAAGTCCGCGATGACCTCCCGGAGCTGTCGCCGCCAAGCCGCCGCGGATCCGGTGGGCTCGCGGAGAGCGAAGATCGCGCACAGGCCGTCCTTGGAGAAGGCGTCTTCGTAGTGCCCTTCGAGGTGTCTCCGGAAGTCTGCGTACTCGTCGAGCCACCACATCGATGTCGCCGGGAGCAGGAAGTAGTCGGCGCCTTTCACCCTGAGCGCCTCCAGGTGGGCGATGGCGGGCAGGCTGCTCTTCGGGTGGTAGCCGGCCCACCGGCCATCCACGGTCTGTGGGAAGTGCCAGGCGCGCCGTCCGAAGAGACTCGTCAAGTCCTCGTCGCCCTTGCTCACGACCAGGACGGTAGATCCGCGCGGGATCTGCTCGCGCACCACCCCTTTGATTCGACGTACGAGCGCCTGGTATTCGACCGTCTCCGGCGAGGAGCCTTCCGGTGCGACAGCCTGCATGTCGTAGATAGATGCTTGAACCCCTTCGACGTTGAGGAGCACTCTCTCCTCCAGCTGATCCAGGCGAGCGAGCAGGGTGCTCTGGACCTCCTCGAGATTCCCGAGCGTCTCGAGCACGTCGTTCCACTCTTGCGAGCTCGCGAGTTTGTCCAGCCGCTCCGACAGCGCATCCCGCCACGCCGCGAACTCCTCGCGCTCGCTGGCGAGGGCGCGTTCGAGCGCCGTGTTGCGATCTGCGGCCTGCTCGCGGCGTAGGCGTTCCTCGCGCTCGATGGCGATGGAGCGCTCGAGTGCTGCGGTGCGATCTGCGAGCTGCTGCTCGAGGCGCTCGGCGCGCTTCCGCGAGACCTCCGCGTCGAGCCTGCGCACGTCTACCACGGACGCATCTCCCTCCGGAGGCGCGCTCGCAAGCGGCACTGACCACTTTCCCCGGACGGGAGTCCGGACGGCAGCCTGCTGCCGGAGCCATGCGTAGAGCTCGACGAGCTCGGGCGCCACGCCCATGTCGAGGAGATCGGCGCCTGTGAAGCGGTTCCGGCGGAGGTCACCCTGGACCGCGGAGCGTGCCTTCTCGACGACTGGCCTCGCCGCGGGCATGTCGAGGAACTGCAGCACCCTTCGAATCTCCGCAGCCGGCCGTGCGAGCCACGCCTCGTAGTCCGTCAGAATGAGCCGGCCCGGCGGCGCGGATTCGAGAACCCGCCGGTTGTAGGTCTCCCACAACCGGAGTGCCGTCGAGTAGGAGAAGTGACGCCGGTGGAGCGAAAGGGCAACCTCCAGCGGGTTCCGCACGCAGAGGATGACGTCCAGCTCCGGGAGAAGCTCGGCCCAGAGTGAAACGGTGAGGCTCGCGCGCGGGTCCTTGAAGCCCCAGGGCTCACGGCCCTCGAAGTCCTTCATGAGTCGCTTCGCTCGTGCCCGAAGCTCGCGCAGGCGGGCGTCGTCACGCCAGCGCACCGGGACGTCGGGCGGGGTGTCCCAACCGCCGCCGAGCTCGGACAGGATCTCGTCGTTCAGGGCCACGAAGCGCACGTGCTCCCAGTACCCGTCCGGGTTGTCGGCCGTCTTCTCGTTGTAAAGCTCGTTTTCTGCGCCCAGGTAGAGCCCCGCGAGCTGGAGGGCGTGGGCGACCATCGAGGTGCCCGAGCGGTGCATTCCTAGGACGGCGACAGGCATCAGCGGCGAGTTAGAGAGCGTAGATGATGCACGATCCGTCATCGGCGACGATCTTCGCGCACCGTTCGTCGAGGTAGTTCCCGAGCTCGGCGTAGTGGTCGAGCCACCATTGCGACGTTTGCGGGAACACGAGGAAGCCGGCGCCTCGCGCGTGCAGCGCCTCTACCTGGGCTATCGCCTCGTTTGCGTCCTCCGGGTAGTAGCCCGCGTAGCCTCCTTCCAGCTGAGGAAAGTGAGCGGCAGTTCGCCCGTCGAGCGCGAGCAGCTCCTCGTCCCCCTTCGAGACGACGAGGACGTGTGCGCCGGGTGGTGTCGACTCGGCTACGAAGGAACGAATGCGCTCTCGGAGACGGTCATACTCGGGGCTCTTCCGGAAACGGTGCGGCTCCCATTCGACACCCCACTTTTCCTCGAAGCGCCGCCGGTTCTCGGTGAAGATCGCGGAGTGCTCGCCCGTCGGCACGAGGGCGCCGAATGAGCCCTCGCCCGAGTGGTGCACGAGCACGTCTTCGGCGTACTCCACTCCGTAGCCGGCCTTGCGCACGCGCAGGCAGTAGTCGTCGTCCTCGAAGAAGCCGACTTCGAAGCGCTCGTCGAGTGGACCGACGCGCTCGTAGACGTCCCGCCGCATAGCGACGCAGAACATGGTCAGCATCGGCACATCGACAAGCTCACCCGCATGGTCTCGCGCGCGCCTCCGCGCCTCCTGTACGAGGCCGCCCCACGTCTCGTAGCTTCCCGTCCACCTCGGCCTCGGTGGCAGCTTCGTTGCTGACGGGTCCGAGGAGGCCGACCCTCGCATCCTCGAGGTGCCGAACGAGGAGCCGCAGCGCACCCGGTGGCACTGCCGTGTCGTTGTTGAGCACGACGAGCGCTTTGCCCCTGGCGGTTGCCAGGCCCTGGTTGACGGCGGGCGCAAAGCCGAGATTTGTGTCGTTCAGGAGCGTGCGGACACGGGCGTCGCGATCCGCCAGCGCTTCCAGGTACTCCCTCGTCCCGTCGCTCGAGCCGTTGTCCACGACCACTACCTCGAGCGAGAGGCCGGCTGCTCCCGCCAGCACGCTCTCGAGGCACAGCCGCGTGTGTGGGAGGCCGTCCGACGTGGTCACCACGACCGTCGCCTCGGGCGCATCGTCCGAGGGCGCGGGCTCGGGCAGGGGACGCGCGAGGAGCTCCTCGACGGTTTCCTCCGGTAGCAATGTCGGGCGGCGGGAGACGGGCAGCAGGCGCAAGTCGGCGGGGAAGGCCTTCGCCGCGTGTTCCTCGGCGGCAGCCTGCCGGCTGCGCCTGTTCCCCACTACTCCCTCTCTCGTACCGACGCGAGCACCCGCTGGAGGTCGGTCTGAGGGACCCGACCGGGGAGCTGCTCCTTGAGCTCGTCGACGAGGTCGGCCGGCTGCGGCTCTTCGTGACGCTCCAGCGCGTAGAGAACGGCGCCCGTGGTTGCACCCAGGTCGACGATCATGCGGACCACCAGGATCGCAGCCATCACGGCGAAGACGCTGAGCTCACCCGGTTGATGCTCGATCGCCATCAGAGCGGAGAGCGCGGCGAGTGTGGTCCCCACGAAGAGCGCGGCGACCGACCATCGTGGCCAGACCCGATAGCGGACCAGCTGCCTGCCTTCTCCATGCTCTTCGACAGCGAGCCGAAGCCGGACCCAACCCAGCGCACCTGCTCGCATTTGCAGGTCCCAGCGCTCGTCTGCCGGACCGCGGGCAACGCCGATGCTCGCGAGACGGAGCTCTCTCTCGAGAGTCCGTAGCCGATCGGTCTGCGACACCCATGTCTCGCTCCACACCGTGCCGGTCCGCGGCCAGGGCACTGCAAACCGTCCGAGTGTCGGCCTACGCCAGGGCGTCAGCCCGTAGTGCATGCGCCCCCAGAGCCGGGCCAGCGGCTGGACAAACCAGAGGCAGGCGGCCACGATCCGGCGTGACAGGGTCGCCAGCCGGCTCTGGCCTCCGCTGAAGCAGCGGCTCGCGCTGCCGAAGACACGCACGACGAGCATGCCTACGGCGAGAGCCAGCAGCACGAGGCTCAATGGAGCATCGAAGGGCGGCACCGAAAGTTCGACCGGTCTGCGCCACAGCTCGTAGAACGTCGCGACGCCCAGGATTGCGACGAGCAGGTACCACTCGGGCATCAGCGGGAGCGAGCGGAGCGTCCTCGGCGAACGCTCGTAGATGGACTGGAACGGCGAGCTGCCCCACATCCCGTAATAGATCCGGAATCGACCCATGCGCGTGAGCCCGCTTGCATAGACGCGCCCTCCCCAGCTGACATGCCCGCCGCCGTTGTACTTCTCGGGCCACTTGCGCTCGAGCAACGCTTCGGCCCGGCCGTATCCAGCCTGCTGCCTCAGGTATCCCCGGATCGTCGCCCGGCGGCGGTGCCACACAACGGCCGACGGGCTGAAGCCGAGCTTCCAGCCGTGCTCCTGGAGCTGCCAGCAGATGTCGACGTCGTCTCCGGCCACGCGGAACTGCGTGTCGAAGCCGCCGACGGCGAGCAGCGCCTCACGTCGGAAGGCCATATTGCAGCCGGGGATGTGCTCGGCTTCCGTGTCCGAGAGCATGACGTGCTGCGGGCCGCCGGGTGAGTGAGCGACGCACTCGGCGATCCGGCCCTCGTCGTCAGGCGGGATGTTCGGCCCTCCGACGGCGGCGAAGGCAGGCTCCTCGAAGGCAGCTGCGAGGTACCGGAGCCAGTGGGGATCAGGAGTGGCATCGTCGTCGATGTACGCGACGATCTCTCCCTCGGCCTCGTACAGCGCCGTGTTCCGTGCGCTTGCCAGGCCGCAGTTCTCGGTGCGGATCACCCGTACGTCGTACTCCTCGGCGATGGCAGCGCTCGGGTCGGTGGAGCCGTCGTCGACGACGATTGTCTCGTAACTCGGGTAGTCCAAATGCCGGATCCCCTCGAGACACTCGCGGAGCGTGCTCGAGCCGTTGTACGTGCACACGGCGACGGTGATGCGCGGCAGATCTTTGCCGGCGGCGTACGGGACGTCGCCGAACGCACCGGCAGTCGCCTCGAGTGAAGGCTTCGGCACGCGTTGGCGATCGGTAAGCCCGAAGTCCCAATCGTCGATGTCGTGGCCACCGCGATGCCACTCGTCCGTCCAGGAGAAGACGACGGCGCCGGCGCAACCGCCCTCGAACGTGGTGCGCACCTGGCTCTCGACCGACCGGGCCTGCTCCTCGGTCCCGTGCCGGCGGCTGTCGAGGCCGAGCTCTGTGAGCAACAGCGGGCGGTCGCCAACCACGTTGTGGAGCCGCGCGACGTACGCCTCCAGCTCGTGAGGCTGCTCGAGGTAGACGTTGAAGCACGCAAAGTCGAGGAAAGGCAGCTCCAGGTACTCGGTGGACGGGTAGTTGGCGTACGTCACGAGCGCCTGGGGATCGGCGCCCTTCGCAGTGCGGTACAGGCGCTCGATGAAGCGCTCGGTACGTCGCTTGCCGTACCAGCGCACGATTGACGCCGGGATCTCGTTGCCGATGGTGTAGCAAAGCAGTGCCGGATGCCCTGAGCAGGCTCTGACGCCGTCTCGAACCTTGGCCTCGATCGAGCGGACAGTGTCGCGATCGTCCAGGAACGCAACATGCTGCTCCCACGGGATTCCTACTGCGACCCGCAGACCGTGATCGGCGGCCAGATCGAGCAACCAGCGAGGCGGGACGGTGTACGTCCGAACGACATTCACGCCGCTCTTGACCATCATCGCGAAGTCGTCGGCCGTGACTTCCGGCGAGCGATAGCCGCTTCCATCCTCGCCCGGGCCGAACGTCCCGTAGGTCACGCCCTTCACGAACAGCTTGCTGGTGCCGCAATAAAGGAACTTTCCCCTCACCGTGGGGCGATGTCCATGCAAGATCTCGACGATTCCGGGCCCGCTCACCCTTAGAGTCACGCCGTCTCCCCTCCCCTAGTGGACGCGTCGACTCTGCACAATCTAAAGAGGACGAGCGGAAAGCGCCAGTCCGGGCTGGATCGTTCGCCGGTTCCCTCTGGCCAGCCACCTCTGGGCTCGGCGCTCCCGCTGGCTTCTCGGTCCTACGTTCGCGCTTCGGCCTCCGCGGGTCGCTCGGTCGCCAGCGGAGCACGCCCCTCGCCGTCGTGGGGCGGCTCGATCGTGATGCCCGGCAAGATGCGGTCGAGCCAGCCCGGCATGTACCACGTCTTCTCGCCGAGCAGCGTGAAGAACGACGGCACGAGCGTCATGCGCACGACGAGCGCGTCCGTGAGGATCGCGACGGCGAGCAGGATCCCGAACTCCTTGGAAACCCGCTCGGGCGTGAGGATGAAGGCGGAGAAGACCGTCGCCATGATCACGGCCGCGGCGACGATGACGCGCCCTATGGCTGCGATGCCTTGCTCGACGGCCTCCTTCGTCGGGAGGCCGTTGACGTGCTCCTCCCGGATGCGGCTCATCAGGAAGACCATGTAGTCCATGGAGAGGCCGAAGAGGATTGCGAAGGCGATCGGCGGCACGAACGTCTCGATGGGCCCTGTTCGATCTAGCCCTGTCAGGCTCAGCAGGTGGCCCTCCTGCACGACCAGCGTCAGCACGCCGAAGCCGACGAACGCGGAGAGGAGCGTCGTGACGGCGGCCGTTAGCGAGACCACGATCGAGCGGAACGCCATCGCGAGCACGAGGAACGTGACTCCGATGACGAACAGCAGGAAGAACGGCAGGCGTTCCATGATCCGGTCGGCGATGTCCGCGAAGGCTGCCGTCAGGCCGGACACGTAGACGGCTGCGTTCCCACCTTCCGTCGCCGCCGGGATGACGTCCTTCCGCAAGGTGTCGACCAGCTTCTCGGTCCCCTCGTCTTGCGGCGCGAAGTCCGGCTTCACGAAGATGATGGCTACGGTCTCCGGGTCGTTGAAGACGGGCTCGTCGACGGAGGCGACGCCCGAAAGCGAGCGCACGCCGTCGAGGATTCTCTGAGGCGCCTGTTCGTCGCCGTTGACGTCCACCACGATCGGGATGGGGGCGTTGAAGCCTGGGCCGAAGCCTTCGGCGAGCAGGTCGTACGCCTTGCGTGCCGTTTGTTCCTTCGGCTGAGTGCCCTGGTCTGAGGCGCCGAGGTGGACGAGGGCTGACGTTCCCGCGAGCACGAGTCCTGCGACGAGCAGCACCGGGAACACGATCTTCGCGTTCCTCGTGACGAACCGGCCCCAGCGGGCGATGGGAGTCTTCTGCCTGCCCGCTTCGGAGTCGTCGATCGGTCGCAGGAACGGCACCTTCAGCCGGTCGACCTTGTGCCCGAGCTTCGCAAGCACCGCGATCAGCAGCGAGTTCGCGATCAGAACGGTCGTGAGGACGCCGAGCGCCGAGCCGATGCCGAGCTTCGTCACGAAGTCGAGGCCGAAGATGGCGAGGCCGCTCACCGAGATCGCAACCGTCAGACCGGCGAAGATCACCGCCCGGCCAGCTGACGCGCCCGCCTCGGCTGCGGCATCGGCCGGCGACATGCCGTCGTGCAGGAACTGGCGGAACCGCGTCACGATGAAGAGCGAGTAGTCGATGCCGACACCGATCCCGATCATCGACACGAGCAGCGGCGTGATCGTGTTGATGTCGGTCAGCCCCGCCAGGAGGAACAGGAGGAGGAACGCGGTCGCGACGGCCGTGATGGCGAGCGCGAGCGGGATCGACGTCGCCACGAACGTCCGGAAGACGATGAGCAGGACGATCAGGGCCGCGAGCAGGCCGAGCAGCTCCTGCGTTCCCTGCTCGATCGGTGGGAACTCCGCGTCGCCGTTGAACTCCACTTGCACGCCGGCAGGCGCGACCGTCTCGCGGACGGCATCCTGGACGGCGACGACCGCCTCGCGATCCTTGTCGTAGATGACCCGGTCGAACTGAGCCTCCGCGTACGCGATGCGGCCGTCGTCGGAGACGGTGTCCTCGGTGAACGGTGTCTCGACGCTCTCGAGGCCTGCCGTGTCTTCCGTGGGCTTGAACTCGGGCCCGCTGAGCTTCGCGATGGCCTCGTCGATCGCCTGTTTCCGTTCCGCCGTGTCGAGCCGCTGCCCTGGGGGAGCCGCGAAGACGACGTTCAGGACGCCGCCCTGCTCTTCGGCGAACTCTGCCTCGATCAGGTCCGTCGCCTTCTGGGTGTCCGAGCCGGGGATCTCGAACTCGTCGCGGAGCGATCCGGCGAACGAGATCGTGAGGACGACGAGCACGACGAGGATGCCGACCCAGGCGCCGATGACACGCCACGGATTCGTCGCGCAGCGCCGCATCCAGCGGGCCAGGCCCCCGGTCGAAAGTCGTTCCTGCGCTTCTCGTCGCTCCGTGCTCTCCGTCATCTCACGTCCTCTGGTCGCGTCGGTCTCCGAATAGACAAGTTCTAGCCTCGAAACTCATCGCAATGTGGTGACTAGGCGGTTACAACGCATCGGAGCCGCGTAGATTCCGCTTGACAACCAACTCCGGAGGGCGCATTGACTCTGCTCTGGTTCTTCGTCTGGCTGATCTCCAACCTCATCGGTGACGAGGAGGTGCTGACGTTCAATCCCGTCAACGGGTGGGCAGGCAGCCTCCTGCTTCGTGATCGCACTCGATCTCTCGGCTCTGCAGGCGAGGACCGCCCGGCGCTAGGAAGTGGATGGAGTCGTGGTGGTGAAGGCTCAGCTGATTCCTGTCGAGGAGGCGCTGGCGCGGGTCGGGGGCTTCGTCGGCATGGATCCGACGACACCGGCCGACTACAAGCCGATCGTGGAGGTCGACATCCCCGCCGCAGCGTCGTACACGTTGCGCGATGTCGACCTTGGCGCCGAGTTCTTCGACGTCACGCCCGACGACGCCCTGCCGGAGATCCTTGCGCGTGGCCGCTCGCCGCTCACGATCGAGGAGGGCCTCGCCGTTCTTGGGCAGTTCCCCGACGTGCTGTCGACGCAGAACGCGTTCTCGTTGCTCGGCTCGCGGCGCGGCGACCGGCGGGTGCCGGCGCTCTGGGTCAGTGAAGGCAGGCCGCGCCTGGGCTGGTGCTGGGCCGGAGCGCCGCACCCCTGGCTCGGCTCCGCGTCATGCCGAGAGCGCACCTGAAGCGCCGCGGAGCATGCGGAGCACGGCCGGGACGATGCGCTCGGACATGAAGTGTGCGCCGAGGTGGTCCAGGCCCTCCAGACCGACGAACTCTGCGTTCGGGATCTCGTCGGCGGCCCGCTGTGCCTGCTCGAAGAAGTCGGCGTCTCCCGCGCCGAGATAGATAAGACACGGAATGCTCCAGGCACGCAGGTCGCGGGAGATGTCACCTTGCGTCAGCATCGCCTCACCGGCCGCCGCCAGAGCGGCGCCATCCTGGGCGAGGTAACCGGGCCTGAAGTCGTCGGGAAAGCGAGTATCCCAGGACGCCTCGAGCGCCTCGACGAAGGCAACGGCTCCCTCGCGCCGCGTCTTGTCGAGCACGCCGCTGACGACGCGGGCGAGCGGGCCGTCGGGATCGATTGCGTAGGGCTGCTGCCCGCCGGCGACGAGCGACAGCACGCGATCGGCAGCGTGCTCGCCGATTCCGAAGCAGAGCCTGCCGCCGTACGACGCGCCGGCGAAATGTGCCCGCTCGATTCCGAGCTCGTCGAGGACGGCAACGGCGTCCAGCGCCTGAAGCGGCATCGCGTAGGAGGTCACGTCGTGAGGCTTGTCGCTCCGCCCGAGGCCGCGGTGATCGGCGTAGATCAGCCTGAACTCGCCGGCCAGCTCCTGGAGCGCGCGCGGAATCGGCTCTAGCCGAACGAGCTCCGTCGAGTCGAGGATGCCGCCGTACAGAACAACCGGCGTCCCGGCGCCGCCGTCGTCCTCGAAGTAGACCCGCGTCCCGTCAGCCGCGTTTGTCGCGAACGGCACGAAAAGAGCCTAATGCACCTCCGCGGCCGGCTCGCCGGCGCCTTCTTGAGGAGCGTACGCCCCGGCGCGTAGCAGCACGGCCCCGAGCCCGGCGGCCGTGGCCGCGAAGATCGCGCCGAGGAGGAAGGCGAGGTGGTAGCCGCCGGTGAGCGCCGAGAGCTCCGACTCGCCTGCCGCGAGGAGCGTGTCGGTGCGCGAGGCCGCGGCGCTCGCCAGCACCGCGAGCCCGAGAGCGCCGCCCATCATGAACGACGTGTTGACCACGCCGGACGCCAGCCCGGCCTCCTCCGGCGCGACGTCGCTCATCGCGGCCAGCAGCACGGGGTTGAAGGCCATCCCGGCGCCGATGCCGAGCAGGATCATGCTGGGCAGGACGTCTGTGATGACGTTTCCGTCCACGGGTGCGCGCGCGAAGAGCGCAAGGCCGACCGCCGCGAGCCCGAGCCCTGCCACGAGTGGCGGTTTGATGCCGAAGCGCATGACGAGCCGCGCCGACAGGAAGATCGAGAAGGCGCCCATGATCAGGTTGGCGGGCAGGAACGTGAGGCCGACTTCGAGCGGGCTGTAGCCGAGCACGAGCTGGAGATACAGAGCGGACATGAAGAACCATGCGAACATCGCCGCGGCCCAGAAGACGCCGATCGCGTTCGCGGTCGACACGTTGCGCAGCCGGAAGAGGCCGAGCGGCACGAGCGGCGACTCGACGCGCGACTCGATGACGAGAAATGCACCAAGCAGCCCCGCGGCCACAGCGAGTAGGCCAAGCGTGCGGGCAGTTGTCCAGCCGACCTCGTTTCCGTTCACGATTGCGTAGACGGCGATCATCAGCGCCGCCGTCACCGTCACCGCGCCGGCGATGTCGAGACGCTTCGCGGCGGTCGCTACACGCTCGCCCGGAACCAACCAGAAGGTGAGGCCGAGGACGAGGAAGCCGACGGGGACGTTGACGAGGAAGATCCAGTGCCAGTTGAGGACGTCGGTGAGGATGCCGCCCAGCAGCACGCCGATCGACCCTCCACCCGAGGCGACGAAGCCGAAGATACCCATCGCTTTCGCCCGCTCTGCCGGCTCAGTGAACAGCATCATCATCAGCGACAGTGCGACCGCCGAGACGATCGCGCCGCCGACACCTTGCACCGCTCTCGCGACGACGAGCATCTCCTGGCTGGTGGCCAGGCCGCACAGCGTCGAGGCGACCGTGAAGATCCCGATCCCGATCACGAACAGGCGCCGGTGGCCGAAGATGTCGCCGAACCGCCCGCCCAGCAGGAGGAAGCCGCCAAACGTGATCAGGTAGGCGTTCACGACCCACGCCAGCGACTCCTCGGAGAAACCGAGGTCCTCCCGGATCGACGGCAGAGCCACTCCTACGATCGTCACGTCGAGGACGATCATCAGATCACCGAGGCAGAGCACGAGCAGTGCCAGCCAGCGTTTGCGGTTGTCCATCGTCATCAGGGCGTTAGACCGTCTTCTGTCCTGAAACTCATCGCCCGCGATGAGCATTCCCCTTTTGCCCGGTCTAAATCACCGATGGCAGGCCCCGCCGTATTCACCGTCTATGGACCGATTGCGCGGGAGGATCTGCCAGGGCTCTGCGAGAGGGTCTGCCGCGTCTTCCAGGAGAATCCCGCCGCCGACGTGCTTTGCGACGTGCGCGGAGTGGAGCCCGATGCCGTGACAGTCGACGCGCTCGCGCGGCTCCAGCTCGCTGCGCACCGAAATGGGCGGAAGGTGCGGCTCCAGAACGCGTCCTCTCAGCTCCTCGAGCTCGTGGAGTTCATGGCCCTCGACGACGTTCTACGCGCCTGAGTACTCGAGCGGCAGGCCGAAGAGCGGAAACAACGTCTTCGTGTCGAGGAAGAACGTCATCCCGACGATCTTGCCGCCCTCGATCTCGAGCACCTGCAGTGCCCAGGGCTCATACCCTTCGCCCGTTTCACTCGGCTTGTACTGGCCAAACGCCGGTGCGCCGTTGGCAGCCTCGGTCGGGACGACCTTCGAGCCGCGGCAGCCGTTTCCGGGACCGACCCACCACGCGAAGATGTCGTCGCGCCCGGCGAGCCACAGGTCGTATGGAGGCATCGACTGCGTGGCGTCCTCGTGGACGAGCGACGTGAGCGCCTCCATGTCGTAGCGCTCGAAGGCGTCGACGTAGCGGGCGAGCAGCTCCGCGTCTGCCTCGTCCTCGACGGCCGGTTGCGCCTCCGGGCTGAGGTTGCGCGTCTCGAGCGTGGCCCGCGCGCGTTGCAACGCGCTGTTGACGGAGGCGACGCTCGTCTCGAGCAACTCCGCGACCTCGGCTGCCTGCCAGCGCAGGACCTCGCAGAGGATCAGGACCGCGCGCTGCTTCGGCGGCAGGTTCTGGAGGGCGGCCACGAAGGCCAGCCGGATCGTCTCCCGCGCCACCGTCACCTCCGCCGGGTCGCCTTCCGGCGCGACTCGGGCGTCGGGCATCGGCTCCACCCACTCGGACTCGGGTCGCAGGTTGAGGTTGGCTACGACCGGCTCCTGGGCAGGCCCCAGATCCATCGGCATGGCGCGGCGCTTGCGAGCGTCGATCATGTCGAGGCAGACGTTCGTCGCGATGCGGTAGAGCCAGGAGCGCAGCGCGGCACGCCCCTCGAAGCGGTCGATGCCACGCCACGCGCGAACGAAGGTCTCCTGGACAGCGTCTTCGGCGTCGAACGGCGAGCCGAGCATCCGGTAGGAGTAGCCGGTCAGCTCTCCGCGGTACTGCTCGAGGCTCTCGGCGACTGCCGGTGCCGACTGCTGCACCAGGCTCATACTACGGACCGTGCGTGTGCTGGCGGAGGGACGCGCCTCGGAGATCCTCGAGCTGGGCGAAGACCGCGTGCTCAGGCGCTTCAAGGCGGGCGGCAGGCCGGCACGGGAGGCTGAGATCATGGAGCACGCCCGCACGCACGGCTATCCCGTTCCGCGTGTGCTGGAAGTGCTCGACGACTCACTCGTGCTCGAGCGTGTCTACGGGGCGACGATGCTGGCAGAGCTTCGCCGGCGGCCCTGGAAGATGGCCGGTCACGCGCGAACGCTTGCCGAGCTGCACGACCGTCTCCACGAGATTCCGTTCGAGGGCGAGCGGCTGCTTCACGTCGACTTCCACCCGGACAACGTCCTGCTCTCGGCGCGCGGCCCGGTCGTCATCGACTGGGCGAACGCACGCGCGGGGAAGCCGGCGCTCGACGTCGCGATGACCTGGGTCATCTGCGCTACGAGCGGAGGCGCGATGGGCCGTCTGTTCACGAGGCTGTTCCTGCGGCACGTCGATCGACGTGCCGCCGAGGACGGGCTGCGCGCCGCGTGTGAGCTCCGCATAGCCGACCCGAACGTGACCGACGCGGAGCGTGAGCGTGTGCACCGGCTGGCTAGGATCGCGCCATGAACGCCGGCGAGCGACGGGCCCGCTTTCGGGAGCTGCACGAGCGAGAGCAGCTGTTCGTGATGCCGAACCCATGGGACGTCGGCTCAGCGCGGATCCTCGCGGCGGCGGGTTTCGAGGCGCTCGCTACGACGAGCGCCGGTTTCGCCTGGTCCCTGGGGAAGCTCGACCAGCAGGTGACGCGCGACGAGCTCGTGGCGCACGTCGCCGACCTTTCGGCCGCGACCGACCTGCCGCTGAACGTCGATTCCGAGCGCTGCTATCCGGACGACCAGGGCGGCGTCGCGGAGACCGTGAAGCTGCTCGCCGAGGCCGGCGCGGCCGGCTGCTCGATCGAGGACTACGACCCGGCGACGGGTGCAATCGACGACGTCGGGCTCGCCGCCGAACGGGTTGCCGCAGCCGCCGAGATCGCCCACCGTCTGGATTCTCCGATGGTGCTGACCGGTCGCGCCGAGAACCATCTTCACGGCGTGGACGACCTCGAGGACACCATCGCACGGCTGATCGCCTACCGCGATGCCGGCGCCGACTGCGTGTACGCGCCGGGCCTCACGGCCGCTGAGCAGATCGCTGCCGTCGTAGATGCGCTGGGCGTGCCCGTGAACGTCCTCGCGCTGCCGGCCGCTCCGCCGATCGCGGAGCTCGCGAACGCCGGCGTGCGGCGCGTCTCTACCGGCGGCTTGCTGGCAGGCGTCGCGTACGGTGCGCTCCACGCCGCCTCACGGGAACTGCTCGACACGGGCACGTCCGCCTACGCCGCGGGCTTCATCCCGCGCGACGTGCTGCACGATGCCCTCGGCTCCGGTTAGCTAGTGGCCCGTCGAGGAGAAGTGCATCCAGTCCTTGACGCTGGACCAGTCGCCGCCCCAGCCCCAGCCGATGGCCTTGAACGCCCGCTCGACGCCAGGCGTCACCATCCCCTTGCGTAGCCGAGTGCGGTCGATATAGGGCCTCGCGTCGGCGTGGTAGCTGACGCCGCAGCCGACATAGGGGTTCTCGCGCGGGTTGAGGTCAACGGCCAGTCCGTACGCGTGCATCGACCAGTTGCTCGACGGCTTCGATCCGGGACAGGGCGAAGCGGCCGGTGGACGGCAGTGGAAGGAGCCGCTCGTGTCGCGCGGCTCGGGACCGGCGCCGTACTGGTCGTCGAAGCGCATGTGGCGGATGGGGAACTTCAGCTGGTACAGGCGGCGGAAGACACCGACCAGCGGGCGGGCGAAGCCCTCGTTGACGACGAGCTGACCGGTCGTCACCTTCCCGTCCCACCCGTAGTGCCTGACCGTGAGCAGGCGCAGATCCGAGAGCGGCACCGGGCAGCCTGGACGCCAGAAGCCGTCCCGAAGCTGCTCCTGCATCGGCGCCGGGATCTTCATGGCGAAGCCGGCATAGCCGGGATCGGCCGCGGGGCTCTGGAAGGCGAGCGGCAGGAGCAGGAGTGCGAGCAGTTTCATCCCTCGAGTGCGTCCGTCTTCGCAGCCAACTCGCGGTCGCGGTCTGTGACGCCGCCGGCCGTGTGCGTCCACCAGCGCAGCGTGACGCGGTCGTAGCGGACGGCGATGTCCGGATGGTGGTTCTCGGCCTCCGCCAGCTCGGCGACGCGGTTCACGAACGCCATCGCAGCGGCGAAGTCTCCGAAACGGAGCTCCCGCTCGAGCGCGCCGTCGATTTCGCTCCAGCCGTTGGGCGATTCCACCTCTCGAGTATGCCGCGCTAGGCTCAGCGCATGGCGGGCTTCAGCGTCGCCGAGCTTCTGGAGCGGCATTCGGGCGAGGAGCTGGAGCTTCACGCGCGAGTCGTCAATCCGCAGTTCGTGCGCATGCTGCGCGCGATCGGCTTCGACCGCCGCTGGGCACGCGCCGAGGGCGCGCATCTCTACGACGCCGACGGCAACCGCTATCTCGACTGGCTCGGCGGCTTCGGGATGTACAACGTCGGCCGCAACAACGCGCAGGTGAAGGCGGCGCTCCGGGAAGCGCTCGATCTCGACACGCCCGGGAAGCTCGCGCTCGGCGTCAACCCGCTGGGGGCGATCCTCGCCGACGAGCTGTTGCGGCGGGCGCCTGCGAGCCTCGGGCGCGTGCTCTTCTCGAGCTCCGGCGCGGAAGCGATCGAGGCGGCGATCAAGATCGGGCGCGCGGCGACGGGCCGCTCGCGCGTCGTCTCCGTCGAGCGCGGCTTCCACGGGCTGACGCTCGCCGCGCTGTCCGCATCCGGCGACCCGGCATTCACGGAGCGCTTCCAGCCGCTGCTGCCCGGGTTCACACGTGTCCCGTTCGGCGACCTGGATGCCCTCGAGACCGTGCTGCGCACCGAGGACGTGGCGCTGTTCGTCGTGGAGCCGGTCGTCGGCCACGGCGTCTTCTTGCCCGCTCCGGGCTACCTCGAGGGCGCCCAGGAGCTGTGCCGCCGCTACGGCACGCTCTTCTGCGTCGACGAGGTGCAGACGGGGCTCGGACGCACCGGCAAGCTCTTCGCGCTCGAGCACTGGGGGCTCGAGCCGGACATCGTCACGCTCGCCAAGTCGCTGTCCGGCGGCTACGTGCCGGTCGGCGCGACGCTGTTTCGAGCCGGGGTGTTCGACGCAGTCTTCGACTCGCTGGAGCACTCCCTGAGCCACGGGTCGACGTTCCAGCCCAACGATCTCGCGATGGTGGCCGGCCTGGCGACGCTGCACGAGCTCGAGTCGCAGGAGCTCGTGGAGCGTTCGGCGCGGATGGGCGAGGAGCTGCTCGCCCGCACGCTGCCGCTCGTCGAGCGCTACGACGTCGTCAAGGACGTGCGAGGGCTCGGCCTCATGTGGGCGATCGAGCTGGGGGAGCCAGACGAAGGGGGGAGGACGACCTACCGGCTGCTGGAGCGGATGCAGCCGGCGCTCTTCTCGCAGCTCGTCGTCGTGCCCCTCTTCACCGACCACCGCGTCTTGAGCCAGGTCGCGGGCCACGGACTGAACGTGATCAAGGGGCTGCCGCCGCTCGTCCTCTCGGAGGAGGACGTCGACTGGTTCGTGGAGGCGCTCGACGCCACCCTCGCCGCGGCGCAGAAGCTGCCGCGGGCGACCGCGCGGTTCGCGTTTCGCGCCGCCCGGGCCGGCGTCCGACGCTAGCGCTCCTAGTACTGGTGTCAGACACCGCCTCGACGCGGCATCCCTGCAGTCCGGCGGGGCCGTGTCCGCCGACGGCGATCGCTCAGCGCCACCGCGAGGAAATTCGCCTGCACATGGCCGCCTTACGGCCTGTGCATGAATTGGCACAGAATCGGCACACACTCGACCTAACCGAAATCGGTGTCTGACACCGGCGTTACACCTAGCCCTCCTGGGGCTCCCACCGGAAGCGCCGCACCGTCACGACGAGGCCGAAGAGGCCCCACGCCGCTACGACGCCGACGTCTGTCCAGTTGTCCCAGATCTGCTCGTTGAGCAGGACGATGTCTCGCATCAGGTGGATGAAATACGTCAGGGGCAGAAGGTTGGCAATGGCCTCGAGCACGGGCGGATACGCCTGCGGCGTCCAGAACGAGCCGGCCAGGAAGGCCATCGGCAGGTAGACGACGTTTACGACGGCCGAAGCACCCTCGCTCGACCGTATGACGGTCGTCAGCGCGACGCCGAGCGCGGCGAAAGCGACGGCACCGAGCAGCAACGCCAGAGCGAGCGAGATCCAGCGCTCCGGATAGGGCACGTCGAACATGAGGTTTGCGAGCACGAGCAGCGCGACCACCTCGATCGCGAAGACGACGATCGTCGACGCCAGCGTCGCGAGCACGTACGCCCACGCGGGAAGAGGGGTCCCCCGCAGCCGCTTGAGAATGCCCGCCTCTCGTCGGAGGACGAGGACGATCGCCAGCCCTGCGAAGGCAGTGGCCGCGACGCCGTAGCCGAGAACGCCCGCGAGCAGGTACTCCGAGCCGGTGACGCCCTCCGCCTCGATCTCGTCGTCGCCGTAGACCGAGCCGAGCAGCACGTAGATGAGCAGCGGGAAGATGAACGTGAAGAACGCGAGCTCGTGGCTTCGCCAGTACAGCCGCTGCTCGGCGCGAAACTGATGTAGGAGCAGGCTCACTCGTCTCCTCCGGTGAGATCGAGGTAGATGTCCTCGAGCGACGGCTTCAGCACCTGCAGCCCCTCCAGCTCGACGCCCGACGCGAGCGCCTCGCCTGTCAGCTCGTGCAGCGTCTGCGTGGGCTCGTCCGTCTGAACGACGACCTCCCGGCCGTTCCGCCGGTAGCGGAT
Organism: uncultured Actinomycetes bacterium; assembly: GCA_963704335.1. GTDB lineage: Bacteria > Actinomycetota > Thermoleophilia > Gaiellales > Gaiellaceae > PALSA-612. The sequence goes on from OY969889.1 coordinate 1,184,990, forward strand.
CTCCGTCGCGGATTGGCGGCTCGTCAGCTCGCGCGGCGTGCCCAGCGCGACGATCTCGCCCTTCCGCAGCACCGCCACTCGGTCGGCGAGCTGCTCGGCCTCGTCGAGATAGTGCGTCGTGAGCAGCACGGTCTTTCCCAGCTCACGGAGCGAGCGGATCATCTCCCAGGCGGCTCGCCGCGCTGCGGGATCGAAGCCGGTCGTCGGCTCGTCGAGGAAGAGGATCTCCGGGTCGCCGATCAGGCCGAGGGCGAGATCGAGGCGACGTTGCTGGCCTCCCGAGAGCGTCTTTACGCGGCTCAGGCGCTTCTCGGCGAGACCAACGAGGTCGATCACGTCGTCGACATCGCGTGGGGCCGTGAAGTAGCCCGCGAACAACGCAACGTGCTCGCGGACGGAGAGGTTCGGGTACATCGCCGAGGACTGGAGCACGATGCCGACGCGCTCGCGCCAGCTCTCGTCCGCGCGCTGCGGGTCGATGCCGAGCACGCTCACATCTCCTCCGTCGCGCTTCCGGTAGGCCTCGAGAATCTCGACGATGGTCGTCTTCCCGGCGCCGTTCGGCCCAAGCAGGCCGAACACCTCGCCCTCTGCGATCTCGAAGCTCACGCCGCGTACGGCCTCGAGGCCGTTGTACGCCTTCCGCAGATCGCTGACCGTTACCGCTGCCATTGTTATATCTGGCAGATACGATACGATATCTCTAGAAGATATGTCAAGTCTCTCGGCAACCGCGACAATCATCCTCGGCTTTCTCCACTTCGCGCCGCGCAGCGGCTACGACATCAAGCAGTCGGTCGAGATCTCGACGCGGTTCTTCTGGGGCGCCAGCTACGGCCAGATCTATCCCGAGCTTCGCCGTCTAGAACAGGCCGGGCTCGTGCGCGTGGTGGCAGAAGGCGGTCGCCGCCGTAAGACGTACGGCCTCACAGCGGCCGGCAAGCGCGCCTTCGACGAGTGGTTTCGAGGCGACGGCGACCTGCTCCAGTTCCGAGACGAGGGCATGCTCCGTCTGTTCTTCTCCGACTTCACGGATGAGGAGGTCGCCCTCGCCAACGTCCGCCGGATGCGTGAGCGGCGAGAGGAGGTCCTCTCGTTCCTGCGCACCGAGATTCAGCCCCGCGCGCAAGAGGATGTCGAGCTCGGCTATCGCTTTCCGCCGCGCGCGCTCGAGTTCGGCATCGCGTGGCTGGAAGCGCAGGCCGCCTGGCTCAAGGAGCTCGAGTCAGAGCTCGATAACGGCTAGCCCGGCCGTCGGGAACGGCGGCTCTTCCTCGCCCGTGAGCGCCGCGGCGATACGCCCGCAGTCCGGCTGGTGACCGACGACGACGACGGTGTCGCCGCGGCCCGTGACGACGTGAGTCACGTCCTCTGCTGTTGCACCAGGCCCCAGCAGCTCGACGGGCTCGGCCTCGGCCCCTGTGGCACGCGCGATCTCGTTGGCCGTCTCGCGGGCGCGCAGCAACGGGCTGGACAACACGGCGTCGGGCGTGACGCCTTCCTGGGCGAGGCGCGTGCCGAGCTCTCGAGCAGCAGCCCGGCCGTCGGGCGTCAGCCGCCGCAGCTCGTCGGGCTCGCTCTGCTCCGCCTTCGCGTGGCGCACGAGGTATAGACGCATGCCCCCAGGATAGAGAGGCGGCGCTAGGCGATGAGCAGGCCGGTGAGGTACATCACCGTCACTCCGGCCAGGAAGCCGCCGCCGACCCAGGCAGAGCGAAGACCGCCGGGAGCCTTCCGGGAGATGTAGCGGCCGACCTCGACGACGACCTGTAGCGCCGCGCCTGTGGCGACGGCAAAGAAGAGCACGCCGAGCAAGTCGCTCGTGAGAAAGCCGCCGATCCATGCCCCGACGATGGCCGGGGCGCCGGCGACGACGGCGAGCGCCGCGAGGCGGCCCAGCGAAACGCGCGTCCCTTCGGCGATGGGGGCCGCAATACCGAGCCCCTCGGTCACGTTGTGCACCATGAAGCCGACGATCAGGAAGCTCCCGAGTGCCAGCTCGCCGAGCGCGAACGAGGAGCCGATGGCTAGCCCCTCGCCGAGGTTGTGCAGCCCGATGCCGACGGCGACGAGCGTCGCCAGCGCGATGCCCCCGAGCAGCCCGCTGTCGCCGGCCTTCCGCCCCCGCTTGCCGAGCCGCTCGGCCACGAACGTCAGCGCGAGGTAGCTGGCTGCGACGCCGAGCAGCACCAGGCCGGTGCCGCCCAGCTGGCCGGGCAGTGTCGCCTGCAACGCGAGGGCCTCCGACAGCGCGTCGAGCGCCAGGAACGTGAGCAGGCCGGCAGTCAGCGCCATGAACGCTGCCAGCCAGCGCGGATCCGCGCCGCGCAGCGCGGGCAGCCACATGAGGCCCAGCGCGACGGGGACGACGCCCACGAGGAAGCCGATCAGCGCGTAGCCGAAGATGCTGCGCGAGTCGGCGCCGGGCGTCTCCACCGCGGCGGCGATCTCCTGCGTCACCTGGACGCCGGTGGAGCTCGTCACGCCGACCGAGATGGGCTCGTCCGGAACCCAGTCGTAGGGGACGACGATCGTCGAGGATCGCAACCGCTCGAGCGTCGACGGTCCGTCGACCGCGTAGGGAACGATCGCGTCCGCGACCGTGACCGTGCCGATCGTGATCGCGTCGCGCTGTGGGTTCGTCACGCGGATCTCGATCCTCCCCGGCTCGAAGGACACGCGCCGGATGTCGAGCTCGTCGGCCGGTGGCGGGTTCGAGCCGATGAGGTCGGTGATCGAGCCTCCGGCCGTTGCGAAGAGCGACACGACGCCGACGAGCAGGAGGATCGGCAGCAGCGCCCAGAGCTGCCAGCCGCGGCGATTCCCGGTGGCGGCTCCGGCTTCCATCTACTCCTCTACCTGGAAGAAACCCATCCAGCCGAGCTCCGCGAACTCCGACTGGTGCGCGTGGAACATGAAGCGACCGGGATTCGGGAACTCGAGCTCGAGGATCCCGCGCTGCCCCTGGCAGAGCATGACCGTGTCCGTGTACTCGAACTGATCGGTCGAGCCGGTCGGGTAGTAGCGGAAGAAGTTGGCGTGGATGTGCAGCGAGTTGATGAGGTCGAACTCCGTGAGGTTCGCGAGATAGATCCGCACCAGCTCCCCGCGCTTCACGCGGATCGGGTACTTCGCGTAGTAGAAGGCCAGGCCGTTGACGGTGTAGAAGTTGTTCTCGCCGTCGAAGTCCGTGTCGAAGCCGTTCATCACCATGACCAGCTCGCGGGCGGGCGCGCGCGGCTCGGGCGGGTCGATGATGAGCGCTCCGTAGAGCCCCTTCTCGATGTGCTTCTTGAGCGGCGTCGCGTGGCAGTGATACAGGTGCATGCCGTACGGATGCGCCTCGAACTCGTACGTGAACGAGCCGCCGGGAGCGATCGTCTCGAAAACGCCGTCCATGTTGGCGGGGTGGATGCCGTGGAAGTGGATCGTGTGCGTATGGGAGCCGCGGTTGAAGAAGTTCACTCGGAAGATGTCGCCCTCCGTCGCTCGCAGCACCGGTCCGGGAACGGTGCCGTTGTACGTCCAGGCGGGGTAGGTGACGCCCTGGGCGACCTCGATCTCACGGTCCTGCGCCACGAGGGTGTACTCACGCACCCTTCCCGGGCTGGCGGGGAGTGCCTTGGGCGGGATGAGCAGCGCGGTGAGGTCGTTCGGCCCGCCCGGGGCAGGAACGTTCGAGCCGATCATCGACGCATGGCCTATGCGCGCGTGCTGATGCCCGATGTGGTTCGAAGTGGAGGCGCCGGCGTTCGTTTCGCCGGCTCCCGCGAGCTTCGCGAGCGGCACGGCGGCCACCGGGATCGCCGCCCCGGCCAGGAGCTTTCGCCTGCTGAGGCGTTTAGACATGTCTAAACTCTATATTAGATAGCGCATGTCTCCAGCGCCTCTTTCCCAGACCGCCGAGGACTACCTCAAGGAGATCCACCGGCTCGAGTCCGAGCAGGGGCGGGCAACGACCTCCGCGCTCGCCGCTTCGCTCGGCGTCTCGCCGCCCTCGGTCACGTCGATGCTCAAGAAGCTGGCGACGTTGAAGCTCGTCGTCCACGAGCCGTACCGTGGCGCGAGGCTGACGCGTGCGGGACGCAAGTCGGCCGTGGAAGTCATACGGCACCACCGACTGCTCGAGCAGTACCTCGCCGAGACGCTCGGCATGCCGATCGACGAGGTGCATGCCGAGGCCGATCGCCTCGAGCACGCGCTCTCGGAAGAGCTGGAGGCGCGGATCGACGCCACGCTCGGCTTCCCGACCCACGACCCGCACGGCGATCCCATTCCCGACGCCGACCTGAATGTCGGCATCGACGAGCTGCGGCCCCTGCACGCGCTCGGCGCGGGGGAACGGTCTACCGTGCGCCGAGTGCCGGACGACAAGGTGCTGCTCGGCTACCTGCGCGGGCTCGGACTGCTGCCGGGCGCCGTCGTCGAGCTCGTTCGCCGTGCGCCGTTTCCCGAGCCTGTGATCGTGGCCACGGGCGGCGTCGAGCACGCGATCTCGTTCGAGCTGGCGGGCCAGATCGGCGTGGCATGATGAGTCTCGTGCGCCGGCTTTTCTGGATCTGGCTCGGCTTACTCGGCGGGTGGATGGCCGCGGCCGCGGCGGTCAAGCACGCCATTCCATCCCGCGGTGACGCCGAGAGCGACGAGGTGGCGCTGATGGCCGTCTTCGACGGCGCGAACTTGAAGAGCGAAGCGAGTGCGTTCCGAGGCGGCTCGATGGTCGCCTGGTACGGAGGAGTCGACGCCGATCTGCGCAAGGCCGAGCTCGCTCCGGAGGCCCGCCTGTCGGTTGCCGCCCTCTTCGGCGGCATCAACCTGCTGGTTCCTCCCGGCTGGCGGGTGAAGACGAACATTCGCGCAGTCGCAGGCGGCGTTGACGTCGGCGGCGAGGATCCCGAGGACCCCGATGCGCCGCTGCTCGTCGTGGACGGCTACGCATTCTGCGGCGGCGTGGCCGTCGGCCGCAAGCCACCCGAAGGGACCGTCTAGACACGGGTAAAGTCGCGCCGTGGCGAGCACCTTCCGCTACGTCGTCTGCGACGTCTTCACCGATCGCCCGCTGGCGGGGAACCAGCTTGCGGTCTTCACGGACGCGCGCGCCATTCCCGAGGACCAGCTTCAGCTCCTCGCACGCGAGATGGCGTTCTCGGAAACGGTCTTCGTTTATCCGGCCGACGGCGAAGGACACGTCCGCCTGCGGATCTTCACGCCCGCGGTCGAGGTTCCGTTCGCGGGACATCCAGTGCTCGGCTCGGCATTCGTGCTCGCAGGCCCGCTGCAGGTAGAGACGGTGCGGCTCGAGACCGGCGTCGGCGTCATACCTGTGCACGTCGAGCGCGAGGGCGCACGTATCGTTTTCGGTCGCATGGAGCAGGTAGTTCCCACCTGGCAGGGGTATCCACAGGCAGACGAGATGCTGGCCGCTCTCGGCGTCGAGCGCTCGGAGCAGCCGGTCGAGGTCTACGACAACGGACTGCAGATGGCGTTCGTCGTGCTCAGGTCGATGGATGACGTTGCCGCCGTCGAGCCCGACTTCAACCGGCTCGCGAAGCTTCCCGCCGTGGTCGGCACGAACTGCTGCGCCGGCTCCGGCAACCGCTGGAAGACGCGGATGTTCGCCCCGGGCGACGGAGTCGCCGAAGACCCGGCGACCGGATCGGCTGCCGGACCGCTTGCAGCCCACCTCGTGCGCCACGGGCTCGTCGCGTCGGGCGAGGAGATCGAGATCTCTCAGGGTATGGAGGTCGGCCGGCCCTCGACGCTCTTCGCCACGGCCTGGGGAACGCCTGACCGATTCGAGCGGGTCGAGGTGGCCGGCAGTGCGGTGGTCGTGGCGCGAGGGGAGTTCAGGCTGTGATTCGCCTGGTCGCAGGGATGGCAGCCGCACTCGCTCTGCTGGTGCTCACGACGTCGGCTTCGGCCGTCCCGGAGATCGCGTTGCACGCGACCGTTTCCGTTGGCAAATCAGGAAACGGCGATGGTCGTGTGACGAGCGAGCCTGCCGGCATCGACTGCGGGACGCGCTGCTCCTTCAGCTTCCCCGCGACCGACGACTTCCTGAACTACGTCCCGGTCACCCTCACTGCGAGTGCTGACCCGGGCTCCGCCTTCGACGGTTTCGACAGGTGCCCGGGCACGAGCTGCACGATCGACCCCCTCGATCCGGGATTCACGTACGAGGTCAACGCGACGTTCGTCCGCGTCCGGCCGGCGCAGTTCCCGCTCGCGGTCACCGTCAGCGGCAGCGGGAAGGTCACGAGCCAGCCGGGCGGGATCGACTGCGGAGCCACGTGCACGGCGCAGTTCGCCACCGACAGCACGGTGACGCTCGTCGCGATACCGACTCCGGGCTGGAAGTTCTCCGGCTGGTCGGGGGCGTGCTCTGGCGCCGGCTCCTGCCCCGTGAACATGGGTGACCCGCGCACTGTCACCGCGTCCTTCGCGCCGCCCGACACGGCCTATGCCGTGGCCGTGGCCGCGGCCGGCGGGACGGTGACCAGCGACGTGCCCGGGATCGTCTGCGGCGGGGCTTGCGTCGCCTCCTTCGGTGCTGGTGTCTCCGTGACGCTGGCGGCGTCGGGCCCCGTGAGCTGGGGCGGAGCCTGCACGGGCAGCGGCACGTGCGTCGTGCCCGTCACGCGTGCTCGCTCTGTCACGGCGGCAATCGGGGGCGTCCAGCCGACGCAAAAGCCGCTGGCCGTGAGCGTGACTGGCAAAGGCACGATCGTGAGCTCGCCCGCCGGCATCTCCTGCGGCACAGCGTGTGGAGCGCTCGTGCCGAGCGGGTCACGAACGACGTTGCAGGCCAATCCGGCGGAGGGGTGGATCTTCGCCGGCTGGTCAGGATCCTGCCGCGGAGTCGGCGCGTCATGCGTCGTTGCCGCGAGCGGTGCGGCGGAAGTCGTCGCCTCCTTCGTCGAAGCCGGAACACGCTTCCCGGTTGCCGTCACCAAGGTGGGGCAGGGCTTGGTCAGGAGCCGTCCCAGAGGCATCTACTGCGGTCGCGCGTGTTCGCGCTCGTTCCCTGCCGGCGGCACGATGACGATCGAGGCTGTCCCCGACAAGACATGGGTGTTCGTACGCTGGACCGGCGCGTGCACGGGGAAGAAAGCGCTCTGCACGATCGGGGTGGACGGCGCCAAGTCTGTGTCGGCGACGTTCGGCCGCGTCGCCGATCCCACGCCTCCGCTGGTGACGGCATTGGCCAGCAAGGGAGAGCGCGGCAGCACCGTGAAGCTGCGCTACCGCGTCGTCGAGGCCGGTGGCCAGAGCCGCGAGGCCGCCACGGTTCACCGCGGCAAGCGACGCCTCGCAACGATCAGCGGGCGCCTCCACGAGGTCGACCCGGAAGCGCTCTTCTACTTCCTGCCCTGGCGCAGCACCGCTCGTGGGAAGCTCCGCTTCTGCATCACGTCCACCGACGCGGCGGGCAACCGCTCGCAGGCAAGCTGCGCACCACTGCGCATCACGTGACCGGAGAGCACATCAGAGCCCGCCTCGTCCTCGCGCTCGTCGCGATCAGTGTCCTGGCCCTCTCCGCCTGTGGCGGTGACGATGGGAGCACGACCACCTCCGCCAGCCCGCCGCCACCGCCTCCTACGGCGACGACGCCTCCGCCACCGCCACCACAGCCCCCGCCACCACCGCCGCCGGCCGCGAAGCCGGACGTGACCACGGTGCGGATCGTCGTGCGCGGCGGGCAGGTACGGGGCGGCATCCAACGCGCGACCGTCGAGCAGGGGAAGAAGGTGGCGATCGTCGTCGGCTCCGACGTGGCGGACCACGTGCACCTGCACGGGTACGACAAGTTCGTCGACGTCACACCCGGCAAGCTGGCGCGTCTCGCCTTCGTCGCCTCGATTCCCGGCCGCTTCGAGGTCGAGCTCGAGGATCGTGGGCTGCAGATCGCCGACATCGAAGTCCGCCCGTGAGCCGAGCCTTCGCGGCGCTCTGCGCGCTGGCCGCGCTCGTTGCCCTGGCCGTACCGTCGACCGCCGCGGCGCACGGCATCGGCGGTATCCGGGACCTCCCGGTCCCTGGCTGGCTCTTCCTCGTGGGCGGCGCGACCGTGCTCCTGATCTCGTTCGTAGCCCTGGGTGCCCTGTGGACGAAGCCGAAGCTCCAGGTCGGCGCGGGCCGGCCGCTGCCGGAGGGTCTCCAGCGGATCCTGCTCTCGACGTACTTCCGGGTCGTCGTCAGCGGCCTGTCGTTTGCGCTCTTCATCGTCGTCTGGACGGCCGCCGCGTTCGGCTCGGAGCGGGCGAGCGCGAACCTCGCCCCGACGTTCATCTACGTGATCTTCTGGGTGGGCATGGTCGTGGCCACGATCGTGCTCGGAAACGTCTGGTCGATGCTCGACCCCTGGCGCGCCGCTGCGGACGCCGTCGCGTGGACGGCCGGCAAGCTCGGCTGGTCGCGGGAGCCGCGCCCGTATCCCCCTTGGCTCGGGCTATGGCCCGCGGTCGTCTTGCTGTTCTGCTTCGTGGCCATCGAGCTCGTCTACGCGGATCCGTCGGATCCACGGATGCTCGCGCTCGCAATCACCATCTACAGCGTCGCCACCTGGACAGGGATGGCGATCTTCGGCCGCCGCGACTGGCGCGAGAACGGCGACGGCTTCGCCGTCTACTTCGGCTTCATCTCCAGGGCGGCGCTGTTCGGCAGCCGCGAGCGCGAGGGCGGCGGGACTGAGCTGATCCTCCGCAAGCCGTTGTCGGAGCTGGCCCGCGTGGAGGCGCGTCCAGGCGCCGTCGCCTTCCTCGCCGTCATGCTCGGCTCGGTCGCCTTCGACGGCATCTCGCGGTCCTCGTGGTGGTTCGAGCGCCTCTACGACGTCGAGATCCGCTTCTCCGACCCGGTCAGCGCGGAGCGGGCGGTGCAGCTCCTCAACCTGTCGGCCTTGACGATCGCCGTCCTCTTCGTAGCCATCGTCTACACGGTCTCGGTGAAGGTCGCCGAAGGCATCGTCGGGGAGCGCGCCGCGTTTTCGGGAATCTTCGTCGGCAGCCTGATCCCGATCGCGATCGTTTACGCGTTGTCCCACTACTTCTCGCTGCTCGTGATCCAGGGGCAATTCGTGATCCCGCTGCTCTCCGACCCCTACGCGCAGGGCTGGAACGTTCTCGGCACTGCGGGCTTCGAGCCGAACCTCACCTGGCTCAAGCCGAATACCACCTGGTACACACAGGTGACCGTGCTCGTGATCGGCCACGTCCTCGGCCTCATCGTCGCGCACGATCGCGCGGTCGCTCTCTCGCCGACCCCTCGCATCGCGGTGCGCACGCAGTTCGTGATGCTGGCGCTGATGGTGCTGTACACGGTGGGCGGCATGTGGCTGCTTTCGCTGGACTAACCTGACGCCCGTGCGCAGGGGGGTGGCCATCGGGGCAGGGCTTGTCACGGCCGTGGTGCTCGCGGTGCTGGCCGGGAGCGCGGCGTCCAGCGACATCTACATCACGGGCCAGGTGCTGGCGCGTATCCCTGGCAAGAACATGGCCACCGTGCAGATCGCGTGGGACTACAAGTGCCTCGGCGAGGACGGCGGCGACTACAAGTGGACGCTCAAGGTCGTGCGCATGGAGCCTGGAACCGAGAAGACGACGACTCTCGGCACCGGGACGACGGAGCGCGGCAACAAGCCCGTCCAGCTGCCGTTCGGCCGGTACCTGCCCAAGTCAGACCCGTACTTCTGCGAGACGAGCCGCGGACAGGGCTACGAGAAGCCCGAGCTCGGCGGCCAGTTCACCGTTCCGGACTACTGCGCCTGGACCGTCGCTTCGGTGCGCGGTCTCGTCCAGCACGAGCACGGGACGGTGGTCAAAGCCGCGCGGCCTGGCTCGTCGGTGACGCGAGGCGACGTGGTCGTGACGCCTCGTGGCGGACAGGCGGTGCTGCGCGCCGCGGCAGCGGACGGGACGACGACGATCTCGGGCGGCTCCGAGCTGAAGGTCGACGTGAAGCACTGCCCGGGCAAGAGCGGCTGGAAGCTCCTGCTCGATGCCGGCAGCCTGACCGCGGCCGTGCCCAAGAGCGCGCCGGCGAAGGCCGACTTCACGACCGCCACGAAGAACGCAACGGTCACGGGCGGCGCCGGTGCCCGCTGGAAGGTGGAGTACGCCAAGCGGCGGACGAAGGTTCGCGCGCTGGCCGGCCAGGTGCGTGTCGGCGGAAAAGTGCTGAAGCCCGGGCAGACGACGACCGTCTAGTCCGTCTAGCGCTCGAGCTCGACCGCCTCGATGTCGGGCAGCTCGACGGAGAGCGGCTCCCAGAAGCGACCTCCGTCCCGCGAGAGATAGAGCCGATTCCGTCCGGCGAAGAGGACGACGTCGGGATCGTCCTCGAGCACGGCCACCGCGAAACCGGGCGGCAACCCGCGTCCCGACTCCCGCCACGTCTGGCCGGCGTCGTGCGACACGACGAGTGGCGGGCGCGCGTCGACGACAACGACGACGGTCGAGCCCGCCGCGCCGGCGCAGACGACGCGTGGCAGGCCCGTGTCGAGCCGCTGCGGCTCGACCTCGCCTGCCCCCGGCTCTATGTCCTCGGTCTCGAGATCGACCTCGAACACGCCGTCGACGGTGGCGACGCGAGCGATCATCGGCGCCGGTCCCAGAGCGTGACGAGCGACGCGAGCACGAACGAGAGGGCGAAGCTCGGCAGCGAGGCGCCGGTGCCTGCCGGCTCCGCGTGCGCCAGCAGGTCGGTCCACGCGCTCGGCCCCGTGGGATGGAGCCACTGGTAGAGGCAGAAGCCGGCCAGCCACGCGACGATCATCAGCGGCCGGAACGGCGGCGCCTCGAAGACGTCGGCACGCGTGTAGCTCCTGCCTGCGAGCAGCCAGTGGGCGAGTAGCACGCCGAACAGCGGCACGAAGAAGGAGCCGAGCAGGAACAGGAACGTCTCGTACTCCGCCCAGGTGATCAGCAGCGCGCCGACGGTGGCGGCGGTTGCGGCGACGCCGATCAGCAGGCGCTGCGGTACGCGCGGGAGCACGTTCTGCAGCGAGACCGCCGTCGAGTAGACGTTCGCGAACGCCTCGTCCGTCTCATCCACGGTGAGTGCGAGCAGCGCGAGCCCCGCGGCGAGGCCGCCGGCTGCAATCGACGTCATCAGCTCGGTGGGGTCGCTGTAGGCGGCGCTCGTCGTCACGAGCAGCGCACCCAGCGCATAGAGCCAGGCGTTCGGGATGAGGTAGCCGACGGCTGACCCGGCGAACGCCGACCGGCCGTCACGCGAGAAGCGCGTGTAGTCCGCGATCAGCGGCAACCACGAGGCCGGTAGCGCGATCATCAGGTCGATCCCATACCACAGCGACTCGCCGCCACCGGGCTGCGACCACGCCGCGCCGAGGTCGGCGTTGTCGATCGTCCACCACGTGAGGTAGACGAGTGAGGCGAGCACGACCCACAGCGCGAAGCGGCGGACGACGCGCCGCACGACCGTGATCGGGCCCGCGAGCGCCATCGCGGCCGTGAGCAGGCCGAAGACGATCGTCCACAGCCACTTGCCCTCGAAGCCGAAGACGTTGTCGGACAGAGCTGCGGCGGCCGTGCCGATGACGATCAGCTCGAAGATCGCCCAGCCGAGGTTCTGCGCCACGTTCAGCGCCGTCGCCCCGTACGAGCCGCGATGGCCGAGCGACGGCCGCATCAGCACCATCGCCGGCACGCGCGCCTGGGCGCCGATGAGCCCGGCCGTGCCGAGCATTGCGTTGCCGATCAATCCGCCGACCACGATCGCGATCAGCGCATCGCGCAGGGAGAGCGCGGGGACGAGGAACGTCCCGGCGACGAGCACCAGCAGGCTGACGCCGAGGCTGCCCCAGAGCGCGGCCGTGTCGAGGAAGCCGAGCACCCGCAGCCGCTCGGGCACCGGCTCGATGCCCCAGTACGGTGTCGGCTCGTTCGCTGCCACGCCGCTCCCTTCGCCGGCATTACCCGGATCAGGTTCTCGGGTGTGATCTCAGCCCCGCACGTGCGGAGCACCCCGGTCAGCGCAGTCTAATCGGCGGCGAAGCCGGGCAGGATGGGTCGGAGCCGGCCGCCTCCGGAGCGAACGCCGCATTTCCTCCCCGGCGCCGGCACCCGGCCGGCTCCGCCGCAGTCGGAGCATGAGCGCGTGGCAACGTGCACGACACCCCCGAACGGGTGAACCGGCTCCCCGATCGGGTGAGTTGGCTAGCGGGTCTTGGCGAAGCGGCGGACAGCCGCCAGCAGTTCCTCGCGCTTCTCGGCGGCGACGTTCTCGTCGCCCGACTCGAGAGCGCCCGCCACACAGTGGGAGACATGGTCGTCGAGGATCTCGAAGGCGAGGCTCTCGAGGGCAGTCGTCACCGCACTGATCTGCGTAATGACGTCGATGCAGTAGCGATCCTCTTCCACCATGCGCTCGATCCCACGCACTTGCCCTTCGATGCGGTGCAGGCGGTTCACGAGCTGCTCGCGGTGCTGGGAATAACCGTGCGTCATGCGTGTGCCTCCTCGCGCGGGCTATGGAACCGGCGCAGTCGCAGGCTGTTGGTGACAACGAACACGCTCGAGAACGCCATGGCCGCCGCGGCGATGATCGGGCTGAGCACGCCGGCGACCGCCAGCGGAATAGCGGCGACGTTGTAGGCGAACGCCCAGAAGAGGTTGGCCTTGATCGTGCGTAGCGTGCGACGGGCGAGCCGGATCGCGTCCGCGGCCGCGCGTAGGTCGCCCGACACGAGCGTGATGTCCGAGGCCTCGATGGCGACGTCGGTGCCGGTCCCGATGGCGATTCCGAGATCCGCTTGTGCCAGGGCCGGCGCGTCGTTGACGCCGTCTCCGACCATGGCCACGACGTCGCCGGAGCCCTGAAGCCGCCGGACCTCGGCCGCCTTCTCTCCTGGCAGCACCTCGGCGAGAACCCGCTCGATGCCCACCTCGCGGGCTACGTCTTCGGCTGCCTCGGCGCTGTCGCCTGTCAGCAGGACCGGGGTGAGGCCGAGCTCGCGAAGCTCGCGAACCGCCTCGGCGCTCGTGGGCTTGACCCTGTCGCGGACGACGAGCGTGGCGCGGGGCACGCCGTCCCAGGAGACGGTGATCTCACCGTTCGTGCGCCCGACCTCGACCTCATGACCTTCGACACGCCCGACGACGCCGATGCCCGGCCGGTTGGCGAACGCCTCCACCGGCGGCAGGGCGCCGAGCTCGGCCTTTGCGGCGGCGGCGACGGCCTGGGCGATCGGGTGCTCGCTCGCATTCTCGAGTGCGCCGGCCAGGCGCAGCACGTCCGTGCGGCCGGCGCCGTTCATCAGCCGTACATCGACGAGCTCGATCCGGCCCTCGGTCACCGTCCCGGTCTTGTCGAGGACGATCGTGCTGATCCTGCGCGTCTCCTCGAGCACCTCCGGCCCCTTGATGAGGATGCCGAGCTGCGCCGCGCGGCCCGTCCCCACCATCAGCGCTGTGGGCGTGGCGAGCCCGAGCGCGCAGGGGCAGGCGATGATGAGCACCGCGACGGCCGCGGTGAACGCTTCGCCCGCATCACCGGTGAAGACGAGCCAGCCGGCGAGCGTGGCCAGCGCGATGCCGAGCACCACCGGCACGAACACGGCCGACACGCGGTCCGCGAGGCGCTGCACCGGCGCCTTGCCCGCCTGAGCCTCGGCGACGAGACGCGCGATCTGCGCCAGCGCCGTCTCCTCGCCGACCCGCGTCGCCCTGACGACGAGCCGCCCGTAGGTGTTGATCGTGCCGCCGGCGATCTCCGCGCCGGAGCCGACTTCGAGAGGCACCGACTCGCCGGTGAGCATGGACTGGTCGATCGCCGAGTCGCCTTCCTCCACGACGCCGTCGGTTGCGATCTTCTCGCCGGGGCGAACGACGAAGCGGTCGCCGACCTCCAGGTCTGCGATGGGGACGAGCACCTCCTCGCCGTTGCGGAGCACCCGGGCCTCCTTCGCGCCGAGCTCGAGCAGCGCGCGCACGGCCGCACCTGCACGACTCTTGGCGCGCTCCTCGAGGTACCGGCCGACCAGGATCAGCGTGACGATCACCGCACCGACCTCGAAATACATCTCGGCGTCGATGCCGCCGACGAGCACCACGGTCGACCACGCCCACGCGGCGAGCGTGCCGATCGAGATCAGCGTGTCCATCGTGACCGCGCGATGGCGCGCGTTGCGGAACGCCGCGCGGTGGAACGGCCAGCCGGCCCACAGCACGACAGGCGTCGCGAGCGCGAGCGCCGCCCACTCCCAGCCTTCGAACTGGAGCGGCGGCACCATCGCGATCAGCGTCAAGGGGACCGTGAGCGCGACAGCGACCACGAGCCGCCGCCAGACCGATGTCCCTTCGCGGGCGGCTTCGCCGTGCACATGGGCTGAGTAGCCCGCGGCGGAGACGGCCTCGAGGAGGTCGGCGACCTCGACCTGCTGGGGGTCGTAGACGACGGTCGCCTGCTCGGTCGCGTAGTTGACCGAGCTTTCCTCGACGCCTCCGACGCGCGAGAGCTTCTTCTCGACGCGCGCGGCACAGGACGCACAGGTCATGCCGTCGACGTCGAGGCGGATGCGTTCCGTCGTTTCGGCTGGGGGAGCGGCCGTGCTCACGCCGCCTCGTAGCCCGCCTCGTCGATGGCCGCGCGGATCGCGGCGTCGTCGAGGTCCTGGCCGTACACGACCACGCGCTTCGAGTCGAGGTCGACGTCGACGGACGCGACGCCGCCGACGGCGAGCACCTCCTCGGTGACGGCTGCCTTGCAGTGGTCACATGACATGCCGGCGACGGTGTACATACGCGTTTCGCTCACGCTTGAAGCATACCCCACTAGGGTATCAATCAGATCCGGCGAGTTCGCCACACCGCGGCGATTGCCGCCAGCGCAATGACGATGTCGTTGGCGACGCACCACTGGCACAAGGCATCGATCAGCGCGAGCTGTGCATAGAGCAGCCACGCGCTGAAGGCCACTCCGACGAGGGCGATGCCGGCCCCGGCAGCGGCGGCCACCGGGCCGGCCACGAGCGCCGTCACGAGCAGTGCGGCATAGGCGGCGAGCCCGAGCACGGCCACGGGAACTCCGGCGAGCTTCGCGTACTCCGACTCCTGCACCTGCTCGCAGCCGCCTCCGCCGGCGATGCAGTACGGGGAACCGCCGGCGTAGTGGAGGTACGTGAGATAGCCGGCGATCCCGAGGCCGAGTAGCGCCAGCACGCCGACCGCGGCGCGCAGCTGCCGCTCGGTCACGAGTCTTGAAGCATGCCGTCCAGCACCTGACGAAACTCGTCGATGGGCTGGGCGCCCTGGAGCAACGTCGGCTGCCCGCCTGCCTTGGTGATCTCGAACGACGGCGTCCCCGTGATCCCGCCGGCCTGGGCGTCAGCCTGGGCCGCGCCGATGGCGTCGGCGACCTCTGCCGACTCGCGGCCGTCCATCATCGCGTCGACGTCGAGCCCCGGCACCGAGGCGCCGATGTCCCGCAACAGGTCGTCGGTGACCCAGCCGGCGTTCTCGGCGCCCTGGTTGTGGAACAACAGCTCGCCGACGTTCCAGTGCTTGTCCTGCATTCCCGCGGAGACGGCCGCTTGCAGCGCCGTGACCGAGTCGTCGCCGAGGATGGCGATGCCCTGGAAGACGATCTTCACGTCGCCGGGACGCACGTATTCGTCCACGATCGCCGGCAGCGTGCCCACCGCCCACTGGGCGCAAAACGGGCACTGGTAGTCGGCGTACTCGACGATGGTCACCGGCGCTCCGGGCCTGCCGAGGACGTTCCCGCTCTGGGGAATGCCTTCGAGCAGGGCCTCGGTCGCAGCGACGCCGTGGACGACACCTGCCGTCTGTTCGTCATCGCCGCCGGCCACGCTCACGGCGATCAGCACGGCCGCAAGGCCGGCCGCGACGAGGACCACTGCGACGAGCAGGATGTTCTTCGCGCGCTGGGACACCGAGGTAGAGGTTATGGCGCTGCGGGCCTCGCCGGAATCGGAGGTTGCTACCCAGCCGGGTTCGGTAGGAACTACGGATTCTCCGCCGGGCCGGTGCTTGGTAACGATGTCGGCACCGTGGATCAGGTCCGGGACGTCATCCTGCGCGACGGTCGCACGCTTCGGCTGCGTCCGCCGCTCGCCACTGACAGGGAACGCCTGCTCGCGTTCTTCCGCGGCCTCTCCGACGAGAGCCTCTACCGACGCTTTCACGGCTTCCCGTCGCTGACCGACGAGCTCGTGGCGCCGGTGGTCGATCCGGACTGGCGAGAGCGCGGTGCGCTCGTCGGCACCTTCGGTGAGGGGAATGACGAGCGCGTCGTCGCGCTCGCGAACTACGTTCGGCTCCGCGATCCCGCAACGGCGGAGATCGCGTTCACCGTCGCGGACGAGCTCCAGGGGCATGGCACCGGCACCCGTCTGCTCGAGCAGCTGGCCGAGCCGGCCGCGGCGGCCGGCATCGAGTCGTTCGTCGCCGACGTGATGAGCTCGAACCGGCCGATGCTCCGGGTCTTCGAGGAGGCCGGCTTTTCGATCTCGCGCGCGATCGAGCAAGGCGCTGTCGAGGTACGGCTGTCGATCGAGGCGACCGGCACCTACCGGGAGCGCGTGGACGAGCGAGACCACGTCGCGGTCGCCGCGTCCCTTCAGCCGTTCTTCTCTCCGCGCACGGTGGCTGTGGTCGGCGCGTCGTCGAGGCGCGGCTCGATCGGCGGTGAGCTCTTTCGCAACGTCCTCGAGGCCGGCTTCGACGGCATCGCCTATCCGGTCAACCTCAGGGGCGAGCCCGTGGCCGGCGTGCGCGCCTACGCGAACGTCTCCGAGATCCCCGACGAGATCGACCTGGCGGTGATCTGCGTCGCCGGCGACCATGTGCTCGCGGCGGCCGAGGACGCGCTACGTGCAGGTACGAAGGGCTTGTGCGTCATCTCGGCGGGCTTTGCCGAGATCGGGCCGGAGGGTGTGGAACGGCAGGCGCAGCTACTCGCCACGACCCGCGCCCACGGCGTGCGTCTCGTCGGACCGAACTGCCTCGGCATCGCGGTCACGCGCCCGCACCTGAACGCGACGTTCGCCCCGCGGGCGTTCCCGCCCGGCAACGTGGGCCTCTCCTCCCAGAGCGGAGCGCTCGGCCTCGCGCTGCTGGAGGTCGCCGACGCCCGCGGCGTGGGCGTCTCGGCGTTCGTCTCGATCGGGAACAAGGCCGACGTCTCGTCCAACGATCTCCTCGAGTACTGGGAGGAGGACCCGGACACGGACGTCGTGCTGCTCTACCTCGAGTCGTTCGGCAATCCCAGGAAGTTCGGCCGTCTCGCCAGGCGAGTCGCGCGCACGAAGCCGATCCTCGCGCTGAAGGGCGGCCGCAGCCGCGCCGGTGCGCGCGCCACGCAGTCGCACACGGCTGCGCTTGCGGGCTCGGAAGCGGCCGTCGATGCGTTGTTCCGTCAGGCGGGTGTCATTCGCGTCGACACGCTGGAGGAGCTGGTCGACGTGGCGGCTCTGCTCTCCACGCAGCCCCTTCCCCGTGGCCGCCGCGTGGCGCTGCTCACCAACGCCGGCGGGCTCGGCATCCTCGCGGCCGACGCGAGCGAGGCGGCGGGCCTCGAACTGCCCGCCCTGGGCGAGGAGACGCGCGCCGCGCTAGCCGAGCTGGTGCCCTCCGAGGCGAGCCTCGCCAATCCCGTCGACCTACTCGGCTCGGCGACGGAGCAGACGTTCGAGGCCGTGCTGCCGCATGTCCTCAGCGACCCTGGAATCGATGCGGTGATCGTGCTGTTCGTGCCGCCCGTCGTCGCCACCTCCGCCGACGTTGCGGAGGGCGTCGTCAGGGCGGCGGAGGCGGCAGACGTGCTCGACAAGCCCGTGCTCGGCGTGTTCGTCACGCGAGAGGGGACGCCCGCGGCACTGTTACGAGAGCCGCGCCGCGTCGCTGCGTTCTCGTATCCGGAATCGGCGGCGCGGGCGCTGGGACGGGCGGTGGAACGCGCGGAATGGCTACGGGCGCCTGCCGGCCGGACGCCGGAGCTCGAAGGCATTGACGAGTCGGCGGCGAGGGCGCTTGTGGCCGGCGCGCTCGAGAGCTCCACGGACGCGTGGCTGGAGCCTGCCGTCGTCCGCCGCCTGCTGACCGCGTACGGCATTCCCGTCGTCGCCGAGCGCGTCGTCGCGAGCGTCGAGGAGGCCGTGGCCGCGGCGGGCGAGCTCGGCTATCCCGTCGTCGTCAAGACGGCCGAGGCGGGACTGCACAAGACCGATCAGGGATTGCTCGCGCTCGATCTCGCGGACGAAGGCGAGGTGCGCGAGGCGGCGGCGCGGATCGGCATGCCGGTCATCGTCCAGCCGATGGTGCGCGGCGGCGCCGAGTTGCTCGCCGGAGTAGTGCAGGATCCGGTCTTCGGCCCGCTGGTCGCATTCGGCCCCGGCGGCGTTTTCGCCGAGCTGATCGGCCAGGCCCAGTTTGGTATCGCACCGCTCACTGACGCGGATGCCGACGAGCTCGTGCACGGGGGAAAGGCGGGACAGCTCGTGGCCGGCTTCCGTGGGGCGCCGCCGTCGGATGCGCCGGCGCTGGCCGACCTCGTGCTCCGCCTGTCACGGCTCGCCCAGGATCTCCCTGAGCTGGCCGAGCTCGACCTCAACCCCGTCATGGGCCTCACCGAGGGCTGCGTCGCAGTCGACGCGAGGATTCGCGTCAGGCGGACGGATCCGGCTCCGCGCACGAAGACCTGGTAGCACCTCACGCCTGGCCGGACCTGCGAGGATTCCGCCATGCAGGCGCTGCGCAAGGTCGCGTCCGAGCCGGGGTTGTCGCTGGAGGAGGTGGCAGAGCCACGCCCGACGCCGACGGACGTCGTCGTCGAGGTGGAGGCGGCGAGCGTCTGCGGAACGGATCTCCACATTCATCTCTGGGACGGTTGGGCCGCGGGACGGATCCAGCCGCCGGTCACGCTCGGGCCATGAGTTCGCAGGCACCGTCGTCGAGGTGGGCGCCGACGTCCGCCACGTCTCGGTCGGCGACTTCGTGTCGGCCGAGAGCCACATCACGTGCGGCGCCTGCTCGGCCTGCCGCACCGGCAACGGCCATTTCTGCGAGCACACCGAGATCCTCGGCGTCGATCGCGACGGCGCGTTCGCGCGCTACGTGTCCGTGCCCGAGTCGGTGATCTGGAAGACGAACCGCGAGCAGCTGCCGCCGGAGATCGCGACGCTCCAGGAGCCGTTCGGCAACGCCGTGTTCGCGACGAGCGAGCAGGATCTCTCCGGGCGCTCGGTGGCCGTGCTCGGCTGCGGTCCGGTCGGGCTGTTCACGGTCGCGATCGCCAAGGCCTCGGGCGCCTCGTCGATCCTCGCCTCCGACCTCCACCCCTTTCGCCTCGGCCTGGCGAGGAAGATGGGCGCCGACGTCGTCGTCGACGCACGGCAGGCCATCGACCACCAGGGAATGGATGTCGTGTTCGAGATGTCGGGCTCGCCGCAGGCCATCACGGACGCGATCCGTATCGCGCGGAACGGCGCCCGGATCATCCTCTTCGGCATTCCGTCGCGCGCGGTCGAGATGGACGTCGCGGCCGCGATCTTCAAGAACCTCACGATCCAGGCCGTCTCCGGCCGCCGGATCTTCGCCACCTGGTACCGCACGCGCTGGCTGCTGGAGAGCGGCGCCGTCGACCTGCGGCCGCTGATCACCCACGAGTACGGGCTCGACGAGTTCGAGCAGGTGTTCACGAAGCTCGAGGCGGGAGAGGCCTGCAAGATCATCGTCTACCCGGGCGGCAAGCCCGGCGGACAGAGACAGGCCGAGGTGGCGGAGGTCGCGCACTGATGTCTACCGTCGCGGGCAAGGGGCTCGACCAGTCGGTGGGGGCCGAGCTCGACGCCCTACGCGAGGCCGGGACGTACAAGCGCCTCAACACGCTGCTCTCACCCCAGGGCCCAGTGGTGGAGATGGAGGGCAGGGGCAAGGTGCTCGTCCTCTCGTCGAACAACTACCTCGGGCTCGCCGCGCGGTCCGAGGTCGTGGAGGCCGGGATCGAAGGGCTCCGCCGGTACGGGGCCGGCACCGGCTCTGTGCGCTTCATCTGCGGGACGTTCGACGTGCATCACGAGCTCGAGCGCGAGCTGGCCGACTTCGTCGGCACGCAGGCGTCGCTGACCTACGTGTCGTGCTGGAACGCGAATGAGGCAGCCATCCCGACGCTCGCCGACGAGAACACCGTCATCCTCTCGGACGAGCTCAACCACGCTTCGATCATCGACGCCATCCGGCTCTCGCGACCGGCGCGCAAGGTGATCTACAAGCACTCGTCGATGGACGAGCTGCGCGACGGGCTCGCGTCCTGCGAGCCGGGGCAACGGAAGCTCGTCATCACCGACGGGATCTTCTCCATGGAGGGAGACCTCGCCCGCCTGCCCGAGATCGTCGAGCTCGCGCGCGACCATGAGGCGATCGTGCTCGTAGACGACTCGCACGGCACCGGCGTCATGGGTCAGACCGGCCGCGGCGTGGCCGAGCACTTCGGCCTGCTCGGGGAGATCGACGTGATCACGAGCACGCTGGGCAAGGCGCTCGGCGGCGCCGCCGGTGGGTTCGTCGCAGCGAGCGAGGAGGTTTGCGACCTGCTCACGCAGCGCTCGCGCCCGATGCTCTTCTCGAACGCCCTGCCGCCCACGGTGGCCTGCTCTGCGCTGGAAGCGGTGCGTGTGCTGCGCCGCGAGCCGGAGCTCGTGGAGAAGCTGCGCCACAGCTCGGAGCTGTTCAGGCGGCGGCTGCGCGAGATCGGCTACTCACCGCTCGACGGCGACGGGGCGATCATCCCCATCATCGTCGGCGAGACGGCGTTCGCGATCCAGATGAGCGAGCGGATGCTCGACGAGGGCGTGTTCGTCACGGGCTTCGGCTTCCCCGTCGTTCCCGAGGGCACGGCGCGCATCCGCGTGCAGATGTCCGCGGCGCTCGAGGAGGAGCACCTCGAGCAGGCACTCGAGGCCTTCGAGCGCGTCGGTCGCGAGCTCGGCCTGATCTAGCCGAGAGCAGCGAACGCGTCCGGCCAGTGGCGCATCGCCGACCGCAGCGGCGCCGGCGCTGCCTGGCCGAGGCCGCAGATCGAGCCTCGCTCCATCGTGTGCAGCCATTCCTCCAACTGCTCTCCGGCGAGCACGGTCCGTCCCGCTTCCAGCTCGTGGAGGGCGAACTCGAGCCCGCGCGTGCCGATGCGGCAAGGCGTGCACTTCTGGCACGACTCCTCCGCGAAGAACCGCATCGTCTCCTGCAATAGGCGGACGATCGGATACCGCTGCGGGAACACCTGAACCCCCGCCGAGCCGACGGCGGAGCCCCACTCCGCCATCCCCTCGCGCGTCAGCGGCGCGTCCAGCGCAGCCGGCGGTAGCACGCCTGAGGCCGCGCCGCCGGGCACGATCGCGCCGATCTCCTCGGTGGCGCCACCGGCGTACTCGTCGAGCAGCGTCCGCAGCGCGATGCCGTTCGGTGCCTCGTAACAGCCCGGGCGGGCGACCGTCCCGGAGACCGACCAGAGCCGGAGGCCCGTAGCGCCGTTCATCCCGTGCCCGGCGAACCACGCGCCGCCGTGGCGCAGGATGGCCGGGATGTGCGCGAGCGTCTCGACGTTGTTGATCAGCGTCGGCAGTCCGAGGTAGCCGGACTCGGCGGGGAAGGGTGGGCGCAGGCGAGGCATGCCGCGGCGCCCCTCCAGCGACTCCAGCATTGCGGTCTCCTCGCCGCAGACGTAGGAGCCGGCGCCGGTCACGATCTCCACCGGCATCGACCCGAGCAGCCCGGCGTCGCGGAACTCCGCGATCGCCGCCGTCAGCCGGGCTCGTGCCGTCGCGTACTCCTCGCGCAGATAGATGATCGCGCGCTCGGCCTCGACGAACCGGGCCGCGATCGCCATGCCCTCCAGCAGGAGGTGCGGCCGCAGCTCCATGACGTAGCGGTCCTTGATCGTGCCCGGCTCTCCTTCGTCGGCATTGACGACGACGACGCGCGGGCCCGCGAACTGGACGACGGTCGCCCACTTGCGGAAGGTGGGGAAGCCGGCGCCGCCGTAGCCGACGAGCCCCGCCGCCTCGAGCTCCGCGAGCACGGCCTCGTTCGAGTGCCCTGCGCGCAGTGCGTCGAGCCCGCCGCGTCGCTCGTAGTCGGCCAGGGTCTCGTCGGCCTGTCCGAGCCCGGTCGAGGGCCCGTCGTTCGCCGCATGCACAACCGCGGAGTCCGTCATACCCGGAAGGATGGTGTCCCCGCGCGTACCGGCCGGCGCCACGTCGCAGTGACCCAGGCATGGAACCTCGACCACGGGCACCCCGTTCTCTGCGCGTTCCTGGGCCTGCGCGAGCAGGTCGCGTGCGCCAAAGCAGTCGCAGACAGGCCCGGTGCACACGCGGACGCAGTCGTGGGGCAGCTGGAGGTACGAGTAGAACGAGACGACCTCGGCCACTTCCCCCCGCCGGATGTTCATGTGGTCGGCGAGCGCGTCGGACCGCTCGGGCGTCACCGGCCCGACGTGGCGGCGGATCGCGCCGAGGTTGTCGAGCAGCTGCGTCCGCTCGCGCGGCAGCGTCTCGATCATGCGGAGTCGAGCAGTCGCCGCAATACGAAGCGCAGGATGCCGCCGTGGCGGTAGTAGTCGCGCTCGCGCGGCGTGTCCAGCCGAACGCGCGCCCGGAACTCGCGCTCGTCGGCGCGCACCGTCACCTCGTGAGCCTCGCCGCCCTCGACGCCCTCGATCGAGAAGAGCTCGCGGCCGGTGAGCCCGAGTGCCTCTCGGCCCTCGCCGTCCATGAACTGCAGTGGCAGCACGCCCATCATCAGGAGGTTGGAGCGGTGAATGCGCTCGTAGCTCTCGGCCAGCACGGCTCGCACGCCCAGCAGTGACGGCCCCTTCGCGGCCCAGTCGCGTGACGATCCCGAGCCGTACTCCTTGCCGGCGATGACGACGAGCGGGACGCCCTCCTCGCGATAGCGCTCGGCCGCCTCGAAGATGGTCGTCTCGTCGCCGGAGGGCAGGTGCGCGGTCCATGTGCCCTCGGAGCCCGGAACCAGGAGGTTGCGCAGCCGGACGTTGGCGAACGTGCCGCGGATCATCACCTCGTGGTTCCCGCGGCGGGAGCCGTACGAGTTGAAGTCCTTGCGCTCGATGCCGTGCTCGACGAGGTAGCGGCCGGCCGGGCTGTCCGGCTTGATGGCGCCGGCTGGGGAGATGTGATCGGTCGTCACCGAGTCGCCGACCATGACGAGGCAGCGCGCGTCCGCGATGTCCTCGATGGCATCCGGCACCCGGCCCATGCCATCGAAGTACGGCGGCCGCCGGATGTACGTCGACTCCGGCTCCCACTCGTAGAGCAGGCCGGAGGGAATGTCGAGCGCGCGCCAGCGCTCGTCGCCGGTATAGACGTCCGCATACGTCTGCTCGAACATCTCGCGGCGCAGGGCGGAGGCGATCACGTCCTGCACCTCCTGCGGGCTCGGCCAGATCTCCTTGAGGAAGATGCCTTCCCCCTCGGCGTCAAGGCCGATCGGCTCGTCGATCAGATCGAGGTCCATGCGGCCGGCGAGCGCGTACGCGACGACGAGCGGCGGCGACGCGAGGTAGTTCGCCTTGACCTCGGGATGGATACGCGCTTCGAAGTTGCGATTGCCGGACAGCACGGCGCAAACGGCCAGGTCGCCCTCGGCGATCGCCCGTGAGATCTCCTCCGGCAAGGGCCCGGAGTTTCCGATGCAGGTCGTGCAGCCGTAGCCGACCGTGTGGAAGCCGAGCTCTTCGAGATGCGGTGTGAGGCCGGCCGCGTCAAGGTATTGCGTGACCACCTTCGAGCCCGGCGCGAGGCTCGACTTCACCCACGGCCGCCGCTCGAGGCCGCGCTCGACGGCCTTCTTCGCGAGCAATCCCGCGGCCACCATCACCTGCGGGTTCGACGTGTTCGTGCAGCTCGTGATGGCGGCGATGACGACGGCGCCGTCGCCGAGGGGGAAGCGCTCGCCCTCGAGCTCGCACCACACGGCGCGCGATTCCTCGCTGAAGTCCGGCACGGCTACTGCCGCTGTCGCCTGTGACTTCACTGTGCCCGGGCGCTACCGCCGCCACGGGATCGCTGGCGGGGAAGCTCTCGGCTGATGCAGCATCCTCGGCCGTGCCGTAGTCGATACCGAAGGTGGGCAAGGCTGCGAGGAACGACTCCTTCGCATCGCGCAGAGGCACGCGGTCTTGCGGCCGCCGCGGCCCGGCGATGCTCGGCTCGACGGTCGAGAGGTCGAGCTCCACGATCTGCGAGTACGTGGGCTCGCCGTCGGCCGGGTCGTGCCAGAGCATGTTCTCCTTGCAGTAGGCCTCGACCAGCGCGACGTGCTCCTCCGGGCGGCCGGTCAGCCGCAGGTAGGTCAGCGTCTCCTCGTCGACGGGGAAGAAACCGCATGTGGCGCCGTACTCGGGGGACATGTTCCCGAGCGTGGCGCGGTCGGCGACGGGCAGGCCGTCGAGACCTGCGCCGAAGTACTCGACGAACTTCCCGACCACACCCGTCGCGCGGAGGATCTGCGTCACCGTGAGCACGAGGTCGGTGGCCGTGGAGCCGTCCGGCAGCTTGCCCGTCAGCCGGAAGCCGACCACCTGCGGGACCAGCATCGACACCGCCTCGCCGAGCATCGCCGCCTCGGCCTCGATGCCGCCGACGCCCCAGCCCAGCACGCCCAGCCCGTTGACCATCGTCGTGTGCGAGTCGGTGCCTAGCAGCGTGTCCGGGAATGCCTGTCCATTCCGGTCCTGGACGACCTGGGCGAGGAACTCGAGGTTGACCTGGTGGACGATGCCGGTGGCCGGCGGGACCACCGTCAGCCCGTCGAAGGCTTGCTGGCCGAAGCGAAGGAACGCGTAGCGCTCGCGGTTGCGCACGAACTCCAGCTCGGTGTTCCGCGCCATCGCGCCACGCGACGCGAAGGCGTCGACCTGCACGGAGTGGTCGATGACGAGGTTCGACGGCAGCTCGGGGTCGATGCGCACCGGGTCGCCGCCGAGATCGCGCATGGCGTCGCGCATGGCGACGAGGTCGACCACTGCCGGCACGCCCGTGAAGTCCTGGTGGAGGACGCGCGCGGGCGTGAAGCTCAGCTCACGCGACGGCTGCGCGGCCGCGACCCAGCCGGCGACGGCCTCCACGTCGTCCTCCGTGCCGGTGCGCAGTGCGTTCTCCAGCAGGATGCGCAGCGTGAACGGCAGGCGTGCGACGTCGTGGCTGGCTTGCAGCGAGTCCAGCCGGAAGATCTCGTACTCGCTGCCGCCGACCTTCAGTGAAGAAGACGCTGCAGCCACGTCACCGATGCTACGCGAACGTGATCACGCTGCGGATGCCGTCCTGGGCCTCCATCAGCTCGAAGCCGTGGTTCACGTTGTCGAGCGTGAGGCGGTGCGAGATCAGCGACTCGACGTCGATCTCGCCGGCGAGCCAGCGGTCGACGAGCTGCGGCACGTGCGTTCGCCCTTTCACACCGCCGAAGGACGAGCCGGTCACGCGGCGGCCGGTGATGAGCAGCCGTGGAACGACGTCGAGCGTCTCGCCCTTGCCGGCCACGCCGCACATCGTCGCGAGACCCCATGCCTCACGCGCGGCCTCCACGGCCTGCCCCATGACGGCGACGTTGCCGGTCGCCTCGAACGTGTAGTCGGCGCCGAAGCCGCCCGTCTCCGAGCGGATCCAGTCGACCGTGTCGCTCCCGGCGAGCCGCGTGTCCGTGGCGCCGTGGCGGCGAGCTTCCGCCAGCCGGTCCTCGGAGAGGTCGACGGCAATGATGCGCTCGGCGCCCGCGAGGCGGCAGCCGATGACGGCTCCCAGTCCGACGAGCCCGCAGCCGAAGACGGCGCAGACGGATCCGGGCTCTACCCGCGCCGTGAACAGAGCGGCGCCGATTCCCGTCGACAGGCCGCATGCGAACGGCGCGCAGCCTTCGAGAGGGGCCTCCGGGCTGACCTTGGCCAGAGCGATCTCGGGCATGACGGTGTACTCCGCGAACGTCGACGTGCCCATGAAGTGCTTCAGGGGATCGCCGCTCCGGCTGAATCTCGTGGTCCCGTCGGGCAGGAGGCCCAGCCCCTGCTGGTCGCGAATGGCGACGCAGCGGTTCGTGCGCTCGCTCCGGCAGTGGATGCACTCGCCGCACTCGGGCGCGAACAGCGTGACGACGTGGTCGCCGGGCGCGACGAGCGTCACACCGTCGCCCACGCGCTCGACGACGCCTGCGCCCTCGTGGCCGAGGACGCACGGCACATAGCCGCTGGGATCGGCACCGGACGCCGTGTAGAGGTCGGTGTGGCAGACACCGCAGGCCACGAGCCTGACGAGGGCCTCGCCGGCTTCTGGCTCGGCCAGCTCGACGTCCTGGACGACGAGCGGCCGACCGAACTCCTCCAGCACGGCAGCGCGTACCTGCACAGCTTGATCCTAGGTGAGCCCGGCCGATCGGAAGAGCGCGTCGATGACGCGCGCCTGCTCGACGGCGTCCTCGCGGCCGATCAGTTGCGGAGCTTCACCGCGGATCGCGTCGCTCAGGTTCTCGAGCTGGAGCCGGTAAGAGTCGACGGGCTCGAGCTCGATCCGTTCCGCCTCGTCTCCCCTCCGCAGCTCGATGACCGGCGTGCGGCAGTGCCACGGGTCGTCGAGGAAGAGCGATCCTTCCGTGCCGACCACCTCCAGCTCGTCCCGTGACGGCAGACAGGTGCCGCAGTCGAAGAGGGCGATGACGTCGTCCGGGAAGCGCAGCTCCCCTGCGAAGACCCAGTCGGTTCCGGTCGGCCCGACATACGCCTCGCCGTGGACGGCCGTCGGCGCCCCGGCGAGCAGACGCGAGCCGCTCACGCAGTAGCAACCGACATCCATGAGGCTGCCGCCGTCGACGTCGGTTCGCAGCCTGATGTTCTGCGGGTCGTAGATCGAGAAGCTGAACGCCGACCGGATCACGCGTAGCTCACCGATCGCGCCGCTGCGAACGAGCTCCGTCAGCTGATGGGTCTGCGGGTTGTGGCGGTACATGAACGCCTCCATCAGCAGCCGTCCAGCGCTGTCCGCCGCGTCGAAGGCGCGCTCGACCTCCTCGGGCCGCCGGTCGAACGGCTTCTCGCAGAGCACGTGCTTGCCGGCCTCGACGGACCGGATCGACCACTCGACGTGCATCGAGTTGGGCAGCGAGATGTAGACGGCCTCGACGTCCGGATCCTCGAGCAGCGCCTCGTACGAGCCGTAGGCCCGCTCGATCTCCCATTCCCGCGCGTACGCGTCGGCCCGCGCCTGGTCGCGGCTGGCGACGGCGATCAGCTCGGCCTTGTCGGAAGCGTGCGCGGGAGGAATGACGTGCTTGTTGATGTTGGCCGTCGAGATGATCCCCCAGCGGACCGGCGCTGCAGCCATCAGAAGAGCCCCACGGTACGACCTTCGGAGTCGATGTCGACGTTGAAGGCCGCGGGCGCTGCAGAGAGCCCGGGCATCGTCTGCATGTCACCGCAGAGCGCGACGAGCCAGCCGGCACCGGTATACGCGCGCACGGCGCGTACCGGCACGGTGAAGCCGGTCGGCGCGTTGAGGAGCTCCGGGTCGTGCGAGAGCGAGAGGTGCGTCTTCGCCATGCAGATCGGCACCTTGTCGAGCCCCTGCTCGGCGAAGCGATGGATGTCGTTCTCGGCTGCGTGCAGCAGGAAGATCCCGTCGGCGCCGTACGCACGCTTGGCGATCGCCTCGATCTTGTCGGCGATCGGCGCGTCGTCGGGATAGAGATAGTCGAAGGCGGTTGGGTGGTCGGCCGCGTCCACGACTGCCTCGGCGAGCGCCGCCGCCCCGTCGCCGCCCTGCTCGAACGCCTCGTTGAGCTCGGCGGCGTGCGCGCCCTGCTCCAGCGCGAGGCGCCGCACGGTCTCCAGCTCCTCGTCCGTGTCGCCGGGGAAGCGGTTGACGGCGACGACGGCCTTCAGCCCGAACTCCGCCACGATGTCGAGGTGCCGCCCGAGGTTCGCGGCTCCGCGCTCGATCGCCTCGACGCCGCCGTCGGGCTCACCGCCGTGGTGCTCGAGCGCCCGTACGGTGGCGACGAGCACGACCGCGCTCGGGCTGAGCCCACCCGCGCGGCAGACGATGTCGAGGAACTTCTCCATGCCCATGTCGGCGCCGAACCCGCTCTCGGTGACGACGTAGTCGCCGAGCTTGAGGCCCACGAGGTCGGCGACGAGCGAGTTGTTCCCGTGCGCGATGTTCGCGAACGGGCCGCAGTGCACGAACGCGGGCTGCCCTTCGAGCGTCTGCACGAGGTTGGGCTTGAGGGCGTCCTTGAGCAGGACGGTCATCGCGCCGGCCGCCTGCAGCTGCTCCGCGGTCACCGGCTCGCCCTCCCACGTGTAGGCGACGGTGATCGCGCCCAGCCGCTGCCGCAGGTCGTGGAGATCGCGGGCGACGGCCGTGATCGCCATCACCTCGGATGCGGCCGTGATGTCGAAGCCGGTCTCCCGGACGTAGCCGTTCGCCCGCCCGCCGAGCCCGATCACGACGCCACGCAGCGCTCGGTCGTTCATGTCCACGCAGCGGCGCCAGCTGACCGTGAGCGGGTCGATGCCGAGCTTGTTGCCGTGCAGCAGGTGCGCTTCCAGCATCGCCGACAGGAGGTTGTTCGCGGCGCCGATGGCGTGGATGTCGCCGGTGAAGTGGAGGTTGAGGTCCTCCATCGGCACGACCTGCGCGTAGCCGCCGCCGGCCGCGCCGCCCTTGATCCCGAACACGGGCCCGAGCGAGGCCTCCCGCAGGCAGAGCACCGGGCGCTTGCCGATCTTGCCCAGGCCCTGTGTCAGCGATACCGACGTCGTGGTCTTGCCTTCGCCTGCCTTGGTCGGCGTGATGGCCGTCACGCAGATGAGCTTCGCGTCGGGCTTCGCCGCCAGCCGGTCGAGCACCGACAGCCCGACCTTCGCCTTGTAGTTGCCGTAGAGCTCGACCTCGGCCGGCTCGAGGCCGATCTCCGCCGCGATGTCCGCAACCGGGCGGAGCTTCGCCGCCTGGGCGATCTCGAGACTCGAGAGCATGCTGGGATCATTCCATCGCCGGAGCGCCGGGATACGATGAAGCGGCGTGATCGGGTTCACCCTCGACGGCAAGCCGGTGTCCGCGCCCGAGGGCGAGCTGCTCGTCCATGCGGCAGCGCGGCACGGCGTTTTCATCCCCACGCTCTGTCACGACGACAAGCTCGACCCGTACGGCGGCTGCCGCATGTGCCTCGTCGAGGTGGAGGGAGCGCCGAGGCCGGTGCCCGCCTGCGCCGAGCGTGTCCGCGAGGGCATGGCGGTCTCGACCAACGGCGAGACGGGCGCCATGCGCCGCACGCTCACGGAGATGCTGCTCGTCGAGCACCTGAACGCGAACCCCGGCGGCAGGCCCAACGAGCTCACGGATCTCGCGGCGGAGGTCGGCGCGACGGCGCCGTTCGTGCTCCCGGACGCGAAGCGCAAGCCGTACGAGGACCGCAACGCCTACATGGGTTACGAGCCGGACGCCTGCATCCTCTGCAACCGCTGCGTGCGCTACACGCAGGAGGTGATGATGTGCTCGGCGCTGACGTTCGAAGGGCGCGGCGCCGAGGCGCGGATCGTCCCCACCCACGGCGACTCGTGGCTCGACACCGAGTGCGAGCTCTGCGGCGGCTGTCTCTCGGTCTGCCCGACAGGCGCCATCTTCGAGAAGTTCACGACCGGCGCGCCGCCGGGACACGAGCAGGCGCTCGAGAAGACGAAGACGACGTGCACGTTCTGCGGCGTCGGCTGCCAGATCGACCTCAACGTCGACCCCAAGACGAAGCGCATCGTCAAGGTGACGTCGGAGCCGGAGTACCTTCCCAACGAGGGCAACCTCTGCGTCAAGGGCCGCTTCGCGTTCAACTTCGTCCACCACCCGGACCGGCTGACCGAGCCGCTCGTGCGCGGCGAGGACGGCGAGCTCCACCCGACCGACTGGGACACGGCGCTCGCGGCCGCGGCCAACGGGCTACGCAACGTGATGGAGCAGCACGGGACGCAGGCCGTCGGCGTGCTCGCGTCGGCGAGGCTGACGAACGAGGAGAACTACCTCATCCAGAAGCTCGCGCGGACGGCGCTCAAGACGAACTCCGTCCACTCCTGCGAAGCCACCTGACACGCTCCGACCCTTTACGGCCTGGTCAGGTCGTTAGGCAGAGGAGCGAGCACCAACTCCATCCCGGAGATCGAGAATGCGCGCTTCCTGTTCGTGATCGGCTCGAACACGACCGAGGCGCACCCGGTGCTCGCGCTGCGCATGAAGAAGGCGGTGCGGAACGGCGCGACGCTGGTCGTCGCCGACCCGCGGAAGATCTGGCTGACGAAGCTCGCGAAGCGGCACCTGCAGCTGCGCCCGGGCTCGGACGTCTGGCTGATCAACGCGATGATGCACGTCATCCTCGAGGAGGGGCTCCAGGACGACGACTACATCCGGGAGTTCACGGACGACTTCGACGCCGTCCGCGAGGTCGTGTCCCGCTACACGCCGGAGCAGGCCGAGGAGATGACCGGCGTGCCCGCGGAGGACATACGCGCGACGGCGCGCGAGTACGCCAGCGAGCGCCACGCGGCGATCTTCTACACGCTCGGCATCACCGAGCACGCCTGCGGCGTCGACAACATCTGGTCGCTCTCCAACCTCGTCCTGATGACGGGGCACCTCGGCTACGAGTCGACGGGCCTCAACGCCCTGCGCGGCCAGAACAACGTCCAGGGTCTCAACGACTCGGGCGCGAACCCGTCCTATCTCCACGGCTACCAGTCCGTGGACGACCCCGAGGTGCGCGAGAAGTTCGCAGAGGCGTGGGGCGTGGAGGTGCCCGAGACGCCCGGCTACCGGCTCGACCAGATGATGTCCGGCCTCCACGACGGACGCATCAAGGCGCTCTACCTCATCGGCGAGAACCCGATGCAGACCGAGCCGAACGCCCACCACGTCGAGGAAGGGCTCGCCCACCTCGACTTCGTCGTCTCGCAGGACATCTTCCTGAACGACATGACCGAGCGGTTCGCGGACGTCGTCCTGCCGGCGTCGAGCTTCGCGGAGAAGGACGGGACGTTCACGAACACCGAGCGGCGGATCAACCGCGTCCGGGCCGCGGTGCCGTGCCCGGGCTCGGCGCGCGTCGACCGCGACATCGTCATCGACCTCGCGCGCGCGCTCGGCGCCCGGTGGCCCGAGTACCCCGACGCCAAGACGGTGTGGGACGAGATGGCCGACCTCGCGCCCTCCACGTACGGCGTTCGCTACGAGCGCCTGGAGGAGCAGGGCATCCAGTGGCCGTGCCCGCACCTCGACCACCCGGGCTCGCCGTACCTCCATGGAGACCAGCCGGCCCGGGCCGGCGGCCGTGGAAAGTTCTTCCCCGTCGAGTACCAGCCGCCGATCGAGCAGCCCGACTCCGAGTACCCGTTGATCCTCAACACCGGCCGGACGCTCTACCACTACAACTCGGGGACGATGACGATGCGCGAGTCGGGCATCACCGACAAGCAGGAGCACGCGTTCTTCGAGATCTCCGCCGAGGACGCCTCGAACCTGGGGCTGGAGGAGGGTGACCTGGCGCGGATCTCTTCGCGCCGCGGCTCGCTCGAGGCGCGCGTGGCGATCTCCGACCGCGTCTACCCGGGGCTCGTCTGGATGGCGCTCCACTTCGAGGGCGCCAAGGTGAACTGGCTGACGCACGACGTCGGCGATCCGCTCATCGGCACGCCCGAGTACAAGATCTCCGCGGTGCGTGTCGAGGCAGCCGCCTAGTCGAGGCTCTCCAGCTCCTCGAACCAGCGCCGCAACGCACGCGGGCCGTCGCCGACGACGACGAGATGGGCGGCATCGTCGCTGCCCGAGATCGTGAACACGATCCGTTCGGTTCTCTCGATGAGGAAGAACAGGAGAGGAATGACCAGCCAACAGAAGGCAATCGCCCAGGACGCGTACGGCCGGAAATTGTGTGCGTACGAAACGGCAGACTCGCTCTGAGACTCGATCGTGTAGCCCGCCTTGCCCAGCGGCACGGAGAGCTTGGTCAGGATCTCGCGCTTGAGCTCTGCGCGGCCGACATTAGTCTCCAGCTGGACCATGAACGTTCTGCTCATCGGGAAGTCTCCGCGGAGTCTGCAGCATGAATGACTCGCTGGCGCCGGACGCCGTCGAGCCCCACCTCGAGGGACGCTTCGGGCGGCCGTACCTCTACGAGCAGGAGTGCGAGTCGACGCAGCACCTGCTCGGTGAGGACGCGCCCGAGGGTGCGGTCGCAGTCACCGACCATCAGACGGGAGGCCGGGGACGTCTCGGCCGCGAGTGGATCGCGCCGTCCGGCAGTTCGATTCTCTGCTCGATCGCCCTGCGCCCGCCTGCCGACCGGCCGCAGCCGCAGCTCTCGCTCGTCGCCGGGGTCGCGGTAGCCGACACGCTCGAGCGCACCCTCGGCCTCGCCGTGCAGATCAAGTGGCCGAACGACGTGATGCTGAACCGGCGCAAGGTTGCCGGCGTGCTTGCGGAGACGCGCGGCGACGTGGTCATCGTGGGCATGGGGATCAACATCAACCAGACACGTGACGAGCTGCCCGAACGGGCGGGCTCCCTCCGCATGCTCACCGGTCGCGGCTGGGAACGGCCGGCGGTGCTCACGTCGCTTCTCGTCGACCTCGAGGTCGCCTACGACGAGTGGCGCGAGGACGGTCTGGACGCCATCTACGGGCGGCTCGCCTCGAGGGATTTCCTGCGCGGTCGTCACGTCGCGGTCGACGGCACACGCGGAACGGGTGAGAAGATCGACCGCGAAGGCCGGCTCGAGATTCGCACGCCGGCGAACGAGCTCATAGCAATCGAGAGCGGTGAGGTGCTCTATGACACCTGAGCGGCAAGGCCCGCCCGACCCGCAGCCCGAGCCTGAGGTGGAGCCACCGCTGGACGAGGGCGCGGCCGAGGCGGACGACGAAGGTCACCAGGCGCCGCCCCGGGACGAGTAGCCCGAACACCACGCCATACTCGGCCGGTGCGCCTCGAATGGGAGCTGGCGAAGCGCGGTTACCGCCGCTACGCCGCCTACCCAGCGGCGACGTGGGCGGGGATCCTCACGAACTCCGTCTTCGGCTTCATTCAGGCATACGTCCTGCTCGCGATGTACGACGATCGCGACGACATCGGTGGCTTCGACGCGGCCGACGCGCTCACGTACGTCTGGCTCGCGCAGGCGATGATCGCCGCGGTGGCCGTCTTCGGCTCGAACGAGCTCGGCGAGCGAATCCGTAGTGGAGACGTCGCCACCGACCTCATCAGGCCCGTGCATCCGCTGCGGGCGGGGCTCGCGTTCGACTACGGACGCGCTCTCTACCACACGCTCTTTCGCGGCCTGCCGCCGATGGTAGTCGGGGCGATCGTCTTCGACCTGACGGCGCCGTCGAACCCGGTGGTCTGGACTGTCTTCCTCGTCAGCGTCGTGCTCGCGATCTCCGTCGCCTACGCGTTCCACTTCCTCTACAACATCGTGGCGTTCTGGCTTCTGGACTACCGGGGCGTAATGCGCATCTCCGTCGCGGTGCTCGCGTTCTTCTCGGGGCTCTACATCCCCGTCGTCTTCTTCCCCGACTGGCTCCAGACGGTCGCATACCTGACCCCCTTCCCCAGCATGATCCAGCTACCGATCAACGTGTTCGTCGGCTACACGACGGGCATCGAGCTGGTCGCAACGCTCGCCATGCAGCTGGCCTGGGCGGCCGTGCTCTTCTCTGCGTGCTACGCCGCGTTCATGCGCGGAACGCGAAAGCTGGTCGTGCAGGGTGGCTGAGTCCCTGACGCTCTACGCCCGGCTGGTCTCGGCTCGCGTCCGGGCCCAGTGGCAGTACCGGACAGCGTTCGTGCTCGACTTCGTGGGCGTCTTCCTCGTCACGTTCCTCGACTTCCTCGCCATCCTCGTCATCTTCCACAACGTCCCGCAACTCGGCGGCTGGACGGTGCAGGAGGTGGCCCTGCTCTACGGCATCAGCGGCCTCGCCTTCGCCCTCGCGGGACTGGTGGTCGGCCAGCTCGAACTGCTGTCGCAGCTGATCCGCGACGGGAACTTCGACCTGGTGCTGATCCGGCCGCGCAGGTCGCTGCTCCAGGTGCTGGCCTCCGACTTCCATCTGCGCCGCCTGGGAAGAGTCGCCCAGGCTGGTGTCGTGCTCGTGTACGCGCTCGTTGCGCTCGACATCACGTGGACGCCGGGCCGCATCGCAATGGTCTTCGTGGCCGTGCTCGCGGGCGCGGCCATATTTGCCGCCGTCTGGGTCGCCGCCGTCTGCATCGTCTTCTGGTCGGTCGAGGGGAGAGAGTCGGTGAGTGCCGTCACGGACGCGGGGGGCTTCCTCTCGCAGTACCCGATCGACGTCTACGCGAGCTGGCTCCAGCGGCTGGTGACGGTGGCGCTGCCGATGGCCTTCGTCGCGTATTACCCGGCGCTGTACATCCTCGACAAGCCCGATCCCTTCGATCTGCCCGACTGGGTGCCGTTCGCATCGCCGGTGGTCGCGCTGGTGGCCGCCGTCGTGGCGGCCTACGTGTGGCGCTTCGCCGTGCGCCATTACCGGAGCGCGGGCGGCTAGCAATGCCTCAGATCGAGCTGGAGAACGTCGAGAAGACGTTCGTCGTGCGCCGCAGGCGAGGCCGCGTGCTGCGGGAGCGCACGGTCGTGCGGGCCGTCGACGACATCTCCTTCGAGATCGAGGCCGGATCGGTGATCGGGTACATCGGCCCCAACGGCGCCGGCAAGTCGACAACCGTGAAGATGCTGACCGGCATCCTCGTCCCGTCGTCGGGCCGGATCTCGGTTGCCGGCTTCGAGCCGTCTCGGCAGCGCATCCAGCTCGCACGCCGTATTGGCGTGATGTTCGGCCAGCGCATGCAGCTCTGGTGGGATCTGCCGCTCGCAGACTCCTTCGAGCTGCTGCGACACATCTACAAGGTGCCCGAGGAGCGCTACCGGGCGAACCTCGCTCGCTTCCGCGAGCTGCTGGACCTGGACGACTTCCTGCAGGTCCCCGTGCGGCAGCTCTCGCTCGGCCAGCGCATCCGCGGGGAGCTGACGGCCGCGATGCTGCACGACCCCGAGATCGTCCTCCTCGACGAGCCCACGATCGGCCTCGACGTGGTGGCAAAGGAACGAGTGCGGGAGTTTCTGACCGAGATCAATTCCGAGCGCGGTGTGACGGTGTTGCTGACGACGCACGACCTCGACGACATCGAGCGGCTGTGCTCGCGCCTGCTCGTGATCGACCACGGCCGCCTCATCTACGACGGCGATCTCGGCACGCTGAAGCAGCGCTACGGCGGCGAGCGAGTGCTCGTCGTCGATCTCGAGGAGCCTCGGGAGCCGCTGGTCGTGGACGGCGCACGCGTGATCCGCGTCGAGGGCTCGCGGCAGTGGCTGGCGTTTCGCCGGGACGAGACGAGCGCAGCCGGGCTGACGGCCGCTGTCACAGCACTCGCGCCCGTGCGCGACCTCGAGCTTCACGAACCGGACATCGAGGACGTCGTCCGGAAGATCTACGCCGAAGGCGTCTAGGAGGGTCTGACGAAACAGTGACTCTGCCGCCGGAATCACGCTGGAGGCCGCGCTGCGGCGTCCTCGGTCGCCCACGTACTTACTAGTACGCGGGCTCCCTGCGTCCTTGCATCGCAACCTCCAGCGCGCCCCGGCGACGAGCACCGTTCCGCCAGACCCTCCTAGGGCTCGAGCTGCAAGGGGATACGAACCTCGTTGATCCGCGAGCCGTCCTTCGCCGAGAGCTCGAGCACGACGAGCGCTCCCTGCCCGGCCTCGCCGGTGTAGGGCTTCGTCGTGAAGTCGAACGTCCCCCTGGTGCCCGTCCCGGACGTCGCCGTGACGAAGTTCTCGTCGACGACCTTGCCCGCAGGATCGACAACTTCGTACTGGAAGTTGGCTTCGAACGTGTTGGCGGTCCCGGTGGCGCGGATCGGGTTCGCCACCGTCTCGAATGCGAGCGGCGACTCGACGAGGATGGCCGGCGTCTCGGTCTCGAAGCTCTTCCGCGTGTACCGCTTGCCCTGGATCTCGACCTGCTTGACCGTCGGGAACTGTGTGAGCGTGTAGACGGCCTGGGCTAGCGCGGGTTGCGTAAGGCCCTCCGCGTCCAGCGTGAGGACGCCGCTCTCGTCGAGCGCGACCGACCAGCCGTCGATGGCCGCTGGCAGCGCGGTCGTCAGCCCGAGCTCCTCCTCGGAGACGGTCGGGCCGCCCAACAGCGTGTCGAAAGCGGCCTTGGCGACGGCGGGCGAGGTCGGCACGTCCCGGCCCACCGGCTGCACCTTGTCGTCGAGGAGGTAGTAGACCCTGATCCGCACCGTCTCCGGCGGCTCGGTCTCGGTGTCGAACGTCGTCGTGGTCTCGGTCGTCGTCGTTTCGGTCGCCGAGGTCGATCCATTCTCGCCGCCGCAGGCAGCGAAGCCGAGCAGCAGGGCGATCAGGGAGAATGCGGTGAGGATGCGGCCGGTCATCGGCATCACAGCGTACGCCGAGGACGCGAGCTGGGGCGTCTGGAAGGTGCCGGCTGCGCTCACTCCGCTCGCGTACGTCACGAAGGTCGAAGCGGCGGGCGGCAGGCCGCTTCTGGTGCCGCCCGCGGACGACGCCGTTCAGGAGACGCTCGACGTGCTCGACGGGCTCGTCTTCACGGGCGGGCCCGATCTCGATCCGCAGCTCTATGACGCCGAGCCGCACCCCGAGACGAGGATCACCCGGCCTGAGCGGGACCGAGCCGAGATCGCGTTGCTGACAGCGGCGCTCGAGCGCGACATGCCGATCCTCGCCATCTGCCGCGGCTCTCAGGTGCTGAACGTCGCGCTGGGAGGAGACCTCGAACAGCACGTCCCGGATCTCGTCGGGCACGAGGGCCACAAGGAGACGCCGGGCGTGTTCTCCAAGCATCCCGTCTCCGTGGACGAGGGCTCCCGCCTCCACGCAGCCGTCGGCGCCACGATCGAGGTGTCGTCCCACCACCATCAGGGCTACGGCCGGCTGGGCGACGGGCTCGAGGTCGTGGCGCGTGCTGACGACGGGACGATCGAGGCACTCGAGGCCGGCGGCCGCGCCTTCGCGCTCGGCGTGCTCTGGCATCCAGAGGACGGCGACGACGCGCGCCTGTTCGAGGAGCTCGTCGCCGAGGCTCGCGCCCACCGCGGGCGCCGCTGATCGCTTGGACGTCGCCCGTCTCGTCGAGAGGCTCTGGCCGGGCCAGGACGCAGCCGTCGAACCGCTGGGCGGCGGCATCACGAACCACAACTTCAAGGTCGAGGTGGGCGGCGACATGCTCGTGCTCCGCGTCGGCGGTAAGGACACGGAGCTGCTCGGCATCGACCGGGAGCACGAGCACGAGGCGGCGTTGTTCGCGGCGCAGCTCGGCATCGGACCTGAAGTCATCCGCTTCCAGGAAGGCTGCCTCGTGACGCGGTTCGTGGAGGGAGCCGTCGGCGATCCGGATGCGCGCGAGGCTGGGCGCCTGCTCAGGCAGTTGCATGGCGGACCCGCCCTGGCCGCCCGTTTCGATGTGTTTCGCGTCGTCGAGACGTACGCGGCGACCGCTCGCGAGCGTGGCGTGAGCCTTCCGCACGAGTACGAGGGGCTGCTCGACGTCGCCCACCGGGTCGAGGCCGCGCGCAGCGGCTGCGCGCTGGTGCCGTGCCACAACGACCTCCTCGCCTTGAACTTCATCGACGACGGCGAGCGGACGTGGATCGTCGACTGGGAGTACGCCGGCATGGGCGACGCGTACTTCGACCTCGCGAACTTCACCGTCAACAACGAGTTGGATGCGGACGGCGAGCGAGCGTTGCTCGACGGCTACGGCGGCGGCGATCCCCGAGCGCTGATGCTGATGCGCTTCATGTCCGACTTCCGGGAGGCGATGTGGGGCGTCGTCCAGCAAGGCATCTCCGAGCTCGACTTCGATTACGCGGGGTACGCACGCCGGCACGTCGACCGCCTGCTGCGGACAGCCGACGACGAGCGCTTCCGCGAGGCGCTCGGATGAAAGGCCGCGCGCGGGCCGTCGTGATCGGCGGCGGCGTCGGTGGCTGTTCGATCCTCTACTGGCTAACCCGACTGGGCTGGGACGATGTCGTGCTCGTCGAGCGCGCCGACCTGACGAGCGGTTCGACATTCCACTCGGCGGGGCTCGTCGGGCAGCTGCGCGGCTCGCTGAGCCTCACGAAGATGATGATGGCCTCGGTCGACCTCTACCGAACACTGGGGGAGGACGTCGGGCTCGACACCGGCTGGCACGAGGTCGGGTCGCTGCGGCTGGCGTCATCGGAAGAGCGGATGGAGGAGCTGCGCCGTCAGGCCGGCTGGGCCAAGACATTCGGACTGCCGCTCGAGCTCGTATCGGCCCGGCGTGCGATGGAGCTGTTTCCACCAATGTCCGAGGACGGTGTGCTCGGCGCCGCCTACCTGCCCACCGACGGCTACATCGATCCGAGCCAGCTGACGCTCGCGCTGGCGGAAGGCGCCCGCCGGGGCGGCGCCGAGATTCTCACGTCGACGCGGGTCACGGCAATCGGCGTCGAGAACGGCCGCGTGACGGGCGTCGAGACCGACTCCGGCTCGATCGAGACCGAGGTCGTCGTCAACGCGGGCGGCATGTTCTCCGGCGAGCTCGGCCGTCTCGCCGGCGTGACTGTGCCCGTAATCCCGATGGCGCACGAGTACCTGATCACGAAGCCGCACGGCGTGCCGCTCGACGTCCCCACGATGCGCGATCCCTCTCTGCTCGTCTACTTCCGAGGCGAGTCCGGCGGCCTCGTCATGGGTGGCTACGAGCGCCAGCCGGCGCCCTGGGGGCTCGACGGCATCCCTCCCGACTTCAACGGCAGGCTGCTCGACGAGGACTGGCCGCGTTTCGAAGAGCTGATGGAGAACGCCGTCGTACGAGTGCCGGAGCTCGCCGACGCGGAGGTGGTTCGGCTCGTCAACGGCCCTGAGGCGTTCACCCCCGACGGCGAGTTCATCCTCGGGCCGACTGCCGTGCGCGGGTTCTGGGTGGCAGCCGGCTTCTGTGCGCACGGCCTCGCAGGCGCCGGCGGGATGGGCAAGCTCGTCGCGGAGTGGCTCGTGGAGGGCGTCCCCTCGCTCGATGTGTGGGAGATGGACTCGCGCCGGTTCGGCGCCCAGTACGCGAACCTCGACTACACGCTCGCGCGCACGGTCGAGATCTACTCGACCTACTACGACGTGAAGTACCCGGGTCACGAGCGGCAAGCCGGCCGGCCGTTGAAGCTGTCGCCGACGTACGAGCGGCTGCGTGAGCTCGGCGCCGCTTTCGGGGAGAAGTCGGGCTGGGAGCGCGCCAACTGGTTCGAGCCGAACGCGGCGGACGGTGACGAGTTGCTGCGGCCGCGCGGGTGGGCGGGCCGGTTGTGGTCGCCCGCCGTCGGCGCAGAGCACCGCGCCTGCCGCGAAGCTGCGGCGCTCTTCGACGAGACGAGCTTCGCGAAGATCGAGGTTTCGGGGGAGGGGGCGGCCGAGTTCCTCGAGCGCCTGTGCGCGAACCGTGTGGCTCGCGACGTGGGCCAGATCACCTACACGTCGATGCTCAACGCGCACGGTGGGATCGAGTGCGACTTCACCGTCACCAGGATCGCGCCTGACCGGTTCCGCATCGTCACGGGCACGGCCTTCGGCCAGCACGACCTCGCGTGGATCCGTCAGCACGCGCCCGACGACGGCTCGGTCGTCGTCGACGACGTGACCGCGCAGCACGCATGCCTCGGCATCTGGGGACCGGCCTCGCGGGCGATTCTCGCCTCCGTCACGCAGGACGACCTCGCCTTTCCGTACATGCACGCCCGTGAGATCGCCGTTGGGCAGGTGCCCAGCCTCGCGCTCCGCGTGACGTACGTCGGCGAGCTGGGGTGGGAGCTCTACTGCGCGATGGAGCAGGGGCTCGAGCTGTGGGACACGCTCTGGGCGGCCGGGCAGGAGCACGGCCTCGTCGCGGGCGGCTACAAGGCGATCGACTCGATGCGCCTCGAGAAGGGCTACCGGGTGTGGGGCGCCGACATCACGCCAGACGACACGCCCTACGAGGCGGGGCTCGGCTTCGCCGTGAAGCTCGACAAGGGCGATTTCATCGGCCGCGACGCACTGGCGGCTGCCGCAGAGCCCGAGCGCAGGCTCGTGTGCATCACGCTCTCGGAGCCGCGCGCGGTCGCGCTCGGCTCGGAGCCGGTGCGAGTCGACGGCGAGCTCGTCGGCCGCGTGACGAGCGGCGGGTACGGGTACACGGTCGAGCGCTCGATCGCCTATGCGTACGTGCCGGCGAAGAGCGCAACACCCGGCCGGGCCGCCGACGTGGAGATCTTCGGCGACTGGGTCGGCGGCGAGGTAGCCCCCGAGCCGCTCCTCGATCCTGCCGGAGAGCGGCTCAGGGCTGAGTAGTCCTACGACCTGTAACTCCTATCGGCGGGAACGGCGAAGGCCTTCTCCTGCTCCGCCTCCAGCCGCTCGAGCTCTTCATCCGTGCCCATGCGCACCGGGCCCTTGAACCACTTGTGTGCTGATAGCACCCACCAGCCGCCGAAGAGCAGCAGCGCGCCTCCGACGAGGAGCGGTGCGTAGTTCACGGCCTCCCACGTGAACCCGTCCTTCCAGGGCGCGCTGATGGTGTACGGCGGCATCAGGAAGACGAGGCTGATGAAGAAGACCCAGACGATCGCGATCGGGTCGATCCACTTGTAGTGCTTCCCGAGCGACCACGAGCCGGGCTCGAACCTGTCTTTCATCCGGTAGCGCAGGATCACGGGGAGGATG
The DNA here is from genome assembly GCA_963704335.1 of uncultured Actinomycetes bacterium. Classification (GTDB taxonomy): domain Bacteria; phylum Actinomycetota; class Thermoleophilia; order Gaiellales; family Gaiellaceae; genus PALSA-612. Next base: position 1,225,804 of record OY969889.1, read on the forward strand.
AACGCGATGTAGAGACCGATCACGGCGATCCCCGTTCCCACGTAGTAACCGACGAAGAAGTTGTAGAGCGTCGGCAGCATCAGCGCGGCCGCGAGCACGACGATGGCGATGACGGCGTACCTGGGGATGCGGTTCGGAGCGACGCGTCGCCACAGCTGGTGTCCGGGGACGGCACGGTCACGCGAGAACGCAAACAGCATTCGCGATGCAGACGTGACTGATGCTGTGAGGCAGAAGAACTGGGCGAGGCAACAGATGAAGAGGATGAACGTCCCCCAGCTCTGCCCCATCGCCGCCACCCAGCTCGTGGGGATGATGTAGAGGTCGACCGTCGGCTCTGCCGGTAGCGCCATCGTCACCGCCACGAGCAGGATGAAGCCGAAGAAGACCGACGCGACCACGGACATGTACATGCCTACCGCTGCCGCCCGCGACGCGTTGTGCGTCTCCTCGGCCACGTGTGCCGACGCGTCGAAGCCGGTGATCGTGTACTGGGCCATGAGCAGGCCGGTCAGGAACACGTACCAGAAGACGATGTTGCCGAAGCCGGTGGCGTCGGCACCGCCCCATCCGGTTGCGTTGACCGTGTCCGTGAAGATGGAGCCGAACGAACGGTGGTCGTCGGGAACCGTGAGCAGGATGATCACGATGACGCCGACGCCGATCATGTGCCAGTAGGCCGAGATCGTGTTCAGCATCGCCGTCACGGTGATCTTCATGAGGTTCAGGACGAGCGCGCCGAGCAACACGACGGCGTACGTCAGATAGACGTACTCCTTGTCGTTCGGGTACTCGAACCAGTAATTCATGAGCGCCGTGCCGAAGATGGCGAGCCCGTAGCCGATCGAGGCGGTGACGGCGATCTGTCCAACGAGGTTGAACCAGCCCGTGAACCAGCCCCAGCCCGGGCTGCCGAGCTTCGAAGCCCAGTAGTAGAGGCCGCCGGCCGTCGGATATGACGAGGCGATCTCGGCCATCGCCAACGCGACGAGCGTGCTCATCAAGCCGACGATCAGCCAACCCCACGTGACGGCCACGGGGCCGCCCTGGCCGTATGCGATCACGTACGACGTGAGGCATCCCGCCAGGATCGAGATGATCGTGAACGAGATGGCGAAGTTCTGGAACCCGCCCATCGCGCGGAAGAGCTCCTGCGCGTAGCCGAGCCTGTGGAGGATCTTCTCGTCCTCCGATGTCTTGACCCCCGCAGGTGCGGGCTCTGTACTCATGACTTGGCCTGCCTCCTTTCCCCCCTGACCGCGCTATTCACCTACGGCAGGAGGGCTTTGTCAAGCTTTGCACTAGGATCGCCGCGTGCTGACGCTGGACGAGCTGAGGGCTGACGAGACGCTCGACACCGTCGTTGTCGCCTTCACGGACATGCAAGGGCGGCTCATGGGCAAGCGCCTGCACCGTGACTTCTTCCTCGACGGGGCGCACGAGCACGGGACCGAGGGCTGCAACTATCTACTCGCGCTCGAGATGGAGATGGACCCCGTTGCGGGCTACGAGATGGCCAGCTGGGAGCGCGGCTACGGCGACTTCGTCACGAAGCCGGATCTCGCGACGTTGCGGCGCATTCCGTGGCTCGAAGGGACGGCGCTCGTGCTCTGCGACGTGCTCTGGCACGACGGATCACCAGTGGTGGCGTCGCCTCGGCAAGTGCTCCGGCGGCAGGTGGAGCGGGCGTCGGACGCGGGCTTCGACGCGATGTTCGGCTCCGAGCTCGAGTTCTTCCTCTTCAAGGAGAGCTACGAGGAGGCGCGGGGAAAGCACTTCCGGGATCTCACGCCCTCCGTCCCGTACATCCTCGATTACCACGTTCTGGCGACGAGCTACGACGAGCCGTTCTTGCGCGCCGTCCGCAACGGCATGGCCGGGGCGGGCATCCCGGTCGAGAGCTCGAAGGGCGAGGCCTGGCCGGGCCAGCAAGAGGTCAACTTCCGCTACGCGGACGCGCTCGCGATGGCGGACAACCACGTCGTCTACAAGAACGGCATCAAGGAGCTCGCGCACCAGCACGGCGTTTCGGTGACGTTCATGGCAAAGCCTGATCACACGTGGGTCGGCTCGTCCTGTCACGTTCACGGGTCTCTGTGGCGGGGGGAGGAGGCGGCGTTTGCCGGCGAGTCGGACGTCTTCCAGCAGTTCCTCGCCGGCTGGATTGCGTGCTCCCGGGAGCTGGCGCTGTTTCTCGCTCCGACGATCAACTCGTACAAGCGCTACGCGGCCGAGTCGTGGGCGCCGACGACGCTCGCCTGGGGTCACGACAACCGCACGTGTGGCTTTCGCATCGTGGGCCACGGCGCCGGACTGCGCGTCGAGACGCGGATTCCCGGCGCCGACGTCAATCCGTATCTGGCGTTCGCAGCGCTGCTGGCGGCCGGCCTGTGGGGGATCGAGCAGGGCCTCGCGCCTCCGGCGGCCTTCGAGGGCAACGCCTACGAGTCGGACGTCGAGCGCTTCCCGTCCACGATGAGGGAGGCCATCGCGGCGCTCGAAAGCGGGACGATGGCCCGCGAGGCGCTCGGCGACCAGGTCGTCGACCACTACCTCAACTACGCCCGGCACGAACAGGCGCTGCTCGACCGGACGGTCACGAGCTACGAGCGCGAGCGGCTCTTCGAGCGCGGCTAACCACCGGTGTCAGACACCGGTACTGACGAGAACGGGCTCGTCTTGCGAGGTCACGACCTCGACGTACCTCCGGACGGCTTCCTCCGGCACGTCCGAGAAGTACGAGAGAAGCTCCGCCGCCGATAGAAACGGCGGGCACGGGTCGAGTCCGGCGGTCGCCCGGTAGCTTGACCACAGCCACTCCTCCGGGTGGCGGCAGAGGCCGGCCTTTACGGGGTTCATCACGATGTAACGCGCCGTCCCTATGAGCTGCTCGGAGGTCTCCTGGAGCACAGCGCCGAAGCGATTCCTGAAGACATGCGCGGTGAGCCCGTGCCGCTTATTGAACCTGAGGGCGTAGCGGCCGTTCAGTTCACGCATCGCCGGCGACAGGCGACCGTATTTCTGGCGCAGGAGGTAGTGAGAGTGGTTCGTCATCAGCGTGTAGCCGAGGCACCTGATTTCGTGCCGCTCGAGCACGCGAACGAGGCATCGCAGAAGATCGGCTCGATCTTCGTCGTCGCGAGAGATCGCCTGCCTGTTGCTCCCCCGCGAGAACACGTGATAGATGCCGTCGTCGACCCACTCTCGCATCGGCCTGGCCATTCGTCCGAAGGTACTTATGCTTGGAAGCCTTGACGCGACCCCTGGATGAATTGGCACAGAATCGGCACACATTCGGCCTAACCGAAATCGGTGTCTGACACCGGCGTTCGAGCTGGTGTTGTAACCGTCGTCAATCCGGCGACCGAGGAGCCGATTGTGGACGTCCCGCGGGCGGGAGTGGAAGAGACCGATGCCGCCGTCGCCGCCGCCAAGGCCGCCTACGCGACCTGGCGGGCCGTGGCGCCCGGCGACCGCGCGCGGCTACTGCGACGACTCGCGACGCTCGTCGAGGAGCACCACGAAGAGCTTTCCCGGATCGAGTCGCAGAACGTCGGCAAGCCCATCTCGGGCGCCCGCGGCGAGATCGGCATGGTGGCGCAGGTCTTCCACTTCTACGCCGGCGCAGTCGACAAGCACTACGGCGACACGATTCCTGCCGCCGGCGGCGTGGCGGCGACGTTCCGCGAGCCGCTCGGCGTCGTCGGCCTCATCGTGCCGTGGAACTTCCCGCTCAACATCGCGAGCTGGAAGATCGGCCCGGCGCTCGCAAGCGGCAATACCGTCGTTCTCAAGCCCGCCGAGCTGACGCCGCTTTCCGTTCTCCGGCTCGCCGAACTGGCGCTCGAAGCAGACATCCCCGAAGGCGTCCTCAACGTCGTCACCGGCAAGGGCTCGGTTGTCGGCCGGCGTCTGATCGAGCACCCGGACGTCGCGAAGATCGGCTTCACCGGCTCGACCGAGGTGGGCCGTGCTGTCATGGAAGGCGCGGCGGCGACCATCAAGCGCGTCACGCTCGAACTCGGGGGCAAGTCGGCGAACGTCGTCTTCGCCGACGCCGATCTCGAACGTGCCGCCGCCGCGGCGCCGTACGCCGTCTTCGACAACGCAGGCCAGGACTGCTGCGCTCGCTCGAGGATCCTCGTCGAGCGTTCCGTCTACGACCGCTTCGCGGAGCTGCTGGTCGATGCCACGCAACGCGTGCGCGTCGGAGACCCCGCCGACGACGCAGACCGAGATGGGGCCGCTCATCTCGGCGCAGCACCGAGAGCAGGTGGCGAGCTTCGTCGACGGCGATCCGCTCTACCGCGGAGACGTGCCGAACGGCAAGGGCTTCTGGTACCCGTGCACGCTCGTCGAGGCTACGAACGACGACCGCATCGCGCGCGAGGAGGTGTTCGGCCCGGTCGCCGCGCTGATCCCGTTCGAGGACGAGGCGGACGCGGTTCGCCAGGCCAACGACACGCCGTACGGGCTCTCCGGCTCGATCTGGACACGAGACGGCGCCCGCGCCCTTCGGGTCGCCCGCGCGATCGACACCGGCGTGCTCTCCGTCAACTCGAACAGCTCGGTGCGTGTGCAGACACCGTTCGGCGGCTTCAAGCAGTCCGGCTTCGGCCGCGAGCTCGGCATGCAAGCACTCGATGGATACTCCGAGACGAAGACCGTCTTCATCTCGACCGAGGAGGGCTGATGGGCCGGCTGGACGGCAAAGTCTGCGTGATCACCGGCGCGGCGGGCGGGATCGGCCGCGAGGCCTCGCTGCTCTTCTCGGAGGAAGGGGCGACTGTGTGCGTGGCCGACGTGTCGGCGGAGGCGGGCGAGCACACGGCCGCCGAGTGTCGCGACGCGTTCTTCCAGGCGGTGGACGTGAGCGACCCGGACAGTGTCAACGCGCTCTACGACGCTGTCGCCGAGCGCTGTGGAGGCGTCGATGTCCTCTACAACAACGCCGGCATCATGCCCGCCGACGACGACTCGATCCTCACGACCGAGCCCGAGGCGTGGGACCGTGTCCAGGCGGTAAACACCCGCGGCGTCTTCCTCTGCTGCAAGTACGGCATCCCTCACCTGCTGGAGCGGGGCGGCGGCTCGGTGATCAACGTCGCGTCGTTCGTCGCGCTCGTCGGGGCGGCGACGTCGCAGATCTCCTACACGGCGTCCAAGGGCGCAGTGCTGGCGATGAGCCGCGAGTTGGCCGTGCAGTTCGCGCGACAGGGCGTCCGCGTAAACGCGCTCTGTCCCGGGCCTGTCGAGACACCGCTGCTCATGCGCCTGTTCGACGAGACGCCGGGCGCCTACGAACGCCGGCGCGTGCACCTACCCATGGGCAGGCTCGCGCAGGCGAAGGAGATCGCCCACGGCGCGTTGTTCCTCGCATCCGATGAATCGTCGTACGTGAACGGCACGACTTTCCTCGTGGACGGCGGCCTCACCGCGGCCTACGTCACGCCCGAGTAGCCCGTCACTGCGTAGCTAGAGTCGAAAGGTGGCGTACGGCATCGAGGCGGAGCGGCTCGTTCGCGAGTTCAAGGACATCCGCGCAGTGGACGGCATCGACCTCGTCGTCGCCGAAGGAGAGATTTACGGCTTCCTGGGACCAAACGGCGCAGGCAAGAGCACGACCGTCCACATGCTGACGACGCTGCTGCCGCCCACTGACGGCACTGCCCGCGTGGCGGGCTTCGACGTCGTCAAACAGGGCCCCAAGGTGCGGGCGGCCATCGGCGCCGCCCTCCAGGAGGCCGCGCTAGACCCGCTGCTCACGGGCCGCGAGCACCTGCGCCTGCAGACGGCGTTGCACGGCATCTCCGGCGACGAGCGCCAGCGCCGGTCGGACGAGCTCTTGGAGCGGGTCGGCCTGGAAGCGGCGGCGGAGCGGAAGGTCAAGACGTACTCGGGCGGCATGAAGCGCCGGCTCGATCTGGCACTCGCGCTCGTGCACCGGCCGAGGATTCTCTTCCTGGACGAGCCCACGACCGGCCTCGACCCGCAGTCCCGCACGGCTCTCTGGGCCGAGGTGGGACGGCTCGCGCAGGAGGACGGCGTCACGGTCTTCCTCACCACGCAGTACCTGGAGGAGGCCGACGTGCTCGCCAATCGTGTCGGCATCATCGATCACGGGCGCATCGTGGCCGAGGGCAGCCCTGCCGAGCTCAAGGCGGAGATCGCGCATCCGACGGTGGAGGCGATTCCCGCCGACCCCGAGCAGCGGCCGCAGCTGGCGCGGATCCTCGAGCAGTTCGGTGAGCTGAGCCAGGTGTCGCCGAAGTCGCTCGCCGTGCGGCTCTCCGGCGACGAGTACGGCCTCGCCGACATCGTCCGCGCCCTCGACGCCGCCGATCTCCACGTGGAACACCTCCAGCTGCACGCGCCCAGCCTCGACGACGTCTTCCTCGCCAAGACAGGCCGAACGCTGGAGGGCGCCGGCTCCGAGCAGCCGGACGCGGTCGCCACGTGAACAGGACTCAGGTAGCGAGCCTCGCACGGCGCAGCATCGTGCGAACGCTGCGCCAGCCGGCCTACGTGTTCCCGCCGCTGCTCTTCCCGACGTTGCTCGTCGCCGTCAACGCGGCCGGATTGAAGCCGTCGACCGAGCTCGACGGCTTTCCCACCGACTCGTTCCTGGCCTTCGCCGTCGCCGTGCCGTTCATCCAGGGGGCGCTGTTCGCGACCATGAACGCGGGCACGGACCTCGCTCGCGACATCCAGAACGGCTTCCTCAACCGTCTGGCGCTGACGCCGATGCGCGGCAGCGCTCTCCTCGCCGGTCACCTCGCAGGCGTGACCGTCATGGGCTTCGTCCAGTCCGTCTTCTACCTCTTGTGTGCGCTCGTCTTCGGCGTGGAGATCGAGTCGGGCGTGGCCGGCATCGTCGTCATCCTCGTGCTCGCCACGCTGATCGCAGCAGGCTTCGGGATGCTCGGCGCCTTCATGGCACTGCGCACCGGCTCGGGAGAGGCGATCCAGGCGCTCTTCCCGGTGCTCTTCATCTTCCTGTTCATGTCGTCGATGAACGCGCCGCGCAACCTGATGGAGGTCGACTGGTTCCGCGCCATCGCAACGCTCAACCCGGTCTCGTACCTCATCGAGGCCGTGCGCAGCCTCATCATCACCGGCTGGAACCTGAAGGCGCTCTCCCTCGGGTTCTCGGTGGTTGTTGCGCTCATCGTCATCTCCACCGTTGCTGCATCGCACGCGTTGCGCGTGAGGATGGCGCGCACATGAGCGGCGGCACGTGGCACGCGTACCGCTCCGTCGCGTTGGCCGTCGCGTGGCGGACGACGCACAACGCGCTGACGACGCCGAACATCCTCATCCCGTCGATCGCGTTCCCCCTCTTCTTCTTCACGGCGTTCGTGGGCGGCCTCTCCCAGCTCTCCAACCTGCCGGGGTTCGTGTTCCCGGCCGGCTACACGGCCTTCCAGTTCGTCTTCGTGCTGCTCCAGTCGGCGGCGTTCGGCGGCGTCTTCACCGGCTTCGGCATCGCCCGTGACTTCGAATACGGCTTCTCGCGCAGGCTGATGCTGGCCGCTCCGCATCGCAGCGCGATCATCGTCGGCTACGGAATGGCCGCGATTGCGCGCTGGGCGGTGACGGCGGCGGTGCTGGTGGCCGTGGCGCTCCTGCTCGGGATGGACGTGCTGGGGAACGGCGTCGAGGTCGTCGGGATGTTCACGCTTGCGCTGCTCGTGAACATGTGTGCACTGTGCTGGGCGGCGGGTATTGCGTCCCGGTTTCGCTCCTTGCAGGCAGGCCCGCTGATGCAGATGCCGGTGTTCCTCGTCCTCTTCTTCGCCCCCGTGTACGTCCCGCTCACGCTGCTCTCCGGCTGGATCCACGCCGTCGCCACGGTCAACCCGATCACGTATCTGCTCGAGGCCGGCCGGAGCCTGATCTCGGGCGCGCCCGAGTACGTGGCCGTCGCCTTCGGCACGGCGTTCTTGCTGCTGATCGTGTTCGCCTTGTGGGCCGTGCTCGGGATGCGGCGCGCCGAGGCTGCGGGCGGCTGACGTAAGATCGTGCCCGTGCGGCGCGCCCTGACCTGGCTGCTGCTGGTGCCTCTGGCTCTGCTGGGCTCCGAGGCCGCGCACACGGTCGACTACTGGCTCGTCGAGCAGGATCCGGGACAGCGTGCGGCGCTGCTTGCCCAGACCGGCCATGGCTATCTCGACCTGCTCCCGGCCGTCATCGCCACCTGCTGGGCGGTCGTGCTGCTCGCGCTGCTCGGCTGGGCGCTGGAAGGCGGCCGCGGGCGCCGAGCGCCGGTGCTGCCGTTCGCGCCGTTTGCGCTGCTGCCGCCGATCGCCTTCGCCGGGCGTGAGCTGATCGAGCGCGCCGCCTACGGCGAGCTCGAGCCCAGTGTCGTTCTCGAGCCCGTCTTCCTGGTCGGCCTCGCCGTCCAGATCCCGTTCGCGGTCGTGGCGTTCCTCGCCGGCCGGACGCTGCTTCGCGCAGCCACAACGCTGGGCGCGAAGCTCTCGAAGCGGCCCGAGCGGCGGCTGCTCGCTCCCCTCGCCCTGGCGACGCACGGCCTCGAGCTCCCGCTGCCGCGGCTGTCGCCGCTGGCCCTCGCGCAGGCAGGACGCGGGCCGCCCACTCACTCTCGGTCCTGAAATCGAGGCCGCGTCCCGCGCGGCCGACCCGAGAGGAGAAGACGATCGAGAAGTTGCGCCAGTGGCCGGTGCACCTGCTCGCCGTCGCCTTCGCGGCAGTGCTCATCGCACTCGCCGCGGCGGCGCCGGCGGGTGCGCACGCCGTCCTCGTCGAGACACAACCAGGCAACGGCACCGTCCTCGAGGCGTGGCCGGACCGCGTGCTCCTGCGTTTCAACGAGCCCGTGGATGCGAGTCTGGGCGCCCTGCGCGTCTACGACTCGGACGCTGAGCGCGTCGATTCGGGCCGAACCTCGCGTCCGGATGCGCAGACGGTCGCGATCGAGCTAGGCGACAGCCCGCTCGCGCGCGGCACGTACACGGTTGCCTGGCGGGTCGTCTCGGCCGACTCGCATCCGCTGCACGGTGCGTTCGTCTTCTCGGTCAAGTCGAAGAGCGACACGACAGGCGTCATCGCCCAACTGCTGGATGACGACGAGGTGCCACGCGAGGTGAGTGTCGGCTTCACCGTCACGCGCTTCCTCGGCTACGCGCTGCTCCTCGCCTGCATCGGTGGTGCGGTCGCACTCTTCGCCGTCTTCCGCGGGATCGAGACGCGAGTGCGGCCGAGGCTGCGCCTGGTCCTCGGCGTGCTCGCCGCCGTGCTCGCGGCGGCGTCGCTCGTGGGGATCGTGTTCCAAGGCGCTAGCGCCGGCGGCTTCGGCCTCGGCGACGCGCTGTCCTGGGATGTCTTCACGGCCGTCCTCGACACACGTTTCGGCGAGGTCTGGCTCGCACGGGCCGGCCTCGCGGCGGGGCTCGCACTCGTCGCGTTCTCCGGCGTGCACCCGGGCTTCTTGCTGCCGTTCGCAGTCGGGCTGGCTTGGACTCTGCCGGCGTCCGGCCATGCCAACACGGCCGGCGGGCTCGCGTTCGTCATGGACCTGCTCCACGTGCTGGCTGCGTCCGTCTGGGCGGGAGGCCTCACGTTCGTGCTACTGGCGCTGATCCTGGCTCGTACTCAACGGTGGTCGTTGGCAGCCGCGATCGTGCCGAGGTTCTCGGCGCTCGCCGTCGCCTCGGTCGCCGCGCTGCTCGTGGGTGGCATCGTCAACGGCTACCTCGAGGTACGTGCCTGGAGCGGACTCTGGGAGACGAACTACGGCCGCCTGCTGCTGGCCAAGTCGGCCATCGTCGTCGTGCTGCTCGCAATCGGGGCCTACAACAACCGGCGAGCCGTGCCGCGTCTCGAGAGACAGGCAGCCTCGGCGGTCGAGCAGCGGCGATTCCTCGGCGCCGTGGGCATCGAGCTGGCGCTGTTCGCAGTCGCGATCGGCGTCACCGCCGTGCTGGTGACAGAGCCACCGGCCAGGGCGACGGTCGCTCCTTCGGGACCGGTGTCGCGCTCTGCGCCGATCGGTCCGTACGAGCTGAATCTCGTCGTCGATCCCGCCGAGAAGGGACCGAACAACATCCATCTGTACCTACTGAAGCAGAACGGGCAGCCCGCCAAGGTGGCCGAGGCAACTGTCTCCGCCACGTTGCCGGACCCGGGGATCGGGCCACTCGAGCTCGAGCCGCATCCCGCCGGTCCGGGCCACTACAGCGTGCTCGGAGCGGCGCTGCCACTCGCCGGTGACTGGGACCTCGACATCGGGGTCCGGCGCGGCGAGTTCGATCATCACGAAGTGACTCTCTCCGTACCGATACGAAAGGGGTAACGAATCAATGCGACGTCTACTCATTGCAGGTGCAGCCACGGCGGCTCTGCTTACGATGGCCACCGTGGGCAGCGCCCACGTGTCGCCGACGATGGAGAGCGCGCCGGCAGGCTCATCCCAGGCGATCGGCTTCACGATCGGGCACGGCTGCGAAGGTTCGCCGACCACGTCGGTCTCGATCCAGATCCCCGCAGGCGTGATCTCGGCGAAGCCCCAGCCGAAGGCAGGCTGGAAGCTGACGTTGAAGAAGGGCAAGCTGCCGGTGCCGGGCACCCTCTTCGGCGAAAGGATCACGACCGGTCTCCTCTCCGTCACCTGGAGCGGTGGCCGGCTGCGTGACGACATGTTCGACCAGTTCTTCCTGCGGATCGCGGTTCCGAGCAAGGTCGGCAAGACGCTGTGGTTCCCGACCGTCCAGCGCTGTGCGAAGGGTGTGCACCGCTGGATCGAGATCCCGCAGAAGGGCAAGCCGGAGCCGGAGTCGCCCGCACCCGGTGTCCTGATCACCAAGGCCTCGGGAGGGCACGGCTAGAGCCATGCCGCTTCGCCTCGCTCTGGCGACCACCTTCGTCGCCCTCGTCGTCTGCCCCGCCGCCGCCTCGCACGGCGGCGGGGCGCAGGGCTACCGCTCGACGGTCGAGAGCGTAACGCCGACCGTGTCGGGCCTCCAGGTGTTCGTCGTCGACAGTGACGATCAGCTCGAGCTGACCAACACCGCCGGCCGGGAGATCGTCATCGACGGCTACGAAGGGGAGCCGTATCTGAAGTTCACTCGTGAAGGCGTGTTCGAGAACCAGCGCTCGCCGGCCGCATACTTGAACGACGACCGGTATGCGGACGTCCCCGTGCCCGAGTCGGCCGACCCGAAGGCTGATCCGGAGTGGAAGGCCGTGGCCGCGGGCGTCCAGTACTCGTGGCACGACCACCGCGTCCACTGGATGAGCCCCAATCTGCCTTCGAAGGTGGAAGCGGCGAAGGACGTCGAGCACCACATCTTCGACTGGGAGGTGCCTGGCACGGTGGACGGAGAGCAGCTGGCCATCGCGGGCACGCTCGACTACGTGCCGCCGAAGGACAGCTTCCCGGTCGGAGTGCTGCTGGCGGTCGGTGCCGCCTCGGTGCTGCTCTTCGCCGGTGTGCTCTGGTTCGGCCTGCGTCGCCGTCGCAGCTAGTCGAGCAGCCCGGCGTCCACGGCTGCGACGAGCCCGGCGACGACGCCGCAGCGCGGCGCGAGGCTGTCCGTCTCGATGTACTCCCACGGCGTGTGGTCCTCACCGCCGACCGGTCCCAGCCCGTCGAGCGTAGGGATGCCTTGCGAGGCTGCCCACGAGCCGTCCGACACGCCCCCGGCGGCTGTTTCACCGAACGCGTGGCCGAGTTGCGCACCGAGCGCGATCGCGGCCTCGGCCAGCCGTCCGACGCGATCCGTCCGCTCGAGCGGCGGCGGGCCGCCGAGATCCTCGTACGAAAGCTCGACGCCCTCGTGATCGCCGTAGGCGAGGGATTGCTCGAGCGCCCAGGCGAGATCCTCGTCCGACCAGGCGCGCAGGTCGACGGTGAGCGAGCCCGAGCTGGGGACGGTGTTCAGGCCCTCGCCGGCGTCCAGCCCGGTGATCTGGAGCGTGAGCTCCTCGCGCCCCCCGTGAAGCTGCGCGATCCGCAGCGCCTCGTGCGCGAGCGCGAGTCGCGGCGTTGCGACCTTCCGGCGGGCGCCTCGCCTGCGTGCGCGGCGCGCCCCGTCGCATGAATGCGGAACCAGCGCGCGCCCTTGCGGCGCGACACGACCTCGCCGTTGGGGCGCCCGCACTCCAGGCAGAGCACCGCGTCCATGTCCAGCAGGCGACCGCCCGACGGCGGCCCGCCGTTCCGCGACTCCTCGTCGGGCACCGAGACGACCTCGAGCAAGCCGAACGGGCGCGGGCCCTCGGCTAGCAGCCGCGCCGTGTGCAGCGCGACCGCGACGCCGCCCTTCATGTCGGCGACGCCCGGCCCGTAGCAGCGGCTTTCGTCGCGGCGGAACGGGCGGGCGGTCGCCGTGCCGAGCGCGAACACGGTGTCGTGGTGGCCGAGCAGTGCCACCTTCGCCTGGCCCGACCCACGCAGCTGTGCGTGCAGCGCCAGCCCGCCGGGCGTCTCCACGAGCTCGGGCTCGAGGCCGTAGCGCTCCGCCTCGAGCGCGAGCACGCGGCCCAGCCCGTCCAGCGCCTCGAGATCCCCGCCCGGCGTGTCCACGTCGACCCAGGTGGCGATGTCGCCCAGCAGCAGGTCGAGCTCTGCGTGTGCGCGCTCGCGCACGCGCGCAGCCTCGGTGAGGGCAATCGCGGGAAGTCCGGGCGCCAAGCTAGGTGCTGGAAGAGCTACCGAAGGCGGCCCGGCGCTCGACGTCGGCCGGGTCGACCATCTGTCCGTCACGGCCGACATAGCCGCCCTTGCCGCCGACGATGAACATCACGAGGTCGTCCTCGCCGGCGTTCGATACCCGTCGCGGCGTCGTCGAGCGAACGTGAAAGACGCCTCCGGGGCCGAGCTCGCGCGTCTCGTCGCCGACCTCGACGCGTGCGGTGCCCGCGTGGACGAAGTACACCTCATCCTGCTCGTCGTGGAAGTGGTGGAACCCCTCGTAGCCGGGCGGCATGACGACGGCATTGACGCCGAACGCTTCCACGCCGAGCACCTGCCGCACCTTCCGGAAGCCGTACCCCTCGCCGAGCTCGTCGAGTGAGCTGAACGCGTAGTCGTCAGCCACCGCGCGAAGCTATCACGCAGAGGCAACCCAGGCTTAACAGACTTCAACGGGTGCTTTAAGCCTCGGTGGGTAGAACACGGACATGCACAACTCCCGCCGCTTCCTTCCCTTGCTCGCCGTGGCTGCCGCCGGCGCGGCAGGCGCAGCACTCGCGCTCGGTGGTGCCTATGCACTGGACTTCGACGGTGAGAACACCGTCACCGTCCGCGAGGTCACGGTCGAGAGCACCTCCCAACCCACGGCATTCCGTCCCGGCCAGGCGCTGTCGATCGCCGACGTCTACAAGCGGTCGGCACCGGCCGTCGTACAGATCACAGCCACCGGCAACGCGAATCCGTTCGGCTCGGAGTCGCAGCAGCGAGCTCTCGGCTCGGGCTTCGTCTTCGACAAGGCCGGCTACATCATCACCAACTACCACGTGATCGCGGGCGCAGGCTCGATCCAGGTCACGTTCTCCAACAACCAGAGCATCGACGCGACTCTTGTCGGTTCCGACCCTTCGACTGACATCGCAGTGCTGAAGGTGAACACGACTGCAAGTGCCTTGACCGCACTCACGCTCGGCGATTCCGACGTGGTTCAGGTGGGCGACTCGGTCGTTGCCATCGGTAACCCGTTCGGCCTGTCGAGGTCGGTGACCGCGGGGATCGTGAGCGCAATCCAGCGCCAGATCACGGCTCCCAACGAGTACGCGATCGACCACGTCATCCAGACCGACGCCGCCATCAACCACGGCAACTCCGGTGGCCCGCTGCTGAACGCTCGCGGCGAGGTGATCGGCGTCAACGCGCAGATCGAGACCGGCGGCGCCAGCCAGGGCAACGTCGGCGTCGGCTTCGCAGTCCCCTCCAACACCGTCAAGAGCGTTGCCGGCCAGCTGATCGAGAACGGCAAGGTCGAGCACGCGGCGATCGGCATCCTCGCCCAACAGCTGACCCCGGCCGTGGCCAAGGAGTTCCGGCTGCCCGTGCAGAGCGGTGTGGTGATCGAGGAAGTCCAGGCCGGCAGCGGCGCGGCCAAGGCCGGCCTCAAGGGCGGCACGACCGACGTGACTGTGGCCGGCGAGAGCTATCGGCTCGGAGGCGACATCATCGTCGCGGCCAACGGAATGGCCGTGAAGGACCTCGCCAGCCTGCGAGACATCACGTCCGACCTCGAGCCCGGCGACTCGATCACCCTCGAGATCTACCGCGGTGAGGTCAAGCAGACGATCGACGTAAAGCTTGGACGGCAACCCTCCTCTCCCTCCGGGTAGTCGTCCAGACCGGCCCTGCCCAGTGCGGGGTCGCACCGCCGACAGCCGAGTCGCCACGGCGCGGCGGACGTGACAAGACCAACGGCCCCCACTGCCTGCCGGGGGCCGTTGGCATTTCTCTAGCCTTCAGCCATGACCGATCCGGTCGGCGAGCTCGCCCTCGAACTAGAGGAAGAGCTCTGGGAGGAGGACGAAGCTCCGGACCACTCCGGGTGGTCGTGCGTGCGCACCGATCCATTCCCTTGCCCCGCCTCAGGCTGCGAGTTCGTCGCCGACTTCATGACCGCGGCGCATCTCATCCTCGTCTGGGAGGAGCGCGACGACCCGAACCTCCTGCGCCACGCCGAGCGCGCCAAGCGCGTCGGGCGTAACCCGCGCGTCGTCGAGTACGAGCAGTCCTTCGGTCCCAGCGCCTCGTACTACGCGTGGGAGGCGGCGGGTAGGCCGGTCCACGCCGTTCGGCCTGAATGACCTGGGGCAGCGCCCCGCCGTACTCGCTAGGCGTTGAGGAGGAGCTGTTCCTCGTCGATGCCGAGACGCTGGAGACGGCTCCGGTGTTCGAGCAGATCGTTCCCGAGCCGGACGAGCGGCTGAAGCCCGAGCTCTTCGCCTGCTTCGTCGAGACCACGACACCGGTCTGCCGCGACGCGGACGAGGTGCTCGACGAGCTGCAGCGGCTCCGGGCCGAGGTCGTGAGGCGGTCGGCCGAGGTGGGGGCGACCGTCGTCGCCGTCGGCACGCACCCGCTCGCACGCTCAGAAGGGCAGCCGCTCGTCCCGCTTCCTCGCTACAAGCGTCTGCGCGAAGAGCTGGGCGACCGCCTCTACACGCAGCTCGTCTGCGGCCTCCATGTCCACGTTGCGTTGCCCGATGCGGACACGGCGTTGCGTGCA
This sequence comes from uncultured Actinomycetes bacterium, assembly GCA_963704335.1. Lineage (GTDB taxonomy): Bacteria > Actinomycetota > Thermoleophilia > Gaiellales > Gaiellaceae > PALSA-612. The sequence goes on from OY969889.1 coordinate 1,241,013, forward strand.
TTCGAGGCCGTCGTGCCGTGGCTCCCCGTGGTGCTGGCGCTGTCCGCCAACTCGCCCTACGCGGAAGGCAGTGCGACCGGGCTGCGTTCGGCGCGCGCCGAACGGCTGTTGGAGATGCCGACGGGCGGCACGCCGCCGTTGCTCCCCGACTGGGCCGCATGGGAAGAGGCGACCGGTGGAGACGACACGCGCCGCCACTGGGACGCCTGGCTGCGACCCGAGCACGGCACGCTAGAAGTGCGCGTGATGGACCAGCAGACGGACGTGCGGCGCTCGACGGCCTTCGCGGCGCTCGTGCAGGCGCTGGTCGCCGCCGTCGCCGATACTGATCCGGAGCCGTACGACCGCGAGCTCTACGCCCGACGCCGCGCCGACGCCGCGCGTTTGCCGCCCGATTCAGAGGAGGTAGCGGCCCTGGCGGAGCTGGTCGGGCCGCTGCCGTATGCGAAGCATGTTCTCGCCGGTCGACCCGAGGCCGAGCGCCAGCTCGAGCTCGGGCCGGAGGCCGCCCTCGCATGGCTAGCATCCCGGTCGTGACGACCGAGACCATCCACGTTTCCGGCATCCGCTGCGAGCGGTGCGTGAGCCGTCTCGCCGTCGCACTCGAGGGCCACGAAGGCCTCGGTTCGGCGAACGCGACCCTCATGGGCGAGGTGACATTGACCTGGGACGAGGAGCTGACATCCCGCGAAAAACTGCTCGCCGCGATGGCCAAGGCGGGCTTCCGCGAGCAGGTCGCGGGAATGGACGCTACGCCGCGGTCGTTCCCCACTTCGTAACAACGCCGCTGGGATAGGGTGGCCGGATGGTCGAGGAGGAGCGCGAATCCGAGCCACGCGAGCTGGCGGTAGAGGCCCGTAACCGCGTCCGTTTCGAGGAGGAAGCGCTTGAGCTCTCAGATCAGGTATATCGCGTTGCCCGGCGCCTCGTTTCCTCCCGAGAAGAGGCGGAGGACCTTGTCCAGGAGACCTACTCTCGGGCATTTCGCAGCTGGCAGTCGTACACACCGGGCACGAACATGCGCGCCTGGCTGCTCCGCATTCTCACGAACCTCAACATCGACCGCGGCCGGCGCCTTCAGCGCCAGCCCGAGCCGCAGCCGCTCGAGGAAGGCGACTACTTTCTCTACAACCGCATGGAGCAGGCAGCGGGCGGCGGCACGGACGTCGAGCGCATCGACGACCGGCTGTCCCAGGACGACATCGTCAGCGCCCTATCGGCCGTCCCGCATGACTTTCGCGACGTGATCGTCCTAGTCGACATCGGCGACTTCACGTATGCCGATGCGGCGCAGATACTCGACATCCCTGTGGGCACCGTCATGTCCCGCCTGCATCGTGGCAGGCGTATCCTCAAGCGTGAGTTGGCCGAAAAGGTGGAGAACTGAGGAGATGGGCTTCGGCGAGTGCAACTGCGACCACTGCGAAGAAGTCATGCAGCCGTACCTCGACCGCGAGCTGACGTCGGAGGAACATGCCGAAGCAGAGGCGCATCTCGCCGACTGCGCCTACTGCGGGAAGCGCTACCGCTTCGAGGCCGAGCTGCGCGTCTACGTGAAGACCGCGTGCCGCGAGGAGATGTCGCCGGAGCTCAAGGCGAAGCTCGTCGCGCTCAGGCTTCCCGAGGCGTGAGGTCTTCGCGGTAATCGACGTCCCCGGGGTGCTCGAGGTCGTCGAGGTGGACGAACGCGGATACGAGCTCACGGGCGCCTTCGTCGGGGACGTCGCTCCAGACTGACCGCTCGAGCAGCACGGGGTGGCCACGCTGGCCCCTGTAGCTCGCGGCCAGTGCCTCACCTGCGCCACCTCGCCAGGCCGTGATCACGCGGTCGATCGCCTCGGGGACGAGGTCGGGGCCGTCGGCGAGGATCACGACCGCCGCTTCCGCGTCCGTGGGCAGAGCCTCGAGACCGCAGCGCAGCGAAGCGCCCATGCCGCGCTGCCACTCGCCGCACCGCACGACGCGCGCATCGGTCTCCAGCTCGTAGGCGCCCTCCACGACGACGATCTCGTGAACGGAGCTCGCCCGAACGGCGCCGAGGACGTCCGGAAGCATCAGCTGCTGCTTCGGCGATCCGAAGCGGCTCGCCTCGCCGGCGGCGAGGACGACCGCCCCGATCACTGCCCGTCGTTGAGCGCAGCCCAGACGCGTGGCGGCGTCATCGGCAGCTCGCGCATCCGCACACCGGTTGCCGCGTGGACGGCGTTCGCGATCGCGGCCGGCCCGGGGATGACCGGCGCCTCGCCGATGCCCTTCGCCCCGAACGGCCCGTCCGGCGCCGGCACCTCGACGATCACCGTGTCGATCGGCGGCACACGGTCGGCGGTGGGGATCGCGTAGTCGAGGAACGAGCCGGACAGCAGTTGCCCGTCCTCGTCGTGCACGAGCTCCTCGTACAGCGCCCAGCCGATCGCCTGTGCTGCGCCGCCCCGCATCTGGCCCTCGACGAGCGCCGGGTTCAACGCCCGGCCTACGTCCTGGACGATCACGTAGCCCTTGAGCTCCACCTCGCCAGTCTCCCGGTCCACCTTGACGTGGGCGATGTGCGACGAGACGGAGGGGGCCAGGCTCGTCTGCGCCGAGCCGCCGTGCCCCTCGATCGGCTCGTGGAGCCCGCCGAAGCGGCACGTCTTCTTGACGATGTCCTCGACCGACATCGAGCGGTCGGGTGCTCCCACCGCGCGCACGACGCCGTCGACGACCTCGAGGTCGCCGGGGGCGATCTCCAGCTCTTCCGAGGCGGCTTGCAGCAGCTTCTCGCGCGCGGCCTCGGCCGCCCGCTCGACTGCCTTCCCGACCGTGTACGTGACTTTCGAGCCGCCGCTTGCACCGGCGTACGGGCCGGAGGAGGTGTCGGCCGCGACGATGTGCACATTCTCGGGCGCGAGGCCGAAGGCGGCGGCGGCGATTGTGGCGAAGCCCGTGTTCACGCCGGTCATGTCCACCGCCGACGTGACGACCGTCATCGTCCCGTCGGTGTTGACGCGGCACACGGCTGCCGCCGGTTCGTTGCCGCCCGGCCAGTAGCCGGCGGCGACGCCGATGCCTTCGCCCTCGGGAAGCGAGTCACGCTTCGCCCAGAGCTCGTGAGCGGCCGTGGCGTCGAGCACCTCGACGGCGCCGAACGTGGGCACGGGGCCGGTGACGCCCTGGTCGCCCTCGACGAGCGCGTTCTTCCGGCGCAGCTCGAGGGGGTCGAGCCCGAGCTCGGCGGCCAGCTCGTCGAGCAGCGTCTCCACGGCGAACGCGGCCGTGGGCGCTCCCGGCCCGCGGTAGGCGCCGAACGTGAAGCGGTTCGTCTGCACGCCGTAGCCGCGGACGTCGATCGCTGCCCACCTGTACGGCCCCGCGACGAGCAGGGAGGTGATGCCTTCGACGCCCCAGCCGGCGTTCGAGCCGCGGTCGACGATCATCCGGCCGCGAATGCCCGTCAGCGTGCCGTCGGCGCTCGCGCCGATCTCGAGCTCGGTCACCTGCGCCGATGCCGGGTTCGTGGCCGCGAAGTCCTCCTGGCGGGTCATCACCAGCCGCACGGGACGGCGCAAGGCGAGCGCAGCGCCGGCCGCCAGCGGCTCGACGAGCGCGAACTTCCCGCCGAAGGCGCCCCCCAGCGGCTCGGCGACGATCCTGATCCTGTCCAGCGGCAGGCCGAACGACCGCGCGAGCTCCGAGCGGCTGACGAAGGAGCCCTGCGTGGCGACCGAAACGACGAGCGTGCCTCCAGGCTCGAGCCAGGCGGTCGCCGCCTGAGGCTCGATGTACGCCTGGTAGACCCACGGCGTCCGGAAGGTGCCCGAGACGACGGCGTCGCTCGAGGCGAGGGCGGCCGCCGCGTCGCCTCGCGAGCGATGGACGCGGTCGAGGACGTTTCCCGACAGCTGTTCGTCGTGGTCGTGCTCGCCTCCGCTCGCGCCGGCGTGGATCGATTCGAGGTCGCCGCCGTCGGTCCCCTCTTCCACGCGCCTCGCGAGACAGGCGTCGGGGTCCATCGCCGCCTCGACGTCGATCACGGCCTCCAGCGGCTCGTAGTCGACGAACACCGCCTCGACGCCATCCTGAGCAGCAGCCTCGGTCTCCGCGATCACCATTGCCACCGGCTGGCCCGCGAAGATCACCTCCTCGCGCGCGAGCGGCTCGGCGGTGCGGTCGGTGCCCTCCGTGGCGGTGGGCAGGTCGGCGGCCGTCAGCACCGCGACGACGCCGGGGATCTCGAGCGCGTCGGCGCCGTTGATGCGCTGGATGAGGGCGTGCGTCTCCGTGGAGAGAACGAGACGCGCGTGCAGCAAGCCGTGGACGTAGCCGTCGGCGGCGTACAGCGTCTGCCCCGTCACTTTCTCGGGCGCGTCGAGCCTCGGCCGGGCGACGCCGATCACATCTGTCATCTCGAGTCCTCCTTCGCGCGGAGCTCGGCGAGCTCAGTGGCGCGTTCGACCAGGGTCGCAGCGAGCTGCCGCCGGTACTCCACCGGCGCGAAGCGGTCGCCGAACAACTCGGCGTCGGCGAGCTCTCCTTCGAGCAGGAACGGCGCGGCTGCGACGCCGGTCAGCGCGACGCGGCGCGAGCCATCCGCCGAGACGAGCGCTGCCGCTCCGGCGAGCGCGAAGCCGGAGGCAGGGTGCTCCATGGCGACGTATGCCGAGCCGGACCCCGCCTCGGGCACGGGGATCCGCACCTCGGTGATCAGGTCGCCCGGGGCAAGAGACGTCATGAACGGCCCGAGTGCAAGCTCCGATGCGTCGATCGTGCGCTCGCCCCCTGCCGAGCGCACAGTGAGCCGCGCTCCCAGCGCGAGCGTCACGGCCGGCATGTCGGACGCTGGGTCGGCGTGAGCGAGCCCGCCGCCGATCGTTCCCCGGTTGCGCACCTGGAGGTCGCCGATGCCCACCGCGCAGTCCGTGAGCGCACGAAGGGCCGGGCGCGCGTCGTACCGCTCCAGCTCGTCCCATGTCGTCAGCGCACCGATCACGAGCTCGCCGTCCCGCTCGCTGATGCCACTCAGCCCGAGCGCGCCGATGTCGACCACGACAGAAGGGCGCGCGATACGGAGCTTCATCGCGGGCACCAGCGACTGGCCGCCCGCGAGCAGCTTCGCGTCGGGCTGCGCCAGGGCGTCGAGCGCCTCCTCGACGGAGCCGGGCCGGACGTAGTCGACGGCGGCCGGGATCACGGAGCGCCTGCCGCCGCCCGCACGGAGTCGACGATCGAGTCGTAGCCGGTGCAGCGGCAGAGGTTCCCGCGCAGCGCGTGCCGGATCGTCTCCTCGTCGGGCTGCGCGTCGCGCGACAGGAGATCGACCGTCGTCAGGATGATCCCGGGCGTGCAGAAGCCGCACTGGAGCCCGTGGTGCTCGACGAACGCACGCTGCACGGGATGCAGCTCTCCGTCAGCCGCCAGCCCCTCGATCGTCGACACTTCACTGCCCTCCGCTTGCAGCGCCAGCAGCGTGCAGCTCTTGACCGCGCGGCCGTCGACGAGAACGGTGCAGGCTCCGCACTGGCTCGTGTCGCAGCCGACGTGTGCCCCGGTCAGCCCCAGGCCGTCGCGCAGGGCGTGGACGAGCAGCGTGCGTCCCTCGACGTCGAGCGACCGCGGCTCGCCGTTGACGCTGAGTGTGAGCTCAGGCACCCGGCGTGACCGAGACGATGTCGGCGACGTGCAGCATGCGGAAGGTCAGCCGCATGAGCCTGAGACGCTCGTGGTCGTCCTCGACGTCCGGCATCGCGCTCCACACGTCACGAGCGCACGCGATCAGCTCGCGGATCTGCTCCAGCTCCTCGGTCTCGGCCGCGCCGTTCCGCTCCTTGCAGGCATTGAGTGCGAGCCCGAGGACGCCGAACGTGTCGGGCTGCCGCATCCACAGCAGTGGGGTCGCCATCGAGAGGTAGCCGTGGATTCGCGCGAAGATCATCGGCTGCGAGAAGACGTCCGAGCCACGGGGGGGAGTTGGCTCGAGCGGAGGCTCGCCGAGCGCGACGCGGTTCGCATTGTTGTAGAGCATGTCGCGCAGCTGCTGGTCGTCGAAGCCTGCGGCGCGCGCCGTCCTGACGGCGATCAGCAGCGAGCTCGGCTGCTGCCCGTACGGGTAGTCGGAGGCGTAGAGCACCTGCTCGGGCGAGACCTGCCGGTAGAAGTCGAGCAGGTCGACCGGGCTCCAGGCGGATGTGTCAAAGAACACGCCGGCGCGGGAACCGAACACGTGCGCGAGCCCGGCCATGTCGGCGATGCCGGCATGGGCGATGATCAGCTCGGCCTCGGGATGGCGGTCCATCAGCCTTCCCAGTCCCTCCGAGATCGGCGGCAATCCGCGGCCGCCGTGGATGAGGATCGGCACGCGGCGTTCGGCCGCGAGGGCGAACACCGGCTCCAGGCGGTCGTCCGTGAGCAGGAAGCCCTGCGCTCGAGGATGGAGCTTGATGCCGCGTGCACCGTGGTCGAGTGACCGCTCGGCCTCCTCGATCGGCGACTCGGCGAGATCGAGGCGCACGAACGGGATCAGCCGGCCGCCGGTTTCATCCGTCCATGCCCGCGTCCGATCGTTGGCCGCACTGAAGGCCGGGTGGCGATCGGGCTCGTCCATGCAGAACGTGAAGGCCTGTGAGATGCCGTAGCCGTCCATGATGTCGAGCAGCTCGTCGGGTCGGCCGCGCATGCCGTCGATGTCGTCGCCGATGTGCGTATGCGCGTCGAAGATGTCGGCGTCCGCCGGCAGGTCGGCACGGAGCTTCTCGTGCCACACCTCCGTCAGCTCATACGCCCGCTCGACCGCAGTCTCCACGAATTCTGAGTCTAGTCGTCGTTACGATGGCCCCCAATGCCGGACGTGCTGATCTACGGCGACACCCTGCGCTCGCCCGAGTTGCGCCACGAGGTCGCCGTCCCCATCCCCGACCCGTTCCTCTACGCCGAGCGGAACGGGAGACGGGTCGTGGCGATCCACTCGCTGGAGGTGCCGCGTGTGCGCGGGATCGGCCTAGACGTGCTGTCGTGGGACGACCTGGGCTGGGAGGAGCTGCTCGATCAGGGCATCTCGCGTGACGAGCTCTACCTCCACGTGGCCGAGCGCGCGTGCCGTTCCCTGGAGGTCGTGAGCGCGGTCGTGCCGCCCGGGTTCCCCGTCGAGCTCGCCGACCACCTGCGCGGCGCCGGTCTCGAGCTGACCGTCGACCGCGAAGCGTTCACACGGCGCCGGCGCGTGAAGAACGAGGCCGAGCTCGAGGGGATCCGACGTGCGCAGCGTGCCGCCGAGGCGGCGATGGACGTGGCGCGCAGTCTCCTGCGCTCAGCCGACGCGAGCGGTGACGTGCTGATGCTTGACGACGAGCCGCTCACCTGCGAGCGCGTGAAGCAGGAGATCGGCGAAGTGTTCACGGCCCACGGCATGGCCGCCGACGAGCTGATCGTCTCCCACGGCGGGCAGAGCGCGATCGGTCACGACATGGGCTCCGGCCCGATCTCGCCCGGTGAGCCGGTCGTCATCGACCTCTGGCCCAAGGACCGCGAGACGGGCTGCCACGCCGACATGACCCGCACGTACTGCGTCGGCGAGCCGCCCGAGGAGCTGGTCGAGTACCACCGGCTCGTGAAACGGGCGCTCGACGAGGCGATCGCCGGCGTGCGCGGCGGCGCCGCGGGCCACGACCTCTACCGCGCGACGTGCGAGCTGTTCCAGGAGCACGGCTACAAGACGCTGCTGACGAAGGATCTCGGCGAAACGCTCGAGGAGGGGTTCTTCCACGGGCTCGGCCACGGTGTCGGCCTGGAAGTGCATGAGGACCCGGGCATGGGGCTCGCTCCTGCCTCGCCCCTGGTCGCCGGTGACGTGGTGACGGTGGAGCCCGGCCTGTACCGGCCCGGCTTCGGCGGCTGCCGCCTCGAGGATCTCGTGCTCGTCACGGAGGACGGCTGCGAGAACCTCACCGACTACCCCTACGACCTGACACCGTGATTTGACATCGGATACCGTCGGTATTACGATACCGTCGGTATCTAGATGAAGACAGCGCGTCCGACCAGAAGCGAACGCAAAGCCGGTACGAGGGCCGAGCTGCTTGCCGCTGCGCGGCACGTCTTCCTGGCCCGCGGGTTCCACGGCGCATCCCTCGACGAGATCGCCGACGAGGCCGGGTACACGAAAGGAGCCGTCTACTCGAACTTTCGCGGGAAGGACGACCTGTTCCTCGCCCTGCTCGACGAGCACTACCTGCGGCGCGTCGACCTGCACACGGAGCTCTTCCTCGGCCTCGATGCCGACGAAGCTGAAGCGGCTGCGCGTGCGGTCGCAGGCATCATGCTGGACGCCTACGAGGGTGAGCCGGCGTGGTGGGCGCTCGTCACCGACTTCTCCACCCATGCGTCGCGCGACCCGGAGCTGCGCGCGCGGCTACGCGAGCTGCGCGAGCGGTTCCTGGCCTCGATCGCGGTTCTGATCGACGGGGTCGCCGAGCGCTACGGCTTGACGTACACGCTCCCCTCGCACGAGGTCGCGAGGGCGACCGGGGCGCTCCTGCGCGGGCTCATGCTCGACTGGGTCCTCGAGCCCGAGCCCGTCGACCGCGCCGACCGTGCGCGTCTCTTCGAGGAGACCGTCACGGCGTTCATGCGGGGCGCGTCCGTTCCAGATGACGAAAGGAGCACGAAATGACCGTCCAGACACGCACCGATCCGCGGGAAGCGATCCGCGCCAGAGTCGGCGAGCTGCTCGAGCAAGAGCACTGGACACGCGAGGAGCTGCTGGCCTACCAACGGCAACGCGTCGATGCGCTGCTGCGCCATGCGGTCGAGCGCTCTCCGTACTACCGGGAGGCGCTCGGCGCCGACGCGGCCGACCGTCCGCTCGGCTCGCTGCCGACGCTCTCCAAGGACGTGCTGATGGAGCAGTTCGAAAGCGTCATGACCGACCCGCTGCTGCGCCGGAGCGATGTCGAGGCGTTCGTTCGCAACGCCCTCCCGGGCGATCTCTACAAGGGTCGCTACCGCGTCTTCTCCACGTCGGGCTCGACCGGCGTACCGGGACTCTTCGTCTACACACCCGACGAGTTCGCCGACTGGACCGCCGTCGGTCTATCTCGCCTCGTTCGCGCCGGTGTCGGACCGGACACCCGCTTGCTCGCGATCGGCGCGCCGAGCGACGAGCACATCACGAAGCAACTCTTCGCCGCGTTCTCCGGCGGCCGGAAAGGCGTGCCGCGCGTCAACGTCGCGACGCCGCTGCCGGAGCTGCTGGACGCCCTCGACGAGTACCAGCCGGAGGCCCTGATCGCCTACGCGAGCGTGCTCGGGATGCTTGCCGACGAACAGGTCTCGGGGCGGCTGCAGATTGCGCCGCAGGTGACGATTGCGACATCCGAGGTGCTCACAGACGCGATCTCCGAGAAGGTGACCCGTGCGTGGGGCGCGCCGCCGGTGAACGTCTATGCGGCGACGGAGGCGCCGGGGATCGCGGTCGGCTCACTCGACAGCGAGGACATGCACGTGTGCGAGGAGTCGATCGTGCTCGAGGTCGTCGACAACGAGAACCGGCCGGTGCCGCCGGGCGTGCCGGGGGCAAAGGTCCTGCTCACGAACCTCGTGAACAGAGTGCAGCCGCTCATCCGCTACGAGCTCTCGGACTCCGCGGTCCTTGCCGAGGGCACGGACCCGGGTGGGCGTCCATACATGCGGCTCGCCCGGGTCGACGGCCGCAGCGACGACGTGCTCGAGCTTCCGGCCCGCGCCGGCGGGACGGTCAGCGTCCACCCGTACCGCCTCCACGCGCCGTTCAGCCGCCTCCAGGACGTCGGCCAGTTTCAGGTCGTGCATGACGCCGACGGGCTGCTCGTGCGCATTGTGCCCGGCGAGGGGGCTGGGCCGGCGCTGCCCGAGCAGGTACGAGCCGCGATCGCCGCCGAGATGGCGAGCGCGGGAGCGGACGTGCCGGTCCGCGTCGAGCTCGCTCGCGCGATCGAACGGGAGAGTGGCCCCGCGGGCAAGGTGAAGCTCGTTCGCTCGGCCGTCTAGCAGGCGCCGCGGCGCCCGCTAACATCCACGCGGCGCGTGGCAAAAGCGATCGGACCTGAAGCCCTGATCTCGCGCGTCCGCTGCCGGCGACTGGTCGTCCTGACAGCGATCGCGGCGGTCGCGGCGGCTACCGCCGGGGCCACCGTCGGCTATTCGACCTCGGGGCGCCTGGCGGCCGAGAGCACGACGTTCAGTGACGCAGTGCGCGAGGACGTCACCGCGCCCGATATCGGGACGGTCGTGGTCTCGAACGACGACAGCGGGCTGCTCACCTTCCGCATCGAAATTCCAAGCCACCCGGTATTGACCGAGGACCTGCGCATCCGCGTCTGGCTGGACACGGACGCCAACCCGGAAACGGGTCTGCGGGGCGCCGACAGGTACCTCTACCTCGACCGCTGGGAGCTCGGCCTCGATGAGGTCGGGCTCTTCGTCTGCGACAGAAGCATGTGCAGCGGCGGCAAGACGCTGCCGACGAGAGCCGGGCCGCCTCTTCGTTTCGTCTACAGGGATGGGGCGACGTTCACCGTCGAGGCGGCTGATGTGGGCATTGTGGGACCGCAGCGCATCGTGTTCTGGATCGAGGCCTGGAGCGGTATCGGCTTCGATCCGGAAACCGGGCGCTACGACCTCACGAACGCGCGACCGGACTTCGCTCCGGACGGTGCGGCGCGGCGGCTGGGCAATCCGGGCGCCCAGGGGGAGGAGGACGCCTGGATCCACGACTCGGGCTCGATCTACGCGAGCAGCTTCACGGCGCAGCCGGCGAGGCCCCGGGCAGGCAGGCCGTTCAGCCTGCGCCTGGCTGCGATCACCACCGACACCGGAAGCCCCGTGACGAGCGGAACCGCATCGTGCTCGATGCGGATCGCAGGCAAGCCCCTGCGCCCCACGTCGAAGGCGTTCGCCGGCGGCACTGCCGTTTGCACGTTCTCGATCCCGGCGGGCACGAAGGGCAAAGAGTTCACGAGCACGATCGTGCTGCGGTCGCAGGGCGAGACGATGCCTCGCACGGTCTCCGGCCAAGTCGGCTAACTACTCCGCGCCGGTTAGGATCGCGGCCATGACCGAGGCCATCGAGACGCTGCTCGCGGAGAAGCGGCGCTACCCGCCGCCGCCCGAGTTCGCGGCGCAGGCCAACGCGAAGCCGGTGATTTACGACTCCGCGCTCGAAGAGTTCTGGGCCGGCGAGGCCCGCGAGCGCGTCACGTGGTTCGAGGACTTCCACACGGTGCTCGAGTGGGAAGCCCCGTACGCCAAGTGGTTCGGCGGCGGCACGCTCAATGTCTGCTTCAACTGCCTCGACCGGCACGTGGAGGCGGGCAAGGGCGCGCAGGTCGCGTTCTACTTCGAGGGCGAGCCGGAGGGCGATCGCGCGCCGATCACGTACCAGGCGCTGCTCGAAGACGTCGTTCGCGTCGCCAACGGGCTGAAGGCCCTCGGCGTGAAGAAGGGCACGCCGGTGGGGATCTATATGGGCATGGGCCCGGGACTGCCGGTCGCCATGCTCGCGTGCGCGCGGCTCGGCGCGCCGCACACCGTCGTCTTCGGCGGCTTCTCGGCCGACTCGCTCTCGGGCCGGCTCAACGACATGAAGTGCGAGCTGTTGATCACCCAGGACGAGGGCTGGCGGCGCGGGCAGACGGTGCCGCTCAAGGCCAACGTCGACGAGGCGCTGGAGTCGTGCCCGACCGTCAAGACTGTCGTCGTCTGCCAGCGGACGATGGCCGACGTGCCGATGGTGGAGGGACGCGACGTCACGTGGCGCGAGCTCACCGACGGCCAGTCGGCAGACCCGGCCAGCTGCCCCTGCGTGCCGATGGACTCCGAGGACCTGCTCTACCTGCTCTACACGAGCGGTACCACCGCCAAGCCGAAGGGAATCGTGCACACGACCGGCGGCTACCTCGTCGGCGTCGCCACTACCCACGACTACGTCTTCGACCTGAAGGCCGATCAGGACGTCTACTGGTGCGCGGCCGACATCGGCTGGGTCACCGGGCACAGCTACATCGTCTACGGGCCGCTCTGTAACGGCGCCACGAGCGTCCTGTACGAAGGGACGCCGGACTTCCCCGACCGCGACCGCTGGTGGGACATCGTCGAGCGCTACGGAGTGACGATCCTCTACACCGCGCCGACGGCTATCCGCGCACACATGAAGTGGGGCCCGGAGCACGCGCAGAAGCACGATCTCTCGACGCTGCGACTGCTCGGCTCGGTCGGTGAGCCCATCAATCCCGAGGCGTGGATGTGGTACCACGAGCACATCGGCGGCGAGCGCTGCCCGATCGTCGACACGTGGTGGCAGACGGAGACGGGGATGATCATGATCACGCCGCTGCCGGGCGTCACCACCACGAAGCCCGGCTCGGCGACCCGACCGTTCCCCGGCGTGGACGCTGCCGTCTACGACAACGAGGGGAACGAGGTGGGCCCGGGTGGCGGCGGCTACCTCGTTCTGCGCCGGCCGTGGCCCGCGATGCTGCGCGGGATCCACGGCGACCACGAGCGGTACGTGGAGACGTACTGGAGCCGCTTCCCCGGCGTCTACTTCGCGGGCGACGGCGCACGCATCGACGAGGACGGGGACTTCTGGCTGCTGGGCCGCGTGGACGACGTCATGAACGTGTCCGGGCACCGCATCTCGACGATCGAGGTCGAGTCAGCGCTGGTCGATCATCGCGCGGTCGCCGAGGCGGCCGTGTGCGGTCGCATGGACCCGCTCACCGGCCAGGCCATCGTCGCCTTCGTGACGCTGAAGGGCACCGACGAGGGCTCGGTGGAGATGCTCGACGAGTTGCGAGACCATGTGGCGAAGGTGATCGGCCCGATCGCGAAGCCGGCCAACATCCTCTTCACGCCGGAGTTGCCGAAGACGCGCTCGGGGAAGATCATGCGCCGGTTGTTGCGCGACGTCGCCGAGAATCGGCCGCTCGGCGACACGACGACACTCGCCGATCCCGCAGTTTGCGAAGAGATTCGCGAGCGCGCGGCAGCCGACGCCCGCGACGAGTGATCTGAGGCGCTAAGGTCGAGGCGTGGGTCGCCTCTGCCTGCTCGTCGCCGTCGTGGCGCTGCTCTCGGCCACGCCGGCACTCGCAGCTGAGCCGCCGAACCAGAACGACCCATGCTCGCGCGACGGGCGAAACGTCTGCGGCACGACCGGCGTCGGCTTCTACGACACGTATCGCTACGGCGTCCGCTGGTTCGGCGATTTCCGCGGCGCCGTTGCGGAAGCCGCGCGCACGTTCTGCATCGATCTTCGCTTCTGGTACCCGTCGAAGGCGATGAAGTTCGCGCTCGTCGAGCCGGCCCAGCTGCGGAACCGCGACGGTGAGCTGGTGACGTTCGAACGGCAGCGGCGGATGGCGTACGCGACGTGGACGTTCGGGCGGACGAACAGCGCGAACCAGCAGGCTGCCGTGATGCTCTACGTCCACTCCCAGATGGTCGACGCCCAGCCGGGAGAGGTCGACCCAGGCGCGTTCAGGCCGGCCGTACGCTCGATCTTCGAAGGGGTCGCCCGCGACTCGGAGCGCCTGCACGGCCCGTACCGCGTAGCCATTGGCGGCCTCCCGAGCCGCATGGCCGTCGGCGCGAAGGCCAGCGTCACCATCCGTGTCCTCGCCGAGTCGGGCGCTGCCGTTCCTGACGTCCGGCTCGGGCTCACCGCGAAAGGCCTGGCGGGCGTCCCGGGCAGCGTGGTGACGGACGACAGCGGCGTCGCCCGCGTGGAGCTGACCGCTGCCGACGCGGGTGAGCTCACGCTGTCCGCAAAGAGCGAGCCGCTTGCGTCGACCTTGCCCTTGTACTACTTCCCGAGCACGCCCGTCGGCGCCCGCAACGGCCAGCGTCTCCTGGCACCGGATTCGCAGCGCGTCACCGGCGAGTCGTCGGTCACCGTCGGCAAGGTGAGGATCACCGTGTCGACGGTTGCGAGGCCGGGCGAGGTGCTCGTCGGCCAGCCCGCCCGGGACGTCGTTACGCTCACGGGGGCCCTTTCGAGCTACCGCGGCACCGTGCGGTGGGCCATATACGGCCCATTCCGCAGCGCCGGCCAGGTCGTCTGCAGCGGCGAGCCGGCGGGGAGCGGGACGTTCCGCGCCGACGGCCCGGGCACGTACCGGACGGAGGCCGTGCGACTGGCCAAGCCGGGCGTCTACGCGTATCAAGAGGTGTTCCCGGCAGACGGCGACCATGTCGGCCTGACGACGCCCTGCAACGTTCCCTCGGAACGTGTGCGGGTCGAGGTGCAACCTCGCGTGACGACGGTTGTCAGCGCACAGCGCGCTGCGCCGGGCGCATCGATCTTCGACCGCGTGCGAGTCGCGGGGCTTGCGGGCGAGAGCGTGACGGTGCGGGCCGCGCTCTACGGCCCGTTCGCTGCCCCGGACGTCATCAGGTGCAACACCAAGGCCGTGTGGACCGGCACGATCGCGGTCGCGGCCGACGGCGAGTACCAGACGGAGCCGGTCACCTTGCAGACAGCGGGCTTCTACACGTACCGCGAGTGGATCGACGAGGGCGGCTTCGTCCGCCCCGTGCTGACGAAGTGCGGTGAGGTGTCGGAGACCACGATCGTCGTCGCTTCGCCTCAGGTGCGCACGAGGATCAGCGACCAGACGGTGCGGCCCGGCTCCACGATCACCGACACGGTGATCGTCGAGGGCCTCGGCGCACTCGCCGTCACCGTCAACGTGGCGCTCTACGGCCCGTTCGCGACGGAAAGCGCGATTCGCTGCACAGGCACGCCGTACTGGCGCGGAACGTTCTCGGCCCGCGGTGACGGCACGTACAAGACGCAGCCCGTCGAGATCGACAGGGTCGGCTACTACACGTACCGAGAGACGATCGGCCGGAGCGACGCCAACAACGGGACGGCGACCGAGTGTGCCGAGGCGGCGGAGACCACGCTCGCCACCGCGCAGCCGGCCGTGACGACCATCGTCTCCAGCAATGTCGTCCAGCGGGGCTCCGTTATCTACGACCGGATTCGCGTCAGCGGTCTCGGCGAGACACCCGTCCGGATCGGTGTCGAGCTCTTCGGGCCATTCGGAACGCGGGACGAGATCGCTTGCACCGGGACCCCGTACTGGGAGGGCGTCTCCTACGCGAAGGGCGACGGCGAGCTGCGCTCGGGGAGCGTGCGGCTCGCGAGAGCCGGCTTCTACACGTATCGCGAGCGCATCCTGCCGGCACCGCACGTCGCCGAGACGGAGACGAAGTGCGCGCTCGTTGCAGAGACCTCCTTTGTGGCCGCTGCGATCAACACGGGCCGCAGCAGGGGCGGCGCCGCCAAGCAGGTTCCCGCGCCGGACTCCCGCGCGCCGACGCGGGTCACCATCGGGTCGCTCGGCATCGACGCTCCCGTATTGGCGGCGGGCATCAACGTTGCGAAGGGCGAGCTCGACGCGAGCCCGAACATCCGCCGCACCTCGTGGTGGAGCGACGGGGCTGCGCCTGGCGCCAAGACCGGGACGGTGCTGATCGCCGGGCACGTCGACTCGGCAACCCTCGGCCCTGGCGCGTTCTACCGCCTCAAAGAGGCTCGCGTCGGCGATCGCGTCACCGTCACCTCTCGTAGTGGCGCGCGCCGCACGTACCGGGTTGTCTCCGTGCGGACGATGCCGAAGGCGCAGCTGCCGGCCGACGTGTACTCGACCCGAGGCCGCCATCGCCTCGCTCTCGTCACCTGCGGCGGGCCGTTCCTCCCGGCTTCGGGCCACTACCGCGACAACGTCGTCGTCATCGCGGTTCCCGTCTAGCGGCGCAGGGCTCTGAAGCGGGCGAGCGCCCGCTGCGCCACGCGCCCGGCGAGCACGTCCGACACTGTTCCCACGCCGGCGCCGTGGGTCATCACTGAGACGGCGAACGCTCCTCCGGGCCAGTAGACGATTCCCGCGTCGTGCCTGGCGGTCGTGATCCAGCCTGCCTTGTGCAGCGACGTCGCACGGCTACCGAGGAAGCGGTCGAGCTTGCCGCGGTCGACGACATGCGCGAGCAGATACAGGAGATAGCGGGCGTCGGCCGTCGTGAAGCCGGAGTGCTGCGTCGCCAGCCGGCCCTTGCCTGCGGCGGCGAGATGGATGTAGGCGAAGAGCTGCGCCAAGTCGTAGGCGCTCGTGTGCTTGCCGACGCCGTAGTACGGCTGCTCGTCGGCGCGCAGCGGGATCGGCAGCCGCCTCGCGAGCGTGCCCGGGATGTAGCCGCCGTACATCTCCGAGTCGGTGAGGCCGAGACTTCGCATGAGCGAGTTGACGAGCTGGCTGCCGCCGCTCGTCGAGCCGCCGAACAGCACCTCGAGCGAGTTCGCGGCCACGTTGTCCGAGTAGACGATCGCGCGGCGAAGCAGCTGGTCGGCGTACGAGCCCGGCGAGGGTTTCGTGCGGAGCGTGCGTAGGGCCTCGACCGCAATGCCCAGCTTCAGCGTCGAGCCCGCCGGGAAGTGCGCACGGGCGTTCCAGGCCGCTCCCGCGCCGGTGGTGAGATCTCGGACGTAGACGGCGCTTGCCCCGGGAAAGGCGCGAACGAGAGGGACGATGCGCCGTGCCAGCGCACCGTCGACGTGCGCAAGCGTCCCGCGCGGGCGAGCCTGCTGCGGCAATCCAAAGACGTGCCGCACAGACACGCTGCTGCGACGTCCGAGCGCGGTCGTGGCCGTAACCCGCACCGTAACGTCGCGGCGCGGCAGCGGCACGCTGACGTCGAACCGTCGCCCTCGCAGGTGGTGCGTCGCGACGACCTTGCCGCCCGCGCGGATCACCATCAGCTTGGTGTTCCGCGGCACTGTGCCTGCCACTCGCCCGAACGAGACTTCGTACGGCGCGGGCGCGCGGAGAGTGGGGGGCGGGAGTGGCGGAGGCGGTGCTGCGAGCGTCAGGGCAGCAGCTTCTCGAAGCGGTCGGCGTCGTCGAACGGGCCGACGACCGCGAGCCGCAGTGCATCGTCGGTGATGAGGTCCTGGGCGACGCGCTGTACGTCCTCCGCGGTGACCGCGCCCAGCCCCGAGAGCACCTCGCTGGTATCGGGGTGCGTGTTCTCGAGCACCTCGCGCAGCAGGCCGAACCTGTTCATTCCCTGCGGTGACTCGAGCGAGAGCACGAAGCGCCCCTTCGTGTACGCGCGGGCCTTCTCGAGCTCGAGCGCCGGAACGGGCTCCTCGGCGATCTGCTTCAGCTCGCTGACGATGGTCGACACCGCCTCGTCGATGCGCTTGATGTCCACTCCGGACTGGGTGAACAGCGCGCCGGTGTCCGCGTACCCCTGGATGACGGCGAAGACGTAGTACGCGAGGCCGCGCCGCTCGCGAACCTCGGTGAAGAGGCGCGACGACATGCCGCCGCCGAGGACGGCGCGCAGGAGCTCCACGACGTAACGGTCGGGATGGCCGACCTCGTACGTGCGAAAGCCGATGCAGATGTGCGCCTGGTCCGACTGCTTCGTGTGGAGCTTCACGCGGGACGAGGGCAGCTCCGCAACAGGCTCAGGTGCGCCGCCGTTGCCTCCTGGGAGGTCGCCCAGCAGGTCCATGAGCTTCTCGTCGAGACTGGGACCGACAGCGCCGGCGACGCCCACCACCATGCGTTCGGGCGTGTACCAGCGGTCGAGGTACGAGAGGAACGTCTCGCGGGTTGCGTCCTGCACCGTTTCCTTGCGGCCGAGGATGTCCCAGCCGAGAGCGTGGTCGCCGTACATGAGGTCGTCGAACACGCCGGAGACGAAGTCCCGCGGCGTATCGAAGTACATGTTCATCTCCTCGATGATCACGCCCTTCTCGCGGTCGATCTCCTCGGCGTCGAAGCGGGAGTGACGCAGCATGTCGACGAGCACGTCGAGCGCGATGTCGCGGCTCTCGCCCGCGCAGCGCACGTAGTAGCCCGTGATCTCCTTGCCGGTGAAGGCGTTGAACTCGCCGCCGATGGAATCGATCTCGGTCGAGATGTCGCGCGCCGTCGGGCGCCGCTCCGTCCCCTTGAAGAACATGTGCTCCGCGAAGTGCGCGATGCCGTTCGACTCGCGCGTCTCGTAGCGCGCGCCCGCGGCGAGCATGACGAAGCACGAGACCGACTGGGCCTGCTCCATCGGCGCGGTCAGCACGCGGAGCCCGTTGGGCAGGACGTGTCGTTCGTAGGTGCTCACGGCCTCGCCGATGGTATAGAGAGCCGCATGGCGAACGGCGAGCTAACGCGTGCGGCGATGATGGCCCAGCCGGAGTGGCTGCGCGGCGTGCCTACCGATCGCCGGTTCCCGGACGTGAAGCTGCTCTTCACCGGCTGCGGCACGTCGTTCCACGCGGCGCAGTCGGGGGGCGACGCGGTGCAGGCGCTCGAGCTCGTCCTGCAGCCCGAGCGCGAGGCGGACGTGCTCGTCTGCGTGAGCCACGAGGGAGCAACGGCGCTCACGCTGGAGGCTGCGCAGGCCTGGGCTGGTCAGACGTGGTTATTGACGGGCAAGGCCGAGAGCCCGCTCGCGGAGGCGTGCGACGAGGTCGTCGTCTGCACCCCCGCGATCGAGGAGAGCTGGTGTCACACGGCGAGCTACACGGCCGTCGTGGCGACGATCGCCGCGCTGCACGGCGAGGACGTGTCGTGGCTACCCGAGGCAGTCGAGCGGGCGCTCGCCGCACCGGCGCTCCCCGTGTCCGATCACGAGCGCTGGCTGGTTGCCGGCGCCGGCCGCGACTGGCCGACGGCTCAGGAGGCTGTGCTGAAGCTGCGTGAGGGCTCATATGTCGCCGCGGAAGCCCATGAGACGGAGCAGCTGCTGCACGGCTACTTCGCGGCCGTCGACGAGAACGTCCGGGCGTTCGTGCTCGAGGGGGAAGGGCGAGGCGCAGAGCGCGCGCGGCAGGCCGTCGCAGCGCTGGAGGCGATCGGCGCCGCGGTGACGCTCGTGCCGACACGCCATACCGTCGTGGACATCGTTCGGTTCCAGCGGCTGACCGTCGACCTGGCCGATCACCGCGGCGTCGACCCGGACCGAATCCGCCGGCACGACCCGAAGTACGCCAAGGCCGCTGAGCTCGCGCCGGGCTCGGTGCCGACGCCTGAAAGCTAGCCCGCTTCAATCCGGGCTGATCGGGACATGTCCGAGGGACGCCCTCAGACATGTCTCCCTTGGGTTGCTTCGAATGGCTGACGGAGCGTTGGCAAGACAGTGCCCGCCGGACCCGGCGCCTTTGGCCATGTCGAGGGACTGTCCCTCGGACATGGCTCTTTGAGGCCGCCCCGCGATGAGCGACACCACTACTACGGGGTTGCGTCCTGCCACGTTCCGATCGGGCCGTCGGCCAGGAACAGCCTGAGGCCGTAGCCCGTCCAGGTGGCGTCCTCTTCATCGATCGACTCCGGTTCTCGCGCGGTGCGCTCGCGGTGCCACGCGAGAGAGCGGGCGATCGTGCCCGTCCGATAGGCAAGCTCGGCTGCTGCCTGCAGCTGGCCGAAGGGCTCGAGGTAGGCATCGCGGAGGCGCTGAAGCTCTCGCCCGCCGGGTTCGAGGTCACGCTGCCACGCGATCATGCGGAGGATGACGGTGAGCGAGTGGAACGGATGGGAGACGCAGCTATCGCCCCAGTCGAAGATGCAATAGCGCCCACCGGACACGAACACCTGGCCGTCATGTAAGTCGTCGTGCTGGATCGTCTCCGGGATTCCGTACGCGGCAAGCTCCCTGCACATGTCGTCGACGCGGGGCACGACGTCGACGAGGCGCTGGTGCTCTTCTCGAGTTATTCCCTTGGGATTGGTGGCGAGCAGTTCACGGAAGTGTTCGGGCAACACACCGAGCCGTTCGTCGGGAACCCCCAACCCGAGCAGCCTTGCGGCGTGAGGAGCCATCTCGATCTGCAGCTGCGCGTAGACGGGTAGCACCCGTTCCCAGTGGTGAAGGTCGGCGGGAGTCGTCACGAGCTCCCGCAGGCGCGCGCCGCCGTCACGCATCAGCATCCAGCCGCGCTCGGCGTCCGACGCGACTACCTCTGCCACGCGGCCCGGGTGCAACTCCGAGAGCAACCCCGTCAGCGCCGCCTCGAAGACGTGAATCGCCGAAACGGCCTTGAAGTAGAGGTCGCCGTCGGCCGTGGGCACGCGGAGCACTGTCGACCACGGGCGCACATGCGGCTGCTCGATGTCACCCTCGACATCGGCGCGCTCACGAATCCAGGCCGTGGCCTCCGAGTGCCACTCGGGACTAGTCCAACGAAGCTCGGACACGCTAGGAGGAGGCGAGCAGCTCGCGCTCGCGATCGGGCGTGAGCCCGACGCCGTGGACCGGCTCGGCTTCGGCGAGGGTGCCGCGGATGGTGTCGGCGAGCGGCCGGTAGGTCAGACCCTTCGCGCGCGCCCTCTCGACCGATGCCTGCTGGATCCCCGCGTACTCGGCCAGCGGCAGCCAGAGCGGTAGCTCCATCCACGGCCCGACTTCCTCGGCGAGCAGCCGGTCGCTCTCGACCCAGGTGAAGGTCGCATCGCTGCCGCTGACTGCGCGGCACTCCTCCAGGAACGCGCCGAACGGCATTGGCTCGTCCGTGGCGTTGAATGTCCCGCCCACGCCACTCGCGGTCGCCTGCACGATCCAGGCTGCGAGATCGCGGACGTCGATGAACTGCACCTGGTCGTCGGGCGAGCCCGGGGCAAGCACCTCGCCGCCTCGCGCGACACGGTGCGGCCAGTAGGTGAAGCGGCCCGTGGGGTCGTGCGGTCCGACGATCAGGCCCGGCCGCACGACGAACGCCGCATCGCCGAACGCTTCCTCGACGATCCGCTCGCAGGCAGCCTTCCGCGCGCCGTACAGCTCCGGGTCGTCGTCGGCCTCCTGCCCGGGCGCCAGTTCCTCCACCGCGGCGCCTTCCACGGGCGACACGCTCTGATCCGCATACACGGAGATGCTGGAGACGAAGACGTACCGCTCGACGTTGCCGTGGAGCGTCTCGGCGGCGCGCCGGGCATCGTCAGGCATGTACGCGGCGACGTCGAGCACGGCGTCCCACTCGCGTCCCTCGAGCGCGGAGAGGTCGCTCGAGCGGTCGCCGCGAAGCTTCTCCACCTCAGGAAAGAGCTCCGGCGCGGTCTGCCCGCGGTTGAAGAGCGTCGGCTCGTGCCCTTGCTCGAGCGCCGCGTCGACGAGCGCGCGTCCGAGAAACCTTGTACCGCCGAGGACGAGGACTCTCATCCCGGGTACCGCTGGACGGCGCGGAAGATCGCCTCGGCGCCAAAGGCGGCCGCGTCGGCCGGGATGCGCTCGTCAGCTGCGTGCGGCAGCGTCGCGAGCGGAAAGTCTTCCGGCAGCCGCATCGGCATGAAGCCGTACGTCTGGATGCCGAGCGGCGACAGGTGACGCGCGTCGGTGACGGCCGGGAGCAGCATCGGGATCGGCACGCCCTCGGGGTCGAGCTCACGGATCACCGCCGCCAGCTCGTCGAAGAACGTCATGTCCGGGTCGGCCGGCCCCTCGTCGTAGCGCAGCACCTCGAGCTCGACGTCGGGGCCGATGATGTCCCGCAGCTCTGCCAGGAGATCGTCGGGGCCGAAGCCCGGCAGTAGGCGGCCGTCCAGCTCCACCTCGATCTCGGACGGGATGACGTTCACCGCCGAGCCTCCGCGGACGATGGTCGCGTTCGCGGTGTTGCGCAGCGTGCCTTCGAGCGCGCGACCCTGCTCGCCGATGAGGCGAAGCGCTGTGCCGTGTGTGCGCGTGTCGAGCAGGGCCCGGAGCACGGCGGCCTTCGGCCCGGGCAAGGCCGCGGCCATCGCCTCGATCGCCGCTCTCGCGGTCGCAGTCACGTGAGGAGGAGTGCGCTTGCGGTCGAGCGCGCGCAGCATCGCTGCCAGTCGCGCCATCGCCCCGCCGCGGAACGGTCGTGCGGCATGACCCGCGGGCCCGCGTACCGTCGCCTTGATGGTGCACATCCGCTTTTCGGCCACCTGGATCGGGTAGAAGCGGTGGCCGGCGACGTGCAGGGAGACCCCGCCGACCTCGCCGAGCGCATGGCGAACGCCGGCGAGCGCTTCGGGATGCTCCTGCGCGAGGAACTTCGCGCCGAAGTCTCCTCCAGCCTCCTCGTCGGAGAGCACGGCGAGGACGACGCCGCCGGGAGGCACGCGGCTCTCGGCCTTCGCTCGGAGGAACGCCGTAATCATCATCGCAACGCCCGACTTCATGTCGAGCGCCCCGCGTCCCCACACCATTCCGTCGGCGATATCGGCGGCGAATGGCGGATGGGACCACTGCTGACCCGCGGTAGGGACGACGTCGACGTGGCCGTAGAGAAGGAGGGGTGAGTGGCCGTTGTCTCCCGGCAGGCGCGCGACGAGGTTGGGTCGCTCGGCGTCGCGCGCGTACAGCTCGCTGTCGATGCCCGCAGCCAAAAGCAGTCCCCGCACGTGTTCGACGCACGCGCGCTCCGCTCCCGGAGGGTTGGTCGTGTCGAAACGAAGCAGGTCGCGCAGAAGCTCGACCGGGTCTGGTACGGCGGTCAAAGGCTTGACAGCGGGTTGCTCAGGACTCGGACGCACCGATATCCGGTCCCAGCCCTTCGAAGAGCGTTACGCCGTAGAAATCGCGCCCTCCGGGGTCGATGCCGAAGAGCGTCGCAAGGTTGAGGGCGTCGTCGATCATCGGGGAGCCGTTCTGGAGCTTGTACGCAGTGAGGTGCGCAAGCTGGTCCGGATCGCCGATGGTACCGCCGCCGCCTGGGTTGACGAGCTTCGGGTCGACCTCCAGGCCGGTGGGCTCTCCGAGGAGCTTCTCCTCGCCGGTCGCCGTCCGCCACGCGGCCAGGTTCGTGAAGGTACGGCCACCCCAGCGAATCTTCAGACCGCTGTCTCCGTAGTAATCGTTGCCTTGGAGTAGAAGCGTGCCGACGTCTAGAACCGGGCTGGAGAGGGTCGGCAGCGGGCCGCTGGCAAAGAGAATGTTGTTTCGAACAACGACCCCTGAGCCCACCGAGAGGACTCTCAAAGGTTTCGGCGTGCCGGCTCCCGAGGGGCTTGTGTAGACGGTGTTCTGATAGATCGCGGCGCCGTAGATACGGCCGCCGAGCTGGATGCCACCGTGGCCGCCCCTGCGGCTGTCGTCCTCGCTGATGTTGTAGCGAACGGTATTCCCGACGTGTGCTGAGTTGTTCTGGCCCGTGTACAGGAGCAGCCCCGGCCCGTCGTTGTCGTGCGAATAGTTGTACTGGACGGTCGAATTCGACACGTTCTGGTCGAGATCGATGCCGTTTCCGTCTGCGGGACCGTCGCGGTGGTTGCTGTAGGTCTCGTTGTGCTCGACCGTCACGTCGGTCGAGTCGTAGACGAGGATTCCGGAGGGGCCCTCGGGCGCCCGGCAGCGCGAGCCGTTGCCATAGGCCGACGAATGGTCGATCGTACCGTCGATGACGCTGCCGAAGACGATTCCGTTGCCGCTGTTCTTCGTCAGGTTGTCGGGATCGCCCAGGTTGTCGAACGCGGTGACATCGCTGACGGAAACCGCGCTGTTGACATAGATAGGAGCCGCTGCGTCGAATGGTGGCCCGTAGATGTTCAGGCCGCTGTCTCGGTTGTCGTGCAGCGACGAGCTCGTGATCTGGATGTCCTCATATCCACTGCCGTCGTTGTAGCCGCCGATCAGGACCCCGTCTTCGAAGCCGCTGACGTCGACGTTCCTGATGTGCAGGTACCGAAGCGAGACGTCGCCCGCGAGGTCGTTGTAAAAGGAGATTCCGCCCGAGTGGTTTGTGCCGCTTCCGGAGCCCTTGAAGGTGAGGTTGGCGATGCTGAAGCCGCCGGCGTTGTACGCGAAGAGCGCCGCACCCGTCCCCCCGTCGATCGTGGCCCGCCCGGTCCTCCCGTACGAGCCGACCGCGATGGGGGCAGCCGGCGTCCCGCTCTCAGCCGGCTCGAAGTAGATGGTCCCCGCGAAGGTAGCCCCCGCCTTGAAGAGCACCTGATCTCCAGGGCCAAAGTCCTGACTGTTGACGCGCGCGATCGTCCGCCACGCGCCGGTCATCGAGAGGCCGGAAGCACTGTCGTTGCCGGACGGGCTGACGAAATACGTGGCTGCCGCTGCGCGAGCGGGAGCGGCGGCGGCCGCCTCGACCGGCAAGCCGAGCAGGATCGGAATCGTCAGTGGGAGCAGCTTACGGCCGAGACGGTGCAGGACGGGGCATCTTCTTGTCTCGCGGACGAACAGACATCCATCGTAAGGGAGCTTGCCCTTTAGTCAGCCGACCATCGGAAGCGCCCGGTGGGTGGACTACGCCCGCAGCGCCAGACGAGCTGCCCGCCGGAGGGGGTTCAGGTGATGGAACGGGTCGAGGCTCGCCTTCTGGACGCCGACCGCCCGCCGCCGGATCCGCTGGACTCGTTCGACCTCACGCGGTCCCGCCTTCGCGACCGCGAAGCTAGTGCTCGCGGTCGCTGCGAGATGCTGTGGCTGTGGCAGCCAGTACGACGACCGAGGGTCGTCCATGTGCTCCTGATGCACAAAGGGGTAGTACCACCCGTTGACCCAGCCGGCTGCCGCGAGGTGGACGCAGTACGTCGGAAAGCCCATCGCTTCCCGGAGTAGTCCGACACTCACGACGCACTCGCGCTTCATCAGGAAGCCGCTTCCTTCGACCCAGCAGTTGCGGAGTATCCGGTGGCGCGCGGCGAAGGTCTCGATCTTCGATGCGGCGAGCTCTGGCCGGAAGTCCTCGGGAGGGAACCGCCAGCAGCCGATGACCCCGAGCTCGGGAACATCGCCGTGCGCCTGTCGGAGGACCGTGGCCCAGTCGCTGTGGACGAGGCAATCGTCGTCCACCTTGCTGAGGTAGCCGCCCGCCGATCCTTGCAGCAGCCAGTCAATAGGCTTCCAGAGCCCCCGGTGACCGGTGTTCTCGACGCTGTGGTGAAACCGATGAACGCGCGGATGATCGAGGTACGACTTCACGAGCTCGAGCGTTTCCTCCTGCTCGCCGTTGTGCCAGATCCAAACGCGCATCGATTCGTCGCACGTGGAGAGAAGCCGGTCGAGCGAAAGCTGTGTGAAGACGGGACGGTCGTGGGTGACCATCAGGATGTCGATGGAGTCGTCGGTCGACGAGGGCACGGCGGGCGAGCCTTTCGGGTTGCCAAGAACCGATACCGTGCCGCGCCCAGCCGGCCGGCTCCGCCAGCGTCGTGCGCCGTCCACTATCTGACTCTACTCCGTAATCGAGCGCCTGCAAACCGTGGTGCCGTTGTCATTGGCCGCGAGCTTCGTGATTGCGGGACCCCATATGCCGGACTACAGTGAGCTGGTTCGGCGCCAACCATGAACTGATGGAGAGTTTCACTGCAACAGCTCCGGGCGGGCTTCAGCCTGTCGTGCTCGGCGGGTCTGATCGAGCCGTCCGTGGGCGGGTGGACCGGGGTTGACATGACCGCAGTCCGCTCGAAGAATCTCGACGTCAGCGTCGTGATACCGACGCGAAATCGATCCGCCCTGCTCGGACGCTGCTTGCGCGCAGCGCTCGCGCAGGAGGTCGTACGCTTCGAAGTGATCGTCGTCGACGATGCCTCAAGCGACGCCACCGCTGAGGTCGTGGCCGCGCACGACGACGCGCGCGTTCGCCTGATCTCGCTCGACGAGCGCCACGGGGTCTCGCGTGCGCGCAACATCGGCATCGCCCATGCGAGCGGCGAGTGGCTAGCGTTCCTGGACGACGACGATCTCTGGGCACCGTGGAAGCTTCGCCGGCAATTGGACGCGGCACACGAACAGGGAGGGCATTTCGTCTATGGCGCCGCCGTTGTCATCGACGGCAACGATGCAATCGTCCGATTCGGCCGTCCGCCAGGGCCCGCCGGCCTGCACGAGGTTCTGTTCCGCAAGAACGTCATTCCCGGCGGTTGCTCGAACGTTGTCGCGAGGACGGAGTTGATTCGAAGCGTCGAGGGATTCGACCCTGCGCTCGCACAGCTGGCCGACCGCGACCTGTGGATCCGACTCGCGGAGGCAGGCCGGCCCGCCGCCTGCGAGAGCCTCGTTGTCGCCTATCGGCTGCACGACGGGAACATGCGATGCCAGCCGGACCTCGATGGCGCCGGCGAGCTGGAATATCTCATCCAGAAGCACGGTGCCCTGCGCGACCGCGATGCGATTCATCAGTCGCGGGTGTCCGGGTACCGCTACTTCGCCCGCGCGCAGCTTCGTTCGGGCCGGCGGCTGGCTGCAGCGTCGATCTTCGCGGCCCTCGCCCGTAAGGAGCGGAGAGCCGACGACTTCGGGCGTGCGCTCGCTGCGCTGGTCGCCGGCGGGAAGCCCCCCTGGCTCGTGAGACCGTACCGGCCTCGTCTGCACGAGACCGCTGCGGAGGAAATCGACTGGCTGAGGCAGCGCCCGCGCCACGAGATCGACTGGCTCTGGGAGCTCACCCTCGCGCGGATCGACCCCCCGCCGGCGAGTGCCGACGCGTACCCCGTCGGCGGCGGCGACAGGCCACTTGTGGCTCGGGTCGGCTGAGCGCCGGCAACCTGAGCACAGAAGAGCAAGCGATGCACTCGTCCCATTCCGTCAAAGTCATCCGGATATCGCTCGACGATCCGCTCGAGCCGGTCGTCGTCGAGGAGCGCTACACGGGCGTTCTCATCGTCGTGATGTCGCAGGGCTCGATCATCGGGGAGATTCGCCTACCCGCGATCGGCATTCTCTCCAAGGAGTTCCTCGGTCGACTGATCGCGCACCGTTGCGGAGAGGCGCTCTGGCGCCAGCACCTCGCCTCGACGTTCCTCGACGCCACGCGCGGTCCTTCCGGGTCGATCGAGCGAGGCGCGGTTCCGACGGTCTCCGTGGTCGTTTGCACCCGCGATCGATCCGACCAGCTCCGAGACTGCCTGCAAAGCCTGCTGGCGCTTGACCCGCCTGCAGCCGAGATCCTCGTCGTCGACAACTGCGCCGAGCGACGAGGCAACGCGGCTCGTCTGTGACGACCTGCCGGTGCGGTACGTCCTCGAGCCTCTGCCGGGCCAGTCGCGAGCGCGCAACCGCGGCATCATCGAGACCACGGCGGACCTGGTCGCCTTCACCGACGATGACTGCCTCGTCGATCCCGGCTGGCTCGACCGACTGGAGGAGACCTTCGCCGACTCGCTCGTCGACGCAGCGACGGGCTACGTCGGCCCGGCAGAGCTCGAGACGCCCTCGCAGATCTACTTCGAGCTTCACGGCGGCTTCGGGCGAGGGCTCTCCAGGCGGGTGTTCGACGGATCCATCGAGTCGCCGGTGCGCGTCGCGGGCAGGGCGGGTGCCGGAGCGAACATGATCCTCAGGCGGAGCGCCTTTGGACGCGTCGGGCTCTTCGCGGAGGACCTCGGCCCCGGGACGCCCGCTCGCGCAGCCGACGAGACGGATCTCTTCTACCGCATTCTCGCCAGAGGCGGCCGGATCGTCTTCGACCCCTCGCGCATCGTCTGGCACCGCCACCGCCGCGATCCCGCGGCCCTGCGGAAGATCTTCTCCGAGTACGGCGTTGCCGTCTCCGCGTTCGTCACGCGCTCGCTTCTCCGTTATCGCGAGCCCGCCGCCCTGTCCGTGCTCGGCTGGTGGGGATCTCATCTATGGCGGAACCTCGTGTGGATTCTGCGGCGCGAGCCGCGCCGCATCCCCGTTCGAGCGTTCCTCGCCGAGGTTGCCGGAACCTTGAAGGGGCCCTGGGCGCTCGGCCGCTCGCGGCGCTCCCGGCGCGGGATTCCGCCGCTCGCGCTGCCGGCGTCAGACGAGAGCGAGCGGCCGCCTGCCATTGCCGCACCCGTCATGGTCTCCGCTGCTTGCCCGCCGATCTCGGTCGTCATCCCGTCACACAACCGGCGTGAGCTTCTCGGCCGTGTGCTGCTGGGGCTTGCGACTCAGACCTATCCGGCCGAGCGGTTCGAGACGGTCCTCGTCCTCGACAACTGCACCGACGGGAGTGCCGAGCTCGCGCGCTCCATGTCGCTTCCCTATGCCCTCCGTCTCGTCGAACACGACGCGCGGAACTCGGCGGCAAGCCGGAACCGAGGCGTTCGCGAGGCTGTCAACGCGGTCGTCGTCCTGCTGGACGACGACGTAGTCCCTGATGCCAGCACACTCGCCGCGCACGCCGAGAGCCACCGGCAGACCCTTGTCCGCCAGGCGGCACTCGGCGACTGCCCGCCCTGGATCGAGGGTCGGTCGCCATGGGAGCTATCGCTCCGCAACTGGTGGGAGGACTTTTATCGCCGACGCGCCGAGCCGGGCCACCGCTGGGCATTCTCCGACTTTGCCAGCGCGAACGCTTCACTCGATCGGACGACGCTGCTCGAGCATCCGTATGACGAGGCGTTTCCCGGACGGCGCGAGGACTGGGAGCTGGGGCTGCGCCTGCTCGAAGCCGGTGTGAGCTTCGCCCACTGCCCCGGGGCTCGCCCATGGCACTACCTCGATCCGACGTTCACTACGGCGCTCGAGCACCGGCGCGACGACGGGCGCGCGGATGCGCGCTTCGCCGCCAAGCACCCGCACGCCAGCGTGCGATTGCCGTTGGCGGCGTTCCTCTGGTCGGTCGACGACGACTGGCTCCACGATCGGGTCCGGCTTGCGTGCGAGGACCCGGGCCGGGCCGAACGTCGCATCCAGGGACGGCTGCGGCAAATGGATCTGGTGGCGGCGTTGCACCTCCGCCGGCGTTGGCGGAGACAGGCTCGGCGGTTGCTTCGCGAGGCGTACGTCCTCGGCCTCGCCGACGAGCTCGGCTCCTCTGCGGGTGTGACCGAGGCTCGCCTCGTCGATCTTCAGCGGGGGAGAGGTGACGCGGATCTCGCTCGATGCCCCGGACCCGCTCGGGTTCGCTACGACGGCGATCTCGGCGGAGCTCGAAGTCGTGACCGCAGGGTCGACTGTCGGCCGGGTGGTCGCCGTCGACCCGGGAGCTCAGTGGGACTGGCTCAACGTGACGGAGCGCGTCGTCGGAGCCGTCGGCGAGGAGGCGAGGGAGGCGACCGTCCTCGCCGCGCTGGATCGCGTCGCCGAGCACCCCGCCTCCTCGGCGAGAAGGAAAACGAGCGAGTCGAGCATGTCCGCTAAGCCACTCGACTTCGAGCTGACCGGGCGCGGCGAGCTTCCAACCGTGTCCTCGCGGTACGCAAATGTCCGCCTCCTCGTGCGCGTGCTCGGGCAGCCGATCGCGTCCGTCGACGTCGAGAATCACCCCGGCAAGCTCGAGCGTGCACAGCTCAGACGCGAGCTTGCGTCGCGGCTCGCACCGACGATCTGGGCCGAGTTGACAGCAGAGTCGTGGGCCAGCGGTGGCGAGAGCGCGCCGCCGCAGCCGATGTCGGTCGTTGTCTGCACCCGCAATCGCCCCGAGTACCTCGAGGGCTGTCTGGCGGCGCTGGCCCTCCAGACCCATCCCGCACACGAGGTGATCGTCGTCGACAACGCTCCGTTGGACGATCGAACCCGCGGCGTGGCCGCGCGGTTCGGCACGCGGTACATCGTCGAGCCGAGACCGGGGCTCGATTGGGCGCGGAACCGCGGGCTGGCGGAAGCGCGCCACCCGTTCGTCGCGTTCACGGACGACGACGCAACGCCGGATCGCGGGTGGCTGACGACCCTCGCTCACGGGTTCGTCTCGGATGACGTCGGAGTCGTGACCGGCCTCGTCGTTCCCGCCGAGCTCGAGACGCGCGCGCAGGCGATCTTCGAGGACCTCTACGGGGGGATGGGCAAGGGCTTCGAGGTGAGGATCTTCTCGCGCCGAGACGGGCTCGTACCGTTCCAGCCTCACGTCTACGGCGTCGGCTGCAACATGGCCTTCCGGAAGGCGGCGTTGGACGAGCTGGGCGGCTTCGACCGGGCACTTGACATCGGCACGCCTTCAGGAGGAGGCGGCGACCTCGACGCGTTCCAGCGCCTCGTAGAAGCGGGATGGGCAATCGTCTACCGTCCGGATGCCGTGGTCCGGCACACCCACCGCCGCATGATGAGCGAGCTCCACAGGCAGATTTACGACAACGGCCGGGGCTACTGCGCCACCGCCTGCGCCGCTCTCGTTCGCGCGCGCGGCTCCGGCCGCGTCAGGATCGTCCGCGCGCTCTGGCGGTGGCTCTGGACGTGGCATGTCCGCAGAATCGTGCGTCGCCGCGACGGGATGCCGCTTTCGCTGCTGCTCGCGGAGCTCCGAGGCGCCGCAGCGGGGCCGTTCTGTTACGCGGCGGCGCGACGCCGCGCCAGACGTCTCGCCCTAGACGCGTATGAGCGGTAGCCTCGAGACGGACACGTGTCTCGGACGGTCCGCCACCGTCTGCGCCTCGGAGCGGCACGCCGGCGGGAGATGCTGCCTCGCAGGGCAGATCTCGCCCACTTCAGAGACCTGATCGTCCACCTCGTGCGGCGTGACCTCGCTGTTCGCTACCGAGGCTCAGCGCTCGGGTGGCTCTGGTCAATCACCCCGGCGCTGCTTCTGCTCCTGGTGACGTCGTTCTTCTTCACGCGCGTGCTGCCTGTCAACGTCGACAACTTCCCCGTGTTCCTGCTCGTCGGGATTCTCGCGTGGACCCTGTTCGCGGCCGGTCTGCAGATGGCGACTGGGTCGCTCGAGTCGGGCCGCAGTCTCGTGCTCCGGCCCGGGTTCCCAACGATAGTCCTGCCGCTCGTCTCCGTCCTCGTCGTCTTCACCGACTACGTGATCGCCTTACCGATCCTGTTCATCGCGCTCGCATTCACGAGCGGGGTGTCGGCCGAGGCCCTCCTGCTGCCGCTTCTGCTCCTGATCCAGCTCGTGTTCGTCGCCGGCCTCGGCTTGGTGTTTGCACCGCTGCAGGTCTACTTCAAGGACACGCGGCAGTTCGTCGGGGTAGTGATCCTGGCCGGCTTCTGGATGACGCCGATCTTCTACGAGCAAAGGCAAGTACCGGAAGCCTTTGTGCCGCTGTATCACGCTAATCCGATGGCTCATCTGATCGAAGCCCAACGCGACATCCTCCTGGACGGGCAACTTCCGTCCGGGCTGACCATCGGGTTGGTCGCGATAGCTGCGTGCGCCTTCTTCGCGGGCGGCTGCGCGGTGTTCTCGCGGCTGAGGCACTCGTTGCCGGAGAAGCTATGAGCGACCGGCTCGCTTTCGCCGTCGACGGGGTCTGGAAGAGCTATGACCGTGACGGGCTGCGGCCGACGACGTTGAAGCAGGCCGTCCTGCGCCCACTCAGCTGGCCGCGCCGGGCTCAGTTCTGGGCTTTGTCGGACGTCAACCTGCGAGTGAACGAAGGCGACACTGTGGGATTGATAGGAGCCAACGGCGCCGGCAAGTCGACGCTGCTTCGCCTCGTCGCCGGCCTTGGGAAGCCGACGCGCGGCCGGATCACCCGCTTCCGTAGAGTGCAGGCGATCCTCACGCTCGGGGACACGTTCGACCCCGTGCTGACGGGGCGTGAGAATGCGGTCAGCTCGGCGATCATCGCAGGATTCACGCGGAAGCAGGCGCAACGGAAGCTCGACGAGATCGTCGCCTTCGCCGAGCTCGAGGAGTTCATCGACCAGCCGCTCAGGATGTACAGCAGCGGCATGATGCTGCGTCTCGCGTTCTCCGTTGCCGCGAGCGTCGAGCCGGAGATTCTCGTGCTCGACGAGGTGCTCTCGGTGGGAGATCTGCGCTTCCAGAGCAAATGCGCCGCCCGTCTGCAGGAGTTCCAGGAGAACGGGACGACGATCCTGCTTGCCTCACACGACGAGGGGCAGGTGATG
Source organism: uncultured Actinomycetes bacterium (assembly GCA_963704335.1). Lineage (GTDB taxonomy): Bacteria > Actinomycetota > Thermoleophilia > Gaiellales > Gaiellaceae > PALSA-612. The sequence continues at coordinate 1,272,714 of OY969889.1, forward strand.
AGTCTCTGCAACCGGGCGGTCTGGCTTTCCCGCGGGCAGATGCGTTCGCATGGTTCTCCCGAGAGCGTCTACGCGGCCTACCGCACAGCGATGCGGGACGAGACGGAGCGCCGCCTGGAGACGCTTCCGGAGGAACTTCGGGAACGGCGGGAAGAAGGTGCCGAGGAGCATCGCTTCGGCACGCGGGAGATAGAGATCAAGGCCATCCGCGTTCATCCGCAGCAGCCGCGGATCGGCGGCCCGGAAGGAGGGCCAGCGCTCGAGATCGAGCTCGAGCTCGAGCCGAACGTCCCGGTGGACGAGCCGATCGTGGGCGTCTCGGTGCATCGCCTCGGAGACGGCCTCAAGGTCGTCGATGTCAATACGCAGGGCGACGGCGTCGAGCTCGGGCGCCTCGAACGTCGCACCGCTGTGCGCCTATCCCTTGATCACCTCGATCTCGAACCGGGGTCGTACTACCTCGATGCCGGCGTCTACGAGCGCGACTGGGGGTACGTCTACGACTACCGCTGGCAGGCCCACCAGCTCCACGTCGGAGCGTCGAAGGGCGGCGGCTTTGGTCCGTCTCGGCGGTGGTCGTCGACCTGAGCCCAAATGCTCCTTCGGGTCTACGCGCTACTCGAGTCGCGTCAACGCGTCAAGCAGCCGATCTACCTCGTCCATCGTGTTGTAGTGGACGAAGCCCGCGCGCACGGCGCCGCCGGAGTCTTCGAGCCCCAGCCGTTTCAGCACCTCGAGCGCGTAGTAATTGCCCGGCCAGAGGGCGATGCCCCGCTCGCCGAGCCGCCGCCCGACCTCGTCGGGCGCAGTCCCGTCGAGCGTGAACATGAACGTCGGCACGCGTCCGTCCATCGTCTGCCTCCCGTAGAGCGTCACGTCCTCCGGGAGCCCGTCCAGGAACCGCTCGCCGAGCGACCGCTCATGTGCCTGGATGGCCGGCCAGCCGATCGACTCGACGTATTCGACGGCTGCGACGAAACCGGCGAGGAGCTCGAACGGCTGCGTCCCCGTCTCGAAGCGATGGCCGAGCGGCTCGTCGAGCTGCGGTCGCACTTTGTACGGCCGCCATGCCTCGGCGAACTCTCGCCGCGCGTACGCGACTCCCAGGTGAGGCCCGAAGAACTTGTACGGCGAGCAGACGAGGACGTCGACTCCCCAGGAGGCAACGTCGGTCGGGATGTGCGGTGCGGCGTGAACGGCGTCGGCCCAGGCGAGCGCGCCGACGCTGTGCGCCAGCTCCACGATCCTCGGGACGTCCGTCAGCGTCCCGACGGCGTTCGAAGCGACAGGGAAGGCGACGACGCGGGTGCGCGGGGAAAGCTGTGCCTCCAGATCGGCGAGATCGACGTCACATTCGTCCGTGATGTCGGCGAAGCGGACCTCGAGGCCGAGGTCGTGGGCCAGCTCGAGCCACGGTGCGACGTTGCCGTCGTGGTCGAGGCGGGTGACGACGATCTCGTCTCCAGGCTCGAAGCTACGGCCCGCGGTGCGCGACAGCGCGAACGACAGCGAGGTCATGTTGGCGCCGAACGTCACCTCTTCGGGCGAGCAGCCGAGAAAGCGGCCGGCGGCTTCGCGCGCGGCTTCGACGACGCGCACGGTGCGCTCGCTCGTTTCGAACGGCCCGCCAATGTTGGCGTTGGATTCGCGCAGATACGCGGAGATGGCATCGATCACCTCGTCGGGAACCTGTGTCCCGCCGGGCCCGTCGAGCAGCACCAGGTCGCGCTGGAGCGCGCTGTAGCGCCTGCGGATGGCCTCGACGTCGAGCGTCGCGATGCTCACGTTGGCCAACACTAGCGACCCTCTCGCTCGCAGCTACGCTGGATGACGTGGGACGTCGTCTGATTGCGACGATGCTCGGAGCGCTCGTCGTCGTCGCCGTAACGGCAGCAGGCGGAAGCGGCGGAGGCAGTGCAAGTCCAGGCCTGGGCCGGGCAATAGCGAAGGGTGGCGTCGTGCTCGTCATACGGCACACGGCGACCGACTACTCGAAGCTCGACGAGGAGCCGGTCGTCCTCGCCGACTGCCGGACCCAGCGCAACCTCTCCGCCCAAGGACGTGCCGAGGCGCGCGCGATCGGGCAGGGAGTGCGCCGGTTGAAGGTTCGCGTCGGGAAGGTCCTGGCCAGTCCGTTCTGTCGCACCCGCGACACGGCTCGCCTCGCCTTCTCGCGCTTCACGATCAGCCAGGCGCTTCTGAACACCATTAGCTCCGAGCACAATGCTGCCTGGAGACGCCAGATCAGAGCAGCCCGCGCTCTATTCGGCCGCGTGCCCGCCAAGGGCTCGATTGACGTCTTCGTCACGCACGGGAGCGTGATTACCGACACGACCGGCGAGGTGGTGGAGGAGGGCGAGACCCTCGTCGTCCGTCCCCGTGGCGCGAGTCACTTCGCCGTGCTCGGTCGAGTCCTACCCGCCGAATGGGGATCCCTGCGAGCACCGGCAACCACCAACGCACTTCGCATACGCGAGTACGCCGTGCCCGCCGGCACGCACCCGCACGACGTCGCACCGGCGAGTGACGGGACGGTCTGGTACACGGCACAACACACGGGCGCGCTCGGCCGGCTCGATCCGGCATCTGGCAAGACGACGGAGATACCTCTCGGCGCAGGATCGGCGCCGCACGGCGTCATCGTCGGGCCAGACGGTGCGGCCTGGGTGACAGATGGTGGGCTCAACGCCATCGTCCGCGTGGACTCGAAGACGGATGCCGTGAAGCGCTACCCACTCCCGTCCTCGAGCGGCTACACGAATCTCAACACGGCCACGTTCGACCGCCGGGGCGTGCTCTGGTTCACCGGTCAGAGCGGGATCTACGGCCGGCTCGATCCTCGTACCGGCGCGATGCGCGTCTTCCGCGCTCCGCTGGGTGAGGGGCCGTACGGGATCGCGACCACGCCCAAAGGTCAGGTGTGGTACGCGTCGCTCGCAGGCAGTCACGTGGCGCAGATCAACGTGCGCACAGGGAAGGCCACGGTCTTCCGCCCGCCGACGCGCGATCAGGGTGCAAGGCGAATCTGGTCGGACTCCCGGGGCCGGCTGTGGGTCAGCGAGTGGAACGCGGGCAAGGTGGCACGCTACGACCCCGCGACGAAGCGTTGGCGTGAGTGGCGGCTGCCGGGTGCGGCCCAGCCGTACGCCGTCTACGTCGACGGAAAGGACATCGTCTGGCTGACGGACTTCGGTGCCGGGGCGATCGTTCGCTTCGACCCGAAGACGCAGCGCTTCACACGCGTGCGACTACGACCGGGCGCCGACGTCCGCCAGCTGCTCGGGCGGCCCGGCCAGGTCTGGGGTGCCGAGTCGGGCACGGACCGGCTCGTCGTCGTACTCGGCTAGGCCTGCCACAGAGAAAGCGCTCTGCCGTCCGGTCCGGGGGCTACCGTGGCGCGGCATGGAGGAACGGCTGCGGCCGTTGAGCGAGCGGGAGTGTTACGAGCGCCTGTACGGCGAGCGTAATCCGCTTGTGAACGTGCTACCCAAGGGCTCGGGAAACCCTCGAGGTCCGACGCTCTCCGCGGAGCGGATGCGCCAGGCGTTCCTCGATCGGATGGACCTCCGAGATCCGCTGGACGACGTCGAGGAGGCCGCGTAATGCACGCATGCACGAAGGCTCGGCGAAGCGCTCCGCGGCTAGGCGCGCCGGCTCTGTGGGTGCTCCGCCTTCGCTGTGCCGGTCGTTCGTACGGCAGCCGAAGCTGCGCCCGCCGTTCCTCGTGGAGCGGCCGTCCCGCGCGCTGCCGCCCGCGATAGAGACCGCGGTCTCGGACGTCCTCGGGCCCGGCCTCGACGCCGTCTTCTGCGGCATCAATCCCGGACGTGCCTCGGCGGCGGCCGGAGCCGCGTTTGCCAACCCGCGCAACGACTTCTGGCGCCTCCTGCACGCGGCCGGCTTCACGCCGCGGCAACTGGCGCCTGACGAGCAGGTCTCGCTGCTCGACTTCGGCTACGGGCTCACGAATGCCGCGCGGCGTACGACCCGTGGCTCGAGCGAGCTCCGACGCGCAGACTTCGAAGGGACGGCGGAGCGGCTGCAGACGCTGGCCGAGGAGCTACGGCCACGGGCGATCGCGTTCGTCGGCAAGGCCGCCTACGAAGGGACGTACCGCGAGCGTCCGGAGCTCGGGCTCCAGGCGCGGCAGCTCGGCGGCACGCTGCTCTACGTGCTGCCTTCCACTTCGCCCGCGAACGCGGCCGTGCCCTGGGATGAACGGCTCCGCTGGTTCAAGGCACTCCGCGAGCTGCTCAGCCAGACCACCGATTCGTGATCGGCATGCGTCGGTCGCGGCCGAACGCCTTGGGCCGCAGCTTCACTCCCGGCGGCGCCTGGCGTCGCTTGTATTCGGCCCGGTCGACCATCGCCACGACGCGCGCGACGAGCACCTCGTCGAAGCCCCGCGCGACCAGCTCTTCCTTCGAGCGGTCGAGCTCGACGTACGCTTCGAGCAATTCATCGAGCACCTCGTACGGCGGCAATGAGTCCTGATCGAGCTGGCCGTGCGCGAGCTCGGCACTCGGCGCGCGGACGATGATCGAATCCGGGATCAGCTCGCGGCCGGCGCGCTCGTTGAGGTGCCGCGACAGCCGCCAGACGTCCGTCTTGTAGACGTCCTTCAGCAGCGCGAAGCCGCCCGCCATGTCGCCGTACAGTGTCGCGTAGCCGACCGAGAGCTCCGACTTGTTCCCCGTCGCGAGCACGAGCCAGCCGTGCTTGTTGGACAGCGCCATCAACAGCGTGCCGCGCACGCGGGCCTGGATGTTCTCCTCGGTCGTGTCGCGCTCGTGCCCGGTGAAGCTGGGAGCGAGGGCGGATTCGAACGCCTCCACGATCGCCTCGATCGGGATCTCCGAGAAGTCGACACCGAGAGACTCGGCCGCGCGCTCCGCGTCGCTGCGCGTGGCATCCGAGCTGAATGGAGACGGCATCGACACGCAGTGGACGCGGCCGGGCCCGAGCGCCTCGGCGGCCAGGGCGGCGGTGAGCGCCGAGTCGATGCCTCCGGAGATGCCGACCACCACTTCGCCGAAGCCGTTCTTCTCCACGTAGTCGCGGAGGCCGATCTCCAGCGCCAGCCGCATCTGATCGAGATCGCCGAGCGGCGTCGCCAGTTCGTCCGCCGGCTGCTCGTCGAGGTCGACGACGAGCAGAGCCTCCTCGAAGGCGGGGGCCCTGGCGATGACTCGGCCCTCGGCGTCGAGCACGAACGAGTTGCCGTCGAAGACGATCTCGTCCTGGCCGCCCACGGCGTTACAGAAGACGAGGCCACAGCCGTTGTCCCTCGCGCGGGCCGCGAACATCTCCTCGCGCTCCGCGTCCTTGCCGACATGGAAGGGCGAGGCCGAGAGGTTGACGAGCACGTCCGCGCCCGCCCGCGCGCTTTCGACGGCGGGCGGGCCAGGTTGCCACAGGTCCTCGCACACTGTCAGGCCGAGCGTCGCTCCCCCGAGCTCGAGCAGGCCGACTTCGGTGCTCGGCTCGAAGTAGCGCTTCTCGTCGAACACGCCGTAGTTCGGCAGGAGGCGCTTGCGGTAGACGTTGGCCACGCCGCCGTCGGAGCAGACGAGGCACGCGTTGTAGAGGCGGCCGTCCTCGGCGTGCGGCGCACCGACGAGCGCGACGATGCCCGTGGCCGCCTTCGCCACCTGATCTGCCGCCTCCGCAGCGCCACGGACGAACGCGGGCCGGAGCAGGAGGTCCTCCGGCGGATAGCCGGTGATCGCGAGCTCCGGGAACACGACGAGGTCGGCGCCGGCGGCGCGCGCGTCAGCGATTCGCGCGACGATGCGGTCACGGTTTCCGTCGAGGTCGCCGACGGTCGTGTTGATCTGGGCCAGGGCGATCTTCATAGTTTCCGACTCATAGTCTAAAACCTTCGGTGGCTCGCGGGTCGTCCTAGACTCCATCGATGGCGCTGCAGACCAGCTCGTTCGGGCCCTTCATGGGCTCCAACGACACGGGCCACCTCGCGATCGACGGTTGCGACGCGCTCGACCTCGCGCGCGAGCACGGAACCCCCCTCTGGGTCGTCTCCGAGCGAACGATCCGCCACAACTACCAGACGCTGCTGCGCGCGTTTCGCAGCGAGTACGAGCGAAGCCGCCTCGTCTACGCATCCAAGGCCAATCCGGAGCCCGCAGTCATTCGGATCGCCTGGCAGGAGGGTGCGCTCGTCGACGTGGTGACGATGGGCCACATCGAGCTGGCCCTCGCCGCGGGCGTGCCATCGTCCGCCCTCGTCTTCAACGGCAACTCGAAGACTCTCGAGGAGCTGCGCTGGGCCGCAGAGCACGGGATGGCCTACGTCAACGTCGACTCGCTCGAGGAGATCGAGGCGCTTGCCGAGTCTGTCGCCGACGGCGCGCCCGCCGTCCGCGTGTGCGTTCGCCTCGCGCTCGACGAGCGACCATTCGCCGCGGCCGATCCGGAGTTCGCCGCGCACTGGCGCGGGGCGAAGTTCGGCATGGACGAGGACGACGCCCTCGCCGCGGCCGCGCTCGCCACCGAGCACCCGGGCCTCGAGCTCGCCGGTCTTCACCAACACTTCGGCTGGCCGGTCTACGGAACGCCATACGACGCGGCCCTCGATCTCGAACGCCACGTGGCCTCGCTCGAGCAAGTGGTCGCCTTCGCTCTACAGGTGCGGGAGGCTCACGGCAGCGCGCCGCCCGTTATCAATCTCGGTGGCGGCTACCGGGTTCCGCGAGCACACGGTGCCGGCCCGGGAGGGATCACCGAAGCGCCGACGGCCGAGGAATACGCCGCCGCGATCGGCGGCCGGCTCCGCGACCTCGACCGGGAGCACGAGCTCGGCGAGCCGGAGCTCCTGCTCGAGCCCGGCGGCTACCTCGTCTCGGACGCGGCCGTGCTGCTGGCAGCGGTCGGCCTGCGCAAGCGCCGGCGAGCGGGAGACGGCGCCCTCGACTGGGTCTTCCTGGAGAACACGTCGTCGTACCACTTCGTGAGGCGGCTGATGTTCGACTTCCGGCACCACGTCGTCGCAGCGGGGAAGCTCCTGGAGCCACCGGCGGCCACCGTCAGTCTGGCCGGGCCGGTCTGCACGGACGACAACGTCGTCCTGGATGTTGCCCTTCCGAAGCTCGAGCGCGGTGACATCGTGGCCGTGCTCGACCAGGGCGCCTATTGCGAGTCCGTGACCAGTGACTACTGCGCGGTACCGATCCCCGCCGCGGTGCTCGCCTGCGACGGTCGCGCAGAGGTGATCCGGCGCCGTGTCGAGCCCGGCGAGATCGCCGCGCAGTTCGCGGTGCCCACCTGGCTTCGCTAGAGCGCCCGAGCGATCTCGGCGACCGCTTCGGGATTCTCGACGGAGGACATGTCCCCGGGGTCATCGCCAAGCGCGGCGGCTCGCACGGCGCGGCGGACGATCTTCGCGGAGCGCGTCTTCGGCAGGGCGGGTACGAACACGATGCGCTCGGGGGCGAATGCCTTCCCGAGGTCGGCAGCGATCAGCGCCTTCACTGCGAGCGCGAGCGACTCGCATCCCTCCTCGCCGGGCACGGGGACGCAGAACACCCAGGCGACCTCGCCCTTCACGTCGTGCGGGATGCCGACGGCGGCTGCTTCGAGAACGGCGGGGTGCGCAACCGCCGCCGACTCGAGCTCGGCAGGCCCGATCCGCTTGCCGGCCACGTTGAGCGTGTCGTCGGAGCGGCCGTGGAGGAACCAGTAGCCGTCCTCGTCGACGGAGGCCCAGTCGCCGTGCGTCCAGATCCCCGGGAAGCGGCGCCAGTACGTGTCGAGAAAGCGCTCGTCGTCACGCCAGAAACCCCGCGTCATGCCGGGAAACGGCTTGCGGCAGACGAGCTCGCCCACCTCGCCGGTTCCCACCAGCGAGCTTCCCTCGTCGTCGACGACGTCCATGGCCATGCCGGTCGTGGGAATGCCGACGGAGCACTCCTTGATCGGAATCGCCGGCGTCGGGGACAGGAAACAGGCGCCGACCTCCGTCCCGCCCGAGCAGTTGATGATCGGGCAGCGTCCGCCGCCGACCCGCTCGTATAGCCAGCGGTACGGATCGGGGTTCCAGGGCTCGCCGGTGGTGACGATGATGCGGAGCGACGAGAGATCCTGTTGCGGCTCGCCGTGCGGGATCAGCGCCCGGATGAGCGTGGGAGAGCAGCCGAGGATCGAGACGCGCTCTTCCTCCACCAGCCGCCAGAGCCGGTCGGCCGGCCAGTCCGGCGCACCCTCCGCGTACACGATCGTCGCTCCCATCGCGCCGCCCCCGACCACGGTCCACGGGCCCATGATCCAGCCCATGTCCGTGGCGAAGTGGATGACGTCGCCGGGACGGGCGTCGGCCTGGTAGCCGACCTCGCGCGCGATCGAGACGAGAAAGCCGCCCTGGACGTGCAGGACGCCCTTGGGGCGGCCGGTGGTGCCCGACGTATACGCGAGCAGGTACGGGTGCTCCGAGTCCACCGCGAGCGGCTCGAGGTCGCCGGGGCAGTCGGCCAGCAGCTCGTAGAACGGGGCGAGCACCACGTGCTCGAGCGTGGGCGCATCGCGTCTCGCCTCTTCGAGGCTGGCGAGCATCGGGATCTCGCGGCCGCGGCGCAGGGAGGTCTCGACGGTGATGGCGACCTTCGCCTCGCTGTCGGCAAGGCGTTGCGCGACGGCGGGCGCCGCAAAGCCCGAGAAGATCGGCACCTGCACGGCGCCGATGTGCGCGCAGGCGTGCGAAGCAACGGCGACCTCCGGAGACATGGGGAGGTAGATCGCAACGCGGTCTCCGGGCTCGACGCCGAGCCGGACGAGCGTCTCCGCGAGCTTCGTGACCTGTGACGAAAGCTCGCGGAACGACAGCTCACGCCGTGCACCGTCCTCGCCGCGGAAGACCGCCGCCGTAGCCTCGGGCTGCTCGACGGCCCAGCGGTGGACGCAGTTCCAGGCGATGTTGAGCTTGCCGCCCACGAACCAGGTGGTCCACTCGGGCCCGCGCGAGGCGTCGAGCACCTGTGTCCAGGGCTCGGCGAACTCGATGCCGAGATCCTCGACGGCCGCCGTCCAGAACCACTCGGGATCGTCGATCGAGCGCTGGACGAGCGCGCGGTAGTCGTCGAAGCCGTGACGCCGCATCAGCCGGACGACGTTCGCGCGCTCGAGCGCCTCCGCATCAGGTTGCCAGACGACTTTGGGCACGGGCCAAAGCCTAGTGTGGGAGGGCCTGGCGAAACAGTGACTGTGCCGCCGGAATCACGCTGGAGGCCGCGCTGCGGCGTCCTCGGTCGCCCACGTACTCACTAGTACGCGGGCTCCCTGCGTCCTTGCATCACAACCTCCAGCGCGCCCCGGCGACGAGCACCGTTCCGCCAGGCCCTCCCGACGCCCTAAGCTAGTGCTTGCTAACTTACGACGATGCGAGCGCGCATCGCGGCTCAGCTCTTCGCTCCCGAGAACCGCAGGTGGTGGACGGTCGCGGCCGTCTCGTTCGGGCTGTTCATGATCATGCTCGACAACACGGTGGTCAACGTCGCGCTGCCGTCGATTCAGAGGTCGCTCGACGCCGATCAGTCAGAGCTCGAATGGGTCGTCGTCTCCTACGCGCTGACCTTCGCGACGTTCATGCTCACGGGCGGCAAGCTCGCGGACTACTTCGGCCGGCGCCGGCTCTTCATCATCGGTCTGGCGATCTTCACGCTCGCGTCGCTCGCCTGTGGGCTCGCGCCGAATGCCAGCTTCCTCATCGGCGCGCGCGCCGTGCAGGGCCTCGGCGCGGCGATCATGAACCCGGCGACGCTCGGGATCATCACCGCGACGTTCCCGCCTCGACAGCGTGGGATGGCCATCGGCATCTGGGCCGGCGTCTCGGCGATGGCTCTCGCCATCGGCCCGCTGCTCGGCGGACTGATCACGGACCACATCGACTGGAGCTGGATCTTCTTCGTCAACGTCCCGGTGGGCGTGCTCGGGATCATCGTCGCGCGCTGGGCGATCGACGAGAGCCGCGACACGTCGCAGGAGCAGCGGCTCGACTTGCCGGGGCTGGCGACCTCGGCGATCGGGCTCTTCGCACTCACCTACGCGCTGATCGAGGCGAACACGTACGGCTGGACATCCGCTCGGATCCTCGCGATCTTTGCCATCGCCGCGATCGCGCTGACGGCCTTCGTTCTCCTCGAGCTCCGTCAGCGCGCGCCGATGCTCGACCTGTCGCTGTTCCGCGACCCGACGTTCACCGGGGCGAACCTCACGATGCTGCTCGTCTCTCTGGCGATGTTCGGCATCTTCTTCTTCAACTCGCTCTTCCTCCAGAACGTCCTCGGCTACTCGGCGACGCAGACGGGCGCGGTCTTCCTGCCGATGACCGTGCTCATCATCGTCGTGGCGCCCTGGGCCGGCCGCTATTCGGACAAGGTCGGGTCGAGATGGCTCGTCGGCACCGGCATGACGCTCGTCTCCCTGTCGCTCGTGCTCTTCGCACAGCTCGACGTGGGCTCGACGTTCTGGGACATCCTCCCCGGCCTGCTCACAGGCGGACTGGGCATGGCCCTGGTGATGACGCCGACGACTGCGGCGGCGATGGGCGCCGTCGACGTGGACAAGGCAGGAGTGGGCTCGGCCGTCCTCAACTGCTCACGCCAGGTGGGCGGATCCCTCGGCATCGCCGTCATGGGCGCGATCGTCGCCAGCCAGGTCGATCCGACCACCCCGCTGCCCTCGCGGGCCGAACAGTTCATCGACGGCTATCACCTCGCCCTCTACGTGGCCTCGGCCATCGCGCTGTGCGGCGCTGCGGTGGCGATCCTCACCGTTCGCAAGCACGAGCACCACGAGCCGGCCGCGGAGGCGGCTCTGTGACCGTCACCCGGTCGCGGCTGGCGGCTACCGACCGGCGGGCCGCGATCGTCGATGCGGCGCTCTCGGTCTTCTCGGCGCGCACGTACGGCGGTGCGACGACGGCCGAGATCGCCCGCGCCGCGGGCGTCACGGAGCCGATCCTCTATCGCCACTTCGGCTCGAAGCGCGAGCTCTTTCTCACCTGCGTGGACGAGGTGTGGCGGCGACTGCGCGAAGCGGTGGAGGAGGAGATAGCGGCGGAGCCCGACCCGGCCGGCTGGGTGCTGGCAGTCCCGCGGGCGATCACGAGCCTGAAGCGGCGGCGGCTCGCGCCCACTCAGCTCTGGCTGCATGCACTGAGCGAGGCGACCGACGACGAGGAGATCCGGCGCCACTTCCGGCGCCACCTCCGCGAGGTGCACGACTACGTCGCCGGCGTGCTCCGCCGCGCGCAGGCCGCCGGCGGCATCGATCCGGACCGGGACGTCGAGGCCGAGGCGTGGGTCGGCATCGGCGTCGGGCTCCTGCGCTCGGTGCAGGACCGTTTCGGCGGCCTGCTCGGCGACGAGGAGATCGACGCCATCGCCGCGGCCCGGGTTCGCTGGCTCACGGGCGAAAAGGAATAGCACCCCTAGATGCGCGAAACCCCCGGCTGCGGCGACCGGGGGCTCGCTGATCAACTCGCCACTAACGCGGCGACGTTCTCTGAAAGTCGACCCTGCGGCACAGCCGACCCCTCCGAACGTCGCGCGATTCGTGACGCGCGCCTCGCGAACGCTGTTGCGCTGGCGAAGTGAAAATGACCTTAATGGACAGGTCCAGACGTGTCAAGTAGATAAGTGAACCAATTTGCGTTACAGTTGCTTCACGGTATGAGGCGGAGGGAGATCGAGCACGTGCGAAATGAAGCCGTGGCCGTGGTTGTCGAAGAGTCTCAGGACTCGGAAGACGTCACGGCAGGGCTAGGCATTCGCCTGCGCAAGCTCCGCACCTCGGCGGGCCTTTCGCAGTCCGACCTCGCAGCGGGCCGCTTCAGCAAGGAGTACCTGAGCCAGATCGAGCGCGGCAAGACGCGACCCACCGCGGAGACCGTTGCGTGGCTGGCGGAGCAACTCGGAGTCGACGCCGACCTGCTCGAGACGGGGGTCTCCGCGAGCGAGCGCAGCCGTTGGGAGGCGCAGCTCGCCCGCGCATCGGCGCTCAGCGAGCGCCGCGAGTACGCGGTTGCGGTGCCGGAGTTCTTGCAGGTTCGGCATGCCGCCCAGGCAGCTGGAGCGAAAGACCTCGAGCTCCGAGCGCTGAGCGGCGAAGCGTGGGCCAAGCTCCAGGAAGGGGAACTGAAGGAGGCTGCAGCGCTCCTCACCGAGGCACGCGTGCTCTCCGAGGGACCTCGGTTCTCCGACATCGAGCGGGCCGACGTGCTCTTCCGGCTCGGCGCCTGCCGATACCAGCTTTCCAGCATCTCCACTGCCCTCGGCCTGTTCGATGCCGCACTCGATCTCGCGGAACGGTCAGCTCTCCCCGACGACCTTCTGCGGGCCCAGATCTTCCGGTGGCGTTCGCGCTGCTACCGCCGCCAGCGCGACTGGCAAGCAGCACGGGAAGACGTTGAGCGTGCGCTCGAACTGGCCGAGGGCCTTAGCGATCGGCGAGCCGCCGCCCAGGTGTACTTCCAGGCGTCGCTCGTCGCCGAACGCGAGGGCCACTGGGTGCTCGCTCGAACGTACGCCGAGCGCGCCCGCACGTACTACGAGGAGCTCGCCGACCGTGAGAACGTCGGCCGGCTGCTCAACAACCTGGGCGGGCTGACCTATCTTCTCGGTCGGCCTGATCAGGCAATCGAATACCTCCAGGACTCGCTCCGCGTGCTGCTCGACGAGGGCATCGACGAGGAGGCGGCGCATGTGATCACATCGCTGGCCGAGATCTACGTCGACACGGAGCGGCCCGTCGAGGCTGAGCAGCAGGCCCGACGGGCTCTCGAGCTCCTGGGGACGCGAGAGGACTTCATTTCCGAGATCGGAACGGCACAGCTCACGCTGGGCAGAGCGCTATCTGCACAGGGGCGGCTCGACGAGGCTCAAGAGACGCTCACTGCCGCCGATAGCAGCTTCGAGCAGATGTCCTCGACCAGCCACCGGGCGGCAGCATGGGTCGCCCTCGGGGACGTTGCCGCCAAGCGCGGCAATGACCGCGAGGCGGCACGGCTTTTCCGGCGGGCAGCCGAAACGCTGCAGGACTTCCGCTTCTAAAGTCCCCGGAAAGGAGGATGCTGCCGTGAGCAAGGCAAAGACGGTCTATTGGTTGTCCATGGCGGTGCTGGTTTTCGCCCCGCTGAGCGTGACAATCGGCCCGCTGGGCTTTTTCGATGGCGCGAAGGGCGACTAGCGCGTAGCTCGCGCTTCCACCCGTACACTCGGCGGAATGCGCCGGAGTGTCGAATTCGCGGCCGCGGTCTCCGCGGCCGCGTTGCTATTTGCGGGCTGTGGCGGCGGAGGTACCCCTGACGGGGGAGAGGCGCCGTCCGAGGCGCCTGCCGGCTCGGCCGGCGCGTTGCTGGACCGGCCGGGGCCGGACGTGGCGCTCGTTGCCGGAACCTCTGACTACGCGCGCGGGCCGGTGCGCGTCGTCTTCCTCGTCATCGACGCCAAGAGCCGCTCGATCGAGAGCCCGCAGGCGCGCGTGTGGGTAGCTCGCTCGCTCGAGGACGAGCCGTTTCTCCAGACGACGGCACGGTTGGAGAACGTCGGCGTGCCCGGCGTCTCGGAGGCGGCTGCCGGTGACGTGACACATGTCTACGTCGCCCGCTTCCGGCTACCGCAGGCCGGGAAGTACGTGCTCGTCGCGGAGCCGGTAGGCGCGCCGATCCAGGGCGCGCTCGACCTCGAAGTCGCGGAGGAGCCGAAGGCTCCAGACCTGGGCGCCGAGGCCTTCCCGTCGCGCACGCCGACGATCGCGTCAACGGGTGGGGACTTCGCGGCGCTCACCACGCGGACGCCTCCCGATGCGGCGCTGCTCCGCTACTCGGTGGCCGACTCCCTGGACGATCGGGCGCCGTTCGTGCTCGCGTTTGCGACGCCGGAGTTCTGCACGAGCCGCGCCTGTGGCCCCGTCGTGGACGTGGTCGACCACGTGCGCAAGCGGCTTGGCAAGAGCCCGGTGCGTTTCATCCACGTCGAGATCTACGAGGGCAACCAGCCGCCCGAGCTGAACCGCTGGGTGAAGGAGTGGAAGCTGCCCACCGAGCCGTGGGTGTTCCTCGTCGACCGCGACGGGACGATCAAGGCGCGCTTCGAGGGCTCGGTCTCTGCCGGCGAGCTCGAGGCCGCCGTTCGCGCGCGGCTCCTACGCTGAGGTCGAGCCGAGCCGCTCGATGACGAGCTGCGGGATGCGGGCGGTCGGGCCCAGGCGGAGCAGCAGCCGCACCACCTCGGCGCAGTCCTCCGGCTGGATCATCTCCTCGCCCGGGATGCCGCTCCACTGGGCCATGTCCGTGTCGACGAAGCCCGGACAGAGGGCGGAGGCGCGCACGCCTTCGGCCTCCAGCTCGCCGTTCAGCGAGTGCGTGAACGAGATCACTGCCGCCTTCGTCGCGCCGTAGATCGAGAGCCCCGGCGTCGGCATCGTTCCCGCGATCGAGGCGAGGTTCACGATCAGGCCGCGCGACTGGCGCAGGTGCGGGATCGCTGCCCTCGTGACCAGCACGAGCCCGCGCAGGTTGACGCCCAGCTGGAGGTCGATGTGCTTGACGGGCAGCGTCTCGATGTTGCCGCCGATGCCGATGCCTGCGGAGTTGACGAGGACGTCGAGCCCGCCGTGGCGCTCCACGTGCTGTGCCACGAGCCGGTCGCAGTCCTCCTCGTGCGAGACGTCGGCGGTGATGGCGAAGGCATCGAGAGCTGCAGCCGCGTCCTCCACGCGCTCGCTGCTGCGCGAGGCGAGCGTGACCGCGAAACCCTCCTCGACGAGCATGCGCGCGATGGCGAGGCCGATTCCTCGTGAGCCACCGGTGACGAGCGCGCTGCGTGCCACGGTCCCATTCTTCCCGAGACGTAGAGTGGCTGCATGGCGACGGGCGAAGTGAGGCTCTCAGAGCTCGTCACGGCCGGCGGCTGCGCGGCGAAGTACGCAGCCGGGCGGCTCGACGAGCTGCTGGCGGGCTTCGTCCCACCAGAGGCTGAGAACCTGCTGGTCGGACTGAGCCCGGCGGACGACGCGGCTGTCTACAAGCTCGACGACGAACGCGCGCTCGTCTTCACGGTCGACTTCTTTCCCCCCGTCGTTGACGACCCACGCGACTTCGGCGCCATCGCGGCGGCGAACGCGCTCAACGACGTCTTCGCCATGGGCGGAGCGCCTCTGCTCGCGCTCTCGGTGGCGGCCTTTCCCGAGGAGCTGCCCACGAGCGTGCTGGGCGAGATCCTGGAGGGGGCAGACGAGACCGTGCGCGCCGCCGGGGCGCTGCTGGCTGGAGGGCACACGATCCGCGACGACGAGCCGAAGTACGGGCTTGCCGTGGTCGGCACCGCGCATCCGGACGCCGTCTGGGCGAAGAGCACTGCCGCGCCCGGCGACGCCGTCTTCCTCACGAAGCCGCTCGGTACGGGCCTGGTGCTGCACGGGTACAAGCGCGAGCTCGCCGGTGACGCGGAGCTCGTCGAAGCCGTGCGCTGGATGCGGATGCTCAACCGCGAGGCCGCGGAGGCTCTGCGCCCGTTCGAGCCGAGCGCCGTTACAGACGTCACCGGGTTTGGCCTGCTCGGACATGTGCACGAGACCGCGGCTCGCAGCGGCGTGCGGATCGTGCTCGACGGCGCGGTGCTGCCGGAGCTGCCTGGTGCGCTGGACGTCGCTCGCAGAGGCGAGCAAACGGGCGGAGGTAGCCGCAACCGGGAGTTCGCCGGTGTGCATGTCGACGTCGCGGAGGACGTGCCGGACGACGTCGTCGCGCTCGCCTGGGATCCGCAGACGTCCGGCGGCCTGCTCATCTCGCTGCCCAAAGACCGCGCTGCGGTGCTACAGGCGTCATTCGACGACGCTGGTCTCTCGCTCGCCAGGATCGGCATGGTTGAGGCAGGTTCGGGCGTGAGACTCGGCTGGACGTAGACTGGACCGATGTCCGACGAGCTCCGTCTCGAGTCCCGTCCGTCGCTGAAGCGGCCGATCCTCGTGACGGCATTTCGAGGCTGGAACGACGGCGGCCAGGGTGCTTCGCTCGCCGCCCAGCACCTGGTCACCACGTGGGATGCCGAGAAGTTCGCCGACATCGATCCCGAGGGCTTCTTCGACTTTCAAGCGACGCGGCCGCGGGTCTCTCTCGTCGACGGACTGACGCGGAAGATCGACTGGCCCGAGAACGATTTCTTCCACGCGAGCCCCGGCGGACGCGACGTCGTGATGCTCGTCGGCACGGAGCCGAACGTTCGCTGGCGGACGTTCACCGAGCTCGTGGTCGAGCTGGCCCGAGACCTCGACATCGACCTCGTGGTGAGCCTCGGTGCCCTGCTCGCGGACGTGCCGCACACTCGCCCCGCCCCCGTGACCGGCGCCGGCTCGGACCCGGAGCTGGTCGAGCGGCTCGGTCTCCAGGCATCACGCTACGAGGGGCCGACAGGGATCGTCGGCGTGCTCCACGACGCCTGCAGGGAGCAGGGCATGACCTCCGTGAGCTTCTGGGCGGCCGTCCCCCACTACGTCTCGCTCGCGCCCAGCCCCCGGGCCGCGCTCGCCCTCTGCGAGCGGGTTTCGTCGCTGCTGGAAGTGCCGATCGACGTCAGCGAGCTCGAGGAGATGGTCGAGGGCTACACGTCTCATGTGACGGAGGCCGTGTCCTCGGACGAGGATGCTGCCGCGTATGTCGACGAGCTCGAGCAGCGCGCAGACATGATCGAAGAGAGCGATCTCCCGAGCGGGGACTCCATCGCCGCAGAGCTCACTCGCTTCCTCCGCGAGCGCGAGCAGGGCGACTCGCCGCCCGACGCCGCCCGCGGGCAGTGACGCGCTGCGCCTGGGCGCCCGAGAGCGATCCGCTCTACATCGCGTACCACGACGAGGAGTGGGGCGTGCCGTCCCACGACGACAGGCACCTGTACGAGCTGCTCGTCCTGGAGGGAGCACAGGCGGGCCTGTCGTGGTCGACGATCCTCCACAAGCGGGAGGGCTACCGGCTGGCCTTTGCCGGCTTCGAGCCGGAGGCCGTAGCGCGGTTCAAGCCCAAGGACGTCGAGCGGCTGCTCCAGGACTCGAGCATCGTCCGCAACCGGCTGAAGGTCGAGTCGGCCGTCTCGAACGCGAGGTGCGTGCTGGATGTCCAGGAGGCCGAGGGCAGCCTCGCCGCGTACCTCTGGAGCTTCGTGGGCGGCAAGCCGATCGTCGGCAAGTTCCGTGAGCTGGGCGACATTCCGGCGGAGACGGCCGAGTCGAAGGCGATGAGCAAGGACCTCAAGCGCCGCGGCTTTCGCTTCGTGGGGCCGACCTCCTGTTACGCGTTCATGCAGTCGGCGGGCATGGTCAACGACCACGTCACGTCGTGCTTTCGCTTCAAGGAGCTGACTACGAGCCGAACGTGAAGGCGTAGGCGGCGAGGCCCGGGCTGAGGCGGACCTCAACCGTCCGGTCTGCCCGTCGCCCGAAGTCGGCCAGCGTGTAGAGCCTGTTGGCCGAGACGCGCACCGTTCGCGTGCGGCGGCCGTCCACACGCACTTCTACCGTCCCGGCGCCGCTGAGCACGAGATGGACCAGCCGCGTGAACGCGCGAATCCGCAGTCGAGCATTGCGGCCGGCGATGCTGCGCTCGCCTTCGATTCGCCAGCGACCGGCGTAGGCAAACCCATCCGTCGGCAGCGCCTCCGGGAACGTGTAAGCCGCCAGCCGCTGTTCCTGGATGGGCGATCCGGAGTACGCGGGGGACAGGCGTTCCCAACCCAAATAGGTCTCCGGCGTCTGCGGCCCCTCGGGCGTGCTGTCCGGACGTACGGCAGCGCGTGGTGCGCGGGTGACGGCCAGCAGCGTGCGAATGGCGCGCTCCGTGCGCTCGTACTCGCCCTCCCCGAAGTGGACGTACCGCACGTGGCCGGCGCGGTCGACCAGATAGTTGGCAGGCCAGTACTGGTTCGCGTACGCGTTCCAGGTCCCGAAGTCGTTGTCGAGCGGCACCGGATGCTCGATGCCGAGGTCTTGCACGGCCCGGCGCACGTTGCCAGGCTCGTGCTCGAAGGCGAACTCGGGCGCGTGAACGCCGACGACGACCAGGCCATCGCGCCGGTACGCGTCGTACCACGCCTTCACGTGCGGCAGCTCGCGCAGGCAGTTGACGCACGTGTATGTCCAGAAGTTCACGAGCACGACCTTTCCGCGAAGACCCGCCAGGGTCAGCGGGCGACCGCCCGGCGTGTTGAGCCACAGGGACACGTTCTGGAAGTCCGGCGCCGGCCCGTAATCGTCCAGCGCCGCCGTCGCCCGCGTGCCCGGCCCGCTGCCTGCTTCACGAAGCCCGGCGAGTGCGCTCCTTGCTCGTGTGCTCGACTCGACGTGCTCCTGCACTGCTCGCGTGTAGCCGGGAACGGCCGTTGTGAAGTGGCGGTCGACGTTCAGCGTGATCGCAAGCGCTGTCGCGGCGATCACGATTCCCAGCCCGCGCCGCAGCGCCAGTGCGTGGGCACGGACCGCGGTGAGGCGGCCTGCGCGCTGGCCGCCGATCGCGAAGGCGAGGAGCGGCACCGCGTGGCCGAGCGAGTACGCCACCGTGAGCAGCAGAGTGTCGATGCCGACCTCGCGGCTCGCCGCGACGACGGCCACGGCGGCGAGCACCGGACCGGCGCACGGCACCATCACGAGCCCGAGGCTGGCTCCGAGCACGAAGCCTCCGCCGACGTCGCGGCCGCTCCGCCTCGTGAACCGCGCGAGTGGCCGTTCGACGAGCAGGCCGACGCTCGGGAAGATCAGCGTGGCCGCGACGAGGAAGAGCAGCGCGAGCGCGACGTTCCTCAGCACGTCGAGCGGCAGCCCGAGCAGGTCGAGGAGCCACGCCGCGAAGAGCACGGACAGCGTGAAGCTGACGACCAGGCCGGCCACGATCGCGTAGGGGCGGCGAGGACCGCCTGCGGCCGAGCCGGCGAGCAGCACCGGGAGCACGGGCAGGACGCATGGCGACAGAGCCGTGATCAGGCCCGCTACGAACCCGATGCCCAGGAGGACGAGCATGCGCTGCGAGCGTATCCGGGAGAGCTTGCGCCGAGGTTACGAGGTAAGGCCGGTGGCTTCCGCGACACCAACTCCTTCGACAGCATCGAACGACAAGGAGGAGTGCATGCCCTCTACGCGGACCTTCCGTCCGATCGCTCTCGCGCTGACGATGGTGATCGTCCTCTTCAGCGCCTTCGTCGCCCTCGCCGTCGCCGGCGGGCACGACGCCACAGCCCACGGCGATGAAGCCCACGCGGCGACGGTGTCGGACAAGGAGCTCGCCCTCCGCCAGGAGATGCGAAGGCTCTGGGAGGACCACGTCACGTGGACGCGGCTCGCGATCATCAGCCTGACGACGGACTCCCCGGACACCCAGGCGACCGTCGGCCGCTTGCTGAAGAACCAGACGGACATCGGCAATGCCGTCAAGCCCTTCTACGGCGTCGCTGCCGGGAAGCAGCTGACGACTCTCTTGCGCGAGCACATCCTCATCGCGGCCGACCTGATCGCAGCCGCCAAGGCAGGCGACCAGAAGGCAGTCGCCGCCGAGCAGGCGCGCTGGAGGGTGAACGCGGACAAGATCTCCGCCTTCCTCTCCAAGGCGAATCCGCGTTTCTGGAAGCCCGGCGCGATGAAGGCGATGATGTACGCCCACCTGGGTCTGACGACGGACGAAGTCGTCGCCCGCCTTCAGCGCAAGTGGGCCGCCGACGTTCGCGCCTCCGATCGAATCCACGAGCAGATCCTGCACATGGCGGACATGCTCTCGAGCGGACTGGTCAAGCAGTTCCCGGCCCGCTTCCGCGAGTAAGAACGCGTGGCAGTGTCACCGCCGGCGGAGAGGGCTGCCGCGTGACCACAGTTAACCTTCCTGCCGTCGAGCCGATGAACGAACGCACGCAAGCGGTTGCGCCGCCCGCACGGGTGTTGCCCTTCGACGGTGAGTCGCGGGACTGGCTACGCGATCTGCGTTCTTCCGGGGCGACCAAGGACGAGGCGGATGCGCGGCTGCATGAGCTGCTGCTCCGCGCGGCTCGCTTCGAGGTGTCCCGCCGGCGGCAGGCGCTTCCTCACGTGCGCGGCGACGAGCTCGACGACATCGCCCTCGAAGCTGCAGACGACGCCCTCATGAGCGTGCTCCGGCGTCTCGACGACTTTCGGGGCGCCAGTCGCTTCACGACCTGGGCCTACAAGTTCGCCCTGCTCGAGGCGGCGGTCAAGCTTCGGAAGCGTGCCTGGCAGGGGCGGGAGCTGCCGCTCGACCCCGAGAGCTGGGATGCGATCTCGAGCACCGATCTCGGACCGGATGCCGAGGCGGAGCAGCGCGAGCTGCTAGACACGGTTCAGCGGGCGATCGCCGAGGTGCTGACCCGGCACCAGCGCCAAGTTCTCGTCGCCCTTGCTCTGAACGGCGTGCCGATCGACGTGCTTGCTGAACGGCTCGGCACGACGCGTGGGGCGCTGTACAAGACTTTGCACGACGCGCGCCACAAGCTGCGCAAGCACTTGCACGAGTGTGGACTTTCCCCGGAGCACCTCCTCCAGGAGACGTCCTGATGGAGCAACGAGATCCCAACCAGGCACTTGGCCGTCTGCTCGGCCCCGCCGGGCCGGAGGTCGGATGCGACACGTGCTTCGACGAGCTCGACCGGTACGTCGAGCTCGAGCTTGCCGGTGAAGACGCAGACGCGGCGATCCCCGGTCTACGTGCGCACCTCGACGGCTGCCCGGCCTGCCGGGAGGAGCACGCCAGCCTGCTCGCGCTCGCCAGCGGGGAGCAGGCGCTCTAGGAGGTTTCCGCCGGGGAGGTCGCTGCTTCTGCCGGCTGGACCGCTTCGGCCTCGGCCTCGGCAGCCGGTGCCGCCTCCGAGCCGTTGGGCGTAGGCGTCACTCCAGTGCCACGCTTCTTGCGGCGCCTGCGCCTGCGCGATCGCCGTGGAGGCTTCGGCTCGGGAAGATTCTCGGCGAGGGCTCCGGCGACGTCGTGAACCGTGCCCAGCTCTTCACGGGCGGCGTCGAGCAGCTTGGTCGCACGCGGCGTGTATCCCTCGGCCGACGCCAGCAATGCCGCGGCCACGGTCAGCGGCTGCTCGCGTGCCGCTGCGACGAGCTTCGCCGCGTTCTCTTCGTGGCGGTGGCCCCGTGAGTTGGCGAGTGCGCCGAGCAGGCGCTTGGCCTCGGCGAATTCGGCGCTTGCCGCGCGATCCTGCGCCTTGCGCGTCGCCCGCGCTAGTCGCCACGTCCACCGGGCCAGGATCTGTTCCGGCGCGTCGGGCTTCTCCTGCGCGATCGCATGCAGCAACATGCGGCCGCCGGGCAAACGGTCCTTCTCCCAGGGCGGCGCCTGGGTGACGAGCGTGACGAGGTCGTCGAAGCTCGCGCGGTCGACCGTGGTGGAAAGCCGGTCGGCGAGCGCCATCATCCGCAGCCGCCGGTTGGGGTTCTCGGCCGCGCAGGTGAAGAGGAACTGGTCGAGAGCCTCCTTGCCTGCCCGCCCGTCCGTGAAGCTCTTGACGATGTCGGCGCGCTCTTCGAAACGCACGGCGCGCCCGGCGAACGTCGCCCAGTAGCGCTGCTCCTCGTCGTCGAGGTACTTCGGGTCTATCCGCTGCCACTCGCGTGCGATGACGGCGAGGCGCCGTCGCACGTCGGGAGTGACGGGGACGAGCCACGGCGCCGGCGTCAGCCTGCGGCGGGCGCGCCGCTGGTAGCGGCGGCGCGGCGCAGGAGTCACCCGGGCGCCCTCGCGGTAGAAGTCCGCGTCGAGTAGCGAGTGCAGGGTGATCACGCGATCGGAGTGGGTCGAGCCCTTGTTCACGAAGTCGACGACGACGCCGGCCTCCTTGCGCGGATGCATCCGCATGATGCGGCCGATGCGCTGCTGATACACGCGACGGCTGGCCGTCGGCGCCAGGTGCATGACGACGGTCGCGCGCGGCGAGTTCCAGCCCTCCGCGAGCAGCATTGCGTTGATGAGGACGTTGATCTCGCCCCGCTCGTAAGCGGCCAGCGTCTCCGCCAGGCGCACGGGCGGCGTTCGTCCCGACACGGCTTCGGCCTTGAGGCCCGTCGCACGGAACTCCTGGGCGAGGTTGTACGCGTGGTCGACGCCTGCCGCGTAGACGATCCCGGGCGTGTCTTCGAAGCGGTCGCGGTAGAGGCTCGCGGCCGCCTGGTTCAGCGCCACGTGGTCGAGGACTTTCGCCAGCGCGCCTTCGTCGAAGTCGCCGCCGACGATCGGCACGGAGTTGATCGCCGCCACCGGCGGCACGCGCAGACAGCGAAGCGGCGCGATCAGGCCGCGGCGGGCAGCGTCCTGGAGCGGTAGGTCGTCCACCGAGGCAGGGAAGACGTCGGCCACCTGCTTGGCGATCAGCTGTTCGGTCGCCGTCATGCCGATGTAGATCGGGTCGGGGAAGCTGCGAATTGCCGCGGACGTCTTCTCGCCGAGGGCGGTGTGCGCCTCGTCCGCGATCACCAGGTGGTACGCCTCGCGGTTGAGATCACCGACATGGCGGGCGAACCACGCGTAGGTCTGAATCGTGATCGGGTTCGAGATCGGCGGCGCGCTACCGGAGAGGACCTCGGGCGTGAGCCTGTCGCCGTAGCCCTCCGCCGTCAGCTCGCGGATGAACTGGCTGACGAGCAGCCTGCGGTGCGTGAGGATGAGGACGCCGGCAGTACGAGCCGCCTCGACGAAGCCTGCTGCCGCGATCGTCTTACCGGAGGCCGTCGGGTGACGGAAGCGGTAGCGGCGCACCGCGCCAGGGTCCTCACCGACGGGCTCCAGCTCTTCGTCTGCGACCTCGACCTGCCCGTTCTCCTCGGCGTATGCCGAGAGGTCGCCGTTCTCTTCGTCTTCGCCATCCGGTAGCGCCTCGAAGCCGTTCGCCTCCTCGAGCTCGCGCTGGTTGGCGGTGATGAGCGCCGTGAGCATGCCGGCCAGCGCGTCCACCTGGTGGCGGCGCAACTCGGTTCCGGACTCCAGCAGCGGCGGCTTGCCCGTGAGCACGCGCTCCAGCCCGAGCATGAGCGCGAAGCGAACTCGCCATTCGTAGGAAGGCTCGTTGTGGCCCGTGTCGATCTCGGTGATCGCCTCGTCCAGGGCCTGGCGCCGCGCCGTGCCAGAGGCGAGGACCTCGGACGGCTCTTCGTCGGCGCGCAACAGTGGCTCACCGGCCCAGCGTCCGGCGCGCTCGGCATCCGCATGCAGGCCAAGCGCCTCTGTAGCTGTCGTCCGCTGTTCTGAGATTTCCGGCATGAGTGCAGCACACCGTCTGTGCTGCGCCTTCTAGAAGATCGCCCGCAACGAGTCAGCGAGCTCACCCAGGAGGATACCCAAAGCGGACGAAGGTCTACCTTGTGTCCATGGGCGAGGCGCCTGCGCAGCTGACCGAAGATCAGCTCGCCGAGCTTCAGCGGTGGGCCGAACGGCTCGTGGCGAAAGGCGCCGAAGGCGAGCTCGAAGTTCTTGCCCGTGCAATTGCGTCATTGCGCGAGGAGGCTGAGCGAGCTCGTGCCGGCAGGCCTGTCGCCGACGGGGCAGAATTGGCATCGCTCCGCAGTCGAGCCGAGTCCGTCGTCGTCAACGGGGCTCCCGAGCAAGTGCGCGCTGCGGCGAGGGCCGTGCTCATGCTCTGCGACGACATCGCAGCGCAACGCCGTCACGCGCGCGAGGTGCACGAAGCGAGAAGACGCCGCGCGTTGATCCTCGTCGCCGGTGGGGCTGCCTGTGTGGGCCTGGTGGCGGCGCTCGCTCTCCGCGGCGGATCCGGCGGGCTCGACCCGGCAGGACCCGCGTCGGCGACCGTTGGGGCGAACGGTTTGTCGACCCTCGCGTTCTCCGTCGAGGGAGACGAGAGGGATCTCGCCTCGACGAAGTGGGTGCTCGACGGCCGGCCGGTGACGGGACGCGTGACCGCGCGTGACGGCAGGCTGGTGTTCAGACCGCGAAGCCTGAGCAACGGCGAGCACACGATCGAGGTGTCGAGGCCCGGCGGCTTGTTCGACGACTCCACTGCCTCGTGGGCGTTCGCGGTCGACACGCGCGCGCCCGTGATCAGCGTCACGAAGGACTCGCTCGGCGCGACGCGCGGCGGGCGGTACACGTTGCGCGGCGCCGTGGAGGTCGGCTCGCGGCTGCGGGTGAACGGCACACTGGCATCGCTGGACGAGAGCGGCCGCTTCTCTGTTCCTTTCTCGCGCCCGCCGCAGCGCACGGTCGTGCTCATCGCCCGCGATGCCGCCGGCAACGCCACGGACAGCAGGCTCAGGGTCGGCACGGCTCCTCGCCTGCCGCGGAACCCTGTACGGGCCGTGCACGTGAGCGCCGACGCCTGGGCGCATCCCGGGCTGCGAGCAGGCGTGCTGAGCCTGCTCTCGCAACGCCGGATCAACGCCGTCGAGCTCGACATCAAGGATGAGCTCGGCATCGTCGGCTGGCGCTCCGGCGTGCCCGTCGCCGGAAAGATCGGCGCCGAGCGGGACACGTACGACCTGGCCGAGGCAGTGAAGCTCCTGCACGCTCGCGGCGCGCGGGTGATCGGCCGCCTCGTGGCCTTCCGCGACCCCGTTCTCGCCCAGTGGGCATGGTCCCGCGGGCGCCGGGAGCTCGTCGTGCAGACGCCATCCGGTGACGCCTACTCGGGTGGCTACGGCGGCTTCACGAACTACGTCCACCCGGACGTGCAGGCCTACAACGTCGATCTCGCCGTCGCCGCGGCCAAGCTCGGCGTCGACGACATCCTCTACGACTACGTGCGCAGGCCGGACGGGCCGCTCGGATCGATGGTCGTGCCGGGGCTACGAGGCGACGCCGCGGACGCAATCGTCGGCTTTCTGGCGCGGGCGCGTCGCGACCTCGCTCCGCACGGGACCTTCCTCGGCGCATCGGTGTTCGGCATCGCGGCCACGCGGCCCGACGAGATCGCGCAAGACGTGCCCGCAATCGCCCGCGAGGTCGACTACGTAGCACCGATGCTCTACCCGTCCCATTGGGGCCCGAACGAGTACGGGGTCGGCGACCCTGAGCGGCGGCCCTACGCAATCGTGCGCCGGTCGCTGCTCGATTTCGAGCGAGCGGTGCGCGGGTCGGGAGCACGCGTTGTGCCGTGGCTCCAGGATTTTTCGCTTGGCGTGGAGTACGGCGAGCGCGAAGTGCGGGCGCAGATAGACGCCACCCTCGCAGCGGGCCTCGACGAGTACCTGCTCTGGGATCCGACGGTCACGTACGCCAGCGGCGCGCTGACCAGGAACGCGGCGCTGCCGACCGTCGGCGCGCTCACCGCGTCGTCCCCTGCCTCCCGGCAGCTGGTGCGGCTCCCACGGTCACGCTCGCCGGACGATCCTGTGCGCAGCGGCCTCGAGCCGAACGAGCTCGGCTCGGTCCCCGTCCTCATGTACCACCGGCTGGCGCCCGACGGCGGCGGTGACTACGACCTCACCGCCGACCAGTTCCGTGCCGAGCTGACGCGCCTCTACCGGGACCACTACCGGCCGGTAACGGCGTCGTCGCTCGTGGCCGGGAAGATCGACCTCCCGCGTGGCGCCAGCCCCGTCGTCCTGACCTTCGACGACTCCACGAAGAGCCAGGCGGCGCTGCTCGAGGACGGGCGCATCGATCCCGACTCGGCGGTCGGCATCATGCTCGAGTTTGCGAGAGACCATCCCGACTTCCGCCCGGCAGGGACCTTCTACGTCAACCGCGAACCGTTCGGAGACAGTCCTCGCGCGGCTGAGCTGGCACGCCGGCTGTTGGCGCTCGGCTTCGAGCTCGGAAATCACACGTTCGACCACGCTCGTCTCGACGAGCTGACCGACGAAGGGGTACAGCGCGAGATCGTGCTGGGCAACCGGCTGATTCGCGAGCTCGTGCCGGGCGCCGAGGTGGACACGATCGCACTGCCGTACGGGCTGCTGCCCATCCGGCGCAAGCTCGCCCTGCAGGGGTCGTGGGACGGCGAGAGCTATCGCTTTGCCGGGGCGTTCCTGGCCGGCGCCGAGCCGTCTCCTTCACCGGCGGCCGGCGACTTCGAGCCGTTGGAGATCCCGCGCATTCGCACAGATCCTCGCGACCTTCCGAATGGCTCTTCCGACTGGCTCGCGCGGTTGAAGGCTAGCCCCGGGCTGCGCTACGTGTCCGACGGCAAGCCGGGCACTTCCTAGCCGCCCAGGCCGCCGAAGACTGCAAACGGGTTCTGGGGCATGACCTCCCAGACGAGCTCGCCGCCTGCCTCGACCTCGCCGTGGACGCGCTTGGCGAGGATCTCCGCCTCGTCGCGGGTGCGCGTGCCCACGATGACGTACGTCCACCGCCGCACTACGTCGTAGCCGTCCGCCTCCAGCTGGTCTGCGAGCCGATCGGCCTCGTCGTGCGAGGCGCACTCGACACGCACCTCCCAGGGGGCGAAGCCGCGGGCGATCAGCTCCTCCTCGACGTCCGGCTGGTCGGGCTCCGAGTCCCAGCGGTCGTCCTCGTCCAGCCAGTGCTCGAGCACGACCTCTGTCGGCGTGATGCCAGATTCTTCGAGCTCCGCTTCGACAATCGAGCGTGCCTGCTCGGCGTCGGCTGCCGAGGCTGCGTAGACGAAGACCGTGTCGGCGTCGTGAGATACGGCCAGGCGGTCGAGCGCGAGCTCCTTCGCCAGCTCTTTCGCGCGCGAGCTGATGTCGATGCCCACCCGCTCCAGGAAGCCGCGGGCCTGCTGCTCGTCGAGCTCGATGCGGATGCGCCAGTCGTCGCGGGCCATCGGCGGCAGCCTAGCCTCCGGCGAGCGCCGCTCGTAGTCGGTCGGCCAGCTCGGCGTCCGTGCGGGCGATTTCCTCGATCAGGTGGCGCCGCGCCGCGCGGAGGGCGCGACGGAGCTCGTGCGGCTCGAGCCCGCGCACGAAGCTCTCCTCGAGCGGCGTCGTGACGTCTGGCGGGAGCCGGTCGACCCCACGCGAGTAGTACGGGCTCTCGCCGAGGCGGAGACAGGCGAGCGCGAACGTCTGGTCGCGCACGCTGGCGACCCAGTACGCGGCCTCCCATGGCCTACCGCGCTCGATGGCCTTGTTGGCGTGGAGGACGCCGAGCCAGCCGAGGCCGGCCACGTCGGCGATGGCAGGCGGCTCGGTAGGCGGTACCTCGACGGGCTCCCCGAAGGCGAGCTCGAAGCTCGGAGATCTGGCGCCGAAGTCCAGCTCGGGAGTGAATGCGATGTCGACCTGGAGCCCGCTGTCCAGCAGGAAGACCCGGTAGAGAGCCGCGCCGGCCCGGACGTCCCAGTGGTGGACGGCTTGGCCTTTCTCGTAGAGGGCGGTCGTCCAGTCGGCGACCACCTCGTCGAGGTCGGCGCTCTCGGCGATGCCGAGGAAGACGTCGACGTCCGACCAGCGATCCTCGTTGCCCAGCGCCGCGGAGCCCGTCAGTGCGGCGCCGGTGACGCGATCGTCCCCGCGAGCCCGCTCGAGCAGGGCGTCGCGAACGGCGTCGCGCTGCTCAGGCGTGTACACGCTCGCCCAGCGTCGCCAGCGGCGAGCCCAGGACCCGCTCGGAGACGCCCGTCTGGTCGAGGTGCTTCGTGATGCCACCGAGGAAGAACGGGAAGCCCGCGCCGAGCAGCATGCAGGTGTCGATGTCGGCGGCGGAAGCCACGACACCGTCCTCGAGCAGGTGACGGCATTCGTCGGCCAGTGCCTCGAGCGCCGCCTCGGTGATCTCCTCCACGGTGCTGGCGTTGTGCTCGGCCACGACGATCTCGTCGGAGCCATCGGCGTAGTTGTCGAGCGTTGGCGAGCGCGGGAAGCGGTCCGGGTACGCCGCGTGCAGCGTGTGCAGCACGTGGTTCGCGACGCGGGGACCGACCATCTGCAGGAGCACGGACGGCGCCATGGGCAGGCCGAGCCGCATGATCGCCGCGTCGGCCTCCTCGACGGTGTTGCCGTGCTCGAGCGCGCCGACGACTACGCCGGTCATCCGCGTCAGGAGCCGGTTGACGACGAAGGCGGGCGCGTCCTGAACGAGCACCGGCGTCTTGCCGAGCTTGCGTGAGGTCTCGTAGGCGGTGGCGACGGCCGCGTCGTCGGTGACCGGCGTGCGGACGATCTCGACGAGCGGCATCAGCGCGACCGGGTTGAAGAAGTGCATGCCCACGTCGGCGCCCATCTCGGCCACGGACAGCGAGGAAGTGTTCGTGGCGAGCACGCAGTCCGGCGCAACGACTTCCCGCAGCTCGGCGAAGACGCGCTGCTTCACCTCCATCTCCTCGACGACGGCCTCCAGAACGAGGTCGCAGTCCGCGAAGCCGTCGTACGTCGTGCCGCCGGTCGCGATCGAGCCGAGGAAGCGGGCCTTGTCCTCCGACATCCTGCCGCGGGCCACGAGCCCGCCGAGCTCGTTCTGGATCGCCTCGAGCGCACGTTCGACGATCGCCTGGTCGAGGTCGCGAAGCACGACCGGCACTTCGAGGCGCCGGAGGAAGAGTGTCGCCAGCTGGCTCGCCATCAGCCCTGCGCCGACGATGCCGACCTTCCGCACGGGTCTCGGCTCGGCCTCGAGATCCGGCTTTCGCTTCGCGCGCCGCTCGACGAGGTCGAAGGCGTAGATGGCCGCCTGCGCCTCGTTGCCCGGGCAGGAGCTCGGCGATCGCCTTCTCTTCCTCGCGGTAGCCCTCCTCGATCGTCCACGTCGCGGCGCCCTCGATCAGGTCGAGCGCACGGTAGGGGGCGGGCGAGGCGCCGTGGACGGCGTCGTCGACGTCCGTTCGCGCGCGGCGCATGATGGTCTCGAGCTCCGACCAGTCGGGCTCACTGCGTTCGATCGGTGTCTCGACGAGCTCGAGCGCGAACGCGATCGATTCATCGACGAGCTCTACCGGCTCGAGCAGCCGTTCGGCGAGGCCGAGCTCCACCGCGTCCTTCGCCTTCAGCAGCCGGTTCTGGCGCAGCGGATTCGTGACGACGAGCTTGACGGCTTGCTCAGGGCCGATCAACTGAGGCGCGAGCTGCGTGCCGCCCCACGCGGGGAAGAGCCCGAGGAAGACTTCCGGGAAGCCGAAGTGTCGGACGGTCGAGGCGATCGTGCGCGCCGAGCAGTGCAGCGCAAGCTCGAGGCCGCCGCCGAGGCACGCGCCGTTGATCGCCGCCACGGTCGGAAACGGCAGGGCGCGGATGCGGAGGAAAAGCTCGTGGCCGGCGCGGCTGCCCTCGGCCGCCGTTTCCGGTGTGACCTGCGGGAACTCGTTGATGTCGGCGCCGGCGCAAAACCAGAACGGCTTGCCCGTGAAGACGGCTGCCACCCAGTCGCCGTCCTCCAGCTCGGCGAGCAGCGCCTGCCCGGACTCCAACGCCGAGCGGCCGAGCGTGGGCGGCTTTGTCCAGTCCTCGCCGTTGTCGATCGTGACGAGCGCGAGCCGTCCCGCCTTTGTCTCCACCTCCCGCAGGTAAAAAACGGTGTCAGACACCGTTTTTTGTCAAGTGTCGATTGAGCAATCTGTGTGCCAATTTCCCCACAGGCGAAACGGCATGAGGGCGGGGATCGCGCGGTTCGACGTGTCGCGGGGTGGCGCGGCGACTAACGACGGCACCCGAAGCGGTGTCTGACACCGGGGTCAGGCCCGCTCCCAGAGGACCGCGGCGCCCATGCCGAGGCCGATGCAGAGCGCGGTGAGGCCGTAGCGGGCCTGGGGACGCTCGCGCATGGCGTACGCGAGCTGGGCCACGAGTCGAACGCCCGTCGCGGCGAGCGGATGACCACACGCGATGGCCCCGCCGTAGGGGTTCAGGCGCTCGTCCTCGGGGTCGATGCCGAGCTCGCGACACCAGGTGAGCACCTGCACCGCGAAGGGCTCGTTGACCTCGAAGAGGTCCACGTCGTCGAGCGACACGCCCGCCTGCACGAGTGCCTTCTTCGTGGCGGGGACAGGACCGAGGCCCATCAGCTCTGGCTCGACCCCGGCATAGGCGAACGACACGAGCCGCAGACGGGGCTCGAGGCCGAGCTCGCTGACTGCCGACTCCGACGCGAGAATCGCCGCCGTCGCGCCGTCCGTCAGCCCGGCGGAGTTGCCCGCGGTCACGCGGCCGGCGGCGCGGAACGGCGTGGACAGCGCCGCCAGCCCCTCGGCCGTCGTGTCGGGACGCAGGAATTCGTCCCGGTCGGCCATCGCCCAGCCGGTATCCGTGAAGACCGACATGGGCACGACCGTCTCGGCCATGACGCCGTCGGCCCAGGCAGCAGTCGCCCGCTGCTGTGAGCGCAGCGCGTAGGCGTCGGCCACCTCGCGCGTCAGCTCGGGAAAGCGGTCGTGGAGGTTCTCGGCCGTCTGGCCCATGACGGCAGCGCTCTCGTCGACGATTCGCTCGGAGAGGAAGCGCGGGTTGAAGTCGACTTCCGCGCCCATCACGTGGTGGCCCATGTGCTCGACGCCCCCCACGAGGACGACGTCCGCGGCGCCCATCGCAATCTCCCCGGCCCCGGCGGTGATCGCGGTCAACGCGCCGGCGCACATGCGGTCGACGGCAAAGCCGGGCACCGTCTCCGGCAGGCCGGCCAGCAGGGCGACGTCACGTCCCAGAGTCAGCCCCTGGTCGCCTACCTGGGCGGTCGCGGCCATGACGACGTCGTCGATGCGCTCGGGTGGCAGCGTCGGATTACGGCGCAGCAGCTCGCGGACGACCTTCACCGCCATGTCGTCGGCGCGCGTCTTCCAGAAGACGCCTTTCTCGCCCGCGCGACCGAACGCCGTGCGCACGCCGTCGACGAAGAAGACCTCCTGCAGCTCCCGTCCCACTCGGGCGGGAGCCTAGTTGCTCGTGACCAGACCGACCGGGCAGGCGACGCCCGTGCCGCCGAGCCCGCAGTAGCCGCCCGGGTTCTTCGCGAGGTACTGCTGGTGGTAGTCCTCGGCGTAGTAGAACGGCGTCGCGTCGGCGATCTCGGTCGTGATCTGGCCGTACCCGTTGGCCGAGAGCTCGCGCTGGAACATCTCACGCGAGGTTTCAGACGCGGCCCGCTGCTCCGGAGAGTGGACGTGGATCAGCGAGCGGTACTGCGTGCCCACGTCGTTGCCCTGCCGGTTGCCCTGCGTCGGGTCGTGGCCCTCCCAGAAGATGCGCAGCAGCTCCTCGTAGCTCGTCTTCGCGGGGTCGAAGACGGCGAGCACTACCTCGACGTGGCCGGTGCGTCCCCGCAGACCTCTCTGTAGGTCGGGTCCGCGACGTGCCGCCTGCGTAGCCGGCAGCGGTCGTCCACACGCCGGTCGCCTGCCAGAACATTCGCTCGGCCCCCCAGAAGCAGCCCATGCCGAACACCGCGCGCTCGTAGCCGTCGGGAAACGGCGGCTCGATGTTCGTTCCGAGAACGGTGTGCACCACGCTCGAAAGCGTACCGTTCCGCATCCTGGTCTACGATCCCGCGTCATGTCTGTCGGCCAGGGGAGCACGATTACACGTGGCTTCCTCTTCGCGGACCTCAGGGGCTACACCGACTTCGTGGAGCAGCGCGGTGCGGCCGCGGCGGCGGCGCTCCTGACGCAGTACCGCGCGCTTGCCCGGGAAGCGATCGGGCAGTTCGGTGGCGCGGAGATCAAGACCGAGGGCGACAGCTTCTACGTCGTCTTCGACTCCGTTAGCAGCGCCGTCCGCTGCGGCCTCGCGATCGTCGCCGGCGCCCAGGGAGCGGATGAGGAGATCCGCGTCGGTGTCGGCATCCATGCGGGCGAGACGGTCGAGGCCGACGGTGGGTACGTCGGGTCACCCGTCAACATCGCGGCGCGAATCTGCGCTCAGGCAGGCCCGGGCGAGGTCCTGGTGAGCGAGACCGTCCGGGCTCTCACGGCGACCGTCCTCCCGGTCCAGTTCAAGTCGCGAGGCCGGCGTCAGCTAAAGGGCATCGCCGAGCCGATCGAGCTCTTCGCGGTGTCGGAAGCGGCCGCCGGGGCGACCGCGTGGCCGTCGTCAGGGCGTCGTCGGCGGCTGTCGCGTCGGGCGCGCGTCGCGCTGGCCGGCGGCGCGGCGTTGTTGCTGGTCGCTGCTGGAGCCATCGGCTGGTTCGTGTCGCAGCCGTCAACCGGGCTTCCGGCTGGCGACTGGACGGTCGGCGTGCACATGCCGCTGAGTGGCGATGCTGCAGCCGACGGTACGGCTGTCCGCAACGCTGTGCAGCTCGCCGTCGACCAGGCGAACGACGCCGGCCGCCTCGCCGGCGTCGAGCTGGCCTTGAAGGCATACGACACCGGTGCGGATCCAGCTCGGGGCGCGGCCGCCGCACGCAAGATGTCAGGCGATCCACGGACGATTGCAGCCGTCGGCCCGTTCACGTCTCCCGAGGCAGCAGAAACTATCCCGATCACGAACCGCGCCGGGCTGCTCGAATGCAGCCCGTCCACCTCGTATGGTGGCTTGACGAAGCCCGAGCGCGGCGCCCTCGAGTTTCGGACGGCATACCCGGATCGCATCAACTACGTCCGGCTCTCCCCGGCCGACGACGTCCAAACGCGGGCACTCGCAGCGTTCGCCACACACGATCTCGACGCCGAATCGGCTCTGCTCATCGCCGATCCGGATTGGCAGGAAGACGCCACCAATTTCGTAAGAGCCTTCACCGCACTTGGTGGACAGGTCGCTCAAGCGAAGCTGAAGCCCGGCACGAGCCCGGCCGCCGCCCTCGGACCGTTGGACGGCGCGTCCGCTCCCGACGTCGTCGTGTTCGCTGGCGACGGTGACCCCGCTGCGGAGGTTCGCCGGGCCATGCGCGAGGTGGGGCACGAATCCACCCCCTTCGTCAGCTGGGACGGGCTTCTCACCGGCTCGGGCGCAGATGCAGGCTCGTACCTGCAACGGGCGGGCAAGGCTGCAGCCGGAACCCATGTCGCGCTTGCCTCGTTCGCACCGCCGAGAGCGGACTTCGTCGATGCCTATCGATCGGCCTTCGGCGAGGAACCGACCGACTACGCAGCCGCCGCCTATGCGTGCGCACAGGTGATCCTCGCCTCGCTGGAGGCCGTCGCCGCAGACGGCCCGGATGCGGACGGGCTGAGGGAGGCTCTCCGCGCATATGCCGTCGATCCTGCCCACCGCTACGAAACCATCATCGGTTCGGTGGGCTTCGACGCGAACGGCGACTCGACGCAGCAGGTTGTGTCGTTCCTCCGCGTCGACCCTCAGGCGGCCGACGGAGCGGGCGACTGGGATCTCATCAAGCAGCAGGACTTCGGCCCGCCGCCCCAATAGCCATGCCCGGCTGGAATACGCACGTGGAGCGCGAGGTGGCACGTTACGAGGACGGCGCTGCGAGGCTGCCTTCCCTCACCGATGCCGACGACCGCCAGCGGCAGCTGACCCGCATGGGCAATGCCGCGGGTGGGGCGGGGCTGGCGCTGCTGATGGACGGCCGCCGCGAAGAGGCCGAGACGTGGTTCGCGCGCGCCGCCGAGCGCTACCGCGAGAGCTTCCCCGAGGCGCCGCGCGGCAGCTGGGGACGACCGATCGGCGCGGTCAAGGCGCGGCTGCTGGCCGGTGACTGGGACGGCGCGCGTGCCGATGCCGAATGGGCGCTCGACGTCGACTCGCGACACGCGGAGTCGCCGATCGGCCGCTACGCGGCGTCCCTGGCGCTGCTCGTGCTCGGTCAGGACGACGAGGCGCTGGTGCAAGCGGCGTCGATTCAGGGCCGGGACGACTTCCCGGCAGACGTCGCGGACGCGCTGGCGGCTCTCGCCCTACGCGATGCCGACGCCTACGAAGCCGCCGTCCGTTCCGTCCTGCGCTCGTTCGAGACGCGCGAGGAGTACCTCGAGGACATCCGCGTCGCCGACACGGTGATCGTGCTCCAGGCCCTCGCGGCGCAACGAGAGCTGGCCGTCGCCCTGGACTCTGCGCTCCTGCCCTAGTCCCGTCCCTCGGCGAGCTCGCGTGAGCGCTCCATCGCCGCCTGGATGGCGTTGAGGAACGCGGCCCGGACGCCGGCCTGCTCGAGCTCGTGAATCGCGCGAATCGTGGTGCCTCCCGGCGACGTGACCGCCTCCCGCAGCTCGACGGGGTGCATCTTTCTGTCGCGCAGCAGGACGCCCGTCCCGAGCATCGTCTGCACCACCAGTTGCGTCGAGATCTCGCGTGAGAGACCGAGGAGGATGCCCGCCTCGATCATCGCCTCCGCCAGCAGGGCGAAGTACGCCGGCCCCGACCCCGACACGGCGGTGACGGCGTCCATGTACCGCTCCGGCAGGCGGACGACCGCGCCGAGATGGGAAAGGCATTCCTCGGCGAGCGCCAGGTGTTCGTCGTCCGCGTGACTGCCGGCGCAGATTCCGGCCATCCCCTCGTGCACGGTGGCCGGCGTGTTCGGCATCGCTCGGACGACGGGCACGCCGTCTGCGAGTTGTGCCTCGATCGTCGAAGTGGGAATCGCGGCCGCGACGGAGAGCACGGTCTGTTTGGGCGTCAGCGCCGAGCCGATGTCGGACAACAGCGTCTCGATGTCCTGCGGTTTGACAGCGACGACGATGAGTCCGGCACCTTTCACAGCCTCGGCGTTCGCGAGCGTCGCCTTGACACCGTGCCGTTCGTGCAGCTCGTCGGCATGCTCTTGGCGGCGCGTCGAGACGACGATCTCGCTCTTCTTCCGCCAGCCTGACGAGAGGAGGCCTGCGACGAGTGCCTCGCCGATCTTCCCGCAGCCGAGGATCGCGATTCGCCTTGCCACGCTCCGAGTTTAGGGGGGTTTGGCGGGACGGTGCTCGTCGCCGGAGCGTGATTCCGGCGGCACAGTCACTGTTTCGTCAGACTCTCCTTAGGCGGCGCGAGCAGCGGGCACCGGCACGAGGCCGCGGGCCCAGCCTGTCAGCAGGTACACGGATGCGAGCCCAGCCCACTCGCCGTACGGGGCCAGCAGCTCCTCCGTCTCCCAACCTTCTACTCGCCGCCGGCTGAGGGCGCCGAGGAGCTTCACGAGCCCTAAGTCGCCGACGAGACCGCGATCCCAGCGGCCGAGCCCCTCCAGAGAGACAACGCCGAGGGACCAGGGCCCGAGAGCGCGCTCGCGCAGCAGGCGCGCGGCCACGTCGGAGGACGGCAGGGCGCGTAGTCGCTCGAGGTCGAACGACCGGCAGAGGCGAACGAGCGCCGCGCCGCGCCGCGCGTGGAGGCCGAGCCGGCGCAGCTCGGCGGGTGACAGCGCTCCGAGCGCTTCGCCCGACGGCGGCGCGTGGAAGCGATCGAGCGCCGGGGTGGCCGCCCGGACGATCCGGCGTTCGATCTGCCGCGCCTCTCGCGAGGTGATCAGCTGGCCGCAGAACGCGCGCAGCAGCGCGTGGGCGACGGTGGCGACCCGCATGGGGCGCAGTCCGGCGAGATGGCTCGTCGACCGGCCGAGCAGTGCATCATCGCGGAAGCGTCGAAGAAACTCCGAGTGGTCGTCCTCGAGAGCGAGGCAGAAGCGGAGTCGCGCGAGTCCCTCCTGGCTCCCGGCGACCACGTGCAGGCGCCCGTCCGGAAACTGCCGTGCGAAGGCGCGCTCGAGCCTGCCGTCCACCTCCAACGTTGCCGTGAAGATCCCGTCGCGGAACGACCGCGTCGCGTCGCCCGCGTGGCGCGCCGAGAGGGACAGCATGTAGGGCCCGGCCGGCCGCACGATGGCTTCGACCATCGGCCAACCTTAGAACGCCTTTCGGAGGGACGCTTCGTCGCCGGGGCGCGATGGGCGGTGCGAGGCAAGGACGCAGGGAGCGCTCATATCAGTTGATATGGGTGCGACCGAGGACGCCGCATCGCGCCGTTCAGCGCGTTCCGGCGGCACAAGGCTTCCCTTCGAATGGCGTTCCCAACGTACCCTCTGCCGGTGTCCGGGCGCGAGATGAGGGCGACGTGGGATGCGGCCGCCGCGTCCGACCGCGTCGACGAGTACGTCGGCGATCCGGCGACGGCGCGGGCGGAGCTCGAAGGGCCTTTTCGGCCGGCTCGGCGCCGACCCGCGCGGAGGCACTTGCGTCGAGGTGGGCTGCGGACCGGGACGAATGACCGCCGTGCTCGCGGAGCGGTTCGACGGCGTCGTGGCCGTCGATGTCTCCGCCGGGATGCTCGAACGTGCTCGTGAGGCTGTGACGTCGCCCAACGTCGACTTCCGGCTCGTCGAGGGCGACCGGCTCGACTCGGTCGCTGACGGGATTGCAGACGCGCTGGTCTGCTACCTCGTGCTCCAGCATCTCCCCGAGCGGCGCGTCGTGCTGCGCTACCTCGAGGAGTTCGCACGCGTGCTCTCGCCGAGAGGGAGCGCCTTCGTGCAGCTCCCGGTGCTGCGGAGCGGCCTTCGCCCCTGGGCCTGGCGACTCGCCCGCACTGTGGCGGTGCCGGTGTCGGGCGTGTTCCGGCAGGGCGTGACCGACAGGGCCGCCTATCGGGGCACGCGGCTCACGGAAGGTGAGCTCCAGAACGGGCTCGCCGCCGCCGGACTGCGCACGGCCGCCCGCGACGAGAGCCCCGAGTCGCCCTACCGCTACGCCCGCGAGGTGTTTCTGCGGCTGGAGCGAGCCGCGTGACGCCGCTCGTCCTGACGCTTTACGGAGTACTGCTGGCGGTGGCCGCCTTCGCGGTCTGGCGCCGACCCATCGTCGCCCTGTACGTCTTCATCGTCGGGCTGGCGCTGCACAACCTGGTGCTGTCGCTGCTCTACGACGCGGGGCTGCGCGGCGGGGCGATCGACGCCGTCCAGGCCTGGAAGGAGGCGTTGCTCGCCGTGGCTGTGGCGCGCGTGGCGACGGACGCCGTCCGCGAGCGACGGCTTCCCTTCCGCCCGCGTGTGGTCGACTGGCTTGCGCTGGCGTTCGCAGCCGTCGTCTGCCTCTACGCGCTAATCCCGCAGGACGTGCTCGACGGGGAAGCCGGTGCGCGCGCCGTTCTCTACGGCCTTCGCCACGGCCTCGTCCCGGTCGTCGCGTACTTCCTCGGCCGCTCGCTGATCCTCGACCGCGTGGAGCTGCGCCGAATCGGATGGGCGCTGCTCGGCGCCGGTACGGCGCTCGCCGTGGGTGGGCTGATCGACCTCTACGCCGTGGACGTCGAGTGGTGGCGCGGTTCCGGCGCAGTCGGCTACTTCCGCCACGAGCTCGGCTTCGACTACCACGGTCCGGGCGGCCTGCCCGACAACTGGGCGTTCAACACCGAGGATGGGCTGTTCCGGCGGCTCGTCTCGAGCTTCATCAGCCCGCTCGCGACTGCCTTTGCGCTGGTCGTCGCGCTGCTCTTCGCCGGTATCGCCTGGCAGGACCGCCGGCGCCGGCCGTTGGCCGCAGCGCTTGTCGCCGTTTGCGCAGCCGCGCTGCTCTTCACGCTGTCGCGCTCGTCGCTGCTCGCTCTCGCCGGAGCATTCGTCGTGCTGGCGATTGCGCTCCGCCGCTGGTGGCCGGTCGCCGCGACGGCCGTCGTGCTGGCTGCGGGCGTCGGCTATGCCTTCGCATTCACGTCCGTCGCGCCCGAGACGCACTTCTTTCCGGAGGACCTGCCCTACCAGGAGGAGCAGGCGCGCAAGCATGGCGACCTGCCCGGTGGCAGCTCGCTCGCCCTCAATCCCGGGGAGCCTTCGCTCCGCAGCCACTGGCAGAGCCTGCGCGACGGGATCGAGACGGTCTTCGAGCATCCGCAGGGCTTCGGGCTCGGCAACGCCGGCGCGATCGCGGTCCGTTTCGGCGTGCCACTGCGGGCGGGCGAGTCGAACTACACGGAGACCGGCGTCGAGGCTGGGCTCGTCGGCGCGCTGCTGCTCATCGCCTGGAGCCTCGCCCTTCTGGTTGCGCTCGTGCGTTCGGCATGGACCGCCACAGACGCGACGTTCCGGGTGGCCGCGGCGGGCGCCGCCGCCGCGCTGGCTGCCGTGCTGGCCCTCGCCGTGCAGACCGATGCGTACGGCGTGCCCTGGCTCGCCTACAGCCTCTGGTGGCTCTGCGGGTCGCTTGTCGACCTGTCCGACCGGGCCTGACTGCTACCTTGGGTGCACGGTCGACATGAGGTCGGCCTGTGAGATTGAGCTTCTCGTTCCTCCTTCGGGTGTTTCGAGTCGGCGATCTCGACTACGAACCGCAAGGAGTCGAACATTGTCCCAGAAGTCTTTTCGCGCGCTCGGCGTGAGCGCAGACGTTGCGCAGGCGCTGGCCGCCCGCGACATCAACATGCCCTTTCCCATCCAGGAGCTCGTCATCCCGGCCGCCCTCACGGGGGCCGACGTGCTCGCGAAGGCGCCGACGGGGTCGGGCAAGACCTTCGCCTTCGGCCTGCCCATCGTCGAGCGCGCCGATGCGTCGGCGCCGACGCCGACCGCGCTCGTGCTCGTGCCGACACGTGAGCTCGCCTCGCAGGTCGCCGAGGAGCTGTACTTCGTCGCCAAGCCCAAGCGGCTGCGCGTCGCGGCTGCGTACGGCGGTGCCTCGATCGCCAGCCAGTCCAAGCGCCTGCGCGGCGCACACATCGTCGTCGCCACGCCGGGCCGCCTCCAGGATCTCGTCGAGCGGCGGCTCATCAAGCTCGACGATGTCCGAACGCTCGTCCTCGACGAGGCAGACCGCATGCTCGACATGGGCTTCAAGCCTCAGGTCGAGAAGATCGTCCGCCGCCTGCCCGCAGAGAGGCAGACGATGCTCTTCTCGGCAACGCTCGACGGTGAGGTCGGCGTGCTGGCCCGCGCGTTCACGCGCAACCCGTCTCGCTTCTCGGTCGAGCACCCGGAGGACGCCGACAGCGGTGAGGTCGTCGACCATCGCTTCGTGAAGGTCACCTCTGACGGCAAGGTCGACGCACTTATCGCCGAGCTGGAGAAGGAGCGCGGGCTCGCGCTCGTCTTCGTCCGGACGAAGCGGGGAGCGGACCGGCTCGCCGGACGGCTCTCCCGGCGTGACGTCGGTGCCGTCGCGATGCACGGCGACATGTCCCAGGGGGCACGCGAGCGGGCGCTCGAGCGCTTCCGCTCGGGGAAGGTGACGACGCTCGTCGCGACGGACGTCGCGGCGCGCGGTCTCGACCTGACGGACATCACGCACGTCATCAACTACGACCCGCCCGAGGACGACAAGGGCTACGTCCATCGCGTTGGCCGCACCGGGCGTGCCGGCCGCGGCGGCAGCGGCATCACTCTCGTGCTGCCTGAGCAGCAGGCGGACGTCAGCCGCGTCGCTTCACGCCTCGGTCACCGCGAGCAGTTCGAGCGTGAGGGCATGCGCGTCGCCCGGCCGAAGCTCCTGTATACGAGCCGGCGCGGCCGCAGGTCACGCTGGTAGGACCGGCTCGACCAGCAGCGTAAGGCCGTCGAGCCCGACGATCCGCACCAGTTCGCCGGTGTCGGCTCCGGGCTCGCATCGCGCCTGCCAGATCTCGCCGCGCACCCGCACCTCGCCCAGCGGCCGGCAGGATCGCCGCACCTCGACTTCTCGTCCCAGCAGCGACTCCACGCCCACTTTGGCCGCGTGCCGCTGTGACCACCAGAGGCCGAAGAGAGCGGTGGCGAGCTCCCAGAGAGCTGCGACCGTCACGGCGATCACGTTCCAGGGCGACGGCAACACGAAGAGGGCCAGTGCCAGAGCGATGATCAGGCTCACGGCACTGATCGTAGGCGGCTGCGCAGTCCGGTACCTTGGAGGTGATGGCCAAGGCTGTCGAGCAGCTGGAGCAGGTGACGATTCGCTTCGCCGGCGACTCCGGCGACGGCATGCAGCTGACCGGCGCGCAGTTCACGAGCGAAACGGCCGCGCGGGGCAACGACCTCTCCACGCTGCCCGACTTCCCGGCTGAGATCCGCGCGCCGGCAGGCTCGCTGCCTGGCGTGTCCGGCTTCCAGATCCACTTCGCCGACCACGACATCCTCACACCCGGCGACCAGCCGGACGTGCTCGTGGCGATGAACCCGGCGGCGCTGAAGACGAATCTCGGCGACCTCCGCGAGCGAGGCACGCTCGTCGTCAACCGCGACGCGTTCTCGGACCGGAACCTCCAGAAGGCCGGCTACACGACGAACCCGCTCGAGGATGGGACGCTCGAGGACTACAAGGTGCACGCCGTCCCGCTGAGCACGATGACCGTGGAAGCGCTGAAGGAGGTCGAGGGCATCACGCCCCGCGAGGCGGAGCGTTCGAAGAACTTCTTCGCGCTCGGCCTAATGTCGTGGCTCTACGGCCGGCCGACCGAGATCACGCTCGACTTCATCGCAGCGAAGTTCGCCTCGCGGCCGGAGCTCGTCGACGGCAACACGCGAGCCTTCAGGGCTGGCTACAACTACGGCGAGACGAGCGAGGACTTCATCGTCTCCTACGAGGTGCTGCCGGCGAAGATGGCGCCGGGGGTCTACCGCAACATCAACGGCAACGAGGCGCTCTCGTACGGCCTCGTCGCCGCATCAGTGCGCAGCGGGCTCGACCTCTTTCTGGGTGCGTACCCGATCACGCCGGCCTCGGGCATCCTCGAGGAGCTCGCGCGTTACAAGCACTTCGGAATCCGCACCTTCCAGGCCGAGGATGAGATCGCCGCCGTGGGCGCGGCGCTCGGCGCATCGTTCGGCGGTGCGCTCGGCGTGACGACGTCGGCCGGCCCGGGGATCGTGCTGAAGTCGGAGACAGTGGGCCTCGCGGTCGCCCTCGAGCTGCCGCTCGTGATCGTCGACGTGCAGCGGGCCGGGCCGTCCACGGGGATGCCGACCAAGCCCGAGCAGGCGGACCTGCTGATGGTGATGTTCGGCCGCAACTCCGAGTCGCCGGTGCCGGTGCTCGCCGCGTCGAGGCCTGGGGACTGCTTCGACGTCGCGCTCGAGGCCTGTCGCATCGCGCTCACCTATCGCACGCCCGTCTACCTCCTCTCCGACGCCTACCTCGCAAACGGCTCCGAGCCGTGGCTCATCCCGGAGGTGGAGTCACTGCCCTCGCTCGAGATCGAGTTCACGACGAAGCCGAACTCCGAGGGCCGCTTCCTGCCGTACGTGCGCGATCCCGAGACGCTCGCGCGGCAGTGGGCACTGCCGGGGACGCCCGGCCTCGAGCACCGCATCGGCGGCCTGGAGAAGGAAGACGTGACGGGCAACATCTCGTACGACCCGGACAACCACGACGCGATGACTCGCCTACGCGCGCAA
Source organism: uncultured Actinomycetes bacterium (assembly GCA_963704335.1). GTDB lineage: Bacteria > Actinomycetota > Thermoleophilia > Gaiellales > Gaiellaceae > PALSA-612. The sequence continues at coordinate 1,313,788 of OY969889.1, forward strand.
AAGGTGGCGGGCATCGCTGCCGCCATCCCCGAGCTCGAGGTGGATGACCCGGACGGCGCGTCGCTGCTCGTGCTGGGTTGGGGAGGCACGTACGGCCCGATCGCGGCCGGCGTGCGCCGCGTGCGCGCGGACGGTGGCAACGTCGCCCACGCTCACCTTCGCTACCTCAACCCGATGCCCCGCAACACGGGCGAGGTGCTCAGGCGCTACGACCGCGTGCTCATTCCCGAGATGAACCTCGGGCAGCTGCTGAAGCTCGTTCGCGCCGAGTTTCTCGTCGATGCCGTCGGCTACAACCGCGTGCGGGGCGTGCCCTTCCGCGCGAGCGAGCTGGCCGAAGCGATCGGAGCGCTGGTGTGACAGAGGGCAACGGCAACGGCAAGCTGACGCTGACTGCAAAGGACCTCAAGTCCGACCAGGAGGTCCGCTGGTGCCCGGGCTGCGGCGACTACGCGATTCTCGCCACGGTGCAGCAGTTCATGCCCGAGCTCGGCATTCCGCGCGAGCGCATCGTCTTCGTATCGGGCATCGGCTGCGCCGCCCGCTTCCCGTACTACATGGAGACGTACGGGCTGCACTCCATCCACGGCCGGGCGCCCGCGATCGCCACCGGGCTGGCAACGACGCGTCCCGACCTCTCGGTGTGGGTCGTGACCGGCGACGGCGACGCGCTCTCCATCGGCGGCAACCACCTCATTCACGCGCTGCGGCGGAACGTGAACATCACGATCCTGCTCTTCAACAACGAGGTCTACGGGCTCACGAAGGGCCAGTACTCGCCGACGAGCCCGCGCGGCCAGCGGTCGGGCTCGACGCCCCTCGGCTCCATCGATCAGCCGTTCAACCCGCTGGGCGTTGCCATCGGCGCCGAGGCGAGCTTCGTTGCGCGCGCCGTGGACACCGATCGCAAGCACGTGGCGGAAATGCTGCGAAGAGCGGCGGCACATCGCGGGGCGGCCTTCGTCGAGATCCTCCAGAACTGCAACATCTACAACGACGGCGCGTTCGACGCCGTTCGCGAGACCGAGGAGAACCGCATCTACCTGAAGCACGGCGAGCCGGCGCGCTTCGGCGCCGACGGTGAACGCGGCGTGCGTATTGGCGAAGACGGCTCGGCCGAGGTCGTCGCCGTGGCGGACGTGGGGGAGGAGGCGCTACTCGTTCACGACGAGCACCACGCCCAGCCCAGCCTCGCGTTCGCGCTCAGCCGGCTGACGCTGTCGAGTGTCGGCGTGGCGCCTGTGGGCGTCTTCCGCGACGTCGAGCAGCCCGTGTACGACGATCTGCTCCAGGGGCAGATCGACGACGCGCGCTCGGAGCGGGGCGAGGGCGACCTGGCCGCTTTGTTACACGCCGGCGACACCTGGACTATCTCCTAGGCGGCATCAATCTCGACCCTCGTCCGGAGGGGTCTGTCGAGGATCGTGGCAAGCCGTTGCACCTCGTCGGCCAGGGCGGTCTTCGGAGCGCGTCCGGCCTCGGCGAACCAGGCGGTAACGACCTCGTCATCGGTCAGCGTCCAGGTGCCGGAGACGGCGCCGCCGGCGATCACGAGGTTGGCCCCGCGGCTGACGAGCTTCCGCCGGGCCGGCGGGACGACGTGCGGGTCGGCGGTGCCCGGCCCGAGTACCCATTGGTCGTATCCGGGCAGGAGGCGCACGGCGCTGGTCGCGGGCGTCGCGGTCAGCTCGTCGAGATCCTCGCTCAGCACGTAGGCGGGCTCGCCGTCGACGTCGACCTTGAAGAGGCGGTCTCCGAGTTCCGCCATCCAGGACTGGATCCGTTTGCGGCCGGCCCCGAGGCCTTCGCCGAGCCAGTAGTGGACGTGTTCGGGGGTCGCCGGGCCGTACGCCCGGAAGTAGGTCTCGACCGCCTGCTGCCCGGCCCGGTCGAGGTCGGGCACGCCGGCCCAACGCGGGTTGGTGTCGAGGCGCTGGAAGGTCGCGCGGCCGTCGCGCGGCGGGCCGAAGCTCATCTCACCTTGCCAGGCGAGTGGTTTCAGCAACGTGTCGGACCCGTCGAAGGCGGAAGCCAAGTGGCGGAACCTGCGCCGGGCGGTGACTGCGGCTGCGAGCTCGTCGCGGCTCATCGGTCCGTCGGCCAGCGCCTCCCGAACCACTTTCCGAAGGGGCGGCCAGTCCTCCGGCGCCAGGCCGAAGAAACTCAGCCAGCTGGAACGCTCCCACATCCGGCTCGCGGCCCGCAGCGCGAGGTATGCGCTGCCATCCTCGGGCGTCAGCAGATGGGTGGCGCCGCGGAAAGCGTACGTCTTGATGATCCGCCCCTCGGCCAACGCCCGGGCCACCTCGCCCGGCCGAGACCGGGCGCGCCGGACCCGGATGGCCAGCTCGGCCGCGGAGGCCGGGACGGCGCCTAGCCGGCGCACGACATCGGCAACGGGCGCCGTGCCGATGGGGTTCAGCAGCTGCTGCCGCATCCGCCACGACAGCGCCGCCGGCCAGCTCACCGACATCGGCACACCCTAGGGCTCAACCGAAGAAGGCGCGGGCGACCGCGTACCAGTCCTGCGGCACCGTCTTCCGCTCGGCGACGGCATCCGCGAGCGGTACGTCGACGATCTCATCCCCCTGCAACGCGGCCATCTGGCCGAAGCGGCCCTCGTGCACGAGCTCGGCCGCGCGCAATCCGAAGCGCGTCGCGAGCACGCGGTCGCGGGCGGTGGGGGAGCCTCCGCGCTGGACGTGCCCGAGCACGGTGTAACGCGTCTCGAAGCCGGTCCGCTCCTCGATCTCCTTCGCCAGCTCGGCGCCGATGCCGCCCAGCCGCACGTGTCCGAACTCGTCCGTGGTCAACTCCTGCACGACGGCGCGCTCCTCGCCGGACTGGAAACGGAGCGTGTAGCCCTCCGACACGACGATGATGGAGAAGTCCTTGCGGCGGTGACGGCTCTCGAGCTCCGCGCATGTCTCTTCGACGGTGAGCGGATGCTCGGGGATGAGGATCACGTCCGCCCCGCCCGCGATGCCGCTCATCACGGCGATCCAGCCCGTGTAACGGCCCATCACCTCGACGACCATCACGCGGTTGTGCGACTCGGCTGTCGTGTGCAGGCGGTCGATGGCTTCCGTACAGACGGCCACGGCGGTGTCGAAGCCGAACGTGTAGTCGGTCGCCGACAGGTCGTTGTCGATCGTCTTCGGCACGCCCACGACGGGCAGGTCGTGCTCTGCCCACAGCGACTGCGCCACGCCCAGGGTGTCCTCGCCCCCCACCGCCACGAGGCCGTCGAAACGCTGGGCCGCGAAGTTCTGCAACACGTTGTCGACGCCGCCTTCGACGCGGTACGGGTTCGTTCGCGACGTTCCGAGGATCGTCCCGCCTCGGGGAAGGATTCCGGAGACCTCACGCAGTCCCAGCTCCGAGACGCTGCCGTCGATGAGCCCTTGCCAGCCGTTCATCACGCCGACGACTTCGCTCCCTCGGCTGGCACTGCACCGGACGACGGCCCGGATCACGGCGTTCAGCCCGGGGCAGTCGCCGCCGCCCGTGAGGATGCCGACGCGCAGGCCCGCCTCGCTAGCGATACGCGAACGCCGCTTCGCGGTAACGGCCGTTGACGCGCGGGGAGGCGATCACGAACACCGACACCGGCCGTCCGCGGACGAACGACGTCGAGACGTAGTCGGCGAGCATGAGGCCGATGCGCGTGCGCGCGATCGAGTCCAGCACGATCGGCTCGGCGGTGAGCCGTTGCTGCTTCGACCACGTCCTGCCGCCGTCTCTCGACGTGGTGTGAAAGACGTCGATGCCCGGGCACGTCGGAACGTTCGCGCAATCGTCGGGGATCGAGTGGAAGACGAGCGCGAGCCGGCCCGACGCTGCGGGGTTGGCTCCTATCCCTGGGAGGAAGTGGTCGACGCCGAGGCCGCCCGCGGTGACCGCCTGCGCCGGCGTCCAGCTGACGCCGTCGACCGAGGTGGACATCACGATGCGGCTGGCTGAACAGGAGCCGCCTCCAGGGCAGCCCTCCCACACGACGTACATGCGGCCGGCTGCGTCGACCTCGGCCGAGGCGAGCGCGAAGGTCCGCATGGCCGGAATCTCCGCCGTGGAGAGGAATGCGGCCCGCACGGGCGCCGAGAACGAGGCTCCGCCGTCCGTCGATCGGGTCGCCTGGATCTCGCTGCGGGCGCCGAAGCGCGGGTCGGCGAAGGCGGTGTAGACGACGACGAGGTTGCCGTTGGGGAGGACGAGCGGCTGCGCGCCGTTGAAGTCGAACTCCTGCGGCGGCACGGGTGAGCTCGCGACGGGCTGGCTCCACGTAACCCCTCCGTCCTTTGACGTAGTGGTGCGAATCTCGCCGGAGCCGACGTGGAAGTAGGAGAGGTAGCAACTACCGCGGAACGGGCTGGCGGCGCCGTTGTCGCACGTGATCCACTCCTTGTCGAGGTCGCCCGCGCGCGCGGTCACGGCCGCGACAGGAGCGCTCCACGTCAGACCGTCCGTAGAGCGGTTGACGTAGAAGTAGTAGGAGCTCGTTCGCTCGGAGATGCCGAGCGTCGCGGCCAGCCACGTGCCGTGCATGGCGTCGTACGCGACGACGGGATCGCTTGCGCGCTCGGATGGCCCCGGCCGCGGAGACGAGTCGGAGACACCGGGCAGGAGGCCCGCCTTCCATGTGACCCCCGCGTCGCGGGATGTGGAGAAGCCGATGGCCACGGCGCCGCCCTCGAAGACGCGCCCCGTCTGGAAGACCGAGACGATCGTCGAGCCGAACGCGAACGTGTCCGGCTCCACCTGCGTGGCGTGCTGGCCGACCGGGTCGCTCGTGCGGTCGCTCGAGATCTGCCGCGAGACCACCTCGCAGTCGCGAAGGACGGAATCGCTGGCATCCGCCGTGACGATGTCGCGACCGGCGCCGCAGCGGATGGTGTCGCGAAGGCCGTCGCCGTGGGCAGGAATGCGATCGTCGCCGGCGCCCGCGGTGACGATGTCGCGTCCCGGGCCGCCGAGGAGGACGTCGGCGCCCGCGAGGCCGGAGATCGTGTCCTTGCCGGCGCGCCCGTCGAGGACATCGGCCCGTGGAGTCCCGACGAGTATGTCCCCAGTGGACGTCCCCGTGACGGTCGCCGCCGATGCGAGACCTGTCACGAGCGCAGCCGCCGCCGCAACGGCTACGGAAGGGCGAAGCATGCGCGCACGGTAGCGAGAATGGACAGGGGACAGCCACAATGACTGTCCCCTGTCGGTAGAGGACTAGTCCTCGTCCTCCTCGGCGAGCTGTTCCGCGCTCGGGACCACGATCTTCAGGATCTCGCAGGCGTCGATGCGGTACAGGCCTCGTTCGTTCTGGCTCAGCCAGGCGACGTCCTGGCCCGGGCCGCAGTCGAGCCTGTCCACCTGGTCGTCGTCGGCCAGGGCGTGAAGTACGTCGTCCCCCGGCCCGCCGAACTGCCGGTCGGCACCGCTGGCGGCCCACATGTTGTCCGGGCCGCCGCCGCCGTAGGCGACGTCGTCGCCGGCGCCGGCCTTGATGCGGTCGCCGTTGGCCTGCCCGTGGATCTCGTCGTCTCCGCCGCGGGCGCGGATCGAGTCGTTGCCCGCCTTGGCGTAGATCTGGTCGGCTGCGGGCGACCCTACGAGCTGGTCGTCGCCGGGCGTGCCGACGATAAGGGCTCCGTACGCGGTCGCTGCGAGCGCGAGGCCCGCCACAACCGCGAGGAGCGCTGCCTTGCCTGCCATCTTGACCCCCTCTTTGGATGACCTTGGACGTGCAGGCGCATCAATGACGGGCTCACGTCAGGTGGCGGTGCGCTCCACGAAAGAGGTCGATCAGGTTCGCGTAAAGCTGCTCAGCCGGAAGACCTTCCAGTGCGGAAGCTCACCGAGCCGGACGGCTGCGACGGCGGTCGCGGCCAGGGTGACCGCGCCGCCGAGGGCGAACGCGAGGCCTGTCCCTCCCACGTCGGCGAGCCAGCCGGACAGGATGCCGCCGACGGGCTGCAGACCGAGGAAGGCGTAGAAGTACAACCCGAGCACACGCCCCCTGATCGCGTCGGGAACACGCAGCTGAAGAGACGCATTCGCGTTCGCGTGCCACACCGTGAAGCAGAGCCCGGCCGCGAAGAGGCAGGCGGCTGCCACGACAAGCGTCTGCGCCGGCGCGAGCACGAGCTCCGCAAGTCCGAAGCCCGCCGTTCCCAGGAGCAGTAGCTTGAAGCTCGCCCGTGCAATCGTCGCGGAGAGCAACGCGCCCAAGAGCGCACCAGCGCCGAACGTGGCGCTGAGGATCCCGAAGACCTCCGGCCCGGCTTCGAGCGTTTCGCCTGCGAGCACCGGCAGCAGCACGTTGAAGTTGAACGCGAACGTGCTGACAGCGCAGACGAGCAGGAGCACGATGCCCACCCGCCGCGACCGGCGGGCGTAGCGAACCGCCTCCCAGGTGCCGGCGAAGATCGCCGGCCTCGCGCCGTCGCGCTTGAGCGGGACGAGCTCGTGCGCGTTCATCGCCAACAGAGCGATGAGCACCGCCAGGAAGCTGACGGCGTTGGCGGCGAAGCAGAAGCCGGGCCCGAAGGCGGCCACGATCACGCCGCCGATGGCAGGACCGACGACGCGGGCGGCGTTGAAGAGAGATGCGTTGAGCGCGATTGCGTTCGGTAGCTCGGCGGGGCCGACCATCTGGTACGTGAACGCCTGCCGTGCCGGTGCGTCGAAGACGAGCACGGTGCCTCGTATGACCGCAAGCACGTACACCTGCCAGGGCTGGGCGTCGCCGAGCAGCGTCAGCAGCGCCAGAGCTGTCGCCGTCACCATTGCGGCCGCCTGCGTCACGATGACCAGCCGGCGCGGGTCGAGCCGATCGGCGAACACGCCGGCGAACAGCCCGAGGATGCTGAACGGGAGGAACTGGCAGAGGACGAGGATGCCGACGGCGACCGGTGAGCCGGTCAGCTCGAGGACGAGCCAGGCCATGGCCACGTTCTGCATCCACGTGCCGGTGACCGAAGTCACCTGACCGACGAAGAAGAGCCGGTAGTTGCGGTGCTTGAGGCTCGCGAACGTCCGCCGGTTCAGGCGGAGCAGTGCTGCCGTCACGGGCGTGCCTCGATCAGCGTCCGCAACGGCTCAACGGCGTCGTCGATCGACCTCAGCGCCTCTTCGTCGAGCGTCTTCAGCCTGGCTACGAGCCACGCGGTACGCCGCGAGCGGACGAGCTTGAGCACGCGTTCCGCTTCCGGAGTCAGTTCGAGGCCCACCCGGCGTCGATCGCCGCCCGCACCGGCGGTTCGGCTGACGAGCCCCGCTCGCACGAGCCGCGTGACATGCCTCGACATCGCAGCCGGCGAGACGCCCTCCTTCGCAGCGAGGTCGCGAACGCCCACACCGGATGAGCGCCGGATGGAGACGAGCAGCGAGACCTGGCCCCCGGTCACTCCCAGCGGATGCACTTCACGCCGGAGCTCGCGGGCAAGCTGGAGCAGCACCGGGCGCAGCTGGTTGGCGACGGCGAGTGGATCGGCGGAGACGGCGCTGGCAGGCAAGTCGTTAACCAGGTTAACAAAACTGTCGGCCGAGCCACACGTTCGCTACGCTGCGTTGTAGGTCGTGGCAACTATCACGAGACGGCAGAAGAACCTCGCTCTCATTCGCGCCCGAGAGGTCGCGACGAACCTCTCGATGCCGATGGTCGTCTTCGACGCCGACGGGGGTATCGTCTTCTACAACGGCGCAGCCGAGGTCATGCTGGGGGAGACGTTCGAGAACGCCGGCGAGCTGGCGGGCGAGGAGTGGACGGCGGTCTTCGCGCCGGAACGGGAAGACGGCACGCCGATCCCGATGCAGGAGCTGCCGGCTGGCGTGGCGCTGCTGGAGCGACGCCCGCATCACCTGACCCTCTTTTACACGGGCATGGACGAGGTTCGCCGCAAGGTCGCGATCACCGCCTTTCCCCTGGTGGGCCGCGAGCAGGAGCTGTTCGGCGCAGTCGCCATCTTCTGGCACCTCTGAGCTGTCCTTCCTCGCCAGCCGGTAGATTCCACTCGGCGAGAGAAGTACTCTCGCGAGGCGCGTGGAACAGTCCGTCAGACAACGTCGGCAGAAGAGCCTTGTGCTCATCTTGGCGCGCGAGTTCGCGTCCAATCTCGCGACCCCGATCTACATCGCGGACTCGGACGAATGCCTCGTGTACTTCAACGAGCCGGCCGAGAAGATCGCCGGCCGCTCCTTTGCCGAGACAGGCGAGATACCGATCCGGGAGTGGGCCGCGATGCTGTCGCCGCAAGCCGCCGACGGTCAACCGTTGAGGCGCGAGGAGACGCCGGGCGGCATTGCCTTCACCGAACGACGCCCTGCCCACGGCAGCCTCTACATCACCGGGCTCGACGGCATCAAGCGGGAGATCGCGACCACGGCGTTCCCGCTGTTCGGCCCGGACGAAGAGTTCCACGGGATCATGGTCATCTTCTGGGAACAGGCGTAGGGCCGGTGCGAGTAAAGATCTGGGGGTGCCGCGGCTCGATGGCAACGCCGGGGCCCGAAACGCTTCGCATCGGCGGTAACACGACGTGCGTGGAGGTGACGGCGAACGGCTCGCGCGTCATTCTCGACGCGGGCACGGGCATTCGCGCGCTCGGCGCCGAGCTCGCGGAAGAGGGACCGCAGAAGATCAACATCTGTCTGACGCACCTCCATCTCGACCACATCGAAGGCCTGGGCTTCTTCGCGCCGTTCTACGACCCGGACTGCGAGGTCTCCCTCTGGGGCCCGCCTTCGTCGGTGCGATCGCTGAAGGAGCGCATCAGCCGCTACCTGTCGTCGCCGCTCTTCCCGATCGAGGTGTCCGACCTCCCCGCGCGCGTCACGTTCCTCGACACGCCCGACGGGCCGTGGGAGATCGACGGCCTGCGTCTGGAGGCTTGGCCGGTCTCACATCCCGGGACGACGCTCGGTTACCGCATCGAATCGGACGGGGCTGCGCTCGCGTTCATTCCCGACCACGAGCCGGCGCTCGGTCTCGCGCTGGAGTCGCTCACCAGTGACTGGATCTCCGGGTTCCCGGTCGCAGACGGCGCAACGCTGCTGCTCCACGATTCTCAGTACACCGAGGACGAGTACGCCCAGCGGATCGGTTGGGGTCACTCCTCGATCCGTCAGACGGTGACCTTCGCCGCGAAGACCCGCGCCGAGCAGACGCTGCTCTTCCATCATGACCCCGTCCACACCGACGACGACCTCGACGCGCACTGCGAGCGCGCGCGTGAGCTCTGGCAGGGCGACGGGCCGCCGCCAGAGCTCGCACACGAGGGGATGGAGATCACTCTCTAGTCGTTCGACCCCTTCGGCGTCGGCGAGTCGTCGACGACGAAGTCCGCCGCGTTGTCATTCGTATCGTCACCGTCGGGAACCCGGCCGATGCTCGTGCCTGGTGCCTCGGTCGTGTCTGGTGCCGCCGCGACCGTCCCTTCGACGAGCGCATTCGTCGCCGTTCCCCAACCGACCGAGTCGACGAGATTGCCGGCGGCATCGCGCATGCCCACGCCGCCACCCGTCGCCGCGATGCTCGTTGAGTAGCTCTGGTCTGCAGCGGGGCCGCTCACGTAACCGGCGCCGCCGAACAGGTAGAAGCCGCCCGCCGCGAGGGACGTGCCGTCGGGAACCGTGGCGAGCACCACGTCGCTCGTTCCGGCAGCCGAGCGGTACACGAGCTTCCAGCCCGAGAGATCGGCCGCTGCCGTACCGGCGTTCACGATCTCCACGAACTCATCCGTGGCGGCGCCGGTGACACCGGTCATCAGCTCGTTCACGCTCATCGCGGCGTCGCCACCACCGCCGCCGCCTGTGACGCAGGTCAGGATCGCAAGGCCGGCGCCGTCATAGGTCAGATCCACGGAGCCGGCGCCGCTCTGGCAGGCGACCCCGTCGAGGCTGTCGAGGGACGAGAGACCTCCTGACCCGGATGGGCCGGTCGGCCCCGGTGGCCCCGGAGGCCCCGCCGGGCCGGTCGATCCTGCTGGTCCGGCTGGACCCTGAGGCCCCGCCGGGCCTGAAGCGCCCTGCGCCCCTGTCGGGCCCGAAGCGCCCTGTGCGCCTGCCGGGCCTGAAGCGCCCCGTGCGCCCGGCGGCCCTGGCGGTCCTGCCGGGCCTCGAACGTTCCAGCTCAGGTGGCGTTCGTGCTTCCGGCAATCGGCTGGCCCGCCAACGATCCGCAGCAGCCCGCTGGGCACGAGCTTGCACGCGTGGATCGTCGTCGGGGTGTCTACTCGCTGGAGCCCTGCGTGGGCGAAAGCGCCGGCGAGCAGGCCGGCGGCGAGGCAGGTCGCGATCACGGCGGCACGTGCTCGCGACGTCGGTAGTCGATGCATGGACGATCTCCTTCCGTCGGTTGTCGAGTGCCTCGACGTTGCCTGGCCATTCGACGCCCGCTTGTGCCAACTCAGTGCCAACTGTGTGACGTGGCCTGTCGCGCGCGACTTGACTTGGCTACCTTCGTTGTCAAATCAGACGACAGGGAGGCAAGGATGATTCCAAGACGAAGGAGATGGAGGCGCCGCTGGGCGGCGGGTCTGGGCTTCGGTGCCGGTGCGTGCGTCGGCATGACCTTGCTGGCGGGAGGAGTGGTCAGCGCCCACGACGGGTCGACGTCCGTACCGCCCGCGATCGAGCGCGGCCTGCGCGACGTGCTGCACACGCCGCCACTGCTCGTGCGACAGGGCGGTCGGGTCACCCTCCGCTACGACGTCGTCTGCCAGGCGGACAGCTTCGGCAAGCCGTGTGCGCTCGAGGGGAACCTCTTCAGCCGTCGTGCCGGGGAGACGGCCTATCGCCAGACGCCACTCGTTCCGGCGGGGGAATCCGGGCTGGAGACTGCAATCGACGTTCGGGCAGAGGAACTCTCCTACTACGCCGTCATCGAGGACGGCGCCGGCAGCTCGATGACTGTTCCAGCCGGCGGCGCAGTCGCGCCGCAACGGGCGTGGGCGTTCCGCGAGCTCACCTCCGTGAGCCTCGGCGTGCACATCTTCGGCCGGCCGCGAAAGCCCGACGGTCGTGTGCTCGCCGCTGCCTGGGGATCAGGCAGCGGGGCTTTCGGCCTCATCACCGGTCGCGAGATGGCTCGCATCGGTCCCTCGGCCTTCGGCATCGCTTCCGACGGCACCGTGGTCGTGCTCGACCAGGTGAACGACCGGCTGGCGAAGTACGGGCCGACGTCGGCGCCGACCTATGTTCCGATCTCGTTTGCGGGCGGCGAGGGAGATCTCGCCCTCGGTGCTGACGGTACGGCGTACGTACTCGACCAGGCGCCAGAGCCTGTCGTGCGCAGCTACGCAGCGTCCGGTGCGGAGCTTGCCGTTACGACCGTCGCGGGGTCGGGTGCCGACATGCTCCGAGCCGGCCCGTCCGGAGCGCTTCTCCACGCCTATCCCGGAGAGATGTGGCTGCCGATCGGCGGCGCCGGCCAGCTGCTGCAGCCGAGCCAGCAGACCGCTGCCGCCCAGGCTGGGCTTCCGGCTGCGGGCGGCGCCGAGGTCGTCGTCAGTGCGAGCCGCACGGAGGCGCTTTTCGCCTTCGTCCAGGGCGAACGCGTGGTCCGAGCGTGGCGCGTCGCCAGTGGCACGAGCCTCGGCGAGATCCAGCTCGCGGAGCCCTATCGCGACGGGTTGGTCGTGGTGCTTCGGAAGTGGACGAGTCAGCGGGCGGAGTTCGTCGCGCTCGTGCTCTCATCGACGGGGCTCGCGAGCTCGTTCTCGATCGACGCAGCCGAGTGGGCCGAGTCGGCCGCCCTCGGCCGCTTCAAGCTCGCCGGTGGCCGCCTGTTCCAGCTGCGCTCGACCCCGGCAGGCGCCGAGGTCGTGACCTTCGACCTGGGAGGTGCGAAGTGACTGTCTCGAGAAGGTTGGCATTCGTTCCCGGCGTGCTCGCAGGCCTCGCGGTGGCGGTGGCGATCGCGACCCCGGGCGCCCGCGCGTACCACACGAACTTCCAGGGGTCTTGCAACAACGAGTCGTTCCAAACAAGCGGCGTGCAGCGGGTTCAGGGGCAGATCTACGCCGAGATCGCGGCGCACGAGGGGTACCAGTGGGGCGGTGGATGCTGGAACGACAACAACCGGGACGATGCGCCTGGCGACCCAACAGAGGACGTGAGCACGCGCGGCGAAGGTGGGGACTGCTCGGGCTTCACCTACAAGACATGGTTCGAGCGTCCGTCGTGGACCGACTCCGGGTTCACCTACCACTACCGCATGCAGAACGTCCACGGGCCCTACACGGCAGCCGCGTTCAAGCGTGGCAACGGCTATGCCAATTTGGTCGTGTCCAAGTCGGGCCTGGTCGTAATGGACGCCTTGGCGTCCGACAATCACGTCGGCATGATCTACCAGGCCAACACCGCCTACAACACCGACCGGATCGTGGAGGCGAAGTGCGAAGCTTGTGGCACAGGCATCTGGACTCGCACGTACCGCGGCGACCCGTCCTACGGCGGCGTTCGACGCACGGGCTGGTCGCACTGATCGCCGTGCTGGCGCTGACGAGCTGCGGCGGAGGCGACTCCTCGCCGCAGCTCGTCGACGGCAGCCAGGCGGCAGAATTGCCGACCGAGCTCGACGGGCTGGACGATGCAGTCCTGACCCGGACGAGCGTCCTCGAGCCGGGGCAGATAGACAAGGGCCTCTTCACCGCCTGCGGACACCCGCCCATCCCTGGTGACACGGTCATCGTCGAGCGCACCGGCGTGCAAGGCTCGAGCTGGACGTTCGTGGGTCAGGGCTCGGCGCTGTACGGCTGCGACCAGATCCAGGACTCCATCAACGTCGAGGATCCGGATCAGCCAGGGGGCGGAATCTGGTGCAGCGGGGCGGTCGGGCGTCTGGACGCTGGCAAGCTCAACGACCCGCGTCTCAGCCTTTGCGCTAACACGGACGAGGAGATCACCGCCTTCGCGTGGATCGAGCCGCAGCCGGATACGAAGTGGGTCGTAGTCTCAGACGCGGGAAAGCGGGAGGTCTACGAGGTCGCGGAATCGCTACCGGTACGGGTGACGACCACGGATGGCACGGCGCCGGAGAGCTCCAGGGCGTCTTTCCCTATCGAGGAATACGCGGCCGACGGGACCAAGCTGCACGAGCACACGCTCGAAGCGGCCGTCGCCGGCTAAACGCGTGGGTGGCGCCGCCCGGGGGCGGCGCCACCCCACCATCTCTACGGACTAGGAGACGGTGAAGCCGCCGTTCATCTCGTCCGAATGGGGCGCGCAGAAGAACCTGTACGTCCCCTTCTTGAGCGTGAGCATGGTCGTCTTCGTGCCGATCCACTCCTCGCCCGAGAGCACCTTGCTCGTGCGCGGGCCTACGAGACGGAAGTCGTGGTCCTCCGAGCGGTCGGCGACCACGAACCGGTACTTGACGCCTGCCTTGAGCTTCTTCACCTTCTTGCCGCCGATGGTCAGGTTGATCGTGTAGCCAGGCCCGACAGTCGCCTTCACCGTGTTCGGTGCGGCGGCTGCCGGCCCGCCCATGAGCAACGCGACGGCGACTGCCGCCGAGGCGACGGCGGAGACAGCGGCGATGATCCTGCTCGACATTTCAGAGACCTCCTTGGTCATGTGGTTTCGATCGTGATGAGCTCGGCCGGCGGTGTCAGACGGTGGCCGAGACGCGACACGTCTCGAGTCGCGGCCCGGAGGCCCGCACGACGATCGAGTCCCGGCCGAACCAGTTGTCGATCGTGCGGCGGAGCTTCACGGTGCGGCTGTCGCGACTGCGAATCACGCCGCGAAACACGGTCCTCCGCTCGCGCAGAAGGATCACGTTCCAGGCCGTGTTCCGCTGCTGTGCCCGGATCTCGAGCTCGATGCGAATCTCATCGTCATCGGCCCGGACCCGGATGGTGATACGACTCGACGCCGTGCACGTGCCGGTCTTTCGAACCTCCGTGTCGTCGTCCGCGGTAGCGACGGCAGGAAGCGAAAGCGCCGCGCAGGCGGCGACGGCGGCGAGCAGCAACATCCGCTGATCGAGCTTCATCGCCACTGACCTTGCCCGCGGAGGAGTAGGCGTCGCAATGAGACATCAGTCCTAGGACTGGCGGCCTGTGATGCCGTTTCGCTCGGCCCAGAGCGCGGCTTGAGTGCGGTCAGTGACACCGATCTGCCGAAAGATGCTTGTCAGGTGGGCCTTCACGGTCTTCTCGCTGATGTCCAGGCGTCGCGCGATCAGCTTGTTCGGCAGTCCCTCCGCGACGAGGACGAGGACCTCGCGCTCGCGGTCCGAGAGCCCCTCGGCCGGAGCTGCCGCCCGCCGTGCGCCGAGGAGCGCGCGGGCCGCCCTCGGGTCGAGGGGCGCGTCGCCGCGTGCAGCCGACTCGATTGCCTTCCTGAGCTCGTCGGGCTCGACGTCCTTGAGCAGATAGCCGGCCGCGCCGGCATCGAGCGCCTGCAGGATCTTCGCCCGGTCCGAGAAGGAGGTAAGGACGACGACGGCCGCGTCGGGCTGTTGCTCCTTGATCTGCCGCGTGGCCTCGATCCCGTCGACGACGGGCATCTCGAGATCCATCAAGATCACATCCGGCCGGAGGTCCCGGCACATCTTCACGGCGAGCTCGCCGTCAGGCGCTTCACCGACGAGCTCGACGCCCGCGAATGTCGACAGCAGCTGTGCCAGCCCCTGACGAACGACCGTGTGGTCGTCGGCGATGACGACGCGGATCACTAGGCGGGCACCTCGAGCAGGAACGTTGTTCCTGCCCCCGGGGTCGACGCCACCTCTAGGCGTCCGCCTTGCCGCGCTGCGAGCTCTTCGAGCAGCGAGAGGCCGACGTGGCCCTCGGCTCGGCTCTCCTCGCGCTGAGCCGCTGTGAAGCCTGCGCCGTCGTCGACAACCGCGAGCTGGGCCAGCCCATTGTCACACGAAACGCGGATCGAGACGTTCGACGCGCCGGCATGCCGCCGCACGTTGCGCACAGCCTCGCCTGCGGCCCTGTAGAAGAGTCGCTCCACATTCTCGGAGAGCGGCTCGTCGGTGACGTCGATCGTGGTCTCCACCTCGTCCGCCGCGAGTGGGGCGACAATGTCTGTGAGGGCGGCTTCGAGACCGGCGGCCTGCAGGCTCGGAGGGTGTATCTCGACCAGAGCCGACCGAAGGCGTCTCATCGCGTCGCGCGTCGCCCCCGCGGCTTTGCGAACCGTCGAGCGCATCTCCTCCGGCGACTGTTGATCGGCCTGCTCCGAGATCGAGCTGAGTGAATACGAGATACCGGCGAGATCCTGAACCACCCCGTCGTGAAGATCAGCCGCGATGCGCCGGCGCTCGTCGTCAGATGCCTCGAGAGAGCGCACCAGCAGGGCCTCTCGTTCCTCCTGGCTGCGACGCAGTCGTTGCGCCAGTCGCCAGGCGAGGGGTACCTGGACGAGCCAGAGCAGGATGAGGCTGGCGAGCAGCAGGCCTGCGAACGGGAGCCAGATCCTGCGGCCCGTCGAGGCCACCGACGAGCTCCGCTGGTACGCCTCGTAGAGGAGCGGCGTGCCGTCGGGCGCCCGGACCGGCAGATACACCTCGTAGAGGCTTCCCTGGCCGCGCTCGAACCGGTTCTCGGCGCCCTCGAGGCTGCTCAGCTCGGAGCGGGCCTCTCCGTTGGCGAGCACCTCGAGCTTCTCGTCGTCGAGCGGAAACGTTTCTCCGATCAGTCTCGGCTCGTCCGAGTAGACGATGCGTCCGTCCGCATCCCAGAGCTTGACGCGCACGATGCGCTCGCCCAGCACTCGCTCCTGCACGATCCGGTCGAGCGCTCCCAGCGCCGCCGGGTCGCCCGACAGCACGCCGTCGCGCAACGCCGGCTCCACGATGCTCTGGCCGGTGAGCACGGCGAACTGCCGTGCGTCCCGGATCCCCTCGCTGCGGCCCAGGTTGCGAAAGACCAGCAGCGACCCCACGAGGAACAGCGCCAGCACGACGAGCCCTGTGAGCGCGAACTGGACGACCGCACGCGTGGTCGAAGAGACACCGGATCGCTCCATGACCCGCTTTCTACCCCTTCGTGGGTCGGCCTACGACCAATGTCCGATTGCGGCTGCGACCGGGGCGAGGGCAGATTTGGCGCATGGATGCCACGAGTCGAGAGGAGCGGAGCATGAGGAAGGTAATTGCAGCGAGTGTGGCGGCACTGTGCGGTCTGACGATTGCGGTCGCAGCCGCATCTGCAGGAGTAGCGAAGGATGGCGACATCATCCGCCGCGGCAACTGCACGGGCTCAACCGACTGGAAGCTCAAGCTGAGCGAAGAGAACGGGCGCATCGAGGTCGAGTTCGAGGTCGACCAGAACCGCAACGGTGTGAGCTGGAACGTGCGCCTGTTCCAGAACGGCTCTCAGATCGCGCGAGCGACGCGCGTCACGCGCGGACCGAGCGGTTCGTTCGAGTTCAGGAAGGTCGCTCCGAACAGCGCCGGGACGGACTCGTTCCGCGCCCGCGCCACCAGGGCCTCGGGCGAAGCCTGCACGGGCACGGCGTCCGCGTCGTTCTAGGTGCAGCGCTACGGATGAACCTCGGCTGGGGGCTGGCCGCGCAACACCCGGATCAGCCCCCAGAGCGACACGACCGCCCACACCCCCTCGAGCAGCAGGAATCCCCACTGCTCCTCGTGCCAGGCGAGCACCGCCAGCACGGCCGAGCCGACGAGGTTGAGAACGAGGTAGACGCGCGAGTGTTGGTCGAGGAAGCCAAACTGGGCCGCGCCGTACGCCACCAGGATGAGCAGCGCGCCGACGATCTGTACGACCTGAGCCACGCGGCCGAGCGTAGCTCAGTCACTCAGGAGCGGCCAGACGCAGGCGTGAACGCAGAGCCAGCCGTCGCCGCGCCGTTCGTACGTGTCGACGTAGCGTCCGTAGCGGCCCGGTTGCCTCGTCGTTCGGGCGGACACCACTGCCGTGTCGCCGTCCACGTGGATCCGTAGCTGGTCGAAGGCGAGAGCGGGCGACGGATTGCTGCGCAGGCTTTCCACGTACCGCTCGTGCGGCCAGACATCGCCCGTCGCTCCGTCGAGGTAGGCGAAGTCAGGCGAGAGAATCGGCTCGAGGAGCTCCCACGAGCCCTGCCTGAACGCCTCGATGAACTGGTCGTTGAGCTCGGTCAATGCGGTGTTGTCGTCCACGTCTCCTCCTTGTCGTCGTCCACAGATGTGTTGCCACGAGCGCACGCCACGGCCGCCAGCGTTCCGCCGCTTCGCCCAGCGTCTCGTGCGGCGCGAGCTCGGCGTAGGCGTGTCGGAGCCCGAGATCCGTCGTCGGAAAGGCGTCGGGCTCTCCCAGCCGGAGGGCGATGTAGTGCGCGGTCCACGGCCCGAGACCGGGGAGGGCCGCGACGGACGCGACGACCTCGTCGAGCGTCACGCTCCGGTCGAGGCGTACGCGATCTTCGAGGGCTGCATGGGCGAACGTGCGGATCGCCTCTGCGCGCGCCGGCATGAGGCCGACGCCCGCATAGTCGGCGTCGACAAGTGTCGCGGCCGACGGGAACGTGTGTGTGAGGCCCAGCGGCTCGAGCCCAGGGACACGAGTGCCGAGCCGCTCGACGAGGCGTCCGCTGACCGTGTTCGCCGCCGTGACCGACACCTGTTGCCCGATGATCGCGCGCACTCCCAGTTCGAAGGGGCTCCACGTCCCCGGAGGGCGCAGGCCCGGTCGCTCACGGATCAGCCGCCCGACGATCCTGTCGGCGGCCAGGATGCGGACGGGCTCATCGACTTCGAGATCGAGGTTCGCGATGTGGCGAGCCCGCTGCACGACGTGTACGAGCTCTTCCCAGTGGGGCAGATGGGCACGTAGCAGCAGATGGTCGTCTCCACCTGGACGGAGCTCGAGGACACCGCCCGCTTCACCGACCACAATCGTCCTCCGATACGTGTCTCCGGCAACGCTTTCTACGCCGGGGATCGCGCGGCCGGTGAAGTAGGCCAGCAGCGCCGGCCAGTCGAGTGGGCCGCAGTAAGGGAGCCTCAGGACGAGACCGCCGTCCGCCGCGAGCCGGTCTGCCCGGCGGCGCCGCGCTCGTAGAGCGCTCGGCGCCTCACGGAAGACCTCCTGGCAGACGCGGTTGAACTGCCGCAGGCTGCCGAAGCCTGCAGCGAAGGCGATCTGCCCGACCGGGAGGTCGGTCTCGTCGAGCAGACGGCGCGCGAGATGTGCCCGCGCCGATCGCGCCAGGGCGTCGGGCGTCACCCCGAGGTGGCTCATGAACAGACGCCGCAGGTGCCGCGCCGACACACCGAGCCGTGCGCCGAGCTCGGCTTCCGCCCCCACGTCGAGCGCGCCGTCGAGGATCAAGCGCACGGCGCGGCAGACGAGCTCCGGCGCCGACGTGGTCACGGACTCCGGCCAGCGGTAGGGACGGCACCGGTGGCAGGCGCGGAAGCCGGCAGCCTCGGCGGCGGCGGCCAGCGGAAAGCTGCGGACGTTCTCGGCGCGCGGGCGTGCCGGACAACCGGGCCGGCAGTAGATACCCGTAGTCACGACCGCCGAGAACGTGCTCACGGTGCAGATATACCGTGCGGAGGAGCGCCTGACCGGCCGAATCCGGACAGGCCGCGCGCCACGTCAGACGTGAGCGAGCACGCCGTCCAGCGGCCGCGGCACGCGGGAGAGGTCGAGCGCGTTGACGAGCAACGGTGCGTAGCGCTGCTTTCTGTTCCACATGAACCGCCAGAGCTGCTCTTCGTAGGGAAGCTCGCGCTTCGCAGGCTGCTTCTGGAACGTGCGGAACGATCCGAGCTCACCTTCGGCCGCGATTACCTCTTCCACGACCGCCGTACCCGCCGCGCGGACGAGCTCGTGCTCGAGGTCTTCCACGCACACGAAGAAGCCAAGGCGCTCCATCCCGGCGCGGGTGAGGTTCGAGCCGAAGCCGGTGCGCTCGAGGGCACGCCGGAAGTCACCCTCCTCGGCTTCGTCGCAGAGGCCTGCGAGCTTGACGTCCGCCCTCTGCGGGCCGAAGCGCTCGAGGAACCTGCCGATCGCCTGCGCACCCCCGATCGGGATGATCGAAATGCCCTCGGCGGGGAGGTCGCGGCCGCGTCGCTCGGCTAGCGCTTCGAGTGCGAGCCGGTCGCTCGTGCCCTCGACGAGCACGACCGAACGCTCGTCCACTAGCCTCTCTGATGTCAGGCGATGAATTTCCACGTTGGCACCGGTCTTCAGTCGAGATGACGCTGGACCACCTTCAAACGGTGACGCTGTTCGTCGAGGACCTCGACGCTGCGAGACAGTTCTACCTTGACGTCTTCGGCGTGCCGCTCGTCTTCGAGGACGACGAGTCGGTCGTGTTCAGGTTCGGGGGCACGCTGGTCAACCTTCTGCAGGCGAAGGCGGCGGTCGAGCTCATCGATCCTGCGCCAGTGGGAGGTGCCGACGCGGGAGCCCGTTTCCAGCTCACGATCGAGGTCGATGACGTGGACGCCGTGTGCGCCGAGCTCGCTGAACGCGGGGTGCAGCTGCTCAACGGTCCGCTCGACCGGCCCTGGGGTGTACGCACCGCCAGCTTCCGGGATCCCGGCGGACATATCTGGGAGATCGCGAAGTAAGCGGCTAGCGCGGGCAGAGCAGCTTGTCCAGGTACAGGCCCATGGCGTGAAGCGCGTCCTGGCTGATGCCGTTGACCGAGATCACGACGATGCGACGAGCGTCGCGCGAGCCGGCGACGAACGTCGCGTAGCCGGGCGTGCCGCACCTGGGTCGCCGAGTTCCGATGAGCGAGGCTCGGGCGACCGTCCAGTTCCCCCTCGGGACGATTCCGTCCCTGGGGGCCTCAGACGCGGTGTACGTGCGCGACGACGTCATGGGGGGCATGGCCACGCTCGCCTACGAGGGCGGCCGGACCATGTTGACCAATGGCCGTCGGCGGACGTGCAGGCACGCGTGGCCATCGTTCCCTCGTACGGCAGCGCGGAAGAGGTCTCCGTCGGGTCGGAGCGCGGCCTCTGGATCGCAGGCGCCGCCCGCGGAACGTTCACCCTGGTCGGAGCCGACGGTGAAGTCCACCGCGAGCACTTCGACGTCGCCGAGGGTGCGCTCCTCTGGCGTCACGACGGGCTGGAGTTCCTGCTGCAGGGAGCCGGGACGAAGGCCACCGCAGCAGCGCTCGCTGCCGCGGTGAGGCCTCCGTCGCGTTCTGCCGGCTAGACGCCGGCCATGAGCACGTCGTGCGGCAGCACGTCCGCGCCGACGATCGCGCCGGTCTCGCTCGGCAGCTTCATCTCCACGGGCGTCTCGGGGCCGGGCACCGAGTCCTCGAGCCGGGCGACGATGCGTCCGGCATCGACGCGAGCCGGGTAGTCGTGGACGGGCAGAACGAACGTGTTCTGCAGGGCCTTCTTGACCGCCGCCTTCTCCTCGCGCTTCGTCGTTCCGTGGTTGCCCGTCGGCTGCGGCTCGTGCTCGAGGATCTGGTAGATCGGCTCCACGATCTGGTTCTGGATGTCGTAGATGACATCGCCGCAGATGCACGCCGTCCCCACGGCCGTGTCGACGAGCACGTTCATCGAGCCCTCGGTGTGGCCGCCCGCGGTCTCGCACCGCACTCCCGGGATGATCTCCTCCGGGCCGGAGAGCTCGAGGTCGAGCAGCCGCAGCGCGCCCGGCGTGTGCAGACGGTCCACGAGGTGCTTGACGTACTCGGCGGGATACTGCTCGCCCATCAATCCCGACACCGAGTACTCGAGCTCGCGCCTGTTGACGACGACCGTCGTCGAGATCGGGAAGAGGCTGTCCTGGCCGGCGTGGTCGATGTGCAGGTGCGTGTGCAGGATCCAGCGGATGTCACGGGGCGTCAGCTCGAACCGGGCGAGCTGGTTCTCCAGCTCCATCTCCTCGGTCACGTAACCGGTCATCCCCAGCCGGTCCATGATGCCGGCATGGCTGGCGCCGGTATCGACGAGGATGGGCTCCTCCCCGCCGAGGATCAGGAATCCGAACGTCGGGATCTTCTTTCGCACCCCCATGTCGCGGCCGAGCACCAGAAAGCTGGACTCGATGTCGATGTCGATGAGGCTGAGAAGCTTTATCTCCAGGGCCATTGCGAACTCTCCTTCCGCGGTCGGCGCCGTTGGCCGCCTGGGTATACAACGGGCGCCCCGCAGTGTCAATGCGCACAACTAACGCGCTGATGCGGCGTCCCAGTCCACATGGCTGAGCTGACGCGACGTGGGCTCCTCGCGCGGGCGGGCATCGCCACCGGAGCCGTCGCGCTGGGGAAGGTCGAGCGGCTCGAGGCAGCGCCCGACCTCACCGACTGGGCGGCTGTACGAAACCAGTTCGCGCTCGCGCGGGATCACGTCCACCTGGCGTCGTTCCTCCTCGCGGCGCACCCGCGGCCGGTGCGGGAGGCGATCGACCGCCATCGCCGCCGTCTCGACGCGAACCCGGTCGAGTACCTCCACGCGAACGAGGGGAGGCTGACTGCGGAAGCGCGTGGCGCGGCCGGCCGGTTCCTCGCCGTGCCGTCTGACGAGGTCGCTCTAACGGACTCGACGACGATGGGGCTCGGACTGCTCTACACCCGGCTCGCGCTGCGTCCGCAGGACGAGGTCTTGACGACGGAGCACGACTTCTACGCCACGCACGAGGCGCTCCGCCTATCCGGCGCGCGCGTCCGGCGGGTGCGGGTGTACGACGACTCGCGCAACGCCTCCGTCGACGAGATCGTGACGAGGCTGCGACGGGCGGTCACGGCAAGAACACGCGTTGTGGCGCTGACGTGGGTGCACTCGAGCACGGGCGTGAAGCTTCCGCTGCGTGAGATCGCGGACGCGTTGCCCGACCGCGTGCTCATGTGTGTCGACGGGGTACACGGTCTGGCAGCCGAGGCCGAAACGGTGCGTAGCCTGGGCTGCGACGCGTTCGCAGCGGGCTGCCACAAGTGGTTGTACGGGCCGCGCGGCACCGGCGTCTTTTGGGCAGGACCGCGGGTGCGCGGGCTCGCGCGTCCGACCATTCCGTCCTTCGACGACGGCGAGAGCTACGGCGCGTGGCTCGCGGGCCGTGCTCCCAGCGGCGTCCCCGACGGCGCACGGCTGACGCCCGGCGGCTTCCACTCCTTCGAGCACCGGTGGGCGCTGGCCGAGGCATTCGCGTTCCACGAGGGGATCGGCCGTGCGCGGGTCGAGGCGCGGATCCGCACGCTCGTCGGTCGTCTTCGAGCAGGCCTGTCCGAGGTGCCCGGCGTCACGGTCCGCACTCCCGCCGGGCGGTCGCTGTCCGCCGGTCTCGTGTGTTTCGACGTCGCCGGCCGTGACCCCGCTGAGGTCGTGGCGCGCCTCGCGGCCCGCCGGATCGTGGCGAGCGTCACGCCGTACGCACAGCGCCACGTGCGCCTCGGGCCCGGGATCGTCAACAGCGTCGAGGACGTGGACAGAGCCGTGAGGGCTCTCGCGGCCCCCTAGAGGAGCAGGGGAGGTCGTCGCACTGATTCGAGCCGGACTGTTCCTCGCCGGTGTCCTCTTCTGCGCCTTGACGATCGGCGCCGGCGGTGCAACGCAAGCGAAGCCGCCCGGCAGTCAGCTCTCGGCATCGCTCGAATACGTCGCACGCGTCCCCGGAACGCGCATGGTCGTCGAGGGCAAATTCGACCGCGCTCGTGGTCGGGACGTGCTCATTGTCACGGGCCGGTTCGGCTTCAAGACGCTGGACGTCAGCGACCCGACCAAGCCGCGAGTTCTCGACAAGTTCCAGCCCGCGGACATCCTCGGCCCGAACGGCTACTGGCAGGACGAGGACATGGATATCGACAGGCGCCGCAAGCTCATCATCGGCGCGCTCGATCCCCGGCACGACGACGTCGACCAGGTGAGCTGCCCCGGCATCAGGACTACGACACCGGCCAAGGGACGCAATCCCGGCTGTCGCTCCGGCTTCTACGTCATCTCGTACGCCGATCCCGAGAACCTCGTACAGGTCGGCGACTTCGTCGAACTGCCGGCAGGTCACACCGTCAGCTGTGTCGACAAGTGCAACTACGTCTGGGCGGGGGGCCCGGCGCGGAGAGACGACCAGGCAGACCTCGGGTCGTTCACGCCGCAAGGTCCTGGCGACGGACGGCCGATCTGGGTCACAGACCTCCGCGACCCCACCAACCCGAAGGTCTTTCCCGAGCCGATCGACCTCTTGCGCAACGACGGAGTGACGGACTACTCGCACGACGTCGACGTCGACACCAGGGGCATCGCCTGGGTCAGTGGACGAGGTGGTGTGCGCGGGTACGCGACGCGGGGCACGTGGCGTGATCCGCTGACGAACAAGGCCCGTACTGCCAGGCCGTGGGATCCGGTTCTCGTTGCAGGCGGGGGAGTGGAAGGCGGTCCCGACGGAGTTGCGCAACCGCAGGACTTCATCCACAACTCCCACCGACCGCTGAACGGCAAGATCCGCGCGGCGGGCGTCCCCAACGGGAACGTCGTCCTGCTGACCGAGGAGGACTTCTCGCGTCCGTGCAGCGAGAGCGGGCGCATCGTCGCCGCAGCCATCACGAACTCCCTGGGCGGCGAGCCGGCTGCCAACTCGACACGCGCCAATCCTTTCCGTCTCGATGCTCTGAGCGCATACCAACCGGCGCAGGATGCTCCGAAGACAAAGGGGCCGAGCGCCGTGTGCTCGGCGCATTACTTCGAGATTTCCGGCTCGACGGTCGCCGCCGCGTGGTACGGGCAGGGCCTCCGCCTCATCGACGCGTCGAACGCACGCAATCTGCGGCAGGTCGGCTACTACTACGTCACGGGTACCGACCCGGATACGAATCCGAGCTCGCTCGTGTGGGACGTGGCGTGGCGTGGCGAGCTGATCTACGTCTTCGACATGGACCGGGGAATCGAGATCCTGCGCCTCTCGGGCGGTCCGGCCAGGGCACGGTTTCTGTCAACGGTCGAGAGCCCAGACGTCCCGGTGGACCCGCTCGCATCACGGCCGGTCTCCGGCCTGACGCCCGGTTCTCTCGTCTGCCCGCTGTTCGTGACTCCCGGGCAGAGCTGAGCGCCGGAGCGCGCTCGATCTCAGGCATTCTCTTCGAGCGGCAACTCGCTTCGAAGGAGGCTCCGATGAACGACGATCTCCTCGGGCTGCAATTTTCCCGCGCTGTCGCTCTGCGCCTTGCGTGCGCTAGCGCCGCCGGGCTCGCCCTCGGTGTTCGCCCCGCACGAGCCGCAAGGTCCTCCCTGAATGACGCCGAGGCGGTCGAAGCTGCGGCGCGCTCGTTCCTCCAGTCGTTGGCGCCGGCCGAACGAGCTCGAGCGTCGTTCGCGTTCGGCAGCGCCGAGCGCACTCGCTGGCACTGGACCGTGCCTTCCTCGGTGCCCCGAAACGGCCTGCCGCTCGATGCGATGTCGGCGGAGCAACGCGGGCTAGCACTTGCGTTGCTACGCGCGAGCAGCTCGACTGCCGGCTACCGCAAAGCACTGAACATCATGGCGCTACAGGGCGTGCTCGGACGCCTGGATACGGGCATCGCCGACCCGTTCGATCCCGATCTCTTCTACTTCTCGGTGTTCGGCACCCCCGGTGCGCGGACGTGGGGCTGGCGGCTCGAAGGCCATCACCTTTCTCGGCACTTCACCGTCGTCAAGGGCAATGTCGTGGCCGAGCCGTTCTTCCTCGGCGCCTGGCCGACTAGCGCCACCAGCGCGTACCGGTCGGTCGCGAAGGGCTACCGGACGATGCCGCGCGAAGAGGATGCGGCGCGCGAGATCGTGCTCATGGTCGACGGCGCGCTGCGAAAGCGAGTCGTGTTCTCCCAGGAGTCGCTGACCGACCATCTCACCCAGAACGCTGTCCGTGTCAAGCCGCTCGAGCGCGTCGGTGTGCTGACGGCGCAGCTTCCGTCTGCGGCGCAGCGACGGGTGGGCGAGATCGTGGGTACGTACCTCGCGAACCATCCTCAGGCGATGGCGCGCTCGGCGCACGCGCGCATCGAGCGAGCGGGCGGCCTTGCCCGAACGCGCTTCGGGTGGGCCGGCAGCACCCGCCGAGGCGTGCCTCACTACTACCGGCTGCAGGGACCGACGTTCGTGCTCGAGTTCGACAACTCCCGAAACGACGGAACCCACATCCACAGCGTGTGGCGCGACTTCGAGCGGGACTTCGGGCGCCATCTCTTGTGAGGAGGTCGAGCCATGACTGAGATCCAGCGCTATCTGGCGGAGGAGGTCGCGGAGGACCACGCGGACGGCCTCGTCTCCCGGAGGGAGGCGCTGCGCCGGTTGGGATTGCTCGGGTTGGGCGGAGCTGCGGCCGCGTCCTTGCTCGCCGCGGCGGTCACAGGACAGGCGAAGGCGCTCACGGGCAAGAAGTCGGCCACCGAACCGCAGGCGGCGAATGCTGAGGCGGCTCCGCTCGCGACGCGTGAGATCACGTTCCGCGGGCCCGGCGGCCGGACGTTGATGGGCGCGTGGGGGGCAGCAAAGCGTCCTCGCGGAGGCGTATTGGTGATTCACGAGAACCGTGGGCTCAACGACTCGATTCGCGCGATAGCGGGGCGCCTGGCGGCAAGCGGCTACTCGGCGCTTGCGATCGACTTGCTCTCCGAGGAAGGCGGCACAGGATCGTTCGCCGACGAGTTCGAGGCGATGGCGGCGCTGGGTGCGGTTCCACCCTCGCGTTTCGTCGCAGACATGAAAGCGGGCGTGACGGAGATTCGCCGCCGGCTTCCGAGGAAGAAGGTTGCCGCCACAGGCTTCTGCTTCGGAGGCGGCATGACGTGGCTGCTGCTGGCCTCGAAAGAGCCGCGGCTGGCCGCTGCGGCTCCGTTCTACGGGCCCTTCCCGGACGGCGGGAGCCTTGCGGGGTCGAAAGCGGCGGTGCTCGGTATCTATGCGGAGCTCGACTCAAGGGTCAACGCCTCGCGAGCTGCCGCGCAGGCGGCGCTACGGAAGGCAGGCCTGAAGCACCAGATCGTGACGTACCCCGACGTCGATCACGCGTTCTTCAACCCGACGAGCTCGCGGTATGACCGTCGTGCGGCGACAGCCGCCTATCGACGCATGATCGGCTGGTTCGACAAGTACGTGGCCACCTAGCGAGGGGGAGGAACCGATGGATCCATGGGTCGGCGACATCGAGCAGGAGACGCTCGGCAACGGCACGTTCCGGACCGTCGTCTTCACGGGCGAGCACACCCAGCTGACCGTGATGAGCATCGAGCCGGGCGACGACATCGGCGGCGAGGTCCACGACGGCCACGATCAGTTCATCCGCATCGAGTCGGGCTCGGCGCGGGTCGAGCTGGGCGGCAGCGAGGGCGCGCCCGCGAAGGTGCAAGAGGTCGGGGACGACTGGGCGGTGATCATCCCCTCGGGGACGTGGCACAACGTCGTCAACACCGGTAGCGAGCCGCTCAAGGTCTACTCGCTCTACTCGCCGCCCGAGCATCCGGATGGAACCGTCCACCGGACGAAGGCGGATGCCGAGGCCGCCGAGCACTGAGACGCCGGCCTAGCCCGGCTGCGTCGGGCGTGCCTGGGCAAATCGCCAGCGGCGTCCCTCGAGATCGAGCGCGACGTAGGAGGTGAAGCCGTGGCTCTGGATCTCCTGCGCGATCGTGGCTCCGTGATCTCGGGCGTGCTCGAGGTGCGCCTCGAGATCGTCCACGAACACCCACGGCTGGTGCGTGACCTGTGTGTGATCAACGGGTGGGCCCTCGAGCTGGTCGATCACGAGTGACGCGTTGCCGACGTGGAACTCGATCCAGGGGAAGCCGTACTTCTCGTCCGAGAGCGGGTCCTCGCCTTCCGGAAGGCCGCTCGGGGCTTCGAAGCCGAAGGCGTCGGCGAGCCAGCGCGCCGCGGCGCCCGGCCGCACGTAGTGGAGGGTGAGGGCCACGCGCGCGAGGTCATGAGCTTCATGGGGGACCGTGTCGCGCCTCTCCATCCAGGCGCCGAACCACGACGGCGCCACGGAAACGAACGCCGAGCCGCCGCGTTCTTCGCCACCCTCCGGAACGGTGGCGTCCAGTGTGACGGTCGTGCCGGAGCCACTGGGCTCGAAGCGCACGTCGATCGTCACGTCGTCGAGGGAGCTCTCCCAGGCAAGTCGCTCGCCCGGCTCCCAAACCGTGATTCGAGCCAGCTCTAGCCCCTCACCGCTCTGGGCGTCGTACACCTCCATGATTCGCCCACCGACACCGGGCTCGCAGCGCATCTCGACGAGCCTGCCTGCGTCGAACGCGTTGATCGGCCCGCGCACCCACCACAGGTCGAGCTCGTCGGTGAATGCGGTGAAGGTGGTGAGCGGGTCTGCCGCCACTTCCACCGTGGAGGAACGGGAACGGTCGTCAGTCATCGTTCGCCTCTCTCTTCGACGTGTCGCTTGAACGATGCGAGCTGCTGCTCGCTCGCGGCTTGCAGCTCGTCGAGCCAATCCCGAACGGGCGTAATCGACTCCGGCCGCAGCCAGAACACCCTCGTCCGCGCATCGTCGGCCGGACGCTCGTCGGCGACGATCCCCGCCTCCAGCAGGACGCGAAGGTGCCGGCTCATCGCCGGCGCCGAGGTGCCGGACTCGGCGGCGAGCTCGCCCGCGCGGCGGGGGCCTTCGCTCAGCAGCTGAACGACTCTCCGGCGCGTTGGGTCGCCCAGCGCCGTGAGGACAGGAGCCAGCGCGATCGTCATCTCCTAAATATTTAACACAAAACGCAATTATTGCAAGAAGACTGTCTCGAGACCGAGCCACGACGCCAGCGCCTCGAGCTCCGCGTGCACCGCTTTGGCGATCGTCCGCGTGAACTTGACGTCCTCGTGGATGGCGTGGACGTCCAGCACCGATTGCTTGCGGCCGGCCGTCGCATCGACCTTGCCGACAAGCTGATCGCCATGTAGCACGGGGAGCGCGAAGTAGCCCCAGCGGCGCTTCCCGGCGGGCTTGTACATCTCGAGGGTGTACTCGAAGTCGAACAGCGCCAAGGCGCGTTCCCGGTCGTGGACCAGCCGGTCGAAAGGCGACAGCAGCGCAGTACGCCCTTCGAAAGGTCGACCGATCTGCTCCGGGTCGACGCGCCACTCGCCCTCGGTGCCCTCGACCTCGGCCGGCTTGCCGGCGACGTGCTCGAACCGTCGCTCCCCGAGCACGCCCACCACCTCGGGTCGGGCGATGCCGAGTGCGCGCAGCCGGCGCTCCGCCATGATCGCGCGAGCCTCCGCCAGCGGGACGACCTCGTCCACCGCGGGATAGACGCGCTCGGCGAGGTCCCACAGTCGCTGGCGACCGACCCGGCGACTGGTGGCGACCTCGCCGCGCGCCGACAGGAACTCCAGCATCTGCGTCACGTTGCGATTGCCCGTCCAGCCGCTCGACTGCCACGGCTCGACGCTGGTATCCGGGATGTCTCGCGACAGCAGCGGCCCCGACTTACGCAGCAGCTTCAGAACGTCCCGGCGGAATGAGTCGTTGGTCTTCAGCCAGCGGGCCGCGACCGGCCCGGGCACCGCCCAGTGCCGTTGCGCCTCGTCCGCGAACGGCCAGGCTGCCATCGCGGCGAGCTGCACGGCGAGGTCTGCTGTCGGCCGGATGATGGCACGCACCTCGTAGAGAGTCCGCTCCTCCTCCAGCGCCCGCGTGAGCTGCTCCGGCCGGTAGGCGTCGCCCAGGCGCGTCCAGGCGACCAGGTCGGCGCTCGGCGCGATGGCCGCTGTCGGGTCGAGCTGGAGGAGCGTCAGGTGGCTGACGACCTCCAGCAGGTCGGTGGGCCGGTCGGCATCGAGCAGCTGCGCCCGCACTGCGATGCGCCTGGCTTCGGCCTTGCTCAGGCGGTGCACGGCCACGGCGGAAGGCTAGTCTGCGACCTGATGACCGCGCTGCGTAAAGGCGGCTGCGCCTGCGGAGAGATCCGCTACCGCCTGACGTCCGAGCCGCTCTTCGTGCACTGCTGCCATTGCCTCAACTGCCAGCGGCAGACGGGGAGCGCGTTCGTCATCAACCTCCTGATCGAGACCGACCGCGTGGAGCTCCTCGCCGGCGACCCGGAACCGGTTGCGGTGCCTCGCGGCACGAAGAAGCAGAAGATCTGGCGTTGTCCGAGCTGCCAGATCGCGGTCTTCAGCCAGTACACGACTCCCAGGATTCGGTTCGTTCGCGGCGGCACGCTCGACGACCCTGCTTCGGTGGAGCCCAACGTTCACATCTACACCCGGTCGAAGCTGCCCTGGGTGACACTGCCGGAGTCGGTGCCCGCGTTCAGCACGTACTACGACACGAAGAAGCTCTGGCCGGCGGCAAGTCTCGAGCGTCTCGAAGCACTGCGATAGGTAACACTGGGGCGATGGACGGGGGCATGGCCCTCACGTGACGTCGCCCGCTGTCGCAGGACGATCTTCGATGCGTCCGTTCGTCGGTCGGGAGCAGGAACTGGCGGATCTCGCGTCGTCGCTCGACGACGCGGCTTCAGGCCACGGCTGCGCTCGTCCTGGTCACCGGGGAGGCCGGCATCGGCAAGACCCGGCTGATGAGCGAGCTTGCGCAGGCAGCTGCGCAGCGCGACATCCGCGTGGTCGTCGGCAGGTGCTGGGAAGAGGGGGGCGCGCCACCGTACTGGCCCTGGACACAGGTCGTGCGCTCGGCCGGGGGAGATCTCGAGCGACTCGTGGGTCCCGTGGGCTCGCAGCCAGGCGTGCTTGGCGCGAGCGCCGTCGACCCGGAAGGCGAGCGCATTCGCCTGTTCGACGCGGTCGGGCGGTTCCTGGCCGCTGCCTCCACCGACGAGCCGCTCCTCGTGACGCTCGACGACGTGCACGCAGCTGACGAACCGTCGCTCTGGCTCTTGCGGTTTCTGGGCCAGGCGCTCGCGGAGGCCAGAGTGCTGCTCGTGGCGTCCTACCGAGAATCGGAGCAGCGGGTACGGGAGCGCGGCGACGTCTTCGCGGAGCTGGCCCGCGTGGGACGGCGGCTACCGCTCCGCGGGTTGACGTCCGCGGATGTGGAGGCCTACATGGAGACGGTTACGGGCTCCAGGCCCACCAGGCAGGCCGCGGCCCGGCTGTACGAGATCACCGCCGGCAACCCCTTCTTCGTCGAAGAGATCGTCCGTCTACTGGCTGTGGACCACACGCTCGAGAGCCTCGATGAGACGTCCAACGACCCCTTCCTCCGCATCCCAGAGGAGATCCGGACTCTCATCCGCCGCCGACTGGCCGGCCTGGCGAGCGAGGCAATCGGGATCCTCAGAGTGGCCGCGGTCATCGGGCGCGAGTTCGATTTGCATGTCCTCCAGCGCACGACCAGGCTCAGCCCGACCAGGCTCCTGGACGTCATCGAGGAGGCGACCGCAGTCGGGGTCATCGCGGAGCTTCCGTCGACTCCGCGTCGCTACTCGTTCGCCCACGAGCTCGTGCGCGAGACGCTGTACGACGATCTGCCGTCCGCCCGCCGCCTCGAGCTGCACCGGAAGACAGGCGAGCTGCTCGAGAGCGTCTACGGCGACGACCTCGAGCCGCACTTATCGGAGATAGCCCGCCACTTCTACGTCGCAGCGCCGCTGGGAGACGCGGGCCACGCGCTCGACTACCTGGTCCGCGCAGGAGACCAGGCGTGCGTGCTCTTCGCGTACGAGGAAGCGGCGGTGCACTACCGGCAGGCGCTGGAGCTGCTGGCTCAAGCCGGGGAGGCGTCGGGGGAGCGGCGGTGTGAGCTACAGCTGCGCCTGGGCGACGCGCAATGGCGCTCGGGAGACGGGACCGGCGCGCGGACGATCTTCGAGGAAGCGATCGAAGGCGGCCGCCGGCTCGGGAACGGCGAGCTGCTTGCCCGGGCTGCGCTTGGCTACGTGACGGCCCTCGGTGGCTTCCTCCTCTACGCGCGCTTCGAGGTCGGCGCAACCGGTGTCGCGCTCCTCGAGGAGGCGCTCGCCGGGCTACCGCACGAGGACAGCTCGCTGCGCGCCCATCTCCTGGCGCACCTCGCTCTCGAGATGTGGTCCGGTAACGAGCTGATCGAGCGTCGCGTCGCCGTCAGCCAGGAGGCGATCGAGATGGCACGGCGCCTCGGCGACTCCGAAGCCCTCGTTACGGCTCTCCACTCTCGCCACTGGGCGCTCACGACGCCGGGTATGGCGCTCGAGCGGCTGGCGCACACGGAGGAGATGCTGAGGGTCGCGAAGGAGACGGCCAATCCGGAGATCGACTTCCTCGCCCACAACGCGCGCTTCCACTGCTTCCTCGAGCTCTGCGACCGCCGCGGAATGGACGTCGAGACCCAGTCGATGATCGAGATCGCAGAGCGACTGCGCCAGCCCTTCTACCGCTGGCACACGGTCTGCCTGAGAACGGTGAGGGCAATGCTCGACGGCCGCTCGCTCGAAGCCGAGCGTCTGGCCGAGGAGGCACTCGAGCTCGGCCGCCTCCGCCAGAGCGAGTACGCGGCGTACGTCTTCCGCTATGCGCAGATGCTCGCGATCCGTTGGGCGGAGGGCCGGCTTCACGAGCACTGGCCGGAGATCGAGGATCACGATCAGCGCTTCCCCTGGATCCCGCGTTGGCGGGAGGCGCTGGCGGCCGCCGAGCTCGGCGACACCGAGTTGGCACGCCGCGAGCTCGAGCGGCATGGAGGCCGTGGGTTCACGGACCTCCAGCGCGACGGTCTCTGGATCCTCCACCTGTGCTCCCTTGCGGATGCGGCAGTGCTCGTCGGCGACACCGAGCGCGGCCTTCAGCTCTACGAGCTACTGCTCCCTCATGACGACGACAACGCCGTCTCCTACACGCAGCAGCCCTTCGGCCCTGTCGCGCTGCGGCTCGGCAGGCTGGCTGCCCTGCTCGGCCGCTGGCAGGAGACCGATCGTCACTTTGCGACGGCGCTCGCCCGCTGTGAGCTCCTCGGAGCGCGGGCGATTCGCGCTCGGGTGCTGTTCGAGCATGCGAGTGCTTTGGCCGTGCGCGCCGAGCCGGCTGACCGCGGCCGCGTCGAGGCGATGCTGCGCGAAGCCGCGGAGCTCTCCGCAGAGCTCGACATGAGCGGTCTTCTCGAGCGCGTGGCGATCGTCCGAGAGCGTTCTGACGCCGGGTCCGGGAGTGCCGAGGCCGTCTTCCGGCGCGAGGGAGAGTTCTGGACGATCTCCTACGAGGGGCCGACGTTTCGTCTGCGCGACGTGAAGGGCCTTCGCTATCTCGCCTCGCTTCTCGCGCGACCGGGACGCGAGGTTCATGCGCTGGAGCTCGTGAATGCGGCGTCGGGCAGCGAGCGCGCCGCATCCGTGACGCTCGTCGACCTGCCGGCCTCCCGGCCGTCCGACGGCGGCGCGGTGCTCGACGAGCAGGCGAAGCAGGAGTACCGAGAGCGGCTGGACCAGCTCGCGGAAGAGCTCGAAGAGGCGCGCGAATGGAGAGATCCGGAACGCGCTGCTCGCCTCGAGGAGGAGATCGACGTGCTGACGCAGGAGCTCGCCCAGGCGGTCGGGCTGGGCGGTCGCGACCGGAACTTCTCGTCGCCCGCGGAACGGGCGCGCATCAGCGTGACGAAGGCGATCCGGACCGCGATCAAGCTCATCGGCAACGAGAGCCCCTCGCTCGCAGCGCACCTCGACGAATCGATCCAGACCGGGCGGTTCTGCTCGTACGCGACGGTGGGAGCTCCCCCACCACGCTGGCTGCTCTGAAGCGGCGGAACGATTGTTCCGCCGCGATTCACGCCCACCGAGTGCAGGCCCACGGCGAAAGGAGTTGCTGTGACATCGGTCCAGGAGGTCGGTGAGGAGACCGGAATCGCTTATTCGCTCCAAGGCACGCTGATCGAGGCGTGCTCGTGCAACGTCAACTGCCCGTGCTGGATCGGGGAGGACCCCGACCTCGGCGAGTGCTTCGCGATCATCGCCTACGGCCTCGAACGCGGAAAGGTCGGCGAGGTCGACGTTTCGGGGCTCAACCTGGTGTTCATCTGCCACATCCCCGGGAACGTCCTGGCGGGCGACTGGAAGATCGTCGCCATCGTCGACGAACGGGGCTCGCAGGAGCAGCGCGACGCCCTTCTGAGCGCGTTCACCGGCAAGCTCGGTGGGCCGCTCGCCGACCTCTTCGCGCTCATCGGAGAGGTGAAAGGCGTGGAGTTCCTGCCCATCAGCCACGAGGTGGAGGAAGGCAGTGGAAAGCTGCGCATCCCGGAGCTGGTCGAGACGGAGATGGAGCCGTATCGAGGCCCCGACGGCAGTATTACCACCCTCCAGAACTCGATCTTCTCGACCGTGCCGGGCTCGTCGGCATGGATCGCCAAGGCTGGTCTGACCCGCGTCAACTTGCCGCAGTACGGCATGGCCTGGGAGTACGAGGGCCGGAACGCGATCCAGTCGGAGTGGGAGATCGAGCACGCCGCGTGAGCACGATCGCTTCTCCGGTCCGGCGCGCGCGGGGTAACGCGCCGGTCGCCGTGCTCGTTGCGATCGCCGCCGCCTGGATCCTGGCCGTGCTCGCGGAGGTGACGGACACGGCCGGTGCGCTTCATCACGACACGCTCATCGAGGGCGGCCCGCCACTGTGGGCCGCCCTCCTGCTCTTCCTCGCCGCCTGGCAGGCGATGGTGGCGGCGATGATGCTTCCCTCCAGCCTGCCGTTGATCCGTCTCTTCGACGTCGTCAGCCGAGAGCAGGAGCGACCTGTGCGTGCGCGAGTCGCCTTCCTCGGCGGGTACGTAGCCGTGTGGACCGCGTTCGGTGCGCTGGCCTTCCTTGGTGACGTCGGCGTGCATCGCGTCGTCGAGGCCGTGCCTGCCATCTCCGAGCGCCCGTGGCTGATTTCCGGCAGCGCGCTCGCGCTCGCAGGTGCCTTCCAGTTCTCAGGTCTGAAGGACCGGTGCCTGTCGAAGTGCCGCGCACCCGGCGCCTATCTGCTCGGGCATTATCGCCGGGGCGCTGCGAAGGCCTTTCGAATCGGATCGCGACACGGCCTGTATTGCCTGGGCTGCTGCTGGGCGCTGATGCTCGTGATGTTCGCGGCCGGGGTGGCGGTGCTCTGGTGGATGGCGTTGTTGACAGCGGTGATGGTGTACGAGAAGACAGGCCGCTACGGGTCCCGTCTGACGCCGATCGTCGGAGCCTGGCTGCTCGTGCTCGCTGCGCTCACGTTCGCCCACCCGTGGCTTTCGGGCGTGCTCACGGGCTGAGCCTGGCGCCTACCGCACTACTTGCCGCAACGCTGCTTCGCAGAAACCGGACGCCCGAGCGCCCTGATCGCAGCGGTCTGCAACAGGCGGGCGGTCTTGGGCTTCATCCCGCGACTGAGTGAGGCGTCGTAGAGCGGAGCCTTGAACAGGCGCCCGTAGACGACGAGCGCGGCTGCGTATGTCCCGAGCGCGCTCGGATGGAATCCGTCCGGCCCGTAGAGCCCCAGCCGCGAGTTGCAGTCCCAGGCAGCGTGCCACGCTTCGCCGGCCGGGAAGAGCTGGGCACCAGCCGCCTCCGCGGCGTTGCGATAGGAGACGATGACGTCGGACAGGGCCGGCCGCCGGTAGTTCTCGGGCCACACCGTCAGCAGAGCCGGCCGGGTCCCGACGGCGCGCGCCTCGTCGGCGAAGCGGCCCGCCCAGAGGCGCAGGTCGATCTGGCTCTCCGGGAGCGCGGAAGGGCCCTGCTGCATGATCACGACGTTCCAGCGGCCTGTGGCGATCGCTGCCCCCGCCGCTCCCTGGTTCCAGTGGTCCTCGAGGCTGAAGCCGCCGAACGTGACCGCCTCGTACTCGAGCTGCCGCCCGGTCGCAGCGGCGAGCCCCGCGACTCGGCCCGGCAGGTCGTTCCACTCCGTGAGGCTGTTGCCGACGAAGAGGACGCGCACGGGCGCGGGTTCGGCCGCAGCGACAGACGAGGCGCAGCCGAGCAGAGCCGCCGTCAGGCCGAGGTAGATCGCGAGCCGGCGGAGCGCCATCGCGTACTGCGACGCGGCCGAGGCTGGAAGGTTTGCGGATAGCGCCTGTCGGCGTACCTTTCGAAAGGTGGAAGGCCAGGAGATGAGACCATCCGATGACGTCGAAGCTGGCCAGCGTGTGTACACGCCCCTTGTGCTGTGGGGCTACGACCTCTTCGTGCTCGGGTTCTCGAACCGCTTCGTATGGCGATGTCGCAGCTCGAGAATGCTCGAGCGTTACAACAGTCATGTCGGCGCGCGGCACCTCGATGTCGGGGTCGGCACGGGGTGGTATCTCGATCGCTGCGAGTGGCCGGTCGAGACGCCGCAGATCACCCTCCTCGACCTGAACGAGAACTCGCTCTCGGTGGCCTCGAAACGGATCCGCCGCTACGCGCCCGCGACGATTCGGGCGAACGTGTTGGATCCGGTGGACCTCGGTGACGCGCGCTTCGGCTCGATCGGTGCGAACTTCATCTTCCACTGCCTTCCCGGCGAGCTCGGGTCGAAAGTCGCGAAGGTGGCCTCGAGGCTCTGTCCGTATCTCGCTCCAGACGGTGTTTTCTTCGGGAGCACGATCCTCGGTCGCGGCGTCCGGCACAACCCGCTCGGGCGGCGTCTCATGCATCTCTACAACCGGAAGGGAATCTTCTCGAACCTGGGAGACGACCGGCGAGGGCTCGAGGAGGGGCTCGCGTCTCAGCTGACCGACGTCGAGGTGGAGGTTGTCGGTGCCGTCGCGCTGTTCGCCGGCCGTCGGTAGTGAAGGTCAGGCCTGAGCCTGCTACCGGGTAAGCGGGTGCCGCGCGAAAAACGACGCGAGGGCGTCGGCCATCCCTGCAGCGTTCTCAACGTGGAGTAGGTGCGTCGCGCCGGGGAGCTCGAAAGGCTCCACGTTCGGAAGCCAGGAGAGCAGCAGGTCGCGTCGCTCGGGAAATGTGCTGGCGCTGTGCTCGCCGACGACCGCGAGGACGGGTTGAATGACGTGCGCCGCCTCCGCTTCGGTGAACGACCACTGCTGCAAGGCGGGGAGCTCCTGGGTGAAGAACGCGTCCGCGCCGGAGACGGCCTGCTCGAAGGCGCCTGGGAGCCCTTGCTCGAGCGGGTCGCGGTAGCCGGCGCCGAAGACGCCGCGGAAGAATGTGTCGACCGCTCCTTCCTTGTCTCCCGCCTGGTACCGCCCGACCGCGGGTTCCACGAACTCCCGTACGAACGCCGCCTGCGTTTCGGTGGCCGGGACCGGTCGAGCCGCGTCCATCGAGACGACGGTTTGCACCGCGTCCGGCGCATCGAGGGCCAACTGGAGCGCGACCGCAACGCTCGACGAGTGACCGACGACGTGCGCGCGCTCGATCCCGAGCCGGCACATCAGGAGGCGGCAGTGCTCGGCATGGTCGGCCATGCTCAACGGCCCGCCGATCGCGCTGCTGCCCCCGAACCCGGCGCGGTGGTACGCCAGCAGGCGGAAGCGATCGGCGAGAGCCGGCTCGTCGAGCAGGGGCTCGGCCCAGGTCGCGCTCACTCCCCAGTGGATGAGCACAACGGGCTCACCGGATCCCCGCAGCTCGTACTCCAGCTCGAGACCGTCAACGGTTGCCCGTTCCATCGCTCTCATCACTACCCCCTCTCAACAAGATGCGCTAGTCCTCAGTCTCCTGTGCCGCGGATTTGAACCTTCTGCAGGGGTGCGTGCGAATACCACACAACACCAAGGCGGACCGCCCCCACCGTAGAGACGAAGGAGAAGGACATGAAGCGAATGAGATTTCTGATCGGCGGCATCATCGCCGCGGCGCTGCTCGTGGTGTCCGTGCCGATGGCCGCGAACGCCGACAAAGGTCGCGCTTCTCAGAAGCCCGATCTCGCCCCGCGACCCCTCGACGTCGTCGGTCTCACCTCTGACGGCCGGCTCATCGAGTTCAAGAGCAACCAGCCGAAGAACGCGAGCAGCATCGCTGCGATCTGGGGCCTCTCCGGAGACACGAGGCTCGTGGGGATCGACTACCGCCCGGCGACGGGTGAGCTCATCGGACTTGGCAATCAGGGCGGCGTGTACGCCGTCTCCGACTTCAACGCCCAGGCCGTGAAGAGGTCCCAGCTGGGCGTCGCGCTTGCGGGCACGTCGTTCGGCGTCGACTTCAACCCGACGGTCGACCGCCTGCGCGTAATCAGCGACACGGGACAGAACCTGCGCGTGAACGTCGACAACGGCATGACCAACCTCGACACGCCGCTCTCGTCGATGGGCGTGACGGGCGCCGGCTACACGAACAACGACGCCGACCCGAACACCGCCACGACGTTGTTCGACCTCGACTCGGCGCTCGACCAGGTCGTCGTCCAGTCGCCCGCCAACTCGGGCATGCTGGCGGCGACGGGCAAGCTCGGCGTCGACGCGAGCCCGGCTATCGGGTTCGACGTCTACAGCGCGATCCGCAACAGCACGACCATGAGCGTGCGTGCCTTCGCCTCGTTGAGCGTGGGCGGAATCGCCCGCTTCTACGAGATCAACCTGCTGCAAGGGCGCGTCGCCGTCGCGGGCGCGTTCGACAGCGTCAACCAGGTGACGGGAATCGCCGTCAAGCTCGACCAGGGCTAGTTGAGAGAGAGGGCGGGGCCGGGTCTGCTGGTCCCGCCCTCGTAGGATCGGGTCGTGTGATCCGGTCAGACGAGCCAGCGACGAAGGACGGTGCGCGTTGGCCTGTTCGTAGTCGTGGCCGTGGTCGTGTTGTCGGTCGCCGAGCTGGTGTCCGAACGTTTCAACCGGTTCGTCCAGGATCACTCGCTCCTGACGACCTTCATCACGGAAGCCGTGCTCCTGATCGGCGCCTATCTCGTCATCGACGAGATCATCCAGCGAAGGGAGACGCGCCGTTGGAGAGACGTGACGTTGCTCGGGATGCGCGCGCTCTCCACACGCGCGGACGGCGTGGCTGGGATCGTCCGCCGCGCGGTCGAGGACGTGACGGGCGGCGAGGCGCCACCCCGCGGCTCCGTCGAGTACCAGGAGCTCGTCTCTCAGCGCGCCAACGAGATCGGCGACTGGCTTCGAGCTGACCAGGCACGGGCGCGCTCGTTCACCGACGAAGCGCATCGAACCTCGAGGAAGCCATCATTCGCTGGGGACCGACTTTGGTGGAGGATCCCGAGTCCGCCGAGCTCCTCAACCTCCTCCCCGGCATCGTCGACTCCGCTCGGTCCGCTGCGGGCGTCATCGCGACTAGGACTCCCAGGGAAGGCTGGACGGACGACGAGCGGCAGCTGTTCGGGGAGAACCTCCTCGTGATCGTCGAGAACGCGGACGAATTCGACCGTCGACTGCCAACGCAACCCGCTGCGTAACTCACACACCGCCGACCGATGGCGCTGCCGTCAAGCGTGCGCTCGCCTGACCGCGTGCGGCTCAACTGGGTCGCTTGCGCGCGATGACGAGGAGATACTCGTAGGAGTACTCGGCAGGCCCACTCGACGCGCCTCGGTTCGCCAGCGTGGCGAACTCGAGGAACTCGCGCTCGAGCGACGCCAGACGGTCCGGTTGGTCGACGAGGAACCCGAAGAGAGCGACGGTGGGGCCGAAGGCTTGCTTGAAGAGCTCGACGTAGTCGCGCGGGCTCGCGGCCCGTTCGACGTACTCCCTGCGAGTCATCTGAAGTGACTCTGCACGGTCACCGAACAGCTCGCGGACATGCTCCTCGCTTCCCCAGAGGACCGGCGACAGCGCTCCCTTGGGAGATGGCGGCGCATAGCGGGCGAGCGTCTCGAAGAAATCCGCTGCGGGCCCGTCTGGCGTGAAGTTGGCCATTCCGATCGTGCCTCCCGGCCGGCAAACGCGCAGGAGCTCGTCGGCCACCTGCTGGTGGTCGGGTGCGAACATCGCGCCAAAGGACGACGTGACGACGTCGAACTCGCCGTCGCCGAAAGGAAGCGCCTCGGCGTCGGCTTCCACCCAATCGAGCTCCACGCCTTGCGCGCGGGCTTCGCGGCGGCCCGCCTCGAAGTTCTCGGGCGTGAGATCCGACGCCACCACCTCCGCGCCGGTTGCGGCGGCGCGGATGGCCACGTTCCCGGTGCCCGCCGCAACGTCGAGCACTCGTTGGCCCGCCGTGATCCCGCACGCCTCCACGAGCACCGGCCCGACCTCCCAGACCGTCTGCTTGGCGAAGCTGTGGTAGTCACCGAGTGCCCACATCGCCCGTTCGGCCGCCTTGTGCTCCCGGTCGAGCGTCGCCGTCGCCTCGTGTTGACCGGTCATCTCGGCTCCTTTCTCTTCGATCCGCGCCACCGCAGCCATCTGCAATAGGCTCTTCGCTGCGGCTCCACGCGCCATGCCATGACCGTACGGCGAGCGGGACGCCATTCGCTTCGCCAGGACCGGCCATCTTGCGCTCACGCGCGAGTGGCCAGGATCGGCTATGCGCGGGCGATCAGACCGGCCCGGACCGCGTAGGCGGCCGCCGCCGTTCGGGATGGAAGGTCGAGCTTGCGGAGGATGTTCGTGACGTGCCGGTGAACCGTGTGTTCGCTTACGACGAGCCGCTCGGCGATCTGCCGGTTGGTCAGTCCCTCTGCGAGCAGAGTCAAGACCTCTCGCTCCCGCGGCGTGACGGCTGGGGGCGACGCGGGTTCGCCGCGGTCACGAGCTGCGGCAACAAGGAGCCTTGCCCGCCCGGCCTCATGCTTCGCCCCGAGCGTGAGAAACGCCTCCAGTGCCCCGGCTGCTTCTCTCTCGGCTTCATCGGTGCGGCCCGAGGCGAGCATGCTCGTTGCCAGATGGATCCGCGCAAGCCCCGCTTCGTACGGCGCGCCAACCTGTTCGTAGCCGTCGACTGCGTCCTCGAGGAGTCGCCTGGCGCGGTCATGGTTGCCGCCTGCGGCCACCAGAGCCCCCTCGGCCCCATCCGCGCCGGCTCGTAGCGCACGGGTGCCGATCAACTGCGCGGTTTCGCGGAGCTCTTCGAGGGCCGAGCCTGCCTCTTCGAGCTCTCCGCGCGCCACCCGCGCATCGACGAGCAGCCCGAGAGCAGGCAGGCGTCCGAGCTTCTGCTCAGCAGGCACCTGCCGGAGCACCCGCTCCGCGAGCTCGACCGCGCGCAGTGTCTCTCGCCGGTCGAGTGCGAGTCGGGCGCGGCAGAGCGCCGCCGAAGTCGATGACCCCGCCCGTGCGAGGAGCGTGGAGGACTCCGCGGTTCGCCCCTGCCTTCGCCGCAGCTCCGCCAGGCCGACGAGCGGCGCCGGCGCCCAGGCTGGCCGCGACTGGGAGAAGTCCTCGAGGGCCGCCTCGAGCATCGTTTCGGCCTGGGCCCAGTGTCCCCGCGAGATAGCGATTTCGCCGTACTCGGACCGGCAGAATGCGAGCATGTAGCGGCTGCCGTAGCGCTCGGCAAACTCGGCGATTCGGTCGCACCACTCCGATGCCCGCTCGAGGTCGCCAACGGCAGTACAGGCGGAGACCAGCATGCAGCACGCCCACGCACCGGAGATCGGGATCGACGCGTCGCCTTCGAGCGCGGCCGCCGCCGCCTCGTCGAGGCAACGCATGCCCTCGTCCACCTTGGCCTGGGACACGAGTGTCGAGCCCTCCAGCGCGAGGCCGAGCATCTCGAGATCGACCACGCCGAGCCGCCGCCCGAGCGCAGATACAAATCGTGCCTGCTCGGCGGCCGTGGTCGAGTCGCCGCTCGAAAGCGCGAGATAGCCCTCATGGAACGCGAGCCAGCCATGCTCGGCGCCGGGCTTCGAGTCCGCTAGCAGCCGGTGGGCGCGCGCCAGCCAGCCGCTCGCCACAGCCCAGGCGCCGTGGAAATCGAGCGCGTCTGCGGCGAGCCACGTGGCCATGCGGGCGGCACCGGCCCCGTCGCCTCTTCGTCGATACAGGCGGTACGCGTGCTCTCGTGCCTCGAACACGATCTCCGCATCGTCGAGCCACCATGCTGCCCAGCTCAACCCTTCGAAGGCCTCGGGCGTCTCCCCCTCGTCGATGACCTCCTCGAAGGACTTACGCGCGGACTCCCATCGCCCATCGCGGAGCGCAGCCCAGCCGGAACGGAGCGCATCCCAGTCGGCAGCCGCGGAGGTGTCCGCCACGAGACTCAGGCCCGCGCTTCGACCTCGCGCCAGAAGGCGTCGACGCGGGCGTTCCAGGCGTCCGGCACCTCCTGGAACGGCTGGTGGGCCTCCTCTTCCATGACCTCGAACCGGGCGCCGGGAATCAACTCGGCAACGGCGCGGCCGAACTCCGGTCGACTGGTCGGGTCGCGGCCGCCCGCGAGGACGAGTGTCGGGGCGACGATTTGCGGAAGGCGGTCGGTCGTGTCGTGACTGAGGAAGGCGTCGAGGTGGCGCTGCACGTCCTCGGTCGTCTGCTTGTGCGGGAAGGCGAGCACCTCCTCTATGAACTTGTCAACGGTCCCGTCGTTGTGCGCCCGCGGTGTGTAGATCCACAGGAAGAACGCTTCGAGGAGTGCGCGCTCGCTCGGAGCGACCTCGAGCAGCCAATTGACAAAGAGACCCCACGAGCGAAAGTAGGTGTCCGGCACCGACCACGTGCTCTGCAGTACGAGGCTGCGGACGAGCTCGGGATGGCGGAGCGCCAGCTCCTGGCTGATGAGGCTGCCCCCGGAGAAGCCGGCTACATGGGCCGAGGGAATGTCGAGGGCGCGCAGGACCCCAGCGGCGTCGTCGGCCATCATCGCCACCGAGACCGGTCCGCTTGGCATGGCGGTCCGACCCGCCCCACGGTTGTCGAATGCGGTCAGTTGGTAGCGGTCGGCGAGCCCGTCGAGCTGGAACTGCCACGACTCGACCGTGTCGCCCAGGCCCCCGATCAGCAGCACGGCCGGTCCCTCACCGACCTGCTCCGTCCAGACATCGAGCTCACCGGCCCGGACGTGCTCGCCCATCGCTAGCCCCCTTCGGCACGATCATGCCAGCGCT
Organism: uncultured Actinomycetes bacterium; assembly: GCA_963704335.1. GTDB lineage: Bacteria > Actinomycetota > Thermoleophilia > Gaiellales > Gaiellaceae > PALSA-612. Next base: position 1,355,528 of record OY969889.1, read on the forward strand.
TGTGTCGCCTCGCGTTAGCCCGGCGGCATCTCGTCGAACTGAGCCGCGTCGTCGCCGATCTGGTGCCACTTGGCCTTGTATGCGACCTGCTGGTGGAAGCTCGGCTCGAGGTCGAGGTCGCGCATCAGCCCGGCGGCCACGAAGTACACCTCCCCGAGGTCGTCGTACAGGCTGGACCCGCAGTCGCTGCAGAAGTTCCGCGGCGCCAACTCGCTCGTGTACGTCTTGACCAGGTCCTCGCCCTTCGTGACCGTGAAGTTCTCCTTGGCGACGACTACACCCGCGAGGCTCGAGCCGGTCCACCGCTGGCAGCGTGTGCAGTGGCAGTACCCGAGTGCCTTGGGATCCTGAACTTCGTACTCCACTCCCTCGCACAAGCACGTGCCCGTGAGCGTCTCGGCCATCACGCCCTCCTTGGGTCGGAGTTGAACGATCCGCGGCAACGCTAGCACCGTGCGGCCCGAAACGCCGACACGTCATGGGCTGTCAATGGCACGCGCCTAAGACCTCGGCGAAGGGGGTACTCCAGGCCGATGCTGCTTCGCAAGCTTCGCATCACCGTCGGGTCGAGTCTCTGGTTCGTGCCGGTCATGTGCGTCCTGGCCGGCGCCGCGCTCTCCTTCGCCACGATCGCTCTCGACCGGGCATTCGACTACGAGGCGATCCCCCAGGCGATCGTCGGGCGGCCCACGCAGGCGACGGCGATCCTCACGACGACCGCCGTCTCGATGGTGAGTCTCGCCACGCTCGTGCTGACGATCACCATGGTCGTCGTCCAGCTGGCGATGGGGCAGTTCTCGCCGCGCATCGTGCAACGGATCCTCCGCGACAAGCCCAGCCAGCTGGCGATCGGCCTCTTCGTCGCCACCTTCGTCCATGCCGTGCTGACCATCCGTGAGGTTCTCGACCGCGGGGACGGGACGGGACAGGTACCGGGCATCGCAGTGGGGACGTCGTATCTGCTTGTAGTCGCGAGCATCGCCGCCCTGGTCATCTACGTCCATCACATCGGCCAGTCGTTGCGCGTCTCCGCCCTGATCGAACTGGTCGGCACTGACACGCGGAAGCTCGTTGACCGCCGGTACCCAGACGCCGGGTCGCCAGTCACCGTCGATCCGGCCGCGCGGCGTGTCGTCGCCGCCCGGGAGTCCGGCGTCGTCACGCTGATCGGGTCGGAGGCGCTCGCCGCCGAGGCCGAACGGGCCGGCTGCGTGCTCGAGCTCGTACCGCCCCTTGGCAGCTTCGTGCCGATGGGGGCGCCGCTCTTCCTCGTCGACGGCGACGCGACCGAACTGGACGAGGATCGTCTCCATGCGTCGTTGAGCTTGAAGCTCGAGCCCACCCTCGACGAGGACGTCGCCTATGGGCTGCGCCTCCTCGTCGACATCGCCGAGCGATCGTTGTCCGAATCGCCCTTCCAGGACCCGACAACCGCCGTGCAGGCGATTGATCGGCTGCACGACATCCTCCGACAACTTGCGCGTCGTCCGTTCCCGGACGGTCAGGTCCACGACGAGCACGGTGAGCTGCGCCTCGTGGTGAAGACCATGTCCTGGAACGACTACGTCCACCTGGCGTTCGACGAGATTCGGATCGCAGGCGCTGGGTCGCCTCAGGTGTCGCGCCGCCTTGTCGCCGCCCTCGTCGATCTCCGTCGGATCGCGCTCCCGGAGCGCGAGGCGGTGCTCGACGACCAGCTGGACCTCCTTCGCGCCGCCACCACCGAGGCCTTGGTCGACGAGCGGGATGTCCGCCGAGCGCTCGATGCCGACCGCGAGGGCATCGGCGCCGCGGCGCCGTAGCATCCCGGGAGCGAGATGCGGTGCAGGTCCAAAGGTCGCGCAACGGCCTGGAGTCGGAGTGGTATCGCTCCAAGCCGGTGCGCATCGAACTGTCGCGCCGATGACAGAGCATCTGTAGCGGTGCCGAACGACGCGAAGACGCGGCGCTCCTAGTGTCCTCCCACTCGAACCGAAGGAGGGACTATGAGAACGAAGCCGAGACGGCCTATGCCGCTCGCGCTCGCCGCCGTCGTTACGACGTGCGTCGCCGTCCTACTCGGGAGCGCACAGGCCTCGCCGCCGCCCCCGCAGGGGGACACGGTGCGCGACTGGAACGCCCATGCGGTGGCCGCGATCTTCAACGGAACCGGCGCGCCGGTTCCCGGCGCGGGGCAGACGCCCCCCGTCGGCGGGCTGCACATGGCGATGGTCCAACTCGCGGTCTACGACGCCGTCAACTCGATCCAGGGCGGCTTCGAGCCGTACCTCGACGGACTGCCGCCAGCGGCACCGTGGAGCTCTCTGGACGCCGCCGTCGCGACCGCTGCCCACGATGTGCTCGACGGGCTTGGCATCGATCCTGTGCCGCCCCTGCCCGACGTCGTCAGGGACCGGCTGGACAAGCTCTACGCCGACGAGCTCGCAACCATCCCGGACGGGCCTGAGAAGGCCGGTGGAATCGCCGCCGGGGCCGCCGCTGCCGCGGCGATGCTCTCGGAGCGAACCGGCGACGGCCGTTACGTGCCGTTCTCGTTCACGGAGGGCACGGATGCGGGCGAGTGGCGGCGAACGGGCGCGATCACCGACCCGTTCGCGTGGGTCGGCAAGGTAACGCCGTTCACACTCGAGAGCACCTCCCAGTTCCGGACGGATGGTCCTTACGACCTCTCGAGCGGCCAGTACGCGAACGACTATCGGGAGGTGAAGAAGCTGGGCTCGGCGACGAGCACGAGTCGAACCGAGGAACAGACGGCGCTCGCAATGTTCTTCACCGCGACCCCGGTGGACTTGTACCAGAGCGGATTCCGGAAAGTCACCGAGGGCGAAGGGATCGGCCTCGTCAACGAGGCACGCTTCTTTGCTCAGGTGAACGTCTCCGGCGCGGACGCCTTCATCAACTGCTGGGATGACAAGGAGTACTGGCACTTCTGGCGACCGATCACGGCGATCCAGAACGGTGACGACGACGACAACCGGCTCACGAGCGGGGATCCCGATTGGACGTCGCTCGCCGCCGCTCCGCCGTATCCGGACCATCCGTCCGGCTACAACTGCATCACCGGGGCGTCCATGGAGGCAGCCAGGGCGTTCCTCGGCGACGCGAACCACCTCAGCCTCACCAATACGGCGCTGGGCGTGACGCGAGAGTACGACCGCTTCTCCGACGTTACGAAGAACACGATCGTGTCTCGCATGCTCCTGGGGATCCACTTCCGCAACCCGGACGCCCAGGGTGCAGATCTCGGTAAGAACGTGGCGCGCTGGGTCGATACCAACTACTTCAAGCGCGTCAATTGATCCGGATGCACGGGTGGGCCGCACCGGCGGCCCACCCGTGCAGACATCCGACCCAACCAGCCGGCAATTGCCGGGGCTGAGGCAGTGGAGAAGGTCGCGCTCTCTACGACGGTCGGTAGCCTCGGCAGCGTGGGAGAGGAGGTCATACCTGTCCTCTACGTCGAGGACGCGACGCGTGCCCTAGCCTGGTACGAGCGGCTCGGCTTCCATAAGGAATGGGAGCACCAGTTCGAGCCCGGGTTCCCGTGGTTCGTGTCCGTGGCAAGAGGCCAGATCCGCCTCTACCTCTCGGAGCACGCGGGCGATGCTCGACCGAACACTCTCTTCCACCTGTACGTGAACGACGTCGATGCCGTAGCGGAGGAGTTCGGTACGCCTGTCGACGAAGATGGTCTTGCGGGGCGGGAGTGCGATCTGGAAGACCCGGATGGCAACCGGCTCCGAGTGGCAAAAGGACGAACATGAAGCAATGAGCGCCGCCGCCTCAATCACCGTCACGCCAGTTTTCGTTGCCGACCTTGCCGTCGAGGGCGAGCGGATGCCGGTCTACGTGCACGTCATCGACCATCCCGATGCGCGCGTGCTGGTCGACACCGGCATGACGGAGCTGCACCCGGCGATGGCCGACATGGATCCCCGTCTCCAGCCGCTGAGCGAGCAGGATTTCGATCTCGCCGGCATCGACATCGTCGTCAACACACACCTGCACGCCGACCATTGCGGCGGCAACCACCTCTTCGCCGGCAAGCCGATCTATGTCCAGCGACGGGAGCTCGACGACGCGCGCAGCGAGGACGACTACACCATTCGCGAGTGGGCCGAGGCGCCCGGCGTCCAGTACGTGCCTGTCGACGGCGAGCACGAGCTGCTGCCCGGGCTCCGACTCGTCCCGGCGCCGGGCCACACGCCCGGCATGCAGATGGTCGTCGTCGAGACTGGCGGGCGCCCGGTCATCGTCGGCGGCGACGTGGCGGTGTGGTTCGGCGAGTTCGACGAGCCGCCCACCGAAGGGCGACAGCGGGTCCTTGCGCTCGACCCCGAGCTCGTCTGGCTCACGCACGAGCACGAGCCATGGCGACCACGCACCGTCTGAGGCATCACGCCGGCGCTCTGTGAGCCTCCGGGGTCCCTATATGGCTGAGCTGGCCTGCGCGCCCCGGCTACGTGAAACTCGGGCTCGCGAGCACGGTGCTTGAAGCCGAGCTCGCTCGGGCGGCGCGAGGGCACGGCGGAACGCACAAGAACGACGCTAGGCGCCGCTAGGCGACGGAACCGCATGGCTGCTGGCTTTAGGCGCTCCTCGCCGGCTCAACCGTGCGGTCGAGGTTCGGGCGCTCGCAGCCACGTTCGGGGCGTTCGGCGCGCGGCCGTCGGATCTGCGACGTCACGCACGGTGCTCGCACGCCGGCTCGACTTCGCGGCGATCACCGCGGGCAAGCTGGTAGGCGAACGCCCCCGCCAAGGCTCCAAGTGTTGGCCCAACGACGTAGATCCAGAAGCTATCCCACTCGTTAGCGACTAACGCCGGGCCGAACGAGCGCGCAGGGTTCATCGATGCTCCCGTTACTCCACCACCGAAGAGCGAGTCGAGGGCGACGGTGCCGCCGATGGCGATGGCCGCCGCAGCGCCGATGGCTCGCGTGTCGGTAGCGACGGCCATGATCACGAACATGAGAAACGCCGTCATCACGACCTCATAGACGAGCGCGGAACCTGAGCCGACGCTCGGCACCGTCGCTCCGAGATCGGCAGGTGTTCCCTCCCAAACGGCTCGAAGCAGCAGCGCACCGGTGACGGCTCCGGCTAATTGGGAAGGCACGTAGAACGCCGCATCGCGGAGTGGGAAGTGCCGAGTCGCGCTGAACGCGACGCTTACTGCGGGGTTGATATGCGCGCCCGATAGATGACCCGTCGCGTAGATCATCGCCATGATCACGAGTCCGAAAGCCGCAGCGATCCCCGTCGAGCCGAGCGAGCCGTCACGCTCGGAGTCGAGCACGATCGCACCGCAGCCTGCGAAGACGAGCGCGAACGTGGCGAAGGCTTCGGCGAAGCAACGACGTGCGAGCGAGGGTCTATCCAAGTAGCTCGTCGATCAGCTTCTGTACCCGCCCGTCAATCTCGTCGCGGATGCGCCGAACAGTCGCCAGGTCCTGTCCCGCCGGGTCCTCGATCGTCCAGTCCTCGTACCGCTTGCCGGGATAGATCGGGCAGCCATCGCCGCAGCCCATCGTGATCACAACGTCTGCGGCGCGAACGACTTCGTCGGTCAGCGGCTTCGGGAACTCCTCGGCTATGTCGACGTCGAGTTCCTTCATTGCGGTAACGACGGCGGGGTTAACTTCCTCGCTGGGGTCGCTACCCGCAGAGCGAACGTGGACGCGACCCTTCGACCGAAGCTTCACCAAGCCTGCCGCTATCTGGCTTCGACCGGCGTTGTGGACGCAGACGAACAGGACTTCTGGCATCTCCTTCGTTATGCGTCCTTCAATTTGCGCGAGCGCCTTCAACCGCTCGCGCGCGAAACGGTGTGCGAGGACAGGGACGAACACGTTGATCTTGCTTGGGCCGAGTAGATCGACAGACTCGGAGATGTAACGCTCGATCGTCTCCTGCGAGAACACACCCGCGAACTCTTTGGTAAGAGCTGCTGCTGCCTGCCGAACGTGGTGCTGGGTTACTGGGTCGAGTGTTTGGCTCATTGTTCTCACTCCGTCGTCTCAGCAGCAGCCAGCCTTAGTGGCTGGCTGGATCAGTGGCAGTCCCTTGCGCGTCGGCTCGCTGGTCTTCACGGCCTTGACGATTGCGCCGTGCATCCCATCTGCCACTTGATGGGTGAACTCGACGCTGATCTCCTCGAAGCCCGCCGCCTCGAGACCCGCTTCGTACTCGCCCTTCGACAGGGCACCGGCGATGCAGCCGACGTAGCTCCCACGTTCGGCACGATCTTCGGGCGCTAGGTCGTCCTCGGCCACCACGTCATTGATCCCGATGCGTCCCCCCGGTCGCAAGACTCGCCCGATCTCGGTGAGCACAGCGGGCTTGTCGACAGAGAGATTGATGACGCAGTTCGAGATCACGACATCGACCGACTCAGCTGGGAGTGGGATCTGTTCGATCACGCCCTTGAGGAAGTGCGCGTTCGTGATGCCTGCCTCGCGAGTGTTCTGCTGCGCGAGCGCGAGCATCTCGTCCGTCATGTCCAGGCCATAGGCGATCCCCGTCGGGCCAACACGCCTCGCCGAGAGAATCACGTCGATCCCTCCGCCGGAGCCGAGGTCGAGCACCGTCTCACCCTCGCGGAGGTCGGCGACGGCAGTCGGGTTCCCGCAACCGAGAGAGGCGAGGACTGCTGCCTCGGGTAGCTCGCCACGCTGCTCGGCGGCGTATAGCGCGTCACCGAACTTCTCCGCGTCGGCATCGGCGTCAGAACAGCAGGCCCCACTCCCGCATCCGCAGCCGTCTGTTCCGTCCAGCACGGCGCGGGCAGACTCGGCATACCGGCGACGTACCTCGTCGCGCAGGTCGTCAGCGGTAGTCGTCATCAGCAACACACACTCTTCAGGTCGGCGACAACGGCGAGCTTCTCTACGGCATCGCCCTTGAGCGCGAAGTAGGCCCACTTGCCACGCTGCTCGCGCTCGACAAGCCCTGCATCGAGCAACCGCTTCATGTGGTGAGACACCGTCGGCTGTGAGAGACCGAGCGGCTCGACGAGATTGCAGATACAGACTGGCTCGCCGTCGCTCGTCGCAAGCACATTCACGATCCGAACGCGAGCGGGGTCCGCCAGGGCCTTGAAGAGTGCTGCTGTCGCCTCGGCCTCGTCGTCAGACAGCACGTCCGCGTCGAGCGGCGCGCAGCAGTCGATTGTGTCGAGTGTCGTGCTCACCGTCACCTCACTGATCGCATCGATGAACTTGAATGTATCGAATGTTGTCAATACATGTCAAGCCAGGCGTGATGCCCCTCGAAACGAGAGCGCGCCGGCGCGCCTGAACCCGGCGTGCGGCGCGCGTTCGGCGCGCGGCGCTCCTGAACGGGAAACGCGCCAGAGCCATAAAGCCAGGAGCGGTGCGGTGTTGCGAGAACGGGAGCGACGGGACTCGAACCCGCGACCTCCGGCGTGACAGGCCGGCGTTCTAACCGACTGAACTACGCCCCCTTACACGGGTCAGTCTAGCTAGCTCTCGGCGATCGGTCTGCCGACCACGAGCACCTCGCGCAGCTCCGGATCGAGCTCGCGGTAGCTCGCGTCGGGCAGCACGCCCATCGCGTCCACCGACTTCGCGAAGAAGCACCGCGCCGCTGCCGCGAGGGCGACGTCCATGATCTCCGCGTCCGAGAGCCCGAGGTCGCGGAGGCGCTGCCGGTCGGCCGCGTCGATCGACGACGCGTCGTCGACGACTCGCTCGGCGAAGTCCATCACGGCAACATCGACGTCGTCGAGACCGGCGGCGCGAAAATCGCGTGCGATGTCCTCGACGGGCTCGCCGAACTGCTCGAGCAGCACACGGCCGTGGGCGAGCGAGCAGTAGCTCGAGCGAAGCCGGCGAGCGGCGGCCAGCGTCGCCAGCTCGTAGCGCCGCAGGTCCATGTTCGCCCTGATCGCAGCGCCGAGCGCCAGCCACGCGGCGTAGACGTCGGACCGCTCCGCAAACGCGCGCTCGTAGTTCGTAGCCACGAGCGCATTCTGTACGAGATCTATCCGGGGCTTCCAGCGTCGGCAGTCGGTGGCGCCTCGGGTATCGCACCTCCCGCGCCGGCGACGGTTGCGCACTCGACCTTCCCGGACTGCACGAGCGCCACCGCCTCCCGGAACGCGTCATAGGAAGGCTTCCGCGTCCCGTCGCGCCACAGGACGCCCGATTGCCAACCGGCCAGGCGGTCCTCGTCGATCAGCTCGAAGTTGAAGAACGCGCCGACCTCGGGCTGACAGTGGGCGAGCACGAGCGAGTCGCGCAGCTGGCTCGCCTGGTCGCGAAACCACGGCTCGATGCCCTCGGGCGCGACCGGCGGTACCGCCCAGTGATCGGTCTCCTCGCCGTTGTAGTGACGGCGCTTGTGCCGAGGCACCGTCGTCTGGAACCCGTTCTCCATGTACCAGACCGACGGTCGCGCCGCACTCGGCAATGGCTGGCCCGTGCCCTGGAATGCCTGCTGTAACGCCAGGAGCAGCCGCGGCAGGTCGGCCTGAGAGACCGTGGCGGGATCGTCGTGGCGAACCCACGGCGGCTCGGCGGCGTTCACGGGGTACGGGTTGTGGCCGAACGTGCTGACGATCGGGCGGCGGCGGCCGCTCTCCCGGTACGCGACTCCGACGTCGCGCATGAATCCGGCCGGGTCGTGTCGCGCCGCCGTGGACGAGATGAGATTGACCGTAGGGCGCAGTCGGCGCAGGCGATCCCAACACTCGGCGAGCAGCGCCTCGTACGCGATCGCGCCGCCGGCGGCCGGCCAGAAGTCGGGCGAGTTGACCTCGTTCCAGACGACAACGTCGCGGATCTTCGGGATCCGTGCCAAGACGTGCTTGAGGAAGCCGCAGTAGTGCCCTCTCTGGACATCCTCGAGCGGGGCCTGTTGTGGCTCTCCGTACACGGCCAAGACGACGCGCTGCCCACGGGCGACCATCGCCGCGGCGCGATGGAGGTAGATGCCGGCTTCCACGGTCGGCCGGTTCTGGCCCTTCCGCCACGGGATCGTGAGCCGTACGGCGTCGATTCCCAGGTGGCGATACGTCGCGAGCAGGCCGTCGGATCGCGACCGCCACTTGGCCGTGTCGTCGTCGAGCCCCACGAGCAGCTGCCTCGCGACGGGCTCGGACGGCCGTCCGGAGGCGTGCGCAACGAGTACGCACGCGCACGCAAATAACACCGCCCCAACAACCGCCGCCCTCCCCAAGGACGCGGGACTCTCGCACCCCCGCACCCGCGAGTCAAGTGAGAACCGTTCAGTTGTCTAGGAGGACATCGAGCGCAGCCAGCGGGCGCCGGAACGGCGTCGCGAGATAGATGCCGTCGGCCTTCTCGCGCAGCTCGCGAACGAGCTCTCGCGCGTGGGCCGTGCCGACCTCAGCCGCCCGGGGACCGGCGTCGCGCATCGCCTCCTGGAGAGCATCCGGAACGACGATTCCCGGCACCTCGTTGTGCAGCCGGAGGGCGAGCCGGTACGTCGACAAAGGGAAGAGGCCGACGATCACGGGGATCGGCCAGGTGCCTCCGATCCGCTCCCGGAACTCGTCGAGGTAGCGCAGGTCGAACAGGATCTGCGTCATGGCGAACTGCGCGCCGGCCTCCAGCTTGCGGCGAAAGCGGTCGGCCTCCAGCTCGAGATCGTCCGCCGTCGGATTCACCGCGACGCCGATGAAGAACGAGGTGGCCGAGTCGATCAGCTTGCCGTGGTAGTTCTGCCCGGCGTTGAGGTGCGCGATCAGCTGCGTGAGCCCGACGGCGTCCACCTCGTAGATGCCCGTGCTGCCCGAGTAGTCGCCGACCTCCGGGGGATCGCCGGTCACGGCAAGGATGTTCCGCACGCCTTCTGCATGGCCGCCCAGGAGCAGTGCCTCGAGCCCCATGATCGAGTAGTCGCGCGAGGTGAGATGGGGGATCGTCTCCACTCCCAGGCGCCGCTCGATGGCGGCGGCCATGATCATCGCGCTGAGCTTTGCGCTGGCCGTCGCGTTGTCGTTGATGTCCACGTAGCCGACTGCGCCCGACTCCCTGATTGCCTCCACGGTCTCGAGCAGCCCCGAGTAGTCGCCCCCCAGCGGCGGGTCGATCTGCACCGAGACCACAAAACGACCCTCACGGAAGTCGCTGGCGAGGCGCGTCTCCTCTCGAATCGGCGTGAGCGAAGCGGCGGCGAGCCTGCGCTCCACCACCTCCAGCGGTCCCGACGGCACCCGTTCTTCGTCGAGCGCGCCGCGAATGGCTGCGATCTCCGACGGCGTCGTGCCGCAACAGCCGCCGATGATCCCGGCGCCGAGGCTTCTCGCCTGGGCGGCGAACTCTGCGAAGTACTCCGGCGTGGCGTGCGGGAAGATCACCCTGCCGCCGGCGAGGCTGGCGAGACCGAGGTTCGGCAGCGCTGCCAGCGGCGGGCCGTCGCCGGCCATCTGCTCGAGCGCCGTGAGCGCGGCCTGGAGGCCGGCACCGTGGTTCGCTCCCATCGCCGCCACGCTGAGCTCGCGCAACCGTTCGGCTGCCGTTCGCGCTGCCACGCCGGCCAGCGTCTCCGCATCCTCGTCGAACGTCAGGAGCGCGACGATGGGGAGCGACGAGACGCTGCGCACGGCCTCGATCGCCTGCTCGAGCTCCGCGAGGTCGTAGAACGTCTCGACCGTGAAGAGGTCGACGCCCCGGCCTTCGAGCACAGCCGCCTGCTCGGCGAACGCCTCGTGCCGCTCATCCTCCGCGTCGCCGACATCGCCCAGAGGGCCGATCGAGCCGGCGATGTAGATGGGGCGGCCCGACACCTCGCGTGCATCTCGTGCGAGCTTCACTCCCGCCGAGTTGATCGGCTCGAGCTCCTGCTCGAGATAGTGCGCGGCGAGCTTGAGCCGGTTGGCGCCGAACGTGTTCGTCTCGATCAGCTCGGCGCCGGCGCGGATGAACCCCAGATGGAGATCGACGACGCTCTGCGGCGAACGAAGATTCGCCTCCTCGGGACAGCGCAGGCGCGGAACCGCGCTTGCGATCAGCGTTCCCATGCCGCCGTCGGCGCAGATCGGCGGCCCGCTGCGCAGCCGTTCGAGGAAGGAAGAAGCCATCGGATTCACCCTAAAGGTCTGTGGCGGGGATGCCGATAAGGCCCACGCACTCCTTCTTGCGCCGGGGGGACTAACGGCAAATGTTTCCTGCGGCAGTTGGAGTCGGACGGCGGGTTTCGGCCCGCCGTCTGCATGGTCCCGATCAGTGCGCAGCCTCCGCTGTAACTAGTCCTTCACAAAAGGGGACCAGGTTTGTAATATCCGCTCCCCAAAGGTGAGCCGGCCGGAGAGGCGCCGGCTCTTTGCGTTTCGGTAGGTAGTTCCCTGTCCCGCCTAACCGAGAAAGCCGAGGTAGCGTGCTCACCGTAGACATCTCTCTGCCGGACGTCGAAGAGCTACACAAGCTCGTAGCTGACGGCGTCGAGAAGGGCTTCCTGACCTACGACGAGATCGTGTCGGGTATCGAGGAAGTGGAGTTGACGAAGGAGCAGGTCGAGGACTTCTACACCTATCTGATCGACCACGGGATCGAGCTCATGGAGGGTGAGCAGCACAAGCACCCGCCGCATGAGCAACCGCCCCCGGAGGACGAGAAGGTGATTCCGAAGCTCGACCTCTCGGTCGAGCCGTCGCTCGACTCGCTTCGTCTCTACCTGCGCGAGATCGGCAAGGTGCCGCTGCTCACCGCCGATCAGGAGGTGTATCTCGCCAAGCGCATCGAGCGCGGCGACATGCTCGCGAAGCGGCAGATGATCGAGGCGAACCTGCGGCTCGTGGTCTCGATCGCGAAGGCGTACCTCGGCCGCGGCCTGTCGTTCCTCGATCTGATCCAGGAAGGATCGTTGGGCCTCATCCGCGCTGTCGAGAAGTTCGACTACCGGCGCGGCTACAAGTTCTCGACGTACGCGACGTGGTGGATCCGTCAGGCGGTGACGCGTGCGATCGCCGACAAGGCGCGCACGATCCGCATCCCGGTACACATGGTCGAGAAGCTCAACAAGGTCGTGCACATCGAGCGCCAGCTCGTGCAGCGGCTGGGGCGCGAGCCGCGGCCGGACGAGATCGGCGAGGAGCTCGAGATCACGACGGAGGAAGTCCGCGAGATCCTGCGCATGGCGCAGCATCCCGTCTCGCTGGAGAAGCCGATCGGCGAGGAGGAGGAGTCCGAGCTCGGCGACTTCGTGCAGGACGACCAGGCGGAGTCTCCGTTCGACACCGCGTCCCTGTCGCTGCGCCGCGAGGACATCGAGCGGGCTCTGCACTCGCTTCCCGAGCGCGAGCGGCTGGTGATCGAGCTTCGCTACGGCCTGAGCGGCGAGCCGCCGTGCACGCTCGAGGAGGTCGGCCAGGCGTTCGGCGTGACACGCGAGCGCATCCGCCAGATCGAGAACAACACGCTGAAGAAGCTGGAGTCGCTACCCGAAGCTCAAGGGCTGAAGGACTGCATCTAAGGAGGGGGCAACACGGGGGAGCCACTGGTTCCCCCGTGTTGACGATCGGCGGATAACCCGCAACGACAATCAGGCCATCCGCCGATCCCGGGCCTGCCCGCCGCCGCCAGACTCGCTGTCACAACTAGCGAAGAGGAGGCGGATGATGACCGAAAAGTCCACGCTCAGGCGGGTTCTCGAGATTGGGGGCATCGCGTCGGGCGTCGTCATGGTCGCGTTCGGCATCGCAGCCATCTACATGGGTGCGGACGGACGTGCCACCGTCCAGGACAACCTCGCCAACGAGTTCATCGTCGGCTCCGACGACATGACGCCGGACCTGATCGCCGAGGAGATCCCTGGGATCCTCGAGTCGCAGGAGAAAATCGCCGCCGACCGGCAGCAGGCCGGAGCGGAGCCGGTCGAGTTCACCCCGGTCGAGGCGCCCGAGTGTTCGGTGGCCGGTGAGGAGATCGACAACGGCACGGACGCACGGTGCTTCGCGGAGTACCTGCGAGTTCACGCGCTGGCGTCGACCGGAGGTCTGACCTACTCCCAGATGGGTCGCTTCACCGCTGCACCGGACGCACCCCCCGCCGAGACCGACTTCGCGGGTGGCACGAGCAACGAGGAAGTCGCGCTGATCGACGAGCAGAGCGGGCAGCCCGTGTCGAACGGAGCTCGTAACCTCTGGGTGACAGCGACGGCCCTGTCGTCGGCGCTGAATCTCGCCTACACCGCGGAGCAGATCTCGCTCTTCGGCATCGTCGTCGGCATCGCCCTGCTGCTAACCGGCGTCGGCCTGATCATCCTCGCCTTCGCCGTACTGCACCGTCCTACGGCTTCGTCGAAGCCGTGACCGCACGCCCTCTGGGGCACGAGAGAGGCGGCGCCCACGCCGCCTCTCTCGAACACCGTGAAGGAGGAGTCGTGAGCTATGCGGTGCTCTGGTGCCGTGAGGAAGATCGCGTCTACGCGGGCAAGGCAGTAGTGGAGGTGGGCTTCCTGCTGCTCACTGGGGTCGACCGCCACGGCACGGAGACCAGGGAGCGGCTGGCCTTGAGCGAGCTCGCCGTGACGAGTGTTGCGCGCGGCCGCGACGACCGCCTACAGGGCCGCCCTGCCTTGGTGCTCATTCCGTCGGCCGGACCGGCGCTCCGCCTCGCCGTGCTCGAGGGCGGCGGCACGCTCCACGAGCTCGCCGAGCGTCTCAGCGGCTGAAGGCCTAGCTCTCCTCCGCGAGCAGCCCGCTCGCGAGCGCGTAGCGCACGAGCTCGGCACGGGTCTTCAGCCGCAGCTTTTGCATGATGTGCGAGCGGTGCGTCTCGGCCGTGCGCACCGAGATGTAGAGCATCTGTGCGATCTCCTGGTTCGTATGGCCCAGGGCCAGCAGGCGTAGCACCTCGCGCTCGCGGTCGGAGAGGGGATCGGCTTCGGTGGCCGCGCGTTCCTCCTCCTCCGCGAAGATGAGACGCGCGCCCAGCGCGGGGTGCAGGTAGCGGTTGCCGGCGGCGACCTCGCGTACGGCGGCGACGACCTCCGAGTCCGCCGCCTCCTTGAGCACGTAGCCGCTCGCGCCTGCCGCGAACGCCTCGCGGACGTAGCGAGGGTCGTCCTGCATCGAGAGCACGAGCACCTTGGCAGCCGGCGCTTCCTTCCGCAGCTTCGGCAGAGCCTCGATGCCGCTCTCGCCCGGCATGACCACGTCGAGCACGATCACGTCGGGCTTCGCCGCGCGTGTCTCGAGTACTGCGTCCCGTGCCGTTCCTGCCTCGCCGACCACCTCGATGTCGGGCTCGGCCTCCAGCACTCTGCGCAGACCGGCGCGTACGACGGCATGGTCGTCGACGACGACCACGCGCGTCACTCGTCCCTCACCTCGGCGACGAGCGTCGTTCCCGCGCCTGGTGACGACTCGATGGTCAGCCGCCCGTCGAGGAGTGCGACCCGTTCACGCATGCCGGGCAATCCGAGCCCGTCGCCGCTCAGCTCGTCAGGGTCGAAGCCACGGCCGTCATCTTCGATCACTGCGGTCACGCTTCCTTCACGTCGGACGAGGAGGATGGTGACGTTGCGCGCCTGCGCGTGTTTGACCACGTTCGTCAGGGCCTCCTGCACGATCCGGTAGAGGGTCGTATCCACCTCTTCGGGCAGGCGTTCGGACCCCAGCCGGCTTTCCACATCCACGCCGACCCCGGTCGCCTCTGAGATCGTATGCGCGAGGCGCTCGACCGCGGCCACGAGGCCGAAGTCGTCGAGTGCCGCCGGACGCAGCTGCACGGCGAGACGGCGGACGTCCTGGAGCGTCGCCACGATCAGCTCCCTGAGCTCACTCCCGGCGGCGGCCAACTGTTCCTGGTTCTTGGCCTCTTCGACGGCCTTGAGCCCGAGCAGAATCGACGTGAGCGCCTGGCCCGTCTCGTCGTGGAGCTCGCGCGCCAGCCGACGGCGCTCGAGCTCCTGTCCGGCGACGACACGGCGGAGGGAGTCGCGGGCGACGCGGAGCGAGAGGTCCACGGCGATGGCGGCGCGCGCGGCGAACTGCTCTGCGAGACGGAGGTCGGCGTCGGTGAACCGAACATCGGAGCCGAGCTTGTCGTGCGCGACGATCACGCCGATTGCCTGTTCCCGCGCGAGCAGCGGCACGTAGGCGCCGCTCGTCGCGGCCATCAGCTGCACAGCCTCACGGTCCACCTCCGGATCGTCCGCGGTCGAGTCGACGCGCTCGCTGCGTCCGCGCTCGAAGACGGCACCGGCCTTAGAGCTCGCGCGCGGGACTTCGATCCCGACAAGCTCCCCTACGTTCTCGCCGTCAGCCGCCGCGATCCGAAGCTCGCTCCCGGCGGGCAGGAGAATCGCCACCACCCTTGCGGCAATCAGCTCGCGCAGGCGGCGGGCGATCAGATCGAGCAATCGCGGCAGGTCGAGCTCGCTGACGAGCGCGTTGCCGATCTCGTTCAGCGACTCGAGCTGGCGCGACCACGCCGTTGCGGACTCGTAGAGCCGCGCGTTCTCGATGGCGACGGCGGCCTGCGTCGCGAGTGTCGTAACCAGCTCTTCGTCGCCGTCGTTGAAGTCCTCGCCGCCGTGCTTCTCGGTCAGATAAAGGTTCCCGTAGGCGACATCGCGCAACAGGATCGGCACGCCGAGGAACGTCCGCATCTCCGGGTGGTTGGGCGGAAAGCCGACCGCGCGGGGATCGTCGTTGAGGTCGTGGAGGCGCAACGGCCGGGCGTCCTCGATGAGCACTCCGAGGATGCCGCGGCCGCGCGGCAGGTCGCCGATTACGTCCGCCTGTTCCTGGTCGATGCCGGTATAGACGAAGCGCTCGAGGCCGGTGCCGCTCGGATCGATGACGCCGAGGGCCGCGTAGCGTGCGCCCGTGAGCCGGGCGGCGGCCTCGACGATCCGTTCGAGCACGGCGTCGAGTGACAGCTCCGAGCTGAGCGCGATGCCCGTCTCGAGAAGCGTGCGCAGCCGTTCGGCGTCGTTGACGGGACGCATGGCCGGTAATCGTCTCAGACGTCGACCCACGGCGATTTCACCGCGCGCTCACAATTCCCTTACACGCGTCTTGCCTCGTCAAGCGAATCTCACGCGACTCTCTCGGGCAGGTAACGGCAGGCAACGAAAGGGGAACGAATGCCTACGAACAAACGGCGGCTCGGGGTGGGGGTCGCGCTCGTGGCCGGACTCTCCGTAGTTGCGGTGGCCACGCTCGCGCCTACCGCCGTCGCGCAGAAGGAGCCGGGCAAGATGGGCAAGTCGGACCGCCCGACCGTGCTGAGGCGACTGCAGGGCGTGAACTTCATCGGCAACTGCACGTTCAGCCATCGCAACACCGACGACCCGATCGTGTTCGTGAACACGCCCGGCGCATCCCACGACCACAGCTTCGTGGGCAACCGGACGACGAACGCGTTCTCGACGACCGACTCGCTGCTCGGCGGCCGGACGACGTGCCGGCGCTCGGCCGAGACCGCGGCGTACTGGATGCCGACGCTCTATGTCGACGGTCACGCCGTGACTCCGACCGGTGCCACCATCTACTACCGGCGGAAGACCCTCTCCAGGGTCACTGCGACGCCGCCGGGTTTCAAGATGATCGCCGGCGACGGGAGCGCGAAGTCGCCACAGGGCAGGCAGGTCACCTTCTGGAACTGCGGCGCGCAGGTCAACGTCCCCGTCTCCCAAGTCCCGCCGGCGTGCCCGGCCGGGAGGGGATCGATGCTGCGGCTGCATGTCACGTTCCCGGCGTGCTGGAACGGCGTCTCGCTCGACAGCCCGAACCACAAGCAGCACGTGGCGTATCAGATGAACGGTCGCTGTCCCGCGGGTTACGGCGTTGCCATCCCGCAGATCTCGCTCATCTACCGCTACCCGGTCAGCGGCGAGCACAGCTTCGAGCTGGCCTCGGGAGGCGTCTACTCGGCACACGCTGATTTCTTCAACGCGTGGAACCAAGCCGAATTGGAACGCCTGACGCGGCTCTGTCTCAACGCCCTGCGCCACTGCGGCAATGGCCAAGTGAGGTAGTCGGAGAAAAGGGGTAAGTAGGGAGCCGAGGGCCGTTCCGGGGGGACGGCCCTCTTCTCTCCCGCGCCCGCTTCGGTTTCTGGTGGGGAGGGCGGCCTTGCGCCCGCCACTTCACCGTAAGCCGTCCTGGACGCTCCCGCCATGTTCGTTAGCCTCGGTCCCCGTGGCCGGTGCTGCCGATATCGCCTCGCGTGTCGCCGACCTCGAGTCGCGGCTGCCAGACCCACTGCGCCCGCTCGCTGCCGTGGCGTACAACTACCGCTGGAGCTGGCATCCCGATGGCGAGGCGGTCTTTCGCGACCTCGATCCAGCACGGTGGGATCGGGCGGGAGGCAACCCGGTGCGCTTCTTGTACGACCTCGGCCCGGCGGCGCTCGCCCGTGTGGACGCGGGGCGACCTCGGGAGCTCGCGGCAGCGATCGCTGCGGAGCAGGCGACGCGCCGAACGGGCGAGACCGTCGCGTATCTCTGCGCCGAGTACGGCATCCACGAGTCGCTGCCGATCTACTCCGGCGGGCTAGGCGTGCTGGCCGGCGACACGCTGAAGGAGGCAAGTGACCGCGCGCTGCCGTTCGTCGCCGTGGGTCTTCTGTATCGCCGCGGCTACCACCGGCAGAGGCTCGACGCGTCCGGTCGACAGCTCGAGTACTGGACAGAGAGCGATCCGGATCGTCTGCCGATGGCGCGCGTGACTGTCGATGAGACACCGCTCGAGCTCTCGGTCGACGTCTACGGCCGTCCGACCTGGTTTCACGTCTGGCGGGTGGACGTCGGTCGGGTACCGCTCTTTCTCATCGATGCAGACGTGGCGCGGAACGACGCCGCCCAGCGCTGGTATACGGCGCGCCTCTACGACGGTGACCGGGCGCTCCGCCTGGCGCAGTACGCGTTGCTGGGGGTGGGCGGTCTCCGGGTGCTGCAAGCGCTGGGCATCGATCCGGCCGTCTTTCACCTCAACGAGGGGCATCCCGCGCTGGCCGCACTCGCGCTGTTGGAGGACGAGGTCGCGGCAGGCGCGAGCGCTTCCGAGGCGCTGGCTCGCGTCCGCGAGCGGTTCGTGTTCACGACGCACACTCCGGTACCGGCCGGCAACGAGACCTACGGCCGGGAAGAGCTGCTCGCGGCGCTCCCGGGGCTTCCCTCGCGGCTCGGCCTGAGCGAGGAGGAGCTGCTCGGCTGGCTCCGGACGCAGCCCGGCGATGCGGACGAGCCGGTGGGGCTGACGCAGCTCGCGCTGCGGTGCAGCCGTGCCCACAACGCGGTCAGCGAGCTCCATGGGCAGGTGGCGCGGCGGATGTGGCAGCCCCTGTTCGGAGCCGCGAGCGAGGGGGACGTGCCCATCACGCACGTGACCAACGGCGCGCATCTGCCGACGTTCCTCTCGCCGCCGTTCCGCGAGCTGCTCAATCGCCACCTGGGTAACGGCTGGCTCGAGCGGGCCGCGGACCCGCGGACGTGGGAGCCCGTGCGGTCGATTCCCGACGCCGAGCTGTGGGAAGCTCGCTGCGCGGCGCGCGCCGATCTCATCTCGTACCTCCGCCGGCGCAGCGTCGTCGATCGGCTCCAGCGCGGCGAAGATCCGGACTTCGCCATCAGCGCTGCAGACACTCTCGATGCCGGCAGTCTGACGCTGGGCTTCGCGCGGCGGCTCGCGACCTACAAGCGCGTGCACCTGCTCGTCCACGACCCGGCCCGCGCCGTGCGACTGCTCACCGGGGACCTGCCGGTGCAGATCGCGATCGCGGGCAAGGCCCACCCGCGCGACGAGGAGGGGCGCACCTCGCTCCAGGGCCTCTTCGCGGTCGCGAGGGAGTCGCCCGAGGTGGCGGGGCGTGCAGTCGTGCTCGAGGACTACGACCTTGCGGTGGGCCGACGGCTCGTCGCGGGTTGCGACGTCTGGATCAACCTACCGCGCCGGCCGATGGAAGCAAGTGGCACGAGCGGGATGAAGTCGGTCTTCAACGGCGGCTTGCAGCTAAGCGTGCTCGACGGCTGGTGGGCGGAGGCCTATGACGGCAACAACGGCTGGGGCATCGAGTCCGAGGAGACCGACCCTGACGCTGCCGACGCTCTCGACGCGGGCCGCTTCTACGACCTGCTCGAGAGCGAGGTGATCCCGCTCTTTCACGAGCGCGGGGCGGACGGCATCCCGCACGGCTGGTGCGCGAAGGTCAAGGAGTCGCTCGTCACGTGTGCCTGGCGCTTCACGACGGCGCGGATGCTCGACGAGTACGTCGAGCGGATCTACCGTTCGGCGTAGAGGCGGCCGGGAGCCTTCCCCATAGCTCGGTGGCGTTGCGCAGCCGGTGTGCCAGCTCGTCCGTGAGCTGGCCTTCCTCGAGCTGCCACTGCCAGTTGCCGCCGACAGTCGCCGGCAGGTTCATGCGGGACTCGGCGCCCAGGCCGAGCACGTCCTGAGCCTGGATGACCGCCAGGCGGCTGCGGGAGGAGAAGGCGAGCTCGATCAGCATCCACTCCGGCGCCTGGGCACCGACTCCAGCTCTGCGCCTTGCTCCCTCGACTCGTCGCCGGGCTTCCTGGGAGGTCGAGCTCCACCACGCGGCGACGGGATCGTTGTCGTGCGTCCCGGTGTAGACGGCGCCGTACTCGAGATGGTTGGCGAGGGTGTCGGGACCGTCGCCGTCGAAGCCGAACTCGAGCACGTGCATGCCGGGCACGCCGAGCTCCCTGCGCAGCCGGCGAACGGGCGGCGTGATGTGCCCGAGGTCCTCGGCGATCATCGGAAGCGGTCCGAGCTCTCGCTCGACCGCGTCGAAGAGCGCCTTGCCGGACCCGCGGAGCCAGCGGCCGTTCTCGGCGGTGGGCTCGCCGTGAGCGACCGCCCAGTACGAAACGAGGCCGCGGAAGTGATCGATGCGCGTGGCGTCCACGAGCTCGAACGTGCGCCGGAAGCGCTCGATCCACCAGCGATAGCCGTCTGCCCGCATCGCGCTCCAGCGGTACGGCGGGTTTCCCCACAGCTGTCCCGTTCGGCTGAAGAGGTCAGGCGGGACGCCGGCGGCCAGCGACATGTCGAAGAGCTCCTCGTGCGCGGCGACGTCGGCGCTGTTCCGGTCGACGTACAGCGGCAGGTCGCCGATCAGCCGGATGCCCCGCTCGTTCGCGTACGTTCTGAGCGCCGTCCACTCGCGGTCGAAACGGACCTGCGTTGCCACGGCTTCGCCGTCGGTTCCCAGGAAGCGCGTCCAGTCATCGATCCAGTACGCGTGACGGCGGCGGAACTGGGCGATCTCGTCCTCGCCGACGGGCGCCCCGGGATCGGAAAGCAGCGCCGCCGATGCGGCAAATGCGGAGCTGGACGCGTACGGCGAGCCGAATTCATCGGGTGGGCCGAGGGGCAGGATCTGCCAGAACGACTGGCCCGCCTCCACCAGCCAGTCCACGAAGTCGTATGCCTCGATGCCGAGGCGCCCCCCGGGCAGCGAGGTCGGATGGAGCAGGACTCCGCTCGAGCGCACGAGGGGAAAGGCCTCGCGGACGACGGGCATCAGCGAGGGCGCGGGGTGACGGTGAGTACGGCCGAGGCCGACACCGTCCCGTCGCTGGCGCGGGCGACGGCGACGACGTACACGCGCTCGCCCTTCTTGAAGCGACCGGGATCGAGGAACGCGCGGTACGGCCCGCCGTCGTCGACGGCGAGGCGGCGCCAGCCAGCGATGCCGGTGCGGCGCCAGGCAAAGGTCACGCTCAGCGGGTCGAGGCTGGAAGCAATCGCCGTCAGCCGCAGGAAGTCGGTGTAGAGGTCGGAGCTCGCGCGCAGTGAAAGACGTGCGGCGCCGCGCCGCGGCAGCTCCGAGTCGGCCCGGTAGAGCACGGCGGACAGCGGCTCCAGCCGAAGAGTGGCGCGTCCGTTGGCAGCGGTTGTCGCCGTTGCGGTCGTGCCGAGCAGCGGTACCCAGCTCGACGACGGCGTTGCCGTCTGGACGGTGACGTTCGCCGCGGTCTCGCCCGCGTTGAAGACGGCGAGGTACTCACGGCGTGCGTCGCGGTCGACTCGGCTGACGGCGAGCACGCTGGTCTGTGCCAGGCGCACGAACGAGGCACCTGTCGAGAGCGCCGGGTGCGCGTCCCTGAGCGTGCCGAGCGCGCGCAGGTGATTCGTCACCGGATGGGAGGAGACGTCGAACGACGAGCCCGTGCCGATCGGAAGCGAGCCCACGCGCTCTTCCGTTCGCCATTCCGTCACCTGCGTCGGGAACATGTCCTGGCGCGCGGACTTGTCGCCGCCACGGCCGATCATGCCGACCTCGTCGCCGTAGTAGACGACCGGCGCGCCGCGGAGCAGGTAGAGGAGGCTGTGGCCGAGCAGAACGCGCTGGAGCAGCTCGCTACCGGTGGCGCCCGTCTGCTCGCGAATCCTGAGCGCAGCCCGACCCATGTCGTGGTTGCCGAGGAACGTAGGCGGTGTTGGTGCGGCCCCGGTCGGTCCGCGGAAGTAGTCGTCGTCGGCGAGGCGGCTCTGGATTCCCTTCGAGCCGGAGGAACCACCCGCGTAGCGGACGAGCGTGTCCTGGAGCGGGAAGTCGAGGACGTTCGGGATCGATCGCTCCTTCGTGAAGGCCGCCAGGTCGGCTGCGTCCGAGATCGTCACCTCTCCGAAGATCTCGAACTCCTTGACGCCGGCCGCCACGGCCAGCGGCCCGGATCTTCGGGGCCCACGAGCGGAAGAACGCCCGGTCGACGTGCTTGGCCGTGTCCACCCGGAAGCCGTCGAGCTTGTACCTGCGGACCCAGTCTCCGTACACCTGAGCCAGCCCGGAGACGACGAACGGCTGCTCCGTGAAGACGTCGTCGAGCCCGAAGAAGTCTCCTTGCTCGAAGCACACGTCGCTACAGCTCGAGAAGTCGATGTCGCCCCGGTTGTGGTAGCGGACGACGTCGTTGAGCCACGCCGGCTTCTTCAGTGAGCGGTTCGCCTGCAGGACGACCGGCTGCCTGGGCTGATAGCGGT
The DNA here is from genome assembly GCA_963704335.1 of uncultured Actinomycetes bacterium. GTDB lineage: Bacteria > Actinomycetota > Thermoleophilia > Gaiellales > Gaiellaceae > PALSA-612. Next base: position 1,377,473 of record OY969889.1, read on the forward strand.
TGGACAGGCACGGGAATGCCTTGCCACCCGCGTACACCTGCGCCTTGTACGGGCGCCCACGGCAATTGCGATACGGCATCTCGGCGGGGGAGCGGAACGAGGTCCCACCGGAGAGGAGGATGACGTCGGCCGTGTGGTTGACGACGACGTCGAGGTAGACCTTCAGCCCCAGGCGGTGGGCGCAGTCGGCGAACGCGGCAAAGTCGTCGTTCGTGCCGAGGTGCGGATCGACGCGCGTGAAGTCGAGCCCCCAGTAGCCGTGGTACGCCGCGCTGTCACCCTGAACCGCCTGCTGGACAACGGCCGGCGTGACCCAGATCCCCGTGAACCCGAGGTCCTTGAGTCGGGCCAGTCCCGTCTGCGTGTCGGTGCACGTTCCGGTGAGCCCCTTCAGGTCGCCGCCGTGATACCAGCCGGTGTCCGCCCGGTCGAGGCCGGTAGCCGAGCGTCCGCCGCTCTTGCCGCCCTCGTCGTTGGCCGGGTCGCCGTTCGCGTACCGGTCCGGCATCACGAAGTAGAGCCGCTGGGACGCGAACGCACTGTACGACGGTGGCTTGGCGAGCGCCTGGAGGGCCGCTCCCGATGGGGGCTTCGGCGCGGCGCCGACCGCCACTCCGCCGCCGCTCGAGACGATCACCAGCACCGTCGCCGCGCTAGCGAAGCGCCGCACCCGTCTCCTCGTCGAAGAAGTGGAGGGTCTCGGGATCGACGGCGACGGGAATGTTGTCACCCAGGCTCAGGTTGATTCGGGGAGGGAAATGCGCGATGAGGTTGGGCTTCGCGATCCCCTCGTCCTCGGGCTCTTCCTCGGGCCCTGTCCCGTGGGTCGACGGTGTCCGCACCGGCTCCGCGTCGACGTGGAGGTACGCCATGACGCCCGAGCCGAGCGCCTCCAGCAGCTCGACCCTAGCGGCGAGCGTCGGCAGCTCTGGGCGGGCAGCCGCCGGGTGGATGTCCTCCGAGCGCATGCCGACGACCACGTTGCGGCCGTCCATCGCCTTGATGGCCGCATACCGCTGCACGCAGGTCTCGCCGACCGGCAGCGACGCGGCACCGACCTGAGCGAGCAGTGAGCCGTTCTCGACTCGAAGCGAGCATCGGAAGAGGTTCATGGGGGGGGTGCCGATGAAGCTGGCCACGAAGAGGTTCGCAGGCTCGTCATAGAGCCGCTGCGGCCCGTCGACCTGCTGGAGGACCCCCATGCTCATGACGGCGACGCGGTCGCCCATCGTCATCGCTTCCACCTGGTCGTGCGTGACGTAGATCGTCGTGGTGCCGATCTCGTGCTGGAGCTTCGCGATCTCCGCCCGCATCTGGACGCGCAGCTTGGCGTCGAGATTCGACAGCGGCTCGTCCATGAGGAACACCTGCGGCTGCCGGACGATCGCGCGCCCCATCGCGACGCGCTGGCGCTGGCCGCCGGAGAGCTCTCTCGGCTTGCGGGCGAGGTACGGCGTCAGGTCGAGCAGCTTCGCGGCCCAGGCGATGCGCTCCGTTGACCTCCGCCTTCGGCGTCTTGCGCAGGCGCAGCCCGAAGGCGATGTTGTCCGCCACCGACAGGTGCGGATAGAGCGCGTAGTTCTGGAAGACCATGGCGATGTCGCGATCCTTCGGGGACAGGTCGTTGACGATCGCGGTCACCGATGGAGATCGTCCCGTCGCTGATCTCCTCGAGGCCGGCCACCATTCGCAGCGCCGTCGTCTTGCCGCAGCCCGAGGGGCCGACGAGCACGAGGAACTCGCCGTCCTTGACGTAGATCGAGAGGTCCTGGACGGCGTGGACGCCGCCGTCGTAGATCTTGTCGACGTCCTTCAGCTGCACGTCAGCCACAGTCGTCCTCCTCCGTCGTCATGTCACGCGCCAGGCGTGGAAGGCCGGCCCGTCGTCCGGCAGCACCGCCTCGCCGCCGTCGATCTGGGCGTTCTCACCGGTCACGGTCTCGAGCTCGCTGCCCCCGAGCGCGGCTAGCGACAGACGGACAGGCTCGTGAGGCGCACGCGCGGCCAGGCAGAGGATCGTCTCGCCGGCGGCCTCGCGGAGGTACGCGATCGCATCGTCGGAGACGTGGGCATACCGGATGCCACCACGAGCGAGCGCGCGGCTCTGTCGGCGCAGCGCGGCGAGCCGCCGGTAGCCGGTGAGCAGCTCCGAGCTCCCAGGTCTCCGGACGCGACCACGGCATCGTGCGCCGGGCATCCTCGCCCCATTCGCCCTCGAGACCGAGCTCGTCCCCGGCGAACACCATGGGCACGCCGGGCGTGGTCATCTGTAATCCGACGCCGACCAGCTGCCGCTCCCGCGAGCCCGGCGATCGTGCGGAACCTCGCCGTGTCGTGACTGTCGAGCAGCGTCCAGGAGTGGAGCACGCTCGCCCAGGGAATGCCTGCCCGGAAGCGGCGCATCGTCTTCACGACGGCCGTGCCCGGCAGGCGCGGCACGGGCATCGGCAGGCCGAGGAACTGCTCGGCGGGCTCGCCCGCCGGCGCGTCCCCACGCAGCCAGGCCCACGCGGGCCGCGTGAAGCCTGCGTAGTTCATCGTGCCGTGCCAGCTGCCAGGCTGAAGGTCTCCGCGAGCATCGTGTGAGTGCTCTGCGACCACGAGCGCCTCTGGGTTCGCCGCGACGGCCGCCGAGCGCATGCCGCTCGCGACTTCCGCCAGTAGATCGGTGTCCTCGCGTCGCCCGGTCTGGTTGGCGACGTCGATCCGCCAGCCGTCGAGCGAGTACGGAGGTCGCAGCCACTTGCCGGCGACCGAGGCGTCGTCGCCGAAGAAGCGGCGTCGTAGCTCACCCGAAGAGTGATCGAGCTTGGGCAGGGACGGGACGTCGTGCCAGCTCGCGTAACCGTGATCCAGCCTGTCGTCGAAGAAGAAGAACTCGCGCTCGGGCGCGTCGCTCCCGTTGCGGGCCGCTGCGAACCAGTCGTGCCCGACGCCCACGTGGTTGGTCGTCAGGTCGCCGAGGAGTTCTGATGCCGCGGGCGTGGGCGGCGCCCACGAGCGACACGAGCGCGTCGTCACCGCCGAGCAGCGGATCGACGGCATCGAAGGTCGTGGCGTCGTAGCGATGGGTGCTGCCGGCGGGGAAGATCGGGGTCAGGAAGATGACGTTCGCGCCGAGGTCGGCGATGTGGTCGAGCCGGTGCTCGAGCCCGGCCTGAGGTCACCGCCAAACCACTCGAACGGCGTCTCCGGCCCGCGGCCGGTAGGCAGGTCGTCCCACTCGCGCGGCACGGCCCACGCGGGCGGGTCGACGTTCTGCCCGGAGCGGGCGAAGCGGTCCGGGAAGACCTGGTAGACGACGGACTGGAGGTGCCAATCCGGCCCGCCTGTGTCGGGCGTGGCCACGAAGTCGTCCGCGTCGGGCACGTCCCAGTGCTGCAGCCCGACGCCGTTGAGCCAGGCATAGCCGTAGTCGCCGCCGGAGAGCAGCCAGCGGTAGCCCGTGGCCGGGTTCCATACCGGAAACGTCGCGTGCCACCAGACGTCGGTATCCGTCTCGCGATCGATCTCGGCTACCGACACCTTCGGCTCTCCGTCACGCACGTAGCGAACGGCCACGGAGTCTGCCGCGTGTGCTCGCGGCACGCGCAGGAGGACGGTCGTCTCGTCGCCGAGCTCGGCAGGCGGAGCGGGCGCATAGAGCTCCGAGCCGTCGTGGTGGGGGGCGGCCAGCAGCTCCATCTAACCCTTGACCGCCCCTCTCGTCAGACCCTCGGTGATGAAGCGCTGGAGGAAGAAGAAGATGACGACGACTGGGATCGCCGCAAGCACCACGCCCGCGCAGAACGGCCCCCATTGCTGCGCGTACTTGTCGTTGATGAACCCGTACAGACCCACCGGGAGTGTGAACTTGTCCGTGCTCTGGAGCAGGCGGCTGGCGATGATGAACTCGTTGATGGTCGCGATGTAGGAGAGCAGTCCGACCACGGCGAGCACGGGCGCCGCGAGCGGCAGGATGATGCCCCAGAAGACCTGGCTCGGGGTAGCCCCGTCCACGCGGGCGGACTCGTCGAGCGAGTCGGGGATCGAGTCGAGGAACCCCTTCATGAGCCACGTGTTTACGCCGAGCACGCCGCCGAGGTAGACGAGGATCACGCTCGTCCGCGTGTCGAGCCCGAGTGCCGGGAAGACGTCGCCGACGCGCAGGACGATGTTGTAGAGGGCCACGACGGCCAGGAACGTTGGGAACATCTGGATCAGGAGCAGGGCCATCATCCCCATCCGGCGTCCCCGGAACCGGAAGCGGGCGAACGCGTAGGCTGCGAGGGCTCCGAAGAACACCGAGAACAGGGCAGTAGCGCCCGCGATGATGATGGTGTTGAGATACCAGCTCGTGTAGGGAACGTCGAGCGCCTCCTGCTCGGTTCCGGCCTCGCCCGGATGCCCGCTGAGGATCCTGCGGAAGTTTTCGAGCGTGATCTCGTCCGGGATGAGCTGCGCGCCGGTCAGCGAGGGGATCGCGCTGAATGCAGCCGAAAGCACGAAGACGACGGGGAACAGCGCGAACAGGATCGCGAGCAGGCTCACGAGATAGCGCCACCAGTTGTAGGACATGATCGGGCGGCGCCCTCGGCTCTTGGCCGCGGTCTCCGGCGTTGCGACGGCCTCGCCGTGTTCGAGCGTCGTCATCGGACTTCCTCCAGTGTTCGGGTCCGCCAGAACGAGAGTGCCGAGATGCCTGCGACGATGAAGAAGATGAAGATCGACACGGCGGCGGCCAGGCCATACTGTGCGCCTCCGCCCGCCTGGAAGGCGATCTTGTAGGTGTAGCTGATCAGGATGTCGGTCGATCCGGCCACGGTTTGCTCGACCTCATACGGGCCACCGCCCGTCAGGAAGTAGATGTTGTTGAAGAGGTTGAAGTTGAACGCGAACGAGGCGATGAGAAGCGGCGCCGTCGCGACGAGCAGGAGGGGGAACGTCACCTTGCGGAAGACCTGGAATCCCCCGGCTCCGTCGACGCGGGCCGCCTCGGTCAGCTCCTCGGGCACGGCTTGCAGCGCGCCAGTGCAGACGAGGAACCAGTACGGGAATCCGATCCAGACGTTGACGAGGATGCACGCAACCTTGGCCCAGGTGGCGTCGAAGAGCCACGGAATGTCCGTGGGGAGGTACTGGTTGACGATGCCGAACTCGTCGTTGAGCAGGCCCTGCCACACGAGCACGGCCAGAAACGCCGGAACCGCGAAGGGGATCACCAGGAGTGCGCGCTGCATCCGTCGCAGCTTCAGGTCGGGCTTGTTGAGGGTGATCGCGAGGAGCAGCCCGATCGCGAACTGGATGAGGACAGAGAGGAACGCGTAGGCGAATGTCCAGACGAAGACGCGAAAGAACGGATTGCGGACGAGTGGGTCGGTGAGGACCGTTTGGAAGTTCGCGAAGCCGATGTGGGTGCGCCAGCCGGGCTCGAGCTCCGCGCCCGCGGGCGATGCATACGAACCTTCGCCGTTGTCCGAGTACACGACGCCCGTCTCGACGTTTGTGAACGTGTCCTCCGCCTCGTTGTAGACGAGCGTCGGCTGAACCTCGTTGGCGAAACTGAGCCCCTCCGGCTTGATGAAGGCGCTCCCCTCGGTGGGTATGACGAGCGCCGCCAGCTGCGCGTCGATGGCAAAGAGGGCGTCGCCCTTGACGACTTCGTAGTCGTCTGCCGCCACGATCGCACCGTTCTCGAGCAGTCGTCTGGCTCCGGGGCAAGGGCCTCGAGACCGTCTTCCGAGCCGGCGTAGAGATTGCCGGTCACGTCGTCACGAAGGAGCAGGACGAGCTTGCCGTTCTGCTTGGCCGGCGTTGAGGTGTACGTGGCAGCGTCGGCCGGCGCAACCAGCGAGCGCACCTCGATCGCGACGATCGCCTCGTCCTTCGTGAGGTTGTGCAGCGTCGACCAGTTGGTGAAGGCGATGTTGACGTTGGAGATGATCGGGATGACGACGAACGCGATCAGGAAGACGGTGCCGGGAACGAGGTACTTGAGCGGGATCAGCCGGCGGCTGGGAACCAAGTAGACGACGTCGATCAAGAGCGTCGCCGCACCGATTCCGAAGCGCCGCGATCCACTTGTCGTCGGCGAGGAGGATGCCGATCGCCCACATCGCGAGGGCGTTCACCGCCCCCAGCAGGACGACCTTGATCACGAGTCCCACCGTGCCGGAGAAGAACCCGATGCTTCTCGCGAGTAGCGATGGCTTCGGGACAGCCTCGGGTGCGTTGGGGACGCTGTTCACGGGAGCTCGAGCTCAGATAGGGGCGCGGCTCTCGCCGCGCCCCTATCGTTCTTGGTCGATCAGCCGATCTTCTGGGCGATGCTCTTCGAGGCGCCCAGGAAGGACTTGCGGGCCGTGATCGACCCTCCGCCCTTCGTCGAGCGCACCCAGGCGGCGCCCAGGTCCTGCCAGACGCTTGCCATTTCGGGAATGTTGGGCATCGGCACGCCGCCGGCCGACGCGGCTGCGAACGCCTTCAGGTGCCTGTCCTTGATCAGGGCCTGAGCCCTGGTGTTCGCCGGAGACCGGTCGTTGGCGCTTGCGAGCTTGAACTGTGTCGCCGGCTGCATCATGTAGTTGGCCACGAGGTCCTTGGCCAGGCTCTCGACGCCGTGGGCGGACGAGTACTTCGTCACCATGTAGCCCTGGACCCCGAGGAACGGCACGGACTTGATGCCCTTCACGATCTGCGGGAACGCCGAGACTGCGAACGTGACCCCGGACTTGCGGAGGTCCGCCAGGAACCAGGGGCCGGTGACCCAGTAGGGGACCTTGCCCTTCAGGAAGAGGTCCTGCGCGATGCTGTCATTGACCTGCGACCGAATGAGCCCTTCCTTGTTCCACTTGTCGATCAGCGGAGCGTTCTTCAGGAATCTCGGGTTCGCGAGGCCGATGTCCGACGGGTCGAGGTTGCCGGCCTTGTTCACGCCGAAGACGTAGCCGCCGAGGCCGGAGAAGAACGGGTACATGTGGTACGCGTCTCCCTGCCCCTGCTGCACGGCGAGACCGACCTGCGCCTTCGTCTTCCTCTTCGCTGCGAGTGCCTGCTTCTCCAGGTCGGCGAACGACTTCGGCACCTTCGCGAGCTTCGTGTTCGTGATCAGCGCGATGTTCTCGAGGGCGACGGGGGCGCCGTAGAGCTTCTTGATCGCCTTGCCGTACGAGAACGCGTTGAGCGCGTAGGCTGGAAACTGCTTCTTCGTCGCCGCGGACGGCGAGAGCGGGATGATCGAGCCGTTCCCGGACAGCTCGCCGACCCAGTCGTGCGCGCCGACGATGACGTCGGGAGCGTTGGCGACCGCGACGGTCGAGATCTCCTGGCGGATCGGGCCCGACTGCTTCTGGACGATCTCAACGGTGACGCCCTTGGTCGCCGCCCAGGCGTTGGCGACCTGCGTGACCGCGGGGACACGGTCGGCGTCGGCCCAGATGACGACCGTGGTTGCGTTGGGGGCGGACGTGGCAGACGAAACGGCCACGGCGGCGACGATCGCCGTGATGGCCAGTCCGACAGCGGCCCGCAAGCTACGAGTCTTGGACATTGCATGCCCTCCCTTTTGAGCGCGTGGGGACGCTGCCCCAGATGAAAACTGTTTCAGGCTTGTGAAACAACGGCCAGGAGACTAACCGGTTTGACCCGTCCGGTCAAGTGTAGATACTGTCTGTGTAAGGACTAGCGGGCACCCGGAGCGATGACGCGCGTTTCTCCCTACTGAAACCATGGCCACATTGAGAGATGTCGCAACGAGGGCCGGAGTCAGCCCCGCCACCGCGTCGCGCGTGATGAGCGGCGCGACCGCCGTTCGACCGGAGACGCGGGAGCGCGTCGAGCGCGCGATGCGCGAGCTTCTGTACGTCCCTCCTGGCCGCCCGGAGTCGTCGAGTGCGATCGGGGTGCTCGTGCCCGAGTTCGGCAACCCGATCTTCGCCGCCTTCGCCGAGGCGCTAGAGCTGCACGCGGGCGCGGAGGGCCTCGCGATGATCCTCTGCAACACCCACGGCTCCGCGCAGCGTGAGCTCGACTACGTGCACATGCTCCTGGAGAGGCGTGTGCGCGGCATGGCGTTCATCTCCGCCGAGATCACGGACGTGCGGGGCAAGCACTCGCACTACGGGAAGTTGCTCGACAGCGGCGCCCGCCTCGTCTTCGTCAACGGCGGCTCCGACGAGCTCGAGGTGACGACGGTGGGCGTGGACGAGCGGGCGGCCGGACGCATCGCGACCGAGCACCTGATCGGGCTCGGCCACGATCGTATTGGCTTTGTCGCCGGCCACGAGTTCGCACTCCCCACTCGCGAGAAGGCACGTGGACGGCAGGATGCGCTCCGTGCCGCGGGCCTCACCGACGGGCTCGTCGCCCACGAGGACTTCACCGTCGCAGGCGGGCGCGCGGCCTTGCGGAAGCTGCTCCCGCGAAACGGGGACCGTCCGACGGGCGTCATCTGCTCGAGCGATCTCATGGCCATCGGCGCCGTGCAAGAAGCGGCTGCGCAGGGCGTGCGCGTACCCGACGAGCTCTCCGTGGTCGGCTTCGACGGGATCGCCGCCGCTGCCTGGACGCAACCTCCATTGACGACCGTGGAGCAGCCGATCGACGAGATCGCCCGGACGGCGGTCACCGCGTTGACTGAGCATGTCGCCGCGCCGGAGCAGCAGCCGAGTTACGTCTTCAGGCCGCGTCTACGCGTCGGCGGCACGACGGCGCCGCCGCCGCAGTAGACCCTCCTAACCTCACAGGATCGGGTCGCCCGGCTTGACGTAGTGCTGCACGAGCCGCGCGGTCATCGCGATCGCGAGCGCGATGGCGAGCGCCAGCGCCCACCGGCGGGGAAGCGAGACGATCCCGGCGCCGATCGCGATTGCCAGCGCGGGCAGGCCGACGAGCACGTACCGGGCTTCGAACGCCGGCTGGGCGGTCGAGGCCAGCAGCGTCGCGGCCAACGGCGCGACAAGCCAGACCGCAACGAGTGCTGCCTTCCAGCGCGCCGACTGCGGGACCGCCTCGCGGAAGAGTTGCACCAGGCCGATCGCGCCGGCGAGGACGGCGATGGGGTTGCGGCCGGCCAGATCCCATGCGCCGACGGCGACGCGGTAGGGCGTCGGCGTCGGGATCCAGTCCAGCTGACCGTTGTCGCCCATCACGACGAGCACGAGCTGCGGGAGGAAGGCTACGAGGGCGGCGCAGGCTGCGAGCACCGGGACGCGAAACCCGGGCCGGGGGCGGAAGAGAACGAACGCGGCGAGGTGCGCGGCGGCCACCGAGAACGCGAACACGCTTACCCAGCCGGCGGCCGCGAGCGAGGCAGCCCAGATCGCCCACCACTTCGTCGAACGCTCCTCGCAGGCGCGTACGAACGCATAGGTCGCAACCACCGCCAGCAGCACTGCCAGCGTGTAGCCGCGCGCAGCCTGCGACCAGGAAACGAAGTACGAGCTCGCAGCCAGGGCCAGGCCGGCGACAAGGCCCGCGAGCTCGCCGAACAGCCGTCGCCCGAGCAGCGCGGTCCCACCGGCGGCTAACGCGCCGAAGAGCACCGAGGGCAGCCTCAAGGACCACTCAGACGTGCCGAAGGCGGCGACCCAGGGCTTCAGCAGCGAGTAGTAGACGAGATGAGGCGCCTCGGTGTCGCGAGCCGCCTCCCAGATCCCCGACCAGGAGAGCGTCGCCGTGTCGCGTGTGAACACCTCGTCGAACGACAGCGGCTGGGCGCCGAGCCTGATCAGTCCAAGCGCGAGCGCGACGGCGAACACCCCGGCCGGCATCCAGCGCCACACGCGGCGAGCGTACACGGCGGCCCGAACGCTGAAAGGATCTAGGGATGCGGCGCGCAACGCTCGCGACGGTCGCCTTCTGTGCTCTGAGCTTCCCGGGCGCAGCCCTGGCGGACCTCGCCGACGAGACGGCGCTGGCGGAGCGATACGCGCCCGTCGTGCGGCTCGTCGCTCAGGCGCAGGAGTGCGGCTACGGGGAGTCGTACACCCCGATCGACCTGGAGGTGCTCTTCGCGGAGCCGACGGTTGCACTGCGCGGCCCGTGGGGCCTTGATCTCGTGAAGATCGCGCCTGCGGCGGCGGATCTCTCGGCCGAGCGCTTCGAATATCACCTCGACTTTCCCGGGAATCCGCTGCAACCCGGTTGTGGCTACGAGCGGTGGGGGCAGCGGGTAACGAAGGGCACGCCGCCGACCGTGTACGCGCACGTGGCGGCCGAGCCGGGCCGGCCGGGGAAGCTGTCGCTCCAGTACTGGTTCTACTACGTCTTCAACGACTGGAACAACACGCACGAGGGCGACTGGGAGATGATCCAGCTCGTCTTTAACGCTGTGGACGCCAAGGCGGCCCTCGGCCGGCGGCCGGCGATCGTCGGCTACAGCCAGCACGAGGGCGCCGAGCAGGCGGACTGGGGCGATGACAAACTCGAGCTCGTAGGCGGAACGCATCCGGTCGTGTACCCGGCAGCCGGGTCGCACGCGAATTTCTACGAGTCTGCGCTGTTCCTCGGCAGCTCCGCCTCCGAAGGCGTGGGCTGTGACGACACGACCGGGCCGAGTCGTCAGATCCGACCCGCGGTACAGACCGTTCCGAGCGATCCCGCGGCGGCGCAGGACCGCTTCCCCTGGATCGCCTTCGAGGGCCGCTGGGGCGAGCTCCAGCCGTCGATCTTCAACGGGCCGACGGGTCCCAACCTCAAGTCCCAGTGGACGAGACCCATCGAGTGGTCCGATGACTGGCGGGAGCGCAGCCTCGCCGTGCCCGGCGCCGGCGCTCTCGGGACCGGGGCGACCGATTTCTTCTGCCGTGCCATCGGCGCGGGCTCGAACGCCCTGCGCCGGGCGATCAACGAGCCGCAGACGTTGCTGCTCGTCCTGATCGGCCTCGCCCTGCTGATCGGCTTTCTGCTCACCCGTACCTCCTGGACGCCCGCCGCTCCGCTGCGGCTCGCCCGGCGACGGGCGTGGGGTCAGGTGCTCGCTTCCACGGCGCGCATGTACTTCGGGCGATTGCCGCTCTTCCTCGGCATCGGCGTCCTCGCGGTTCCCATCGCTGTCGCCGTGACCCTCCTTCAGGCGCTGGTATTTCGCGCCTCGGAGGTGATCGGTGTCGAGGTCGGAGGCGAGAGAGGCGGTCTCCTGGTGGCTTTCATGGTCGCGCTCGGGACGGCGTTGACGCTTCTGGGCCTCGGGATCGTGCAGGCGGTCACGGCGAGGGCGCTGGTCGAGATCGACGAGGGCCGTCGCGTCATGCCGTGGCATGCGTTCCGGCTGGCCCTCGAATCGGTGAGGCCGTTGCTGGGCGCGCTCGTGATCGCGTCCGTACTGCTGGCGGTGCTCTTTTCGACCGTTTTCTTGCTGCCGGTGGGGATCGTGCTCGCCGTTCGCTGGGCGCTGATCGCCCCCGTGGTGGAGCTCGAGGACGCGTCCGCGGCGAGCGCGCTCAGGAGGAGCGGGCGCCTCGTGCGACACGAGTGGTTCAAGGTGGGTTCGCTGGCAGTGCTGGGTGCCGCGCTGGCGCTCATCGCCGGTCCGCTCGTCGGGGCCGTCCTGATTGTCCTGACCGAGATCCCGCTCGGCTGGCTCAACCTCATCGCAGGTGTCGTCTACGCGATTGCGCTGCCCTTCGTCGCGATCACGACCACGTATCTCTACTTCGACGTGCTGGTGCGCGACGAGGTCACCGACGAGGCCTCCGGGACACTGCCGGCCGAGATCGTGGTTTCGCGCTGATCGTTACTGCATAGACTCGTCGTGTACGCAGGTTTCTCCCCGCGAAAGGAGACGAGATGTCCGTTGCCAAGGTCGTCGAGCTGACCTGCGAGCTCCCCGACGAGCTTCGAGGACGCCGTGCAAGAACGGTATCGACAAGGCCGCTGAGACGCTGCGCGATATCCAGGGCGCATGGGTGTCCGAAGAGAAAGTCGACGTCGAGGACGGCAAGATCACCGCCTTCCGCGTCACGCTGCGCATCACGTTCCTCGTCGAATAGAAAGACGGGGGAAACCATGTTTCCCCCATGGACCCCCTTCTTCAAGTCTCGTTGTAGGTCACAGCGTGCCGCGCGAAGAGCGCGGTCTTCGCGCGGCTAGAGCGACGGCTCGTCGCGGGCTAGAGGTGTCTACAGTCTTGCTCGTGGACACGGAGCAGGCGGCGCGGCGCTGGGCGGAGACATGGGCGGCCGCCTGGCCGCGAAAAGACGCGGAGTCGATCGCCGCGTTGTACGACGACGACGGCGTCGTATCGCGCGCTTGCGTTCCGCGAGCCGGACCGTGCCTCGGACTACCTGCGGAGGGTGTTCGCCGAGGAGAGCGACGTCACGTGTCGCTTCGGCGAGCCGGTGGTCTCCGACGACCGCGCCGCCGTCGAGTGGTGGGCGAGCTGGACCGAGGACGGTCAAACGATCACGCTTGCCGGGGCGACGCTCCTTCGCTTCGACGACGACGGCAAGGTCGTCGATCAGCGCGACTACTGGAACCAGGAGGAGGGTCGGGTCGAGCCCTACCCCGGCTGGTGACGGCCCTTGGCCTTCCATCCGTCGAAGTCCAGTTCGCTGGCGTTGGCTATCGACAGAGAAGCCCCGAGCGCCGGCTGAGCACGATTCCCGTAGCCGGATACAAGCAGACGCTGTCTCCGCGCGAAGACCGCGCTCTTCGCGCGGCACGTAGCGTCCTCCAACGCACCCGAAGAAGGGGGTCCACGGGGGAAACATGGTTTCCCCCGTCGGTACTAGCCGGGCTTACCGGCCATCGCCCACGCGGCGACGACGTAGATCGCCAGCAGCACGATGGAGAGCACGAGCACTGCTTTCAGCAGCCCCGCGCCCTTGCCCTGTCCCAGCTTGCGTACCCCGATGCCGCCGAGGATGAGCGACACAAGCAGGATCAGCCCGCCGAGGTCGGCTGCGATCCAGCCGATCCCGAGCCAGTCCGGCTCCGAGACGCTGTCCGGGAGATCGTCCCATCCTTCCTTCGAGTAGATCCACTCCGCGCCGATGCGCATGATGATCCAGCCGGGCAGCGCCACGGCCAGGAGCGACCAGTAGCCCAGTCGGAGGATCTTCGTGTCGGCGCGCGCCAAGCCCAGGAAGGTCGTGGCCGTGAAGATGCCGCCGACGAGGACCACCGCTCCCACGATGTGGACGAGGAGAGGAAAGTTCCAGCTGTCCGGGCGAACCGCGGCGACGATGCTCATGCGCCCGGCTTCCAGATCATGTCGATGACGATCAGCACGAAGACGAGCGAGACCGCGGCGTGGAGCAAGACGCCGGTTTGCGTCCGGTTGATGGCCAGGAGCTCGGCGTTCGAACCGGACTGCCCGGCCGCCTGCAGCTCCTGCGCTTTGGCCATCCCGCGCATGTACTCCTTGCCAGTGCGCTGCCCGAGAACGGCGGCGATCACCCAGAGCACGAGCGCCGCGATGATCCAGCCGTCCCAGAGGTCGTAGTCGCCCACCGATAGCGCGAGCCAGATGCCGAAGATGATCGTCCCCCCTGCGCCGATGCCGACGGCGATGTTGCCGATCATGGCAATCGGCCCCAGGCGGAGCGTGCCCTCGGCCGTGTCGGTCGTGCGCACGGCAACGACGAGCATCCAGAAGAGGATGATGCTCGCGCCGTACGCGGCCGCCGACAGAACATGGAGCGCGAGGATCCAGTCGTCGAAGGTCACGAGCGCGATCCTACGACACTGCGATCCGTTTGCAAACCCGCCGACAGACGTTTGGCGGGCGGCCCGGCCGGAGATACCTGTCCAGGTGCTGAATGGCTGAGCTCGTCGCCGACTTCCTGATCCGCCGGCTCCACGAGTGGGGCGTTCGCCGGATCTACGGCTACCCAGGGGACGGGATCAACGGCATTCTCGGCGCGCTCGGCCGGGCCGAGGATCGCGTCGAGCTCGTTCAGGCCCGCCACGAGGAGATGTCCGCCTTCATGGCGTGCGGCCATGCGAAGTTCACGGGAGAGGTCGGCGTCTGCCTCGCCACCTCGGGACCGGGCGCGATTCACTTGCTGAACGGTCTCTACGACGCCAAGGTCGACCATCAGCCCGTGCTCGCCATCGTCGGCCAGCAGGCCCGTGCATCGCTCGGGGGTAGCTACCAGCAGGAGGTCGACCTGCTGACGCTGTTCAAGGACGTCGCGCACGAGTACGTCCACATGGTCACGGCGCCCGAGCAGGTCAGGCACCTCGTCGATCGGGCGTTGCGGATCGCGAAGGCCGAGCGCACGGTGACATGTCTCATCTTCCCCGGGGACGTTCAGACCCTCGAGGCCGTGGAGCAGCCGCCCCACGAGCACGGGACGGTGCACTCCGCCATCGGCTACACCGCTCCGAGGGTGGTACCTCGGCAGGTGGACCTCGACCGGGCGGCCGACGTGCTGAACGCCGGCGAGCGCGTGGCGATGCTCGTCGGCCAGGGTGCGCTGGGGGCGACCGACGAAGTGATCGAGGTCGCCGACGTGCTCGGGGCCGGCGTCGCGAAGGCCCTGCTCGGCAAGGCCGCTGTGCCTGACGACCTGCCCTTCGTGACGGGTTCGATCGGGCTGCTCGGGACGAAGCCGAGCTACTCGCTGATGCAGGGCTGCGACACGCTGTTGATGGTCGGCTCGAGCTTCCCGTACGCGGAGTTCCTGCCCGAGGAAGGCCAGGCGCGTGGCGTGCAGGTCGACATCGATGCACGCATGATCGGCCTCCGCTACCCGATGGAGGTTCAGCTCGTCGGCGATGCAGCGGAGACGTTGCGGCTGCTGCTGCCGCTGCTCGAGCGCAAGCAGGACCGCTCCTGGCGAGAGGAGATCGAACAGGAGGTGGCCGACTGGTGGCATGTGCTCGAGGAACAGGCGAAGATCGAGGCCGATCCCATCAACCCGCGGCTGCCCTTTTCCGAGCTCTCGCGGCGCCTGCCTGACGGGTGCATTCTCACGGCGGACGCGGGGACCTCGGCCAGCTGGTACGCGCGCCACCTGAAGCTGCGACGTGGGATGCTCGGCTCCCTCTCAGGGACGCTCGCGTCGATGGGCTCGGGCGTGCCCTATGCCATCGCGGCGAAGTTTGCGCACCCCGAGCGCGTCGCGATCGCGCTCGTGGGCGATGGCGCCATGCAGATGAACGGTCTGAGCGAGCTGATCACCGTCGCGAAGTACTGGCAGCGCTGGACCGACCCGCGTCTCGTCGTTCTCGTCCTCAACAACCGCGACCTCAGCATGGTCACCTGGGAGCAACGGGTGCTGGAAGGGGACCCGAAGTTCGAGGTCTCGCAGCGCATCCCGGACTTCCCGTACGCGCGGTTCGCCCAGATGCTTGGCCTCAAGGGAATCCGCGTCGAGTCACCGGATGAAGTCGGACCGGCGTGGGACGAAGTGTTCGCAGCTGACCGGCCGGCGGTGCTGGAAGTGCTGGTGGATCCCGAGGTTCCTCCGCTGCCGCCCCACATCGATTTCGAGCAGGCCCGAAACTTCATGCTCGCGGTGGCCCGGGGCGACGCAGGCCGGAGCGGCATGATCGTTCAGTCGGTGAAGGCCAAGCTCGCCGAGCTGCTACCAAATCGTTAGAAGTTCCCTATTTCTGCTGTTGATCGCTGCGGCCATCGTGGCGCTGGCCGGCGTCCTCGGCGGCAGCACCGCTTAACCCTTCCTCCGCGCGGCTCGCCTCGTCCCCTGCGGCGGCGCCGAGCCGTCGTGTCTCGGCATTGATCTCCGCGCCGAAGAGCAGCGCTGCGCTGGACAGCCACAGCCACAGCAGCGTGACGACGACGGCGGAGAGCGTGCCCCAGGTCTTCTCGTAGGAGCCGAAGTGCGCGCTGTAGAACGCCAGGCCGACGGAGGCGATCAGCCAGATGACGAGTGCCGTGACCGCTCCCGGGGTGATCCACTTCCACTCCGGCTGGTCGACGTCCGGGCCGAGGTAGAGGACGACGCCGAACGCGACGAGCAGGCCGCCGATCAGGATCGGCCACTGGAGCCCCCACCAGAGCCAGGCGGTGAGAGTCGGTAGGTCGGCTGCGTCTCCGATCCAGCGTTCGAGGTGCGGGCCAAGCACGAGCAGTCCGACGACGAGCCCCATGCCGACGACGAGAGCAAGCACGATCAACAGCGCGAGGAACCGCTTATGGACGAACTTCCTCTCGTCGGCCCGGTCGTAGGTGACGGTAAGGCCTTTCATGAGCCCCGTAGCCGCCGACGTCGTCGTCCAGAACGCGAGGGCGAGGCCGATGACCGTCATGGCGACGCCGCTTCCCTTCGACTCGGAGGTCCGACGGAGGCTGTCCTGCAGGAGCGTCGCCGCTTCGGTCGGCATCACAGTCCGTGCGCGGTCGATCAGCGACTCGATCGTGCTCGGGTCCGCAACAAGGGAGAAGACGCCGAGCACTACGAGCAGGCTCGCCGGGATGGCGAGGAACAGCGAGTACGCCAGCGCCTGCGCGATCATCGGCACGTCGTCGTCCAGCGAATCCTTCGCCGCACGAACGAGAACGGTCCTGGCACGTCTCAGAAACGCCATGCTCGTGTTCTACCCGGCGCGAGATGGGAAAACTCCTACCGTGACGCTTCGCTCGAGAGCAGCCGCCGCTGGCGCCCTGGCGGCCGGAGTCTGGGGGTTACAAGAACCCTTGGATCAGCGGCTCTTCCGGCACGGCTACTCGGACGTTGCCGTGCTCGGGAAGGGACTGACAGCCGGGCGGGGCTGGTGGCCGGTCGGGATGGCGCTACATCTTGCGAACGGTGCGCTCTTCGGGATCGCCTATGACGAAGTGCGTCGCCGAACATCGGCCGACCCTCGGAAGCTCGCGTTGGCGATGGCGATCGGCGAGCACGCGGCTCTCTACCCTCTGTCCTACTTCGTGGACCGCCACCACCCGCGGCGAGGAGAGCCGGGAGTCGCGCCTCTGCTCAGCCTGCGAGGGTTCGCGCAGGCGACCTGGCGGCATGTGCTGTTCGGGCTCGTACTCGGCCGCGCAACCGAAAGGAGATGAGATGCGTGAGATCGCCCCATGTCTGTGGTTCGACACGGAAGCAGAGGAGGCTGCGAAGTTCTACACCTCGGTGTTCCCGGACTCGAAGATCCTGAAGACGACGCACTACGGCCCGGCCGGGCCGCGTGAGGAGGGCATGGTGCTGACGGTGGAGTTCGAGCTGAACGGCGGCAAGCTGATGGCCCTCAACGGCGGGCCGCAGTTCACGTTCAACGAGGCGATCTCGCTCCACGTGAGCTGCGAGAGCCAGGAAGAGGTCGACGCCTACTGGAGCGCCCTGTCCGAGGGTGGGGAGGAGGGCCCGTGCGGGTGGCTCAAGGACCGGTTCGGCGTGTCCTGGCAGATCGACCCCGTCCGGCTTCAGGAGCTGCTCCAGGATCCTGACCCCGACCGAGCCGAACGTGCGATGCGGGCGATGCTGGCGATGAAGAAGATCGACATCGCCGAGCTCGAGCGGGCCGCGGCCGACGGCTAGACGTGCCCTGCTCGACGGCACGGCGCGCATAGTCGATCGCGCAGAGAATCAGCACGACTTGCTTGGTCGGCTGTCGGGCGCAGAGATGTAGGCAGCTAGCCGCTCGAGCTCCTGCGCCAGCGCTCGGCGCCAGTCACGCCGTTCGCGGCTCATGCGTGCCTCGAGCACGAGGCGGTGCGCCTTGGCCTCGCCTTCGCGTTGTAGCCGGTGCTCGCTGGTCACCTGTGGAATTGCGTGGTGGTCCAACATGTACGTCTCCTCTCCTATGTGACCGTCAGTACGACGTTTCCGGTCTTCTGTTGCGTCTCGACGTACTTCGTCGCCTCGACGACCTGCTCCAGTGGGTAGCGCCGGTCGATGACCGCGCGGTACTTGCCGTCCTCGATCAGCTCCTTCACGAAGAGGACGTTCTCCTTCGTGTACTTGGGAATGGGGAGCGTCACCCTCTTGTCTCCGATCCAGCGCGTCGCCAGCGCCAGCGGCGGGACGTGCCACATGAACCCGAGGTCGGTCTCGATGAAGATCCCGCCCGCCTTCAGCGACCGTCTGCACCGCCTGAACGAGTGCTTGCCGACGGAGTCGAAGACCACGTCGTACGTCTCCCCGTTCTTCGTGAAATCTTCCTGCGTGTAGTCGATGACCTCGTCGGCGCCCAGTGATCTCACGAGCTCGAGGTTCTTCGTGTTGCAGACAGCGGTGACGTGGGCGCCGAAGTGCTTGGCCAGCTGGACGGCTGCGGTGCCGATGGCTCCGGAGGCGCCGTAGATCACGATGCTCCGTCCCTTCAGCGAATCTGCCTTCCTCAGGCACGCCAGTGCGATGATCGCTCCATCGGATGCCGGCGCCGCGTCGTCGAAGCTGAGGCCCTGTGGCTTGTGCGCGATCACGCCGCCCTCGCGGACGCATACGTATTCGGCGTTGGCGCCTCCTCGGATTCCGAAGACCTCGTCGCCGACCTTGAACTCGGTGACCGCGGAGCCAACTGTCTCGACCTCGCCAGCGAACTCCAGGCCCCGGATCCGCTCCTTCGGTCCGAGAAGCCCGGTGAAGACGCGCGAGAAGAACGGCTCGGCGGCGCGAAAGCCACAGTCGCTGCGGGTGACCGACGTGGCGTGCACCTTGACGAGCACCTCGTCCTCCTTGGGAACCGGCTGCGACACCTCCTCGATCCGCAGGACCTCGGGCGGCCCGTATCTGTCGTGGACGACAGCCCTCATGCGTTCACGTCCTCTCTTCCGTCCAGGGTCAGCACGACGTTGCCGGTCTTCTGCCAGGTGTCCACGTACCGGTGCGCCTCGGCTACGTCCTCGAGCGGGTAGGTGCGGTCGACCACGGCGCGGTACTCGCCGGTCTCGAGCAGCCGCTTGACGAAGAGGAGATCCTCCTTCTCGTACCGCGGCCACGAGGCGACGATCCTCCGGTTGCTCCAGCGGGTCAGGAGGACGCTCAGCACGTTCCAGAGCCCGTCGGTGAGCACGAACATCCCGCCGGGGACGAGCGAGTCGCGGTACCGCAACCCAACGATCTTCCCGACCGCGTCTACGATCACGTCGTACTTCTCGCCGCGCTTCCGGAAGTCCTCACGCTGGTAGTCGACGACGACGTCGGCGCCGAGCGAGCGCACGAGCTCGACGTTCTTCGTCCCGCACACCGCCGTGACGTGCGCACCGAGATGGCGTCCGAGCTGCACGCACGCCGTTCCGCACGAGCCCGACGCGCCGTGCACGAGCAAGCGCGTGCCCTTACCGACGCGCCCCCGCCGCAGGGCGAACAATCCTTGAAATGCGCCGTCGATGACTGCCGCTCCCTCCTCGAAGCTCAGCGCGTCCGGCAGGTGTGCGACCAGACGGCTCTCGCGGACGGTCACCAGCTCTGCGTTCGCACCGTGGTTCTTCATCCCGAACACGCGGTCACCGACGCCGAACTCGGCCACCGCCGACCCGACCGCCTCGACCTCGCCGGCGAACTCCATCCCGAGCGTCCTCCACTTCGGGCGGAAGACGCCGATCCTGAAACGCCAGGGGATCGGCTGGGCGCGGCGAACGTGGCAGTCGGTCTGGTTGACCGTCGCCGCGCGCACGCGCACGAGCAGCTCGTCGTCAGCGGGCACCGGCGCCGGGACGTCCTCGATGCGCAGCACTTCCGGCGGACCGAAACGGTCGTGCACGACGGCTCTCATGCCTGTTTCCTCTCGTCGCTTCGAAGGTGAATCGGCCCGCCGTGCTTCCACGCCCGGCCGGCGCGATAGAGCTCCGCAGGCCGCCCGCCGGCCGACCCCGGCTGCGCTCGGCGCCCGGTCGGTATGACCCAGCCGTCCTCGGCGACGATGCTGCGCCGGAAGTTGGCGGCGTCGAGCTGGACGCCCCAGATCGCCTCGTAGACCGCTCGCAGCTCGGCCATCGTGAACGTCGGCCCCACGAAAGCGGTCGCGATGCCCGAGACCTCGAGCTCGACGCGCACGCGCTCGATCGCATCTCGCACGATGCGCAGGTGGTCGAACGCCAGCTCGAGCTGCTCGTTGAGGACGTCCGAGGCAGGTACGAGCGCCGCTTCGGCGGCATCGGTCCCGGCGACGAGCGCACCCACGTCGCGGATCACCGCGAGGTACGCGACGGTAACGACGTTCATGCGGGGATCGCGTCCGGGATCGCCGTAGGCGCCGAACTGCTTCAACAGGCTGGCCGCGTCGACGCCGGTCTCCTCGCGCAACTCTCGGAGCGCTGCTCCGTCGAGAGTCTCGGTGGGCCGCTTGAACCCGCCGGGAACAGCCCACATGCCCTCGAACGGCGCCTCGCCGCGGCGGACCAAGAGGACGTGCAACGTGCCCTCGGACATGGTCAGGATCACCACGTCAACCGTTACGGCGAAGGGCGGGAACTGCGACGGGTCGTAGCCGGGAGGCGCTTCTGAGTTCTTTGTTTTGGTCATCTAGACTCTTACCGTAGCAAACAGGTTAGAGTCCTGTCAACCAAAACCCTTGCTTGCGAATCCCCGGTACTCGGGAATCCATCCTCCCGTTCCGCGCGTATGTCCGGGCGTACTGCGTCCCCGAACAGGGAGGAACTATGAAGTTGCACAAGCGGCATGCGATCCCGTTGGTCGTGATGCTGGCGGCACTTGCAGCCGGGTCGTACGCACTCGCCGGAGGCGCCTCGAAGAAGTTCGACGAGAGCCTGAGCGGCTACCAGGAGGATCCTCTGACGCTCTCGACGACCGGGACCGGCACCTTCCGGGCCGAGGTCTCGAACAGTGGCGACGAGATCGACTATCGGCTGCGGTACTCGGCTCTGGAAGGCAACGTGCTCCAGGCGCACATTCACTTCGGAGGGGCGCATCAAAGCGGGGGCATCTCCGTCTTCCTGTGCACCAACCTGGGTAACGGGCCGGTGGGCACGCAGCTTTGTCCGGCGGCGCCGGCAACGATTACCGGAACGATCACCGCTGCCAACGTGATCGGGCCGGCCGGACAGGGGATCACGGCGGGACAGCTCGCCGAGCTCGTCCAGGCGATGAAGGCGGGCGTCACCTACGTGAACGTCCACTCGAGCCTGTACCCCGGCGGTGAGATCCGCGCCCAGCTGGGCAAGGACAACGGCGGGAAGGGCGACGACTAGCCGACCGAGGACGAGCCCGGTGCGTTTGTCGCCGGGCTCGTCCCGGGTCCGTGGCGTTCGCGCGTAGCATCGACTTCGCGTGAGCGCCCTCGTCCACCGTGAGCGCCCGGCGGCGGGCGAGCCCGAAGGCCTGCTCGTCCTCCACCACGGCCGTGGCGCGGACGAGCACGATCTGCTTGGACTCGCGGACGCACTCGACCCACGGCGCCGCCTGCACGTCGTCACCCCACGCGCGCCGCTGACGCTCCCCGGCTTGCCGGGCTACCACTGGTACATCGTTCCCCGCGTCGGCTACCCGGATCCCGACACGTTTAATGCCGCATTCGCCACGCTCGCCGAGTTCCACGACGAGCTGTGGTTACGGACCGGCCTCGGCCCGGAGCGCACGGTCCTCGGCGGCTTTTCGATGGGCTCGGTCATGAGCTACAGCCTGGGGCTTGCGGGCGAGCGACCTGCGCCGGCGGGCATCGTCGCGTTCTCGGGCTTCGTCCCGACCGTCGAAGGGTGGCAGCCACACCTCGCCGACCGCCAGGGGCTTCGTGCATTCATCGCCCACGGCCGCCAGGATCCGATCATGGACGTCAGCTTCGCCCGGACAGCCCGCGAACTACTGGAGGCGGGCGGACTGTCGGTCGACTACCACGAGTCCGACGCCGCCCATCACATCGACCCCGAGCACGTGCCGTTGGCGGAGCGTTGGCTCTCGGACGTCACTTCCGCCGGCTCCGCTGAGCGAAACGATCCGGCGCCGTCCAACGGATGAAGGAATCAGCGACGCCCGAGTAGGGGCGTCGAACCACGCCTCGGCGTATCGTGACGCCGATGGCCGGGTGGGCTGACGCGTTCGAAGAGCTGTCGGAGGCGCATCGGGAAGCGCGGTTGCAGGTCGAAGATCTCGAGCGCCTTGCGGTCGCCGCGTACATGGTCGGGAAGGACGACGATTGCGAAGAGGCCTGGACGGCCGCTCACAACGCGTGGTTGCGCCGCGGCAACGCGGAGCGCGCCGCACGCTGTGCGTTCTGGCAGGCGCTCGGCCTGTTCTTTCGAGGCGATCTGGCTCCGGCCATGGGCTGGGTCGGCCGCGGCGGTCGACTCTTGGAGGACGGCAGCCACGATTGTGTCGAGCAGGCCTGGCTGCGGATGCTCACCGCCTTGCCGCTGCTGTTCGACGGAGATGTAGCCGCACACGCGAGCTACGTCGAGGCAGGCGAGATCGCAGGGCGCTTCGGCGATGCCGACGCGACGATGTTCGCTCGGCTCTGCCAGGGCTATTCACTGATCTTGCAGGGCCGAACGTCCGAGGGGACGGGGCTGCTGGACGAGGTCATGGTCTCGGTCACGGCAGACGAGGTTGCGCCGATGCTCGCGGGGATCGCGTACTGCCAGGTGATCGCCCTGTGTCAGGCTGTCTTCGATCTCCGACGCGCGCGGGAGTGGACTGAGGCGCTCACGCGGTGGTGCGACTCGCAGCCCGACCTCGTTCCGTTCCGGGGCAACTGTCTCGTCCATCGCTGTGAGATCTTTCAGTTGCAAGGGGCATGGACGGACGCACTCGACTCAGCCCGTCGAGCATGCGACTGGCTCGCCGGCCCACCCCCGTGGGACGCGCTCGGATCGGCCTATTACCAGCTGGCCGAGATTCAGCGGCTGCGCGGCGAGGTTGCGGAGGCCGAGGAGTCCTACCGCCGAGCCGGTCTCGCAGGACGAGACCCTCAGCCCGGGATGTCGCTGCTGCGACTGGCGCAGGGACGGGTCGATCTCGCAGTTGCCGCGATCCGGCGCACACTCGACGAGTCGCAAGATCCAAGCGCACGCGCACGCCTCCTCCCCGCCTGCGTGGAAGTCTTCCTCGAAGCTCAGGACATCGCGGGAGCGCGTGCGGCCGCGGGTGAGCTGGCCGAGATCGCCGGTCAGCTCGACACTCCTTATCTCACGGCGCTTGCCACCTACGCCTCGGGCACCGTGCTGCTGGCTGAGAGTGATCCAGGTGCGGCACTGACCGCGCTACGCAGCGCTCATCGCTTCTGGCTCGACCTCGAGGCGCCGCACGAGGCGGCGCGCTCACGAATGCTGATCGGGGTCGCCTGCCGCGAGCTCGGGGACGATGCAAGTGCCGAGCTCGAGTTCGATGCGGCGCGCGGGGTGCTCGAGGAGCTGAGCGCTCGCCCGGATCTCGAGCGCCTGGCGCGGCTCACCGGGTCGTCGCCCGAAGGATCGCTGAGCCGGCGCGAGAACGAGGTCCTCGCGCTCGTCGCCACAGGCAAGACGAACCGCGCGATCGCCGCCGAGCTGTTCATCAGCGAGAAGACCGTCGCGCGGCATGTCAGCAACATCTTCAAGAAGCTGCGGGTTTCGTCCCGATCCGAGGCCACCGCGTACGCCTTCAAGCACGGCTTGGTTTCCTAGCCACTACACAGATCTACTCACGCCACATCGCCACGGAATTGGGTGTTTCGCCCGAAGTCGGAACGCCGATCGCCCTCTACGGTCAGCTGGGAAGTCGCAGAGTCATCCATACGGCAAGGAGGCGATGACCATGACTCAGGGCGAAGCAACCACCACGGCGAGTCACGCCGCACCGCCGGAGGCGTGGGACGCAATCGCGGAGGGCTACGACCGGTACGTAGCTCCCCAGGAGGTCGATCTCGCGAACGAGGCGCTCCGCCTGGTCGGCCTTAGGCCGGGCGTGCGGTTCCTCGACGTCGCGGCCGGCACGGGTGGGCTCAGCCTGCCGGCTGCTCGCCTCGGAGCACGAGTGCTTGCTACCGACTGGTCGCCCTCGATGATCGAGCGCTTCGAGGCTCGCGTCCGCGAGGAGGGCCTGACGAACGCAGAGGGGCGCGTGATGGACTGCCACGCCCTCGATCTCCCGGACGCCAGCTTCGACGTCACCGGCTCGCAGTTCGGGGTGATGCTCGTGCCCGACCAGGCACGCGCGTTGCGGGAGATGGTTCGGGTGACCAGGCCCGGCGGGCGGGTGGTCGTGATCGCCTACGGCTCGCCCCAGGAGTACGAGGCCCTACAGCTCTTCATCGGTGCGCTGATGGTCGTCGCTTCAGAGTTCCCAGGCCTCCCGGACGACCCGCCCCCGCTCGAGTTCCAGGTGTCCGACCCGGGCGTTTTCCGCCTGCGGCTGGCCGATGCGGGACTGAAGGACGTCCGCGTCGAACGCACGGCCGAGCGGCCGACGTTCGCTTCGGGGCAGGAGATGTGGGACTGGGTGCTGTACGGCAACCCGATCCCGGGGATGTTGGTAGCAGACCTCAGCGAGGAGCAGCGGACGCAACTCCGACAGGTCCTGGACGGAATGCTCCGCGAGCGCACCGACGCGAACGGACGAGCCGCGCTCACGAACGCGGTCAACGTCGGGATTGGCACGAAGTAACGCGCGCCTGACACGGTCTAGACTCGGCCGATGCCACGGCTGGGGATACACCACGTCGACATCGTCGTGTCCTCGCTGGAACGCAGCCTGCCCTTCTACCGGGAGCTCTTGGAGCCGCTCGGGTACGTGCGCGCCGGCGAGGTCCGCGGCGAGCGCGGCGAGCCGATCTGGTATCTCCACGGCGACAGCGTCGGCGTCTCACTAGGGCTCCGGGAGCTGCAGTCTCCCGGCGAGCACGACCGCTACGCCGTCGGGCTGCACCATCTGGCCTTCGAGGCCTCCTCTCGCGAGCTTGTCGACGACCGGTACCGCTGGGCTCTTGCCCAAGGGCTAGAGATCGAGAACGAGCCGCAGGAGTGGACGTACGGCCCCGGCTACTACGCGACGTTCTTCCACGACCCCGATGGGATCAAGCTCGAGGTCGTCCACGTGCCCTGATCAGGGCTTGTCGCCAAGGAGCGCATCGTCGAAGAACGCGATGACGCGTCGCTCGTACTCGGCCGGCTGCGCCTCGATCCCGCCTGTGTGCCCGGCGCCGGGCACCTGCCAGATCGTCTTCGGCTCGCGTGCTGCGTCGTAGAACTTCTGGCTGAGCTCCGCCTCTCCGCCCTGGCCCGGCTTGGCATAGATGATGAAGACGGGACGAGGCGCGATCCTTGCGACGAGATCCTCGAGGCTCGGCGGCGGCAGCGTGTTCGAGAAAAGGGCCACGCCCGGCGTTACGACCGCGTGCACCAGTGAGGCCTGAAGCATCGCGCTCGTCTCGGGAATCGCGAGCGCCTCGTGCACGGACCGGATACCGGCTCCTTCCGACACGACCGCCTTCAGGCCGTCGGACTCGGCGGCCGCCTCGAGCATCATCTCTCCTCCGACCGAGAGGCCGATGCCCCCGATGCGGCCGGGATCGACGTCGGCTCGCTGCTCCAGAAAGGCGACGGCGGCGTCGAGGTCTCGCTCACCGCGCCAGCCGAACGTGTTCGGGTCACCCTCGCTCTCACCCTCGCCGCGGCGGTCGAAGAGGAGCACTCCATATCCGTGGCGGGCAAGCATCCGGGCCGGCCGCTGCGGGCCTTTGCGGCCCGGAAAGGCGATGACCGCCGCGCCGTTTCTCGATGGGATGTACCAGCCCTCGAGCTCCAGCCCGTCGCTGGTCTTGAACGAGACCTCCTCGTAGGTCGCGCCCAGCTCGGCCTCGGGGACGAAGCCGCGGGCGACGTGCGTGAAGATGTATGCGCCGTAGAACGGGGCGATGACGACGTACAACGCAGCCACTGCCCCTACCGCAAGCAGACCCCGGCGGCCGTATCTGCGAGCCCGAGGATCGTCTCGCCGCCGCGATCGCCACAAGGTCACGACCCCGACGACGAGGAGGACGATCCCGGCCGGAATTGCGAGCAAGCCGGTGAAGTCGTCCCCGGCGGGACCGCCTTTCGTCGTGTAGTAGACGGCCTCGACACCGGCGACGATCCCGAAGGCGCCGATGATGAGTGCGATCGTGGCCCGCAGGCCGGCCCGAAGGCGCGGATAGCTCCAGACTGCAAGCACGAGCAGCACGAGCGGCACCAGGCCGCTGACGAGGTGATCCGCGGCGGAGGTTCCCGGTTGCGGCTGAATGAAGTTGTCGTCCGCCACGTGCAGCGCGACGAGCCCGATCGCCGCCCTCGCGACGACCGATTCGGTCAAGGCGCGCGAGGTTGCCGTGTCGCGGTCGGCCATCTCTTGCAGTCTTGCAGCGGAGCGACCTCGACCTCGACGTCGTTCATGTGCCCTGATCGCTAGCCGTTCAGCGGTTCGCCCAGTCGAAGACGAAGACGGGCTCTGCTGCCGTATCGAGGCGGCGAGCGTTCTCCCCGTCTGCATCGGCGGCCCAGACCTCGATCGGTCCTGTGTCGGCGTGGCGCGTGTACGTCAACTCACCTGTTGGGCTCCAGGCGGGATGCGACTCCTGGAGGTCGGGCGTCCTCGTGACGTTCTTGACGCCGGTTCCGTCCGGGCGAATCAGATAGACGTCGTCGCTGCCGTCGCGCTCCGACATGAACGCGATGTGCTGCCCGTCCGGGCGACCAGGAGGCCCATTGATCGCGAGCGGGATGGCGCGAGATGTTTCGCTGGGAGCGTCCATCGCGCCCCATGACGTAGACGTCGAACTCGCCGTTGCGGGCTGTCTGGAAGACGATTCGCTTGCCGTCAGGGCTCCAGGATGGGTACTCGTTGAGGAAACCGCTCCGCGTGAGCTGTCGAGGTTGGCTACCGTCGGCCTTCATCGTCCAGATGTGGTTTCCGCCGATGCGGTTGGAGAAGAACGCGATCAGCTTGCCGTCGGGCGACCATGCGGGTGACCAGTCGGCCGTTCCCGGCGAATGCGTCAGGTTCCGCGGTCGTCCACCCTGCGCCGAGACGATCATGATGTCGCTCTCGTCGCTGCGGACCGGATTCTGGCGATAGGCAATCAGCTTCCCGTTGGGCGACCAGGCGGGACTGAAGTCGTCCCGGCCGGCGACACCCACGACGCGACGCGGCGAGCCGCCCGGCACGAGCGCGACGTAGACGTCGAGCCCGCGCCTTCCCTGCAGTTCGCCCGCGAATGCGAGCCGCCACTTCGCGGCGTCTTGCGCGCCCGTCGCGGAGGGAACAACAGGTACCGCGAGAACGCAGGCGAGCGAGAAGGTCGAGGCCAGGAGTCGCAGCGGGTGACGCGTGATCGCATACATGCGCAGATCCCTACACCCGCGACGACGTCTCGGTTCCGGTCAGGGCCGGGTCAGGAAGAGGCGCTTCTCCTTGCTCAGGTGCAACGACCAGGAGAGGCTGCTCGCTCCGGCGAAGCGGACATAGGCGCGGAGCGCATCGCGCATCGCATCGACGAAGCCGTCCACGCGGCGCGGCGCAAAGTCGTCCTCCCACCAGAGGCCGGCTACGTGCACGGGCCCGCCGGAGCGGTCGATCTTCGGCTCGATGCGACCGACGAAGCGGTCGCGGAAGAGAATCGGCAGCACGTAGTAGCCGAAGCGCCGCTTCTCCGGCGGGTGGAAGAGGTCCCAGACGTAGTCGAACTCGAACAGCGATCCGAGAAGCTTGCGGTCCCAGACCAACGGGTCGAATGGCGATAGAAACGCGACGGACGGCGGCGGCTCCGGCGGCGCCGTCAGCAGGTCAACCTCGTCGCGGACGACTAAGCGCTTCCCTCGTAGTCCTTCGATCTCGACCGAAACGAGCTCGCCGTCCTCGATGAGCTGCTCGCGCACGGCAGTTCTCCCCGGATGCTCCGGAACGATGGGATCTGGCTTCGCAGGGCCGAGGCCGCTGAAGACGTCTCCGCCGCCCGCGCCGCCGAGCAGGCCGTGCGCGCGATAGCGCGACAGCATCTTGTGGCGGACCTGCTCTCTCAAGGGCACCTCCTCTTCGAGCACGTTGCGCGGCAGCAGCCGCTCGATGAGGTCGTAGTAGCGACGGTTGCCGTCGCGTCGCGCGAGGCCGAGCACGCCGATGGTCGTGTAGGCCTCGAGCACCGCCCGCACGACGTTCGTCTTGACGCCGAACCAGTCGACCGTATCTCCGTACTGGCGTTCGAAGTCGAGTGCGGAGAGCGGCCCATCGGCGCGGAGTCGCTCGAGCACCCGTTCGGTCGCGTCCGCGTTCTCGGCCAGGACTTGTCGCGACCTCGAGCTCGACGTTCCCCGGAACCAGGGGTAGTCGCTGGTCAGGATGAAGGAGAGCCCTTTGTTGACAGCCTCGAACAGCTCGCGCCGTTCGTAGAGGAGATCGCACCAGGTGGGGTCGTAGTCGGCGATGCGCGCGTGGAGCACGATGTCGTGGCTTCGGCCCGCCACCGCGATCGGGTCGTACTGGATGGAGCCGAACCGGCGGAGGTGCTCGAGCACTGCGTCGCTCCCACCTTCGAGCGATCGCGCAGGCGCGAGCAACTGGCGCGTGACGAGGAAGCGACGCGCGTCTTGGGACGTGACCTTCACCTGAGGGACGCTACCGTGCGTCAGGAAGCGGCTCTATAGTCGCGAGCGTGGGACGGGTTGCCGCCGTGGTCGTCCTCGCAGTGCTCGCGGGGGCGGGCCGCGCGAATGCCGTACCGCCGATCGTCACCATCTCCGCGACCGCAACGGAGGGCGCAGCGCCGCTCGTGGTGACATTCACGGCGCACGGCGATGCCGCCTCGTACCACTGGCAGCTCGGCAACGGGGCGTCGGTGGAAGGCCCCGTCGCGAGCGCGACGTACGGCCCTGGGTCGTGGATTGCGTCGGTGATCGCGACAGCCGCCGACGGCTCGACGGCGCAGGCGTCGGTCGACGTGCGCTCGGTGGTGGTCAGGCTGCATCGGGCGCAGGAGAGCCGCTACGGGAAGCCGGCAGTCTTTCGGGGCAGCGTCGTGCCGGCCTTGGCCGGCGAGTCGATCGGGTTGTACGTGCGCGGAAGCGGGATGGCTGCGACGCGTGCGGCACCCGACGGCACGTTCGAGCTACGTGTGCGGCGCCTGCGCACCCCCGGCCCCTACGAGGCACGGTCGCCGCTCGCCTCGTCGAGGCCGGTCTTCCTGAAGGTCCATCCCGTGCTGCAGATGTCGTTCGTTGCAACACGCGCGGTCGGGGCGCGGCTCGCGGCACGTGTGTGGCCGGCTGCGGCAGGCGTGCTCGACGCGCGCGTCTACTGCGCTCGCGAGCTCGTGCGCGGGATGCGTGTCGCGGGCGATGCGGACTTCGGTGTCTCGACCGACTGCCCGGTTGGCTACCGCGCGGTCGTTCGGCTACGTCCGGCGCAGGGGTGGGTGCCGGAGGCGGAGACTGCCCGCGCGACGGTCGTCAGCGCGAGCCGCGCGCTCGGGGTGCGGGATCCGAGCGACCGGAGTCTCGTGTTCCGGTACTACCCCGGGCTTGGGTACAGGTTCCAACCGCTACTGAGTTTCGCGGCGCTGAACCAAAACGTTTCCCAGCGGCGGGCTTATGCCGCGCGCCGGATCGCCGCAGCGCTGCTCGGACGCGCCGTTCGAAGCGGCGACGCCCTCTTCTGGGAGTACGACTTCTCGTACCAGGGGGGCCGGGCGCCCTGGAGGTCGGGGTTCGCGCAGGCGGTAGCCGCACAGGCGCTCGCGCGCGCAGGCGCCCTGCTCGGCGAGCCGTTGCTCAGCGCCGCAGCGGACGCGGCGTTCCGCGGGCTCCGCCCGACGCTGTTGCTGCCGGTCGCGGGCGGGTTGTGGATCCGTGAGTACGGTTTCACGCAGCAGGTCATCCTCAACGCGCAGCTGCAATCGATCCTCTCGCTCGAGTCGTACGCGGCGTTCGCGAAAAGCGCCGCCGCTCGCGGCGTCGTACGGGAGCTGATCGTCGCGACGCGGAGGCTGCTGCCGCACTTCGACGTAGGTTGCTGGGCGCGCTACGAGCTCGCTGGGCCCCCCGCCAGGCTCGGCTACCAGATCTATCACGTCGACCTGTTGCGACGGCTCGCCGTGAGGCGCGCGGAACCGATCTGGAGAAGGACGTACGTACGCTGGCTCCGCTGCCTGCCCTGACGTTCCGGGGGGGGCGCGACCTTCAGACGCTATCGGGCACAACGCCGGCGTTCGCGCTAGGTTCGAGGCTGTCCGGATCGACCGCCCGACGAATCAACCGTCATGACCCCTATCCCCGACATTCGGTATGCGCGCAGCGGCGACGTGGCGATTGCCTACCAGGTTTTCGGCGAAGGACCTGTCGACCTCGTCTTCGTGCCGTTCTTCGGCAACATCCGCTGGTCCTGGGAGCTGCCGCTCTTCGTTCGCTTCGCCGAGAGGCTCGCGTCGTTCTCGCGCGTGATCCTCTTCGACAAGCGCGGCACCGGCCTCTCGGACCGGCCGCGCACCTTGACGCTCGAAACGCAGATGGACGACATCCGCGCCGTGCTCGATGCCGTCGGGTCGGAGCGCGCGGCGCTGCTCGGCGCCATCCAGGGCAGCCAGCTGTGCGCGCTCTTTGCCGCGACGTATCCCGATCGTACGCGGGCGCTCGCTCTCTACCACCCGCACGCTGAGCCAAGCGACCTGCCGCCGGTGGCAATCCGACAGGGCGAGGACACACGCGAGCGCTGGGGCACGCGTGAGTACGCCGACGAGGTCGTACGCGCGATCTTGCCGTCGTTGGCCCACGAAGACGCGGTGCGAAGCTGGTTCGCCGACTCCCAGCGGTTCGCGGCGAGCCCGGGTTCCGCGACGGAGTTCTTCCGCATGCTGGGCGACACGGACATCTCCGACGTGCTGCCGACGATCCGGGTGCCGACTCTCGTGCTCTTCCGCGCGGGGCGACGCGAGGCGGCGATGCGCGTAGCGGAGCTGGTCCCGGGCGCGAGGACCGTCGAGCTAGCCGGCGGGGACAGTCCCGCGTGGGCCGACGGTGAGGTAGCGGCGGCGGTCGAGAGTTTTCTGACCGGGCGAGAGGAATCGCCGGTTCCCGACAGCGTCCTCACGACGGTCCTCTTCACCGACATGGTCGGCTCGACCGAGAAGGCGGCCGAGCTCGGCGACCGCGCCTGGCGTGATCTCCTGGAGCGGCACCACGCTTCAGTGCGGCGTGAGCTCGCCCGCTTCCGCGGCCAGGAGCTCGACACCGCCGGTGACGGATTCTTCGCGACGTTCGACGGACCGGCGCGGGCGATTCGCTGCGCACAGGCAATCGTCGCTCACGTCGGTGAGCTCGGCCTCGACCTCCGTGTCGGCTTGCACACGGGAGAGTGCGAGCTGCACGACGGCAAGCTCGCAGGCATCGCGGTCAGCGTCGGGGCCCGGGTGGCCGGTGCGGCAGGGCCTGGGCAGGTCGTCGTTTCCCGCACGGTGAGGGATCTCGTGGCGGGCTCGGGAATCGAGTTCGACGACGTCGGCGTTCGTGGGCTGAAGGGCGTCCCGGGCGAGTGGCGGCTCTATGCGGTCCGCGCCTGACGTTCGAAATGCTCAGTAATTCGTGTTGTTGCCGCGCGAGTCGCCGCGACCGAGCTTGCGGAGCGACGTGTCGCCCTTCGCGATGTACGGCCACATGACCACGGTGTTGTCCCCGTTGGTCACGTGGTCGAACTGGCGAACATGTCCGAACTCGTGGGCCGCGAGCGACTGGATGTCGAAGCCGCCGTCGTCCGCGCCGAGCGTCCACTGCTCCGAGTTGCTGAAGCGGACGTCCGACTCCGCCGGGGTGCCGTCCTCGTAGTACCACGTGGCAGTGCAGGCGAGCGCCTGGTTGCAGTTCTGGACGTCTTCCAGGCTGCCCCAGTCGACGACACTCGTTCCGTCGTGCTTGGCCTTGCGCTCCGTGCGGCCCTGGTAGTCCGACTGGGCTTTCGCATTGTCGGCGAGATCGCACCAGTTGACGTTGTTCGCCCACTCCGAATAGGCCGAGCGGAGTGCGTCGACGACCTTGTCGGCGGGGAGGCCACTGGGCGTCTTGCCGACCCACCACTTGTGCGGCTGCTTCCACTCGTTCGGTCCAATGGACTTGAACGAGTCGTTGTTGCAACCGACCTCGGCCCCCTCGGCCGTCGTCTTCGCGGGATACTGAGCGTCCGCGGCGAACAGGAGCGTGCCGCTGCGCCGGAAGAAGCGGATCGCGAGCACCTGACGCAGCCGGTCGATACGCGCGGAGGCGAATCTCGAGCCGTCGGCGCGGATCAGTCCGCAGACACGGAAGCCGCCGACGAGGGCGCGGAGCGTTGCCCTGCCGCCGCGCGGGATGGCGAAGCGCGGGGATCCGTCCGTCCGCGCGGGAAGCCGGAGGTCGCAGGCGGGGATGTCGGCCGAGGTCGAGGCGAGAGTCCTCTGCGCCGCCTCGCCGGTTGGCGTCGGGCCCACGCTGAGCGCGATGGCCGCGACGATCACGGCAACGACGGGAGGGAGGTATCGAGGCATGTTGGGTGCCGAATTTAGCTTGCGGCGGCTGGGAATTCTACCGGCGGCGGCTTGAAGCCCTCTGGTGAACCTTCAGCTCACGAGCAGGCGCTTGAAGCCGTCTCCGCGCTGTCTGCCGCTGCCTCGTAGCCCTCGGCCGGGTCCTCGCTCTCGGCCAGCGCCTGCGTCGCTGCGAGCGAGGCGTCCGCGCACAACTCTGCTTGCGCGGCTTCCGCTCGCGCTTGCTCTGCCTCGGCCTGGGCCAGATCGCGCTCCGCGCGTGCCTGCTCGGCCTCGCTTTGCGCCTCGGCCACCGCCGCCTGAGCGTCCGCCACACTCTGTTCGGCTTCGGCGACGGCTTCTTCCGCTTCGGCCACGTCCTCGTCGCTGACGACCACGACGCCGGCCACGTCCGAGAGCGCCGCATCGATGCGCGCCCGAGCGTCGGCGATCCGACGCTCGGCCTCGGCCGAAACGGTCTCGGCCGCAGCGGCCTGGTCCTCGAGCTGTTGCTCCGTGTCGTTCAGGTCGTCGTTGAGCAGGAGCGCCCAGGCGCCGAGCCCGATCGCGGCGGCCACGGCGACACCCGCGACGATCATCCATCCCACCGGGCGCTTGCGCGTTGTGGAATCGGTCGCCATGCGCAGTGAGGGAGGATAGAGATGCGAGATGATGCTGCATGGCAGTTGAGATGACGGCGAGTCTCGACGACCGCGAGGCGACCGTTTGGCACGGCGTGCCGGCGGAGGAGGCGTGCGCGCAGCTCGGCGTCGACCCGGCTCGCGGGCTCGAGGCCGTCGAGGTCGAGCGGCGTCGGGAGCAGGTCGGCCCGAACAAGCTCGCGGAGGCGAAGACGGAGCCTGGCTGGCAGGCGTTTCTGCGCCAGTACCGGGACCTGATGCAGCTCGTCCTGGTCGGCGCCGCGGCCGTCAGCATGATCGCGCTGCAGGAGTTCTCCACCGGGCTCGTCATCATCGGCCTGACCGTCCTCAACGCGGTACTGGGCCTGAATCAGGAGGGCAAGGCGGCCGAGAGCGTCGCAGCGCTCCAGAAGATGCTCGTGATCAGGGCTCATGTCCGGCGCGACGGCCAGCTCGGCGACGTCCCTGCCGAGGAGCTCGTGCCGGGCGACGTCGTCGTCTTCGAGGCGGGTGACAAGGTTCCGGCGGACGGTCGCCTGCTCGTGGCGGCGACGCTCGAGATCGAGGAGTCAGCACTGACGGGCGAGAGCACGCCGGTCCTGAAGGCGGTCGAGCCGGTGGCCGGTGAAGCGGTGCCCCTCGGCGACCGTCTCGACATGGCCTACATGAACTCGACCGTGACGCGGGGCAGGGGTGAGATGGTGGTGACGACGACGGGGATGGCGACCGAGGTCGGCCGGATCTCGGGAATGCTGAGCGACGTCCAGCAGGAGAAGACGCCGCTCACACGTCAGCTCGACCAGCTGACCGTCCTGCTCACGGTCATGGCGGGAGCCGCTCTGGCATTCGTCGTAGTTCTCGGGCTAATTCACGGCGACGACTTCGACGAGCTCTTCGTGATCGGGATCAGCCTCGCGGTGGCGGCGATCCCGACCGGTCTGCCCGCGGTCGTCACGACCGTGCTGTCACTGGGAACGCAGGCGCTCGCTGCCAAGGGTGCAATCGTGAAGCGGCTGCGCTCGGTGGAGACGCTCGGCTCGACGTCGGCGATCTGCTCGGACAAGACCGGCACGCTGACGCTCAATCAGATGACCGCGCGGCAGCTCGTGGTCGCAGGCAGGCGCTACTCGATCGAGGGCGAGGGCTACTCGACCAACGGCAAGATCCTTCACGTTGCGGGCGAGACGGATACCTCGCTCGAGCCGTTCCTGTTGCCGATGGCGCTTGCGAACGACTCTGCTGTTCGCGAGGGCGAGATCGTCGGCGACCCGACGGAGGCGGCGCTCGTCGTGCTGGCGGCAAAGGGCGGGATCGACGTCGACGAGACGCGGCGCCTGTACCCGCGTGTCGGCGAGGTGCCGTTCGATTCCGAATACAAGCTCATGGCGACGTTCCACCACATGGAAGACGAGGGCGGGAAGGTCGTGCGCTGCTTCGTCAAGGGCGCGCCCGACGTCCTGCTCGCGCGCTCGTCGCAGATCCGGGACGCCGACGGCTCGACCGTTCCCGCCGATACCGGCCGCGACCGCGTCCTGGCCGAGAACGACCGTCTCGCCGGCGAGGGCATGCGTGTTCTGGCCGTCGCCTCTCGCGACATCGACCCGCGCGAATTCGATCCGTCCGCAGTGCTGCTCGACCAGGTCGAGAATCTGACGCTGCTGGCGCTCGTCGCGATCGTCGATCCTCCGCGCAAGGAAGCGAAGGACGCGATCGCCCGCTGCAAGGAGGCGGGGATTCGCGCCCGCATGATCACCGGCGACCACGCCACTACCGCGGCTGCGATCGCAGCTCAGCTGGGGATCGAAGGTCGTGCACTCACCGGCACGGAGTTCGCAGCGCTTTCCGACGCGGAGCTCGACGAGCAGGTCGACAGCATCGGCGTGGTTGCACGGGTCGCGCCGGAGGACAAGGTGCGCCTCGTCGACGTGCTCAAGCGCAAGGGCAACGTCGTCTCGATGACCGGCGACGGCGTCAACGACGCGCCGGCACTCAAGCGCTCGGACATCGGCGTCGCGATGGGCATCACAGGTACCGAGGTGACGAAGGAAGCCGCCGACATGATCCTCACCGACGACAACTTCACGACCATCGTCGCGGCGGTCGAGGGCGGCCGCGGCATCTACGACAACCTGATGAAGTACGTGCGCGTCCAGCTCGTGATGCTGGGCGGATTCATCCTCACCTTCGTCGGCGCCGGCATCTTCGACATCGCTGACGGCGCACCGCTCACGCCGCTGCAGATCCTCTGGATCAACTTCGCCGTCGACGTGCTGCTGGCGATCGGGCTCGGCTTCGATGCGGCCGTCCCGGGGCTGATGCGGCGCGCGCCCCGAGACGCGAGCGCGCCGATCGTCGATCGCGCGCTCGGGGTGCGACTCGCCATAGCGGGCCTGGTCATGGCCGGGCTTGCGCTCGCGGTTGTCGCCTGGGGCGAGGAGCGCTACGACCTCGTCGTCGCCACCACGATGGGACTGACGACGCTCTCGCTGATGCACATCGTCGCAGCGCTCGAGGCTCGCGAGCCGACGGGAACGATCTTCAGTCGCTACACGCTCGCGAACCGCCGGTTCGTGCAATTGATCGGCCTGGCGCTCGCGCTCACGTTCCTCGTGACCGAGCTCCAGCCGCTGCAGCGAATCTTCGACACGGTCTCGCTGACGAGCTCGCAGTGGGGGATTTGCCTCCTCGGTCCGATCGTCTTCCTCGGCGTCGCGGAGCTCGGCAAGCTCGCCGACCGGCGCACCGGGCAGCCGCAAGCATCCGTCTGACTGCCTGAGCCTCGGCCCGCGATTGACCCAGTTGGGTCCTAGCCGCAGAGGCAAGGGAAATACATGCTTCCGGGGACGAGGCGATCACAGTTGATTGCCTACTAACAAGGGAGCTACGAAAGTGAAAAAGATTCTCTTTGCGTTGACTGCGGTTGTTGCGATTGGCATTGCAGTGCCCGTCGCGCTCGGTGCCACCAAGCCGGTGCCGGTGGCGCCGACGTTCGTCGGGAGCGCGCTTACGTGCTTCGACGGCCCGTCGGAGGCGACCATCTACGGCGGGAGCTGCACCGTGTCGAAGTACGGCGTCGCGACGCTGAACAACAGCCACGGTGACAAGGACGGTGAGTACTCCGGCGTCTACGTCAAGAACAGCAACCTCGTAGGCAAGGCGATCGGCACGATCGGCCAGCTCGGCTTCAGCTACACGGGCACGGCAACGGCGGGATCGCCCCGAATCAGTCTCGGAATCGACACCGACGGAGACGGAAACTGGAACGAGTTCGCCTTCATCTCCGCTCTCTACTGCAATGACGGTGCCGGGAACGTAGACGTCATCCACGACCCGAGCTGCGAGATCTACCGCGGTTCCGATGTCTACGCCAACTGGGCGGAGATGGTCACCGCACACCCCGACTACAAGGTCGGCTACGTCCCGTTCATCGTCGCCGACGACCCGGGCACGTGGACAGTCTTCAACGTGAAGCTGGGGACGGGCATCCTCGGACTCAAGAAGTAGCTCGTACTGCCTCTCGAAGCGGACGATCGCTGACGAGAGAACCCCTTCGGTCAAGGGAGGCCCGCTCCGGGGGGCCTCCTTTGCGTTTCGGAGTGCGCCCAGCCCGCCGATCAGCGACACTTCCGTAATGGCCACTGGCCTGGCAGTCGGCGGCGACGTGGAACAGGCTCTGGCCGGAGTCAGCGTCCCGAGCTACGTCCTCGACACAACGGGAGTCGTCCGCTGGATCAATCCGGCAGCCGAGCGGCTTCTAGGCGACATTCGCGGTCGCCACTACACCTCCGTCGTCGCGCCCGAGGAGACCAGTCGCGCCCACGACCTGGTCTCCAAGAAGCTGCTTGGCACCACCCTGGCCACAGAGGCGACCGGCTTCTTGGTTTCGACCGCCGGCACGCGGGTGGCCGTGGAGCTCAGCTCGGTGCCGCTCATGAGCGGTGAACGGGTGGTCGGCGTCTTCGGGCTGGTGGAGGAACTCCCCGACGACACACTCACAGCGCCACCCCCGCATCTGACCCCGCGTCAAGTCGAGGTGCTTCGTCTTCTGGAGCAGGGCCGCTCGACGAAGCAGATCGCCGCCGAGCTCCACGTGAGCACCGAGACGGTCAGGAACCACATCCGCCGTCTCTTTCGTGCCCTCGGCGTCCACTCCCGGCTCGAAGCCGTGGCCGCAGCACGCGCAGCATCACCCTCCTGACCGACCGAGCGGCCTGAGCGTCTTCGGCGGGGTTCGGATTAGCCAAGTCGGGCTAGGAACTAGCGATGACCTCGTCGTACTGGCTGGCCACGAAGCCCACTCTTTCGTTCGGGGCGCTCGAGGGCGAATTGAGCGTTGACGTCGCCGTGCTCGGCGGCGGCATCACGGGTATCACGACCGCGCTACTGCTGAAGGAAGCCGGGAAGACCGTTGCCGTTGTCGAGTCGGCCAAGGTGGCGGACGGTGTGACCGGCAACACAACGGCAAAGCTGACTTCCGGCCACGCGCTGATCTACGCGAAGCTCGCGAAAGAACACGGGGTGGAGGTCGCCCGCGTCTACGCCGAGTCGAACGAAGCCGGGCTCGCGAAGATACGCGAGCTTGTCGACGCACACGGGATCGACTGCGACTTCGAGGACGCCGACAATTTCGTCTACAGCACCGAGACGAGGGACGTTGCCGATCTACGCGAGGAGGCGGACGCCGCGCGAACGGTGGGCCTCGCAGCCGAGTTCGTCAGCGAGCTCCCACTGCCGTTCCCGGTCGCAGGGGCTGTCAGGCTCAGCGGCCAGGCGCAGTTCCATCCCGCGAAGTACGTGGCGGCGCTGGCGGAGCAAGTCGACGGCGACGGCAGCCACGTCTTCGAGCAATCGCGCGCAACCGACGTCGACGAGGGCGACCCCTGCACGGTGACGACGAGCGGCCGCGCGATCCGGGCGCAGCACGTCGTCCTCGCGACGCACCTGCCCGTGCTCGACCGCGGCCTCCACTTCGCAAAGGCGCATCCGCAGATGTCATACGCGGTTGCGGCCCCGGTCGACTCGCCGCCGGAAGGGATGTACCTCTCGATCTCGCAGCCGACGCGGTCGATCCGGACGACGCCACACGAGGGCGGGCGCCTGCTCGTGCTCGGAGGCGAGGGTCATGCCGTGGGCCGGGATCGAGACACGCGGCGCCGCTACGAAGCACTCGAGCGAGATCTCGCGGGTTGGTTCGGCGGCGCGCAGCCGCAGTACCGGTGGTCGGCGCACGACTACGTGCCGATTGACAGCCTGCCCTACATCGGCCGCCTCAGCGGGCGCTCCGACCGGATCTCCGTCGCGACCGGCTTTGCGAAGTGGGGCCTGACCAAGGGCACCGTGGCGGCGATTCTCATCACCGACGGCATCCTCGGCCGGCCGAACGCGTGGGCCGACACCTACGACGCCGCGCGGCTCGATGTCCGCCACTCGTTGGCCGGTTTCCTGACTGCGAACAGCAAGGTGGGTGCCCACTTCGTCGCCGACCGGCTTCTGGGGGGAGACGCCGACTCGATCGAGCCCGGCGGAGGCGCGGTCATCCGTCGCGGATTGCGCCAGCTTGCGGTTTCCCGCGACGACGATGGAGAGCTGCACGCACTCAGTGCCCGTTGTACGCATCTCGGCTGCATCGTCGCCTGGAACACGGCTGAGCGGACCTGGGACTGCCCCTGCCACGGCTCCCGCTTCGATCCGGAAGGCCGCGTCATCGAGGGCCCCGCAACCGCCGATCTCGAGCGGCGGTCGGTCAGCTGATCGGGCCTGGCGTCTCGGGCGGGCCGGGAGCCTGGGGTTTGGAGAGCTCGGGAATCGCATAGAGAGACCCGAACGAGTCGAGGGAGGCAGGCGATGAAGGCAGTGGTCTGGCACGGCACCGAGGACGTTCGAGTCGATGAGGTCCCGGATCCGACGATCGAGAAGCCCACGGATGCAATCGTGAGGATCACCTCGACCGCGATCTGCGGCTCCGATCTGCATCTCTACACGGTGCTTTCGATGTACATGGAGGAAGGCGACATCCTCGGCCACGAACCGATGGGCATCGTCGAGGAAGTCGGCGCGGAGGTGACGGGCCTCGAGGCCGGCGATCGGGTCGTGCTTCCGTTCAACATCGCCTGCGGACACTGCTTCATGTGCGAGCGGGACCTGCAGTCGCAGTGCGAGACCACGCAGGTGAAGGAGCACGACAAGGGCGCAGCCCTCTTCGGCTACACCAAGCTCTACGGCCAGGTCGCGGGCGGCCAGGCCGAATACCTGCGTGTGCCGCAGGCCCAGTATGGCCCGATCAAGGTGCCGGAGGGTCCGGCGGACGAGCGCTTCCTCTACCTCTCGGACGTGATTCCCACGGCGTGGCAGGCCGTCAAGTACGCCGATGTGCCGAAGGGAGGGACGCTCGCGGTCTACGGGCTCGGGCCGATCGGCCAGTTCTGCGTGCGGGTTGCAAAGCAGCTCGGCATCGAGCGCGTGATCGCCGTCGACCTGGTCCCCGAGCGAATCGAGCTCGCGCGTGAGTACGGCGCCGAGATCGTCGAGTGGAACGGCGATGCGGATCCGGCGCTCGAGATCATGGATCTGACCGACGGCCGCGGCGCGGACTCCGTCATCGACGCGGTGGGAACCGAGGCGCACGGGGCGCCGGTCCAGGCGGCGATGCAGACCATTGCCTCCCGATCGCCGTCAGGGCTGGCGACCAAATTGATGGAGAAGGTCGGCAGCGACCGCACGTCGGCGCTGCATGCGGCGATCTCGACGGTGCGTCGGGGCGGCACCCTGTCGATCATTGGCGTCTACGGCGGGTCGGCGACGCCGATGCCGATGATGGAGCTGTTCGACAAGCAGGTGCAGGTGCGGATGGGCCAGGCGAACGTGAAGGCGTGGATCGACGAGATCATGCCGCTCGTGACCGACGATTCCGACCCGCTCGGCACGGAGAGCTTCGCGACCCACCGGATCCCGATCGAGGAGGCGCCCGAGGCGTACGCGATGTTCCAGCAGAAGGAGGACGGCGCCATCAAGGTCGTGATCAAGCCGTAGCTCCGTCGCCGAGTTGAGCCTGCGGCGCTGTTTGGCCGGCGGGTTACGCGGGGTAACGAGTCTCGATGGAGTCTCCGGAAGCTGCGGTCGTGGCCCGCTACGAGCAGCTGATCCAGGGCTGGAACAGTCGTGACGGGCGCAGCTTCGCGGAGCCGTTCGCCGATGCCGGCACGGCTATCGGCTTCGACGGCAGCGAGACGAATGGACGCGAAGCGATAGCGACCGAGACGCAGCGCATCTTCGACGACCATGAAACTGCCGCATACGTGGCGAAGGTCAAGAGCGTCGACGTCTTGAGCGCTGATGCAGCCGTCCTGCGCGCCGTGGTCGGGATGATCCCGGAGGGCCGATCCGAGCTCGAGCCCGACAAGAACGCACACCAGACAGTGGTCGCGGTGAGGGAGGAAGCTAACTGGCGGATCGTCCTGCTCCAGAACACGCCGGCGCAGTTCCACGGTCGACCCGAGCTCGTGGAGGAGCTGACTGCGGAGCTCCAGCAGGTGGCGGAGAGCGGCTAGCAGCCCGCCGCTTGCCTCAGGCGAGGGTCTGTCGCCCTATAGGAGAAGGGCAGTCCGCATGCCACGGGCAGCGGTCATTCCCCCGCCAGAAGCGAGAAGAGCGTCTTGTCGACCCGCCGGCCGTCGGGTACCGGCATTGAGCGGACGATGCCCTCGCGCGTGAAGCCGGCACGTTCCGCCACGCGCTCGGAGGCAACATTGCCGACGTTCACATAGGCGGCGACGCGGTGGATGCCGAGCGAAAAGGCGTGGTCGGCCAGCATCCGGGCGATTGTCGTCGCGACCCCGCGGCGTCTCGCGTGCGGCAGCACGAAATAGCCGATCTCGACGATGCTGCGCTCCGCGTCGAGGTGGTGGAGCGTTCCGCCGCCGATGATCTCGCCTGTCACTTCGTCGACCGCAGCCAGGGCGAGGAGTCGCCCCATCGCAGCGAGCGACGGGAGCTCTTCGAGCGAGGCGACGAGCCCGTCGCGATCGAACGCAGGC
Organism: uncultured Actinomycetes bacterium; assembly: GCA_963704335.1. Classification (GTDB taxonomy): domain Bacteria; phylum Actinomycetota; class Thermoleophilia; order Gaiellales; family Gaiellaceae; genus PALSA-612. Next base: position 1,418,421 of record OY969889.1, read on the forward strand.
AGGTTTCCGGCCTCGCGAAGCTCCACGTCCGTAAAGGCAGGGAGGAATCCGTCGACGTCGTCGAGCGAGGGAAAGCGGAGGACGATGCCACGCCCCCGGATTCCTTCGGCCGGTACCGAGAGCCGCAACGTCGGCTCTCGCCTGTCTAGCGGAGTGCTCGTAGTGCCCTGAACCTACATCGGGCTCACCTTGACGAGCGCCACGAATCTTCCTTGACGCGCCGTGCGTCGTATGTCAGATTCGCGGCTCACTCAGAAGGAGCTGTGCCTAGGACGCGAAGTTGCCGCAGTGGCGTCACTGGGAGTATCTGGACACGTTGTCCGGCCTCGTGGTCGGCTGACGAAGACCGGAGGGGGTGGACGAATGCAGGAGCTGTTTCCGATCGTGAGCGGCCTGCTGCTGGGCGCGGCGCTGCCGCTGATCCGGCCGCAGATGCGTCTCACGGTGGGCGTCGGGGCGTCGGTCGTGCTCGGCACGCTCGCGACGATCATCAGCGGGGAGTACAAGATCGGCTGGGAGTTCCTCCTGATCGACATCCCGCTGGTCGCGCTCTCCTCTGCGATCGGATTCGCGACGGCGCGCTGGGTGCGCCGGACGCTCGCGACCGCCCCAGGCGGCTAGGCCCCCGGTGACTGCCGCCGGCCGCGCTCCTCACCCCGACACCTAAGGAGTCCGCACGTGGTCACCATTACCGATGTGAGCCCGAACAGGTCCAACATGTCGTTTGGACCGGATTGGCAGGACGCAACCGGGCGGATGCTGTCGCTCGCGAGCTCGGACGACGGCAAGCTCGTCTTCGCCGGATCGCTCTCGAGCGGCCTGTGGGTCTCGGAGGACGGCGGCGAATCCTGGGTGCAGCTGGCATGGGAACAGCCCCCACCGGATCAGTTCGGCGTGCCGGGCGCCCTCGGTGGGTGCTGCATTACGTCGGTCGCGGTTGGGCCGGAATCCGCGCGCTGGCTCGTCGACCGGAATCCACGGCTACTTGCCGACATCACCGGCGACGGTCGGGCCGACATCGTGGGCTTCGGCGACACAGGCGTGTGGACGGCGCTGAGCAACGGCGACGGCACGTTCCAGCCCCCACGCGTCGTGCTGGCTGCCTTCTGCCTCCAGGCCGGTGGGTGGCGCGTCGACCGGCACCCCCGCTTCCTGGCCGACATCACCGGTGACGGCTGCGCCGACATCGTGGGCTTCGGAGACGCCGGCGTGTGGACGGCGCGCAGCAACGGTGACGGCACGTTCCAGGCCCCGCAGTTCGTGCAGGCGGAGCTGGGCTTCGACCAGGGCTGGCGCGTCGACAAGCACCCCCGCTTCCTGGCCGACATCACCGGCGACGGCCGCGCCGACATCGTCGGCTTCGGCGACGCCGGCGTGTGGACGGCGCTCAGCAACGGCGACGGCTCCTTCCAGGCGGCGCAGTTCGTGCAGGCGGAACTGGCCTTCGAACAGGGCTGGCGCGTGGACAAGCACCCCCGCTTCCTGGCCGACATCACGGGCGATGGCCGCGCCGACATCGTCGGCTTCGGCGACGCCGGCGTGTGGACGGCGCTCAGCAACGGCGACGGCTCCTTCCAGGCTGCGCAGTTCGTTCAGGCGGAGCTGGCCTTCGACCAGGGCTGGCGCGTCGACAAGCACCCACGCTTCCTGGCAGACATCACGGGCGATGGCCGCGCCGACATCGTCGGCTTCGGCGACGGCGGCGTGTGGACGGCGCTCAGCAACGGCGACGGCTCCTTCCAGCCGGCGCAGTTCGTTCAGGCGGAGCTCGGCTTCGACCAGGGCTGGCGCGTCGACAAGCACCCACGCTTCCTGGCAGACATCACCGGTGATGGCAAGGCCGACATCGTCGGCTTCGGAGACGCCGGCGTGTGGACGGCGCGGAGCAACGGCGACGGCTCGTTCCAGGCTGCGCAGTTCGTGCTGGCAGACCTCGGCTTCGAGGCCGGCGGCTGGCGCGTCGACAAGCACCCACGCTTCCTGGCAGACATCACCGGTGATGGCAAGGCCGACATTGTCGGCTTCGGTGACGCCGGGGTGTACGTGGCGTTGCCAAACTCTGACGGCGTCTTCACGGGACCCTTGCGCTTTGTGCTGCCGAACTTCGGCCACCTCCTGACCGTCCTCGCCATCGCGCGAAGCGACCGCGAGATCGAGGACGCAGGCATTTGGCGTTCCACTGACGGTGGTCGGAGCTGGTCGCCTGTCCACTCCTTCCGGCGTCCGGGAGGGGGCGCGCCCGCCGCCGGCCAGCTGGTCTGGGTGCCGGGCGCTGCACACCTCGTCTTCGCCGCCGGTGAAACCTCGTTGGCCGTCAGCCGGGACGCTGGCGCGACCTGGCAGACCGCCACAGGCCAAACCGTGCCCCCAACTCCTGTGCCGGCCAACCATGTGGCGGTCGCCGCCACGCCCGCCGGGACCCTGCTTCCGCCGGCTGTCTATGCGCTGACGAACAACATGATCCAGGTCTCTCTCGACGGTGGCGATACCTGGATCCCCGATACCGGCACGCTGCCGAGCCCCATCGGAAGCGCCGTCGCTCTGGCCAATGGGAACAACGAGTGCGTCATGGTCGTGTCGCCACGCTCCCCGTTCGAGGTGTTCGTTACGCGTAATGCCAACGCACACCCGAACCCGCCCCAGTTGTTCCGCGGTGACTTCAATGACTTCGCGCAGACGATGGCGTCGACCTGGCAAGACGTGCCGATCCCGGCGGTCGGCGGCCAGGACTCGGGAAACGTGTGGCTCGCCATTACCCGGCCTGGTCAGGGCGAGGCGCTCTTTTACGGGCCGCAACGCTTTTTCGGGGACAACATCGGCGAGGCGTCGGTCGCACCGCTCGATCCCCAGTCAGCATCTGACTGGCAACAGCTCGATACCACAGGCGAGGTCCACGTCGACCTCCACGGCCTGTTCCTGTCTCCCGATTTCCACGCCGCGTTCGACGACGGCAGGTACGTGGCGAACGCAGGCACCGTCTGGCTACTGAGTGACGGCGGCATCGATCGAAGCACCGATGGCGGTATCACCTTCGAGCCGGCAGGGAGCATCAGTTCGCTGTCGACGGTGAATTTCGCCGGTGCCGCGGTCTCAGGGCAGGGCCCACTGCTGTCGCTCAACACCGGTGACAACGACGGTTTCGCCTCCCACGACGGCGGACAGCACTGGCGCTCGCAACGGTACGGCGGCGGGGACAACGACACCTCCTGGGCCGACCCGTTGCGGCCGCACTCGATGCTCATCTTCACCCCACGCTGGGACCAGACCGTGGCGCTCTACGAGACTCAGCCGGGCAATCTCCCCGACATCAGCTCTTCCAGTCATGAACAGATGATCCCCGGGCCTTCGTTGCGAACAGGAAGCAGGATCTGGAACGCCAGCAGCGGCTTCGGGATTCGTGGCTACCGTCCGCACATCCATAACCTGCCGGCGGACGACCCATCGCTGCCTACGGACTGCGTGGTCATCCGCTTCTTCGGCAACTTCAAGAGGGACGATCCACCTACGACGTTCGGCGACCACCTTGCGGTCCTGCTTCGCGCTCGTGACCTCCGCGCTATCAAGAAGCGCACCGACTGGGACACTCCGGGGGGATGGCTCGTCGACCGGCATCCCCGCTTCCTGGCCGACATCACCGCTGATGGCAAGGCTGACATCGTCGGCTTCGGAGACGCCGGAGCATGGACCGCCCTCAGCAAGGGCGGCGGGCTCTTCGCCGATCCGCAGTTCGTGCTGGCGGAGCTGGGCTTCGACCAGGGCTGGCGCGTCGACAAGCACCCGCGCTTCCTGGCGGACATCACCGGTGAGGGCCGCGCCGACATCGTCGGCTTCGGCGACGCCGGCGTGTGGACGGCGCTGAGCAACGGCGACGGCACATTCCAGGCTGCGCAGTTCGTGCAGGCGGAGTTCGGCTTCGACCAGGGCTGGCGCGTGGACAAGCACCCGCGCTTCCTGGCCGACATCACCGGCGAGGGCCGCGCCGACATCGTCGGCTTCGGCGACGCAGGCGTATGGACGGCCGTCAGCAACGGCGACGGCTCGTTCCAGCCGGCGCAGTTCGTGCAGGCGGAGCTCGGCTTCGACCAGGGCTGGCGCGTCGACAAGCACCCGCGCTTCCTGGCCGACATCACCGGCGATGGCCGCGCCGACATCGTCGGCTTCGGCGACGCCGGCGTGTGGACGGCGCTCAGCAACGGCGACGGCTCGTTCCAGGCCGGCGCAGTTCGTGCAGGCTGAGCTCGGCTTCGACCAGGGCTGGCGCGTCGACAAGCACCCGCGCTTCCTGGCCGACATCACCGGCGATGGCCGCGCCGACATCGTCGGCTTCGGCGACGCCGGCGTGTGGACGGCGCTCAGCAACGGCGACGGCTCGTTCCAGGCGGCGCAGTTCGTGCTGGCAGACCTCGGCTTCGAGGGCGGAGGCTGGAGGGTGGAGAAGCACCCCCGCTTGCTGGCCGACATCACCGGCGACGGCAAGGCGGACATCGTCGGGCTTCGGCGACGCGGGGGTGTTCGTGGCGCTGAGCAACGGCGACGGGTCCTTCGCCTTCACGGCGCAGCTCGCCCTCGAGGATTTCGGCTTCGCGCAGGACTGGCGCGTGGAGAACCACACACGGCTTCTGGCCGACGTGACCGGCGAGAAGCGGGCCGACATTGTCGGGTTCGGCGATGCCGGGGTGCTGGTCTCGCCGGCTCTGGCGAACGGTACTTTCCGGGAGCAGCCGCTGTTCGTCATCCCGAACTTCGGTCACCGCAAGAACGGCCCTGCCCAGCAGGTCGGGCCTTTCCTGCCGGATCCGAGCATCGGCGTCGTGCAGGCCTCGGGTGGCCACGAAGGCACGGTGTTCTACGTCGGCGGCAACATGAGCAAGCGACTCTGGAAGTGGACGGAAGGAATGGCCTCCTGGCAACAGCTCATCCCGGGAGGAGGAGCCAACCAGGCGAAGCGCTTCTTCGTCAATCCCTACGACCCGAACCTGCTCTACGCGATCGACGGCGATCGCATCAAGCGCTCCGATGACGGCGGCACCACGTGGCAGGTGGACGAAAGCCTGGAGCGCATGGTCACGTGCAACGGCCGGATCCCGGCCGGCCGCGACGAGGTCAGCGACACGACCCAGGTCGTCCTGAGCGACATGCAATTCGACCCGTTCGACGGGCTCAAGCGGTTCGCCGTGGGGGTCGCCGGGGCTTTCATGACCACCGACGGTGTGACCTGGCAGCGTCTGCTGGACACCGGAGCGATGCGCGGACTGCCGACGAACTGCTTCTTCGACCAATGGTCCGTGCCGTCGAATCCGTCCCTGTACGTGGGGTTCGCCGGACGAAGCATCGTGAAGATCAGCGACCTCGGGCTCGGTGGGGGAGTGATCCTGCTCACGGCCCCCGAGGCTGAGACGTCCGAGGCCGAGACGGAACCTGGGCAGCTGGAGCGGCCGACGACGCGGGTCCGTATCGCTGATGGCCGGGAGGGCACCGCGGAGGTCGGCCCCGACGAGCGCTTCTTCGTCACTCTCGACGACGGACAGTCCATCGTGGTCCACGACGACGACGTGACGCTTCTGGATGCCTTCGCCCCGGTCAGTGGCTGAGGGACTCTAGAGCCCTCTGACGGAGTCGAACCGCGGGCCGAGGGATCTCGTCTACGGACGTGCCGCGCGGCCTCCGTGCAACGGTGGGCATGTCGTAGCGACAACAGATCTAGAGTGGGCCGCGTGACGGTTCAACGGATGGACAACGTCGGCATCGTCGTGGAATCCCTGGATGCCGCTATCTCTTTTTTCGCCGAGCTCGGCCTCGAGCTCGAAGGGCGAGCCACGGTCGAAGGAGACTGGGCAGAGCGTGTTACTGGACTGCGCCACATGCGCGTCGAGATCGCCATGATGCGCACGCCGGACGGCCATAGCCGGCTCGAGATCTCGCGATTTCTCACGCCGCCTGCCGTCGCCGATCACCGGAACGCCCCGGTGAACGCTCTCGGCTACCTACGCGTCATGTTCGCCGTGGAGGACATCGACGATACGCTCGCCCGGCTCCGCCCGCACGGAGCCGAGTTGGTCGGTGAACTGGCGCAGTACGAGGATCAGTATCGACTCTGTTACGTCCGAGGCCCCGAGGGGATCCTCATCGGGCTGGCCGAGGAGATCGGCTAGCGGGTTGACCTTTCGCGACGGCGCAAGGACAGGCGCCAAAAATGCCTGCAAAATCGACGTGTTCGGGCGTCTCGGTTGACCCCTCCGTACCCGCGACCTGGTCGCCTCGATCCGCACATGGATCAGCAACTGGAACGACAACCCCACCCCGTTCGTCTGGCATAAGAGCGCGGACGAGATCCTTCGACAGCCTCGCCGCCTACTGCCAGCGAATCAACGACTCAAGGTCACTAGGCCGAACCCGGCACGTGTCGGCTTCGCGGGTGCGTCACGCCGTGCGGGTGATCGCCGGGGCGATCTGGCCGGTGCCCTGACCCGATCCGCGGTCGAGATCAGGTGTGACGGGTTCGAAGTCGGGGAGTTGCCAGGATCCGTCGAACGCGGGTTCTTCGGGCCCGTAGATGCGGAAGTACACGAACCAGCCTTTGCCGGGGATCGTCTTGATCCAGCGGTGTTTCGCGGCCTCGTCGGCGGGGGCTTCGGGGGCGAAGTGGAGGTCGGCGGCCTGCAGATCATCCAGCACGCCACCAGCCTCGGCTCCGTGGAGTCGACAATCGAACGCCGCGCCGCCGTCCCCGGCCAGCAGCACCTGCCACCGAGCCTGCTCCGGCTCAGCGTCGGCTGCGAACACGTCGAAGACCTCTGGTCCGACCTCGACAATTCCCTCCTCACGAGTAGGCCCACGGCCCATCGTTGACCCCCAAAACAAGCGCTCGCCGCGGCACCGGAGAGACGTGCGCGCGACCGGAGCTTGCGAGAGCGCGCCCGTTCGAGAAAATGAAGGTGGACGATGGCTACGTGATCGCGGCGGGGTTGAACTGCGCGAGCTCGTAGACGAGTTCCTCCACGAGCTCCGACGCTGACCTTTCCCGCGTCAGCTGGTACGCCTGTCCTGCCCAGAGGTTGATCGCCTCGCCGTCGCCGCTCGCACGCGCGGCCGCGCGAATCGGCGCGGTCACATAGTGGATCTCCGGGTACGCGATGGGCGCAGCGGCATCGTGGTCGAGCATGAAGCGGTTGACGATCCCGCGGCCGCGGCGGCCGGTGAACGCGCGCGTCAGCTTTGTCGGGCGGTCGCCGCGCAACGCTTGTCGGTGCGCTGCCGACGTACCAGCCTCCGGCGTTAGCAGCAGCGCCGTGCCGAGCTGCGCGGCGGACGCACCGGCCGCTAGCACGGCGGCGATCGCCTCGGCAGTCGCGATACCTCCCGCAGCTACGAGCGGCAGATCCGTGACCCGGCGAACGAGCTGGAGAAGCGTTAGCAGCGGAAAGGGATCGTTCGAGTGATCGTGGAAGGAGCCCTGATGACCGCCCGCTTCGCCGCCCTGCACGACGAGCACGTCGATGCCGGCCGAAGCCGCCTGCTCGGCCTCGGCCGGTGAAGTGACCGTGCACCAGACGCTGCTGCCAGCCGAGCGCAACTCCTCCACGACCTCCCGCTCGGGGCAGCCGAACGTGAACGAGACGACGGCCGGCTGCTCGCGCCGGACGAGCTCGAGCTTGGCCTGCCAGTCGTCGTCCGTCCAGCGCGGCTCACCGGCGGCGACGCCATAGCGTTCCGCCTCCTCCGCGAGGCGCTCAACGAAGGCAGCCACCTGTGTGTCGTCGAGCCGCTCGGGAACGGGATAGAAGACGTTGACCGCGAATGGGCGCCGAGTCTGCCCGCGCAACGCCGTGATGTCGTCGGCGAGCGCGGGCGCCGTCTGGTAGCCGGCAGCGAGGAAGCCGAGGCCGCCGGCCTCGCAGACGGCGGCGACAAGCGCCGGCGTTGTCGGGCCGCCAGCCAGCGGGGCTCCAACGATCGGGACCCTCAGGACATTTGGTGCGAGCGCTGGGCGGATTGCTTGCACGTCTCCTTCATCCGGCGTGAGCGTAACCGGATCGCTCTGCGCGGCTGATCCGGCCTCCGGGATTCGGCCCGACACCGATTTGCTGATCGCCGTCGCCGCGAGCCCGCTGCCACGGTGGAGACTGTCAGATTCCTTGTGTAAGCGGCGGGCGCGGCCACTCGCCCGCCGCCTGGAAATCAGTCTGCTCGAGAGACGCCCTCTCGAAGAGAGAGACGCCCTCTCGAAGAGAGAGGTGGTCTGCGCGAGATTCTCGACCGTCGTTCGATCGAGGAGGCTCGTGATGATCCAGCAGGGCCAGGTGTTCAAGCTGAAGACGAAGGGGCCGGAGGGCCAGCCGTTGTGGGCGTACCGGTATCGGCTCGAGGGTCGCGGCTCGGAGCGGCCGCAGGTGGGAGGGTTTCGCGACGCGCGCGGAGGCGGAGAAGGCGCTGCGCAAGGTGCTCGACCGGATTGGCCCGGGAGGCGGACGGGCGACGATCACGCTCGCCGAGTTCGTCGACGAGTACCTGGAGCTGCATCAGGCGGCGCCGGTCACGATCGCGAAGCTGCGCTGGCTGCTCGGCAAAGCGACCGCCGTGCTGGGCGCGAGGCGGCTGGTCGACCTGTCGCCGAGGGATGTGTACGCATGGCGACTGGCCATTCCCGAAGGGCACCGGTTCGAGGCAGACGTTGCGGCAGGTCCTGAACCGCGCGGTCGACTGGGGGCTGCTCGACAGGAATCCCGCGAAGCGCGGGATCCGGAATGCGCCGCGACGTGCCCGCGAGAAGCGACCCTTCGAGTCCTGGGAGCGGATCGAGAGGGTGGCGGGCATGCTCGGTCCGGTGTACGGGCCGATGGTCGTTTTCGCGACCGCGACCGGGCTCAGGCCGTCGGAGCTCTTCGGCCTCGACAGGCGCGATGTCGATCGGGAGGCGGGCGTCGTCTACGTGCGCCGGGCATATGCGAACGGCCGCCTCAAGCACACCAAGACGCGGCTGAGCAACCGGGCCGTGCCGCTGCAGGCGAAGGCGCTCGAGGCGCTCGATCGGCTGCCTCGCTCAGGGAACGAGATCCTGTTCCCGAACTCGCGCGGAGGACGCATCGACTTCCGCGTCTTCGGCCGCCGTCACTGGAAGCCCGCCCAGAAGGCGGCTGGCATCGAGCCGTTACGTGATCTCTACGACCTGCGCCACACCTACGCCACCTTCGCGCTCCGGGCCGGCGTCCCAGTGTTCGCTGTGTCCCGGTTCATGGGCTCGAGCATCGCGATGATCGACTGCCACTACGGCCACCTCGCCCACGACAGCCGCCAGCACGCCGTCTCATTGCTTGACGCGCTCGCGCTCGAACGTGCCGTGGACGCTGGGTGGACGTCGACCCGGCAGCCCTTGAAGCCTGTCACGGCCAGCGGCTCAGGGCCGCGGCGGAGGAGATCCAGCAGAGTGGTGGACGTTCGGTGGACGTCGAGACCCGAACTCGTCGCCGCAGCAGCCAACGGAAGGGCTGATCTGCAGGGAGAACGCGAAGCCCTCTGACGGACTCGAACCGTCGACCCCCTCCTTACCATGGAGGTGCTCTACCAACTGAGCTAAGAGGGCGTTCGGTTCCAGTCTAGCCCGCGACAAAGCGGCGCTCGCGCCGCGCGAAGACCGCCTTCTTCGCGCGGCTCGGAGTGGTCGACAGCGAGCCATAAGAAGGGGTCCACGGGTGAAACATGGTTTCCCCCGTCCGAGGCGTTTCGACTACCGCCGTTGCTGGGTAGAACGCCGTCGTGCCGGAGCGCGATCCCCCGGAGCGCCTTGCCGAAAACTCGGAGACCCCTGCCGACGAGGATGAGACGGTCGTCATTCGCGAAGATGGCCGCATCGTGGAGGAGCGGGTCGTCGTTGAGGGCGAACCTGGTGCCCCGCCGCCCGAGCCGTTCATCGATCCAGGGCCGAGCTATGGCGAGCCTGTGGCGACCGAAGACGACCGCGTTCGCGTCGGCCCCGACGGAACCGTGGAGCACGAGCGCCAACGCGTCGAGCGACGGCGGATGCGCGGGCCGTTCGATGACTTCTGGCCTGCGCTCGCGATCCTTCTGCTGGCGACGCTCATCGGGGTCGGTGCGCTCTGGTACTTCACTCGGAGCGAGGAGAAGCCCGTTCCCTCCGTGACCTCGCTGCCCCTGGACACCGCCGTGACGCGGCTCCAGGACGAGGGCTTCAAGACCGACATCGTGAACCGCGCCAACGCGGCGCCGCGTGGCATCGTGTTCGAGCAGCAGCCGTCCGCGGGTACTGAGCTCGAGGAGGGAAGCACGGTGACGATCCTGGCCTCAAAGGGGCCGGCCACCGTCGCGGTGCCGAATGTCGTAGGTCTTCCCGAGCAAGAGGCGCGCGATCGCCTCGCGGCCGCGGGCCTCGAAGTCCGCGTGTTCGAGGTCTTCTCGGACGAGCCGGACGGTACGGTCGTCGCCCAGAGCCCGGGTTCGGGCGAGCGCGTGTCAAAGGACTCCGGCGTGCGCATCAACGTCTCCAAGGGCTCCGGTCTGGTCGATGTGCCCACCGTCGTCGGCCTGGCGCAGGCGGAGGCGCAGGCTCAGATAGCCGACCTCGGCCTCGAGTCCAATGTGTTCCGCGTCCCATCGATCGAGCCTGCGGGCACCGTGGTCGCACAGAATCCGGTGGGCGGACAGGTGAAGGTCGGTTCAGCAGTACGCCTGAACGTCTCGACCGGCACGCCCGCGCCGTAGGGCGCACCAAGATGGGGGCGGGAGGATTCGAACCTCCGTAGGCTGAGCCGGCGGTTTTACAGACCGCTCCCTTTGGCCGCTCGGGCACACCCCCGGGAGCGACATCTTAGCTCGGCCGGTGTGCGCGTCTCGGGCCACTCCTGGGACAATCGCGTCGTGGTCGAGCGCGTTCTCTGCCCGGTTCTCGTCCGCCGCGACGAAGAGCTCGCCGTGCTCGAGGACGCGCTGCTGGCAGCGCACCGGGGCGAAAGCGGCTTTGTCATGGTCTCCGGCGACGCAGGCATCGGCAAGACACGGTTGATCACAGAGCTCGCCGGCAGCGCTCGCAAGCTCGGGGGCACCGTCCTCTGGGGAAGTTGCAGCGAGGCGGAGCTCTCGCTCCCGTACCTGCCGTTCGTCGAGGCGATCGGCAACTACCTCGCGGCGCAGGACGTGGCGGCAGTCGGCGAGCGGCTCGGCCCGGCGCGCCGCGAGCTGGCACAGCTCTTCCCCCAGCTCTCCGACGGGACGCAGCCCGAACCGGCCGGGGACCCCGCACAGGCGAAGCTCCGGTTGTTCGAGGCCGTGGTCGCCCTGCTGGCAGTGGCGTCCGAGCGGCGACCCCTGCTGCTCGTCGTGGACGACATTCACTGGGCTGACGAGTCGACACGGGAGCTGCTCGACCACCTCAGTCGCCGCGTGACGGGGCTTGCCGCACTGCTGGTCGTGACGTACCGGGCAGACGAGCTCCATCGTCGCCATCCTCTGGCGCCCGTCCTTCAATCCTGGCGCCGGTCCGGTCTCGCGGAGACCGTCAAGCTCGAGCCGCTGGCGCCGGACGGCGTGGCCGAGATGATCCGCGTGATGTTCGACGCGCCCGCCGTCGAGGCGGACCTGCGGACCGTCATGTTCGATCGGAGCGAGGGCAACCCGTTCGTGCTCGAGGAGATGCTGAAAGAGGCGATCGAGCGGGGCGACATCGTCAGGACGGACATGGGCTGGGAGCGGAGGTCGCTCGGTGACCTCCAGATCCCCGAGACGGTTCGAGACACGATTCTCCTCCGGCTCCAGCGGCTCCATGAGGAGCACACGACAATCCTCCAGGCGGCCGCGGCGCTGGGCAGGTCCTTCGACTACCCGACGCTCTTGACCGTCTCGGGAGCGGACGCGGGCGCCGTGAACGAGGCGCTGGAGGCTGCCATGGGGCAGCAGCTGATCGAAGAGCACCCCGAGGCGCCGGGTGCGTACAGATGGCGCCATGCGCTCACGCAGGAAGCGATCTACACGGACATGGTGACTCCGCGCAGGCAGCAGTTGCACTCGCGTGCCGCGGACGCGCTGACGGCACAGACATCGATGCGAAGCGTCGATGTCGCCCACCATCTGCTCGGCGCAGCCCGCTTCGCCGAGGCCGTGCCAGTGTGCCTCCGCAGCGCGGACGAGGCCGAGCGCGCCATTGCGTACGGCGATGCGGTCGCCGTCCTCGAACGGGTGCTGCCCCACGTCACCGATCCGCTCGAGCGCGCTCGAGCGCTGTGCGCAATCGGACGCCTTTCGTGGTTCAACGGGCAGCCCGCTGCGGCCGCCCAATTCCTGATCGAAGGAGTGGAGGGGCTCGAGTCTCTCGGCCAGCCGGTCGAGGCCGCACGCTTTCGCATCTACCTCGGCCGCTGCCACTGGGAACAGTCGCGCTCCGACCTCGCCGGCGAGAGCTACGAAGCGGCGAGGCGCGTGCTGGAGGCAGTCGGGCCTTCGGCCGATCTTGCGACGGCGTATGTGCGCATCGCGGGACTGCGCGTGTTCGAGTTCGACTACGACGGCTGCGTCGAGGCTGCTCAGCGGGGAATGGAGGTCGCCGAGGCGGTAGACGCCGACTTCGAGCGCACCTGGGCGCACGCCTTCCTGGCGATGGGACTGCTGGGCAGCGACGTCGAACGGGGCCTCGAAGTCTCCGACCGGGTGTACGAGGAGGCCTTTGCCAAGGGGTACTGGCTCGTCGCCTCGAATACCACGTACAACGACATCTGGTGCCGCGTGCACCTCGTCCAACCGGGCCTGGAAGAGCGCTTCGCGCGCCTCAACGAGTTGCCGTTCCTGCCGGCCGCGTTTTCACTGAGACTGTCACAAGGATACGTCCGGCTAGAGACCGCGGATCTCCCGGATGCACTCGAGGCTGCCCGCGCGGCCATTGTCGACTACGAGCTCCTCCGCCAGGCGAAGATGCTGTGGCGGGCCAACGTGAACACGGCCGAGGTGCTCGTGGAAATGGGCCGGGCCGAGGAGGCTGCGGGCGTTCTGCCACCGGTCTCGGAGCGCAGCGATCTTCAGGACATCGTCTACGACGGCAACGCCCAGATCCGCGTGCGTCTCGACCGGGGACAGGTGACGGACGCCGTGGAGCTGGCAGAGGAGATCCTCGAGAACGGAGAAGAGCTCGCGATGTACCGAGGGACGCTGGCCGTTGCAGTGGAGGCGTTTCTCGCCGCTGGCCGCATCGCGAACGCGCGTGCGGTCGTCGCCAAAGGTCGCGCCCGGCCGAGCCCGGCCGGCAAGGCGCTGCTCGACGCGGCCGAGGCGCGCGTGCTGCTTGCCGAAGGGTCGCCGGAAGCCGCGGCGCCGTTGCTGCGCTCCGCGGTCGACGAGCTGCGCGCGCTCGGCTACCGGCTCGCTGAGTGGCGCACTACCGTCGCGCTCGCCGAAGCGCTCGCGAAGTCCGGAGAGACCGATGAGGCTGGTGGTCTGTTGCGGGACCTCGTTCCGCGGGCGGAGGCCGTCGAGGCGCTGCGCGTCGCCTCGACCGCTCGTGCCGTCGCCGGTGAACTGGGCGTCGACCTGCCTGCGCCGGAGCCGACAAGCGTCAGCGTTGACGCGGATCCGGAGTCGCCGGCCTTCGGTGAGCGGCTCGTCACCTCGCTCTTCGCGGACGTCCGCGGCTACACGACGCTCGCCGCCCAGTCGAGCCCGCAGGAGCTCAACGAGCGCATGGCACCGCTCTACCGGTTTGCGAGAACCGAGGTGGAGCGCCATTTCGGCATCGTCGACAAGTTCGCCGGCGATGCGGTGATGGCGACGTTCAACGTTTCCGGGAACAGGATCGACCATTGCGTGCAGGCGCTCCAGGCAGCACTCGCGCTCCGCGACAAAGCAGCGCTGCTCGACCTACAGCTCGGCATCGGCATCGCTGTTGGCCCAGCCGTCCTCGGGCCGGGTGCTTCCGACGCCAACGTCGCGGTACACGGCGTTGCGACCAACCTCGCAGCTCGGCTTCAGACGAAGGCCGAGGGCGGGGAGATCCTGCTCAGCGAGGAGGCCTTCCGGCGTGTCGAGAGCTGGCTCGCGGAGCGTGGCCTGGCAGCGCGCTGCGAACAGGTGGAGCTCAAAGGGTTCGAGGGAGCCCAGGCCGCCTACCGGATAGCCGCGCCCGCGCCCGCGATCTTGTAGACGTACGATGCGGAGCGCGTGGAGCGCTTCGACGTCATCGTGGTCGGTGCCGGGCCCGCGGGCTCGGTGACGGCGACGCGTCTCGCGCGCGGGGGCGCGCGCGTGCTGCTCCTCGACAAGGTGCACTTCCCACGGGACAAGCCGTGTGGCGGCGGGCTGACCATGCGCGCCGTGAACGAGCTCCCTGTCTCGGTGGAGCCGGTGGTCGAGCATGTGGTCGACCGCATCGGCCTTCGCCTCGAGTACGGCACACGTGTGGAACGGCGCGGACGCGCACCGCTCGTGCTCATGACGCAGCGCATTCGGCTCGACGAGCATCTCGCCCACCAGGCCGCTGCAGCCGGGGCGGACTTCCGGGACGGCGTGAAGGTGACGGACGTCGTCGCCGACGATGTAGGCGCTTCCGTGCATGTCGACGGCCGGCGGGTGGAGGCGGACGCGCTCGTCGGAGCAGACGGCGTCAACGGACCGGTGCGCAAATCGCTGGGCCTCGGTGGGGAGTACGTGCTTGGCGTGGCGCTGGAGGCCAATGTCGCCAACGAGGTCGTCGGCGAGCGCTACCGGGGGATCGCCGAGCTCGAGCTGGGCATCATCCCCGGCGGCTACGCCTGGGTCTTCCCGAAGGGCGATCACGTGAACGTCGGCGTCGGCGGCTGGGAGAGCGAAGGCCCCACGCTCCGCGGCCAGCTGGCAGAGCTCTGTAGACAACACGGGATCGCGCCCGAGGCTGTGAAGTCGATCCGAGGCCATCGGCTCCCGCTCCGCAAGCCGGGCTCGATCTCTGCGCGCGGCCGTGCGCTGCTCGTCGGCGACGCCGCCGGTCTCGTCGACCCGCTGTCGGGCGACGGGATGTACGAGGCGTTCGTGAGCGCGCGCCTCGCCTCCGAGGCCGTGCTCGAGCTGCTCGAAGGGAGATCGGCTGCACTGGACTCTTACTCGACGGCGCTGGCGGCGTCCCTCGGATCGCTCGTGTCTGCTTCGTGGGGCGCCAAGGTCGCGCTCGACCGCTACCCACGCGCGACGTTTGCGCTCGGCCGCTCTGCGCTCGCGTGGCGCGTGATGGAGCGCATGCTACGAGGGGAGATCCTGGCGCCGTCGCAGGCGCGAGGGCTGACGAGAGTGCCCCTGAAGGCGATCGAGGCACTCGCGCGGCGCGCCGGCGACCCCGGGCGCTCGTACCGCCTCGAAGCCACGCCCGCCTAGAGGGACTCCCTTCGAATTGAAGCCTTGAGCCGCCGGGCCGCGCTCGACGGCGCAACCTGGCGACGAAGCGTCATTCCGACGTGAGTCCTCAACGTCAGCGGCGTTCCTGCCGAGAACGGAAGCGATGGCTGTGCTCAGCTCTGTCGTCGGCTACGCCCTTCCGTCCATCAGGGACGAGCCACGCCGCCTGTCCCCGCTGGGCTACCAACTGCTCACGCTTGCCGGCGCGGGCCTCGTGGTCGCCTGCTTTGCGGCTGAAGGCCGGACGCTGGAAGCCGTGGCGGCGGCCGTCTTCTGTCTGGCACTCGCCATCGTCACCGCTGCCGATCTCGACTACCGACTGATCCCGAACCGCGTGGTGCTGCCGGCGTCCGTAGTCGTGCTTGCGCTCATGACGACGGCCGATCCGAGCCCGGAGTGGGCGCTCTGCGCCCTCGCTGCCGGCGGCGGCCTCTTCATACTCGCGTTCGTATATCCGGCGGGCATGGGCATGGGCGACGTGAAGCTGGCCTTTCTCATGGGCGCCGCGCTCGGCCGTAGCGTCGTGCCGGCGCTGATGCTGGCGATGCTGCTCGCAGTCATTCCGGCGGTCGCCTTGCTCATCCGGCACGGCCGCGCAGGGAGGACGATGGGCATTCCCTTTGGCCCCTTCCTCGCGCTCGGCTCTATCGTCCTGCTGTTCGCAGGTTCGTAGACCGTCTCACCCGATCGAGTGAGGCTCTCGGCCATGTCGCGGCCGATCCCGGTTTCGTGGCCTTCGACCGAGGCGAACGAGGCATGATCACGACCGTCGAGGCGTTCGTTCTCGCTGTGATGATGGCGATCGCCGTCGCCATTGCGATCCCTTCGTACCTGACGATCAGGGATCGCGGCAGCGACTCCGCGGCCCGCTCGCAACTGCGCGAAGCAGGCGAGGCAGCCGAGACGTACCGCGCCGACACGGGGTCGTACCTCGGCCTGTCGCCCGCCGCTCTGGGCCGCGTCGACGCCGAGCTCGAGACGACGGGCTACCACGTGAAGTCGGTGCGTGACAAGGGCTATTGCCTCGAGACGACGGTCCGTGGCCGCACGTGGCATTTCGTCGCGCCGGCGGGAGATCTCCGCCGGGGCGGCTGCCCTTGACAGGGGTCGCCAGACCCTCTTAACGCGTGAACAGGGGCTGCTACACTCCGCCAGCGCGGCGGCGTAGCTCAGTTGGTTAGAGCAGCGGAATCATAATCCGCGTGTCGCAGGTTCGAGTCCTGCCGCCGCTATCGTCCTGCGTGAAGCTACTGGAGAGACATGGCAACCGGAGTCAGAGTCGCAATCACGCTCGCATGCACGGAGTGCAAGCGGCGTAACTACCAGACACAGAAGTCCAAGCGGAACTCGCCGGATCGCGTCGAGTTCTCCAAGTACTGCCGCTGGTGCGGCAAGCACACACCGCATCGCGAGACGAGGTAGCGAGCATGGCCAAGATGACGAGATCACAGCGACGTGCGCGCCGGCAGGCCCAGGAGGCCTCGGCGCAGCAGTCAGGAGCCACGGCCCGCGCAGCACAGGTACGGCCGCAGCCAGCCTCGTCGAAGACGCAGACCGGCTCGCGCAAGAAGGACGAAGGGGGCTCGAAGCGCTTCATCTTCGAGTCGTGGGGTGAGCTGAGGAAGGTCGAGTGGCCGACCCAGTCGCACGTCATCCAGGGGACGCTCGTCGTGCTGATCGCGTGCGTGATCGTCGGCACCTACATCTGGGTCGCCGACCTCGTCTTCAGAAACCTCGTCCAGGACGTCTTCCTCCGCTAGCGCGAGAGGATCTTTTCCCTATGTTCCGCTGGTACGTCATCAACACCTACTCCGGGCACGAGAAGAAGGTGAAGGCCAACCTCGAGCACCGCATCGACTCGATGGGGCAGCGCATGCGTTTCCGCCGCGTCGTCGTCCCGACCGAGCAGGTGATCGAGACGAAGGAAGGCCAGAAGGTCCAGATCGAGAAGCGGATCCTGCCCGGCTACGTGCTCGTGAACATGAACCTCGATGACGACAGCTGGACCGTGGTCAAGAACACTCCGGGCGTTACGGGCTTCGCCGGCCCGGCCGGCAAGCCGGTGCCGCTCGCGCAGGGAGATGTCGACCGCCTCCTGCACACGGGCACGGCCACGGCAGAGCGGCCGCGCTCGCAGGTCGAGTTCTCCCTCGGCGAGTCGGTCAAGGTAACCTCCGGGCCGCTCTCGGACTTCGACGGAGAGATCGTGGAGGTCAACCCGGAGCAGCAGAAGCTCAAGGTGCTCGTGGACATCTTCGAGCGCCAGGTGCCGGTCGAGCTCGGCTTCGACCAGGTAAAGAAGATCGACTGACGCGCATGGCCAAGAAAGTCCTGACACTCATCAAGCTGCAGATCCCCGGCGGGCAGGCGAACCCGGCGCCGCCGGTCGGTCCTGCGCTCGGCCAGCACGGCGTCAACATCATGGAGTTCTGCAAGGCGTTCAACGCGCAGACGCAGCATGAGAACGGCCGCATCATCCCCGCCGAGATCACCGTCTACGAGGACCGCTCCTTCACGTTCATCACCAAGACGCCGCCCGCGGCCGTGCTGATCAAGGAGGCGCTGGGGCTCGACAAGGGCTCGGGCGAGCCGAACCGCGAGAAGGTCGGCCGGCTGAGCCAGGCGCAAGTGCGCCAGATCGCCGAGGCGAAGCTGGTGGATCTCAACGCCCGCGACGTAGACCAGGCGATGAAGGTCATCGCCGGCACGGCGCGCTCGATGGGCGTCGACGTAGAAGGGATGCCGTACTGATGGCCCACGGGAAGAAGTACCTCTCCGCGCGCGACCAGGTCGACCGGGAGCGCACGTACTCACCCGTCGAGGCGCTGGGGATGATCAAGGGCTTCGAAGACGCGAAGTTCGACGAGACCGTCGAGGCGCACTTTCGCCTCGGGCTGAACGTGCGCCACGCCGAGCAGCAACTGCGCGGCACGCTGATGCTGCCGCACGGCACGGGTAAGGAGGTGCGTGTCGCCGTCTTCGCCGAAGGCGAGAAGGCGAAGGAGGCGGAGACCGCCGGGGCCGACAACGTCGGCGCGGCCGACCTCGCGGCGAAGGTCGAGGAGGGTTTCGACGACTTCGACGTCGCCATCGCTACCCCCGACATGATGGGCGTGGTCGGGAAGCTGGGCCGCATCCTCGGCCCGCGCGGGAAGATGCCGAACCCGAAGACGGGCACGGTGACCTTCGACATCGCGAAGGCCGTCGGCGACGCCAAGGGCGGCAAGCTCGAGTACCGCACCGATCGCGGCGCGAACGTCCACCTCTCGATCGGCAAGAAGAGCTTCGACCTGCGGCGGCTCGTGGAGAACTACGCGGCCGTCATGGACGAGATCGTCAGGGCCAGGCCGGCTGCCGCGAAGGGCCGCTACATCGAGACGATCACCGTCACGACGACGATGGGCCCCGGCATTCACGTCGACCCGTCGAAGACGCGTGAAATCGTCGAAGAGCTGGAGGACGCTACAGTTAGCGCCTGACACAGACCTGACCCGCCGAAGACCGCTGGCAGCGCTCTCTCGCTCAAAGAGCAGTGCGCGCAGAAGCCCAGCCGAGGTGAGTCGAAGTGGCGCTTCAGCGCTCGCTCCGGCCCGCCTCAGCGCGGGTCGAGTCGTTTCTTGGAGGAACGAGATGCTGAGGAGTGAGAAGGAAAGAATCGTCGGAGAGCTCACGGAGCGCCTGCAAGCGACCGAGACGCTCATCGTCGCCGACTACCGCGGCCTGACGATGAAGGAAGTGGACGCCCTACGGGGCGAGTTGCTCCAGCACGGCGCGAAGTTCACGATCGTCAAGAACTCGCTGACGCGTCGTGCGGCCGAGGCCGCCGGTGCGGACACGGTGCTGGCCATGCTCGACGGACCGACCGCGATCGCGTTCCTCGAGACGGACGGCGATCCGGTCGCGGTCGCAAAGGCTCTCGCCGACGCCGCCCGCACTACGAAGGTGCTCGCCGTGCGCGGGGGCGTCTTCGAAGGTCGCGTGATGACCGCCGACGAGGTGGGCGAACTCGCGAAGCTGCCGCCGCTCGACGTGTTGCGCGGCCAGGTGCTCGGGGCGGTCGCCGCGCCGCTCTACGCGATCGTCGGGCTGTTCACCGCGCCGCTGCAGGATCTCCACGGGTTGCTGCAGGCGCGGATCGACCAGCTCGGTGGCGAAGAGGCTGAGGCGGTCGAGGAAGACGCGCCAGGAGAAGAGGAAGAGACTGAAGCGCCCGCCGCCGAGGCCAGCGCCGAGGAAGAGGAAGAGACGGAGGCGCCCGCCGCCGAGGCAAGCGCCGAGGAACAGACAGAGGAACAGACGACCGAGGCGGCCGAGGAGCCTGCCGAGTCAGAAAGCGAGGAGTAGATGGCCGCTGCCACAGGAGTAGACAAGGTGTTCACGGAGCTCGGCAAGATGTCCGTGCTCGAGCTCGTCGAGCTCAAGAACAAGATCGAGGAGGAGTGGGGCATCACCGCCGCCGCTCCCGTCGCGGTCGCCGCTGCCGGCGCTGCCGCTCCGGGTGCCGCCGAGGCCGCCGAGGAGCAGACCGCGTTCGACGTCATGCTCACGGGCGTAGGTGACAAGAAGATCCAGGTGATCAAGGTCGTCCGCGCCGTCACCGGCCTTGGCCTCAAGGAGGCGAAGGACCTCGTCGACGGTGCCCCGGCCGCCGTCAAGGAGGGCGTAACGCAGGAAGAAGCCGACTCGGTGAAGGGCCAGCTCGAGGAGGCCGGCGCCTCCGTCGAGCTGAAGTAGACCGCGGTCTTCACGGGGAACGAAAGAGGGCCCCGGATGGGGCCCTCTTTGGAGTCACTGTGGTGTATCCGCGCGGCTACGGGACCTTGGCGATCCGCGGCGCGTCCATGTCCAGCGAGCTGGGGAAGAGATCGTCACCGCCGTTCGCGACCTCTCCGTGGATGTCGTGGCTCCCTGTTGACGTGAGGACGTAGGTCCACACGACCGTGTACGGGCCGGGGAGGGTGCAGCTGTCGGCCTCGAACACCGTGTTGCCGTCGATCGTGATGAGCGCCGTGTCGTTGAAGCCGGGGCAGTCACCGCCGGTCTCAGCGTCGTTGAAGCGGGCGAAGCCGGTGACTGTCGTGCCGGCGTTGCCGTTGAACGTCTGGTCGATGACGGTCGGGGCCCCGGCTGCCCCTGCAACCAGCTGTGCGTACTTCGTCCCGCCGCCTTGCCGTACCTGTCCATTCTGGATTGTCGCCAGAGTCAGATCGGGTACCGTCCACGCAAGGAACCCCTGCTCGAAGCTGGGGTTCTTCGGGCCGGCGGTGGGCGGTGGCGGGGCGGCTCCCGCCGGTAGTACGAGCGTCGCCATTACGGCGAGCGCGCCTGCGAGCAAGATCAGCCGTTTCATGAGCACCTCTCCTTTTGGTTGCGGCTGAGCACGATTCAACACCCGATGCCGGATACCGTCAAGAAACGGAGAGGGCCTTGCGGGTAATGCCATGACCGCAACGAGTGTCGCGAGGGCTCCCACGAGTAGTAGTCTCATGAGCTCAGCTTCTCGGTAAGCTGGAGCTGGCTTCCGCGGACCTTGGCGATCAGCGGGGCGTCCATGTCCAGCGTGCTGGAGAAGGACGAGTCGCCGCCGTTCGCAACCTCTCCATGGATGTCGTGCATCCCCGTTGACGTGAGGACGTAGGTCCACACGACCGTAAACGGGGCGGGGAGGGTGCAGCTGTCGGCCTCGAATACCGTGTTGCCGTCGATCGTGACGAGCGCCGTGTCGTTGAAGCCGGGGCAGTCAACGCCGGTCTCCTCGTCGTTGAAGCGGGCGAAGCCGGTGACTGTCGTGCCGGCGTTGCCGTTGAACGTCTGGTCGATGGCGGTCGGAGTACCTGCCTCCCCCGCGGTCAGCCGTACGAACCTCGTGCCGCCGCCTTGCCGTACCTGTCCCGGGGTGATCGCCGTCAGAGTCAGATCGGAGGGCGTCCACCAGGTGAGCCCCTGCTCGAAGCTAGGGTTCTTCGGGCCGGCGGTGGGCGGCGGCGGCGCGGCGCCTGCGGGCAGCGCGAGCACGACCGTCGCCGCGGCAAAGGCCGCCAGCGAAACGAGGGCTGCGAGTCTCATGTCTTCTCCTTTTCGTGTCTGCTTACGGGACCTTGGCGATCAGAGGCGCGTCCATGTCCAGCGAGCTGGGGTTTACATCGTCGACGCCGTTCAGTACCTCTCCGTGGATCGTGTGGTCCCCCGTTGACGTGAGGACGTATGTCCACACGACGCCACCCGTGTCGCCCGTCGTGCAGCTATCGGCCTCGAACACCGGGTTGCCGTCGATCTCGACGAGCGCAGCGTCGACAAAGAAGCACTCGCCGTTGAGCTCCTCGTTGTTGAAGCGGGCGAAGCCGGTGACCGTCAAGCCGGCGGTGCCGGTGAATGTCTGGTCGATGGCGGTCGGAACACCGGCCGCCCCCGCGGTCAGCCGTACGAACTTCGTGCCGCCGCCTTGCCGTACCTGTCCCGGGACAATCGCCGTCAGAGTCGGATCGGAGGCCGTCCACCAGGTGAGCCCCTGCTCGAAGCTGGGGTTCTTCGGGCCGGCGATGGGCGGTGGCGGGGCGGCTCCCGCCGGTAGCACGAGCGTCGCCGTTATGGCGAGCGCGCCTGCGAGCAAGATCAGCCGTTTCATGAGCACTCTCCTTTGGTTGCGGCTGAGCAGGATTCAACACCCGATGCCGGATACCGTCAAGAAACGGAGAAGGCCGTGCGGGCCCTCTCGGTCGCCCGTCGCTGTTGCTACTGCCTATCGGGACCTTGACGATCAGCGGAACGTCGAGGTCTAAAGTGCTGTCCAAAGCGGCGTCGACGCCGTTCTGGACGTCAGCCTGGATGAAGTGGTTCCCCGTCGTCGGTGAGGGTGTACGTCCACACCACGGCGCCGGTGCTGCCGGTGGTGCAGCTATCGGCCTGGAACACCGGGTTGGCGTCGATCGCGACGAGCGCGGTGTCGACGAAAGTGCATTCGCCGTCGACCTCCGCGTTGTCGAAGCGGGCGAAGCCGGTGATCGTAGTGCCGGCCGTGCCGCTGAACACCTGGTCGATGATGGCGCCACCTCCCGGCACGTCGGAATTCAGGCGTGCGAACTTCTGGCCACCGCCCTGCCGAACCTGTCCCGGCATGATCGTGGCGGGCGCGCACGGCGGACAGACCACCCAGAAGGTGAAGTTCTGCTCGAAGCTCGCGTTCTTGGGGCCCTGGAACAGGCGGCGGAGGTGCGGCGCCTGCGGGCACGGCCATCATCGCAACGAGTGTCGCGAGGGCCCCCACGAGCAGTAGTCTCATGACCTCTCCTTCTGGGTAAGCTGGAGCCGGTTTTCCGCAGGCCCGCTCGATCAATAGGCACTAGCGGACGGCGTCAAGCCTTTCGCTTGCGCGACCCATGCTCCTTCCGCTATTCTCTCCGGTTCCGCCGACGTCCGGCAGTTCTGCCTGCGATCACCACCATCTCGAACGGGAGGCGCCCAAGTTGAGCAGCACCCTCGCTGCGCCTAGCGCGCGCAAGTCTTTTTCGCGTCTGAAGCACGTACTCGATCTACCGAACCTCATCGACATCCAGAAGGCCTCCTTCCACTGGTTCATGGAGGAAGGTCTTCGCGAGACGATTTCGGACATCTCGCCGATCGAGGATTACACCGGCACGCTCGCCGTGGAATTCGGCGAGTACGAGTTCGGCGAGCCGCCGTTCTCCATCAGGGAGTGCCGTGAGAAGGACCTGACCTACCAGGTGCCACTGTCGATCATCGTCCGCTTCGTCAACACGGAGACGGGCGAGATCCGCGAGCAGCGGGTCTTCATGGGTGACTTCCCCATGATGACCGACCAGGGCACGTTCATCATCAACGGCACCGAGCGCGTCATCGTCACGCAGCTCGTCCGCAGCCCCGGCGCGTACCTCATGGAGCCGAAGGATGCGACGAAGCAGGTCTTCACGGCCAACCTCATGCCGGCCCGTGGCTCGTGGCTCGAGCTGGAGATCGACAAGAAGGGCATCGTCTACGCCCGCATCGACCGCAAGCGCAAGCTGCCGGTGACGACGCTGCTGCGCGCGCTGCCGGCCGAGGACCCGTCGACCGGCTTCAAGCTCGACACGTCCACGAACGAGAAGATCATGGAGCTGTTCGACAATTCGCTGTACATCGCGAACACGCTCGAGAAGGACCCGTCGACGCGTGAGGAAGAGGCGCTGATCGAGGTCTTCAAGAAGCAGCGCCCCGGCGAGCCGCCGACGCTCGACAACGCGCGGAACCTCCTGAAGTCGCTGTTCTTCGACCCGAAGCGCTACGACCTGACGAAGGTCGGCCGCTACAAGCTCAACCAGCGGCTCGAGGTCGACGTGCCGAACGGCACGCGCGTCCTCACCACGCAGGACATCGTGGCTCTCGTCAAGCGACTCGTCGGCCTGCCGAAGACGCTGGGAGTCGACGAGGAGGCCAAGGACTTCGCGGCGGAGGCTGCGGGCATGTCGCGCGACCCGATCCGGGGCGAGCTGGACGAGTACGAGGACTTCGGCAACCGCCGTCTCCGTACCGTCGGCGAGCTGATTCAGGAGGCGTTCCGCGTCGGTCTGTACCGGATGGAGCGAGTCGTCCGTGAACGGATGACAACGGAGGACGTCGACGCCATCACGCCGCAGACGATTATCAACATCCGTCCGGTCGTGGCCGCGCTGAAGGAGTTCTTCGGGTCCTCGCAGCTGTCGCAGTTCATGGACCAGACGAACTCGCTCGCGGGCCTCACGCACCGTCGCCGGCTTTCGGCGCTCGGCGCCGGTGGCCTGACGCGTGAGCGCGCGCCGATCGAGGTTCGTGACGTCCACCCGACGCACTACGGCCGCATGTGCCCGATCGAAACGCCGGAAGGGCCGAACATCGGCCTCATCGGCTCGCTGGCCTCGTACGCGACCGTCTCGCAGTTCGGTTTCGTGCAGACGCCGTACCGCAAGGTCGCCGGCGGCAAGGTGACCGACGAGATCGTCTATCTCGACGCGGCCGAGGAGGGTCAGTACACGATTGCGCAGGCCTCGGAGCAGTTCGACTTCAAGACGGGCAAGTTCGAGCACGCACAGGTGCTCTGCCGCTCCCGCGAGGGCGAGGCGGTCATGTCCGACCCGAAGACCGTCGACTACATGGACGTCGACCCGGCGCAGATCGTCTCGGTGGCTACCGCGCTGATCCCGTTCCTCGAGCACAACGACGCGAACCGCGCGCTGATGGGCTCGAACATGCAGCGCCAGGCGGTGCCGCTCCTAATCACGGAGCCGCCGCTGATCGGCACGGGCCTCGAGTACCGCGCCGCCATCGACACGGGCGACGTCGTGATCAGCGATCGGGCCGGCACAGTCACGGACGTCGACGCCGAGCGCATCGTCGTCTCCGCGCGTGAGGGTGATCGCGACTCCTACGACCTGGTGAAGTTCATGCGGTCCAACCAGGGCACGCTCATCCACCAGCGTCCGATCGTGAAGCTCGGCGACAAGGTGAAGGCCGGCGAAGTGCTCGCGGACGGCTCGTCCACCCGCGACGGCGAGCTCGCGCTCGGCAAGAACCTGCTCGTGGCCTTCATGCCATGGGAGGGCTACAACTTCGAGGACGCAATCGTCATCTCCGAGCGGCTCGTGAAGGAGGACATGCTGTCCTCGATCCACATCCACGAGTACGAGATCGACGCGCGTGCGACGAAGCTCGGTGACGAGGAGATCACGCGCGACATCCCCAACCGCTCCGAGGAGTCGCTCAAGGACCTCGACGAGCGCGGCATCGTCCGCATCGGCGCCGAGGTGACGTCCGGCGACCTGCTCGTCGGCAAGGTGACGCCGAAGGGCGAGACCGAGCTGACGGCCGAGGAGAAGCTCATTCGCGCGATCTTCAAGGAGAAGGCCAAGGAAGTCCGCGACACGTCCCTCAAGATTCCGCACGGCGAGGGCGGCAAGGTCATCGACGTAAAGATGTTCGCGCGCGCGGCCGGCGACGACCTGCCGCCGGGCGTGAACGAGCTCGTGCGCGTCTACGTCGCGAAGAAGCGCAAGATCGCGGAGGGCGACAAGCTCGCAGGTCGCCACGGCAACAAGGGCGTGATCGCGAAGATCGTGTCCGACGAGGACATGCCGTTCCTCGAGGACGGTACGCCGGTGGACGTCGTGCTCAACCCGCTCGGCGTTCCCAGCCGGATGAACATCGGCCAGATCCTCGAGACGCACCTCGGGTGGGCCGCCGCCTACGGCGTGTTCGGCGAGAACGGGAAGGCCGATGGCCCCACTCCGGTCGCCTCTCCGGTCTTCGACGGCGCGACACCCGAGGACGTCGACGATGCGCTCCTCGCATGGGTCGAGCAGAACCCCGACTCGCCGATCAAGATGAAGGTCGACCTCAAGCGGCCCGCGGGCCGGCGCACATCCGGGAAGGTTCGGCTGTACGACGGTCGTACCGGCGAGCCCTTCGAGCAGAAGGTCACCGTCGGCTTCATGTACATCCTCAAGCTGCTGCACCTCGTCGACGACAAGATCCACGCGCGCTCGACGGGGCCGTACTCCCTCGTCACCCAGCAGCCGCTGGGCGGCAAGGCACAGTTCGGCGGTCAGCGCTTCGGGGAGATGGAGGTCTGGGCGCTCGAGGCATACGGCGCCGCGTACACGCTCCAGGAGATGCTCACCATCAAGTCCGACGACACCGTCGGCCGAGTGAAGGCGTACGAGGCGATCGTCAAGGGCGAGAACATCGCCGAGCCGTCGATCCCCGAGTCCTTCAAGGTGCTGCTCAAGGAGATGCAGTCGCTCTCCCTGGACGTCCACGTGCTCTCCGAGGAGGGTGCGGAGGTGGACGTCCGCGAGGAGGAGGACGAGCTGCTGCGGGCCGCCGAGGAGCTCGGCATCGACCTCTCGCCGGGCTCGCTACGGGTCGCCGCCCGAGAGCCGACGGCCGAGGAGGTCGAGGAAGGCGCCGAGCGCGTGGACGAGGACGGCGAGCTGTCCGTCCCCACAGATGAGCTCGTTCCCGACCTGCCGGCGGCCACCGACGGTGAGCCCATCGAAGCGGACCTCGCCGACGTGGAAGCAGCGGAGGAATAGCCCGATGACCAGGACGAAAGAAAGGCTCACGTGACGCAGATCGACATCAACGAATTCGACGCGATCCGCATCGGGCTGGCTTCGGCCAAGCAGATCCGCGACTGGTCCCAGGGCGAGGTTACGAAGCCCGAGACGATCAACTACCGCACGCTCAAGCCCGAGCGCGACGGCCTGTTCTGCGAGCGCATCTTCGGTCCCACCAAGGACTGGGAGTGCTATTGCGGCAAGTACAAGCGCGTCCGCTACAAGGGCATCATCTGCGAGCGCTGCGGCGTCGAGGTCACCAGGCAGAAGGTGCGCCGTGAGCGCATGGGCCACATCGACCTCGCCGCGCCCGTTTCCCACATCTGGTTCTTCAAGGGTGTGCCGTCGCGCATCGGCTACCTGCTCGACATCGCGCCGCGCGAGCTGGAGAAGGTGCTCTACTTCGCCGCCTCGATCGTCACCGAAGTCGACAAGGACGAGAGGCAGAAGGATCTAGCCGACCTCGAGGACAAGGTGCGCGCGGAGTACGACGCCGCCGACGTCGACCGCGAGGAGCAGCTAGCCGCTCTCGAGCAGCGCCTCTCGCGACGGCGGAACTACCTGACCAAGGGAACCGACCGCGGCTTCGACGAGGACGACGAGTTCTGGGTCCGGGGCCTCGGCAACTGGGCGGAGGAGCAGATGCTGCCGACGCTCGAGGACGTCCGCGGGCTCGTGGGCGGCCTCTTCAAGGAGATCGCACCCAAGGTCACGACCGAGGATGCGAAGAAGATCCGCGAGCTCGTGCGGACGACCGTCATCCGCGACGACCGGCGCCTGCAGCCGCGGGAGCTCGAGAACGTCGCGCAGACGGCGACCGAGATCCTGGCCGCGCTCGCGCCGCTGCACAAGGAGCTGAAGAAGGCGACCGGGTCGAAGAAGGGCGCCGTCACGAAGCACATCAACCGCGTGCTCGACGGCCTGCTCGACGGCGGCGACCTCAACGAGGACGACGCCGCGCTCGTCGCCTCCGTAGACCAGAAGAAGCTCGAGTCGGGTCGCAAGCTCGGCAAGGGCCTGTTGCGCGAAGTGGTGACGCAGGCCGAGCCCGGCTCGACCGACGAGGAGATTCGCGAGCTCACGAACGACCTCTGCCTACGCACCGACGGCAAGCTGGCGAAGGAGGATCTCGACGCCGTTGTCGCCTGGATGATGAAGGTGCGCGAGATGTACCTCGACATCGACCAGCGCCGCGCCGACGCGCGCGAGGCGACGGAAGAGGCACGTACGCGACTCGAGCAGACGTGGGAGCTCTTCAAGGAGCTCGACGTGAAGATGGTCGTCAACGACGAGCAGATCTTCCGCGAGATGAAGGACCGGTTCGGCTCGCCGTACGGGTTCGGCGTCTACTTCCGCGGCGGCATGGGCGCGGAGGCAATCCGCGACCTCCTGCGCGATCTGGATCTCGACGCAGAGGCGGCCTCGCTCCGCGACACGATCGCGACGTCGAAGGGGCAGAAGCAGCAGCGCGGCATCAAGCGGCTGAAGGTCGTGAACGCGTTCATCCGCTCGGAGAACAAGCCCGAGTGGATGGTGCTCGAGGCCGTGCCGGTGATCCCGCCCGAGCTGCGGCCGATGGTCCAGCTCGACGGTGGACGCTTCGCCACGAGCGACCTCAACGACCTCTACCGCCGAGTCATCAACCGGAACAACCGGCTGAAGCGGCTGCTCGACCTCGGAGCGCCCGAGATCATCGTCAACAACGAGAAGCGCATGCTCCAGGAGGCCGTCGACGCGCTGTTCGACAACGGCCGGCGTGGCCGCGCGGTCACCGGGCCCGGCAACCGTGCCCTGAAGTCGCTCTCGGACATGCTCAAGGGAAAGCAGGGCCGCTTCCGGCAGAACCTGCTCGGCAAGCGCGTCGACTACTCGGGCCGCTCGGTGATCGTGGCCGGGCCGAACCTCAAGCTCTACCAGTGCGGCCTGCCCAAGCTCATGGCGCTCGAGCTGTTCAAGCCGTTCATCATGAGCCGGCTCGTCGAGCGCAAGATCGTCCAGAACATCAAGGCGGCGAAGAAGTACGTCGACTCGATGGAGCCCGAGGTCTGGGACATCCTCGAGGAGGTCATCGCCGAGCACCCGGTGCTCCTGAACCGCGCACCGACGCTCCACCGCCTCGGAATCCAGGCGTTCGAACCTGTGCTGGTCGAGGGCAAGGCGATCCAGGTGCACCCGCTCGTCTGTCACGCCTTCAACGCCGACTTCGACGGCGACCAGATGGCCGTGCACGTGCCGCTTTCGGCGGAGGCGCAGGCCGAGGCTCGCACGCTGATGCTTTCTTCGAACAACATCCTGTCGCCGGCGCACGGTCGTCCGCTGACGACGCCCGCCAAGGACATGGTCCTGGGCCTGTACTTCCTCACCTACTCGACGGTGCAAGACCTGTCATCCGTCGATGTGACGAAGCTCGACCCGCGGCCGAAGCGATTCGCCTTGGAAGAAGAGGTCGAGCTGTCGCTTCAGTCGGGCCAGGTCAAGCTCCAGGACACGATCGAGTACCGCCGCCAGGGTGAGTTGATCCTCACCACACCCGGCAGGGTGATCTTCAACGAGGAGATCGTCCGCTCGATCGCCGAAGTCCTCGACGACCCGAAGGCCGCCGCAGCGCAGCCGTACATGAACCGCACGATGGCGAAGAAGGAGCTCGATGACTTCATCGCCGATCTCGTCGAGCGGTTCGGCTCCGCGGTGCTCGCGGCGGTGCTCGACACGATCAAGACGCTTGGCTTCCACAACGCCACGCTGGCCGGCATCACGATCTCGAAGAACGACATCGTGATCCCTCCCGAGAAGGAGGAGATCCTGGCCGGCTACGAGGCACGGGTGGCCGGCGTCATCGACCACTTCGAGCGCGGACTGATCACGGAGGGCGAGCGCCACGAGCAGGTGACCGAGATCTGGACGGAGGCCACCGACACCGTCGCTGCCGCCATGGAGAAGACGCTCTACGAGCTCAACCCCATCTTCATGATGGCCAACTCCGGCGCCCGCGGTTCCTTCAAGCAGATCCGCCAGCTGGCGGGCATGCGCGGCCTCATGGCCAACCCGAAGGGCGAGATCATCGAGCGGCCGATCAAGGCGAACTTCATGGAGGGCCTCTCGGTGCTCGAGTACTTCATCTCGACCCACGGCGCGCGCAAGGGGCTCGCCGACACCGCTCTCCGCACCGCCGACTCCGGCTACCTCACGAGGCGGCTCGTCGACGTCGCTCAGGACGTGATCATCCGCGAGACCGACTGCAAGACGAAGGAGTTCGTCACCGCGCCGCTGTTCCTCCCCGAAGGCCTCAACCGCTCGGCGGCCGGCCGCGTGCTGGCAACCGACGTGTACAAGCCGCTCAAGGACGGCAAGCCCGGCAAGACAAAGCTCGCCTCCAAGGGCGAGGAGCTCACGCCTGCACGCGTGCGCGTGCTCGTGGAGGAGCTCGGTGAGTTCGCCCAGGAGATGACGTTGCCGGTGCGCTCGGTGCTCAAGTGCACGAGCGACTTCGGCGTCTGCCGGACGTGTTACGGCACGTTCCTCGCCACCGGTGAGGCCGCCGAGATCGGCGACGCGGTGGGGATCATCGCCGCGCAATCGATCGGCGAGCCCGGCACGCAGCTGACGATGCGGACCTTCCACACGGGTGGAGTGGCCGGTGCCGACATCACGCACGGTCTTCCCCGTGTGACCGAGATCTTCGAGGCGCGCAACCCGCGCGGTGCGGCTCGTCTCGCCGAGGAGGCGGGGACGGTCGACATCGACCAGACCGACCGCGGACCGAAGATCGTCATGCTGCCCGACTCGGACGGCAAGTCGGCCGAGCCGCCGGAGCCGGTCGAGTACCTGCTCCCGCGGCGCACGCGGCTGCTGGTCGAGAAGGGACAGCACGTCGAGCCGGGCGATCCTCTCAACGAGGGCTCGCTCGCTCCCGTGGAGCTGCTCGAGCTGCACCATCGTTCCGGCAAGGGAGCCACGCCGACGGAGCTCTACCTGGTCGGCGAGGTGCAGAAGGTCTACAAGTCGCAGGGCGTCGACATCCACGACAAGCACATCGAGCTGATCGTCCGGCAGATGCTGAAGAAGGTCCGGATCGTCACCTCGGGCGACGCCGACTTCCTGCCAGGACAGATGGTCGACCGGGTCGCGCTCGAGCGTGAGAACGCGCGGGTCAAGAAGGAGAAGGGCGCCCAGGCGACGTACGAGCCCATCATCCTCGGCATCACGAAGGCCTCGCTCGCCACCGAGTCGTTCCTCTCGGCGGCCTCGTTCCAGGAGACGACCAAGGTGCTCACGGACGCGGCCATCGAGGGCAAGGTGGACAGGCTGCTCGGGCTCAAGGAGAACGTCATCATCGGCAAGCTGATCCCGGCCGCCACCGGTCTCAAGCGGTATCGCACGATCGGCATCGGGCCGTCGGCGAAGGTGCCGAAGGAGATGTACGAGCGCGAGGCCGTCCTGGCGGCGCTCGAGGAGATCGAGTCCGACGGCGGGACGGGCATCGACCTCGCCTCGCTCGGCATCGACCTCGATCTCGAGGCCGGCGACGGCGACGGCAAGCCGGAGACCGAAGAAAAGAAGTAAGACGGGGTGGGGGAACCCATGGTTCCCCCACGGACCCCCTCCTTAGAGTTGGTGTCCCGCCGACCGGCTCTTGCGCTCCGGCGAGAGCGCGGTCTCGCCTCCGCGCCCAGAAGGGGTGCGTTGAAGCGGTCTCGCTGATTACGTAGCTACCCTTTTGCGCCGTGAGAAAGGTCGCTCTCATTGCGCTCCTCGGGTGTGTGGCCGCCGGCCTCGGGCAGGCGTCGCCTGCCGCGCGAGTTCCCGCCGGCATCGGCGGCGTCTGCGGCTTGTCCGATCAGCGGCCGCTCTGGCTCGACTACGCCGAAGGCTCGGTGTCATTCCGAAACGACGTCTTTGGCCGGCCCGGCGTGATCGCGGCGACGTCCGGCACCGTCAACGCCGCCGATCTGCGAGCGCGCGGGGCCCAGACGGTCTACTGGTGGATGAAGCTCAACCGCGTAGCGGGAACGCCGTCCGCGCCGACCGATGCGGCGACGGTCGCAGCCGGCATCACGGAGATCGTGGACAAGGCAATCGCGGCCACGGAGTGCCCGACCCCCATCGTCGTCCTCAACGAGCTGAACAGCGCCGGCTCGACGACGCCCTGGACCCCGACGAACGAGCGCTACCGGGCAAACGTGCTCCAGGTTCTGAAGGGCATCGCCGCGCGCGGCGCGCACCCGCTGCTCCTGCTCTCCGCCAGGCCGTACACCGGAGGTGACGCTCTCGCCTGGTGGCAGCAGGCGGGGCAGGCGGCGCACATCCTGCGTGAGGTCTACTTCCCGGCGCCACCGCTGATGCGAACGGGCGTCGTCCTGGCGAGCCGGACGATGCGCCACAAGTTCCGTCAGGGGCTGGCTCCGCTGCTCAAGGCGGGCATCCCCCCGGATCGCGCGGGTCTCGTCATCGGCTTCCACTCCGGACCGGGCAAAGGCGGCCGGGAGGGTTTGCAGCCGACCACGTCTTGGCTGCGGTTCGCGAAGCTCCAGACGCTCGCCGCCAAGCAGGTCGCGTCGGAGCTGAAGATCGGCAGCGTCGTCAGCTGGGGCTGGGGAACCTTCGATCAGGCCGGCGCAGACGTCGACAAGCCGAAGGCTGCGTGCGTCTACCTGTGGGCACGTGATCCGAAGCTATGCGACGGGCCCGTGGCGGCAGGAACCGGCTTCAACGACTCGCTCGAGGAGGGACAGATCGCGTTGCCGCCGGCCACCCGTTGCAAGCTCGACGGCCGGACGATCTCGAAGTTGGAGGTGAAGGTGCTGTCCGCGCTCACCGCCGACACGCAGGTCGCGCTGAGTGCGCTCTTCGCCCGGCTCGTCGAATCGCCGGGACATCCCGTCGCGACAACGCGTGTACTGGCGCTCGAGCGGACGATCATCGCCGTCCGGTTCGGTGGCTCGCGTTCTCGCTATCTGTCTGCTCTGCGTGCCCGCGGGGCGGCGCTTGCCGTTGCACGCGCGATCATCGCCGACCAGTTGCGTAGGCAGGACATCGCGAAGCGGCGCGATGTGCGCCGGCCCTCGTCAGCCGAGATGTCGCTCTACCACAGCCTTTACGGTGCCCTGCCGGTCAGGCAGGTGCGAGCCGACAGCGCCGCGTCGTGGCTCGGCGGCAGGCGACGCGGATTTGCGCTCGTGCCGCCGGGACCGCTTCAGCTGCTGACGCTTCCGACCGCGCTGTCTGCTGCGCTCGTCACCACGAACGGTCCAGTCGAGGTGACTGCGCTCGACGAAGTCTTGCCCCTGGGCGCCGTGCCACTCTCGCTGGCGCTGCCGGCGGTGCGCGCCGCACTCACGGCACAGGGTCGTCTTCAGGCGGTCGAGACATGGTCGGTCGGTGCGCAATCGAGAGCGTTGAGCCGGATCCTCTGCGTCGGCGACGTGCTGCCCGCCTCCGCGACGGTCGATCTCACCTCATTCCTCCCGTTTCTCGCCCTCGACGCGTAGCACGCGCCTGGGGCAGCTGACCAGAGGCGTGGAATCCCTCGACTGGGGGAGACGCCACACGTACTCCTGAACAACAATTAGTCTGGTTACACACTTCGACAAGATCGGGGAGAGAGAAATGCGGCGAGGTGCGGCTTGGCGGCCCGGAAACGGGCCGACGAACGATGCATGGAACGTCGGTGCGATCCGGTGACGATCGCACTCGTCGTCGCGCTGTCCGTGACCGTAGCTCTGGCCGTGCTCACGCTTGTATACGCCTACCGCGGCCGCGATGCGAAGCAGACCGGTAGGGGTCACCAGGACGCCCTCGAGAACCACGGGGTCGAGGAGGAGCTGAGGCGCACGCGCGACGAATTGCGGCGTGCACGCCAGCTCGTCAACCTCGCGGAGACGCTCGACCTCGACGAGGTGCTGTCGCGGGTGCTGCAGAGCGCTTCGGTCCTGGCCGACGCTGACGCGGCGGCCGTCGTGTTGTTCGACGAAGGCGATCGCCCCGTGATCAAGGCGATGAATCTCTCCGCAGAGGAGGCGACGCCGCTACTGGGCAGCTGGCGACAGGACGACCGTCCCCATGCCATGACGGTTCGCTACCGCTTTCCCGGCGAGTCGGTTACGACGAACAGCTCGATCCAGGTCGGAGTGCTGCTGCCGCTGACGGCTCAGAAGGACGTGGCGCTCGGCACGCTCGGCGTCTTCTGGCGCCGCGCGGTCGACGAGCCGAACGAAGAGCAGTTGGCGATGATCGAGGAGTTGGCAGCGATGGCCGCCCGGGCGCTCCAGAACGCACGGCGCTTCCACGAGGTCTTCGAGCTGTCGGTGCGCGACTCGCTTACCGGGTTGCACAACCGCCACTACTTCCACGAGACGCTCGCCCACGAGGTGCAGCGAGCCCACCGCTACGACCGCCGTCTGTCGCTCATCTTCTTCGACATCGACGAATTCGGGCAGATCAACGAGGAGCTTGGCCACCTAGGCGCGGATGCGGTCCTCGAGGAGCTGGCACAGCGCCTGCGCTCTGTCGTCCGCGGAGCGGACATCCCGTGCCGTGTGGGTGGCGACGAGTTCGCCGTGATCCTGCCCGAGTCGTCGATCGAGGAGGCC
Organism: uncultured Actinomycetes bacterium; assembly: GCA_963704335.1. GTDB lineage: Bacteria > Actinomycetota > Thermoleophilia > Gaiellales > Gaiellaceae > PALSA-612. The sequence goes on from OY969889.1 coordinate 1,452,454, forward strand.
GAGCGATTGTTCCAGCGCCTTCAACTGGCGCTGCAGGGCCAGCCGATCGGCCGCATTCCGGCGGTTCGGCTCTCGGCGGGCATCGCCGAGCTCGCCCGCGACGACGACGCGACATCGTTCTTCTGGCGCGTCGACCAGGCGCTCTACCGGGCGAAGCGTTCCGGCAAAGGAACTGTTGTCGCCGCGGAAGAGTCCGCGGAGTAGACCTCGTTTCGAGCTGTCATCTCGCTGGTTGAGGGAGATCCGCAAAAGCCGGGGATGGGACACGGAGGAGGCGGCGGTGGCGGTGGTGGTGGCGGAGGCGGAGGCGGAGGCGGAGGCGGTGGCGGTGGTGGCGGTGGTGGCGGTGGTGGTGGTGGTGGTGGTGGTGGCGGCGGAGGAGGCGGCGGCGGCGGAGGAGGCGGCGGCGGTGGTGGTGGTGGTGGGACCGGCTCGATCGGCAGCGGTGGCGGAGGCGGCGGGACGTTGGGCCGTGATGGGCCACCGGGGTCTTGCCCTCCCGCCTGTGGGCCGGGCTCGGGAGCCTGCGGCTGGGCTGGGGGTGAGTCGACCTTGGGAGGCTCCGGCTCCGGCTGAGCTGGGTCGGGCGTCGGGAGCTGCGGCCGGACCGGTGGCTCTGGGCGCGGCGGGGGCTGCTCCGCCGACGGCTCCGGAGGCGTGGGTCGAGGCTGCAGCGAATTCTGCGCGGGCTCGCCGGACCGGCGTGAAGGCTCGGCGGATGTCGATGGCGACGACGAAGCCTGGGACGATGCCTCTCCGGATCCACCGCTACCGACCGCTGCCGCCACAACCTGCCCGGGAGAGGTGATCTCGGGGGGAGGCCCGGCGGAATGTGGTGTGTCTGCGCCGCCCAAGGGCGGCAGCGCGGAGCTGATCACCGGGGCAGCCCTTCGCAGAGAGTCGACGCCGTTCGGCAGGCCCGACCAGAGATAGAGCGACGAGGCCATGCCGACGGCAACAAGGCTCAGTCCGGCCGCCACCGCGAGCGGCACCGGAGCGCGACTTAAGACCGGCTTGGCAGCGCTCGCCACGGCGACGCTCGTCTGCTTCCCCTGACTCGTAAGGACGTCGATCGTCGGCAGCAGCGGCGCGGCGACAGCTGCGGCCGCGGCCGCAGCTGTGCCGTGTTTTTCTGCCCTGCGGGCACAATCGATCGTGTCGAATGCCTCGGTCAGCGGCGGCATGAACACGGCTGGGCCGTCGAAGGAACGACGGCAGACTGGGCACTCGGGCACGGCGCTGGTATATCCGACGAGTCGGACGAGCAGACAGGCCCTGCGCAACGAAGAGTGCGGTGGTTGCGACGGTATTTCACGCTGCGGCGGTCGCTCGAAGTTCGCTACCATTGTGGGCGTGGTTGGCGGGGGTCCGTCCCTGCCAGCCTTGTTCTGTGTGAAAACACCCTCGACCCGGAGAACAATGCCGACTGCCAGCCAACTCGTCAGGAAGGGCCGCGTCATCAAGAAGGCGCGGACCAAGACGCCTGCCCTTCGCGGAGCGCCGCAGAAGCGGGGCGTCTGCACGCGGGTCTACACGACCACGCCCAAGAAGCCGAACTCGGCTCTGCGCAAGGTCGCTCGCGTGCGGCTCACGAACGGCATGGAAGTCACGAGCTACATCCCGGGCGAGGGGCACAACCTCCAGGAGCACTCGGTCGTCCTCATCCGCGGTGGTCGTGTCAGGGACCTGCCGGGCATCCGTTACAAGGTGATCCGCGCTGCCCTCGACGCCGCCGGCGTCTCCGACCGCCGACAGGGCCGGTCGAAGTACGGCGCCAAGAAGGCCTGACCCACCCGCTATGCCCAGACGAGCAGACATTCAGCCCCGAACGCTTGACGCCGACCCGGTCTACGGGTCGCAGCTCGTCACGCAGATCGTGAACTGCGTGATGCTCGATGGCAAGAAGGCGACTGCCGAGCGCGTCGTCTACAAGGCGCTCGAGCGCGTCGGCGAACGGACCGGCCGGCCTCCGGTGGAAGTGCTGGAGCAGGCTGTGAAGACCGTGACGCCCGTGCTCGAGGTGCGCTCGCGCCGGGTCGGCGGTTCGAACTATCAGGTTCCCGTCGAGGTGCCTCAGCGCCGCGCGCGCACGCTCGCCGTGCGCTGGCTCGTCACGTTCGCACGCGAACGACGCGAGAAGCAGATGGAGGAGAAGCTCGCTGCGGAGATCATCGAGGCACTCGAGCAGCAGGGCGGCGCCTACAAGAAGAAGGACGACCTCTACCGGATGGCGCAGGCCAACAAGGCCTTCGCGCACTACAGGTGGTAGCGGTGAGTTCGATGGAGATAACGAAGGGAGCCATCGCGCTCGACCACGTGCGCAACATCGGGATCATGGCCCACATCGACGCGGGCAAGACCACGACGACGGAGCGCATCCTCTACTACACGGGCCGCACGTACAAGATGGGCGAAGTCCACGAGGGCGCCGCGGTCATGGACTGGATGGTGCAGGAGCAGGAGCGCGGGATCACCATCACGTCGGCCGCGACCACGGCATTCTGGCGCGACTTCCGGGTGAACATTATCGATACGCCCGGGCACGTGGACTTTACGGTCGAGGTCGAGCGCTCGCTGCGCGTGCTCGACGGCGCCGTGGCCGTCTTCGACGCCGTGGCCGGTGTCGAGCCGCAGTCCGAGACCGTCTGGCGCCAGGCCGACCGCTACGGCGTGCCGCGGATCGCCTTCATGAACAAGATGGACCGCGTCGGCGCTGACTTCTTCGCATCCGTCCAGTCGATGGTCGACCGGCTCGGCGCCCGGCCCGTCCCGGTGCAGCTGCCGATTGGCCAGGAAGAGCACTTCCGTGGCGTCATCGACCTGATCGAGATGACCGCGCTCGTATGGACGGACTCGCTCGGGATGGAGACCGAAGTGGTCGAGGTCCCGGCCGAGCTCGCCGAGCAGGCAGCCGAGTACCACCATCAGCTGATCGACGCCGTGGCCGACCACGACGACGAGCTCATGGAGACCTATCTCGAGGACGAGGGCGCTGTGACGCCCGAGATGCTGCGCCGCGCACTCCGCGCCGCCACGCTCGACCTGTCGGTCGTTCCCGTCCTCCTTGGCTCCGCCTTCAAGAACAAGGGCATCCAGCCTCTGCTCGACGGGGTCGTCGACTATCTCCCGAGCCCGCTCGACGTCCCGCCCGTGCACGGCGTCGACCCGCGTACGGAGCACGACCTCTCACGCCGCCCGGCCGTCGACGAGCCGTTTGCCGCACTCGCCTTCAAGGTCATGACCGATCCCTACGTGGGCAAGCTGACGTACGTCCGCGTCTACTCGGGTCGCATCACCCAGGGCGACAAGGTGCTGAACACGACCACCGGCAAGACGGAGCGCGTCGGCCGCATCCTCCAGATGCACGCAAATCACCGTGAGGAGCGGGACGAGATCGGCGCCGGCGAGATCGCGGCGCTGGTCGGCCTGAAGCAGACGACGACGGGCGAGACGCTCGCCGTCGACACGGCGCCCATCCTCCTCGAGTCGATGACCTTCCCCGACCCGGTCATCTCGGTGGCCATCGAGCCCAAGACGAAGGCCGACCAGGACAAGCTCGCAACGGCGCTCCAGCGGCTGGCCGAGGAGGATCCGACCTTCCGCGTACGCAGCGACGAGGAGACGGGGCAGACGCTCATCGCAGGGATGGGCGAGCTGCACCTGGAGATCATCGTCGACCGGCTGCTGCGCGAGTTCTCGGTTGACGCGAACGTCGGCCGCCCGCAGGTTGCCTACCGCGAGACGGCAGGCGTGGCCGCGGAGAAGATCGTGGGCCGCTTCGTCCGTCAGACCGGCGGCCGCGGCCAGTACGGGCACGTCGTCATCGACCTCGAGCCCGCAGAGCCGGGGGACGGCTACGAGTTCATCGACAAGATCGTCGGCGGCAAGATCCCGCGCGAGTACATCCCGGCGGTCGACCTCGGCATCCAGGAGGCGATGGAGTCGGGGATCCTCGCCGGCTATCCCGTCGTCGACATCCGCATCGTCCTCAAGGACGGCTCGTACCACGACGTCGACTCGAGCGAGATGGCCTTCAAGGTGGCGGGCTCGATGGCTTTCAAGTCCGCCATGCAGCGTGCGAAGCCGAAGCTGCTCGAGCCGGTGATGGCCGTCGAGGTCGTCACGCCGGAGGAGTACCTCGGCGACGTCATGGGGGACCTCAACTCGCGCCGGGGCCACGTCGAAGGCCTCGAGCCACGCGGAAACGCCCAGGTGATCACCGCCAGGGTGCCGCTGGCCACAATGTTCGGCTACGCCACGGACCTGCGCTCGACGACGCAGGGGCGAGCCACGTTCACCATGCAATTCGATCGCTACGAGGAAGTCCCTCAGTCGATCGCGAGCGAGATCGTCGACGCTCAGAGCTAGTCGAGAAGAAACCGGAGGAAGGGAATGTCCAAGCAGAAGTTCGAGCGCACGAAGCCGCACGTCAATGTCGGCACCATCGGTCACATCGACCACGGCAAGACCACGCTCACGGCGGCGATCACGAAGGTGCTCGCCGACAAGGGCCAGAACACCGAGTACCGCGACTTCGACTCCATCGACAAGGCGCCGGAAGAGCGCCAGCGCGGCATCACCATCAACACGTCGCACGTCGAGTACGAGACGGAGAACCGGCACTACGCCCACGTCGACTGCCCGGGGCACGCCGACTACATCAAGAACATGATCACGGGCGCCGCCCAGATGGACGGCGCGATTCTCGTCGTCTCGGCGGCCGACGGGCCCATGCCGCAGACCCGCGAGCACGTGTTGCTCGCGCGCCAGGTCAACGTCCCGTACATCGTCGTCGCCCTGAACAAGGCCGACATGGTGGACGACCCGGAGCTGCTCGAGCTCGTCGAGATGGAAGTCCGCGAGCTGCTCTCGAAGTACGAGTTCCCCGGCGACGACATCCCCGTCGTCCAGGTCTCGGCTCTGAAGGCGCTCGAGGGCGACGAGGAGTGGGTCGGGAAGATTCTCGAGCTCACGTCCGCGCTCGACGAGTACATCCCCGAGCCGCAGCGTGACACGGAGAAGCCGTTCCTCATGCCGATCGAGGACGTCTTCACGATCACGGGCCGCGGCACGGTCGTGACCGGCCGTATCGAGCAGGGCCAGTGCAACTCGGGTGACGAGGTCGAGATGGTCGGCATCCACCCCGAGATCACCAAGACCGTCGTCACCGGCCTCGAGATGTTCAACAAGACGCTCGACTTCGCGCAGGCAGGCGACAACGCCGGCGTGCTGCTCCGCGGCACGAAGCGCGAGGAGGTGGAGCGCGGACAGGTGCTCGCGAAGCCCGGTTCGATCACGCCCCACACGCACTTCAAGGCAGAGGTCTACGTCCTCTCGAAGGACGAAGGTGGCCGCCACACGCCGTTCTTCGACGGCTACCGGCCGCAGTTCTACTTCCGTACGACGGACGTCACCGGCTCCATCAAGCTGCCCGAGGGCCAGGAGATGGTGATGCCGGGCGACAACACGAACATGGAGGTCGAGCTGATCCAGCCGATCGCCATGGACCAGGGGCTCCGCTTTGCCGTCCGCGAGGGCGGGCGCACGGTCGGGGCCGGCGTCGTCACCGAGATCATCAACTAGGAACGCGCGAGGAAGGGCAGGGACAGGACCGCCAATGGCACAGCAGAAGATCCGCATCAGGCTGCGCGGCTACGACCACAACCAGGTCGACCGCGCCGCGCGCGACATCGTCGACAACGCGGAGCGCACCGGTGCCACCATCACCGGCCCCGTTCCCCTGCCCACCGAGCGCAACGTCTACACCGTGATCCGCAGCCCGTTCAAGGACAAGGACTCGCGGGAGCAGTTCGAGGTGCGCACGCACAAGCGCCTCATCGACATCCACAGCCCCACGCCGAAGACGGTCGACTCGCTGATGCGGCTCGACCTGCCGGCCGGCGTCGACATCGAGATCAAGCTCTAGCGACATGAAAGGCATCATCGGCAGAAAGCTCGGTATGACCCAGGTCTTCGACACGGAGACCGGAGTGATGACGCCCGTCACCGTGATCGAGGCCGGGCCGTGCCCCGTCGTGCAGGTGAAGACGACGGAGACGGACGGCTACGACGCCGTGCAGGTCGCCTTCGACGAGGTCGTCGAACGCAAGATCTCGAAGGGCGAGCTCGGCCACCTGCAGAAGGCGGGCGTGGGTGCGCACCGGCGGCTCGTGGAGTTCCGCGGGCAGTCGGAGCTGACGGTCGGCGAGACGGTCACCGTCGAGGCCTTCGAGCCGGGAGAAGCCGTGAAGGTCTCCGGCATCTCCATCGGCAAGGGCTTCGCCGGGACGATCAAGCGCCACAACTTCAGCCGCGGCCCCAAGACGCACGGCTCGCACAACATTCGGAAGCGAGGCTCGGTCGGCGCATCGGCCACACCCTCGCGTGTGTTCAAGGGCATGCGCATGGCGGGCCAGATGGGCGCCAAGCGGCGCACGCAGATCGGCCTCGTCATCCACGAAGTGGATCCGGAGCAGAACCTGCTGCTCGTCAAAGGGGCGGTTCCCGGGCCGAGGAACGGCATCGTCGAGATCAGGGAGGAGAAGGCTCATACCCGCCACCACCGCCACCAGTAAGGCTCCGAAGGGCCTGACGGCGCCGCTGCTCGACGCCGCCGGCAAGGCGGCGAAGCAGGTGTCGCTCGACGCCGCGATCTTCGGTGCGGAGGTACGTCCTCACCTCGTGCACGAGGCAGTGCGCGCCGAGATGGCCGCTGCACGCGCAGGCACGCGCGGAGCGAAGAGCCGAGGTCTCGTGGCCGGCGGACGCGCGAAGCCGTGGCGTCAGAAGGGCACCGGCCGCGCGCGCCAGGGCACGACCCGCGCTCCGCAGTGGGTGGGCGGCGGCGTCGCCTTCCCGCCGATGATGCGCGACTTCTCCTTCAAGGTGAACCGCAAGGAGCGCCGCGCTGCAATGCGCATCGCGCTGTCGGCGCACGTCGACGAGGGGACGCTCGCAGTATTCGACGGCGAGGCGTTCGACGCTCCGTCCACGAAGGCAGCCGCGAGCTTCCTGGAGACGTTCGGCAAGGAGTTGCCGGTCGTGATCGTGCTCACCGACGACGAGCAGGCGGCAGTCAAGTCGTTCCGCAACCTCTCCCGCGTAGCCATCAGCGCGCCGGAAGACCTGGAGGTCTCGGCGATCGTCTGGGCGCGCACGCTGCTCGTCTCGGAAAAGGCGCTGCCGGTGGTCGAGGCGCGCGCTGGGAAGGCGACGACGTGAGCCTCCATCCCAACGAAGTCCTGCTCGCTCCGATCGTTTCGGAGAAGAGCTACAGCCTCATCGGCGACCGCAAGTACACGTTCCGCGTGCACGGCGACGCGCACAAGACGCAGATCCGTCAGGCCGTCGAGCAGCTCTTCGAGGTCCACGTCACGGCAGTGAACATCATCAAGGTCCAGCCCAAGCCGAAGCGCCGCAACATGCAACGTGGCACGAGGCCCGGCTGGAAGAAGGCGATCGTGCAGGTCCGCGAAGGCGAGTCGATCCCGATCTTCGAAGGAGCACAGGTCTAGCCATGCCCGTACGTAAGTTCAAGCCGACGAGCCCGGGCCGCCGCTGGATGACCGTCTCGACGTTCGAGGAGGTCACGAAGTCGAAGCCCGAGAAGAGCCTCACCGAGCCGGTGACGAAGAAGGGCGGGCGCAACGTCCATGGCCGCATCACGACGCGTCACCGCGGCGGCGGCCACAAGCGCCGCTTCCGCGTCATCGACTTCAAGCGGCTCAAGGACGGCGTTCCGGCGAAGGTGGCCGCCGTCGAGTACGACCCGAATCGCTCGGCGAGGATCGCGTTGCTCCACTACGCCGACGGCGCGAAGGCGTACATCCTTGCGCCCGCCGGCCTGCGCGTGGGCTCGACGGTCGAATCCGGTCCGGACGCCGACATCAAGCCTGGCAACGCGCTGCCGCTGCAACGCATCCCGACGGGCACGCTCATCCACAACGTGGAGCTCAAGCCCGGCCGTGGCGGTCAGATGGCGCGTAGCGCGGGCTCGTCCATCCAGCTCGTCGCGAAGGACGAGCCGTATGCGGTGCTGCGCCTTCCCTCCGGGGAGCTCAGGCGCGTGCTGCTAACCTGCCGCGCGACGGTCGGGCAGGTCGGAAACCCCGACCACTCGAACGTCACGGGCGGCAAGGCGGGACGCGCACGTTGGAGCGGCCGTCGACCGACGGTTCGCGGCTCGGCGATGAACCCCGTCGACCACCCGCATGGCGGTGGCGAGGGCAAGTCGAAGGGCGGGCGGCACCCGGTCACGCCGTGGGGCGTGCCGACGCTCGGCAAGCGCACGCGCTCGAAGCACAAGGAGTCAGACAAGCTGATCGTTCGCGGCAGGCGCCGCGGCAAGGACAAGAGGTAAGACATGGGTCGATCGACAAAGAAGGGGCCGTTCGTGGAAGAGCGGCTGATGGGCCGGATCGAGGCGATGAACACGTCGGGGTCGAAGCAGATGATCCGTACTTGGTCGCGCTCGTCGACGATCTTCCCCGAGATGGTCGGGCACACGATCGCGGTCCACGACGGCCGCAAGCACGTGCCGGTCTTCATCTCGGAGCAGATGGTCGGGCACAAGCTCGGCGAGTTCGCCCCGACGCGGACGTTCCGCGGCCACGCCGGCGATCGCCAGGCAAGGGTGGCGAAGCGAGTCTGATGGCTGAAACAGCGACCTCGGAAGTCCGCGCCCAGGCGAAGTGGGTGCGCACGTCGCCCCGGAAGGCGCGCCTCGTCGTGGAGCACATCCGCGGCCGCAGCGTGCCCGAGGCGCGCACGGTGCTCGCGTTCACCACGAGAGCTGCCGCGCGCGATGTGGAGAAGGTCCTGCGCTCGGCGATCGCCAACGCGGAGGCCAACCATGGCCTCGTTGGCGATGACCTCTACGTGAGCGCAGCCTACGTCGACGAGGGGCCGACCCTCAAGCGCTGGCGCGCACGGGCACGTGGTCGCGCAGCCCGGATTCGCAAGCACACCTGCCACATCACCGTGAAGCTCGCGCCGCTCGACGTCGCGACAAAGCCGGCCCGGCCGCAGGCCACGCCGGCGGAAGCTGAGACGGCGGCAGAGAAGCCGGCACGCAAGCCGCGGGCGGCGAAGCCCAAGGCTGCAAAGACAACGGCTGCGAAGCCGACCACCAGCCGACGCAAGAAGACAGAGCAGACCGAGAAGAACGAGGAGGCCGACAGCTAATGGGCCAGAAAGTCCACCCCGGCGGCCTCAGGGTCGGCATCATCCACGACTGGAAGTCGAACTGGTACACGTCGAACAAGGAGTTCGCCGGCGCGCTGCTCGAGGACGTGAAGATCCGCGAGCACATCTACGGAAAGCTCTCCCACGCGGGCCTGTCCGACATCCTGATCCGTAAGGACAAGCAGCGCGTGATCATCGACGTCTACACCGCGCGGCCGGGCATCGTCATCGGCAAGTCCGGCGTCGAGGTCGACGCGCTCAGGCGCGAGATCCACGGCATGACGCAGAAGAACGTTCAGATCAACATCAACGAGATCAAGCGACCAGAGCTCGACGCCAAGCTCGTCGCTCAGTCGATCGCCGAGCAGCTCGAGAACCGCGTCAGCTTCCGGCGCGCGATGAAGCGCTCCCTGGCCTCGGCCATGCGCTCCGGCGCTCACGGCGTCAAGGTGCAGTGCGGTGGCAGGCTCGGCGGCACCGAGATGTCCCGCTCCGAGAAGTACTCGGAGGGACGCGTGCCGCTGCACACGCTGCGCGCCGACATCGACTACGGGTTCGCCGAGGCGAAGACGACCTTCGGCCGCATCGGCGTGAAGGTCTGGATCAACAAGGGCGAGATCATGCCCGAGGGCTACGAGGGCGCCACCGGCGACCGCGAGGTACGGCTCTCCGAGCAGGATCAGGCTCGCCGCCGCGGGACGCCTCCAGCGGGACTAGGGCAGCGTGAAGGCCGCCGCGGCCCGGACCGCGAAGGCCTCGGCCCGGTGCGCAGGCGCCGGCCCGAGCGTGGTCGTGGACGGAAGCGCCGCGAAGAGCCGGAGGCTTCCACCGATGCTGTCGAGGAGACCACCGAGCCGACCGCTGAGGCCGAGCCGACCTCCGATGCAGTCGTCGAAGAGGCTCCCGCCGAGGCGCCCGAGAGCGCAGAGAAGACCGAGGAGGCGTCCGAGTAATGCTGATGCCGCGCAAGACGAAGTTCCGCAAGCAACACCGCGGACGCCGTCGGGGCACCTCCAAGGGGCAGCTCACGGTCCAGTACGGCGACTACGGCCTCAAGTCGCTAGACGCCGGCTGGGTAACGAACCGCGAGATCGAAGCCGCCCGAATTGCCATGACGCGAAAGATCAAGCGTGGCGGCAAGGTGTGGATCAACGTCTTCCCGGACAAGCCGTTCACGAAGAAGCCGGCCGAGACCCGCATGGGCTCGGGCAAGGGCTCCCCGGAGGGCTGGGTGGCGGTTGTCAAGCCGGGCCGCGTGATGTTCGAGCTCGCCGGAGTACCCGAGGATCTCGGCCGCGAGGCGTTGCGCCTCGCCGGGAACAAGCTGTCCGTCCGAACGAGGATCGTCAAGCGGGAAGGTGACCTCTTTGAGTAAGGAGAACGTGAGATGAGGGCCAGGGACATTCGCGACCTGACCGACGACGACCTGCAGCAAAAGCTCGCGGACACGCGGCAGGAGCTGTTCAACCTCCGCTTTCAGGCGGCGACCGGCGCGCTCGACAACAGCGCCCGGTTGCGGCTGGCGAAGCGGGAGATCGCGCGGATTCTCACGGTCCAGCGCGAGCGAGAGACCCAGTTGGAGAGAACGTAGACATGGCTGACGAAGAGAAGAACGAGACAACCGAAGACGCGGTCGACGAGACCGCGGAAGAGCCCGTGGCCGAGGCAGAGACGCCCGAGGAGCAGGTGGCCGAGGCAGAGGCGCCTGAGGAGCAGGTGGCCGAGGTGGAGACGTACGAGGAGCCTGCCTCCGAGGAGCCGCCCGCCGAGGAAGAGGCGCCCGCCGAGGAGCCCGCTGAGCCTGCAGTCGAGGAAGAAGAGGCGCCTGCCGAGGAGCCCGCCGCCGCCGAAGCCGAAGCCGAAGCGCCAGTAGCAGAGGCCGAGGAGCCGGCTGCCGAGGCTGCAGTCGAGGAAGCCCTTGCCGAGGCGGAGGAGGCACCTGCGCCGGCCGTCAAGAGGAAGCGGAAGCTCCGCCCGCGCTCCGAGCGCCGGCAGCGCCCGAAGCCCGTGCGGGCCAGCGAAGGCCGCAAGCCGCTCACCCGCCAGCCCAAGCCAGAGCACGAGCGCGGCCAGCGGCAGGAGCGCCGTGGCGTGGTCGTCTCGAGCGCGATGGACAAGACGATCGTCGTCCGCGTGGAGACGCTGAAGGCGCATCGCCGCTACAAGAAGATCATCCGCCGCTCGACGAAGTTCCACGCGCACGACGAGCAGAACGAGGCGAACGTCGGCGACGTCGTTCGCATCGTCGAGACGCGTCCGCTCTCGAAGACCAAGCGCTGGCGCCTGGCAGAAGTCGTGGAAGCGGCGAAGTGATCCAGCAGGAATCACGAGTCCGAGTGGCCGACAACACGGGTGCGCGCGAGCTCCTGTGCATCCGCGTGCTCGGCGGCTCCCATCGCCGCTACGCGCGGGTCGGCGACATCATCGTCGGCACCGTGAAGACGGCCACGCCGCAGGGCCAGGTGAAGAAGGGCGAGGTCGTGCGCGCGGTTGTCGTCCGCACGCGCAAGCCGCAGGGCCGAGACGACGGCACGACGATCTCGTTCGACGAGAACGCCGCCGTCATCATCGACACCGCCCAGAACCCTCGTGGCACGCGCATCTTCGGGCCGGTGGCGCGCGAGCTGCGGGAACGGAATTTCATGAAGATCGTCTCTCTCGCGCCGGAGGTGCTCTAGCCATGGCCACGACCATGCGAGTCAAGAAGGGCGACACGGTGCACGTGATCGCCGGCAAGGACCGCGGCAAGCAAGGGCGCGTGCTCGAGGCGCGCCCCTCCGAGGGCCGCGTGATCGTCGAAAACCTCAACATCGTCAAGCGGCACACGAAGCCGCGGCCGATCAAGGACGCCAACCGCATGGGCGGCACGACGATCCAGCCGGGCGGCGTGATCGACAAGCCCGCGCCGATTCCCGCGTCGAACGTCATGGTCGTCTGCCCGACCTGCAACCGGCCTACCCGCGTGGGGATGACGTTCAAGGAGATCAAGGGCAAGCAGGTGAAGCTGCGCGTCTGCCGCCGGTCCGACTGCGGCCAGGAGATCGACGAAGGCGAGCACAAGTGAGCGAGAAGAACGGCTACGCACCGCGTCTCAAGGTGCTCTACGAGCAGGACCTTCGCGGACAGCTCAAGGACGAGCTGGGCGTCCGCACGGTCATGCAGGTGCCGCGCGTGGAGAAGATCACGCTCAACATGGGCGTCGGCGAGGCGAAGACCGAGGCCAAGCTGCTCGACGCGGCGATGGACGAGCTGACGCAGATCGCGGGACAGCGCGCGCAGCTGCGGCGTGCCCGCACCTCGATCGCCGGCTTCAAGATCCGCACGGGCATGCCCATCGGGACGAAGGTGACGCTCCGCGGCGCGCGGATGTACGAGTTCCTCGACCGGCTGGTTTCCATCGCTCTACCGCGCATCCGCGACTTCCGCGGGCTCAGCCCGCGCTCGTTCGACGGCCGTGGGAACTACTCCATCGGCCTGCGCGAGCAGATCATCTTTCCCGAGATCGACTACGACGACGTCGCGCAGATCCGCGGTCTCGACGTAACGATCACGACCAGCGCGAAGACCGACGACGAGGCGCGAGCGCTCCTCGCCGGCCTCGGTCTTCCGTTCGCACGAGAAGGAGAAGAATCCTAGTGGCCAAGAAGTCGATGATTGCGAAGGCGGCTCGTACGCCCAAGCACCCAACGCAGGCGCACCGCCGTTGCAACCGCTGCGGCCGCCCGCGCGCCGTTTACCGGAAGTTCGGCCTCTGCCGGATCTGCCTGCGCGAGCTCGCGCATCAGGGCGTGATTCCCGGCATGACGAAAGCTTCCTGGTAGGAGAGACACATGCTCACTGATCCCATCGCCGACATGCTGGCCAGGATCCGGAACGCGAACAAGGCGCTCCACGACACCGTGGAGATGCCGACCTCGCGCGCCAAGGTCGAGATCGCCCGCCTGCTGAAGGAGGAGGGCTACGTTCGCGACTACCGGATCGAGGACGGCGAGAGCTTCAACAAGCTCGTCATCGAGCTGAAGTACGGGCGTAACCGCGAGCGCATCATCACCGACCTGAAGCGGATCTCGAAGCCGGGTCGCCGCATATACGCGCGCAAGGACCGGCTGCCGCGTGTGCTCGGCGGCATGGGCACCGCCATCCTGTCCACCTCCAGCGGCGTCATGACGAGCCGCACGGCCGAGCAGAAGGGCATCGGCGGCGAGGTCATCTGCTTCGTCTGGTGACGAGACTGCCATGAGCCGAATCGGACGACAACCAATCGACCTGCCAGCCGGCGTCAACGTCGCCGTCTCGCCCGGCCGCATCCAGGTCAACGGTCCGCTGGGTGAGCTGGACCAGCAGCTGCCGGTGCGCATCACCGTGACGAAGGAGGACGAGAGCCTCGTCGTCACGCGCCCCACCGACCGGGGGGAGGACCGCGCGCTGCATGGGCTGACGCGCACGCTCGTCGCCAACATGGTCGAGGGCGTGACGAAGGGTTTTCAGAAGAAGCTGGAGATCCAGGGCGTCGGCTACCGAGCCGGGCTCCGCGGCACAGACCTCGAGCTGAGCGTCGGCTTCTCGCATCCCGTCATCGTCTCGCCGCGACCCGGCATCTCCTTCGAGGTGCCGCAGCCGACCGAGGTGATCGTGTCCGGCATCGACAAGCAACTCGTCGGCCAGACGGCAGCCGAGGTCCGCAAGGTCCGCCCGCCTGAGCCCTACAAGGGCAAGGGCATCCGCTACGAGGGCGAGTACGTGCGCCGCAAGGTCGGCAAGCGCGCATGACGCGGCTCACGACGAGAGATGCCAGAGCGCGCCGCCGGCGACGCGTGCGCGGCAAGGTGTCGGGGACGGCCGAGCGGCCGCGCCTCGCCGTCTTCCGCTCGAATGTCGGTATCTACGCGCAGCTCGTCGACGACCTCGAGGGCAAGACACTCGCCTCGGCATCGTGGAAGAGCCTGCCCAAGAGCTTCAAGGGCACCAAGACCGAGCAGGCAAACGAGGTCGGCAAGCGGCTGGCCGCGGCCGCCAAGCAAGCCGACATCGAGGCGTGCGTGTTCGACCGTGCCGGCTACCTGTACCACGGACGCGTGAAGGCGCTCGCAGAGGGCGCACGCGAAGGAGGCCTTACGTTTTGAGCATTGGAGGGTTTCAGGAAACGCGCGAGCTCAAGGAGCGCGTCGTCGAGATCAACCGTGTGGCGAAGGTCGTCAAGGGCGGCCGGCGCTTCTCCTTCACGGCGCTCGTCGTCATCGGCGACGAAGTGGACAAGGTCGGCCTCGGCTACGGGAAGGCGCGCGAGGTTCCGCTCGCCATCTCGAAGGCCGTCGAGGACGCCAAGAAGAACATGTTCGTGGTGCCTCGGAAGGGCACGACGATCACGCACGAGATCGTCGGCGAGTTCGGCGCTGCGCGCGTCATGCTTCGCCCTGCGAGCGAAGGAACAGGCGTGATCGCCGGCGGCGGCGTCCGCGCAGTGCTGGAACTGGGGGGCGTGCGGGACATCCTCGCGAAAAGCCTGGGAACGACGAACCCGATCAACATGCTCAAGGCGACGGTCAACGGCCTCCAGCGTCTACGCACACCGGAGGACGTAGCGGCCGCACGCGGCCTGACCGTGGCGCAGGTGCTGCCGGTGCCCAAGAAGAAGAAGACTGAGGAGCCGGCCCCTGAGGCGCCCGTCGCCGAAGCCGAGGTCGCCGAGGAGACGCCGGCGTGACGACGCTGAAGATCACGCAGGTCCGCAGCCAGATCGGCCAGTCGGCCAAGCACCGCGGCACGCTGCGCGCGCTCGGCCTGGGCAAGATCGGCCGCACGGTTGAACGTCCGGAGAGCCCGGAGCTCGCCGGTATGCTGAGGAAGGTCCGACACCTCGTCAAGGTGGAGGAGTCCTGACCGTGCCTTCCGAGCTCAATCTCTCCAGCCTCAAGCCGGCCCAGAAGCGCGTCGCGCGCAAGCGCGTCGGTCGCGGCACGGGCTCGAAGGGGCGCTACTCAGGCCGCGGCATCAAGGGCCAGAAGTCACGATCGGGCTCCCACAAGATGCGGGCCGGGTTCGAAGGCGGGCAGATGCCGCTCTACATGCGGCTCGGCAAGCAACGGGGCTCGACATCGAAGGACGCGATGCCGGTCGGGCCGTTCCGGACCCATTCCCAGGGCGTCAACGTCCGCGACCTGGAGCGCGTGTTCGATGCCGGAGCCGAAGTCACGCCCGAGCTGCTGAAGGCCAAGGGCCTGATTCGCACGACGCGGATCGACGTGAAGATCCTCGGCCAGGGCGAGCTGACGAAGAAGCTCACCGTTTCCGCCCACGGCCTGTCCCAGACGGCGCGCGAGAAGATCGAAGCAGCCGGCGGCAGCATCGTGCTCCTGCGCGAGCCGAAGGAGCGCAAGCGGAAGCGGCACAAGAAGGCGTCCAGGACCGTCGAGGCCCAGGCCGAGACGCAGGCCGTCGAGGATTCGGACGAGGCCGCCGCAGAGGCGGAGCCTGACGCCGAGCCCGACTCCGACGAGGAATAGCCGGCCGTGCTGTCCTGGTTGACGAACGCATGGCGCGTCCCGGAGCTGCGCCGGCGCTTGCTGTTCACGGCGATGATCATCGCGCTGTACCGGCTCGGCTCGTGGGTGCCGGCGCCGGGCGTCGACTCGGAGCAGATCAAGAGCTATTTCGAGAGCCAGGGCGGCACCGTGCTCGGCCTGCTCAACCTCTTTTCCGGTGGCGCGCTGTCGCAGTTCTCGTTGTTCGCGCTCGGAATCATGCCGTACGTCACGGCGTCGATCATCCTCCAGCTGATGACGGTCGTCGTCCCTTCGCTCGAGCGGCTACAGAAAGAGGGCGAGGCGGGCTACGCGAAGATCAACCAGTACACGCGCTACCTCACGATCGTGCTGGCAGCGTTCCAGGCGCTCGGCTACGCGTATCTCTTCAAGCGTCAGAACGCGCTCGAGGCGAGCTCGGGCCGGGTCGTGATCATCGTCGTCACGCTTACCGCGGGGACGGCGCTCCTGATGTGGATGGGCGAGCTGATCACGAAGCGCGGCATCGGCAACGGCATCTCGATCATCATCTTCGCCTCGATCATCGCGGACGCCCCGACGACCATTCGCGCGTGGGTCGACGGCGGACCCACGACGAAGCTCTTCTTCCCGATCGTCTTCCTCGCGGTCACCGTGGCCGTCGTGTTCATCCAGGAGGGCCAGCGCAAGATTCCCGTGCAGTACGCGCGGCGCGTCGTCGGACGGCGCGTCACGTCGGGCGGCTCGACCTATATGCCGCTG
Source organism: uncultured Actinomycetes bacterium (assembly GCA_963704335.1). Taxonomy (GTDB): domain Bacteria; phylum Actinomycetota; class Thermoleophilia; order Gaiellales; family Gaiellaceae; genus PALSA-612. The sequence continues at coordinate 1,468,899 of OY969889.1, forward strand.
CGCGTGAACATGGCGGGCGTCATCCCGATCATCTTCGCGGCGGCAGTGCTGGCTTTCCCACCGACGATTGCGCAGTTCTTCCCTCAGACGCAGGACTTCATCAACGACTGGTTCAGTCCAACCGACTTCGGCTTCCTGATGCTCGAGGCGTTCCTGATCATCATCTTCACGTACTTCTACACGGCGGTCCAGTTCAACCCGATCGACCAGGCCGACAACCTGCGCAAGCACGGTGGGTACATCCCCGGCATCCGGCCGGGGCCACCGACGGCGCAGTACCTCGACCGAGTGCTGACGCGGCTCACCCTGCCTGGCTCGATCTACCTCGCGCTCGTGGCCGTCATCCCGACGTTCCTCATCCAGTTCTTCGACTTCTCGTCGTCGACCCAGAACTTCCTGGGCGGCACGTCGCTGCTGATCATGGTCGGTGTCGCGCTCGACACGATGCGCCAGATGGAGTCGCAGATGATGATGCGCAGCTACGAAGGCTTCCTGAAGTAGCGCGTTGTCGCTGAACGTTCTCATCCTGGGGCCCCAGGGATCCGGCAAGGGCACGCAGGCTGCGCGAATCGCCTCCGAGTACGCCATTCCGCACATCGCCACGGGCGACATGTTTCGCTCGGCGATCGCTGCGGGGACGCCGCTCGGCAAGGAAGTCGAGCCCATCCTCGCCTCCGGCGCGCTCGTCCCGGACGAGCTCACGATCCGGCTGATCCGAGAACGGCTCTCCGAAGACGACGCGCGGGACGGCTTCGTGCTCGACGGATTTCCGCGCAACGCCGCTCAGGCGGAGGCGCTGGACGAGGTACTCGACGAGCTCGGCCGGCCGCTCGATCTCGTGCTGGAGCTCCAAGTACCTGACGACATGTGCATGGAGCGCCTCGTCGGTCGAGCCCAGGAAGAAGGGCGGACGGACGACAGCCCCGAGGTGATCGCCAAGCGTCTCCAGATCTTCCACCGCGAGACGGCCCCGCTGATCAGCTATTACCTCCCACGCGGCATCGTCGTCGGCATCCACGGCGACCGTTCCCGCGACGAAGTCTGGACGGAGATCGTCGAAACCCTCGAGCGCGTGGCGTCCCGTGCGGGAGAGCCGGCGTGATCATCCGTAGGCGCACAGCGCCCGTCCGCGAAGCGGACCGGGGGAAGGGGGTCCCGGGGGGAACCGGGAGGTTCCCCCTGCGATGGGCGCCGCCTGGAGGCGCACCGCGGTGATCATCAGGAAATCTCTCGCCGAGGTCGAGCTCATGGCGGCCGCCGGCGAGGTCGTCGCGGCCACGCTTGCGTTGCTGGGCGAAAACGTCCGGGCCGGAGTCACTACCGCCGAGCTAGACGCCCTCGCCGAGGAATTCATCCTCTCCCAGGGCGGCGAGCCGACGTTCAAGGGCTACCGCGGCTACCCGGCTGCCACATGCCTCTCGCCGAACGACATGATCGTCCACGGTATCCCGGGCGAGTACACGCTCGAGGAAGGCGACATCCTCTCGGCTGACGTCGGCGTCACGCTTCAGGGATTCGTGGCCGACTCGGCTTTCACATTCGGAGTGGGCGAGGTCCCCGAAGAGACCGAGCGGCTGCTCGAGGTAAGCAAGGCGGCGCTCGATGCCGCCATCGAGCAGTGCCAGGAGGGCAATCGCCTCTCCGACGTGTCGCATGCCGTGCAGCAAGTGGCCGAAGGAGCCGGGTTTTCGGTGGTGCGCGAGCTCTCCGGGCACGGCATCGGCCGCTCGATGCACGAGGATCCGCAGATCCTCAACTTCGGCGAGCCGGGGCGCGGGCCGGTGCTCGCCGAGGGTATGACCCTCGCCATCGAGCCGATGATCACGGTCGGCGGCCCGGACATCCGCGTCCACGACGACCGGTGGTCGATTTCGACCCGCGACGGGTCTCTCGCCGCGCATTTCGAGCACACGGTCGCGATCACCGTCGAAGGCCCGAAAGTGCTGACGGCTACACGGGTTTTGCTACGATAGGCCCCTACCTGCGGCGCAGCCGTGCTGCGCCGTGTCTTTGTCTGTCACTGGAGTGAGATGAAAGTCCGACCGTCCGTAAAGCCGATGTGCGAGCGCTGCCGCGTGATCAAGCGGCATGGTCGCGTGCTCGTCATCTGCACGAACCCTCGTCACAAGCAGCGGCAGGGTTAGGAGAACCGTATGGCTCGTATCGCCGGGGTCAACCTCCCGAATCAGAAACGCCTCGAAGTGGGGCTGACGTACATCTACGGCATCGGCCCGGCTACAGCACGCAAGGTCTGCGAAGACCTCGGCCTGTCGTCGGAGACGAAGGTCAAGGACCTCACCGACGAGGAGACGACGAAGCTTCAGCGGCACATCGACGCGAGCCTCCAGGTGGAGGGTGACCTGCGACGTGAACGGTCGCAGTCGGTGAAGCGCCTCCAGGAGATCGGCGCCTACCGCGGCATCCGCCACAGGCGCGGGCTGCCCGTCAACGGGCAGCGCACGAAGACGAACGCACGAACGCGGAAGGGCCCGGCCAAGTCCGTTGGCCGCAAGAAGAAGGCGACGTAGTGGCACCCCCACGCAAGGCAGCGAAGGGGCGCGGCCGCCGGCGCGTCAAGAAGAACATCGCCATCGGCCAGGCGCACATCAAGTCGTCGTTCAACAACACGATCGTCGCGCTCACCGACAAGGAAGGCAACGTCATCGTGTGGGAGTCCGCCGGCTCGGCCGGCTTCAAGGGCTCGCGCAAGTCGACGCCGTTCGCCGCCCAGGTGACGGCCGACGCCGCGGCCCGCAAGGGAATGGAGCACGGCCTACAGAAGGTCGAGGTCTTCGTCAACGGCCCCGGCTCGGGTCGCGAGACGGCCATCCGCTCGTTGCAGGCGGCGGGTCTCGAGATCCTCGGTGTCCGTGACGTGACGCCACAGGCTCACAACGGCGTTCGCCCCAAGAAGCGCAAGAGGAACTAGTGGCGAGATACACCGGACCTAGCTGCAAGCTGTGCCGCCGCGAGGGCATGAAGCTCTTCCTGAAAGGGGAGCGCTGCCTGACGGAGAAGTGCGCGATCGAGCGACGCTCGTATCCGCCTGGCGAGCACGGCCGCGGACGGATCAAGCAGTCGCAGTACCTGCTCCAGCTACGCGAGAAGCAGAAGGCTCGCCGGTATTACGGCCTGCTCGAGAAGCAGTTCCGCAACTACTACGAGAAGGCCGCCCGCGGCTCGGGCGTCAGCGGTGAGAACCTCCTGCGCATGCTCGAGACGCGACTGGACAACGTCATCTACCGCCTCGGCTTCGCGGCCTCTCGCGCCCAGGCACGGCAGCTCGTGCGCCACGGCCATTTCCAGGTCAACGGCCGGCGCGTCAACATCCCGAGCTTCCAGGTCAAGCCCAACGATGTCATCAACCTCAAAAGCGGCAGCCCGGCCGAGCAGGTCGTTCGCGATGCGACTGACCTGACCGCGTCCGTGGCGCCATGGCTCCAGGCCGATCACGACGGCCTCACCGGCAAGATCCTCAAGCTGCCCGACCGGGTGGACATCGATACGCCGGTGCAGGAGTCGCTGATCGTCGAGCTCTACTCGAAGTAGCGCCCAGCGCGCGCTAGGAAGGAAGGAGAAACGTGGCCACCCGCACCAGCCTTATGGAGTTCCAGGTCCCGCGCATCGTCCACGAGGAGGTGGACGAGAAGCGAGGTATTTTCGCGATCGAGCCGCTCGACCGTGGCTTCGGCTACACGTTCGGCAACTCGCTGCGGCGTGTCCTCCTCTCGTCGCTGGAGGGCGCGGCCGTTACGTCGGTGAAGCTCGAGGGCGTCGCCCACGAGTTCACGACGCTGCCGGGCGTGCGCGAGGACGTGACAGACATCCTCCTCAACCTCAAGAACCTCATCTGCCGTCTCCACGGAGAGTCGCCGGAGATCGAGGTGCGCCTCCAGAAGAAGGGCCCAGGCCCCGTGACGGCGGCCGACATCCAGATGCCCGCCGACCTCGAGATCCTCAACCCCGAGCTGGAGATCGCCCACCTCGCCGACAAGGGCAAGCTCGAGTTGACGATGACGGTCGGTCGCGGGCGCGGCTATGTCCCGGCCGAGCTGAACCGCGGCTCGGAGCACACGATCGGCGTCATCCCGATCGACTCGATCTTCTCGCCCGTGCGGCGCGTCGCCTACGACGTCGAGGCCGCGCGTGTCGGTCAGCGCACCGACTACGACAAGCTCGTGCTCGACGTGACCACGGACGGCTCCCTCGATCCGCGCGAGGCGATCGGCCAGGGTGCCGAGATTCTCATCCGGCAGCTGGCGATCTTCACCGACATCGACAGCATCGAGGGCTTCGGAGAGGTTCCTGCCGAGGCGACAGCGGAGCCGTCGCTTGCCCACGGGATGGAGAACTTCCCGATCGAGGAGCTCGAGCTCGGCGTCCGCTCCTACAACTGCCTGAAGCGCGTCGGCATCGAGACCATCGGCGACCTCGTCACGAAGACCGAGGTCGAGCTGGCGGCGATCCCGAACTTCGGCCGCAAGTCGATCGAAGAGGTCAAGGAGACGCTCGCCGGTCACGGTCTGACGCTGCGGGGCGAGGAGCCCCTCTCGTAATGAGGCACCAGCGAGCCGGTAAGAAGCTGGGCCGCGACGCGGCCCACCGCAAGGCGCTCTACGCGAACCTCACCGGCTCGCTGATCGTCCACGGCCGCGTGAAGACGACGGTGGCCAAGGCGAAGGGCGTGCGTCCATTCGCCGAGAAGATGGTCACGCTTGGCCGGCGCGGCGACATCCACGCCCGCCGCCAGGCGCTCGCCCACCTGCGCTCGCAAGAGGTGGTGCACCAGCTCTTCTCCGAAGTGTCGCCTCGCTTCGCCGACCGTCCGGGCGGATATACGCGCATCGTCAAGATCGGCACGCGCCCGGGCGACTCCGCACCGATGGCCTACCTCGAGTTCGTCGACCACGTGCCGCGCGCACCGGTCCTGCGTGCGCCGGTGGCCCGCGAAGAAGAGCCGGTCGAAGCGACCGCCGCGACCTAACACTTCCTCGCGTGAGGCTGAAGCTCACGCTCGAGTACGACGGCACGGACTACCACGGCTGGGCGGCGCAGCCGGGGCTGCGCACCGTCGAAGGTGTCGTCGTGGAGGCGCTGCGCTCGCTCTTCTCGGTTGTAGAGAACGCCGCTGTCGCGGGGCGAACGGACACCGGCGTACACGCGCTGGGGAACGTCATCAGCGCTGACCTCGGGGGCGGCCCGCCCGTCGAGCGAGCGGCCGAGGCGCTGAACACGCTGCTGCCCGATGACGTGGCCGTGGTGGCGGCTGAAGAGGTGCCCGCAGACTTCCACGCCCGTCACTCGGCCCGCTCCCGTAGCTATCGGTACCGCATCTACCGCCGGCGCGAACGATCGCCACTCGAGGTTCGCAGGAGCTGGTGGTATCCACGCCGGGTCGACCTCGAAGCGCTCGCGGCCTCCGCCGATCTGCTCGTCGGTGAGCACGACTTCCGCGCGTTCACGCCCACCGAGACCCAACACGACGTCTTCGCGCGGCGTGTTCTCGACGCCTCCTGGCACGAGCGGAGCGAACATCTCGACTTCGAGATCACCGCCGACTCGTTCCTGCGACACATGGTGCGCACGCTCGTCGGCACGATGCTCGACCGGCGGCCTGAGGAGATCGCTCGCCTGCTCGACGGTGGGTCGCGGCCGGACGCCGGCGCCACGGCGCCACCCTGGGGCCTCTACCTCGTCGCCGTGGGCTATTGACCTTCCTCGCCGCTGAATACGATCAGGGCGTGCGCTTTCCCGTATGCCTCTTCGACCTCGATGGCACGCTGATCGACTCCGGGCCGATGATCCTCGCCTCCATGAAGCATGCCGCCAAGACGGTGCTCGGCCGGGACATCCCGGAAGCCGTGCTGAGCGCGGCGGTCGGTGGGCCGGGCTTGACGGCGCAAATGCAGGGGCTCGACCCCGAGAAGGTCGACGAGCTCGTGGCGGCGTATCGCGAGCACAACGAACCGCTCCACGACGAGCTGGAAGCGTTCTGGGAGGTGGTGGAAGTGCTGCCGCGCCTGAGCGCGGAGGGCCGCCGGCTGGGCATCGTCACGGCGAAGCGGCGCGCGACGGTACAGCTGGCTTTCGACCAGCTCCCTGGCCTGGAGGCGAACTTCGAGGTCGTCGTCGGCGCCGAGGACACCGAGCGCCACAAGCCGGATCCGGACCCGATCCTCGAGGCGCTCGCGCGCATGGAGGCTTCACCCGAGGACGCTGCGTACGTCGGCGACTCCCCGTTCGACGTGCGCGCGGCGAAGGCTGCCGGCGTTTACGCGGTCGCGGTCGCCTGGGGAGGCATCCACGGCCCGGATGCCCTCGCGGGTGAGGAGCCCGATGTCTTGATTCGCCATGCGGAGGAGCTCCTTGCCGTCCTCTAAGCCATCTCGGCGAGCGACGGAGCTTCGCGCGGAGCTCAACCGCGCGTTGATCGCGTACCACGTCGACGACGACCCGTTCATCAGCGACGCGGAGTACGACCGGCTGTACGACGAGCTCGTGGCGCTCGAGGAGGCGCATCCGGATCTCATCACGGAAGACTCTCCGACCCACCGCGTGGGTGCGCCGGCGTCGGACCGCTTCCAGAAGGTGCGACACCTCGAGCAAATGGGCTCGCTCGACAAGATCACAACCGACGAAGCGCTCTACAAATGGACCGAGGACGTCCAGAAGCGGCTCCCTGCGGGGGAGACCGTCGCGTACGTCATCGAGCCCAAGATCGACGGCCTGGCCGTCAACCTGACGTACGAGGATGGCGTGTTCGTCCGGGGGGCGACGCGTGGAGACAGCATTCAGGGCGAGGACGTGACACCGAATCTCCGCACGATTCGCGCGATCCCGCTTCGCATGCGGGACGAACGCCCGCCCGCCATCGTCGAGGTGCGAGGCGAGGTGTACCTGCCTCTGTCGGGCTTCCGCGAGCTGAACGAGCGGCTCGCCGGGACGAACCAGAAGCTCGCACCGAATCCCCGCAACGCTGCGGCCGGCTCGGTGCGGCAGAAGAACTCGGCGATCACTGCCGATCGGCCGCTCTCGGTCTGGGTGTATGGGACCGGCCACACAGACGGCGTCGGCTTCGCCGGCCAGTACGAGATGCTCGAGTGGCTACGAGGCCGGGGTTTCCCTACGAACCCCTTTGCCGAGCGACTGGAGACGGTCGAGGACGTCGCCGAAGCCTGCCGTAGCTGGGAGGCCCGCCGAGCCGAGCTCGACTACGAGATCGACGGGATCGTGATCAAGGTCGACTCAACCGATCAGCAGCGGCGGCTCGGCGTGCTCCATGGCCGGCCGCGCTGGGCGCGTGCATTCAAGTGGGCGCCGATGACCGCCCAGACGAAGCTGCTGAAGATCCACGTTCGAGTCGGTCGGACCGGCGCCCTCAATCCCTGGGCCGTCCTCGAGCCCGTCGAGGTAGGCGGCGTCACAGTTTCCCGTGCGACGCTCCACAACGAAGAGGACATCAACCGCAAGCAGATTCGCGAGGGAGACATCGTCATCGTCCAACGAGCGGGTGACGTCATTCCGCAGATCGTCGGCCCGGCAGGCGAGCATCAGCCGGGCACCAAGAGATTCCGGATGCCGAAGAAGTGCCCGCTCTGCGGCACCGAAATCGTCAAGCCCGAAGGCGAGGTCATGCACCGATGCCCGAACCGCGCGTGCCCCTCGCGGGGGCTCGAGACCCTGATCAACTGGGTCGGCATCGCCGACATCGAGGGTGTCGGAGAGCAGTCGATCCGCCTGCTCTGGGAACGCGGCATCGTCCGCTCGCTCCCTGACCTCTATCGCCTGACAAAGGAGCAGCTCCTCGATCTCGAGGGATTCGCAGAAATCTCCGCCTCTGCGGCGGTCGGAGCGATCGAGGCTTCGAAGCAGGTCCCGTTCTCGCGCGTCCTGCTTGGCCTCAACATCCCGAAGGTCGGCTGGGTGCTCGCGCAGAACCTCGGCCGCCAGTTCGGAGATGTGGATCGGCTGGCGGCGGCGACTCAGGAAGAGGTCGAGGAGACGGAAGGCTTTGGCCCGGACCGCGCCGAGATCGTCGTCGAGTGGTTCTCAGATGCCCAGAACCGTGCGCTTGTGGAGGAGCTCCGGGAGCTCGGGCTCCGCTTCGAAGTGGGCGAGGAGGACCGGCCCGCAGAAGGGCCGCTGACGGGCAGTACGTACGTCATCACCGGGACGCTCGAGAAGTACTCGCGAGACGAAGCAGCCGCGGCGCTCGAGAGCCTTGGCGCGAAGGTGACGAACTCCGTGTCGTCAAAGACGACGGGTCTCGTCGTCGGCGAGGAGCCCGGCGGTTCGAAGCTCACGAAGGCCCAGCGCGCGGGCGTGGCACTGCTCACAGAAGAGGAGCTCGAGGCTCTGCTCAGTGGAGCGTGATCGTCACGGTCTGCCACTGCCATTGCGCCGCCTCGGCCGCCGTCGCCACCCAGACGTCGATTCGTAGGCCTCTGATCGCGCCTCCCGTGTCGGCCGCGACAGCCTCGCCGTAGCCGGGAATCGTCATGCGCGTGCCAAGCGGGATCACCGTCGGGTCGACGGCAACGATGCCCGGCCCGGTGGGAATGCCGGTCGCCGTCGTGCCGCTCGCGGTGTAGGCGGTGGCCACCACTGTGAGCGTCTTCCCCGTCTGAACCGGTGGCGCCTGCGGCGAGGGCTGTGGCTGGGGCTGTGGCTCAGGCGTGGGCGAAGGCGCCGTGATGACCGCCTGTGCGCCGATCGAGCTGATGCTGGGCGCCGTCTCGGCCACGGCCGTCTCCACCGTCGCGGCTGCCTGCGCTGCTTCGGCTGCCGCCACGGCTTCGGCGATCTGCTGCCGGTTGAGCACCTGTTCGGCCTGAAGCTGGGAGATGTAGCTCAGCCGGTCGGCTCGGGCGCCCGCGAGCTCGGCCGTGCGGGAGGCTGCCGCTGCGCCCAGTTGCCGAAGCTCCGTGCGCCTTGACGTCTGCTTTCGTAGGAGCGCGGCCACCCGGATTCGAGCGGCCCGAGCCTCGTCGAGCACGCCGCTCGTGGCGTCGGCGGCTCGGTGGAGGCTGTCCACTCCGTCGATTGCATCCTCGAGCGATGCGGCGCCGAGAAAGACTGCCAGCACATCGGGTCGTTCCGACACATAGAGCGTGCGCACCAGGTCGGCGAGCCGTGTCTCGGCCTCGGCAAGCGTGCGCCGCGCCGCGGCCAGCTGTCTCCGCGACGACGTGCGCTGCCGCTCCAGGGCCGTGAGTCGTGACTGGATATCGGCCAGGGCCGCTTCCGCGCGGCCGAGCTTCGACTCGAGGGCGAAGAGCTCGAGCCGAGCCTGCTGCTCGGCGGCGCCGAGCTCGGCGCCGCGGGTGCGAAGCGTGTCGGGGGACTGGGCGAGCCCGCCTGCGGGCAGCCCGAGTAACGCGCCGACGACGAGCAGCATCACAAGTCGCGCGGCTGGGAGTTTCCACTGCACCGCGAGGTGACCGTATCAGAGGACCCGAGGCCGCGTAGACGAACGGAAAGCCCGTTTTGCAGCCATTTTCTTGCAGCCAGGGGTGCGCTTGACGGTTGCACCCGTCCGAAGAGCCTGCTAGGGTCCCGCGCCAGTGACGTACCGGCCCCTCCCGGTGCGCCCTCGGTTGCGCGCTACGCGAGCCCGTTCGACGGGTCGCCGTGCGACCCTCGCAGGGCTCCTGTTCGTCGCCATTGGCGTCGCGCTGATCGGTGCTGGTCCGGCGCTTGCAGACCGCATCGAGGACAAGCAGGCCGAGGCCCAGGGCGTGCTGGCGGACATCGAGGCGCTCGACGCGGAGCTCGGGCAGTCGATCGAGGCGTACAACGCTGCCACGATCCAGCTCGACGGGATCAAGGCTGACCTGCAGGCGAACCACCGCCAGATCGGCGTCGCACGCGGGAACCTCAAGATCGCTCAGAGCCGCCTGGCCAGCCGGCTGCGCGACCTCTATGTCGGCGGTGACTCGATGTCGGCGCTCGAGGTCTTCCTGGGCAGCACGAGCTTCCAGGATCTCATCAACCGGCTGGACACGATCGACCGCGTGTCCCAGGAGGACACCCAGGTCCTGGGGGAGGTCAAGCGGTTCCGAACCGAGGTCGTCGCTCGCGGCGAACGGTTGAAGCGCGCTCGCGCGAGCCAGGAGCAGGTCGTCGCCGCGCGGGCCGCCGCCAAGCAGGAGATCGAGGCCGGCCTCGTGGAGCGGCAGCAGCTCCTCTCGTCGATCCGCAGCGAAATCGAGCAGATCAAGCGAGAAGAGGCGCGCCGCCAGGAGGTCCTGCGCCAGCAAGCGGCTGCGCGGATGGCGAGCCAGGAGGCGGCGATCCAGCAGGGCATCGACACGGCTGTGATCGGCGCGGCAGTGGAGACACCGGAGGCGGCCATTGCGCCGCCTTCGCGCTACGGCGGCGTCGTCGGCATCGCGATGCAGTACCTGGGCATCCCGTACGTCTGGGGCGGCTCGTCCCCCTCCGGCTTCGACTGCTCCGGCCTCATCATGTACGTCTACGCGCAACTGGGCGTGTCGCTGCCTCACCACGCAGCCTCGCAGTACAACTACGGCGTTCCGGTCTCCTACGACCAGCTCCAGGCGGGTGACCTCGTCTTCTTCAACGGGCTCGGCCACGCCGGGATCTACATCGGCGGCGGACAGTTCATCCACGCGCCGCACACGGGCGACGTCGTCAAGATCTCGAGCCTGTCCGACAGCTGGTACGCCGCGACCTACGTCGGCGCCCGCCGCATCCTCTAGCTCGCGTCCCTGGCCGGTTGTCCTCCCGGGCGGCAGAGCCGCCCTCCGGTCGACCTGACGCCGCTCACGGCGGCCGCCGTCGCGTTCGTCGCTTGGCCGTATTCGGATACTGTCCTGCGCGCCGAACGCTCGGCGGCCTTGTGAGCGACGCCCCAGGAACGCGATCTAGCTCGCGTCCCTGGCCGGTCATCCTCCCGTGCGGCAGGGCCGCCCACGCGATCAGCTCGCGTCGTAGAGCGCCGCGACCTCCGCGGCGAAGTGCTCCTGACAGATCTTTCGCCGCAGCTTCAGCGTCGGCGTCACCTCGCCCTCCTCGATAGAGAAGTCCCGCTGCAGGACGGTGAAGCGCTTGATCTGCTCGAAGCGGGAGTGAGGAGCGTTCACGTCGTCGACGATGCCCTGTACGAGCTCGCGGACGTCGGGATGCTTGGACAACGTGACGAGGTCGCCGTCGAGCCCGTGCTTCTGGGCCCACGCTGCGGTCTCGACCGGATCGAGTGTGATCAGAGCGGCGATGTACGGCCGCCGGTCGCCGACGACGAGCGCCTGCGAGACGTACCGTGATGACTTCAGCTCGTTCTCGAGGTTCTGCGGCGCGACGTTCTTGCCGCCGGCGGTGACGAGGATGTCCTTCTTGCGGTCTGTGATCGTGACGAAGCCCTCGTCGTCGATCGTCGCGATGTCGCCGGTCGCGAGCCAGCCGTCCGCGTCGAGGATCGCCGCCGTCGCCTCGTCGTCCTTGTAGTAGCCAGCGAAGACGGTCGGGCTACGGATGAAGAGCTCGCCATCGTCCGCGAGCTTCAGCTCCCAGCCCGGCAGCGCCTTGCCGACGGTGCCGAACTTGAAGCTGTCCTCGCGGCTCGACGTCGCCCCGGTGGTGCACTCCGTCAGGCCGTACGCCTCGAGGATGAGGATGTCGATCGAGTGGAAGAACTCGAGGATCTCGACGGCGAGTGGCGCACCGCCCGACACGGCGCGGCGGAGGCGCCCTCCCAGACGTTCCTTCACCTTCGAGTACACGAGCCGGTCGGCGAGGCGGTGCTGCACGGCGAGGCCCCGCGGGATCGGCTCGCCCTGCTGGCGCAGCACGCTCACCCGTCGCCCCACGTCGAGCGCCCAGTCGATGAGCTTTCGCTCGGACACCGGTGGCTTCGTCGAACCTGGCGAGGACGGCCGTATACACCTTCTCGTAGAGGCGCGGCACGCTCGGGAAGACCGTGGGCCGGACTTTGGGCAGCGCATCGGCGACGGCATACGGGTCGGCGCAGAAGGCGATCGTGTAGCCGGCCATCGGCGCCAGTAGATGCGTGAGGCGGCCGAAGTTGTGCGCGAGCGGCAGGTAAAGCAGCAATAGGTCGTCCTTCTGGAAAACGTCGGCCAGATCGTTCACGACCTTCGCCATCTCGTAGTAGTTGCGGTGGAGGATCTTGCAGCCCTTCGGCGGCCCGGTCGTGCCCGACGTGTAGATGAAGGTGAAGAGGTCGTCCTCGTCGACCTGCGCCTCGGCCTGGGCGAGAGCGTCGGGGTGCTCGCTCGCGTGCTCCCGGCCCCGGCTCGCCAGCCCGTCGAGGTCGGCGAAGGTCAGGACGTGGCGCAGGCCCGGTAGCTCGCCGCGCATCGCCTCGACCTTCCGCAGCTGCTCATCGTCCTCCACGAGCACGCCGACGGCGTCGGAGTGGCTCAACACATAGCGGCAGTCCTCGGGGGACGAGGTTGCGTAGATCGGGGCGGTGACGCCGCCGACGAGGGCGAGTGCGAAATCGAACTGGCACCACTCGACGCGCGTCGCGGCGAGGATCCCGAACGCCTCGCCCTTGCGGATGCCGAGCGCCAGTAGGCCGTTCGCCAGCTCGTCCACCCGCCTTGCGGCGTCTGCGAGCGGTACGGGCGTCCATTCGCCGTCACCCTCGGCGAGGTAGAGCGGATCGGGGCGTCCGGAGGCGACGGCGTCGCGCCAGAGCCTGACGATCGTCCGCTGCTGCGCATTCATGACGGAAATGTTGCAGGGATCGAGGCGTTGGGAAAGAAGAACGGACATCCCCGACTAGACTTTTATCGATGAGAACGACTTGGAACGGTGCGATCAGCTTCGGGCTGGTCACGATCCCCGTGGGACTTGCACCCGCGACGAAACCGGCTGCGCGCCAGTCCGATGTGTCCTTCCGGCTCCTGCACCGCGAGTGTCAGACACCGATCAAGCAGAAGCGCTGGTGCCCCACGCACGACCGAGAAGTCGGCCCGGACGAGATCGTTCGTGGCTGGGAGGTCTCGAAGGGCGAGTTCATCATCGTGGAGGACGCGGATCTCGAGGCGATCGACCGGGACACCACCTCCCGCGCCATCGATATCAGGAGCTTCGTGCCGGCGGACGACGTCGACCCGATCTACTACGACCGCACGTACTACCTCGTTCCGGCCAGCGCCGGGGCGCAGCGGCGCCCGTACGTGCTGCTCCTCGAGGCCATGCGGGATACGAAGACGGCCGCGCTCGGGAGCTTCGTGCTTGCCGGCAAGGAGAAGCTGGCGCTCATTCGCGTGCAGGACAACGCGCTCGTGCTCGAGACGCTCTTCGTCGGCGAGGACGTCTACTCCGATGCGGAGATCGTGGAAGCGGTCAGCGACGTGAAGACGAAGAAGCAGGAAGTTGCCCTGGCGCTACAGGTGATCGACAGCCTGGCCGGCGAGTTCGACCCCGATGAGCTCGTCAGCGACTATCGACGCGACCTGGAGAAGCTGCTCGAGGAGAAGCTCAAGGGGGCGCCGACCTCGAAGCCCGAGGCCGAAGAGGAAGTCGAGCCTCAGGTGATCGACCTAATGGAGGCGTTGCGGAAGAGCGTGGCGGACGCGAAGAAGCGCAAGGCGCCTGCGGAGAAGCCTGCGGCCAAGCGGGCACCCGCCCGCAAGAAGGTCGCCGCGAAGAAGCGCTAGCCGGCTTTCGGCGCGGTCGCCTCGAGCTGCGCCTGGAACAGTGTCTTGTCGATCTTGCCCTGGTAGATCGGTACGCCCTCTTCCACGCAGAAGCGGATGACGTCCTCCCGCTCCATGCCGACCTCCTTGGACAGCTCTTCCGGCGTCAGATGATTGGGCATCGTTCCTCCTTCAGGCGATCACGGCATGAAAAAAGCCCGGCGGCCGTCGAGGCTCGCGCGGGCTTACGCCGATGCACGTGGGTTCGTGTCGCGGGGCTCACCGGGCCCGCGCCGCAGAAACAGTCATCGCTCTGAGCATACTCCGGGACCTGCCCGCAGCGCAACGGCGCGAGACGTCTCAGACCGGGTTCGTCAGCTCGATGAAGTGCCAGTCGAGAGAGAACTGCTCGGCGAGTCGGCGAGACAGTGCCTGGACCCCCAGCCGCTCCGTCGCATAGTGCCCGCCGGCGATGAAATGGATGCCGAGCTCTCGTGCCGCCATCATCGCCGGCTCGGCCGGCTCGCCGGTGAGGAAGGCGTCATAGCCGGCTGCCGCGGCGTCGGCGAGTAACCCAGCAGCGCCACCGGACACGATCGCCACGCGCCGGATCTCGTCCGGCCCGTACTGGAAGGCCAGCGGCTCACGTCCTCCCAGTACGTCCCGTACCCGTGCAGTGAAGGCGTCCGGGCTCAGAGGCTGGACGAGCGAGCCGCCGTGCCCGACGTCGAACACCGAGTCCAGCTCGACCCCCAGCTCGCGGGCGAGCAGGGCGTTGTTACCCAGATCCGGGTGAGCATCGAGTGCGAGGTGGTACGCCGCAAGCGTGATGTCGGCGTCGATGAGCGCCTTGAGCCGGCCTTTCATCTTCGCGTCGACGACGCGGGGATCCCGTTCCCAGAAGAGACCGTGATGAACGATCACCATCTGGGCTCCGAGCGCGGCCGTGTGCTCGAACAGCGCTCGCGACGACGACACGCCGCAGGCAATCGTGGTCACCTCGTCGGCACCGACTACCTGCAGGCCTATCGGCCCGTAGTCCGGATACGAGGCTACGTCGAGCAGCTCGTCTGCGAACGCGAGAATCTCGTCCCGGTGCGCCACGCGGGGCAGTGTATGTCCGCGAGGGCTAGGTAGCCGCAGCTGCAAAGGGGATGTCCGCGTCCGTGGCCGCACCTCCTTCCGGTGGCGAGAGGAACTCGACACGGCCGGCGATGACCTCGATCGCGCTGCGCCGGCTGCCGTCCTCGGCGTCCCAGGAGCGGCTGCGAAGCCGGCCCTCGATGCCAACGCGCTTGCCCTTGCCGAGATACTCGTTGCAGAGCTCGGCCTGACGGTCCCAGACGCTGACGTGGACGAAGTCCGCGCCTGCGTCCTTCGAAGGCCTGTCGATCGCGAGCAGGAAGCCGGCCACCTGCTTTCCATCGCCGACAGCCTTCAGCTCGACATCCGTGGCGAGGTTGCCGATGAGGCTGACGACGTTCATGCCTCGACGGTAGCCGGGAGTGCGTGACGTGTCTGTGCCAGGTCCGCGCCGGAAGTGTTTCCGGCGACACGCCTTCACGCGGGGGAACCCATGGTTCCCCCGCGAGCCCTCTCCTTCACGAAAGGCAATCGGGGTGCCCAGATTTGAACTGGGGGCCTCTCCGACCCGAACGGAGCGCGCTACCAGGCTGCGCCACACCCCGAGGCTCACAGCTTATCGGCCGTTCTCGGCTCGTCAGGCGGGAACGCAGACGAACCAGCGGCCGCCGTCCCCGTCGAGCCAGCGATCGAGCAGGCGCCGTGCTCGTGCCCTCAAGCCGCTGTCCGCACGCTGCGCAGGAGCAGGGGGACCGCCCAGAGGAAGCTGGCGAGCGCGAAGCCCACGGTGAGGATCGTCGCCGCATCTGCGGTCTGCGAGACGAGAGCCGTGAGCGCGTACCCGACCGGCAGGAGACCGATGGCGCCGAAGAAGTCGAGGCTCGTCACGCGAGCGAGCTTTCCCTCCGGCACCCACTCCATCATCAGCGTCGCCCAGACGCCGATCGCGTAGCCGATCAGCACCCCACGGACGACCATCAGCGCCGCCGCCACCTCGTACGACTCCTGGAGCGTCATAGCCACGGCGAACACGTCGTTCAGAGCGAGAAAGCCGAAGATCTGCCAGATCCGATGCGTCTGTGGGTTGATCTGGCCGAATGCGATCATGCCGATCGTCATCCCCGCCGCCTCGAAGGCGAAGAGGAGACCGTAGGCGCCGACGCCCTTGCCGAACTGCTCGGAGACGAAGCTCGGCGCGAGCGCCTGGAACGGCGCCATCGCCACCATCAGCACGACGGACGTGACGGCGATCCCCACCCACAGCCAGGGCACGCCCGCGACGTAGCGCATGCCTTCGACGATCGACTTCCACGTGCCCTCGCTCGGCTCGCGCTCGAACGAACGCGGTCGCGCCGGCACGAGTAACGCGGCGGAAACGAGGAACGTGATCGAGTTGAGGCCGAAGACCGCCGCCGAGCCGGCGACGCCGTAGATCGTGCCGGCGAGCGCCGGGCCGACTACGAACGACGCCTGGCGCGAGATGCCGATCAGGGTGTTGGCCGACGCGAGCTCGTGCGACTCCACGACGAGCGGCACGATCCCGCCCGCGGCGGGATAGAAGAATCCGTCCGCCAGCCCGAACGCGACGGCGAGCGCGAGCAACAGACCGAATGACAGGTGCCCCGAGACATCGAGCAAGGCCAGCGCACCCATGATCAGGACGCGCGCGAGATCCGAGGTGATCATCAGCATCCGTCGCGAGTAGCGGTCGGCGAGCGCGCCGCCGATCAGCACGGTCGTCAGCAGGGCGGCGCTGTGCGCCATGAGCACGATCGCGAGCGACGTGGCCGAGCCCGTAAGCGTCGTCGTCCGCCAGCCGAGCGCGATGAGAAACGCGCCGTCCCCGACGAGGGACACCGTCCGCGCCGACCAGAGCAGGCGGAAGTCACGGCTGCGGAAGGCGTGCAGCGCCCGTGCGCCACGCATTCGGCCGGACTCTGCTTCCACGTGCCGAGGCTATCCTCGGCGGCGCGTGGCCCGTCCGCTGGCAGTTCTCCTCGATGTCGACTTCACGCTCGTCCAGCCGGGGCCTGAGCTCGGTCCGGAGGCCTACCGGGCGCTAGGCGAGGCGCACGACCTGCGGCTGGACACCGACCGCTACGCGGACGCGCGGGCCGCCGCCGTCGACGATCTCGAGCGGCATCCCGAGCTCGACCACGACGAGGAGATCTGGATCCGCTTCACGGAGGACATTGTCCGGGGCATGGGCGGCGAGGGACCCGAGGTGGGGATCGTCGCCCGCGAGATCGTTAGCCGCTGGGAGCACGCGAGACACTTCGAGCTCTACGACGACGTCGTGCCCGTGCTCGCCGAGCTGAAGGAGCAGGGCTTGAAGGTCGGCCTCGTCTCGAACACGAGCCGCGACCTCGATGCGTTCGTCCGCCACTTCGGCATCGAGGTCGATGCCTGGATCTCGTCCGGGAGTCACGGGAAGGTCAAGCCCAGCCCGCTGATCTTCACGGCCGCGCTCGAGCTGCTCGAGGTCGAGGCCGCCGACGCCGTGATGGTCGGCGACTCGCTCGAGGACGACGTCGAAGGTGCGCGGGCGTGCGGGATGCGGGCGATCCTCATCGATCGCGCCGGTCGCTTTCCGGAACAGGCGGACCGGATCGAGTCGCTGCGCGAGCTGCCTGCTGCGCTCGCCGTCTAGCTCAGCAACGCCAGTACCTCGCCGTCCTCGGGGAAGCGGCCCAGCTCGTGCTTTGAGAACACGGGCCGACCGTCCACGATGACGTCGTACTGGCCCCTGCCGCCTGGAATCGCCTCGGCGTCGTAGCCTTCGGCGATGAGCTCGGCCGCGAGACTCGCGGCCTGTTCGTCGTAGCCCGATCAGGTCGGGCAGTAGTGGATCTCGACGTGCATCGCCGAGAGCCTACTCTTCGCCTCGATGCAGACAGCGCCCGCGATCGAGCACGCGAGCCCTGACGATGTTGAGGCCGTCCGCCGTCTGTTCGTCGAGTACCAGGAGTCGCTCGGCGTCGACCTCTGCTTCCAGGGATTCGACCGCGAGTTGGCGGAGTTGCCCGGTGACTACGTTCCGCCCGCCGGCGGTCTGCTGGTTGTCCGAGCTGAGGACGGCATCGCCGCCTGCGTGGCGCTGCGCAAGCTCGATCCCGAGACGTGTGAGATGAAGCGGCTCTATGTCCGGCCGGCGCAGCGCGGTCTCGGGTGGGGAAGAGCGCTCGCCGAGGCCGTCATCGCGGAGGCGCGAGAGATCGGATACCGGCGGATGCGGCTCGACACGCTGCCCTCCATGAACGAGGCCCAAGCGCTCTACGAGCGGCTGGGCTTCCGCGAGATCGATCCGTACACCGAGAACCCGGTGCCCGGTGCGCGCTTCCTTCAGCTGGAGCTTAGGAGCTCCTAACGCGACGAAGCACGGGCCGTCTGGCCGCGCTGAGCGGCGCCCTGCGGCGTCCTCGGTCGCGCCAATAGCGCTGCCATTGCCGCTCCCTGCGTCCTTGCATCGCACTCGCCCATCGCGCCCAGCCAGCGCGTGATCGATGCGTTAGGAGCTCTGAGCGTCCGCCGCCTTCGCGGCGGTGTCGGCGCCGAGCGCCTTCACGACCTCGGGCCGTTCCATCACGCGGGCGATCTCGGCCGGGCTGCAGCGGTTGACCACGTAGGGGTCGTCGAGGATGTCGTCGAGGGTTCGGCCGCGGTCGTGCTCGCGGACGATGTAGGCGGCGATGCGCTCGTTCGAGCTCTTCGTGCTCGCAAAGAGATTACGAATGAAATCGCCGAGCCGGGCCACGGAGCGATTGTATCCTTGCCCCATGCGCGGGGCCTCGTCGTCCAGGCGCTTTGCCGAGCGTGTCGTGGCGGGCCTTGACGACGGCGGCGTGCCGGAGCCGGTCGTCCTCTGGATCGAATGGTGCGAGGACGGGTCGTGGTCGGTCGGGCGCGCGATCGACCCGCAGCACCGGCCGACGGACGAGCCGAAGGCCGACGACGTCATCTTCGCGGGCTACGAGCTCGACGACGCCCTCGAGCACGCAAACGAGGCGCTGGAGGACGAGGTGCGGGTCCTGGAGGAGGAGGGCATCGACGTCAAGGTGACGCCGTTCACGCGCCAGGAGATCCTCCCCAAGCTCGAGCAGCGCTTCCTGCACGAGATGTAGATCCGGGAGGGTCTGGCGCGACGGTGCTCGTCGCCGGGGCGCGCTGGAGGTTGTGATGCAAGGACGCAGGGAGCCCGCGTACTAACCAGTACGTGGGCGACCGAGGACGCCGCAGCGCGGCCTCCAGCGTGATTCCGGCGGCACAGTCACTGTTTCGCCAGACCCTCCTAAGTGCACCGGGCTCGCGTGGGGGCTGCTAGGGTCGACCGCCGATGCAGATCCGCCTTGGCCATAGCCCGGACGCCGACGACGCCTTCATGTTCTGGGCGCTCGCCTCGGGCCGCGTCGATCGACGCGGCTTCGAGTTCGAGCACGTTCTGCGCGACATCCAGACGCTGAACGAGTGGGCTCTCGAGGGCCGGCTGGAGACGACCGCCATCTCGCTGCACGCATACCCGTTCGTCCAGGACCGGTACGTCCTGCTGCCGCACGGTGCGAGCATGGGCGCCGGCTACGGCCCGATCGTCGTTGCGCGCGAGCCGCTGGCGCTGGAGGATCTCGCGGACCTCGAGATCGCCGTACCCGGTCGCATGACGACTGCGTTCCTCGTCCTCCGCATGGCGATCGGCGACTTCCGCTACCGCGAGGTGCCGTTCGATCAGATCCTCGACGAGGTGAAGGCGGGCGATGCAGACGTGGGGCTCATCATCCACGAGGGTCAGCTGACCTACGCGGACGAGGGCCTCGAGAAGGTGCTCGACCTCGGGGAGTGGTGGTTGTTGGAGACGGGGCTGCCGCTGCCGCTCGGCGCCAACGTCGCCCGGCGCGATCTCGGTGACGAGGTGCTCGCGGAGCTGTCGACGGTGCTCCAGGATTCGATCCGCACCGGCCTCGACAATCGGAACGAGGCGATGGCCTACGCGATGGAGTTCAGCCGCGGTCTGGAGCCCCACCTCGCCGACCGCTTCGTCGGCATGTACGTCAACGACCTGACGTGCGACTACGGCGAAGAGGGCCGGGCGGCGGTCGAGGAGCTGTTACGGCGCGCCGAGGCACTCGGTGCGTACGAACGCCCCGTCCGCGTCGAGTTCGTCTCCTAGTCAGTTGCTCTGAAGATTCGGCCGCTCGCGGCCGATAGCAACGGGGTGAACCCACTGTCCCCGTCAACGCCGCGGTTCACGTGGCTGGCAGGCGCGTTCGTCGTCTCGTTCTGTGCCCTCGTGGCGTCGGTCGGCGCAGACGCGCACTGGCTGGCCGCCCTCGGCCGCGAGATCGCCGAGCTCGGCCGCATCCCTGCAGGTGTTCCGTACGCGGCTGCACCGTCGGTCGGCTGGGAGAACGCACCGGTGCTCGGAGAGCTCGCCTTCCACGGGCTCGAGGCGGCTCTCGGCGATCGCGGTCTCGTGCTCGCGCTTGTCGGCGCCGTCGCGCTCGTCATCGCGACGCTGGCGCTGGACATGCGTCGAGCGGACGCGGCCGATGCTCCCTCCGCGCTCGTGCTGCTGCTCGTGGGAGTGGCCGCCGCGCAGTCGCTCCTGATCGTCCGCGGCCAGCTCTTCTCGCTGGCGCTCTTCCCCGTCCTGCTGCTCATTCTCCGCAACCAGGCGCGACTGCCGTCGGAGGCCATCTGGCTTCTTCCCCCGCTCTTCGCTCTCTGGTCGAACCTCCACGGGGGCGTGCTCGTGGGTGTCGCCGTGGCCGGCTCGTATCTGCTCCTGCACAGGGTGCGGCGGACGCCCGTGACGGCCGTCGCCGTGCTCGTCGCGTCGCTCGGCGCGGTGTTGCTCACGCCGTCGCTCCTCGATACGAGGCGGTACTACCAGGGCGTGCTCGGCAGCGAGGCGGCCGTCGGGCACGAAGGGCTTTGGGCGCCGTTGTCGCTCGACATGCCGCTGGACCTCGCGTTCCTCGTCGCCGGGGTCCCGCTCGTGATCGCGGCGCTGGCCTCCAGGCCTAGATTCTGGGAGCTCGTGGCGCTCACCTGTCTTGCGGCAATGACCATCCAGGCTGGAAGGAACGCCGTGTGGCTCGTGCTGTTCGCAGCCACCCCGGCCGCCGCCTGGCTCACGGGCTCGCGCGAGTGGCGCCTTCATCCGCCGCGCTTCTTGACGGCCGTGCTGGCCGCGTGTCTTGCGGGGGTACTGGCCATCGGCCTCGGCCGGGCACCGGTTCCGCCCGGTGCGGGCGAGAAGCTACGCGCACGCGCAGCCCTCGAGTCGGGCAGCGCGCCGATTCTCGCGGACGACATCAACGCCGAGGCACTCGCACTCGACGGGCGGATGGTGTGGATTGCCAACCCGCTCGATGCCTTCGATCTCGGCGACCAGCGGCTCTATCTCGACTGGATCGCTGGGCGCACCTCGGGAGACGCATTGCCGAAGGCCTTCCCGGCCGCCCTGGTCACGATTGACAGCCCGCCGGCAGTTCGCCTGGCCCGTGACGACGGTTGGCGCGTGGCCGCGAAAGACGAGCGAGCGGTGCTGTTCGTGCGCGCCCGGCGCTAGCTCGGGAGCGGGTATCGTCCGCCGCGATGGCGGTGGCGACCGGCAGGGAGTACGGCCTGTTCATCGACGGCGGCATGGCCGAACCGGCCTCCGGCGAGGTCGTCGAGCTCCTCGAGCCGGCCACGGGTGAGCCGCTCGCGCGGGCCGCCATGGCGGGTGAGGCCGACGTCGACCGGGCGGTCGAGTCGGCGCGCGGTGCGCTCGAGGGCGCGTGGGGGAAGACGCCCGCCACGGAACGCTCGCGTCTCTTGCACGCGCTGGCCGACGCGATGGTCGCCAACCGCGCCGAGCTGTGCGAGCTCGAGTCGAGAAACGTCGGCAAGGCGATCTCGTCGGTGAAGGCCGAGCTCTTCGGAGCCGCCGAGCACTTTCGCTACTTCGCCTCTGCCGTCGGCACGATCGCCGGCCGCTCGAACCCGATCGGCGGCTCGCTGCTCTTCTACTCGCTGAAGGAGCCCGTCGGCGTCGCGGGGCAGATCGTGCCGTGGAACTACCCGCTGCTGATGACGGCCTGGAAGCTCTCGCCCGCGCTCGCGGCCGGGTGCACGGTCGTCCTCAAGCCCGACGCGAAGACGCCGCTGAGCGCGCTGCGCCTGGCGGAGCTGGCTGCGGAGGTGGGCTTCCCGGCGGGCGTGATCAACATCGTCCCCGGCGACGGCCCGGGCACGGGCGGCTACCTCGTCGGCCATCCCGGTGTGGACAAGGTGGCGTTCACCGGCTCGACGGCGACGGGGAGCGAGATCATGCGACTCGCTGCGCCGACGCTGAAGCGGATCACGCTGGAGCTGGGCGGCAAGAGCCCGAACATCGTCTTTGCGGACGCGGACCTCGCGGACGCCGTTCCCAGCTCGGTCTGGGCGATCTACTACGCGGCGGGGCAGAGCTGCGAGGCCCGGTCGCGCGTGCTCGTCGAGAAGCCGATCTACGACACGGTGGTCGCGGAGTTCGCCGAGAAGGCCGCGGCGGTGAAGGTCGGCGACCCGCTCGACGCCGAGACCCAGATGGGCTCCCTCATCTCACCCGAGCACCGCGACCGCGTGCACGGTTTCGTGGAGCAGGGACGCGAGCAGGGCGCAGAGGTCGTGCTGGGTGGCTCGCCCGGCGACGGCGCGGGCGCGTTCTATCCGCCGACGCTGCTGGCTTCCTGCGACAACTCGATGTCCGTCGCTCAGGAGGAGATCTTCGGCCCGGTGGCGACGGTGATCCCGTTCGAGGACGAAGCGGACGCCGTGCGCATCGCCAACGATGTCCGATACGGCCTGATGGCGACGGTCTGGACGGGCGATCCGGCGCGCGGCCACAGGCTCGCGCGGCAGATCAAGTCGGGCACGGTGGGGATCAACATGCCGTACACGGCGTTCCCCGGCATCCCGTTCGGCGGCTACAAGCAGTCCGGCTTCGGCCGCGAGCTCGGGGTCGAGGCGCTTGACCTCTACCTGGAGACGAAGAGCGTCGTCGTCAGCACGGGTACGAGGCAGGCCAACCCGTTCGGGCTCTAGGGTGAGCGCGCGCGTGGAGCGCGTGTTCGGGCGCCTCGAGGAGCTGTACGCGATCGGCGGCGGGTTAGGCGCGAACCGACCGCATCCGAGCGCGGAAGAAGACGCTGCACATGAACTGGCCGCTGGCTGGCTGCGTGAGGCCGGGCTGGCTGTCGAGGTCGACGCACACGGCAATCTGCTGGGCCGCTCCGAGAGCCGCGCCGACGTCTGGGTGGGCTCCCACCTCGACTCCGTGCCGCAGGGAGGGATGTTCGACGGTGCGCTTGGCGTCGTCGCCGCGATCGAGGCCGTCGAGCTCGCGGGCTGCGGCTCGGTGGTGGCGTTCCGCGGCGAGGAGGTTGGCTGCATCGGTAGCCGCGCGCTCTGCCGCTACGAGGAGGTGCCGACGGCGTTCCTCGAGCTCCACATCGAGCAAGGGCCGACGCTCGAGCGGGCCGGGGTGCCGCTCGGCGTCGTCACCAGCATCGTCGGCTACGCGCGCGGCGAGCTCTGGTTCGAGGGTCGCGCCGGTCATGCCGGGACGACGCCGATGCAGGACCGCGAGGACGCATTGGTCGAAGCGGCCGCCGCGATCCTCGAGATCCGCGAAGCTGCGCTGCAGGTCGAGGGAGCCGTCGCTACCGTCGGCGAGCTGGACGTCGAGCCCGGGGCGGGAAACGTGATCCCGGGGCGGGTTCGCCTCTCCGTCGACGTGCGGGCGCCCGACAGCGAACGGTTGGACGACGTGCTCTCGCGAGTCGGACTAGAGCCGGGGCACCGCGCCGAACCGGTGGCGATGAGCGAGCTCTGCCGCGCCGCCCTCGGCGAGGAAATCGCCGCCCGCGGTCTGCAGGCCATCGAGCTGCCGTCGGGCGCCGGTCACGACGCGGGCATCCTCGCCGCCGCCGGCGTCGATGCGGGGATGCTGTTCGTCCGCAGCCTCAACGGCGGAGTCAGCCACTCCCCTGACGAGCTCTCGTCCGAGGAAGACATCGCGCTCGCGATCGACGTGCTTGCGGGCGCGCTGCGCCGGCTCGCCAGCTAGACGCCTCGTTCCGGCTCGCCGTCGTAGTAGTCGAGGCTCTCGAGCCGGGCGATGATGCCCACGCCGCGGAAGTTGATCTTGTTCGAGCGCGGATAGTAGGCGATGTCGTTGTTCCTGCGAGTGCCGTAGGCCAGGAACGTGAATGTCTCGTCCTCCGCGCGGAAGTAGTGCGCGATTCGCGTCGCGGCAGGGCGCGAGACAACATGGCCGGCGCGCAGCCGGTGCACCTCTTTCTCCACGTTCGGGTTTAGGCGGTAAGCGCCTGGCGTCGGCCACAGCTCGAGCACGCCCGAGCCGTCGAGCACGATGAAGATCTCCTCCTCGAGCGAGTGGCAATGCGGGGGAGGACCCTCCTGGCCGGGCGGCAGTGCTACCCAGTTCAGGCCGGTCCGCTCCGAGCCTGCGGCGCTGGCGAGATCCTTGACGGCACCGCCGGACTCGCCCTCGAGCTCGTCCCCGTTCACGATGGTTGAGGGGCGAGGGCTCGGCGCGGGCAGCTCCAGCTCGCCGGCATCGGCCTCGAGGTCCCACGGGTGACGTTCTTCCGCGACCTTGACGGTCACGTCCATGCGTACAACGCCGGCCCGGGGAAGGTACGTGGCCGTCACGTTCGTGCGCTCGCCGAAGGCGAGGACGTCAAGACCGTCCGGCCCCGCTATCAGCGTGTGATCCTCCCACGCAGCGCGGTGCACGATGCAGTCGCCGGCGCCCACTTCGTGCGTCTTCCCGTTCTGCCAGGAGAGGCCGGAGCCTGCGAGCACGTAAAAGATCTCCTCCTCGTCGAGCTCGACGTGTACGGGAGACGAGCGGCCGCCCGGATCGAGCTTCAGGCGGGCGACGCCGACCTCCTTCGACCCCGCGGCGTGGCCGAGGTCGATACGGTCGAGCTGCATCGGGCCGCGGCGAAGGTCGCGCGGTTCGACGTCGTCCCAGTGCGCGATGCCCATCACGCCTCCTCGAAGTGGATGTCCTGAGCCCCGTCCCATAGCACGAGCCGGCCGATCTCCTCCAGGTGCTCTCGTCCGTCGACGACGGTGGCGAAGTGGTTCCCCGCCAGCTGGCCGGCCTTGCTCGCAAAGCACGTCTGGCCGTACGGGAACAGGATCTCCGTCTCGCTGACGCCGCCGGGATAGATGAGCAGCTCCCCGGCTCCGGGGTAGCTCGTCGGATCCTCGAAGCCGATGCCGAGGTCGAGCTCGCCGAACGGAATCCAGGCGGCCTGACCCGACCAGCGGGCCTGAATCAGCTGCGAGTCGAGTGGGAGCAGGCGGCGGAAGGCGGCGACGGTGTTCGGGGCACGCTCTTCCTCCAGCCGCGCGGTGAGCTCGAAGGAGCCGACGGTGATCTTCAGCACTGGCAGGACGCTAGCGGCTCACGAGGCGAGTTGTCGCTCCAGCGTGCCGTCGGTCAGAGCGCGGACGAGGTCGGGTAGGGGATCGACGTCCGGCTTGTGCACCCGCAGGAACGCGAGGAGCTCTCGCGCGAGTCGCAGCGCCGCTTCGCCGAGCCTGGCGTCGTCGGCCTGGACAAGCCCGAGGCACAACGAGAGATCCTCTGCATAGTGTTCGGGTGCGATGGTAAGTGCGAGCGCAGCCTCAGCTGCCTCGCGTCGACTGCTTGCCAAGACGGGCTCGTTGAGGGGCAAGAGCAACCGGGGGGCGAGCTCGGCAGCGCTCATCGCATAGACGCGCAGCGCCAGTGAATCGTCGGTCTCCAACGCCCGTCGTACTTTCATCGAGAACTCGAAGAAGTCCTCGAGCTCGGGCGGACCTGCGGGTCTCCGGAGCGATGGGTCCTCACCCAAGCGCGTGCGGGCATCGTCGGTGGCCCATGCGTAGCGTGCAGGCTCGAGTTGCGGGAGGCCGAGCCACCAACTCGCGGGCTCAGTTTCCTTCGCCAACCGTTCGTCGATCGCCTGTACGCCAGCCGAAACATGGAGAGGGCTTGCACCCAGCCGTTCCTGGAACCACGTGCGGTAGCGACCCGCATCGCTTTCCAGGATCGCCGTCAGGTCGAGATCCGAAAGCTCGTCGGACGTTCCCTTCGCGTAGCTCCCGCCGACGAGCACGGCGATCGCTCCCGGCTCGAGCTCCCTCAGCCGAGTGACCGCCGGCTCGACTACGGCCGGGAGTTGATCCATCGCCCGAGGAGCTCGCGTTCTGCATCGGTCATGCCCGTTGAGTTGCCGAGCGGCATCACCCGCGTCAGAACGGCCACGCGTTCGATGGCCTCGGCTTGCGCCTCGATCTGTCCGCGGTTCTCGAGCCGGACACCCTTGGGAGCTGCCGCCCCCGAGTGGCACGACGCGCAGCGCTGCTCGACGATCGGCGCAACCTCAGCGAAGGGGACGGGAGGTCCACTCGTCGAGCTGTCGGCGTCCGGCGGCCTCATCCAGACGGCGATCGCGGCCAGCGCCGCCGCCGCTGTGACCGGTATCCACCACACGGTGTGGCCGGCATGGCGAAGGTTGAAGAAATGGCGGATCCAGGCGCCGACGAGCATCAGGCACACGAGCACGAGCCAGCCGTCGGCATGCCCGTACGCGAAGGCGAAGTGGTCGCCGAGCATGGCCAGCAGCACGGGCAGCGTGAGGTAGTTGTTGTGGACCGACCGATTCTTCGCACGGAGAAGCGGCGCCGGGTCCGGCTCTCGCCCTGCCTGCTTGGCTCTGACGAGATCCCAGTGGGCGGGGATGATGACGAAGAAGACGTTCGCCACCATGATCGTTCCCAGCATGGCCCCCAGCTGGAGCCACACCGCGCGGTCCGTGTAGAGGAGGCTCAGGCCGTAGGCGCTCGCCGCGACGAGCGCGACGAGCACCGCCGCCAGCACGAGCTCGTTGCGGATCACGCGGCAGAGGACGTCGTAGACGACCCAGGCGGCGGCGAGCAACACCAGCGAGCTGACGATCGCTGCCCACTCGGACATGTCCGCGCCAACGAGATTGAGGTCGGCGTCGACGTAGTAGAGGACACAGAAGAGAGCGAAGCCCGAGAGCCAGGTCGTGTACGCCTCCCACTTGAACCAGTGCAGCGAGTCGGGCAGCGTACGCGGCGCGACGCGGAACTTCTGAACGAGGTAGAAGCCGCCGCTGTGGATCTCCCACGACTCGCCCGCGACGCCTTCGTCTGCATCCTGCTCCCGCCTGGGCGGCGCCAGGTGGTTGTCGAGAGCGACGAAGTAGAACGAGGTGCCGATCCAGACGACGCCGGCGATGACGTGCAGCCAGCGGAAGACGAGGTCGAGCCAGTCGATCAGGTACGGGTCGACGGCGACGGTCATGCGCGCTGCCAGCGGTCGCGGGCGATGGCCACGAGCTCGGACAGTGCGGTGTCCAGCTCCTCGTCGCGGGTCTTCTCCAGCCGCTCACGGAGGACGGGAACGATCTCGGTCTTCGGCCGGCGGTTGACGAAGACGACGAAGCGGAAGCCGAAGCGCTCCTCGTAGCGGTGGTTGAGCTCTGCAAGCTCGACCAGCACGGCCGGATCGTCGTCGAAGCCCTGCTCGACTGCGGATTGCGCCGACAGTCCCTCGCGCTGCCCGATCGCCGGATGCGCTGCGAGCGCCTCGAGCTTCTCGTCTTCCGTCAGCGTGTGGAGGACATCGTCCGCGTTGCCGAGCGGGTTCTCGATCTCGGCCAGTCGCTCGACGAGGGCGGTCCGTCCTTCGAAGAGGCCGGCGAGCTCGTCGGCGGTCAGCTGCCGCGGTAGCTCGCGCACGCGTAGGGCGAGACGAGCAGCGGCACGTGATAGTGGCGCTGCGGATCCTCGATGGCGATCTCCAGCTCGACGCGGCGGAAGAACGCCGACGGAGGGTGGAAGACGATCCGGTACGTCCCGGTCTCCAGCGAGTTCGGTGACAGCTCGGCGATGCGCCCGTCGGCGTCGGTCTGCGCCGCCGTTAGCAGCGACTCGCCGCGGTAGAGCTCGACGATCACGCCTTCCGCGGGCTCGCCGCGCTCGGTGTCGAGCACGTGCGTGGAGATCACGCTCGTGAGGATCGCACGTCAGCCCCAGCGGCGGAAGCCGCCTTCAGAATCGATGACCTGCCCGGTGACCCACTGCGCGTCGTCGGAGCAGAGCCAGGCGATCAGCCGCGCGGCATCGTCGGGCTGGCCCCAGCGGCCGAGCGGGAAGCGACTCGGCTCGACATCCGCAGCCCAGCCGGTGTCCGTAGGGCCAGGGTTGACGGCGTTGACGGTGATGCCACGGTCGATGAGCGTGTCGGAAAGCGTCGCCGTTACCTGTTGCAGTGCCCCCTTGGATGCCGCGTACGCGATTTCGGTGTTGAGCGGAGCCAGATGCTGCCCGGAGATGAGGAGCACGACCCGGCCGCCTACTCGGCCGTCGTGCTGGGCTGCGAACTCCTTCACGAGCAACAGCGAGGCGCGGACGTTGACGTGAAGGTGGTCGTCGAGGTCGTCAGCGGTCAGCTCGTCCAGGGTCCCGAGCCGACTCAACGTGTGATTGACGACAAGGATGTCGACGTGCCCCAGGGCGTCTTGAGCGGCATGGATGACCGCCGCGGGAGACCTGGGATCGGCGAAGTTTGCGTCGACATGTGCGACCGGACCACCGGCCTGCTTCAGCTCCGCGAGCACAGCGTCGAGGCCGCCGGCGTCCGGGTGCTCGTCCTCGGCCGCCCATGAGTGAACGAGTACCCCGGTGCCGCCGGCCAGCAGCCGCCGCGCGACGGCGAAGCCGATCCCGTTCCGCCGGCTGACGCCGGTTACCACGGCGGCTCTAGACACGGCGCGAATCTACTGCTCCTGTGGATGAGTTGTCACTGAATTGGCGCAACTCAGTGCCAGGCACTCGGCCGTGTCCCTAAGGGACAAAGCGGCTTGCCTGGGCGCGGTGCTCGCGGGCGATGTCGTCCTCTTCGGCCTTGACCAAGCGGCCGTCGCGGACGACGTCTTCACCGCCGACGAGCAGCCGGTCGACGCGGTGAGGGCCAGAGAGGACGAGCCCGGCGAGACGATCCTCGGCGCCGCCCAGCTCGAGACCATCCGTGCGCCACACGGCGAGATCCGCGCACTTTCCAGCTTCGATGGAGCCGATGTCGTCTCGTCCGAGCACGGCCGCGGCGCCTCGCGTCGCCAGTCGTAGCGCCTCCCGGCACGTCATCGCCCCAGGTCCGCCGCGGCCGCGCGCGACGAGCAGCGCCTGCTTGACCTCGAAGAAGAGGTCGGAGCGCTCGTTCGACGCCGAGCCGTCGACGCCCAGCCCCACCCGTACGCCCGCGTCGAGCAGTTCCCGGACGGGCGCTACGCCCGCTCCCAGCCGCAGGTTGGAGGTGGGGCAGTGCGCGACACCGACTCCTGCATCCGCAAACGTCTTGACGTCGGCCGGCGAGAGATGGACGCAGTGCGCGCACCACACGTCGTCGGCCGTCCATCCGAGCTCGGCGAGGTACTCGACCGGCGTGCAGCCGTAGAGCTCTCGGCAGTACGCGTCCTCCTCCACCGTCTCGGCCAGATGCGTGTGGAGCTGCAAGCCGAGCCGCCGCGCCAGCGCCGCCGAGTCGGCCATCAGCTGCCGGGTGACGGAGAACGGCGAGCAGGGCGCCACCGCGATCTGCACCATCGCGCCGCGGCCCGGCTCGTGGAGGCGCGCAGCAAGCTCCTCGGTCGCCGCCAGTACCGCATCCGCCTCCTCCACGACCGAGTCCGGCGGTAGCCCGCCCGCCGACTCGCCGAGATCCATCGACCCGCGCGAGGCGACGATGCGCACGCCGAGCTCGCGGGCGGCCTGCACCTCGGCCTCGACGAGCCCGCTCGTCCCACGCGGAAAGAGGTAGTGGTGATCGAAGACAGTCGTGCACCCGGACAACGCAAGCTCCGCCAGCCCCGTCCGTGCGGCCGCGTACTCCGCCTCGTCGTCGAGGCGCGCCCAGACGGGATAGAGCTCACGCAGCCATGTGAAGAGGTCGGCCTCCTGCGCCCTCGCCCGCGTCAGCGTCTGGAAGAGATGGTGGTGCGTGTTGACGAGCCCCGGGGTGACGACCGCGCCGCCGAGATCGACCACCTGGTCCGCCTCCGGCGGCGCCCCCGCGCCGACCCCAGCGACCGCGTCGCCGTCGACCAGCACCCACCCCGACTCGTGCTCCGTGCCCGCGTCGTCCATCGTCACGATCCACCCGTTAGCGAGCAGCCGGCGCATGTCGCGCGCACCCTACTAAGGTCGTATAGTCGAGCCTCGGTTTCGGTGGACGATCGGGAGGGTGACGATGGAGAGGAAGCGCTTTGCGGTGGGTACGGCCGTGCTCGCCGCAATAGGGGCGGCGTTGGTGTTCGCCGCCGCGGGCTCGGGCGCGAAGTCGGCGCCGTACAAGGTTGCCTGGATCTATCCGGGCCCGCACAACGACGGTGGCTGGTCGCAGTCGCACGACGAGGGCCGCCTGTACGCGCAGAAGAAGCTGGGCAGCGCGAAGGTCGAGACGACGTACAAGGAGAACGTTTTCTCGAACGCCAACGTGCCGCAGGTCGTGGCCGGGCTCGCTCGCGAGGGCTACCAGATGATCTACGGCGCCTCGTTCGGCATGTTCGAGAACGGGGTCAACGGCCAGCTCTACCGCAAGTACCCGGACATCAAGTTCGAGCAGGCGACGGGGCTGCAGATCAAGCAGAACCAATCCGAGTACTTCGGCGCAGGTGAGGACACGATCTACCTCTCCGGCATCGCTGCCGGAGCCGCGTCCAAGAAGGGCCTGATCGGCTACGTCGTGCCGTTCGGCATCCCCGAGGTAGTGCGCCACATCAACGCCTTCGCCCTCGGCGCGCAGGTCGCGAACCCCAAGGCCAAGGTGAGGCTGATCTGGACGAACTCGTGGTACTCGCCGCCCAAGGAGACGGCTGCGGCACAGAGCCTGATCTCCGCGGGCGTCGATGTGCTCGGCCAGAACGTGGACAGCCCCGCGGCCGGCGTCGTGGCCGAGAAGTCGGGCATCCCGTGGGTCGGCTACGACTCGGACGCCCGCAAGGTGGCACCGAAGCAGTGGCTCACGGCTGCGGTCTACAACTGGGGGCCGTACTACCTCCGCCGGATCCAGGCGGCTATCAACGGGAAGTGGAAGGCCGGCTTCTACTACGGGACGATCAAGGATGGCTTCACGGGGCTGGCACCGTACGGGCCCAAGGTGAGCGCGAAGACGAAGGCGCTGATCGCAGCGAAGCGGAAGGCGATCGTCTCGGGCAAGTTCAGCGTCTTCCAGGGGCCCCTTTACGACCAGAAGGGCAAGCTGGTGGTGCGAAAGGGGAAGACCCTGAAGGTGCTGCCCGACCTCTACGCGATGCAATGGCTCGTCAAGGGCGTGGTCGGGAAGGTCTCGAGCGTCCTGCCGCCAGGCTAGGTCGTTGGGGGAGTCAGTCCCCGTTCGCCCAGTGAGTGAGAGAGGCGCCGGCGAATCCGGCGTCTCTCCGCCTCTTGCCGTACGGATGCGGGGCATCACGAAGCGGTTTCCCGGCGTCGTCGCCAACGAGGATGCCCACTTCGAGGCTCGCGTTGGCGAGGTGCACGCCCTGCTCGGAGAGAACGGCGCGGGCAAGACGACGCTCTCCAACATCCTGACCGGGCTCTACCGGCCGGACGACGGTGACATCGACCTGTACGGCGAGCCCGTGCACTTCCACTCGCCTCGGGACGCGATCGACGCGGGCATCGGCATGGTGCACCAGCACTTCCGGCTCGTCGATCCCTTCACGGTCGCCGAGAACGTCGTGCTCGGCGACCACCGCGGTGAGGGCCGCCGCTTCTTCGTCCATCCTCCCGCGATCGAGCGGCGCATCACCGAGCTGGGCGAGACCTACGGCCTCGCGGTCGATCCCTCGGCGCGCATCTGGCAGCTCTCGATCGGCGAGCAGCAGCGGGTCGAGATCCTGAAGGCGCTCTACCGGGATGCCCGAGTGCTGATCATGGACGAGCCGACCGCGGTGCTCACGCCCCAGGAGGCGACTGCCCTGTTCGAGACGCTGCGCTCGATGGCCGCCGAGGGGAAGACCGTCATCTTCATCTCGCACAAGCTCCACGAGGTGATGGCCGTCGCCGACCGCGTGACCGTGCTGCGCGGCGGACGTACCGTGGCGACGGTCGACATCGCCGACGCCTCCCCTCGCTCGCTGGCGGCGCTGATGGTGGGGCGCGAGGTCGAGGGCTCGAGCAGGCAGGTGCCCGAGCACACGCCCGGAGCCGTCGCGCTCGAGCTCGAAGGCGTGAGCGCTCACGGCGATCGCGGCGGAGATGCCCTGCGAGACGTCACGCTCCGCGTGCGCGCCGGGGAGATCGTGGGCGTCGCCGGAGTGGCGGGCAACGGCCAGCGGGAGCTGGCCGAGACCGTATCCGGCATGCGTGCGCCTTCGGCGGGCACCGTGCAGGTGGCCGGCCGGCGGCTGCGAGGAGGCGATCCGCGCTCCGCGATTGCCGCCGGCGTCGCGCACGTCCCCGAGGACCGGCTGGGAACCGGGCTCGCGCCGAGCCTGACCATCACGCGCAACGCGGTGCTGAAGACGTACCGCTCGCCGCCCGTGTCGAGCGGGCCGCTCCTGCGGCTGCGGCGGATGGCGGAGATCGCGCGCACGCTGATCACGCGCTACGACGTCAAGGCGCCGGGACCCGATACGCCCGTCCGCAACCTGTCGGGAGGAAACCTCCAGAAGCTCGTGCTCGGGCGCGAGTTCCAGGGCGAGCCGGCCGTGCTCATCGCGGCGCAGCCCACGCGCGGCCTCGACGTCGGCGCGATCGAGACCGTCCATGCCTATCTCCGCGAGGCAGCCGCCGAAGGCGTAGCCGTGCTAGTGATCAGCGAGGACCTCGACGAGATCCTCGCCCTCGCCGACCGCGTCGCGGTGATGTACGAAGGCGCGGTCGTCGCCGAGCTCGACGCCTCGGCGGCCACGCCCGAGGAGATTGGGTTCCTCATGGCCGGCGGAAAGCGCTGATGCGCTCCCTCACGTTCCTGGGGCGTCGCTGGCAAAGGAGGCAAGCGAGTGGCGCGCAGGACAGTACTCAGTACGGTCAAGCGCCGCGAGCGCAGCATCCTGCCGCCAGCGACGTCACCCTTCGGCGGAGCGTGGCTCCGCCACGCGGGAGCCGAAGGGGGCCAGGGACGTGAGGATAGAGAGACGGCTCGATCAGCCGTGGTGGCTGTCGGTCGTCGTGCCCGTCGGGTCGCTCGTCGTGGCCTTCGGCGTGATGGCGGTGGTGCTGGCAGCGACCGGCCACGACCCGTGGGACACGTATCACCGGATGATCGAAGCCGGCTTCACGGGCAACGGCGCGTTTTCCGCGACGCTCATCTCCGCGACGCCGATCCTGTTCACCGGGCTCGCCGCTGCAGTCGCCTTCCGGATGCAGCTGTTCAACATCGGCGCCGAGGGCCAGCTCTATCTCGGCGCGGTCGGCGCGTCCTGGATCGCGCTGCAGCTCGGCGACCGCGACGCCACGTCGACGCCGCTCTTCGTCCTGCTCATGTGCGTGGCGGGGGGAGTGGGTGGCGCGCTCTGGGCGCTCATCCCGGGCGTCCTGCGGGCGTTCGCCCGGACGAACGAGATCATCACCTCGCTCATGCTCAATTACGTCGCGGGACTGCTGCTGACGTACCTCATCTTCGACAGCGCCTCGTACTGGCGTGACACATCGACCCTTCAGGCGCGGGCGTTCCCGCAGGGCAAGCCGATGCCCATCGAGTCCGACTGGCCGACCTTCGGGTCGAGCCTCGTCGTCCCGCTCGGCTTCCTGATCGGCATCGGAGCAGCAGTCGTCCTCTGGGGCCTGTACTCGCGGACGCGCTTCGGTTTCGAGGTCGGCGTGATCGCCGATTCGCCGCGCGCGGCGCGCTATGCAGGCATGCGCACGCGTCGCAAGATCCTGGCCGTCATGGGCATCTCCGGCGCCGTAGCCGGCATCGGTGGCGCGAGCCAGATCGGTGACTTCACGCACACGCTCGACGGCAGCCCCAGTGGGATGCAGGCGGCTGCCTTCGGCTACACGGGGATCGTCGTCGCGGCTCTGGCGCGCTACAACCCGTTCGCGGTGTGTCTCGTCGCCGTCCTGATCGGCGGGCTCCAGAACGCCGGCTTCACCCTCCAGGGGGTCGACTTCCCGTCCGGGCTCGTCGGCGTCATGCAGGGGATCATCCTGTTCTGCGCGCTCGGCGGTGAGCTGCTCGTTCGCTACCGGGTCCGGCTCGCCCGGACGCGCCGGTCGTCCGGGCCGGCTACGGAGCCTGCGGCATGAGCATCAACGACAGCCTGTTGGTGTTCGTGCTGGCGCAGGCCGTGCTCTACGGCACACCACTCCTGTACGCGGCGCTCGGCGAGCTGTTGGCGGAACGATCCGGGGTGCTCAACCTCGGGGTGGAAGGGATGATGCTGTTCGGCGCGGCAGTCGGCTTCTGGGCCACCCAGCGGGTTGACGGCGCGAACGCCGTCGTGCTCTGCGCGGCCGTCGTCGCCGCGGGAGCGGCCGGCGCAGCGATGGCGGCGATCCACGCCTTTCTCACCGTCACGCTGCGCGCGAGCCAGATCGTCTCGGGCCTCGCGCTCACGATCTTCGCCGGCGGACTCGGGTTGTCGGCGTACTTCGGCACCGAGCTCCACCTCGCCGACCTGCCGCCCACGCACCAGTTCGGCTCGCTCGACGTCTTCGGCCTCGGCGACCTCTGGGTGTTTGGCCCGATCCTCTTCGACCAGTCGGCACTCGTCTACGGGTCGTGGGCGCTGACTGCGGCCGTCGCCCTGTACCTCACGCGGACTCGCTGGGGCTTGAACGTGCGCGCGGTGGGCGAGTCGCCGGCTACGGCGGACGCGATGGGAATCAACGTGACGCTCTATCGCTACGTTCACGTCATCGTGGGAGGAGCCCTCGCCGGCGTCGGCGGTGCGTGCTACAGCCTGTCGATCACGGCCGGCTGGTCGGCCGGCGACACACTCGTTGGCGGCGCGGGGTGGATCGCCATTGCGCTCGTCATCTTCGCGTTCTGGCGTGCCGAGCTCTGCCTCGTCGGCGCGTATCTCTTCGGCGGCCTGTCGGCCTTGCCTTTCGCACTGCAGGCCCACGGCGTGCAGGTGACCCCCGAGCTGCTCCAGGCGCTGCCGTACGTGATGACGATCGTCGTGCTCGTCCTCGTCTCGACGGGCTTCGCGAAGCGTCGCGTGGGCGCGCCGGCGGCGCTCGGCGTACCGTACGTGCGCGAGGAGCGCTAGAACTTCGGGATGGAGGTGCTGAAGCCGCGCACGCTGGCTGAGGCGCTCGTGCTGCGCGCCGCGCACCCGGGCGCGCTCGCGATCCGCGGCGGCACCGACGTCATGGTCGAGCTCAACTTCGACCGTGCGAGGCCCGAGGCGATCCTGGACCTCGGCGAGGTGGCGGAGCTCGGAGGCTGGTCGCGCGAGGACGGAATGCTGCGTCTGGGTGCCGGCCTTACGTATGCGGAGATCGAGCACGGCGAGCTGGCACCGGAGCTGCCTGCGCTGGCGGAGGCGTCGCGAACGGTCGGCTCTCCCCAGATCCGCAACCGCGGCACTCTCGGCGGCAACCTCGGTACGGCGTCTCCCGCCGGCGATGCACTGCCGCCTCTGCTCGTCGACGAGGCTCAGGTGGAGCTCGCCAGCGCGGCGCGCGGCCCGCGGCAGATGGCGATTCGCGAATTCCTGCTCGGCCCGAAGCGCAACGCCCTCGAGGAAGACGAGCTGATCGTGGCGGTGCTGGTGCGACCCTCCGGCACCGCGCAGACGTTCATGAAGGTAGGCCCGCGGAACGCGATGGTGATCGCCGTCTGCTCGCTCGCAGTCGCGGCCGATCGGGAGCGTGGCGAGATCCGGGCGTCGTTCGGGTCGGCCGGTCCCGTACCCGGCTTCGTGCGCGTGCCGCTGGACGAGGCGCGCACCCTCCCCGAGGCTGTGGCAGCCGCCTGCTCGCCGATCGACGACGTGCGCGGAACGGCCGCCTATCGGCGCCATGCGCTCGGTGTTCTCGCCGGCCGCGCCGTCGCGAGGTGCCTGGCGGCATGAGGATCGAGGTCATCGTCAACGGCGCACGGTTGGAGGCCGACGTCTGGCCGGGCGAGAGCCTGCTCTTCACGCTCCGCGAGCACATGGGGCTGCCCGGCTCGAAGAACGCGTGCGAGCAAGGTGAGTGCGGATCGTGCTCGGTGCTGCTCGACGGAAAGCTCGTGTGCTCGTGCCTCGTGCTGTCTGCGCAGGCCGACGGGCACGAGGTCGTCACGGTGGAGGGGCTGGGGGACGCCGACGCGCTGCATCCCGTGCAGGCCGCCTTCGTCGAGGCGGGGGCGGTGCAGTGCGGGTTCTGCACGCCGGGGCTCGTTGTGGCGGCGGCCGACCTCATCGCCCGCACGCCCGGCCCGTCGGAGGACGACATCCGCGAGGCTCTCTCCGGCAACATCTGCCGCTGCACCGGCTATCAGAAGATCGTGGACGCGGTGAAGCTGGCCGCGGAGCGCACATGAGCCACGACTGCCTTGCTCCCCGGGGCCACCCCGCGCCTCCTCCCGGTTTCAGCGTATGGGGGAAATCTGCGCGGGTGGGTGACGAAAGTGCACCAACATTGGAACAAGCCGTTGCCGCTCCCAGAAGGCTCGAGCATGGTCGCGTCGGCGAGAGCACCGTCCGCTCCGACGCAGTGCCCAAGACCAAAGGCGAATTCGCCTTCTCTAGCGATCTCGAGGCGCCAGGCATGCTCTGGGGTCACACCGTCCGCAGCCCGCACGCCCACGCACGCGTTCTCGGGATCGACGCCGCCGCAGCCCTCGCCCTCCCCGGCGTGCACGCCGTTCTGACGCACGCCGACGTGCCGGGCGCGAAGACGTACGGCCTCGAGATCCCCGATCAGCCCGTGTTCGCGATCGACCGCGTCCGCTATCACGGAGAGGCCGTGGCGGTAGTCGCCGCCGATACCCCCGAGCAGGCACGCCGCGCCGCCGCCTCCATCGAAGTCGCATACGAGGAGCTGCCACCGGTCTCCGATCCCGAGCGAGCGACGGAGCAGGAGCCGCTGCATCCGGATCGACCGGCCGCCGGCCACGGCTTCCGCGACGACCCGCGCCCGAACGTCGTCCGCTCGATGGTCATCAGGCACGGCGACCCAGACGTCGAGGGCGACGTCACGGTCAGCGGCGTCTACGAGGTCGGCACCCAGGACCAGGCATTCCTCGGCCCCGAATCCGGCCTCGCCGTCCCGGACGGAGAAGGAGGCGTCGACATCTACGTCGCTACCCAGTGGATCCACGTGGACCGCGACCAGATTGCGCCCTGCCTCGCGCTCGCTCCCGAGCAGGTGCGCGTCCACCTCGCCGGCGTCGGCGGCGCGTTCGGCGGCCGCGAGGACCTATCGATCCAGATCCACGCCGCGCTGCTGGCCCTCCACACGGGACGGCCGGTGAAGATGGTCTACAACCGAGAAGAGTCCTTCACGGGGCACGTCCACCGCCATCCCGCGAAGATCTGGGCGGAGCACCGCGCGACGCGCGACGGACGGCTCGTCGCCGTTCGCGCGCGCATCCTCCTCGACGGCGGCGCGTACGCATCGAGCTCGACCGCAGTCCTTGCGAACGCCTGCTGCTTCGTCGCCGGCCCGTACAACGTCGAGAACGTCCTGGTCGAAGGCACGTGCGTCTACACGAACAACCCACCCTGCGGAGCCATGCGCGGCTTCGGCGCCGTTCAGGGCTGTTTCGCGCACGAAGCGCAGATGGACAAGCTCGCGGCTGCGCTCGACATCGATCCCGTCGAGCTGCGGCTGCTCAACGCCCTCAAGCCCGGCGACACGCTGCCCACGGGCCAGCTGATCACCGGCTCGCTGCCCGTCGCCGAGGTCATCCGCCGCTGCGCCGACCTCGCGCCGCCCGAGCCCGAGGAGCTGCCGCGGGAGCCCGTACGCCTCCCCGGCGGCACCGGTAACACGACCCGCGGCGAAGGCGTCCGCCGGGGCACCGGCTTCGCCGTCGGCCTCAAGAACATCTGCTTCTCGGAGGGGTTCGACGATTACGCAGCCGCGCGCGTGCGGCTGTTCACGAACACCGGCGGCACGCTCTCGGCCGAAGTGCTGTGTGCGGCCGCCGAGGTCGGCCAGGGCGTAACCGACGTGATTGCACAGGTCGCTCGCCAGGAGCTGGGAATCGAGGATCTGATCGTCACCACGCCGTCGACCAGCGGAGTCGGCTCGGCGGGCTCGTCGTCCGCTTCGCGGATGACATGGATGGCGGCAGGCGCCGTACGGCTCGCGTGCCAGGAGGCACTCGCCGAGCGCGAGCGGACAGGGGGCGATGTCGACGTCGAGCGCGTCTATCGCCACCTGCCCACGTACCCGCTCGACCCCGAGACCGGCCAGGTGCTCGGCGAGCGCGCGCACGTTGCCTTCGCCTGCGCGGCCATGAAGGTCGTGGCCGAAGTGGACGTCGACCTCGGGCTGACCCGGATCGTCTGGATCGGGACGGCGCAGGACGTGGGCAAGGCGCTGAATCCGCTCGCGGTGCACGGCCAGATCGAAGGCGGCACCGCCCAGGGCATCGGCCTCGCGCTGATGGAGGAGATCCAGACGACCAACGGCCTGATAACGAACGCGAGCTTCACCGACTACCTGATCCCGACCGCCCTCGACGTGCCCCCGATCGAGGCGGTGCTCGTCGAAGATCCCGAGCCGGATGGTCCCTACGGGCTGAAGGGCGTGGGCGAGCCGCCGACCGTGGTCTCCACGGCTGCAGTCGTCTCTGCCCTGCGCGACGCGACAGGGCGAGAGCTGACGCGGGTGCCGGTGCGGCCCGACGACATCGCGCTGTGACCTCCGCCGGCTACGGGAAGTCGATCAGTTGCGGGCCGTATCGGTGCTCGGGCAGCGATGCACCGGCGCGATCGAACAGCTCGAGCCAGAAGGCCCTCATCGCCCGAATTTGCTCCGGCGTATGCGCTTCGTCGCTTATGCCTGCTCCGGCAACGTAAGCCTCCACGCCACGAAGATCCGGAATTCGGCCTTCCGCGTCGAGGCGATCCAGTTCACGCCTTCTTCCGCCAGGCGTCAGAACGTCGACCGGGCGAAATGACGACGACACCTCGAACATGTCGGAGAGCAGCACGAGGTGCTTCTGCTCGACGTCTCCCTTGTTCGCAAAGTAGCGCTCCGCGTTCTCCAGCGAATCGACGATGGCAGTTCCGGGAGCTTCCGGCGGGGTGGATGCGACGTTGTCGAATCCCCTCTGCACCTCTTCGATCGCCTCATCCAGCCTGTTCTTATGGTCGAGCGGGTTCGTGTTGAAGTTCTTGCCCGGCAGCTCGGCCTCCCTGATGTTCGACTCGGTGAGAGAGTTCGCGGATATCCGGTCGACGCCCATCCACATGTGCTCGCCGCTGAGGGAGCCGCCGTCGCCGAAAGCCGAGAGGACGGTTTCCAGCGCTTCGCCATATCTGTCCCGCGCTTCTTGTGACTGCGTGCTCTGCGAGGTGTCGGCGAGCACGAGCACCGCACCTTCGGGCTCGCCGGAGCCTCCGAGTAGGCCGCATCCACTGGCCATGACGGCGAGGCTCAAGAACCCGAACGCGGTTGCTACAGCCGCCGCGCGGCGCGGACCTCGGCTCACGCGGTGATGCGCTTCTTGAGCTCGTCTTCGACAGAGCCGCCGTCGCCCGGGGCGACCTCGTTTCCGACGGAGGCGCTCGCGAGGTCTCGTTCCGTGCTCAACTCGTCGGGGATCTGCACTTCCACAGGGATCAACTCGAACGGCGCCCGCGCCTGCGGCTCAGGCCCGGCTGCATCGTCGCCGTGCTGCCTTCGCCGGCGATCCCAGTTCGAGCGTCGCTTCTGTGCCCTGCGCTCGCAGACCGTGCGGTTCGCCGACCAGTACGCGTGGATGAGCGCCTCGTAGGTGTCCTTGTGCCGGTATGCCTCGAACCTCGCTTCGGCCAACGACCCGTCTCTTGCCGCTTCCCACCGCAGCTTGAGGTTGTCGAAGTGCTCGGTGAGCCAGTCGGCACGATCGACCGAGCGCTGTGCGCGCTTCCTGCGTCTTTCGGCACGTCGAACGTCCTTCGCCACCCGGTCCACGCCGTGGGTCTCCGGGTCGTGATGGAGGTATGAGATCGCGAACGCGGCGACGAAGATCAGCGCGTTCATGACCACGAACACGGCGAACCCGCCGATGGAACCGAGCCTGGCTGCGGTCTCGTCGCCGAACTCCGTGACGTAGACCTGCCGGACGAGCCCGATACCGAGGATGACGAGGAACGGGGTCACGAGCAGCCCCTTGGCAATCAGCTCGTCGCGGGGCGTCGGGCGCTGCTTGCGCCAGAGGACACCGAGCGCATGGGCGCACACGATCAGTGATAGGGCAAGGGCTGCCGTCATCACCCAGGTGAACACCCGGTCTTCGCCGAAGAGGTTGAAGGCGACGGCGTTCAGGGGGAACTCTCCTATGAAGATGAGGATCAGAGCGCCGACGTAGACCGGTGTCGAGATACGCCAGCGATCGTCGGCATGGCGGAGCTCGTCGTCTCGCACCTTCCGGTCCAGCTCCTGCTGCCGCTCGCGGTAACGCTTGTCCTCCTCGCTGAGCTCCGCTTCCAGCGCCTGCTGCTTGCGCGCGTACTTCCGCCGCTCCACCTCGTGACCCTGCGTCTCGCCTTTGAGGCGCAGGTCGTATGCCACCCATTTGGCACCGATGCGCCGTCCCACGCCGTCTCCCTGCCGCTTGAGCTTCCAGACCTCGGGCGGCGCTTCCGTCTCGTCAGCCCTCGGTATCCCCAGCCGTCCGTCACGCCAGCCGCGGTACCGCGCCTCGATCCCGAGCAGCCACCGGTGCACGATGAACATCCGGCGAATCCGCAGGAAACGGGGGCGGTCGAGTGCGATGATGCCGAGCGTGATGACGCGGAGCGCCACGATGAGGTACACGACGAACTTGGCGAAGAGCAAACTCATGCGATCCGCTCCTGCGGCTTGAGTGAGGGCTTCCAATTGACCCGGAGCCCATCGGGACTAGGCCGAACATGGTCGCACTTTGCGGGAATCTGTCAACTATGTAACGACGTGCGACGCGCTCATGAGTGATCTCGCCCGCCGCATAGCGGTCGCACGCGGGGACGAGCCTGCCGACCTCGTCGTCAAGGGCGGCCGCGTGCTCTCGGTCTTCACGCGCGAGTGGCTCGAGGCCAACGTCGCCGTCAGCGACGGCTACGTGGCGGGACTGGGCGACTACGAAGGGGTGGAGACGCTCGACGTCGGCGGCGCCTACGTCGTCCCCGGCTTCATCGACTCGCACATGCACCTCGAGTCGACGAAGCTGCTCGTGGACGAGTTCGCGCGCCTGGTGCTGCCCATGGGGACGACGGCTGTCGTCGCCGATCCGCACGAGATCGCGAACGTCCTCGGCTCAGACGGCATCCACTGGCTGCTCGACGTGTGCTCAGGCCTGCCGCTCGACGTCTACTTCACCGCCTCCTCGTGCGTCCCGGCTTCGTCCTTCGAGTCCCCTCGACGCCCGCTGACGGCGGGAGATCTCCAGGGCCTCTTGCGCCGTCGGCGCGTGATCGGCCTGGCGGAGATGATGAACTTCCCCGGTGTCATCGCCGGCGATCCTGCCGAGCTGGAGAAGCTCGCGCTCGACGGCGCGCACCACGTGGACGGTCATGCCCCCGGCGTGCTGGGGAAGGCTCTCAATGCGTATGCGGCCTCCGGCATCCGCTCTGATCACGAGGCGCTCACGGTGGAGGAGGGCCGGCAGCGCCTCCGCGCCGGCATGTGGCTGCTGATCCGCGAGGCGTCGATGGCCCGGAACCTCGAGGACCTGCTGCCGCTCGTGCAGGAGCTCGGCCCGTCGCGGATGGCGTTCTGCACCGACGATCGCGATCCGGAGGACATCGCCGACTCGGGACACCTCAACCAGATGGTGCGGAAGGCTGTCGCGGCCGGTGTCGCACCCGAGGACGCACTCGTGCTGGCCTCGCTGAACCCGGCCATCTGGCACGGGCTCGACCACCTCGGCGCGATCGCTCCGGGCTACCAGGCCGACCTCGTGGTGCTCGACGACCTCGAGTCGTTCGAGCCGCGGATGGTCCTCAAGGCGGGACGTCCCGTCGACGAGATCCCGGAGGCGCACGTTCCCGAGTGGGTGAAGCACACGGTTCGTGTGCAGCCGGTCTCGGCCGGCGACTTCAGCATCCCGTGGAGCGGAGGCCGGGCGCGGGTGATCGGTCTCGTCGAAGACCAGGTCGTCACGGAGGAGATCGTCGAGGAGCTGACGGTCGTCGACGACCACGCGGTGTCGGATCCCGGTCGCGACCTCGCGAAGATCGCCGTCATCGAGCGCCACCACGGCACGGGGCGCATGGGGCTCGGCTTCGTGCGCGGCTTCGGTCTGCAGTCCGGCGCACTGGCTTCGACCGTGGCCCACGACGCCCACAACATCGTCGTGGTCGGCGTCGACGACAACGACATGGCCAGGGCCGTCCAGCGTCTCGTGGAGCTGGGCGGCGGCATCGTCGCCGTCGAGTCGCGTGGCGTGAAGGCCGAGCTGCCGCTGCCCGTCGCGGGCCTGCTTTCCGATGCCCCACTCGCCGAGGTCGTCGATCAGAGCCGCGCCTGCAACGATGCGGCCGCGGCGCTCGGCTGCAAGGTCGCCACGCCGTTCCTGACGCTGTCCTTCCTTGCCCTGTCCGTGATTCCGAAGCTCAAGATCACCGATCACGGCCTCGTCGACGTCGACCGGTTCGAGATCGTCCCGCTCGCCGCCGACTGAGCGTTTAGGGTCCGGCGCGTGACGGAACCCTCGTCGCCGAAGCCACAGGCGCCAGACGATCTCGGTTTCGAGCGGATCGTCTACGAGAAGGCGCCGCCGCGGGCGACGATCACCCTCAACCGGCCGGAGCGGCTCAACGCCTTCGACTTTCAGATGCTGCGCGAGCTCGCGCGCGCCTGCGAGGACGCTTCCTGGGACGACGAGATCCGCGTCGTCGTGCTCACCGGCGCCGGGCGCGCGTTCTGCGTCGGCGCGGATCTCAAGGAGTGGTCTGCGGAGTACCTCGGGAATCCGCAGGGCTACTGGAAGTGGTTCGGAGCCTTCCAGGACGCCCACGACCGGCTGCGCGGGATCGGCAAGCCGACCCTCGCCCGCATCAACGGCGTCTGCGTCGGCGGTGGCAACGAGTTCCAGATGGCCTGCGACCTCGCGGTGATGGTCGACGACGCCTACATCCGCCACGTCGGCCTCGAGCACGGTTCGGTGCCCGCCGGCGGAGCCACGCAGTGGCTGCCGGTGATGGTGGGGGAGCGGCGCGCCCGCGAGATCGTCCTCCTCTGCGAGGAGATCAGTCCGCAGCAGGCGTACGAGTGGGGTCTCGTCAACCGTGTCGTCGCGGCTGCGGACCTAGACGCGACGGTCGACGAGCTCGTCGAGAAGCTGGCGGCCAAGCTCCCGCAGACCACGCGCTACGCGAAGCACCAGCTGAACTTCTGGCGCGACCTCTCGTGGAACCAGACCGTCGGCCATGCGCGCGACTGGCTGGCGCTCAGCATGCTGGGAGAGGAGGCGCAGGGCGCCGTCAAGCGGTTCGTGGAGAAGGACAATGGCTGAATTCACGCGCGTCGAGCGCGAGCCGCCGATCGCGGCCGTCTTCCTCGACCGGCCGAAGCAGCT
Source organism: uncultured Actinomycetes bacterium (assembly GCA_963704335.1). Classification (GTDB taxonomy): domain Bacteria; phylum Actinomycetota; class Thermoleophilia; order Gaiellales; family Gaiellaceae; genus PALSA-612. The sequence goes on from OY969889.1 coordinate 1,512,333, forward strand.
GAACGCGCTCTCCTCCGAGCTGATGGCCGAGCTCGTCGCCTCGCTCGAGGAGCTCGATGCCGACCCGGAGATCCGCTGCATCGTCGTCGGCGGCTCCGAGCGGGTCTTCGCCGCCGGCGCCGACATCGGCGAGATGGCCACCGCCACGGCAGTGGAGATGTACGTCAACCGGCGAGTCGACGCGTGGGACGCGATTCGCGCTCTGCGGACGCCGCTGGTCGCTGCCGTCTCCGGCTTCTGCCTCGGTGGAGGCTGCGAGCTGGCGATGGCCTGCGACGTCGTCGTCGCCTCGGAGACCGCCGTCTTCGGTCAGCCGGAGACGGGGCTCGGCCTCATCCCCGGCGCCGGCGGCACGCAGCGCCTCACCCGCGCCGTCGGAAAGGCGCTGGCGATGGACGTGATCCTCTCCGGCCGCCGTCTCTCCGCCCGCGAGGCGCTCGACACCGGCCTCGTGGCGCGCGTCGTCGCCCGCGAGGCCTGGCTGGACGAGGCAAAGCGCGTCGCCCGCGACATCGCGGCCAAGGGCCCCGTCGCCAGTCAGCTGGCGAAGGAAGCGGTCGTGCGGGCGGACGAGGGCCCGCTGTCACTCGGCATCGACTACGAGCGGCGGTTGCTCTACCTCGCCTTCTCGTCAGAGGACGCGCGCGAGGGCATGACGGCGTTCGTGGAGAAGCGGTCGCCGCAGTTCGAAGGTCGGTAGGCTCCGCCCCCCATGCGCCGGATCCTCGTCGCGACCGACAGATCCGAGACGGCCGAGCATGCCGTCCGCTTCGCCGCGGACATGGCGGTGCGCTTCGACGCGGAGCTCCTGCTCTGCCAGGTCGTGATTCCCCCGGCCCAGGCGCCGCCGAACGCGAAGGAGGAGCTCATCGAGTACGGCCGCCGCTTCGCCGGCGACCTCGCGCGCGCCGTCATTTCCACGGGCGAGGACCCTGCCCAGGTGATCGTGGATACCGCGGAGGCGGAAGACGCCGACGTGGTCGTCGTGGGCAACGTGGGGATGAGCGGGCGCAAGGAATTCCTGCTCGGAAACGTGCCCAACCGCGTGTCGCACAACTCCGACCGCACCGTCATCATCGTGAATACCCGCCAGCGCATCGAGCAGCAGCAGAAGAAGAAAGGCTTCTTCCGCAGGTGAGCGTCGCTCGCGTCCGGCTCGCTCCCGTGGGGGAAACCATTTTTCCCCCACGCCAAGCCCCCTTCTTCCTGTTGGTAGTGGGGGAACCTCCCGGTTCCCCCACACCCCCTCCACACGCTCATAGACCGAAGGACGGTCTATGAGCGGCACCCAGGAAGCCGATCTCCGCCTACTCGGTCGCGCGGCCTACATCGGCAAGGTGCTCACCAAGTACGGGCTCGGTGAGCGTGCGGCGGCCGACGTTCCGCTCGAGGAGCGCGCGAAGAGCCTCCGCAAGGCGCTCGAGGAGCTGGGGCCGACGTTCGCGAAGCTCGGCCAGATCCTCTCCACGCGGCCGGATCTCTTGCCGCCCGAGTTCATCGCCGAGCTCTCGACGCTTCAGGATCAGGTGCCGCCGATGACCGAGGAAGAGGTCGTCGCCGTCATGGAGGAAGAGCTCCGCGTGCCGTGGGAGGACGTGTTCGAGAGCATCGACCCCGAGCCGCTGGCCGCCGGCACCATCGGTCAGGTGCACGCGGCAACGCTCGAAGGCGGCGACCGCGTCGTCGTCAAGGTGCAGCGACACGGGGCGGAGGACGAGATCATGCGCGACCTCGGCCTGCTCGAGCTCTTCGCGGAGAAGGCGGAGCACCGCCGCGGCCTGCGACGGCTCGTCGACTTCCCCTCCGTCATTCGCCACCTCTCCGAGTCGCTGAAGCGCGAGCTCGACTTCCGCATGGAGGCGGCGAACGTCGACCGGCTCGGCGAGGTGCTCGAGCGCTACTCGCGCCTCGCGGTGCCGTCGGTCTACCACGAGCTCTCGAGCAAGCGACTGTTGGTGTTGAGCTTCGTAGACGGCGTGCCGGTAGCCCACGCGCCTGACGTCCCCGAGCGCAAGGATGCCGCCCGCCAGCTGATCGAGTCGTACTACCGGCAGGTGCTCATCGACGGCTTCTTCCACGCCGATCCGCACCCGGGCAACCTGCTCTGGTCGGACGGCACTGTCTACTTCCTCGACTGCGGCATGGTCGGCGAGGTCGACCCGCGCATGCGGGAGCTGGTGCTGCTGCTCGTGATGGCCTTCTGGCAGGAGGACGACGCGTTCCTCGCAGAGGTCGTGCTCCAGCTCGCCGAGCAGGAGCTGCCGGACGACTTCGACCTCAACGCCTTCGAGTCCGAGATCGGCGCGCTCGTCCAGAGCGTGCGCGGGCAGTCGTTGCAGGAGATCCAGCTGGGGCCGATCCTCCAGGGCATCACCGAGATCGCGGCTCGCCGCGATGTGCGCCTGCCGGCCGAGATGGCGCTGACGGCGAAGGCACTCGCACAGATGCAGCTGGCGGCCTCCGTGCTCGATCCCGAGCTAGACCCGTTCTCCGTCGTCGGACGCTTCCTCGCGCGCCGCCTCTTCGAGCGCGGGCGCGAGGCGGTCGACCCGAAGCGGGCGTTCTACGAGGTGCAGAAGCTGAAGGTGCGGCTCTCGGGGCTCGTGGAGGCGGTCGAACGCCTTGTGGGTGCTCGGCCGGGGCCGCGCTTTCAGGTCGACATGAAAGGGATGGGCAGCCTCGAGAACACCATCCGGCGGTCGACAAGGCGCATCTCGCTCGCCATCACCGCCGCGGCCGCGATCATCTCCAGCGGTTTCACGCTGGGCCAGGACGGCGTCGACAAGTGGGTGCCCGCGCTGTTCGGCAGCATCGGCCTGGTACTGCTCTTCCTGATGCTCGTAGACCTCTTCTGGAAGAGAGGCTCTAGCTCTTCTTGAGCAGCTTCGCGAGGCGGCGTTCGAGCATGAATGCGATCGCTGTCATGGCGATGCCGAGCAGCAAGCGCTCGGCCCGGTGGACGATCCGTGGGGCCTTCACCCGTCGAGCTCTTCGGGCGTGACTTCGACGTCGATCGGGACGCCCTGGCGAACGACTGTCACCGTCAGCGTCTGACCGATCAGCTCCTCCGTCATCACGCGCTGCAGGTCGCCCGCGCTCGACACGGGCGTGCCGTCGAGGGCGACGATCAAGTCCTCCGGCCTGAGCCCTGCCTTCGCGGCTGGGCTGCCGTCGACCACCTCGACGACTTCCACGGCGTTACGCCGTCCGAGCTCGCCGGCGAGCCGGGGAGGCACGGGGCGCGGGCCGCCCGCGATGCCGAGATAGGCACGGCGGAAGCGGCCATCGCGCATCAGCGCGCCCACGATCCGCCGGGTCGTGTCGTTGATCGGCACCGCCAGGCCGAGCCCGACGCCGGCGACGGCAGTGTTGATGCCCACGACGCGCGCCGATGCGTCCGCGAGCGCGCCGCCCGAGTTGCCGGGATTGAGAGCGGCATCGGTCTGCACGACGTTCTCCACGATCCGGCCGGCAGCCGTCGGCAGCGATCGGCCTAGAGCCGAAACGACACCGGCAGTCACGGAGCCGGCGAAGCCGTGCGGGTTGCCGATCGCGACGACGAGCTGGCCGACCTGGAGGCGATCGGCGTCGCCGAGCGTCGCGGGGGTCACGTCGTGGGCCGTGACCCGGAGCACCGCCAGGTCGGAGAGGCGATCGGTCCCGACGACGTCGAAGTCGAGCTCCCGCCCGTCCACGAACGCGGCCGTCCCGCCGTCCGCTCCGTCGACGACGTGTGCGGAAGTGAGCACGTAGCCGTCGGGCGTCACCGCGACGCCGCTGCCGCCGCTGCCCACCCGCCGCCCGTTGAGCCGGCGCCGGACCTGGAGATTGGCGACGGACGGAGACAGCATTCGGGCAACGTCCGTCACGACGCGCGAGTACGCGTCGAGCGGCTCCTCGACCTCGCGAACGTCGCTGATCAGCTCTAACCGCGCCATCCAGCCACGCTAGCAATCGCCAATCGGGTGGCCGAAAGGTGAACGCTGATTTGTAAGAGTCTCTTCGTGGCGGACCTCCTCGCGATAACGACGGTCGACCTCGCGCGCCTCCAATTCGCGACGACCTCGCTGTACCACTTCCTGTTCGTCCCGTTGACGCTCGGCCTGGCGCCGCTCGTCGCGATCATGCAGACGCTCTGGTACCGAAGCGGCAACGAAGCCTGGCTGCGGCTCGCCCGCTTCTTCGGGACGCTCATGCTGATCAACTTCGTGATCGGCGTCGCGACGGGGCTCGTCCAGGAGTTCCAGTTCGGGATGAACTGGTCGATCTACTCGGAGTTCGTGGGCGATGTCTTCGGCGCCCCGCTCGCGATCGAGGGGCTTGCGGCATTCATGCTCGAGTCGACGTTCCTCGGCCTCTGGATCTTCGGCTGGGACCGGCTGTCGCGGCGCGTCCACCTCGCCACGATCTGGATCTTCGCGCTGGCGAGCTGGGCGTCGGCCTTCTTCATCATCAGCGCCAACTCCTGGATGCAGCGGCCCGTCGGCTCGACCGTCACCGACGGCCGTGCTGAGCTGACGGACGTCTGGGAGCTCTTCTCGAACCGCTTCGGCATCTGGGCGTACATCCACGTGCTGCTCGTGGGTCTCACCACGGCGGCCGTCGTCGTCTTCGGCGTTGCCTGCTGGCACCTCGTCCGGGGGCGGAATCAGGAGCTCTTCCGGCATGCGGCGAAGCTCGCCCTCATCGTGGGTCTCCCGATCTCGGCGGTAAACCTCGGAGTCGGCAGCCAGATGGGCGTCATAGTCACCGACTACCAGCCGATGAAGATCGCTTCGACCGAGGCGCAGTGGGACACGTGCCAGCCGTGCGCGTTCTCGCTCATCCAGATCGGCGGTTTCACCGAGGACGACCAGACACCGTCCTTCTCGATTCAGGTCCCGCATCTCCTGTCGATACTCGCGACCCTTTCGTGGAACGGCGAGGTGCAGGGGATGAACTCGCTCCAGGCGTCCGACGAAGCGAAATACGGCGCTGGCGACTACGTCCCGCCCGTGCGGACGACCTACTGGAGCATGCGGATCATGGCGTACGCCGGCACGCTCGTCTTCCTCGTCATGGCGCTCGGCGCCTTCCTCTACCGGCGCGGCAAGCTCGAGGCCAAGCGCTGGTTCCTGTGGGCAGGCGTCCTCTCGATTCCGCTCCCCTATGCCGCAGCGCTCGCCGGCTGGGTGCTCTCGGAGGTCGGCCGCCAGCCGTGGATCGTGTGGGGGCTGCTGAAGACTGTCGATGCCAACTCTCCCAGCGTGTCGACGGCCACCATCGCCACCAGCCTGGGCACGTTCGTCGTCCTCTACATCGCGCTCCTGGTCGTCGACTTCATCCTCATGCGCCGCTACGCGCGTGTCGACCCCCCCGAGGTCGGCGGTGAAGGCGACGAGTTCGCGCTGCCGACGGTGACCTACTGATGGATCTCGAGACCTTCTGGTTCGTCGTCATCGTCGTCGTCTGGTCGATGTACTTCCTGCTCGAGGGGTTCGACTTCGGGGTGGGCATGCTGCTCCCGTTCGTTCCGCGAGACGACGAAGAGAAGGGCACGGCGCTGGGGACGATCGGACCGTTCTGGGACGGGAACGAGGTCTGGCTCGTCATCGCAGGAGGCGCCACATTCGCCGCGTTCCCGGCCTGGTACGCGACGATGTTCTCGGGGTTCTACCTCGCGCTCCTGCTCATCCTCTTCTTCCTGATCATCCGCGTCGTCTCCTTCGAGTGGCGATCGAAGAGCGAGAGCCCGGGCTGGCGCTCGACGTGGACGTGGGCGAACACGATCGGCAGCTTCGGCGTGCCGCTGCTCTGGGGAATCGGGCTGTCGTGCCTCGTGTACGGCGTCCCGATCGACGCGGACGGCGACTTCACCGGCAACGTGCTCGATCTCTTCAGCCCATACAGCGTGTTCGCTGGAATCGCGTTCGTGGCGCTCTTCGCGTTCCACGGCGCGACGTTCCTCACGCTTCGCACGACGGGCGAGATGCGCAGCCGCGCCGAGGCGGCCGCCCGGAGGCTTGCGATCCCGGCCGCTGTGCTGGGCGCGACGTACGTCGTCTGGACCGTCGCGGTCGCAATGGACCGCAACGAGAAGGATCTCTTCCCGCCGGTGTTACCCGCAGCGGTCGCGATCGCGGCGCTTGCGCTCGCCGTCGCCTTCCTGCTCGCGGGGTGGGGCGGCCGCGCGTTCGCGATGACGGCGCTGGCCACGATCGGCGTCGTCGCGACATTGTTTACTAGCCTGTATCCGCGAGTGATGGTGTCGAGCACGGACTTCGCGAACAGCCTCACCGTCGACAGCGCGGCGTCGTCTCACTACGCGCTACAGGTGATGACCGTGGTCGCCGTGATCTTCGTGCCCATCATCCTCCTCTACCAGGGCTGGGCCTACTACGTCTTCAGAGGCCGCCTGGAGGGCCGGCAGCTCACCATGCCGCAGGACGGCGGACCCGCCGGTAGCGAAGGCGCGCCCGCGCCGTGAGCGACGTCACAGAGGCTCGTACCCAGCGACCGCGCGTCGTCATCCTCGGCGGCGGCTTCGCCGGTGTCGGCGCCGTGCAGAAGCTGAAGGACGCCGAGGCGGACGTCGTGCTCGTCGACAAGCACGACTACCACACGTTCCAGCCGCTGATCTACCAGCTCGCGACGGGCCTGGTCGAGGCCACCGTCGTCGGGCACTCGCTGCGCGACCTCGTCCACGGGCACGACAACGCGACCATTCACAAGGCCCACGTCACCGGTATCGATCTCGAGGAGCGGACGGTGCAGTTCGAGGAGCTCGAGCCTCTGACGTACGACTATCTCGTGCTCGCTTTGGGGGCGGAAGTCAACTTCTTCGGAACAGAAGGCGCGGCCGAGCACGCCCACCCGATGTACACGCTGGCGGACGCGCTGCGACTCAGGGATCACCTGCTCAAGCGATGGGATGCCGTGGACAAGGACCCGAGCCTCGTGCAGGACGGCGCGTTGAACGTCGTCGTCGTGGGCGGCGGGCCGACCGGCGTCGAGACCGCTGGCGCGCTGGCGGAGCTCTACCGCGCGGAGCTGGCCGAGGACTATCCCAACGTGTCGCCGGAAGACGCTCGCATCGTTCTTGTCGAGGCCGGCCCGGAGCTCTTCTCGATGTTCAAGCCGGACCTTCGCACCTACGCGACGGAAGCCCTCACGAAGCGAACGGTCGAGGTGATGACGGGGGAGAGGGTCGCGTCGATCGCACCGACCCGCGTCACCCTCCAGTCGGGGAAGGTGCTCGAGGCGCACACGCTCGTGTGGGGCGCCGGCCTGTCCGGTAACCAGCTCGTGCAGTCGCTCGGCTTCGAGTTGCAGCGGGGCAACCGCATCGGTGTCGGTCCCGAGCTCGACCTTCCGGATCATCCCGAGGTCTACGTCGTCGGGGACGTCGCCGCGATCACCGACGCGAAGACGGAGCAGGTGCTCCCTCAGCTCGGGTCCGTTGCCCTGCAGTCGGGAGAGCATGTGGGCGAACTGATCTCCCGCCGCATCGCCGGCAAGAAGACCAAGCCGTTCGAATACAAGGACAAGGGGACGATGGCCGCGATCGGGCGTGGTGCGGCAGTCGTCCAGATGCTGGGCGGGAAGACCATGAAGGGCAGGAAGGCGAAGCTGGCGTGGTTGACCGTGCATGCAGCGCTTCTGCCGACCAACGAGGACCGCGCGAAGGCGTTGGTCGATTGGGCGGGCTCCAGTCTCACGCACACTCGCGCCGGCCGGTTCACCGTGGACCTCAACGAGGACTAGGAGAGAGAGATGGCAGACGTAGTCGCCGTAGTCCTCGACAGCCTGGCTGCGCGTGGCCACGAGCCGCGGCTCAAGGGCATGACTGCCGCGGTGCGCTTCGACGTGTTGGACGGGCGACGGACACAGCACTGGCTCCTCACCGTGGAGAACGGAGACATCCAGCTCTCTCAAAAGAACGCGGCAGCCGACCTCGTCATCCGCTGCGAGCGGGCGCTGGCCGACCGGCTCTTCACCGGAAAGGCGAACGCGATGTCGGCAGTGCTGCGCGGCGAGCTGAGCATAGAAGGCAGCGCGGACCTGCTCGTGCTGATACAGCGGCTTCTGCCTAGACCGCGCGCAGCCCGTCAGAAAGAGGTCGCCGCCGGCTACGCGAGGGGGTCGCGATGAGCGAGGTCAAGATTCTCGACGGCAACACGTTCGTCGTCAGTGACGACCGCGGGGACATCGAGGCATCGCCCATCGATGCCACCGGACTCTTCTCGTTCGACACTCGCTTCCTCTCGACCTGGGTGTTGTCGGTGAACGGCGAGAGGCTCAACGCGCTCTCGGTCGACGACCTCCAGTACTTCGAGACCCGCTTCTTTCTCGTGCCCGGGACGGGGACCGTCTACGTCGACGCGAAGCTGTCCGTGATTCGCCGGCGCACCGTCGGCGGCGGCTTCCACGAAGAGCTGACCATCCTCAATCACAGCGACAAGCCGGTACGGCTCGAGGTTCGCCTCGATGCGGGTTGCGACTTCGCGGATCTGTTCGAGGTCAAAGACGCGCTGAAGAAGAAAGGCAAGTACTACGCCCGCGTCACCGGCGGACGCCTCGTGCTCGGCTACGAGCGGAAGACGTTCAGGCGAGAGACCTCCATCTCGGCATCGACCCCTGCCAAGGTGGACAAGAACGGCTTGACCTTCACGGTGCGGTTGAAACCCCAGGCCTCCTGGCAGACCGAGCTGGACGTCGTCCCCGTACTCGGCTCCTACTCGAGAGCCGGGGTGATGACCGCGGCCCAGCGCCGATCGAAGCTGACCATGGAGCAGGATCTTCGGCGGTGGCTCGACGACGCGCCGCGGGTCGAGTGCGACTGGGAGCCGCTGAAGGCGACGTACCGGCGCAGCCTCATCGATATGGCCGCCCTACGTTTCTCGCCGCCCGTCGCAGGTGGCGCCAGCCTGCCTGCCGCCGGCCTGCCCTGGTTCATGACGATGTTCGGCCGGGACAGCATCTTCACGAGCCTCCAGGCGGTCCCGTTCGTCCCCGAGCTTGCAGCGACGACCCTGCGCGCGCTCGGCGCCTGGCAGGGCAGCGGGCTGGACGACTTCCGTGACGAGGACCCCGGTCGCATCCTGCACGAGATGCGCTACGGAGAGATGACGGCCTTCGAGGAACGGCCGCACTCGCCCTACTACGGCTCCGCAGACGCCACTCCGCTCTATGTGGTGTTGCTCGACGAGTACGAGCGCTGGACCGGCGACCGCAGGACCGTCCGAGAGCTCGAGCACGAGGCGAGGGCTGCCCTCAACTGGATCGACGAGTATGCCGATCTGCTCGGCACCGGCTACGTCTGGTACCAGCGCCGCAACGAGAAGACGGGCCTCGAGAACCAGTGCTGGAAGGACTCCTGGGACTCCATCTCCTACCGAGACGGCCGGCTCCCGGGCTTTCCGCGGGCGACGTGCGAGCTGCAAGGCTACGCGTACGACGCGAAGCTGCGCGGTGCCCGCCTGGCGCGCCTCGTCTGGAAGGACCCGGACTTCGCGGACCGCCTAGAGCGGGAGGCCGCCGACCTCAAGCGGCGCTTCAACCGCGATTTCTGGGTGGAAGACGGCGAGTACTTCGCTCTGGCTCTCGACACGGACGGGAAGCAGGTGGACGCCCTCGCCTCGAACAACGGCCATCTGCTCTGGAGCGGCATCGTGGATCAGACCAAGGCAAAGGCGGTCGCGGAGCACCTGCTGGGGCCGAAGCTCTTCTGCGGCTGGGGCGTGCGTACGCTGGCCGAGGGCGAAGCGCGATACAACCCCATCGGGTACCACGTCGGCACGGTCTGGCCCTTCGACAACTCCTTCATCGCGTGGGGCCTGCGCCGATACGGGTTCAAGGAGGAGGCAGCCCGTATCGCCGCCGGCATCCTCGACGCTGCCGACTTCTTCGCCGGGCGCCTGCCCGAGGCGTTCGGGGGCTACCCGCGGCAGCAGACGAAGTACCCGGTGCAGTACCCGACGGCGTGCAGCCCGCAGGCATGGTCGACCGGCACGCCGTTACTGCTGCTGCGGACGATGCTGGGTCTCGAGCCCAAGGACGAGCATCTCGTGATGGACCCGGCGCTGCCGAGCCACATCGGCCACCTCGAGCTGCTCGACATCCCCGGGCGGTGGGGTCGGATCGACGCGTTCGGCCGCGGGCGAGTCGACGTCAGCGCGCAACCGACGCCTCGCCCGCGGGCGAAGCGGCGCCCGAAATCGAGAGGAGTGAGCACATGAGCGCAACAGCAGCTCCACAATCGACCGCCGCTGCGAGAGACGTCGATCCGCAGCCGGCCGATGTCCTCGTGATCTTCGGAATCACGGGCGACCTCGCGCGCGTCATGACGTTCCAGGCGCTCTACCGGCTCGAGAAGCGGGGGCTCCTCGACTGCCCCATCGTCGGCGTAGCCTTCGACGACTGGACGCTCGAGCAGCTCGTGCAACGCGCGCGCGACTCCATCGTCGCCACGGGCGAGCAGCTCGACGAGGAGGTCTTCACGCGGTTCGCGAAGCGGCTGTCGTACCGGCACGGAGACTTCACGGACGACGCCACGTATGCCCAGGTGGCGGACGCCATCGAGGGCGCGAAGACCCCGGTCTTCTACCTCGAGGTGCCACCATCGCTCTTCGGCACGGTCGTCGGCGGCCTCGCGAAGGCCGGCGTGACGGCGAACGCAAGGGTCGTCGTCGAGAAGCCGTTCGGGCACGACCAGGCTTCGGCTCGCGCGCTCGCCGAGGAGCTGCACCAGTACATCGACGAGTCGCAGCTCCTCCGCATCGACCATTACCTCGGGAAGATGGGCCTCGAGGAGATCCTCTTCATCCGGTTCGCGAACACGATGCTCGAGCCGGTCTGGAACCGGAACTACGTCGCCTCCGTCCAGATCACCATGGCCGAGGACTTCGGCGTCGATGACCGGGGCCACTTCTACGACCCGGTCGGTGCGCTGCGGGACGTCGTGGTCAACCACCTGATGCAGGTCGTCGGTGCGACCGCGATGGAGCCGCCGGCTGGCGGCGATACGAAGACGCTCCAGGACTCGAAGCTCTCGCTCTATCGCGCGATCAAGCCGGCCGATCCCGCGCACTACGTGCGAGGGCAGTACGACGGCTACCTGGCCATCGACGGCGTGGCGCCGGACTCGAGCACCGAGACCTACGCCGCGCTTCGCCTGGAGATCGAGAACTGGCGCTGGGCCGGTGTTCCCTTTTTCATCCGCGCCGGCAAACGATTGCCGGTAACCCAGACGGAGGTCCGACTGGTGTTCAAGCACCCGCCGCGCCTCGGCTTCGCAGCGCTCCACGAGCGACCGGAGCCCAACCAGCTCGTGATCAAGCTCGATCCTTCGACGGGCGTCAGGATCGTCCTCGACGCGCATCGCGCAGACGTGGGGAAGCCTGCGCCGATTCTGTTCGACGTCGAGTTCTCGGAGATGGGCGGGGAGGGCGCACCTCCGTACGAGGTCCTGCTTCACGCGGCGCTGGTCGGACAGACCACGCGCTTCACGAGGCAGGACGGCGTCGAGGAGACATGGCGGATCATGCAGCCGTTACTCGACTCGCCGCCTCCCGTGCATGTGTACGAGCCGGGCTCCTGGGGCCCCGAGGCTGCGAACGAGCTCGTGGCCGGGCACGGTCGCTGGCGCGACCCCTGGATCGTGTCGTGACGTCGGTCAAGGCCGGAGAGGCGCGGCAGGTGCAGAGCGCGGCCGCGCCGTCGCCGTTCACGCCGATCGCGGACTACGGGTTCCTCTCCAACTGCCACACGGGCGCTCTCGTGGCGCCGGACGGCGCCGTCGACTGGCTCTGCATACCGCGCTTCGACTCGCCGAGCGTGTTCGGCAGCCTCCTCGACCGTGGGGCCGGCATGTTCAGTGTGTCCCCGTTCGGCATCAACCACCCGACCACGCGCGAGTACGAGCCGGGGACGAACGTCCTCGTAACGACCTGGAAGACGCCGAGCGGCTGGATCGTCGTGCGCACCGCGCTGACGATGGGGCCCTCAGATCACGAGGACGAGATCACTCCGCACACGCGGCCGCCGGCCGACGACGACGCCGACCACATGCTCGTGCGTACGGTCGAGTGCCTCGAGGGTCGCGCCGAGGTCGAGCTCATCTGTGAGCCGATGTTCGGCTACGGCCGTGAGCCCGCGACATGGACCATCGTCGACGACAGTCGCCACACGGCCGACGCGACGGGCGCGGGACAGACGATTCGCCTCCAGACAGACCTCGCGCTCGGCATCGAAGGCGGGCACGTGCGAGCGCGCCATGTGCTTGAGGCCGGCGAGCGGATCTACTGCGCTCTCTCGTGGGCCGAGCAGCTCGCGGTGCCGGCCGACGTCGACGAAGCCGACGAGCGGCTTGCGACGACAGCCCGCTACTGGCGCCACTGGCTGGACCGAGCGCGGATTCCCGACCACCGCTGGCGTGACCCGATCCAGCGCTCGGCTCTCGCGATCAAGGGGCTCACGTACATGCCGACCGGCGCGACGGTGGCCGCGCTCACCACGTCACTCCCGGAGACGCCGGGCGGCGAACGCAACTGGGACTACCGCTACACGTGGATCCGTGACTCGACGTTCACGCTGCAGGCGCTCCACTACCTGAACCTCGACTGGGAGGCCGACGAGTTCATGCAATTCGTCGCCGACGTGGAGGCGAACGAGGACGGCGGGCTGCAGATCATGTACGGGATCGACGGGCGGCGCGACCTGACGGAGTCGACGCTGGATCATCTCTCCGGATATGCAGGGGCACGCCCGGTGCGCATAGGCAACGGCGCCTTCGACCAGCGGCAGAACGACGTCTTCGGAGCTGCGCTCGACTCCATCCTCCTGCATACGCGCCGGAGCAAGCGCCTACCGGCTCGGCTGTGGCCGATCATCCAGGCGCAGGCCGAGTGCGCTGTGGGCGTGTGGCGAGAGCCGGACCAGGGCATTTGGGAGGCAAGGGGTGCCCCGCAGCAGTACGTCTCCTCGAAGCTCATGTGCTGGGTGGCGCTCGACCGAGCGGCGAAGCTCGCCGAGCTTCGGGGAGATAACGAGCTCCAGGAGACCTGGCAGGGAGTCGCCGAGGAGATCCGCTCGGACATCCTCGAGCACGGTGTCAGCGAACGAGGCGTCCTGCGACAGCACTACGAGACCGACGCGCTCGATGCGTCCTTGCTACTGGCGGCGCTGTTCGGGTTCCTGCCCGGCGAGGACGAGCGAATGCGGAAGACCGTGCTAGCGGTCGCGGACGAGCTGACGGACAACGGCTTTGCCCTCCGCTATCGAACCGAGGAGACCGACGACGGCCTCTCCGGTGAGGAGGGGACGTTTCTCATCTGCTCCTTCTGGCTTGTGTCCGCCCTCGCCATCGTCGGTGAGCAGCAGCGCGCGCACGACCTCATGGAGCGCTTGCTGCGAATCGCTTCGCCCCTTGGTCTGTACGCCGAAGAGTTCGACGTCGCGACCGGGCGCCATCTCGGCAACTTCCCGCAGGCGTTCTCCCATCTGGCGCTGATCGAGGCGGCGGGACGGATCATCCTGGCAGAGCGAATCGACGAGATCTCGTAAGGGAGGTCGCATGGATACCTACGACGTGATCATCATCGGCACGGGCGCGGGCGGCGGAACGCTTGCGCGCCACCTCGCACCCTCGGGGAAACGCATCCTCTTGCTCGAGCGTGGCGGCTGGCTGCCGCGCGAGCCGCAGAACTGGTCGGACCAGGACGTGTTCGTGGACAACCGGTACGTCTCGCCGGACACCTGGTACGACGAGAAGGGCAAGCCGTTCCAGCCGGGGATCCACTACTACGTCGGCGGAGCGACGAAGCTCTACGGCGCTGCGCTCTACCGGCTGCGGAAAGAGGACTTCGGAGAGCTACAGCACCACGACGGGCTGTCGCCGGCCTGGCCGATCGCCTACGAGGACCTGGAGCCGTATTACACGCTCGCCGAGCAGCTCTACCACGTGCACGGCGCCCGGGGCGAAGACCCGACGGAGCCGCCGGCGAGCGCGCCTTACCCGCACCCGGCCGTCTCCCACGAGCCGCGCATCCAGCAGCTCGCGGACGATCTCGCGGCGGCGGGCCATCACCCCTTCCACGCGCCGTGCGGGATCATGCTGGACGAGTCGAACCCGCCGTTCTCGACCTGCATCCGCTGTGCGACGTGCGACGGCTTCCCCTGCCTCGTCCATGCGAAGTCGGACGCCGAGGTGCTCGGTGTTCGCCCGGCTCTCGAGCACCCAAATGTCACGCTGCTGACGGACGCGCGGGTGGACAAGCTCGAGACGAACGACGCAGGCACGGCCGTCACGAGTGTCGTCGTCGATCGGGATGGGGCAGAGGAGCGGTTCTCCGCCGACATCGTCGTGGTCGCCTGCGGTGCGGCCAATACGGCCAAACTGCTCCTCGAGTCGGCGAACGACCGGCACCCGAACGGCCTCGCGAACGGCTCTGACCAGGTCGGTCGCCACTACATGTTCCACGACTCGATCGCCGTCCTTGCGCTCTCGCGCGAGGAGAATCACACCGCGTACCAGAAGACCCTCGGGCTCAACGACTTCTATTTCGGGAGCGACGACTTCGAGTACCCGCTGGGGAATGTCCAGATGGTCGGCAAGTCGACGGCGCCGATGTTCCGCGGCGAGCGACCGCGAGACACGAAGCTCGCGCCCGAGTGGACGCTGGCGAGGATGGCGCGTCATGCCATCGACTTCTGGCTCTCGACCGAGGACTTGCCGCGCCCTGACAACCGGGTCACCGTCGAAGGTGACGGCAAGCTCACGCTCACCTACAAGGAGACGAACGCCGAGGCCAAGAAGCATTTGTACGGGAAGGTCAAGTCGCTGTTGGGAGAGCTCGACATGAATCCCGGCCACCTCATTCACAGGTTCGCGTACATGAAGAACGACATCCCGATCGCCGGCTGCGCGCACCAGGCGGGCACGTGCCGCTTCGGGACGGATCCGTCGACGTCGGCGCTGAACGTGGACTGCCGGGCGCACGACATCGACAACCTGTACGTCGTCGACACGAGCGTGTTCCCGAGCATCGGTGCCGTGAACCCGGCGCTGACGGCGATGGCGAACTCGCTCCGCGTCGGTGACCATCTGCTCGAGCGGATGAAGTAGCGCACGAGCGCGGGCGAGATCGATGGCGACCCAGGCGGAGCGGACGGTCGTCTACGCCGCGGGCGTGGTGCAGGGCATCGCCCTCGTCACCTTCCCCGCAGCGAGCACGATCCTCACAAACCCGGACGAGTACGACCTCTCCAGCACACAGTACGGCGCGCTCTTCCTGCCGCAGGTGATCACGGCGATCACTGCGGCATTGCTCGGTGCCGGTCTTAGCGGTCGCTTCGGTACCAAGCGCATTTACCTCGTGGGTCTCACCGCGAGCCTCGTCTCGATGGTTCTCCTTCTCGTGAGCTCGTTCCTGACAGACGAACAGTCGCTCGCGTACGGCTTGCTGCTCTTGGCCACCGCAAGCCTCGGAGCAGGCTTCGGCTTCGCCGTGCCTGCCCTCAACACGTTAACCGCGGCGTTCAACCCGAACGCGGTCAGCCGGTCGATCCTCGCGCTCAACGCGCTACTTGGGTTGGGAACAGTGCTAGCTCCGGTCTTCGTCGCCATCTTCGACGGCCTCGGTTTCTGGTGGGGTCTTCCGCTTCTGTCCGCCGTGCTGCTCGTCGTGCTCATCGCCGTCAGCCTGGGTCTGCCGCTGCAGGTCGCGGTGACCCGTGCCGCGACGGCGTCTGCGCGGCACCAGATCCCGAGACGGTTCTGGGCGTACGCGGGTATAGCTGTCCTCTACGGCATCTGCGAGACCGTCAACGGCAACTGGTCGCAGCTCGACATGACGAGCGAGGTCGGTGCGTCCACTACGCAGGCCGCTCTTGCGCTGACGGCGTTCTGGGGGATGGTGACCTTAGGGCGAGTCGTCTTCGCTGCAGTCCAGCGCCTCGTCCCCGCCAAGCTGACGTACCACGTGCTGCCGTTCGTGCTCGCGGGGGCGTTCGTGCTTATCTGGTTGCTCCCGGATGACGAGCCCGCGCTCGGCATTCTCGCCTTCGGTCTCGCGGGGCTCGGGTGCTCGGCGCTTCTGCCGCTCACGATCAGCTTCGGCCAGGAGGAGCTGACCGCCTTTACGGCCGCCGCGGCCGGCGGCGTGATCGCCTTCTACCAGCTCGGCTACGGGATCGCGGCCTTTGGCGTGGGCCCGCTCCTCTCCGGCGGCGTCGAGCTCTCGACGATCTACGCCTTCGCGGCAGTGATCGCTGCAGGGATGGGGCTGTGGTCCTTCGTCGTCGCCGGCAGACGGCCGAGCCCGGCGTCCCTCCATCCACGACCGGGATGAGCGTGAGCGCGCCTTCGGGCGAGCAGATAGGGATCGCGCACGCGGATCAGCGGGCTGTGGTCACCGGCGTCGGTGCGGGCCTCCGGGCATATTCCGTGGCAGGTCGCGACGTCGTGAACGGCTACGGGGTCGAGGAGATGGCGACTGCCGGCCGCGGGCAGATGCTGATCCCCTGGCCGAACCGGCTACAGGACGGACAGTACGACTTCGAGGGTCGCCGGCACCAGCTCCCGCTCACCGAGCCCGAGCACGCAAACGCGATTCACGGCCTCGTCCGCTGGTCGGTTTGGAACGCGGCTGTCCGCGAGTCCGACCGCGTTGTGATGGCGCACCGGCTTCATCCCCAGCCCGGCTATCCGTTCACCCTTGATCTGAGCATCGAATACTCGCTCTCCGCACACGGTCTCTCCGTGCAGACGACGGCGACGAACGTAGGGCCTGATCGCTGTCCGTACGGTTGCGGAGCGCACCCGTACCTCAGCGTCGGCACCGATACCGTGGATACGTCGGTTCTGCAGGCGGCCGGCCGAACCGTGCTCCAGGCAGACGAACGCGGCATTCCGACAGGCGCGACAGCCGTCGCCGGCACCGAATACGACTTTCGTGAGCCTCGCGCAATCGCAGACACGAAGCTCGACCACGGGTTCACCGATCTCGAGCGCGACCAGGACGGCCTCGCCAGGGTCGAGCTCACGAATCCCGACAGCGGTGTCGCTCTTACGTTGTGGGTCGACGAGACGTACGCGTACCTGATGCTGTTCACGGGCGATCGGCCGGATGTCGAGCGTCGTGCCCTCGCCGTGGAGCCCATGACCTGCCCGCCGAATGCGTTCCGAAGCGGCGAGAGCCTCGTCCTGCTCGAGCCCGGTGGCTCCGTCACGTGCACGTGGGGCATCAGCCCGACAATGCGCTAACGCGTGCGTCCGCTCGATCCGCGACTTCTCCGCCGAGCCCGCGCAGCACGCCGGCTGCTGGGGGCCGACGTCGCGTTCGGCATCGGGACGGCGATCCTCGTGCTCTTCCAGGCGACCCTCCTGGCCAGGGTGATCGCCCGCTCGTTCGACGGCGCCTCGCTGGACGCTCTCTCGACCGAGCTCGTGCTCCTGGCGCTTCTCTTCGCCGGGCGGGCGGCGTTCGCCTGGGCTTTCGAGCTCGCCGGGCGGAGAGCCGCGACCGGCGTGTTGTCTCAGCTTCGTCTCGAGCTCGTCGAGAGACGGCTCCGGCACGAGCCCGTGGCTCTGGACGGCGTCGAGAGCGCTGAGATCGCAACCCTCGCCACGCACGGCATCGGGCCCCTCGAGGCGTACTTCGGGCGATTTCTCCCACAGGTCGTCCTCGCTCTCGTCGTGCCCGTGGCGGTGCTTGCCTGGGTGATCGCCATCGACGTCACGTCAGCGCTCGTAATGCTCGTGACGCTGCCGCTGGTGCCGGTCTTCATGGTGGTGATCGGGCGCTACACGGAACGGAAGGCAAGAGCGCGAGCACAAGCGCTCGCGCTGCTCGCGACGAGGTTTCTCGACGTCGTGCGCGGCTTGCCGACGCTTCGCGCGTACAACCGCAGCCGCGCGCAGGCCGACTCGCTCGCCCAGACCGGCGACGACTATCGGCGGACGACCATGCAGACGCTCAGGGTCGCGTTCGTCTCGGGCGCGGTCCTCGAGCTGGCTGCCACGCTCGGCATCGCACTCGTCGCCGTGACCATCGGCGTTCGGCTCGTCGACGGAGACATCGGGTTCGAGGCGGGCCTGACGGTCCTGCTACTCGCTCCGGAGCTCTATCTGCCGCTCCGCGCCGTCGCCGCCCAGTACCACGCGAGTGCGGACGGCATCGCGGTGGGCGAACGCCTGCTCGAGCTGACGGAGCCAATTGACATTGCCCCTCCGAAGAGTGACGGCGTGCCGGCAATGTCAGCGAACGGCTCGATCGTCGAGCTCCAGGGAGTCTCGTACGGGTATCCGGCTCGGCCGGGTCGAGTGCTTCACGAGATCGATCTCGAGCTCCTGCCGGGAAAGACGGTGGTCCTCGTTGGCTCGAGCGGCAGTGGCAAGAGCACGCTCGCGTCCATCGTCCTCGGCCTGCTCGAGCCGAGCGCGGGCCGAGTCCTCCGCGACGGTGTCGAAAGCAGAGCCGAGGGGCTAGCCGCCTGGCGGCACCACGTCGCGTGGGTGCCCCAGCGTCCCACGCTTTTCACGGGCTCCGTCGCGGACAACATCCGGCTCGGCCATCCCGCTGCCGACGACGAGCACGTACGAGACGCCGCCAGGAGGGCGGAGGCAGCCGCCTTCATCGGCGATCTCCCGGACGGCTACGAGACCGTAGTCGGAGACGGCGGCAGATCTCTCTCTGCCGGCGAAGCTCAGCGCATCGCGCTGGCCCGCGCCTTTCTGCGCGATGCGCGGCTCGTCATCCTCGACGAGCCCACTGCCAACCTCGATGCCGTGAACGCCGAGGCGGTCACTGACGCGATGAGCCGCCTCTCGGAGGGAAGGGCGCTGCTCGTGATCGCACACCGGCCGGAGCTCGCCCGGAACGCCGATCGCATCATCCGGCTCGAGGCGGGGCGTCTCGTCGACGACCGAGGGGTCGTGGACGCCTGATGTGGCAAACGCTGGCAGGGATCGTGAGGCTTGCGCGTCCACCGGCAGGTTGGCTCGCAGCCTCGGTCCTGTTCGGCACGCTCGCCGTTGCTTTCGGCATCGGGCTGATGACGTCGGCCGGGTATCTGATCGCGCGCGCGGCCGAGCGCCCGGCGATCCTCTCGCTGACGACCGTGATCGTCGCCGTGCGGTTCTTCGGCCTCGCGCGACCGGTCGCGCGCTACGTCGAGCGGGTTGTGTCCCACGATCTGGCGTTCCGCGTCCTGGCCCGTCTGCGTCTGAGCTTCTACGAGCGCATCGAGCCGCTGGCGCCGGCAGAGCTCGAGGCGTATCGGCGCGGCGATCTCGTGAGCCGCATGGTGGGGGATGTCGACACCCTGCAAGCCCTCTACCTCAGAGGCCTGGGACCGCCGCTTGTGGCCGGCCTGGCGGGCGCTGCTGCCGTCGGCGTTGCCGCCGCGATCCTGCCTGTCGCGGCAATCGTGCTCGCAGCGGGCCTGCTGATGAGTGGTGTCGCCGTCGTGGTCGTATCCGCCTTTCTCGGCCGCGCGTCAGGAGCCAGGGCATTGGCGCAAGGGAGACTGTCCGCCGAGCTCGTGGAGCTCCTTCGCGGCGCGCCGGAGCTCGTCGTGTACGGGCGCGAGGAGGAGACAGTTCGCCGCTTCCGGGACGGAGATGACACTCTGGCCCGGCTAGCCAACCGTGACGCGCTCGCCGCGGGCTCCGCCGACGCACTGGCGATCGTCGCCACCGGCCTGACAACGGTCGCCGTGCTCGCTGTCGCGGTCTCCGCCCATGCCTCCGGGGAGCTGGATCGCACCTTCGTGGCGGCTCTCGCGCTCCTGTCGCTCGCGTCGTTCGAGGCGGTGGCGCTGCTGCCGCCCGCGGTACGGGAGCTTTCCGCGGTGCTCGGTTCCGGAAGACGCGTTCTCGAGCTCACCGACCGCGAGCCGGCGGTCCAGGATCCGCGCGACCCGCTGCCGACTCCACCGGGCACGCCGGCGATCGCTCTGGATGGCGTGAGTGCCCGCTACTCAGGCGCGGAGCCGCCGGCACTCGAGCACGTCGATCTCACACTCGAGCCAGGGCGGAAGCTGGCTCTGGTGGGCCCGAGCGGGGTGGGGAAGACGACCGTCGTGCGCCTGCTCCTGCGCTTCCTCGACCCGTACGAAGGTCGTGTCACGCTCGCCGGTCAGGACATACGGCGGCTTCGCCAGGAGGACGTGCGGCGCGCGATCGCGGTCGCGGGACAGGATGCGTATCTCTTCTCGACGAGCATTCGTGAGAACGTCCGCCTCGGACGTCCGCAGGCGAGCGATGCCGAGGTGGACGCCGCGCTCCGGCGCGCGAAGGTGGGCGACTGGGTCGCTTCGCTGCCCGACGGCGCGGAGACCCTGGTCGGCGAGGAGGGGACGCAGCTCTCAGGTGGCCAGCAGCAGCGCATCGCGCTAGCCCGAGCCCTCCTGTCCGACGCCCCCGTGCTCGTGCTGGACGAGCCGACCGCACATCTCGACCACGAGACGGCTGAGGAACTAGTCCGCGACATGCTCGAGTCGGCCGAGGGGCGGTCGGTCCTGCTCATCACCCATAGGCCCGAAGGCCTCGATCTCGTCGACGAGGTCGTCGTGATGGGCTAGGCTCGGACGTCATGTCCGAGGTCGAGGTCACTCGCGACGGCGGTGTGCTCACGCTCACGCTGAACCGCCCTGACGTGCTGAACGCGTTCAACGCCGGCATGCACAAGGCGTTCCAGGCAGGGCTCAAGGAGGCGGCGGATCCTTCCGTGCGCGCGGTCGTCATCACGGGCAAGGGCCGCGGCTTCTGTGTCGGCCAGGACCTGACCGAGTTCCAGGAGGGGGCGGGGGACATCGGCGACCGCCTGCGCGCTGGCTATCACAAGAACGTCGTCGCCATCCGTGCTCTCGAGAAGCCGGTGATCGCCGCCGTCAACGGCCCTGCCGCGGGCGCCGGCCTCTCGCTCGCGTGCGCGTGCGACATCCGCATCGCCGGAGAGTCGGCGAGCTTCGTACCCGCCTTCATCGGCATCGGCCTCGTCCCCGACTCGGGCGGCTCGTACTTCATCGCGCGGCTGCTCGGTGCGCCGCGCGCGTTCGCGTGGATGACGTCGAACCGCAAGCTCTCGGCCGCGGATGCTCTGGAATGGGGACTCGTCAGCGAAGTCGCGGCAGACGAGACGTTGCTGGCGCGTGTCGCCGAGCTGGCGGGCCTGTACGCCGCGGCGCCGACGCGTGGAGTCGGCATGACGAAGCGGCTGTTCGACAACGTGCAGTCGGCGACGCTCGACGAGCAGCTCGAGCTGGAAGCTCAGCTGCAGGCGGTCGCCACGCAGACGGACGACTTCCGCGAGGGCGTGACCGCGTTCCTCGAGAAGCGCCCGCCGCAGTTCACCGGCTCGTAGTGCAGGTCACCACGGTCGACTACCACACGGCCGGCGAGCCGTTCCGGATCGTCACCGCCGGCGTCGACCCGCTCCGGGGCCGGACGATCCTCGACAAGCGGCGCCACGCCCTCGAGCACGTCGACGAGGTTCGCCGCCTGCTCGTCAACGAGCCGCGCGGCCATGCCGACATGTACGGCTGCTTCGTCACGGAGCCCGAGGACGAGGGCGCCGACCTCGGCGTCGTCTTCTTCCACAACGCCGGCTACTCGACGGCGTGCGGCCACGGCACGATCGCGCTCGTCACGTGGGCGATCGAGAGCGGCGTCGTGGTCGCGGTCGAGCCGCAGACGCGCGTCGTCGTCGACTGCCCCTCGGGTCGGCTGGAGACGGTGGCGCGCGTAGAGAGTGGTGACGTGAAGGCCGTTCGCTTCCGCAACGTGCCCGCCTACGTGCACGCCCGCGGGCTGGAAGCTGCAGGACGCACGGTCGACGTCGCCTACGGCGGCGCCTTCTACGCCTTCCTCGAGGAACGTGTTGCTCCTGAGGAAGTCACGCGCCTGATCCAGCTCGGGCGGCAGATCAAGGCGGACCTCGAGCGGGACCAGGAGATCGTCCACCCGCTGGAATCGGAGCTCAGCGGCGTCTACGGCGTCGTCTTCTGGCAGCACGAGGAGGACGGGCCGCCTCCGGTGCAGCGCAACGTCACGGTCTTCGCGGACGGCGAAGTCGATCGCTCCCCCTGCGGCAGCGCGACGTCTGCGCGCATGGCGCTGCTCGACGTGCCCGAGCTCCGCCACCTGAGCGTCATCGGCACGGAGTTCCGTGCATGGATCGTCGACCGGACCGAGGTGGACGGGCGCCCGGCGGTGGTCACCGAGGTCGAGGGCTCGGCGCATCGCACAGGCGCTCACGAGTTCGTGCTCGAGCCCGAGCGACGACCTCGGCACGGGCTTCCTCCTCCGCTAAGCGGACGCGGCGAGCAGGGCTTCCGCCTCGCGGATGTGGCGCGCCGCTCCTACCGATCGGAAGAACTCCAGCGCGCGCTCGACCTGCTGCGGCTCGCCGGACTGCAGGCGTGCGTGCGCCTCGTCCACCACGTCGCCGATCGCTGCGAGCCGATCCGCGGCATCGGCGTACCGTCCGTCGAGCAGCGCTAGGCCTGCAGCCGCCCACGGGTTCGTCGCCACGGGAACGAGGACGCCGCGCAGGTGGTCGGGGAGATCCTGCTGAGCCGTCAAGAACACATCCATGAGCACGTCGAGCAAGGGGGCGAAGTCGGACACGGCGCGCTCCAGCTCCGAAGTTGCGCTATCCACCTCGTCCTGCAGGTTCAGCTCGGTGGCAACCCGTAATGACGTGGCCAACGCAGGCAGGTACACCTGCACATCCCTGCCGCGCCGGGCGATGTCCAGGGCCAGCTCTGCATCCTCACGCGCGCCGGACTCGTCCCCGCGCGCGAGCCGGATCAACGCCCGTCGGGTTCGAACGTAGCTCTCGGCGTAGTCAGGCTTCAGCTCGCTTTCGGCAACAAGCTCGTCCGCTAGCTCCATCGCCTCGTCCCACCGCCCAAGCGAGTAGACATGCCAGCAAACGACGCTTCGGGCATACCGGTACAGCGGTCGATCACCGAACTGCTCGGCGAGGCCTACGCTCTCCTGCCGGAAGTGAAGAGCCCGACGTATGTCTCCCATCCGGGACGTCATCGCGGCAAGGTTGTTGTAGCCGCGAGCGGCCTCGGGCGAGTTGACGGCGAGGGCGATCTCGATGCTGCGCTCGATGTCCGCCATCCCCGCTGAGAAGTCGCCGGCATTTCCCTTGGCGAGTGCGATGTTGTTCAGCGCGTTCGCCCGGAGCTCGTCGAGCCCCAGCTGCTCCGCGATGGCGAGGGCTTCCTCGCCGGCGTCGATCGCACCCTCTTTGTCGGCCGCGAGTGCGCGGTAGCGCGAGACCTGGCTTAACACTCTCGCCTTGGCCCGGCTTGGGGCTTCATCCCGGATGAGCCTCTCGGCACGGGTGAGATGCTCGAAGCACCGATCGCGCTCGGCGACGTACCACCAAGCTTCCGCAAGTAGGGCATCCGCCTCCGCTGCCCGCTCACTCGCCCCGGATGCAGCGAGCGCATCCCGTGCTTCTTCGAGCGCGACTATCGCCTTCTCGTCCCCGGAGCGATGGAGCGCCTGGGCATGGCGAAACTGGAGCTCCGGCTCCGGCGCCTCGGCCGTCGCGAGCGCCTCGCCGTAGTAACGGGCCGCGCCGCCGTAGGCGTACAGCCCGTACGCCCGGTCGCCCGCCTCGCGCAGCGCACGGTGTGCGGGAGCCTTCAGTGACGACGTGACCACGCCGGCCGCCCGGCTCAGCTCGAGCGCGGCGAGGTAGTGGTACGCGAGCATCTCGGCGTTGTCTTCTGGGCGTCCCAGGGATTCGATCCAGCTCGCAGCGAGGCGATGCTTCTCGGCGCGTTCAGCACGTGGCATCTGCCCGTAGGCGACGTCGCGGACCAGCAAGTGCCTGAACGCGTACTCCGTCTCTCCTGAGACGGTGGGCCGTCGTTCCCGCCGCACGAACTCCTTGCGCTCGAGCCCGTGCAACCTCTCCTCGAGGGCCCACGGCTCGCTGCCGGAGAGATGCGCTACCGCACCGAGCCAGAACACCTTCCCCAGCACCGCCGCGTCCTGGAGCGCTTGCTTCTCCTCGGTCGCGAGCGCGTCGAGGCGCGCCGCGACGATGCCCTGCACCGTCTCGGGGAGCTCGTCGGGCTGCCTGCCCTCGGCCACGAGGCGCGCGAATTCCTCGGCGTAGAGCGGATTCCCCTCCGCCCTCTGGAGCAGCCGCTGCTGAAGCTCTGCCGGCAGGACCGCTTGGTCGAGGAGCGCATGCACGATCTGCGCCGTCTCCGTGTCCGTGAGCGACGAGAGGGAGAGCGTGAGAGCGTTCGCCTTGCCGCCGCCCCAACCTGGCCGCCGTGCGAGCAGCTCCGGCCGCGCTGTGCCGATCACAAGCAGGGGCGCGCCGGTTGCCCACTCGACGAGATAGTCGACGAAGTCGAGCAGGCCGTCGTCGGCGAAGTGGAGATCCTCGAAGACCAGCACCAGAGGCCGTGTCTCGGCCATCGCCTCGAAGAACCGCCGCCACGCGGAGAACGCCTCGCCGCGGCGGTCGGCGCCGAGCTCTGATTCTGCACCCAACCCCACGAGCGGAAGCAGGTTGCGCTCGACCCACTCCGCTTCCCGCTGCTCGGCAAAGACGTCCGCGATCGCGCGACCCAACTTCGTGGAGACCTCGCCTTCGTCGTCGGTGTCGAGGATGCCGGCCTGTGCCTTGACGATCTCGGCGAGCGCCCAGTAGGAGACGCCTTCGCCGTAGGGGAGGGAGCGGCCCTGACGCCAGGTCGTAAGGTCCGGCTCGGCATGCAGGCCGCGGAAGAGCTCGAAGACGAGGCGGCTCTTGCCGATCCCCGGGACGCCGACGATTGTGACGAGCTGCGGCTCTCGCTCGGTGCGAGCGCGGGCGAGCGCTGCGGTCAGCGCGTCGAGCTCACGTTCGCGGCCCACGAGGGGCGTGCGACCGATCTGCCGGACGTCGACGCCGTAGCGGGCACGGGCTTGCAGGGCTTCGTAGACGGCGACGGGCCTCGCCTTTCCCTTCGCATCGACTGGCTCCGCCTCCCGGAACTCGATCGCTCGCTCGGTCGCCCGGAACGTCGTCTCGTCGACGAGGATGCCGTCCGTAGGAGCGGCGGACTGCAGGCGGGCCGCCGTGTTGACCACGTCGCCCGCGGCCATGCCCTCGCCCTCCTCGGGCCGTGCCCCAAGCTGCACGAGCGTCTCGCCGGTTGTGATGCCCACGCGCACGTGCAGCTCCCGCGAGTCGTCGGCGTCGCTGAGCTCCGCGATCGCGTCTCTGACGGCAAGAGCGGCGCGGACGGCGCGCTCCGGATCGTCCTCGCGCGCAATCGGCGCGCCGAAGATCGCCATCACGGCGTCGCCGATGAACTTCTCGACGGTGCCGCCGTAGCGCTCTAGCTCCCAGCGCACGCGCTCGTGGTACCCGGACAGGATCGTCCGGACGTCCTCAGGGTCGAGCTGCTCTACCTGTGCCGTGAAGCCGACGAGATCTGCGAAGAGGACGGAGACCACCTTGCGCTCCTGCCGCGCCTCGGGCAGATCCGCCGCCACTGACGCCCCGCATGCGTTGCAGAACCTGGCGCCGGCGGGATTCTCCTGGCCGCAACTCGGACAGGCGATCACGCCCAGAAGCCTAGGCGCTGGAAGCGCCGAACTCGGCCGCGGCCTCCTCGAGCGTGTAGACCGGGCCGACACACACGTCCTCGTCGTCGAAGATCTCGAGCCATTCGGCGAGTGATCGTGTCTCGAAGATGGCGCTCAGATCCTCGGCTGCCGATGGGTCGTAGTGGCGCTCGAGGAGGTCGGGCCGCTCGATGAGCTCACATAGGCGCAGCCAGAACTTCGGCTCGAGTGCGCCCACGGTGAGAAAGCGGCCGTCCGCCGTCCCGTAGATGCGAAAGCACGGCGGGCCGCCCGTGAGCACCTTCGGCACGGGGTCGCCGCCGAGCCGGTGGGCAGCCAGCTTGTGCGAGCCGTGTGTCATCGAGATGACTATGTGTCGCCCCATGCCGGTTCGACCGCGCTCGAGCAGCGCCGCGAGGATCTCGACGACAGCACCCATGGCGCCGGCGGCGAGATCTGCAACCTGCGTCGGCGCCACGGCCGGCGCCGTGTCGGCCAGAAGGCCTGCCCAGCCGACGTAGTTGATGTCGTGCCCGGCCCTGTGCGCGTGCCTGCCCTCTGCGCCGAAGCCCGTAATCGCGCAGTAGACGCCACGCTCGGGTACGCGGAGCCCGAGCCGCTCGAAGACGCCCGGCCGGAACCCGTCGAGGATGACGTCTGCCTCGTTGCACCACGCCTGCGCCTCGGCCAGGCCGACGCCCTTGAGGTCGAGCTCGACTATCTCCTTGCCGCGGTTGATCGCCTCGTACCAGGCAGGGGCGTTCATGCGCATCGGCTCGCCCCCCGGCTCCTCGATCTTCACGACCCGCGCGCCCAGCCGCATGAGCTCGCGGCTCGCATACGGGCCGGGCAGCTGGCGAGTGAAGTCGACGACGAGGTGGCCGGCGAGCGGTTGCATCCGCGGCGAACCTACCACTACGCTTCTCGCGTTGACTGACCGGTCAATCGCCTCGCAGGAGAAGCGGCGGCAGATCCTGGACGCCGCCGTTCGCACGTTCGCGAGCAAGGGTTACCACGCCTCGCGCGTCGGAGACATCGCCGAGGAGGCAGGCGTCGCGTACGGGCTCGTCTATCACTACTTCCCGTCCAAGGCGGACGTGCTGGAGACGATCTTCCGCGAGACATGGACGGAGCTGCTGGCGGCCATCCGCGACGTCGAGGAAGCGGCGGTGCCGGCGGCGGAGCAACTGCGGCAGGTGACGGCGATCCTCCTGCGCGCGTGGAGGCGCCAGCCCGACCTCGTCCGCGTGCTCGTGCGTGAGGTCGCGCGCAGCCCCGGCGTGCAGCAGCGCGTGGACGAGATCGGCGAGGTGTTCGCCGCTCTGGAGCGCATCGTCGCGCGGGGCCAGGCGGCCGGCGAGTTTCGCCCGGACATCGAACCGCGCCTCGCGAGCTGGATCGTCTACGGCGCGATCGAGGAGATCCTCACCGGCTGGGTGCTGGGGCAGCTTCCCGACGGCGACGACGAGGTTGCACTGGCCGAGCGGACCGTCGTCTCGCTCGTCGTCTCCGGCCTCTCGCCTGCGGCGGGGGCGGCATGAACTCCACCCGCAGCTCGCTCATCTGGTTGCTCGGGCTAGGCGCCTTCGGGCTCGCGTTCTCGATCACAACGACCGCCGCCTATCTGCCGCCGCTGCTCGCGGAGTTCACGGACTCGCAGACCGTGATCGCCGCCGTGCTCGCCGCAGAAGGGCTGTTCGCGCTCACGGTGCCGCTCGTGATCGGGCCCTGGAGCGACACGTTCCTGACGCCGATGGGCCGCCGCCGGCCGTTCATGCTCGCCGCGCTCTGGCCCATGGGCTTCTGCCTGGCGTTGCTGGCATTCATGCCGAACCTCTTGACCACGGCATTCGTCGTGATGGCGTTCTTCTTCGCCTACTACGTCTACGAGCCGCCGTATCGAGGCCTCTACCCCGACCTCCTGCACGAGAGCGTCTTCGCTCGTTCCCAGGGCGTCCAGCACATCCTGCGCGGCGTCGCACTCGGCGCCGCCCTCGTCGGCGGCGGCTTCCTGCTCAGCGTGTGGGACCCGGCGCCGTTCATGCTCGCCGCTGTCGTCACGACGGTGGCCTGCGGCGCGGTCGTGCGCTGGGTCAGAGAGGACGGCGGCGAGAGCCGCGTCTACAAGGGCATTCGCGCGTACGTCGGGATGAGCCGCGACATCTTCCTGCACCTGCCCGACGTCCGGATGTTCCTGTTCGCCATGGCGTGCTGGGAGGGGACGTTCGCCGCCATGAGGACCTTCGTCGTCCTATACGTGGTGGAGGGCCTCGACCAGTCGCTGGCGGTCTCCTCGACGATTCTCGCCACCGTGGCCGCCGGCTACACCTGCGCCGCGCTCCTTGCCGGGCCGATCGGCGACCGTGTCGGCGCCGCCCGCGTCGTCTTCTGGTCCTCGATCGTGTACGCCACCGGCCTGCTCATAGCGGGCTTCGCCCAGAGCTGGCAGAGCTGGTACTACGGGATCATCTTCCCGGTCGCCGTCGCCGGCGGCATGGTGATGACGCTGTCGTGGGCCATCCTCTTCCGCCTGATGCCGCCCGAGCAGCGTGGCGCAATCTCGGGCATCGCGACGACGACGAAGGGCTGGGCGCTCATCTTCGGACCACTGGTGGCAGGGTTGCTGATCGACCTCTTCGAGCCGTATCTCGACGCCACCGACGGGTACCAGATCCTCTGGCCGTTCTGTGCGCTGCTCGTGCTGGCGTCGATCCCGATCGTCGCGCGCGTCTGGAAACTGGTGGAGGCTTCGGAGCCGGAGCCGGTCTAGCGAAAGGCGTTGTGACCGGTGAGGGCATTGCCGACCACGAGCGTGTGCACCTCGTGGGTGCCCTCGTACGTGAGCACGGACTCGAGGTTGTTCATGTGCCGGATCACCGGGTACTCGAGCGTGATGCCGTTGCCGCCGAGGATCGTCCGCGCGGAGCGGCAGACCTCGAGCGCGCCGCGCACGTTGCCCATCTTGCCCATGCTCACCTGCTCGGGCCGCAGCGTGCCCTCGTCCTTCATGCGTCCCAGGTGGTGGGCGACGAGCAGCCCGCGGTTGATCTCCAGCGCCATCTCCGCGAGCTTCTGCTGGGTCAGCTGGTACGCGGCAATCGGCTTGCCGAAGACGAGCCTGCCCTCCGCGTAGTCGAGAGCGGCCTCGAAGCACGCCCGCGCCGAGCCCACGGCGCCCCAGACGATCCCGTGACGCGCTTCGTCGAGGCACGAGAGCGGGCCGCGGAGCGTCGTCGAGCCGGGAAGGAGACTCTCGTCGGGCACGCGGACGTCGTCGAGCACGAGCTCGGACGTCACCGATGCTCGCAGCGAAAGCTTGCGGTGGATCTCGGGCGCGCTGAAGCCAGGCATGTCCGGCTCGACGAGGAAGCCGCGGATCTCGCCGTCCTCGGTGCGCGCCCATACGACGGCGACGTCGGCGATCGAGCCGTTCGTGATCCACATCTTCGAGCCGGTGAGGATCCAGTCTGAGCCGTCGCGACGTGCGTGCGTGCGCATCGCTCCGGGGTCGGACCCCGCATCGGACTCGGTGAGCCCGAAGCAGCCGATCGCCTCGCCGGCATGCATCGCGGGCAGCCAGCGCTCTTTCTGCTCCTCGGAGCCCCAGCGCCAGATGGCGAACATCGCGAGCGAGCCCTGGACCGAGCAGGCGCTGCGCACCCCGGCGTCACCCGCCTCGAGCTCGAGGCAGGTCAGGCCATACGCGACAGAGCTCGAGCCGGGCAGGCCGTACCCGTGGAGGTGCATTCCGAAGAGGCCGAGCTTCGCCAGCTCGGAGTAGATCTCACGCGGGAGGACGCCCTGCTCGAACCACTCGCCGACGTCCGCCAGCACGCGCTCCCGGACGAACTGGCGCACGGTGTCGCGGATCGCGCGCTCCTCGTCGGAGAGCAGCGCGTCGAGGGCGAGGAAGTCGCGCGGGTCGAGCTCGGGCGGCGCGGACGTCTGCGTAGCCACGGATTGAGGTTAGTCGAGCAACGCGGACAGCGCGGCGTCGACGTCGTCCTCGGTGTTGTAGAGGTGGAACGAGGCCCGCAGCGAGCCGTTGCGCACGGCCGTGCGAATCCCCGCTTGCAGCAGCCGCTCCTCGGCCCCGGGGAGGTCGGCCGAGACGATGGCGGAATTGCCCTCGGCCAGCCCCAGGCCGACGCGGAAGCGGTTGGCGAGCGCGAGGTTGTGGTCGTGGACGGCTTCGACGCCGACATCGCGCAGCACGGCGAGCGCCGGCTCGGTCGCGACCCAGGAGAACCAGGCAGGGGAGAGGTCGAGTCGGCTCGCGTCCTCCGCCAGCCGGAGCTCGGGGTCGTAGTAGTGCCCGTATCGGTCGCCGGCGGCAAACCAGTTGGCGGCGAGCGGCGGCGTTTGCTCGAGGGCCCGCTCGCTCACCGCGAGGAAGGCGGTGCCGCGCAGCGACATCAGCCACTTGTACGCCGCGCAGGCGACCGCGTCGAACTGCGAGGCATCGAACGGCAGCCAGCCGACGGCATGGGTGGCGTCGACCATCGAGAACGCGCCGTGGGCCGCGGACGCGGCGGCCAGGCCGTCGAGGTCTGCGACCGTGCCGTCGGACGACTGCACTGCGCTGAAGGCGACGACGTCGGTCTCGCTGTCGATCGCGTCGGCCAGCTCGTCGAGCGGCGCCGTCGTGATGTCGAAGCGACCCTGCGCGAGGAAGGGCCATGTGAGCGAGCTGAAGTCGACTCTCGGCACGAGCACGCGCGAGCCGTCCGGGATGCCCGACGCGACGAGAGCGACCAGGTAGGAGACGCTCGCTCCCGTGGCCACGCGCTCTGCCGGCAATCCGACGAGTGCGGCGAAGTGGTCGCGAGCACGGTCGGTCGCGTCGCACCACTCCTCCCAGCTCGTGCGGCCGTGGCGCCAGTCGGCGAGAGCTTGCTCCAGGGCGTCCCAGGCCGGCGCGGGCGGGAGGCCGAATGACGCGGTGTTCAGATACGTCCCCACCGGCTGCCACAACGCGCGCGCTTCAGAGATCTCGAGCACCGGGCAATCATCCCATCCTTGACCCGGAGCGGCGTCTCGTCATATTATTGACTGACTAGTCAATCGATCGCTGAGGAGCCGACATGGCTGTAGTCGAGCACGCCGCCGCAACAGGCCCGTCGTTCGCGCTCTCGGACGAGCAGAAGGCCCTGCGAGAGCTCGCGCGCGAGTTCGCCGAGAAGGAGATTCGGCCCAAGGCGGCCGAGTACGACGAGCACCAGACCCACGCGGCGGAAGTCGTCGCGAAGGCTCACGAGGTCGGGCTCATGAACCTCAACGTCCCGGCCGAGTACGGCGGGCCCGAGCTATCCCTCTTCGAGGGCGCGCTCGTGAGCGAGGAGCTCTGCTGGGGCTGCGCCGGAATCGGCACGTCGATCATCTGTTCCGGCCTGGGCGCCGGCCCGGTAGTCATCGCCGGCTCGGACGACCAGAAGCGCACATGGCTCTCCCCGCTCATCGACGAGCCGCTCCTCTGCTCGTTCGGCCTCACCGAGCCGGACGCCGGATCGGACGTGGCGCGCATGAAGTCGACCGCTGTGCGAAAGGGCGACGAGTACGTTCTCAACGGCTCGAAGACGTTCATCACGAACGCCGGGCACGCGGCCTGGACCGTCGTCTTCGCGAAGACCGACCCAGACGCGGAACATCGCGGCATCTCTGCCTTCGTGGTGCCGATGGACACGCCGGGCGTCACGATCGAGAAGCACCTCGACAAGATGGGCCAGCGCGCGACGGACACGTCGGCCTTCTCGTTCACCGACGCCGTTGTTCCGGCTGCGAATCGCCTCGGCGAGGAGGGAGACGGCTTCAAGATCGCAATGCAGACGCTCGACTCGACTCGTCCCGGCACTGCGATCGGCGCCGTCGGGGTCGCCCAGGCGGCGTACGAGTACGCGGCCGCGTACTCGAAGGAACGCGTGACCTTCGGGCAGCCGATCGCGATGAACCAGGGCATCAACTTCCTGATCGCGGACATGGTCACCAACATCGAAGCGGCGCGGTTGCTCTGCTGGCAGGCCGCGTGGATGCTCGACGCCGGCTACGGCCGCAAGGCGACGCTCTACTCGTCGATGGCGAAACGCTTCGCAGCCGACATCGCCATGGAGGTGACGACGGACGCGGTGCAAGTCTTCGGCGGCTACGGGTACATCAAGGAGTACCCGGTCGAGAAGCTGATGCGCGACGCGAAGCTGTACCAGATCTACGAGGGCACCTCGCAGATCCAGCGGCTCGTCATCGCCCGCGACGTGCTCATGCCGCGCGACTAGGAAGCCAGCGCGCGCTGGAAGGGCGGGAGGAAGCCGGGAGAGAAGCGGACGTCGCCGAGCCACGCCGCCAGGCGCTCGGCTTCGCGCTCGACCGCCTCCACCGCCTCAGCGCCGACATCCTCGAGGAGCTTGAACGCAATCTCGCCTTCGCGCCGTTGCGACCAGCCGCCGACGACGCGCCCGTCCCACCACACGGTTGGCCCGGCGTTGCCGTTCGAATCGAAGAGAACCGATGCGTGCTCGCCGAGGTACCAGTCGCGCTCCTTCCAGCCCATCGTGGTCGGGTCGAGCGTCGGCAGCAGGCCAGCCGCGGGCTCCAGCGGCTCGGTCGAGTCGAGGTCGTCCTCGAGCACGTAGGCCGTCGCGCCATCGAGGTCGACCGTGGCGTGCGGCACGGCTGCGAGAGCCGCCCGCGCCTCACGCGCCGTCCAGCCGGTCCACCAGCGGATATCCGTTTCGGTTCCAGGCCCGAAGGTCGCCAACCAGCGCCTCAGGAGCTCGGCCTGTGCAGGGGCTGGATCGAGCCTCTCGATCTCGTGGCCGAGCCACATGACGGTGGGCACCCACCGGTACTGCCCGTTTACCCAGGTGCCTCGCGGGCGGCCGCGCGACACTCGTCCCTGCATCGCCAGCTGCAGCAGTACCCTGGCGCCCGCGCTCTGGGTCGTCTCCCAGCGCGTCCCGACAGCGAGCCGGAGACGCTTCGCCAGCAGCGGGACGGTCTTCGCCAGATCGACGGTGAACGCTTCGCCCCGCTGCTCGAGCGCTTGGAGCGCAGCGTTGGACGCCCGGTCGAGCCAGGCCGCGGGGCGACTCGAGATTCCGCTCTCCGCGATCCACTGCTCGAGCCGGCGCCGCTGGCGAGCCTCGATCGTCGTGGAGCACGCCGCTTGGACGACTGGGACGAGGTCGCGCGACACGACAAACAGCGTGCCGCGCATCCCGAGCATGCGGACGAGCGTGCGCTCGTCATACAGCTCCCGCTCGATGTCCTCCGGCGCGACGCCGGTCGTGCGTGCCTGCACCGACAGAAAGACGGTTACGGCGTCGGTGGAATGGAGCGCCACCAGGCTTCGCGCAGTCTCGAGGGCGCTGCCGGCGCGCTCGCCTGGATGGATCCGGTGGCGCCGGACGAGTCGAGATCTCCGCTCATCGATGCCGATCCGGTGCACGCGCCGTAGGATCGCACGATGGCGATCGAGATCGACCTGTCGGGACGTGTCGCCCTTGTCACGGGCGGCTCGCGGGGCCTCGGGCGCCAGGACGCGCTCGTGCTCGCACAGGCGGGCGCCGACGTGGTCATCGCCGACATCCAGATCGAGTCCGACGAGTCGGAGGACGTCGCCGAGTACGGCGCGTTAGCGCAGGTGGCGAAGGCTCAGGGTCTCGTCTACTCGGAGCAGACGGCGAAGGAGATCCAGGAGCTCGGCCGCCGCTCGGCCGCCATCAAGTGCGACGTGACCGACAACGGCCAGGTCGAGGCGACCGTGGCACGGGTGGTCAACGAGATGGGCTCGGTGGACATCCTCGTGAACAACGCCGCGACGCTCGACCACGTGGGGCAGCTGGGGAACCAGGCGCCCGAGCTCTGGGAGCGCGACCTCCGTGTCAACCTGACCGGAGCGTTCAACTGCTCGCGCGCCGTCTGGCCGCACATGGTCGAGCGCGGTTGGGGCCGCATCGTGAACATGGCCTCGGTGGCGGGCACGCTCGGCGGCTTCGGCCAGGCCAGCTACTCGACGACCAAGGCAGGGTTGATCGGCCTGACGAAGACGCTCGCGCTCGAGGGCGCGCGTCACGGCATCACGGCCAATGCCATCGTGCCCGGGATCATCGGTACCGAGGCGTTCAACTTCGGCAACGCGGAGATGAACGAGCGGATGATCCGGCGGACGGCGCTGAGACGGCCGGGCGAACCCATCGATGTCGCCCACGCGATCGCCTTCCTCTGCTCCGACCTCGCCGCGTACATCACCGGCGTGGAGCTGAACGTCTCCGGCGGCATCGAGCTCTTCACCTTCTAGCCACGTGATCTCGTTCACGCTGACCGACGAGCAGCGCGACCTGCAGGCGCTCGCGCACGACTTCGCGGCGAACGAGCTGCGGCCGATCGCCGCCGAGTGCGACAGGTCGGACACGTTCCCGCTCGATCTGCTGGCGAAGGCCGCCGCGCTCGGCCTCACCTCCCATGCCATCCCGCAGGAGTTCGGCGGCGGTGGAGTCGATGCGGTCACGGCGGCGCTCATCGCCGAGGAGCTCTCGTGGGGCTGCGCCGGGCTCTCGGCAACGATCAACGCCACGATGTTCCTCGTCCTGCCGCTGCTTCGCTTCGGGACGGAGGACCAGCAGCGCCACTATCTGCCCCGGCTGGCCTCCGAGGACGGCTGCCTCGCCGCGATCGCCTTCACCGAGGCGCATGCCGGGTCCGACCTGCAGGCGATCAACGCGACCGCCACGCGCGACGGCGACGCGTTCGTGCTCTCGGGCGAGAAGGTCTACATCACCAACGGCGGTATCGCAGAGATCTCGATCGTGTTCGCGAAGCTCGACGGCGCGATCACGGCGTTCCTCGTCGAGCAGGACGATCCGGGCGTCGTCGCCGGTCGCAAGGAGGCGAAGCTCGGGCTGCGAGCATCCCATACGGGCTCGCTGATCCTCGAAGACGTGCGGATTCCCGCCGACCGGCTGCTGGGGGAGGAAGGGCAGGGCTTCGCGATGGCGATGGACTTCTTCGAGGCCTCACGGCCGCAGGTCGCCGCATCCGCGGTCGGGATTGCACGGGCGGCGTTCGAGTACGCCGCCGACTATGCACGCGAGCGCGAGGCGTTCGGGAAGCCACTCCTCTCGAAGCAGGGTGTCTCGTTCAAGCTCGCCGACATGGCGATGGAGATCGAGGCGGCGCGCCTGCTGGTCTGGCGAGCCTGCGCAGCGGTCGACGCGGGGGAGGACGCCGGCCTCCTGGGCTCCTACGCGAAGGCCTACGCGGGAGATGCCGCGATGCGCGCGACCACGGAGGCCGTGCAGGTCCTCGGCGGCGCCGGAATCATGGACGATCACCCCGTGGAGAAGTGGTTCCGCGACGCGAAAGTGATGCAGATCGTGGAAGGAACCTCGGAGATTCAACGGCTCGTGATTTCCGCCCACCTGCGTCGCTAACATCAGGGGTTCGTGCAGGCCGAGTCCTGGACCTCCGACGCGCGTCAAGCGCAGCTCCGCGTGCGCCGAAAGCGGCAGGCGCGTAAGCGCCTGGTCCGCCGCGTCAGCCTGGCCGGCGTCGGCCTGCTAGCTGTCCTGCTCGTCGCTGTGGCCTTCGTGTACGCCGGCTCTCCGAACACGCTGCCGACGGGCGTCCAGATCGCAGGTGTCGACGTCGCAGGGCTCTCGCCGGCTGCCGCGGTGCGGCGGCTCGAAAGCCGCGAGGCGGCTATGCAGCGCGTGCCCCTTGTGGTGAACGTCAAGGGCCGGAAGTTCCGCGTGCGTCCCTCCGACCTGGCGCTCAACGTCGACTGGCGCGGAGCGGTGGCCGAGGCGCAGGGCAAGACCGACGGCTTTCGGCCGATTCGTGGCTTTCGCCGCCTCGCCGTCTGGGCGTTCGGCACGGAAGTCACCCCCCACGCGAGCGTCGACCGCCGCGCGCTCGCTCGCGCGCTCGAGCCCATGACCCGCGGTGACGTCGCGCACCGCGACGCAGCGATCCGGATGGTTGGCCTGCGCCCCGTGGTCGTGCCCGAGAAGGACGGCCTGGCGCTCGACCCGGTGGAGGCCGAGGCGGCCATCGTCGGCACGCTCGCCAGCCTCGACCGTACTCCCGTCACGCTCTCGGCGAGTACCGAGGAGCCCAAGGTGACGGCGGATATGCTCGCCCCCGCCGTCGAGAAGGTACGCATGGTCACGTCTGCGCCTGTGCGGCTCGTCTCGGGCAACGGCTTCACGCGGGTCTCCAAGCGGCAACTCGCGCGCCTCCTCGAGCTGCCCGCGGGCGGGACGAAGACCTTGCGGTTTGCCGGCCCGCGTGCGGACGCATATTTCGCGACGCTTGCGAAGCGGATCAACACGAAGGCGGAGGACGCCGAGTTCGTCGTCGCCACGACGAGCCGGGTGATCGTGAAGCCGTCGGTCAGCGCACGTGCCCTCGACGTGCCCCGCACCGCTGATCGCCTGCTCGCGGCAGCGCTGCGGCCGACGCGCCGCTCCGCGCCGATGGTCGTCGTCACGGAGCAGCCGGAGCGCACGACCGCGGAAGCGCGGAACATGGGCATCACAGGTCTTGTCTCCAGCTACACGACGATTTACTCGGGAGACGCGAACCGCGTGCACAACGTGCGGCTCGTTGCCGAGCTCATCGACAGGACGCTCATCGCTCCGGGAACGACGTTCTCTTTCAACAACACGACCGGCGAGCGCAATGCAGACAAGGGCTTCCTCGAGGCGCCGGTGATCATCAACGGCGAGCTGCAGACCGGGCTCGGCGGTGGCGTCTGCCAGGTCTCGACAACGGTGTTCAACGCCGCGTACGAGGCCGGTCTCGACATCACGGAGCGCACGAACCACGCGCTTTACATCAGCCACTACCCGCAGGGTCGGGATGCGACGGTCAACTACCCGGACCTCGACCTCAAGTTCGTCAACGACACGAAGAAGTGGCTGCTCCTGCGGACGTTCGTGGGAGCGTCGGCGCTGACCGTCAACCTTTACGGAACGCCGCAGCACCGGCGCGTCGAATCAGAGGTGGGAGCATTGCGTGTGGTCGGCAGCCCGCCGACCACGTGGCGCAAGGACCCGACGATCACCCAGGGCCGCCGCGTGGTCGCGGACGCCGGCTCGTCTCCGCTCTCGACGAGCGCCAGCCGGAAGGTCTACGACGCGAAGGGCGCCCTCTTGCACGACGACACCTGGTACTCGTCCTACCGCGGCGAGAAGAAGATCGTCCTCGTGGGCACGAAGCCGAAGCCCGAGCCCGAGCCCAAGCCGAAGGACGAGGAAGACGCTCCGCCTGCCGACGAAACCGTGCCGCCGGCCGATGAGACGACGTCGCCGCCCGCTGACGGCGCCGGCGTCTAGGTCTCGGCCCTAGCCACCGCCTCCGCCAGCCAGGACGGAAAGCGCGCCGGCCTCAAGGTCTTCGCGTCGACGACCGCGTGGCGGGTCCACCCGTCTGCGACGAGCTCTTCGCCTCTCGTGATCGCGTACTCGTAGCGGAAGCGGGCGCCGCGGATGTCGCCGCAGCGCGCGTGGATCACGAGGCGGTCGTCGAAGCGAACCGGCTTGAGATAGCGGACGTGTGACTCGATGGTCAGCGCCTCGTAGCCCTGCTCCTGAATGTGCTTGTAACCCTCGGCGTACCGGGCCAGGTAATCGATCCGGGCCACTTCGAACCACACGAGATACGCGGCGTTGTGGGCGACTCCCTGCGCGTCGGTCTCGGCGAAGCGGACGGTCACCTCCGTGTGGAACTTGAAGCCTTCCATCGCCGCGTACTATCGCCGCCGTGAGTGTCGAGCGCCTGGCGGAGTTGATTCGCGAGCGCCAGCCCTGCGTCGTGCTGACCGGCGCCGGTGTGTCGACGGAAAGCGGCATCCCGGACTTCCGCTCTCCCACCGGCATCTGGGCGCGCTACGACCCGATGGAGTATGCGTCGATCGAGGCGTTCCAACGTGATCCCGTCAAGGTTTGGGATTTCTACGCACGCCGCCTCGACATGCTGGTAACTGCGGAACCGAATGCGGCCCACCATGCGCTGGTCGCGCTCGAGAGCCGCGGGTGGGTGAACGCCGTCGTCACCCAGAACATCGACCTGCTCCACGAGCGGGCGGGCTCTCAGACCGTCGTCGAGGTGCACGGCTCGATTCGCACATCGAGCTGCCTTCAATGCCACACGCGGGTGCTGCTCGCGGACGTGATCCGCCTGCTCGAACATGCCACGGCGCCCGCCTGCCCGACCTGCGGGAGCATCCTCAAGCCGGACGTCGTGATGTTCGGCGAGCTGCTGCCGAGGGCGCCGACGGAGCGGGCCAACGAGCTCGCGAGGAGCGCCGCGCTGATGCTCGTCGTGGGTTCGTCGCTCGAGGTCTGGCCTGTGGCGGGGTTGCCGCTCGAGGCCGGAGCATTTGCAGTCGTCAACCGAGGCCCGACAGCGCTCGACGGTGAGGCCGTTCTGACGATCGACGCAGGAGCCGGGGAGACGCTGCCTGCGCTTGCGGAGCTTCTCGGTGAACTACCCTGAGCCGCGATGCGAATCGCGATTCTGATCTTCGTCCTCGCACTCGGGGCTGCCGGCTGTGGCTCGTCCGAGCCGGCCCAGCAACGGGTGGCCGAAGCCCCTCCGCCGCCGCCGGCCGCCGCCGTCGAGCCGCCTCCCATCGTCGACTCGGCCAAGCCGGTCGAGCCCGAGCCGCGAGCTTGCGCCGGCGACACGCACGGGCTCGGCGGCGAGCGGATCGCGTACGCGACCGTCGCCGAGCGCGAGACCGTTGCCTACGACGCGCCCGGGGGGAGCCCGGTCGAGAAGTTCGGGACGCACAACGTCAACGGCCACGCCATGGTGTTCGGGGTGCGACGCGTCGTGCTCGACGAGGACTGCCGGATCGAGTGGTACCGCGTGTGGCTGCCGATGCGCCCCAACGGCAGCGAGGGGTACGTCCACGCGGAGGACGTTCGCCTGGTGCGGCGCGATACCCGGATCATTGTCGATCTGTCTGAGCGGCAGCTCGTGCTCTACCGGGCGGGTGAGCCCGTCATCACCGCTCCCGTCGCCGTCGGGGCACCCAGCACGCCGACGCCGACGGGCCGGTATTACGTGAACCAGCGCCTCGTCGCGCCGTACCCCACAGGTCCCTGGGGGCCGGGCGCGGTCGGCATCTCGGCGTTCTCCGACGTGCTCCAGGACTGGGCCCAGGGCGGGCCGATCGCCATCCACGGCACGAATGACCCGTCTTCGATCGGTCATGCCGCGTCACACGGGTGTGTCCGCCTCGAGAACGCCGTGCTGCGACAGGTGTTCAGAATGGCCGATGCGGGAACGCCTGTCATCATCCAGGCCTGAGACATCGAGAAGGAGCGACCATGACGGAGACCACGGAGACCACGGAGACGACGGAGACGACGGAGACGACGAAGGACGAGAAGGACGAGAAGGACTTCGCGTCGCGGCTGGCAGACGCCGGTGGCGAGGCGATGCAGAAGCTGAGCGATCTGCCCATGGGCAAGGCGCTGGTCGACGGCGCGCAGCAGGTCCGTGAGCGGCTCGACGAGCTCGCGACCCGCATCCGGGCGATCGACCCGCTCGAGAAGCGCGTGACTGCGCTCGAAGAGCGTGTGGCCGCGCTGGAGAAGAAGCCGCAGCCTGCAGCCAAGAAATCGGCCGAGACGAAGACCGAGAGCTAGGGCACTCTCAGCCGGAGCGCTTCCCGCAGGACGTCGAAGCGCACGGGCGTGGTCCCAGGTTGTTCGCCGTCCAGCTGGATGGGGAGGGGCACGTCGGCCTCGACGCTCACGGTGCCGCCGCGCAGCAGTTCCGCCTTCGGGTGGGGGAGGTGCGTCCCGCGGTAGATCTTCGGCAGCGTCAGCGCCAGGTCCGTCTTCGTGACGTCACCGATCAGGAGCGTGTCCAGCAACCCGTCGTCCGGCTCGGCCTCGGGACAGATCTGCATGCCAGCACCGAAGTAGCGGCAGTTGGCGACCACGACGTCGCGCATGAGGCCGCTGCGGGTCTCGCCGTCGACGGCAACGCGTATCTCCGAGGTCTGCCAGCGGGCGAACACGGCGAACGTGGCGAGGAAGTACGACGCCTTGGCGTACCGGCTTTTCGACTCGTTCACGCGCTTGGCGATGGCGCCGCTCATGCCCACGCTTGCGACGTTCGCAAACAACGAGCTCACGTCCTCGCCGCTCCACGAGCGGTACGTGGCACGGCCAAGGTCGATGGCGCGCGACCTTCCCGCGAGCGCGACGTGCAACGCGTCGTCGAGCTTGGTCGGGATGTCGAACGTGCGCACGAAGTCCACGCCCGTACCGCGCGGGATCACGGCCAGCTCGGCCGCAGTGGTTCCCGCGGCTGCGAGGCCGTTCACGACCTCGTTCACGGTGCCGTCTCCTCCGACTGCGACGAGCAGCTCGGCTCCATCGGCGGCCGCCTGCTGCGAGAGCTCGCGGAGGTGCTCGGGCCGCTCCGAGAACAGCGTGTCGCCTTCCAGGCCGAGCTCGGCCGCCCGCCGCGCGATCTCCGGCCAATGCGTTCCGGTAGAGCCGCCGGCCGACGCCGGATTGACGAGGAAGGCGACCGAGGCGCTAATGAGACGCTGTGACCGTCGTCAGTGCCAGCTCGGTCATCTGGTCGACGGCGGCGCGCATCTCGTCGTCGGAGATGCGGATGAACTCGCCCTCCACGACGACGTCGGACACCGTCAGCAGGCAGCCCGCCTGCACTCCCTTGAGCGCGCCCAGGGTGAAGAGCACGGCGGCTTCCATCTCCACGGCGAGGATGCCGCGCGCCGACCAGCGCGCGTACTGGCCGTCGTCCGGGTTGTAGAAGAGGTCGCTGGAGACGATCGGGCCGACGCGGACGGCCTTGCCGAGCTCCTTGGCCGCGTGGACGGCTCCGTGGACGAGCTCCCAGTCGGCCGTGGGCACGTGCGGCTCGGGCACGAGGTGCGTCGCAGTCGAGTCGGCTGGGACGGCGCTGATCGCCACGATCAGCTCGCCGAGCTTCATGTCCGGCTGGAGCCCGCCGCAGGTGCCGACCCGGACGATGCGCTTGACGCCGAGCATGGCCAGCTCCTCGATCACGATCGCCGCCGAGGGGCAGCCCATCCCGCTCGCCTGCACGGACACCGGCTTGCCGCCGAAGCTACCGGTGAAGCCGAGCATGCCACGCTCGCCGTTCACCTCACGCGAGTCGTCGAAGAACGTCTCGGAGATGTACTTCGCTCGCAGCGGGTCGCCGGGGAGTAGGCAGGCCTCGGCGTAGTCGCCGGGTTCGGCACGAAGGTGGATCGGCACGGCCGCCATACTTTCATACCGATGCTGAAGAGGGCACGGGTATTCGAGCCGCGCCTCGACGAGGTCCTCGACTTTTGCGCCGAGGATCCCGTCGAGCGCGTGTATCTGGAGGACGCGGCGCGCCGCGGCCTGGGCCATTTCGTGGCCACGGCGGGCGAAGCTGGTCTCACGGCGCTCTGCCACGTCGGAGCGAATGTCGTGCCGTCGGGATCAGGCTGTGCGGCGTTCGCACGCACGCCAAGGTGGGGGCGGGCGCGGATGATCATCGGCGAGGAGTCCGCTGTAGGAGAGTTGTGGGAGCGTGCCGGGAAGAGAGCGCCGGCGCCGCGGGTCGACCGGTCCGGTCAGCCGGTGTACGTGATGGACGAGCCTCCCGCGAGCGGAGACACAGGGCTGCGCGAGGCCACGCCGGCCGATCTCGATCTGCTCGTCCCGGCGTGCGCCGCCGCGCACGAGGACGAGATCGGCGTCGATCCGCTGGTATCGGATCCCGACGGCTTTCGCTGGCGGACGCGCTCCCAGATCGGCGAAGGCCGGTCGTGGCTGTGGGCCGAGAACGGCACGATCCTCTTCAAAGCGGAGGCGTCCGCCTGGACGCCGCACGCTGTCCAACTGCAGCAGGTCTGGGTCGACCCGGTGGCACGCGGCCAGGGGCTTGCGCAACGCGGCATGCGCGACCTCTGCCGCCGGCTGCTCGCCCAGGTGCCGCGTGTCTGCCTGTTCGTGCGGGCAGAGAACGCGCCGGCGATCCGCGTCTACGAGGCGATCGGCATGCGTCGCACGATCTCGTATCGCAGTCTCATCTTCTGAGTCTCGACGGCTCCCGGCGAAGCGGCCTCGGCGCTTAGTGGCCGCGGATGCGCGTGAGCGCGATTCGCAGCGGCACCGAGTAGTCGGCGGCGAACGACTCCGGGTCCACCGGTTGCGCTCGATGAGGCCTGCGTACTTCTCGACGTACTCGGGCACGCCGTCGCTCGACGGATCGTCCGAGACCGAGGCCTGCCCCAGACAGACGACGATGTCCCCGCCCTGACCGTTGCCGTCCAGGTGGAGGCTGACCCACGGGTTCGTAGTGATGTTGCGCAGCTTTGGCGTATCCGGCTTGCTGTAGAGAAGGACGCTCGCATCGCCGTCCCAGAGGAACCAGACCGGCACCGGCTGCGGCATGCCCGTGGGCGAAACCGTTGTCAACCACGCGAGGCGCTCCTCCTTAAGCCGCCGTGCCGCCCTGCGCCCGAACTCGCTGCTCTCGTCGAGCATGCGCCCAGCCTAGCCCAGCCCCGGGCGTCCAATCCGAATCCCCGGCCGGCGGGTATGAAAAGCACGGACGCGGGTATCGCGTTGAGACGCAGCACAACGACAGGAAGGAGAGCACGATGCGACGCATCGCCCTGCTCGCAGGAGTCATCGCCCTGTTCGCCACAACCGTAACGGGATCCTGGGCGGCGCAGCCAGAGGTGATTTCCCTGCCGAACGGCTGGTTGCCGGAGGGGATCGACATTGCGCCGGGCGGGACGTTCTATTCCGGCTCGCGCGCCAACGGCGCCGTGTACGCAGGGAGCCTGCGCACCGGCGAAGGCGACATTCTCGTGCCGGGCGTGGAGGGACGGGTCGCCGTCGGTGTCGACCACAACCGCGGGCGCCTCTTCGTCGCCGGCGGAGGGACCGGAGACGCCTTCGTCTACGACGCCGAGACCGGTGACGAGATCGAAAGCTATGACTTCGCCGGCCCGCCGACGAACACGTTCGTCAACGACGTGATCGTCACGCGTACGGCTGCCTGGTTCACGGAGTC
Organism: uncultured Actinomycetes bacterium; assembly: GCA_963704335.1. GTDB lineage: Bacteria > Actinomycetota > Thermoleophilia > Gaiellales > Gaiellaceae > PALSA-612. The sequence continues at coordinate 1,554,967 of OY969889.1, forward strand.
GAGAAGCGCGGTGCTCTACAAGGTTCCCCTGGGGCCGGACGGCGCACCGGGAGACACCTTCGAAACCGTGCCGCTCACCGCGCTCGGGTCCGGGACGCCGCCTGCCAACTCCAACGGCATCGACGCCACACCGAACGGCAAGACGCTCATCATCGTCCAGAGCGATCCCGGCAAGCTGTTCACGGTCGACCCGCAGACCGGGGCCGCCGACGAGATCGAGCTGACCGGTATGAGCGGGAACGTGTTCAGGGGTGACGGGATCCTGCTGGACGGGAAGACGCTCTACGTCGTGCAGAACTTCTTGAACCAGATCGCGGTCGTGGAGCTCGAGACCGACCTCTCCGCCGGCGTCATCGCCGGTCTCATCACGAGCCCTAACTTCGACATCCCGACGACGATCGCCGAGTGGGGCAGGCTGCTGTACGCCGTGAATGCCCGGTTCACGACGCCGCCGGAACCGGACACGACGTACACGATCGTGCAGGTGAGGAAGGCCTGAGGCTGGACGAGCAGCCGCTGTCACAATGGCCGTGTGGACCTTCGTGCACGCGTAGCAGCGCACATCCGCCGGCATGAGCTGGTCCCGCCCGGAGGCGAGGTCACGTGCCTCGTCTCGGGCGGGCCCGACTCGACATGTCTCTGGCACGTCCTCGGTGAGCTCGGCTATCGCATCTCCGCGTTGCACGTCAACCACGGGCTGCGCAGCGAGGAGTCCGACGTCGACGCTCGCTTCTGTCGTGACGTGCTCGGCGCCGAGGTCGTCGATGCACCTGCGGCGCAGACGGAGGCCGAGTTGCGTGACGTCAGGTACTCGTACGCAGCGGAGCGGCTGCGCGCCACCGGTCACACGGCGTCCGACAACGTCGAGACCGTCCTCTACCGGCTCGTTTCGAGTGGGCGACCGGCCGGGATCAAGCCGAAGCGCGAGGACGGCATCGTGCGGCCGCTGCTCACTGTCTGGCGGGAGGAGACGGAGGCGTACTGCGGCGAGGTCGGGCTCCCCTATCGCACGGATTCGACGAACGTCGACACCAAGCGTGGCCTGATCCGCTCCGAGGTGCTGCCGCTGCTCGAGCGGCTCGACCCCCGCTCGCGGGCGAACCTGCTCGCGCTGGCCGAGGAGCCCTCGAGGCCACGCTTGCCCCGCACGCTCGAGAAGACACTGCTCGACCTGCTCTCCTCGACGGACGGTACGAAGGAGGCCGATCTCGGCGGACACATCCACGCGGTGCGCGAGTACGACCGCCTCACACTCGAGCGCGGCCCAGTCCGCTTCGGCCCGTGGACGATCGAATCGGCCACCCCGGGACTGGCGGTGCGCACGTGGCAGCCCGGCGACCGCCTGGCCGGCGGCAGCCGCAAGGTGCAGGACGTCTTCACCGACGCGAAGGTGCCGCGCCGGGAGCGTGCGACCTGGCCGCTCGTCGTTCGCGAGCACGAGGTTGTCTCGATCCCCGGGATCGTGGACAATCCCGACGTGAAGGTGAGGCGCTCATAGAGATCACGTCCGAGCTCGAGCGCGGCGTCGGCGACGTGCTCATCGACGCGGATGCGCTGCGCACACGCATCGGCGAGCTCGGCGAGGAGATCTCCGACTACTACCGCGGACGCGACCTGCTGCTCGTCGGCGTCCTCAAGGGGGCGGTGTTCTTCATGGCCGATCTCATGCGCCACCTCACCGTCCCGTGCGAGGTCGACTTCATGGCCATCACGAGCTACGGCGCCTCGACGGACTCCTCGGGTGTCGTCCGCATCCTCAAGGACCTCGACATCAACATCGAGGGTAGGCACGTGCTGGTCGTGGAGGACATCGTCGACTCGGGCCTCACGCTCTCGTATCTGATGCGCAACCTCGAGTCGCGCGAGCCCGCGTCGCTGGAGGTGTGTGCGCTGATGACAAAGCCGTCGCGGCGCGAGATCGACGTGCCGGTGCGCTGGGTCGGCTTCGAGATCCCGAACAAGTTCGTCATCGGCTACGGGCTCGACTTCGCGGAGCGCTACAGGAACCTGCCGTACGTCGGCGTATTGAGCGAAGACCTCATCCCCGAAGGCGCCTAGTCCTCATCCATTCCTCCCCCCGGGTCGAACAAAGGGGTAGTGCTACCCTGATTCGTCCAGGAGATCTCCTATGACTCGCTTCTTTCGCAGCGCTCTCTTCCCACTGATCGTCATCGTCCTGCTCGTCTATCTGGCGAGCCAGACGCTCATTCCGCAGGAAAAGAGCGCGCGGAAGGTCACGTACTCCGAGCTCATCCAGCGCGTGCAGGACGACCCCAATTCGATCCGGCTCGTGGAGTTCAACCCGAAGAAGCAGCAGATCGTCGCGACGCCCGCGAACGAGAGCGACCCCAAGATCAAGGTCAACTACCCGACGCCGCAGTCGCAGATCGAGTTCCAGCAGCTCCTGCAGCGAAGGGACGTTGCGTTCGACTCGAAGGGCGTCGGCTCGTCGGCCTGGTGGGGGATCCTGGGCGCGATCTTGCCTCTCGCGTTCCTGATAATCATCTGGCTCTTCATCATGAACCAGGTTCAGGGTGGCGGCTCGAAGGTGATGAGCTTCGGGAAGAGCCGCGCCAAGCGGATGTCGCCCGACTCGCCAAAGGTGACCTTCAAGGACGTCGCCGGCTGCGACGAGGCCGTGGAGGAGCTCCAGGAGATCAAGGAGTTCCTCGAGAACCCCAAGAAGTTCCAGGCGCTCGGCGCGCGCATTCCCAAGGGTGTGCTGCTCTACGGTCCTCCCGGTACCGGCAAGACGTTGCTCGCGCGTGCAGTCGCCGGTGAGGCGGGCGTACCGTTCTTCTCCATCTCTGGCTCGGACTTCGTCGAGATGTTCGTCGGCGTCGGGGCGAGCCGCGTCCGCGACCTGTTCGAGCAGGCGAAGCAGGCGAACCCCTGCATCATCTTCATGGACGAGATCGACGCCGTCGGCCGCCATCGCGGCGCCGGCCTCGGCGGCGGCCACGACGAACGCGAGCAGACGCTGAACCAGCTGCTCGTCGAGATGGACGGGTTCGAGCTGAAGGACAACATCATCCTCATCGCCGCGACGAACCGGCCCGACATCCTCGACCCGGCGCTGCTGCGCCCGGGCCGCTTCGACCGCCAGATCGTCGTCGACAGGCCCGACCGCGTCGGGCGCCGCAAGATCCTCGAGGTGCACACGAAGGGCAAGCCGCTCGCTAGCGAGATCGAGCTCGACACGCTCGCCGCAGGGACCCCGGGCTTCACCGGCGCCGATCTCGCGAACCTCGTGAACGAGGCCGCGCTGCTCGCCGCCCGCAAGGGCAAGAAGCTCGTCGAGCAGGAGGAGCTCGAGGAGGGGATCATGCGCGTGATCGCCGGCCCGGAGAAGAAGACGCGCCTGCTCTCGGAGAACGAGCGGAAGATCACGGCGTACCACGAGATGGGCCACGCGCTCGTCGGCTTCTACCTCGACGAGACGGACGAGGTGCACAAGATCTCGATCATCAGCCGTGGCCAGGCGCTCGGCTACACGATCTCGCTGCCGCGCGAGGATCGCTACCTGACGACGAAGGCGTCGCTTCTGTCGCAGATGGCGATGACGCTGGGCGGGCGCGCCGCCGAGGAGCTCGTCTTCAACGAGGTGACGACGGGCGCCGCCAACGACATCGAGAAGGTCACGTCGACGGCGAAGCAGATGATCATGCGCTTCGGCATGTCCGAGAAGCTCGGCCCGCGCGTGCTCGGCCGCAACCACGACATGCCGTTCCTCGGCCGCGAGATGTCGGCGGAGCCCGACTACTCGGAGGAGATGGCGCGCGAGATCGACGACGAGATCCGGCGCGTGATCGAGGAGTCGCACGAGCAGGCCCGCACCGTGCTGCGCGAGCACATCGCCGAGCTGCACAGGCTGTCCGCGATCCTCATCGAGCGGGAGACGATCGACAAGGATCAATTCGAGCGCCTGCTGGCAGGCGAGGACGAGGCGGAGGTCTTCGTAGAGGAGACCGTCCCCGAGCCCGAGCCGCCTGCGGAAGAGCCGAAGAAGCGGCCGGAGCCGAGGCCCAAGCCGTTCCCGATTCCCGGGGCGACGATGCAGCCTCCGCCGCCCGAGCCTTCTCAGCCCTAGCGCTTGATCCCTATCGAGGAGCGGTTCCCGCGTCCCTCGGTGATGGGCATCGTCAACGTCACCCCGGACTCGTTCTCGGACGGCGGCGTGAACCTCGATCCCGACACGGCCGCTGCCTCGGCCCGGCGGATGGTGGACGAGGGAGCGTCCATCGTGGACGTGGGCGGGGAGTCCACGCGCCCCGGGTCGCATGGAGTCTCTGTCGACGCGGAGCTCCGGCGCGTCGTGCCTGTGCTGGAGCGGCTGGGCGGCGACGTGCCGCTCTCGATCGACACGGCGAAGGCGGAGGTCGCCCGACGCGCTCTCGAGCTCGGCGCCGAGCTGGTCAACGACGTCACGGCGCTGCGCGGTGATCCCGCCATGGCCGAGGTCGTCGCCGCTTCGGATGCCTACGTTTGCCTCATGCACATGCTCGGCGAGCCGCGGTCGATGCAGGACGATCCTCGCTACGACGACGTCGTGTCGGACGTCAAGGCGTTTCTCGAGGAACGGCTTTCGCTCGCGGTAGCTGCGGGGATCCCGGAGGACCGGATCTGCGTCGATCCGGGCATCGGCTTCGGCAAGACGGTCGAGCACAACGTCGAGCTGTTGCGCCGGCTCGACGAGCTCGTCGCGCTGGGGCGTCCGGTGCTCGTCGGCGCGTCGCGCAAGCGCTTTCTCGGCCGGCTGCTCGGCGACGCCGAGGCGAACGTGGGGCCACTGGACGCGAGCGTCGAAGCCGCGAGCGCCGCAGTCGCCGCGGGTGCGACGATTGTGCGCGTGCACGACGTTCGCGAGACCGTGGAAGCATTGCAATCGTGAAAATCCAGCTGCACGGCGTCGAGGTCTTCGGCTACCACGGCGCCACGGACGTCGAGGAGCGCGAGGGCCAGACGTTCCTGTTCGACGTCTCGCTCTGGCCGCGGCAGGAGCCGGACGCGGACGACATCGAGTGCACGATCGACTACCGCGAGGTGGCAACCTGCGTGCGCGAGGTCTCGGATCGCGAGCGGGTCCGCCTGCTCGAGACGCTCGCCGGGAGCCTGGCGGACGAGCTGATGAGTCGCTTTGCAGTCGAGCGCGTCCGGGTGCGGGTACGGAAGCCGCAGGTCCAGCTCGACCCGCCCGCCGCGTACTCGGCCGTCAGCGTCGACCGGCCGTGACCAGGGCCTACGTCGGGCTCGGCTCGAACCTCGGCGACCGTGAGCAGACGATCAGGCAGGCGGCTGAGCGCATCGGCGCCGGCAGGCTGTCCGCGATCCGCGAGACGGAGCCATGGGGCTACGAGGATCAGCCCGACTTCCTCAATGCCGTGGCGGAGGTCGAGACAGAGCTCGGCCCACGCGAGCTGCTCGACTTTCTGCTCGAGGTCGAACGCGACCTCGGCCGCGAGCGTGGGGCGGGGCCGCGCTACGGCCCGCGCACGATCGATCTCGACCTCTTGCTCTACGGCGAGGAGACGATCGACGAACCGGGGCTTACGGTGCCGCATCCTCTGCTGCACGAGAGACGGTTCGTGCTGGAGCCTCTCGCGGAGCTCGATCCGGCCCTCGTCGTACCCGGGCTGGGCGCGGTGGCCGAGCTGCTCGCAGCGCTACACTGACGGCCTCGCATGTCCCACCTCGACGAGCTCGACGACTACGAAGCCCAGCTCGAGCTCCGGCTCAAGAGGGAGTACACGGCGGTTTTCAGCCTCTTCCGCTACTGCGTGCTGACGCAGGACGCCACCTACCTCTGCAACACGCTCGACATCAACTACGCGCCGCAGCCGTCGTACCCGTTCTTCCACGTGAAGATGGAAGACGTGTGGGTGTGGGATAAGAACCGCCCGACGCGGATGATCCCGCGAGCGGAGGTCTACACGTCGACCGATCTCACGGTCGAGGAGCTCCGTCGCGAAGGCGAGGAGCCGACACTCACGCCCGAGGCGCTGGCCGAGCGTATCGGCGAGGCGCTTCCTCGCGACGAAGACGCCTAGCTCGGCCTCCTCGTGGCGTCCTGACGGTGTTCCCGGCAGCGTGGCTGTGTCCGTTCGGCCGCGCCGCCTGTGGACGAATCGGCACAGAATTGTCACACCTCAGTGCCAGGCACTGGGACGTGTCCGTTTCAGGCGCGGTCGCGTTCTTGCGAGGCCACGATCCTCTCCGCCCCTAGAATCGCGCCGTGCTGCTCGCGGTCGACGTCGGGAACACGCAGACGGTCTTCGGCCTGTTCGACGACGGCTCCCTGCTCGAGAACTGGCGTGTCGCCACCGAGTCGCAGCGCACTGGCGACGAGCTCGGGGCGCTCGTAGGCCGCTTCATCGACCTCGGCGGGATCGACGGCATCTGCCTCTCGTCGACAGTGCCCACGCTCATCCGCGAGTACGAGGTGTTCGCGGAGCGCTGGGCCAAGGCGCCGCTGCTGGTCATGGGCCCAGGCGTGCGGACGGGCATCCCGATTCGCTACGACGACCCTCGCGAGGTGGGGCCGGACCGGATCGCGAACGCGGTTGCGGCCAAGGAGCGCTACGGGGCGCCGTGCATCGTCGTCGACTTCGGGACGTCGACGAACTTCGACGTCGTGTCATCGGAGGGCGAGTACGTGGGCGGCGTGCTCGCGCCGGGGATCGAGATCTCGATGGAGGCGCTCTTCCAGCGTGCGGCGCGTCTCGTCAAGGTGGACTTCGTCGACCCGCCGTCGGCGATCGGCCGCACGACGGCCACGGCTCTACAGTCGGGCGTCGTCTTCGGCTTCGCCGGTCAGGTGGACGGCATCGTGGCGGCGATCCGGGCAGAGCTCGGCGTCGACGCGCAGGTCGTGGCCACGGGTGGCCTGGCAGAGCTGATCGCGCCGCACTCGGCCGCGATCGAGAAGGTCGACCAGCTGCTCACGCTGGAGGGGCTTCGCCTGATCTGGGAGCTGAATCGGACGGGCGAGGTCTAGCCGCCGCCGTACGCCGAGATCGGCAGGGGCACGACCGTACCCTCGTAGTCCGGGAGCTCGGCCTCGAGCTGCTCGAGTGCCGCGGTCGCCTCCGGCTCGGCGATCAGCAGTCGTTCGACGACCTCCTCGGTCGACTCCAGCCGCACGAGCTCCTGGACGAAGGGGCGTGGAAAGCCACCGCGGCGCAGGTACCAGCCGTAGAACTTCTTGAGGAACCCGACTGCGCGCCGCTCTTCCAGCTCTCGCCGCGTCTCGCGGATGAACAGAATCAGCTCCGCCGCCACCTCCGCACGCGAGGGCTCTTCGTCGACGCCGTCGATGATCTCCCGCAATGTCCACGGGTTGCCCTGGGCCGCCCGGCCCACCATGACCGCCTCGGCGCAAGTGCTCTCGAGGATCTCCAGCGCCCGCTGGTGCGAGACGACGTCCCCGGACGCGATGACGGGAACGTCGACGAGCTCGACGAGCTCGGCTGTCAGCCGGTGATCGGCTTCACCCGTGTACATCTGGCGAGCCGATCGCGGGTGGAGGGTCAGGCTGCGTGCGCCGGCCTCGACGAGCTGTGGGCCGAGCGACAGGCACGTCCGCGAGCCGTTCTCGAGCCCTCGTCGCATCTTCACCGTGACGGGGACTGACACGGCCTTCGCGACGGCTTCCACGATGGCGCACGCGCGTTCGGGTTGCTCGAGCAGCGTCGCGCCGGCGCCCGTTTTCGTCACCTTGCGAACAGGGCAACCGAAGTTGATGTCCACGAGGTCGGCGCCCGCTGCCTCCACGATCTGCGCAGCCTCCGCCATCAACGCAGGCTCCGAGCCGAAGATCTGGACGGCGAGCGGCCGCTCGTCCTCCGCGATGCGCAGATAGCCGAGCGTTCGGTCGTTGCGGTAGTGAATGCCTGCACAGCTCACCATTTCCGAGCAGACGAGGCCCGCGCCGTAGCGCCGGCCCTGGCGGCGAAATGCCTGAACGCTCACGCCTGCCATCGGCGCCAGCACCAGTCGCGAGGGCACCGACACCGGCCCGATCTGCCACGATTCCCGGAGATTTACCTGCACAGAGCGAGAATTCTATGCGTGATCGGGGATTGCGCGGGCCAGGCCGCAGCGGCTACAATGCGCCCTCGCGGCGCACGTAAGGCCGCGACTTTTTTCGCCCGGAGACGTCTTTCTACTTGGAGTGGTGATCGTGAACGAAGTCATTCTCACGAAAGAGGGCTACGCGAAGCTCAAGGACGAGATCGAGTACCTGTCGACCGAGAAGCGGCGGGAGGTCGCCGATCGCATCCGCCACGCGCGCGAGTTCGGCGACATCGCCGAGAACGCGGAGTACGACGACGCGAAGAACGAGCAGGCCATGCTCGAGCACCGCATTGCCACGCTCGAGGAGCGTCTCCGCGCTGCCCGCGTGCTGGAGAAGAAGGACATCGCCAAAGGCATAGTGTCGGTCGGCTCGGTCGTCCGGCTCAAGGACGTGGCGGCGAACAAGACCTTCGAGTACACGATCGTCGGCTCGGCCGAGGCGAACCCGTCCGAGAACAAGCTCTCCAACGAGTCGCCGGTCGGCAAGGCGATCATGGGGCGCAAGAAGGGTGAGGTCGTCCAGGTGACGGCGCCGCGCGGTTCGCTCAAGTACAAGATCGTCGCGATCGTCTAGCACTCGGCCAGACGACCTTCGCATTCAGCTCGTGCGCTGATAGTTCGGCCGGTCGGCTTTAGACTCGCCGCGATGGGCCTGCCGAAGAGCTTTCATGACAGGAACGACGTCGCCGCCGTGCGCGCGGCCGCCGAGCCGCTCGAACCGGGCGAGAACGCCGACCAGACGTTGCGCATCGCCGGCCGTGTGATGGCCAGGCGCGATATGGGCAAGCTCGTCTTCCTCGACCTCGTCGACCGCTCGGGCCGGATCCAGCTGTTCTGTCCGGCCGAGCGCGCGGGCGAGGTCGACGTCGATCTCGGCGACATCGTCGGCGCCTCCGGGCAGCCGATGAAGACGCGGCGCGGGGAGCCCTCGCTGGCCGTCGACGAGCTCGTGCTGCTGGCCAAGGTCCGCCGCCCGCTGCCCGACACGTTCCACGGGCTCAAGGATCCCGAGCTCCGTTACCGGCAGCGTTATCTCGACCTGCTGATGAGCGACGAGACGAGGGCGGACTTCACGACGAGGTCGAGGATCGTGACGGCCATCAGGAGCTACCTGGACGACGCCGGGTTCATCGAGGTCGAGACGCCCGTCCTCCAGCCTCGCTACGGCGGCGCCTTCGCACATCCGTTCGTCACGCACTCGAACGAGCTCGACGTCGACCTCTACCTGCGCATCGCGACCGAGCTCTACCTCAAGCGGCTCATCGTCGGTGGCCTGGAGCGTGTCTACGAGATCGGCAAGGACTTCCGCAACGAGGGTGTCTCGTACAAGCACCAGCCCGAGTTCACGATGCTCGAGTGGTACGAGGCCTACGCCGACTACGAGGACACGATGGTGAGAATCGAGGAGCTGCTCGAGCACGTCGCTCGCGAGGTGCTGGGCACGACCGTCGTCCAGTTCAAGGGGCACGAGATCGACCTGAAGGCGCCGTGGGCACGGCTGCCCTTCGTCGAGTCGCTGGAGCGCCTCGAGCTGTGGACGCGGGATGCGGACGAGCTGCGCGCGTGGCTCGAGGAGCGCGGCGTCGACACGACGTGCCGACAAGGACTGGGCCCAGCTCGTCGATCACGCCTTCGGCCACTTCGTCGAGCCGTCCCTCGTGACGCCGACGATCGTCCACGGCCATCCCGTCGAGCTGTCGCCGTTCGCGCGCACGACTGACGACGACCCCACACTCACGGAGCGCTTCGAGTACTTCGTTGCCGGCATGGAGCTGGGCAACGCGTACTCGGAGATCGCCGATCCCGACGAGCAGCAGCTCCGGTTCGACGAGCAGTCGGAGCATGTCGAGGGCGTCCGCGGCGATCCGGACTACGTCGAGGCGCTGTCCTACGGCATGCCGCCTACAGGAGGCCTCGGCCTGGGGATCGACCGGCTGACGATGCTGCTCACCGGGCGGGAGACGATCCGCGACGTGATCCTCTTCCCGACGCTGCGGGCGCGCGAGCCTTAGCCGGGCGCGGCCTCCACCTCCAGCCCTCAGCCGTGTCGGTCGGTGCGTACCGAGGGCCGGGGCCTGGGAAAACAGCCTAGCCAGCGCGCTCAGGGGCCTTGCCGGCCATCAGTCCGAGCATCTCCCCGCCCCAGCCCCACTCGTAGACGCTGATCCGCCCGTACAGGCGCCGGCCGAGCCCTGGCAGCTGGGAGAAATACGCCGCGACCGCGTCCCTCTTGGCTCGGCGTTCGCGCGCATTGCTCGCGACTGCGACCCATGTGGGCGGCGTAGTCACGAGCTTGGCGATCGGCCCTGGAACGAGCGGCGTCTGGATCCTCCTGCCACCGCGAGTGCGCAGGGCGACCGCGGAGACTCTCGAGAGCGGGCCGACCTTGAAGCCGCGCCCGACGGTCGCATCGGCTGCATACGGCTGCTCGCCGTAGAGCGCGAAGGGAATCTGCGGGGGCAGTCGTGACAGGAGCAGGGCGCTCAGCCAAGCGTGGTCGGGGTGGGTCAGCGGAATGCCAGGCACGAGCACGAGCTCCGACGCGTCGAGCTGCGAAACGACTGCGCGCCAGATGACGTCGTCCTCTGTCCGTGTGTACTGCTCGTCCTCGAAGGGAAGCCACTCGGGCGTTGCGCCGAGCAGCGTGCACGCACGTCGATCCTCCTCACGCCGCTCTCGCGCGGCCTCGCCCTCCGTGCGAAAGCCGCACGCCGCGTCCCACTTGCCGGCGGGCTCATCACTGTCGGGGTTGCCGGCCAGGACCGTCAGCATCCGGACGGCGGCGCCGCGCGCCGACGCGGCCGCGATCGTGGCTCCAAGCGAGAAGGCTCCGTCGTCGAGGTGGGGCGAGATGACGAGTATGCGTCCGCCCAGCGTCGCGGCGTCGATCCGTTCGTGAGGTCGTCGGGCGGCGGTCGGCAAGCCTCGTCCTGATTACATCGTAGTGTGACAGCACTATGGCAGGCGCTCAACAGCCCGGTGCGACCGAGCTGCCTGACCCGACATACGTGACGGTCACGGACGAGCGGTACTTCCTCGGCACCGTTGCGCTCGTCAACTCGCTCCGGCTAACAGAGAATCGGGGCGACGTCGTCGTCATCGACGCCGGCTTGACGGCGTCGCAGCGGGCAAGTCTCGCGTCCCACTGCGACGTTCGGCCCGTTCCGGTGGACCGGCCCGATGCTCTCCCGCTGTACTTCAAGCCGACCGTGGCCATGCTCGGCCTGCACGGTCTCGTAGTCCTCATCGACTCGGACATGATCGTGACGAGCAGGCTGGCGTCCCTCTATGCGCCCGCCGTCGCCGGAGCATTGTGTGCATTCCCCGACACGAGCGCCACCGAGCGCCGCTTCGGCGAGTGGCGCGCCGCGCTCGGGATCGACGCTCCCTTGCGAGCCCAGACGTACGTGAACACCGGGTTCCTTGCCTTCGACTTCGACCCGTGGGAGCCGACGTTGCGAAGGTGGTGGGAGCTCTGCGACAGGGGAAGTGGCCGGCGTTCACCGGTGCCGTGGGGCGTGGAGGATCCCGACCTCGCTTCCCGGGACCCGTTTCTCTGGGGCGATCAGGACGTCTTCAACGCCATTCTCATGTCGGAGGTGCCAGCGGAGCGCATTCGCTTCCTGGACGCAGGCCTCGTGGGCGTGCCGCACTGGCCCCGTTACGAGGCGGGCGCAAGAGTCGTCGACCGTCGAACCCTCGCTGTCACGGAGGCCGGCCGGCCGCTCGCGATCCTCCATTACTGGGACCACCCGAAGCCCTGGGCGCCAGGCGCACGGACGCGGCTGACCTCCGAGGCCTACGTCGAGCTCATGGCCCGGCTGCTCATGGCCGGCGACGTTCCGATCGCACTTCCCGGGCGTTCGTTGCCCGTTTGGCTTCGCGACGACCTCGTCGGGCGGATCGTCCGGCGTGGCCCGCGGCGGGCTCGGCTCGCCGCGAAGTCGACGCTCGGCCTGCTGCCGGAGCCGGCCGGGCGGCGGGTCAGGCAGCTGCTCGGTCGTGAGTGACTTGCCGAGACGGCTGCATGTGCTCCACGTCTCGCAGCCGACCGAGGCGGGCGTGGCGGTCTGCGTTCGCCAGCTCGTCGCCGACCAGGTGCGCCGGGGATACACCGTTGACGTTGCGTGTCCGCCGGAAGGTCGGCTGGGGAACTGGGTGCAGCACGAAGGCGCGCGCCACTGTCCCTGGCCGGCCGGCCGGTCGCCAGGTCCGGGCACTGCCGTCGAGGCCGCTCGGCTGAGCCGGCTCGCCGGCGCGAGGCGACCCGACATCGTGCACCTACATTCGTCGAAAGCCGGGTTGGCAGGTCGGCTCGCCCTCCGGGGTCGAACGCCGACCGTCTTCGCGCCGCACGCCTGGTCGTTCTTCGTCGGCGGCGCCGTGGGCTGGGCCGCCGTGCACTGGGAGCGTCTGGGCGCGCGTTGGTGCGATGTGATCCTTTGCGTCTCCGCGGCGGAGAAACGGGCCGGCGAGCACGCCGGTATTCGGGCCCGTTTCGCCGTGATACCCAACGCCGTCGATCTCGGCTCCGCCGCCGAGGGGACGGACGACGATCGCCGTGCGGCGCGAGCGCGGCTCGGGATCGGCTCCGGCCCGATCGCCGTCTGTGTCGGCCGCCTTTCGCGGCAGAAGGGGCAGGACGTTCTACTGCGGGCCTGGCCAAAGGTCACCGCGAAGTTGCCCGATGCGCGCCTCGTCCTCGTCGGGGACGGCCCCGAACGCGAGTCGCTCGGCTCGCTGAACGTCGAGGGCGTCGAGCTCGTCGGCTACCGCGACGACGTCCCTGAGTGGCTAGCCGCAGCGAACGTCGTCGTCCTGCCGTCCCGCTGGGAGGGAATGTCGGAAGTCATGCTCGAAGCGATGGCCCACGGTCGGAGCGTCGTTGCTACCGACGTTCCGGGGGCGCGCGAGGTGCTCGGCGACACCGCGGGGGAAGTGGTCGCCGTGGAGGACGAGGGCACGCTCGCGGCGAGCATCGCCGAGCGCCTGCGCGACCCGGGCCTGGCTGCGGCCGAGGGTGCCGCGGGCCGGGCGATCATCGCTGAGCGCCACGACGCCGGCCGGGTCATCGGTCAGACAGCCAGCCTCTACGACAAGGTGCTCGAAGCGCGAGCAGCCAGCGCGTAAGCCGCCTCGTGCTGGTCGAGCCACCGGTCCACGTCGGTGTTGTCGGCGACGGGCCGCAGGCCACAGACGACGCGCTGCCAGGTCGACGGCTCTGCGAGCTCGCGTACGCCCGCGACGATGCCGGCCGCCGTCGGCTCGATCGTCGTCACACCCGGTAGGGCGCGGGCTTCGGCCAGGCCACCGCGAGTCGAGACGAGAACCGGGCGCGCGGCCGACACCCACTCGGCGACGACGTAGTTCGGGCCCCAGGGCTCTTCCCAGGTGGACGGCACGATGGCGATGTCGGTCTCCGAGACGAACGCAACTTTCGTGGCTCCGTCCACATGGCCCACGTACTCGACGTCGACGGCGGCCTCTACCTCGCCACGCAGGCGCCCGTCGCCGGCGATCCGGACTCTCAGCCCGAGCCGTCGAAGCTCGGGTGCTGCCGCGAGCAGCTCGCGGATCCCCTTGACGGGATCAAGGCCTCCGATGTAGCCGACGACTGTTGGCACCGACGTCGTATCCAGGCGCTTGGCCGTCGTCGGTGCGAGTGGCGCCCGCGAGATCGTGACCTCGGCTCGAGGGAAGAGATGGCCTGCTCGTGCCCACACGTGGTCTGAGCCCGTGATGACGTGGGATACGGCCGCCCCCCAGCGAGCCAACCGCCGTGTCCGCACAGCGCAGAAGCGGGGATGTGGGCAACAGGGAGAGCCGTCCCTGCGCGTCAGAGAGGTACGCGGGCAGAGCAGGTGGTAGTCGAGCAGCGAATGGACAAGGGGAATCTCCTGCCGGCGAACGGTCTCCCAGACGCCGGTGGAGATGCCCGGCAAGTTGGCCGTGTGGACGAGGTCAGGGCTGGAGGCGGCGACGGCTCCCTTGACGGTCCTGCCGGGGTGCGAGACGAGATCGCCGACGTGGTTGCGCCATCGGCGCGTACGACTCTCTCGCCAGTGCTTCCCGTGAAGGACGGTCGTGTCGCGTGCGCCGTCCAGGCCAACAGGAAACGCGGCAAGCACGTGAACGTCGTGACCGCGTGTGGCGAGGCCGTTGGCAAGATCGGCGACATACTGGCCAGAGCCACCTCCTGCGAGGTCCGCGCCCTGGGCGTTCACGAGCAGGAGCTTCACGGACGCCTCATCGACCCTCCGACGCGTAGTCGGCAAACTCGGACCAGAAGCGGTCTCGCACGGAGTCGAGCACCGGCGCAGCGTATGACTTCGCAGTTTCGAAGTTCGCGCGCGCCTGCTCCAGTCTCCAGTCCTCGTCGTCGACGGCGCGCATGATGAGCTCGGCGAGAGCCTCCGAATCGCCGGGACGATGGAGGCAGTCGGGGCCGAGCAGCTCCGGGATCCCCCCCGCCGTCGACCCCAGAGCCGGACAGCCTCGGGCCATCGCCTCGATCAACCCTCGCGGCAGACCTTCCTGGAAGCTCGGCTGCACGTACAGGTCGAGCCCGTCGAGCCAGCCAGGGATCTGGCCGGCCGGCAGAACGCCGGGAAACGACACGTGCTCCTCGATCCCGCAACGACTCGCCAGCTCGCGCCAGGGGGCGGGGTCGCCCGCTCCGACCACCTGAAACTCGAATGGCGGTAGTCGCGCGCGCCGGGAGCCGAGTGCGGTGAGAGCGGTCTGTATGCCCTTGAAGCGAACGGTGAGCGCCGCGATCGTGCCGATGACGAAAGGCGCGGCCGCCGTCCGTCCCGAAACACGCCTGTCGAGAGCGGCGCTGTCGAGAGGCGGCAGCTCGACGTTGGAGCAGGCGACGGCGTGCCCCTCCGTCGGATATCTCCTCTGGAGAAACTCCCGTGTCACGTAGAGAACGAAGGGCGCCCGCCTGACGGTGCGTCGCATGGACGCGAACGACAGCGGCGCATAGAGCTTGCCCTGGACGCCGCCGCGATTCCAGAGGGCGTCCCACGTGCACGTTACGACCTCGACGGCGTATGGCTTGTCGAGCCGTCGAGCGGCGCGAACGGCGGCTTCGCCGATCTCGCTCGGCAGGCGGGCTATCAGCGCGTCGGATTCGCGGATCAGGCCCGTGAGCGTGCGATCGGCCTCACGCCGGTGCGTCACGGCCAGGACGGGCCCGGACAGCGACGGGACACCTGCGAAATCGACGCCGGGCATGCGGACGTCTCCTCCCGCCTCCTCAGCCCCGGTCGAGGCGTCACGGAGGCGACAGGCCACCGTGACGGAGTCTGCGATCCGGAGGTAGCGATCCCAGGGCCAGGTGCCGCGCGCGGACAGCAGGCGACCGTCTCGCTGTCGGTCGAACCAGACGTCATGGGCGAAGACGATGTTCGTCAGAGACGCCATGTGCGGCTGAAGGTTACGCCCCGAATGTGCCGGTACCATTCGGGGCGTGGGGGGCGGTCGGTTCATAGTTGTCGCAACGCTCACCGCCCTCGTGGCAACGAGCCTGGGGTCGGCGGCGGGAGCCCAGCAGGGGCGACTCGTCACATACGAGGCGCCGGCCGGTCAGAAGCTGAGCTCCGACTACGTCGTCAAGGTGAGGGTACCGGGCGGCGAATGGCGCGAGGTCGATGCGTACGAGGTCACGGTCGACCTCGACACGCGGTCGAAGGCGGCGATGGTCGGGTTCGACGCCGACGGCCCTGTCGAGGTCGCGATCTCGAAGACCTCGGGGACGCTCAAGACGGCTCGCGTTCGCCCCCTGTCGTATGGCATAACGGCGACCGTCGAGGCCGACCGCCGCACGGCGACGTTCACGCTGCCGCGGCCGGCAAACGTCTCGTACGAGCCGAACGGCGACATCCTCCACAACGTCCACGTGTTCGCGAACCCGATCGAGACGCGAGTTCCGCGACCCGGAAAGAACGTGATCGTCTTCGGGCCGGGCAAGCATGCGATTGGCGGTGACCACGTCCTCCGCGTCCGGAGCAACACGACGGTGTACCTCGCCGGAGGCGCTTACGTCCAGGGTCGGATCGCAATCAAGAACGCTCGCAACGTCGTCGTGCGGGGGCATGGCATCGTCGATTCATCCGCGTTCTTCAAGCCGGGCGATGAGAGCACCATCCACATCGAGCGATCGTCTGACGTCGGCATACGGGACCTCACACTGCTGCGCGCCCAGAGCATCACGATCGGAGACTCCAAGCGCATCACGGTCGCCAACGTGCGGGAGATCAATCCCGACAAGTGGAGCGACGGCGTGAGCGTGAACTCGTCGTCAAACGTCCTCGTCGATGGCGCCTTTCTCCGCACCTCCGACGACTCGATCGCCGTCTACGCAACGACCCCGTGGATCGGGCACGGGTCGACACGCGGCGTGACGGTGCGCAACACGACGCTCTGGGCCGATGTAGCGCACGGCTTCATGGCCGGCGTTCACGGCAATCCCAAGGCGCACGAGTCGGTCTCGCACATCGCAGTGCAGAACGTCGACGTCCTCGAGCACGACGAATACCGCGGCGGTGGTCTCTATCAGGGCGCTCTCGCCATCAACGTCGGCGATCGCGTCACGGCCAGGGACATTCGTTTCGAAGACGTGCGCATCGAGAACTTCTCCCGGGGTCAGGTCGTCAACCTCAAGGTGTTCATGAATCCCGACTACAACAAGCAGGCTGGCCTGGAGATCGAGCGCGTGCTCTTCCGCAACGTCGCTTACACGGGCCATGGCGATGCTCCCTCAATCGTTCGCGGCCACTCGAAGTTCCAGCAGGTCAAGGACGTGACGTTCGAGAACTTCGTCCGTAACGGCAAACGGGTGCTCAGGCCCGCAGCGGGCAACATGGACGTTGGGCCGTTCGTGTCGGGAATCGTCTTCCGCCGGCAGGCCTCCACGCGAGTTGTGAACGACACGAGCCGCGCCCTCCAGTACGCAGGACGCTGGTCGCGGCGGACGGAGTCCGGCGCTCACCGCACCGATGTCCACGTCCCGCTCAGGCCCGGGGGCCGGCTCATGTACGAGTTCGGCGGACGGCAGGCGCGCATCTACGGCCGCACGGCCCCGAACGGTGGCAGGGTCGAAGTCGTGATCGACGGAGGGCAACCGGTCGAGGTCGACACGTACTCGCCCGCCGCCAGGGCACAGCAGATCTGGTTCGACACCGGCGTGCTGAGGCCGGGGGCGCACACGCTCGAGGTTCGGTACGTGTCGAAGAAGAACGCCCTTTCCACGGGCGCCTCGGTCGGCTTCGACAAGCTCGAAATCGTCCGGTAAACACATCTAGCGGTCGGTCGCCGGTGCGGAATGCCCGCGCCGGACGGCATGCCTGGGCAGATCGCTCGTTCGAGGGCGCCTCGAACGAGGGACTCAGTCCGAGGTCGGTTCGTACGACAGGAAGACCAGTTCTTCCCGTACCGGCGAATGGCGACCCTCCCCCGTATCCGCGCGCTCCGCAGGCTTCGTCGACGCGACGTCTTTCTGCCGGCCATGCTGGCCCTCCTCGTCTGGGTGCCGTCGGCGCTGGCAGCCAACGATCCACCGGTCAACACCGAGAGGCCAGCGATCTCCGGCAGTGCTCGTTACGGACAAACGCTCACCGGGACGCAGGGTGTCTGGACGGGCAGCCAGCCCATCGCGTATGCCTTCCAGTGGCGCCGCTGCGACACGGCCGGAAACAACTGTGTCGACATCGCCTCGGCGACGGGTATCACCTACACGCTCGGCGCCGCCGACATCGGCGCGCGTGTTCTCATCCGCGTTTCGGCGACGAATGCGTACGGCAACGCCGTCCAGCGTTCGTGGCTCTCGGCGATCGTCGTGTCGGTGCCGATCAACGTCGATCGTCCTGCTCTCTCCGGCGTCGCCAAGAGCGGTGCGACGCTCACCGTCTCGACGGGGACCTGGATCGGCACGCCGGAGATCGCCCACGCGTACCAGTGGCGACGCTGCGACGCCGACGGCAACAATTGCGCAGACGTCGGAGGATCGACCGGTGCCACGTACGTCCTCTCCCCGGCTGACGTGGGAAAGCGTGTCCACGGGCGAGTGACCGGCACGAACGGCTACGGAAGCGGCGTCCAGCGTTCCTGGAACTCGGCCGTTGTGCTCGGGACGGGTGGGCAGATCGATCCGAGTCGTGTCGGCTTGCATGTGAGCGCTGCGACGCTCGGCTACGAGCCACAGGCCGACTTCGACCGTGACATGGGCATCCTCGACGGATCCGGCGCCGGCTGGGTGCGCGTCGACATCAACTGGTCCGTCATCCAGCGCCACGGGCCGACGAGCTACGACTGGGTGCCGTTCGACCGAATCGTGGACGACGCTCGCGCGCGGGGGCTCAACGTCCTCGGCGTTCTCACCTACACGCCGGCATGGGCGCGACCCAACCCGAACGACCACTACGCGACTCCACCCGAAGACGCTGCAGACTACGCGGCCTTTGTCACGAAGGCCACTCAGCACTATGCGCCGAAGGGCGTCCACGCATACGAGATCTGGAACGAGCCCAACATCACGGGGTTCTGGAAGCCTGCTCCCGACCCCGACCGCTTCGTGGAGCTGCTCCAGGCCGGCTACCCGGCGATTCACGCGGCCGACCCGTCGGCGATCGTCGTCTCCGGGGGCCTCTCACCGGCCGCGACCGACGACGGCAACATCGATCCCAGGGAATTTCTCCAGGCGATGTACGCCAACGGCGCCAAGGGGTACTTCGACGCGCTCGGGCATCATCCGTACTGCTTCCCGAGCGCTCCCGGCGATGCGGAAAGCTGGAGCGCCTGGTACCAGATGTACGGTACGTCGACGAGCCTGCGCGGCACGATGGTCGCGAACGGAGACGGCGGCAAGAAGATCTGGGGGACCGAGTTCGGGTACCCGACGAACGGGCCTTCTGGCACGTACGTGAGCGAGGCGGCTCACGCCCAGCACATCACGAAGGCCTACGAGCTGTTCGGCTCATACAGCTGGGCCGGGCCGTTGTTCACGTACGCGTCGCGGGACAAGGGCACAGACACTTCGTCGCGCTACAACTTCTACGGCCTCACGAGGTTCGACTTCTCGTTGAAGCCTGCCTTCGCCTCTTTCCAGGACCTGACGAGCTCCGGCTAGCGGGAGGTTCGTCGGCCGGTTCCGCGAACCTCCCCAGGAGACATGCGCGCCCGGAGCTACAATCCCGAACGGGCCGCCGCCCAGGCCGGGCCCTCTGAGAGCTGGTTGCAACCGTGAAACCGAGTGGTGTAGAAGACCTCAAAGCAGCCCTGCGTCGTTCGCTCTTGCTGCTCATCCTGCTGCCGATCATCGGCGCTGTGCTGATGACGCTGGTCAAGCAGGTACAGGATGCCCAGTACGAGGCGACCGCCCGAGTCGTACTGCCGCAGTCCGAGCTCGCCGCAACGTTGGCGGGTATCCAGCCGGTGTACGTCGACCCGGAGCGGCATGACGACGCCGAGCAGAACCTTGCCGAGGCCCGCGAGCTCTTCGCTCGCGCCTCGGTAGCGGCAAGCGGAGCGCTCGGGACCGGCCGCTACGTACGCTCGGTGACCAGCGTCGACGTCAGCAACAACGTGGTCGCGTTCTCCGCGACGACCACTGATCGCTCCCGGGCGATCGCCATCGCGAACGCGGTTGCCCGCGCCTATCCGGACTGGCGGGCCGACACGCTCGGCAGGACGATCGACGCGGCGATCCAGCAGATCGAGGTTCAGCAGGCTTCAGGGGAGGCGAGTGACGCTCTCGCCGAGCAGCTTCAGCGGCTGAACGTCCTGAAGACGCTCAACTCCGGAACCGGGGCGATCGTCGAGCCTGCGGACGGCGCCGCTCAGACCACCCCGAGGCTGATCCGCGACGCGGTCCTCGGTGGCGCCATCGGGTTCGTAGTCGCATTGCTCATCGCGGGCCTTCGGGAGCTCCTCGATACGCGGGTCCGGACGGAGGCCGACGTCGAAGAGGCGATCGGAGTACCCGTTCTCGCGACGATTCAGACCATTCCCAAGCGCTCCCGCAGCCGCGCGTTGATGGCCGATCCCCGGTTCGCGGACTCGTACGAGCTCCTCGCCGCCAACCTCGCGCAGATCCTCGAAGGCCGGGAACGGCCGACGTATATCGCCATCACCAGCGCTGATCCCGGGGAGGGCAAGACGACGACGTCCGCCAATCTCGCCCTCGCGCTCGCGCGACGCGGCCAGGAGGTCGTGCTCGCCGACTTCGACTTGCGCAAGCCTCAGCTCGGGAACCTCTTCTCCGTGCCGGAGGAGGCTGCTGGCGTCACAGACGTGCTGCGCGGGGAAGCGGTTCTCAGCTCCACGCTCTGGCCGATCGGCCTGGGCGTCGTCGGCACGCGGCGCGGGCGTGTTCCCGGCGTCGTCCGGACCGGAGCAAGCGGTGATGTCCGAGTCGCCCCGCCGCGGGTCGACGGTGAGGGGTCCCTGATGCTCTTGCCCGCCGGCTACGCGACCGCGTCGGAGCGCGGCGGCTCGTTCTCGCAGCTTCCCAAGCTGCTCGAGTCGTTGGACCCGATCGCGGAGTACGTGATCATCGACACTCCGCCGGCTCTGCTCACAGCCGGTGTCGCAGAGCTCGCGCGGACGGTGGACGCGGTGATCGTCGTCGTTCGGCAGGGGACTGCTACACGTCGCAGGCTCCGCTCCCTCGCCAGCCGGAGTCAGACGTGGCGCTCGAAGATCGTCGGTGCGGTGCTGAACGGCGAGGCCAGGGAAGAGCGCTATTCGAGCTACTACGGGAGCGAGTAGTTCCATGAGCACCCTGGGCCGCCTCGATGTTCGCGGCGACCTCACAGCGTTGGTCGTAGGCACGGGGCTGACGGCTGTCTGGGTGCTCGGGGCGACCCAATACGGGTCGGGCCTCAGCCTCGTAGCGCTCGTCTCGCTCTCGTTCTTCGTTGCCGCGACGATGTGCTTCCTCGTGGCGCCGCACGTCGCCATCGCCGCAACGATCCCGCTCTTCGCTTTCACTCCCGCGCTCAAGGTGGTGGCCGGTTACTGGATCGGGCCGGTCAAGGACGCCGTGACGCTGTCTGCAGCGCTCGCTGCTGCGCTGTACGTCATGCAGAGAGACGGTAGAGCGAAGCTGGAGCGGACGGACGGGATCGTGCTCGTCAGCGTGGGGATGCTCGCGGTGCTCTACGTGTTGAACACGGGAGGCATCTCGTCCGACGACTGGCACGGAAGCCAGTGGCTTCACGGCGTACGGCTGACGATGGAGCCGCTCCTGCTGTTGCTTGCGGGCCTGCTGCTGGCGCGATCGCGCAAGTCGCTCCAGTGGGCGGCGACGTCTGTCGTGGCCACCGGGTGCGTCGTTGCCGCGTTGGGCATCATCCAACAGGTCGTCGGTATCGGCAGGCTGGCCGAGTTTGGCTACTCCTACGATCAGCAGCTCAAGACGATCGGGCCCTACTTGAGAAGCTTCGGCACGCTCGACGACTCCTTTGCGTACGCCGCCTTCCTCTTCCTCGCTCTGGTCACGGTCATCTTCTGGATGCGCACGGGAGCGCTCGCTTGGGCATGCGGCTTGCTGATCGGCGTGGGGATCCTCGTGGCGTTCGTACAGACCGCTGCCGTCGTGGCGGGCGCGTTGCTCGCGTTGTGGCTCGTGCGTAGTGGTCGAACGGCGGTGGGGGTCTTGCTCTTCGGAGCGACGCTGGCCGCTGGCTTTGCCCTCGCCATCGCCGCGTCCTCGGCGACGGAGTCGCGAACCGTGCGCGCCGGCCCGAGCACGTATCTGACGCTGAACGGTCGGACGAGCGTCTGGGCGACGATCTTCGCCGACGAGGCGAAGATCCCGTTCGGGCTGGGAGTCGGTTCCGTGGGCCGAGCGTCTCTGCGCGCCCAGATCGGGGTGACCGACGTAAGCGGCAGTCCGGGTCACTCCAAGGAAGGGGAGACTGCCGTGGATTCCGGGTATTTCGCCGCCGTCGCGGACGTCGGGATCGCCGGCCTCGCCGCTCTCGTCTTGCTGCTCGGACGGATCATCACGCTGGCGGCGCGGGCGGCAAGGCCGCCTGGGCGCACCGCAGGTTGGCTCTGCCTCGGCTACCTGACGGTGTTGATGCTCGATGCCAGCACGCGGGACTCATTCACGGGCTTCCCCACCGCGTACTTGGGCTTCCTCCTCGTGGGGCTCGCGCTCGCAGCACTGCAGGACGAGGGACGCGAGCTCCCGGAAGTCGTCGGCCCGGCTCGATGATCGACACCCATTGCCACTTGTTGCCGGGTCTCGACGACGGCCCGGAGAGCGAGAGCGCGGCGCTCGCCCTCGCCTCGAGCCTTGCGGCGAGCGGTGTGACGTTCGTGCTGTGCACGCCGCACTACTCGAGCAGGTTCCCGACGAACCATCTCGACGTGCTCGGTCGCGAGGCATCGCTCACGCGTGCGCTCGAGAACGCGGGAATCGAGCTGGAGCTCGCCGCCGCCGCGGAGCTCAGCCCCGAACGGGCGATAGCGGCCGACGACGAGCAGCTGCTTGCGAGGAGCATTTCTCGCCGCTTTCTGCTCGTCGAGCTCTTGCCGGACACGGCCGCGATCTCGCTCGAGACGATCTCCAACCGGCTGGCGGCCCTCGACCTCGTGCCGATCTTCGCCCATCCGGAGCGTTGCCGTGCAATGCACGGCGGACTGTCACCTCTCGACGCCGCCCGGCGGCAGGGCGCCCTGGTCCAGGTCGTCGCGTCCAGCCTCCTCGGTCGCTGGGGCGGAGACATCGAGCGGGTGGCGTGGAGGATCCTGGATACGGGCCGTGCCGACCTGCTCGCGAGCGACTCACATCACCATCGCCACGGCAATGCGCTTCTTCGCGCGTCCACGCTCGTCGCGGATCGTCTGGGAGAGAGCGTGCGCAACGAGTTGACGCAACAGCGGCCGACGCTCGTCGTCCCCGGCGGTCGAGCGGAGGCGGCGGACCGTCGATGACCGCAGGCGCCAGAGTCGGCCTCGACTCGCTAACGGCCGTCGTGCTCAACTGGAATCAGGCCGACCTCACGATCCGTTCTGTCGAGGCTCTCGTCGATGACGGACTGCCTCCCGCGCGGATCGTCGTCGTGGACAACGGATCAACGGACGGGAGCTGGGAGCGCCTCTCGACGTCGCTCCGACACTGTCGACGCGTACGCATCTCCGAGAACGTCGGCTATGCGCAGGGCAACAACGTCGGTGCGAGAGCGCTCACCGGGGATGCGTACCTCTTCGTGAACAGCGACGCGTTCGTCCATCGTCCCGGCAGCGTGACCGCGCTGGTCCGGGCGCTCGAGCGCCCCTCCGTAGGCGTGGTCTTCCCGCGGCTTCTCGAAGAGAGTCACGCACTCCAGCCGAGCGTGTTTCCGCTCCCTGGGCCGCCATCGGCATTTGTACGAGCCATCGGGTTGTCCCGACTCGTGCCCGACGCCCTGCAGCCGCGCCTCGGCACCCACTGGACGCACGGAACGTCGCGCGAGATCGAGTGCGCGGCAGGCGCCGTGATCCTTGTCCGGAACACGACGTGGACGACCGTGGGAGGGTTTCCGGAGACAGCGTTCATGTACGCAGAGGAGACCGGCCTGTGCCTGTCGGCCGCCCGCCTGGGCTGGAAGGCGTGGTTCTGTGCCGACTCCGAGTTCATCCACCTCAGCGGCGGCTCCACGGGGGAACGCTGGAACGATGCGCAGCGTGCCGAGCGGATCGCAACGGCAAACGCGCGGCTGATCCGCGATCACCTGCCGCCTCTCGACCGCCGGCTGACGCTGGCCTTCGTCCGCGCCGGGCTGATCGCGCGCCAGGGGTACTGGACGCTCGCCGGTAAAGACGCGGCCGTTGCCGAATGCAGGGCGCTCTTACGTGGCTATGCGTCGCAGAACGAAAACGGTGAGGACGACGGAAGCCTCGCCGATCCCGCGATCGACGTCTTCGAGCCGGGCTCCAGCGGATGAGTTCCCGCATTCTCGTGCTCGCTCCGTTCGCGCCGAGGTTCGACGCGCCCCACGGGGGACGCGTGACGGCATCACTCGTCTCCCGCCTCGCCGAGCGCCAACCCGTGGCGCTCGTCTGCTTTCGGGACGTCGGCGAGCCGCCGACGGACGACGGGCTGCGAGAGCGCTGCGACCTCGTCGAAGAGGTCGTCGTACAACGGCCTTCGCCGGGCGTGTGGCGGCGGCGGGCCCGTCAGCTCGCGAAGCCGTTGTGGGGGCACCCGAGCGTCGTCGCCAGGGCGGGGGCGCCAGGCTTCATCGAGCGGGCTCGCGCAGTTGCGGAACGCTGGAGGCCGGACGTCGTTCAGATCGAGCTCATGGAGACGGCGCGTCATCTGAGCGCGCTCGACGACTACCCGGCGCCACGGATCGTCGTCGATCACGACCCCGGCGCGAGCGGGGCCGAGGACTGGGCTGCCAGCTCGTCCTCCGGGCTGCTCCGAAGCTGGCGCCGATCCGACGCCGCCGCCTGGCGCCGCTTTGCGTCGCGCGTGCTCGAGCAGGTCGACGCAGTGGTCGTGCTCACGGACGAGGACGCCGAGAAGGCACGAAGCGTTGCGCCGAAGGGCGTTCGCATCATCGTGATTCCTCGCTCGGTCGAGGTCCCCGAGCATCCGCTCGACCCGAGCGGCGACGGGTCTTCGAAGGTGCTCTTCTTCGGAGGGTACGACCACCCACCGAATCTCGACGCCGCCCTGTGGCTCGAGCGCTCGATCTTCCCGGAGATCCGCAGGCGACATCCGGCCGCGACGCTCCAGCTCGTCGGCAAAGGTCCGCGCGGAGAGATGTACGAGGCGGCGGGTGACGGCGTGGACGTCGTCGGGCCGGTCGAGTCGCTGACGCCGTACCTCGACTGCGCGGCTGTCGTCACCGCGCCGCTGAGGCTCGGAGGCGGGATGCGAGTCAAGGTGCTCGAGACGCTGGCGGCGGGGAAGGCGCTCGTCGCCTCGCCGCGCGCGCTAGCCGGGCTGACAGCGATCGACGGCGAGAGTGTCATCGTCGCGGAAACCGACGAGGAGTTCGTCGAAGCAGTGTCGGGGCTCTTGGGGGACGAAGAGCAGCGAGTCGCGCTGGGTGCCAGCGCGCGCCGGTGGGTCGAGGCGGAGTTCGGCTGGGAGCAAATCCTTGTGGCCTACGAGACGTTGTACACGGAACTGCTCGCCGGTCGCGAATAGGGGCTCATGCGGCGAACCGAGGCAACCGCGGGACGGGGAGAGTCCGCAGCCAGCATCCACTTCCCATGAGGCCTTACCTCGCCCCGCCTCCGGCCACCCCTGTGGCTCCACGTGCCACACCGACGTTCTCGGTCGTCATTCCCGCGTTCAACGCAACCGCTTTCATCTCGCGAGCGGTCGAGTCGGCGCTGGCGCAGACGTCGCCTGCCCTCGAGATCATCGTCTCGGACGATGGTTCTACCGACGGGCTAGAGCAGGCGCTGGAGCCCTACGGGCACAGCGTGCGGCTGGTGCAAGGGCCGCACGGTGGGCTCGCGGTGGCGAGAAACCGTGGGTACAGGGCGGCTTCTGGGGAGTTCGTGGCCAACCTCGATGCGGATGACGTCTTCGACCCCGAGTTCCTCGAGGCCGTCGGCGAGCTCGCATCGGCGCGACCCGACCTGGACATTCTCACGACCGACTCGTATCTCGTCCACGAAGGGACCCGCCTTCGTCGCTGCTACGCCGGCGGCTGGGTCTTCTATACGGATGACCAGCCGCGGCGAATCCTTCAACGCAACTTCATGACCGCCCTGTCGGCGGTCCGGCGCAGCCGTTTCGTCGAGATCGGAGGCTATGACGAGGCGCTGGGATCCGTGGAAGACTGGGACTTCTGGATCCGCCTGATCCTCGACGGCTCACGAGCCGGGTGCGTCGCGCGGCCTCTGGCCGAGTACACGGTGCGCGAAGGCAGCCTCTCGTCGCAACTGGGGACGATGCTCCAGCAGAGCATCGTCGTGCTCGACAAGGTCGGTCGACGAGACGAGCTTGAACCGTCCGTGCGCCTCGATGTCGAACGACTGGCCCGCGAAAAGCGCAGCGAGCTGGAGCTGCTCGAGCTGAAGCAAGCGCTGGTCCGCGGAGACGCCGGAGCGCGCAGCCGATGTCTCGCGATGGCCGCTGATCCGGCGTACGGCGTGCTTACGCGGCTCAAGCTCGCTATGTCCTTCCTGGCTCCGCGGCTCGTCAAGGACGAGCTCACGAAGAGCATGGAACGAGAGTGGGTGGGTGCCGGCGGGGCGACGATAGAGCGTGGCGCCCACGAGCGTGAAGGCGCCTTGCCGCGAATCGCGTTCTACACCGACGCCAACGAGGTCGGCGGGGCGGAGGCGAGCCTCGCGAACCTCCTCTCGGCTCTCGGCGGCCGATTCGATCCCGTCGTGGTGGGAACCCATCGCCGGATCGTCGAGTGGGTGGCGGCTGCAAGGCCGGGAACGCCGACGGTCGTCATCGCCCCGATCCGCGGGCGAGTCCAAGCGTCCGCTCTCTGGGCTCACGTGCGCGAACTACGCCGGCTACGGCCGGATCTCATCCAGATCAACCTCAGCAACCCGTGGACGTGCCGCCAGGCGCAGGCGATCGCGATCGCCCTGTCGGGCGCTCGGGTCGTCGTCGTCGAGCATGGCGTGTTCCCAGCGAAGGGTCGCTATGAGCCGTTGGTGAAACGCCTGCTGTCCCGTCATGTCGACGGGCACGTCGCGGTCGGGCGGCGCTCGGCCGAGGATCTCGCGCGATTCGCGAGCCTCTCTCCGAGCTCGATCCGCACGATCCACAACGGTGTCCCCGATGTGGCGGTCGAGCGGCGCCCACGGACGTCCGACGCGTTCGTGGTCGGCTCGCTCGGGCGCCTGCAACGCCTGAAGGGATACGACCTGCTCGTTCGCGCGCTCCCGGCGCTCGAGGGCGTGGAGGTCGAGATCGTTGGCACGGGCGAGGAGCGTGAGCGGCTGCTCCGTCTCGCAGGCGAGCTCGGCGTCGCCGACCGGTTCGCCATCCACCCATTCAGCGACGAGCCTAGGCAGTGGCTGGCCGCGTTCGACGTGATGGTGCTGCCGTCACTGGCGGAGGCATTTCCGTTGACGATTCTCGAGGCGATGCTGGCCGAGGTGCCCGTGATCGCGAGCGAGGTCGGCAGCGTGGCAGAGGCCGTCGAGCACGGAGACACGGGCATCCTCGTGCCCCCGGGAGACGTCGACGCACTCGCGGCTGCAATCGACGAGCTGCGCAATGACCCCCGCCGGCGGCGTGAGATGGCCGCGCGCGGCCGACGGCGGGCGCTCGACCTGTTCACGTCCGAGAAGATGGCCGACCGCTACATGGCGCTCTACGACGAGGTGCTCGTGTGAGCGAGCCGGTCTCGAAGGACGTCGAGCTCGAGGAACTCGACGGAGCCGTCCGGGGCGGGCTCGGCTGGACCGCGTTCTCGCAGATCTCCGTTCAGGCGTTCGCGTTCGTTACGACGATCTTCATCGCCCATCTGCTGACTCCTCACGACGTCGGTCTGGTGGCGATGGCGACGGTGTTCTCGAGCCTCGTGCTCGTGTTCGCCGGCATGGCGTTCGACGCGGCACTCATCCAGCGGCCGGTACTGACCGAAGCGGACAAATCAACCGTGTTCTGGGCCAACGTCGGTGTCGGTGCGGCACTCACGATCGCCGGTGTCGCGCTCGCGGGACCGATCGCCCGCCTCTATGGAGAGCCCGAGGTCGAGCCGTTGTTCGAGGTGATCTCCCTCACGTTCTTGTTGGCGATGCTCGGCACCGCCCAGGGGGCCTTGCTGATCCGTGACATGCAGTTCCGAAGCCTCGAAGTCCGCAATGTCGAGGCGTCCTTCGTCGCCGGCGTAGTGGCTATCGCGCTTGCCTTTCTGGGGGCTGGACCGTGGGCGATCGTCGGTCAGAAGCTCGCCATCACGGGCGTCTCCACAGCGCTCCTCTGGCGCGCTTCTCCGTGGCGCCCGCGCTTCGTCTTCTCACGCACCAGCCTGCGTGAGGTGGCGGGCTTCAGCGGTTGGATCGTGGGAAGCCGGATGTTGCACTACATGGACCGGAACACGGACAACTACCTCGTCGGGCGTTACGCAGGATCCGCGGCTCTGGGCGCCTATTCGATCGCGTACAACGTGATGCTCGTGCCGCTGACGAGGCTGGCCGGTCCGGTGCAGCAGGTCTTCTATCCCGCGCTGTCCAAGATCCGTGATGCCGTGCGGGTCGGCGAGGCATGGCTCCGCGCGACGAGGATGGTGGCCGCCGTCACGGTCCCTGCCTTCGTGGGCATGGCCGTGATCGCGCCGGACTTCGTGGCCGTCGTCCTCGGCGACGAGTGGGACGCCGCGGTGCCCGTGCTCCAGATCCTCTGCTGGGTAGGCATCCTCCAGTGCATCGCCTGGCAATCGGCGGCGGTACTGCAAGTTCTGGAGCGGACGTCGTGGCTCTTCCGCTACACGCTCGTGTCCACGGGCTTGACGATCGGCTCCTTCGTGATTGGCATCCAGTGGGGCATCGTGGGGGTCGCCACCGCCTACGCAATCGTCACGACCGTGACGATGCCGTACCTGTTGAGCATGCCGCTACGGCTGACCGGCATCAGCCCGCTTCGATTCGTCAGCGCGATCGCGGGCGTCCTTCAGGCCGCAGTCGTCATGGGCGCCGTCCTCGTGGCCGTCCGCTACGGGCTCCTCGACTCGGCGTCGTCTGCGCTCCGGCTGGCGATTCTCGTCCCCGTAGGGATTGCGGTGTACCTCCCCGTCTGCGCGTGGAGGAGCCCGGAGGCTCTGGCGGAGGTGCGAGCGCTTCGCCTACGCAGGCGGGGTCAGGCGACGCCGGACGTTACGGCCTGACGGCCGCGCGCTCCGGCCGCTCTCGTGCTGCCGAGATGACGTCCGCGAGGATCTGGTCGAGCGCGAGGGTGGGTTGCCAGCCGATGGCGGCGTGGATCTTCTCGGTCGATGGAATGCGGTGCAGCATGTCCTCGATTCCCTGCCCGTAGGCGTCTTCGAAGGGGACGAACGTCGTCGTCGACGAGGAGGCCGTGGCGTCGATGATCTTCTGCGCGAGGTCGAGGATCGAGATCTGCTCGGTCGAGCCAACATTGAAGATCTCGCCCGCCTCGTCGTGCTCCATCAGCCCGTGGAGGGCGCGGATCGTGTCTGAAACGTGGCAAAAGCACCGCGTCTGCTCGCCGTCGCCGAAGATCTCGAGCGGCTCGTCCGCCAGCGCGCGCTCCACGAACCGTGGCACGACCATCCCGTACTGCCCTGACTGGCGTGGCCCGACGGTGTTGAAGAGTCGCGCGATGATGCAGTCGAGATTGCCCTCCTGGTGGTGGGCGAGCGCGAGGAACTCGTCCATCGCCTTCGAGTCTGCGTATGCCCACCGGCGCTGCGTCGTGGGCCCGTATACGCGGCGCGCCTCTTCCCCGAGCGGCGTCTCGTCGCGGTGGTCGCCGTAGACCTCGGACGTGGAGGCGATCAGCACGCGCTTGCCGAAGCGGTTGCAGTGCTCGAGCACGACTTCCGTGCCTTCGAGGTTCGTGACGAGCGTGTGTACGGGCTGTTCGACGATCAGTCGGACGCCGACGGCCGCGGCCAGGTGATAGACGACATCGCACTTGTGCACGAGCTCGTTGACGATTGCGCCGTTGAGCACCGAATCGACGACGAGGTGGAAGTCGGTGTTCGCCGTCAGGTGCTCGACGTTGGCGAGCGAGCCGGTGGACAGGTCGTCGAGCGCCCAGACCTCTGAGCCGTTGTCGAGCAGGAGCTCGCAGAGGTGGGAGCCGATGAAGCCGGCGCCCCCGGTGATCAGGGCCTTAGCCACGCGGGCGGAGGATACCCACGGCGTAAGGAGCGATCCGTAAGCGTTCTCTGAAGGCCCGTTAAGGGTCGCTTGCGCTGCGAGGGTCATCCGCTGCGCGTGGGGTACGATGGGCTCAGAGTGTTCGAGCGATTCACAGAGCGTGCCCGGCAGGTCGTTGTCCTCGCGCAGGACGAAGCCCGTGCCCTGAAGCACAACTACATCGGCACCGAGCACATCCTGCTCGGCCTCCTCCGCGAGGAGGAAGGGCTGGCTGCGCGCGTGCTCGAGTCCCTCGACATCACCGTCGAGGAGGTGCGTGCCCAGGTGGCGCGCATCGTCGGCCAGGGCGACGAGGTCACGAGCGGCCAGATCCCCTTCACGCCGCGTGCCAAGAAGGTGCTCGAGCTCGCGCTTCGTGAGGCGCTCTCGCTGGGCCACAACTACATCGGCACCGAGCACATCCTGCTCGGCCTCGTGCGCGAGAACGAAGGCGTCGCAGCACGCATCCTGCTCGACTTCGACGCCGACGCCGAGAAGATCCGCAACGAAATCATTCGCATGCTCTCCGGGCCCGGCCGCCGCCAGCAGGGGCAGGCGCCGAGCGAGAAGTCGAAGAGCTCGAAGCTACTCGACCAGTTCGGCCGCAACTTCACCAAGCAGGCCGCCGAAGGCAAGCTCGACCCCGTCGTCGGCCGTCAGACCGAGATCGAGCGAATCATGCAGATCCTCTCGCGGCGCACGAAGAACAACCCCGTGCTCGTCGGCGAGCCCGGTGTCGGCAAGACCGCCGTCGTCGAGGGCCTCGCGCAGCGGATCGCGGCCGGCAACGTGCCCGAGCTGCTGAAGGGCAAGCAGATCTACAGTCTCGACCTGGCCGCCCTCGTCGCCGGCTCGAAGTACCGCGGCGAGTTCGAGGAGCGCCTGAAGAAGGTCATGAAGGAGATCACCCAGCGCGGCGACATCGTCCTGTTCATCGACGAGCTCCACAACCTGGTCGGCGCGGGCGCCGCGGAGGGCGCGATCGATGCAGCGTCGATCCTGAAGCCGGCATTGGCTCGCGGCGAGCTGCAGACCATCGGCGCGACGACGCTCGACGAGTACCGCAAGTACCTTGAGCGCGACGCCGCCCTCGAGCGCCGCTTCCAGCAGATTCGCGTCGAGGAGCCTTCGGTCGACGAGTCCGTCCAGATCCTGCGCGGACTCCGCGACCGCTACGAGGCGCACCACCGCTGCAAGATCACCGACGAGGCGCTCTTCGCTGCGGCGACACTCGCAGACCGCTACATCCAGGACCGCCACCTGCCCGACAAGGCGATCGACCTCATCGACGAGGCCGCGTCACGCATGCGCATCCGCACGATGACTGCGCCGCCGCGCTACCGCGAGCTCGAGGAGGAGATCGAGAAGGTCCGCAAGGAGAAGGAAGACGCGATCGAGGCCCAGGAGTTCGAGAAGGCCGCCAGCCTGCGCGACAAGGAGCGCAAGCTGTCGCAGAAGAAGCGTGAGCTCGAGGAGCAGTGGCGCTCGGACGAGGGCGAAGAGCAGCCGGAGATCGGCGAGGAAGAGATCGCCGACGTCGTGTCGATGTGGACGGGCATCCCGGTCTTCAAGCTCACCGAGGCCGAGACCGAGCGACTCGTGCGGATGGAGGAGGAGCTGCACAAGCGCGTCATCGGCCAGCACGAGGCGATCGTCTCCGTGTCGAAGGCCATCCGCCGTGCCCGCGCGGGCATCAAGGACCCGAAGCGGCCGACCGGCTCGTTCATCTTCCTCGGGCCTTCGGGCGTTGGCAAGACCGAGCTCGCGCGTACGCTCGCCGAGTTCCTGTTCGGCGACGAGGACGCGATGATCCAGGTCGACATGTCGGAGTACATGGAGAAGCACTCCGTGTCCCGGCTGGTCGGCTCACCGCCCGGCTACGTCGGTTACGACGAGGGCGGCCAGCTGACCGAGGCCGTGCGCCGCAGGCCGTACTCGGTCCTGCTGCTCGACGAGATCGAAAAGGCGCACCCCGACGTCTTCAACATCCTCTTGCAGATCCTGGAAGACGGGCGACTGACGGATGCACAGGGCCGGAAGGTGGACTTCCGCAACACGATCGTGATCATGACCTCGAACATCGGCGCAGCCGCGATCTCGAAGAACCAGACACTCGGCTTCAGCGCGGGCGACGAGGCCGGCCTCTCCTACGAGGACATGAAAGAGCGGGTCATGGGCGAGCTGAAGAAGATCTTCCGTCCCGAGCTGCTCAACCGCATCGACGAGGTCATCGTCTTCCACAAGCTGACGAAGGAGGAGATCCTCGAGATCGTCGAGCTGATGATGCGCCGCGTCCGCGAGCAGATCTCGACGCACGAGGTGGCGATCGAGCTGTCCGACGCGGCGAAGGAGCTGCTCGTCGAGAAGGGCTACGACCCGGCCATGGGCGCCCGGCCGCTGCGCCGCGCGATCCAGCGCTACATCGAGGACCCGCTTGCCGACTTCGTGCTCGGCTCCGACCTCAAGCCGGGCGTGACGATCGTCGTCGACCGCAAGGCCGACAACGACGAAGAGGTCTCGATCACGCTCTCCGGCGGTCGCAAGCGCGAGAAGGTCGCGGTGCCCGCGACGGCGGACGACGCACCCGAAGACGAGCCTGCAGACGAACCTGCCGAGTAGTTCCGCGGCGTAGGGTCCCGGCGTGGATGTCGAGCGCGACATCACCGTCGTCGTCAAGACCTTCGAGCGGCCGGAGGCGCTGAAGCGGCTGATCGCGTCCGTGCGCGCGCTCTACGAGCGCGTGCCGATGGTGGTGGTCGACGACTCCGCCGAGCCGCTGCACTCGGTTCCCGCCGAGATCACGACGTACCTGCACGAGCCGTACAACTCACTCGGCGCGGCGGGTGGCCGCAACCTCGGCCTCAGGCACGTGGAGACGCCGTATGTGCTCGTCTGTGACGACGACATGGTCTTCGAGCGCCGCACGGATCTCGGCCGCATGCTGCACGCGCTCGAGTCGACGTCGTTCGATCTGGTCTCGTGCGTGTGGCTCGACTTCGATCCGTGGAGGGGGATCTGCCGCGGCCCGCGCCGCTTCGAGGGCACGCTCGACGTGGAGGACGGTGTGCTCGTTCACCGCCTGGGCGCAACCCGCGGGCCGGCCGACGGACTCCCGGTCTTCGACGTCGTCCACCAGTTCTTCATCGCCGGGCTCGAGCGGCTGGGCCCGGACCCGTGGGACTCCGAGCTCAACCTCTCCGAGCACTACGAGCTCTTTCTGGCGCTGAAAGAGCGCGGTCTCAGAAGCACGAGGCTTCCCGACGTCGTCGTCCAGCACCGGCAGGAGCTGCCAGCTGGCTATCAGGAGGTACGCGAGGACACGCGGCGCTACGTCGACGCCTGGCTGGCGAAGCGAGGGTTGAACGGCGTGCGAGTAGAAGGCGAGTTGTTCCGGCCGAGCGATCGTCTCCGCTACGAGTTGCCGGGCGCGGCCGCCTACGCGGCTCGCCGCGCGGCTCGCGTGGGCCGCCGCATGCTGTCCGAGCGTCGGCTGCATGCGTCGTAGACTCCCCCGCGTGCGGCTCGCGTTCTGCCTGCTCCTGGTTCTCCTTGCGCTGGCCGGGTGCGGCGGCAGCGACGCTGACGACGGGGACGCCGGGATCTCCCTGTCCCCGACATCGGGCTCGCCAGGATCCGCTGTCACGGTGACTCCGCCGTGCGCCACGCCGCCGCTCGTCGCTGAGTGGATATCGCCCTCAGGGTTCTCGTCGCTGATCGCCTCGACGGATTCACAGTCTGAGCTTGGCCTGACCAGCGTGCCCGGCAACGCCGTGCCCGGGACGTACACCGTGGTCATCACGTGCGCCAACAGGCCGGAGCCGGTGGGCGAGGCGACCTTCGAGGTGTCCAGCTAGGCGCACTTTCGGCACGAAGTCGGCCCAGAGCGGCATCAGGTCCCGCTCCTAGACTGCCCTGGTGGCCAAGGCAGCCGTCCTCTATGCGTGCACCGAGTGTGGCTACTCCTCGCCGCGCTGGTTCGGCAAGTGCCCCGGCTGCGGCTCGTTCGGCACGCTGGCCGAAGAACGCCCGCTCGAGGCGAAGAGCCAGGCAGCCAGCCGCCCGTTGCTGCGGCTCGTGGACGTCGAGGCATCCGATGCCGAGCGGCTCTCAACGGGTGTGCCCGAGCTCGACCGCGTGCTCGGCGGGGGCTTGGTGCCTGCGTCGCTGGTGCTGGTCGGCGGCGAGCCGGGTGTCGGCAAGTCGACCCTGCTGTTGAGCGCGCTACGGGCGATGAGCGCCGATCATCGGGCCCTGCTCGTGACTGGTGAGGAGTCGCCGGCTCAGGTACGGCTGCGAGCCGAGCGCCTGGGCGGCGGCGGCAACGTGGAGATCGTGGCGGAGACGGAGCTCGACGCCGTCTGCTCCACGCTGGAGCACGAACGGCCTGACGTCTGCGTGATCGACTCGGTGCAGACGCTCTACTCGGCGGACGTGAGCTCAGCGCCGGGCTCCGTCGCCCAGGTGCGTGAAGCGGCCGCCCGCCTCCTGCGGGTGGCAAAGGAGTCAGGTGTCGCGCTGTTCCTCGTCGGGCACGTGACGAAAGACGGCGTGGTGGCAGGCCCTCGCGTCCTCGAGCATCTCGTCGACTGCGTGCTCCAGTTCGAAGGCGACCGTTACCGAGAGCACCGCGTGCTGAGGGCGACTAAGAATCGCTTCGGTTCCACCAACGAGATCGGCATCTTCGAGATGACCGCGGCCGGCCTAGTCGGAGTGCCCGACCCGTCGGAGCTCTTCGGCCGTGCCGTGGCCGGTGAGATCGGATCTGCCGTGGCCTGCACGCTGGAGGGGACACGACCCATTTTGTTGGAGATCCAGGCGCTCGTTTCGCCGACCGACCTGGCGATGCCTCGCCGGGTCGCCACCGGGATCGATCCGAGGCGGCTGGCGATGATCGTCGCGGTGCTGTCGCGCCATGCCGGGCTCGCGCTCGGACAGGCCGACGTGTTCGTCAACGTTGCCGGAGGCGTCCGTATCGAGGAGCCGGGGGCAGACCTCGCGGTTGCGCTCGCCGTCGCATCGGCCGCGCGGGGCGCTGCGGTGCGCACGGGCCTAGCGGCGATCGGGGAAGTCGGCCTCACCGGCCGGCTAAGGCCTGTCACGCAGGTCGAGCGGAGGCTCGAGGAGTGCACGAAGCTCGGCTCGTCGTCGGTGCTCGCCCCGGCGGGCACGTCATCGCTCCGCAAGATCACAATCATCGAGGCCGAGACCGTGCGTCAGGCGCTCGCGGCAGGGCTCGAAATGCCCGCGGCCGCTTCGAAGTAGTCCTGCCTGAGCAGGGGTTTTGCGGTTTCAACCCCTGAAAACCCCTGGAAACATGGCGTTTTCCGACCGGATCGGCTATACTGACGTTCGTTCGCCGGCGGTTTCTTGATCGCCGGCGTCTTGGCGAGAACGTCTGTGTGGAAGGGGGAGCGGTTGTTGTACAAGCTGGGCGACAAGGTCGTGTACCCGCATCATGGAGCGGGCACCATCGTGAAAAAGGAAGTACGGGAGATCCTCGGCGAGAAGCGCGAATACCTCACAATCAAGATCCTGCACAACGACATGGTGGTCAATGTGCCGAGTGAGAACGCCGACCGGGTCGGATTGCGGCAGGTGATCAACGAGAAGCAGGTCGTGGAGGTCGTGAAGGCACTCACCGGGTCGGGGACCCAGATGCCGAAGAACTGGAACCGCCGCTTCAAGCACAACCGCGACAAGATGAAGACCGGAGACGTGCTCGAGCTCGCGGAGGTCGTACGCAACCTCGCGCTGCGCGACCACGAGAAGGGGCTCTCGACAGGTGAGAAGCAGATGTTCGTGAAGGCGAAGAAGATCCTCGCCTCGGAGCTCATGTATGCGAAGCACATGGACGAGGAGCAGACGCATGTCTGGCTCGACGACGTTCTCTCCGGCAACGGCACGAACGGCAAGCGCCGCGTCAAGGCCAAGGTCGCGGCAGGCGCCTAGAACCTCCCAGGCGCAGTGAGCACATGGGCGGTCATCGTCGCCGCAGGCAGCGGTGATCGCCTCGGAGTGGACAGGCCGAAGGCGTTTGCCCGCCTTCGCGGCCGCCCGCTCCTCGCGGAGAGCCTCGAGCGGCTCGACGCATCGGAGTGGGTGGACGAGATCGTGGTGGTCGTCCCGGAAGGCTGGGAGGAGCCTGCGATCCTGCTCGCCGAGGAGCTCAGCGCCGACAAGATCGCCCAGGCCGTCGCCGGCGGCGCGACCCGTGCCGAATCGGTGCGTCTGGGCCTGGCGGAGGTGCCTGTCGAGGCGGCGGCTGTGCTCGTCCACGACGCGGCCCGTCCGTTCCTGCCGCAAGAAGTGATCGGGCGCGTCCTGGAGCCGCTCGGCGAGGGCTGGGAGGGGGTTGTGCCGACGCTCGCCGTCGCCGACACCATCAAGCGGGTGGAACGCGATCAGGTCATGAAGACGCTCGTGCGCGACGGGCTCGTCGCGGCACAGACACCGCAGGCCTTTCCGGCCGACACGCTGCGGGCGGCGCTGACCGGCGATATCGGCTCGGCGTCCGACTGTGCGTCGCTCGTCGAGGCGCGTGGCGGGCGCGTGAAGACCGTCGAAGGAGATCCGCGGCTGTTGAAGGTGACGACGCCACAGGATCTCCTCGCCGTCGAGTCCATGCTCGCGCAGGACCAGCCCGCAGAGCCGTGATCGTCGATTACCACATGCATCTCCGTGACGAGGCGGGGAAGATCACCTTCACGCCCGACGCCGTGCGGCCGTTCCTGGCGACGGCCCTGGCCCGCGGCGTTGCCGAGATCGGCTTTACCGAGCACGTCTACTACTTCCGCCAGACCGCCGAGCTCTGGGACGTTCCCTACCTTGCGGAGCGCTGCGTCTACGACCTCGACGACTACTGCGATGCGGTGCTCGAGGCCAAGCGGCAAGGGCTGCCCGTGAAGCTCGGCCTCGAGGTCGACTACGTGGGCGAGCAGCAGGCGCGCCTGGCCGAGCTGCTCGAGCCGTATCCTTTCGACTACCTGCTCGGCTCGGTTCATTGGCTGGACGGGATGGCCGTCGACATGTCGCCGGGCGTGTGGGAGGTGATGACAGTCGACGAGGGCTGGCAGCGTTACATCGACGCGCTCTGCGAGCTAGCCAGCTCGAAGACCGTGCACGTGCTGGCCCATCCCGATCTTGCGAAGATCTTCGGCAGGCGGCCCGACCCGGTCCTCTTGGCCGAGCTGCACGAGCGGGTGGCCCTGGTAGCTGCGGCCTCCGGGCTCGCAGCCGAGATCTCCACAGCCGGTCTCCGGAAGCCGGTCGGCGAGCTCTACCCCGACCTCGAACTGCTGCGGGCCTTCGTTCGCGCAGGCGCACCCGTAACGCTCGCGTCAGATGCGCACGAGCCCGACCTGGTCGGGGAGAACTTCGAGCAGGCGCTCGCGCACGCGCAGGCGGCCGGTGCTCAGACGGTTGCCGTCTTCGACGGCGGGAAGCAGCGGCAGGAGCCCCTCGGATGACCGAGTTCCGGGTCGGGATCGGCGTCGATGCACACGCTTTGGGAGAAGGAGTGCCGCTCGTGCTCGGCGGCGTCACCTTCGACTATCCGCGAGGGCTCGTCGGCCACTCCGACGGCGACGTGATCGCCCATGCGCTAACCGACGCGTTGTTGGGTGCGGCGGGGCTCGGGGACATCGGCTCGCTCTTCCCTTCCGACGACGAGGCCTACCGTGGCGCCGACTCGCTCGGACTGCTGGCAGGCGCTTACAGGCAAGTGCGGGCGGCTGGCTACGAGCTCGTCAATGCGGACTGCGTGCTGATCGGCGAGGAACCGCACATCGCTGCCCGTCGCGACGAGATGAGCGCGCGACTCGCCGATGCGCTCGGCGTCGGTGCCGACCGCGTGGCCGTCCGTGCGACGACGACGGACCACCTCGGCTTCACGGGCCGGGGAGAAGGCCTCGCTGCGCAAGCCGTCGCGCTGCTCTCGGGAACCGCTTGAGTGCGGTGTCAGACACCGCTTTAGGACGTGCCGTTCCGAGCTGCGGCTGAAGAGGGCGACCCTGAGTGTGGATATCCCGTGGTATGCGGCTAGGCGACTGCCTTCTCTCATGTGTAGCGATCGACACGCTTTTGTCACGAAGGACGGCTTGACAAGAACCGGTGTCTGACACCGGCGTCACACCTGCGCTGCGCGCGGCGCGTTAGGCAGCGGGCAGCGTGAAGGAAATGCGGGCGCCGCCGCCCGGCCTGTCTTCTGCCCAGATGCGGCCGCCCTGAGCCTCCACGAGCGCACGCGAAATCGCCAAACCTAGACCGCCGCCGCGCCCGGAGCGCGCGCGGTCACCA
This sequence comes from uncultured Actinomycetes bacterium, assembly GCA_963704335.1. Classification (GTDB taxonomy): domain Bacteria; phylum Actinomycetota; class Thermoleophilia; order Gaiellales; family Gaiellaceae; genus PALSA-612. The sequence continues at coordinate 1,593,142 of OY969889.1, forward strand.
CGCCAGAAGCGCTCGAACATGCGCTCCCGCGCCTCCTCCCCTAGCCCTTCGCCGGTGTCCTCGACCGTCACCTGCACCACGTCATGGTTCGCGGACACGCGGACGGCGACGGAGCCGTCGGACGGCGTGTGGCGAAGGGCGTTCGTCAGCAGGTTCTGGAGGACGCGTTGCAGCTCCAACGGCGCGAAGCGCGCCCGCACCGAGTCGCTGACCTCGGAGTCCAGCCGGATGCCCCGCAGGCGGGCTTCGGCTTCGATGCCCCGCAGCGATGCGAGCACCGGGCCGGCGATTGGGGCCACCTCGAGCTCGAGACCGAGGGCGCCTGCGTCGATCTGCGCGAGCTCGAACAGGTCGTCGACCATCGTCGCCAGAGCCCGTGTCTGCTCGTCGAGCAACGGCAGCGCCTCCGCGGGCTGCATGAGGCCGTCCTGAAGCGCTTCCAGCATCGCCTGGATGTTGGCGAGTGGAGTGCGGAGGTCGTGGCTAGCCCATGCGACGAGCTCCCGGCGCGCGTCGAAGAGCCGTTCGAGGTTGACGGCCATCTCGTTGAACGACGCGGCGAGGTCGGCGATCTCCGCAGGGCCCGATCCGGGGGCACGCACACTGAGGTCGCCGCGGGCGAGGCGGCCGGAGGCGTCGCGAACGGCGTCGATTGAGTTGACGATCGAGCGGCCCAGCCACAGTCCGGCGAGAACGGCGACTGCAGCGGACGCTGCCGACACCGCGAGGATCTTCACGTCGTCGCCCATGTGGAACATCACCCAGCCGGAGAGCAGAACCGCCGCCAGTGGCAGGGAGACGGCGAGCGCCGCCAAGCCGGCGATCTGCAGGCGAACGGTGGGCAGGGCGCGGAGCGCGACCGCGAGGAGGAAGCCGACCGTGAGAGTCGCGGCAGCGATGACGACGGCGGTCAGAATCATGGAACGAGCCTGTAGCCGACTCCCCACACGGTCTGCAGATGCACGGGTCGCGACGGGTCGTCTTCGATCTTTTCCCGTAGCCGCCGGACGTGGACGGTGATCGTGCCCGTGTCGAGCGCCGCCTCGTAGCCCCAGACACGGCTCATCAGCTGGTCGCGTCCGAACACGCGCCGCGGATGGAAAGCCAGAAACCACAGAAGATCGAACTCCTTCGCTGTCAGTCGCACTTCGCGACCGCCTTTCAGGACGTCCCGCGTGCCGGAGTCGAGCTCCACATCGCCGAAGGAGAGTCGCTCCCCGGTGCGATCGGTCGGGGCCGTACGTCGCAACACGGTGCGAACTCGTGCCGCGAGCTCCCGCGGTGAGAACGGCTTCGTGATGTAGTCGTCGGCGCCGAGCTCGAGGCCCACGATGCGGTCCGCTTCCTCGCCACGCGCCGTCAGCATGATCACGGGCAGCTCGGAGCGCGCGCGGATCCAGCGGCAGAGCTCCAGTCCGTCGACTCCCGGCAGCATGACGTCGAGCACGACGAGGTCGGGTGGTTCCTGCTCGAGCAGCCTCTTCGCCGTACGGCCGTCGCCGGCCTCGCGTGTCACGTAGCCGGCGCGTTCGAGGTAGCGCACGGCGATCTCGCGCACGATTGGCTCGTCGTCCACGACGAGGACGGTCGTCATGGTCGCATTGTGCGCCCTCCACCTTGCGGGTGGGTTAATTCAGGGTTGCGCAAGGTCTGTTCAGCGGGCCGTCACCTGGCGGAAAGAAACGCGGCGTACCGTCGCAGGGTCAGCTTCCAAGGAGGCATCTCATGCGACGGATCGTGCTCCTACTCTTCATCCTCGCCGCGGTCGCGACGGGTACAACCGCGAGCGCCGCCGACGACGGGAAGGTGCAACGCTTTGCCCAGGACGAGACGCTCGGCTTCTACCGAGGAACGACGGTCGCCTACCTCGACTTCGGGCCGGTCAAGCTCTCCGCAGGGAACAAGGTGGCTCCGATCTGGGCCTTCACGAACGGCGCCACGGGGCAGCACAACATCATCGACACCGTTCCGGGTCGCAGCGACTACACGCCGCTCTGGGCTGTGAGGCTCGTGACGTGGAAGGACGGACAGTCGGCGCGCCTGCTGCGCTCGGCCGTTGCGGTCAGGCGGGCCGCAGCCGCCGGCCAGGTGTCGATCAAGTCGATGCCCATTGTCGTCAACTGCCCGGTGTTGTAGGCAAGCGGACGAGCTCTCCCTGCACCTCGACGAGGCCGTCGCCGGCGAGCGCCGTCACGGCCTCGTCGTCGAGCTCCGATCTCTGGCGCACCTGTGCCGCCACGAGCCGCAGTGTGCGCGCACGGCGCTGCCGGAAGGAGCCCTCGTAGGGCGACTGCTTGCGCGCGGGCTCGAATGTCAGTCCCCGCGAGGGGCATGCATCAGCCAGCGGGCACACGTCGCAGCGCGGGATGCGAGCGATGCAGACCTGAGCGCCAAGGCTCATCAGCGCAGGCCCGCACTCGTGGTCGAGCTCGAGACCGCTGCGTTCGAGCACCCGCCTGACGTTCACGTCCACGGGCAGCACCTCCGCCCCGAAGCAGCGGCTGGCCACGGCGTCGGCCGTATAGCGACCGACTCCCGGCAGCTCCGTGAGGTCGTCCGGCCAGCCGTGTTCGGCGATCGACTGCGCGGCCTTGTGGAGATTCACCGCGCGGCGGTTGTAGCCGAGCCCGTCCCAGGCGCGAATGACATCTGCCCGCGCAGCCGCGGCGAGCGACACGACGGTCGGCCAGCGGTCGAGCCAGGCCTGCCAGCGCGTGAGCACTCTGGCGTACTGGGTCTGCTGGAGCATGACCTCGCTGACCAGCACGGCGTACGCATCGCGGGTGTGATTCCACGGCAGGTCTCGCCCGTTGGCGGCGTACCACCGAAGAAGTCGTCGCTTCGGCGAGCCGTTCAGCGCCGGCGACGCTCGTCGACGTCGAAGACGCTCGTCAGCACCCAGTTGACGATAGTGATGATCAGGGTCGCCCACACGCCCGACATGAACGAGTCGATCTCGAAGCCGGACACGATCCAGCTCGTGATGTAGAGCATGAGCAGGTTGATGAAGAACAGGATGAGCCCGAGCGTGATCACGATCAACGGCAGCGCCAGCAGCTTCGCAATCGGCTTGACGAAGAAGTTGACGAGGCCGAAGACGAAGCCGGTGACGATCAGGATCCAGTAGTCCTCCGAGTAGTCGATGCCGTCGACGAAGACCGACGCCACCCAGATGGCGGCGACGTTGACGATCCACGAGTAGAGCAGGCGCCGGATCAACCTCCGCCGATCCTATTCGACGGCGCGGCGCTCGACCTGATCGCCGCGGCCGACGAGCACCTGGGAAACGAGCGAGGGCGGGAACAGCCCGTGGGACATCACGCCCGGCTCCGCGTCCAGACGAGCGGCGAGGGCGGCTGGATCGCCGACGCCGCCCGTGTAGTCGGCGATGCGACCTCCGTCCAGCGTGGGTGCGGTGTCGCGCAGCGTTGCCGTACCGAGCGTGCGCAGCGTCGCCTGAAGGCCGAACGTGAGCAGCTCCAGTGGTACGGGCGGGGCCAGCCGCTCCACGATCTTGTCCGAAGAGACGACGACGACGAAGCGGTCGGCGGCCGTCGCGACGATTTTCTCGCGCGTCTGCGCAGCGCCGCCGCCCTTCACCAACCAGCCGTCCGGCGCCACCTGGTCGGCGCCGTCCACCGCCAGATCGAGGCGATCGAGCGTCTCGAACGGCTCGACGGTCAAGCCGAGCTCACGCGCCTCTTGCTCCGTCTCGAGCGATGTTGCAACGCAACGGATGTCGAGCTTGCGAGCCGCGAGCGCCGGCAGGAAGTACGCCACTGTGCTGCCTGTGCCGAGGCCGACCGCCATCCCGTCCTCGACGAGCTCGGCCGCAGCCTCGGCCGCGAGGCGCTTTTCGTCGTCGTGGCCCACAGGGGTACTGTAAGCCGGTGACTTGGCGAGAGTGGGCACGTCCGGGCACCGTCGAGCCTTCGATCTACGCTGCGGACTTCGCCCGTCTTGGTGAACAGCTCGCTCTCCTGCTCGATGCGGGTGCGCGGGTCTTCCACTTCGACGTCGGCGACGGCCACTTCGTCGGAGAGATCACGATCGGCCCGATCGTGCTGCGCTCGATCTCCGAGCTCGTGCACGAGCGAGAGGGGGTACTCGATTGCCACCTCATGGTGTCCGAGCCCGAGCGGCACTTCGAAAGCGTCGCGGCGGCAGGCGGCGACAGCGTGACGTTTCATGTCGAGGTGGTCGACGATCATGAGCGGGTCGCCAGGCAGGCGCGCGACCTCGGCCTGGGCGTCGGCATCGCTTTCAACCCGGAGACGGAGGTCGAGCCTGCTGCCGAGGCGGTGGAGGCGGCCGGCGCGGACGTGGCTCTTTGCATGAGCATCCACCCCGGCCTTTCCGGACAGGCATTCATGCCCGAATCCCTTGGCCGCATCGAGAAACTGCGGTCGCAGGTGTCAGACACCGTATGGGTGCAAGTGGACGGGGGCGTTTCGGGCGGGAACGCGACCGAGATCCGCGCCGCCGGTGCAGACCTGCTCGTCGCCGGCAGCGCCATCTTCTGGCAGCCCGACCCTGGAGCGGCGTATCTCGACCTGGCTGCGAAGACGGCCGAGGCGGTCGCATGAGCCCGAGCCGCCCGCGGCCGGAGAACCACGTGATCGTGCTCTTCGGGGCGACGGGTGACCTCGCCAAGCGCAAGCTCCTGCCGGGTCTCTTCAACCTTCACTGCGCAGGCCTCATGCCCGAGGAGTACCGCGTGATCGGCGTGTCCCGACCGTCGAGCGCGCTCTCCGACGAGGAGTTCCGGCAGCGCGCACACGATGCCGTCGAGGCGCGAGGCATGAGGGAGCCCTCCGGTGAGGATTGGGAGGCGTTCGTCGAACGCCTCTCGTTTGCTCCGGCGGACGCCGACAAGCCTGCGGATCTCCTACGCGCCGTGGAGGACGCGGAGCAGGAGATCGGTGGTGACGTCATGCGCGTCTACCACCTCGCGATCCCGCCGCCGGCGTTCCCGGCCGTCGTGAAGATGCTGGGTGACACGGGCCTTGCCGAGCGTGCACGAGTCATCGTCGAGAAGCCGTTCGGCACCGACCTCGCGTCCGCCCAGGCGCTCAACGCGTCCGTGCACGCCGTGTTCGGCGAGGCAGACGTCTTCCGGATCGACCACTTCCTGGGCAAGGAGTCGATCGAGAACATCCTCGCCCTGCGTTTCGCGAACGGGCTCTTCGAGCCCATCTGGAACCGCGACCACGTCGACCACGTCCAGATCGACGTGCCCGAGACGTTGACGGTCGCCGGTCGCTCCGGCTTCTACGAGCAGACCGGTGCCTTTCGCGACATGGTCGTGACGCACCTCTTCCAGGTGCTCGGCTTCATCGCCATGGAGCCACCCACTTCCCTCACCCAGAAAGCTGTGCGAAACGAGACGGCCAAGGTCTTCGACTCGATGAAGCCGCTCGACCCGGCGCGCGTCGTACGAGGCCAGTACAAGGGCTATCGCGACGAGGAGGGCGTCGACCCGAAGTCGGAGACGGAGACGTTCGTCGCGCTTGAGGTCGGGTTCGACAACTGGCGCTGGGCAGGAGTGCCGTTCTTCCTGCGAACCGGCAAGGCGCTCGCCGAGAGCTGCCAGGTGATAACGCTCGCGTTCCACGAGCCGCCGCTGCGGATGTTCACGCTGGCCGGCGACGCGCCGGCGGCGTCGCGTCCCAACGAGCTGGTGATCGACTTCCAGGATCCCGGGTCGATCTCGGCCAACTTCCTCGCCAAGAAGCCGGGGCCGGACATCGAGCTGCGCGAGGTGGCGATGACCTTCGAGTACGACAGCGCGTTCGAGCAGCGCGAGCTCGAAGGCTACGAGCGGCTCGTCCACGACGCGATGCTCGGCGACCAGACGCTGTTCACGCGCGGTGACGGCATCGAGCGGCTCTGGGAAGTCTCGACGCCACTGCTGGATGACCCACCCGCGCTCGAGGTCTACGAGCCCGAGTGTTGGGGGCCTGAGTCGACGGAAGAGCTGATCGCGCCCCGACGCTGGCACCTGTCCAGCGAGCGGCACCGTCGCTGATGTCGGACCGCGCGTGGCAGGTGCTGGTCACCGCCGTCGTCGGTCTCGCGTTGCTGGTTGTCCTCCGAGTCGTGCTCGGCTGGGCCTTCGACCGCTACGTGAAACGGGTTGCGGCGCGCAAGCCGGCCGACTACGTGGCGCGTCTACGCACCCGGCTCGTGGTGCTGCGCCGCGTGATACTCGCGTTCGTCTTCGTCGTCGTGCTCTGGAGCGTGCTCGAGATCTTCCCGACGACGGAGCAAATCGCACGGACGCTGCTCGCGTCGGGCGCCTTCATCGCCCTTGTGCTCGGCGTTGCCTTCAGCGTGCCGCTGGGGAACATCGGCGCCGGCATTCTCCTGAGCCTCAGCCAGCCTGTCCGCATCGGCGACCGGATCACTGTTGGCGACGTGACGGGCACGGCCGAAGAGATCACGCTCATCCACACGATCGTGCGTACCGATCAGGGCTTGACCGCGTTCGTGCCCAACGCGCAGATGATCACGTCGACGGTCGTCAACCGGACGCTCGACGACCCCCGCAGGCTTGTCACGGTGCGCCTGCCGGTGGCGATCACAGCGCCGGTCGAGGACGCGCGACGTGTCCTCCTGCGAACGATCGGGGAGCTCTCGGAGCCGGAGCTCGAGGACGCGAACGTGTCCGTGATCGACGTGGGCGAGAAGACGACCTGGCTCGCGCTCACCGGCTATGCGCCGCGCCATTCGGCGGTCGATCGCGCGGCCGCCGAGCTCCGCGAGCGTGGGCTGCGGGCACTCGGTGCGGAGGGGTTCCTGCCGCAATAGGAATACTGGCGTCATGCGCCGAGCTCGCTTCGCGCCCAGCCCGACAGGCTCGCTCCACGTCGGCAACGCGCTCACCGCTGCGGCGATCGGCGCGATGCCGGACGAGGAGCTGGCCGCGCTCGTAGGCGTGTCGCCTGAGCTCGTTCCCGCCGTGCGCGGCGCGCGCGACCTCGAGGAAGCCCGCGAGTACGCGCACCAGATTCTCGAGCCGGAGCTCGTTCAGCTGCCTGAGGAGGCGAAGCCGACGCTCGAGCGCTTCAAGGAGCTCGCAGACGGCGACGCACGTGAGACCGTGCGGGAGTTGAAGGCGGCAGGCGGTGACCTGCGTGCGCTGCGGCTGGCGCTGACCGGCCGCGAGCGCGGCCCCGAGCTCTGGACCGTGATTCATGCCCTGTCCCGGGACGAGGCATTGCGGAGGGTCGATGCGGCTCTATGACTCGCTGACCAGGGGCAAGGTCGACTTGCCGGCGCCACCGGGCCCGATCCGCATGTACGTCTGCGGGTCGACGGTGTACCACCGCGTGCACGTCGGCAACGCAAGGCCGTTCGTGCTTGCGATGTGGCTTCGGAGCTGGCTCAAGCGAGCCGGCTACGACGTGATGCTCGTCCACAACGTCACTGACGTCGACGACAAGGTTTACGTCGAGGCCGCCGCCCGTGAGGTGGCGAGCCGCGACCTGGCGGAGTGGGCTACCGGCTGGTTCGTGGAGGACACCGACGGGCTCGGGCTGGGCAGGCCGGACGTCGAGCCGCGTGCCTCGGAGACGATGCCCGAGATCATCGCGTTCATCCAGGAACTGCTTGCGGGTGACCTGGCCTACGTGGCCGAGGGCGACGTGTACTTCCGGGTAGCGCGGTTCGCGGGCTACGGCGGCCTGTCCGGCGCAAAGCTCGACGAGATGGTTGCCCAGGAGCCCAACGAGCTGAAGGAGGATCCACGCGACTTCGCGCTCTGGAAGGCTCAGAAGCCGAACGAGGACGCTGCCTGGGACTCGCCCTGGGGGCCCGGCCGGCCGGGCTGGCACATCGAGTGCTCGGCCATGGCCGAGAAGCACCTTGGCCCGGCGTTCGAGATCCACGGCGGGGGGCTCGACCTCCTCTTCCCTCACCACGAGAACGAGCGGGCCCAGTCCTGCAGCCTCGGCCATCCCTACGCGCAGGTCTGGATGCACAACGGGATGCTCGAGCTCGACGCCGAGAAGATGTCGAAGTCACTCGGCAACGTCGTCACGTTGCAGAACGTGCTCGAGACGTGGGGGAGAGAGACGCTGCTCGTCTACTTGCTGACGGCGCACTGGCGCAAGCCCGTCGACTTCACGGACGACGTGCTCGCGCAGGCGGCGGCGCAGGCGGAGGCTTTTCGCAACGTCTTCCGGTCCAGTTCGGAACCGGCACCGGATGGTTCCTGGGAGCGTTTCGCGGCAGCGCTCGACGACGACTTCAACACTCCCGACGCGCTGGCCGTCATGCACGAATGGCGCGACCACGAGCTCCTCGCGCGTGCGCTCGAGGTCTTCGGGCTCGCGTCGCTCGCGGAGCGGGCAGAGGCGCCCGCAGAGGCCGTCGCGCTTGCAGAGCAACGCGAGGAGGCGCGCGCGGTGCGCGACTTCGACGAAGCCGATCGTTTGCGTGGCGAGATTGCGGCGCTCGGCTGGGAGGTGCGCGACGTGGCCGACGGCTTTCAGCTCGTGCCGCTATGACTCGCGAGCTCGTCTACGGGCGCCGGCCCGTGTACGAGGCGCTACGCGGCCCGCGTGGCGTCCTCGAGCTGCATGCGAGCGAGCGCGCTCAACGCGCGGAGGCCTGGCTCCGGGACGAGTGCTCGCCGCGCGTGCGAGTCGCTGCCGAGCGCGAGCTGGCAGAGCTCGCCGGAACACGCGATCACCAGGGTGTCGTCGCCCTCTGCGAGCCCTACGGCTACGCGGATGCCTACGTGCTGGCGGCGCGCCCGCAGCCATTGCTTGTCTGCCTCGACGGCGTCACCGATCCGCAGAACCTCGGCGCCGTCTGCCGCAGCGCGGAAGGTGCGGGAGCGACGGGCCTCGTGCTGCCGGCGCACCGTTCCGCCCGGGTCACGCCCGCCGTGTGCCGGGCCTCGGCCGGGGCAGTCGAGCATCTGCCGGTGGCGGTCGTGCCCAACCTCTCCCGCTTCATCGCCGACGTCAAGAGCCCCGGGCTCTGGGCGTACGCGGCCGTCGCCGACGCTCCGACGGCTCTGTGGGAGGCGGACTTCGAGGGCGGCGTCCTGCTCGTGCTCGGCGCCGAGGGCAAGGGCATCCGCCCGCTCGTCCGGCGCCAGTGCGACGTGGAGGTCGCGATCCCGCTCGGCGGCCGCGTCGAGTCGCTGAACGTCAGCGTGGCGGCGGCGCTGCTCCTGTTCGAGGTCGCACGGCGAAGAGCGGTCGCGCATGCCTGAGCCGACGCTGTATCTCTTCGACGGCTACAACATCCTCCACGCCGGGGGATTTCGTGGGCCGTCAGATCTCGTCGACCGGCTCGCCGACTTCGTCGCCCTCAAGGGGGCGCGCGGCGTGGTCGTCTTCGACGGCGGCGGCGAGGATCGCGTCGTAGGCCGGCTCGAGGTCAGATACGCGGATCACGCCGATACGGCGCTGGAGCGCCTCGCGGCGGAGCACCGCCTGACTGAGAGCGTCTGCCTCGTTTCCTCCGACGCGGCGCTGCGCGGCACGGCCGGCCACGAGGTCGAGCAGCGGTCCTCGGCCGGCTTTCTTGCCGACTACGAGCGGCCCCAGCACGAGGAGCGGGCTTCGTCGCGCGTCGGCGATCGCGTGGACGACGATACGAAGGCCGCCCTCGAGCGTCTTCGGCGTGGCGAAAAACCTTAGGTCCCTGCATATTTGCAAATACCCTTGTAACTCCGGGCGGACCTTGCTATCTTTCCGCCTCAACTTGAGGGTGAGACTTCCGCCGACGCCGCAGGTTCGACGGAGGAGCACTCGACGACAAGGGGAGAGCGCATTGGCAGCCCGGATGCAGACCGCGGTTCGCACGGCGCAGAGACAGAAGCGCGAGCTCGAAGACCTCCAACTCGTCATGCGCGTGCGCAACGGCGACGACAGTGCTCGGGAGGTGCTGATCCGCCGCTACACGGGGTTCGTGCGAATGAAGGCCAGCTCGTACTTCCTCGCGGGCGGCGAGTCCGAGGATCTGATCCAGGAGGGGCTGATCGGCCTCTGCAAGGCGGTTCGCGACTTCAAGCCTGACAAAGAAACGTCGTTTCGGAGCTTCGCCGAGCTGTGCGTCACCCGACAGATCATCACTGCCATCAAGACTGCGACGAGGATCAAGCACCGGGCCCTGAACAGCTACGTCTCGTTCAGCCACACGCCGGCGGGGCAGGACCCCGACTCCGACTGCACCCTCGGCGACGCGCTGCCCGGGTCGCTCGTGGACGAGCCGTCGGTGCAGGTGATCTCCAGCGAGGAGCTGCAGAGCCTCGTCTTCTCGCTCGGCAGCGGCCTGTCGACGCTGGAGGCGGACGCGCTGCGCTTCTACCTGGAAGGCAACTCCTACGAGCAAATGGCCGAGCTGCTCGACTGCGACACGAAGACGATCGACAACGCGCTCCAGCGCGTGAAGCGGAAGATCGTCATGCACAGACAGTCCCGCGCCGTCCTGTCCTAGCGCTGTAGCCTCTCCGTCGTGAAGCGGGGGCTCGCGGTACCAGTGCTCGTGGCTGCCTGCCTCCTCGGGGTAGGTGCAGCCGCCGGCGGCCCTGACGGCAGGCCGGCGCCGAAGCAGAACCCAGCCCAACCTGCTGTCAAGCTGGCGAGGAAGGATCCGAACCTCCTCGTGCTGACGGCGCCCGCCTACCGGCTGACGCTCAGCAAGGAGAACGGCGAGTTGCTGGAACTCGTCGACCGGCGGAAGGGTGAGCGCCTGCTCCGCGGGCAGAACGGCTGCTGGTGGGCCGCCAAGCAGACGACCGGCGAGGCGGCGTCCGGCTGTGCGTTTGGCCGGACCGGCGACAACCGCTTCACGTTTCGCTGGTCGCAGCTCACGTCCACCTTGACCATGAGCTACGACTCCGCCCCGGCCGGACCCGGCGTCGACGCCGTCGTCACCCTGGTCGCCCGTAGCGCCGCGTTCGACGTGCGCCTGGAGATCGACTCGTCCGTCGAGTACCCGCTCGCGACCGCGCTGTTCCCGACCGACCTGCTCCTGCCCGCTGCCGACGTGCGCGGGGCGTACATGCCGACGTTCCTGCCCGGCATCCGCCTGACCCCCAGCTTTTTCAACGGTCCGCACCGCAACGTCGAGACCTACCCGTCGCGCTGGGCGTTCGCGGACTACCTCTCGGCCGACATCGGCAAGGGGCACATCGCGATGTACTCGATCAACCCGGCGCCGCGGGCCATCGCGCCGGTCGACATCGGTTTCGTGCGGCACGGCGAGGGAGCGACCTGCGGCGGCCCGTCCTTCTGTGCGACGCACGTCTTCCAGACCTGGGTCGAGCGCGGACAGAAGTGGACGAGCCCGCAGGTCAGAGTGCGTGTCGGCGGCACGGTGGAGCAGTCGCTGTCCGCCTATCGCGAGGACAACGGCATCGACAAATACCCGTCGCTGGCGGAAAAGGTCGGTCCCAGGCTCGACAAGCTCGTCCGCTCTCCGCTGATCAAGGCCGACCTCTGGAAAGGACTACCCGAGTTCAACCAGTGGGGGAATTCGCTGAAGCAGTTGCCGTCGCCTGCGCTCATCCATCCGGTGGCCTTCCAGTCGGGCGGGTTCGACGAGGCGCATCCGGACTTCCTGCCGCCCGATCCACGCTGGGGGTCCAGCGCCGACCTCAACGGCATGGCCGGCAGCGCGAGGTCGCTCGGCCAACTCGTCATGCCGTACCTGAACGTCAGCTGGTGGGATACGACGTCGCCGAGCGTCCAGGCGCTTCCTTCACCGCTCGAGCCGAAGGACATCGCCGTCCAGAACCTCCGCGGCAGCCCCGTGACCGAGCAGTTCGGCTCGCACGACGGCTACATCGTCTCGCCACATGCAGCGGCTGTGCGTAAGCGGATCGAGGGCGTGTTCGAAGAGTGGAACACGGACGTGCCCGCGGACTGCCTCTTCTTCGACCAGATCGGCGCGCGTCCGTGGCGGCGTGACTTCAACCCGGCCGCGCCGTCGCCGCTCGCGTACTACGACGGCTGGCTCTCGCTGTTCGCGCCGTATGCCCAGCGGTGCATCATGGCGGAGGACGGGTGGGACCGCCTGGCGGCAACGTTCTCCGGCTTTCACGGCGGCGTGCTGTTGATGTCCCACCAGTTCGAATGGCCGAACAAGAAATGGGGCGAGGGCAACTGGGAGCCGTATCCCATCGCCGGCCGCCTCTTCGGCGACAAGGTGCTGATGTACCAGCACGACCTGTACGAGCCGACGATGACCATCAACCCCGAGACGTTGCTCTTCAACGTCGCCTTCGGCTTCGTCCTCTCCTACGCGTGGGACGGCGAGCGCGAGGAGGCTTCCCTGACGAATCCGTGGGCGTCGCTGGTGGGCCAGGTACAGCGAACGCTCGGGCCTCACTACGCCGGCAAGCGGCTCACGAGCTTCCGAAGCGTCGCACCGAACGTGACGGAATCGGTGTTCGAGGGCGGTTTCAGCGTGCTGGCCAACTGGAGCTCGCGCAACGCGGCGGAGGTCGACGGACAGCGGCTCGCGCCGCATGGCTTCCTCGCGCGGAAGGGCGGCGACGTGCTCGCGAGCGCCCTCGGCTTCAACTGGAGCGGTGTGACCTTCCCGGGCGGCGCCCGCTAGTCTGAATTCGTCGGCCGGAGTAGCTCAGCTGGTAGAGCAACGCCCTTGTAAGGCGTGGGTCGTGGGTTCGAGTCCCTCCTCCGGCTCTAGCCGCGCTCGAGTGCCTGCTCGAGGTCGGCCCACAGCTCGTCGACGTCCTCCAGGCCGACGCTGAGGCGCAGCAGCTTCTCGGGAACTCGCTCGCCCTCCCAGCGGCGGCGTGACTCGATCGTGGAGCGCACGCCGCCGAGGCTCGTCGCGTTGGCGATTCGCTCGACCGAGCTCTCGACGGCCTCCGCATCACCACGAACGTCGAACGAGAGCAGCGCGCCGAAGCCACCGTCCATGTAGCGGGCGGCGAGCGGATCCGGTTCCAGGCCGGGGTAGCGCACGAGCTCGACGGCCGGATGCTCCGCCAGGCGGCGCGCGAGCTCGAGCGCCGTCGCCGACTGGCGCTCCACGCGGACGCGCAGGGTCTGGAGGCTGCGCAGGAGCAGCGCCGCGGCGTCAGGCGTCGCGATCGCCCCGGTGCGCGTGCGGAACTCCAGCAAGCGCTCGTGGTCTTCCTCGCGCCGGCAGACGAGGACTCCGAGCAGTAGGTCGTGGTGACCGCCCAGGAACTTCGTGGCGCTGTGCAGCACGAAGTCCGCGCCGTGCTCGAGCGGCCGCATGTGGATCGGCGTGGCGGCGGTGGCGTCCACGAGCACGGGCGCCGGGCCCGCTGCGGCTGCAGCGAGGTCGGGGAAGGTCAGGAACGGGTTCGACGGCGCCTCGAGCCAGACCAGATCGGCGCCGGCAGGCGGTGCGGTTGCCTGGTCGAACTCCGTGGACGCCAATCCCCAACGCTCGAGATCGCTGATCAGCACGCCGACGCCGTAGTACGCATCGGCGGCGATCGCGACGGTTTGCCCCTGACGGAGCAGGCCCAGCAGCGCCGCCGCGGCAGCCGCGAGCCCCGACGCGAAGAGCAGCGCGTGTCCGCCGTCGAGCTCTCCGAGCGCGGCCTCGGCGGCCTCGCCCGTGGGGTGACCGTCGCGGCTGTACGAGAACTCCCGCGGCTGACCGGCCTCGTAGGGCCAGATCGTCGAGCGGTCGACAGCCGTCCAGGGATCCACGTCTGAGACTATAGGCCGGTGCCGGCGGGAGGAGACTCGACCGAAGCCAAGCTCGAGCGTCTCGGCGAGCTGCGCGAGACCGCGCTGCACCAGGGCTCCGAGAAGGCCGTAGAGCGCCAGCGTTCGCAGGGCAAGCTGCTGGCCCGCGAACGGTTGGAGAAGCTGCTCGACCCCGGCTCCTTCGTCGAGCTCGACCGTTACGTCCGCCATCGCGAGGTCGAGTTCGAGATGCGCGAGCGGCGGCCGTGGGGGGACGCGGTCGTCACCGGCTACGGGACGATCCTCGGGCGCAAGGTCTTCGTCTTCTCCCAGGACTTCACGATCTTCGGCGGCAGCCTGTCCGAGGTCTTCGCCGAGAAGGTCTGCAAGGTGATGGATCTCGCGGTGAAGTTCGGGTGCCCCGTGATCGGGATCAACGACTCCGGTGGCGCGCGCATCCAGGAGGGCGTCGTCTCGCTGGCCGGCTATGCCGAGATCTTCTGGCGCAACGTGCAGACCTCGGGCGTCGTCCCGCAGATCAGCCTCGTGATGGGGCCGTGTGCCGGGGGCGCCGTGTACTCGCCGGCGATCACCGACTTCGTGCTCATGGTGGAAGGCTCCTCGTACATGTTCATCACGGGGCCCGATGTCGTGAAGACGGTCACCGGCGAGGACGTGACGTTCGAGGAACTGGGTGGCGCCGCCACCCACGCCGCGAAGTCGGGCGTAGCGCACTTCATCAGCCCCAGCGAGGAGGCCTGTCTCGAAGACGCCCGATACCTGCTGTCGTTCATGCCTCAGAACAACCTCGAGCCGCCTCCGTTTGCCGAGCCGGCCGATCCTCGCGACCGGGAGGAGGCGGAGCTCGACACATTGGTTCCCGACGATCCCGCCAAGCCGTACGACATCAAGCGCGCCATCGAGCTCGTCGTCGACGACGGTGACATGCTCGAGGTGCACGAGCGCTACGCCGAGAACATCGTCTGCTGCTTGGCGCGGCTCGGTGGTCACGTGGTCGGCGTCGTCGGCAACCAGCCCCGAACTCTCGCGGGCGTGCTCGACATCGACTCGTCGGTGAAGGCGGCCCGCTTCGTCCGCACGTGTGACGCGTTCAACATCCCCCTGGTGACGTTCGTGGACGTTCCCGGGTTCTTGCCGGGCACCGAACAGGAGTGGCGCGGAATCATCCGGCACGGCGCGAAGCTCCTCTATGCGTACGCCGAAGCGACCGTGCCGAAGCTCGCCGTCATCACGCGCAAGGCCTACGGCGGCGCGTACGACGTTATGAGCTCGAAGCACATCCGCGGCGACTTCAACTTCGCGTGGCCGACGGCGGAAGTGGCGGTGATGGGCCCGGAGGGCGCTGTGAACATCGTGTTCCGCAACGAGCTGGCGGGTGACAACGCCGACGCCAGGCGCAGCGAGCTGATCGATGAGTACCGCGAGCGCTTCGCCAACCCGTACGTCGCCGCGGAGCGCGGCTACGTGGACGACGTGATCGAGCCGCGGCGGACACGCGGCGTGCTCATCGACGCCCTCGAGACGGCGCTGCCCAAGCGTGAGCCGAGGCCCAAGCGCAAGCACGGAAACATTCCGCTTTGACGGCGCCTCCTGAGCTCGAGATCACTCCGGAGCCGTCGCCCGAAGAGCGCGCGGCGATCGAGGCAGCTGTCGCTTCGCTGCTCGACAATCACTCAGAGGCGTCCGCGTGGTGGCGAGCCGGTGTGCTCGAGTCCACCGAGGACCCCGACGACTAGCTGGTCGCTGGGCCTCTGAGCAGCCGCGGTGCGGCCCGCGCGTAATCGAGGCCGGACAGGAGCGTGAACACGAGCGCGACGAGGAGCGCCCACCAGGCCACGTCGTCGCTCCAGGCACCGGCAGCGGCGAGGCCTCCGATGGTCGCCGCGACCGCCTGCGCCCAGGTCTTGAGCTTGCTGAGATCGCGCGCCGGGATGACCACGCCCCGCTCGATTGCCGCGAGGCGCAGGCCCGAGACCAGGAACTCGCGCGCGACGATGAGCGCGACCATCCACGCCGGAAAGGCGCCCGCCCCGACGACCATGATCAGCATCGCGAGCACCAGCACCTTGTCGGCTACGGGATCGAGCATCGAGCCCAGCGCCGACGTGTGTCCTTGCCGGCGCGCCAGCCAGCCGTCGACCTGGTCGGTCGCCATCGCCGTGGCGAACACCGCGGTCGCCCAGTAGAGGTGGTTGTCGAAGTCCCACTGAAAGAGCGCGATGACGAGCACGACCGAAGCGGCGCGGGCGACGGTCAGCTGGTCCGCAAGCGGCATCTCTCGGAGAGAATAAGCGCGTGGCCCCGTTCTCTCGTGTGCTCGTGGCAAATCGGGGCGAGATCGCCGTACGGATCTTCCGCACGCTCCGGGAGCTGGGCATCGGCAGCGTCGCCGTCTACTCGGAAGCCGACCGCGACGCGCTCCACGCCCGCGTGGCCGACGAGGCGTACCTCATCGGGCCGCCCCCCGCTGCAGAGAGCTACCTCGTCGTCGAGCGGCTGCTCGAGACTGCGAAACGCGCCGGCGCCGAGGCGATCCATCCCGGCTACGGCTTCCTCGCCGAGAACGCCGGCTTCGCGCGCGCCGTCGAGGAGGCCGGGCTCACGTGGATCGGTCCGCCCGCGGCTGCCATCGAGCTGATGGGGACGAAGACAGCGGCCCGCGCCGCGATGCAGGCCGCGGGGGTTCCCATCGTGCCGGGGACGACCGATCCGGTCGAGACCGCCGAGGAGGCGATCGAGATCGGTAACGAGATCGGCTGGCCGATCGCGCTCAAGGCTGCCTCGGGCGGCGGCGGGAAAGGGCTCAAGCTCGTCGAGAGCGCCGAGGGCGTCGCAGCGGCGTTCGCGTCCGCCCAACGTGAGGGTGAGGCGTACTTCGCCGATCCGACCCTCTATGTCGAGCGCTACCTCGATGATCCACGTCACGTCGAGGTGCAGGTGCTCGCCGATGCGCATGGGAACGTCATCCACCTCGGCGAGCGCGAGTGCACGATCCAGCGCCGCCATCAGAAGCTCGTCGAGGAGACGCCGTCCCCCGCGGTCGACGGCGAGCTCCGGGCCCGCATCGGTGCGATCGCCGTCGACGCCGCGAGGGCGGCGGGCTATCGCTCAGCCGGAACCATCGAGGGTTTGCTCACGAGGGACGGCGATTACTACTTCCTCGAGATGAACACCCGCATCCAGGTGGAGCACACCGTGACCGAGATGGTCACCGGGCTCGACCTCGTCCGCGAGCAGGTGCTGATCGCAGCCTGCGAGCCGCTGGCTCTTCGCCAGGAGGATGTTCACCTACGCGGCCACTCGATCGAATGCCGGATCAATGCCGAGGATCCCTCGGCCGGCTTTCTGCCGACGCCGGGGAGGGTCACGAGCTACCGCGAGCCTGCGGGTCCCGGGGTGCGCGTGGACTCGGGCATCGAGGCCGGCCTCGAGGTATCCGGCTTCTACGACCCGCTCGTGGCCAAGCTCGTCGTGCACGGGGTCGACCGCGAGCACGCGCGCCAGCGAATGCTCAGGGCGCTCGACGAATACGAGATCGGCGGCATCGAGACGTTGCTCGGTTTCCATCGAGCGCTGCTGCGGCAACGGTGCTTCGTCGAAGCGGGGACCTGTCACGGAATCGTCGAGTCCGAGGAGCTGGCCGAGGAAGCGAAGAAGTTGTCTCATAAGACAACAACGATACCACCGCTCTCGGACGGAAAGCTCCGCGCCCAGGTGCTACCGGTCGAGCTCGACGGCCGACGATTCGACGTGCGTGTGCTCCGCCCGGAGCCTGCACACGCCGCGCTGGCACGAGCGCGCCGCGACCGCGGTTCGACCCACGGGCTCGGTAGCGGTGCGCCAGACGCCGTGGTCAGCCCGATGCAGGGCACCGTGTTGAACGTCCGGGTCGCGGACGGCGACGAGGTCGTGGCCGGCGACGTGCTGTGCATCGTCGAGGCGATGAAGATGGAGAACGAGATCGCGGCCCATCGCACGGGCACGGTCACCAAGCTCTCGGTGGCCGCGGGCGAGTCGGTGGCGCTCGGCCAGATCATCTGCACGGTGGAGGGGGACGGCGAGCCTGGCTCCGGATAGACCGTCAGGAAGGCAGTTCTGCTCCGACGTCTCGCATGAGCACGGTGAGTCGTTGACGGCGACGGCGAGCCGCGTCGACCACTGGATCCTCATCGAGTATCACGGCGCCTGGGGCAAGGACGCACTCGACTCGAGTGGCCTCCCGAGCGGCGTGAAGGCACATCTCGCACTGCGGGCGGAAGCTCTTCGCCCGGCGAAGGTGCTGTTCATCCGCCGCCGTGAGCGCCGCGCGCTGGAAGGCGTGCATGTCTACTGGGGAAGCTCGAAGGTGCGTGAGTCGTGGCTGTCGTCCAAGGTCGTCGACTCCTATCCGGACGTGCTCGATCTGGACTTCGCCGACCCGGGCGAAGCGGTCGCGCATCCGCTGCTCCTCGTCTGCACGCATGGAAAGCACGACGCGTGCTGCGCGCGGCACGGCCTTCCGGCCTACGAGGCGATGCGAGAGCTGGTCGACGACGAGTGGGCCTGGCAGTGCTCGCACGTCGGCGGTGACCGCTTTGCGGGCAACGTGGTCTGCCTGCCCGAAGGCATCTACTACGGACGTGTCCGCGCCGGCGATGCGTTGGCGCTGCTGGAGGAGCACCTCGCCGGCCGGGTCCAGCCCGACCTCTATCGCGGCCGTTCTTGCTACTCGTTTCGCGTGCAAGCGGCGGAGCGTGCCGTCCGCGAGGCGTCAGGCCTGCTCGGCCTCGACGATCTCGAGCTGCGCTCCACGTCTCCGATCGTCTTCCGGGCCGGCGGACGCGAGTACGAGGTGGAGGTCGACGTGGAGCTCGGCGATCTGGCCCAGCTGACGTGCAGCGCGGCCGGGCTCAGCCGCCCGCGCCGTTACGTCGCACGAATCCTTCGCGAATCAGCCGCCTGAGCAGGACGAGCCGGCTCTCGGCGTCGAGCTCACCCGGCAGATCCTCGGCCGTGAACGGCGACTCGGACTCGGCGATCGCCTTCAGCTCCGTGAGAGCCCGGGGAGGCACGCGAAGTCGTTTTCCCTCGAATACGAGGGTGCCGTCTACGAGCTCCGACAGCACCGTCGGCCGCCGCTCCAGCAGCGTCTCAGCGGTCAGCGAATCCAAGGCGCGGAGCTCGGAGAGCGCGTCGTCGAGCACCGGCCGGCGAGTGCGCACGAGCTTCGAGCGCCGGCGTCGAACGACATCGTCCGGCTGCAGCCTCTCCTCCAGCGCCGCGAGGAGATCGGCGGTGGCCACGCCGTCGTCGGGAACGGAGCGCCTGAGCTCGAGCTCGTCGGCGCACGACTCGAGCGCGGCCCGCATCGCATCGAGCCATGTGTAGACGTTGACGCCGATGGTGAGGTGGAGCGAGTCCTCGTCCGAGGTCAGCGCCTGGTGCAACCACCCGCGGGGCATGTAGAGCATGTCGCCCGGCTGCAACACGAGGTCTAGCACCGGTTCGCCGGGCTCGCCCAGCTCTGGCCGATAGCGCTGGTTGCGAAGGGGCAGCTCGAGCGCCGGCTCGTAGACGAGCCAGCGTTTGCTGCCCGCGACCTGCAGGCAGAAGACGTCATGAGTGTCGTGGTGGACGGGCAGGCCCTGCGAGCCGCGCGGCGTGAAGTACGCGTTCGCCTGGGCCGGCTGCTCCAGCTCGGCTTCCAGCAAGCGGCAGAACGTCGCCAGCGGCGGATGGGTGTTGTGAAGCGCCTGCAGAACCACGGTCGCGCCGCTCGCAAACGCGGAGATCGCGCTCGGGACGTCGATCGTGTCGGTGAACGGCACGGGTCTCCAGGGAACGTCGGAGGCGTAGTCGCCGAGCTCCAGCCGCTCACCCGCCTTGACGAGGCGAAACGCAGGGTGACGCAGCCCACCGGAGCACAGCATCCGCTCGACGTCGTCGAGCGAGAGCAGGTCGTCGTAGTGCCCCGGTTCGGACCGGGACACGTACAACGGCTCTCGCTCGAACACCTCGTCCAGGAACTCGCTGTTCCCGGTGGGCTCGATGCAGCGCGCTAGCGCGCCGGTGCTACGACGGGTCGTCGGTATCGGCGTCGGCGTCGGTGTCGTCTGAGTCGGCGTCGGTGTCGTCCGTGTCGACGTCAGTGTCGTCCGTGTCGGCGTCGCCCGTCTCGGGAGCCGAGCTGCTGCCCGAGGGCGTCGTGACGATCTCGTCTTCGGTCAGGGGATTACGGGGCTCGTCCATCGTGTCTCCTCCTCGTGGGGTGACCGAGTCTATTCGGAAGCCTGTATCCCCGTAGTCGCGGCGGCTACAAACGCGTAGACTCGCCCGCGCGATGGACCTCTACGAGCACCAGGGCAAGGAGCTCTTCAGCAGCTTCGGCATTCCGGTCTCGGACGGGCGTGTCGCCACGACGCCGACCGAGGCGAGGCAGGCGGCCGAGGAGCTCGGCGGTCAGGTCGTCATCAAGGCTCAGGTGTTGACCGGCGGCCGCGGCAAGGCCGGCGGCATCAAGCTCGCTACCACCCCCGAAGAGGCCGAGGGCCACGCGCAGGCGATCCTCGGAATGGACATCGGCGGCCACGTCGTCCGCAGGCTATGGATCGAGCAAGCCTCGGACATCGACCGCGAGTACTACCTGTCGCTGACGTTCGATCGCGGCGTGAAGCAGCCGTTGTTCATGTTCACGACGGAGGGCGGGATCGACATCGAGGAAGTGGCAGCGAACCGGCCCGAGAAGCTCGTTCGGCTACATGTCGATCCGCTCGAGGGCTTCCAGCCGTGGCACGGCCGCCGGCTCCTTTTCGGCGCGGGCGTCGAGGAGCCCGAGGAGCAGAAGCAGATCGCGGCCATCGCGCAGAAGCTCTACGAGTGCTTCGTTGCGTGCGACGCGATGCTCTGCGAGATCAACCCGCTCATCGTCAAGCCGGACGGCGTGGTGCACGCGCTCGACTCGAAGTTCACGGTCGACGACAACGCGCTCTACCGCCATCCCGACATCGCCGAGATGCTCGATCTCGACGCCTATCCGCCGGAGGAACGTGCGGCGCGCGCGAAAGGCGTCACGTACGTGAAGCTCGACGGCGAAGTCGGCATCCTCGGCAACGGCGCCGGCCTCGTCATGTCCACGCTCGACGTCGTCGGCCTGGCGGGCGGTAGGGCAGCCAACTTCTGCGATCTCGGCGGCGGCGGCGACGCGCAGGGCGTCGTGGACGCGCTGGAGGTGATCACCGCCGACCCGCAGGTGAAAGCGATCCTCTTCAACGTCTTCGGAGGCATCACGCGGTGCGACGAGGTGGCCAAGGGAATCCTGCAGGCGCTCTCGCAGATGGACATCGACCTACCGATCGTCGTCCGGCTGGACGGCACGAACGCAGAGGAGGGGAGACGGCTGCTCGCGGAGGCCGCGCCGGCCAATCTCCACGTGGAGCCGACGATGCTGGACGCCGCCCGCAAGGCGGTGGAGCTCGCGACATGAGCGATCGCTGGAGCTCCCATGCTCAGGCGTATCGCGAGAGCGACGCTCATCGCCAGGGTCCCGACCTCGACCTGCTCGTCGAGTGGGCCGAGGGCGACACGGCACTGGACGTCGCGTCCGGCGGAGGTCACCTCGCCCGGCGATTGGGCGAGGCGGGTCTCGAGGTCGTCACGGTGGATCCGTCGCCCGGCATGCAAGCCGACGTGATCGCGCGCGCCGAGGATCTCCCC
Source organism: uncultured Actinomycetes bacterium (assembly GCA_963704335.1). Lineage (GTDB taxonomy): Bacteria > Actinomycetota > Thermoleophilia > Gaiellales > Gaiellaceae > PALSA-612. Next base: position 1,614,510 of record OY969889.1, read on the forward strand.
TTCGCCGACGAGAGCTTCGACACGGTCGCAACGCGTATCGCACCGCATCACTTCGAGGACGTCGGCGGGGCTATGCGCGAGCTGGCGCGCGTCGCGCGGCGACTCGTTCTCGTCGCGGACCTGCGCTACCGGGACGAGCCCGGCGAGCAGGCCGAGCGGCTGCGCGACCCGACGCACGTCCGCAGCTATTCGGAGGACGAGTGGCGCGGGTTGCTCGAGCAGGCGGGGCTCGACGTCGAGGCGGTGGAGCTGTTCGACGTAGAGATCGAGCTGGAGCCCTGGCTCGCCCGTGCGGGGTGCGAGGGCGATGAGGCAGCGCAGGTTCGCGAGCTGCTGGCGGACCGGATACGCGACGGCCGGCTCGAGGTGCCGCGTATCGCGCTGAAGGGGCGGAAGTAATGGCGATCATCGTCGACAGCGACACGCGCCTCGTCGTCCAGGGCATCACGGGCCGCGAGGGGTCGTTCCACACGCTCCGCAACCGCGCGTACGGCACGAACGTCGTCGCCGGCGTCACGCCGGCCAAGGGCGGAGACGACGTGGAGGGGATCCCGGTCTTCGACACGGTCGCGGAAGCGGTCGAGCAGGCCGACGCCAACACGTCGCTCATCTTTGTCCCCGCGCGCTTTGCCGCCGACGCCATCTCCGAGGCAGCGGGTGCGGGCATCGCCACGATCGTGTGCATCACCGAGGGCATCCCGGCCCACGACATGCTCAGGGCCTACTGGACGGTGCGCTCGCGCGGCTTGACTCTGGTGGGGCCGAACTGTCCCGGCGCGCTGTCGCCGGGCAAGGCGAACGCGGGGATCATCCCCGCCGAGATCTTCTCCGAGGGTGCTGTCGGCCTCGTCTCGCGCTCCGGCACCCTGACGTACCAGATCGGCCATGAGCTGTCGCAGCTCGGGCTCGGCAACTCGACCATCGTCGGCATCGGCGGCGACCCCGTCGTCGGCTCGTCCTTCGTCGACATCCTCGAGAAGTTCGAGGCAGACGACGAGACGGAGATCGTGGTCATGGTCGGCGAGATCGGTGGTGACGAGGAGGAGAAGGCCGCCCGGTTCATCGATGCGCACATGTCGAAGCCGGTCGTGTCCTACATCGCCGGCTTCACGGCGCCACCCGGCAAGACCATGGGCCACGCGGGAGCGATCATCTCCGGCTCCTCGGGCACGGCACAGGCGAAGAAGGACGTGCTCGAGTCCTGCGGAATCCGCGTGGGGACGACGCCGACGGAGACAGCGCAGATCGTCGCCGAGATCGCCAAGTGATCTCATTCGCTCGCGGAGTCCCGGCGCCCGAGTGCCTGCCGGTCCGCGAGCTCGCCGATTGTGCACGAACCGTGTTCGAGCGGGACGGCGAGACGGCATTGAACTACGGCCCGTCCGGCGGCTACGGGCCGCTCCGTGAGTGGCTCGCCAACCGGCACGGCGTGGCCCCGGGCCAGATCCTGGTCACGAACGGCTCCCTGCAGGGCCTCGACCTGCTGATCGGGCGGTTCTCGGCCGAGCGGCGCCTGCTCGTGGAGGCCCCGACATACGACCGTGCCCTTCATATCGCCGCTCGGCGGCGAATCGATGCCGTCGGCGTCCCGCACGACGGCGAAGGCATCGACCCTGAAGCGCTCGAGGACGAGCTTGGCCGCGACCCGCGACCCGCACTCCTCTACCTCCTGCCGACGTTCCAGAACCCGACGGGCCGGACGCTGTCGGTCGAGCGCCGCCGGAGGTTGCTCGAGCTGGCCGACGCCCACGACGTGCTGATCGTCGAGGACGACCCGTATCGGCTCGTGCGCTTCGCAGGAGAGGACGTTCCGTCGCTGCTCGAGCTCGGCGCCGGCGCCCGCGTCCTCTACTCGTCGTCGTTCTCGAAGATCGTCGCCCCCGGCCTGCGCGTCGGTTATCTCGTCGTTCCCGCCGAACTGGCTGTGGAGCTGGAGGCCGTCGCAGCCGGCACGTACCTCTCGCCGGCATTCTCCACCCAGGCGATCATCTTCGAGTTCCTGAACCGAGGCCTGCTGGAGTCGAACGTCGAGCGGGTGTGCGGGCTGCTGCGGGCCAGGCGCGACGCGTTGCTGTCTGCGCTGGAGCGGGAGCTTCCCGACGCCTCGTGGAGCACGCCTGCCGGAGGGTATTTCCTGTGGCTCGACTTGCCCGGTGAGGCAGAGGCGCGCCACATCCTCGTGGCGGGCGAGGAAGCGGGCGTGACCTTCGTCGCAGGTGGCGACTTCTTCGCCCGGCCGGAGGACGGCCGCGGCTCGGCGCGTCTGGCCTTCAGCTTCGCGTCGCCGGAAGAGATCGACGAAGGCGTGGCGCGACTGGCGGGCGCGTTGGCCGCAACTGCTGCCGCCTAGGCGGCAGCGACCTTCAGCTGGGTGCGAACGGGCGCTTCGGGTGGCCGCGGCGCGAGGAGAAGGGGTAGCTGCTGCGCGAGAGCACCGCTTCCGTGCGGACGGAACGTAGGGCATGCCTCGTCCTGCTGGAGCGCGCAGAGCTCAGCGCGGTGGAAATAGCAGTCAGCACAACGTACTCTAGTAGAGTTGCTGTTCATCTCCCCTGCTCTAGTGCCTCGGACGATCGGACAAGCCCGGATACTAGGGATCTGGGAGGCGGATACAAGAGGCGCGCGCGACGTCTTCCCGCTATTTCCGGCGTATTCATTCCGGACGACAGGGAGCTGCTAAGGAAGCTTGGCGAGCGCCTTTACGGCTTGCGCGACGTTGTTGACGGGGACGATGCGGAGACCGGCCGCATGCTCCCTCGCCTCGGCCGCGTTTTCGACCGGAACGAGGAACGCGTCGACGCCCGCGGCCCGCGCGCCGATCGTCTTTTGCTTGATGCCGCCGATCTGTAGCACGGAGCCGTCGAGTGCCAGCTCGCCGGTGGCGGCGATTCTGTTTCCGCGGTCGACGTCCTTCCCGAGCTTCTCCATCACGTCGAGCGCGAAGGCCAGGCCCGCCGACGGTCCTCCGATGTTGCCTGCGTCGATGGAGACGTCGATCGGCAGCTGGATGTCGGCAGCGGGCTCCACCAGCACGCCGATCACCGACCGGTTGGGGTCCTCCGGATTGGCGGCTGTCTCGAGACGGACCTTCCGCTGCCCTTCGGCGTGACGCAACGTCATGGTGAGCGGCGTCCCCGGCTTGTTCGCCCCGATCAGCTCTTGCAGGTCGAGCGTCGACCGGACGGGACGGCCGTTGACTGCGACGATCACCTCGCCCGGAAGGACCTTGCCGGCCGCCGGGAGATCGCTGTACACGCTGGCGACGAAGGCGCCGTTCTCCCGTATCTGCACGTCGTAGCCCAGCTCGCGCAGCGCCACCGCCGCCGCAATCTCCTGCGAGCGCGCCATCTGCCCGAGATCGGCCTGGCGCCGCACGGACTCGGCGATCCCGTGCGGATTCACCCGCGACTGGGGCACGAGTGTCGAGCCGTCGCGAACGCTCGGGAAGATGCTCTCCAGCAGCGATGCCCGCTTCTGGATGAGATCGACAAAGTAGATCCCGTCCCGGCCGCCGCCTCGCTTCGGCTTCTCGACGGTCACGAGCGGCGCCACGGGATGCGCTTCGTCCGGCAGCAGGAGGTAGTCGTCAGAGGGAGCGAGCCAGAGGACGCCGAACGTCACGAGGGCGAGGAGGGCACCGGCCAGAAGCAGCCGCCCGGGGGTGAAGACCTTTCGCATCAGGCTTTAGAGCAGGGAGCGGAGCAGGCCGCCGTCGACGGGGATCGTCACGCCGGACACGTACGCGCCGCGGTCGGAGCAGAGGAACGCTACGAGGTCGCCGATCTCGCGCGTCGTCCCCAGGCGGCCTAGCGGGATCGCCGCCAGGTCGGCCTCGGTAGGCCCGTCCGGATAGACCTCCTTCAGCCGCTCGGTGTCGATCCGGCCCGGCGCGATGCAGTTGACGGTGATGCTCTTCGGCCCAAGCTCGCGCGCCAGCGTCTTCGACCAGCCGACGACGCCGGGACGGACGGTGTTCGACAGCGCGAGGTTGTCGACCGGCTCCTTCACGGTGCTCGACGTGATGGTCACGATGCGACCGTGCCCCGAGCCTTCGAGGTGCGGGAGACAGAGCGTCGTCAGGCGCACTGCGGAGATCAGCAGCAGCTGGACCGCGGCCTCGATCGACTCCTCGTTCATTTCGAGAGCGGTCGTCCGGGGTGGGCCGCCGGAGTTGTTGACGACGATGTCGACGCCGCCGAAGGCTTCCAGCGTCCTCTCGACGAGCCGCTCGAGATCGCCGGGAACGCTGACGTCGCCGCGAACAGCCAGTGCACCCAGCCGCTCAGCCTCGCGCTGCAGGATGTCGCGCCGCCGGGCGAACATCGCGACGTTCGCGCCTTCCTCTGCGAGCGCTTCGGCGATGCCCAGGCCGATGCCGGCCGAGGCGCCGCAGACGATCGCCGTCCGTCCTTTGAGCGCAAGGTCCACGGTTGCGGAGGGTAGCTGCCGCGGGTTGCGCGCCTGTTACTTGTGCGTTAGGACCGAAACGACGTCCCGGACGGCAGCTGCAGACGCCCGTAGTGCCTTCTTTTCCTCGGCGGAGAGGCGGAGCTTGACGATCTCCTCGATGCCGGCCGCACCGAGCTTCACCGGGACGCCCATGTACAGGCCGTCGATGCCGTACTCGCCCTCGAGCAGCGCCGTGCAGGGAAGGATGCGCTTCTCGTCGAGCAGGATCGCGTCGACCATCTGCGCTGCTGCGGCGCCTGGCGCGTACCAGGCGGACGTACCGAGCAGGTTCACGAGCTCGCCGCCGCCGACGCGGGTGCGCCGCACGAGCTTCGCGATGCGCCCCTTCGAGGCCAGCTCCGTCAGCGGCACGCCCCCGACGGTCGTGGCCGACACGACCGGGACCATCTGGTCGCCGTGGCCGCCGAGCACCATGGTCTGCACGTCCTTGATCGAAGCTCCCGTCTCCCAGGCGATGAACGCTCGGAAGCGGGCGGTATCGAGGATGCCCGCCATCCCCACGACGCGCTCGCGCGGTAGGTCCGAGACGGCCTTGGCGACGTGGCACATCGCGTCCAGCGGGTTGGATACGACTACGACGACCGCCTTGGGCGAGCGCTTGACCGCATCCTTCGTCACCGCGGCGACGATGGCCTCGTTCGTCGTGACGAGGTCGTCCCGGCTCATGCCGGGTGCACGCGGCCTGCCGGCCGTGACCACGATCACGTCCGAGCGCGCCGTCTCCCGGTAGTCGTTCGCGCCGGTGATGTTCGGCTCGTACGAGAGCACGGCCGCCGCCTGGTTCATGTCGAGCGCCTTGCCCTGCGGGTAGTTCGGGATGATGTCGACGAGGACGACGTCGGCGTAGTCGCGGCGGGCGACCTCCTGCGCACACGTGGCGCCGACGTTGCCGGCGCCGATGACCGTGACCTTTCGTCTCATGTGACCAGGGCGCCGAGCTTGTCGATGATCGCGTCGGCCACTTCGCTCGTCCCGACCGCGGATGGGTCGTCGCGCGTGGGCTTCATGTCGTACGTGAGGCTCTTCCCCTCGGCGATCACGGCCGCGACTGCGCTCTCAAGCCGCGCCGCCGCACCGGGCTCCTCGAGATGATCGAGCATGAGCTTCCCGGAGAGGACCATGGCGATCGGGTTGACCTTGTTCTGGCCCCGGTACTTGGGTGCGGAGCCGTGCGTCGCCTCGAAGACGGCCGCGTCCGCGCCGATGTTCGCTCCCGGCGCCACGCCCAGGCCGCCGACGAGGCCCGCCGCGAGGTCGGAGACGATGTCGCCGTAGAGGTTGGGCAGCACGAGTACGTCGTACTCCTCGGGCCGCTGGACGAGCCCCATGCAGAGCGCATCGACGAGGTTCTCGCGCGGCTCGATGTCGGTGTACTCGGCGGCGACATGACGGAAGACCTCGAGGAAGAGCCCGTCCGTGTGCTTCATGATGTTCGCCTTCGTGATGCCGTGGACCGCGCGGCGACCCTGTGCGCGCGCGTAGTCGAACGCGAAGCGGATGATGCGCTCGGAAGCTTCCGGGCTCATGGGCTTGACCGAGATGCCGGACTTCGGGCTCACCTGCTTCGGCTGCAGCCGGCCGAGCGTCGCGATCAGCTCCTGGGCGGCTTCGCTCCCGGACTCGAACTCGATGCCTGCGTAGAGGTCTTCGGTGTTCTCGCGGACGATGACGACGTCGACCGCCTCGTAGCGTGTTCTCACGCCCGGGTAGGTCTTGCAAGGCCGCAAGCAGGCGTAGAGGTTCAGCTCGTGGCGGAGCGCGACGTTCACCGAGCGGAAGCCCGTGCCGATCGGGGTCGTGATCGGCCCCTTGAGCGCTACGCCGGTGTCGCGGATCGAGTCCAGGGTCTCCTCCGGCAGCGGGTTACCGTCGTGCGCCTCCATGACGTCCGCGCCGGCCTCCTGCACGTCCCAGTCGAACTCGACGCCCGTCGCCTCGAGCACACGGCGGGTTGCCTCCGTCAGCTCGGGCCCGGTGCCGTCGCCGGGAATGAGGGTCACGCGGTGCGCCACAGGCTCGACTCTAGCGGTGCCCGGCGGAACGGGGTTGGGGTAGATTCCGGCTCGATGTCCGACTTCCAGCCTGGGCTCGAAGGCGTCGTCGCCGTCGAGACCGAGATCGCCGAGCCCGACCGCGAAGGCGGCGTGCTCCGCTACCGCGGCATCGACATCGAGGAGCTCGTCGGCCACTACCCGTACGAGAACGTGTGGGGCCTGCTCGTCGACGACGACCTCGACTCCAAGATGCCCGAGCCCGAGCCGTACGAGCCGGCTCGCCTGACGGGGAACGCGCCGGCCGACCTCCAGGCCGAGACGGCCCGGCTCGCGGGGGCGTGGAAGCTCGGCAAGCTGAACGAGATCTCCGATGAACAGGCCCGTGAAGACCTCGGGCGGCTCTCCTCGCAGATGATGGGGATCGTCGCGCGCTCGTCGCGGCTCGCGGACGGGAACACGGATCCCGTCGCGGACGACGTGGTCGCGCGGGGGCAGACAGCTGCCGAGAAGTTCCTGCTCCGCTGGCGTGGCGAGGCCGACCCGCGCCACGTGAAGGCGATCGACACGTACTGGATCTGCACCGCAGAGCACGGTCTCAACGCCTCCACGTTCGCGGCTCGCGTCGCGGCCTCGACCGGCGCCGACTGCGGTGCGTCGCTCTCCTCGGCCGTCGGCGCCTTGTCAGGTCCGCTGCACGGCGGCGCGCCGGCGTACGTCAAGCCGATGCTGGAGGAGGTCACCGGCATGGGCGACCCGGAGAAGTGGGTGAGCGACACTCTCGACGCCGGCAAGCGGATCATGGGCTTCGGACACCGGATCTACAGGGCGGAGGATCCGCGCTCGCGCATTCTCAAGCGGACTGCGCGGGAGCTCGGCTCACCTCAGATCGAGATCGCCGAGCAGCTCGAGGAAGCCGCACTTGCCGAGCTCGAGCGGCGGCATCCCGAGCGCCCGCTGAAGACGAACGTCGAGTACTACTCCGCTCTCGTGCTCGACGTCGCAGAGATCCCGCCTCCGCTCGCGCCGGCGATGTTTGCGTGCTCGCGTGTGGCCGGCTGGTCGGCGCACATCCTCGAGCAGAAGCGCACCGGGCGGCTCTTCCGTCCGTCGGCGCGCTACGTCGGGCCGGCGCCACGATCCCTGACCACGGCTTGACGCTCGCCGAGGCAGCGGTCCGAGCCGACGCGCTGGCCGCGGAAGGGAGCGAACAGGAGCTGGCCGGTCTCCGCAGAGAATGGGAAGACGAGATCGAGGCCGATGCCCGCAACTCGGACTACCGTCAGCGCGCCGTCGCGTACCGGGCCGTCGGGCAGTTTCGCTTCCGTCAGAAGATGGAGCTCTTGCGGCGAGGGCTCGAGGACGAGAGCCCGGCGTGCCGCGGCTCCGCGCTCATCTCGCTGGAGCTTCTGTCGAGGGACGCTCCCGCCGGCATCAACGCCGCCCGCCCGCTGCTGCACCGGCTCGTGTCCGCCGACGACAACCAGGCTGTGCGGCGGCTCGCGGTCGTCTGCCTGCGCAACGGCTCTCCCAGCCGCGATACGCTCGTGCTGCTGAACGGCCTGGCCGACGACGACGAAGCCGACCGGGAGCTCCGCGAGGTGTCACGGAAGGTGGCGGCCGCGCTGAAGAAGAAGTCCGATACCCGCAGCTAGCGCTTGCGCGCGTGCGGGTGGGCGGCGAAGTACGTCTCGCGGCGGCGCTTGTCCGTGACGTGCGTGTACAGCTCGGTGGTGGCGAGATCAGCGTGCCCGAGCATCTCCTGGACGCTGCGCAGGTCGGCGCCGCCCTCGAGCAGATGCGTGGCGAACGAGTGGCGTAGGAGATGCGGATGCACGCGATCGGCTTCGAGCCCCGCCTTCTCGGCGAGCCGCCGCAGGATGAGAAAGACGCCTGCGCGCGTAAGCGGCCCGCCGCGCGCGTTCAGGAACAGGGCCTGCGTCCGGCGACGGTCCAGATACGGGCGGCCGCGGGAGATGTAGCGGCGCAGTGCGTCCGTCGCCTGCCGGCCGATGGGCACGACGCGTTCCTTCGAGCCCTTGCCGATGCAGCGCACGAGCCGCTCGTCGAGGTCGACCGATCCGCGCTCGAGGCCGACGGCCTCGCTGACGCGTAGCCCCGCGCCGTAGAGCAGCTCCACGATCGCCGCGTCCCGGAGTGCACGCGGCGTGGTACCCGCCGCGGCCTCCATCAGCCGCTCGGCCTCTGCCGCAGACAGTGTCCTCGGCAGCCTGCGGATCCTTCGCGGCGCCGCGACCTCCGCGGCGGGGTTGTCGGGACGCTCGCCAATGAGCTGCTCGTGCCGGAAGAACGATCGCAGTGCGGCTAGGCGCCGGGCGATCGTCGAACCGGCGCGCCCGGCTGAGCGCAGATCCGCTAGGTACTGCTCGATCTGCTCGCGGGAGGCGGATGCGGCATCCGCGCCGAGCCGTCCTTCGAAGTCCTCGAGGTCGCGCCGGTAGCTCTCCACCGTCCGCGGCGCCAGCCGCGCACGGGAAACGGCGAGGAAGCGGTCGACTGCCGTGCTCACATGCTCTCCGGGCTCGCGCGCATTCGCGCCGGCTTACGCACACCCGCGCGGCGCGCCCAGAACGTCGCGACGAGGAACACGATGCCCGCCTGGATCACGGCCACGACGCCGATGGCGACGGCGACGTCGAGCCAGAAACGGTCCGGGTAGAGCCGCCGGAGCGTGTCCGTCTCCGCGAAACGCCAGCTCTCGCCCTCGAAGAAGAGCCAGTGGAACGCCGTCTCGAAGGCGTCGTAGTTCACGAGTGCCGCAATGCCGGCCACAAGTGCGAGGACTACGGTGAGCACGGCGCCTCTGGCGAGGGCGACGGGTACCAGGGCGCGCGTCGTGCGGACCAGAGCCCCGAGGACGGCGAGAATCGCGATCGCGATCAGCGCGATGATCTGAAACCGATACGCACGCGAGACCGCAGTCCGCACGTCCTGCATGTGCGACACCTCCCGCGCATTGAATGCCGGCTCATCATTCGGCAGCCGCGCCTCTCGCAGGAGATCGACTCCCTCCTCCGTCGACGGCTCGATCGAGCGCAGGCCCAGCAGCGCCAGCTGCTCGCGTTGCTGTTCCGTAAGGCCGAACCGGTCCTCGGGCACCCAGCCGTAGTCGTAGACCGTGCGCACGAACTCCTCGTCCGTTGCCATCCGGACGCAGTTGACGACGAGGATGAAGGGGACGACGAGCGTCACGGCCACGCTCAGCGCAACGGTGACGATCCTGCCGATCACGACCTGGGATGCGAGCGGTCGTATACCCGGCGCAAGCGTCGCCCGTCCACGTGGCTGTAGACCTGCGTCGTCGAGAGCGAGCTGTGGCCCAACAGCTCCTGGATGACGCGGAGGTCCGCCCCGCCCTCCAGCAGGTGCGTGGCGAAGGCGTGGCGGAGCCGGTGCGGGTTGGGGATGACACGGCGCAGCGTGCTCGTGTCCAGGCGCCGTCCGCGCGCCGATACGAAGAGCGCGTTCTCGGCTCCGCGCACGAGCTGCGGCCGGCCGTCGCGGAGGTAGCGCGCGAGCCAGTGCGCCGCCTCCTCACCCAGCGGCATGACGCGCTCCTTGCCGCCCTTGCCCAGCACGCGGACGGCCTCCTGCTCGAAGTCCACGTCGGCGAGATCGAGCCCGACCGCCTCCTGGCTGCGCAGGCCGGCCGAGTAGACGAGCTCGCCGAGAGCGCGATTGCGGAGCGGGATCGGCCCTTCGCCTTCGAGCGAGCCGAGCTCGCGATCGATCTCGTCCGCCTTGCCGATGTGTGGCAGGCGACGCGGTCTCCGGGGTGAGAGCGAGATGTCGGGCACGCGACTCGGCCCGAGCGCTGACCGGAGCAGAGCGCGAACGGCGGCGAGCTTGCGGGCGATCGTCGCCGGAGCGAGGCGACGCGGCCGGCCCCGGCCGAGCTCCGCCGCGTAGTCGGTCAGGACACGCGCGTCGACGTCGTCCAGGCCCAGATCGTGCCGATCGAGCCAGGCCGCGAAGGCCCGGAGATCGGAGCGGTAGGCCCGCCGGGTGGCGTCGGAGAGCGCAGCCGACGCGAGGAACCGCTCGATCGCGGCTTCCGTGCTCACGAAACCGTGTTCGTCGCCAGCCCGTTCTCTCCCGCCAGGCGCGAGTACATGACGAAGTCGACGCGCCGCTTCTGGCGGCGGCTGTAGCGGACGGACCGCAGCACGCCTTCGCGCCGAAAGCCGGCGTTCTCGGCCACCTTCTGCGAGGCCTCGTTGTGCACGTCCGCCCGCAGCTGCAGTCGGAGCACGTCTCCCTGTTCGAATGCCCACTCGGCCGCGAGTCGCACCGCGCGCGTTGCAACACCGCGGCCGCGAGCCTCGGCCCGCACCCAGTAGCCGATCTCGGCGACTCCGTGCGGATGGTCCTGCCAGCCGACGCCGCACGAGCCCAGGATCGTCCCCGTGTGCGCATCCGTGACGGCGAACGCCCAGAGGCTGCCGTCCTTCCAGCCGCGGCGGCAGGCGGCGACGTAGGCCCGGGCGTCTGCGCGGGTGTACGGGGCGGGAATGTCGTCGATCCAGCGGGCGATCTCGGGATCGCGGCACGACTCGGCGATCACCGACACATCGCCGTCCGTCCACGGGCGCAGGAGGACGACGCCGTCAGCCAGAGGAGGGTCAGGAGGCCGCAGTCTCAAGAGTTCGAGCGTAGCGCGGTACTCTCCGCTGGGAGCATGCATCAGCGCGGACGAGTTCTCGCTGTGACCGGAGCGGCAGCCGTCGCCGCCGCGGGAGTGGCGTGTGCGCTCCCCGGCGCCCAGACAGCGTGGGATGTCCCCCTTCAGCTCCAGCAGGCAAACGTTCGGGTCAGCGGCGCAGCCGAGGACGACCGCCTCGGGTGGGCCGTGGCCGGCGTGGGCGACGTCAACGGCGACCGCCGCCTGGACGTCGCCGTCGGGGCTCCCTTCTCCGCCAACAACGGGCGCGCGTCATCGGGCTCCGCCCATGTTCTCTACGGACCGTTCAACGGGACCGAGCTCGACGTCGGTGCGGCCGACGTCAGAGGCTTTCGGATCGACGGCGCCGCCGAGGGCGACTTCGCAGCCGGCTCTGTCGCGGCCGGGGATGTCAACAGCGACCGCCGGGCGGACCTGCTCATAGGCTCGCCCGAAACCGACAACAACGAGCGCGAGCAGTCGGGCTCCGTCTTCGTCGTCTTCGGCGGAGCTCGCCGCGGGCAGATCGACCTGGCGAACCTCGCCGCGGGCTACCGCGTCGACGGCGCCGACGACGGTGACCAGGCGGGATGGTCGGTGAGCCGCGCCGGTGACGTGAACGGTGACGGCCGCGCCGACATGCTGGTGGGCGCGCCGCTGGCCGACAACAACGAGCGCATCGAATCGGGCTCGGCCTACGTCGTGCTCGGCAAAGGGTCGTCGGACGGAATAGACCTCGCGTTCTCGACGAGCGTTCGCCTGCAGCTGGACGGTGCGGACTCCAGGGAGCGGGCGGGCTGGTCGGTTGCCGGGGCGGGTGACGTGAACGGAGACCGGCGTCCCGATTTCATCGTCGGCGCCCCGTGGGCGAACGCGAACGGGCGCTTCTTCTCGGGCTCTGCCTACGTCATCTTCGGCCAGGCGGCCGCCACGACGGTCGACCTCGCCGCGCCCGGTGCCTCCGGCTTCCGGATCGACGGGCCGACCGGCGGCGACATCGTGTTCGGCGGCGCCGGCTGGTCCGTCTCCGGGGCAGGCGATGTCAACGGCGACGGCCGCGCGGACGTGATCGTCGGCTTCCCGTTCTACAACGCCGGGCCGCGCGAGGACGCGGGAGCAGCCTTCGTCGTGTTCGGCAAGGCGACCTCCGCGCCCGTCGACCTCGCGTCACTCGGCAACAGAGGGTTCAGGATCGACGGCGCGAGGGCAGGCGATCTCGCCGGCGCGTCGGTCGCGAGCCTCGGGGACGTGAACTTCGACGGCCGCGCCGACCTGCTCGTCGGCGCAGAACAGGCCGACAACAACGGGCGGCGCGACTCGGGATCCACCTACGTCGTGTACGGAAAGAAGGACGCCCGTGCCGTCGACCTTCGTGCTCTCGGCAGGGCGGGGGCGAGGATCGACGGCGAGGTGGCCAACGATCTCGCCGGTTGGTCGGTTGCTCCCGCGGGCGACGTCAACGGCGACAAGCGGCCCGACGTCCTGGTCGGCGCCCACGCGTCGGACGGCAACGGCCGCAATCAGTCGGGTGCGGCGTATCTCCTCTTCGCACCGGACCAGCGCGCAGCCAGGCTCGTTCTCACCGCCCGGTCGCCACAGCCTGCGCTGAGACAGAGGGGCGTCACGGTCCGAGCATCCTGCAGCGAGTCGTGCTCCCTGCGGGCCACGGGCGCCATTACGTTCGCCAAGCCGCGAGCCAGTCTGCCGCTACGCGTCGCCGAGACTCGGCTGAGCCGAGCAGGCAAGACAACGCTCAAGCTCGGCCTCTCCAGCGCCGCGCAATCACGGCTCGCGGTCCTGCTCGAGGGGAAGCAACCGGGAGCGGCGACGCTGACGCTCACGGCTCTCGACGCCGACGGCAACAGGAGCACTGCGACGGCGAAAATAGCCGTCCGGCGCTAGAAGCAGCCGTCTGGCAATAGGATTCCCGCGATGGTGGCGACGGCGGGAGTCGAGGTACGAAGCCCGATCGGGCTCGACGCGCACGGTTTGGCGCCTTCCGGCCGCGTCTACTGGAATCCCACCACGTCGCTGCTCTATGGCCACGCGCTACTGCGCGGAGAGGCGCAGCTCGCCGAGGGCGGACCGCTCGTCGTCGACACCGGCGAGCACACCGGCCGCTCGCCGCTCGACAAGTTCCTCGTCCGCGAGCCTGGCTCGGAGGATCGGCTCTGGTGGGGAACGGTCAACCAGCCGATCGAGGAAGACAAGTTCGAAGGCCTGCGCGCGAAGATCGTCTCCTTCCTCGACGACCAGGACGTGTACGTCGTCGACGCGTTCGCGGGTTCCGATCCCGCGCACCGCCTGTCGCTCCGGGTCGTGACCTACAGCCCGTGGCACGCGCTGTTCGCAAAGACGCTCTTCATCGACCCGCCGGAGAAGGAGCTGCGCCGCCACGACCCAGAGGCGCTCGTGCTGCACGCGCCTGCCGTCGAGGCGGATCCGGAGGTCGACGGCACGCGTTCCACGACCTTCGTCGTGCTCCACCCGAGCCGCTCGGAGGTGCTCATAGGAGGGACGTACTACGCGGGCGAGATCAAGAAGTCGATCTTCACCGTCATGAACGACCGACTACCGCTGCGCGACGTGATGCCGATGCACTGCTCCGCGAACGTGGGCCGCGACGGGCGAGTGGCTGTCTTCTTCGGCCTCTCCGGCACGGGCAAGACGACGCTGTCGGCGGACCCCGAGCGCCATCTGATCGGCGACGACGAGCACGGCTGGTCGGACGACGGCATCTTCAACATTGAAGGCGGCTGCTACGCCAAGGTGATCCGGCTGTCCGCCGAGGCGGAGCCGGAGATCTACCGCACGACAAGGGCGTTCGGGACCGTGCTGGAGAACGTCGTCATGGACGAGCGCGGCGTCCTCGATCTCGACGACGACTCGAAGACGGAGAACACCCGCGCCGCCTACAAGCTCGAGCAGATCGCGAATCACCTGCCGACGAAGCGCGCCGGTCACCCTGCCTCCGTCGTCATGCTCACCGCAGACGCTTTCGGGGTGCTGCCGCCGATCGCCCGGCTAACGACGGAGCAGGCCCTCTTCTATTTCCTCTCCGGCTACACGGCCAAGGTGGCGGGCACCGAGATCGGCGTCACCGAGCCGCAGGCCACCCTCTCGGCGTGCTTCGGCGCACCGTTCCTACCGCGACACCCGTCCACGTACGCGGAGCTGCTCGGCGAGCGTCTCGACAGCCACGGCTCGACCGTCTGGCTCGTCAACACGGGGTGGACGGGAGGCCCGTACGGCGAGGGCGAGCGGATGCCGATCGGCGCGACGCGGGCGATGCTGTCCGCTGCGCTCCTGGGCAAGCTCGACAACGTCGCGTACCGCACGGACGACGTTTTTGGCTTCCACGTGCCCGAGAGCGTGCCCGGTGTCGACAAGCGGCTGCTCGATCCGCGCTCGACGTGGCGCGACCCGGAGGCGTATGACGCGCAGGCCGCGAAGCTCGCGCAGATGTTCGCCGACAACTTCGTGAAGTTCGGCGACGCGGTGGCTCCGGAGGTTTCAGCCGCCGGTCCTCAGGGCTAAGAAGCGTCTTGTAGGGTCACAAGCTCTCTGACGTACGAAAGGAGGACGCAGATGCGGAGACTCAGGCTGCGCGGGCGTCGTGTGACGCCCACGCTGGTCATCTCCATGCTCGCGCTGTTCGTTGCGCTTGCGGGGACCGGCATTGCGCAGAACGCGATCCCGCTGGCCAGGCGGGCCCTGACGGCCAACACGGCGAAGGTTGCCGCCAACGCGCAGAAACTGCAGGGCCGGACGGCGGCGCAGGTCGCGGCCACCCCCGGGCCCGGCACTGACGCTGCCACGCTGAACGGCCAGACGGCTGCACAGATAGCGGCCGCTTCCGGGCCGACGAGCACGCTGGCCGGCGGCCTCTTCACGATCCGCTCCACGGGCTGGAGCATCTTGAACGAGGGCGACGTGGTCGACGCACGCGCGCTCTGCCTTCCCGGTGAGCGTGCGGTGAACGGTGGTTATGACTATGCCGACGGCCTTGCAAGCACCATCGCCGACCGGCCGATCCCGGACGGCTCGGGCTGGTTCATCAAGATCTTCGCCGAGAGCGGAAACAGAGTTCCCGCCAACGGCTCGGTCTGGGCCATCTGCGCGAGGGTGTCGTAGCGATGTCCACTCATGAGCGAAAGGAGCACCAAGTGCGTAGGTTCAGTCTCCGGAGGATCCGAGTGACGCCTCCTCTTGTCATCTCCATGCTCGCGCTCTTCGTCGCGCTCGCGGGAACGGGCTGGGCGCAGAACGCCGTCCCGCTCGCCAGGCGGGCTCTGACGGCGGACACGGCGAAGGTCGCGGCGAACGCCCAGAAGCTGCAGGGCAGGACGGCTGCGCAGGTCGCTGCA
This sequence comes from uncultured Actinomycetes bacterium, assembly GCA_963704335.1. Taxonomy (GTDB): domain Bacteria; phylum Actinomycetota; class Thermoleophilia; order Gaiellales; family Gaiellaceae; genus PALSA-612. The sequence continues at coordinate 1,630,019 of OY969889.1, forward strand.
ACGCCTGGCCCCGCCACGGACTCGGCCACACTGAACGGCCAGACGGCGGCACAGATCGCGGCCACGCCAGGCCCCTCTGGCTCGCTGTCCGCGAGTCTCTTCACGTACCGCACGCAGTCGTTCAGCGTCGACTCCGAAGGCGACACGGCGAGGGACTCCGCACTCTGCCTCCCGGGCGAGAAGGCGATCGGCGGCGGTTGGGAGCAGACGTCGGGTCTCGCGGACGTGACCGTCGACAGGCCCGTGCCGGACGGATCGGGCTGGCGCTTCCACATCTTCGCCGAGAGCGGCAACGAGCTACCGGCGAGCGGCACGATCTACGTCGTCTGCGCGAAGGTCTCGTAGTCGCGTAGCTATGGGCGGGCCCCACAGGGGGCCCGCCCAGCACTTCGGTTCACTCTTCGTAGGTTCTCCGGCTGTACGAACCCGCCGTCGCGCTCGAGCGCGACGGCGCGCGGTTCGGACAGCGGCCTGAGTAGTCGCACGCTCCGTTAGCGAGCAATTGGCGAGCCGTGAGGCCGCCGTTAGCGGCTCCTTCGACGGTGCCGGCGCAAGCACACCCCCGGAAAGGAGGGAGACATGCGCCGGATCACCGCACTCATCCTCGTGCTGGTGGCAATGGCCACCGCAGCGGTCCTTCCGCTCGCGGCGTTGGCCCATCACGGCCCCCCGCACGGCGGCGGCCCAGCCAGCCTGCGGGCGATGTAAGCAGACGCGAGTCAGGGCGGACGAGAGGCTCCGAGAGGGGCCTCTCGCCTGTCTCGCGTATTACCGGGCCGTTAGCGGCTCTACCGACAGTGCCCGGCGCAGGCACCCCCGGAAAAGGAGGGAGACATGCGCCGGGTGACCGCACTCGTCGTCGTGCTGGCTGCGATGTCAGCGGCGTTCCCGCTCGTCGCGTCAGCCGGACACGGCCCGCCGCACGGCGGCTCGCCGATCGTCCGTGCGATCTAGAAAGCGAACTAGGGCGAGAGGCTCCGCGAGGGGCCTTTCGCCTCGCTATCAGCTGCAGCGCGTGCGGCGGCAGCAACGTTTTCCTTCTGCTCGTACAGCGCGAGGGCTTGGACGACCGCCTCGTCGGCATCGTCGGGCCTGTCCATCAGGCGGAGTACCTCCGCTCGGGCCATGAGTGCTGCTGCACGCGCATTGAGGGCATCCGTAGCCTGAGCACGACGCACGGCCTCCTGGGACATTGCATCTGCGTCAGCCTGCCCCTCTCGCGCGAGCAACTTCGCCGACGCCGATCGCCACGCGATCTGAGAGAGCAGATCACCGGGATCCGCGTACGTGCGAGCAGTTTCCAGCCAGCGCTCTGAAGCTTCGTAGTCTCCATCCTCGTAGATCACATCGACAAGCCAGCATGCGGCAGTTCCAAGCAGTCCGACGTCTTCGCTGTCGCGGCAGTAAGCGCAAAGTGACTCGAGCGCACGTCGCGCCGCAGGGACGTCGCCGGCCAGAACCTCGATGTCGGCCACGATCGCGTTGCAGTACCGCGCCGCTCCCGTCTGTCCGAGGTCATCGAGTGTTGCCGCTGCCTGCGAAACGAGCTCGCGTCCCTCCGCTATTGCGCCAGTCATCGCCAGCAGGCCGCCGAGGTAGCGGTCGATGTTCGCGCGGCCAAGCGGCCCGCTCGCCTCGTCAACCAGGAACTCCTCGCAGCGGCTGACGGCACGGCCCACAGGCGCAGGGCCGTAGTACAGAGCAGCGACGATCTGGCCCAGACAGACTCCTGGAGGGAATCCGGCTCTGCGGTAGTGGATGAGAGCGCGTTCAGCAGCTTCTTCCCTCTTCGCCTCATGGCCGTGAATGCCACCGTGAACCCAGCTGGTGAGCAGCCAGACCCGGCTGAGCCCGCGGTCGTCACGGAGCTCCTCGAAGAGGGGGGTCGCTTTCTCTGCGACATCGAGTAGTACCGCGTCCTGTCCCTCGGGGTCACGCTGGATCGCGACGTATGCGAGCTCGAGCTGTGCTCGATGGCCAATTCGCGAGTCCTTGGCTTGTGTCGAGGCAGCTAGGGCTTCTTTGATCGACCCATCGGCCTCCGCGTTCCGACCGGCGGCACTGAACACAACGCCGAGCTCGCAGAGTAGCTCTCGCCGCCACGCGTCGTCCTCCGGGAGGAGCGCTGTCGCACGCCCGAGGAGATTGGTCGCCGACGGTAGATCGCCACGCCTCGCGGAGCGCATGCCGGCGGCTCCGAGCCGCGCACCGGCATCCTCTGCGAGCTGCCTGGCGCGCCGGTTGGGCGGACCGAGCTCGGCGCGGTAGCGGTACGCCTGCTCGAGGTGGTAGCCGACGATCTCGTCCGGCGCGTCCGGCTCGCCCTCCAGCCAGTCCGCGAAGCGCTCGTGCAGGCGGGCGCGGTCGGCTTTCGGCAGGCCGTTGTAGGCGACGTCGCGGACGAGCACGTGATGGAAGCTGAACGCTTCCTCCGCGCCGGGGACGGGCCGGACGAGGCCCATGCGGACGAGCTCGAAAAGGCGGCCCGAGAGCGGTGCCGCTGCCTCGGCGGGAGAAAGCTCGACGAGGGCGCGGTGCGCGAACTCGCGGCCGATGACGGCGGCGCGCTGGAGCAGCGCCCGCTCCTCCGCTTCCAGCAGGTCGAGCCGGCTCTCGAGCAGCGCCTCGAGCGAGGGCGGCACGTCGTCCAGCACGCCGGGGCCACGCTCGTTCACGTACGCGAAGAGCTGCTCGGCGAAGAGCGGATTGCCTGCTGTGACATCGACGATGCGTTGACGTGCCTCTGCCGTCAGCTCGTCGCCTCCCGGGAGCGAGGCGAGCAGCTCGACCGACTCCTCCTCCGCCAGGGGCTCGAGCACGAGCGCCCGCTCGGCCCACGACGGCCGCTCGTCGAGCAGCTCGGGCCGTGCGATGCAGACGGCGAGGATCGGCCCGCTGGCGCGCTCCGCGAGCTGCTCGATCAGGTCGAGCAGCGTCGGCTCCGCCCAGTGGACGTCCTCGAATACGAGCAGCAGCGGACGCTCGCGGGCGAGCGCCTCGAAGAGGCGGCGGACGGCCCATGCGCCCTCGTCGGCGGGTGCCGTGCCTTCGGCGAGGCCCGACCAGCTCGAGCACGCGCTGCATGACGAGTTCGCGCGTCCTCGTCGTCCGCCAGGACTGCTCCCCTTCATCCAGGCGCTCGACCATCTCGCGGAGCGGCAGGTACGTCGCGCCCTCGCCGTAGGAGATGCAGCGGCCGGTGAGCACCGTCGCCTCCCTCTCGACGAGCGCGATCAGCTCGTTGGCGAGGCGCGTCTTGCCGATGCCGGGCTCGCCGACCAGGGCCACGGCCTGCGACGGCGGCTCGCGCTTTGCCTCCTCGAAGGCGGCGAGCAGCAGCCGAAGCTCGTCTTCGCGGCCGACGAGCTCCGCCTCCAGGTAGCGGGCCACGGACGGCGCTCCGGCGACGAGCTCGAGCAGCCGGAAGGCCGGCAGCGGCGTCTTCTTGCGTGGCTTGACAGCCTTCACGCGGACTGCGTCACGGACGAGCTCGAGCGTCGCCGCGCCGAGCATGATCGATCCGGACGGCGCCGCCTGCTCGACCCGCTTGGCGACGTTCACCGCATTGCCCGTGACGAGGCCGCCGTGCCCCGGGTCGCCGACGTACACGTCGCCGGTGTTGATTCCGATCCGCAGGTCGAGCCTGAGGCCGTGCTCGCGCTCGACGGCCTCGCTCAGAGCGGCCACGGCTGCGCGGGTGTCGGCGGCGGCACGGACGGCGCGCAGGGCGTCGTCCTCGTGCGCCACCGGCACGCCGAAGACGGCCATGACCGCGTCGCCGATGAACTTCTCGATCGTGCCGCCGTGGCCCTCGATGGCGCGCCGAGCGGCGGCGAAATAGCCGTCCAGCACGCGCCGCAGCGACTCCGGGTCGAGCGCCTCCGCGAGCTCCGTCGACTCGACGAGGTCGGCGAAGAGGATCGTGACGGTCTTGCGCCGCTCCTCGAGCACGAGCGGAGCGGCGAGCGGCGCGTCGAGCGCAGTGTCCTGGCGCAGGATCGCCTGCTCGAGCTCGCGGAGCTGTGCCCCGGGCTCGAGCCCCAGCTCCTCGTCGAGCGTACGCCGAGAGTGGCTGTAGGCCTCGAGCGCGTCCGCCTGCCTCCCCGAGCGGTAGAGAGCGAGCATCAGTTGGGCCCGCGGACGCTCGTCGAAGGGACGCTCGGCGATCGTCGTCTCCAGCTCGGCCACGAGCTCGGCGTGGCGTCCCAGCTCCAGCTCGGCGTCGATGAGATCCGCCTGGGCAGCGGCGCGCAGCTCCTCGAGCCTCGCCGTCTCGAGCCCGGTGAAGGACTCGTAGGCGAGGTCGGCGAGCGGCGGGCCGCGCCAGAGCCCGAACGCCTCGCGCAGCTTCGCAGCGCGAGCTCGCGCGCCCTCTCCGCGCGCCTCGGCGACGAGCCGCTCGAAGCGGCCGAGATCCGTCTGCTCGGCCGTGGCCTCGAGCGCGTAGCCCGGATCGCGGGTGACGATCACCTCCGGTCCGAGCGCCTTGCGGAGCTGTGAGACGTAGTTCTGGAGCGCGTCCCTGGCCGTCGCCGGCGGCTTCCCGGCCCACAACTCCTCGATCAGCTCATCGGTGGAGACGGCCTCACCTGTCCGTAGCAGCAGCAGGGCGAGGAGTGCCCGCTGCTTCTTGCGCGGCAGCGACACGGGCTCGCCGTCGGCCAGCACCTCGAGCGGGCCGAGGATCCGAAACTCCAGCATGTGCGCGTTGTAACACCCTCGTCACCGGTTTCCAAGCCGCGTTAGCCGCGTGTTACCCGCGGCCCGCACCCTCCGACGTGACATGGCAATCAACGAAGGGGGAAGACAATGCGAAGTTCCATCGACGCAAGGGCGAACGTTCACCGACTCCCGTGAAGGCGGGAGACGACGGCCGGATGCCGCTTCCCGGCCACTACGCAGGACAAACGTCACAGGAAGGCACCATCAGCTTCGACGTGTCGCCGCGAGGCTGGCACGTATCGAATCTCATGCTCACCGTCACGGCCAGGCGGCCGCACGGGGGAAGAGCCGTGATCGACCTGCCGGTCGCGGTGGGCCGGATCATCCCGGTCGGGCCAGGAGGCCGCTGGCGGGCGAGAGTCTCGGGCGAGGGGGTGACCGTCGCCATCGATGCTTGCCTCAACGGGCACGGGATCAAGGGCGACGTCTCCGTCGAGATCGACTCGGACGAAGGGGAGCTGTCAACCGGCTCCCTCACCTGGTACGCGCGGCAAGCCGTGTTACCGCCGCGTTAGCGGCCCAGGGCTTACTGCGAAACGGCGCGGCAGCGAGCCGCGACAGAACGAAGGAGGGAACACATGCGTAGGACGATCACAGGAGCCGTGACTCTCAGCCTTGCCGGGATGCTCGCGGCGGTCGTTCTCGCCGGCACGGTGAACGGAACGGCGAAGAACGACACGCTCCGTGGGTCGGCCAAGGCCGACACCATTCGCGGCAAGGCCGGCAACGACAAGCTGATGGGCCTGGCCGGCAACGACAAGCTGATCGGCGGCGCCGGTAACGACCAACTGGACGGCGGTCCCGGAGCCGACAGCCTCGACTGCGGAGCCGGCAAGGACACGGCGAAGGCGGACGACGCCGACAAGGTCGCCGCCTCCTGCGAGTCCGTCAAGGGCCTGAAGCCGCCTGTCGTCTCGATCGCCGACGCCTCCGTGGGTGAGGGCAACTCGGGAGCAACGCTCGCATTTGCCGTGACGCTCTCGAAGTCGTGGAAGCAGCCGGCATCGGTGAGCTACACGGCTGCGAACGGCACGGCGAGCTCACCCGCCGACTTTGCGAGCGCGAGCGGCAAGCTGACGTTCGCCCCGGGCGAGACGCAGAAGATGATCAACGTCTCGGTCGTCGGCGAGACGCTGTACGAGCAGGACGAGACGCTCACCGTTTCGCTGTCCGGAGCCGTGCAGGCGACGATCGGCGACGGCAGCGCTACGGGGACGATCACGAACGACGATCCGACGTTCCGCACCGGTAGCTATACCGGGCAAACGGGACAGGGCAAGCCGATCTCGTTCGACGTCACCTCGGACGCGAAGGGCGTCATGAACGTGAAGTTCGGATTCGACCTGAACTGCACAGAGGTGCAGGGCTTCACACTCATCGGAACGCTCGAGATCACCGGCACGATGTCGATCAACCCTGACGGGACGTTCGGCCTCAACGACACGTACTCGGAGGCCGACTACCGGGAGACCTTCGAGTTCGCCGGCAAGCTGACGGGGCCGGGCAGCGCGAGCGGGACCTTCAAGCTCGCCATCGAGATCGACGGCTTCGCATTCGGGACGCTTCACTGCCAGTCCGGCTCCACGCCGCTCACCTGGAACGCCGGCTAGCGGAACACCCTCTCCATCCGGAGACTCGGGGCCGGCACTCGCCGGCCCCGAGCGTGTTACCGGCGCGTTAGCGGTGTCGTCAACCCTCTCGGCCATGTCCCGAAACGAGGGGAGACGGAGATGAAGACTCGAAGGACTGCCATCCAGTGCGCGATTGCCGGAGCAGCGCTCGTTGCCACGGCTGCGATTCCTGCCGCGACCATCGTGAGCGGCGCACACCGGCCGCACTTCAGCCGAATCGAGCCTCCGAGCATTGTCGAGGCGCTCGAGACGTCGTCACGGAAAGCGGCAGATTCCGACGGCTTCCCGGCGCTCGGCAATGGCCGCGTGCGCGTCGTCGTCGAGTCGGGAGCGCCTGCGGATGCCGGCAGAGCGATCGAGGCGGCCGGCGGCACGATCGAAGGGAGCTGGCGCAATCTCGTGCAGGCGGACCTGCCGCGCTCGGCCGTACCGGCACTTCGCCGCCGGGGGTCCGTGGAGGCCGTCCGCGCACCGATGCGGATGTTCCTCGACGCCGTCGGCGGTGAGGAAGTGGCGGCGAGCCTGGCGCCGGGGTGGCACGCGAAGGGCTTCACCGGCAAGGGCGTGAAGGTGGCAATCATCGACGGCGGCTTCATCGGACTGGCCGACCGCCAGGCCCAGGGCGATCTACCGACGACCCTCGTCACACGTGACATTTGCGATGGGGGGTTCAACACCGCGACGGAGCACGGAACCGCCGTCGCAGAGATCGTCCACGAGATGGCGCCCGAGGCGCAGCTGTATCTCATCTGCATCGACACCGAGCTCGATCTGGCGGCGGCTGCCGCCTATGCCAAGGCCGAGGGCGCGCACGTCATCAGCCACTCGGCGGGGTGGTTCGGGGAGATGCGGGGCGACGGCAGCGGACCCATCGGGGCGATCGTCGCCGACGCCCGCTCCGCGGGCATCCTCTGGGTCAACTCCGCCGGCAACGAGGCGCAGACGCACTGGTCGGGCACGTTCGCGAGTGCGGACGGCGACCGGGCGCACGACTGGGCGCCCGGCGACGAGGGCAACACGTTCGTCTGGCCGAACGACACCGAGATCTGCGGCTTTCTCCGTTGGGACGAATGGTCGGGAGGAGCCTCGGACTTCGATCTCGTCCTGTTCCACTCGGCGACGGGCACCGTGCTGGCCGAGTCCGACGACGAGCAGGGAGGCGCCCAGCGCCCGGTGGAAAGCCTGTGCGTCGGCCAGCGGTCGGATATGGATCTGACGGTCGCGTGGGGCATCGAGGGCTACTCGGTGAGGTCTACGCCCAGAATGGACCTGTTCGTCTTCGACGAGCCGCTGCAGTACCAGACGCCGGCCGGCAGTCTCGCCGAGCCCGCCACGTCCTCGGCGGCACTGTCGGTCGGTGCCCTGTGCTGGCAGACGAGGCAGCCGGAGTTCTTCACATCGCAGGGACCCACGATCGACGGCCGGACCAAGCCCGACATCGCGGGACACGACAGCGTGTCCGGCGCGACGTACGGCGGCTTCACGGCCTGCGCGGAGTCGGCGTTCGCCGGCACCTCTGCGGCGGCACCCGAAGTGTCGGGGGCGGCAGCGCTCGTGAAGCAGGCGTTCCCGAAGTACGGGCCGGACGAGCTTCAGCAGTACCTTCTGAAGAGCGCTCGCGACATGGGATCGGCCGGGATGGACAACGTCACGGGAGCCGGCGAGCTGCAGCTGCCCAAGGCCCCCGATGTTGTCCCGCCGACAGCGCGGGCACTTGCAAGCACCGGCCGCGCCGGGAAGACGGTCAAGCTCCTCTCGGCCATCGCGGACAACGAGGGCGCGGTCAGCGTGGTCGAGCAGGTCAAGAGAAACGGCAAGGCGGTCAAGACGATCAGGCGGCCGGGCTCGGTCGTCGCGACGTCTCCGAAGACCGTCTCCACTCCGTGGACAGCGCCTGCCAAGCCAAAGGGCGCCTTCCGGCACTGCGCCGTCGCCGTCGACGCCGCGGGGAACCGGAGTCCCGAGAGCTGCGCGAGGATCGTCCTGAGATGAGCCGAGCGCGGGGCTCGTTACCGCCGCGTTACCGCCTTCCGGCCCAATGTGGAAGCACGTCGTCGAATGGAGCTCGGGGTCGGCGGAGCCCGTCGGCCCCGAGTCGTGCCGAGCAGCTCTTCCGCGAGATCGAGCTGTATCTGGCGGCGGTTGCCCGATACCGTCAGCTGGATTGCGAGCCGACGTGGCGGAGCGAGCAGGCGGCGTGACCGCGCGCTCGTAGCGAGCCGAGCGCCGACCCGTTCATGTAGCGTCCAAAGTCGTGGACGCGAAGCACGACGTGTTGGTCGTGGGCGGCGGCTGCGCGGGTATGCGCGCCGCGATCGAGGCGTTCGACATGGGCGCCGACGTGGCCATCGTCTCCAAGATCCATCCCGTTCGCAGCCACTCCGGCGCCGCCGAGGGCGGGATCAACGCGGCCCTCGGCAACGCGTCCGACGACGACCCCGAGAAGCACGCGTTCGACACGGTCAAGGGCTCCGACTACCTCGGCGACCAGGACGCGATCCAGATCCTCTGCGACGAGGCGCCGGGCGACGTCTACCAGCTCGAGCACTGGGGTGCCGTGTTCTCGCGCACGGAGGACGGGAAGATCGCCCAGCGGCCGTTCGGCGCCGCGGGTGAGCCGCGGACGGCGTACGCAGCCGACATCACCGGACACGTGCTCCTCCAGGTGCTCTACGAGCAGATCATGAAGCGCGACCTGCTCGTGTACGACGAGTGGTTTGCCTGGAAGCTCGTCGTCGACGACGGGCGCTGCCAGGGCGTCATCTGCTGGGACCTCGTGAACGGCGGTCTCGTCACCCTGAAGGCAAAGACCGTGATCCTCTGCACCGGCGGTGCGGGCCGGCTGTACGTCGGGACGACGAACGCCTACGCGTGTACGGGAGACGGCATGGCGCATGCGCTGCGCGTCGGCGTCGCGCTGGAGGACATGGAGATGATGCAGTTCCACCCGACGACGCTCGCGCCCACGGGCGTGCTGATCACCGAAGGCTGCCGCGGCGAGGGCGCGTACCTCCTCAACTCCGAGAACGAGCGCTTCCTCAAGGACTACGCCCCGAACGCGATGGAGCTGGCCTCGCGCGACGTCATCTCGCGCGCCGAGCAGACCGAGATCGACCAGGGGCGCGGCATCGACGGGAACGTCCTGCTCGACCTGCGTCACCTCGGCGCCGAGAAGATCCTCGAACGGCTCCACGGGACGCGTGAGCTGTCGATGACGTTCGCCGGCGTCGATCCGATCTACGACCCGATTCCCGTCCGCCCAGGCGCCCACTACCACATGGGCGGAGTGGAGACCGACAACGACGGCGCGACCGAGATGGAGGGTCTCTACGCGGCGGGTGAGTGTGCGTGCGTCTCCGTGCACGGCGCCAACCGGCTCGGCGGCAACGCGCTGATGGAGACGATCACGTTCGGCAAGCGGGCCGGGCGCCACGCGGCCGACTGGGCGCTCTCCAACACGACGGTGACCGTGCCGGCGTCGGCCGTCAGCGACGCCGAGCGCGAGCTGAAGGAGCTGCTGTCGCGCGACGACGGCGAGCGGCCGTGGAAGATTCGCGACGAGCTGGCGACGACGATGCACGAGAATTTCGGCGTCTTCCGCGAGGAGGGTCAGATGCAGCGGCAGGCCGAGATCGTGGCCGCCCTGCGCGAACGCTACGAGCACGTCGTCGTCGAGGACAAGGGCGACGTCTTCAACTCCGACCTGACGCAGGCGCTCGAGCTCGGTTTCCTGCTCGAGCTTGCCGACTGCATGGTCGTCTCCGGCATCGCGCGCAAGGAGAGCCGCGGTGCCCACGCTCGGCCGCAGGACTTCCCCGAGCGCGACGACGTGAACTTCCTCAAGCACACGATCGTGCGCTGGGTCGACGGCCGCCCCGAGCTCGACTGGAAACCGGTGACGATGACCAAGTGGCAGCCCGAGGAGAGGAAGTACTGATGGCGAGATGGAGCGCCGCGATCGCCGCGCTGACGCTGACGCTCGGCCTCGCCGCATGTGGCGGAGCCGCTTCGCCGGACTTGAGCGGAGTTGCCCGGGCCGCACAGAAGACCGAGGGCGCCGGTACCGCGCGGTTCGAGCTGACCTTCGAGACGAATGGCCTGTCACAGACCGGCGGCGAGGCGTCGTTCACGGCCGATGGTGCGGTCGACTACGACCGGCAGCTCACGCGCATGACAATGGACCTGAGCTCGTTCGGAGGGCTGCTCGGGGGTAGCGACGCCGGCGGAGACCTCACGTTCGACGCCGTCCTCGACGGAACCGTGTTCTACATGCGTCTTCCGTTGCTCGCGGACGTTCTGGGCAAGGGAAAGCCGTGGCTGAAGATGGATCTCGAAAAGGTCGCCAAGCTCTCTGGCAACGACCTAGGGGTGCTCGGACAAAGCGACCCGGCACAGGCGCTCGCCTACCTGCGCGCTGCAGGAGAATTCGACGAGCTCGGCAAGGAAGACGTCCGCGGCGTCGCCACCACCCACTACAAAGGGATCATCGATCCACGCGAGGCGCTCGACCAGCTCTCGGGCTCGCAGCAGGAGCAGTTGGAGAAGCAGCTCGACGAAAGTGGTGTGGGCGAGATCCCGGCTGAGGCGTGGATCGATGGAGACGGCTACCTGCGGAGGCTCACGGTCAGCCTGGCGGTCGCGGGTCACACGATCGCGTCTACCACGGAGCTCTTCGACTTCGGCGAAGACGTCGACATCCAGATCCCCGACGATGATGAGGTGACGGACTTCAGCAAGCTGACCGCAAAGGAGATACCCACCGGATGAAGATGGCGCTCAAGATCTGGCGCTTCGACCCGGCCACCGGCCAGAAGGTGCTGCGCGACTACGAGGTCGACGCGCCGGACTGGGCGACGCTGCTCGACGTGCTCGACATCGTGAAAGATCAGGTCGACGGCTCGCTTTCCTACCGCAAGAGCTGCCGGATGATGATCTGCGGATCCTGCGGCATGCGCATGGACGGCGCCGCAGTGCTGGCGTGCAAGACGCGGATGTACGAGATCGCAGAGGCCGGCCACATTCCGGTCATCTCGGCGATGGGCAACCTGCCCGTCGTCAAGGACCTCGTCGTAGACATGGGCCCCTTCTGGGCGAAGATGCGCGCGATCCAGCCGTACCTCCAGCCCGGCTTCAAGGATCCCGGTGACGGGGAGTACGACGTCCCGCCGGCGCAGGTGGAGCCGATTCACAAGGAGATGCTGTGCATCAACTGCGGCTGTTGCGTCTCCGAGTGCAACTCCATGGAGGCCGACCCCGAGTTCCTCGGCCCGGCAGCCCTCGCCAAGGGAATGCGCTTCGTGGGCGACTCGCGCGACGGGCAGAAGATCGAGCGGCTCGAGTCGTACTCCGAGGAGCACGGCATCTGGGACTGCACGCGTTGCTACTTCTGCCAGGAGCGCTGTCCCAAGGGCGTCGATCCGCGCGACGCGATCGCAAAGCTCGGCGCGGAGGCTATGAAGGAGGGCATCGATCGCGACATGGGCGCGAAGCACGCGAAGTGGTTCGTGACATCCGCCAAGACCACGGGTTGGCTCCGTGAGACGGAACTCGTGCCGAAGACGCAGGGCGTCGCGCGCTCGGTCAAGGAGATCCCCTTCGCGATGCGGCTGCTCAAGAAGGGCAAGGTCCCGCCCCCGGTGCCGCCGCACGTGGCGAAGGACGTAGACCAGGCGCGGGCGCTGTACGACCTCGTGAAGCAGCAGGGCCAGGACGGCGCAGCCGGCATCGTCCAGACCGAGAAGGCGCTCGAGCGCATCGAGTTCGTCGAGGAGCAGGAGCGCCGCGAGAAGGAAGGCCAGTGAATCGCGTCGCGTACTACAAGGGTTGCCTCGCATCGCTGTCGGCGAAGGAACTGGACATCTCGACGCAGGCGCTGGCACCGATGCTCGGCATCGAGCTCGTCGAGCTGGAGGCCGTGACGTGCTGTGGCGCGGGTGATATCCACGAGGCCGAGCCCGACTTCTACCTCCACCTGAACGCGCGCATCCTCGGCAACGCGGAGGCGACCGGCACCGACACGCTGATGACGATCTGCAACGTCTGCACGCTCAACCTCCGCCAGGCGAACTGGGCACTACGCAACGACGAGGGACTGCGCGCGCGGGTGAACGAGAACCTGAAAGCGGTGGGTTCGCCGACCTACAGCGGGGAGGTCGAAGTCAAGCACCTGCTGTGGATGATCGCCGAGGGCGAAGGGTTCGAGCTGCTCAAGGGAGTCGCTCACAAGGGCCTGAAGGGCATGAAAGTGGCGCCGTTCTACGGCTGCCAGATCCTGCGCCCGTCGAAGCTGCTCGGCTTCGAGGATCCGGACAAGCCTTCGTCGCTCGAGCGGATCATCGAGGCCTGCGGCGGCGAGCCGATCGACTACCCGGCGAAGATCAAGTGCTGCGGCTTCCCGATCATCCAGGCGCGCGAGGACGTCGCGCTCATGGAGCTGATCCAGCCCATCGAGCAGGCGATCGAGGCGGGTGCCGACGCGATGGTCACGCCGTGCCCGCTTTGCCATCTCTCGCTCGACGCCTGGCAGGGAAAGCTCGAAGCCTCGACGGGGCGCGAGCTCGGCATGCCGATCCTGCACCTGTCGCAGCTGATCGGCGTCGCGGCCGGCTTCGAGGCTTCGAAGCTGAGGTTCAAGCGCCACGTCGTGCCCGTCACGCGCGCCATCGAGCAGCTCGAAGTCTGAGTCTCCTCTGGATCGCGGTTGTCCTCGGGGCGATCGCCCTCGCAGGGCTTGCCTGGGGCTGGTACGAGGCCGGCTGGGTGCGGCTGCAGACCCTCGAGGTCGAAGTCGCCGGCCTGCCCGCTGAGCTCGACGGCATGCGCGTCATGCATCTCTCGGACTTCCACCTCGGGCTGCCCTCGCGCGGGGCGCGGGCCGTGGAACGAGCCGTCTCGTGGGCGCGCGAACGCGACCCCGACCTCGTGTGCCTCACCGGGGATCTCGTGTCGAGGCCGCGGGGCGAGGCGAAGTTGCGTGAGCTCGTCCGGGAGCTGCCGCGCTGCTACGCGATTCTCGGCAACCACGATCTCGCCATCAGCCGTGACCCTTTCTCCAAGGAGGTCGAGTTGCACAGCCTCGAGCCCGCGACCTTGCTGCTCGACGAAGGCCGCCTGGTCGACGTGCGCGGGCGGGACGTGTGGATCGCGGGCGTCGAGCCGCGTTCGCGCGGCAGCGAGCCGCGGCTATTTCAGGATGCGGCACTGACGATCCTGCTCTCGCACTTCCCGTCCGTGCTCGACCGTTCGGCCGCCGAGGGCTTCGATCTCGTGCTCGCGGGCCACATGCACGACGGCCAGATCTGCTTGCCGTATCCCGGCGGCAAGCTGCGGCTCGCGCATCCGTCGGCGCGGTACACGCACGGCTTCTACCGGCGCGGCGGGACGGTGATGCACGTCTCGCCCGGCCTGGGGACGACGTTCGTTCCCTTTCGCTTCTTCGCGCGGCCGGAGGCCACGGAGCTCGTCCTACGCCCCCAAAGAGACGAGGGGCAGTCGCAGTGACTGTCCCTCGTAGAATCGAGGTGTGACGGTTCCGGCCCAGGTCGCGCGCGACGTGCTCGCCCGCTACGCGGCCGATGCGGCACGGGAGGCGGAAGGCGTGCGCAGGCTCGTGCCGGACCGGCTGCGGCGGCACGACGGCATCCGCGTCACCGGCGAGGACGACGTCGCCGTCGAGGTCCACGTGGGCGTCGAGGCCGGCGTGTCGATCCCCGCTCTCGGGCGGGATCTCCAGCAGCGGGTCGCCGAGTACCTCGAGCGGATGACGGGAACGGCGCCGGCGTCCGTGGACGTCTTCGTCCACGAGATCGGAGGCTAGGTGCCTCCGCAGGTCGCGGGCCTGACGGGCGCGACGCTGCAGAAAGCACCGTCGGTCTGCCACGAGTGCGTGTGGTGGCAGTCGCGGACGGGGATGACTGCGGAGAAGGACCGCTGGCGCGAACGGGCGGAGTCGGAGTGGGGAGCGTGGGGGACGCTGTACGTCGACGGCGACGGTCACCTGCTCGGGTCGATGCAGTACGGGCCTGCGTCGCTGTTTCCGCGCGCCGCCGAGCTGCCCGCCGGCCCGCCGTCGCGCGATGCCGTGCTCGTCACGTGCGCCTATCTCGCGGATCCCTCGACGCCCTGGGTGATGCAGTCGTTGTTCCTCGCGGCCATCGGAGATGCGCGAGACCGTGGGGCGGCGGCGCTGGAGACCTTCTCGTATACGTATCGCGAAGGGGAGACGCTGTACGAGCGCTTCCTCGTCCACCGCACGGTCTTCCCGCGCGATTTCCTGGCCGACCTCGGCTTTCGCACGCTGCGCAGCGCCGGCCGCGTGGAGCTCGTTCGGCTGGAGTTCGGCGGGTTGCAACCAGTGCTCGCCGGTGATCGTGCGTCGGTGCTGGCCCGGCTGCGCGAGGTCTTCGCGCCGGCGAAGCCCGTTCCCGTGCCGCGGCCCTAGGCCGCCAGAGACGCTTCGGCGAGCACGAGCTCGGCGATCTGGACCGCGTTGAGCGCCGCGCCCTTGCGCAGGTTGTCGCCGACGAGGAACAGCGAGAGCCCCTCGCCCGCTCGGTCGGGGCGGATGCGGCCGACGAGCACGTCGTCCTGGCCCGCCGCCTTTCCGGGCGTGGGGAACTCCTCCAGGCGCACGCCCGGCGCAGCTTCGAGCAGCTCGCGGGCGCGCTCGGCGGAGAGCGGCTGCTGCGTCTCGACCCACACGGCCTCGGAGTGGCCGACGAGCACCGGGACGCGCACGCACGTCGCGCTGACCGGCAGGTCGGGAAGCTCCATGATCTTTCGTGTCTCCTCGCGGATCTTGGTTTCCTCGTCGAACTCCTCGCCGTCGAAATCCCAGTCCATGCCGAGGTCGTGCTCTGCAGCCGTCTGCCCACGAAGCTCCTCCATGCGCTGGAGTCCCGCCCCCGACGCCGACTGATACGTGGCGACGCGCACGCTGGCGAGCCCGGCTTCGTCGTGAAGCGGCTTGAGCACGACCGTGAGAGGAATCGTCGAGCAGTTCGGGACGGCGATGATGCCCTTGTGCTCGAGCGCCCGTGCGCCGTTCACCTCCGGTACGACGAGCGGGACATCGGGCTCCATCCGCCAGGCGGACGACTTGTCGAGGACGACAGCGCCGCCGCGGACGGCATGTGGAGCGAGCTCGCGGCTCGCCGAGGCGCCGATGGCGAAGAAGAAGACATCGGCGTCGCCGGCCGACAGTGTCTCCGGCGTCGCCTCCTCGACGATCCGGCCGTCGAGCTCGCGGCCGGCTGACCGCGCAGATGCGAAGAGCTTGACGTCGTCGTACCTGCGCTGTCTGAGAATTTCGAGCAACACACCGCCCACGGCGCCGGTGGCGCCGACGATCCCGATGCGTGCCCGGCTACCCGGCATGCGGACGCTCCGCTTCGGGCCGGTGCAGCTCGAACGCGTGGTGCAACGCCCGCACGGCACGCTCGACGTCCTCGCGCGGGACGTGGCAGGCAACCTTGATCGGCGACGTGGTCACGATCTGTGGCTCGATGCTCTCGTCGTTCAACACCGAGAACATCTTCGCCGCCACTCCCGGATGGCTTTTCATTCCCGCGCCGATCAGGCTGACCTTGCCGAGGTCCTCCCGAGTGCGCCAGGTGACCCCGAGACCCTCGAGAGCCTCCGCAACCGCCTGGCCATCGTCCGTGGGAGCGGAGAAGACGATCTCCGCCTCGCTCGTCTGCACGATCGTGTCGACGTTGACGCCACCCCCGGCCAGTGCCGTGAAAAGGCGCGACGCCGAGATGTCGTCGACCCAGTACAGCGTCTCCTCGAGCGTGTGCGTGACACCCGAGATCATCGCCTTCTCCAGCATCCGTTCGTCCTCCTCGATCACCCAGGTGCCGGCCGCCGGGCTGAAGCTCGATCGCACGTGCAGCACGACGCCGTGGTTGCGCGCGAACTCGACCGACCGCAGCTGCAGGACCTTAGCGCCTGACGCCGCCAGCTCGAGCATCTCCTCGTAGCTGACTGCGTGCAGCTTGCGCGCTTCCGAGACGATGCGCGGATCCGCGGTAAAGACGCCGTCGACGTCCGTGTAGATCTCGCAGACCTCGGCGCCGAGGGCGGCCGCGAGCGCGACCGCTGTCGTGTCCGAGCCGCCGCGGCCGAGCGTGGTGATGTCGAGGTCGGTGGAGACGCCCTGGAAGCCGGCGACGAGCACGACGCGGCCGGCGTCGAGCGCGTCGTGGATGCGCTTCGCGCGCACGTCCACGATCTTCGCCTTACCGTGCGTCGTGTCGGTGACGATGCCTGCCTGTGAGCCGGTGAGCGAGATCGCCTCGTGCCCGAGGTCGTGGATGGCCATCGCCGCGAGCGCGCATGAGATGCGCTCGCCGACCGAGATCAGCATGTCGAGCTCGCGCGGCGTCGGTCGCGAGGACATCTCGAAGGCGAGGGCGACGAGGTCGTCGGTCGAATCGCCCATGGCCGACAGCACGGCAACGACGCGCTCGCCTTGTTCGCGGGCTGCGACGATCCGTTTGGCGACCGCCTTGAGCCGCTGGGTGTCGGCGACCGAGGTACCGCCGAACTTCATGACGAGCGTGCTCTGGGACGAGGTCTCGACGTCACCGGCGACAGCCGGGACCGCCTCGTAGTCGGTTGAGGCCACGCCCGATTGTAGGCGCGGTCAGTGCGGGATTCTGGCTCGGGCAGCGACTTCTGTAGGGCCACGACGAGCAAAGGGCAGCGCAAGCAGGGAAATTGGACTTGTGTTTTTGCGACAGTCCCGCTACGGTCCTCGGCGGGAGAGTATCCAGGCGGCCTTAGGCCGCTCGCATTGGGGAGAGTACATGGCGGTTGCGGCAGTACCACAAGCTCTTGGAGGGCATCTGTGAGCACCGTTGAGCGCGTGCTCGACGGGCCCGCCGACATGCTCGTCGCGGTCGAGGAATCGGCGCGCGTACAGCAGCAACCCTTGGGGCGGGGCGGCCGCGGCTGGCTCGTGCGCCGCGCGCTCGCCCTGGCCGACGTCGTTGGCC
This sequence comes from uncultured Actinomycetes bacterium, assembly GCA_963704335.1. GTDB lineage: Bacteria > Actinomycetota > Thermoleophilia > Gaiellales > Gaiellaceae > PALSA-612. Next base: position 1,647,369 of record OY969889.1, read on the forward strand.
TGACGCTCGCCTTCGCGTTCTCGACGCTCTTCTTCCCGGGTGGCGGATTGGTTGACAACACCGTCGGGAACGTTGCCGAGGGTTTGTTCTTCCTCGTCACATTGCCCGCCTGGATCGTGGTCGCCAACCTCTACGGCCTCTACCGAAACGACGACGAGCGAACGGATCACTCGAGCGCGGACGACCTGGTCGGCGTCTTCCACCTCGTCACCGTGGGCAGTTGGTTTGTCTTCCTCGCTGGACAGGTGGTCGGTATCGCCCACCCGAGCGTTCAGAGACTGATCGCCTTCTGGATCGCTGCGATCGTCCTGGTCACGACCGCGCGCGTGCTGGCGCGCGCCGCCTGCAGACGTACCGACGTCTATCTCCAGAACACGGTCATCGTCGGGGCGGGGAGTGTCGGTCAGCTCGTCGCCAGCAAGCTCGCCAAGCACCCCGAGTACGGCCTCAACGTGCTCGGCTTCGTCGACGCCGACCCGAAGTACGGCAACGGGGACGGCGGGCTCAAAGTGCTCGGGTCGCAGGACGAGCTTCGCGAGATCGTGTCCGCTCACCGCGTCGAACGGGTGATCATCGCCTTCAGCAACGACTCCCACGAACAGACGCTGCGATTGATCCGGCAGCTCCACGAGCAGGGAGTCAAGATCGACATCATTCCGCGGCTGTTCGAGGTGATCGGCACGAACTTCGGAATCCACACCGCCGAAGGCTTGCCGCTGATCGGGCTTCCTTCGCTCAAGCTGTCGCGCTCGTCACTACTTCTCAAGCGGATACTCGACTTCACACTCGCGCTCACCGGCCTGATCGTGGTCGTGCCGCTCTTCGTCGCGTGCGCCATTGCGATCAAGCTGGACTCGCGAGGTCCCGTGTTCTTCCGGCAGGTGCGCCGAGGAGCCAACGAGCGAATGTTTCGGATCTACAAGTTCCGCACGATGTGCGACGACGCGGAGGAGCGCAAGGCCACGTTCGGCGCGCTGAACAAGCACAACGGAAACGGCGGAGATCCGCGGATGTTCAAGATCCCGGATGATCCTCGCGTCACGCGGGTCGGCCGCTTCCTTCGCCGACACTCACTCGACGAGCTGCCTCAGCTCATCAACGTCCTCAAGGGTGAGATGAGCCTCGTGGGGCCGAGGCCGCTTATCCTCGAGGAGGATCAGTACGTCGTCGACTGGCGGCGGCACCGGCTCAACCTGAAGCCGGGCATCACGGGCCTCTGGCAGGTGCTCGGCCGGGATGAGATTCCGTTCGAGGAGATGGTCAAGCTCGACTACCTGTATGTCACGAGCTGGTCGATGCTCAGCGACGTCAAGCTGATACTCCGCACGATTCCGGTCGTCTTCCAGTCCCATCCCGCGTAAGCGGCGCGCAGGCGGGGTGCGCGTTGCACGTCGTCGAGACGGTCACGCTCGGTGGGAATCTCACCGTCAGGCGCCTCGGTCTGGGGGCGATGGAGCTGACCGGCCATGGGACGTGGGGTGCCCCACGTGATCGTCCCGGCGCGCTGGGGCTGATTCGACGAGCCCGTGAGCTCGGGGTCGACTTCTTCGACACTGCGGACTCGTACGGCCCCGAGGTGAGCGAGCAGCTCGTCGCGGAGGCGCTCTATCCGTATGTCGACGTCGTCGTGGCGACGAAGGGAGGCCTGACTCGGCAGGGCCCAAGCCTCTGGGGCCGGAACGGCAGGCCCGAGCACCTGCGCTCGGCCTGCGAGGGCAGCCTGCGGCGCCTGCGCGTCGACTGCGTACGCCTATATCAACTACATGCCGTCGATCCGGTTGTTCCGATCGAGGAGTCGCTCGGGGCGCTCGTCGAGCTCAAGGAACAGGGGAAGATCGAGCACATCGGTGTCTGCAACGTGGGGGTCTCCGATCTCGAGCGCGCGCTCGCGGTCACGCCGATCGTCTCGGTTCAGAACCGCTACAACGCCGCCGACAGGGCCTCGGCGCCTGTGCTCGAGCTGTGTGAGCGGCTCTCCATCACCTTTATCCCGTGGGCGCCGTTGGGGGGCGGCGTCCTCTCGGGCGGCCGCGGCCAGCTGCGCAGGACGGCGCGGCGCCTCGGAGCGACGCCTGCCCAGCTGGCGCTCGCGTGGCTGCTCCACCGCTCACCGCTGATGCTGCCGATCCCGGGTACACGCTCCGTCGACCACCTCGAGGAGAACATGCGTGCGGCTGCGCTCCACATCGCACCGGAGGACATCGCCGCCCTCGAGCTCCCCGTCAGGGTTGCGCCGAGCGTTCGGCAGCTAGTCCGTCAAGGACGGAGACGTGCACGCCGTCTGCTGCGCCGGTAATGCCGACGACTAGGGTCTGGTGGGCATGACGCCGACCGCGCGCCCGGGGACCCCGTCGGTGAGCGTTGTCATCCCCGCGTTCAACGCGGAGCGCACCGTCGCGCAGGTGATTCGCGAGCTGCTGGAGCAGGTGACGAGCTTGCGCGAGGTGATCGTCGTCGACGATGGCTCGACCGACCGGACCGCAGACATCGCAGCAGAGCTTGGCGCACTAGTCGTTTCGACGGGGGTCGGCTCGGCCGGCGGCGCCCGGAACCGCGGGTGGGACGCGGCCAGTGGTGACGTCGTTTTGTTCCTCGACTCCGATGCCGTTCCCGCAGCGGGTTTCGGCGCCGGGCTCGAACGGGCGCTAGGCGAGTTCCCCGGCGCGGTCATCGGCTGCGCGCGAACGTTCTCTGCGCAGACCTCATGGGGCTGGGTGGCGCACCTCGAGGGAGAGACGCCGTACCTGCCGACGGGCGAGCCGCGCAAGACCGCGTTCGTGTCGTCGTATTGCATGGCCGTGCCGCGCGCGGCGCCGTTGCGGTGGGACGAGAGCTACGGAGGGGAGGACGGAGTCTTCTGCGTAGATGCGATCGATGCAGGTCTCGAGCTCGTGTTCGACCCACGCTTTCACGCCGTCCACGATCACAACCGGGAGACGTTCGCGGATTTGCGGAGTCAACAGCAACGCCTGGTGTACGGCCTGGCGCGTGTTGGACCGGTTCAGCACGAGGGGGCTCACAAGCGGCTGTTCTCGCGTATCCCGATTCACTACTTCGCGCTCGTTCGCCTGGTGCCGATCTACCGCCGGCTCGCCCCGTACCCCGAGCTGAGATCACGCTTCCTGCGGCTGTTGCCTCAGATGATCGTCGCCGAGTGGACCCTCGGCTGGAGCGCTCTTCGCTACGCCGTCAAGCGACCGGCCCTGCGCGGTGCGAAGAGAAGGGCATCGTGAACCGGGGGCGGATCTTGCGTCGGCTGGCGATGGCGGCAGGTTTCGTGGTGATCGTCCTGGCCGGCGCTGTCCTGGTCAGTGCGGCGGTGGACGAGCCAAGCCAGACCGCTCGCGCATCGACGACGATGAGAGCTCGCGAGCGGGAGGTCTGGCGGCTGCTGACGGACCTCGAGGCCTACACGAGCTGGAACCCGACGATCGTGAAAGCAGGCGGAATGTTGGAAGAGGGCGCCACGCTCGACCTTCGCTTCAAGAATGGACATGGAGACCTCGAGAGTCGAGAGGTCCGCGTCGAAGACGTCAACCCGATTCACAAGCTTCGGTGGCAGGACCGTTTGCTGCTACCCGGTGTGCGCGACCGCGAGTTGTCGATCCGCGTGCGCTCGTTCCGCAAAGGCGAGACGCGGGTGTTCGTGGCCGAGCGTTACGAAGGCCTGCTTGCTCCGTTCGCTGACCGAGATGACGCCGAGCAAGGGCTCGTGCGCATGCTCGCTGCGCTCAGGACGCGCGCTGAGAGCTACGCGTCGGGGTAGCCGAACCTTCGCAGTGCGGGCCCGGCCTCCCGCTCGAGCCTCGCCAGGAGCTCGCTCGGCTGCTTTCGCCATCGGGCCAGGGTTTTGGGAGGCTGCACCTCGGAAGCGGCTGCGTCGACGTCCCCCTCGAGGCCGAAGAATCCGTAGATCCGCTCCACAGTCGTGTGGGGCTCGGCGCAGAGGTCCTCGAACCGCACCCGGAGATAGTCGGGGCCCAGCTCGCGCTCGCCGAAGTCTGCGGCGGCCTGGTTGACCCAGCTCCACAGCGCGATCGACCGGAACGGCACCTCCGACGGCTCCGGCAGCTGCCGGACGATGAGACCGTCGAGTGCCGCTGACCCATGCTTCCTGACCTGCTTCTGATTCTCGGAAAACGCCATGTCGCGCCCGTCGCGCACAAAGTGCAGAAAGCGGAGCGTCGGCATCTGTGACCGGAGGAAGGGCACGAGGTAGATGCTGCGGGGCTCCTTCCATCCCCACCGGACCGCCTCGGCCGGCAGGCCGGCGCAGTGGTCGGCGACGACCGAGCGGAGGTCGGCGGCCATTTCGTCCCCTAGTTCGGCCTGCCGTTCTTCTCGAAGACCTACGAGGTACTTGTTGATCCAGCGGTCGGAGTAGTAGCTGAACTCGAGGGCGTCCTCGTAGCGGTTGAGCTTGAGCCCGATGTACATGCCTCCCGCCTTCATCATTCGCGCGAGGACACGTGTTCCGGAGCCTCCGGTCGCGCCGATGACATTTGGTCCTCGTGCAGCGAGCTCCGGGGGGAGGATGGACGTGCCCGGACGGGCTGGGTGGACTGCCTGATTGCTCACGGATCGAGGGATGCGGGTAGTTGGTCCCGTAGCCTATGTTTCGCGGCAGCGTCCGGACCATTCTGATCCTGCCCACCCCTGGCCAGTCTTCGTGAGCGCAGCAGCGCAAGCGCCTCGTCACGTGCCTCGCGCTTGAGGCTCAGCAGGACTCCGACCGCCGCCGCGACTGCGAGCGAGCCTGTGATCACGAGGGCAAGCAGAGGCGAGAGTCCGTCGAGGACGCCCGTGGCATTGATGAGCGCTACGACCGCGACCGCCCCGGCTCCGGAGATGAGTGGGACGGGAGTCCAGGAGGCGATGTCGCGGACTCGCAGCCCGGTCAGGCGGGTCACGATCGCCACGTTGAGGGGAACGAACACGAGCACGAAGAGAAGGACGCGGACACCGGCCAGGCCTGTGAGTTGTTCCTGGGTCGTGAGACCGTCGAGCACTAGGCCGGCCACCGCAACGGAACCGACGCTGAGGACGGCCTGGCCCCAGAGCATCATCGCGCGGAGCCGGGCCCTGGCGAGCGCGAACAGGAGCGGCCCGGTGAAGACGATCAGCGCCTTGACGATTCCGACGATGGCAACCAGCTTCAGCGCGTTGACGCCCGGGCTCCACTCGGGCCCGAGCACCGCGAGGATGTTCTCGCTGCACGCCGCCATCGCCATCATCGCGGGCACGGCGAGGAGGAGGGTCAGCCGCATGTATGCAGCGACGCTTCTCTGCAGGCCGCCGCGATCGTCCTGGAGTCGAGAGAAGTGCGGCAAGGAGGTCACGCTGATCGGGCGGACGCTGAGCTCGAGCACCGTGTCGACGAGACGGTCGCCGAGCCGGTAGATGCCGACGACCACCGGGCTGAAGAAGAGACCCATGAACAGGATGTCGCCACGCCTGCTCAGGAAGGCGGCGACGTTGGCGAAGAAGACGTCTACGGAGAAGCCGAAGAGCTCGCGTGCGTGCCGCAGCGAGAAGCGGAAGCGCGGGGACCAGCGACCGAGCGTAAAGAAGAGGAGCGTGGAGACAGCTGTAAACGTGAGTTGCTGCGCCACGAGTGCCCAGACGCCGGCGCCGGCCAGTGCCGCAGAGACCCCTACGATGCCGCCGACGAGCGTGGCCACGTTCGAACGGACGGCGAGCTTCTTGAATTGCATCGCTCGCTCGAGCTGTGCCCGCTGAACGATCGTGAGCGCCCAGAGGATGATCGTGATCGAGAGCACGTCGATGATCGGCTCGAGCTCGGGGGTCCCGTTCGCGCGTGCCCAGAAGCCGGCCAGAGCGACGCTGATGCCCGCAAAGAGCACTGCCCACGCGAGGTTCAGCCAGAACGCGGAGTCGAGATGAGCGTCGTCCAGGGTCTTTCGCTGGATGATGGCTGTCGCGACGCCTTGCTCGACGAACAGTTCCATGAGGACGATGTAGACGAGCGCGAGCGTGACGACGCCGTAGGCTTCCGGGCCGAGAATGGCGGCGAGCAGGACCATGAAGAGGGTGGCGAAGCCGCGCTTGCCCCAGTTCATGACGAACGTCCACTTCAGGGCGTGCCGAGGCACACGCGAGCCGTGTCCACTCTCTCCGGTCGAGGGGTCGGTCATGGCCGGGTGCTCTGCTTCGAAATCGCGTCGAGAAGGGCGAGCTCGAGGCTCACGACGTCGACTTCGACTCCCGAGCTTCCTGTGCGTCTTGCGGTGCGCCGTCCTCGCCCGGGGCCGGCGCGTAATCCTCGCGCCTGCGGACGACTCGGGCCGGGAAGCCGGCTGCAACCGAGTTCGGCGGCAACGACCGGGTTACCACAGAGCCTGCGCTGACGGCACAACCGTCTCCGATCGTCACCCCGGCCGCGACGAAGACGCGCGCACCGAGCCAGACGTCGTTGCCGATGACGACGTCGCGCTCGTTCCGAGCCTGGTGGGCGATCTGCTCGTCGGGTAGCAGTCCGTAGTCCGACGCGGTGATGTACACCTCGGGACCGAGGCGGCACTGCTCTCCGATGGTGATGCGGCCGCTCGTATCGCCGGCCCAGAGAAACGCGCGCTCGCCGATCCTGGTGCCTGCGCCGACGGTGATCCGCTCGGGATTTCTGATCGAGATGTTCGGCGCGATCGTCGCGTTGGGGCCGAGCGTGAGCCGCCTGCGCGGCTGGGCGTGCGAGTAGCTGTAGTAGTGGACGATTCGCACGACCTGGGTGTACGTCACCGGGTCGAACAGCGTGCGCAGTGCGCGTGTCAGCTTTGCGCTCATGTCTCGACCGTCGTTATCCAGCCAACCGTCATGTCCTCCAGGCCTCCCTGCCGCAGTGCGTCTCCCACCCTCTTCATAACCGTAGGACGGAAGTCTCCCTCGTCAAGTGTAGGTGTCTCACCTACACTCCAAACGGAGGGGGGAAAGACTTCGTAGTGACTGACACCAAGGTGATGATCATCGGGCTCGACTGCGCCGAGCCGTCGCTCGTGCTCGAGCGGTGGCGCGACGAGCTGCCGACGCTGTCCGGGCTCGCAGAGCAAGGGTCGTCGGGACGCCTGACCTCGGTCGTCCCGCCGATCACCGTCCCGGCATGGTCTTGCATGATGGCCAGCCGGACGCCGGGAGATCTCGGCGTGTACGGCTTCCGCAACCGCTCCGACCACTCGTACGACGGCCTCTTCATCGCCAACGGCGCCGCGATCAAGGAGCCACGCCTGTGGGATCTCGTCACCCGCGCCGGCGGCTCTTCGATCGTGCTGGGTGTGCCGGGGACCTACCCGCCGCGTCCGCTCAACGGCGTGCTCGTCAGCTGCTTCCTCACGCCGTCGCTCGAGAGCCAGTACACGTACCCACCGATTCTGCGCCGGGAGATCGAGCGCGAGGTCGGTGAGTATCTCTTCGACTGCCCGAACTTCCGGACGGACGACAAGGAGGACCTCCTGCGCCAGGTCTACGAGATGACAGACCGTCGCTTCGCGCTCGCGGGGCACCTACTCGCAACGAAGCCGTGGAAGCTCTTCGCCATGGTCGAGATGGGGCCGGACCGGATGCACCACGGCTTCTGGAAGTTCATGGACCCGGAGCACCGCAAGCACGAGCCCGGAAACCCGTACGAGGATGCGATCCTCGCGTACCACCGGCATGTCGACGGGCTCATCGCCCGGCTGCTCGAACACGCCGACGAGGACACCGTCGTGCTCGTCGTCTCCGACCACGGCGCGAAGCGCATGGACGGGGGAATCCGGGTCAACGAGTGGCTTCGCCGCGCGGGGCTCCTCGCGACGCTGGCGGAGCCAAACGGTGTCGCGAAGCTCGACGACGTCGGGATCGACTGGTCTCGAACCGTCGCCTGGGGGGAGGGTGGCTACTACGCGCGCATCTTCATGAACGTCAAGGACCGCGAACCTCAGGGGATCGTCGAGCCGAGCGACTACGAGCGCGTTCGCGACGACCTGGCGGAGCGGCTGGCGGCGATTCCCGACGAGCACGGCCGACCCATCGGCACCAAGGTCTTCAAGCCGCAGGACGTCTACCCGGAGGTCACCGGCATCGCGCCCGACCTGATCGTGCACTTCGGAGATCTCTATTGGCGCTCCGTGGGCACGATCGGCGGCGAAGACGGCGTGCACACCTTCGAGAACGACACAGGGCCGGATGACGCCAACCACGCTCAGGACGGGCTGTTCATCCTCGCCGGCCCCGGGATCCCCGCCGTCGGCCGCGTGGACGCTCATCTCCTTGACGTCGCGCCCACGGTGCTCGAGGTTCTCGGCATCGATGTGCCGCAGGCGATGCGCGGGCAGAGCATTCTGCCCCGGCTCACAGCCGGCGGCGCGGTCACGAGCGGTAGCGGCTCAGAGCCGGTGCCGGCGGGCTAGCGGCGCGAGTGCGCAGTCACGAAGTCGCGTAGCTCGGTCACGAGCCGGCGGTCGGGCTCCAGCTCGACCGCGCCGGTGTCATCTTCGGCCGCGCCGAGCGCGGCGCGAAGATCCTCGGGACGCTCGACCAGTGTGACGAGACCCGTCTCGTTCAGCCGAAGGCCCAGCTGCAGCTGGTGGTCGTCGACGGCTTCCCCGAACCGGCGCAGCCGGGGAACCACGATCGGACGCTTGCCGTTGGCAACGGCGGTCACGATCGATCCGACGCCGGCGTGCGTGACGACGACGCGCGCGCGGCGAACGGTGGCGGCAAGCTCGTCGTACGGCAGATAGTCGACACAGGTGGCGCCCTGGGGCCGGACTGGTGATGGCCCGTGCTGGACGACAAGCGCTTCGTCGGGTGGGTCCGAGTCGAAGGCGTTCAACAGGCGGTCGAAGCGCGCCTCGTTCGTCCCCACGGTAACGAAGATCATTTGTGGGAGAACACGCTTCCTGCGTAGCGCGCCTTGCGCACGCTCGCAGCGAACTCCGGCCATTGGCCGTAGACACGGTCGGCGACCGGAGCTATCAGCCTGCAGCTCAGCGAGGGCCGGTCGATGCGCGTAAGGCTCTCGACGTAGACGACCCGGGCCCCCCGGAGCCGGCCGACCCACGCGAAGGGGACGGCCACTCCGGCTCCCGTCGTCAGCACGACGCGCGGCCGCAGCCGGCCGATCGCCCGCCAGGCGAGGAGCAGGTTTCGGACGGTGTTGCGCACCGCGACCAGCCCGAACGTTCTATTCGTGGGGCCGAAGGCGTAGATGACAGCCTCGTCACGGAGCAGCGTCCGCGCGTCGCTCTTGTCGAATGTGACCCATGAGCGCGAGCCGACCTCCCATACCTCGCGGAGCGCAAGCAGCTGGACCAGGTGTCCACCCGTCGAGCAGACGAGGAGGCAATCCACTTGATCCGCGTGGCGAGTCATCGCTTTCGAAACGTTCTACTCCAGGTAGCCGAGATCCTTGAGCCGCCCTTCCACGAGTGCCGCCTCCTCGTCCGGCATGCGCTCTCCGAGCCGCGCGTCGGCAACCATCGCCTGGAGCTCGTCCTGGAACGCTTGCGCCAGCTCAGGCTGGTCGGCGACAACGTTGTGGCGCTCAGCGGCGTCGTTTCTCAGATCGAAGAGTGCAGGGGCAGACCCTCCGACGACCTCCATGTACTTCCAACTGGGGGTCCGCAGCCCCATCTGTGGCACTCCCTGCAAGGCCGTGACCCATGCGGTCTCGAGCACGACACGACGCTCTGGATCACCTCCACCCTCGATCGGGAGCCCGACTGCTCCCATGCCGCCCGGAAACCACGTGCCGGCAAGCGCTGCGATCGTCGGCGCGAGGTCGGTGTGTGTGACGAGCGCATCCGAGGAGCCGCTTGCGATTCCCGGTCCTGCCAACATGTACGGGACGCGTAGGAGCGGCTCGAAGAGGTGGTGGCCGTGAGTGATCAGCGCTCGTGGGGCGAGCCGGAGGACGCGCTTCGACGAGCTACGGGCTCCATGGGCGATCAGACGCCGAGCAACGGGTTGGGCCGCCCACCTCGTCGGTTTCCACCAGAGGAGGGAGGCCAGGCCCCTGCCGATCTTGCCCCGAGGCTCCAACCGGAGGTTCTCACCGTGATCGCCGACGAGGCACACGCACACGCCGTCGAGTGACTTCTCGGGAAGCAGCTCCGCGAGCCGCGCGTCGACGGCGGCGAGAGCGCGATCGTAGACCGTTCGGCTGAGCTCGGGGCCGTGGAATCCGCGTGGTACCTGCCGGGGCTCGTGGAGATCCCACACGTGGAAGACGGAGAACCAGGGGCGGTCGGCCGCCTGGTGCGCGTTGACGCGGCTCGAAAGCGCGAGTCCACGTGGCCCGTGGATCGTCGCCTCCTTCCTGTCGGCCAACCGGAAGTCGTCGAAATCTCGGAACAGCTTCAACTGAGGAGCCAGCGGACCGGTAACGTCCGCCTCGGTCCAGTAGCCGACGTCCCGTAGCGCACCCGCTATCGTCGGGATGTCGTCTGGAAGAGAGAAGCCAAGGAGACCGCGGAGGCCGTGTTCGAATGGATAGAGCCCAGTGAGCATGCTCGCCACAGCCGGCGTCGTCGTCGGCGTGACGGTGACCGCGTTCGTGAACACGCGGCCTCGCCGTGAGAGTGAGCCGAGGAAGCCGCTCGGCGTGAGCTCGGCCTGGGCGAACGCACGATCCGCCCGCAGGCAGTCAATGATCAGCAGAAGCACGCCTCGGGGCGGAGCTTCTCGCACATCTGCGTCGGGACTCTTCACTTTGCGCCCGGCTGAATGTATATGTGAGCCAAGCCCGAGGGCTTAGGATGAGGGAGGGGGGAGAGTGCCGAATTCGAGACTGACCGTCGTTGGGCTGGACTCGGCCACGTTCGACGTCATCGATCCGATGATCGAAGCAGGGGAGCTCCCCAACCTCGCCGAGATCTTCGGCTCCGGCAGTCGGGGGGTGCTGCGCTCGACCACGCATCCGCTGACCACCCAGGCGTGGACGACGATGCTCACGGGCGTCAATGCCGGTCGACACGGAATGTGGGACTTCTGCGAGCGCGACGAGACCGGCTACCGCCTCCGCATGGTGAACGGAAGCTACCGGCGAGCCCCGGCCGTCTGGGACTACCTGACTGCCGCAAACCGCCGCGTGGGGATCGTCAACGTGCCTTTCACGTGGCCTGCCGCCGAAGTGAACGGCTTCTTCATGGCAGGTCTCGACGCAGCCGCCCGCCAGCAGGGCATGACGCATCCGGCATCGCTCATCTCAGAGCTCGAGGCGCGTTTCGGCAAGCTCGAGTTCGACCATGGGCTGCCGCTGAACGACGAGGGGCACATCGACCTCGGACGAATGCGGACCGCGATCGAGCAGAAGGTCGATGCCTGCCTGTGGCTGAGGGAGCGCTTCGACCCGGACCTCCTGCTCGTCGTCTTCATGGCCGCCGATCACATGCAGCACTACGGCTGGCTGGAGTGGGAAGAACAAGGGCTCGAGAGCCGGGTTGCCGCCGTCTATCGGCTGCTCGACGAGGCGGTCGGCGAATTGAAGGGGGCTCTTCGGCCCGACGAGAATCTCATGATCGTCTCCGACCATGGAGCCGGAAAGATGAAGGGCGCCGTCAACATCAACGCGTGGCTCGCAGAGCACGGCTGGCTCACCTACGCCGACTCGGGCGTCCGGGGCCGCGAGCTCCCTCGGTACACGCTCTATCGGCTGCTGGAGCAGCGCCGAAAGCTTCCGAAAGGGCTGCGCAACTTCGCGAAGCAGCGTGCGCCGAAGCTGCGCGATCGCGTCCATGAGCTGAAGGAGTTCGTCGCAGTCGACTTCCACAAGACCCGCGCGTTCGCCTACGGGAACATGGGCAACGTCGTGGTCAACCTTCGCGGCCGTGAGAAGTTCGGGGTCGTGGAGCCCGGGGAGCAGTACGACCGGCTACGAGACGAGATCGTGGCGGCTGCGCTCGAGCTCGTGGACCCCGAGACCGGGGATCCGCTCCTCTCGGCCGTCCACCGGCGGGAGGACCTCTTCGAAGGACCGCAACTGGAGAAGATCCCCGATCTGATCTTCGAGTTCGACGAGTACGCCTGGGCCGGCAAGGGCAACCTCATGAAGAAGACGCCGAACATGTGGGACACGATCAAGATGGCGGAGTCGGGCAACGAGAACTACGTCGCCACCCACCGGCACGAGGGAGTCGTGGCATTCACGGGACCCGCGGCCGCGCAGATCGAGATCGCCTCCGCAAACATTCAGGACATCGCCCCGACGATCCTCTATCTGCTCGGGGAGGCGGTGCCAGTCGACATCGAAGGGCGGGTTCTCGAAGAGATCATCGACCCGGCTTTTCTCGATGCCCGCCCGCAGGAGTTCGCCGAGACGGGTGCGATCACGGTCGGTGGCGTGCAGAACTACGCACTGGAAGACCTCGACGAGGTCGAGGGCCGACTGCGCAATCTCGGTTACCTCGAGTAGCGCCCGCGTGCGACTTCATATCGAGTACACGCACACGATCGACCCTGCCGCCTGGCGGCGGCGCCACGCCTCCGGCCTAGTGCCCGACCACCTTCCGTACGGGCTCGATCACCTCACAGGACAGGGCTACGATCTGGTCGCGAGGCCCGCGGCCCCGGAGCCGCTCCGGCTCTTGGAACGCCCGTCGCGGCGCCTGACCGGCGGCTTCGAGTTCGTCCAGGCTGCCCTCAGCCGCGAGCGCCGCGACTGCGACGTCGCCCTGTGCTGGGATGAGCGAACGGGTGTGCCTGCGTCTCTCCGAGGCTCACTCCCCGGCGAGCCCAGGGCAGTTACGGGGATCATCTGGCTCACCGAGCCGGACGCTCCCACGGGTCGCCGCGGCCGCTACCTGGCCCTGCGTGCGCTTCGTCGGTCGGCAGCCGTCTGGGCATTGTCGCCTGCACAGCTGAGCGTCCTTGCGCGCGACTGGGGAGTCGATCGCACGCGGCTACACCTACTGCACTTCGGAATCGACGCCGAGTTCTGGCGCGACGTCCGTGAACGCGAGCCAGACCTTGTCGTAGCGGCCGGAAACGATCGGCACCGAGACCACGCCCTCCTGATCGAAGCCATGAGCCGCCTACAAACCCGGCGCCCGGCGCTACGTGTTGAGCTTGTGAGCCATCATCCCATCGACCTGCCTCGGGAGCTCGGCCTGAGGCATCACTCTCTGACCCATCCCGAGATGCGCGACGCGTACTCCCGAGCCTCCGTGGTTGCGCTCGCCCTCAAGCCGAACCTGCATGTCTCGGGAATGAGCGTGCTGCTCGAGGCGATGGCCTGCTCGCGCGCGGTCGTGGTCACTGATACGCCCGGCCTGCGGGAGTACGTTCGTGACGGCGAGACAGGGGTGGTGGTTCAGCCTGGCGATGCCGACGCTCTGGCGACCGCCGTGGGTGACTTGCTGGCCGACCCCGATCGCGCGCGCGACCTCGGCGTGGCCGGCCGGACGGCCGTAACGGAGTACTTCACGACTAGAAGGCAGGCCGAGCGGATGCGCGAGATCCTCCCAACCTAGGCGAACGGTCGGCCAGTCGGCTACTCTCATGGGTCGCGGGGGGGCCCGCGGGTGGGGTGGCGATCCTGTCCATCGACGCCTATAACTTGTAGGACGTAGCAAATGACGGTTTACCGAGGGGAGAGGTGTGAGTGCTGATCGAACGGGCCGAGTCTCGGCTCGCACAGGCAACTGCGCGAACGCGCCGTTGATAGCAAGGTCTCGCGTGGGGGGCTCGGCAAGGTGAACTCTTACAGTGCTGCGCTGCTCCGGCAGTGGTGGGTCATCGTCATCGGCGTTATCGCCGCGGTCGCGGTGGCGGCGTTCATGGCGTACGAGATTCCGGGGTTCACGGCGCGCGAAAAGCCTGTGTATACGGCCAATGCACAGTTGTTGGTTACGAGCCCGGACGGTGAGTACATCCGCGTGAGTCTTCCGCGCACGGCCGAGGGACCGGACAGCACGATCGTCGTCCGGCAGCCGCCCGACGTTAGGCCCCTGCTCCAGGCGGCTGACCTTTATCCCATTCTGATCGAGTCGGATCAAGTACGGGCGCTTCGTACCGAGATGTTCGGGCCGATAGCGGGCAACGTCACCGCTAGGGCGGTTTCCTCGGTGGACAGACGCAGGTCCCAGCTCCCCGCAATCGACATCTTTGCCACGTCCGTGAGCGACGAGAAGGCCGTGGCGCTTGCGAACTCCACGTGGAAGGCGTTCAAACGGTGGATCCAGCTCGAGCAGGATCAGACGAAGGTCAAGCCGAAAGAACGAATCCTCATCCAGGAGATTCGAGTGCCGACCAGTGCTGTCTCGAGCGGAGGCCCGTCGTTCGCGATCCCCGTCCTGACCGCGCTGGCGGTGCTGGCTGGATTCGGGCTGCTTGCCCTCCTGCTCGACCGCGTGCTCGTCCCTACGGCCGTGCGGCCGTCCGAGACACGCTAGCGAGCCTCGGTGTACAGCCCGTCTGTCGAGCGACCACGGTTCGTCCCGCTCGCAATTGTCGGTGTCGGGACGCTCGCTCTCGGTGTGGGCGTCGCGGCGGGTAGTGACGCGGCACTCGCAGGAGCGATCGCGTTCCTCGTCTCGTGTGCGCTTGCCCTCGGCGAGGCGACGCGCTCCATCGTGACCTGGCCCAACGCGATCCTGCTGTTCATCGCAGTTGTCTGGTTCGTCCCGATCAAGCTCTACAGCCTTCCGGTCAACCTTCCGTTCGAGTTCGAGCTCTACCGCGTCCTGATCCTCTTGATGGTGGTCGGCTTCGTGACATCGTCGATCGTGACAGGGCGTCAGGTCGACACGGTCGGCGCAGGCATGCCCCTCTTCCTCCTCGCCATCGCCGCTCTCACGTCACAGATCGTCAATACGCAGGGCACGAACGTGCCCGGCAGCGAAAGCCAGGCACTCAAGTCACTGTCGTTCTTTCTCAGCTTCATCGTCGTCTTCGTGCTCGTAGCCTCGACCATCGACAGCGTCCGGGACGTCGACAAGATGCTCGCCGGCATCGTCATCTGCGCCGCCGTCGTTTCGCTTGCGGCCCTTTACGAGGGCCGAACGCACACCAATCTCTTCGACCGCCTCGACAGTTGGTTCCCATTCGCCCGTAACGAGCGCGAGATCCTCGCGGTGCGAGGCGGACGGTTGCGGGTACATGCATCCGCCCAGCACCCGATCGCACTCGGTGCGGTGCTGATCATGGTCGTGCCTCTCGCGATGTACCTCGCCCAGAAGGCCGTTACGCGCGTGAAGGTTGGCTTCTGGGTCGTTGTAGCTGGAATTCTGATGATCGGTGCGCTCGCCACGATCTCTCGCACGGCAGTCGCTATGGGTGTGACGATGTTGATCGTGACGCTTTGGGTGCGGCCGAGCATCCTGCCGCGATTGCTGCCGGTGCTACTCGTCCTCCCGATCGTCGCGCACGTAGCGGCCCCCGGCGCGCTCGGCGGACTAAGTCATTCGTTCGGCATCGGAGGCGGCAGACCGCTCATCGAGTCCGTGCAAGGCCGGGCCGGCCAGCCTGGCTCCGGGCGGCTGGACGACATCGAGCCGGGGCTCGACCTCTGGTCGCGGTCACCGCTCGTCGGCCTCGGAGTAGGCACCGAGGAGGTCGCCACGTCAGGAGTGCCACTCGTAGCTCCGACCCGCGCCGGGGCGTCGACGGCCGCCATAATCTTCGACAACCAGTACCTGCGAACACTCGTCTCGCTCGGCCTGGTTGGCTTCATCGGCGCAGTTTGGTTCGTGTGGGGAAGTGTCATTCGGCTCGGCCGGCGCTCCAAGCGGCTCGCAGGAGACGACGGGAATCTACTGGCCGCGTGTGCGATCGCCTGCGGCGGTTATGGGGCCGGGCTGGCGTTCTTCGATGCGTTTTCATTCGTCCAGGTGACCTTGATCTTCTTCATCGTCGCGGCCCTCGGGCTGCGGGCGATGGTGCTCGCCCGCGGTTCCGTTCCGAAACCCCTCTGATGTCGTCGAGGCAGTTGCTCGCTCAGCGCTCGGTGCGGTGCGCGGGCTCGCTACCGGCCACCGCCGGATAGCCGGCGAACCAGCGCCGTCGAGCCTGCCAGACCAGAGTCCACTCCGAGCGGCTTCCGCGGTCTGGTCTCACCCCGGCGAAGAGCGCACGCAACCCGATGCCGAGCCAGAGCAGCCCGAGGCCGACCGGCCGTTCGGCTGCGTTCCAGTGTTTTCGGACGAGGGTTGCCTTGCTCTGGAAGAGCAGGATCATCTTGTCCGAGCGGACCCTCGAAGACGCGCCGACCTCGTGTGTAATCACGGAGTCCGGTGTGATTGCCGGTCGGAACCCGGCCTTTGCCGCCCGTAGTGCGAGATCCGCGTCCTCGCCGTACATGAAGAAGCGGGGGTCGAATCCGCCGAGCTCGTTCCAGAGGGACCGTGGTACCAGGAGCAGACAACCGGTGACGATGTCCACTTCGCGGACGGTGTCGCGCTCCCAGTGTCCGAGTGACTCGGGGTCGAAGAGCCGTGACCGCTTGAAAGCCGCCGACAGCATGGACGCAAAGCAGACGAGGCTCCACACCGTCGGCCGTCCCCAGCAGGAACCAGGATTGATGCTCCCGTCGGGGTTGAGCGTCCTCCCGCCGTAGATGCCGTGCTCCGGGTGGCTCCGCGCAAACGCCACGAGTCGCTCGACTGCGCCTGGATGAACAACCGTGTCTGGATTGAGCAGGAGCAGGTACTCGCCTTGGGCGACATCGGCTGCTCGGTTTACGCCTGCGGCGAAACCGACGTTCTCATCCAGGGCGAGCAGCCGAACTTGCGGGAACTCCGCGCGAACCATCTCCACGGTCCCGTCGTTCGAGGCATTGTCGAGGACGACGGTCTCGACATCTACGTCCCCTGTGGCCGCGGAGATGGACGCGAGGCACGCGCGGGCCTGATCGGCGCACCGGTACGTGACGATGATGATCGTGAGCTCGGGGCTCACGGAGCGTCCCCTGTCAGGACAAAGATGGAACGCCTCTGACGGCCACCGAGCGACTGGCGGTGGGCACGTAGCCCGGCTGGAGGTCTCCCCCCGTGATCCGGAGTCGCAGAAGCGATAGCCCCTTCTCTGGCTTCCAGCGGAACGCCACCGCGCCGGAGTGCGGGACCGGCCTCGTTCTCACGCGATCCCACGCCTTACGCTGGGCGTTGTACCGCTCGAGCTGCACTTTTTTCGCGGCATCGGCGGGAGTGAGCCGACCGGTCACGCTCACGGAGCGCCCGACCTTCTGTGTCGTCGGTGTGACGGCGATGGCGAGGCGCGGTACGACAGCCACGGTCACGCCTCTGACGGCCACAGAGCGGCTGGCGGTCGGCACGTAACCCGCCTTGAGGCCTGACCGGGTAACCCGAAGCCGTAGGAGCGATCGGCCTTTCTCCGTTGTCCAGCGGAACGTCACCGCGCCGGAACGCGAGAACGGCTTCGTGCTCACGCGATCCCACTCCTTGCGCTCGGCGTTGTACCGGTCCAGATGCACTTTGCTCGCTGCGTCGGCGGGCGCGAGCCGACCCTTTACGCTCACTGTGCGCCCGGCCTTCTGTGTCGCGGGCGCCACGGCGATTGCGAGGCTCGGTGCGACAGCCACGGTCAGGTAATGGGACCGGAGCTGTCTGGCTGCGGCGCTCGCCCGGATCCTGCTGCCCTGCTTGGCGCGAAAGCTTGTCGTGAACGTACCGTCGTTCCCGGCCGTGACGGCCACCAGTTGCGACTCGCTCTGGCCTCCGATGGGGCGCTGTGAGATGACCACCGGCGAGTTCGGATACGGGGACTTCCCGGTGAGTATGACGGGCTGCCCGAACACCGCTTTCGCCGGCTTTGCCGTGAGGCTCACCTCCCCCCGGAGCTCCACCAGGACCCGGCCATGGCGTGGCCTCGTACCCGTCTGGGTGTAGGTGTACGCGCCCTTCTTCTTGTCGAACACGTGGAGGAACGTGCCGCCCGGCGGGATGTCGGGGCTCTTTACGGTGGCGGCGGGAATCACGATGGCGTGTGCCTCTGTGTCCGCATTCGCGAACGCGACGGTGTCACCCCAGTTCACGGTCACGGTGGCCGGCTGGGGGCCTTCCGCGCCGAGTTGGACCGCCACCTGCGCGGCAAGGGCGAAGCCGGCGAGAGCTAGGGCGCAGGCGCCCGTCGCCGCGAGGATGACCTTCAAAGGCCGACGGTGCCGACCTGACCGACACATGCGGCGTGGTGACCGTTTCATTCTCTCCCTTGCCTCAAATTTGGCGTCTGCTCGTCCCGGGCGACTCGGTCAGCTCTGGTACTGACCCGACTCGTTCACAGTCTAGACGCGCGCACTGTGCTGTCTACTTCCAGGCGTGAGCGGCGAACTCCGCCAGACACTCCTAGACGCCCCATACCGCTCTGCTACCGTCAGAGACGGTAAGGGGAGTGCCGAAAACACACCGAATCAAAGGGCCGAGGCGCTGGCTTGGACTCGCCGTGCTTGTGGGCGCGTCCGTTTTCATCGCTGTCGGCGGAGCCGTGAGCATCGGCGGCGAGTCGGCCGGTCGCGTGATCAAGGG
Source organism: uncultured Actinomycetes bacterium (assembly GCA_963704335.1). GTDB lineage: Bacteria > Actinomycetota > Thermoleophilia > Gaiellales > Gaiellaceae > PALSA-612. Next base: position 1,665,842 of record OY969889.1, read on the forward strand.
TACCGAGGCCCGCGACGTCCTCAGAGGCACCTCCGTAGCCGACCGCATCTACGGCTACGGAGGCGGTGACTTCATCAACGGCTTCGGCGGAAACGACACCATCGTCGGTGGAAAGGGCCTGGATGTCCTCGCCGGGGGTCGCGGCGATGACCGCGTCCTCACCAGAGACGGTCAGGCCGACCGAGTCGACTGCGGCGTTGGCAAGGACAGTGTCGTCGCCGATCACAGCGACCGCATCTGGCGGAACTGCGAGTTGGTGTCGAGGCCAACGAAGCCGGCTCCCCCGCCTTCGCCGACGGACTCGCTCGTCCTCCACGACCAACCCTTCGTGTGCAAGGGCCCAGTCGACATCGATCTCGTCAAGGTGACCATGCCGAGTACCGTCGAAGACGCGATTCGGCTCGACCAGGACTGCTCGGGCCGAATCGGGCGGGTCGAGATCGACACATGGACGGCCGACGGGATCAAGGTGCAGAACCGCGGAACGGTGGCGCATGACCTCGTGGTCGAATCCGGGTACATCAAGTGCCACGACGTGGCAGGCAGCTACCACCAGGACGGCATCCAGGCCATGGGCGGCGCCCGACTGACGTTCAGAAAGCTCACAGTGGACTGCCTGGGCAACGCCAACCTGTTCGTGAACCAGGGTGGCCTGAAGGTCTCGCTGCCGACCGATGTGGTCTGCGACCGTTGTGTTCTCGGGCCAAATTCCGCTCAGACGCTCTTCGTGGCGACGTCGAGCCGCTCCGGCGCACGCGGCACGACGATCTGCGACGGCCGTTTCCGCGCTGTGCGAATCGGGCCGCGAGCGGAGTCATTGGTCGAGGAGAACAACACGGTGCTCCCGCAGGGTCACGCGGCGTGCAAGGACGTCACCCGCCGTGAACGCGGCTCGTGATCTGATGGGGCTGCAGCTTGGAGAACGACTGCGCGCGCACACGCGGTCCTGGGCAAGAAGCAGCGAGACCATCCGCCGCTGGCGCGAGGAGCGGTATCAACTCTTCGTGAGTCTCTGCCGCGTTCGCCCCGACGAGCGGATCCTCGACGTAGGGGCCGGTGAGGGCGGCGCGCTGGAGAGGTTCAACGCGACCAATCCCATCGTCGCAGTCGACATCCGGACGGACGGGGGTGGTTGGCTCGAGCGAGACAACGTCACCGTCCAGTACGCAGACGGAACGCAACTCCCGTTTCCCGATCGATCGTTTCCTATCGTGTTTTCGAACTCGGTGATCGAGCACGTTCCGCAAGAGCTCCAGCCGGCCTTCGCCAGGGAGATCCGCCGAGTCGGCGAGCGCTACTTCGTCCAGACTCCGAACCGATACTTCCCGATCGAGCCGCACTACCAGATGCCGTTCGTGCAGTTCCTGCCCGAGCGGGTATTGAAGGCATTGAACCGCCATGTCTCGATGGGCTTTCGTGAGAAGGGCGAATGGCACGAAACCACGCTCCTGACTGCCTCCGACCTGCGGAGGCTCTTCCCGGACGGGGAAATCCACCGCGAGCGCAGGTTCGGCCTCACGAAGAGCCTCATGGTCGTTCGCCGGGCCACCGGCTCGACCGGCTGATTAGCCGACACTTTCCCGATAGCCTTAGTCCCATTCGGGGGACCAGTCGGGGTGTCCGGAAACCGAAGGGTACGGCATGGCACTCCCCCGATTGCGCCGGCGACGCTGCGAGAAGCCGGCCGCGTTGCTCCCCAAGCTCATGCTGGTCGCACTGCTCGGCCTCGTCGTCTGGACGCCGTCCGCGCTCGCCGCGGGCACTCCGCCCGCCAACACCCTGCGGCCCGCACTCTCCGGGATCGCGCGCTACACGGAAGTGCTCACTGCGACGCAGGGTGTCTGGACGGGGACCCAGCCGATCAGCTACGCGTACCAGTGGCGGCGTTGCGACACGCAGGGCGCGAACTGCACGGACATTCCAGGGGCGAAGAGCCTCACGTACACGCTCGCGCTGGCCGACATCGGGTCGCGCGTTGATATCAAGGTCACGGCTACGAACGATTACGGCAGCGCGATGATGCGCTCCTGGCTCTCGGCCACGATCATCTCGCCGCCGACCAATACGGTGCGTCCGGGCCTCGCGGGCATGGCCCGTCAAGGCGAGACGCTGAATGGTTCGCCAGGCTCCTGGACGGGCACGCAGCCCATGTCGTATGGCTACCAATGGCGACGTTGCGAAGCCGATGGCAACAGTTGCATCGACATTGGCGCCGCAACGCTTCAGTCGTACACGCTCAAGTCGACCGAGGTCGGCAAGCGCGTGCAGCTACGCGTGACTGCGACCAACGGCTTCGGATCGGCAAGCGAACGCTCCTGGAACTCCGCAGTCGTCGCCGCCCCGCAAGGCGCGCCGGCCTGCAAGATCAGCAACCGCACCGAATGGTCGCTCGGCGGGTCGGACTGCCAGTACGGCACTGTCATCCAGCTCGGGAACGAGCAATTCCGGTGCTCCAAGCCGCTCTCCGACTACGGTCCCCTGCCCATCAAGGTCGTGTGGTCGTTCACCGGCACTCCGGATTTCGGCGATCAAGGGCACGTTGACCTGATCAACGGCTGCCGCGGCGACGCCAATCCGGACACGATCGACCTGATCATCGCGAGCAACGCGGACGGAGTAACACTGGGCTCGCGCGGTGGAGCGGGCAAGTTCCGCACGGCCGGCCCACGGGACATCCAGGTGACGGGCAAGTTCGACTGCGGCCCGCTGGGCCCGTCGGGCGCGCACCAGGACGTCTGGCAGTTCCACCCCGCCCACCCGAACGCAAATCTCGCAATCGTCAACGGCTACTCGGGCAACTGGAATGCCGGCACGGCCACTTGCATCGGCGCCGGCGGAGCGATCTTCTGGAGCGATCAATACGACATCGACGTCTACGGCGGCAGGTACGTGACCTGCAACCACGGGCTGTTCGGTGCCGGCCAAGAACAGTCCGGCAACGTCGTGGACGGGGCATCGTTCCGCACCGGACGCGTGGAGCCCGTAGCCTCCGGCGGTGATCCTGTGTGCCAAGGCTTCTCCGCGTCCGACCCGTGTATAGCAACAGAGGCGCTTCAGCTGATCAACGTGACCTGCCAGCGCTGGAAGGCCAGCACGAACGCCTGGGAGGATGTTGCTCCGAAGTAGCCGACGCCAGGCCCGGCGTCCGGGTCCCCCTTGCCACCGCGGCCGAATAAAGGTACAAAGAGGCCGGAAGGCTGAGGAAGGGGAGAGGTGTCGTTCAACGTTTTTCCGCGGTGCCGCGGCTTGGTGGTCGCTGCGGTCATCGGGCTCACAGTGGTGTTTCCGAGCGCATCCAGCGCGCAGGGTGAAGCCTGCATCTATAACGCCCAGACGCGCGCCGTCACGGCAACAATCGCGGACGGCTCGACAGCCACGCTGATCACCGTCGGCGGCCAGCTGAAGTTCGGGTTCGTGCCGACTGCATGCGGGGCAGCGACCACGACGAACACCGACTCGATCGCGATCTCAGGCGCGACAGGTTCCGCCGAGCGAATCGTGCTCGACCAGTCGGGGGGAGTCTTCGGGCCTGGGTTCACCGGGGAAAGCAACATCGCCGAGATCGAGATCTCGCTCGATCTGGGCGATCTGTCCGACTCTGCAGTTGTCATCGGTACCGCCGGCGCAGACCTGCTTGCGCCCGGCCAGAACGGTCTTGCGCCCGGCCAGAACAGCATCGCCATGAATACCGACGGTGACCTCGACGTCACCGTATCGCCTGCGACCATGCCGCTCGAGTTCTACGGGATGGGTGGAAACGACTCCATCAATGGACGCGGGCAGAACGGCTCAGGCCTCCACTATCTCGGGCCGCTGCATATTGACGGGGGGGAAGGAGACGACGTTCTGCTGAGGGGAAGCTCGGACCCCGATGTCGTGCTCGGCGGACCCGGAAACGACCGGCTCGAGGGACAAGCCAGCATCGACCTGCTCGACGGTGGGTCTGGCGCTGACGAACTGGCCGCCGGCGGGGGCGGCGATACGTTGATCGGCGGGCCGGGGCCCGACACCTTCATCGCGAGCGACGGCAACGACCTACTCTTGGCGAACGATGGCGAGGCGGACGTGCAGCTGCATGGCGGTCCCGGGACAGATACGGCCTACTACGAGTCCGCCCTGGATACCAACAGAATCGGGGTCGAGAACCTGATCGACAACTCGGCGCCGCCCACGGTCACGAGCTTCATGCCCACCAGCGGCGCAGTAGGAACGCTCGTTACCGTCACCGGCTCCGCCTTCACCGGCGCCACGTCGGTCACCTTCGGCGGGGCGAGCGCGTCCTACGTCGTCGACTCGGACAGCCAGATCAGCGCCACGGTGCCCGCCGCGGCGACGACCGGCCCGATTGCGGTCACGACATCGAGAGGGACCGGCACCAGCGCGGGATCATTCACCGTGCCGCCGCCACCCGCGATCACGAGCTTCGCGCCGACCAGCGGTTCAGCCGGAACGCTCGTCACCGTCACCGGCTCCGCCTTCACCGGCGCCACGTCGGTCACCTTCGGCGGGGCGAGCGCGTCCTACGTCGTCGACTCGGGTAGCCAGATCAGCGCCACGGTGCCGGCTGCAGCGACCACCGGCCCGATTGCGGTGACGACGCCGAGCGGGACAGGCGTGAGCGTGGATTCCTTCACGGTCACGGCGCCCCCACCACCGCCCACGGTCACGAGCTTCATGCCCACCAGCGGCGCAGCAGGAACGCTCGTTACCGTCACCGGCTCCGCCTTCACCGGCGCCACGTCGGTCACCTTCGGCGGGGCGAGCGCGTCCTACGTCGTCGACTCGGACAGCCAGATCAGCGCCACGGTGCCCGCCGCGGCGACGACCGGCCCGATTGCGGTCACGACGCCCGGAGGAACCGGCACGAGCGCTGACTCATTCACTGTCACGGAGCCACCGCCGGGGAGCCCTCCTGCGTTCGGCTCGGCTGGAGCTGCGGCGACGGCGCTCGGTACGTCGATCGAAGTTCCGTACCCGTCGGGGATCGCCGAGAACGACGTGTTGGTGCTGCTCGTGCTGACGAGAGACGCCAACGACGTCAACCCCCCGGCCGGCTTCGCCGCGGGCGACGCCCGCCAACAGAACTACACCCTCCGTGCGGAGTGGTTCTGGAAGCGCGCAACGGGCTCCGAAACGGGCACGCTCACCGTCACCAAAGCGGCCGGGACGGCGCTGCTCATGGGACGGATGTACCGCTACGTCGGGGTCGCCACGTCGGGCACCCCCTACGAAGCGGCTGCCCAGAGCGGGCTCGGTAACTCGGCGGTGGTGAATCCGGCCGACATCACCACGCTTGGCTCGAACAGGCGCGCGGTCGTGCTCGTGGCGGAGGGCAACGATCACCCGCTGGGGGACTTCTCCCACGGGGCGGTTCCGGAAGAGACGGCCGAGGAAACGACGGCACTCGGCACCGACGGCGCGCTCGGCATCAACGGCGTAGCCGTTGCGTTGCCGCAGCTCTTCGACTTCGGGACGTTCTCGCTCGCAGCGGCGACGGGTCACATCGAGTTCTCGCTGGCGCTACTGCCCACCACCTGAGTAGCCGGTCCTCGCGGCTGTAGCTCGGCCGCCGCAATCTGTGAACGCGTTCGCTGGTAAGCGGCCGCGCGCTTGTGTCAATTAGGGCGATTTACCTAGGACGATTTACCTAGAAATTACCCAGCGTCACTTTTCCCTGCTGAGGCCGCGGTTTCCGCGAAGGGGCCCGTGGATGCTGGGTTGCGCCCACCGAACACCCTGCTAACGTGCCACGCCGATGAGGGCGGCTGCGCGAAGCGTGAGCATCGGCAACGTCGTCCTCTCAGGGGAGGAATCACCCGATTTACCCGTAATTGCCGTCAGCGAGGGCCGGATCGCTGATCTGCCCAGCCCACCCTTCTCGTGGGACCAAGTCGCCCCCCTCTTGGGTCTGAACGAAAGGACAACCACAAATGCGATCATCCTTCCCTGCTCAACGACGACTGAGACTCCAGCGTCGGCTGCGACGGCTGACTGTCCCCGTCGGACTCGCGTTCGCCGTCGTAGCGGGGGTTGCGATGCTGGCCTCGGCGTCGTCCGCGGGCACGAGAGCAGCGCTCGGTTCGTGCGTCGTCACGGATACGTCCGGATGCGTGCCGGCCAGTACGCTCTCCTACACCGACAAGCACTGGGTGTGCTCAGCACCGATCTCGAGCTACGGACAGCTCCCCGTCCGGGTGGTCCTCAACTTCACGAAGAACTACGTGCCGCCGTCGGGTAGTGGCGTCGTGCAGCTGTCCAACGGCTGCACGGGAGATTCGAACTCGTCCTCGATCGACCTCATACTCGATGTCCGCGGCAACGGTCAGACCTATGGCGCCGGCGACGACGCGATCCGGATCACGTACCACTCCCCAGGGGCCAGGAACCTCCAGATCACGGGCAAGGCGAACTGTGGCAAGAAGCAGGCGAATCGCCACCAGGACGGCATCCAGGCGCTCGGCGGTACCGACATCACCTTCGCCGGCTTCGTGCTCGGCGAGTATGACGCGGGCTACGCAACGTGCCAGGGTGCCGGCGCCGGGCTCTTCTACTCCAGTGCAGGCAACACGTCTCCGAAGAACATGAAGATCGTGGGTGGCAAGTACATCGCCTGCAACCGCGCGGTCAGGGACGGCAACCAGAACGCGACAGGGTCGATTGTGAATGCGAAATTCCGTTCGCACCGGAACCTCAATACGACCGTGCCGTCAGTTCCCGGGCTCTGCCAGGATGGATCAGGTGGGCCATACGCGCAGGGAGAGTCGGACTTCGACAACCCGAACGTGACCCAGAGCGGCAACCTCGTCGAGTACTGGAACAAGCCGACGCAGTCGTGGAAGACCTCCCCGTAGGGACGTCACATCGGGCATACCTGGAGCTGGTCGCTACGACTCGACCAGCTCCAGTAAGCCCTTCTTGCGGATCTTGCCGGTCGCCGTCTTCGGCAGCTCCTCGAGAAAGATCACCTGCGAGGGCACCATGAACCCCTCGAGACGCTCTCGGCAACGGGCAATGATGTCCCGCTCGGTGAGCTTGGCGCCCTCTTCGAGAACGACGTATGCGTGGATCGCCTCCCCCAGAAGCTCGTCTGGAGCACCGATCACGGCGGCCTCCCGCACGCCCTCGATGGCGTAGAGGGCGTCTTCGACCTCGGCGGGGCTCACCTTCTCGCCACGCGACTTGATGATGTCGTCGCTGCGCCCCACGAAGTAGAGGAAGCCCTCCTCGTCGATGGTGAAGTGGTCGTGCGTGCAGAGCATCCGTTCGCCCGGGACGGGCCCGTCTACGAGCATCTGCGCCGTCTGCTCGGGCTGTCGCCAGTATCCGGCCATCACGTGCGGCCCTCGCACGTGGAGAACGCCGGTCTCGCCGGGCGCGACAGGGCTCCCTTCGGCGTCGAGAACCATGGTCTCGGTGCCCGGGATCGCCCGTCCCACGGACGTTGGCTTGAGCTCGAGCAGCTCCGGTTCCAAATAGCTCACCCGCTTGCACTCGGTGAGCCCGTACATGCGGAAGATGAGTGCGTTCGGGAAGATCTCGTGAAGGGAGTCGTGGAAGCTCGGGGGAAGAGCTGCCGCCGTGTTCGTCACGCGCTGGACGCTGGGGAAGACGAGCGGGCTCCGTTCATGCATGGATAGGAGCGTCGAGTAGACGGTCGGCACTCCAGGGAACACTGTCGCCTGCTCCTCCTCGAGCCGCTTGAGGACCTGGGCGGGGTAGACAAACGAGCGCTCGAGGATGAGCGTCCCGGCCAGGCGTACGCTCATCAGCAGCTGGTACAGGCCGTAGTCGAACGCTAGGGGGAGCATGGCCAGGATGCGTTCCTCTGACCCGAGGCGCAGATACTCGGCGACGCTTCCCGCCGCGAAGACCATGTTCTGGTGGGTCACCATCACCCCCTTGGGCTGACCCGTGCTGCCCGAGGTGTAGATCAGCGCCGCCAGGTCCAGCGGAATCGTGCCCGCGGAGCGTGGAGCCGGCTCGGCGCCGGTAACGAGGTCTTCGAAGTTGACCATCCCCTCGACGTCGTCGGGCCGCTCTCCGCAGATCGTCGCCTTGAGCGAGGGCGCGGCCTCTGCGGCTCGCGACGCAACACGGGCGATGCTTCCTTCTGTGACGAGGAATGCCGCCTCGCTGTCTACGAGCATGTAGGCGAGCTTGTCCTCCTTCGTCTGCGGATTGACGACGACGAAGACGCCGCCCGCGAGCAGCGTTCCGAAGATCGACGTGACACAAAGTAGAGAGTTGTCGGTGAACACGATGACGCGGTCCCCGCGCTCGAGGCCCAGATCCTGCAGCGCGCGCGCGAAGCGAAGAGACGTGTCCAGAAGCTCCGTATACGAGCAGCGCTGCCCCTCGACGACCAATGCGTCCTTCTCGGGGTGTAGCTCCGCTGCGGCCAGCAGGCTGTCGTGGAGGAGTCGGCGCTCGCGCATGTCAGACAGCGGCGGCTGCCGCCCCCACGGAGTCGCCGACGACAGTCTTCGTGGCCTCCGCGGCCGGAGCGAGCGTCGGGCGAGCGATGAATTGCTCGTGGAGCAGCATCACCGAGATCGCTCCGACGAGCGCCATCTCGTCGGTCTCTCCGACGACGCCGCCGGCGGCTTCACACTTGTCCACGAGTCGTTGGACGGCCTCGGGCTCGAAGACGCCGGCGTCCCGCAGGCGGCTGGGCGCGAGCACCTCACGGACGTAGTCGGGCGCCTGCGGGCCGACGAAGGCAGAGGCGATCGGAGCACGGTACGGCCTCTTCGTGCGACCGGCGATCTCGGCAGGAATCAGCGCTGCCGCCGCCTTGCGCAGAAGGTACTTCTCTTCGAGGCCGCGCACCTTCATCTCGTCGGGGAGCGCTGCCGCGAACTCGGCCACACGGACGTCGAGGAACGGGAAGCGACCCTCGACCGAATGCCCCATCAACATCCGATCTCCCTGGGAGTGGAGAAGGTAGCCCTCGAGAAAGGTCATGACCTCGAGATACTGGGCCTTGCCCAGGGGTGTCAACCGCTCGAAGTTGTCGGGCAGCCGCTCCTTGGCACGTTCGAGCACGTCACCCTGAGCCGCACCGCGCTCGATGACGTCCTGGTCGAACAGCCGCAGGCAGCGCGCCGTGTTCGCGTAGCGGATCCGATGGCTGTAGAGGGGGTCGTCGGTGTCTTCGAGTCCTCGCCTGTAGAAGCCGGCGAGGAACGCCCCCGAGCGCTTCAAGTCCTGACCGAGATACTCGTTCAGGCGCGCAAAGAGGAGGGGGCGGAGCTGCGATCCGGGATCGCGAGCCCAGAATCGCCGCACCTTGTTCTCGCGGAAGATGTCGTAGCCGCCGAACAGCTCGTCCGCACCTTCGCCCGTGATCACGACCTTGAGGTTGGCCTCCTGGACCGCAGCGGAGAGCGACAGCAGCGGCGCGAGGGCCGTGCGAAGCGTTGGCTTCTCGGTGAGCTCGACTGCCCTCGGCATCAGCCTCGCGATGTCGGGGGCGTCGACGACGATTCGCGTCAAGCTCGTGCCGAGGTCCTCGACGAACCGGTCCTGGTACACGCTCTCGTCGAATCGCGGATCTCGGAACCCGATCCCGAAGGAGAAGAGCGTGTCCGGATACAGGCGCCGGGCGAGGGCAGCCGTCGCTGAGGAATCGAGACCTCCGCTCAGGTAGACCGCGACCGGGACATCCGCCCGCAGGCGGATGCGCGTCGCGTCTGTCAGCAACTCGGTGAGCTCGGCCTTCAGCTCGGCCTCGCTCCCCTCCTGCCGCTCGCCGATACGCGGGAACTCGAGGTCCCACCAACGCCTCTCCTCGATCAGGCCGTCTGCACCCCAGCGGAGGTAGTGAGCCGGAGCGAGCTCGCGGACGCCGACGAACGCGGAGCGGTCGGGAAGGATCGACCAGGTCGTGAATGCTTCGACCAGACCGAGAGAATCGAGGTCGCGGTGGGCCTTCGGGTGGCGGAACAGCGCCTTCGCCTCGGACGCGAACGTGAGGTCGCCGCCGAACTCGGCGATGAAGAGCGGACGAACGCCGAAGCGATCTCGGGCGAGGAAGAGCTCCTGCTCGCGGCGGTCCCAGACGGCGAATGCAAAGTCGCCGTTCAGCCTGCTCAGGCAGTCGACGCCCCATTCCTCGTACGCGTGCGCCAGCACCTCGGTGTCGGACGAGGTCTCGAGCCGATGCCCGAGCGCCTGAAGCTCCTTCTGTAGCTCGACGTAGTTGTAGATCTCGCCGTTCTGCATCACCCAGTAACGACCATCCTCGTTCGAGAGCGGCTGATCCCCGCCGGCGACGTCGATGATGGCTAGCCGGGTGTTCGACATTCCGAAGCGGCCGTCGAGGTAGAGGCCCGTCCCGTCGGGTCCACGGTGACGGAGCTCCCCGGCCATGGCCAGGAGCAAGCGCGCCGAGGCATCCTCGCCCTGGCGCGTGTAGATCCCCGAGAGACCGCACACGAGCTTCCTCGAAGCTTAGGAGCGGGCTGCGGCCTCCGCAAGACGGTGCGCGCGGAGGGCTGTCGAAGGCTCTTCAGAACCTGCGACGTGGCGCCGATAGCGGCAGGTAGACTCGTCCGCCTCGCCGGCCTGCGGGCGAACGAACACCCATCCGAGACCATGAGCCACGACCGAACGATCGAAGACGACGTCCGTCGGTTCCTCACCGACAACTTCCCGTTGAGCGCAGACGGATTCTCCCTGGCAGGCACCGACTCGCTGCTCGAGAGCGGGGTCATCGACTCTGTGGGTGTCCTCGAGTTGATTCAGTTCGTCGAGTCGCGCTACGAGATCGAGATCCCGGACTCCGAGGTATTGCCCGAGAACCTCGACTCGATCGACGCGATCACGCGGTACGTCTCGTCGAAGCGAGACGCCGATGGCGGTCCGGCCGATGCCGGCAGCTGACTCGAAGGTCACGCTCGACGCGCTCCGGCTGGATGCAGAGCAAGCCACCGAGGAGATCGCCGACGGTCTACGCGCTGCCGTCCTCGGCGAGATGCACATGCGAGGCGCGGTCGTCGCTCTGTCTGGCGGCGTGGACTCGAGCGTCTGCATTGCCCTCTGCGCGCGCGCGTTCGGGCCGGAGCGCGTCCTCGCTCTGCTCATGCCCGAGGCCGAGTCAGCCTCCGAGACGCTGGAGCTGAGCCGCCTCGTCGCCGACCACTTCGGTGTCGAGACGGTGCTCGAGGACATCAGCGGGCTGCTCGAGGCGTCCGGTTGCTACAGCCGTCGCGACGATGCGATCCGCCAGGTGCTCCCCGAGTACGGTCCCGGGTGGCGGGCGAAGATCGTGCTACCGAGCCTGCTGGGCGGCGGCGACCGCATGAGAGTCTTCTCGGTTGTTGCGGAGTCTCCGGCGGGCGAGCACCGGCAGGTTCGGCTGACGGCGGACTCCTACCGCGGGGTCATCGCCGCGACGAGCTTCAAGCAGCGGACGCGGAAGATGCTCGAGTACTACCACGCCGATCGTGCGTCCTACGCGGTCGTCGGCACCCCGAACCGGCTCGAATATGACCAGGGCTTCTTCGTGAAGAACGGAGACGGGGCCGCCGACGTGAAGCCGATCGCACACCTGTACAAGACCCAGGTGTACCAGCTCGCGGAGCATCTCGACGTGCCGGAGACCGTTCGCTCGCGCCCGCCGACGACGGACACGTATTCCCTCCCGCAGAGCCAGGAGGAGTTCTACTTCTCCGTGCCCTACGAGACGATGGACCTCTGCCTCTACGCGCTGAACAACGCGCTTCTTCCGACCTCGGTCTCCGATGCCGTCGCTCTGTCGATCGATGAGGTAGAGCGCGTCTTCCGCGACATCGAGACGAAGCGGCGCGCGACGGCCTACCTGCAGATGTCTCCGCGGCTCATCCAGCCTGTGCCGGAGATCGCGTCCGGCTGAACCGAAGGCTCAGAGCTCGCGCCGGCCGGTGAGAGCTCGACCCAGAGTCACCTCATCTGCGTATTCGAGATCGGAGCCGACCGGCAGGCCGCTTGCGAGCCGCGTGACACGCACGCTGGCGCGCAGACGGTCGGCTATGTAGGACGCAGTTGCCTCTCCCGTCATCGTCGGGTTCGTCGCGAGCACGACTTCCTCGATGCCGTCGCGCTCGACGCGCTGGATGAGCTCGTCGATGCGCAGCGAAGCCGGATCGACACCGTCGATGGGGGAGAGCGCGCCGCCGAGCACGTGATACAGGCCGCGGTACTCGGCCGTGCGCTCTATGGAAAGCAGGTCAACGGGCTGCTCGACGACGCAAACGACCGTGCGGTCGCGCCGCGCATCGAGGCAGATGCCGCACACCTCTTCCTCGGTGAGGTTGCCGCACTCGCGGCAAAACCGCACCTTTTCCTTCACGTCCGCGATCGCCTGCGCGAGCGCGAGAGCCTCGTCCTTGTGCGAGCGCAGCATGTGGAAGGCGAGCCGTTGAGCCGTGCGCGTCCCTACGCCTGGCAGTCGCGTCAGCTGCGAGACGAGGTTGTCGACGGCCGGGCTGAACACCGCCCCATTGTGCAGGTACTAGCGGGTGAACCGCTCCCAGTCGGACGGAACCGGCGGGCTCCAGTCGGTCGGGCCAGGGGCGCGGACGGCCAGGTGACAGACCGGCTCCGCGTCCATGGCGCCGTGCATGTGGAGGACGCCGGCGGGCACGACGACGACGCCGTGCGTCTCGACAGGCTGCCGCTCGTCACCGGCGATCCAGATGAAGCCGGGTCCCCGGACGAAGCAAAGCACCTGGTCGGTGGCATGGGTGTGCGGCCGCGTGTGAGCGCCCGCATCGAAGTAGACCGCGAGGTAGTCGAGCTCGGACGTGCCGCCCTCGGCTCCGAAGTTCTGCATGCGCACACGGCCCGTGAAGTCCTCAGGGTTGGGTGGCTCCGTGGCCAGCGACTCGTCGAGCCGCAGGATCGCCATCACATGCCGGGCAGGCCGAGCCCGCCGGTCACCGCGCCGAGCTTCGACTGAGCCAGCGACTGGGCGGAGCGGAGCGCCTCGTTGACTGCTGCGAGCACCATGTCCTCGAGCAACTCGGGGTCGTCCGGGTCGATCGCCTTCGGGTCGATCTTGATCGCGAGGAGCTCGCCGTTGCCGGACGCGCGCACCGTTACCAGGCCCCCGCCCGCCGACGCCTCGACCGTCTCCGAGGCGAGCTGCTCCTGCGCGTCGGCCACCTGCTGCTGCATTTGCTGCGCCTGCTGCATCAGCTTGTTGATGTCGATGTTCTGTGCCACGGCTATTCGTCGACCTCCTTCGCGTCGAATGTCTCCTTGAAGAGCGCGACGAGCTTCTCTTCCGAGTGTTCCTCCTCGGGCGGGTCATCGGCTCCGCTGCGCTCGCCGAGCGTGAACTCGAGGGTGAGCCTGCGGCCCGTCACGTCGTACAGGGCATCGCGGATGATGGTGCTGTTCTTCGGCTCCTCCGCCAGCTTGCGGTGGAACTCCGCCTCGCCGGCGAACTCCACGGTCAGCCGATCGTCCTCCAGGGCGACGGGAAGCGCCTCACGGAGCATCGACCCGACGGGGATCGAGCGCTGCTCGACCGCTTCCAGCACCGCACGCGACCAGGCCTCTTGAAGCTGCTGAAGCTCGAGCGGTGGCGGCTCCGGCGCGGCCTCTTCGGCCGTGTCGGGCTCGGGGACACTCTCAGGGACTGTCCCGTGGGTCTGTAGCTCTGCCCGGTGGCCACCTCCGACAGGCCCGGCACGGCGCTCCAGGAGCTCCAAGCGGTAGGCGAGCGACTCTTGCGAGAGATCGGCGCCCGGACGGGTGACCTTGACGAGGGCGAGCTCGAGCGGCAGGCGAGGATCGCCGCCTTGCCGCATGTCCTCCACCGCGACGGCCAGCAGGTCGCAGAGGCGCAGCACCGTCGCCTCGCCGATCTGGTTCGCCTGCGCACGCAGCCGCTCGCGCGACTCGTCCGTGACCGGGACGTTGTCCGGAACCTCGCCGAGGTGCTGGACGAGCAGCAGGTGTCGCAGATGCTCGAGCAGGTCGACGACGAGTCGGCCCGTGTCCTGGCCCTGCTCGGAAAGCTCCTCGATATGCGTGAGTGCTCCGGCCGGGTCTCGGTCGATGACGAGGTCGCAGAGGCGGAACAGCGCCTCCTCGTCCACTGCGCCCAACAACTGCAGCACGGATTGCACGGAGATTTCACCGCCGGTCGCCGCCGCCAGCTGGTCGAGCGTCGAGACCGCATCGCGAAAGCTGCCCTTGGCCGCGCGCGCGACGAGCGCGAGCGCGGCGTCCGGTACGTCGAACCCCTCGCCGTCCGCCACACGCCGCAGGAGAGCGACGAGCTCCGGCAGCCGCGGGCGCGCGAACAGGAACGTCTGGCAGCGCGAGCGGACCGTGGCCAGCACCTTGTCGAGGGACGTCGTGCAGAAGACGAAAACGAGGTGCGGCGGCGGTTCCTCGACGATCTTCAGAAGCGCGTTCCAGGCAGCGTCCGTCAGCTGGTGCGCCTCGTCGAGGATGTAGACCTTGTAGCGGCCCTCGACCGGTTGGAGCACGGCGTTGTCGCGGATCAGTCGGACATCGTCGATACCGCGCTGCGAGGCCGCGTCCATCTCGATCACGTCCATCGACGTGCCGTTGGCGATCGCCGTGCATGCGTGACAGGTGCCGTCCGGCTTCGGCGTCGGTCCCTGGGCGCAGTTGAGCGCCTTGGCCAGGATGCGTGCGAGGGACGTCTTGCCGGTGCCGCGCGGGCCGGCGAAGAGATACGCCTGGCGCACCTTGTCCGCCTCGATCGCGTTGCGTAGCGTCCGCACCACCGCCTCCTGGCCGACGACCTCGTCGAAGTCCTGCGGACGGTACTTCGTGTAGAGCGCGGTCACCTCAGCGATTCAAGCAGAAGCGCCGCTGCCACCCGCGGCGGCGCGTCAGGCGACGAGGCCGTACTCGTACGCTCGCGCGACGGCCTGCGCCCGGCTGTGGACGTCGAGCTTGCGGAAGATGTTCTGGATGTGGCTCGAGACCGTCTTCGGGCTGATCCCCAGCTCGGCGGCGATGTCAGGCGCACGCTTGCCGCTGCCGAGCAGCTGGAGCACTTCCAGCTCGCGGCGCGTGAGCCCGAAGCCCGGGGACGCAGCATTGCCCGGCTGGCGCGATCTCTCGATCAGTCGCCGTACGCGCGCGAGCAGCTCGTCGAGGTCCGGCGGCTTGACGATGTAGTCGTCGCCGCCGATGAGCAACCCGGCTGCGCGGTCCATGCTCTCCGTCCGGTAGCCCGACAGGAAGACGATGGGAAGCCGCTCGCCGTACTCCGCACGCAGCTCGCGGCAGACCGTGTACCCGCTCGTGTCCGCGAGGTTGACGTCGAGCAGCACGACGTCCGCTTCCCGGGCGCGCTCGAGCGCCTGCCGACCGTCTTCGGCCTCGATCGTCCGCAGGCCGGCGCTCTCGAGCTGCGCCGTCAGGAGGGCGCGAAACGACGCGTGGTCGTCGACAATCAGAACCGTCCCGTTGTTGGTGATGACAGACCTCCCGGAGATTTCGTGCAACTGGGTCCCCTCAGGATAGGGCATTCGCCCTAGGTCAAAGATCGGGCGAATGCCCGGTTGTGCTTCAGGCGGCGTGACTCGTACCCTGCAGTGAGATCCCGAGCAGCGACTTGGGATGGGGGCGATTTAAGGCATCACCTCTGGGGAGATCGGATGAGGGCCGGCTGAAGAGCCGGCCCTCGTCGTTGTACAGGTCGCGGCGACGAGGTCGGCTCCCGCGGCGCAATCAGGGTCACAAAGCCCGGCCGCGCGGCCGCCGTCGATGCGAGTCACCCGGACGGCGCCTGCGCCGCTTGCTCGAGCCAGGCTGTTCCGCGGCACCTGGGAGACACTGCTTAGCGCTGCTTCCTTCCGGATCTGACGCGGTTCGCAGACTTCCAGTGCGCGGGACCTGGCTGTCAACGCTGCGCGCGCCGGCCCAGACCCCGGATGACTCCGCCCCTCAGGCGGTTCTCGGCCCCGCTATAGCGGATTGCGGGTTCAGGGAACCGCTAGCTCCCCGCCTAGCGCGACCGGGCAGGACGATGGTAGCCGACCAAGGGTGGGCGAACCCATGGTTCCCCCACGGACCCCACTCGGCACCAGAAGGAACGGGCACCGCCCGCGCGTCTGCTCGCCTCATGTAACAGTTGCCGCGTGCAGGTAGGCGAAGGCAACGGCCACCCTCGGGTCGTCGGAAGGGAGGCCGAGCTTGCAACGATTCGCGAGTTCCTCGCCGGCTCAGCGCCCTCGGCGCTTGTCCTCTCGGGCGAGCCTGGCATCGGCAAGAGCACGCTGTGGGAGGCCAGCCTCGGTTCCGCAGGGAAGGCGGGGCTGCGCGTGCTCTCCGCTCGTGCGAGCGACAGCGAGGCGCAGCTTGCGTTCGCGGCGATCACCGACCTGCTCGAGGGGATCACGGCGCTCGGCGAGCTCGGGCTCCCCGGTCCGCAGCGGCACGCTCTCGAGGTCGCGCTCCTACGGGCCGAGCCCGAGAGCGGCATCACGGTCGACCCGAGGGCGATCGCGCTCGGCTTGCTGAACGCGCTTCGCTCGCTCGCCTCTAGCCAGCCGATCCTCGTCGCGATCGACGACGTCTCGTGGCTAGACGCGTCATCCGCCGCCGCGGTCGTCTTCGCCGCCCGCCGCCTGCGGGACGAGCCGATCCGCTTCCTCCTGGCCCGCCGGCCGGGGGACGCGACCGAGCTCGAACTCGCTTTCGAGCCGGCGAGGCTTCAGCGGCTCGAAGTCCTTCCGCTGAGCGTCGGCGCGACGCGGCGACTCCTCTCCGAGCGACTAGGTCTCAACCTGCCCCGACGGCTGCTCCGGCGGCTCTTCGAGTCTGCCCAGGGCAATCCGCTCTTTGCGCTCGAGCTCGGACGCACGCTCGTCGGTCGTGATCTCCCGGAGATCGGCGAAGAGATCCCCTTCCCCGAGACGCTCGAGGAGCTGCTCGGACCGCGTGTCGCCGAGCTCTTGCCCGAGGCGAGCAGAGTTCTGCTCGCGGTCGCCTTGAGCACCGATCTGCGCGTTTCCCAGCTCGAGTCGGTCGCGTCGCCGGTTGCGCTCGACGAAGCGCTCGACGCGGGCGTGGTCGCGGTCGACGGGGACCGCTTGCGGCCAGCGCACCCGCTGCTCGGCGCCGCGGCGATTCGGCACTCGCGTCCGCGCCAGCGGGAGCAGCTGCACCGCGAGCTCGCCGTCACGGTTGGCGACCACGGTCGGCGAGCGCGGCATCTCGCGCTCGCATCGGCGGCAGCGGACCCGGACGTGGCAGCCCTGGTCGCGGCGGCGGCGAGAGCCGCTGATGCACGCGGCGCGAGGTACGAAGCGGCGGAGCTCGCCGAGCACGCGCTGCGCTTGACGCCGCCGGACGTGCCCGAGCGCAACGACCGCCTGCTGGCGCTTGCCGAATGCCTCTCGAAGGCCGGGGAGCCGCGGCGAGTCACAGCTCTGCTCGAGCCCGAGGTCGTTACTCTCCCTCGAGGAACGGGACGCGCTCGCGCCTGGCTGCTCCTGGCAGACGGGACGGGCATCTCGACTCAGGCGGAGTACCTGCTCTACCTCGACCGCGCGCTGCTGGAGAGCGAGGGGGACGTCGCCCTACGTGCCCACGTGCTCGCGAGGAAAGCCGACAGCGCCGCTGCCGTGCAAGTCGCGCGGATGCGCGAGGCGGAGGCATGGGCACTCGAGGCGCTGAGCGATGCGCGCCGCGCAGGTCCCGATGTCGAGCAGCTCGCGTTCTACGCCCTGGCGTGGGCACGTAGCTTCCGCGGACGTCCGATTGACGATCTGCTCGAGCGACCACCGGAGTCGGGAGAAGCCCTGTACCTCCGTGCGTCCCTCGAGCGGGTCGCCTGCGACCGCTTCGCATGGCGAGGTCAGGTACGCAAAGCTCGCGCCATCGCCAGGCGACTCATGTCGCTCGCGGACGAGCGCGGCGAGTCGCGGTCGTACCTCGCCCTGCTGTCGCAGCTCTGTGAGATCGAGCTTCGCGCTGGAGAGCTCGACGCCGCCACACAGCTCCTCGGCGAGTGGGAACAGTCGTCTTCGGATCGCTTTATCGCGCCGGTGTACGAGCGTTGCCGGTCCTTCGTCGCCGTCTATCGCGGCCGGCCGGACGAGGCCAAGCAATGGGCGGCCGACGTAATCGCGAGGAGCGAAACGCTGGGGAAGGGCTGGGATCTGCTCGAAGGGTTGCGGGCGCGAGGAATCGCCGAGCTGTTCGAGGGTGAGCTCGAGCAGGCCGCTAGCAGCCTGCGCCGCGTCTGGGAGTACACGATGAGGGAGGGAATTGAGGATCCAGGCGCCTTTCCCGTCGCGCCCGAGCTCGTCGAGGCGCTACTGGAGATGCGCGAGCTCGAGGAGGCGCGCGCAGTGACCGAGCGCCTGACCAGGCTCTCCAGCGAGCAGGAGCACCCCTGGGGGCTCGTGACGGCGCGGCGCTGCCTGGCGTTGCTCCAGCTCGCGTCGGAGCCGGATGAGCCCGCGGAGGCAGCGTCGGCGCTGACGGATGCAGCTGGCGAGTACGCGAACATGGGCCTGCGCTTCGAGCGGGCACGCACGCTCTTTGCTCTCGGCCGCTCCTTGCGCCACGGCAGGAAGTGGGCAGGTGCGCGCACGGCGCTCGAGCAGGCCGCAACTGCGTTCGACGAGCTCGGCTCGCCCGGATGGGCCGAGGAGGCTCGGGGCGAGCTCGCACGTGTGCCGGGCAGGCGGCCGCGGCCGCCTGGGGAGCTGACGCCAACCGAACGGAGCGTCGTCGAGCTCGCGGCCGAGGGACGCTCCAACAAGGAAATCGCGAGCGCACTGTTCGTCACGGTGAACACCGTCGAGACGCACCTCTCACACGCCTATGCGAAGCTCGGCATCCGCTCGCGTGGTCAACTCGCTCGTCGCCTCGCCTCCAAGACCTGACGACTGAAAGTTCGGGGGTTTCCGGGATTTCGTCCCGGGCTGCGCGGTCGTAGATTCGTCGCATGGCCAAGCGTCTCGGCACCCAGGCGGCCGGCGTTGTCGGCGTGCTGATCGCAGCCAGCCTGGCGGTTGGGGTCGGGGGCTCTGCCTTGGCGGATGTGACTGTCGACTTCGAGCAGGATCCGCCCGGGACGGTCGTGACGGACCAGTACGCGAACCAAGGCGGCGCGGGTCAGGGAGTCGTGTTCGGGCCATTGCCGGCCGGTGCCGGCGTCGGGGACGGCCTCCGGCCGGTGATCCGTACGCCGCCGGCCGGGCAGACGCAGTCGGGGTCGCAGGTGGCGGACATCGCTACCTGCGTCGGATGCGAGTTCTTCACGCCCAGGACGACGGGAACGCTCTCCGTGCCGCGCTCGCGCGTGTCTGTCTACGTCGGGTATCTCGGGGAGCCGGCGATCTGCACGGCGATCGACCCGAATGCCGTGGGGTGTGCCGTCGTCAGGCTGCGCGCCTTCAACGCCACCGGCGGCCAGGTCGCCGAGTCATCGGTGCAGGTGACGCGCGGGGCCGGTATCCGATCCCTGCTCTCGGTTTCGACCCCGTCCGCCACGATCGTCGGCTTCGAGATCAGCGGCCGGGCGGCAATCGACGACTCGAAGCCGATCGCGATCGACGACCTCATCCTCGGCACGCCGGACCCGGCACAGGCGCCGGACTTCACGCTCAATCCGTCGACCGCAGACGTGATCGTCGAGCAGGGCAAGGAGGTAACCGTCCCGATCGCGATCGGGCGGCTGAACGGCTCGAGCGGCGACATCGCACTACGAGCCGAGGGGCTGCCCCAGGGGGTTGTCGCTGCGTTCGCCCCCAACCCCGCGCAGGCTGCGCAGACGGTCCTGACTCTCACGGCTCGGGCGGACGCGCCTAGGGCCAGGCGGCCGATCAGCATCACCGGGACGCCGCAGTCGGCGAGCGCTGGCCCTGCGCCGCGCAGCTTCGCCGTGGATCTCACCGTGCAGCCCGCCTGCCCGCAGGTCGGGACTGCGGACGAGTTGATCGCCGAGCTGATGAAGGGCCACAAGTGCGTCTACGTCAAGGACACCGCCCAGATCGACCTGGCAGACGTGCCCAACAACCCCTTGAGCGACGGGGACTCGGTACTCGTCGTCCCCGAGGGCGTGACGCTCATGGGCGGCCGGTCTCCGACCCGTGCCGGCGGCATGCTGGAGCTGTCGCGCCGGAGCAAAGCGATCATGCTCCGCCTCGGCTCGAACACGCGTGTCACCGGGCTCCGTCTTCGCGGCTACAACCAGCGCGACCCGAAGGACCGGGATGATCCGACGCGCGGCATCCAGATCAACGGAGGCTCCGGCGTCTTGATCGACAACAACGAGATCTTCGGGTGGCCGGCCGAGGGCGTCGAGGCGATCGACACGCCGGCCGACCTCCAGACGACGCCGCGGATCACGAGGAACTTCATCCACAACAACGTGCAGTGCAATCTGGGCTACGGCGTCGTACTGTCCGGGAGCGGCTTCGCGCGGATCGACCGCAACGTCTTCAACTACAACCGGCACGACATCGCCGGCAGCGGAGAGCCCGGCCAGGGCTATCTCGCCGAGCTCAACCTCGTGCTGACAAGCGGTCCGACCTGCGGCGGCAACTACAACCAGCACTTCGACATGCACGGGACGGACGGCGGCACTGGCGGCACTGCCGGACGCTTGATCGAGATCCGGCGCAACACAATCCGCGGGGCTCAGCGCTACGGATTCAACGGGCGCTTGGTGCGGCCGGCGTTCGATCTCCGCGGCACTCCGCAGAACCAGGCCGTGTTCGCCGAGAACGCGGTGGCTCACGGCAGCGCACTGAACCAGCACACCACTGTCCTCGGCAAGACCGTTTCGAGCAGCGGCGCCGTGCGCGTGGAGGGCGCTTCGGCGTTCTCGCTTCTGCGAAAGAACAAGCTCGTGATCGGAACAACCGCACGTGCTTCAACACAGCTAGCGAGCTGGCGGTCGGCGACTTCAACGGCGACAAGCGTGCCGATGTCTTCCAGGCCGTGGGAACAGTGTGGGTCTACTCTCCCTCCGGGCAGCGTGAGTGGTTCTTCCTCAACAACTCCAATCTCCGCCTCGCCAGGCTCGGTCTTGGCGACTTCGACGGTGACGGTAAGACGGACGTCTTCTCCCAGGACGGCGCCCGCTGGCTGGTCTCTTCCGGTGGCACGGGCGCACCGACACCGCTTCCCGCCGGCTCGAGCATCGACATCAAGCGCTACCGGTTCGGAGACTTCGACGGCGACGACAAGACGGACGTCTTCCGGGCGAGCGGCTCCCGCTTCTTCTTCTCGAGCGCCGGTGCGACTGGGTGGCAGCCGCTGGCCGCGTCGCGCCTGGCGATCGTCGATCTGCGCTTCGGCGACTTCGACGGCGACGGGAAGACCGACGTCTTCAGCCTTGCGAACAACCAGTGGTCCGTCTCCCGACGGCGGGAACAGCGGTTGGCGGCGGCTGAACAAGACGCTTTCCTCGAACCTGGGAAGCCTCGTTTTCGCGGATTTCAACGGCGACCGCCGCACCGACGTCGCCCGCAGCAGCGGCGGCAACTGGCAGGTCTCCTGGGGTGGCGCGACAGCCTGGCAGACGCTGCAGCTCCGACGCTCCGAATCGCTCGCCACCGGGATGCTGTTCGGCGACTTCACCGGCGACGGACGCGCAGACGTGCTCCGGCACGCCGCCATCGGGGGGACTTCGCTGTTCTGCGGTGCGATTGCCAGCTTCGAGAGGTTCAGGCTGTCCGCGGGAGGCACTCGTCCGCTCGCCCGCTGGTCGTCTGCGGACATGCGCTGAGCATGGCCGAGTTCCTCGTCGAGCTCTACGTGTCGAGGGTGGATCCCGAGGCGGTCGATCGCGGGACAGTACGAGCGCGGTCGAGTGCAGAGATGCTTACCTCGGAGGGGATCCCGGTGCGCTTCCTACGCTCGATCTTCGTCCCGGAGGACGAGACGTGCTTTCTGCTCTACGAGGCGGGTTCGGCCGACGACGTTCGCGAGGCGGCGCGTCGCGCAGACCTGCAATTCGAGCGCGTCGCACTCGCGGTCGCCGGCTGATCGTCAGCCTGGCTTCCCGCCCGCCGCGACCGGGCAGGACGATGGTCGCCGACCGTCGTACACTGTCGTTCTCCCGGGCGCGTAGCTCAGCGGGAGAGCGCTCGCCTCACACGCGAGAGGTCGCTGGTTCGATCCCAGCCGCGCCCATTCTTCCCTCGGCCGCTTCGCTTTCCGCTCGGGGAGGTGCGCCCTACCGGGCGCGTGTCTGGGCGGGGCCGCGTGCGGGCCGCGCCCGCCATGTCGGTCGCGGCGGCGATGGGTGCTGAGCTACGACCAGGGCTTCGCGGTCATGTCGAAGACGATGAAGAGCAGGATCAGCACGTCGATCCGCGTCACCAGCAGGATGCGCTTGATGATCTCCTGCGTCTCGGGGTCTTCGGGCCCCTTCTCCCCGATCGTCGTCGCGAGCTTCGCGGCCGTGGGTCGGATCCAGAAGAAGCCGACGAGGAACGTCAGCGCCCAGCCGGCCAGGGCGATTTGCACCCAGAGCAGGTCCCAGTCCCACGGGCTCTGGTCGTTCGTCATCAGGCCGATTCCGAACAGGAGCACGAGCAGCGACGCCGGCGTGTACAGGAGCTCGCCGATCTTCCCGGCCTGGTGCGCGAACCGGGCCACCTGAAGGGGATCCTTCAGTCGCAACGTCATGATGGCCAAGAGCGCGAGCGTCGCGCCGCCGCCGACCCAGAGCACGGCGACCAACACGTGCCCTGCCTTGAACCAGTCGTACCACGTCATCGCGAGCATCGCGCGATCCTATTCGAGCACGGCGACGTACGAGGAGCCTTCGTCCTGGACGAGGCGGCGGATCTCCCAGCCGGTGCCATCGACGATCTCCGCCATCTCGTCGGGGGAGACGATGAGGTAATCGAACCACGGATCCGCGAGAGTCCGATAGCGGATACGGACGCGGAGCTGCCCCGACATTCGGCCTCGGGCGCGGTTCCGTTCCTGGTAGGCGAGATGGGCAGGATCCTTGGTTGCGTACGGATCGTTCGAGCAAGCGACGATCCGCCCGGCGAGCGGGCGCAGCCGTCTGAGCAGCCGCCGCGCCTTCGCTCGCGAGGCGAAGAGGCCGAAGTTGTTGCCGTACATGACCACCGTGTCGAAGCGTCCAAGCGCTGCATCGACGTCCTCGAACGCGAGCAGCCGGACGTCGCGCACGCCGCGACTCCGCGCCACCTCCACCGCTCCGGGGGAGACGTCGATCGCGACCACCTCTCGCCCGCGCGCCTGAAGCTCGAGCGCCACGCGTCCGGCACCGACGCCCACGTCGAGCACACGCCCGCGCACGAAGCGCAACGCCCGCCGCTCCACGGCGGGCCAGCGGCGGACGGGCGCGAAATAGATGAGCATCGCGCCCTGGATGTATCCGTCGTCACGCTCGACGATCTCCGCGTCCGTCCCTGCGCGCAACATCTCCCCGAACGCGTCGGCCACGCCTGAAACGTACTGAGAATTACGATGTAGGCGTGTCAGGGCTGCCGAGCGGAACGGTCACGTTCGTCTTCACGGACATCGAGGGCTCGACTGCTCTCCTCAAGCAGCTCGGCGACCGCTACGCGGAGGTTCTGGCCGAGCACCGGCGAATCGTTCGCGACACGTTCACGCACGCCGACGGCGTCGAGATCGACACCCAGGGCGATGCGTTCTTCTTCGCGTTCGCCAGGGCACGCGATGCCGTGGAGGCAGCTGTGGACGCGCAGCGTGCCCACGCGTCGACGGTCTGGCCCGAAGAGGCGACCGTTCGTGTGCGCATGGGGTTGCACACCGGCGAGCCGGCGCTCGGCAGCGAGGGCTACCTCGGTCTCGACGTCGTGCGCGCAGCGCGCATCTGCACGGTGGCCAAGGGCGGCAACGTTCTCCTCTCCGAGACCACGCGGTCGCTGGTGGGGTCGGCCCTGCCCGACGGCGTTTCGGTGTCTCCGCTCGGCCAGCGACATCTGAAGGACATTGACCAGCCGGAGCAGGTGTACGAGCTCGCCATCGAAGGTGTGGAGACTGTCTCAGCAGAAGTATCGACCGACGCTCCTGCTCCACCGGCGCCTCCTCCCGTCCCGGACCAGGCCGAGTTCCGTGACCGGCTGAGAGAGTCGATCAACGAGCGCGTGCAGCGCGAGCTCCTCGCCGCGTTCGGGGATGCTGAGAAGGAAGTCGCCGGCGAGCAGGAGGACGACGCGGCAGTGGACGACCTCGCCGTGCGCACAGCCGATCTCGGCGATCAGATCGCAGCTCGCGTGGAAGCAGCCCTCCGCAAGCGGCGTCCGGGCGGGTGAGTACGGTGCTTGTGACATGCCGCACTGGCTCGCGCTGCTGACGATCGTCGTCGCCGTGTGGCTCGTCCTCAGCGTGGTCGGCGGGTGGCTGATCGGGCGCGGTCTCGGCTATCGAGCGGCAGCACGAGGTCGACCAGACCTAACATCCGTCTATGGCCAGCGATCCCCTCGTGCAGCGCGAGATCGATCGCCTGAAGTCCGAGATCGACAGGCTGCGTGACGTAGAACGCCATCTGCGGCGCGAACGCGATCGAGTTCGCTCTGAAGCGACGTCCGAGCTGGAGCGGCTGCAGTCCGCGCTTCGCGAGGCTGCCGCTAACGCCGGGGCTTTCGACGGAGAGCTCGCGCAACGTGATGCCGATGCGACGGCGCGCGAGGAAGCTCTCTCGGCGCGCGAGGCCGAGGTCGAGGCCGCCACCCAGCGCGTGCGCGACGCCGACGCGCGCCTCGAGGAGGAGCGCCGGCGTCTCGAGGAATGGCGGAAACGGCTGGAGAGTGAGTCGGAACGGCTCGCGGAGTGGGAGCGCAGCGCGCGCCTCCACAACGTGCCCGCCGAGGCGCGCCAGGTCACGTTCGAGGAAGGTCTGCAGCGGCTCGCTGACCCGGAAGCGGCTCGCAGGTCCGCCTGGTAGCGTCCTCGACCGTGCTGCTAGCCCTCTCCTCGACCCAGAAGCTCGGGATCGGGCTCATGGCGGCAGCGTTCGTCGTGTTCGCGCTGATCAGCGCAATGCTGATCCCGCGCTACCGACCGGACTTCCCTGCCAGGCACATGGGGTGGTTCATCGCGGCCTGCGTCGTGCTCACGGTGGGCATGCTGGCGACGGTCGCCTTCGTCGCCAAGGAGACCGAGCACGAGGCGTCAGCAGAGACGCACGTCACCGAGACCGAGCCCAGCGAGCCTCCGCCCGCGGAGCCCTCTTCTCCGACGGAAACGGGCGCCGCCGGCAGTGATGCCGCCGGCAAGGTGATCTTCGAGACGAACTGCGCGAGCTGTCACACGCTGTCCGACGCCGGCGCGACGGGCACGATCGGCCCGAACCTCGACGAGGCCCAACCCGACGAAGCTCTCGTCGTCGAGCGAGTGACGAACGGCATGGGCGTCATGCCGCCCTTCAGCGGCACGCTGACGGAGCAGCAGATCGCCGACGTGGCGGCGTACGTCTCAGCGGTCGCCGGAACGTAGCGCTGCAGCAACCTCAGATCGCCGCCGCGACCGACATGGCGGGCGCGGCTAACGGGGGCACTCGGAGAACACCGGCTCCGACCGAAAGTCGTGAGACTTTCGGTCGTATAAGCGGAGAGGGAGGGATTCGAACCCTCGACGCACCTTTTGGGCACGCACGCGATTTCCAGTCGCGCTCCTTCGGCCAACTCGGACACCTCTCCGCGTGCGCTCAGCGTACCGCTGGGCGAGGCGAAGGAGGGGGAACGATGGGTTCGTCCATCCAAAAAAGAGAGGCCCCGCCGACAATGTCGACGAGGCCTCCGGAACAGGGCTCTGGGGAGAGCGGAACCCTGCCCCTTGAGGGCCGGGAGGCGGCCGGCCCGAGGCCATGGTACCGCGTAATGCCTGTCAGGCAGAAGGACTCGGCTCGTGACTCAGTGGAACCATCTGACGACGCTCAGGATGTTCGAGAACTCGTCGGTCCACACCGGCTGCCCGGGACCCGTGTCGAGCGGCTTCCAGCGCGGGTCGTTCGCCAGCTTCCCCGAGCGCAGCCATGTCACGTGCGACGAGGACCCAGATCGAGCTTGCCGCTCCGTCACGGGCCGCCGCCCGCGTCACGACGTAGGACTGTGAAAGACCCGGGAGGCCGAGCGATCGTGCGTTTCCGGAGATCACCGGTCGGAGATCGAGGTAGCGGTTGGAGATGTGGAACGCCATCACGCCGTCAGGGCTGAGCTTGCGGAGGTACAGCTCGACCGCCTCCCGTGTAAGCAGGTGCACCGGCACCGAGTCGGAGCTGAACGCATCGAGCACGAAGAGGTCGTATGAGCCGTCGGGCGCCTCGGCGAGCTTCAGACGCCCGTCGCCGATGACGACGCGGGTGTCGGCCTTCGCGTCTCGCAGGTAGGTGAAGTAGCGAGGGTTTTCGGCGATGCGGGCGACCGCCTCGTCGATCTCGTAGAACGTCCAGTCGTCACCCTGGCGCCCGTAGACGGATGTGCCGCCAGCGCCGAGTCCGATGACTGCGACGCTTCGGGCGCGCCCGTCCAGGGCGTCGAAGAGCTGACCCAGCGGGCCTTCTGGGACGTAGTAGCTGACGGGCTCGTCACGCCGCCCGGGAGCAAAGTTCTGCGCGCCGTGCACGGTCGTCCCGCTTACGAGCACGTGCCGCTCGTTCTGCTCCTCCACCCGCAACACGCCGAAGAAGGTCCGTTCGGAGTACAGCGATGTCGGGGGCAACGCCACGATCAGCAGAAGCGCGCCCACGCCCAACGCGAACCGAACCGGGCGTGACGCAAAGAGCGCGAGGGCCGCGACGCCCGAGAGCAGGAGCGCGGCCAGGAGCACGCGTCCGGCCCGTCCGTCTGTGGGTATCGCCTTCGCGGAGGCAAGGATGGCCGCGAGTAGGACGAACGGCAGCAGCAGGTCTGCGTTGCGGCGGAGAAACCCGGTCCCGGGGCGCGGGCGGAAGGACCCCGGTCGAAGCAATAGCGCGAGCACGATCACGATCGGGTACTCGGCGATCGTCGAGAAGATCGCCGGGGCCAGCAGGGCACAGAATGCGCCGCCGCATACACCTCCCAACGACAGAAGGAGGTAGAACTGCGTTAGGCGATCCGCAGGCGGTCGCTCGATCGCCAGGCGTCGGTGCACGAGCAGAGCCACGAAGAAGAGGTTCGACCCGTGGATCCCCACGACGGCCCAGATCGGCAGCTGCACGATCGACAGCATCGAAGCGATCACGAGGAGAGAAGTGACGACGGTCGCCCAGCTGATCGCCGTGAGCGAGAGCGGTGAGCTCCTTGCGAAGGCCACGACGAAGCTCAGCAGGTAGAGCGCCAGGGGAATCACCCAGAGCAGCGGGACAGCCGCGATGTCGGTCGAGAGATAGCTCGTCGTCGCGACCATCAGGCCCGACGGCAGAGCGGCCATCCCAATCCAGCGGAGGGACGTGCGGAGTCCCAGCGGCGGAGACGCCTCCCGAGTCTCTGCCGCCACAGAGAGCGGCGCTGTCGGTGTGGCGAGGAGCCGGAGGGTACAGAGGGCTGCCAGGGCGACGAAGACGGCGTAGCCGGCCGTCCACAGCCGTGCCTGCTCCGACAGCGTCAGCAGAGGCTCCACCACGATCGGATAGGCGAGCAGCCCGAGCAGGCTGCCCGCGTTCCCGGCTGCATAGAGGAAGTACGGATCCCGCGACGCTGTGTCTCCACATGCCGAGAACCAGCGCTGCAGAAGCGGGCTCGCGGTCGTCACGACGAAGAACGGCAGGCCGGCGGCCGCGAGCAGCGCCCACAGCAGCCCGAGGTTCGGGTTCTCGCCCGGACCTGCGTCTGCTGAAACGGCGATCGGCAGCGCCAAGAGCGGCAGGAGCAGCAGGCCGAGCTGGAGGAATGACTGCCGGCGTACGCCCAACACTCTGAGCGAGAAGTGAGCGAACGCGTAGCCGCACAGAAGCGCGCACTGGAAGAAGACGAGCGACACGAGCCAGACTGCCGGCGTGCCGCCGAAGTGCGGCAGGAGCATCTTCGCGACCATGGGCTGAACGGCAAAGACGAGCGCGGCGGCGAGGAAGATCGCGGTGCCGTAGAGCGCCAGCGTCCAGCTTCCCGACCGCGATGTGAGCGCCGGGGCCTGGGCAGCCGTGAGGTCTCGGGCGCCAGCTTCCACGCTCGTCTCATCGACAGGAACTGCGCGTGCCTTGAGGCCTGGCGGACGGTCGCCGCGAGCTGTCCCGTCGAGCCGATTTTACTGTGGAGAACGCCGGGTTTGCGGCGCCCGGTCAACCGGGCGCCGCCCCGACCGATTCGCTTCTAGAGAATCCCGGTTACCTTGGTGATGGCGCCCGAAATACCGCCGGAAAGGGCGGTGAACACGGCCACGGTTGCCACCGTGATCACGGCCAGCACGACAGCGTACTCCGCCATCGTCTGACCCTCCTCGCGGGCAAAGCGCGCCCGAATCTTCGTCAGCACTATTCTCACCCCCTTCCGGCTGAACTCGAATCAACTGCCCCGTACATCGCCAGCCGGATGGCCTCCTCGCATCCCCCGGGAGGGGGAGCGGTCGCGAACTCACCCGTATGGTTCGCTGCGAAGCCGGCGCGTGCAAAGGAAACGGCGCCCGGTGAGTCGGGCGCCGTCAGGAATGCCTCGTGCTACAGGATGCCGGTCACGTTGGTGATCGCGCCCGAAATACCGCCGGAAAGAGCGGTGAACACGGCCACCGTTGCCACCGTGATCACGGCCAGCACGACAGCGTATTCCGCCATCGTTTGGCCCTCCTCGCGCGCAAAGCGCGCCCGAATCTTCGTCAGCACAATTCTCACCCCCTTCCGGGCTGAGCGGGATTACTGTCGGCTTGAATCGCCAGCCAGCCGGTTACGGTCCATCCCTCGAGCGGGTCACTGCGGACGCGCGACGCGTCGTGCCGCGGCGCGCTCGACGAGAACGCCGCCTAGCTACTGGCGCCGCGGGCTCCAGGTGATCTGGCGCTTCGCGCAGGCACCGCGCCCCTTGGCAGCGAGCTGCCCCATCGTGCGGTAGGCGTCACGCTGCTGGCCGTCCACCGTCACCAGGCCGCTCTGCCAGCCACCGCCGAGCAGCTTGCCCTTCGCGTCGCGGCCGTTGCGGTACGGCTCGTCTACGAGCAGGAAGAGCAGCACGTCGGTGACGGTCGGGTCGCACGCGAAGTACTCCTGCACCATCTCGGCGACGTGCGCAGCCTGAGTCGCCTCGTCGATCGTGGCCACGTTCTCGGAATTGACGTAGCCCGGCAAGTCCTTCGTGTCGACCTGCCAGCCGATCTCATCGATGCGGAACGTCAGTCCTTCGAGCGTCGTGGGCTGGGCCGTGCCCTGGAACGCGTCCCACACGGCCTGCTTCACGCGTGCCAGGTTCGAGATGCCGTAGCGCTCCTGCGAGGGGTAGCCGACGTTTGGCGCGTCCGTGGGGCTGCTCGGATTGGGGTACGGATGGACGGCCAGCTGATCCATCAGCGGCCGTGTGCGTCCGCTGGCGCGGTACCACTTGCCGACGTCGCGCAGGAACGTGAGCGGCTCCGTCGACTTCCGCGTGGAGGCGCGTGGCGACAGGCCCATGCCGATCACCTTGGCGCCGGGGCTCGCCTCCTTGATCGTGTCGTAGCAGCGGGCGAGCAGCGCGCCGAAGGCCGGAGCGGCAACGTTCTTGCCCTCTGCGTCCCTCTGCGGCAGCCAGAAGAGGCGCGTGTTGGGCTCGTTGCCGACGATGAACTCCGTGATGCCCCACTTCTTGACGGTGCGGGCGACCTTGGCGGCCCAGCCGCAGAAGTCCTCGGGGTCGTGCTTCGACGCCAGCTTCGAGTAGATCGCGAGTGTCACGCGCACGCCGGCGCGCTGCGCGAGCGGTGCGGCGCGCTCGAGGAAGGGCAGCTCCTCGATCGCGTTCGGCCGGGCCGGGTTCCAGGCGAGCGTCCAGCGGTTCTGGGTCAGCCCGGCGCCGGGCAGGGAGGAATAGAAGCGCGCCCCGCCGTCGTCCGCGTACTTCGACGCGTCGTCGGCGACGCCGTATGTGATGGGTGCGACGGCGCGCGAGCTGGCGCCGGCAGAGGCCGACATGGTGATCGCCAGGAGCCCAAGGGTTGCGAGCAGCCGCACCCATTACGGATCGGCCTTGACCCGAGGACCGTCATCCCCGTGTGGGGGATGGAGCAGGAGGGTCTGGCGATACGGTGCTCGTCGCCGGGGCGCGCTGGAGGTTGTGATGCAAGGACGCAGGGAGCCCGCGTACTAGTGAGTACGTGGGCGACCGAGGACGCCGCAGCTCGGCCTCCAGCGTGATTCCGGCGGCACAGTCACTGTTTCGCCAGACGCTCCTAAGCGCAGTACCGGTTGGCAGGAGTGCGGCCGTCCCAGCGGTAGCCGGGGGCCGTTGCACCTGTGACCTTGGTGACGATGCAGCCGGCGGCGCGAGGGACGAGATAGGTCGTCTTGCCGGCCGCGTCGGTGCGCTTGCTCGCGGAGAAGACCGCGCGCCCGTTCCGGCGCACCGTGACCGACGTGCGCACCGCGCGGGCCGCCCCTCCGCCCGCCTCGGAGACGGTCGCGGTGACGCGAACGACGGTGCGCCGCGCCGAGTAGCGGATCGACGACACGCGGATCGGGCCCGGATTCACCTTCAGGCTCGCATTCCCGGAGATTGCGCCGGCTTGCGCGACGACGCGGCCGTTGCCGCCTCGCCCTTCGGCTCGGACGATCGTCGACGTGCCCGCCTTCGGCTGTGTGACCGCGAGCCCGGCCGGCCTGAGGCTCCAGGCCGCGCGGGCGGAGAGCGGGTTTCCGAACGCATCTTCCGCCGTCACGCCGAACCGCCGCGACCCGCGCGGCCCGATGGTGGCCGTGCCCGGATCGACGGTCAGCTTCGAGACGGGCCCGGGGCCGACGGTCTCGATCTGCGTGGCCGTGGTGACCCCGGTTCCCGTCGCGCGAATCTGCGGCCGCGCGGCGCGCGTGTCGAGGTAGTAGAACGGCGGCGTGGCCGTGCCGCCTGCCGGAATCGTCACGTTGATCGCGGTCGCCCACGGCCCGCTGGGGCTGAGCGAGAACCGCCCGTCTGGCGAGCCCGAGGTGAGCAGAAGGGCGATCGGCGTCGTCGTGGCCACCGGAGCGCCCGAGCTCGTCAGCAGCCCGATGGTGATCGGCGCCGACGGCTGGCCGGCGACGAGCGTCTGCGGCGGCGTCACGAAGGCGAGCACCGACCCGAACCACGTTCGGAGCGCCTTCCAGGACTCGTTGAACAGCGCTCCTGTGAAGTCGCCCACGCAGAAGACGTTCTGGCCCGGCGGTCCGCAGGCGCCGCTCCCGGGATCGCTCGGGTTGACCTGGCCGGAGTCCCGTATCGCTGCCCCGAGCCGGTCGAGGATCTGGCTCGTCTGCGAGTTGAAGTCGCCCGTGGACAGGCCGCTTCCGTTGCGCGGCTGCCAGGCGAAGCCCCAGTGGTCCTGCGCGAGGCCAAGCGCAACGCTCGCCGAGCGGAGTGCATAGACCTGCGCCGACACGAACGCCTGCATCTGGTCGAACGGAACGAATGTCCAGCCGTAGCCGGACTCGTATTGCCACGCCGCGTTGGCGACCGGGCTGAATGCGGTCTGCAGGAAGCCGCGGGCGAGCTCGATGGTCGGCGGGCCGGCTCGGGCGAGGACGAGTAGGTGCTCGAGGTACTCGTTGAGGTAGTCACGTCGAAGCGTGATCGGAGCACCCGGCACGGCGTGGCGGCGGAAGTCGCCGTACACCTCCTGCGACCAGTCGCTGACGTAGGCGCTCATGTCGGTCCAGAACGCAAGGTCGGACAGCCAGTTCTGAAGGTTCGTCTGGTAGACGCTGACATTCGTCGTGCCCTGGCCGAGGCCGACGATGAAGACGGCCCCTCTCGTCGGACGCGCACCTGCCCCCGTGTCACCCTCGTAGAGGCCGCGCACGAGCTCGCGCGCGTTCTCCCTAGCGGTGCCCGATCCGCTGCGGACCGTCGAAGGGAACTCGTTGACGGCCCACGTGTCGCCTGCGGCGACGTCGAAGCCGGCCTGCGCCATTCGTTTCCGCATCTCGACCCCGGCGGCGTACCACGTCGTGGCGTTGTCGGTGACCCACCTGCTCCAGGTCGTCCAGTGAAACTCGGCGAGCGCGTGGAAGTTCGCTCCGAGCGCGCGGATGCGGTCGGCCTGCCCCGGCCTGAGGTTCGTCTTGTCGCCGACGATCGGCGGCACGGAGACGTAGTACTCGGCGCACGGGGAGGCGGTGGCCGCGAGCTTCGTCGCCAGCCGGAGCCAGTCCGTCGCAGCGTAGAAGACGCCTCGCAGCGGCCGGCACTCTGCCTGGGCACGCTTGTGGCGCGGCCGTCGCACGAGGCTCCGCCAGAGAGCTTCGGTGGCCTCCGGCTCGAGTGACGGCACGACGGGAGTGGCGGGGACGCGCTGCACGGACGCGCCCGAGCTGACGGTCGCGGAGCCCGCCATCGCCAACGCCGCGACGGCGCAGATAGCCATGAAGATTCTGGTTCGACCCACCGGTCGTCCAGTTGTACCCAACGACCTGCAAAGGCCAGGTAAGGACTGCTACTGGCTAACGGCAGCGCGCACTCGAGAGCCGCACTTCAGTTGCCTCCGAGTAGCACAGCGCGATCGTGCCTGGCTCGGCGAACACGGGTGGGGGCGAGTCGGCTCGGGCTGGGCCCGCGACGAAGTTGATCCATCCCAGGTGCACCGCGTCGGACGCTATCTTGAGCACGCACGTTCGGACGCCGTCGCCAGGAGGCGTTCTGAGGGAGCCGGTCCACGGCGATCCGGGCGGCAGCGTCACCTCGACCGAACCCCCGCCCTGCAAGCTCCTCGTTTCCCTCCTCCGGTCGATCGAGCGCAGGGTGAGCCTGGCCCGCCCCTGGGCACTACCGCCGGTCAACGACACCACCAGGGCGCCCGACCGGCAGGCGTAGATCGTCGATGTCAGCCGCTGAACGAGATCGCCTTTCGCCGTTGTTCCTACCGTCCAGCTACGAAGCCTCGGCGCCCCTCGCGTCCGCCAAATGACGAGCCCCGGCTGGTTGAGCCCTTGCGGGATCTCACGCACTCGCACGCCGTCCAGCGTCACGTTCCGCGGGGCGACGATCATTCGCTGCCTGAGCGGTGTGCCGTTCGCGCGCACGATTCGCCCGCCGGCCTTGACGTGGACCCCAGCCTGAGCCGTCGATATCCCGGGGATTGGGCCGCGCAGCGCTGCGACGGAGGTGACGTCCTCGTTCCAGAAAGCGGTGTGCCACACAGCGTTCCAGAGCGGGTGCCCATCGTAGAGGTAGGCCACCGGCTGGCGGACGGAACGGTCGATCCACTGCGTCGAAGCCGCGCCGAAGAAGTCGTGTCGATCGAATTCCGACCGTTTTCCGATCTCGTCCGTCGCCAATGCGGATGCCGCGATGAGGCAGGCCAGGACGACCGACGGTAGGAGTGCCGCGCTGCGACGTGGCACGAGGACCGCGAGCAGAGTGACGCCAACCGTCGCAGCTGCCCACAGCAGTGCAACACTCAGGCCTGACAAGTGCCGCTCGAGGACGATCAGGGGAGCGGTCATGAACGCGTCCGGAAAGGCTGCCTCACTCACGACTCCGCCGACAGGCAGAAGACCGACCGGAACGACGACGGCGAGTGCCACAATCAGCGACCTGGGCTGCGGCCGCGGAACGCCACGGTCTAGCCACACCGCGAACACCACGAATATCGCCGGAGCCACCGTAATGAGATTGCGCTCGGCCAGCTGCTGGACGTAGGTCGACGCGAACGTCCCGACCATGACGACGGTAGTCGACGCATATGCAAGCGTGACCGCGAGCAGCGCCTGGACAGCTGGATCGCGCTCGCGTCCCCGGGCCGCATCGACGGCAAGGATCAACGTGCCCACGATCGGCACGCCGACCACCAGGAGTGCGATGTCGCCCGCGTGGAGCCCGATCCAGCGCAGCACGGCTCCCGGGTCGTATGACGCCGTGGCGGCTCCGGTATACGCACCGAGCGGTCGATCGACCATGCCAGTCGCCACGAGCGCGAGGCCGGCGACGAGCGAGAGCGAGAGGGTTGTCACGAGCGGGAGCAGGCGCCTCGCCGTCATCGTGCTCCGCGCAAACCACGCGAACAGCAGGACGGCGAGGAGGAGCGTCGGCAGGAGCACCGCGCCTTGCAGCCGCATGGCAATCGCGAGTCCGATCGCACCCAGGGCCAGCAGCTGGTTGCGCCTGCTCGGTTGCTCCAGCACCCGTGCCATGGCGAGCAAAGCGAGGGTCGCCGCCGGAAGGTAAGCCGCCTCCGACATGATCAGGCTCGCGTAGGCCAACGCGGGGAGAGCTGCCGTCATCGCCGCCGCGAAGAGCGCCCAACGTGCCCGCACGATGGTGCTCGCCCAGACATACACGACCGCGGTCGTTAGCGAGACGAGCACGGCTTGCACCGCCTTCAGGAGGACGAGGCTATGGGCCGGATCGAGCAGAGCCAGCGGAAGCCCTACGAGGATCGGGTAGAGGCCGTAGAACGGTGCGTCGGTACCCAGGGTCTGGAGATCACCGGTCTCCCAGAACGACCTTCCGGACAGGGCGTAGATCATCTCGTCCGGCGCGATCCAGGGCCCGTTGATGCCCAGCGCTGCGGCGAAGCGCGCGGCGGCAGAGGCAATCACAAAGAGGCCCACCACGAACCACGGCCGAAACGAGCATCGAGGCCGTACCCGAACGAGCAACCCTCGCGGCAAGAGGCCCATCCAGCTTGATGGTTCCCGCGCGAACGATCGCTAATCCCAGGTGCCGCGCGTCTGGCTGTCTCAGATCGCCGCCGGGACCGATGGAACGGGTATTCGCGCCCGTGGTCATCCCCAAAATGCCCTGGAAGTTGCAGGGTTGAAACGTCCGGTACGACCTGGGAGACTTCACGACTAGCGGCTTAGCGGGCGGAGGCGGTTGGGAGTCTGTTCGCGGCGTCCCGTGACCGAACGTACCAGGAGGTTTCCCATGAAGCGCTCGATCCTTCTCTCGGTGATCGTTGCGGCGGCATTGGTCGCCACTGGCACCTCCTCCGCCGTTCAGCCTGGAGGAGCGACGGCGGCGACTGCCTCAACGCCGATCGACCTCGGCACACTTGGCGGCACTCGGAGCGTCGCACACGCGGTAAACGACCACGGCCTGGTCGTCGGCAACAGCTTCACGGCGGGCAACGACGCGGAACACGCCTTCTCGTGGACGGAGAAGGGCGGGATGGTCGACATCGACACGCTTGGCGGTGAGCGAAGCCACGTCTTCGGCGAAGAACGCGGTGAGCGAGCGGGGCCACGTCGTCGGCGACGTACATCCGGGCGACCAGAGTGGCCTTTACCAAGCGTTCCTGTGGACGCAGAAGGACGGGATGGTCGGTCTCGGCGGCGACTTCAGCGTCGCCTTAGCAGTGAACGACCGGGGCCAGGTCGTCGGCCAGAGCGAGTTCCCCCCAAACGGGGAGGAACACGCATTCTCGTGGACGCAGGAGGGCGGCATGGTCGACCTCGGCACGCTTGGCGGCGAGGACACCATCGCCAACGCGGTGAACGATCGGGGCCAGGTCGTCGGCAACACCGACAACGCGTCGCATGCCTTCTCCTGGACGCCGTCGGGTGGCATGGTCGATCTCGGCACGCTCGGCGGTACCGCCATCGTCGCCAACGCGGTGAACGATCGGGGCCAGGTCGTGGGCTCCAGCCGGACGGCGGGCAACGCCGAGTCCCACGCATTCTTGTGGACGCAGAAGGGTGGGATGGTCGACCTCGGCACGCTCGGCGGTACCAGCACTGGCGCCGCCGCGGTGAACAACGGGGGCCAGGTCGTCGGCGGCAGCCAGACGGCGGGCGACGCCGCGTCCCACGCATTCCTGTGGACGCAAGAGGGCGGGATGGTCGACCTCGGCACGCTCGGCGGTACGAGCAGCTCTGCCGTCGATGTGAACGAGCGGGGCCAGGTCGTCGGCTCCAGCCAGACGGCGGGCGGCCAGATTCACGCATTCTCGTGGACTCAGGAGGGCGGGATGGTCGACCTCGGCACGCTCGGCGGTACGAGCAGCCGTGCCGTCGATGTGAACAACCGAGGCGAGGTCGCCGGCAACAGCCCGACGGCGGACGGCGCGCAGCACGCGGTGCTGTGGAAACTCACCCGCAAATAAGAGTGATGTCACCTGCACCCACACTGTCGGGGGCCCGCCGCCGCGACCGACCTGGCGGGCGCGGCTCACGGCGGCTCTCGGAGAACACGGGACCGCCCGAAAGTCGACAGACTTTCGGGCACAAAAGGCGGAGGGGGGAGATTCGAACTCCCGCGGGGCTTGCACCTCGAACGGTTTTCGAGACCGTTCCTAGGTTTGGCGCAAATGGCTTCGTTGAGCCGATTCGGAGCGATGCCTGAGGGGTGCGCGCCAGCCCGTGCGCCAGTGGCGGCTGGTATGAGCACCTAGGGGTCGGTGGCATCACCGTCCAGCAGGCGGGTAGGACGAGAGGAGATGCCGTAGTCCTCCTCTGCACCTGCGCGACCTCTACGACCTGCGTCACACCTACGCCACCTTCGCGGACGCCTGTCTACGGCCTCTCGACCGTCGTGCCGTTGCCGGCGATGATCGGCGGCTCCGCGATCGCCGTCAGCTTTGTGGCGATAACCCCGTCGGGCAGACTGGGCTCATGGAGCAGCACGACTTCGGGGTGGCGCCGGACCCGGGAATGATTCAGGAAGGGGTTGTCCGGATGTCGGATCGTGATCTCCGTGCGCTTGGCGCGCGCGTTGCAGGAGACGTCGTCGTGCCGGGTGACGAGAGCTGGGACGCTGCGCGGCAGGCGTGGAATCTGGCCGTCGTCCAGCGTCCGGTCGGAGTCGTCTTCCCTGAGTCGGCGGAAGACGTGTCGGCCGTCGTGCGGTTCGCCGCCGAGCAGGGGCTGCGGATCGCGTTCAACGCGGGCGGTCACAACGCGGGCACGATCGACTGGGGCAAGGACACGCTGCTGCTCAAGACCGAGCGCATGCAGGGGATCGAGATCGACCCCGTCGCGCGGCGCGCGCGCGTTCGGGCGGGGACGCTGGCGAAGCCGCTGGCAGAAGCCGCCGGCGAGCATGGGCTCGCCTACCTTGCGGGCACGTCGCCCGACGTCGGCGTGGCCGGGTACACGCTGGGCGGAGGCTTCAGCTGGATGATCCGCAAGTACGGCCTCGCCTGTAACAGCGTTGTCGCCGTCGATGCGGTCACCGCGGACGGCAGGTTGGTCCGCGCGAGCCGGGCTAGCGAGCCGGATCTCTTCTGGGCGGTGCGCGGTGGGGGAGGGAACTTCTGCGCGGTCACCGCGATCGAGCTCTCGCTCCTCCCGGTGTCCGAGATCTACGCCGGCTGCCTGTTCTGGCCGATCGATCGCGCGACGGAGATCCTCAAAGCCTGGCGCGAGTGGACCGAGGCCGTGCCCGACGAGTGCCACTCGATCGGCCGGATGCTGCAGCTCCCGGACGTGGACTTCCTCCCCGATCACCTTCGTGCCCGGTCGTTCGTCCTCGTCGAGCCGGCCTTCGTCGGCACCGAGGCAGACGGGGCGGCGCTCGTCCAGCCGCTGCGTGACCTCGGGCCGGAGCTCGACACGGTCGCGATGATGCCCACGAGCGACCTGAGCTTCGTGAACATGGATCCGGACTTCCCGCTCCCCTACGCGGGCGACGGCATCCTGCTCACCGAGTTCCCGGCGGCGGCGATTGGCACCGTCGTCGAGGAGTTCGTCGGCTCGCCGCTCCTGCACGTGGAGGTGCGCCACCTCGGTGGCGCCGCCGCCGTCGGGTCTCCCGACCACGGAGCCCTGAACCGGGTCGAGCAGCCGTTCGTCGTGTTCACTTTCGGCCTCGCCGCCGACTCGGACATGAAGGCTGCCGTGGAGCACCACGTGGAGCTCCTGCTCGGGAAGCTCGGTCCTTGGGACAGTGGTATGCGCTACCTCAACTTCGCGGAGTCGGCCGTGGATGCCCGAACGATCTTCCCCGTGGAGAGCTACGACCGCCTGCGGCAGGTCAAGGCCGCGTACGACCCGACGGACATGTTCCAGGCCAACCACTCCGTGCTCAGAACGGGCTGACCAGGACACCAGGCGAGCACTGATGCGGCCACGCCGCACACGTGCGCCGCTGCGCGACAGTCGCGCGACACCCGATGGCGGTTCCGAGCGGTTTCAAGCGGTGAGCGAGGCGGGCTCAACGCCCGCCTCTTTGTCGCTCGATACCGCATTGTGATAGCGGCTTCGGGTGTCAGCGGAGGGGGAGGGATTCGAACCCTCGAGGGACCTGACTGCCCTTAGGATTTTCGAGACAAGTCGCATCCTTCGGGCGAATGGCTTGATTGAGCCGATTCCGAGCCACTTCCGAGGGGGTGCGCGCCAATCTGCGCGCCAGCGAACTGATTCCTAGTCGTGTAAGTCTCAGCGTTGCAATGTCCGGCACGAACTGGGACACTTCACGACTAGCGGCTTAGCGGGCGGTGGCGGCTTAGGAGTCTGTTCGCGGCGTCCCGGGGACTGAACACACCAGGAGGTTTCCATGAAGTGCTCGATCCTTCTCTCGGCGCTCGTGGCGGCCGCATTGGTTGCCACTGGCACCTCCGCCGCCGATCAGCCTGAAGGAGCGACGGCAGCGACCGCCTCGAAGCCGATCGACCTCGGCACACTTGGCGGTACGAATAGCCGGGCACGCGCGGTGAACGACCGGGGCCAAGTCGTCGGCAACAGCCTCACGGCGGGCGGCGTGGAACACGCCTTCTCGTGGACGCAGAAGGGCGGCATGATCGACCTCGAGACGCTCGGCGAGGTGGAAAGCCACGTCACCGCGGTGAGCGAGCGGGGCCACGTCGTCGGCGACAGACATCCGGACCCGCAGGATGGCAATTACCACGCGTTCGTGTGGACGCAGAAGGACGGGATGGTCGATCTCGGCGGTGACCTCAGCGTCGCCTACGCAGTCAACGACCACGGCCAGGTCGTGGGCGAAGGCTTCTTCACCGCGAGCGAGTCAGAACAAGCCTTCTCGTGGACGGAGAAGGGCGGGAGGGTTGATCTCGGCACACTTGGCGGCGACCACAGCGCCGCCTACGCGGTGAACGATCGGGGCAAGGCGGTCGGCCACGCCGAAACGGCGAACAACGCCTCGCATGCCTTCTCCTGGACGGAGAAAGGAGGGATGGTCGATCTCGGCACGCTCGGCGGTGCGTCCAGCGAGGCCCTCGCGGTGAACGACCGGGGCCAGGTCGTCGGCCAGAGTGGGTCCCGCGCATTCTCCTGGACCGGGTCAGGCGGCATGGTCGATCTCGGCACGCTCGGCGGTGGCTCCAGCCAGCCGCGCGCGGTGAGCGAGCGGGGACAGGTAGTCGGCGTGAGCACAACGGCGGGCGGCCAGGGACACGCATTCTCCTGGACGCAAGAGGGCGGGATGGTCGACCTCGGCACGCTCGGCGGTACCGGCAGCCTGGCCCTCGCGGTGAACGACCAGGGCCAGGTGGTCGGCTTCAGCAATACAGCGGGCGGAGAGCAGCACGCATTCTCGTGGACGAAGAAGGGCGGGATGGTCGACCTTGGCACGCTCGGCGGCACCGAAAGCAGCGCCGTCGACGTGAACAACCGGGGCCAGGTCGTCGGCTCGAGCAGAACGGCGGACGGCGCGACTCATGCGGTGCTGTGGAAATTCACCGGCAACTAGGAGTGTCACCTGCGCCCATACCGGCCGGGAGGGGCGGGAAGGTGGAGGAAGGACCTGTGCGAGTCAGGCCGGGATACCTGCCATCGCGGCGGTGAAGTCCTCGCGACTGGCAAGCCTGTGGTCCTCATCGGCCACGGCCAAGATCGACTCAAACGCCGCGACTACCTGTCCGTCGAATTGAGGATCGCCGACGGTGCCGTGACAGCGCCTCGGTCAACTGCTCGATGCGCGGCGACGCGAGCGAGCGCCCGCTCCTGCGCTCCTTCCTCTCGCCACGCAGGATGTCGAGGTTCCCCTGCAAGAGACTGCGCTCGTAGGACACCTCGTTCTCTCTTGCGATCAACGTCCCCACCCAGCCGTTCATCGGGACGCCGGCCATCTGAACCGAGCGTTCGACTCCAAACAGGTCGAGGTACTCATGCAAGAGACGGCGCTCGCGTGAAATCCGCTTCTCCCGCTCGAACAACTGAGCGATCAGGCCCTCTAGTTCGGCAGCAGACAAGGACCGAAGATCGGGTGGCAGTTCCATCTCGTTCTCCCCTCCTACTCGCGTGACACAGAACCCAACGCGAATTGCATCGGCACAAGACGAGTAGCCCTTTAGAGGGATGTAGCTCTACCGCAGCCCGCCGCCGCGACCGACCTGGCGGGCGCGGCTCACGGCGGTTCTCGGAGAACACCGGACCGCCCGAAAGTCGACAGACTTTCGGGCGAACTAAGCGGAGGGGGGGAGATTCGAACTCCCGCGGGGCTTGCACCCCGAACGGTTTTCGAGACCGCCGCATTCGACCGCTCTGCCACCCCTCCGCGGCTACCTAGGGTAGTCGGCAGGAACGGCGAACGGGCCGAGGTAAGCTGCTAGATGCGTGGAGAAGTGGCCGAGTGGCTGAAGGCGGCGCCCTGCTAAGGCGTTACGTGGGTGAACTCCTGCGTCGAGGGTTCGAATCCCTCCTTCTCCGTTGAGGCTCTCGCTCGTCATCTCATCGCTTGTGGCCCTCGGCCTCGCTGCCGGCTGCGGGGGCAGCAGCGGTGGAGACCCGGCCGACATCGAGAACAAGCCCTGGGAGCTCACGTCTGCGACCGACCTGACGATTCCGGACGGTGTCGTCCCGAGCGCCGCCTTCTCGAACGGCAATGTCTTCGGAACGGCCGGGTGTAACACGTACCGCGCGTCGTACACGCTCGACGGTGACTCATTAGAGATCGGCGAGCCTGCGGGAACCCTGATTGCCTGTCCGCCGCCGGTCGACGAGTTCGAACGCGCCTACCTCGACGCGCTCGGCCAGGTCGCGAGCTGGGAGCTCGACGGCGAAGAGCTCGTGCTCTCCGACGCAGACGGCAACGAGCTGCTGCGCTACGACGTCGCATCGATCACCGGAAACTGGATGGTGACCGCTGTCAACACCGGCGATGCCGTCTCCAGCACGATCCTCGGCACGGAGTTGACGGCCGTATTCGGGGACGACGGATCGCTGACGGGCTCCGCGGGCTGCAACAACTACATGACGTCGTACACCGCCGATGCGGGAGATATCCAGATCGAGCCGCCGGGGTCGACGAGAAAGCTCTGCTCCGAGCCCGAGGGCATCATGGAGCAGGAGTCCGCCTACCTCGCCGCGCTCGAAGCTGCTGAGACATACGGTTTCAACGGGCCGACGATGAACTTGCTCGACAGCGAGGGGAAGACCCTCGTCACGCTCACCCGAGCGCAGCCGTAGCGAGTCGCCGCGCTAGTCGTGAATCCGCGCGATGAGGTTCTCGCGCTTGATGACCTTGACCTCGATACCGCCGAGGCGCACGTCGAAGCCTTCGTCTCGCGGGTAGAGCACCTTGTCGCCGGGCTCGATGCCGCCTGCATCGGAGCCGACGGCCGTGACGATGCCCGTCCGCACGGCGACCGATGACGCCGCCGAGGCGGGGAGGATCAATCCGGACCGGGTCTCCGTCTCGTCGTTCGACGGCTGGATGACGAGGTACTCGTCGAGCGGCTCGATCGAGACGTCGATGTGCTGGTGCTCTACGGCCATGCGCTAAGGGTACTCGCGCACGCGGGCGCTGCGAACATAAACGGTGCCAGGCACCAGTTACGTGTCTGTGCCAGCTCTGTGCCAGTTCTGCGCCGCGCGGCGGCGGCTAGAGGCGCCCGGCGCGGATGATGCGGTCGAGGAACTGCTGTGTCCGCGGCTGCGCCGGCGCCGCGAAGATCTGCTCCGGCGGACCCTGCTCGAGGATGACGCCCTCGTCGAGAAAGCAGACCTGACCTGCGATCTCGCGCGCGAAGGCCATCTCGTGGGTGGCGATGACCATCGTCATGCCCCCCTGGGCGAGCTCGCGGATGACGTCGAGCACCTCGCCGACGAGCTCCGGGTCGAGCGCGCTCGTCACCTCGTCCAGCAGCAGCAGCTGCGGCCTCATCGCGAGCGCGCGAACGATTGCAGCACGCTGCTGCTGGCCTCCGGAGAGCCGGTCCGGGTACTCGGCCGCCTTGTCGGCGAGGCCGAAGCGGGCGAGCAGTTGCGCCGCACGTGCCTCCGCGTCGGCTTTCGTCTCGCCCAGCGCCTTTCTCGGCCCGAGCGTGACGTTGTCGATCACGCTCATGTGCGGGAAGAGATTGAAGGCCTGGAAGACGATGCCGATGCCGCGGCGCACAGTGTTGACGTCGACGCCGCGCGCGGTGATCTCGTTGCCGTCCACGAAGATGCGGCCGCGGTCGATCGGCTCGAGGAGGTTCACGCAGCGGAGCAGCGTCGACTTGCCCGAGCCGGAGGCGCCGATGAGGCAGGCGACCTCGTGCTCGGCGACGTCGAGGTCGATGCCCCGCAGCACGTCCACCTTGCCGAACGACTTGTGGACGTCCTCGAGCCGTACCGCGCTCATATCGCGATTGCCCCGGTCTGGCGCCGTCGCCGATCGCGTTCGATCAGGTAGTCGGTGAGCCGCGTGAGGGGAATCGTGATGAGGAGGAACATCAGCGCTGTCGCGAGATAGGGCGTGAAATTGAACGTCGCGGACGAGTCGATCTGCGACTGCCGGAACGCCTCGACGACGCCGATCAGGGCGACGAGGGCCGTGTCCTTCTGCAGGCCGATGAAGTCGTTCAACAACGGTGGGATCACCCGGCGGATCGCCTGCGGGACGATCACGTAGCGCAGCGACTGGCCGTGCGTGAGGCCGAGCGAGCGTGCTGCGGCGTTCTGGCTCTGATGCACCGAGTCGATTCCGGCCCGGTACACCTCGGACACATAGGCCGTGTAGACGAGGATCAGCGCAACCGTTCCCCACACCATCTCGGCAGGCACGCCCCAAAGCAGCTCGGGCTCGGAGATGTAGGCCAGCCCGAGCGCGGGGATGCCGAAGCCGAACAGGTAGATGAGCAGGATCGTGGGGATGCCGCGGAAGACGTCCGAGTAGACGATCGCCATCAACCGCAGTGGGAAGAAGACGGGCCCGGGGAGGCTGCGGACGACCGCGAGGCCCAGTGCCGTGAAGAGGATCACCGCCTCGGCGATGCAGAAGATCTTGACGTTCGTGAGAAACGCCGATGCGATGCCTGGGAACGACTCGCGGAAGACCTCCCGGTTGAAGAAGGCTTCCTTGACCTCCGGCCAACCCGGCGAGGAGACGACGGCGACGACGATCGCGGCGAAGAAGACCGCCGTCGACACGAGTGCAATCGCGACGGCGCGGCCACCGGAGCGGCCGCCCGTCAGGCTGCCGACGATCTTCGAGCCGCGGTCTTCTGCCAGAGCGGTGAGGCTAACCCTTCA
Source organism: uncultured Actinomycetes bacterium (assembly GCA_963704335.1). Classification (GTDB taxonomy): domain Bacteria; phylum Actinomycetota; class Thermoleophilia; order Gaiellales; family Gaiellaceae; genus PALSA-612. The sequence continues at coordinate 1,709,268 of OY969889.1, forward strand.
GCAGCGGCGCGCCGCCGGCAAGCCATCTTTTCTCGAGCCTGGTCAATGTCCCGCTCGCACGCATCGCCGCGAGCGCCTGATTCACGCAGGAGTCGAGCGACGAGGCCTTCTGGAACACCATGCCGAAGCGCTCCTTCGTCCCCTTCGTGGGCAGACGGCCGACGACGGTCGAGGTCGGCAACTGCACCCCGGTTATGTAGCCGGTGCTGGGGAAGTCGACCACGAGCCCGTCGATCTGCTTGTTCTTGAGAGCGGTAATCGCGTCGCTGTTGGTGTCGTAGACCTTCGGCTTCTCGGTCGGCTTGATGTACCTCGTGATGTAGGTGTAGCTCGTGGTGCCGATCGCAGCGCCGAGCGTGAAGGGCTTGAGCGCCCTGATGCTCTTCGCCTTGGTGATCGCCGTGCCCTTGATCCCGACCACGGCCTGGTTCACGAAGTAGTACGAGTTCGCGAAGTCGACGGCCTTTGCGCGCACGGGGCTATACGAGACCTGCGCCATGTAGAAGTCGAACGTCTTCTTTCCCGGTGCGTACGACTTCACGAACGGCACCACCTTCCACGTCACCCCCGCCTTCGTGAAGCCGAGCCGTCTGGCCACTTCGTAGGCGACGGCGGACTCGTACCCCTGGCCGGAGTACGGGTCGGAGGTCTCGAAGCCATGGCCCGGATTGCCGCCCCACCAGGGTGGGAAGGCCGGGTTGTCCGTCGCGAGCGTGAGCCCGTCGTCGGAGACGAGATCGAGGTTCGCCTTTGCGCACTTGCCGGTCAGCTCGGGCTGGGACGGCGCGCTCGTGCCGAGCCCCGCGACGGCGAGGCCGAGGACGGCGACGGATCCGAGAACGGCCAGTGTGCGCATGCCAAGCTCCTTTTCTCCGCAGGAAGCGCGAGCGTACCACCGGCTGGAGGGTTCGAGGAGCGGCGGTCGAAGCTGCGAAATCCAGTGCTCCTCTCGGCCGTGGTGATCTTCAGGCGTTTCGTCCGCGTGTTCAAGCATGCGTGGCACGAGGAGGACTTCGCGCACATCGCAAGCGCAGCTCTGGCGCTGGTGATCATCGGCACGCTCACCTACACGCTCGGCGGCGACTGGAGCGTTGTCGACGGCTTCTACTTCGCGATGGCGACGCTCACGACGTCGAGCATCGCCGACCCGAAGCTCACGATCGTCGATCCCTGGCTCAAGATCTTCACGACGTTCTACATCGTCGTCGGGATCGGCATCCTCGTGGAGGTCGCGCGGCGGCTCGGTGTGTCGTTCATCCGCGTGCGACAGGAAGACAAGGAAGCGAAGGCGGCAAAGAAGGCCGCAGCGTCGGCCGAGTAGCTACTCTCTCTGGGATGACCTGCGCGACGGCAGTCTCCTTCCCGCTCTATGCGTACGTCGCGCGCGGCTACCTGCGCTAGTCGGCCTGCCCGCTCCGCCGTGGCCGGCTAGGCGCTATAGGCGGAGCGACCAGTCGTATCCATGTCGTTGAGGAAGGAGAGCAGCGTGACTGCAGATTCGGCCAGCGACCCTCGTCTGATCCAGCTCAGAAGAGAGATCTCGGACACTGACCGCGCCGTGGTGGAGCTCGTCAACAAGCGGCTCAGGCTCGTGGCCACGATCAAGGACTACAAGACCCACCGAGGGATGGACTTCGTCGATCCCGATCGGGAGCGTTGGATGCGGAAGTACCTTCACTGGGCGAACCGCGGGCCGCTCTCGGCGGCGGGCCTGGACGAGCTCTTCCAGGAGATCCTCGACCTGACCAAGCGGGAGGTTGCGCGGCTCGAGACAGATGAGCGGCAGGCGTCCGGGGTGTGAGCGGGTCCCCGCGGCTTCGGCTCGCCGTCGTCGGCACCGGGCTGATTGGTGCGTCGGTCGGGCTCGCTGCCAAGCGCGCCGGGAACGCGGGAGTCGTGGGCTTCGACGCCGACGAGCGTTCGCTGGCACAGGCGGTCGAGCGAGGGGCGATCGACGTGCCGTGCCGGTCGATGTCGGACGCTGTGGACGGCGCGGACATCGTGTGCGTGGCCGTGCCGGTCGTGCAGGCTCCCGTGGTCGTCTCCTCCGTCCTCTCGGCAGCGGAGGAGTGCTGCACGGTGACGGACGTCGGCTCCACGAAGGCGTCTGTGTGCGTTGCTGCGGCAGGCTCGCCGCGGTTCGTCGGCGGCCACCCCGCGTGCGGGTCCGAGGCGAGTGGCGCCGCGCACGCGAGCGCGGAGCTCTTCGACGGAGCGACATGGTTCCTTACTCCGCTCGCGGAGACGGACCCGGCGAGCTATCGGCAGGTCCACGCGTTCGTGCTCGAGCTAGGCGCCACACCGGTGGCTATCGATGCGGGCGCGCACGACCGACTGGTCGCCCTGACGAGCCATTTGCCTCATGCGCTGGCCAACCTCGTCGTGAACCAGGCGGGGGCCGCGAGCATCGCGGGGCATGATCCGCTCGCGGCGGCGGGTGGGTCGCTGCGCGACGTGTCCCGCGTCGCCGGCGCCAATCCGCAGATCTGGGTCGACATCTTCCTCGACAACCGCGACGAGCTACTCGCCGCGCTCGCCGACCACCGCCAGGCGGTCGAGCACGTTGAGGCAGCTCTCGAGGCTCGTGATGGGGAGCTGCTCGAGCGGTGGATCGGCGAGGCTGCCGACAACCGTCGTCGGGTGCTGCGGGCAGCGTACGCTGCCGACCCGGGCGACCTCTATCGCGTGCGGGCCCACGTGCCGGACGCGCCGGGGGTTCTCGCCTCGGTCACGCAGGCGCTCGGTGCGGAGCGCATCAACATCGAGGACTTCGAGCTCCACCACCTCTCGCCGGAGCGTGGCGGCGTGCTCGGAATCCTCATAGCCGGTAAGGCGCAGGCGGCTCGCGCAGGGGCATTGCTGGAAGGTCTGGGCTACGGCGTCATTGTCAGCCCGGCTGCCTCTGCCGCGGACGGCTAGGCTCGCCCGCCCTCGAGCGGCAGCCCCGCCGCCTTCCACTCGTCCTTGCCGCCGGGGTAATGGCGGACGTTCCGGTAGCCGAGCTCCTGCAGCCGCCGCCCGACCGCTTCGGAGGCCTCGCAGGTGGGGCTCGTGCAGTACACGACGATCTCGCTCTCCCGGTCGGGGATGCGGCGAGGCGCACGCTCGTCGACGGACGCGGGCGGGATGTTGATCGCACCGGGAAGGTGCGACGCGGCGAAAGAGATCGGCGGCAGTGCGTCGACGAGCACGAGCTCGTCCCCGCGCTCGAGCGCCGCGCAGAGCTGGTCGCGATCGACGGTCTGCATCAGACGACGAACGCGTGGCGCCAGCGGCGGATGATGAGCCACTGAATGAGCACGATGAGAAGTGTGACGGCGAACATCGTCACCGTGGCGGCCGCGGCATAGCCGTAGCGGAAGTACTCGAACGCCTCGCGGTAGACGAAGAGCGGCAGGTAGGTCGTCGAGTACGGAGGCGGCCCGCCCTCTGTGACGATGAGCGCCGGCACGAAGTTCGCCTGGAGGCTGAAGATCGTGTCGCGGAACGTGAGGAGGAGCAGCGTCGGCGCCATCACGGGAAGCGTCAGCCGCCAGAAGACGTAGAGCGGCTTGGCGTTCTCCACCTCGGACAGCTCGTAGAGCTCGGGCGGGATGCTCATGCGCGTCGCGAGCAGCACGATGAAGCCCTCGCCGATGATGAACAGGCTCATGATGATCACCGCCGCTTGAGCCGCGTTCGGGTCGGTGAGCCACAGCTGCGGGTTGAGCCCGACCCAGCCGAGGAAGACGTTGATCGGCCCGTAAAGCGGGTTGAAGAGCCACAGGAACAGGAGGGCGTAGGCCATGTCCGGGATGATCGTCGGCAGATATGCGGAGGTCCGGTACGTCCCGACGCCGCGGAAACGTCTGTGCAGCAGTAGTGCGAGGAAGAGTGCGCCCGCGATCCTTAGCGGGACCGCGAACGCGACGTAGACGAGTGAGTTGCGAAGCGATTTCCGGAAGATCTCGTCGTCGATCAGTTCCTGGAAGTTGTCGAGCCCGATCCAATTGGGAGACGTGATGAGGTCCCAGTCGGAAAGGGCGAATGCGAACGTAATGACACCCGGTACGAGGATCAGCGCGGCCAGTCCCAACAGGTACGGCGCCAACATCGCCCACGAGCCGAACCGCTCGGACTTGAGGAAGTCCCGCATCACCGGTAGACGGCCGCGCCCGTCTCGGCGTCGAACAGGTAGAGGCGACCCGGCGTCTGGCGGATCCGGACCGTCGTACCGACCGCGGGCCGGGTGTCGGGCCCCGCCCGCACGACGATCGTGTGGCCCGCAGCTTCGAGGTGGAGAAAGGTCTCGTTGCCCGCCTCCTCGACGACCTGTACCTCGGCAGGCGCTCCCTCGGGTGACCCGTCCATGCTCACGAGCACCTGCTCCGGGCGGATGCCGAGCTCGAGCTGCTGTGAGCCGAGATTCGCGTGGCCGAGGACGAACGGGCCTGCCCGATAGACGCCGTCAACGTTCTCGAGGGGCAGGACGTTCATGGCCGGGCTGCCGATGAACGTGCCCACGAAGCGGTTTACCGGCCGGCGGTAGATCTCGGTCGGTGTCGCCACCTGCTGGAGGACGCCCTCGTTGAGCACGGCCACACGATCGCCGAGCGTCAGTGCTTCGACCTGGTCGTGCGTGACGTACACCATCGTCGAGCCCAGCCGTTGGTGGAGCTGCTTGAGCTCGGCTCGCATGCGGACGCGCAGCTGGGCGTCGAGGTTGGACAGCGGCTCGTCGAGTAAGTACACGTCCGGCCTGCGCACGAGCGCCCGCGCGAGGGCGACGCGCTGCCGCTCGCCGCCGGAGAGCTGGTACGGGTGGCGGTCGAGGAGGGCGGCGCAGCCGACGAGCTCCGCAGCCGCGCGGATCCGGCGATCCTGCGTCTGCCGGGGCACCCGGCGGGCGGCGAGGCCGAACCCGACGTTCTCCTTGACGGTGAGGTGGGGGAAGAGCGCGTAGCTCTGGAAGACCATCGAAATGTTGCGCTTGCCGGCCGGCACACGCGTCACGTCGCGCCCGCCGATCGAGATCGTCCCTTTTGTGACCTCCTCCAGCCCCGCCGCTGACCGCAGCGCCGTGCTCTTCCCGCAGCCGGACGGCCCCACGATCGTGATCAGCTCACCGTCGGGCACTTCGAGATCCAGGCCCCGAAGGGCCTGGATCTCTCCGTACTCCTTCCAGACGTCGGCGAAGGAAAGGCTCGCCACGTCTCGTGTCGCTACTTCTTCGCGCGGGCGAAGATCGCCTCGGTCTGGCTCTCCATCTCACTCGCGACCTTGGCCGCGGTGACACCAGGCTGGTACATGTACTGCTCGAGGATCGACCCTGTTGCGTCCTCGATCTCCGGCCATGTCGAAACGTTCGGCAGGGCACGGATCACGGGGATCGTCTCCAGGAAGACCTTCGAGTTCTTCGGCTTTGCGCCGGGGGTGAGGAACGCCTTCGAGTTGGCGACCGACTTCAGCGACGGCACCGTGCGGCCCGTCCGCGCGATCACCGGGGCGCCCTTCGGCCCGACGGCGTACTCGACGAACTTGTAGGCCTCGTTCTTCACCTTCGACGCCTTCGACATGCAGTAGGCGTCGGAGTGGAGAATGCCGGCCTGCTTCTTGAACTTCGGCAGGGACTGGATGTCCCAGTCGAAGCCCTTGATCGTGCGGAACGCCGGCGTCGAGCGGCGGGACGAGAGGATCATCGCCTGGCGCCCGTTCTGGAAGCGCGTCTCGTCGTCCTCTGCCTCGAGCTCGACGTCACCGGGGATTACCCCGTAGACCGTGTGGAGCTTGAGGAACTCCCGCAGCGCACCCTGGGCAGCCCCGCTGCTCAGCGTCAGGCGGGTCGGGTTCTTCACGCTGTTGACGATCTCACCGCCGTTCGACCAGACGAGTGGTGCGAGGCGAATGATGGACGCCTCGACGCCGAGGCCGTACTGGTCGGTCTTGCCGTCGCCGTCGACATCCTTCGTCAGCTTCTTGGCCTTGTCGATCATCTGGCTCCAGGTCCAGCCCTTCTTCGGGAGCGGGACGTTCGCCTGGTTGAACAGCTTCTTGTTGTAGTAGACGACCAGGCTCGAGATGTTCTGCGGCTGGCACGTGAGCACGCCGCGGTACGAGAACGCGTCCAGCGGCTGCTTGTAGAAGTCGCTCCTGTCGAAGAGCTTCGACGCGTTCATCCGCGCCTGAACGGGCTCGAGCACGCCCCTGGCCGCGAACTGTGCGTAGAAGCGGTAGTTGAGCAGGAACAGGTCGGGCGGCGTGCCACCCGCGAACGACGTCGAGAGCCGGGCCAGGAGATCGTTCCGGTCCGACGCCTCGATCAGCTTGATCTTGATGTCCTTGTTCTGCTTCTGGAAAGCCGTGACGAGCGTCCGATAGGCCTTGAGCTCCTCCGGCTCACCGAACGCCATGAACGACACCGTCGTCGCCTCAGACGATGACGGTGAGCGATCGCCCGCGCTCACGTCGACGGCGAGCAGTGCTGCTGCTGCCGCGAGCGAGGCGACGAGCGTCGCTGCAATGGTGATGCGCCTCATAGACCTCCCCCTCCGTGTTTGGGTATCAGCGACCGAGCCAGCCGGCGCCATGGTACTGCTGCAGGAAGTACTTTTGCAGGAACAAGAACGCGATCAGGATCGGCGCCGTCGCGACCACTGCGCCGGCCAGCAGCAACGGGAAGTCCTGCCGGTCGACCACCGCGAGCGAGCGTAATCCGAGCGGCACGGTGAACATCCGCTCGTCGCTGATGAAGATCAGCGGGTCGAGGAAGTTGCCCCAGGTGACGGCGAACGCGAGCACCGCCACGGCGACGGTGACCGGGCGGACGAGCGGCATCGCCACATGGCGCCACGTCGCATAGGGGCTCATTCCTTCCAGGCGCGCCGCTTCGAAGAGCTCGGTCGGCAGCCGGCGGAAGCCCCAGTAGAAGAGGAGCACGTAGAACGGCGACGTGCCGATCAGCGCCGGCGCGATCAGCGGCCAGTAGGTGTTGATCATCCCCAGGTACTTGAACATCACGAAACGCGGCACGAGCAGCGCCGTGATCGGCACCATCAGGGCGACGAGCGACGCCGCGATCAGCCACGCAGAAGCCCGCCGTGACACGCGCGTCATCGCGAAACCGGCCCAGGATGCGACCAGCACGGTCAGCGGCACCGCGACGGCGACGACGTAGAGCGAGTTGAGCGTGTACCAGGGGATGTCGACCTTGTCGAACGCCCGCGGGTAGTTGTCGAACGCGAGCGGCGAGGGCACGAGCTCGGGCGTCTGCGGCGGCGGCAGGCCTGCTTTCCGCAGCGAGCCGGAGAGCATGAAGTAGAGCGGGAGCAGAAAGACGAGCGCCATCAGCGCCGCCGGCAGGTGCCGCCAGCCGCCGCGCGCCATCGTCGATGTCTTCTTACGCCGGGCCATTCGGGGGAAGAGGAATCGTACGCCGCTAGGGTCCATGGCGTGGCAGCTCCTGCCGTCGAGCTGGAGGTGGAGGGGCGCGTGGTGCGCGTCTCCAACCCGGACAAGGTCTACTTCCGCAAGCGCAAGGAGACGAAGCTCGATCTCGTCCAGTACTACCTCTCGGTCGGCGACGGCATCGTCCGCGCGCTACGCGACCGGCCGACGTACCTCAAGCGGCACCCGGACGGGGCCGCCACCGACCCGATCTACCAGAAGCGCGTCCCCGAGAAGCGACCCGAGTGGATCGAGACCGTGCGCGTGACCTTTCCGTCCGGGCGGCACGCCGATGCGCTGTGCGTGACGGAGGTGGCGCAGGTGATGTGGGCGGCCAACCTCGCCACGCTCGACTTCCATCCCTGGCCCGCGCGGCGCCCTGACGTCGATCACCCGGACGAGCTGCGGATCGACATCGACCCTCAGCCGGGCACGGGCTTCAAGAAAGGGAAGCAGGTGGCGGCGCTCGTGCACGAGGTGCTGTCGGAGATCGGCTACACCGGCTGGCCCAAGACGTCGGGCAACCGTGGCATCCATGTCGCGTGCCGGATCGAGCCGAACTGGGACTTCCCCGTGGTGCGGAGGGCGGCGCTCGCCTTCGCTCGCGAGGTCGAGCGGCGCGCGCCGAAGCTCGTGACGACGGCCTGGTGGAAGGAGGAGCGGGGGCGGCGCGTCTTCATCGACTACAACCAGAACGCCCGCGACCGGACGATCGCCTCGGCCTACTCCGTGCGGGCGCGGCAGGACGCGACCATCTCGGCACCGGTCACCTGGGACGAGCTGCCCGGCGCGGAGACCGAGGACTTCACGCTGGGGACGATGCCGAAGCGCTTCGCGAAGCTCGGCGACGTGCAGGCGGGGATCGATGACTCGCTTTGCGACCTGCGTGTGCTGCTCGATTGGGTCGAGCGGGATGAGGCAGCGGGAGTCGGCGAGGCGCCGTATCCGCCGCACTTCCCGAAGATGCCCGACGAGCCCCGCCGCGTGCAGCCTTCGAAGAAGCGTGCCGCCGACTAGAACGCGGCGATCCGGGGTAGACCACAGGCATGTTCAAGACGCGATACGCAGTCCTTGGTTGGCTCACGTGGGTCGTGGGCAAGCAGTATGCGAAGCGCAAGCTGAAGTTTCGCTAGCTACCTTCATGTAAAGCGAGCTTGACATCTAGCTGGTGTCAAGCTAGCTTTACATCATGAAGAACGAGATCCGGATGCTTCGTGCCGCACGCGAGCTGTCTCAAGCTGAGCTCGCTGCCGCGATGGACGTCTCTCGTCAGACGATCAACGCGATCGAGACCGAGCGGTATACGCCGTCGCTGCCATTGGCGATAGCCCTCGCTCGCTTCTTCGATCGAACCGTAGAGGAGGTTTTCGACAATGGCTCTAACTAGGACTCGCTGGTGGCTGCCGCTCTTCTCGCTGTTCCTGGGCTTGCTGATGCTGGCCGCGTTCTGGATCGGCGACGACCTGGGCATGGGACTCTTCGCTCTTGGCGTGATGGCCGGTGCTGGGTTGCTGTTCCTCGTCGGCGGGCGTTCCGAGATGGTGCGCGGCCTGAGAGGAGATGGACGTGACGAGTACTGGGAGCGCATGGACGTGCACGCGAGCTATCTCGCCGGCATGGCGACGATCGGCCTGATCATCGGCATGTGCCTGTGGGAGTGGGCGCACGGACGCAGTGGAACGCCATACGTTCAGCTCGGGGCGATCGCCGGCGTCGCGTACGTGGCCGCGCTCGGTGCCCTACGGATCAGGGGCTGAGCAAGGAGTCGACGGAGTCGGAGCGCCGGCGTGGCGGGCGCAACTCGCGCCACGTGCACTGCTCCGGCTCCTTGTCGTCGCGGAAGCGAAGAAACCGCGTGCCGTGTCGAATGCGGTGCCTCTCGACCTTGTCGTACCGGACCTCGACCACGAGTTCCGGCCTGACAGCCGACTCTGCGAGCTCGCCGCCTCCCCAGCGGTTCGGTTCCGAGAAGCCACGCTCGGGAGCGCCCTTCAACAACGGCTTCACGAGCTCGAGCGTCATGTCGTGCCGGGAGGCCGCGACAGCGCAGGACCCGACGTAATGCAGCTCGCCCTTGTCGTAGAGACCGAGCAGCAGCGTTGCGAGTCGTGTCGGCTTCTCCTTCCAGCGGACGCCGACGACGACGCAGTCCGCGGTCTTCTCCGGCTTGACCTTGACGACGCCGTCGCGTGAGCCGGGGAGATACGGCAGGTCGCGGCGCTTGGCGACGACTCCGTCGAGGCCGATCGCCTCGAACCGCTCGAGCCACTCGACCGCCTCGACCTGGTCGCGCGTGGCGGGAGAGAGCTCGAAGCTCTTGGCGACTCGCGCGAGCTTCGTCCGGCGCTTCGCGAGCGGCTCCTTCCACACCTGCTCGCCCTTCCAGACGAGGACGTCGAAAGCGATGAAGCGCGCCGGGATCTCGGCCGACAGCTTGCGCACGCGGCTCTCGGCAGGGTGCAGGCGCATCTGCATGGCATCGAAGTCGAGCACGCCCTTGCGCTCGATGACGATCTCGCCGTCGAGCGCGGACTTCGGCGGCAGGAGCTTCGCGAGCGACTCGAGCTCGGGGAAGTAGCGGAGCAATGGTCGCGCGTTTCGCGACCAGAGCCGAAGGTCGCCGCTGGCATTTTCGAGCAGACCGCGGAACCCGTCCCACTTCGGCTCGTACTGCCACTCCTTCCCCTCCGGGAGCTCGCGAACGAGCTCGGCTTCCATCGGGGGGAAGGGGATCGCGCGGGAGAGATCGTCAGGCCGCTCGACGGGCTCGCTGCTCGACCTGCGACGGCGCGGACGGGCCATGGCCGGAACCTACCTTGCCCTTCAGAGCCACTAGGCTGGTGTCTCATGCGACGCGTCGTCGTCACGGGCCTGGGAGCAGTCACGCCGGTGGGCTCGACCGCGCGTGAGACGTGGGACGCCGCAGTCGCCGGTCGCAGCGGCATCGACTTCATCCGCTCGTTCGACGCTACCGGCTACCCCGTGCGCATCGCCGCGGAGGTCAAGGACTTCGACCCCGGGTCGGTCGTGCCGGTCAAGGAGGCGAGGCGCCTCGACAGGTACACACTGCTCGGACTGGCGGCCGCCCGGGAAGCGGTCGACGACGCCGGGCTCGACGGAATCTACGACGAGATGCGCGTCGGCATCCTCTTCGGCTCCGCGATCGGCGGCATCACTTCGATCATGAATCAGGGTGAGGTTCTGCGCGACCGCGGCGGAGATCGCATCTCCCCGTACTTCATCCCCAGCGTGCTGGTCGACGCCGCGTCAGGCCAGATCGCCATCACGCTCGGCTATCGCGGCCCGAACTATGCGCCCGTGTCGGCGTGCGCGACGGGCTCGACGGCGGTGGGGGAGGGGGCCGAGGTGATCCGCCGCGGCGACGCGGACGCCGTGCTCGCGGGCGGTGCGGAGGCGGCCATGCACCCGGTGATCCTCGCCGGCTTCTGCGCGATGCGCGGCCTCGCTGCCGAGGAGGAGTACCCGCCGCGCGCCTCCCGGCCGTTCGACGCGCTCCGTTCCGGCTTCGTCATGGGTGAGGGCGGGTGCGTGCTCGTGCTCGAGGAGCTGGAGGCGGCTCGCAAGCGCGGTGCGAAGGTCTACGCCGAGATCCTCGGCTACGGGGCGTCGAACGACGCCTACCACCTGGCACAGCCCGAGCCGGAGGCGACCGGCGTGGCGGAGATGATGCGCCAGGCGCTCAAGCGCGCAGAGGTCGAGCCGACGCGTGTCGGATACATCAACGCCCACGGGACATCGACGCCGCTCGGCGACGCCGCCGAGACGAAGGCGATCAAGGACGTCTTCGGCGAGCATGCGTACGAGCTGGCGGTGTCGTCCACGAAGTCCGTCATGGGGCACTGCTTCGGGGCGGCGGGCGCGATCGAGGCGATGATGTGCGTGCTCGCGATCCACGAGGGCGTGCTGCCGCCGACGATCAACTACGAGCATCCCGACCCCGCGTGCGACCTCGACTACGTGCCCAACGAGGCGCGCCGCGCGCAGGTCGACGTGGCGTTGTCGAACGCGATGGGCCTCGGCGGCCACAACGCCTGCGTCCTCGTCGGCCGCGTCTAGTCCGAACACCCGGGTGTCAGACACCGTTGAGGTGTTTTCCCTGCAGATCGCGGAGTCGTGTCGGTCCGTTTGGGCCATCGCGAGCCGGCCCTGTCAGACGTGGCTCGTGGGGACTAGCCGACGAAGGCGGCGAGCTTCCACTCGCCGTCGAGACCCTTCAGCTCACGCGTGCCGCGGTCCTCGAATCGGAGGTCGGTGGAGATCGCAAGCGCCCGCGTGAGCTCGGAGACGAGGATCTCGTCCGCGCCGGCAGCGGACATGATCCGCGCTGCCTCGTGCATTGCGACTCCACGCACGTCGTCGCCGACGAGCTCGACCTCACCGACGTGAACGCCGGCGCGCATGTGGAGATCGTGCGCGTTGGCGCGTCGGCGGATAGCGGCCGCACAGTGCAACGCCCGCGCAGGCCCGTCGAACGTTGCGACGATGCCGTCCCCCGTCGTCGTCACCTCGCGCCCCTGAAAACGCTCGAGCTCGGCGCGGGCGCCGGTGAAGTGCTCCGACAGGAGCTCGCGCCACCGGGCATCCCCGACACGCCCGGCGATCTGCGTCGACTCGACGAGGTCTGTGAACAGCAGCGTCCGTAGAACGCGGCTGTGCACGCCCGTGGGAAAGCCGGCCCAGGCGCGGATCCCCGACCACTCGATCTGGACACATGGCTCATCGCCGACCGTGTAGCCGTCATGGCCGGGCGGGATGTCGAAGGCGTCTCGAGGGCTGAAGACCGTGCTCGTGCCGTCGCTGAAGTCGATGCCCAGCTGCCCGGAGATGATGACGCCGATGTGCCGCGCCTGGCACCAGTCGCCGCCCACCTTGGGGCGGTTGTGCTCCGACCAGCGCCAGCCCGGCTCGGCGACGAACCAACCGACCGTGAGGTCTCCGAGGTCGACGAGCTTGGCCGTGATCTTGGGGAAGGTGATTACCTCGGCGGGCGTGTCGAGATTGCCGCGCGTGACCTCAGCCATCAGCCAGGATGATCTCAAGCGCCAGCTCGTCGATTGACGCGAGGACGACATCCGCGGTGGCGAGCGTCTCCTCGTCCGGCGGATAGTGCGGATTCGGGAGCGCGACCACTCGCATGCCGGCCGCCTTGGCCGAGCGGATGCCCGAATGCGAGTCCTCGATCGCGGCGCAACACTCGGGCGGGACGCCGAGACGACGCGCCGCCTCGAGGTAGACGTCCGGCGCAGGCTTGCCGCGCGGCACCTCCTCCGATGAGACCGTGGCGCGGAAGAACTCGGTCAGCTCGGCCAGGACGAGCACGTCGTCTATCAGCGGGCGGTTGGACGATGACGCCACCGCGCAGGGGAAGCTGCAGGACATTCGCTCCACCGCCTCCCGCGCGCCGCGGATCAGAGGCAGATGCTCGTGGTAGCGCGCGGCCATCAGCTCGACGACGTCGGCGTTGATCTCATCGGGAGGCTTGTCGACGCGCAGCTCGTCGTGGATGTATTGCGACCACTCGGTCGAGCTCATGCCCATCATCGCTCGCTGCGCCTCGTCGTCGTAGCGTCCTCCGTGCTCTCGGATGTACCGCTCGCGGATTTCGTCCCAGATCGGCTCGCTGTCGACGATGACACCGTCGAGATCGAAGACGACGGCTTCGACGCTCATGACAGCGCGCGGTAGGCGGAGCCGACGTGGACGAGCGGGGGCGCGTCCGTGCCCAGCTCGGCCGCCAGCACGTCGCCGACGAACAGCGTGTGGTCTCCCACCTCGCACTCCGAACGGAGCCGGCATTCGAGCCAGCCGATCGCCCCTGCCAGAAGCGGGGCGCCCTCCGAGCCCTCGTGGTGCGCGACGCCGTGCCACATCGCGATCGGCGGCACGCTGCGGGCGAAGTGTTGCGAGAGCCACTCCTGGCCGCCTGCGAGCAGGCTGACTGCGAAGCCCCCGGCCTCGCGCAGCAGCTCGTGGAGCTGCGCCTGCCGCGCGATCGAGATGCCGACGAGCGGTGGATCGAGAGACAGCGAGACGAGAGCGCTCACCGTCTGGCCGAGCAGCGTGCCGTCGACGTTGACCGTGACGACGGCGACGCCGCTGGGAAAGCGGCGCATGACTTCTCTCAGATCGTCCCCGTCAGGCCCAGACCCAGGCATGGGCCGATCATAGGCGTGGCGTTACCGCGGCTGGCACGTGGGATCGCCTGCGAGCAGCGAGCTCATGTGAGCGTCCGCACGGCGATCGAACTGAGGATCGTAGCGCTGGGGCGGCGTGCCCTCCCAGTATGCGTCCGGTGTCACTCCCGGCCCGATGACCGTGGCGCGATAGCGCTTGCCGCGGCCCTCCGGCCGGTTCCCGTGTCGGTAGAACCCGTAACAGAAGCCTCCCGTCGGCTCGTGGGTGAGGAACGAGTTCTCCCGGCGCCACCCCTTCCCGTACGCGGAGTCGAGCGTGTCGACGTAGACATTCCGGCCGTAGTCATCTAGGGGCACGCCGGCCCGTGTCGATTTGAAGCCGTAGACGGGTTGCCCGCGGTACGTCAGCGTCCCGTAGAGCTGGTGGAAGCGGCTGTACGCCCAGCCGAAGTGGATGTCGAGGCGGGGCAGCGGCCCCGACCAGTGCGACAGGCGCAGTTCCCAGGTGCCTTGTCCCGGGGCGACGGAGGTGCCGTAGTTCCGGGCCGTCCGCGGCCAGCTCTGCAGCGCCCAGAACGAGCCGTCCGGGGTGCGACAGGCTGTCACGAGCCACTTGATCGGCGGGCGCGCAGGGACGCAGACGTTCGCACCAACCCCTGAGCCACCCGAATAGTCGATCTTGAACGCGACCTGCGGGCGGCCGGAGTCTGACGCAAGGGCGTTGATCGCTCCCCATGCGAGCACGTCGCGTGACCTGCCCTGGGCGCGGTACGACACGAGGGCCTTACCTGCCCGGTCCACCTGGAGCTGCACGTCCGTCGCGTTACGCGTGATGAGTTCCGAGGCAGGCGCTGGCCCTGCCGACCAGAAGACGACGGCCAATGCTGCGAGTGAAAGTCTCGTCGCACGCACGTCCAACCCCCGTGGAGCCAGGATAGGCTAAACCGCCGTGACCTGGTACGAGTTTCTCCTTTTCTTTCACATCGCCATGGCCGTCATCTGGGTCGGCGGTGGCGCAGTGATCCAGCTCTTCGCGCTCCGCGTACCAGACCCGGGCCGCATGGCGGACGGATCCAGAGGATCCTCGCGCTGTCGCGTGCCGACCTGATGCTGCTGTTCCTCCTCATCTTCGACATGGCCGTCAAGCCGTCTTGGGACGACGTGTGGCTGTGGATAGCTGTCGGCGGCTTCGCGCTGCTAGCGGCCGTGCTCGTGCGCAACGGGCTGCACGCAAAGCTCGCATCGGCAACGGCGTAGCGGGTCCACCGAGCCGCGAGTGAGTGGCTGCTGCGTGTAGTACGGTCGCGTGACCTGACCGCTACCTGCTGCACGAAGGAGTCTTGATGCCGAGAATCGTCGTCACCCATGCCGTCGAAGACATCGAGCGTTGGCTACAGGGCAAGGCAGAACGCGCTGCTGCTATCGAATCGGGTACCGGCAGCAACGTTACGGACTACGTTGCCCGTGATGGCACCAACAACATCGCCGTGACAGCCGACGTGTCCGACCTGGCCGCCATCCAAAGCATGTTGGCGTCGCCGTCCCCTGAGGTCGCCGCGACGATGGCAGCGCACGGCGTCGTCCCACCGATCACGGTCTACGTCGAGGCGTAGTCACGACGGCTCAGACGCTCTGCCACTCGACCAGGGGAGCCGCGACCCACGTGGGGCGAGGAGCCTCGTAGAGCTCAGACGCATCGGTGTAGGCCATGTCGACGATCTGGCCGGTGAGGTCGCCCCGGAGATAGCGGAAGACCTGCCCCGCGTCACGCGCATCGCTCTTCGCCTCGACGCAGTGCGCGTCGTATCCCGCGTAGTCGCCCCGGGCGAGCAGCTCGATGCCCGCCTCGATCGTCTCCCGGGCGAGCTCGAGGCCGCCGCTGTCGGGAGCCAACGACCGCTCGGGCGGATCGCCGTAGCCGATCCCGTGATGGAACGGATCCGCGGTGGACACGACGACGGCGTCGTCCGCCAGTGCGGCGAGCTCCTCGATGCCCGGAAGCCGGTCGGGGTGCCCGCCGGCGAGGTAGGGATAGCGTTCGACTACCTCGGGGGCGATGATCCCGCGCCGCTTCGTCTCCGCCTCCCAGAAGTGCCGGAAGCTGATGAGGGAGTGGTCGTCGCGCCACTCCTCGCGGCCGTCGATTCCAGGCCCCTGGATTCCCCAGAACGGCCAGGCCGATGGATCCTCACCGGCTGAGACACGCCTCCGGGCGTCCTCCATCTCGTCGGTGAAGGCGTGGAGAACGCTGATTACGACCACGCGGTCGGCGCCGCTGTCGAGGCAGCCGTGGACGACCGCGGCGACCTGGTGCCCACAGTCGGAGACACCCGCGTGCGGAAAGACGGCCACGCCTCCGGCGGCCAGCGTCGGAGCGAGATCCCACTCACGCCCGCGCTCGAGGCGCTCGAGCGTTCCCTGCTCGCCCAGCGCCTCGTGCTCGGAGCGGTAGAGCTCGTGGATCTGCTCCTTGAGTCGACGGCGATCGAGCTCCATCGAAGCGGATTCTCCCCGATCTCAAGCAGCTACGTGATCTGCGGCAGCGAGCATCTCGCGGGCGATCGGCTGGAGTCCCACGCGCGTGCCGAGCAGGCCGGTCGAGACGCGCTCGACAACACCCCATTCCCAGATCGCTTTCTCGTCGAGGCCGGTCCTGCCTGCGAGCCAGCGGGCTCGCTCGCGCAGGTCTCCGTCGAGCGGGTCCTCGCGCATGATGATGCCGAGGTCGTATTCGGGTTGAGCGAGCAGGCCGTCGGGATCAACCAGTTTGAACTCGCTTCCGGCTTCGAGCGCGTTCCACTGATGAACGTCACCGTGGACGAGCACGGCGGTCTCCTGGCGGTGAGCGTCGCCTCTGCGGGTCGCGCACGCCAGCGCGTGCTCGACGGCGCGCTCGCTGCACGGGCGGTCGAGCTCCTCCCACATCGAGGTGATGAATTCCCCGAGCCACCGAGCCTTGTTGGCGCCGGTCGGCATGCCGCAGTCTGGAGCGGTACGCCAGATCCGTGCCGCGGCGGAGACCAGGATCTCGTGCCGGCGCCGGATGGGCAGGCGAAGCTCGTAGAGAGGGCGACCCAGCCGTTCGAGCAGAAGCGCGCCTCGACTGGCGTCATCTCGGAGCAGCCGGGGACAGCCTTCACCGGCAGCCAGCCGCAACACCGTTATCTCGCGCGCCGCTGCGTCACCGCCGCGCGGGACGATCAGCTTCAACACGGCGGGGGTGCCGTCCTCGCAGACCGCCTCGGCCACGAACGCCTCCGTCGAGTCGCGATAAGCGCGGCCAACAGTGATCGCCCAGTCGACTTCGACGCTGGCGACGAGTGACGGCAGGGAATCGATCCAAGCGCCCGCGCCAACGGACAGCGCCTTCTCGCGAACAACGTCAGGAACCTCGAACATCGCCTCAACCGACGCTACCGTCGGCTGGCACACGACGGCGGCCTCAGATGAGTTTCCGGTGGGCCGACGGTCTATATCCGAGTCCCGACAGCGCAACGAAGGAGACCCGCATGACCGCAACGCCGACGATCGTCGACCGCGAGACCTGGCAGGAGCAGATCGATGCGCTCCGGGGCCGGGAGAAGGCACACACCCGCGAGGGGGACGCGATCGCCGCCGCCCGCCGGCGGTTGCCCATGGTCGAAGTCGACCCGGCCACGCCGCTGGTCGGACCGGCCGGCGAGGTCCGCCTGATCGACACCTTCGAGGGACGTACGCAGCTCTTCGCGTCGTACATGATGTGGTACGAGGGTTCCCCGGCCGCCAGCCAGTGCGAGGGCTGCACGAAGGACAACGCACAGGTGCGCGAGCTGTCCTTCCTGCACTCGCGCGACGTGACGTTCGCGGTCTTCTGCGAGGGACCGTTTCCGGAGAGCGGCCGCTACCGGGACTTCCTGGGCTGGGAGATGCCGTTCTACTCGGTGCCCGAGACCTCGCGCGACGCGCTCATCGCCGGGCGGCACTTCGGGATGAACGTCTGCTACCTGCGCGACGGTGACCAGGCCTTCGAGACCTACTGGACCACCGGTCGGGGCAACGAGACGATGGGCAGCTCGTACGCGATGCTCGACCAGACGGTCTACGGACGCCAGGAGTCCTGGGAGGACTCCCCGGAGGGCTGGCCGCGGCTGTACCTTGGCACGCACAGCGAGCAGATGCGCACCGATGAGCACGGCCGCTCCGTCGGTCGGCCAGGCGGCCGGCCGATCCCGCAATGGCCGCGCCTGGCGGCCGGCCACTCCGACGACCTCGGCTCCACCGCCGTCGCCGTCGACACCCATCACTGCCACTAGAGCGGCGGGGGTGGGATTCGAACCCACGGGACGCTTGCACGTCCAACGGTTTTCAAGACCGTCCCGTTCGACCGCTCCGGCACCCCGCCGAGCGCCAGCGTAGCCCCTGCCTCCAATAAGGAGGGGGTCCGTGGGGGAACCATGGGTTCCCCCACCTGAAAGACCGTCCCGTTCGACCGCTCCGGCACCCCGCCGAACGTGGATTGTTACCGGATGCGGGCGGGCGCCCCGAAAGCCTGGAGCACGTCCGGGACGTCGCCCTGGTAGTTCTCGAGGATCGCCAGCGCCATCCGGTCGACCACGGCCGTGCCGTTGAGCGTGTGCACCGGCTCGGGGTCACGCTCGGCCCGGAACCGCGTGCCGAGCCGCCGGGCCTGGTAGTCGGTCGTGTTGGAGACGGACGCCGTCTCGCGGAAGCGACCGTAGGACGGGAACCACAACTCGACGTCGTACGTCTTCGCCGAGGCCTTCGACATATCGCCGGACGGCAGGACGACGACGCGGTACGGGACACCGAGCTCCGTCACAAGTCCCTCGGTGTTCGCGAGCAGGCGCTCGTGCTCGTCCCACGAGTCCTCCGGGCGAGTGAACACGAACTGCTCCACCTTGTTGAACTGGTGGACGCGGAACATCCCACTCGTGTCCTTCCCCGCAGCCCCGGCCTCCGAGCGAAAGCACGGGGAGAAGCCGACGTAACGAAGCGGCAGGGCTTCCGAGTCGAGCATCTCGTCGCCGTGCAGGCCGCCCAGCGGGATCTCCGCCGTCCCGGCGAGGTAGAGATCCTCGCCCTCGAGCTTGTAGACGTTCGGGTCGGCCGACGGTAGCCACCCGGTGCCGTACAGGGCGCTCTCGCGCACGAGCACGGGCGGAAGTACAGGCACGAACCCCTGAGCTACGAGCCGATCGAGCGCGTAGCGGTACAGCGCGAGCGCGAGCAGCGCCGTGTCGCCGATCCAGTAGCCGAAGCGCGACCCGGAGACCTTCGCGGCTCGCTCCATGTCGAAGCGGCCGACCTCGGTGTGCTCCTTCGCGGCCTCGCCGGCCGGCGGCTCGCCCGATCGGCGCACTTCTAGGACGTCCTCCTCGGTCTCGCCTTCCGGGACGCTCTCGTGTGGCGGGTTCGGCACCTGATCCCACAGGCTCTGGCGCTCAGCCTCGGCGGCGGCCAACGCTTCGTCGAGCGAACGAAGCTCGTCCTTGAGGCGGCGTGCCTCGTCGATCTCCTCGGGCGAGGAGGGCTTGCCCAGCCGCTTCTGTTCCGCGCGCACCTCGTCGCGGCGCGTGCTCGCCTCGCGCCAGCCGGCATCGGCTGCGAGCAGCGAGTCGAAGAGCTCGGCGGCGCCCTTACGAGCGAGCGCGGCGCGAAACGCGTCGGGATCGGAGCGGGCGGCGCGGAGGTCGATCACAAGGCTGAGTCTAGGCTCCCTTCAGCGTCGCGACGCTTCCAGCCCTGCCCAAGTCAGACACGTCCAAGTGCCTGGCACTGAGTTGTGCCAATTCTGTGCCAATTCATCCACAGGGCTGTCGTTAGCCTTGGGCGTGCCCGGAGGCGACACGTGCGAGCAGGGCCTCGATCACCTGCGCGACGCCTTCTTCGTCCACGGAGGGACACACGTAGTCCGCGGCCGCCAGCGCGCGCTCGTGTGCGTTGGCGACGGCGACGCCGTAGCCGGCCCACTCGAGCAGCTCGACATCGTTCTCCCCGTCGCCGAACGCAACGGTCGCCTCGCGGGCGAAGCCCAGCCGCTCGGCTACGAACGCGAGCCCCGCGGCCTTCGTCACCGAGGGAGCGGCGAACTCGAGGAAGTGGGGGAGAGACTTCGCGATGTAGAGCCGGTCGGCGAACTGCGCCTTCATCACGACCCCGAGCGCGTCCATCTCGTCCGGCTGGCCGACGGTGACGAGCTTCGTCGGTGGCTGCTTCAGCCACTTCGCGAGGTTGCCGACGACATGGACGGTGAGGTTCTGAAAGTTCGCGTAGGCGTCCGAAGCCGGCGTCTCGCGGGCGACGTAGAGCTCGTCGTCGACGTAGCAGAGCACCGTGTGCCCGAGGTCGGCCGTGGCCTCGATCGCTTCCAGCGCCTCCGCCATCGGCATCGGCACGTGGCGGAGGAACTCGCCGCCGACCGGATCCGCGACGACCGCGCCCTGGTAGCAGACGGCGGGCTCCGTGATGCCGGCGGCGAGCGCGTACGGTCGAGCCGACTGGAACATCCGACCCGTCGCGATGATCACCGGAACGCCGGCCTCGCGGGAAGCGGCGATGGCGGCGCGCGTCCGCGGGCGGAGCTCCACGTCTTTCCCGATCAGCGTGCGGTCGAGATCGCACGCGAGCGCCTCGACCTCCCGCGGAAAATCGGCGGGGAGTGGAAGCGTCAGCTGCCCGCAGCGGTGGAGACGTACGCGGCGACGTCCGCGATCTGCTGCTCGCTCAGCGTGCCTGCGAACGGAGGCATCGCGCCCTGCCCGTTGGTGACTCGGTCGACGACGAGCGCTTCGTCGGGCTGCGCGTCGTCGAGGTTGGGCCCGATCGTGCCGGACGTGCCTGCGTCGGAAAGCGTGTGGCAACCGCCGCAGTTCGTCGTGAAGACGGCCTTGCCGGCCACCGGGTCGCCTTCGAGAGCCGGCGTGGTCTCGGTCGTGGTCGTCTCCGTCGTCTCGGTGTCCGTGGTCTCGGTCTCCGTCGTCTCCGTCTCGGTCGTGTCGGTCGTCTCCGTGGGCGTCGTCTCCGTCGGGGCGCTGCCCTCCACGGTCTCCGGCGAGGCGGTCGTCTGCCCCTCGTACCCGCAGGCCGCTAGACCGGCCGCGAGCGCGATGACGGCGGCGATGACGGGAGCCCGGCGCATCGAAGGCGAGTCTAACCGCTCGAACGTCCATAGAACACCGTACGAGATCGCTCCGGCGGCGGCGACGTGCTGCGGCGTGTCGTTCACGAGCAGCGACACCGCAACGGCGACGAGCAACGCGTCGCCGGCGGCGAATCGGGGACGGCGAGTGGCGAGGACGACCAGGGCCACGATCGAGACCGCGAACACGAGCGCGGCGTGCCATGAGGAGACGAGCCGCTCGGCCGAGATGTGCAGTCGGCTCGCGAGCTCACGTAACAGCGCACCTGGACCGTCGTCCACGCGGCGCGTCACGTGACTCGATCCACCGGTCGCGGCGTCGAGCCCGACGAAAGCGAGGCCTAAGCCCACGGCCGCCGCGGCCGCGAGCGCAACCGCTTTCGCCGTCAGCCGGCCGGTGGCAAGTCGTACGCCGAGCACGGCGCAGGCCGCAGCGAGCACGACCAGTCCTCCGCCGTCGGCGCCGGCCTTGCTCCAGCCGACAGTGACGAGCGACAGCGCAGCCACGGGCACGAGACCTCGCAGGCCGAAGGCCGCCCCGGCGAACAGCGTCACCGTGACGACGATCGAGGTCGTGAGGTTGGTCGAGCCGTAGAAGCGGCCGCCCTCGCCGGGCGTCGGACCGATCGCCGCGAGCGCAGGCCACGTCGGCTCGGCGACGAGCACGACGAGGTACGCGGCGACGAGCGCGGTGAAGAACACCGCCAGCGCTCTCCTGCCCAGCAGCCCTCCGCCGACTGCGCTGAGCAGCACGACCAGCACCGCCAAGGTGGGGATGAGGACCGCGGGTCGTGTCACGTCCATCCCGGACAGCGCGATAGCGACGGCGAGCGAGAGCGGCGCCGCCACGAGGCACGCGCCGGCCAGGGGCGGCGAGCGAAGCCCGAGCGCCAGGAGCGCGAATGCGATCGCCGAGAGGGCGAGCACGGCGACGGCGGGATTGCGAGCACGCGACTGCCGGTCGAGCTTCCGATCGAGCTCGCGGAGGTCGGCGGGAGTGCCGTCTGTCCAGCCGATGCGCGGCTCTTCCTCCTCGGCGAGCGCAACCGCCGTCGGTGCGACGTCCGCGATCGAGACCAGGCCAGGGATGCGAGTGGACGGGGACTCGAGGATGCCGTGGTAGCCGCCGCCGACGATGGCGAGGGGATAGCGCGTGTCGTTCGGGTGGGTGCCCGGCGGCGGCAGCGAGACGTAGATCGTGACCTCGGCCGGGCGTGTCGTCAGCTCGATCGTCGGCACGCCGCCCGGGACGCCCCCCAGCAGCGACGTCTTCGTCCGGCCGCGCACGAGCGCCGCGAGAGCACCTTCCCGGCTGACCGCCGTCCCGTCTCCCGGCGGCATGAGGCCGACCGCTCCGCGTGCCGCGTACTTCTCCAACGGGAAAGGTGGCACGACGATCACGGCGACCGAAGCGGCGTGCGCGGCGCCGGCGAACGCCAGCGCGCCGGCTACGACGACGAGGAGCCGGGTCAGAAGGGCGGGCACCGCAGGTAGTACCCGAGGCCGGCGGCCAGGAAGACGACTCCCGTCGCCACCGCCCCCGCGAGCAGCGCGATCCCCCAGCGAACCAGCGAGCCCAGGAAGCCCCGCCGGTGCGGCAGCGACTCGTGGACGAAGGAGAGCACGAGCACGCCCGAACCGAGGATGAGGACAGCGCCGATCCACGTGCCGCGTTCGGTGTGGCACCAGACCGTCCAGGCGAGGACCGCGGCGACTCCGGAGGCGAGCGGAAGAATCCACACCCACAGGGGGAGGCGCCCGGCGGCCATGCCGCGGGAGTCTAGGCTCCACGGCGTGTCGCCGAGGCGCTTTCTGAGGCTCGCGTCGCTCTCGCTCGGGGCGATGCTCGTCGTTGTTACGTCGGGCGCGTTCGTCCGGCTCACGGGCTCCGGTCTGGGTTGCGAGAACTGGCCGCGCTGCGGCGACACGCCGTACCCGGAGGAGGGGTTTCACGCGTTCGTCGAGTTCGGGAACCGTGTCGTGGCGGCCGTGGGGATTCTGTTCGCGCTCGTCACGTGGCTCGCGTCACGTAGGACACGTGGGCTACCGAGATTCGCCAGGCTCGCGGCGCTGGGCGTCTTCCTGGGCGGGCTCGCACAGATTCCACTCGGCGGCGTCACCGTGATCCTCGATCTCCACCCGCTGGCCGTCATGTCGCACTTCCTGCTCGCGCTCGTGGTCGTTGCGCTCGCAACCGTGGTCGTGCTGGAAGCGTGGAGTCACCGACAGGGGTTGGGAGCGCCCGTCGGGCCTGGCTGGCTACGCCGTGTCGTCGTCTGGGCTGGTTTGCCGCTCTGCGCAGCGCTTGTCGTCACGGGCGCCGTGGCGACCGCGTCCGGGCCTCATCCAGGGGCGGACGAGGACGTCGAACGGCTCGGGCTGGGCATCGCAGACACGGTGTACTGGCATGTGCGCGTCGCCGCGGTGTTCGGGATCTGCGTGCTCGCGCTCGGCGCCTTGCTGTTTCGCGGTCGTCGGGACGCGCCCGGCGTCCTCTTCGTGTGGGCCGTGCTGCTCGCGGCGCTGGTGGCGCAGGCGATCGTCGGCGAGGTGCAGTACCGAAACGCGCTGCCCTGGGGACTCGTGCTCGCGCACGTGGTGCTCGCGGCCACGATCTGGACGCTCACCGTCGCGGTCGCCGTCGTGCTCTCGCGACCGCCGGCCGTGCTGCTGGCTCGGGCGGCCACACCACGCGCGCAGCCGAGCCCAGCGTCAGGCTGATTCGAGAGCGCCCATGCCCAGCGCCACGGCGTGTTCGAGGTCGAGCGCCTCGCCCCGAGCGCGCGCCTCGTCGAGCTCGGTACCGTCGAGTTGCGTGGCGGCGCGGTCGCCGACGCGCTCACGGCGGGCGGCTTCGGCATCCTGTGGGACGACCACAGCGCGCGCGAACGTGGCATCCGAGGCGCCGAGCAGTTCCGCGGCTTGACCGTCCTTGCCCGCGCGTTGCACGAGATCGGCGGCGAAGAGGAGCCCGTAGGCGACGTACTCCTCATTGCGCAGCTCCACAGCAACCTGCAACGCGTCGATCGTCCAGCGTGCTGCCTGCTCGAGGTCGCCCTCCCGTTCGGCCAAGTAGCCGAGCATCGCCATGGTGAAGGCGCGGCCTTCCTGGTGATCCAGCCGGTCGAGTACGTCGAGGGACTCGGCGAGATAGCGCCGGGTCGTCTCGAGGTCACCCAGGACTTCGTAGTGCTGCGCGATGTTTGCGAGGATCTGCCCTTCCGCTCCGAGCGACCCGGTTGCCCGAAAGCCCTCCAGCGCTCGCTCGGCACGAGTGATTGCCTGAGGGACGTCTCCCATATGACTCAGCGCGTTCGCTGCGTTCGCATCGGCCAGCGCAGCACCTCGTAGATCGCCGGCCGCGAGCGAGAGCGGCCGCGCCTCGTCGAAATATGCGAGGGCCGTCGCGTCGTCGCGGACGTTGAGGGCATGGATGCCGGCGGACACGAGGATGCGCCCCTGCTGGCCGGGGGAGGCGCCGGCCCGGCGCTCGAGTGCGTGCGCCACCATGCGGCGTGACTCCTCGCCGCGCACGCGAACGTTGTGGAAGATCCGGAGCGACGTGACGAGCCGCAGCTCGAGCTCGGGGTCCGGGTCTGCCTCCGCCTCCGTAAGCGCGCCACGAAAGTTGTCGCGCTCGAGCTCGAACTCGTCGAGCAGATCCGCGGTGACGGCGTCCCGCGAGCGGATCTCGGCCAGCTCGACGAAGTGCTCGAGGTGACTGCGGCGTGCGGCGGCGGCTTCGCCGTGGCTCTCGAGCTCCTCGCCGGCAAACACGCGGATCGTCTCGAGCAGGCCGAAGCGTGGCTGTCCATCTGGATCGCTGGTTGCAGTCGCCAGCGACGCGTCGAGCAACGTCTCGAGGCTCCGTGGGACGTCGACGCCCTCGTCCGTCACCGCCTCGACCGCTTCGAGCGTGGCGCCGCCTGCGAAGACCGCGAGCACGCGGAAGACGTGGCGGGCGGGCTCGTCGAGCAGTTGGTAGCTCCAGTCGATCGTGGCGCGCAGCGACCGGCGGCGTTCGGGCAGGTCGGGAGCGGCTCGCGTCAGGAGTGCCAGGCGCTCACCGAGCCGCTTCGCGGTGCCGTCCGGGCCGAGCACACGCACGCGCGCCGCCGCGAGCTCGATCGCGAGCGGCAGCCCGTCGAGCGCGCGGCAGATCCGCACGACGGCACCGGCGTTCGCATCCGTCAGCGAGAAGTCGGGCAACTCGGCGCGCGCACGCTCGGCGTAGAGCCGCACAGCATCCGAGTCCGCTGCCCGGGCTGACTCGCTGCCGGCGTCAGGCAGTCCGAGTGGAGGAACCCGGAACTCCTGCTCGACCGAGATCCGAAGCGGCACGCGACTCGTGGCGAGGATCGTGAGGGTGGGAACAGCGTCGAGGATGTCGGCGACGGTCCCGAACGCGCCGGCGAGATGCTCGAGGTTGTCGAGCACAAGGAGCGGGGCATCTGCGGTCGCATGGCGTATCGCCTCGAGCTCGTTACCCGGGACGTCGCCAGGCCC
Source organism: uncultured Actinomycetes bacterium (assembly GCA_963704335.1). GTDB lineage: Bacteria > Actinomycetota > Thermoleophilia > Gaiellales > Gaiellaceae > PALSA-612. The sequence continues at coordinate 1,734,489 of OY969889.1, forward strand.
GAGCGTGGACGCGATGGTCGGCAGGACGAGCTCTGCGTCGGTGAGCGGCGAGAGGTCGACGAACGCGGCGCCCGGATGCTGCTCGGCAACTGCAACGGCGAGTCGCGTCTTGCCCGTTCCGCCGGGGCCTGTCAGCGTGACCAGGCGCACGTCGGGCCTGCCTACCAGCGCGTCAATCGCCGCCAGCTCGAGATCACGCCCGATCAACGCGGCCGATCCGGTGCGAACCGGCGCCAGGCGCCCGCTCGGCGTCGCGAGCGCGGGGTCGTGCCTGAGGATCTGCTGCTCGAGCGCCCGCAGTTCCTGGGACGGCTCCAGGCCGAGGTCGTCCAAAGCCGCCCGCGCGTCGCGGTACGCTGCGAGCGCATCGGCCTGCCGGCCCGACCGGTAGAGGGCGAGCATGCGCTGCGCCTGGAGCCGCTCCCGATGCGGATGCGCGAGGACGAGAGCGTCGAGCTCCGAGACTAGTGCGGTGTGGCCCCCGGCGGCGAGCCCGGCGTCGAAGCGGGCCTCGAGCGCGGCCAGTCGGGCTTCCTCGAGCCGGGCTGCAGCGGCGCGCGCGAACGACTCGTCTGCGAACTCGGCGACGGCGGTGCCTCGCCATAGCCCGAGCGCCTGCTCGAGGTCGGCCGCTGAGCCTGACTTCACGAGACGCTCGAACCGTCCGACATCGAGCTCCTCCGGTTCTGCGCGGACGAGGTAGCCGGGCGCCTGCGTGACGATCCGATCGGCGCCGAGCGCTTTGCGCAATGCGTGCACGTGTACCTGGAGCGCGCTCTGGGCGCTTGCCGGAGGCTGATCGCCCCAGACGCCGTCCACGAGCCGGTCCGTCGAGACGACGTCGTTCGCGTTCAGCAGTAGGAGGGTGAGCAGCGCGCGCGGCCGCTTGCCACCGAGCGGTATCGGCGCACCGTCGTCGCCCAGCACTTCCAGCGGCCCCAACAGCCGGAACTCCATACGTCCCCCTGAATCTTGTCCTTAAGCAGACCTTTGGCGGCCCGTAAGCCGCCCCCTCCATGGTGCCTGTCGTCAACCAACGACGCCATAGGAGGCGACATGATCACCACAGGCCAGTCCATCACGAACCCCGTCACCGGCGAAACGCTGGTGTTCCGCAAGACGAGCGCAGACACGAACGGCGAGTCGGTCATCGTCGAGACGTACGTCGAGCCGAACGGCGCGGTTGCGGCCACGCACGTGCACCCGGCCCAGGAGGAGCGCTTCGAGGTGCTCTCGGGCGAGCTCGAGTTCCGCGTCGGCAAGAAGACGGTCGTCGCCCGGCCCGGAGACCGCGTGACGGTTCCCGCGGGCACGGGGCACCGTTTCAAGAACATCGGCGACGAGACGGCGCACTTCGTGTGCGAGGTGCGGCCCGCGCTCGGTTTCGAGCAGCTGATCGACACGATGTTCACGCTCGCCGGGGACGGCAAGGTGAACAAGCGGGGCCTGCCGAACCCGCTGCGTCTGGCCGTCATCGCCAGGCACCACTTCGACGACGTTCGCCTGCCCTTCCCGCCTGCGTGGCTCCAGCGGCTCGGTCTCGCGTTCGCTGCGCCGCTCGGCCGCCTGCTCGGCTACCGCGCCACCTACGAGGCCGCCGAGCCCCAGTCCCCGACCGTGCTCGGCCTGTAGTTCGCAAACGGCTCTGGCTCTACTACGAAAGGAGAATCACCATGACCACTGCCACCATCGAAGTGCCCGTCGCTCGCTCCGCGAGCTCGTGGGTACATCTGCTCGCACCGCTCTCGGGCCTCGCGCTCGTCGGAGGCTTCCTCATGATGCTCCTCTCGCCCGCCGGCGGTGACACCGGCGAGACGCCGGCCGAAGTGGTCGCGTACGCCTCGTCCAACGAGGGCTGGCTGCTCGCGGCCGGGCTCTTCGCTATCGCCTCGGTCGCCCTCTGCGCCGGCTTTGTGACCGGGCTCCACACCCGTCTCCGGGGAATCGCGACGGCCGGCGAGGCTACGCTCCTGCTGGTCGGCGGCGTCGTCTTCACCGTCGGCCTCGCGCTCGCGCTCACGCTCTGGCATGCCCCGCTCCTCGACATGCCGGACGGACAGGCGCGCGCGCTCGTTCAGGCCGAGACGTATCTCGCGATGGACGACGTCGGCTGGTTCCTGTTCGCGGCGGCGGGCATCGGCGCCGCACTGATGGTGATCCCAGCATCCCTGGCCGCACGGAGGACCGGCGCGCCGGGCTGGCTCTGCTGGACCGGCGTCGTCCTCGGCGTCGCCTCGGTCGGAACGGTCGGCTTCTTCGGGCTCTTCGCGTGGATGGCGTGGATCGCCGGGGCGGCAATCGTGATGATCGTCGCCTCCTCGCGCGGTTAGACGACGACCGGTGCAGGGGATGCGGCGGCTCACGCCGTCGCATCCCCTCGCTGCTCCGTGGATGGTGTAGCGATCGGCAACGGTGGGTAACTCGAGATTCGTGGCCGTGTCGCTAAAGGCAAGCGTTGCCACCATGGGGGCAATCTTCGCTCTCGTCGCCGGCGTGGACGTCGCCCAGGCCGGCCTCCTGCCGGCCGACACTGACGAAATCGCGGCACTCTCAGGCGCAAACGGCGATGACGGCCTCATCGGCGACCTGCTGGGCGACGGCGAGGACGAAGGCGACGTGGTGGACGACGCCGGCGACGTCGTTGGCGACGTCTTGGACGACGCTGACGACGTGCTGGACGACGCCGACGGTGTCGCGGGCGATGTCTTGGACGACGCCACGGGCGCCGTTGACGACACGCTGGATGGCGTCGGAGCCGTCGTGGACGACGCAAAGTCGGATGTCGATAAGACTCTCTCCGGCGTCGAGAACACCGTCGACAAGACGGTTTCCGGGGCTGTCGGAGCCGTCGAGGACATCGTCGACGACACGCCTGTCAACGGCGTCGTGGACGATGTCAAGAGCAGTGTCGACCCCGTTGTCGACACCGTGGAGCAGGTTTCCGCGCTCGGTGGCGGCACTTCGGCCGCAGTGACGAGCAAGACCCCTGAAATCGGCGCCGCAGCCACGCTCGGAAGCTCTGCGCCCGCGGCACAGATGACGAGCCCGGGAGCGGCCTCCGTGCCGACGAACGCGACGCAAAAGTCAATCTCTTCGCCAGTTTCCAGCGCGCTTCTCGAGCAGGCAGCAACGCCGCGTGGAGCGCCGACCATGCAGCTCACCGTCAGCGCGGCCGCACGCATCGGCGGTGGCCCAGCTGCTTCGTCGCACGATCGTCTGCAGGCTAGCCCGTGGGGGCAGCCGCCGGCGGTTCCGTTGAATGCCAGGGGTAACGAGGACTCCTCCTCCTCCCGAGCCCCGGCTCTTCCCTTCGGACCGCGTTTCCCGGTGGATCTGCCCGCCACAGCTGCCGCCGGCTCGAGTGCGACAGGGTCGGCGCTCACCGTGGCGCTCCTCTGCGCGCTCATGCTCTTGGCCCCGAGGGCAGGCCGTTTGACGCGGCCTGGACCGAGTCTCGTGGGGCCAGAACCCGGCCTTTCTCTCCCAGAACGCCCCGGCTAAGCCGGCTGCTGCCGTAGAAGCCGCGTCGCGGCGTGACCGCGGCGCTCACTGGCAGACGTTCTGAAGAGAGAGGAGTGAACTCGATGAAACGCTCGATTGAGCGTGTGGAGTCCGACGCAGGACGAGGTCGAGTGCTTGCGGGAGTGCGACGTCGTGCTCGAGCTCGTGCCGTGAGCCTCTACGCCGTGCTCGTCGTGGTGGGAATCGCCGCCGCGGTCGTGGCTCTGGCCGCGCTGCTCACGTTTGCGAGCACGGGCCACTGAGTGGGGAGGCGGCCGGGACAGCATGGGCGGCGGCTTCGGCCGCCGCCCTGCCGTCGCGGGCGGCACGAGGCGCGGGGGCGTGACCGGCTCGCTCCATGCGGTATATACATCGGTCATGTCGGCTACCGGCGACCTTGCGGCGGCCGCTGAACCTGTCGCCCAGCCAAGAGCCAGTGCTGCCCGGTCGCGCACGACGCGCGCTGCGGAGCTCCTCATCCCGGTGCTATCGATTCTCGTTGCCCTCGCCGTCTGGGAGCTGATCTCGCGCGGCGGCCTGATCGAAGAGCGAGACCTCCCGTCCATGACAGCGAGCTTCGGCGAGCTGTGGACGATGATGAAGACCTCCGATTTCTGGATCGCGTTCGGCCAGACGGTGCGCGGATGGGCGATCGGCCTCGGGCTCGCGACCCTGCTCGCGGTGCCGCTGGGGATCGCCCTGGGCTCGAGCCAGTTCGCCGCGCGCGCGTTCCGCGTGCCGATCGAGTTCCTGCGGCCGATCCCGTCCGCCGCGCTCATCCCCCTGCTCTTCCTCACGCTGGGGACGACCCTGCAGAGCGAGATCTTTCTTGCCACGTTCGGCGCGTTTTGGCCGCTGCTCGTGCAGACGATGTACGGCGTCCACGACGTCGACCCGATCGCCGTGGACACCGCCCGCTCGTTCGGTATCCCGAGGCGCGCCCGGCTGTACAAGATCATCCTGCCGAGCGCAGTCCCGTACATCATGACGGGGCTGCGGATCGCGTCCACCGTCGCGCTGATCCTCGCGTTCACGGCCGAGCTGTTCATGGGCACGCCGGGCCTTGGCGCGATGCTCAACTTCGCCGAGGCGTACGGCCTGACCAATCAGGTCTACGCGCTCGCGCTGGCCACGGGCTTCCTCGGCGTGGCCATCCACTATGCGATGGTCGGCGTCGAGCGCCGCGTGCTGCGGTGGCATCCATCTCAACGGGAGCTGAGGCCGTGAGCCCGCGCACGTACCGGGTGCTCGTCATCGCGGCCGAGATCGCCGTGCCGATCGCAATTCTCGCCGCCTGGCAGCTGTGGACGGTGCACGCCGACGACCCCAAGTTCCCGCGCCTGTCCACGATCCTCGTCCAGTTCCAGGAGCTGTGGCTCTTCTCCCAGTTCGAGACGCACGTCGTCCCCAGCATCGAGCGAATTCTGCTCGGCTTCGGGATCGCGGTCGTCCTCGGCGTCGCTCTGGGGATCCCGATCGGCCTCTCGCGCTGGGCGCGCCTCTGGGCGATGCCCCACGTCGAGTACTGGCGCGCGATGCCGCCGCCGGCGCTGATCCCGATCTCGATCGTCCTGCTCCACTCGATCGGCAACACCCAGAAGGTGTCGTTCATCGCGTTCGTCTGCCTCTTCCCGATCCTGCTGAACACGATCGACGGAGTGCGTGGGATCGAGCCCACGCTCGTCGAGACGGCGCGGTCGTACGGCGTTCCCTGGCGCGAGGCCGTTCGCCGCATCATCATGCCGGCGGCGATGCCGCAGATCTTCGCGGGCATGCGCACGAGCCTCGCGCTGGCGGTGATCATCATGGTGCTGACCGAGTACTGGTCGAGCACGAACGGCGTCGGCTACGTGCTCCTGATCTCGAAGAACACCTTCCAGCTCGGGCCGATGTGGGCGGCCATCCTGCTGATCGGCCTGCTCGGCTACGCCCTCAACCTGCTCTTCAACCTCTTCGAGCGCCGTGTGCTGGCCTGGCACAGGGGCTGGCGCGCCGCCACTCCGAAGTAGCGCGGGACGCGATGCTGGAGATCAAGGGACTCGGCAAGACGTACGGGATCGGCGAGAAGGCGACCGAGGCGATCGGGGACGTCTCCTTCACGGTCGCAGACGGTGAGTTCGTGTGCGTCGTGGGGCCGTCCGGCTGCGGCAAGACGACGTTGCTGAAGTGCATCGCAGGCCTGTTGCCGCCGAGCCACGGCGAGGTCGTGCTCCGGGGTGCGAAGGTCACCTCCCCGCCCGAGGCGATGGCGCTCGTCTTCCAGGAGTACAGCCGGTCGTTGTTCCCGTGGATGTCCGTGCGCGACAACGTGCTGCTTCCTCTGCGGCACAAGGCGTCGCTGAAGAGAGACGAGCGGACCCGGCTCGTCGAGGACGCGCTCGACGAGATGGGTCTCGCGAAGTTCATGGATCACTACCCGTGGCAGCTCTCGGGAGGCATGCAGCAGCGCGTGGCCATCGCCCGAGCGCTCGCGTACCAGCCGTCCATCCTGCTCATGGACGAGCCGTTCGCCTCGGTGGACGCTCAGACGCGTGACGATCTCGAGGATCTCGTCCTCAGCGTGCGCGAGCACCACGGCGTCACCATCCTGTTCGTGACCCACGACATCGACGAGTCCGTGTACCTCGCGGACCGCATCGTCGTGCTCACGCATGCGCCGACACACGTCAAGGAGATCGTCGCGGTCGAGCTCGGCGACAAGCGTGACCAGATCGAGACCAAGGAGCTTCCGGAGTTCGCGCACCTGCGCACACACGTGTACCGGCTGATCAAGCGGGACCAGTCAGCGGTCGACGAGGCCGAGGCGGGCCTGGCCGGTCAGGCCGCTGCCATCGACTGAAGTGGCAATTCCTGCCGCACAGGCGGATAATCCGTCCGGCCTGGGTGGGGATAGACAAGGAGGAACAGGAATGTCCAGTGACCAGAGTCGCCGGCGAGGGCTCGCTCTCTCGGCCGCGATGCTGTGCAGCGTCCTTGCGGCGCTAACCGTGTTCGTAGGGCCATCGTCCGGAGCATCGGAGAGGGCGCTCGCGACCGTCACGGTCAACACGCTTCCGATCGCGAACGGCTTTCCGCTCGATCTCGGGATCAGCAAGGGCTTCTTCGAGAAGCGCGGCATCGAGATCAAGAAGACCGTGTTGCAGAGCGGCAACGACATCGTGCTCGCGCTCTCCAACAACAACGGTGACATCGGCTACATCGGCTGGACGCCTGCTTTCATAGCCGACACGTCCGGCGTCGCGATCACGACTGCTGCGGCCAGTGAGGTCGAGGGGACGAACGTCGCCGACAACTGGCAGAACGTTCTCGTCAAGGGATCGAGCTCGATCAGGACGCCCCAGGACCTCGCCGGCAAGACGATCGCCGTGAACGCGCTCAAAGGCGTGGCCGAGGTGGTCATCAGGGGCGGGTTGAAGAAGCTCGGCATCGATCCGCAGTCCGTGAAGCTGACGCCGGTCCCGTTCCCGGCCATGCGCACGGCGCTGGCGAACGGGCAGGTCGACGCGATCCACACGCCGGAACCCTTCATGTCGCAGGCGTTGAACCAGGACGGCGCGCGCATCGTCATGGCGCCCGGTCCGGCGATCATGCCGTTTCTGCCGAACGGCGTCTACGTCGCGCGTACGGCCTGGACGCGGGAGAACCCGGCGCTCGCAAAGGCCTTCCGCCTCGCCATCAACGAGTCGCTCCTCTACTCGCAGGCGAACCCGAACGAGATCCGCGCGCTGCTGCCGGCGGCGATCCGGGACATCCGCCTGCCCGTGTGGAGCCCGATCCTCGACCGAAAGAAGCTGCTGCAGCTCGCGCAGCTGGCGAGGGAGTTCGGCGCAATCCAGAGGCTGCCCGACTTCACGAAGCTCGTGCCGGGCACGATCTCGAGCGGCGTGATCCTGAAGGCAGACGTCGGCGCGACCACGATCTCGATGAAGCTCGACAAGGCGCAGCTCAGGACACTCGCGCCGGGTGCGGACACCGTGGCCATCTCCGACCGGTCGTCCAAGCAGAACTTCCACCTCAAGGGCCCGGGGGTGGACAAGAAGACCGGCACGAAGAAGGCCGGGAAGGTCACCTGGACGGTGGTCTTCAGGCCGGGCACGTACCGGTACTACTCCGACGCGAACCCGAAGCTGAAGGGATCCTTCAAGGTCGAGAACTGATCACAGCGCTCTTCCACCAGAGGGGGCTGGGCACTCCAGCCCCCAGTTTGAACCCAAGGAGGTCGTAGATGCCACGTCACAAGGCTCGTCGGCGGGTGACCAAGCTCTCGGTGGCGATGCTCTGCAGCATGCTCGCGTCGCTCACTGCGCTCGTCAGCTCGTCGGCAGGTGCTCCAGACAGAGCGCTGGCGACGATCACGATCGACACGCTCCCCATCGCCAACGGTCTTCCGCTCGATCTCGGTATCAGCAAGGGGATCTTCGAGAAGCGCGGCATCGAGATCAAGAAGGTCGTGCTCCAGAGCGGCAACGACATCGTGCTCGCACTGGCGAACAACAACGGTGACATCGGCTACATCGGCTGGGTCCCGGCGTTCATCGCCGACACATCCGGCATCAACATCGTGACCGCCGCCGCCAGCGAGGTGGAGGGGACGAACGTCGCCGACAACTGGCAGAACATCCTCGTCAAGGGGTCCAGCTCGATTCGCACGCCCGCGGATCTTGCAGGCAAGACGATCGCCGTCAACGCTTTGAAGGGCGTGGGCGAGGTCGCGATCCGTGCCGCGTTCAAGAAGCTGGGCATGAGCCAGGACTCGGTCAAGCTGCTCGCCGTGCCTTTCCCGGCCATGCGGTCAGCGCTCGCCAACGGACAGGTCGACGCCATCTGGACGCCCGAGCCCTTCCATTCACAGGCGCTGAATCAGGACGGCGCCCGGATCGTGATGGCACCGGGGCCGGTCGTGATGCCGTTCCTCCCGAACGGCATGTACGCGGCCCGCAAGGACTGGACGACGCAGAACCCGGCTCTCGCCCGACAGTTCCGGCTGGCACTCAACGAGTCGCTCATCTACGCGCAAGGCCATCCGGACGAGATCCGTGCCCTGCTGCCGGCCGCGAGTAGGAATGTTCGCCTTCCGGTGTGGAGCCCGATTCTCGACCGGGGCAAGCTTCTTCAACTCGCTCGTTATGCGAGGGAGTTCGGCGTCATCTCCCGATTGCCGGACATGACGCAGCTCGTCCCGGGCTCGATCTCGAGCGGCGTGATTCTCAAGGGTGAGATCGGCGCAACGAACATCTCGCTCAAGCTCGACAAGCAGGCAGTCAAGACGCTCGCACCCGGCACGGACACGTTCGCCATCGTCGACAGGTCGGCGAAGCAGAACTTCCACCTCAAGGGCCCGGGCGTCGATCGCAAGACGAACGTCAAGAAGGCAGGAAAGGCCACGTGGACGATCACCCTGCGCAGGGGCACGTACCGGTTCTTCTCCGACGCGAAGCCGTCGTTGAAGGGATCCTTCACGGTCGGTTAAGCCAGCGAAGACGCAGGGCCTGATGGCAATGGAGGGGCTGCGCTGCGCGGCCCCTCCGTCGCTTACTAGGCTACGAGCGTGCACGTCGTGGGCGGAATGGATTCTCGCTGGCTCTCGAAGGCCTACCTCGCCTACGACGAGCCAGGCGGGACGGCGGTGTTCGTCGACTCGGGCGCGCCGCTCGAACCGCTGCTCGCCGCGGTCGACGACAACGACCTGACCGTGACGCACATCCTCACCACGCACGGCCACGAGGATCACGTCGCCGGTCACGACGAGCTCGTCGAGCGCTTCTCCTGCCCGGTCGTCACGGGCGCGGTCGAGACGGGCGGCCTGCGCTTCGACGCACTGCCGACGCCTGGCCACTCGGACGACGGTGTGGCGTTCGTGGCCAACGGCGAAGTGGTCTTCACCGGGGACACGCTGTTCAAGAACTCGGTCGGCGGTGGAGACTTCGAGACCGTCAAGCGATCCGTGATGGACGTGCTGATGACGCTGCCGCACGAGCTGCGCGTCTACCCCGGTCACACCGACGAGACCACGATCGGCGACGAGTGGGAGTCGAACGTGTTCGTCCGAGTGTGGCGCGGCGCCGAGCCGGAGGGCACGGAGCCTGTGACGGTGGCTGGCGACGCGGCGACGCTGATCGTCTGGTCGCCCGATTACGACGGCAAGGGTAAGGCCTGGGTGCGCTTCGCCGACGGCCGCGACGCCATCGTCGGCGGCTCGCGCGTCGAGCGCCAATGAAGCTCGGAGCCGTCTTCCCACAGACCGAGATCGGCGCCGACCCGGAGGGCGTGCGTGAGTTCGCGCAGGCCGTGCAGGAGCTCCGCTTCGACCACTTGCTCGCCTACGACCACGTGCTGGGAGCGGACGACGCCCGCCATCCGGACCTCGTCGGCCCGTATCGCGCCGAGCACATGTTCCACGAGATCCTCGTGCTCTTCGGCTACCTGGCCGGCGTGGCACCCGGCCTCGAGCTCGTCACCGGAGTCGTCATCACCGGACAGCGCCAGACGGCGCTGCTCGCCAAGCAGGCGGCGGAGATCGACGTGCTCACGGGCGGGCGCTTCCGCCTCGGTCTCGGCATCGGCTGGAACCCGGTCGAGTACGAGGCGCTGGGCATGAACTTCCACGATCGCGGGCGCCGCCTGGAGGAGCAGATCGACCTCATGCGGCGGCTGTGGACGGAGGCCGTCATCGACTACGACGGCCGCTGGCACAAGGTCACGGCCGCTGGTCTGAATCCGCTGCCCGTCCAGCAGCCGATCCCGATCTGGATCGGCGGCTCCGCCGAGCGCGCGCTCAAGCGCACCGCGCTGCTCGCAGACGGCTTCTTCCCGCAACGGCCGCTCGAGGGCGGCTGGCCGAAGACGATGGAGCAGATGCGGACGTGGGTGGAGGAGGCCGGACGCGACTGGCAGGCGTTCGGCATCGAGCAGCGGATCAACGTCGCCACAGGAACGCCCGACGACTGGCGGCAGACGGCCGAGGAGTGGATCGCGCTCGGTGCCACTCACCTGTCACTCGCGACGATGGGCGGCGGGTTCGAGGACGTCGGCGCGCACATCGAGCGGCTGCGAGAAGCGAAGGAGGCACTCACGTGATCGTGCCGGAGCCGATCGAGCGCTACGCGGAGGAGCACACGTCGCCGCCCGAGCAGCTCCTCGTCGAGCTCGAGGCCGAGACGAACGCGACGCTCACCTATCCGCAGATGATGGCCGGGGTCGTCCAGGGACGGTTCCTCGAGTTTCTCGTCTACAGCCTCGGTGCTCGCCGCGTGCTCGAGATCGGCACGTACAGCGGCTACGCCGCGTTGTCCATGGCGGAAGGTCTCCCGCCCGACGGCCGCATCGACACGTGCGAGATCGACGAGCAGCACGCGGAAGTTGCGAGGCGCCACATCGCCCGCAGCCCCTATGCGGATCGCATCACCGTGCATGTGGGCCCGGCGATCGAAACGATCTCACAGCTCGACGGGGAGTTCGACTTCGTCTTCATCGATGCCGACAAGACGGGCTACATCGACTACTACGAGGCCGTTCTGCCCCGGCTCTCCGAGCGTGCTCTCATCGCCGCCGACAACACGCTGTCCGGCGGCCGCGCGGTCGACGGCTCACGGCCCGAGATCGTCGCCTTCAACGAGCACGTCCTCGGTGACGAACGGGTAGTCAGCGTCTTGCTTCCGTTCCGCGACGGCGTCACGCTCATCCGCCGCCGTTCATAAAGGCGGCCAGCCGGCTCCCTTCGGTGCGTAGCTCCCGGAGCGCCGCCCGCGACAGCCGCTCATAGGGCTCGAGCTCGATGCGTCCGTCGTCGTAGCGCCACGCGCCCGCGACACGGCCGTCGACGAGAAAGGTCGGGACGGACGGCGGGTTCTTGTTGTCGAAGACGACCGGGCGGTACTCCTCCGGGAGGATGCCCGCGCGGCGCGCGTGGACGAGTAGAACCGCGTCCCACCAGGGCAAGAAGCGAACCGGCGCCGGAGTGTCGGCCGGTGGCAACGGAGCACGGGGGAGATCGAGCAGCTCGCGGCCCCGTTCGTCGCGAAAGCGGCGCAGCCGCAATCGCTCGAGCGCGGGGGCGAGCAGTCGGACTGGAACTCCGGCCCAGGACGAGGCGTCCTCGAGCGCGGCCGGACCGAAGCCGCGGAGGTACGACCGGATGAGATGGTCGTGGCCGTCTGCCTCCGAGACCGTGCCCGACCCGATCCACTGCTCGGCGAGCGCGTAGCGATCCGCGCGGCGTCGCTCCCACGTCCCCGACGGCGGCGCGCGGACGACGTTCTCCCAGAGCTGCGCGCGTCCGTCGAGCTCCTTCGCCGGGACCGGGCCGGAGAGGAGCGCCGCCCTCAGCTTCGCGGCCCGCTGCCGCATCTCACGGGGGGTCGCCTTGTCTACCCGCAGCTGCCATTCGCAAGCAGCGCGCCGCAGGCCTGCTGCGTACGGCCAGTACTCCCGCGCGGAGACGAGGTGGATGGTCGTCCGCATCAGCGTCCCCTGGACGACCGTCCGACGATCGAGAGCGCGTGTCAACTGTTCGCGGCGGAAGTCCTCGAAGCACGACCAGAGCCGGATGTACGCGTTCGGCGCGTACTGGTTCTGGATGCCTCCCATCCGCTCGAGCGCGACGGGGATGGACAGCGTCGACCGTTGGAGGAGCAGCTGGCGGGCGAGCAGCGCGCGGTTCAACTCCTGCTGCGTGAGCACGCGCTCGCTCACGGGAGGAACTCGAGCAGCCGCTCCTCCTCGGCGGCGAGCTCGTCGCGCACCGCCTTCGGAAGCCGCTCGAAGGGCTCGATGCGCACGCGCTTCTTCTCGAACTTCCAGGTGCCGGCGACGAAGCCGTCGACGAGAATCGTCTGCGCCACGTCGCCGTTCGGCGCAATCACCCGCTTGCGGTAGCGGTCGGGAAGGATCCGCGCGCGCTCGGGAGGCGCATAGGCGAGCAGTGAGGAGTCCCACTTGGGCAGCAGCCGAACGGGCGCCGGTGTGTCCGCCGAGGGGAGTGGCGCGCGTGCGACGTCGTGCAGCAGCCGGCCCGCCTCGTCGCGGAACGTTCGAGGGGCCTCGTCGAGCACCGCGCGGATCGCCGGCGTGGGCACGCCCATCCACGAAGCCATGTCGTCGATCGTGGCCGGGCCGAAGGCAGCGAGATAGCGGCGGACGAGATGCCGCATCGGCTCGCGCGGCATCTTCGGAGCGACGCCGACCCACTCCTCGTACGGGATGAACTGCGCTCCACGGTAGAAGCTGTACGTCCCCGACGGCGGCAGGTGAACGAGCCGTTTGAGCATGAAGCTGTACGCGGGGCGGGCGTCGACGAGCGCAGCGACGTATACCGGGTAGTCGGCGCTCGACACGAGATGAAGCGTCGCGCGCATGAGCGTCGCCTTCACGACTCTCTTCTGAGCGAGAGCGCCCTCCAGCTGCGGGATCCGGAAACCCTCCAGCCGCGTCCAGAGGGCGACGTACGGCGCGGGCGACCACTGGGCCTGCAGGGCGCCCAGGCGCTCGATTGCACGCGCCACGGGCAGGCGCGCTCGCTGCAGCAGCAGCTGCCGCGCGAGCAGCGCGCGGTTCAACTCCCGCTGCGTGAGTACGCGCTCACTCACGGTAGGAACTCCAGCAGCCGCTCTTCCTCGGCCTCGAGCTCGTCACGCACCGCCTTCGGAAGGCGCGCGAAGGGCTCGACCTGGACGCGCTTCTTCTCGACCTTCCACGTGCCGGCGACGAAGCCGTCGACGAGAATCGTCTGCGCCACGTCGCCGTTCGGCGCAATCACCCGCTTGCGGTAGCGGTCGGGAAGGATTCGGGCGCGCTCAGGGGGCGCATAGGCGAGGAGTGACGAGTCCCACTTGGGAAGCAGGCGCACCGGTGCGGGCGTGTCCGCCGAGGGAAGTGGCGCGCGTGCGATGTCGTACAACAGCCGGCCCGCCTCGTCGCGGAAGGTTCGAGGCGCTTCGTCGAGCACCGCGCGGATCGGCGGCGTTCGCACGCCCATCCAGGAGGCCATGTCGTCGATCGTCGCCGGGCCGAACGCCGCGAGATAACGCCGTACGAGATGCCGCATCGGCTCCGGCGGCACAGCAGGAGACGCGCCAATCCAGTTCTCGAATGGGACGAAGTGTGCGCCGCGATAGAACCCGTACGTCCCGGAGGGCGGCAGGTGGACGAGCCGCGCGTGCATGAAGGCGACTGTCCAGAACGGCCAGATCTCACCACGCTGCTTGAGCGGGCGCCCGGCCAAGCCGATCATGAGCTCGCGCCAACGGTCCCACGTCCGCGGCGGCTCCCTTGTCTCCTGGCGGAGGCGGTCGGCGATGACATCGAGGTCTACCGGAAACAACCGTTCCACCGTGGCTCGGCGGGCATCGACGATCGCCGCGGCGAAGATCGGGTAGTCGGCGCTCGACACGAGATGAAGCGTCGAGCGCATGAGCGTCGCCTTCACGACTCTCTTCTGAGCGAGAGCACGCTCGAGCTGCGCGATCCGGAAGCCCTCCAGCCGCGTCCAGAGGGCGACGTACGGCGCGGGCGACCACTGGGCCTGCAGGGCGCCCAGGCGCTCGATTGCACGCGCCACGGGCAGGCGCGCTCGCTGCAGCAGCAGCTGCCGCGCGAGCAGCGCGCGGTTCAGCTCTCGCAGGCTGAGGACGCGCTCGGCCACCACCGGAGTATCGTGGAGCGATGCCGCTCAAGCTCCACCGCTGCCGGTTCACGTGGGTGCCGTTCGACACGTGCTCGCGAGTGCAGCATGCGCTCGACGACATGGGAATCCCGTACGAGCTCGAGATCCACCCGATCGCCCGCTGGAAGCGGGATGCGATGGTCGAGCTCTCCGGCCAGAAGTACTACCCCGTCATCGAGTTCGAGGACGGCAGCGTCTACCGCGACGAATCGAGGTCGATGGCGGCCGCGATCCGCGCGGGTACGCTCGACGAGAAGCGCGGGACCGTGGTTACCTCGGGCTAGAGCGATCCAGTAGCTGCAACAGCTCATGCGCCGCCAACTCGATCTCCTTGTGCCGCCACTCCGCAGCGCGGTACACGCACGCGATCAGGCCTGTGCGGTGCAGTCGCCGTAAGTCGCCGTAGACGAAGGCGTAGCGCGCCTTGGTCTCGTCGGACGCGCCCTCGGTCAAGCCGAGGTGCCACTCCGAGTACTCCGTCCACGAATGCGACTCGAGGAACTCGTTCTCTGCCTCGGCGTTTGGCTGCGCCTCACCCCAGTCGCTGTCGAGCACGTACTGTCGGGCGCGAATCAGCTGTCGAGCTCGCTTGACGGCGCGTTCGTTGACTTCGTACGAGGCCACTGGCTGGATTGTGCCGCTTCGGCGGCGCTAGAATGTTTTCCTCGCGGGGCTATAGCTCAGCTGGGAGAGCGCCTGGATCGCACCCAGGAGGTCAGCGGTTCGAATCCGCTTAGCTCCATAGCTCGGAAATCTCACGATTTCCGAGCGGGAGATGCGTGGTCTCCGAGAGCCGTCGTGAGTCGCGCCTGTCATGCCGGTCGCGGCGGCGAGCGTCTGCGGTTAGCTCGCGTCGTAGCTTCGACAACGTCGTGCCACACTGCTCCCCGTGCCGACCGAGGCCCAGGCCTTTCGATTCTGGCTGAGGCTGGGGATGATCAGCTTTGGCGGGCCTGCCGGTCAGGTCGCGATCATGCACGACGAGCTGGTCGAGAGGCGGGGCTGGATCTCGGAGCGCCGCTTCCTTCATGCGCTCAACTTCTGCATGACGCTGCCTGGCCCAGAGGCACAGCAGCTCGCGACGTACGTGGGGTATTCGATGTACGGCGTTCGCGGAGCGATCACCGCCGGCGGCCTGTTCGTGTTGCCGTCGTTCGTGCTCCTCTGCGTCATGAGCGCCGTCTACGTCGAGTACGGCGAAGTGGCTGCAGTGGCTGGAGTGGTCCGCGGTCTGGGTGCCGCAGTGATTGCCCTCATCGCCGCGGCAGTCCTCCGCGTCGGTGGACGGGTGATCAAGACCCCGGCAGGGCTGGTGATTGCCGCAATCGCCTTCGTCTTGATGATCGTGGGCGCCCCGTTTCTCGCGGTCATCGCCGTCGCAGCGCTGGTGGGCTACGCGATAGGACGCACGAAGCCGGAGCTTCTTGCAGACCCCTCGAGCTACGAAGACGACGCCCCCGAGCCCATACGAGCCGAGACTCGACTGCGGAGGCGGTTCGTGAAGTCGCTGCTCATATGGCTCGTGCCCGTCGGCTTGCTGCTGCTCGCAGGTGGCCTCGTCGCGGAGCTCGCCGGGTTCTTCACCGTCGCAGCCCTGGTGACCTTCGGCGGTGCGTACGCCGTGCTGCCGTTCGTGGCGCAGGCAGCGGTCGACCGCTTCGACTGGCTTTCGGCGGACGACATGGTGGCGGGCTTGGCGTTGGGCGAATCGACACCCGGCCCGCTGATCATGGTGAACACGTTCGTGGGCTTCCTCGCCGGCTACAACGTCAACGGTGGTCTCGCATGGGGATTGGCGGGCGCGACCATCGCCACCTTCTGCACCTTCGTGCCATCGTTCGTGTTCATCATCGGCGGGGCGCCGTTGATAGACCGCATCCGGACCACGGGCGCGTTCCCCGCAGCCTTGAACGGCCTCACGGTTGCGGTAGTCGGCGTGATCGGCGCGCTCGCGGTGTATGTCGCGCGTAACGCTGCATTCAGCGATGGCGATCCGGATTGGCTCGTCATCGCCCTCGCCACTGTCGCGTTTGTCGCGGTCGTGCGCTACAGGGTCGGGGTAGTCGCCGTCGTGGCCGCGTGCGCCGTCGTCGGACTCGTCGCGAGCATGTGGGCCTAGTACCAGCGACGGGCGTTGACTGACTCCGCCCGTCCGTGACGCGGTAGGGGGTTACGCGCGCCGCAATTCGCCTGATCGTCGTCTGCCAGTCCGCGGTGGCGCGGCGGGTAGTTGCACCGTGACGCGGAGCCCACCGGCTGCCCGGGGGGTGAGCGTGAGGGTTCCGACGTGTGCCTGGGCGATGCTCTTGACGATTGCCAGGCCGAGGCCGACACCTGCGTGGTCGGTGCGTATGCGTTCGGTGCCGCGCTGAAACGGCTCGGCAAGCGTGGAAACGAACTGTGGGGTGAGCTTCTCGCCGGTGTTCTCGACGGCGAGCACCGCACTCTTGTCGTGAACGCTGGTCGTCACCCATACGGTGCCCTGTTCAGGAAGGTTGTGGACGATCGCGTTGTGCAGGAGGTTCGTAGTCAGCTGCAGCAGGAGCGCGTGTGAGCCGATGGTGGGGGTCAGGTCGCCGGAGGTCTCGATGGTGACGCCGCGTTGCTCTGCGAGTGGTAGGAGCGTTTCGGCGGCGTCTTCCGCTACGAGGGACAGGTCGACGTGATCTCGGGTGAAGGACCGCTGGTCGGCACGGCTGAGCAGGAGCAGTGCTTCGGTGAGGTCGATCGCTCGGGCGTTGACGGCGTGGAGGCGGTCGACGAGCTCCCCGGTGTCGCCGTTCTGATCGTTGCGTGCCACGTCGAGAAGGGTCTGCGTGATCGCCAGCGGGGTGCGCAGTTCGTGGGAGGCGTTGGCTGCGAATCTCTGCTGCTCGGCAACGTGCGCTTCGAGCCGCGCGAGCATGGCATCGAGGGCGTCTGCGAGCTCGCGGAACTCGTCCTGACGGCCTTCCAACTCGATCCGGTGGGAGAGTGACCCGGTCGCGGCGAGGCGTGTAGCGTCAGTGACTCGGGCCAGGGGGGCAAGCATGCGGCCGGCGAGAATCCACCCTCCCAGGAGACCGAACACCAGCAGGAACGCCAGCAGGATGACCGCGGGCCAGAAGAAGCCGTTCAGGGGGTCGGAGCGGTTCGGTGGGAACCACGGGGGGCCGTAGACCACCTCGTCGGGTATGTATCGCAGGATGCACACCCACACGGCCGCGAGCAGGACGGCGCCTGCGACCATGAGAAACCCGGCGTAGCTCAGGGTGAGTTTGAGGCGAACGCTCAAGCCGGGGGCTCTATCCACGATCTCCACCCCCGGGCACGCCGCCCCCTTCAGTGTCGATGCGGTACCCGACGCCGGCCACGGTGGCGATGATCGAGGGTTCGCCGAGGCGCTTGCGTAGTCCCGAGACTGTGATGCGCGGGGCGTTCGTGAACGGGTCGGCGTTCTCATCCCATGCTCGCGCCAGGAGCTCTTCGGCGCTGACGACCCCGCCTTCGGCGGCGACGAGGACTTCGAGCACTGCGAACTGCTTTCGAGTCAGCGCGACGTAGCGGCCGTCGCGGTAGACCTCGCGGCGGAACGGATCCAGCCTTAGGCCTGCGATCTCTCGCACGGGCGGCCTGTTGTGGGCGCGCCTGCGGTCGAGCGCTCTGAGACGGAGCACGAGCTCTCGGAGTTCGAACGGCTTCGTGAGGTAGTCGTCGGCGCCGAGCTCGAACCCGGTGGCCTTGTCGTCGAGACGATCGGCAGCGGTGAGCATGAGGATCGGCATGCCGCTTCCGGAGGCGACGATGCGTTTGGCGATCTCGTCGCCGGTAGGTCCGGGAATGTCGCGGTCGAGGACGGCGATGTCGTAGGAGTAGACGCTCAGCAGCTCCAGAGCGGTGTCGCCGTCACCTGCGATGTCTGCCGCGATCGCTTCTAGGCGCAGGCCATCGCGGATGGCTTCTGCCATGTATGGCTCGTCCTCCACGAGCAGCACCCGCATGCTCCGATGTTAGAGCCGGCGCATATCGCCAGCGTATTGAAAACCAGACACGCTCTGGCAACACCACGCTGCCCAGACTGGAGGCGTGCCCCATAGGGAACCAGCACGAACTACGACCCGTCGGATTCGCAGGATCCGTGTCGCCGGCCTGCTCGTCGTCGTCGCGGCGGTCGCCGCAGCCCTCGGCCACCAGTTGCTGGCGTCCTCGTCGACGACAGCCGCATCACCCGTCGACGTCGCCCGCAGCGAGCGCCGTGCAGTGCTCGGCGAAGTGGTGCCCAGCGCGGTATGGCCGGCATATGGCCAAGCTGCGTTCGTCCAGGGAGGACAGTCGCAGCTCCACGCCGGCCCGAACCAGCACGCGGCTCCAATCGCCAGCCTCGCGAAGGTGATGACGGCCTATCTCGTCCTCCGTGACCACCCGCTACAGCTCGGCGAGGAAGGCCCGACGGTCACGCTCACCGACGCCGACGTCGCCGACACCGACCGCCGGCGGGGACACCAGGAGTCGGTCGTGTCCATCGCCGCCGGAGAGCAATTGACCGAACGGCAGGCCCTGCAGGCACTGCTGCTGCCGTCAGCGAACAACATCGCCGCGGTTCTGGCGCGATGGGACGCCGGCTCGGAGGACCGGTTTGTTGCCCGGATGAATGCCACCGCACGGTCGCTGGGCATGACCCGTACCCGCTACACCGACCCGAGCGGCTACGACGACGCAACCGTGTCGACTGCCGCCGACCAGGTGCGCATCGTCGATCGGGCCATGCGCCTGCCCGTGTTCGCGAGCATCGTCGCCACACCGAGCGCGACGCTGCCGGTCGCCGGCACCGTGCACAACACCAACGCATTGCTCGGGCACGACGGGTTCGTCGGCGTCAAGACCGGCTCGACCGACGCCGCGGGTGGCTGCTTCGCCTTCCGGGCCATCCGCTGGATCGACGGGAAGCGGACGACGATCACCGGGGTCGTGTTGGGCCAGCCCGGCCACGACCAGGCCGCGGCGGGTCTCGCAGCCGCCGACGCCATGGTCGACAGCATCGCCGGTGATGGGGATACGCCAGATCTAGGGCAGCCGTCCTTGCCACCGCTGACTGCGCCCGGAAGCCAGCGATAGCGGCTCGGAAGTCGTGAGATATCCGAGCGCCTATGGCGTGTCTCCCGCTTGACGGCTGTCAGGGCTACCCTTACAGTCCGTCAGGTTGACCCTGACACGGAGGTGGGCGCATGCCGCAGGCAATTGCCGAGCCAGTCCGGTGCACGTTCTGTCTGACACCGGCGCCGGAAGTGGCAAAGATCATTGCCGGGCCGGGTGTCTATATCTGCGACCGGTGCGTCCGCCGTTGCATCTCGATCCTCGAATCGGGCGACCACGGCGACGAGCAGCTTCCGTCCTGGGGATCGCTCGACGACGTTCAGCTCCTCGAGCGGCTTCCGCGCATCGCAGCAGTAGCCGCGCAAGTGGACGGCACCCTCCACCGCTGGGTCGCCGAGGCGCGACGGCGGGGCGTGTCCTGGGAGCGGATCGGCTCCGCCTTGGGGATCTCCCGGCAATCCGCCTGGGAGCGTTTCGCTGTCGACTGAGTGGGCGATCTGGCGCGTCCCGGACTTCCGTCTACTTTGGACCGCTCAGGTCGTCTCCGAGGTCGGCACCGGTGTGCTGCTTGCAACCTTTGAGCCTGCCGTCGTCTCACTCTGCTTCGCCGGTTGGGTCGTCGTCCTAGCCGCGGCCTGCACCGCGACTCCAGCGATCGGGCACCTGCAGCCCGCTGTATAACGGACGGCCGCTACCTCGCTCGTAGACCTCAAGCCAATTCAGCCATACGATTGCGGCGTGCCGTTCACGCTCAGAAACATCAAGGAGGATCTGGAGGACATCGGCTCTCGGTTCGACGGCGCGCCGGACCTGGAGTTCCGTGCGGCGACCAAGGCGCTCGACCTCGAGAAATCCGCCCTGAGCTACCAGAGCATCCCGCCCGGCTATCGCTTTCCGTACGGCCACACGCACGAGAAGCAAGAGGAGGTGTACGTGGTCCTGCGCGGGAGCGGGCGGATGAAGATCGACGACGAGATCGTCGAGCTCGAGGAATGGGACGCGGTGCGCGTCCCGCCCCGTACGTGGCGAGGCTACGAGGCCGGGCCGGAGGGCCTCGAGATCCTCGTAATCGGTGCGCCCAATCTCGGCGAGGATCCGCGCGAAGACGTCGATGGCCAGCGCGACTGGTGGGCTGACTAATCGATGAGTTCTCGGTGGTCTGTCGGTCTCCATTGCGCGTGTGTCCGTAGCAGGTCGAGATGCGGCCGAAACAGGCCGCCGATAAAGGAGTCGTGAGATGACGCGGTATCTGATCTCGTTCGATGACGGGGCAATGACGTTCCCCGAGGAGGATCTGCCCGACGTGGCCGAGGCAGCGCACGCGGTGGCGCAAGAGGCAATGGACGCGGGCGTCTGGGTGTTCGGCGGCGGGCTACATTCCCACGAAGAGGTGAGCGTGGTCGCCACGGACGGGACGGTCACCGACGGCCCATACGCCGAGAGCAAGGCCTACATCGGCGGATTCTCGGTTGTCGACGTTCCCTCACGCGAGGAGGCGCTGGAGTGGGCTGGCAAGATCGCCGCCGCCTGCCGTTGTGCGCAGGAGGTTCGCGAGTTCGGGCCCGGCTCCAAGCCCTGATCAAGGGCATCCGCGGGGAGGCGGCGACGCGGGCGCGAACAGCGAGGATCGTAATCGCCGAGCGACTCATCAATGTGAATGGAGTCGAGCTCTGCACCGAGTCGTTCGGTGACGCTGCAGATCCGCCGATCGTCCTCGTGATGGGTATCGGAGGCTCGATGCTGTGGTGGCAGGACGGCTTTTGCCGGTTGCTCGCTGGGCACGGCCGGTTCGTGATCCGCTACGACCAACGGGACACCGGCCGTTCGACGACCTACGAGCCTGGACGTCCGGGCTACGACGAAGGCGATTTGCTCGCGGACGCGGTCGCCGTGCTCGACGGCTACCGCCTTGCTGCCGCACACCTGGTCGGCGTCTCGGCGGGGGGTGGTCTCGTGCAAGAGCTCGCGCTCGACTTCCCCAACCGCATCCGGTCGCTCGTCCTGATCAGCACCTCACCCGCCGTCGCCGGCGATCGGAGCCTGCCACCGCCGACCGCCGCATTCGGCCAGTTCGTGCGCTCGGCAATGGTGGACTGGTCGGACGCCGACTCGGTGATCGAGTACCTCGTGGCCTACGAGCGCGTGCTCGCGGGAGCCGAGCGCCGCTTCGAGGAGGCCGAGGTGCGCGACCTTGTCCGCCGTGACGTCGAGCGCGCACGCGACTTCGCGGCAGCTCAGAACCACGAGCTGCTCGAGGAAGACGACAGGTCGCGCAAGCCCCTGTCGTCGATACGGGCGCCGACGCTGGTCATCCACGGCACCGCCGACCCCATGTTCCCGCTCGCTCATGGCCAGGCGCTTGCCAGCGAGATCCCGAGCGCGCGGCTGCTCCGGCTCGAAGGGGCCGGTCACGGCGTCCAGCGCGCCGACTGGAACGTCATCACCGAGGCAATCGCAACCCACACTGCCCGGTAGGTCCACCGGATCGCCGGCAGGGGCCGCTCACGCGACCCCTGCTTGCGCCGACTTGCGTTTGCGGCCGGCGGCCGGCCTATGTCTCTGAGGGCGCGACCTTCACCGGTGCGAACTTGTGGCTACGGGCGCCGCCGTACTCGATGAAGCCGTCGAAGACCTCGTAGCGCCACTTGCCTGCGTTCGGGAACACCACGCGGGCGCGGTAGACGCCGATGCGGCCGGTCGACTTCGCGCGGAACGTCTTCGACACCGCGGAGCTCGAGCTCGACGAGCGGGAGGCCGCAACCTTCCGAATCGTCACCGTCGGGCTCAGGCAACAGAGCGGCTGACTTGCGAGCCCGTGTTGAAGGACCGTGATGTCGACGACCCACGGCTCGCCGGCGGCCAGGCCCTTCGGCGACGAGCTCAGCTTGACGGTCGCCCAGCCGCCGGCGAGCGCCGTGCTCGCGCATACGAGTGCCAGGGCTGCTGTGACAACGATCAGTTGCTTGCGCATGGGGCCTCCTCGTTCGGATATGGCAAATACACCGCAGCGCCGCCCGCGGTTCCCCCCGGGTGCCAAGAGAGGCGCATTGACACATTGCAACTCGATGCATTACTATCCTAGGTATGAGAACGGACTTGCTCAAGGGGCACCTCGACCTCGTTCTCCTCTCGTGCCTGCGGGAAGGTCCCGCGCACGGCTATCTGATCAGTCAGCGTGTCCGCGAGCGAAGCGGCGGGGAGTTCGGTCTTCTCGAGGGCACTCTCTACCCGGCGCTCCATCGCCTCGAGGCGGCCGGAGCCGTTTCGAGCAAGTGGTCATCGGCATCGGGCCGACGCCGGCGCGTATACCAGTTGACCCGCAAGGGCAGCGCGTCGCTCGCGGGCCGTGAGACCGAGTGGCGGCAGTTCGCGAATACCGTTGATCTCGTGCTCGGAGCGCGTTGACGGTACCCGCCCCGATCGCCGAGTATCTCCACCGGCTCGACCGCGAGCTCCGAGTGCAGCGCGTTCCACGCCGCCGCATGCTCGCGGAGGCGGCCGATCACCTGTGTAGCTGTGCGGAAGAGCTCGAAGAGACCGTCGGCCCGGAGCACGCTGCACGAATCGCCGTCGAGCGGTTCGGCGCGGCGGCCATCGTCGCTCGCCGCTTCGCCCAGGCTGTCGCCTCCCGCACCGCTCGCCGCTCGTTGCTTTGGGCGAGTCTTGCTCTGACCTCCTATGGAGCGGCGGCAGTCGCCTTCGCGGCGACCGCGACGCCGCAGTTCGACGACCTCCCGCAAGGAGCACCGACGGCGCTTGCCGGCCAGTTCGCCGCCGTTGCAGTGGCGATCACGGCCATCCGAGCCCTGCGCTGGCGACGGGAGCTCGTGCTTCCGGAGAACCGGCTGCGTCTGATCGCGAACGGGTCGTCCATCGCCGCAGCCGCGCTCGTCCTGGGCCTGGCCGGCGAAGCCGCTGTCGCCCTCACTCGACCTGCCGGTGTCCTGCCGTGGTCGGACCTTCCTCTCGTCCTTCTGCTGTTCGTATTGGCGACGGTCGCGGCCGGCGCGGCAGCGATGGTCGCCGTAGCGGCGTCCGTGCGACGCTCGACGCTGGCAGCCGTCCCCGAAAGGGAGGCCGACGGGGCAGGCCTGACGCTCGGTGAGGACATGGCTGCACTCGTCCCGAGGCTGCGACAGGTGGCCGAGCTCATGTGGGCCCGGCCCCAACGGCTCGTCCTGGTGGTCGCCGCACTGGCCTTCTGCGTAACGGCCGCGAGCCAATGGCTCGGGACAGACGTCGCACACGACTCCTCGATCGTTCTCTCCGGCGTGCTTCTCGGCGTCGGCGAGGTCACGGCGATCGTCGCCGGATATGTTCTCCTTGGCCGCTCGCTGGGAATCCGGCCGGCCCGCTAGCCTGCGCGTCCTCCTCGCCGGGCTGGCTGCGATTGCACTGGCTGCGATCGCTGTCGGCTACGCACTGCACAGAGGGGGCGAGGCTGCGGCCACGCCGTGGACCGCACAGAGCTGCCAGGCCGTTGTGGTCCATCCGCGCTTCGCCGCACCCGTGCGCGCTGCCCGCCGGCTGGTGCCGCGAATGAAGAAGGCGTTCGCCGCTCCCGGACTTCAGATGGCCGTCGCAGTCGACGGGAAGGTCGTCTGGTCTGAGGTCTGCGGGTTCGCCGACGTCCGGACGAAGCGGCCGGTCGCGCGCACGACGCTGTTCCGGATCGGCAGCGTCTCCAAGCCGTTCACGAGCACCGCACTCGCTCGCCTCTTCCAGGCCGGCAAGGTGGATCTCGACGGCCCGGTCCAACGGCTCGTCCCGGAACTCGAGGCGAAGCACGCGGTGACGTTGCGGCAGCTCGCCGCTCATCAGGGAGGGGTTCGCCATTACGTCGGCGCAGAGGCGCTCGGGCGCACCCACTACAGGAGCCTGGCGGCGGCGCTCACGGTGTTCGCAGCCGATCCCCTCCTGTTCGAGCCGGGCACGGACTTCCTCTACTCGAGCTACGGCTTCAACCTGATCGGCTTGGCCATCGAGCGCATCGACGGTGTGTCGTATGCACAGGCACTGCGCCGAGAAGTGCTCGCGCCGCTCGGCCTGACCCGGACCGGTCTCGACGACCGATGCCGGCCTGACACGGCCGCCTTCTACGAAGTGACGAGCGACCGCTCAGCCGTCCCGGCGCCCGCCGTCGATCTCAGCAACCGTTACCCGTCTGGCGGCCTCGTGTCGACCGCCGAGGAGACGGCGAGGCTCGGGTCGAAGATCGGAGACCCGGCGTTCCTGAAGGCGGATGTCCAGGCGGTGTTCTTCAAAGACCAGCGTTTGGCGAGCGGGAAGGCGACTGGAACGGCTCTCGGCTGGGAGATAAGGGAGGGTGCGGCTGGGGTCTTCGTCGGTCACACCGGAAACGTGGTCGGCGGGACGGCCTTCATCCTCAGCCACCCCGCGTCGCGGGTCGCTCTCGCGATGACGACCAACGTCGGATGGGTGACCGTGTCGACGCCGCCCACGCTGGGGCCGCACGTTCCGCAGCCGCCGCAGCTCTTGATGCCTTTCGTCAGGCAGGTGACCTCGTCGTAGGCTCGCAAACGGGCATTCGGGTCGATCACTTCACTATGTATAGTGGAGCCGTCTACGATCCGGGAGGTGTGCGATGACCGTCATCGACGAGCTGCTGGCCAACGCGGAGAGCTACCGCGAAGAGTTCCAGAAAGGCGACCTGGCTCTCCCGCCGGCGCGGCGGGTCGCCATCGTCGCCTGCATGGACGCGCGCCTCAACCCGTACGGCCTGCTGGGCCTGAGCGAGGGTGATGCCCACGTGATCCGCAACGCCGGCGGCGTGATCACCGACGACGAGATCCGCTCGCTCGCCATCTCGCAGCGGCTGCTGGGAACGAACGAGATCATGCTGATCCACCACACCGACTGCGGGATGCTCACGTTCACCGACGAGGAGTTTCGCCGTCAGTGTCAGGAGGACACGGGGCTCAAGCCGCACTGGACGGTCGAGACGTTCGACGACCTCGAGGAGGACGTGCGCCACTCGATCGCGCGCATCAAGGCAAATCCCTTCATCCCGCACAAGGACAGCGTGCGCGGCTTCGTCTACGACGTCGCAACCGCGGAGCTGCGGGAAGTGGCCTAGCCCGCGTCGAAGAAGCGGCGCGGGTTCGCGATCATCAGCTCGTCGATCTGCTCGTCCGTGACTCCGGCCTCCAGCAAGGCCGGCAGGATCTTCGTCGAGATGTGCAGGTAGTCGGGCCGTTCGTGGGCGAACGCCGGGTCGCCGACCATGAAGTCGATGAAGCACGCGGCGTCGTGGGAAAGGTGGACGCGGTCGCCGTAGCCCTCCTCGAGCAGCTTGACGAGCGTGTCGACGCGCCGCTCGTCCGGGTTGAAGTGCGCGATGTTGAAGCGGTCGCAACCCAGCCAGGCCCCGGTGTCGGCGATCGCACGCAGGTAGGGGAGGTCGTTGCTGTCGCCCGCGTGGGCGATCACGGTCCGCGCCGGCTCGACGCCCGCCGAGGTCAGCGCCTCGAGCGCCGGCAGGCCCGTGCCCGCGGCCGCATTCGTGTGCACCATCACCGGCACGCCCGTCTCGACCGCCGCTGCTGACACGGCCGCCAGCACGCGGGGGATGTCCCCGACGATTCCGTGCCGCTCGACCGCGCACTTGATGAACGCGGCCTTGACGCCGGTGTCGTCGATTCCCTCGCGGATTTCGCGGACGAACAACTCGGCGATCGCGTCCACACTGCGGTAGCCGAGAAAGTTCGGCAGCTCGAGGAACGCGTACACGCCGGTGGCGACGATCAGGTTGACATCGACCTCGGCGTTGATCCGCTGCAGGCGGGGGATGTAACGGCCGAGACCGTACGCCGTCGCATCGACGACCGTTTCGATACCGGCCGCCCGGACGGCGCGGAGCTTCTCGAGTGCGTCCGCAACCCGTACCTCCTCGTCCCAGTAGCGCGAGCCCCACATGTGCCCGAAGTTCTCGAGTGCCTCCGGCTGCATGACGAACACGTGCTCGTGCATCAGTGTTCGGCCGAGCGCCGAGACGTCGACCGGGCCGCGCACCGTCTCGACCGTGCTCACCCGGCAATCCTAAGGCCGGCCGGCGGGCCTATCCTGATCGGCAGGCCATGGTGACCGCCGACGACGTCTGCGCCTTCGCGCGCATGCTTCCTCGGACGAACGAGGGGCTCGTGCGCGGCCAGGTGAAGTTCCGGATCGGCCGGATCGTCTATCTCTCACTCTCACGAGACGGCTCGACGATGGGCTTCGCGTTCCCCAAGGAGCTGCGCGAAGCTCTCGTCGAATCCGAGCCCGAGAAGTTCTCTCTACCGCGTCAGTCCGACATGCGCTACCACTGGGCTCACGTCCGGCTCGTCGCGATCGACGCAGACGAGATGCGCGAGCTCGTCGAGGACGCCTGGGCCTTCTGCGTGCCCAAGAGCGTGATCGAGGAGTACGTCGCCTCCCGGCGCTAGCTCCGCCGGGATACGTTGTGCGCGCTGTGGCTGGCGCGCTGCTCAGCGAGATTCGGGTCGTCAACTTCCGTAGCGCGCGCCGGCTCATGCTCCGACCCGGCCCGGTCTGCGCATTCATCGGCGAGCCCGGGGCGGGAAAGTCCAACGTGCTCATCGCGCTGCGTGCCCTGCTCGACCCGAGCTTCGACCTCTCGGCAACCGACATAACGTTCGGGGAGCTCGGGGTCTCGATCGAGGCGACGCTCGCCGACGGCCGCAGCATCTCGCTCGATGACCGCACCGGAGCACCGCCGATAGTTCACTTTCCGACGAGCCTGCGTGGCGGCGACCTTGTGTCGGCCACGAGCGATTCTCCGTCGGCGGAGGCGATACACGGCGTGATCCGAGAGGCGCTTGCACTCGCACCGGCTCCCCGCGTGGCCCTCATCCGCGGGCTCGAGGCCTGCGTGTCCGAGTTCTCGGGCGTCGTCTTCGCGATCGAGGAGCCGGAGCTGTTCCTCGCCCCGCACGCGCACCGGTATCTACGCCGGCTCATCGGCCGCCTCGCAGAAGGCGGCAATCAGATCTTCTTCACCACGCACGCGTCGGGTCTACTCAGCCTTGCGGCACTCGACGAGGTGAACCTCGTCACCCGTGACGAGCTCGGCGTGACCGCTGTCGAGCGGTTACGCCCGATCCGCGTCGACGACGCGTTTCGGGTCATGTGCGAGTTCGATGCGGAGCGCTCCGAGCTCTTCTTCTCGCGGGCGGCGCTGCTCGTGGAAGGGATGACCGAGAAGATCGCCCTCCCGCTCGTGTTCCAAGCGCTCGGCCACGATCCCGATGGTGAGCAGATCTCGATCGTCGAGTGTGGTGGCAAGACCAACATGCCGCTCTTCATCGAGATCTGTCGACGCGCTCGGGTCCCGTTCGTCGTCGTCCATGACAGCGATCTCCGGCCGGAGCGCGAGCCCTTGGAAGACAACTTGAGGATGAACGCGCTCATCCGTCGACTCGCAGGCCCGCGGCGTACGGTTGTCCTCGAGCCCGATTTCGAGGGCGTCGCTGACTTCCACGGCAGGGGGCCAAAGCCCGAGCGTGCATGGTCTCGCCTGGCGGACGCGGTACCGGACGACCTGCCGGAGCCGTTGGTGCGCGCCGTGAGGCTCGTGCTCGACGCGGCTCAGCCGCGCCCACTCTCCTACAGCTGATCCAGCGTCAGGTCAGGCGAAGCAGCCGGGCCGCGTTCTCCTTCAGCACGAGCGGCCGCACATCGTCCTTGAAGGCAGCCTGCTCGAAGTCCGCGAGCCAGCGATCGGGCGTGATGAGCGGGAAGTCGGAGCCGAACAGCACCTTCGTCTTCAGCTGGGTGTTCGCGTACTGGACGAGCTGCGGCGGGAAGTACTTCGGCGACCAGCCGGAGAGGTCGATCCAGACGTTCGCCTTGTGCAGGCAGATCGAGATGGCCTCGTCCTGCCAGGGGAACGACGGGTGTGCGAGCACGATCTCGAGCTCGGGGAAGTCGGCGGCGACATCGTCGAGGCACATCGGGTTGGAGTACTTCAGGCGCTGGCCGCCTCCGCCCTTGATGCCCGTTCCGATTCCGCTGTGGCCGGTGTGGAAGAGCGCCGGCAACCCTGCTTCGGCGATCACCTCGTACAGCGGGTAGGCGCTGCGGTCGTCGGGAAAGAACGCCTGGAGATTGGGGTGGAACTTGAACCCCTTGACGTCGTGGTCGGCGATCAGCCTTCGGGCGCGCTCTACAGCGTCCGCGCGTGCGGGATCGACGCTTGCGAACGGGATGAGGACGTCGGCGTTCGCGGCCGCGGCCTCGGCGATCTCCTCGTTCGGAATCGGCGGAATGCCGCTCCGCGCCTCCCAGTCGACGGTGAACACGACCGCGACCATGCGCCGCTCGCGGTAGTAGTCGGCGACGTCGTCGACTGTGGGCAGCGCGCCGTCCGCGCCGAAGTACCGGTGCGCTGCGGCGCGTAGCTCCGCCGGCATCGGATCGTGTCCCGCGCGCGAGAGCTCGGTGTGGACGTGTACGTCGATCGCGCCGACGGCCTCGAGGTCGATCACGGCGACACCGTACCCAGTTCGTCCTGCAGCGCCGCGCCCCACGAGAGGAGATCCCAGTCCGTCCCGGGCGGGCCGATGAGCGAGACGCTCGTCGGCAGGCCGCTCCGGCTGCCGACTCCGG
This sequence comes from uncultured Actinomycetes bacterium, assembly GCA_963704335.1. Lineage (GTDB taxonomy): Bacteria > Actinomycetota > Thermoleophilia > Gaiellales > Gaiellaceae > PALSA-612. The sequence goes on from OY969889.1 coordinate 1,763,350, forward strand.
TGGGGAGCGAGACTACCGGGAACCCCGTCCAGTCCCAGTAGTGCGTGAGCGAGAGGTCGTCGAGATCGCCGAACGGCTCCTCGTAGCCACGGCCGCGGAGAGGCGCAACTATCGGAATGGTGGGCTCGACGACGGCGTCGATCCGGTGCTCCGCGAACCAGTCGAGCCACGCGGCCGTGTCCTCGGCACGAGCGTTCTGGCTGGCGACGTACTCCTCGGCGGTCATCGCTCGTTGCTCGGCGTGCTCGAGCCGGGCGCGATTCGAGAAGCGGTAGTCGTCGCGGCGGTGCTCGAAGCGGCGGTGGTACGGGAGCATCTCCGTCAGCACGAGGTCGAAGAACTCGTCGAGCACGTCCAGGCGGGCCGCCGGAGCAGGCGGCTCGACGCGCTCGCCGGGAAGCGCCTCGAGCGCGCGCGCGAACCCGTCGGCAACATCCAGGTCGAGCGCGGCGATGCGCGGAGAGATGGCGTAGCGGCGCAAGGCGCCCCGCTCGCGCGGGGGATCGGCACCGGCGAGCGCCGCGAACAGCGGCTCGCAGTCACCCACGGTGCGGGCCATCGGCCCGGCATGGTCGAACGTGGGCGAGAGCGGGACGATTCCGCGCAGCGAGACGAGCCCGCGCGTCGGCTTGATCGTCGACGTCCCGCACTCTGCCGAGGGGATGCGCAACGAGCCGGCCGTGTCGGTGCCCGTGGCAGCGGCGACCTGGCGGGATGCGAGCGCGGCCGCGGAGCCGCCGCTGGAACCGCCCGCCGAGCGTTCGAGTGCCCACGGGTTGCCGACCTGGTCCGTGGTCCCGCCGCAGGCGAACTCGTGTGTGTGCAGATGGCCGAGCAGCACCATGCCCTCGCCGGAGAGCCGCGCCCACGCGTCGCAGTCGCGCTCGGGCACCTCGTCGAGCACGCCGCTCGACGCGGTCAGCGGCTTGCCGGCTACGGCGTACAGGTCCTTCAGCCCGATCGGGATGCCGCAGAGCGCGGGCGCATCGCCTGTGGCGAGCCGCTCGTCCGCGGTGGAAGCCGCAGCGAGCGCGTCCTCCTCGTAGACGCGCGCCCAGGCATTGATCGAGTCGGGATCGCCGTCGTGGCTGTGTACGCCGTCGCGGGCTTCGATGCGTGAGAGGCACGACTCGACAAGCTCCAACGACGAGAGCGTGCGCTTTCCGAGCGCGTGGGTGGCGTCCTCGACTCCAAGATCGGCAGGCTCAGTCATGGCCCGATCATCTCACCTCGCCCGTGCTATACACGGCTGCGCATGGCGTCTCGCACGACACCACCGTTTCGCGCCGATCACGTCGGCAGCCTGCTTCGCCCACCCGCGCTCTTGCAAGGACGAGAGGACCGCGCCGCGGGTCGGATCGACAGCGGTGAGCTGCGGTCGATCGAGGACGGCGCAGTCCGCGAGGCGGTACAGATGCAGAAGGACGTCGGACTGCAGCTTGCGACGGACGGCGAGTTCCGCCGAGCCTCGTGGCACATGGACTTCATCTACCAGCTCGGCGGAGTCGTGCGCCATCCCGAAGAGCGGCTGACGATCGAGTTCCACAGCGACGGGGGCGACCTCGAGGCCGTGTTCTCCGGCATGCACGTCGAGGCCCCGCTCGGGCTCTCGCACACGATCTTCGGGGACGACTTCGCTTTTCTGCGCGACACGGTCGACGGCGCCACGCCGAAGCTCACGATCCCGTCCCCGAGCATGGTCCACTACCGCGGTGGGCGGGCATCGATCGATCCGGCGGTGTACCCGGAGCTCGACGCCTTCTGGGCCGACCTGACCGCGGCGTACCGAGAGGAGGTGCGAAGGCTGGGTGAGCTCGGCTGCTCGTACCTCCAGCTCGACGACACGAGTCTCGCGTACATGAACGATCCCGGCCAGCGCGAGTACGTCGCGTCGATCGGCGGCGACCCGGTTCACCAGCACGAGGAGTACATCCGCCACATGAACGAGGCTCTCGCCGGCCGGCCGGCCGGGATGGCGGTCACCACGCACCTTTGCCGAGGGAACTTCCGCTCGGCATGGGTCGCCTCGGGCGGCTACGACTTCGTCGCCGAAGCCCTCTTCAACGAGCTCGAGGTCGACGGCTACTTCCTGGAGTGGGACGACGAGCGCTCGGGAGGCTTCGAGCCGCTGCGCTTCCTGCCGAAGGGAAAGGTGGCCGTGCTGGGGCTCGTGACCACGAAGCGAGGGGAGCTCGAGCAGAAGGACGAGCTGAAGCGCCGCATCGACGAAGCGGCGACGTTCGTCGACGTCGACCAGCTCTGCCTCTCGCCGCAGTGCGGCTTCGCGTCCACCGTCGAGGGCAATGAGCTCACCGTGGAGCAGCAGGCGGCCAAGCTCCGGCTCCTCGTCGAGGTGGCCGACGAAGTCTGGGGCAGTTGAGCACCGTCCGAGACGCGACCTTCGACGTCTTCCGCCGGCGCGGGCTGACGACGATGTTCGCGAACCCCGGGTCGACGGAGGTTCCGTTTCTCACCGACCTGCCGGACGACATCCGCTTCGTCCTCGGGCTGCACGAGACCGCCGTGGTCGGGCTCGCCTCGGGCCTCGCGATCGGCAGCGGCCGGCCGGCGCTCGTTCTCCTGCACACGACGGCCGGGCTCGGCACGGGGGTCAGCGCCCTCGCGACCGCCCGTGTCAACCGCGCGCCGCTCGTGGTCGTCGTGGGGCAGCAGGACCGTCGGCATCTCGCCCACGAGCCGTTCCTGGCCGGGAAGCTGGCCGGCCTCGCCGGGGAGTACCCCGTCAGCGTCGACCAGCCCGCCAGGGCACAGGACGTTCCGGCCGCGGTGGAGCGGGCGTTCCATGCCGCAGAGGCGAAACGCGGTCCAGCGCTGGTGATCGTGCCGATGGGCGACTGGGACGAGCCCGCCGACGAGGAGCGCGAACCGGCGGCCGCATTCGGGCCCGTCCTGCGCGGCACCGCCGTCGACCCAGAGGCTGTCGACGCGCTCGCAAAGTTCCTCGCGGAGGCGAGGTCGCCGGCGCTGGTCGTGGGTGCGGGCGCCGACGACCCGGAGACCTGGGCGGCGCTCGTCGAGCTTGCAGAGCGGCTCGTGGCTCCGGTCTTCCAGGAGTCGTTCGGAGGCCGCGCCGGCTTTCCGCAGGACCATCGGCTGTATGGCGGAGTTCTGCCGGCGGAGAGGGCGAGGCTGCGCGAGCGGCTGGAGACGTTCGACGCGATCCTCGTCGTCGGCGCGCCGGCGTTCCGTCAGGCGCCCTACGTGCCGGGCCGCTTCACGGCGCCGGGAACGAGGATCGCGGTGCTCGGCGAAGATCCCGACGAGCTGCACCGGAGCCCAGCGGAGCTGGCGGTGCTCGCCTCGCCGGCGGTCGTCTGCCGTGAGCTCGCAGGTCGTGTGCCCGCACGCGAAGCCGAGGCGCCGGAGCCGTTTCGCCCCCCGCCTCCACCGTCGCCGCCCGCTCCGGGCGAGGCTCTCTCCGCGACCCACGTGCTCGCAGCGCTGGCCGAGCGGCTGCCGCGCGATGCGGTCGTCGTCGAAGAGGCGCCTGTCGACCGGCCGGAGATCCATGCTCGGCTGCGCGCGCGCGAGCCTCTCGGCTACCTCAGCGCAGCACAGGGCGGGCTCGGCTTCGCTATGCCCGCAGCCGCCGGCGTGCGCATGGCTCAGCCCCGACGTCCTGTGGTAGCCGTCGTCGGAGACGGCTCGGCCATCTACGGGGTTCCCGTCGTCTGGAGCGCGGCGCACTATGGGATCGGCGCGCTCTTCGTCGTGCTCTCGAACGAGCGCTACGCCGTCATGGACCGCCTCGTGGAGCGCCACGGCGGCACCGGTCCCTGGCCCGCGTTCGCCGAGGTCGAGGTGGCGACGATCGCACGAGGCTTCGGCTGTGAGGCCCGGCGGATCACTGCACACGACGAGCTGATCTCGGCGTTCGACGAGGTCGTGCCGACGCTCGCGGATCGAGACGAGCCGCTGGTGCTGGATGTCCTCGTCGCGCCCACTCTCGAGTTCGCGCCGTAGCTTCGCGGTGCCGCGAACTTGCACGGGCGGTCGCGATGCAGAATGATTCGCACAATCGTCAACAATCCGCCGGTCGCGGCTTGATGGTCGGCCGGGCCGGATCGTCCAGCAACGGTCTACGAAAGGAGCAACGATGAGGTTTCGGAGGGCAGCTGTCGCGCTCGCACTCCTGGTCGGGGCGCTCGCCATGGCGACGATCGCGATCGGCGGGAGCTCGACCTCGACCCAGAAGGTCGTGGGGTCGGGAAAGCAGACGAAGACGAACAGCGTGTGCGGCCTTGGAACGGGCAAGAAGGCGACCGGCGCGTTGATCAAGTTGGGCGCGATCGCGACCAAGCAGCCGGGGACCGACTTCACGGACATCCCCAACATGGCCAAGGCGTACTTCGACTGCGTCAACTCGAACGGCGGCATCAACGGCCGCCGGATTCAGTACACCATCGAGACCGAGCAGACGAACCCCGGCCAGAACGCGGCGCTCGTGAGGAAGCTCGTCCAGTCGACGAGGGTCGTCGGCCTGGTCGGCAACACGAGCATCATCGAATGCGCCATCAACCACGGGTACTACGAGAGCAGAGGCATCTACATGATCGGCTCGGGGATCGCTCCCGAGTGCTACGCGACGTCGAACATCTCCGCGGTCAACATGGGCCCGCGTTACAGCTCGGATGGGGCGGTGCAGTACGTGATCCGCAAGGGCGTCAACAGGGTCGTGTTCGACCAGTCGAACGTCCCGGGCACGGGCTACATCAAGGCCGGTCCGACCGCTGTCGCCAGGGCCGCCAATGTCCCGATCGTCACGTTCGAGGACACCGTGCCGATCCAGGACGCAAACTCCGTCGCGCTCAAGCTCGTTCAGGCGGCGGGGAGGAACGGCGGAGTGGTGCTGAACTTCACGCCCGACCAGGCGCTCCTCATCCTGCAGGCAGCGCAGCAGCAGGGAATCGCCGATGACGTCAGGGCGTGGGGTTGCTCGACGCCGTGCAACTCCGACTTCGTCGCAGCCGCCCTCGGGTCGGTATGGGACGGGAAGTTCGGCGTCAACGCCGAGCTCAACCTGACCTCGGCGCCGGGCCCGGACAGCAAGCTCTACCGCCAGCTGGCCAAGACGGCAAAGCTGGCGTTCGGCCTCGGCAGCTTCAGTCAGATGGGCTTCGTGGAGGCAAGGATCGCCACGGCAGCGCTGCTGAACATGAGGCCGCCGTACACCCTGAGGAGGGTGAACGACGCGTTCGCAGGGGTCACCAACTTCCACACGGACATCCTGTGCAGCCCGTGGTACTTCGGGAAGATCCCGCGGCACGTCCCGAACAACGTCGATCGCACGACGACGCCGAAGAACGGGAAGATGGTCATCGCGGAGGGCTGCTTCAAGATCTCCGCAGCCGACCCGGACATCGCCAAGGTCCGCGCTCTGGAGAAGCGGAACCCGAGGCTGACCAAGGGCAGGCCGTACCCGCTTCAGGGCTAAGAGAGTGAAGGAGGCTTATTAGGTAGATACAGGGCGCTCGTAGCATCCGATGTTTCCGACGGATTTCGAGACGTACAAGCCGTTCATCGTCACGGGCCTGGCCCTGGGCGGTGTGTACGGGTTGTCCGGAGTAGGCATCGTCGTGCTCTACCGCGCGACGGGTGTGCTGAACCTCGCGTTCGGAGCCATCGGAGCCATGGGCGCCCTGATCTCCTGGAGCCTCGTCAACCACACGTCGTTCCCCAACTGGGCGGCGTATCTCGTCTGCATCGCCTTCGGAGGGCTCGTGACGTTCGCGTACGGGGTCGTCTTCGGACCGCCGCTGGCCCGTCGCGACCCTCTCGTGAAGGCAGTGGGCACCATCGGCCTGACGCTGATCCTGCTCGGGCTCATGTCGTACTTCTGGCCACCGGAGAGCCGGTCGCAGTTCCTGCCCACCTCCGAATACCGGTACTACATCGGCTTCGCGGAGATCGACGTCACGTTGACGCAGATCATCGGCTTCGCCTTCGGAGTCGCCGTTACGGTCGCCGTGGCCGCATTTCTCCGCTTCACGAAGCTCGGTACCGCGATGCGGGCCCTCGCCGACGACCGGGAGATCACGTCGACGCTCGGTGTGCCCGTGCGGCGTGTCGAGGCGGTGGCCTGGCTCGGGTCCGGCCTGATCGCGGGCGCCGCAGGGCTCCTGCTGTCCGAGCTCGTGGGTCTCGACCCCGTTGGCCTGACGTTCCTCGTCATCTCCGCACTGGCGGCGGCGTTGATCGCGCGGCTGCGGTCGCTCGTCGCAACGATGTTGGCGGGGATCGCCGTCGGCCTCGCCACGGCCCTGCTGACGCCCATCTTCTTCTGGCCGACCGCGGACTACTCTCTGTCCAGCTACAGGTACGGCGCGCCGTTCGTTCTCGCGATCGTGGCCCTGCTCTTCCTGGCACGCCGCCGCGTCGTCTCGGTCACGCGGGTAGACGGCTAGCTGATGAACGCGCCGGGAGCCGAAGGCCGCGGGAACGCCGGCGGTTCCGGAAGGGTATTGAGCAACGTCTCCAGGCCGGTCGCCGTGCGGGCACTCGTGATCGCCGGGCTGTTCGCGTTCGCATTCACCGTCTTGCCGATGCTGCTCGGCGCGTACTGGATCAAGATCCTGACCGCGACAGCGATCTTCGCGATCGTCGCCCTCGGGCTAAATGTCCTCTTCGGGCGCGTCGGCCTCGTGTCGTTGGGGCAGATCGCGCTGCTGTCGATCGCGGCCTGGATCGGCGCGAGGTTCTTCTTCCTGACCGGCCTACCGTTCCCCGTCGTGCTCCTGATGACGGGAGTGCTGACCGGAGTCGTCGGGACGCTGGTCGGCCTGCCCGCGCTCCGACTGAGCGGCCTCTATCTGGCGCTGATCACTCTGATGTTCGCCGGGCTCGTCACGATCGTCCTGCCGACCACGGACTTCCCGAACGGAGGCCCGGGCTTCCTCGGCCATACCGACTCCTCGTCGGGTAACCCGTCCGTCAGGCGCCCGAGCATCGCCGAGGGCGACGACGCGTTCTATCGCTACACGCTCGTCGTCATGGCGCTGATGTTCCTGCTCGCGCTGGGCCACGTCTCGTCCAAGGCGGGCCGTGCCTGGGCGGCCATTCGCCAGAGCGAGCCGGCTGCGCTGGCGGGAGGCATCAACATCACGTTCTACAAGCTCTGGGCGTTCGCGCTCGCGTCGTTCCTGACGGGCGTGGCAGGAGCGCTGCTCGCCGCCAACGAGGGGAAGATCTATCACCAGCAGTTCCGCACCATCGACTCGATCACGTTGATGGCAGTCGTCCTGATGGGCGGGATCTTCAGCCTCTGGGGAGCCGTCGTGGCCGGGCTGCTTCAGAACCTGTTGCCTGCGCTTCTGAACGATTGGTTCGACTTCTTCAGGACGAATCCCGACTTCCTCCTCGTCCTCTTCGGGATCGGCGTCCTCCAGGTGCTCGTCACCGCTCCCGAGGGCCTTGTCAACCAGGTCCCCAAGGACTTACGGAACCTCGGGCGGCTGATCTCCGGCGGAGTGCGACGGCTCGCGGGCGCGATGGGGCGCGGGCCATGATCGAGGTCGAGGGACTGACAGTCCGCTTCGGAGGCGTCACACCGCTCGACGACATGACTGTCGAGTTTTCGCAGGGCACCTGCGGCCTGATCGGCCCGAACGGCGCCGGAAAGACGACGTTCTTCAACGTGCTCAGCGGCTTCGTGTCGCCGGCGACCGGGACCGTGCGCGCCTACGGCGAGGATCTCCTCCGGCTCGCCGACTACCGCCGCGCGCGCTGGGGCCTGCGGCGCACGTTCCAGCAGGAACAGGCGATCGAGCGTCTATCGGTGTTCGAGAACGTCGCGATGATCCAGGAGCACTCCGGAGCTCGGCGCTCCGCCCGGCAGGGCGACGTCCACGATGCACTTGCCTTCGTGGGGCTCGAGAAGGCGGCCAGGGAGAAAGTGGGGGGCTTGAGCGCGGGGGCTCGACGCCTCGTGGAGCTCGCACGTGTCGTCGTCGGGAATCCTCGTGTCGTGCTGCTGGACGAACCGGCCGCCGGTCTGCCCGATGAGCAGACGGAGCACCTCGGTCGCGTGATCCAGGCGATCCCGGGGCAGTTCGGCGCGCTCGTGATCCTCGTCGACCACGACATGAGCCTCGTCTCCGCCTGCTGCGAGACGACCGCGGTGCTGGACTTCGGAAGGCTGATCGCCTCCGGTCCCACGGCGGACGTGCTCCGGGACGAGCACGTCATGCGTGCCTACCTCGGCACGGAGGAGGTCCTGTGAGCGCCGCGGCAAACGGCCGGATCGAGCTGCGTCTGGAGGGGTTGTGCGTCTCGCGCGGCGAGAGAGAGGTCGTGCACGACGTCAACCTCACGATCCCGCCGGGCGAGGTGACGACACTCCTGGGTGCCAACGGCGCGGGCAAGTCGACCCTGGTGCTCGCCGTCGCCGGCGTGCTCCGTCCCACCGCCGGCAAGGTGCTGCTCGGCGAGCAGGACCTCACGCGGCGCCGGCCCGAGCGGATTCGCGCAGCCGGCGTGGCCGTCGTCCCGGAAGGACGTCGACTCCTGCCCGGGCTCACGGTCGAGGACAACCTTCGCGTCGCGACGTACGCGTTATCGCGCGAGCAGAGACGGGACGGGATCGCGTACGCCGTCGAGCTCTTCCCCGAGCTCGAAAAGCGCTGGCAGACGGCCGGTCGCCTGCTGTCGGGCGGCGAGCAGCAGATGCTCGTGCTCGCGCAGGCCCTCGTGTCTCGGCCCGGCACGCTGCTCGTCGACGAGCTTTCGCTCGGCCTGGCGCCCGTGGTCGTGAAGCGGCTCGTGCCCACGATCGAGGCCGTCGCGTCCGAGGGCGTCGGCGTGCTGCTGATCGAGCAGTTCGCGCACCTTGCGCTCTCGCTGGCCAAGACGGCCTATGTCCTCGAAGGCGGGCGGATACGGTACGAGGGCACGGCCGAGGAGCTCAAGAACCACCCCGACGTCCTGCACTCCGCATACCTCCGGGGGAACCAGAGCGGCGTCGCAGGAGCCGAGGGCGACTGAGGAGGATCCATGCGCGCCGCCGTCACCGAGGCTCGAGAGACGATTCGGATCACCGACGTGCCCGACCCGGGCGAGCCGGGCGAGGGCGAGGTCGTCGTCAGGCCGGAGGCTGTCGGCCTGTGCGGGTCCGACTTCCACTACTTCCTCGGCCACATCGGCTCGGTCGACGAGGCGGAGCTCTACCCGCGTATCTTCGGACACGAGGCCGCCGGCATCCTCGACGCGGTGGGCCCCGGCTGCCCGCCGGAGCTCCGGACCGGCGAGCGGGTCGCGATGTGGCCGCTCGTCTCTTGCGGGCACTGCTACCCGTGTCGCATCGGGAGGCGGAATGTGTGCGCGAACATCAGCCTCATCGGCGTGCACACGGACGGCGCGCTCCAGGATCGGCTGCGCATTCCAGCCACACAGGTCTTCCCGGTCGGAGACCGCGATCCCGCGCTGGCAGCCCTCATCGAGCCGGTCTCGATCGCCGTGCGCGCAGTCGTCCGTGCCCGGATCGCACAGGCAGAGAAGGTCGTCGTGTTCGGTGCGGGCCCGATCGGACAGGCGATCGCCGTCGCTGCGATCGACAAAGGCGCATCGGTTCTACTCGTCGACCAGGTCGAGAGCCGGCTCGAACGCGGTCGCGTAACGGGAGCCGAGCTGCTCTGCGTCGAGCCGGGTGAGGATGCTGCGAGCGGCGCGCGCGAGTGGTCGGGCGGCGACGGACCGGAGGTCGTCTTCGAGGCGACGGGTGTGCCCGAGGTCGCTCGCATCGGCGTCGATCTCGTCACGCGCGCCGGGCGAGTCGTGATCGTCGGCCTTTCGCATCACGATGCCTCGCTCCCCGTCGGTGACTTCGCGTTCAAGGAGATCGACGTTCTCGGCGTCAGCTGTTGTAACGCCGACGAGTTCGCCGAGGCGGTCGCTCTCGTGGGGCGTCGCGCGGACGTTCTGGCCGGGTTCGTCACCCACGAGTTCCCGCTCGAAGACGCGCCCGAGGCAATCGAGTACGCGATACGGCATCCTGCCGAAGTGATGAAAGCCGTGATCCGGCTCGATGCGCATGACTGAGCTGCGGACGCTCGACGCCGGCCGTGCGGAGGCCATGGAGGCGCTCTGCGAGCTGATCGTGCCCGGCTCGACCCGCGTCGGCCCCGTCGTCTACGTCGACGCCCTGCTCACGACCATGCCGCCGCCTGTCAGGGACGGCGCACTGGCTGCCATCGACACGCTTGCTCCGGCCGCCGCAGCCGGCGCCGACGCGCTGGCCGAGCACGAGTTCACACCGGAGTTCGCGATGATCCGCGCGCTCGCGATCGAGGCCTACTACAGCGACTTCGTCGCGCCGGGCCTGGAGGGGCCGGGCGCCTGGGCCGAGATCGACTTCAACTCGCCGCTGGCAACGCGCCTGAGCGAAGGACTGGTCATACCTGGGAGTGGCGTGAAGGACGATTTCGACGTCGTCGTTGTCGGATCCGGCGCCGGCGGCGGCGTGGTCGCGGCAGAGCTCGCGCAACGCGGCCGAGACGTCCTGCTGCTCGAGTGTGGGCCGCACCGCACGGCTGCCGACTTCACTCGGTGGGAAGCGAGAGCGAATCACGACATCTGGTGGCCGTTGCGTCTGGCGCCGCTTCCCGACGGCGACGTCGTCGCCTTCCTCGCAGGACGCTGCGTCGGCGGCACGACCACCATCAACAGCAAGGTGGCGCTGCGCGCCAAGGAGCACGACGTCGCCAAGTGGCACCCGGCGACCGGATTGACGAAGGAGAACAGCGAGCCGTTCACGGCGGCCGACCTCGACCCGTACTACGACCGCGTGGAGCAGGTGCTCGGCGTGCGCGAGCGGGCCGACTGGCTGAAGAGCGTCCACACGGTCGACGCCGGTTTCCGCGCGCTCGGCCTCGAGCTCGAGCCGGTTCGCTCGTACACGGACGCGAACTGCATGAGCTGTGGCTCGTGCCTCCAGGGCTGCGCCACGAATGCCGGCAAGTCGACGATGAACACGTACATCCACGATGCGCTGGCGGAGGGTGCGCTCGAGCTGCGGGCGGACTCGACCGTGGAGCGAGTGCTGATCGAAGACTCGGAGGCGACAGGCGTCGAGTACGCCGACGGGGCGGGGGAGCGGCAGACCGTGCACGCGCGGGCCGTGGTGGTCGCTGCGGGCGCGCTCAACACGCCGCAACTGCTGGTGCGAAGCGGCGTCGACAACCCCAACGTCGGACGGCATCTCGGGTTGCACCCGGTCCGCCTGGTCTACGGGCTTTTCGACGAGCCGCAGGACGCGCACATGGTCTACCCCGTGACCGCGCACTGCAAGAAGTTCCAGCGCGACGAGGACGGTGGCTTCGTGATCGAGGCCACGACCATCCAGGACCCGATCTCCTTTGCGACGACGCTGTGCGACGAGAACGGGCCGCTGTGGGGAGCGCGGCTGGTCGCGGCGGTGGAGAAGTTCCGGCACTGGGTCGGCCTGCTCGCCCTGGTGAGTGACGACAACAACGCGGCCGTGGTCGTCGACGAGTCGGGCGCAGAGCGCTTCGACGTCGACTTCCAGCCGAACGAGGTCGAACGACTGGACGCGGTGTTGAAGGCCAGTCGCGAGGTCCTGGAAGCGGCAGGCGCCACTCAGGTCTGCTGGACGGGCATCGCGTCGACCCACGTCCAGGGCAGCTGCCGCATGGGCGACGATCCGGCGCGGTCGGTAGTCGACCGCAACGGCGAGTCGCACGAGGTGAAACGCCTCTTCGTCGGCGATGCCTCGCTCGTCCCGCGCACGCTGTCCGTGAACCCCTCGCTGACGATCATGGCGCTCGCGACGCGGGTCGCCGAGCACCTCGACGCCGACCCGAACGGCTACCTCTCCGCGCGCACCGCTCCGGTGACGACCGCCGCCGCATGAAGGCGGCGCTGCTCGCCGAGTACCACCGGCCCCTCGAGCTCGTCGAGCGACCGGTCCCCGATCCCGAGAGCATGCGGGACGTCGTCGTCAAGATCGGCGGCGCCGGCGTCTGTGCGACCGACCTGCATGCCATCGAGGGGCTCATGGAGCCGGCAGGGCTCAAGCTGCCCGTCGTCCTCGGCCACGAGAACGCCGGCTGGGTGCACGCGATCGGCGACGGCGTGACGACGGTCGGCGAGGGCGATGCGGTACTCGTCTATCCCGCCTACGCGTGCGGCATGTGCGTCCCGTGCCGTCGCGCACAGGACATCCACTGCGAGCGGCACCAGTTCACAGGGCTGACGCGGGACGGCGGCTTCGCGGAGTACGTGCTCGTCGACGAGCGCTCGCTGCTACCGCTGCCCGCCGGCGTCGAGCCGGTAGACGTGGCGCCACATGCCGACGCCGGCATCACCGCATATCACGCGGTCAAGAAGCTCCTGCCGCGGCTCGAGCCGGGCAGCAGCGTCGCGCTCATCGGGATCGGCGGCGTCGGGCATATCGCGCTCCAGCTCGTGCGGCTGCTCGGTGCATCGACGACGATTGCGATCGACACCGACGAACGGCGGCGGCAGCTGGCGCGAGAGCTAGGCGCGGACGACGTGCTGGGCGATCGCGAGGGCGTCGCGGACGCCGTGCGCGAGCTGACCGGTGGCCGCGGGGTCGACCTCGTCTTCGACTTCGTCGGCACCGACGAGACGCACGAGCAAGGCCTGCAGATGGTCGCCAGACGCGGTGTGTACTCGGTGATCGGCTACGGCGGCACGATCTCGCTGCCGTCGGTGGGGATGATCGCCACCGAGACCGCGATCGCAGGGAATCTCGTCGGCAACTGGATCGACCTCTGGGAGCTGCTCCAGCTCCACGGTCGCGGCGAGATCACACTGCGAACCGAGACCCACCGGCTCGACGACGTCAACGACGTGCTCGGCCGCCTGCGCGACGGCGACATCACCGGACGAGCGGTACTCGTCCCGTGATCGCGTAGCACCAGCGAGTCACGCGTCGGTTCCCAGGACCCAGAAGCGCTCCCCGCGCTCTGCTTCGTAGATCGCTTGCTCGAATCTGTTCATGGCGAGCTCCTTCTAGGCCTGGACGAGCGACCCGCCGTCGACGACGAGTGCCGTGCCGGTTATGAAGCTGGACGCGGGGGAGGCGAGCAGCACGACGACGCCCTTGAGCTCGTCCGGGTGGGCCATCCGGCCGAGCGGGATCAACGTGCGCCACGCCTCGTGCATCTCGTCGCTGGGGTTCTCCGTCACCCCGCCGCCGATGAGCGTCCCGTAGAAGGGACCGGGGCAGATCGCGTTGACCAGCACGCCGTGCGGCGCCAGATCGAGCGCAGCGTGCCGGACGAGATGGATCACCGCGGCCTTGCTTGCGGCGTAGCCGTAGCAGACGAGCGGCTCGACTCTCAACCCGGCATTCGACGCCGTGACGACGATGCGGCCCGAGCCCTGCGGAACCATGACGCGTGCGGCACTCCGCATGGTGTGCACGACCCCGTTGAGATTGACGTCGAGCACGGTGTCCCAGTCCGCGCGCTCGAGATTGGCGAGCGTCTGGCCGTTCTTGGCGCGAAAGCCAGGCACCGAGGCGAGCCCCGCGTTCGCAAACGCGACGTCGACGCCGCCCTGGGCTTCGGCCACGTCGTGGAAAAGCGCTTCCACCGCCGCTTCGTCGCGGACGTCGACGACGAGACTTCGCGCGTCGAGCCCGCGGTCGACGAGCCGCGCGGTGGCGTCCTCGAGCCGTTCGGCGTGGATGTCGGCAAGGGTGACGCGCGCGCCGCACTCCGCCAGCACCTCCGCCATCGCGAACCCGAGCCCCGCGGCAGCACCGGTGATGACGACGCGTGTGCCACGGACGTCGAAGAGCCGGCCGAGCACCTGCGTGGGATCGGTCATGCGGACGATTCTAAGATGCCTCCGATGCGCGAGCCGCTGTTCACCGAGACGCTGCAGATATCCGTCGTCGTTCGCGACCTCGAAGCGGCGATGGAGACGTACGTCCGAGACTACGGAATCGGCCCGTGGGCCATCTACGAGTTCAACCCCGAGACCGTGAGCGGCATGCACGAGGGAGGGGAGCCGGTCGCACACAGATGGCGTCTTGCGCTCGCTCAAGTCGGACAGGTGCAGTGGGAGCTCGTCCAGCCCCTCGAAGGCGACAGCGTCTACGCGCGGTTCCTCGCTGCCAACGGCCCCGGAGTCCACCACGTCGGCGTCGGCGTGCGGAGCTACGAGGGCACGATCTCGGAGCTCGCCGGCCGTGGGCACGAGGTGGTCCTGGGCGGCGAGTACAACGGCATCAACTTCGCGTACCTCTCCACGGACCGCGACCTCGGCGTGATCACGGAGATCTTCAGCGGCGCTCCCGGCGAGGACCAGGAGCCGGACGCGGTCTACCCACCCGTTGACGCCTCTCTCTAGGCAGCCCGCCGCTAGCCGTTCGGGCGCATCGACTTCGGCCAGATGCCTTGTTTCCCGGGCGAGAGGATCCCGTTCGGGTCGAGCGCGTCCTTGATCGTCTCGGCGAAGCGGCGGTACGCGTGGTTGTTGAAGCTGTACTGGTCCGTGGCGAGGTCCATGAAGTCAAGGTGCGCCCGGTACTCGCCGTACCCGTCCTTCGCCGCCTCCTGCACGAGCAACTTGCAGGTGTCGTACGCGCGCCGCGTCTGCGCCTCGTCCTTCGTGTCGAAGATGACCATCGTCACGTGGATGAAGCTGCGTGCGTTGATGGGGATGAGAACCGCGGCGTAGTCGAGCCCAGCCCTCTCCTCGACCAGCCCGCGCAGCAGGTCGCGCAGGGCGACAGCCTCCCCGCCCGTGAGTGGAGCCACCGGCGAGAACCCGATGTGACCGCCCTCCTCGCCGCCGTACCAGCCGGTCATCTGGTTGATGCCGAGGTTCGGAAAGCCGCCCTGGACCTGCTCGAAGGGATGCTCGAGCGACTCGACCGTGTCCGGTGCGCGCTTCTGCCCCCACACCTCGGCGCGGGGGATCTGCTCGAACGCCTCCTTGATCTTCTCGAAGCGGAGGTCGACGACCGACTCGTCTCCGTAGAGAGCGAAGCGCATCATCCAGCGACCGATCTCGAGCTCCCGCGCCATTTTGTCGATGACCGGGTCGGGGATCGGGTCCTCGCCCTGGTACCACGGCGAGCGGCTGGAGATCACCGACGCGAGCGCAATCGTGTTCCAGAGCTGCGGCACGTTCTCGATCGTGCGGTCGAGCATCAGCCGCCGCAGCGTGTCGACCACCGGTGCGAGGTCGTCCTCGCTCCAGACCCGGAGCCAGAGCGGCATGTAGCACTCCGGCTGCGGCATCAGCCACACGCCGAGCTTCGTGACGATGCCGAAGTTCGACTGCATGAAGAGCTGGTCCGGCGTCGGCCCGAGACTGCGCTTGTAGACGTGCCACGAACGGTTGCCCGGCATCGCTCCCATGCCCGTCCGCATGACCTCGCCGTTCGCGAGCACGACCTCCATGCCGCACTGACCTGCCATGTCGTTGCCGTACGGGAGATAGGTCGCGCCGTTCTCGAGGTAATTGCCGACGACGCTGCCCCAGCCGAGGTCGGGGATCGAGACCATGAGCTTGTGGCCGCCCTGCTGGACGGCGCTGTAGAGATCGAACCAGCGGACGCCGGGCTCGACGACCGCGTAGGCGCACTCCTCGTTGATCTCGAGCACGCGGTTCATGCGCCGCAGGCTGAGGATCACCGACCCCCGCACTCTCGGTGCAGGCCCGCCGTACCCGTTGTTCATTCCCGCCGAGTGTGTCCAGAGCGGAATTCGCAGCTCGTTTGCGATCGCCACGACGTCCTGGATCTCCTCGACGGTCTCCGGCTGGATCACGGCAGAGGCGGTGTACTCCTCCCAGGTGGCGAAGGCGAATGGGTCGCGGAACTCGCGTAGGTCCTCGTCGGAGGTCAGCACCCGATCGGAGCCGAGAGCCTCCGTGAACTTCTCCAGGGCACGGTTGAGATCTGACTCGGTGACTCCCGGGGGCAAGGGCCGTGTCCGGGTGTCGTCGATCTGGGCCACAGCAGGCATCTCAACACCCGCAGCCGTCTGGGTCAAGTTCCGTCGATATCTCTAGGATCGCCGCTATGTCGCGCACCGACGTGCCTGTAGCGCCGGGGGACGTGCTCTGGGCTCCGCCGCCGGATGCCCGTGAGCGTTTCGAGCTGGGGCGCTACCTCGGATGGCTGAAGGACGAGCGGGGGCTCGACTTCCCCGGCTACCACGAGCTGCACCGCTGGTCGATCAGCGATCTCGAGGGCTTCTGGGGCTCGCTGTGGGACTACTTCGAGATTCGCGCACACACGCCCTACGAGCAGGTCCTCGGGTCGCGGGAGCTGCCGGGGGCCGAGTGGTTCCCGGGGGCGCGGCTCAACTTCGCGGAGCACATGCTCGGCCGCGACGAGGACACCGACTCGGTGGCGGTCGTCGCCCGTTCGCAGTCCCGGGGGCCCATTGAGCTGACGTTCGGGGACCTGCGTGAGCAGGTCGCACGGGCGCGCGCGGGCCTGCAGCGGCTTGGGGTGGGACCCGGCGATCGCGTGGTCGCCTATCTCCCCAATATCCCCGAGACGCTCGTCGCCTTCCTCGCGACCGCGAGCCTCGGCGCTGTCTGGGCAACGTGCCCGCCCGAGTTCGGCACCCGGAGCGTCATCAGCAGGCTGGGCCAGCTCGAGCCGACGGTTCTGCTGGCGGTCGCCGGTTACCGCTACGGCGAGAAGCTCGTCGATCGCCGCGAGCAGGTGTCCGCCGTCCGGGAGCTCTTGCCCTCTCTGCGGACGGTCGTGCACGTTCCCTACGCGCGTGGCGACGGCGACGTCCTCCCGAACGCGGTCGGCTGGGACGAGCTACTGGCCATGCCGGGGCCGCTCGAGTTCGAGCCCGTTGCCTTCGCGCACCCGCTGTACGTGCTCTTCTCCTCGGGCACGACAGGGCTGCCGAAGGCGATCGTGCACGGCCACGGCGGCATCCTCATCGAGCACCTGAAGAACCACACATTTGGCTGGGACCTCCGTGCCGGAGACCGGCTTCAGTGGTTCACGACCACTGCCTGGATGATGTGGAACGCGCTCGTCTCGGTGCTGCTCACGCGTGCCTCGATCGTCATGATCGACGGCGACCCGGCGTATCCCGACCTGTCCTTCCAATGGCAGCTCGCGGAGGAGACGCGCGCGACGTTCTTCGGTCTCAGCCCCGCGTTCACGATGGCCTGCCGCAAGGAGGGGCTCGAGCCGGGAGCTCGCTTCGACCTGTCGTCGATCCGCATGCTCTGCACCGCCGGCTCCCCGCTGCCCCTGGAGGGCTACGAGTGGCTGTACCGGCAGGTCGGCCCGGACGTCTACCTCAACAACGGCTCGGGGGGCACGGATGTGTGCACAGGCCTCGTGCAGGGCTGCCCGATGCTGCCGGTCTACGCCGGCGAGATGGCCGCGCCCTGCCTGGGCGTGGATGCCGCGGCGTTCGACTCCGAAGGAAAGCCCGTCGTCGGCGAGCTCGGCGAGTTCGTCATCCGCCAGCCCATGCCCTCGATGCCTGTCAGCTTCTGGAACGACCCCGACGGCTCACGCTACCGAGCCGCCTACTTCGGGGACTTCCCCGGAGTCATGCGGTACGGCGACTGGATCCTGTTCACCGAGCGGGGCAGCTCGATGATCACCGGCCGCTCGGACGCGACGCTCAACCGGGGCGGCGTCCGCCTCGGCACGAGCGAGCTGTACGGCGTCGTCGAGGAGTTCGACGAAGTGCTCGACAGCCTCGTCGTCCACCTCGAGCAGACGGACGACCTGCTGCTGTTCGTCGTGCTCCGTCCGGGGATCGAGCTGACCGATGACCTGCGAAAGCGGATCGCCGACGCTCTTCGCTCGGAGCTGTCGCCACGACACCGGCCGGACGACGTCGTCGCGGTGCCGGCGATCCCGCGCACGTTCACCGGCAAGAAGCTCGAGCTGCCGGTCAAGCGCATTCTCACCGGCGTCTCCGTGGAAGAGGTCGTGAGCAAGGACATGCTGATCGACCCCGACTCGATCGAGGCGTTCGCCGCGTACGCAGGCAGTCGGTCGAGCGGATGACGCTCCGTCGTCTCGACCACGCGCTCGTGCTGACGGACGACCTCGACGCGACCGTCGCGTTCTACCGTGATGCGCTCGGGTTCGAGCCGGGACCACGGCCGCCGCTGCCGTTCGCCGGGCACTGGCTGTACCTGGACGGCAAAGCCTGTCTCCACGTCGCCGACCGCGCGGCGTACGAGGCGCACGCTGCGAGCGTCGGGCTCGCGGCGACAGGCGCGTCGATCGACCACGTCGCCTTCGCGGCCGAAGCGTACGACGACGTCGCCGCTCGCCTCGAAGCCGCCGGCGTCGACGCGGTGACGAACGACGTCCCCGACGCCGGGATGACGCAGATATTCCTCAGCGATCCGAACGGCGTCCGGATCGAGCTGAACGTCACGTAGCGTCGGCCACGCAAGGCAAGGGTGTGCCAGGATTGACGGGATAAATGGCGCACGAAGACGCTCCCGTTCTCATCGTCGGCGGCAGCCTCGTCGGATTGTCGACCGCGGTCTTTCTCGGGCATCACGGCGTGCCCTCGCTCGTCCTCGAGCGCCATCGCGGCACGGCGATCCACCCGCGGGCCGCGCTCGTCAACCAGCGCACGATGGAGACCTATCGCGCCGTCGGCCTGGAGGACGACATCGAGGAGGCGGCGGCGCGGGAGTTCGTCCAGAACGGCGCGATCGTCTCTGTCGACAACCTCGGCGGGAAGGAGCTCGACTGGTACTTCCGGTTCATCAACGAAGGGGTGGAGGACATCAGCCCTTCGGCGAGGGTGTTCGTCACGCAGATCGGGCTCGAGCCCGTCCTGCTCCGCGCGGCCGAGCGTCTCGGAGCGCAGGTGCAGTACGCGTCGGAGGCCGTCTCGGTGGAGCAGGATGCAGAAGGTGTCACGGTTGTCGTCCGGCCGCGCGACGACGGGCCGGAGCGCACCGTGCACGGGCGCTATCTCATCGCCGCGGACGGCGCGCACAGCCCCATCCGCGAGCGTCTCGGCATCCGGCAGCTTGGCCACGGGAGCTTCTCGGACAGCATCACCATCTACTTCAAGGCCGACGTGCGCCGGCTGATGGGCGATCGCAACCTGAGTGTGGTCTACGTGTTCGGGCCTCACCTCCAGGGCTTCTTCCGCTTCTCGATCGACCTGCAGGCGGGGTTCCTCGTCGTCAACTCGACCGTCGACGCCGAAGGAACCCGTTCGGTGCGGATCGGCGAAGACATGAGCACGCCGAGCTGCATCCGCTACGTCCGCGAGGCGCTCGGCGACCCGGAGCTCGCGGTAGAGATCGAGAACGTCCAGCGCTGGTCTGCGTCGGCGGAGTACGCCGAACGGCTGCAGGACGGCCGCGTGTTCATCGCCGGCGACGCGGCGCACGTCATGCCTCCGACCGGCGGGTTCGGCGGCAACGCCGGGGTGCAGGACGGGTACGACCTCGCCTGGAAGCTCGCGCACGTCCTGGGCGGCTGGGCCGACGACGCCTTGCTCGCCACCTACGACACCGAACGCCAGCCGGTCGGAGCGCTCACGACGGAGCAGGCCTATACGCGCTACGTGCTCCGGCTCGACCCGACCCTCGGCAAGGAAGACCTAATGCCGATCGTCGAGGAGGCGACCATCGAGCTCGGGTACCGCCACCGCTCCGCCGCAGTCCTCGTGGAGCCCGACGACGACGATGCGGTGTGGGAAGACCCGCGCGAGCCGTCGGGTCGCCCCGGCTTTCGCGCGCCCCACGTACCGGTCACGGTCGACGGCGTCGAGCGGTCGACGTTGGATCTGTTCGGACGCGACTTCGTCGTCCTCGCCGGGTCGGACGGGGAGGGCTGGTGCGCCGCGGGACGGGCGGCGGGCGGTGCGCTCGATGTGCCCGTGCGGACGCACCAGATCGGGGCGGACGTGAGCGATGCGATCGGGCGGGCTCGAGACGCTCTACGGCACGGGTCGCGGCAGGCGCCGTGCTCGTCCGGCCCGACGGGATCATCGCCTGGCGGGCCTCCGCTGCGGGCGACGATCCCGAGGACGAGCTCTCGGGCGCGCTCGGTGCGGCCCTTGGCCGCCCGGCCGGCATCGCCGCTCGCTGAGCTCAGGCAGTGGCAGCTGCGGCGGCCAGCGGCGCCTTCCCGAGGATCATGTCTGCGCCCTTCTCCGCGATCATGATCGTCGCCGCGTGCGTGTTCGCGCGCGTGATCGTCGGCATCACCGAGGCGTCGACGACGCGGAGGCCTTCGACGCCGTAGACGCGCAGCTCCGAGTCGACGACAGCGCCCATCGCGCAGGTCGACGTCGGGTGGTACACGGTCTGGCTCGCCCGGAGCACCCACTCCCAGATGTCGTCCTCCGAGTCCGAGGCCGGGACGCTGAGCGGCTCCCGCTCGAGCGCCTTCAGTGACGGCTGCGATGCGATCTCGAGCGCGATTCGCACGCCCGCGAGCATGCTCGCGCGATCCTCCTCCGTCGTCAGGAAGTTCGTACGCACCGTCGGCTTCGAGTCCGGCATCGGCGTGCGCAGGCCGACCTTGCCGCGCGACGTGGGCTTGATGATCACCGGGCCGAACGCGTAGCCGTTGTCCGGCGGCGGCGAGAGGCCCTCGTCGAAGAACGGCGCCGCGGCGAAGTGAAACTCGACGTCCGGCGCACGCAGGTCGGATCGCGTCTTGAAGAAGCCGCCGGCCTCCGGGTAGTTCGAGGTGAGCGGCCCTCGACCCTCTGCGTGCAGGAGCTCGAAGTTCTCGGGCGTGAAGATCCCGAAGAGCCCCTGCTGGTCGGTGAGGTAGTTGACGTTGACCATGCAGTGGTCCTGGAGGTTCTCGCCGACCGGAAGGTCCTGCCGCACGGGCATTCCGAAGATCCCGAGGTCGGCCGCCGGGCCGATCCCCGAGAGCATCAGCAGCACCGGTGACTGGTACGTGCCTGCGGAGACGATCACCTCGCGCTCGGCCCGGACCGTCTCGCGCTCACCGTTCTGGACGAGCTCGACGCCGACGGCGCGGTCGCCCTCGAAGACGATCCGCTCGACGAACACGCCGGACCGCACTTCGAGGTTCGGCCTGCTCGCCGCCGGATGGAGGAAGGCATCGGCCGCGCTGCAGCGCATGCCGTTTCGCTGGGTGAGCTGGAAGCGAGAAACGCCCTCCGGCCGGTCGACGTTCAGATCGTCGATGTGCTCGTACCCCGCCGACACGGCCGCCTCGAGCTGCGCCTCGATGAACGGCGTCATCGAGCGGCTATCGGACACCGCGAGGGGCCCGCCCACGCCGTGGAACTCGCTCTCGCCGCGCTCGTTGTCCTCCGAACGCTTGAAGTACGGGAGCACCTCGTCGTACGACCAACCATCCGCGCCGTCCGCGGCCCAATCGTCGAAGTCGGTGCGGTTGCCGCGCAGGTAGATCATCGCGTTGATCGAGCTCGAGCCGCCGATCACGCGGCCGCGCGGGAAGTAGAGCCGGCGCCCGCCGAGACCAGGCTCTTCTTCGCCGTACAGATCCCAGTCGAGGCTGGACTTGAAGGCGAGCGGGAACATCGCCGGCACGTGGAGCTCGGCCGCCGTGTCGGGCGGGCCTGCTTCCAGCAGCAGCACCCTGACATCGGGATCCTCGCTCAGACGCCCGGCGAGGACGCAGCCCGCAGATCCCGCACCAACGATCACGTAGTCGGCCACGGTGGAACGCCTCCTGTCTCGGTGAACGGTCGGAGCTTAATTGTCCCGCGATTCCGTTACCAAGATTGTTGGCAACGCTCGCCGCGCACGTTAGGTTTCGTGATGAGTGAGCGGCAGCGACGACCTCATCGGCCTCTACTGGACCACCTCCGGGCCGGTCGAGGTGCACTTCGGGCGGGAGTGGAGCCTCTTCAGCTTCCGCGAGCGCTGCGAGCAGGCCGCGCGGGTCGGGTTCAGGGGCGTCGGCATCTGGCACGCCGACCTCGAGCACATGCTCGAGACGCAGTCGCTGCGCGAGCTGCGGGCGATCCTCGACGAGCACGGCCTCGATCAGCTCGAGCTCGAGTTCCTCGGCGACTGGTTCCTCGACCCGGATGACGAGCGCCGGCGGGCCTCCGACGAACGGCGCGCCCTGCTCTTCGAGGCGGCGGCCGAGCTGCCGGCGCACCACATCAAGGCCGGCAACATCATGGGCACGGAATGCGAGCTGCCGCGGATCGTCGAGGGATTCGCCGAGCTCTGCGCCGACGCCGCGCAGCACACGGACGCGAAGATCGTCTACGAGTTCATGCCGTATGACGTGCAGGTGAACGACATCGAGACCGCGCTGGCGGTCGTCGAGGGCGCCGATGCGCCGAACGGCGGTCTCGCGTTCGACACGTGGCACCTCGGCAAGATGCGGCTCGACCCCGAGGAGCTTCGCCGCTTCCCGCCGCGCTTCATCTCGTGGGTCGAGCTCTCCGACGGCCCGTACGAGTACGCGGAGGACCGCCTCGACGAGGTCATCAATCGCCGCCAGCTGCCGGGCGAGGGCGAGTTCCCGATCGCCGAGTACGTCGCCGTGTTCCGCGAGCTCGGGTACGACGGCCCCTGGGGCGTCGAGGTGCTGTCGGAGGAGCTCCGCAACCTGCCCATCGAGCAGATCTTCGACCGAGCGTACGAGACGACGAGCGCGCAGCTCGCGCTGTCACGAGAAAGGAGCGTCGGTGTCTGAGAACGGCCTTTCGAAGGACCGGCTGGTATGGATGCTCACCCAGATGCTGCGGATCCGGGAGTTCGAGGAGCGCGTGAAAAGCACGTTCGAGGAGCACCCGGGCGTCATCCGTGGTCACACACACCTGGCGGACGGGGCTGAAGCCTCGATCGTCGGCTCGCTGGCCGCCCTCCAGCCGGACGACCAGCTCACCGCGACGTATCGCTGCCACGGCTATCCGATCGCGCTCGGCACCGACACGAAGGCGCTGATGGCCGAGATCTACGGCCGAGAGACGGGGATCTGCCAGGGGTATGGCGGCTCCATGCACCTGATCGACGTCGAGCGGGGCTTTCTCGGGACGTCGGGCATCGTCGGGGCGGGCATCCCGCACGCGGCGGGGGCCGCGTGGGCGGCCCAGATCCGTGGCCAGGGACAGGTCGTGCTCTCGTTCTTCGGCGACGGCGCCTCGAAGCAGGGCGCGTTCCACGAGACGCTCAACATCGCCTCGCTCTGGAAGCTGCCGGTCGTCTTCGTGATGGAGAACAACAACTACCAGGCCTACACCAGAGTCGAGCAAGAGGACGCGAACGCCGCGGCGGGCGAGCCGCTCGCCGTGAAAGCCAAGGCGTACAGCATGCCGGGCGAAACGGTGGACGGCGGCGACCCGGTCGCCGTCTACGAGACCATGCATGCGGCCGTCGAGCGTGCGCGCTCAGGCGACGGGCCGACGCTCGTGGAGTCCATGGTCTTCCGCCTCAGCGCCCACGGCAACATCATCGCGCCGCCGGGCGTGCCGCTCCACTATCCCGAGCACGAGGCGATCGCGGTCTTCGGCAACGTGGAGGAGTACGAGGCCGCGCTGCGCGGCGACCCGGTGCCCCGTTTCCGGGCGCGGCTCGTGACCGAGGGCACGCTCTCCGCCGAGGAGGCGGACGAGATCGCCGAGGCAGCCCGCAAGGAGATGGACGAAGCGGTCGAGTTCGGGCTCGAAAGCCCCTTCCCGGCGCCCGAGAAGGCCGTCGAGCACGTCTACGCGTAGGAGGACCGAGACATGGCACGTGAGCTTCCCTACATCCAGGCCATCGGCGAGGCCGTCCACCAGGAGATGGCACTCGACGACACGGTCCTCTACTTCGGCCAGAACCTCGGGCTGACGGACGAGGATCCGTTCGTGAAGGCGTTCGGCGCGGACCGCGTGCGCGTGACGCCGATCTCCGAGACCGCGGAGATCGGCATGGCGGTCGGCGCTGCCTTTGCCGGCTACCGGCCGGTCGTCCAGCTGTACATGGCCGAGTTCATGCTCGTCGCCATGGATCAGGTCGTCAACGAGGCGCCTCGGTTCTACGGCATGTCCGGTGGCCAGGTGAAGGTGCCGATCGTCCTCCAGGCCGGGTACGGGTTCACCGCGGGCTGGGCCGGGCAGCACACGGGAACGATCTACGCGATGTTCATGGGCGTGCCCGGCCTCAAGGTCGTGGTGCCCTCCACTGCCGCGGATGCGAAGGGCCTCATGACCGCCGCCATCCGCGACGACAACCCGGTCATCCTCTTTCACAACTATCTGCTGACACTCGAGCACGGTGACGTGCCCGAGGGCGAGCACGTGGTGCCGATCGGCGAGGCTGCGGTCGTGCGGGAGGGAGCCGATGTCACGGTCGTCGGGATCGGCTGGACCGTCGGTAAAGCGCTGGCCGCCGCCGAGCAGCTGGCCGGCGAGGGCATCGACGCCGAGGTCGTCGATCCTCGCTCGCTCGCGCCGCTCGACACCGCGACGATCATCCAGTCGGTCGAGAAGACCGGCAGGCTCGTCGTGGTCGACCAGGCGACCCGGCACGGCTCGGCAGCGGCGATCATCGCTGCCGAGGTCGCGTCCGAGGGCTTCTCGTCGCTGAAGGCGCCCGTCGAGCTGGTGACGGCTCTCGATGCGACGATCCCCTACAGCGAGCCGATGGAGCAGTACCTGCTGCCCGACGAGACGAAGATCGTCGCCGCGGTGCAGAAGGCGCTCGGCAGCCCCGTCGCGGCGTAGATGAATTCAGGAGCCGCTCGGCTCGACGGTGATGTCGGCCTCGAGCTCCTGCGCGCGATGTGGCGCATCCGCGCCTTCGAGGAGCGCGTCGGGCAGCTGACGCGGGCGGACGAGGTGCACGGCCTCGTGCACCTCAGCGTCGGCCAGGAGGGCGTGGCGGTCGGCGTGTGCGGCCAGCTGCGCCCCGATGACGCGGTGTACAGCAACCACCGCGCCCACGGCCACGCCATCGCCAAGGGCGCGCCGCTCCGCCGCGTGCTTGCCGAGCTCATGGGCAAGGAGGACGGGCTCTGCCGGGGCCTCGGCGGCTCGATGCATCTCGTGGACGTCGAGCACGGGTTCCTCGGAGCGACCGGCGTCGTGGGGGGAAACGTCCCGCTCGCGCTGGGAAGCGCGCTCGCAGGCAAGCTGCTCGGCGGCGATCGGGTGGCCGTGGTCTTCTTCGGCGACGGGGCGGTGCAGGGCGGCATCTTCGTGGAGTCCGTGAACCTCGCGACCCTCTGGGGGCTCCCGGTGATCCTCGTCTGCGAGAACAACGGCTTCGCCGAGTTCACACCGCGCTCGGCGCACACGAACGTCGAGCGCGTCGCAGACGTCGTGGCGCCTTACGGGCTCGATCGCGAGACCGTCGACGGCAACGACGTCGTCGCCGTCCGGGCCGCGTTCGCCGAGTTCCTGGCGAGGGCGCGCCGTGGCGAAGGGCCGTTTCTGCTCGAGTGTCTTACGCACCGCCTGCGGGGTCACTACGAAGGCGATCCCCAGCACTACCGCCAGGCGCTCGCGGCCGACGAATGGCAGGCGCTCGATCCGATCCTGCGCCTCCAGCGACGCGGCGGCGAGGATGGCTGGCTCGCCGAAGACGAAACAGTGCGGCTCGAGGAGGAGGCGCAGCAGGAGGTGGAGCAGGCGGTCGACGCGGCCCGGCAGAGCTCCTTCCCGCCGGACTCGCTAACCGCGGAGCTCGTCTACGCGACATGACGCAGACGACGTACCTCCAGGCGATCACCGACACGCTCGCCGAGGCGATGCGTGCCGACCCTCGCGTGTTCGTGCTCGGGGAGGACGTCGCCGAAGGCGGGCCGTGGGGCGCCACGAACGGGCTCGCCGAGGAGTTCGGCGCGGAGCGCGTCCGTAACACGCCGATATCCGAGGCGGCGATCTGCGGGATTGCCATCGGGGCGGCGCAGTCGGGATTGCGCCCGGTGGTCGAGGTCATGTTCATCGACTTCCTCACGCTTGCGCTCGACCAGCTCGTGAACCAGGCGGCGAAGGCGCACTTCATGTCCGGTGGCCAGCTCACCGTGCCGCTCGTCCTGCGCACCCAGGGCGGCGCGGGCCAGCGCGGGGCTGCACAGCACTCCCAGAGCCTCGAGGCCTGGTTGACGCACGTGCCGGGTCTGAAGGTGGTGATGCCGAGCACCGCCTCCGACGCCGCCGCTCTGCTCCGTTCGGCCATCGCCGATCCGAACCCCGTGGTCTATGTCGAGAACAAGACGCTGTACTTCCGTCGCGAGGAGCTCCCGGACGCTCCAGATCCGGTGCCCCTCGGCCGCGCGAAGGTCGTGCGTCAGGGGCGAGACGTGACTGTCGTTGCGCTGTCGCGGCTCGTCCACGAGTCGCTCGAGGCCGCCGGCGAGCTGTCGGCGAGCAGGGATCGAAGTCGAGGTGATCGATCCGCGGTCGCTCGTCCCGCTCGACCTCGAGACGATCGTCGAGTCGGTCTCCAAGACACACCGGCTGGTCGTCGCGCACGAGGCGGTGACGCAAGGCGGTTTCGGCGCCGAGCTCGCTGCGCAGGTTCAGGCGGCCGTGTTCGACGAGCTCGATGCGCCGATCCAGCGAGTCGGGGCGCCGTTCGCGCCGATTCCGTTCAGCCCGCCGCTCGAGGACGCGTACCTGCCCGGCCGCGCGGACGTGGCAGCCGCGGTGCAGGCAGTTGTCTCGGCGACGGCGGCTCGTTAGGCTCGCTGCGCAATGAGCATTCTCGGCAATCGCGTTCTGCGGAAGGAGGACCCCCGCTTCCTCCGCGGCGAGGCGACGTACGTCGAGAACCTGCCGCTCGAGGGCGCACGCACGGTGACGTTCGTGCGCTCGCCGTTCGCGCACGCGCGCATCACCGGGGTCGACACATCCGCCGCGGAGGCTCTTCCGAACGTGCAGGTCCTCACCGCCGCCGACGTCGACGGCCTGTCGATGGGGCCGCCGCCGATTCCCGTGCTCGAGCAGCGGCTGCGGCGACCGCTCGTCGCCAAGGACGTCGTGCGCTTCGTCGGCGACATCGTGGCCATCGTCCTGAGCGACGATCGCGCGTCCGGCGCGGACGCCGCCGAGCTCGTCTCCGTCGAGTACGACCCGCTGCCGGTGCTTATCGACCCGGTCGAGGCCGCGAAGGACGAGTTGCTGCTCTTCCCGGACGTCGGTACGAACATCGCGGGTCGCGCCGGCCGCATGGATCACGACCCGCGGCTGTTCGAGGGCTGCGACGTCGTCGTCTCGGACACGCTCGTCAGCCAGCGCATGGCGGCGTGCCCGCTCGAGGTGCGCTCGGCCGCTGCCGAGGACAAGGACGGGAGGATCACCGCCTGGCTCTCGACCCAGGTGCCGCATCGAGACCACCACGGCATCTGCCCGGCGCTCGGGCTCGATCCGCACGAGCTCCGCATCATCGCGCCGGACGTCGGCGGCGGGTTCGGGGCGAAGAGCGCGTTCGGCGCCGAAGAGGCGCTCATCGTCTGGTTGACACGCCATGTCGGTGCTCCGGTCCGCTGGACGGAGACGCGTACCGAGAGCATGAACGCGTTGCCTCACGGCCGAGGCCAATGGCTCGAGATGACGCTTGGCGGCACACGCGACGGCAAGGTGCTCGCCTATCGCCTCGACGTCACGCAGGACGCCGGCGCCTACCCCGGCGTCGGGGCGTTCATGCCGGCGTTGACCGCGATGCTCGCCACGGGCGTCTACCACATCCACCGGGTCGAAGTCGAGGCCCGATCGACGGTCACGAACACGACGCCGATGACGACGTTCCGAGGCGCCGGCCGGCCCGAGGCGGCACAGGCCATCGAGCGCATGATGGATCTCTTCGCCGCCGAGATCGGGATGGATCCGGCCGAGGTGCGGCGCAAGAACTTCATCCCCAAAGACGCTTTTCCCCACCAGACGCATTCCGGCGTGACCTACGACTCGGGCGACTACGAGGGCGCGCTCGACCTCGCGCTACACAGCGCCGGGTACGAGGAGTTGCGCGCCGAGCAGCAACGACGCCGTGAGGAAGGTGGCCCGAAGCAGCTCGGCATCGGCATCAGCACGTACACCGAGATCACGAACGTGCTGGGCGAAACCGAGTACGGGGACGTTGAGATCACGGCGGACGGCGAGGCCATCGTGCGCACCGGCTCGTTCTCGCACGGGCAGGGCCACGAGACGTCGTTCGCGATGGTCGCGGGCGAGCGGCTCGGGCTACCGATAGAGAAGGTCACTCTCGTCAAGGGGGACACGGACGAGATCCCGGAAGGCACCGGGACCTTCGGCTCGAAGTCTTTGCAGATCGGCGGCACGGCGGCAAGAGTCGCGGCGGACGGCGTCGTCGAGAAAGGGAAGCAGCTCGCCGCCGAATACCTCGAGGCAAGCGTGGACGACATGGTGCTGGACACAGCCCTCGGCCGCTTCCACGTCGCCGGGACGAGCGATCCCTCGCTCTCGTGGGAGGAGCTCGCGGCCCGCGCCGACGGGGACGACAGGCTCGGCGAGCTCAAAGTGGCGGACGAGTTCGGCGCGCCGCCGACCTTCCCGTTCGGGGCGCACATCGCGGTCGTCGAGGTCGACGTCGAGACGGGAAAGGTGAAGCTCCAGCGATTCATCGCCGTCGACGACGCAGGGACGTTGATCAACCCGTTGCTCGCGGAGGGCCAGGTGCACGGGGGCGTGGCCACCGGCGTCGCGCAGGCGCTCTACGAGGACTTCGTCTACGACGAGGACGGAACGCCGTTGACCAGCACGTTCGTCGGCTATGCGTTCCCGTCCGCAGCAGAGCTCCCGTCCTGGGAGACGGTCGAGATGGAGACGCCGACCCCGAACAACCCGCTCGGCGCCAAGGGCATCGGCGAGTCCGGGACGGTCGGAGCAACTCCGGCCGTCCACAATGCCGTGCTCGACGCGCTCGCGCCGTACGGGGTAAAGCACGTCGACCTGCCCTGCAACGGCGAGAACGTCTGGCGGGCAATTCAGGAGGCGAAGTCGTGACGAAGATCGCGCTCACTGTCAACGGCGCCCAGCACGAGGCGGATGTCGAGCCTCGCCAGCTGCTCGTCTACTTCCTTCGCGAACAGCTCGGGCTGAAGGGCACGAACGTCGGCTGCGACACCTCCTCGTGCGGGGCGTGCACGGTGCTGCTCGACGGCGAATCGGTGAAGTCGTGCAACGTGCTTGCGGTGCAGGCGGACGGCGGCGAGATCACGACGATCGAGGGGCTGGCGCCGGGCGACGACCTGCACCCGGTGCAGCAGGCCTTCCACGAAAAGCACGCGCTCCAGTGCGGCTACTGCACGCCGGGGTTCGTCATGGCCACGGTCTCGCTGCTGAAGGAGCAGCCCAACCCGTCGGAGGAAGAGATCCGCGTTGGCCTCGAGGGCAACCTGTGCCGTTGTACGGGGTACCACAACATCGTCAGAGCCGTCGAGGCCGCGGCAAAGGCACAGGCGTGATTCCCGCCGGGTTCGATTACCAGCGGGCGGGGTCCCTCGACGACGCGATCGAGCTCCTGGACCGCGAGGACTCCAAGGTCCTCGCCGGCGGACAGTCGCTCATTCCGATGCTGCGTCTTCGCTTTGTGCGCCCCTCGGTGCTCGTCGACATCGGACGGCTCGACGACTTGCGTTACGTGCGCGAGGATGGTGATCGGATCGCGATCGGGGCGCTCACGCGTCATGCCGAGCTCGTCCGCGACCCGGTGCTCGGCCAGGGCTGTGCGGTCATCTCGGAGGTGGCCGAGCACGTCGGCGACCCGCAGGTTCGTCACCGCGGGACTATCGGAGGCTCGATTGCTCACGGCGATCCGGCCTCCGACCTGAGCACGATCTTGCTCACGCTCGATGCCGACCTGGTCGCTTACGGGCCTGGAGGCGAGCGCACGATTTCCGCCGCCGACTTCTTCGTCGGCCCCTTCATGACGGCGCTCGGACCCCGCGACGTGCTCAAGGAGATCCGCGTGCCGAAGGTCGAGAGCGGCGTCTACCTGAAGCACAACCGCCGCTCGCAGGACTGGGCGACGGTCGGCGTTGCGGCGGCCCGTGTCGACGGCGGCGTGCAGGTCGGGCTCGCGAGCATGGGCGGGACCCCGCTGCGGGCACGTGGCGTCGAGGAGGCGCTCGCAGGTGGCGCGTCACTCCGCGACGCCGCCGAACGCGCCGCGGAAGGGGCCCAGCCTCCGGCCGACATCAGCGGCAGTTCCGAGTACCGGGCACACCTCGCACGGGTGCTCGTGCGACGAGCCCTGGACGACCTGTAGCCGGTTGACAAGACCAAGCAGGCGAGGTTCGCCTCAGGACAACGGCCCGACGCCGGTGGAGCTCCGCGCGCGGCGCCCGAGAGAGAGGCGCTTCCGAACCGCGTCCGCAGCGTCACCGAGCGCCGGCAGGAGCCCACGAGGGAAGAAGAGCATGATGGCGATGAGGATGAGGCCGAACACGCCGAACGAGAAGACGGTCGGGGCCGCGGCGGGAAGGTCCCAGCCAAATAGCTCGGAGCGGGCGCCGATCTCGCGCAGCTCCTGCTCGAGGTACAGGATCGCGACGGTGCCGGCGACGGCTCCGTAGATGTTCCCTAGTCCACCGACGGCGACCATGACGACGAACTGGATGCTGAGCACGATCGGAAATGCCCCAGGCGTGACGATCAGGAACGAGAACGTGAACAGGCCGCCGCCGAGGCCGGCGAGCGCCGCTGCGAAGACGAACAGCCGTAACTTGTAGCTCGGAACGGGTATTCCCGAGGCGGCCGCAGACGTCTCGTCGGTCGCGATCGCTTGCAGTGCCCTACCCACGCGTGAGTGGACGAGGTTCGTCGCGAGCAGCAACGCGACGGTGACGACACCCCAGACGACAGCTGCGTGCAGGGGCCCTCGTAGATCCTGCCCGAAGACGCTGAGCGGCTTCGTGACCGAGATGCCGTACTCGCCGCCCGTGAAGCGGTCCCAGGCGGAGGGGAGGGCGAAGGCGATGAGGGCGAGCGCGAGCGTTGCGAAGGCGAGGTAATGGCCGTGGAGGCGCAACAGCGGGACCCCGATGACGGCAGCGATCACAGCAGTGACGACGGGGGAAGCGAGGACGGCGACGAGGGGCGAGATTCCCGCCTCGGGGTCGATGAAGCGTGTCGCCGGGTCGAGCCCAACGGTGAGGATCGCCGACGTGTAGGCGCCGATGAGGAAGAACGCGCCCTGGCCCAGCGAGATCTGACCCGCGTATCCCATCAACAGCGTGAGGCCGATGGTGACGAGCGCGTATAGACCCATTCGGTCGTAGAGCGATACGTCGAACGACGAAAGCTGGTACGGAAGCCAGCAGGCGAACGCGCCCCCCGCGAGTATCAGCACGATGCGGACCGGTGCAGGCCACGGCACCCGCGCACGTTGGATTGCCGTATGTGCCTCGTGGGATGCGCTCGCGATCTCCGCTCGCGAGCGCCAGCCGATCAGGACGAGCATGACGATGAGCGCGATGATCAGGCTGTACTGGGGGTCGATGTAGCCGACCACGAGCTGCTCGAGGATTCCGAGCGCATACCCGCCGATCAACGCGAGGCGGATGGAACCGAGCCCGCCGAATACTGCCGCCGCGAAACCGTTGACGGTGATCGCGACGTCCGAGCTGAACGTCATCGGGCTGCTCGGGGCAAGCAGCGAGCCGCCGAGCGCGCACAGAGTTCCCGCGCCGACGAACGCGACGACGGCGAGCGAGCGGATGTTCAAGCCGACGAGCTCGGCGGCGGGACGGGAGTCCGCGCAGGCCACCAGCGCCTGGCCGACGATCGTCCGTCGCAGAAAGAGGGTCAGCGCGATCGCCGCGAGCAGTGCCACGCCCGCGATCAGCACATACTGCGGTTGGATGAGGACTCCGCCGACGTTCCAGGCGCGATCGGAGATGCCGGGATAGCTGCGCGGGATGTCGCCGAACTTGAGCAGCAGCAGGGCTTGCGCGAGGAACGCGGCGCCGAGCGTGATGATGGTGCTGGCAAGGCTTGTCGTCCGGCGGCGAAAGCCCACGGCAACGACGGCGAGAATCGATGCGGCGAACGCCGCAATGAGGATCGAAACGAGCGCCGCGAGCGCGAGCGGCATGTCGTCGGAGAGCTGGAACGTGAAAAGCCCGCCAATCACCGCGAACACGCCCTGCGCGAAGTTGACGATGCCCGTCGTGCGATATACGAGCACGAGGCTCATGCCGACGAGCGCGAACGCAGATCCCGTTGAGAGACCGATGACGACGAGCTGTAGGAACGTCGTCATCCAGGACCGGCCCCGAGGTATGCGCTGTGGACCTCCGGGCGGTCGCGTATCTCGCAACTCTCGCCTGTGAGGACGACACGTCCTGTCTCGAGCACATACGCGCGGTCGCAGAGGTCGAATGCCAGAAGCGCGTTCTGCTCGACGAGCAATATGGCGACGTTGTCCTCCTCGTTCAGCCTGTGCAGGAAACCGACGAGCTGCTCGACGACGAGCGGGGCGAGGCCGAGCGAGAGCTCGTCGATTGCGAGCGCGCGTGGCTCGGCCATGAGTGCGCGTCCGATTGCAACCATCTGCTGCTCGCCTCCGGACGTGCGACCTGCGGGGCGGTCGCGCAGCTCGTACAGCTTCGGCAGCAGGGAGTAGATCCGCTCGAGGCGCTCGCGCGCCTCGCCGCGCCTACGCCGGTAGCGAAGCGTCGACGTGACGATCTCGGTCCTGAAGGAGCGGCCGAACGCGCCCAGCATGAGGTTCGCCTCGACCGCCAGGCTGGGAAAGACCTGACGCCCTTCCGGCACTTGCGTCAGCCCGCGCCGCACGACCTGGTTCGGCGTTCTGCCCGTCACGTCGTCGCCGCCGACGTGAACGGTGCCTCCGGCAGGCCGGACGACGCCGCACACGGCGTTCAGCAACGAGCTCTTCCCGGCGCCGTTCGCGCCCACGAGCGCCACCCGCTCGCCGACGCCAACCGTCAGCGACACGCCGTCGAGGGCGACCGCCGGCCCATACCGCACGACGAGCTCTCGTACGTCGACGAGAGCACTCATAGCGAGGTGGAGCCGAGGTAGGCAGCGATCACGCCGGGGTCTGTCCTCACCTCGGGCGGCGTACCATCTGCGATCACGCGTCCGCGGTCGAGGACGATCACGCGCTCCGCGATCGCGCCCACGAACTGCATGTCGTGCTCGACGAGCACCATCGTCAGCCCTTGCTTCGAGAGCATTCGGAGCGCCTCGACCAGTCGCGCCTTCTCGCCGGCGCGCAGGCCCGCGGCGGGCTCGTCGAGTAGGAGAAGGTCGGGCCTCTGTGCGAGGGCCCGCGCGAGGGAAAGGAGCCGCAACTGCCCGAGCGGGAGCACGGCCGCGGGTGCCGACGCGCGGTCATCGAGCCCGACGATCTCGAGCGCCTCTCGCGCATCCCGCCGGACGCGGTCCTCCTCGCGCCACTGCCAGGGCGGGCGCAGCATGCTGGCGAGGAAACCCGCATGCGAGCGGACATGTGCCCCGACGGCAGCGTTGTCGAGCACGTCGAGCTGCGCGAGTGGGCGCGTTGTCTGGAAGACCGTGGCGAGGCCGTGGCGCGCGCGGCGATGCGCCGGCCAGCGCGTAACGTCGCGGCCGCCGATGCGCACGCAGCCCGCGTCCGCGAGGTGGAAGCCTGAGATACAGCCGAGTAGCGTCGACTTACCGGCGCCGTTCGGTCCGATCAGGCAGGTGAGAGAGCCGGCCGCGATGTCGAGCGACACGTCATCGACGGCCCTGACCGCACCGAAGGCTTTGGCGACGCCGACGACCTCGCAGGCCAGCTCGTCACCGGAGTCAGATGCGAGCGCGACAGAAGCCGGCACCACGGGGAGTCAGGCCACCTGACACTCGTGATGACGGTTATGCATGCGGAAAACCTCCGCCGAGATTGCGCACGGCAGCCTTGACCATTCGCAGGAACGCCGCGCGGTCTTCAGCCGTGAACCCTGCGAGCAGCTCGCTCTCGAACTCGGCAACAGTCTCCTCGCAAGCAGCGAGGACACGCTCGCCCTCGCCAGTGAGCGCCGCCGGCAGCGTCCTTCGATTACTCGGGTGCGGGTCGCGCTTGATGAAGCCCTTGCTCTCGAGCGCGTGGATCACCTCGCTCATCGACTGCGGCGTCATGAACGCACGCCGAGCGAGCTGCGACGTCGACAGCGGAGCGCCATGGCGGTCGAGGATGCTTAGCGTCGTGAACTGGAGCGTCGTGAGGCCATAAGGAGCTACCCGTCCTGTGACGCCGGCGAACACCCGCTGCTGCAGACGGGCGATCGCGTAGCAATAGCCAGGCTCCGGCCACTCGGCGGCCTTCTCGGCTGGAAGAGGCTCGGTCAAGGCGTCCATCGTGTCACCGGGTCGTGTCGCGCCAGATGCGCCGCAGGGCGCCGGTCTTGCCGGGCCCTGCGGCGCGAGAGTTCCTCTACTTCTTCTTCTCGAAGGCAGCGCCGTGAAGCGGCCTCAGCTTGCAGCTCTGGATCTTCCCGGCCCACATGGAGCCCATCTGCAGACCCGTGTGGTTGATCTTCGACAGGAAGATCTTGCCGGCGGGCGTGACGAGCCCACGGAGCTTCGTTTCCAGGGCGTTGTTGATGCCGGCGCGGGTGCCGTTGCTCTTCTCGATCGCGGCCTTGTATGCCCAGAGCGCGCCGCTGGCGTCGCCGTCGAAGTTCGAGACGGGCCGCTTGATGATCTTCTCGAGTAGGGCGGCCTGGATGCGCACCGGGTCCTTCTTCGGCAGGGACTTCCAGACCGTAGCGAGGAACGAGTTAATGATCGCGCCGTTCACGTCACCACAGGTTCCTTCAAGGAACTGCGGGGAGGCGTTCGCGCCGGTCAGCACGAGTTGTTGCGGCAGCTGGAGTTGCTTGAACTGCTTCACGATCGTCGGGCCGGCGGGCGTCGCCGTCCAGAGCCAGAGCGCCTGGGCTCCGGAGCTCTTGATCTTGCTCAGCTCGGCCGAGAAGTCGGTTGCCGCCGGCGAGAAGATCGTCGTGTCGACGACCTCGAGGCCGTACGTCGCCGCGAGCTTCTTCACGACTTCGGGGCCTTCACGCCCGAAGCCGCCGTTGTCGCCCATCAACCAGATCCTCTTGATACCGAGGGTCCGAAGGTAGCGCGCATTGCTGTACGCATACAGGCGGGTCGTGGCCGTGAGGATGTACGCAAACGGCTGTGGCGGGCTGACGAGCTGCGTCGGCGGCGAGAGGGCGATGAACGGGATCTTGCCCTGGCTCGCAAGGGCGCCGGTCGCGACCGCAGCCGCTGCGTTCCCAGACCCGAAGATCGCGACGTACTTCCGGTCGCCGATGAACTTCTGCACATTCTGGACTGCCTGTGACGGGTTCGACGCGTTGTCGAGAACGTCGACCACGACCCTTCGGCCCTCGATCCCGCCGCGGGCGTTCCAGTACTTGACAACTGCGTCGACGGTCTGGCGGTCGCTCTGGCCGACGAGCTGCGTCGGGCCCGTCAGTGGCGCGTCCATGCCGAAGTAAATCGGTCCCCCCTGGTCCGTGCTCGTTGCGGACGTCGACGCGAAGACGAGGGAGATCACCGCAGCAGCGGCTGCGACGACGCCACCGGTCTTGCTCCTCCTCATGAAACGCTCCTTTCGGTATCGAACAGGCAGCCTGCCCTGCGCGCGAGTTTAAGGGAGCCTGCAACCGTTGTCCAGACCCCGCAAGGCGTACCTGGAAGCCCCCGTGAGGGCCCCCGTCGAGCTGCACGGCGCCCTATGCAGGCGGATCCGAGGGCGCGACGAGGATGGCCACCGTTCCGGCTGTCCCGTCGACGCGGATCGTCTGGCCCGTCTTGATCTGCGAGGTAGCGCGGCCGGTTCCCACCACGGCCGGCAGGCCGTACTCACGGCAGACGATCGCCGCGTGGGACATCACACCGCCGATGTCCGTGACCACCGCCTTGACGTTCGAGAAGATCGGCGCCCACGCCGGCGACGTGATCGGGCAGACGAGAATGTCGCCGTCGCGCACGTCTCTGATCTGTCGCACGTCGATCACGACGCGCGCGACGCCCTCGACTGCGCCCGGCGAGGCCGGCGCGCCCGTCAGCTCGAGACCGCCCTCCTCCTGCTTTGCCCACGCACGCACACGTTCGGTGGTGATGCCCCACAGCATGTTCAGCACCGGGTCGTTCACGGCCTCGGGCATGGCGCCCACAGCAGGCGGCGGCGTCCAGCCCTCGAGTCGCTCGAGGATCTCCTTGCGGCGCGAGACGATCGGTGGCCAGTGCTTCGGGCCCAGCGGCTCGCCGCCCGTGGCCCACATCAGGACGAGCTCGTCGAGGGCCGTTTGCACCTCGTTCCGGGAGAGCTGGAAGACGTCTTCGGCATCCTCGAGGTAGCCGTGCTTCGCGAGTAGCGCGCCGAACTCGCGCACCTTGTTCCACCAGCGCGTGAGGAACCAGTAGTCGCAGAGGAACTTGTGTTCCTCGACATACGGGAAGACCATGCGTGAGAGCCCGAGCAGCTCATCGAAGCCCTTGCGTGCCTCCTCGTCGAGAAGGGAGCCGTACTCCTCCGCCAACCGGTCTCGCTCGCGGGCCAGCTCTTCGGTCGGCCGCTCGATCTCCTCCCCTCGCTTCAGCGCGCCGACGTAGGCGACGAGCGACGCGTACGGGATGCTCGGATCGTCGAGCCAGCTGCCGTAGTAGTGGTAGAGCCCGTCGCCCGTCGCCATGTTGAACCACGGGTCTTTCACCTGCTCGAGCTCCTCCAGCCAAGCCCTCCCGGCTTCCGACTGCGCGAGCTCGGCGTCGATCTCCTCCGGCGAGTGCCCGTCGACGAACGCCGGGTCCACCCCTGTCTCGAGGGCGAGTCGAGCGAGCCGCTTGAGCTCTGTGTCCGGCATGAACAGCAGCACGTCGATGCCGGCGACCATCTGGGCGATGTGCTGGTCGGGGATGTCCGGGAGGACGCCCTTGCAGAAGTCCGAGAACGTCGCGTAGGTCCCGTAGCCGAGCAGAAGGAACTCGCTGTGGTGCTGCCACATGAGCTCGCCGCAGCGCAGGAGCCGCCCGTAGGCCTCGAGCACGTCGACGTACGCCGTGTCGCGATCGTCCTCGAACACGACCTCGTCGGGCTCGTACTCGTGCAGCTCCGGGACTCGTAGCTCGGTGAGCTCGGCGATGAGGGCCTCCATCTTCACCTTCCACTTCGCGTAAAGCTCGTCCCAGTTCTCGAAGTAGTAGCCCGCGCGCTTCTGGAAGAACTCCGCGCGCTCCGCGATCTGCTCGGGATCGGTGACGGGGTTGCCGGAGATGTAGACGTAGCCGTTGACGACGCGGTAATCGATGCCCATGGCCGGGGGAACCGCGAACACGCGGTTCTGCCACGTCCCGATCCCCTGGTACGGGACGTCCACGCACGCCATGTCGAAGGCCGGCATCGGCAGCGGGAAGTGCATCGAGTTCCAGAACCAGAAGCGCTGCTCGTCGGTCTCCCGCCTGCGCTCGTCGAACAGGGCGTAGTACGGGTACATCTCCTCCCAGCCCTCGCAGCCGGGCGGAGTCTCGATCTCGTACGGGCTGGGGAACGACCCGGCGTCGCTCACGTCGAAGCCTCGGGC
This sequence comes from uncultured Actinomycetes bacterium, assembly GCA_963704335.1. Classification (GTDB taxonomy): domain Bacteria; phylum Actinomycetota; class Thermoleophilia; order Gaiellales; family Gaiellaceae; genus PALSA-612. The sequence continues at coordinate 1,800,833 of OY969889.1, forward strand.
ACCGCGGCCGCGGCCTGGGCCGCCTGTCGTCGTCGGCGCCGTTTCTGCAGCGTCTTGTAGTTCGCGCCGGCGACGCCCTCGGGGTTCATGATCAGGGTGACGATAAGTGCTATGCCGGCGAAGAGCAGCGCCCAGTTGCCGGACAGGCCGAACCACTTGTCGAGGGCGTACGAGACGAGGCCCGAGGTCGAGATGAGACCCGCGACGAAGGCGCCCGAGATCATCGTGATGCCGCCGACGTACGTGAAGGCGATGAGTCCGAGAGCTGCGAACGCCCCGAACTTCGCTGCGCTGACCCCACCGAACTCGTAGCTGTACATCACGCCTGCGACGCCGGCGATGAACGCCGAAAGCCCGAAGCCCACGAGCTTGACGACGGTCACGTTCACGCCGGCTGCGGCGGCCGCGCGCTCGTTCGAGCGCACGGCCAGCATCTGGCGACCGACGCTCGACCGGCGGACGTTGGCGATGACCAGGCAGAGCGCGACGATCACCGCGAGGAGGAAAAAGCCGAAGACGGGGCTCGGCAGCTTGCCGTCGAGGCCGCGGAACGACGAGTCCGCGCCGAGGCTGAAGCCGAACAGCTCCGGGGGTGGCACGGGCGACGCCCCCGACCCGCCGCCCCACTTGTAGTTCGCGAATCCGAACTTCTCGATCGCGACCGCCGCCGCCAGCGTGACGACGGCCAGGCTGACGCCGCGCACGCGGAGCGCGGACACCGCCACGAGCAGCCCGAGCACCGTCGCGATCGCAACGGCGATCAGCGGCGCGAGAGGGAACTCGATGCCGAAGTCGACCGCCATGTGCGAGACGGTGTAGCCCGCCACCCCGGCCAGGGCGAGCTGGACGACCGAGATCTGCCCGACGAAGCCGGTGATGACGACGAACGAGAGGCAGATCAGCGACGCGAGCAGCGACACGATCAGCGCCTGGCGAAAGTCCCAGGGGAGGAGAATCAACGCCGCCGCGCACACGCCAGCTCCGATCACCGCATTGCGGCCCAGATGGTCAGAGCGGGGAACGAACGGCAGGCGCTTCTCGATCAGCTCGCCGCGGCCCGGCAGGCTGGCTCCGCGCCAGAACATCGCTACCACGATCGCCCCGAAGACGAACAGGTCCCAGACGCCGGGCATTGCAATGCCGTGGTCGGTCGGATACCAGGACTTCGGCGCGATGTAGAACTGGAGCACCGACTGGGCCATGCCGAGCAGGAGCCCGACGGAGCAGGCGATGCCGAAGGACGTGAACCGCGCGAACAAGGCGGCTGCGAGCGCGGGGACGATGTAGAGAGGGAGCGTCTGCCAGTAGAGCACCGTGATCGACGCGGCGAGCACGCCTAGTCCTCCCGCGACCAGGCAGGCGAGCACGGTGTTGATCATCGACAGGCTGTTCGGCGACAGCCCCGCGAGCGTCGCCGAGACCTCGTTCTCCGATGCGGCCCGCGTCGCGAGGCCGAAGCGGGTCCACCGGTAGAGGGCCGCGAGCACCGCGGCGGCCGCGACGACGATCGCCGCCATCAGCAAGCGGTCGAGCCCGACGAAGGCGCCCCAGAGCTCTACCTGGCGGTTCTGCGGCAGGACCGGGGGCTGCGGCTTCGGCGTGTCGCCGAACGCGACCAGCATCGAAGCCTGCAGAGTCAGAAGCACACCGAGCGAGGCGGCGAGCTTCGCAAGCGGCGATGCTGCCTGGAGGGGCCTGAACGCGAGCAGTTCCATCGCGATGGCGAAGACGACGATGACGGCGAACGTGATCACTAGCGCGGGTGCGGTCGAGATGTTCGGGCCGAACAGGCCCGTTCGCAAGGCCCAGTAGGTGTAGCCGGCGAACATCGCGATGCCGCCGCTTGCAAGGTTGATCACGCCCGACCCGCGGTAGAAGAGGACAACGGCCAGCGCGATGCCGGCGATCAGTGCACCGATGCCCAGGCCGAGCAGAGCGAACTGCCAGATCTGCTGGATCTCGTCCACGCTCAGGGACGTAGCCTAATGCGGGGGTGGCGGGCCTGGCTCGAGTGCCAGGCCCGCCGTTCGACGTCGACCAGAAGTGGTCCTGGTCGTCCTACTGTCCGGGTGGCTTGAGCCAGCCGGAGACCCGCTTGAACTTTCCTCGTCCTTGATATTCAAAGAACTGCGTCTGGTCGTTGCAGTCCGCCGGGATTGCCTTGTACTTCCCGCACTTCACCGTCGGGGCGCCCAGGGGCACCGGTCCGCGGAACGCCTTCGCCTGCTTGTTGATCGCCGCAGGCGAGATGTTCCTGTAGCCGATCTTGTTCAGCCACTTGATTAGCGTCAGCGTCTGCCCGAACGCGACCGGAGTCCAAGGGTCGGGCGTGATCGTCGGCTTTGGCCCGTACTTCCTGAAGACCCTCAGGAAGGGCGGCACGCCCTTGTCCGTAAGGTCGAACCCGAGCGAGGACGCGATCGCCCACGTCCACTGCGGGTAGTCACCGCCCAGGCCCTGCGCGACCCTCGGGTCGAGGCAGAGCGGGTTCGTGAGCACCTTCTGGGTGAGCTTGAGCTGTGCAAGCGCCTTCGCCATGTTGACGCACCCTGCGGCGACGTCCTGCAGCACGAACACGTCGGCGCTCTGACCGCCGGCGGCTGTGATCGGGCCGACGAGGTCCGTCGAGTTCGGGTCGTAACTGACCTGCTTCACCGACAGCCCGGCTCTCCGCATGGCGGCGACGATCGACACGCCGGCCTCTGCGATGCCCGGGATGGTCGGGTAGACGACCGCGGCCGTCTTCGCCTTCAGCACGTCCCGCGCAAACGTCCCGTACGGGCTGAGCACTGACGCATTACCGCCGAAGATGCCGTAGACCCCGGTCTTCGACGTCTCGTCGATCGGGTGGACGAGCACGCCGCCAACGACGGCCTTCTTGCCGAGAGCCGAGTAGAACGACTGGTTGCCGATCACGACGCCACCCCAGAGCACGACCGATATGCGCTTGTCGTTCGCCATCACCTGGCCGCAGCGCGTGCCCTCCTCCTCGGACGTCTTGATGAAGCACTTCTTCAGGATGATCGGGTGACCGGCCGCGCCGCGGAGCTCCGCGTTCGCGTATTTGACGGTCGTCTCGACCGCGGGCGTCCACAGTGGCCCGACCTGGACCTGTCCGCCCTGGAGGTTGACCATGCCGATGACGACCGGCTTCAACTTCGGGTTCGCCTTGCCGGGCTTTACGCCGACGAAGGCCGCATAGTTCGTGACCGCGCTCGACGCCGTCGCCCCGCCAAGGGCGACTGGGAGCGCTACCCCGAGCGCGACTACGAGCGCTGCAAAGGTGACGAACGCCCGACGGCTGCGAGTACGGCTACGTGCGCCGGGCGTGGGTGAGAGCGACATTCGTGACCCTCCCATCTTTGGTGATCCAGCTATGTAAGTTGGCCGTGACAGCGAGGCGACAGTAACACCTTTTCACGCGACTGTTCAACATATTGTTGATGATCCTGGTAATCGTCTCGCAGCCCCGAACTGCGCGCGGAGGGTAACTGAGTGACACCGGTCCTCGAGACACAGGCCTTATCCGTCAGCTTCGGCGGCGTCCGCGCGGTCGTCGACGTGAACCTCCGCATCGAGCCCGGCCAGCTGCTAGGCCTCATTGGGCCGAACGGCGCCGGCAAGACAACCTTCATCGATGCCATTTCGGGGTTCGTTCCCTATCGCGGCAGCGTCATGCTCGACGGCGAGGACCTGTCGGGCAAGGCGCCGCACGTCCGGGCGCGCATGGGCCTGGCGCGAACGTGGCAGTCGATCGAGCTGTTCGACGATCTCACGGTGCACGAGAACATCGCGGTCGCATCCCAGCATCCGTCCGCCTTCGGTGCCGTGCGCGAGGTCGTCTCCCGGCCGACCGATGGGGCAGCGCAGGTGGAGGAGGCGCTCCGCATCTTCGAGCTCGAGAGCCTGAGCGAAGCGATGCCGACGGAGCTGTCGCAGGCCCACCGGAAGCTAGTCGGCGTCGCGCGCGCCCTGGCGGCGTCGCCGCGTCTGCTCTGTCTCGACGAGCCGGCCGCCGGACTCGACACGCTCGAGAGCGAAGCGCTCGGCCGCCATCTGCGCGAGACCGTCGACAAGGGCACGACGACGCTGCTCGTCGATCACGACATGGGCCTCGTCCTGACCATCTGCGACTACGTCGTCGTGCTCGAGTTCGGCAAGGTCATCGCACACGGGACGCCGGAGACCGTACGCAGTGACCCCAAGGTGATCAGTGCGTACCTGGGATCAGCCGGAGCCGAGGTGTCCGCCGAGCTCGGCGCCGACGCCGGAGCCGTCTCGTGAGCACCGTGCTTCAGATCGAAGGGCTGACTGCGGGTTACGACCAGGCCGCCGTCATCAGGGGTGTGGACCTCACTGTCGATGGCGGGGAAGTTGTCGCGCTACTGGGCGCCAACGGAGCAGGCAAGACGACCACGCTCCGCGTCATCTCCGGCATCGTCAAGCCGTCGGCCGGCCGCATCCTGCTCGACGGCCGCGATCTCCTCTCCGTATCGCCCAGCGCCCGCGCCCGCAGCGGCATCGCCCACGTGCCCGAGGGGAGGGGGATCTTCTTCGGCCTCACCGTCGCCGAGCACTTCCGCCTGGGCCACCGGGGAGAACAGCTCGACGAGCAGCTCGCCTATACGTACTTCCCGAAGCTGGAAGAGCTCCGCCAGCGGCGCGCCGGGCTGCTCTCGGGCGGAGAGCAGCAGATGCTGGCGATCGGACGCGCCCTCGCTCGCCATCCACACGTGTTGCTGCTCGACGAGCTGTCGCTGGGCCTCGCGCCCGTCATCGTCGAGGCGCTGTTGCCGACCGTGCGGGAGTACGCCCTCGAGTCAGGCTGCGCCGTTCTGCTCGTCGAACAGCACGTGCACCTCGCGCTCGAGGTGGCCGACCGCGGCTACGTCCTCTCCCACGGCGAGATCGTCCTGCACAAGCCGGCCGAGGAGCTCAGGCGCGACCGCCATCTGCTCATCGCCAGCTATCTAGGGGAACAAGCGGAGGCCGTGGAGGCCTGAGACCGAAGGAGAATCGAGATGGGAAAGCTGATCGCGACAACGCAGGCCACTATCGACGGCGTCATAGACCCGGTCGGCGAGTGGGTGCAGCCGGACGGAGACCACGGCGACTACTCGTTCGAGCGTCAGGCGAGATCCAGCGGGCTGGTACTGGGCCGCAAGACCTACGAGGGGCTGGCGGGATACTGGCCGAGCGCGTCGGGCAAATGGGCGGACATGGTCAACCCGATGCCGAAGTACGTCGGGTCCAACTCCCTGTCCGGCGATCTCGAGTGGAACGCGACCCTGCTCGAAGGAGACGTCGACGAGTCGATCCCGAAGCTGAAGGACGAGGTCGACGGTGACCTGTTCATGCACGGGAGCGGCGAGTTCGCGTATGCCCTCGCCGAGAAGGGCCTGATCGACGAGTACGAGATCTACCTGAACCCGCTCGTCTGGGGCGAGGGAAACGTCCATGTTCTCGGCGACAGGGGAACCGTCCGTATGAAGCTCGAGGACGTGAAGCGGTTCGACTCCGGAGTTGTGCTCCTCACGTACGTCCCGGCGTCCTGACCGGGGCTGGGTCGCGAGGCGGCCCCGTGAGGGCTACCGAGGTTCGATCGCGCCTCGAGCTCGAGGCTAGACGCGCGCCGGGCGGTACGTCTTCCGCACCGTCTCGACGTAGGGCGCGGGGCTGACGACCGCGCGCAGCTCCGTCTGCACATGGGGCTCGACGGTCGGCTTGGCGGTGCCGCCGTCCTCCTCGCCCCAGACGAGCGTCACCTCGCCGCCGGGCTCCGCGTGGTCCGCTTCAAGGACGGCGAGCGTGAGCATCTTGCCCTCGTTCGCGCTGTAACCGATCCACGTCGATACACCGACGGTGTCGCCGTCCACGGTGACCCGGTCATACGGATGCATCGAGTAGACGGCGGACGGCCAGTCCATGAACTTCGCCCGGCCCGTCGGCTGGAACATCGTGCTGATCGTCCGCGTCACGTCCTCGTCGTCGAGCGTCAGCGTCACCTTGCGGCGATGGTCGTCGTCCGCCACGGCCTCGAGCGCCTCGCGTCCGATGAAGTCGTGATCGAACTTCACGTAGCTGCCGTAGCCCAGGTCCCACGGGGTGAAGTAGTAGTCCTCGATGTCGTCTGAGACGAAGCTGCCGCCGATCGACGCGTTGGCTTCGTAGCCGGTGGCGGGAAGCCACTCGCGATACGCCTTCAGGCTGTCCCCCGAGTACACGGCCGGCAACGGAGAAGGGATCCATCCCGACTCGAGGGTGTTGGACGAGTATGCGCGCCCGCCCGCCTGGCGCAGGCCTAGCTCCTCGCCTGCGTCGAGCAGCGTCTCGAGGACTGCGTCGCGGTCATCCCAGGGGCCGAATAGCTCCCAGCCCGGCTGGCCGACCATCCCGTGGCGAAGTGCACCGACCGTCCTTCCGGCGATCGTTACGTCGGTCAGGTTGAAGAACTTCAGCTCGGGCGGCGACTGGCCGAGCACCTTCTCGATCACCTGCATCGCGTTCGGGCCCTGCACCTGGAACCGGTAATGCCTGCGCCGCCCGTCGGTTCGCAGTGCCGAGCGCTGGTCCAGCTCCACCGAGACCTCGTAACCACTCGTCTCGGCGTGGTACGTCACCCAGTTGAGCGCCGGGGCACGGCCCACGAGGTTGAAGGTGTCCTCGGCGAGGGCGAACAGGATCACGTCGCCGATCACGTATCCGTCGTGCGTGCACGGCACGAAGTGCTTGGCCTTGCCGGGTTCGAAGCCGTCGAAGCTGTTGACTGCGAGCCCGGAGAGCAGCGCGAGAGCGTCTCGCCCTTCCACTGCGAGCTCGGCCATGTGGAACGACTGGTCGAAGAGGACGCAGGTCTGCTGCCACGCCTGCTGCTCGTCGCGCCAGTTCGTGAACTCGGCGGGCACGCCGGGGTAGACGTTCGGCCCTGCCTGCGCATTGCGCAGCAGCTCCACGATGCTCGGCGCAGCGCCGAGGACGTCCTTGAAGCTGCGACTCGTCACCGCTTGCCGCGACCCGCATTGTCTATGCCGCCCGGAAGCAGTCCCTGTTGCACCGCCTGGGCGACGTTGAAGAGATGGCGCCGCATGGCGCCCTCGGCCTCGGCGGGACGGCCGGCGACGACGGCCTCGACGATGGCCGCGTGCTCCGCGGCGGAAGCGGCCGAGCGTCCGGGAATGAGAATCGTGCGGTACTGGTAACGAACGCTCTGCGAGTTCAGCGCCTCGATGAGACGAGCGGCGGTGCTGTGTCCCGAAAGCTCCAGCAACGTGGCGTGGAGGTCGGCGTTCGTGTCCGATGCCCCGAGGAGGTCGCCGGCCGCGAGCAGCTCACGTTGGCGCTCGAGGCATGCCTCGAGACGCGCGCTGCCCGCCTCGTCGATCCTCTCGGCCGCCAGCCGGACCACGAGACCTTCGAGAACGGCGCGGGCCTCGAGGATCTCGACCGCCTCCTCGTCCGAGACCGGACGCACCCGCGCCCCCCGGTGCGGCTCGCGCACGACGAGCCCCTCCTGCTCGAGCCGGATGAGCGCGGTGCGCACGGCTCCACGCGACATCGCGAATGACGAGCTGATGTCCGACTCGACGAGCCGGGCATTGGGCGCGAGCTCGCCGCTGACGATCGCGTCGCGGAGAGCCTCGTAGTTGGTGCCGGTTGCCATGGCGGCACCATACTGCCGTATCGTTGCGAAGATCGTCAACAATCCTGTTTTACTTCTCGGCAGGCCAATGGAAGGAGAAGTGACGTGCCAGGGATTGCCGTGCTCGGACTGGGCGAGGCCGGGGGGCGGCTTGCGGCGGACCTCGCTGCGGCGGGCGCCGACGTTCGCGGATACGACCCGGATCCGAGACGCGGGGGCACCTCGACATCGGCGCAGGAGGCGGTGGCGGGCGCTGACGTCGTGTTGAGCGCCAACGCCGCGAGTGCTGCCGTGGCGGTCGCCGAAGCTGCGCTGCCCGCACTCGGCGACGGAGCGGTCTACGCGGATCTCAACACCGCCTCCCCCGCGAAGAAGCACGAGGTGGCGGCGATCGCCGGCCGCCGGTTCGCCGATGTCGCGCTGTTGGGCCCCGTGCCCGAGAAAGGGCTCGGCACGCCTGCCCTCGCCTCCGGGCCCGGGGCAGAGGCATTCGCCGCCGCTCTGCGACCGCTCGGCATGCCGGTGGAGGTCGTCTCGGATCGTGCCGGCGACGCCGCGGAGATGAAGCTCTTGCGATCGGTCTTCATGAAGGGGCTCGCTGCGTCTGCGATCGAGAGCCTCGATGGCGCGGAGCGCGCGGGGCACGCAGAGTGGCTACGCGGCGAGATCGCCGGCGTCGTCGGCGAGCCGCTGCTCGACCGACTCCTGACTGGCAGTCGAAAGCACGCGGCTCGCAGGGTCGACGAGATGGATGCGGCGCGCGACCTGCTGCTCGAGCTCGGCGTCGAGCCCCGCGTCGCCGCTGCGAGCGCCGCCTTACTCTCTCACCTGTCGGAGACGGAAGAGCGTTAGGTTCAAGCCCGATGGCGACGCGCACCGAGCACGAAGTCCGACCTAGCGAGCGGGCGCGGGTGATCGTCAAGGGTGCGTACGACCTGCACATCCACGTCGCTCCGGACGTGCCGAAGCGCCGGATCGACGACGTCGCGCTCGCGCGTCGCTTCGCCGAGGTGGGGCTCGCCGGCTTCGGGCTCAAGTCGCACTACACGTCCACCGCCGAGCGTGCCCAGATCGTCTCCGCCGCCGTGCCCGGCGTACGTGCGATCGGGACGCTGACGCTCAACCGCGCCGTCGGCGGCATGAATGCGCTCGCCGTCGAGATCGCCGCGCGCGAGGGCGCGAGGATCGTCTGGATGCCGACCGTTGACTCGCCCGCCGAGACCGCCGGCCGGACGGCGCCGAAGCCCGGCGACAACGTGCCGCAGTGGGCGAGGCTCCAGCACGAGCTACACGAGCTCGGTCTCAGCGTCGAGCCGGTGGAGGTCACCGATGCCTCCGGCGAGATCCTTCCGGAGACGCGCGACGTGCTGCGGGCGATCGCACGCCACGACTTGATCCTCGCCACGGGCCACCTCGGCCGGGACGACACGTTCGCCGTCGTCGAGGCGGCGTTCGCAGAAGGCGTGAAGGACCTCGTCGTGACCCACCCCGAGTTCCCGTGCCAGGACTTCTCGCTCGAGGACCAGGCCGCGCTGGCCGCCCGTGGCTGCCTCCTCGAGCGCTGCCTGACGACGCCGCAGAGCGGCAAGACGACGTGGGAGCACGTGTTCGACGGCGTGCGAGCGGTCGGCATCGAGCGAACGATCTTCTCCAGCGACTGCGGCAATCCCCACTATCCCGCCGTCGAAGACGGGCTCGCCCTGTGGGCCGACCGGCTGCTCGCCGCTGCCTTTGACGAGGACGCGGTGCGAGAGATGATCGTCACCCATTCGCGGCGGCTGGCCGGCGATGAGTAGACGACTGCTCGTGGTCGGCGCGCATAGCGCCGACTTCGTGTGGCGTGCGGGCGGTGCGATTGCGGTAACGACCTCCGGCGGGGGTACCGCGCAGGTGCTCGCGCTCTCGTACGGTGAGCAGGGCGAGTCGGGCGAGCTCTGGAAGGAGCCCGGGCAGACGGTGGAGCGCGTGAAGGAGATCCGCCATGGGGAGGCGGAGCGGGCTGCGGCCGCTCTCGGCGCGACCTTTGAGTGCCTCGATCTCGGCGACTATCCGCTGGACATCGACGGCGAGGCGCTCGTCGCGCTCGCCGACCGGATTCGGGAGCACGCGCCCGACGTGCTCGTTACGCACACGGACCGCGATCCGTTCAACCCCGACCACGCGATGACGTTCCACGCCGTCGAGCGGGCACGGGCGCTCGCCGCGGGCGCCGGTGTCGCTAGCGCGTTTCAGACGATCGACCCGCCGGCGCTTCTGCTCTTCGAGCCGCACCAGCCGGAGCTCTGCAACTTCACGCCGACGACCTTCGTCGACATCACCTCCGTGATCGAGCAGAAGCGGGCGGCGATGGCAGAGATGAAGGCCCAGGCGTACCTGCACACGTACTACGACCAACGCGCGGAGCAGCGGGGAAACCACGCGCGCCGTTCGTCGGGCAGCGCCGAGATCCGGTATGCGGAGGCGTTCCAGCGCGTGACGCCGCAGGTGGTGGACGCCCTGTGAGCGACGTCTACCGCGAGCTGGCGGAGTTGGGGACGGCGACGGTCCACGAAGCGGCGGGGCGAGCCCCGGTCGTCGACGTCGATCTGGTGCAGGTGCTGCTCGGCTCGCGTGCGGCCGGCCCGGCGAGAACCGTGCTCTGTGGTCAGGACGACAACCTGATGGTCCACGCCGCCATTGCCGAGGCCGAGCCGGGCGAGGTGCTGGTGCTGACCATGCCCGAGCCGGCGCCGGTGGCTCTCGTCGGTGACCTGCTGGCGACGCAGGCCAGGGAGCGGGGTGTCGCCGCGCTCCTCGTCGACGCGGCCGTACGCGACCTCGAAGACCTGCGGGAGGTCGGGTTGCCGATCTGGGCGCGCTGCGTGCGCGTAAGCGGCGCCGAGAAGAGCGTGCCGGGCGTGATCGGCGAGCCGGTGACGGTCGGCGGCGCGACCATCCGTCAGGGAGACGTCGTCGTCCTCGACGTGGACGGCGCGATCGTCGTCGAGCAGGAACGCCTCGACGACGTGCTCGCGGCCGCTCGCGACCGGGCCGAGCGCGAGCGGGAGAAGCGAGCCAAGCTCGAGGCGGGGGAGCTCTCCTATGACCTCGACGGCCTCCGAAAGCTCGTCGAGTCATGACCGAGCCCCTCCACGACGTCGCGCGGATCGGGCACGCGGAGCTCCTGACCCCGAAGGCTGACGAGAGCCTGGTCTTCTTCGTCGACGTGCTCGGCATGGAGGAGGAAGCGCGCGAGGGCCAGTCGGTTTACCTGCGCGGCTGGGGTGACTACCTCCGCTACAGCCTCAAGCTCACCGAGTCGCCGCAGGCCGGTCTCGGCCATATGGCCCTGCGCGCGTGGAGCCCCGAGGCGCTCGAGCGGCGGGTCGCCGCCATCGAGGAGACGGGGCTCGGCACCGGCTGGATCGACGGCGATGTCGGGCACGGGCCCGCGTATCGCTTCACCGATCCGGACGGCCATGTGTTCGAGCTCTACTACGAGGCGGAACGCTACGTGCCGCCCGAACATCTGAAGCCGTCGTGGCGGAACCAGCCGCAGCGCTACGTCGGGCGAGGCGCGGCCGTCAAGCGGCTCGATCACGTGAACGTGCTCGCGGCGGACGTCCGCGCGAACCGGGTCTTCGCGGAGGACGTTCTCGGCTACCGCCTCTACGAGCGGATCCAGCGTGACGACGGCACCGAGGGCGGAGCCTGGCTGAGCCTCTCCATCGCGGCCCACGAGCTCATCTACGTCGCCGACGCGCACGGCGCTCAGGGCCGCCTGCACCACCTCGCGTTCTGGGTGGACACGCGAGAGGAGTGCCTCCGCGCCGCCGATCTGTTCGTCGACAACGAAGTTCCGATCGAGGCCGCTCCGTCGAAGCATGGCGTCGCGCAGGGGTTCTTCCTCTACGGCTTCGAGCCGGGCGGGAACCGGATCGAGGTGACGACGGGCGGCTACTTCGTCTACGACCCGGACTTCGAGCCGATCGTGTGGACGTCGGCGGAACGCGCACGCGGCCAGTACTGGGGCGTGCAGACGATCGAGAGCTTCCACACGTACGGCACGCCCGACATGGAGGCGAACCATTGAACGACCGTGCGCGCTTCGAGATCCTGCCCTTCGGCAAAGGCGAGCAAGAGGCTCGGGAGCTCCCGGAGCTCGTGTGGCTGACGGTGACCGCTTCGCCGACGCACACGCTCGACGACACGGTCGACGTGGCAGCTCGCCTGCGCGGGCTCGGCCACGCCGTGAGTCCACATCTAGCCGCGCGCATGGTGCGGAGCCGAGAGCATCTGGATGGCGCGCTGGCGGCGCTCTCGGAAGCGGGCGTCGATGACGCGTTTGTGATCGGCGGCGACCAGACGCCTCCGGTAGGCCCATACGCGTCGGCCACCGAGTTGCTGCCGTTGCTCGTGGAGCATGCGCGGCGTCCGCGGACGATCGGGATCGCCGGCTACCCGGAAGGGCATCCGCTGATCGACGACGCAACGCTCACTCGGACGTTGGCGGAGAAGAGTCGCGTGGCCGACTACATCGCAACGCAGCTCTGTTACGACCCGGACGTCCTACTGAATTGGGTCCGCTCGATCCGCGAGCAAGGCATCAGCCTCCCGGTGCACGTCTCCGTGCCGGGAATGGTCGATCGCCGTCGACTCCTCGAGATCTCGGCGCGCGTCGGGGTAGGCCCGTCGCTGAGATATCTCCGAAAGCAGGGCGGCATCCGGAACCTGTTCCGCCTGTCGAAGTCGTCGGCCGACGGACTTGTCGACGCGCTCTCGCCACATCTGGGGGGCGCAGAGCCGATCGTCGCCGGATTCCACTATGTGACGTTCAACCGACTCCTGGACACGTGGCGCTGGGAGCAAGAAAAGCGACCGGCCACTACTAGCATTGGCTCCCTAACTCACACGGAGGTCACGCCGAGATGACTCACAAGAGTCTCGAAGAGAAGCTGCAAGCGGCCGGCAACCCGGTCGAGATGGCGCGAAACTCGCAGATCGGCCCGTACGTCTACCCGGGCGTCCCCAGCGAGTTCTCGAACTGGATGGACGAGCAGGTGGCCTGGGCCGAGACGTCGGCGCTCTTCGACCAGACGCATCACATGACCGACCTCTACGTGGAGGGACCCGACGTCGTGCCGCTCTTTTCCTCCCTCGGCATCAACACGTTCGAGAACTTCCAGGTCGGCAAGGCGAAGCAGTTCGTCGCCTGCAACCACGACGGCTATGTCATCGGCGACGCCATCCTCTTCTTCCTCGACGAGAACCGGGTCAACCTCGTGGGGCGGCCATCCGCGCACAACTGGGTGCAGTTCCACGCCGAGACCGGAGACTTCGACGTCACGATCGACCGCGACGAGCGGACGGCCGCGAACCCGACCGGCCGGCGCAAGATCTTCCGCTTCCAGGTGCAGGGCCCGACGGCGCTCGACGTGCTGACGAAGGCGAACGGCGGCCCGCTGCCCGAGATCAAGTTCTTCAACCTCGGTGAAGTCACGATCGGAGGGAAGAAGGTGCGCGCCCTCCATCACGGCATGTCCGGCGTGCCCGGGCTCGAGCTGTTCGGGCCGTGGGAGGACATGGAGGATGTCCGCGGCGCGATCGTCGAGGCCGGCCAGGACTACGGCCTGGCGCAGGTCGGCTCACGCGTCTACGCGACGAACACGCTCGAGTCGGGCTGGATCCCGTGCCCGCTGCCCGCGATCTTCACAGGTGACGAGCTGAAGGCGTACCGCGAGTGGCTCCCGGCCGAGGGCTACGAGGGCACGGGCTCGCTGGGCGGCAGCTACTACGCGGACGACATCTCCGACTACTACGCGACGCCCCACGAGCTCGGCTACTGGCCGTTCGTGAAGTTCGACCACGACTTCGTCGGACGCGAGGCGCTCGAGGAGCTGGGTGACGAGCCCAAGCGGCGGAAGGTCACGCTGGCGTGGAACGGCGAGGACGTCGCAAACGCGATGGGCACGCTGTTCGAGAAGGGCGACGCGGCGAAGTACATCAACCTCCCGCTCTCCAACTACGCCACCTGGCCGCACGACAAACTGCTCCACGAAGGCGAGTTGGTCGGGCTCTCCACGTTCTCCGGCTACAGCTACAACGAGCGATCGATGCTTTCGCTCGGCTACGTCGACGTCGACGTCCCGATCGGCGCCGAGCTCACGCTCGTGTGGGGCGAGGAGGACGGAGGATCGTCGAAGCCGGTGGTGGAGCGCCACAGCCAGGCCGAGATCCGCGCCATCGTCAGCCCCGTGCCCTACGCGGAGGCCGCACGTACGGAGTACGCGGAGGGCTCCTGGCGGGCGAAGGCAGGAGTGAGTTAGGCCGCGACTTCGAGCAGCGCCGAGACCAGCTCGTCGGTCGCCGATAGGTACGGCGCGTGATCCGCGGCGAGCTCGAACACCTGCTCGCACGGATGCTCGCGGATCATCCGCCGCTGGAGGGCGGGTGACAGAGCCTGGTCTCGTTCCGTCAGCACGTACGACCGCGGGATCGACGCAAGCTTTGCGTCGTCGATCTCGACCGGGGTCGCGTAAGGCGCGACGGCCTGCGGACGCCGCTTCGCCACCGCCCATGCGACCTGGTCCGACGTGCAGTCGTTGTAGATGACCTTCGCGGTCGCCTCCGCTGAGAGGGCCGCTACCGGAGGGTCGCCTTCGATCGTGAGGTTCGCCTGGATCTGGTCGTCGGACTCGGGAAGGTGGGCCAGATCGAGCAGGCTCTGGCCGTTCGAAGGCATGAACGCGCAGACGAAGACGAGGTGGGCGACCTTGTCGGTGCAGCGGTCGGCTGCCTGCGTGACGACGACCCCGCCCATGCTGTAGCCGACGAGCACGGCGCGCTCTGGCCGCTCTGCGAGTGTCGCGCACACGCGCTCGGCGTACGCGTCGAGCGTGACGTCTTCCAGGGGTGTCTGGTCGTCGCCGCTACCGGGCAGGTCGGTTGCCTCCACCGTGTGGCCTGCGGCCTCGAGCGGGCCGATTACCGGCTCCCAGCACCAGGCACCGGCGAACGCGCCGTGCACGAGGACGAACCGAGTCATCAGTCGATCGTAAGGACCAGCTTGCCCTGCGTGCGGCCGGTCTCGCCCGCCTCGTGCGCGCGGCCTGCCTCCTCGAGCGGGAACGTCTGCGCGACGTGCGGGCGCAATTCTCCCGTCTCGACGAGATCGGCGATCGCCTCCAGGCCGGCCCGGTCGGGCTCGACGAGGATGGCGGTCACGCGCACCCGGTCCCCTGCGGCTTCCCGCAGCGTGTCGAGGCCCGCCGCCGACGGCACGAGGATGAAGAGACCGCCGTCTCGCAACGTCCCGAGTGCCCGCGCCGTCTCCTCGTTCCCGACGAGGTCGACCACGACGTCGATGTCGCCTGCGGCGTCCTCCACCGGCTGTGACGTGTAGTCGATCGCTTCGTCCACGCCAAGTTCGGCGAGGAACCCGTGCTTGGGAGAACGCGCCGTGCCGATCACGTACGCGCCGCGCGCCTTCGCGATCTGCACGGCGAGATGGCCGACACCGCCTGCGGCACCCAGGACGAGCACCCGCTGACCGGGCTGAACGTCGGCTGTCTCCACCAGCGCTTGCCAGGCCGTGAGCCCGGCGAGCGGAACTGCGGCGGCTTCGACGTCGGACAGGCCTTCGGGTATGCGGGCGAGCTGGCGCGAGGGCGAGGTCACGTACTCTGCGTAGGCGGCTGCTTCACGGGGGAAGCGTGGCATTCCGAAGACCCGGTCACCCACGGCGAATCTCGTGGCGCCGAAGCCCAGAGCCTCCACGGTGCCGGCGACGTCCCAGCCGACGGTGAACGGCGGCTCGCCGAGTAAGCCCCCTCGGGTGCGAACCTTCCAGTCAACGGGGTTGACGCCCGCGGCCGCCACGCGCACGAGCACCTCCGTCGGCGCCGGCTCGGGCTCCGGAAGGTCGGTGAGCTCGAGCACCTCGGGCCCGCCGAGCGTCTGCTGGGTGATCGCACGCATGCCGTGTGTTGTATACAGGGAGCCAGGTGGCGCCGACGTACACACGCCCACTCGAGGAGCTGCGGCGGTCCGACGCATCGGAGCTCGGAGGCAAGAGCGCCGGCCTCGGGGAGCTGCTGTCGGCCGGGCTCCGCGTGCCGCCCGGGTTCGCGATCAGCGCGGGAGCGTTCACGAAGTTCATCGCAGAGGCCGGTCTCGCCGGGACGATCGAGGCAGCGCTGGCGCGTGTCTACCCCGGGAACATCGACACGATCGACGCGGCCTCGAAGACGATCGGCGAGGCGATGCGCTTCGCGCCCCTGCCGGACGACCTGCGGACCGAGATCGTGGCGCGCTACGACGCTCTGGCCGCCACGACAGGGGAGACGTGGCCGCCGGTCGCCGTTCGCTCGAGCGCGCTCGGAGAGGACAGTGAGGAAGCCAGCTACGCCGGCCAGCAGGAGAGCTTCCTCTGGGTTTGCGGCCCGGAGCAGGTCTGCGACGCCGTGCGCGACTGCTGGGTCAGCCTCTACACGCCACACGCCATCAGCTACCGGGCTGCATTGAGCCCAGATGCGGAGACAGCGATGGGCGTCGCCGTCCAGCTGATGGTCGATGCGAAGGTCTCCGGCGTGATGTTCACGTGCAACCCCGTAACCGGCGATCCGAGCATGGTGGCCGTCAACGCCGGTTGGGGTTTGGGGATCGCCGTGGTCAGCGGTGAGCTGACGCCGGACGACTACCTCGTGAGCAAGGTGACGGGTGAGGTCGTGCGCCAGACCGTGAGCGAGAAGGATTTCGAGTACGTCCCGGATGTTGCCGGTAAGGGCACGGTGCGAGTGGAGGTGCCGGCGGAACGACGTGGCGAGCCGTGCCTCCGAGCAGAAGAGCTCGCTGCGCTGGTAGAAGTCGCGCGCCGTATCGAGGAGCACTACGGGAGCCATCAGGACGTCGAGTGGGCGGTCGTGCGTGGGCAGGCTCTGCCCGAGAGCCTGGTCGTCCTCCAGGCGCGCCCGGTGACGACGCTGCCAGGACGAGCCGCGACGACCGGCGCGGCCTCGGCGATATCGCTCGTCATGGGCACGTTCGGCGCCGGCGAGCAGACTCAACCGTCATCCTGAGCTCGAGATGCCGCTGAGCGAGGCCGACGTCCGGGAGATCCTGCGGCTGATCGACGAGTCGGACGTCGACGAGCTGCGGGTCGAGACGGAGGCGTTCTCGTTGTACGTGCGGCGGGGGGAGACCGCCGGCGGGGAGAAGAAGCCGCCACCGCCCGTCGACGACCGCGCAGCGGATGGCGTCGTCACGATCTCCGCGCCGATGATCGGCACGTTCTACCGGGCGGAAGCTCCAGGTGCCGCGCCGTACGTCGAGGTCGGGACACGAGTCGAGCCAGACACCGTCGTCTGCCTGATCGAGGTCATGAAGATGATGAACCCGATCCCCGCAGGAATGGGAGGCATGATCGTCGAGGTGTGCGCCGCGAACGCGGATCCCGTGGAATACGGAGCCCCGCTCTTTCACGTGCGGCCCGATCCATGAGCAGGCTCGTCGACATCGTCGACACGACGACGCGCGACGGTCAGCAGAGCCTGTGGAGCGCCACGGGCATGACGGCACACGACGTTCTCGGCATTGCACCGGCCATCGACCGCGTGGGGTTCCACGCCGTCGACTTCACCTCGAGCACCCACATGGCCGTCTCCGTCCGCTTCTTCCGGGAAGACCCCTGGGAACGCATCCGCCTAGTCAGCGCGGCCATGCCCAACACGCCGCTGAGCTTCATCGGATCGGGCATGCGCTTCATCACGTGGGTCCCCGCCGGGGAGGACGTGATGCGGCTCGTGTTCCGGTGCATCGTCCGCAATGGCATCAGGCGGATCCAGATCGTGGACCCGTCGAACGACCCGACGCGGCTGCGGCGGGTCGCCGCCATCGCGCGGGAGGAGAACGTCGAGGAGATCGTGCTCGGGTTGACGTACTCGGTCAGCGAGGTGCACACGCACGCGTATTACGCCGAGCGCGCCGCCGCCCTCGCCGACTGTACGGAGCTGGACCGCCTCTACCTGAAGGACCCAGGCGGGCTGTTGACGCCGGACGCGGTGCGTGAGCTCGCACCCCACTTCATCGCCGCTGCTCGCGGACGCCCCATCGAGCTGCACAGCCACTGCACGATCGGGCTCGCCCCGTTCGTCTACATGGAGGGGCTCAGGGCCGGCTTCCACGTGCTGCACACGGCAGTTGCGCCTCTGGCACGAGGCACTTCCAACCCGGCTGCAGAGACGACACTTCGCAACCTGGAGGCCGAGGGCTACTCCCACCGGCTCGACCTGGAAGCTCTGGCCGCGGTTTCCGAGCACTTCGCGGCGCTCGCCGAGGAGAAAGGGCTGCCCGTCGGTCACCCGCAGGAGTTCGACGCGACCTACTACCACCACCAGCTGGCCGGCGGCATGGTCTCGACGACAAAGCGGATGCTCGACGAGCTGGGCCGGCCCGAGCTGTTTCCGGCCGTGCTGGAGGAGGTCGCCCGGGTCCGCGCAGAGATGGGTTACCCGATCATCGTCACCCCGGTCTCACAGTTCGTGGCGACGCAGGCGGTCAGGAACATCATCGACGGCGAGCGCTGGGCAACGGTCTCCGACGAGACCGTCCGCTACTTCCTCGGGCACTACGGAGAGTCGCCCGCGCCCGTGGCTCCCGACGTGGCCGACCGCGTGCTCTCCCGCCCGCGCACGGAAGAGCTTCGACGCCTCGAGCCGCTCAGCCTCGAGGGAGCACGAGCCCGCTTCGGCCGAACGCTCTCCGATGAGGAGCTGCTGCTGCGGTTGACGATGCCCGAGGAGCAGGTCGACGCGATGCTCGCCGCGCCGTCGATCGCAGACGGCGGGCACGTGGCCGGCTCGGCAGGTCGTCATCCGGTGGTGACGCTGCTGCGCGAGGTCGAGAAGCGAACGTCGGTCCAGCAGCTCCGCGTACAGGCCGGGGACGAGGTCGTGGAGTGGCGTCGTGCGACTTGACGACGTCAAGGGCTTCGTGCTCGATATCGACGGCACCCTCGTCCACCGGGAAGGCAAGACGATGCACGTGCAGCCCGGCGCTGTCGAAGCTCTCGCTCGAATTCGCGCCTCCGGCAGGCCGTTCGTCCTCTTCACGAACGGCGCCCACGTGCCGTCGGTCAGCTTCGCTGCAGAGGTGCGCGCGGCGGGCCTCGACGTCCGCGACGCCGAGGTGCTGACGCCGCTCGACAGCGTCCAGTTCCATCTGCGGACGCACCACCCCGAGCACGCGATCCTCGCCTTTCTCAACTCGGGGGCGCGCCGGCAGCTCGAGGAGGGCGCCGTCCGCTTTGCGGAGCCCGACGAAGCGGATGTCGGTGCCGTGTTCGTCGCGCACGTCAACGCGGTGGAGTTCGCGGATCTCGAGCGCGCGGCCCGGGCGCTCCTCGACGGCGCCGTGCTCCTGACCGCGAGCTACGCCGCGTCGTACGCGGGCGCGAACGGCCCGATCTTCTCCCGCGGGGCGATGGTCACCGCCGCGCTAGCAAAGGCGTCCGGTGTGGAGCCGACCATCGTCGGCAAGCCCTCCGAGGCCGCGCTCGAAGCGATCCGGGACCGCCTTCACCTCCCGACGACAGAGATCGTCGTGATCGGGGACGACTTCACGATGGACGTAGCGCTCGGCCGGCTCGGCGGCGCCAGGACGATTCTCGTGCGCACAGGGACGTCCGGAAGCGTCCAGCGGGAGAGCATCCCCGCGGAGCAGCGACCGGACGAGGTGGTGGACGGCGTCGCCGAGCTTCTCGACCGGCTCTGACGGCGGATAATGAGCCGATGACTGTGCGGGGCACGATCGGCGCCGAAGAGGCGGTGTCCCACGTCCGCTCCGGCGACACCGTCATGGTGGGAGGGTTTGGCCTGGTCGGGGCCCCGCTGACGCTCATCGACGCGCTCGCCGAGCATTCCGACGCAACCGACCTGACGGTGGTCTCGAACAACATCGGCGAGCCGGGCAAGGGTCTCGGCAAGCTGCTGCGCCAGGGCCGGATCCGCCGCGGGATCTCCTCCTTCTTCACCTCGAACCCCGAGGCGGTAGCCGCCGTGAACGCCGGCGACATCGAGGCGACACTCGTTCCCCAGGGGACGTTCGCCGAGGCGATTCGCGCGGGAGGCGCCGGTATCGGAGGCTTCTTCACGCCGGTGGGCGCGGGAACGCCCCTCGCCGAGGGAAAGGAGGAACGGGACATCGACGGCGTGCTCCAGGTGCTCGAGAGCCCGATCCGGGCGGACGTGGCTCTCGTGTACGCCGCTCGTGCGGACGAGCTCGGCAACCTCTGGTACCGGCATACAGCGCGGAACTTCAACCCGCTCATGGCGACTGCAGCGACGGTCACCGTTGCGGAGGCGGGTGAGATCGTGCCCGTGGGCGAGCTCGACCCCGAGTCGATTGCGACTCCTCACCTGTACGTCGACCACCTCGTGGCGCGCGCATGACCGCCGCCGACCCCAAGGCACTGATTGCCGCACGGGCCGCACAGGAGCTACGTGCCGGCGAAGTCGTCAACCTCGGCATCGGCATTCCCAACCTCATCCCCGGCTACCTCGGCGCAGAGACGGAGATCTTCCTCCACACCGAGAACGGTCTTCTCGGCGTCGGCCCCAGACCCGCGGCAGACGAGCTCGATCCCGACCTCGTGGACGCTGCGAAGCAACCCGTCACCGCTCTCCCGGGTGCGTCGTACTTCGACAGCGCGGCGAGCTTCGCGATGATTCGCGGCGGCCACGTGGACGTCGCCGTCCTCGGTGCGCTGCAGGTGAGCGAGCGCGGCGACATCGCGAACTGGGCGATCCCCGGCAAGGACGTTCTCGGCGTTGGCGGCGCGATGGATCTCGTCGTCGGCGCCGGACGAGTCGTCGTGACGATGACGTCCACGACGCCGGCCGGCGGGCGTAAGCTCGTCCGTGAGTGCACGTTTCCGCTGACAGCCCGACAGGCCGTTGACGTCGTCGTGACGGAGCTCGCGGTATTCCGGTTTCGCGACGGCTCCCTCGAGCTCACCGAGCTGCTCGACGGAGCGACGCTCGAGGATGTCCAGGCGGTGACCGAAGCGCAGTTCAACGTCGAGCTGGAGGACTGACATGGGGCCCACGTCACCGTCGTCCACGCGCGTCCTGGACTCGGACCGGGGCGTCGATCCCCCGTACCTCTACGACGACTACGTCGGTACGAGGCTGCGCTCGCCGACGGAACGGCTCATCGTTCTTCCGCATACGCTCTCCGAGCTCACGGGCCCCGTGTTCGGCGATCGGGAGATCGGCGAGAGCGACCACGACCTCACGCGGCAGCACGCCGGTGACCCCCTCGGCGAGCGGATCGTCGTCAGCGGTCGCGTGCTCGGGTCCGACGGCAAGCCGCTGCGCGGTCAGCTGATCGAGATCTGGCAGGCGAATGCCGCCGGTCGCTATGCCCACTCGGTGGACACGCACGACGCGCCGCTCGACCCGAACTTCTCCGGCGGCGGGCGCTGCCTCACCGGTGACGACGGCGAGTACCGGTTCATCACGGTGAAGCCGGGCGCCTACCCGTGGCCGAACCATCCAAATGCCTGGCGTCCGAACCACATCCACTTCTCGCTCTTCGGGCGCACGTTCACGGAACGGCTCGTGACGCAGATGTACTTCCCGGGCGATCCGCTGTTCGAGTTCGACCCGATCTTCAAGTCCGTCCGAGACGAGCGAGCGCGCGAGCGGCTCATCAGCACGTTCGACCTCGGCCTGACGACCCCGGACTGGGCGCTCGGCTACCGCTTCGACATCGTCGTCGGCGGCAGGGATCCGACGCCACTCGAGGAGCCGCACGATGACTGAGACTCTTGGTCTCACGCCGTCGCAGACGGTCGGTCCGTACCTCTCGATCGGCCTGATCGACAGCGCGGTGACGGCCTCGATCGTCTCCCACGACGACCCGCGCGCGATCGTCGTGCGCGGCAGGCTCCTGGACGGCCAGGGCGATCCGGTGCCGGACGGGATGATCGAGTTCTGGCAGGCGAACGAGGCGGGGCGTTACGCGCATCCGGCCGACACACGTGAAGACGTGCCGCTCGAGGATGGGTTCTGGGGCTTCGGCCGCTCCGGACACCGTGAACGACGGGTGGTACGAGATCGTGACGCTGAAGCCCGGTCGGGTGCCGACGCCTGACGGTCGTCTGCAGGCGCCGCACATCGTCGTCGGCGTCTTCGCGCGCGGGCTGCTGAAGCGACTGGCGACCCGTCTCTACTTCCCCGACGAAGAGGAGGCGAACGCTGCCGATCCCGTCCTTGCCGAACTCGACGAGAGAGAGCGCGCCACGCTCGTGGCGCAGCGGGAGGACGGCGGGCTCCGCTTCGACATCCGTCTCCAGGGCTCGGAACAGACGGCGTTCTTCCTCGTATGACGGCGTTCGGGCCGCTCTTCGTCCCCGAGCAGCTTCTCGACGCAGTCTCGGCTCGCGCGTGGCTCCAGGCCATGCTCGACGCCGAGAGCGCGCTTGCGCGGGCAGAAGCGACGGCGGGAGTCGTGCCCGCCGAAGCTGCGGCCGCGATCGCGGAAGGCTGCCGAGCCGAGCTCTACGACTTCGGCCGTCTGCTGGAGCAGGGCCGAGCGGTCGGCAACCCCGTCGAGCCGCTCGTCCGCGCCTTGCGCGAGGAAGTGGGTGACGAGGGGGCCGCCCACGTGCACCGGGGCGCGACGAGCCAGGACGTGATGGACACGGCGTCGATGCTCGTGTCCCGACGCGCGCTGGGTCTCATCCTTCGAGACCTCGACCGTGTCGCGGCAGGGTTGGCAGCGCTGGCTGAAGCCCATCGCTCAACGCCGATCGCCGGGCGGACGCTCCTCCAGCACGCCGTTCCGGCGACGTTCGGCTTCAAGGCCGCCGGCTGGCTGGTCGGGGTGCTCGACGTCCGGCAACGGCTCGCTCAGGTGCGAGCCGAGCGGTTGGCGGCTCAGCTCGGCGGTGCGGCGGGCACGCTGGCCGCCCTCGAGGGTCGGGGTGTGGAGGCACTTGGCTTCTTCGCCTCGGAGCTCGAGCTGGCCGAGCCCGTGCTGCCGTGGCACACGAACCGGGCGCGAATCGCCGAGCTCGGTGCGGCCCTCGACACCTGTGCGTCGGTGCTGGCAAAGGTCGGCCTCGACCTCGTGCTGCTTGCTCAGACGGAAGTGGGGGAGGTGCGGGAGCGGACAGACGGCGGATCGTCCACGATGCCCCAGAAGCGCAACCCCGTCCACTCGGTGCTGGCGCGAGCGTGCGCACAGCTCGTGAGCGGATACGCGTCGGTGCTGTCGCGCACCGTCGTCCAAGAGCACGAGCGCGCGGCCGGCGCGTGGCAGGCGGAGTGGGACGCGCTCTCCGGAGCACTTGCGTACACGGGCGGAGCCGCCTCGAACATCGCAGAAGCGGTGGACGGTCTCGAGGTGGACACGGAGCGCATGCAACGGAACCTCGAGCTGACAGGCGGTCTGGTCGTCGCGGAGAGGCTCAGCCTGGCTCTGGGGGGCGGCGGGACGGCGCACGACGTCGTTCGAGAAGCCGCCCGCCGCACAGGCGAGTCAGGACGAACGTTCGCGGAAGAGCTACGCGCAGACGAGCGGGTCGAGCTCTCCGACGCCGAGCTTGCCGATGCATTGGATCCGATGACCTACCTGGGCTCGGCCGAGGCGTTCGTCGACCGTGCGCTCGAGCGGTACCGGGAGACGGGAGCGTGAGACATGAGTGATGCGTACGAACGTGGCCTGCGCACGCGTCGCGAGGTGCTCGGAGACGATCACGTCGACGAGGCGATCGCGCGAACGACGGAGCTCACCGAGGACTTTCAGGATCTGATCACGCGCTACGCCTGGGGCGAGATCTGGTCGCGGGACGGCCTCGACCGCCGCACGCGCAGCTGCATCACGCTGACGGCGCTCGTCGCGCTCGGTCGAGAGGAGGAGCTCGCGATGCACGTCCGGGCCGCTCTCCGGATCGGGTTGACGCCTGCCGAGATCAAGGAAGTGCTCCTGCACAGCGCGATCTACTGCGGCGTGCCCGCGGCGAACGGCGCGTTTGCGATCGCCCAGCGCGTGCTCGACGAGGCCGAGCCGCCGGCGGCCTGATGCGCACCCAGGTCGCGATCGTCGGCGCCGGTCCCGCCGGGCTGATGCTCGCGCACCTCCTCAGCCGCGAAGGCATCGAGTCCGTCGTGCTGGAGGACCGCAGCCGAGACTACGTCGAGCATCGTGTCCGCGCCGGCGTGCTCGAGCAGGGCACGGCGGACCTCCTCGTCGACGCCGGTGTCGGCGACCGCCTGCAGCGGGACGGGATCGTCCATCACGGCATCGAGCTTCAGTTCGACGGGGAGCGCCATCGCATTCCGCTCAGCGAGCTCACCGGCGGCCGGACGATCACGATCTACGGCCAGACCGAGGTCGTCAAGGACCTGATCGTCGCGCGGCTCGACGCGGATCTCCCGCTGCTCTTCGAGGTGTCCGACGTCACTGTTCACGATCTCGAGTCGGAGCGGCCGAGAGTCCGCTTTCGGCACGAGGGCGCGGATCACGAGCTCGAGTGTGACGCCGTTGCCGGGTGTGACGGCTACCACGGCGTCTGCCGCCCGAGCATTCCGGCCGGCGTCCTTCGTGAGCGTGCACGCGACTATCCCTTCGGGTGGCTCGGGATCCTCGCGGCGGTGGCGCCGTCCAGTGATGAGCTCGTCTATGCCCACAGCCCGCGCGGCTTCGCCCTGCTGAGCCTGCGGAATCCCGAGCTGAGCCGGCTCTACATCCAGTGTCGCCCGGACGAGGATCTCGGGGAGTGGCCTGACGACCGCATCTGGGACGAGCTACAGCTCCGTCTCGGGCTCGACGGCTGGACGCTGGCAGAAGGGCCCGTGCTCGAGAAGGGCGTCACGGGCATGCGGAGCTACGTCGCCGAGCCGATGCGCTACGGACGGCTCTTTCTCGTCGGCGACGCCGCGCACATCGTCCCTCCGACCGGCGCCAAGGGGCTGAATCTCGCACTTCACGATGCCAGTCTCCTCGCGGAGGCTCTCGCGTCCTGGCAGAGGACGGGCCGTGCCGATCTGCTCGACGCTTACTCCGACGCGTGCCTGAGGCGTGTCTGGCGCGCCGAGCACTTCTCGTGGTGGATGACGTCGATGCTTCACCGAGCGGAGGACGACGACGACTTCGGCCTCGCCCTCCAGTTGTCTCAGCTCCGCTATGTGACGTCGTCGACCGCAGCAGCGACCTCGCTGGCCGAGAACTACGTCGGCCTCGAGCGGGTCTGATTGACGGCGTTCAGCTGTCGAAGAAGCTGACCAATTCGCCGGCCACGAGGTCGGGGGCAGTAACCGGACCAATGTGGCCGGCGCCGGCGATCTCGGCGAAGCGGGCATCGGCGAGCCGCTTGCCGAGGTCGCGCGCAGCATGCTTGAACTCGATGCGCGAGCGCTCCCCGCGGAGAACGAGCACCGGCATCGAGAGCTTCTGGAGCAAAGCGTCCTCGAACGGCCTGTTCACTTCCGGGAGCTCCTGGACGACCACTGGAAGGGCGGCGTGGGCTCGTTCTGCGACGCCCGGCAAAGAGAAGAACGCCTGCTCCTCGGCACTGAGCCCGATGATCTCGGCCGTGAAAATTTGCACGGCATCCGCCAGCCTGCCCTCGCTGACTGCCGCCCTGACTCGCGCATACTGCTCGTCACTCGTCGGCGGCTCGAGCGCCGGGTACGGGGGCTCGTAGAGCGCAAGAGCTCGGACGCGAGCCGGGGAGAGAGCGGCCGCGCCGAGCGCCCAGACGGCGCCGCTCGAATGGCCGAACACGCCTACGGGTTCCCCGATGCTCTCCACGAATGCGGCGACGTCCTCGAACTGGCGTTCACGCGAGTGGTCGGCATGGTCACCGCTCAGGCCTCGACCTCTCGTGCTCATCAGGTAGCACGTGAAGTGCTCGACCAGGAATGGGAGCATGAAGAGCCAAGAGACCTCGCCATCACCGAATCCGCCGTGCACGAGGACGATCGGGGCCCCTTGTCCTTGAGCCCGTCCCGCGATCCTCGTGCCGTCCTTCGAAACCGCCACCTGGATCCGATCCTCGTCCACGGCGCCTCCTTAGGCCTCGTCGATGGCCGGTAGCTAGCTGGTCGCGTGCCAATCGTGACGCATCGCGGGCGGCCTGCGTCCGCACCAACGTAGATACCTACTCACCGCAAACGGCGGCCAGCTCTCATCAACCGTGCCCGGCAAGAGGCGGAGGCAGCGGCCTCCGCCTCCAGGCAGCTCTAGATCTGCGCGGCGGGCTGTGCGGACGTGGCGTCCGCGGGTGTGTCCCGCAGATGTCGGATCAAGTCGTCCAGGTCTGCGAGCTCTTGCTCGAGGTCGCGCTGGTAAGCCTCCAGGCGCGCGAGCAGCTCGGTGCGGTTGGGGAAGGGGCGGCGGAAGCGGAGTCCGCGGCCGTGCTTTCGGTGCTCTCTATGCATCGTTCACCTCCCTTCAGAGTCGTAGCGGTCGAGAAAGGCGGCACTGCGCTCTTGTGAGCGACGGAGCGCGTCTGCCCATTGATCGAGCAGGCGCGAGCCCGTCTTCGTAAGCGCGTAGCGGCGCTTCGCCGGCCCCGGGGACGAGGAGTCCCACTCGGACGCGACGAGGCCCTCGTCTTCGAGCCCGCGCAACAGCCGGTAGAGGTTGCCCATCTCGACCGGCTGATCTCCGGTCACCTCCGGAAGCCGTTCGAGCAGGTCGTACCCGTGCGTGGGTCGTTCCCGCAGGAGCAGCAGGAGGGCCGGCTCCACGAAACGCTCGACACGCGCGTGCACGCGCCAGTGCCCACCGTGAAGCCGCCGGGACCGGGAGCGACGAGGGTGCTGCGTCAGCGCCGCCTCACTACTGGTAAAAGACACATGCAAGAGAACAGTAGCAAGCCCGGGCCGGGCGGCGACAATCCAGGGCGTGCTGCTGAACGAGCTCGTCGAGGTCTCCGCCGAGGTTGCATCGACGCGGGCCCGCCTGAAGAAGATCGACGCGCTCGCGAGCGTGCTCGCGCGCCTGGAGCCGGACGAAGTGCCTGTGACGGTTGCGTACCTCTCGGGCGAGTTGCCGCATCCACCGATCGGCATCGGCTGGGCGGCGCTTCGCGATCGGCCTCCGGAGCACGCTCCGCCGCCCGTGCTCGGCGTGCTAGAGGTGGACGCCGCCTTGCGGAAGATCGGGGCGACGACCGGACCAGGCTCGCAGGCCGCGCGGCGCGAAGAGCTCACGAGCCTCTTCTCGCAGGCGACCGAGCCCGAGCAGCAGTTTCTCACGCGCCTGCTGACGGGGGAGCTCCGCCAGGGAGCGTTGCAAGCGCTGATGGCGGACGCCGTCGCGAAGGCGGCCGACCTACCGGCAACCGTAGTTCGGCGGGCGCTGATGCTGGCCGGCGACCTGGGAGCGGTTGCCACGGCAGCGCTGACGTCCGGTGGCGACGGGCTGGCCGAGTTCCGCCTGACTCTCCTACGCCCGATTCAGCCGATGCTGGCGCAGCCGGCCACCGACATCGCGTCCGCCTTCGAGCGTCTCGGCGAGGCCGCCGTGGAGTGGAAGCTCGACGGTGCCCGGCTCCAGGTACACGTCCAGGGCGACGAGGTTCGCGCCTACACGCGCAACCTCGCCGACGTGACGGACCGCGTGCCGGAGGTGGTGGATGCGCTGCGTGGGCTCTCGCTCCAGGCTGCGATCCTCGACGGCGAGGTGATCGCGCTCGACGAGCGGAAGCGGCCGCACCCGTTTCAGGTGACGATGGGCCGGTTCGGCAGGCGGCGTGGCGTGGAGGCGTTACGCGACGGCGTCCCGCTCTCGCCCTTCTTCTTCGACCTGCTTCACCTGGACGGCGAGGACGTACTCGACCGCCCTGCCCACGAGCGGTTCGCCGCTCTCGCCGAACGCTTCCCCGATGAGCTGCTCGTTCCCCGCATCGAAACCGGGGACGTCGAGGAAGCGGAGCGGTTCCTCGCGGAGGCGCTCGGGCACGGCCACGAGGGCGTGATGGTGAAAGCTCTCGACGCTCCGTACGAGGCGGGACGTCGCGGGGGAAGCTGGCTCAAGCTCAAGCCTTCGCACACGCTGGACCTCGTGGTGCTCGCCGCCGAGTGGGGCCACGGCCGCAGGGAGGGCTGGCTGAGCAACATCCATCTCGGCGCCCGCGACGAAGCCGGCGGCGACTACGTGATGCTCGGCAAGACGTTCAAGGGCATGACCGACGAGATGCTCGGCTGGCAAACGGAGCGGCTGCTCGAGCTGGAGGCCTCGCGCGACGGCCATACCGTCTACGTGCGGCCAGAGCTCGTCGTCGAGATCGCGTTCGACGGCCTCCAGCAGAGCTCGCGCTACCCGGGCGGGCTTGCATTGCGCTTCGCGCGCGTGAAGGGCTACCGGCCGGACAAGACAGCCGCGGAGGCGGACACGATTCAGTCCGTGCGCCGGCTGGCTACGAGCTCGTAGAGACGCTCGAGGCTGTCCGTCCAGCCCTGCGTGTGCAGTGCGAGGCGCTCCTCGGTGGCAAAGTCGCCCTGATCGAGACTCACGTTCGTCGATCCGTCCTCCACGTCGCGCAGCGTGAGCGTCACCACGGTTTCGCGATCGTCCGGGGTCGGCTCCTCCCAGCGGAACGTGTAGCTCAACCGGTCGGGAGGATCGACTTCGAGGAACTCCCCCGACAGATGGAAGACATCACCTTCGGGTGGCTGCATCGCGATCCGATAAGCGCCTCCGACCCGAGGGTCGAGGTCGATCGAAGGCGACGTGAACCCCTTCGGCCCCCACCACTCGGCGAGCTCGTCTCGCGTGACGAACGCGGCGAAGACACGCGCCGGCGGGGCGGGCACGACGCGCTCGAGATGCAGTGTGAGCTCCAAGTCCGCATCACCCTAACCCGCTCTGACACAATCGCGGCGATGGCCGAGCGACACCACGTTCGCATCGAGTACTGCGTCCCTTGAGGGGCGCTGCCGAACGCCGCCGGTCTGGCGGCGCGACTGCTCGAAGAATGGGAAGACGGTGGGATCGGCACGATCGAGATCGTGACCGGAGCGGACGGCATCTTCGACGTGCACCTGGACGGCGAGCTCGTCTTCGAAAAGAAGATGATCGGCCGCTACCCCGATCCGGACGACGTCCTCCCGCTGATTAGCAAGAAGCTGAGCGGCTAGCCGTCGGCGACCGGAAACCCGGGCGTCGACAGCACCGTCTCGCTCGTGAGGATCGACATCGCCTCGTAGCCGTCGAGCCGGGCTGTCCACGCCGGCCCTCCCGCGCCCATGGCGAAAGCCGCGGTCGCGTACGCGTCGGCGGTGGCGAGCTCCGGGCCGGTGATCGTCACCGACAACAGCCCCTCGGGGGGGAGACCCGTATGCGGATCGAGCACGTGATCGCCGCGGGCGTAGAGGCCTGACGTGGCGATGGCGAGGTCGCCCGCCTCGAGGACAGCGGCCACACGGTCTGCACGGCGGGGGTGACGGATGCCGACGTGCCAGCGATCGTCCGGCGTCGGGCGGCCGCGGACGATGACGTCGCCGCCGGCGTAGATCGCAAAGTTCTGCGCGCCGGCGTCCTCGAGGATCTCCGCTGCCCGGTCGACGGCCCAGCCCTTGACGAGGCCGGAGGGATCGAGGCTGCCGCCCGCCTGGGAGTCGAAGTAGCCGCGCGTGTCTTCACGGAGCTGCTCGCAGCGCTCCAGCACGTCGCCGACGTCCGGGTGGGCCTCGTCCGGGGAGAGCTCGCCGCGCCCGATGCGGCTGATGTCGCTCTCGGGCTTGTAGGTCGAGAACGTGTCGTCCACGAAGCGCAGCCAGTCGAAGACGTCGCCGACGGCTGCGTCCTCCACGCCGGAGTCGCGGACGTCGACGACGATCCCCATCCCCATCATGTGCTCGACGGCGGTCATACGCGGCGCCCGTTGAGGAGCGCGATCTGCAGCGACTTCTCGAATCCGACGCTCGTATCCGTCGCTTCCGAGATGTAGTCGAGCTTCGTCTTGAACTGCTCGCGAAGTACCTCCTGCGCGAGCACCGGAATGACCCGACGATTCAGCGTGATCGTGTGATTGCCACCCTGGTTCGGCCAGACGGGCAGCCGCACTGCCGTGATCTTCCGCGTGACGGTCTTCTTCTTGCCGACGATCGTCGTTCGCTTGCGGACCGTGAGCACGACCTGGATCTCACCCCACCGGTCGACCTGCACCGCCGTCCCCGGCGCCTGCTTCCACTGGGTGACGATCTTCTTCTTCGGGGGAGCGGCTACTGCTCCCACCGTCGGGAGTGTCAGCACTACGGCACTGATGCCTGCGGTAAGACCTGCTCTCACCGTTGACCCCCTCGCTAGAGCGCGAACCGCTCGCCGTGCACCTGCCGCCGCGGTACTCCGGCACGGCGTACGTTCTTCTCGATGACGCTCACCATACCCGGAGGGCCGCTGACGAACACATCCCGCTCCACGATGTCGGGAACGAGTTCGCGCAGGTGCTCCGGCGACAGAAGATCGCGGCCCTCCTCGTCCGAGTGGTCGCCTACGACCAGCTCGACGCGGGCCTGAACGCGACCGAGCTCGTCGGCGAATACGGCCTCATCGGCTTCGATCACCCGATAGAGCAGGATCGTGTCTCCGTCCAGCTCGTCCAGCAGCGCGCGGATGGGCGTGATGCCGATCCCGCCGGCGATGAGCAGCGTCTTCTCTCGGAGCTTGGCGTCGCTGGTGAAGACGCCGAACGGTCCCTCGGTCACGGCACGTGCGCCGACCGGAAGCGTGCGGAGATCGCGTGTGTAGTCACCGACCGCCTTCGCCGTCATGCGCAGTGAGCGTCCGTCGGGCGCCTGCGACAGCGAGAACGGATGCGCTTCCCACCAGCGCCCCCGTGTCAGGAAGCGCCAGAGGAAGAACTGGCCGGGACGCGCATCGAGCCGGTCGAGCTGCCGGCCGGTGAGGCGTATGGAGACGACGTCCTTGGCTTCCGGCACGACCTCGACGACGCGCAGCCGGAAGCGGAGAGCGTCGAGGATCGGCGCGCCGAGCCGGAAGACGACGACGGCGGCGAGCGTCACGATGTAGAGAGCGCGCCAGTAGTTCGCGGCCACGTCGTCCAGGGCGAGCTCGTTCCCGGTCGGAATCTGGTGGAACCACGCGAGCGCGATGCCGGCGTAGGCAGCGAGGTGGATCGCGTGCCACCATTCGTAGGGCAGCCTACGCCGCGCGACGACCACGGACGTGAGGCCGACGACCAGGAGCAGCACAGTGCCCACGGTGGCGGTGATCATCCCGGGATAGACGCCGGCGCCCAGGAGCGTCTCCACCTCGGCCCAGAGCGAGACGTCGTCGAGCAGTGCGTAGCCCCAGACACTGAGCAGGGTATGGGCGACGACGAGCGCAATCGTCGCGTGGCCGTTCCAGCGGTGGACCACCGTGAGGTGGTCGAAGCCGATCAGACGGTCGAGCGAGGGGATCCGGGCCAGCAGCAACACCTGGAGCAGTGCGAGGTACGCGGCAAAGAACCCGGTCAGCCGCGCCAGGCTCGTGACGAGCTCGGCGGCGTCGTCGACGTCGGTGACGTTCGCGCCCCCGTACCAGAGCCAGACGATGCCCACCGCATTGCCGAGCAGGAAGGCGAGCGCGACGGCGGCGACTGCCCGGCGTCTCACCATGGACATACTGCCTGCCCTGGCGGCGCTCGCGTCGACCCGCGAGAATGGCGCCGTGGAAGGCAGCACGGCACTCTGGGAGCGCGCGCTCGGCTCTCTGCCCGGCGGCAACACGCGGACGACGATCTTCCACGAGCCGCATCCCGTCTATGTCGTGCGCGGCGAGGGTTGCCGCGTGTGGGACGTCGACGGCGTCGAGCGCATCGACTTCATCTCGAACTACACCTCGCTGATCCTCGGTCACTGTCATCCTCGGGTCGTCGAGGCCGTGCAGCGCCAGGCGGCAGAGTTGATGAGCGTCGCGGCGCCGAGCGAGCTCGAGATCGGGCTCGCGGAGCAGATCAAGGAACGTCTTCCGAGTGTCGAGCGGCTTCGCTTCGCGAACTCCGGCACCGAGGCGACGATGCTGGCCTTCCGCGTGGCGCGCGCGTTCACAGGCCGCTCGAAGATCGGTGTCTTCGCAGGCGGCTACCACGGCTCGCACGACTACGCGGCAAGCATTCCCGCGGACGTCTCACTCGCGCCGGGCGGCTCGGGCATACCCGACGCGGTGGCGGAGACGCTCGTCGTCTCGCCCTTCGACGACGTGGCAGGAGCCCGCGCTGCGCTCGAGCCGCATGTGGACGATCTGGCCGCGGTGATCGTCGAGCCGGTGCTCGGCTCGGGCGGCGTCAAGCCCGCTTCGAACGAGTTCCTCGCATTCCTTCGCGAGCTCACGAACGATGCGGGAGCGCTACTCGTCTTCGACGAGATCATCTCCTTCCGCATCGGCTACCACGGTGCGCAGGGTCGCTACGGGATAACGCCCGACCTGACCACGTTGGGCAAGATCATCGGCGGCGGACTTCCCGTCGGCGCCCTTGGCGGCCGCGCCGAGGTGATGGCGCTGTTCGACCCGCGGCGCGACGATCGCATCGGCCACGGCGGGACGTTCAACGCCAATCCGCTGACGATGGCGGCGGGGCTGGCAACGCTCGCCGAGCTGACGCCTGACCGCTTCGACGCGCTCGAAGCACTTGCGGGCGATCTCGAAGCGGGTGTCAACACGCAGACGGACGCGACGGCGTCGGCTGTCGGCTCGCTCTTCCGGATCGAGCTTGCCGACCCGGCGGGCCTACCCGAGCTGCATCTCGGGCTGCTCGCGAACGGCATCCTCATGACGCCCCGTGGCATGGGGTGCCTGTCCACGCCGATGACCGCGGCCGAGATCGACGCGTTTGTCGAAGCGGTGCGGCTCTCGCTCTAGCTCCGGGAGCGCTTCTGCAGCCAGTAGCGGACGAAGTAGAACGGAACGACGATTCCCGCGAAGAGGAACGTCGCCACGCCCCAGGCCGTGGCGTGACGCGAACCATGCCTGTTCGCGTGCGCGAACACCGCCATCGCGAGCAGCGCGCCCAGCGTCAGTGCGATCGCGAACTGGATCGGGCTGAGGTCGGCGATCGAGGCGGCGATGGTCATCGGGGAAAAGAGGGTATGCAGCGTGGGAGTAGCTCGATCTTCCCACTCTGAGAGGAGAAGATTCGCATGAGTGTCAACCCGATTCCGGAGGGCTATCGCACCGTCACGCCCTATCTTGTCGTCGAAGGCGCCGCGGACGTGCTGGACTTCGTCAAGCAGGCGTTCGGCGCGGAGGAGAAGCTCCGCATGGACGGGCCGGACGGAAAGATCGGCCACGCCGAGTTCACGATCGGCGACTCGGTCGTGATGATCGGAGAAGCCGGGGGAGAGAACCCGGTCATGCCCGCGATGATCCATCTCTACGTCGACGACTGCGACGCGATGCACGAGCGTGCTGTCGCGGCCGGCGGGACGTCGGTACGGGAGCCGGAAGATCAGTTCTACGGCGACCGCTCGGCGGGTGTTCGCGACTCGGCCGGCAACCTCTGGTGGATCGCGACGCACGTCGAGGACGTGCCCGAGGAGGAGCTGGCGAAGCGCATCGAAAAGTTCTCGACCGCACAGGCGAGCTGAGGGAGGGCAGAAGATGCGATTTCGCAAAGGCGCCAAGCTCGATCCGTCCCAGGTCGAGGACTATCGCGGCCAAGGCGGCGGGCTTGGCGGCCTCGGCGGCGGCAAGGTGCTCGGAGGCGGCGGTGGGCTGATCGGCGTCGTCGTCCTCGTCCTCTACCTCGTGATCGCTAGCCAGGGCGGCGGTGGCCTGGGTGACCTCGGCTCGCTCGCCGGGCAGACGGCGGGCACGGGCACGCCGAATCCCGAGCTCGCACAGGAGTGCCGCACCGGCGAGGACGCGAACGAGCGCGACGACTGCCGCATCGTCGGTGTCGTCAACAGCGTTCAGGCGTACTGGACGAAAGCGCTTGCGGAACTACGAGCCGGCCAGAACGCGGTTCTTCGACGGGCAGATCGGCACCGGCTGTGGCGGCGCGTCGAGCGCCGTCGGCCCGTTCTATTGCCCCGCCGACCGGTACGTCTACATCGACCTGGGCTTCTTCGACGCCATGAAGTCAGAGCTCGGCGCCGAGGGCGGCCCACTGGCCGAGGCGTACGTTCTCGCGCACGAGTACGGTCACCACGTTCAGAACCTCACCGGAGTGCTGGGCAGCGCCAACCGCGACACCGGCCCGCAGGGAGGGCAGGTGCGCGTCGAACTGCAGGCCGACTGCTACGCCGGGCTCTGGGTCGGCCGCGCGCTCGATACCGGCTTCATCGAGGACCTGACGCGCCAGGACGTCAACCAGGCGCTCGACGCCGCGGCAGCGGTGGGCGACGACCGCATCCAGGAGCGCACGCAGGGCCAGGTCTCCCCCGAGTCGTGGACCCACGGTTCGTCCGACCAGCGCCGGACGTGGTTCGTCCGCGGCATCGAGGGCTCGGGGCCGAACAGCTGCGACACGTTCAAGGGCCAGGTCTAGGAGGGTCTAGCGCAGGAAGGACAGCCCGACGAGCGTCGGCACGACGATCCAGACACCGACGGTGAGCGTGATGCCGACGATCGCGAACTTCCGGGAGTGGTCGCGCGGCGGGTTGCCGCAGTTGCCGATCGACGTCCAGAGCTCCTTCAGCGGCTCGCGCACGGACAGGCGTATGCGCGAGCTGGCCATCGCCGTGCCGCGCAGCAGGAACCAGGAGATGACGACGCCGATGACGGCACCGCTGACGCCGACGATGGTTGCCGTCACCCAGTCGTCCCACGTGTAGCCGGTGGCGAGCCGGTAGATGCTGGCGAAGAGTGGCAGCAACAAGGCGCCGACCACGAACGTCGGGACGCCAAACGCTCGGCCACGGGCGATCTCGACCAGCGCGGCGGCGTCGAAGCGTGCAGATCGCAGCTTCTTCATGTCCTCCGAGCCTTCCGGCGCCTCGATCTCGCGGAAGTGGTAGAGGTTGCGCATGTCCGTCGTCACCGTCTGGACGTACGAGACGACGATGTAGCGGGCGACGAGCTCGATCCCCCAGCGTACGAACGCGGTCAGCGGGCCCAAGCCCGGAAGAGCACGCGAGCCGCGGTAGCCGTGGCGGCGGAGGCTCTCCAGCGCTGCGACCGCACGCTGGTGGTCGCCGAAGAAGCGCTCCGGCCGCGCGATCGTCGTCGACCGCGCCAGCTCGGTGAGCATCTCGCGGGCGCGCGGGCTCGTGACGTCGATGTCGTCGAGGAACGCCTCGATGGCCGCGTCGTCTCCGGACAGCAGCTGCAGCCGCTCGAGGGGATTGACGTCGTCCTCGTGCCGAAGGCGCCAGAGGTCGTCACGCATCGGAAAGGGAGCCTAACCACCGTTGCGGCGGCTCCCTCTCCGTGGTCCTTCTCTAGCGCCGGTAGCAGGAGACGTACAGCGTGAACGTCCTCGGGCTGCCGGTGCCGTTGGCGCCGCTGGCCTGGTAGCCCATGATCACTCCGCGCCGGTCGAGGATCGGCCGCAGCTCGACGGTGTAGAGCACATCGGCCGCGCCTGCGGCGGACCAGCTGGTGCCGGCGCTGAGCGCACGCTCGCCGCGGGCGCACATCTGGCCGACGTCAGCGCTCGTCGTGCCCGACCCGGGAGCGTCTTGCACGACGATGCTCTCGGTCGGCATCCGGATCGAGCCGAGCAGTGCTCCCGGCTCGCCCTTCTCACCCCTCACGCCCGGAACACCCTGAGGGCCGGGCACGCCGGCCGGTCCGGACGGACCGATCGGCCCGGCCGGGCCGACAGCACCGATCGGACCTGACGGCAGCTGGTGCTGGTTGAAGTCGGACATCGTCAGCGAGCCGTTCCTCACGAGCCCACTCGTGATTGCGCCGGCGGCGATCTTGCCGAACGTCACCGAGCGACCCTTGAGCTCTTTCGTGCCCACGGAGCCGTTCTTGAGCTCTCTGGCGCCGACGCTGTTCTGAGGGAACGCAGCGACGGCCGCGATGCTCGTGCCGGTCAGGGCGATGAACAGGGAGATCAGTGCCACACCCATGGCCGGACTTGGTTTGCGAATGCGTACCACGCATCCCACCCCCTTTCGGCCTCCAGTGGTACCGGGCCGATGTCAGCTGGACGTCGCGCCCAGGTAAGGGGCGCGCAAGCCGCCGGTGAAGGCTCGTCGTCCGCCTGCGCGCCTACCCTCGTCTCATGGCTGCCGAGCAGCCACAGGTCCAGCAAGCGCCTATCAGCTGCCCACGCCCGGAGCTCGGTCCCGTACCGGAGCCGAAAGGGCGGCCGAAGGGTCGGACGCTGCTCGGCTACCTCGTCTGGGGCGTGCTGGGCGCGGTCATCGCGATCATCGAGCTGATCGCGGCGATCGACTCCGACTCGACGCCGTGGCCGACGCTGTCCTCCACCGTGGGCGGCCTCCAGCGAGACCACTCGTGGGTGGGGATCTTCGTGCTCGGGGGGATCGTCGTCATCGCCGTCCGCATCCTCTTCTACCCGTGGCCCTACAAGGAGCCGGACCTATGACGAAACAAGACCTCGGCTACATCGTCTGGGGAGCGCTCGCTGCAATCGTCGTCGCGACCGAGCTGACGGCGTGGCTGGGGAAGGACTGGCTGCGCTTGCCGACTATCGCCGCGACCGCCGCCGACCTCCAGGCACGGTTCCCGTGGGCTGCGACGATCATCCTCGCCGGGATGGCCGTGCTGGCCGTGCATCTCGTCTTCTACCCCTGGCCCGACCTCCCCCGCTGAGCGCCGCAGCCCAGACGAGCCGCTTCCAGCGCGACCTCGACGCTGGGGAGGAGCAGCGGGCGACGACGCTGGAGCTCTTTTACGACCTCGTCTTCGTCTTCGCCGTCACGCAGGTGTCGCACCTTCTGCTGGACGACCTCAGCTGGGTGGGCGCCGGCCAGGCGGCGCTCGTGTTGCTCGTCGTTTGGTGGGCGTGGAACTACACGACCTGGGTCACGAACGAGCTCGACCCCGACTCGCCGGTCGTACGGCTGCTGCTGATGGGGATCATGCTCGCCACCCTGCTCATGGCGGTGGCCATCCCGGGGGCCTTCGGACCGAACGCGTCTGCTCTTCGCGTGCTCGTACGTCGCCATCCAGGTGGGCAGGCACGCGTTCCTGACGTTCGCGTCGGCAAGAGCCGGGACGATCGAGCGCGAACGGGCGGCTGCCATCCTGATCTGGTTCTCCGCGGCCGGGGCATTCTGGATTGCAGGCGCAGTCGTTGAGGACGAGGCGCGCGCCGCTCTGTGGCTCGTCGCGCTCTGCATCGACTACCTCGCGCCGGTGTTTCTCTACCGCGTGCCCGGCCGCCGGAAGCTTGGCCCAGAGACGTGGGACGTCGAGACCGCGCACTTCGCCGAGCGCTTCCAGCTGTTCGTCATCATCGCGCTCGGCGAGTCCATCGTGCTCATCGGTGCGACAACAGTCGATCTCGACATCAATGGAGCTCGGCTGACCGCGCTGGCACTCGCATTCGCGGGGACGGCGGCTATCTGGTGGCTCTACTTCGACTACGTCGCGCCGATCGCGCAACGTCGTCTGGAGCTAACGGAGAAGACCACACTGCTGGCGCGCGACGGTTACACGTATCTCCACGTCATCATGATCGCGGGCATCATCGTGTGGGCCGTCGGCGACGAGCTCGTGATCGCGCACCCGGCCGAAGTGCTGCCGGCGGTCGAGGTCGTGGTCTTGGTCGCCGGGCCCGCGATCTACCTGCTCGGGCACGTGCTCTTTCGCCTGCGGATGGCCGGGACGCTGTCCCGGAAGCGGCTCGTGGGCGCGCTCGCCTGCGTAGCCGTGGGAGCACTTGGCTCGGTCGCGCCCGGTGTCGTGCTCTCGGCCTTGCTCGTTGCGGTGCTGGTATGCGTGATCGTCGCTGAGCGGATCGCCGAAGGGCGCCGGCGCAAGCGGGGCGAGCCGTCGCCGCGCGAACAGCTGGAAACCGAAGCGGCAAGCGGCTACTCTCCGCGATGAGGAGGGGTCGTTGAAGCTCGTACCGCTCGTTCTGGCACTCGCAGCCGCTGCAGTCCTCGCCACCACCGGCATCAGCGCGCCGCGGGACACGACCTTCCCGGGCGGCTCGTACTTCGCGATCCTCTGCGGCTTCAGCCATCGCAACAACGACGACCCGATCGTCCATCCGGGGTCACCCGGCCGCTCCCACAACCACACGTACATCGGCAACACGTCGGTGCACGCGTTCACGACGCCCGCGACGCTGCGCGGCGGCGAGACGACGTGCGAGCTCCCCGGCGACGCGTCGACGTACTGGATCCCGACGTTGTACGTCGGCGCCGAGCCGATCGTCCCGCTGGCCGGGATCGTCTACTACATCAAGCACACGTACCAGCGCGTCGAGACCCTTCCCGACGGCCTGAAGATGGTGACCGGCAACGCGGAGGCCAAGAAGGCGCAATCGAAGATCGTCGGCGCCTGGAGCTGCGGCGGCATCGGCGGCAAGCTCCGCTTCTCCGTGCTGCCGCAGTGCAGGATCGACCAGGCGCTCGAGCTACGCATCCACTTCCCCAACTGCTGGAACGGTAAGACCCTCGACAGCCCCAACCACAAGCGCCACATGGCCTACTCGGTCAACGGCGCTTGCCCGCAGAGCCATCCCGTGCCGCTGCCGACGGTCGCGATGATCCTCGTCTACGACTCCGTGCCGAAGCGGGCCAGGCTCGCTTCGGGCAAGTTCGGGCTGCACGCGGACTTCATCAACGGCTGGGACGAGGACGTCCTCCAGAAGCTCGTCGACGGCCTCAACTACGGCTAGCTGCCAGCCCCCCGGCAAGTCTTAAAGACTTCTCAGCCTGGGTGGCTACCGTTACGGCGCATGGACGAGCAACGTGTGACGCGACGCGGGTCCCTGCTCAAGCTCGGCGGTGCAGGTGTCGCGGCCGCCCTCGGCTGGAAGGCCGTCGATCAGGCGACGCGGCGCCGGTCCCGCTGCGGTCGCGTCCGGAGCCGTTTCGTGCGTGCTGACTCCGGAGCAGACGGAGGGGCCCGTACTTCCTGCCCGGCGACAAGGTGCGCCGCGACGTCCGCGAAGGTAAGCCCGGCGATGCTCGCTGACGCTCAAGCTGACGGTGCTCGACGTCTCGACGTGCAAGCCGATCAAGGGCGCCGCCGTGGACATCTGGCACTGCGACGCCGTCGGCGCGTATGCGGCAACGAACAACAAGACGTTCCTGCGGGGCATCCAGAAGACCGACGCCAAGGGCGTTGCGACCTTCAAGACGCTGTATCCCGGCTGGTATCAGGGCCGCACCGTGCACATCCATGTCAAGGTGTCGCTGGGCGGCAACGTCGTGCACACGGGGCAGCTGTACTTCCCCGACTCGGTAACGGACAAGGTGTACACACGGTCGCCGTACAGCTCGCGGCCGGGGCGCTCGATGCGCAATCCCGACGACTCCATCTACCGCAACGGCGGCAGCCGCTCGACTCTGAAGTTGAAGAAGGTGGGGAGCGCCTACACGGGCTCGATCACCATGGGCGTCCAGCGTTAGGCCGGAAATCTGGCGATTTCCGGCCGCGGGTGGTCTCCGACGAGCCGTAGTGAGCCGCGCCCGCCATGTCGGTCGCGGCGGCGCAAGACCTGATTCACGAGTTAGCCCGCTTTCAGTACGAGCGTCACGAACGTCAGGCTTGCGTTGCCCGCTCGGCCAGTCACCTCCCAGCAGCCTTCGGTCGGGAAGGTCACGGCGCTCGCCTGGAAACCGGTGGCGCCGTAGCCGTCCGGCACGTCGGTCGCTGTTAGCGGCAATGCCGGCCCGTCGAGGCGGCGACCCTCGATGCGCAGCGTTCCCGTGACTGCTCGCCACCACGGGAACTTCGTCTGAATCGTGTCACCGGCGCTCGGCTCCGTGACGACGACGTTCGACGGCGGCATCGCCACCCAGAGCGAGCCGTTGCCGTGGATGAGCTCGCCGCCGATGCTCCCGTTGGGTGGCTGGCTGCCGTTCGGCTGAGTCACCGCACACGTGCTCCGCGCTGCCGCGTAGCGGCGGAGTGCCAACTCACGACGCCACGCGCTCTCCGACAGCTTCGTTAAATCGGACTTCTGCTTACGCAGCTGCTTGACCTGCGTCTTCAGTGCGGCTACCTGCCGCTCCAACTGCGCGATCTGCTGCTTCGGAGGCGGCGCGGCGCCGGCGGGCAACGTCAGCACCGCGACGGCGGCGCACGCTGCGACTACGACCGGAGCCTTCATGGGTCACTCCTTTCGGCGACGCTGCAATTGTAGGATCGCGCGGTGAGCGTCGACGCCCTGCCGGTGGATCTCGGCCTCGACGCCGCGGAGGCACAGGCCCGCTTCGACGGGCTCCAGGAGAAGCTCGTCCCGCTGTGGAACTCGATCCAGGGGATGACGCAGGACGAGCAGACGATCGTCGTCGTCTGCTCGATGACGCTGGAAGACCCCAACATGCCGGCCGCGGTCCTCCAGTCGTACGAGGAGCGTTTCCTCTTCCTGCTGCTTTTGCTGCGGCAGCCTCGCGCGCGAATGGTCTACGTGACGTCGCAGGCCGTACACCCCAGCATCGTCGACTACTACCTCGGCCTGCTGCCGGGCATCATCCCGTCGCATGCGCGGAAGCGCCTGCACCTTGTCTCGCCGCTCGACGGCTCGTCGCGGCCGCTGTCGGCGAAGCTCCTCGAGCGGCCGCGGCTGCTCGAGCAGATCCGCCGGCTCGTGCCCGATCCTGCGCGTGCCCACCTCGTCCCGTTCAACACGACGGAGCTGGAGCGCGACCTCGCGCTTGCGCTCGGCATCCCCATGTACGGCGCCGACCCGCGCTTCTTCCCCTACGGAACGAAGACCGGCTGCCGACGCCTGTTCGCCGAGCAAGGCGTGAGGCACCCGGTGGGGCGCGAAGACCTGTCCACGACCGCAGAGCTGGCGGCTGCGATCGGCGACCTGCGCGCCGAGCGGCCCGGCATGCCGCAGGTGATCGTGAAGCTCAACGAAGGCGTCTCGGGCGAGGGCAATGCGCTGCTCAGCCTCGACGGGCTGAGGGATGGCGCAAGCCCGGACGAGATCGAGGAGCGGCTGCGGCAGCTTCAGTTCGAGTTGCCGGAGATCACGTACGACCACTACACGGACATGCTGGAGAAGCGCGGCGGGGTGGTCGAGGAGCGGATCGTCGGCGAAGAGTTCCGCAGCCCGAGTGTTCAGATGCGCATCACGCCGCTCGGCAAGCTCGAGGTGCTGTCCTCGCATGACCAGCTGCTGGGCGGCCCGAGCGGGCAGAGCTACCTCGGCTGCATCTTTCCCGCCGATCCCGGCTATGCGACCGCCATCACGCGGGAGTCGGTGAAGGTAGGCGAGCGGCTTGCCTCAGAGGGCGTGATCGGCCGCTTTGCGATGGACTTCGTCGCCGTCAGGAGTCCCGACGGCAGCTGGCAGCCCTACGCAATCGAGCTCAACCTCCGCAAGGGCGGTACGACGCACCCGTTCCTCACGCTCCAGTTCCTCACCGACGGGGCCTACGACTCGGATACGGGGTTCTTCACGGCGCCGAGCGGCAGGCAGAAGTTCTTCGTCGCCTCGGATCACGTCGAGAGCCCCGCCTATCGCGCGTTGACGGCCGACGACCTGTTCGACCTGGCGGTGCGCACCGGCCTTCACTTCGACCAGTCGCGCCAGACCGGCATCGTCTTCCACATGATGAGCGCGCTCGGTGAATACGGCCGCACGGGCTTGACGGCCGTTGACGAGAGCCCCGAGCAGGCGTACGCGCTGTACGAGCGGGCCGTGGCGACGCTGGACGAGGAGGCGCAGGCTTCGCTAGCCGAGCGCCGCCTGCCGCCCGTCTAGCTCCAGCTGATCCCAGGCGTACGCCTCGCCGATGGCGGCAAGCCTGGCCTTCGTTGCCTCGTCGCAGAGGGCACCGGCAACGCCCGCCTCGTAGAACACCTTCGGGTGGAGCCCGAGTGAGAAGGCGGCCTCGTACTCTGCGGTCAGGTCGGTGTCGAACATCGGCGGATCGTCGGTGGAGAGCGAGCAGAGCACGCCGGCGGCCACGAGCTCCGGGAGCGGGTGCTCTTCGAGCGAGGGCACGACGCCTACGCGGACGTTGGACACTGGACAGACGTCGAGCACCGTTCCCCGCTCCTTGAGCTCCTGGACGAGGTCTGGATCCTCGACGGAGCGAATGCCGTGGCGCAGCCGGTCGGCGTGCAGGAGATGGAGGGCATCGCGGATCGCGTCAGGTGGGCCTAGCTCGCCCGCGTGCGGGACCGAGCCCAGGCCGCCCTCTCGGGCGCGCCGGAAGACGTCCTCGTACAGATGCGGCGGAAACTCGAGCTCGAATGCGCCGAGCCCGACACCCACGATGCCTCGCTCCCGATAGCCGATCGCGTAGCGGAGGCTGTCGTCCATCTCCTCGGGAGTCGCATTTCGCGTCAAATCCGGAGTCAGCCGCATCTCGAGGCCGTGTGTCTCCCGCGCCTCGGCGATGCCGTCGCAGAAGCCCTCGTAGATCGCTTCCCAGCTCACGCCGCGGCGCACGAGCTGCAGTGGGGCGAAGATGCCTTCGACATACACGGCGCCGTGCTCGACGGCCTGGCCCGCATAGTCGACGGTGATCCGCCGGAAGTCGTCGGCCGTGCGCAGGCACGACGTCACCATCAGCCACACGTCGATGAAGTGGGCGAGGTCGGTGAAGCGGAACTGGTCCTTCATCCCCTCGGGAGTCGTCGCCGGGAGCACGACGTCGTTGCACTCCGCGATCGCCAGGAGCGTCTCAGGGCGCAGCGTGCCTTCGAGGTGCACGTGCAGCTCGATCTTGGGATACGTCATCTGACCGGCATCATCTCTACTCGCGCGGACGCTGTGAAAGAGTAGGTGCATGGCGCGGGGCATCGGCGACCTGAAGGCAGCGGTTGCGGGCACCGGCTTCGTCGGGGCCGTGCACGTCGATGCGCTGAGACGGCTGGGCGTGGAGGTCGTGGGCGTCTGTGCGTCGACCCCCGAGGTGGCGGAGGCGAAGGGGCTCGCCCCGGCGTACGAGAGCTACGAGGCGATGCTTGCCGACGAACGAGTCGACGTCATCCACGTAGCGACCCCGAACCACCTCCATCACGGCCAGGTACGCGATGCCCTGGCGTCCGGCAAGCACGTCATTTGCGAGAAGCCCCTCGCGACGACTTCAGTTGAGTCGGCCGAGCTGCTCGACCTCGCCCAGAGGAGCGGGCTCGTCCACTGCACGAACTTCAACCTTCGTTTCTATCCGATGAACCATCAGGCGCGGGCTCTCATAGCGTCGGGCGCGCTGGGTGACGTCTTGAACGTCCACGGCGGCTATCTCCAGGACTGGCTGCTCTATCCCACCGACTGGAACTGGCGCCTCGAACCGGAGAAGGGTGGCGCTCTGCGGGCGGTGGCAGACATCGGCTCGCACTGGATGGATCTCGCACAATGGGTGACCGGCCGGCGGATCGAGCTGGTGTTCGCCGACCTGAAGACCGCCCTGCCCGTCCGGCAGCGGCCGACCCGCGAGGCGGAGACGTTCGCCGCCGCGGGGGACGTGGAGCGCGTGGATGTGGAGATGACAACGGAGGACATCGCCCATCTGCTGTTCCGGCTGGAGGGCGGCTGCGTGGGTGCGGCAGTCATGTCGCAGGTCAGCGCCGGCCGGAAGAACAGCCTGCGGTTGGAGGTGGATGGCTCGGACGGCGCGCTCGCGTGGGACGCCGAGCGGAACGACGAGCTGTGGCTTGGTCACCGCGACCGTGCGAACGAGACGATGCTCCGCAACCCCGGCCTGCTCGAGGCGGAGGCGCAGGCCACGACGACATTGCCGGCCGGCCACGCGGAGGGGTACGCGGACACGTTCCGCGAGCTCTATCGCGCCGTCTACTCGGCCGTCGCCGAAGGCGGCATGCCGGCGGAGCCGGACTTTCCGTCATTCGCCGACGGGCACCTCGCGAACGCGCTCGGCGACGCGATCGTCGAGTCGAGTGACGGCCAACGATGGGTGGAGGTGACGACGTGAAGCTGGGCCTGATGACGGCGGCGCTGCCGCAGCTGTCGCTCGCAGAGGTGGCTGGCTGGGCGGCGAGCGCGGGATTCGAGATGCTCGAGGTCGCCTGCTGGCCGGCGGCCACGAGTACGACCCGGCGTTACGCCGGCGTGTGCCACATCGACGTGGAGGACCTCGATCCCGACGGGGTGCGACAGACGATGGCGACGCATGGCCTGGAGATCTCCTCGCTGGCCTACTACCCGAACAACCTTGCGGGTGACGACGCCGCGCGCGAGGAGGCGAACGCCCATCTGAAGAAGGTGATCGACGCAGCCGCCGCGCTCGAGGTCGGCATCGTGGGCACGTTCGCCGGCGCCGAGCAGACGCTGCCGCTGCTCGAGAATCTCAAGCGTTTCCGAACCGTCTGGCCGCCACTCGTCGAGTACGCCGAAGAGCGCGGCGTGAAGATCGCCATCGAGAATTGCCCGATGATCTTCAGCTTGGACGAGTGGCCGAGCGGCCTCAACATCGCCCACTCGCCCGCTGCGTGGGACGAGATGTTCGATGCCATCCCGTCGGAGAGCTTCGGACTCAACCTAGATCCATCGCATCTCGTCTGGCTGCAGATCGACTACGAGCGCGTGGTCTACGACTATGCGTCGCGCATCATCCACGTCCACGCCAAGGATCTCGAGATTCGCCGCGACGGTCTCCACCGACACGGCACCGTCTCGCTCGGCATGGGCTGGCAGGTACCGCGGCTGCCAGGGCTCGGCGAAGTGCGGTGGGATCGCTTCATCGCGGCGCTGTACGCGGTGGGCTACGACTTCGTGGTCTCTATCGAGCACGAGGACCGCAGCTTCGAGGCCACGGAGGAGCTCGTAAAGCGCGGCTTCCTCC
Organism: uncultured Actinomycetes bacterium; assembly: GCA_963704335.1. Lineage (GTDB taxonomy): Bacteria > Actinomycetota > Thermoleophilia > Gaiellales > Gaiellaceae > PALSA-612. Next base: position 1,845,326 of record OY969889.1, read on the forward strand.
TCTCCCGAAACGTCCTGCGGCCGCTGCTCGTCTAGCCGGCGCGGCAGCGGGCCAGCAATTCGTCATCGATGTTGCGCCCGGTGACGACGAGCACGATCGGGCCGTCGGCGTCGATGTGGGGGAGGGCGGCGAGCGCTGCTGCCGCGGCCGCTTCGGCGCGGATGCCGGCATCGTCGAACGCGACGACGGCCGCAGCGATCTCGCTCTCCGACACTTCGAGCATGTCGTCTGCCGCCTCCAGCAGCCAGTCGACGGCGCCGGGAATCGCCACACGCACCGCGAGCCCGTCCGCGATCGTGTCGCAGACGTCGCACTCGACCGCCCGGCCCGCACGCCACGACCACGCCATGACCGGCGCGCCGGCCGAGACGACGCCGATGCGACGCGTTTCGGAGGAGTTGGCGCCGAGCGCGCGACCGACGCCCGCCAGCAGCGCGCCGTTGCCGACCGGCACGACGACGGCGGCAGGCTCTTCGTCGAGCTGTTCGAGGATCTCGTCGCCGATCGCCGCGTAGCCGTCGAGTTGCGCCGGTTCGGCGCCGTCCTCGAAGAAAGGGAAGCCCGCGTCCGTCGCGCGGTCGATCGCCTGCTCCTTTGCCTCGTCGAGATCGACGCCGGTTTCGACGAGCTCTGCCCCGAAGACCGCGAGCTTCTCGAGCTTCGTCCGGCTCGAGCCCTCGGGCACGTACACGATCGCCGAGAGCCCGAGCTGCTCCGCGGCCCAGGCCGTGGCGGCGCCGTGGTTGCCGGTGGAGGCGGTCACAACGCCGGCCGCGCCGTCGCGGCGGTACCGCTCGAGCGCAGGCAGCGCACCGCGCCACTTGAAGGCGCCCAGCTCGTGGACGTCCTCCCGCTTGAGGTAGACGGAGCCGCGGTTCGTGAGCGCCGACGGTGCGCGTTCGAGTGGGCTGGCAGACACAGTCCTTAGAGTCTCATGCATGGAGCGTGTGCAGCTCTTCGCGACCTGCCTCGGCGACCTGCTGTTTCCGGACGCAGCCGCCGACGCCGCGTTGCTTCTGGACGGAGCCGGGTTCCAGGTGGACTTCCCTGCCGCGCAGGTCTGCTGCGGGCAGCCGGCGTTCAACTCCGGCCATCGCGGCGCTGCCCGCCGGGTGGCCCGCACGTTCGCCAAGGCGTTTTTGCGTGACGTGCCGATCGTCTGCCCATCCGGATCGTGCGCGACCATGGCCTCCCACTACCTACCCGAGCTGCTCGGCGTGGAGCCGTTCGACGTCTGGGAGCTCTCGGCGTTTCTCGACGACCGTGGGGCATCGGTAGCCCGCACGAACGAGAGCAAGCGAATCGCCTACCACGACTCGTGCCACATGCTGCGTGAGCTCCGGATCGCCGACGCGCCCCGCCGCCTGCTGGAGCGCTCTGGTGCGGAGCTCATCCCGTTGCCGCGTCCGGATCTCTGCTGCGGCTTCGGCGGCACGTTCTCGGTGCGTCAGCCCGAGGTCTCGCTGGCCATGGCCGACGAGAAGCTCGGCGGCGCGGCGGAGGCTGACGCGCTCGTCACAGCCGACCCGGGCTGCCTGATGCACCTGCGCGGGCGCGCCGAGCACGAACGTCGCGACGTCCGCGTCGTCCATCTGGCCACTGCGCTTGCGAGAGGAATCGACGCGTGAGCGGCGTCACGCGGCCCGAGGGCAGCACCTTCAGGGAGATCGCGCGGCTGAAGCTCGCCGATCAGCGCGTCGGCGCAGCGCTCGATCTCTCGACGAGCCGGCTCATGAACGAACGGCTGCACGCCTGGGACGCGCTTGGCGGGACCGAGGATTTCCGCGACCGGGCGCACGAGGCGCGAATGCGAGTGATCGACGACCTCGATGCGAACGTCGGGCGTTTCCGAGAGGCAGTCGAGTCGCGGGGCGGCAAGACGTTCGTCGCCGCGACAGCGGCGGACGCCAACGCGTACATCGTCGACGTCTGCCGGAACGCCGGCGCGAAGCTGGCGGCGAAGTCGAAGTCGATGGCGACGGAGGAGATCGGCCTCAACGAGGCGCTCGAAGCGGCCGGGGTACGACCGGTGGAAACCGACCTCGGCGAATACATCCTCCAGCTCGCCGGAGAGCATCCGGTGCACATCGTCGCGCCCGCGATCGAGAAGACGAAGGAGGACGTCGCCGAGCTGTTGTCGCGCGTCGACGGTAAGCCGGTGGCCGCCGACCTCGCGGAGCTGACGAAGGCCGCGCGGCGGCAGCTACGGGAGACGTTTCACGCGGCCGATGTCGGCATCACCGGAGCGAACTTCGGCGTCTGCGACACGGGCTCGATCGTGCTCGTCACGAACGAGGGCAACGGGCGGCTCGTGTCCAGCCTGCCGCGCGTTCACGTCGCGCTCATCGGGATGGAGCGGCTCGTCGCATCGCTCAGCGATCTGTCCGTGATGCTACGGCTGCTCGCACGAAGCGGTACGGGGCAGCGCCTGACCACGTACACGACTCTCATCACCGGGCCGCGCAGGGAGGGCGAACAGGACGGGCCGGACGAGCTGCACGTCGTGATCCTCGACAACGGCCGGTCGAAGCTCGCCGGCGGTCGCTATCACGAGATGCTCGCATGCATCCGCTGCGGCGCGTGCCTGAACGTGTGCCCGGTGTATCGGAAGACGGGCGGCGCCGCGTACGGGCCTGTGTACTCGGGGCCGATGGGCGCCGTGCTCGTTCCGCTGCTGGCCGGTCTCGACCAGGCCCCGGATCTGCCGCATGCGTCGTCGCTGTGCGGCGCCTGCACCGACGCGTGCCCCGTGAAGATCCCGCTGCACGAGCTGCTGCTGGAGCTGCGCCGCGACCTCGTGGAGCAGGGTGTCGCGCCGCTCCACGAGCGGCTTTCGTTCCGGCTCTGGTCGTACGCGTGGTCGTCGCCGACGGGCTACCGGCTCACGACGCGCCTGGCGAGGCTCGGCGGGCCGTTCGCCGGGCTCGTCGGGCCCGGGCGAGCCTGGGCGAAGGGCAGGAAGCTGCCGAAGCTCGGGCCGCGCTACAGGGACCGTCGATGAGCCTTGTCGACCAATTCGCGGCGAACGCGGAGATCGCCGGCTTCGTCGTCCATCACGGGGACGCGCCCGAGATCGCCGGCGCGGGCGTTTCGCGGGCCTCCTACGCCCTGGCCGACACGGGCAGCGTCGTGCTCGCGGCCTCGCCGGAGGAACCGCGAGCCGCGTCGCTGCTGCCGGACGTTCACATGACGCTCGTCGCGGAGGAGGTCATCCTCGCGGGGCTGGAGGAGCTGTTCGCCGTCGTCGGCGACGACCTGCCGAGCTCGCTGGCCATTGTCACGGGACCGAGCCGCAGCGCCGACATCGAGCAGCTGCTCACCGTGGGCGTGCACGGCCCCGGCGAGGTTCACGTAGTGATTCAGGGCCGGTAGAGGAAGCTGCGCGGGGTCGGCGTGATCGACTCGTCGTAGCCGCCGACGACGAGCACCGAGCCGTCTTGCAGTTGCGTGGTCGTCGAGTAATACCGTGCGGCGTCGAGTCGGGCGACCGGGAGGAACCGACCCTGTGCGAACCGTTCCACCACTGACGCCCCACCGGCGACGAGCACGACGCCCGATGACAGGGCTACGACGGCGTCGGGCAGCTTGAACCGCGCCTGTGACAGCAGCCCCGTGCGAGAGAACCGGCCCGTGCGCGAATCGAACAGCTCCGCCGTGCGATAGCGCCCACGCCAGTCGCGCTCGTCCGAGCCCCCGAGCACGAGCACGCGGCCGTTGGGGAGGAGCGCGGCGGCGTGCTTGTGCCGGCGGATCGTCAGCGGGCCCGTGGGCGAAAAGCGGCCCCTTTGCGGCTCGTAGAGCTCGGCCGAGCGAACCACGCTTCCGTTCGCGCTGCCGCCGGTAAGGAGGACTCGGTCGTCCCGCAGGCGCGTCGCCGTATGGCCGACGCGCGCCGAGCGCATCGACGCCGTACGAGAGAACTTGCCCGTCTTCGGATCGTAGAGCTCCGCGGTTCGCAGGCTGGTGCCGGTATTGAGGCCGCCTCCGCCCGCGATCAGCACACGGCCGTCGCGCAACAGGGTCGCCGTGTGGCCGGCGCGCGGCTCTGTCAGCGATCCCACGCGGGCGAAGCGCCCGCTCGCCGGGTCGTAGACCTCTGCCGTCCGCACCTGTCCAGCTGCACCCCAGCCTCCCGCGATCAGCACGCGGCCGTCGCGCAACAGCGTCGCTGTATGAGAGACGCGCGGGCTCGTCATCTCTCCGGTCGGGACGAAGCCGCGCTGCTGCGGGTCGTACAACTCGGCGCTCGCGAGCCTGGCTTCCCCGGCTCGGATGCCGCCGGTGACGAGCACGCGGCCGTCGGCCAGCAGCGTCGCAGTGTGCGCTGCCCGCTCCACCTCCATGGCGGCTCCAGCCGGCAAGGCCGGCACGCCGCCGGCTCCGGCCGTGGCCGGGAGCAAGACGAGGAGGAGCAGGGCAACGGCTGAGCGCACGCTGTCAGTACACCCGAAGCGAGGAGCCGGTTCCAATTAGGCTCGTACTTGCGTGCTGCCCATCGAGCGTCCCCAGAAGATCATCTGCGTCGGCCTCAACTACTCCGACCATGCCGAGGAGCAGGGCGTCGACCTGCCCGAGCGGCCGCTGCTGTTCGCGAAGTGGCCGAACACACTGATCGGACCGGGCGAGCCGATCGTCGTCCCGTCCATCACCGAGCGTGTGGACTACGAGGCCGAGCTCGGTGTGGTCATCGGCAGCCGCGCGAGCCGGGTCACGGTCGAGAATGCGCTCGAGGCCGTCGCCGGCTACGTCTGCGCGAATGACGTCTCAGCGCGCGACCTCCAGTTCGCGGACGGCCAGTGGGTGCGCGGCAAGTCGCTCGACACGTTCTGCCCCGTCGGGCCTGCGCTCGTGCCTGCCTCCGACGTTCCCGATCCGCAGGCGCTCGGCATCCGGGCCATCCTCAACGGCCAGGTGATGCAGGAGTCGACGACGGCCAACATGGTCTTCGGTGTCGCCGAGATCGTCGCCTTCGTCAGCGAGGCGATCACCCTCGAGCCGGGCGACCTCATCCTCACCGGCACACCGGCGGGCGTCGGCGTCTTCCGCGACCCACCGGTGCTGCTCAAGCCCGGCGACGAGATCACCATCGAGATCGACGGCCTCGGAGCACTCACCAACCCCGTACGAGGAGGCTAGGCATGGCATTTGTGCTGGCTGTCCGGTCCACAGCGAAAGAGGGAGAGGACGACCGCTTCGCGGAGCTCCTCGCCCAGCTCGCCGAGGCGTCCCGGCAGGAGCCCGGCTGCCGGTTCTACCAGGGATGCCGCGACCCGGAGAATCCGCGGGCGTTCCTCATCTTCGAGATCTACGACGACCAGGCCGCATTCGAGGCGCACGGCGCGTCGGAGCACTTCCAGAAGCTCGCGGTAGGCGAAGCCTTCCCGCTGCTCGAGAGCCGCGAGCGCGCCTTCTACGAGACTCTGGACTAGGCCGTCTCGTCCGGAGCCGGCGGCGCGGGCTCAGCTGCGGGAGCCGGCTCGGCTGCGGGAACGGGCTCAGCCGCGGGTGCGGCCTCCTCGCTCCCTGCGCCAGCCATCGCCCAGAACTCGTTGAGGCGGTTCTGCACCTTGAACAGCCACACGATGCCGCCCACGAGCGGAATCAGCGCCCACAGGCCGGCGTAGCCGGTGATCGGCTTCGTCTTGCCATCCTCGGCGTACATGTCGCCGACGTGCGACGGCAACAGGAAGATCGAGACGGGGATCAGCGCCAGCAACAGCCCGACGATGCCGCTCGTGCCCTTGCCTCCGCGAGCTGCACGTACCTCCGCGAAGGTGATGTAGATCCAGTACAGCAGGTAGATGCCGAGCGTCACGATCGAGAGCAACAGCACGACCAGTGGGTTGCGGTTTCGTCCTACCATCGAAAAGAACCTCCGTTCCGGCGCGGCTAAGCGGTCGCGCCCTTGGACTCCCAGTAGCGGTTCAGCGCCCCCTGAACCTTCACGAACCACACGATGCCGGGAATGATGAGGAGGAGCCCAGGGAAGTACCAGAGCCCGGTCCACCCCGTCATCGGCTTCTCACGGCCGTCCTGCGCGTACATGTTCCCGATCTCCGACGGGATCGTGTACCCGGTCACGGCGGAAAGGAGGATCCAGACGACGAGGCCGACGACTCCGCCGAGACCCTCGCCGGTGTGCTGCTTCAGCTCCTCCTGGGTCTTGTACGCCCAGTACCAGCCGTAGAAGCTGAACGTGATGATGAACAGGAAGATGCCGAAGCCGACGCCGCGCGGCTTCCCGAGCGGTCGGCCGCTCCCGGCCGACGGTTCCATCGCTGCGGGCTGTTGGGTCGCCTCCATCGGGCGACTCAAGCAGGGATAGCGGGGCGCGTCAAGCGACGGAAGCGCTCGATCGTCTCGGCGATCCCGTCCGCGAGCGGCGTCACCGGAGCTGAAAAACGCCGGCCGGGGAGCTCGTCCGGGAACGGGAGCGGCTCGTCCCCGTGCGTGACGTCGGCTCCGGGCGCCGCCGCCTCGATGGCGCTCACCACCTCGCTCATGTGCACGGGCTCGCCGGGCATGTCGTATACGTCGGCCGAGCCGCCCGGGCTGCGCGCCGCAAGGACCAGCGCCCGCGCCACGTCGGGCGCGTAATGCAGTTCCGTGCGGCCGCCGAAGGTGATGAGGTACGGCTCGCCCTGGGCCGCCGCCCGCATCGCGTGCGTGGGCTCGGCGGTCAACCCCTGGTCACGTCCCGGCCCGTACACGCAGAACGGGCGCAGCCCGACGCTGGGCACGCCGCCCTCCTCCCAGTAGATCCGCGCCGTGTCCTCGTTCGCCGCCTTGTAGACGCCGTAGATCGTCGTCGGCGCCATCTCACCCGACCGGTCGTAGACCGCCGCCGAGCTGGCGTAGGCGACCGGCGTCCCGAGCTGGCGTTGCTTGACTGCCTCGAACACGCACACGGTGCCGACCACGTTGACGCGGGCGCCACGAACCGGGTCGGCCCTGCAGAACGGAACCTGCAGCGCTGCGAGGTGGACGACATGCGTGATGCCGTGCTCCTCTATCGCGCGGTCGACCTGGGCGAAGTCCGCGATGTCGCCGCGGACGAGCTTCACCCGCTCGAGCGCGCCGGGCTCCATCACGAGCTGAAGCCGGGCAGGATCGTCGCCGACGTCGAATCCGACGACGTCCGTCCCTTCTTCGGCGAGCACACTGCAGGTCCAGGCGCCGAGGCAGCCGAGCGCCCCTGTGACCAGGAACGTGTCCGACACCTCAGACGTCTTCGTAGACGGTGACGACGTCGGTGTAGAACTCGAGCGCCGAACGACCCTGCTCGTGCGGGCCGAAGCCGGAGCCCTTGATGCCGCCGAAGGGAACGTGGACATCCGCGCCCGCCGTCTGGCCGTTGATGCGCACGATCCCGGCGTCGATCGTCTCGGCGAACTTCCTCGCCGATGCGAGGCTCGACGTAAAGATGGCGGCCGAGAGCCCGAAACGCACCGCGTTGGCTCGCGTCAGCGCCTCGTCGAGATCGGTGAAGCGGTAGAGGGACGTGACCGGCCCGAAGACCTCCTCGCACGAGAGAAACGCGTCGTCCGACAGACCCTCGAACAGTGCCGGTGCGAGCAGGTAGGCGTCGGGGTCGAGCCGCTCGCCGCCCGCCAGCAGCTGCCCGCCGTCGGCCTTGCCGCGCTCGATGCCTTCGAGCACCTCCGTGAACTGGCTCTCGTTGACGATCGGCCCCACCTCCGTCTCCGGATCGGTCGGGTCCCCCACGGCGCCGCGCTCCATCCTCGCCAGCAGTCGCTGCTTGAGGTCGTCGTAGACAGAGTCCTCCACGTAGACGCGACGGGTGGCGGTGCACTTCTGGCCGGCAGACCAGAAGGCGCCGGCGTAGACGAGCTCCGCGGCTCGATCGAGGTCGGCGTCGGCCGTGACGATTGCGGGGTTGTGGCCTCCGAGCTCGAGCTGGACGCGCTTGCCGAGCGCGGTTGCCTCACCGCGCACCTGCTCGCCCACCGGCACGGACCCGGTGAACGAGATCGCCCGCACGTCGGGGTGTGCCACCAGCGGCGTGCCGACGGCCGAGCCACGGCCGATGACGATGTTGAAGACACCGGCCGGGCAGTCGGCCTCCTCGAAGCACGCGGCCAGGTGGAGTCCGGTCAGCGGCGCTTCCTGCGCAAGCTTCATGACGACGGTGTTCCCGTACGCGAGCGCCGGTGCCGCCTTCCAGGCCGGAATAGCTGCCGGGAAGTTCCACGGCGTGATCAGCGCAACCACTCCGAGTGGGCGGCGCGTCGTGTAGACGACGCTACCCGTCGCCGCCTGCTCGAAGCGCTCGCCTGTCGAGCGATAGCCCTCGCCCGCGAAGAAGCGGAGGATCTGCCCCATCCGCGCCGCTTCGAGGCGGGCCTCCCGGATGGGCTTCCCCATCTCGAGCGTCATGTCCTGCGCGATCTGCTCGACGCGACGGTCGACCGCGTCGGCCGCGCGGGAGAGCACTGCGCCGCGCTGCGCCGCGGGCAACGCGGCCCAGGCTCCGAATGCGTCCTTCGCCGCGGCAACCGCGCGGTCGACGTCGGCCTCTCCAGACGCGGGAAACGCGCCGATCGGCTCCGACGGACGCCAGGGCCCGTGCTTTTCGTACGTCTCGCCGGAGGCGCTCTCTTCCCACGTGCCTCCTACGAAGTTCGCGAATGCCGGCCGGGCCGGCGCTTCCAGGACCTCAGACATGGGCTTCACTCCTTGCGGGCTCGCTTACGAGACTGGCTGCAGAGACGACGGGGTTCCTAAGCAGTCCGATGCCGGGGACGCGGATCTCGACGACGTGGCCGGGCTCGAGTGTGAAGTCGGCCGGGGGTACGAGGCCCGTGCCTGTGAGCAGCACGCTGCCTGGCGGCACCGGGTTCTCCCGGACGAGCCACGCTGCCAGCTCCTCGAACGTGCGGCGCATCTGGTCGGTCGCTGTCTCTCCCGCGTAGAGCTCGCGGCCGTCGGTGGAGAGGATCCGCATCTCGATCGCGAACGGCTGCGACCAGTCGTCGGGCTCGAGCACAGCCGGGCCCAGCGCGCACGCGCCGGCGTAGATCTTGGCCTGCGGCAGGTACAGCGGGTTCGTGCCTTCGATCGAGCGCGACGACACGTCGTTGCCGATCGTCGCGCCCGTGATCTCCCCGGCCTCGCCGAGCACGAGCCCGATCTCGGGCTCTGGCACGGTCCAGGCCGAGTCGGAGCGGACAGCGATCGCTTCGCCCGGTCCGACCGTTCGCCGGGCGGCTGCGTCCTTGAGGAAGAGCTCGGGACGGTCGGCGTCGTAGACGAGGGTGTAGAGGTCCTTCGCCTCGGACTCCTCGACCCTGGCGTCTCGGCTGCGGAGATACGTGACGCCTGCGCCCCAGACCTCGGGCGGCTCGACGGGCGCCAGCAGGCGGTACGGCAGGGGCAGCTCGAGCGACTCTCCGTCGAGGGGCTCGACGGGCAGATCCTCGACCGCGGCTCGCTGCGGCTTCCCGTCCAGCCCGGCGAAACGTACGTAACGATTTCCGGCAACCATCCAGAGCATCGTATTTGCACGCCGGGAGCCGCGCCTATTCGCTACGCTTCGCTCGGAATCAGAACGAGTATCGGTTGCGTCATCGCCTCCCTTACACGTTCATGAGTACGCAAGGGAGGTGTTTTACATATGGCAACCGGAACCGTGAAGTGGTTCAACGACGCCAAGGGTTACGGCTTCATCACGCCGTCCGAGGGCGGCGACGATCTGTTCGTGCACCACACCGGCATCGCAGGCAGCGGCTTCAAGACGCTGTCCGAGGGTGCGACGGTGGAGTACGAGGCCGCCGAGGGCCCCAAGGGTCCCCAGGCGACGAACGTCGTCGAGATCCGCGGCTAACCCGCCAAAACGAAGGCGGCGGCGGTGCTTCCGAGCCCGCCGCCGCCTTTATGCTGTTCAAGGACAGAAAGGAGCACGGCTATCGCCGAGAAGGAAGAAAAGATCGACATGGAGGGCGAGGTGGTCGAAGCGCTCCGGAACGGCATGTACCGGATCAAGCTCGACAACGGCCACGAGACCCTCGGTTACACCGCCGGCAAGATGCGCCGGCACCGCATTCGCATCCTGCCCGGCGATCGCATCAAGGTCGAGCTGTCGGCCTACGATCTCGAACGCGGCAGGATCGTCTACCGCTACCGCTGATTCAGGGCGGCCTGGCCGACCTAGTAGACCGCGCGGCCGCCCGAGATGTCGTAGGTGGCGCCCGTCGAGAACGAGCATTCCTCGCTGGCGAGCCACGCGACGAGCGCGGCGACCTCGTCCGCTCTACCGACCCGGCCCAGGGGGATGCGCTCCACCATGTAGTCGATGTGGTGCTGTGAGAGCCCTTCGAGGATCGGCGTCTCGATGACCGCCGGGGCTATGCAGTTGACGAGCACGCCCGTTCCGGCCACGTCCTTGCCGATCGCCTTGGTCATTCCGATCACGGCCGCCTTGGACGCGGAATAGGCGCCGGCCATCGGGTTCCCCTCCTTGCCGGCGATGGAGGCGACGAGCACGATCCGTCCGTAACCGCGCTCGATCATGCCGGGCAGCACTGCCCGACATGCGTAGAACGAGCCGGTCGCGTTGATCGACAGCACACGATTCCACTCCTCGTCCGTGACGTCGACGGTGCGTAGCGACTCCCCTGGGATGCCCGCCGAGTTGACGAGGATGTCGAGCCGCCCGTGCTGCTCCTCGACCCGCTTTGATGCGTCCTCGAGATCGCTCGAGCGAGTCACGTCTCCCTGGATGTCCGCCGCCGGGGAAGCGTCGAACGTGACGACTTGTGCGCCGTCACCGCTGAGCCGCTCGGCTACCGCTGCTCCGATCCCGCTCGCGCCGCCCGTGACGAGCGCGACCCGCCCCGTGAAGTCGTACGTGTTGGCCATCTACGTGATGATGACGCCTTCGGCGGGCTCGAGCCGAAGTGTCCGCTCGACGGTCTCTCCCTCGCGCTCTCGGCGAGTGGCCAGCGCGATCGAGCCGTCGATGCCCTCGATCTCCGACGTGCTGTCGCCGAGGTTGATCGCGACGACGGTCCCGTCACCTCGCCGCCAGGCCCACGTCCCCGACGGGGAGTGAAGCTCCACATACGAGCCCGAGCGGAGGTCGTCCAACTGCTTGCGCATGGCGATCAGGTCTCGCGTGAAGTGCAGCGTGGAGTCGGGGTCCGCGCGCTGATCCTCGACGTTACGGCTGATGTCCTCGAGCGGCAGCCACGGATCGTTCCAGCCGCCTTCCCGGGTCCAGGGCATCGGCGTCCGGCAGGGATCGCGCGACGGCTCCGCGACATCGCGGATTCGATCCGGCGGGACGTTGCCGGCGGCGCAGGGCGAGCTCGTCTCCGTAATAGAGCGACGGAGCGCCGCGGAGCGCGACGAGTATCAGCAGCGCGCAGCGCGCGAGCCGCTCGTCACCGTCGCACCACCTGGTCGTGAGGCGGCCCACGTCGTGGTTGGACCCGATCCAGCAGGGCCAGGCCTCTGGCGGTAGCGCATCCTCCGTGCGAGCGACGACGTCGCGCATCTGCTCGGCATCGAGGTCAGCGTGCGCGAGCGCGAAGTTGAAGGCGAGGTTCAGCTCGTTCGACCCCGAGCCGTAGTACCCGGCCCAAGACGGAACGTCGAGCACGTAGACCTCTCCCAGCAGCACGCGCGGCGGCTCGAAGGAGTCGGCCAAACCGCGCCAGTGGCGATAAATCTCGTGCGTCTCGGGCCGGTTCATGGAGCGATTGCGCTCGTCCCCGTCGTCGTCGCGCAGCAGGCGGTCCTTGAAGAGCCCGTGTGCAACGTCGATCCGGAAACCCGCAACGCCGCGCTCGAGCCAGAAACGGAGGATCCGCTCGAACTCGGCGCGCACGTCTGGGTTCCACCAGTCGAGGTCCGGCTGCTCCTTGGCGAAGTTGTGCAGGTAGTACCGCGCACGCGTGGCGTCGAGCTCCCAGGCCGACCCGCCGCCGAAGATCGCCTGCCAGTTGTTCGGAACCTCGTCGGCCCAGACGTAGAAGTCAGGCCGCTCCCGAAACCAGGGATGCTGGTCGGAGGTGTGGTTCGGGACGAGGTCGAGCAGCACGCGGAGGTCGCGCTCCTGTGCTTCGGCCACCAGCCGGTCCAGGTCCTCGACCGTGCCGAGGTCGGGATGGACGCCCGTGTAGTCGGCGACGTCGTAGCCCCAGTCCACGTTGGGTGACGGATTGATGGGGTTGAGCCAGACGGCTGTTACGCCGAGCCACTGCAAGTAGTCGAGCTTGGCCGTCAGCCCGGCGAGGTCACCGACGCCGTCGCCGTTTGCATCGGCGAACGACCGGGGATACACCTGATAGAAGACGCCCTCGCGCCACCACGCTCCGCTCACGTCGCATGTAACCATTGCAGGAGCGTGACCGCAGTCGGGAAGGAGCGTGCGTGCCCGAGATCGCGTTCGACCAGGTGACGAAGGTCTATGACGACGGCACCCTGGCCGTGGAAGAGCTCGACCTCGTCATCGAGGACGCCGAGCTCCTGGTCATCGTAGGTCCGTCTGGCTGCGGCAAGACAACGGCCCTGCGCATGCTCGCGGGGCTCGAGGAGATCACGGACGGCGAGATCCGCATCGGGGAGCAAGTGGTCAACGAGCTGACGCCGAAGGAACGCGACATCGCCATGGTCTTCCAGAACTACGCGCTCTACCCACACATGTCCGTGGAACAGAACCTCGCGTTCGGCCTGCGGTTCCGCAAGCTGCCGAAGTCCGAGGTCAAAGAGCGGGTGCGCCGTGCAGCCGAGCTCCTCGAGATCGGCGAGTTCCTCGACAAGAAGCCGCGCGCGCTGTCGGGCGGTCAGCGGCAGCGCGTAGCGATGGGCCGTGCGATCGTGCGTGAGCCACAGGCGTTTCTCATGGACGAGCCGCTGTCGAACCTCGACGCGAAGCTCCGCGTGCAGATGCGGGCAGAGATCCACGACCTGCAGCGCCGTCTGCGCGTGACGACGCTCTACGTCACCCACGACCAGGTCGAGGCGATGACGCTGGGCGACCGGGTGGCGGTCATGCTGGACGGGAAGCTGCAGCAGGTTGCACCTCCACAGGCGCTCTACGAGCGACCGGTGAACGAGTTCGTGGCCGGCTTCATCGGCTCGCCGTCGATCAACCTGGTCGAGGCCGAGCTGGCGCGGGAGAATGGCGACCTGTCCGTGAGCTTCGGCGAGCACCGTCTCGCCATCGACGACGCCGTCGTCGGCGCCCGGCCGAGCCTGGAGAACTACGTCGGCCGCACCGTTCTGCTCGGGATGCGCCCCGAGCACATCGAGGACGCCGCGCTCCAGCCGGATACGCCTCCGGACAGGCGCATTCGGACAACCTGTGATCTCACGGAGCCGCTCGGAGCCGAGGTGCTCGTGCACTTCACCGTCTCAGCGCCTGTCCTCGTCGCGGGTACGGCGCCCGACGACGATCCAACTCTCGGCGCCTCTCCACCCGGCTCGGAGGAAGGACGCGCACGGCTCATCGCCCGCGTCGATCCCCGCAGCAGGATCAGGGAGGGCAGCGAGATCGAGCTGGCCGTGGACACGAGCCGCCTCTACTTCTTTGACCCGGAGTCCAGAGACGCCGTCTAGCCGGGCTAGCCCTTGACGGCGCCGGCGGTGAGGCCGGCGAGGATCCGCCGCTGCAACACGAGCGTGAGCACGATGAGGGGGACGGTCACGATGACCGTCGCCGCCATGATCTGACCCCACGGCTCATCGAACGCGCTCCCCGACTCTCCAGTGAAGCTCGTGATGGCGACCGGGACGGTGTACCGCTCGGGTGTCTGCGTGAAGGAGAGGGCAAATAGGAACTCGTTCCAGGCCGCTATGAACGCGAGCAAGCCCGCCGTTACGAGGCCCGGCGCGACGAGCGGCAGCATGACGTACCAGAAGGTCTGGAGCGGAGAGGCGCCGTCGACGTACGCCGCCTCCTCGAGATCGCGCGGCAGTGCCCGCATGAAGCTCGTGAGCACCCACACCGTGAACGGGAGCACGAGGATCATGTAGCTGAGCACGAGCGCCCGCAGGCTGTCGTACAGCTGGAAGCGGTTGATCATCGTGTACAGCGCTCCGAGGATCGCGATCTGCGGGAAGATCGTCATTCCGAGCATCACGTAGAGCACAGCCGAGCGGCCGCGGAAATGGAATCTCCCGAGCGCGTAGCCCGCCAGGGCGCCCAAGGCGAGGGCGATCAGCGTGACTGCGCCGGCCACGATCGTCGAGTTCAGGAGCGCGCGCATGAAGAAGTCGCTCGTGAAGACGTTCTCGAAGTTCTCCACCGTCGGGTTCCGCGGGATGTACTCCACAGGCGTCTTGAAGAGCTCGCTCTCCTTGGTGAAGGCGGAGCGAAGTGCCCAGTAAAACGGGAAGAGGGCGTAGACGAAGATCGCCCCGATCAACACGTAGAACGGAATGCGTCGCGCCACACGCTTGAGCCGGCGGCGCTCCCGGCGCTTGCGCTTGACCAGCGCCTGTGCGCGAGCGTCCCGCTCGGCGACGACGCTCATTGGCCGTCCTCCGGCCTGGGAGCGAGCGAAGGCGAGCCACGCTCATTGCTGCTGCACCCGCATGAAGGTCGCGTAGATGACGACGAAGAGGCCGATGATCAGGAAGATGCCGACGCTGATCGCGGCGCCGTAGCCGACGTCGCCGAAGGCGACGATGGTGTTCTGGTTGTAGATCGCCATCGTCTGCGTGTCGGCGCGCGCTCCGAAGAACACGTAGAAGACGTCGAAGACGCGCAGGGCGTCCAGCGTGCGGAAGATGAGCGTCACGAGGATGGCGGGTACGAGCAGCGGGAGCGTGATCCGCCAGAACTGGTGCCACTTGCTGGCGCCGTCCACGTCCGCCGCCTCGTACAGCTCGCTCGGGATCACCTGCAGGCCGGCCAGCAGCAGGAGGGCGACGAAGGGCGTCGTCTTCCAGATGTCGACGGCCGCGACCGCGGCGAGCGGCTGCTCCGAGATCCAGGCCACGGGACGGTCGATGATGTTGAGGCGGATGAAGGAGTCGTTGACGACGCCGAAGACGTCGTCGTACATCCACTTCCACATCTGTGCGGCGACCACGGTCGGTATCGCCCAGGGCACGAGCATGACTGCCCGCATCACGCCGCGGCCCTTGAAGCCGGAGTTGACGACGAGCGCGATGATCATGCCCAGCAAGAGCTCGATCGAGACCGTGATCACCGTGAACTTCACGGTCACGACGACCGCGTCGCGGAAGATCGTGTCGTCGATCAGCTCGCGGTAGTTCTCGAGACCGACCCACCTGGTCGGCTCGAGACCGGCGAGGAACTGGCGGTCGGTGAAGCTGTCATAGACCGTCTGGCCGAGCGGATAGAAGGCGATGAAGGCCATGACGACGAGCGCGGGCGTGAGCATCAGCCACGCCAGCCACGTCTGCCGACGCCGGAGCCGTGTCGACCGGCGGCGTCTCGGCCGCCGCGCCGGGCCGGTGGCGGTGGGCTGGGTGGCGCTCATCGTTTCGTCCTCCTGCGAAAGCGAAGATGGGGGCGCGTGGCCCCCATCTTCTCCGATCGTCCTGTCTCCCTCAGGGTCTCTCGATAGCTCCTGCTACGGCAGGGCCCGCTCCAGCCGCTGAGCCACCCCGGGCAATACGCTGGTCGCGTCCTGCCCGTTGAGGATCTGGTTGATGCCCTGGAAGATGATCTGCGAGCCCTGGTTGTACTTCGTGCCCAGGAAGCGTGAGGGGCGCGTAACCCGCTTCACGTTTGCGATCTCGGGCTTGAGCCAGGGGTTGACCTTGCGCACGGCCGGGAGGGCCGCGACGCTCGGAATGGTCGGCACGTTGCTGTTGAAGATCGCGTTGTACCGCTCGACCCCCGGGCTGGTCAGGTAGCGCACGAGCTCGACGGCAGCCAGAGGCTGCTTCGAGAAGCTCGAGACTGCGAGCTGCCAGCCCCCGACGGTGCCGACGGGCGCGTTGGAGCCGGTCCGCGGGAGCGTCGTGACGTCGAATTTGCCCTTGATGGGGCCATCCTGGCCGATGGCGTACGCGTACGGCCAGTTACGCATGAAGGCAGCGTTGCCGGCGGTGAAGGCCTTCTCGGATTCGCCTTCCTGGTACGTCGTCACGCCGCGGGGCGTGATCTGCCCGACCCAGCTTCGCTGGAGGTTCAGGATCGCGGCCGCCCGCGGGTTGTCGATCGTTACCTTGCCGCCGTCGATGAACTGTCCACCACCGGTCGACGCGAGCCACTCGAGCGCGTCACACGTCAGTCCCTCGTAGGCGTTGCCCTGGTACACGTATCCGTAGAAGTTCGGGTTGTTCGCCCGCTCGCCGTCCTGGATCTTCTGGGCCATCGTGCCGAGTTGGGCCCACGTCTTCGGCGGCGTCGAGTACCCGTACTTCGTGAGCAGGTCCTTGCGGAAGTAGAGGATCCCGAAGTCACCGAACCACGGCATCGCGACGAGCTTTCCGCGGACGGTGTTGTTGAGGATGATGCCCTTCGAGTGCCTCGCGGCGTCCTTCGCCATGACCTTCTTGAGGTTGTAGAGGTACGGCGCAAAGGCGCCGGTCCAGATGACGTCGATCATCACCACGTCGAATGCGGAAGAGTTCGACGAGAACGTCCGCGCCAGCTGGGAATACGAAGCGGTGGAGTCGGCCGGGTGAGGCACGAGCTTGACCTTGATGCCCGTGTCCTTGGAGAACTTGGCAACGAGCTGCTGGTCGCGGGTGTGCGACTTGCCAACGGGCCCGTCGCCGAGGAAGGTGATGCTCCGTCCGCCGAACTTCTTCTTGATCGCTGCGGCGTTCGGCACTTTCGGTGGCTTGATGGCTTGCACCAGCTCGTCCGCCGATGCGGTGGCTGCGGTGCCCGCGCTTCCCGCTGCGGTGATGGCCAGCGAGGCGACGAGGGCCACGGCGCCGATCGAACCGATGCCGGCACGCAATGCGCGTCGTTTCACGTTCTCACGCCCTTTCTGAAAGGTTGGAGGTCGATGCCCACACGGCCCGACGTGCGGGATCGAGAGAAAGACCGTCCGCCCCCGGTCGAGACACGACTTCGGTCACGACGCACCGGATAATAGATGGTGAAGGCTTGCCTACGTAAGCTGCGCGCATGGCCGCCGATGCCCTGACGGACTACCCGCTAGGCCAGAAGCGGCCGGAAGCTGTCACGACTCCATCCGGTTTGCCACTTGACGACGTGACCGTCGAAGGCATGCGGGACGGCAGGCTTTCCTGGGAAGACCTGCGGGCAACCCCGGAGACGCTTCGCCGGCAGGCGGAAGTGGCGGAGGCGGTCGAGCGGACGACGCTGGCGGACAATCTCCGGCGCGCAGCCGAGCTCGCTGCCATCCCGTCCGACACGATCCTCGAGATTTACACCGCTCTACGGCCGCACCGCTCGAGCAGGGACGAGCTCGAGGCGTGGGCTATGAGGCTCGACGAGGCCGGGGCGCCGCTGTCCGCGGCGTTCGTGCGGGAGGCGATCGACGTGTACGCGAGGCGAGGGCTGCTTGCAGGAGATCGCGACAGGATCTGAGCGCTTCCGTTCGCGCGAGCAGCGCGAGCTCCGGCGCGAGCTGCTGATCGCGCCGTATCCGGAGCTCGGTCTCGTGGCGATGGACGGCCCGGACGACCCGGAACCGAGCCTCGTGATCGAGGACGGGCGAGTCGTCGAGATCGACGGCACGCGCGAGGAGGACTTCGACGTGCTCGACGCGTTCATCGCGCGCCGAGGCATCGATCCCGAGGCGGCCGAGGAGGCGGCGGGGCTTTCCGACGACGAGCTCGCGCGTCGCCTGGTCGACGTCGACCACTTACGGGACGAGCTCGTTCGGCTGAGCCGCGGCCTCACTCCCGCCCGGCTGGCGCGGGTCGTGAGCCGCCTCGACCCCGTGGAGATGATGTTCGCGCTCAAGAAGCTGCGCGCACGGCGCGCCCCTGCGAACCAGGCGCACGTCACCAATCTGAAGGAGAGCCCGGCGCTGCTGGCGGCCGACGCCGCCGAGGCGGCGGCGCGCGGCTTTGCCGAGCTCGAGACGACGGTCGGTGTCTCACGCTACGCGCCACTCAACGCAATCGCGCTGCTGGTCGGCTCGCAGACGGGCCGCCCCGGAGTAATGACGCAGTGCGCGGTCGAGGAGCGCCGCAACCTCCAGCTGGCCATGCAGGGTCTCGTGACGTACGCCGAGACGCTGTCCGTGTACGGCACGGAGCCGGTGTTCGTCGACGGCGACGACACGCCGTGGTCGAAGGCCTTCCTTGCTTCCGCCTATGCATCGCGAGGGGTGAAGGTGCGCTTCACGTCCGGCGGTGGCTCGGAGGCACTGATGGGTCACGCGCAGGGGAAGTCGATGCTCTATCTCGAAGCGCGGTGCCTCGCCGCTGTCCGCGCTGCCGGCTCCCAGGGGGTGCAGAACGGATCCATCTCGTGCGTGGCGCTCGTGTTGGCCGTGCCTGGTGGAACGCGCGAGATCCTCGCGGAGAACCTCCTGGCCGCCTGGCTCGATCTGGAGGTGGCGTCCGGAAACGATGCCATCGCGTCGCACTCGGAGGTGCGCAAGACGGCGAAGCTGATGGGCCAACTGTTGCCCGGCACCGACTTCGTGACCTCCGGCTACTCCGTGATGCCGCGCAAGGACAACATGTTCGGCGGCGGCAACTACGACGCGGACGACCTCGACGAATGGCTGACGGTGCAGCGCGACTGGCAGGTCGACGCCGGGATCGAGCCGATCGCCGAGGACGCAGCCCTCCGTGTGCGCGAGCGCGGCGCGCGTGCCGTGCAGGCGGTGTTCGCGGCCCTCGGCTTCCCGGAGGTCTCCGACGCCGAGGTAGGGGCCGCAACGCGCGGTTATTCGAGCGACGACCTGCCGGATCGTGACCGGGCGGCCGACGTCACCGCCGCCGACCGCGTGCTTGACGAACGAATCTCCGGCCTCGATGTCGCCCGCGCCCTTGACGACGCAGGCTTCGACGACGTCGCCGCAGCGATCATCGGCATGCAGCGCCAGCGCGTCTGCGCCGACTACCTCCAGACCTCGGCCGTGATCGGCGAGGACTGGGGTGTGAGGTCGGCCGTCAACGACCCCAATCGTTACTCGGGGCCGGGCACCGGCTACGTGCTCGATGCCGAGCGCTGGCAGCTGCTGCAGGCGCTGCCGCAGACGATCGACCCACGCGAGTTCGACGAGGACGAAGACGCGGAGCAGGCCGTGGAGGACTTGCATGTTGCCAAGTTAGAGAACGAACCGGACGAAGTGGTGCTCGCCGTCGGGCCGGCGTTCGGCGATGTGATCCGAAGGACGATCAACGGACTGGCGCATGCCGACGTTCTCATCGCGTTAGAAGAGGGCGTCCGAGAGGCTGGAGGCCGGCCGAGGCTCGTCCGCGTCAAGCGGGCGGCCGACGTCGCTTTCATCGGCCACGACGGTGCGGCCCTCTCCGGCTCGCGCATCGCCGTCGGCATCCAGTCGAAGGGCACGGCGGTGATCCATCGCGCCGACCTCGAGCCGCTCGACAACCTCGAGCTGTTCGGCATGTCACCGCTCTACACGCTCGAGTCGTACCGGGCGATCGGCCGCAACGCCGCCGGCTACGCGCTGGGCAGAGAAGTCGGCCCGGTGCCGACGATGATGGACAACTTCGCGCGGGCGAAGCTGATCGTGAAGACGACGCTGCTCCACGCGCGCGAGACCGCGGCGGTCGTACCGGGGGCCGAGCCCGTCGAGCTCCGCCGCCTCTAACTGCGCTACGACGCGGCGGCGCGTTCCCTGAGCGCAATCGTCGTCGTGGTGACCGCCACCAGCTGCTCGTCGTCGTCCGCCACGGCTACCACCTCGCCGCGACACGTCGTGAGCCTCCGGCCGGCGCGGACGACGCGCCCCCGGGCGATGAACCGGGAGCCCCTCGCGGGCTCGAGCAGGTTGATCTTGAACTCGACGGTGAGCACGTCGACCTCGTTCTCTGCGGCTGAGTACGCCGCGAAGCCGCACGCGGTGTCGACGACCGTCGCGAGCACTCCCGCGTGAATGAAGCCGTGCTGCTGTGTGAACCTGTCGTCGTACGAGAACGCGAGGTCGAGCTCACCCGGTGCGGCATGGACGACTGTCACGCCCAACAGGGCCATGATCGGCTGTGTCGCGACAGCGTCCCGCGCGAGCTGCGCGAAGTCGGGCGAGCCCATCTAGGGAGGCGTCATGTCCGTCGGCCAGGGCATGCCGCCGACACCCCAGTTCTTGGGTGAATGCCCCTCGACGATCACCCACGTGTGCTCGCGGAGGCCTTCGGTAGTCGCCTCGCAGAGTGCGTCCGTGAGCCCTGCGATGAGCTTCGCGCTCGTCTCGTCGTTCATCCGGAAGTCGAACAGCTCGACTCTGATCAGCGGCATCGTCACTCCCCTCGTCGGCGTGCCAGAGCGGCGACGATAACGCCCGCCGCGACGAGTTGCACCCACGCGGAGATGCCGCCTTCCTTGTGCCAGCCCTCGATGCGGTGCGAGGGGTAGAGCTCCCGCCCGCCCGGCCGCGGGAGGGGCAGCACGTGCTCGAGGTCGGGCGCCGCGCACGCGGCACCACCGAGCACGGTCGGGTCGGAGAGACCACGCCGGAGCGCGAGCAGCGCCAGTAGAAGCACTCCCGACAGGGCCTCGAATCGGTGCGAGCGGATGTCATGGTGCGGCACGGCGTCCTGAAGACCGTGCAGCGCGAGCCCGGCCGCGACAGCGCCTGCCCGCGAGCCGATCAGCTCGCCGGCAGCCGCGCCGCCCGCGACGTGCATGGCGACGATCACGGCATTACTCGGCCGTGTAGCCGGGCGGGTGGGCCACGGTGAACGGCCTGCTCTCGACGGGCTCGCCACCGATCGTCAGCTTCCACTCGTAGCCGCCGGCGGCGAGCACGAGACCCGCGAAGGTCCAGACGAACGGTGCGTTCTGGGAGCTGCCGGGCTTGATGCCGGGCGGGCGGCCGAGCTCGAACTCGCCCGTGACCGCGACCGTCTGGCCCTCGATCTCGACCGCCTGGCCGTCGTCGGTCAGCAGCTCGAGCGCCAGCTCATGTGACTGGTTCGTCCGGTCCCACGGCACGGCGAGCACTGCCGCCACCGACATCGTCACGGGCTGGCCGGGGGCAAAGAGGATGTTCCAGCCGCCTCCCATCACGTAGAGCTTCCCGTTGACGGCCTCGGCGAAGTCGCAGAGGAGGAGGGTGACGTCCATCGGGCTAACGCTCGACGTGGCCGGCGCCCGCTTCGTCGCCGAGGACGAGGTCGCGCTCGCGGTCGGGCACGTGGTCGAGCGGCACCGGCGCGAGCGTCTCGAAGAAGACAAGGCCTCCCTCCGAGTAGAGCTCGTGCTCGACACCGCGGTTGACGACCGCGACGTCGCCCGGGCCGAGGGTTCGCGTCTCGTCGCCGATCGTCATCGTCACGTCACCTTCGATGATGACCATCAGTTGCTCGGTGTGCTCGTGTGCGTGGCGCGCCACGGTGGTGCCCGGCTCGTAGACGACGCGGCACATGAGCGCCTTGTCGCCGCCGATGGCGTGGATCTGCACGGTCGGGAAGATCTGGAACGGCTCGACGCCATTCCAGGTCCGAAACGGCGACGTCACGCCGGTACTTCGAAGCGGAATCTCGAGTCCGCGTGGGAGACGGCGTTCACCGACAGCTCCTCGTCGAACACGACGACCTTCCCCTCGCGCTTCGGACCGGCCTCGCCCGCTGCCTTCTTCTGCAGCGCCCTGAGCACGCGCTCGGGCGTGATCGGCAGCTCCGTCACCCAGACGCCGATCGCGTCGTAGACGGCCGCGGCGATGGCGGGAGGCTGCGGGTTGTTGGCCATCTCCGAGATGCCCTTCGCGCCGTACGGGCCGTCTGCGGACGGGTTCTCGATGAGGATGGTGCTGACCTTGGGCAGGTTCTCGATCCCGGGCGCCGGGTACGAGCCGAACTCGCCGCCGCGGTGCTCCACGCTGGGGTAGTACGGGTAGCAGCTCTCGAGCACTGCCAACCCGAGGCCTTGCACGGCGCCACCCTCGATCTGGCCTTCCACGAGCGTCGGGTTGATGGCGCGGCCGACGTCGAAGCACTGCCACAGCTGCTTCACGAGCACTTCGCCCGTCTCGTCGTCGACCTCCACCTCGGCTGCGCACGCGGCGTACGAGATCGCGGAGTGCGGAGGAGCGTCGACCTGGCCCGTCTCGGGGTCGGTGATGCCCACGTATGGCTTCAGCTGCGCGCCGGTTCCCGTGATCAGCTCTCCGTACGTCCAGGTTGCTGCGCCGGCGACGTCCGGGACGGAGATCTTCTTCTGCGGCGCGCCCTTCGCGATTACCTCTCCGTCGACGACCTCGAGGTCGGCGGGATCGATCTCGAGCTCCTTGCCTGCGATCTCCAGCAGCTTCTCGCGGGCATCCAGTGCGGCCTTGCGGACCGCATTCCCCGCGACGAACGTCGCGCGTGATGCGAACGTCCCCGTGCAGAGCGGCGACGAGTCGGTGTTCGAGTTGTCGTACGTGATCCAGTCGTACGGAACGCCGAGCGCCTCCGCCACGATCTGCGTCTGGATCGTCTTCGAGCCGTTGCCGATGTCGGACGTGCCCGAGAAGACGTCGACGCGTCCGTCCGGCTTGATCTTGATCCACGCCTGCGACGGGTCGCCGTTCTGGTTCATGCCGGTGGGGTACTCGATTGCGGAGTAGCCCCTGCCTGTGTGCTTAGCCATCAGTGGGCCTCCGGGTCTCCGACTTGCGCGGCGAGGTGCTCGGGGAGCCACTCGCCTTCGCGCGAGTCACGGGTCATCGTCCGGTAGTCGGCCGGCAGCTCGTGGCCGACGGCATCGGCGATGGCCTGGATCGTTGGGACGGTGGACGGATCGGTGTAGACGACGCCGTTCGGCGACGTGTCGCCGATCCTGTTCGCGTTCTTCAGGCGAATCTCGAAGGGATCCATCTCGAGCTCGTGCGCGATGCGGTTCATATGCGTCTCGACCGCGAAGGAGACGGAGGTGACGCCGAACCCGCGCATCGCCGACGTGGGCACGCGGTTCGTGAACACCACGTAGCCGTCGAACGACAGGTTGGGGATCGTGTAGGCGCCCGTGTGGTGGAACGAGTGCTTCGTGAGCCCGTAGGGAGAGAAGCGCGCGTAGGCGCCCGAGTCGTGGAGCGTCAGCATCTTGCGTCCGAGGATCCAGCCGTCGCTCGTGACCGCGTCGGCAATCTCCATATGCCACGGCGCGCGCGTCGACGAGCAGAGGAACTCCTCCTCGCGCGTCCAGCGCCACTTGACCGGGCGGCCGGATTTCATCGCCAGCAGCGCGCACATCGTCTCGGTGGCGGTGTCGACCTTGCCGCCGAAGCCACCGCCGACCGTGCCGCCGACGAGCTTCAGCTTGCTCAGCGGCACCTCGAGATGCGCGGCAACGACGCCCATCGAGAAGTAGAGCGCCTGCGAGCAGGTGTAGATCGTCAGCCTTCCGTCGGGCTCGGGCACTACCTGGCAGACCTGCGTCTCGAGCGGGCAGTGCTCGATCGCGGCCGGCCGGTAGACGCCCTGCACGATGACGTCCGCCGCGTCGAAGGCCCAGTCGATGTCGCCCTTGCGGATCTGGCGGACGTCCATCTCCTCCTCGAAGTGCGGGTACCAGTTGCCCCAGTGGTGGACGACGGGAGCATCGGGATCGGAGCCGAGGCGGATGTCGAAGAGCGCCGGCTTCTCGGAGAAGTCGACCTCCATCGCCTCGACCGCGGCCATCGCCGTCTCTTCGTCTTCGGCGGCGACGAGCGCGATGGGCTGGCCCTTGTAACGCACGTCGTCCTTGGCCAGCAGCGGCTCGTCCGCGGGGATGCCGAGCGCCGACAGGTGGCCGTACGACAGGAGCGGCACGTCCTCCCAGGTGATCACCGCGTGGACGCCCGGCATCGCCTCGGCCTTGGCGGTGTCGAGCCGCGTGATGTCCGCGTGGTGCACGGGCGAGCGAAGGGCCTTGGCCCACAACGTGCCGGGGACGCGCACGTCGTCGACGAATGTCGTCCGCCCGGTGACGTGCGCCACGCCGTCGTAGCGCGGAAGCCGTGCTCCGACCGCCTTCATTCGGCACCTCCAGTCACGAGCGTCGTCGTCGGCGTGCCTGTCGTCTCCGTCAGATCGAAGCTCTCGCCGCGTACGGCGGCGCCGACGGCGTTCACGATCTTCACGTACCCGGTACAGCGGCAGACATGTCCCGCAAGCGACTCCGAGATCGACTTCTCGTCGTCCCCGCCGCCGCGCTCGATATGTGCGTGCGCCGCGAGCAGGATGCCCGGCGTGCAGAAGCCGCACTGCATCCCGTAATGGTGGACGAAGGCTTGCTGGATCGGCGCCAGCCGCTCGGGGGTCCCGAGGCCTTCGAGCGTCGTGACGGCGGCGCCGTTGACTGCCGCCACAGGCAGCAGGCACGCGCGGCGCGGCTCACCGTCGATCAGCACCGTGCAGGCGCCGCAGCCGCCCTGCTGGCAGCCGGCCTTCGGGCTCGTGATTCCCAGCTCCTCTCGCAGCACGTGAAGCAACGGAGTCAGCAGCGGGGCCGTGATCTCGCGGTCGATTCCATTGACGTTCAATTGCATCCGGGCGGGCCTCCTCAGGAGAGATCGGCGAGCGCTCGCGTCACGAGCGTGGGCAAGACGGTCTTGCGATACCAGGCTGAGGCGAGGGCGTCGTCGGGGGGATCGACGTCGTTCAGAGCATCACTCGCCTCGCCGCTCTGCTCCGCCGACGAGAGCCGGACGGCGTGCGGGCCGGCTCCGGTCGCGGCGATGCGCAGCTCGTCGCCCGTCTTTGTCGCGGCGACGGCGAGGATCGAGTAGTGCAGGGTGTGCGGCCGCCAGGCTGCGGCGTAGGAGGCCTTGCGGTCGGTCTCGTCGTAGGAGACGTCGAGCACGAGGCGTCCGGCAGTGCCGCCGGCGAGAAACTCCTCGACCGGTTCGGTGCGCTCCCCGCCCGAGCCCGCAGAGCGGACACGCGCGTCCAGGGCGATCAGCGGAGCCTGGAGGTCGCCGCGCGGCGCGTCCAGGCCGGGCGGGGCGCAGAGATTCCCGCCGACCGTCGCCTGTGCGCGGATCTCGCCGTCGGCGACGTGCTTCGCAGCGCTCGCCAGCGGTTCGTCAAGCTCTTCCAGCTCACTGACGGAAACCGTGGCGCCGATCGTCACTGTCCCGCCTTCACGTGTGATCTTGTCGAGGCCGCTGCGGCCGAGCATGAGCACTTTCCCCGGCTTCAACCGGCCGTGAGTGAGCTCCGGCATGACGATCGTGCCGCCGGCAAGCACGGTGATCCCGTCGCCTTCACCGAAGGCCGCAACCGCCTCCTCGGGTGTGTTCGGGATCATCACGTCCAGTTCGCGACTCACGAAGCCGATCGTACAGAGCGTAGAGTTAGCTCGTGGTGGCGATCTCTTCGATCGACGAGCTCGAGGGCGGCCTCGCGGACGCCGAGTACCTGCCCGATCGCGGGCTGGCGACGGCGCTCTTCCTCTCTCTGCAGCTCGAGAAGCCGTTGCTGCTCGAAGGTGAGGCCGGCGTCGGCAAGACCGAGGCCGCGAAGGCGCTCGGACGCGTCCTCGACACGCGGCTGATCCGGCTGCAGTGCTACGAGGGCCTGGACGTCGCGCACGCCGTCTACGAGTGGAACTACTCCCGCCAGCTGCTGCACATCCGCGCGGCGCAGGAGGGCACGGTTTCCGAGGAGGAGCTCTTCGGCCCCGAATTCCTCATCCGGCGGCCGCTCCTGGAGGCGATCGAGAGCCCCGAGCGCGTCGTACTACTGATCGACGAGATCGACCGCGCGGACGAGGAGTTCGAGGCGTTCCTGCTGGAGGTGCTCTCCGACTTCCAGATCACGATTCCCGAGATCGGGACGATCTCGGCGGTCGACCACAAGCCGGCGGTCGTGCTCACGTCCAACCGCACGCGCGAGCTGCACGACGCTCTCAAGCGCCGCTGCCTCTACCACTGGATCGGCCATCCCGCGCTGGAGCGCGAGGTGGCGATCGTCAAGCTCCGTGTGCCCGGGGTCCCCGAACGCCTTGCCGCGCAGGCGGCCGCCTTCGTCCAGGGCCTGCGCGGGCTCGACCTCGCGAAGCCGCCCGGCGTGGCCGAGACGATCGACTGGGCGAACGCGCTGACGGCGCTAGGACGGCAGGAGCTCGACGCCGAAGTCGTCGAGCAGACGCTGGGCTCGGTGCTGAAGTACCACGAGGACCTGCTCGCCGTTCGGGACGAGACTCTCCAGGGCCTGCTCGACGAGGCTCGCACGGCCGCCACCTGATGGCCGACGCAGTCGCGAGGCACGTCGTGACGTTCGGCCGCGTGCTCCGCGAGGCGGGGCTGGAGGTAGGCCCGGGGCGCCTGGCCGATGCGCTGACGGGGCTCGACCTCGTCGACCTCGCGCGCCGCGACGACGTCTACTGGACGCTCCGACAGACGCTCGTCTCGCGCTGGGAGGACCTGGAGGCGTTCGACGCGGCCTTTCGCGCGTGGTTCCTCCGCGCTCCGACAGCGCCGGTGTTCCGTCAGGGCACGGAGGTGGCATCGCTGAGGCTGCTGCGGCGCAGCGCCGAGAGGAAGCGCGCAGACGAGGAGGGCGGGGAGGCGGGCGAAGACCAGACGTCCCTCGGGTACAGCCCGGACGAGCTGCTGCGCCGGCGCGACTTCGCGGACATGACGTCGGAAGAGATGGAGAACGTCGGCAAGCTCATCTGCGCGATCGCTTCCGGCCGGCCGCGGCGCAAGTCGCGCCGCCTGCGGCCGCACCATCGCGGCCACGACCTCGACATGCGCCGGCTGGTGCGGGAGTCGCTGGGCACCGGCGGAGACGCCATCGAGCGAACGTTCCGCACCCGCGTCCAGGTCCCCCGAAAGCTCGTCGTCCTCTGCGACGTGTCCGGGTCGATGGAGGCGTATGCCCGGGCGCTCGTGCTCTTCCTGCACGCGCTGGCGCGGTCGGGACGCGGCGTCGAGACGTTCGCCTTCGGCACGAGGCTCACCCGGCTGACGCGTGAGCTGATCATCCGCGATCCCGAGGGCGCGTTGCAGGCGGCGTCGGAGCGTGTCGTCGACTGGTCCGGGGGCACGCGGATCGGCCAGTCGCTGAAGGACTTCAACGACGAGTGGGGGAGGCGGGCGCTGACGCGCGGCGCGGTCGTCGTCATCGTCTCCGACGGCTGGGAGCGGGAGGATGCAGCCGTCGTCGGGCACGAGATGGCGAGGCTCGCTCGACAGGCGTATGCGGTCGTCTGGGTGAATCCGCTCAAGGGGCACCCGGACTACCAGCCGCTCGCGGGAGGCATGCGGGCGGCGCTGCCGCACGTCGACCGCTTCCTCTCCGGGCACAATCTCGCGAGCCTCGAAGAACTGGCCGAGGTCCTCACCGGAATCGAGAGGAGGCATGCAGCGTGAAAGAGATCAAGGAAGACGTCGAACGCTGGCGCGCGGAAGGCAAGAAGGTTGCGATCGCGACCGTTGTCGCCACCCGCCGCTCGGCGCCACGACCGATCGGCGCGAAGCTCGCGATCTCGGAGACCGGCGAGCTCTGCGGCTCCGTGTCGGGCGGCTGCGTGGAGTCGGACGTCTACGAGAACGCGCGTGAGGTAATGGAGTCGGGCACGCCGAAGCTCCTCTCCTACGGGATCGCCGACGAGGAGGCCTGGGAAGTGGGATTGCCGTGCGGCGGCGAGATCGACGTGTTCGTGGAGCGGCTCGAGTGACAGCTGTCGACCGCCTGCTGCAGGCGGTGGAGAGCGAGGAGCGCGCAGTGCTCTTCACAGTGATCGAGGGCGATGGCGTTGGCGCGCACACGCTCGTCCTCGAGGGCGGCGAGCGCCACGGCGACGGCGTGCCCGACGAGGCGCTCGGGCAGGCGGACCAGCTCATCCGGGAGCACACGAACCGGATCCTGGAGCTCGACGGCGTCCGCGTGTTCGCGGAGGTCTACGGGCCGCCGCCCCGCTTGCTGATCTACGGCGCGGTGGACACGGCCGAGGCGATGTGCGCCGCCGCGAGGCTGCTGGGCTGGCGAACGATCGTTGCCGACGCTCGTGCGAAGTTCGCGACCGCAGAGCGTCTCCCGAGCGCGGACGAGATCATCGTCGAGTGGCCGGAGGAGGCGCTGGCGCAGGTGGCGCCCGATCACGCGACGGCCGTCGTGGTGCTCACGCACGACGACAAGTTCGACATTCCCGCGCTGAAGGCGGCTCTCGGGTCGGAGGCGTTCTACATCGGTGCGCTTGGCTCGCGCCGCAACCAGGAGCGACGCCGCGAGCGGTTGTTGGAGGCCGGTGTCGACGAGGATGCGATCGAGCGCATCTCCGGGCCCTGCGGGCTCGACATCGGCGCCGAGTCGCAGCCGGAGACGGCCCTGTCGATCCTCGCCGAGGCGCTGGCCGTCCGCATGGGCCGCAACGGCGGCAAGCTCAAGGAGTCGAAGAAGCGAATCCATGCCGAGGAGGTCGTCTCATGACGGAGCGAGTGGAGAAGACGGACGCCGAGTGGCAGGCGGAGCTCGACCCCGACCGCTACCAGGTGCTCCGCTGCGGCGCCACCGAGGCGCCGTGGTCGGGCGAGCTGAACCTCGTGCACGACGAAGGGATGTTCAGGTGCGGCGCCTGCGGCACAGAGCTCTTCCGCTCGGACACGAAGTTCGACTCGGGATCGGGCTGGCCGAGCTTCTTCGCACCGCTCGACGAGGAGGCCGTCGAGACCGAGGAGGATCTGACCCACGGCATGCGCCGCACCGAGGTGCGCTGCGCGACGTGCGGCTCGCACCTCGGCCACGTGTTCCCCGACGGCCCGCAGCCGACGGGTCTTCGCTACTGCATCAACAGCCTTGCTCTGGACTTCGAGCCGACCGACGACTAACCGGTAAGCGGCAGCAGCACCTGGAAGCAGGCGCCCCGGTCGACCTGCTTCAGCCGCAGGTCGCCGCGGTGGCGCGCGACGATCCTGTGGGCGATGTCCAGGCCGAGGCCCGTTCCCGCACCCGGCTCCTTCGTCGTGAAGAAGGCGTCGAAGATGCGCTCCGCGATCTCGGGAGGAACGCCCGCGCCGTCGTCCTCGACCTCGACGCTGAGAAAGTCGCCCAAGCGTGACGTTCGGATCGTCACGCGGCTACGAGCGGCGGCGATCGCATTGTCGATGAGGTTCGTCCAGACCTGGTTCAGCTCGGGCGCGTTCGCCTCGATCAGCGGCAGCGAGCGGTCGTACTCGCGAACGATCTCGACCTCACGCGCGGCCACCTTGTGGCCGAGGATCACGAGCGTGCTCTCGAGGCCATCGTGGACGTCGACCTCCTGGCGCTGCGCCTGGTCGAGATAGGAGTACTGCCGCACCGACTGGACGAGCCGCGAGATGCGCCCGGTCGAGTCCTCGAGCTCGCGGGCGATGCGCGCCGCGACGAGGCGAGATGCCACCCAGCCGACGACCGAATCCGGCTCGCCTGGCGCGACAGCGAGCAAGTCTTCCACCCAGGCTTCGTCGAGACCCGCATCGACGAACGCCCCTGCGGTAGCTCCGTCCGCGACGCCGTGACCCTCGAGCCAACCGGCCAGCTCGATCTCGCGATCCGCACGATCGAGGCCTGCGAGCCGGTCGCCCGTCTCGGCCGCCTCCAGGGCCTCCGCCGTCAGCGTGCACAGCCGCGACATCCCGTCTGCGTCGAGCCCGCTGGAGGCGAGTCGGGACAGGGCGGACTGGGCGTCGCGCTCGGCGGACCGCAGCTCCGAAGCACCTCGCTGTGCGGCCGCCGCGGGGTTGTTCAGCTCGTGTGCGAGCCCCGCTGCAAGCGTGCCCAGCGACAGCAGCCGGTCGCGGTCGCGCTCGATGGCCGTGTAGTTGGTGATTACCGGAACGAAGACGTCCATGACCGCCGTGAAGATCGCCGGTTCCGAGACGAGCAGCCCCCGGAACGCCTCGGGCTCCAGGAGAAAGAGGCGGCTCACGCCGACAGATCGCGTCGAACCGCCGTAGACCGCGCCGGTGACGAGGGAGATCGCGCCGAGAAACCCGCCGGGCTCGTGGTGGAGCAGGGGTAGCGCGTCACCGCCGACCGAGCGCGTCGTCTCGAGCTCTCCGTCGAGCAGCAGCGACAGGAACGTAGCCTCTTCACCTTCGCGGAAGAGGTACTCCCCGCCCTCCAGGGTCAGCTCGGTGCCGTGGCGCGCGAGCTCTGCGAGCCGCTCGTCGGGGAGGTCGGCGAGGATCGCGATCCGGCGCAGCTCGCCGGGATCCATCAGTGGCTCTTCAGATACTGGTGGACGAGCAGCACGGCCATCGAGCCCTCGCCGACCGCAGACGCCACGCGCTTGATCGACTGGTCGCGCACGTCTCCGGCAGCGAACACGCCGGGGACGCTCGTCTCCAGGGCGAGGGGATGCCGCTCCAGCGGCCAGGGCGCGCAGTTCTCGGGCAGGTCCAGCACCTGGCTGCCGGTGAGGATGTAGCCGCGGTCGGAGCGGGCCGGCGCCGTGCCGAGCCATTCCGTGTGCGGCTCGGCGCCGACGAAGACGAAGAGCGCCGTCGCCGGAACCTGCGAGACGACGCCGTCCTCGTCGATCGTGATCGACTCCAGCGCGTCCTCTCCGTGTGTCTCCACGACGCGTGTGTTCAGGCGGACGGTGATCTCCTCGGGCATCTCCTCGATGCGGTCGACGAGGTACTGCGACATCGACTTCCGCAGGCTCTCGCCGCGGTAGAGGATCGTCACGTGCGCCCCGCTGGCGAGGTGGAGCGCCGCCTGTCCTGCCGAGTTCGCCCCGCCGACGACGAACGCTTCCTGCCCGTCGAGCAGCGCCGCGTCGCCGGCGGACGCCGTCCCGTACCAGATGCCCCGCCCGGTGAGCCGCTCGGATCCCTCGGCGTCGAGCCGCCGGTACGAGACGCCCGGCGCCAGCAGCACCGTGTGTGAGCAGATCTCGGTGTCGCCGGCAAGCCGCACTACGCGGGTGTTTCCGACGACGTCGATGCCGATCGCTTCCTGGGCCGTCAGCAACTCGGCGCGAAAACGGCGTGCCTGGGTCGTCGCGCGACGGGCGAGGTCGGCGCCGGAGAGCCCGGACGGAAAGCCCAGGTAGTTCTCGATCCGCGAGCTCATTCCCGCCTGCCCGCCGAACGTCCCCCGCTCGACGACGACGGTGTACAGGCCCTCCGACGCGCCGTAGACGGCAGCGGCGAGACCCGCGGGTCCGGCGCCGACGATGACGAGGTCGTAGTACGCCATCTTCTCTTCCGTCTGCAGGCCGACTCGCGCCGCGACCTCGGCGGGGTCCGGCCCGACCAGCGGCTCGGACTCGGGCAGGAGCACGACCGGCAGCCGGTCTGTGCCGAGCTCGGCCTCGGCCAGCAGCCGGCGGGCAGGCTCTTCGTCGACCTCGAGCCAGCGGTAGGCGATCTGGTTGTTCGCGAGCAGGTCGCGCACGCGTTGCGACTCCCTGGAGAAGTGATGCCCGATGACGCTCACCGCCTCGCCGTCGGCCACCGCGCCGGCGGACGCAGGCTCGACCGCGGCCCGCCAGTCGTCGAGCAGGTCGTCGAGCACCGGATAGAGGTGCTCTTCCGGCGGGTGCCACGGCTTCATCAGGTAGTGGTCGAGGCGGATCTCGTTGATCGCGCGCATTGCCACTTCGGTGTCGGCATACGCCGTAAGCAGAACGCGCCGCGCCTTGGGCGCCAGGTCTGCCGACTGCGCCAGCAGCTCGACACCGGTCATACGGGGCATGCGCTGGTCGGTGACGATCAGTGCCACCGGATCGTCGCTCGCCGCCAGGCGTCGCAGGATCTCGACCGCTTCCTCGCCGGAGCCCGCGGCGACGACCGTGAAGTCGCGTGCGTAGCGGCTCCGCAGATCGCGCTCGACGGCGCGGACGACCTCGTGGTCGTCATCGACGGCGAGGAGAACCGGCTTCCGCTCAGCCATGGATGGCGGATCTTAGTGTGGCGCTGTCTGTTAGGTTCGCGCCCGTCCGGGCGAAACGCGGAAAGGAGCTGGCGTGGCCGTTGACGTCAAGTCCGAGAAACTCACAGAGCTCGTCGATCCGAACGTCGAGGTTCAGCAGCTGGCGACCGGCTTCACGTTCACCGAGGGGCCGATCTGGCATCCGACCGAGCAGGTCCTCTACTTCTCCGACATGCCGGGGGATGTCCGCCGCAAGGTGACCTTGGATGGCACCGTCACCGAGGTGCGTCGGCCGGCGTTCAAGTGCAACGGCATGACGCTCGATGCCGACCTCAACCTCATCGTCTGCGAGCACGTGACGAGCTCGCTCGTCCGCGAGCGCCCGGGGTCGGATGCCGAGCGGGAGATCCTCGCCTACCACTACGAGGACCAGTACCTGAACAGCCCCAACGACGTCTGCGTGCGCTCGGACGGCACGATCTACTTCTCCGACCCCTGGTACGGTCGCATGCCCGGCTTCGGGATCGAGCGCGAGCGCGAGCTCGGCTGGCAGGGCGTCTTCATGATCCCGCCGGGCGGCGGCCAGGACGAGCTGAGCCTGGTGGTCGCTCAGAACGAGTGCGAGATGCCGAACGGACTCTGCTTCTCGCCCGACGAGTCGCTGCTCTACATCAACGACACCCCAGGCGCGTACATCAACGTCTACGACGTCGCTGCGGACGGGACGATCTCCAACGGCCGCCGCTTCGCGGAGGGCATCGGCGACGGAGATCTCGAGAAAGGCGGTCTCGTCGACGGGATGAAGTGCGACGAGCAGGGCAACATCTGGGTCACAGGCCCCGACGGTGTTTGGGTGTTCAGCGCGGAGGGCGAGCATCTGGGCGTAGTCGGCATCCCGGAGAGCGTCGGGAATCTCACCTGGGGCGGCCCCGACTGGCACACGCTGTTCGTGCCGGCGTCCACGTCTGTCTACACCGTGACCACGAAGGTCGGGCCGCGCCACGAGCCCTACATGCGCTAAGGAGGAGAGATGGCTGACGAACCGCTGAAGCTCGACGCGAGCCGCTGCGCGCTGATCATCCAGGACCTGCAGAACGACGTGATCATCGAGGGCGGCGCCTTCGCCGAGTCCGGGTCGCCGGAGCACGCGAAGGAGCAGAACGTCGTCGAGAACGTCAAGGCGCTTGCGGAGACGGCCCGGGCGAAGGGCATCCCCGTGATCCACGTGCACTACATCGTCGAGGAGGGCTGTCCGGGCCTGAAGCTCAACGCGCCGCTGTTCAACGGTGTCAAGGACACGGGCGCGCTCGTGCGCGGCTCATGGGGCGCGGCACCTGCCGAGGGGCTGGAGCCGCAGGACGGCGACCACGTCGTCGAAAAGATGCGAATGAGCGCGTGGCACGACACGACCCTCGAGAGCCTGCTCGAGGAAGAGGGACGCGACACGGTCATCGTTACGGGGGCTTGGACGAACATGTCCATCGAGCACACGTCCCGAACGGGCGCCGACAAGGGCTACTACATGGTCGTGCCCGAGGACGCCTGCTCGACGATGAACGCCGAGTGGCACGACGCTTCCATCAACTACGCGCTGCAGAACGTCTCCAGCGTCACCAACTGCGCCGAGGTGAAGGCCGCGCTCGAATGATCTCCCGCGCGGCGGTCTTCTACGAGCAGGGACAGCCGCTCGAGGTCCGCGAGATCGAGCTGGACGAGCCACGCGCGGGCGAGGTGCTCGTGCGGATGACGGCCTGCGGCATCTGCGGCACCGACCTGCACGTGGTCAAGGGCGAGTGGCAGCGGCCCACGCCGATGGTGCTCGGCCACGAGGGCGCGGGCATCGTGGAGGCGGTTGGAGAGGATGTCGGCGGGCTCGCGCCGGGCGACGAGGTCGTGCTGTCGTGGGCGCCTTCCTGCCGCGATTGCCCCGACTGCCGGCGCGGCCGGCCCGCGGCCTGCATGTCGCTGCAGTACGCGATTGCCGGTGGCACGTTGCTCGACGGCGAGACCGGCATGCGGCTGGACGGTGAGACGCTCTATCGCGGCACCGCTACCGGCGCGCTCTCCGAGCGCCTTGTCGTCTCCGAGCAGGTGGCGCTTCCACTCGGCGGCGGCGTGCCGCTGGAGGAGGCGGCGTTGCTGGGCTGCGCCGCGCTGACGGGGGTCGGCGCGGTGTTGTTCGCAGCCGGTGTCGAGCAGGGCTCGACGGTGCTCGTCGTGGGAGCGGGCGGCGTCGGCCAGTTCGTAGTTCAGGGAGCCCGGATCGCCGGCGCAGCAGAGATCGTCTGCGTCGACCCGCTCGAGGAGCGACTCGAGCTCG
Organism: uncultured Actinomycetes bacterium; assembly: GCA_963704335.1. Taxonomy (GTDB): domain Bacteria; phylum Actinomycetota; class Thermoleophilia; order Gaiellales; family Gaiellaceae; genus PALSA-612. The sequence goes on from OY969889.1 coordinate 1,879,536, forward strand.
TGCAGCGACTCGGAGCCACCCAGGTCGCTCAGCCGGACGGCCTGTCCGCGCTCATGAAGGAGATCTTCCCCGACGGTGTCGACTACGCATTCGATGCCGTGGGTGATCCGGCGACGACGAAGACCGCCTTTCGCTGGACACGAAACGCCGGCCTCACCGTCATCGTCGGCCTGCCCGCCCTCGGCGCGACGCTGGAGCTGGATCCCACGGAGTTCATCCGTCGGGAGAAGTCGCTGACGGGGACGATCTACGGCTCCGAGGACCCGGCCGTCGCGCTGCCCATCCTGTTGGAGCACGTCCGTTCCGGTGCGCTCGATCTCAAGTCGCAGCTCGGCCCCAGCTTCTCGCTCGACGACGCCAACGAAGCCGTCGAAGCCGCGCTGGCAGGCGTCCCGGGCCGCGTCCTCGTCAAGCCCTGATATGGCCGCAGAGCACGTCGAGCGGCTGCGGGTGGCGTGGGTGGACACGGACGCCGGCGGGCGGATCCACTTCTCCAACGCCTTCCGCTGGGCGGAGCTGGCGGAGGCGGCGCTCCGGCGCAAGCTCGGCATCCTCGAGGGCTGGGGCGACTATCCGCGGAAGCGCGCCGAGGCGGAGTTCCACCAGGTGCTTCGCTTCGAGGACGAGATCGACGTGCGGGTGACGGCGGAGCGCGTGGGCGGCACCTCAATCACGTGGCGCTTCGAGATCACGCGGGACGGAGAGCTGTGCGTCGACGGCCGCCTGGTGGTCGTCCACGTCGACGCGGACGGCAGGCCGACGCCGCTGACCGAGCGCGAGCGCCAGGCGCTAGAGGCTTAGGAAGCCTAGCCCTCGGCGTTCCAGCGCTCGACGTAGTCCTCGCGCACGGGCTGGAAGACGTCGACCACCAGCGCGCCGTCTGGACCGCAGTACGCGGAGTGCTCGACGCCGCCGGGAATCACGTAGCCCTCCATCGGCCCGAGCTCGTGCGGCTCCCCGTCGACGACGAGCGCCTGCATCCCTCGCAGCACCAGGCCCAGCTGCTCGTGTGGATGGCTGTGCAGCGGCACGGTGGCGCCGGGCTCGAGCTCGATGAGGTTGATCATCGCCCCCTCACCGAAGAGGGGCCGCGCGGAGACGCCCGCGGCCAGCTCGAAGGCGCGAACGCCGTCGAGCTGGACGAAGCGTGGCTCGGCCATGGACGTGATTATCGCCTCTGAGCCTCAGGCCGCCTCGACGGCCGCGCGGATCGCATCCTCGAACTTTGCGATGTCGCCGTAGGCTCGAATGCCCGCGATGTCCTCGTCCGTGAACGGGCCCACCGCCACGCGGGACACGGCAAGCACGATCTCGTCGCCGTCCTGCGTGAGCGAGTAGCTCGTGTCCATCGTCGACCCGGGCATGAGCCGCGTGCGCATCGAGCACGAGCTCGGCGGGTCGTACACGGTGACCAGGCCGTACAGGTGGCCGGAGCCCGCGCCCCAGTCCTCGTAGACGGCGCCGCCGACGCGCGGCTCGAAGACGATCGCCTTCGTCCGCTCCTCGCCGTACGTGTGCGGGAACCAGCTCAGAGTCTCCTCCGTCATCACATGGAAGACGCGCTCCGGCGTTGCGCGAAGGCGCAGCTCTGCCTCCAGGCGGACCGTGCGCAGCTCGTCAGTGTGGGCTGTCGTTGTTGCCATGGGTGCTCCCTTCTCGTCGACTGCACGTTCCAGCGCGAGCAGCTCGGTCGCAGACGTGGCGGCGATCCGGCTGACCCAGCGCTCGTGGAAGCGCTGCAGCGGGACGGAGTTGAGGTAGTTGAGCCGCCGGCGGCCTTGCGGCCGGACGACGACGAGCCCGACGTCCGAGAGGACGGCGAGGTGCTGCATGACGGCGAAGCGGCTGACCGAGGTGACGGCGGCCGCGAGCGCGCCCGTCGTCTGTGGACCGTCGCGGAGCAGATCCAGCAGCCGTCGTCGCAGGGGATTGGCCAGTGCCCGCCACAACGCGTCCTCGTCTTCTTGCTTCATCGTGTGAGGTTTTTATCACATATCAGTTAGCCGTGCAAGGCATAGGCTTGGCGCCGTGATCCTCGAGCAGCGCGACTACCACGTGACGACGGGCAAGCTCGTCGAGCTCGTGCGGCTGTACGACGACGAAGGGATCGCGATCCAGGAGGAGTACCTCGGCGGCTTCGTCGGCGCTTTCACGACTGACGTCGGTGCGCTCTCGACGTACACGTCGCTCTGGCGCTACGACTCGTACGCCGAACGCGAGCAGCGCCGCGCGCGCCTGCAGGCCGATCCGCGGTGGGTGGAGTTCCTCGCGAAGATCCAGCCGCTCATCCACACGCAGCACAACCGGATCCTCGTCCCGACGTCCTTCTCGCCCTTGCAATGACGTTGGACGGCAAGGTCGCGATCGTCACCGGCGGCTCGCAGGGGATCGGTGCGGCGATCGCGGACGCGCTCGGCGCGGCCGGCGCGACCGTCGTCATCGCCGATCTCGATCCTCCCGACGGCGGCATCCGCTGCGACGTCTCGTCGGAAGCGGACGTGGCCGCCATGGTCGAGGAGACGCTCACCCGCCACGGCCGGATCGACATTCTCGTCAACAACGCAGGCCTCTATGCGTCCCTCGCCATGCGGCCGTTCGACGAGATCCCGCTCGACGAGTGGCGGCAGGTGATGGACGTGAACGTGGCGTCCATGTTCCTCACGTGCCGCGCGGTCGTGCCCACGATGCGCGAGCAGGGCGGCGGCAAGATCGTGAACATCTCGTCCGGCACGCCCTTTCGCGGCGTGCCGTTCCTCCTGCATTACGTGACGAGCAAGGGCGCGATCGTCGCCTTCACTCGCGCCCTCGCGAAGGAGCTCGGGAAGGACGCGATTCACGTCAACTGCGTCGCGCCGGGCTTCACGATGACCGAAGGCGTCCAGGCGCATCCGGAAGTCGTGGAGAAGCTGCGCGACGCATCCGTTGCCGCCCGGACGATCCAGCGCGACCAGGTGCCCGAGGACGTCGCCGGCGCGGTCGTCTTCCTCTGCACGCCGGCCGCGGACTTCATCACCGGCCAGACGATGGTCATCGACGGCGGTCAGTACTTCCACTGAGCGAGGAATACTGGGACGAGTGGCGGCATGACGCGTGATCTCCCGTCCGGCTCGATCACGTTCCTGTTCACCGACATCGAAGGATCCACGAAGCTGCTCCACGAGCTCGGCTCCTCGAGCTACGCCGAAGCGCTTCGCGAGCATCGTCGCGTGTTGCGCGAGGCGTTCCTCCGTCACGACGGTGTCGAGGTCGACACGCAGGGGGACGCGTTCTTCGTGGCGTTTCCGACGGCGCGCGGAGCGCTCGAAGCGGCGGACGAAGCGCAGATGGAACTGATGTCGGGTCCTGTGCGTGTGCGAGTCGGCATCCACACGGGCACGGCTCACGTGACCGAGGAGGGATACGTTGGCGTCGACGTGCACAAGGGCGCCCGGATCGCCGCCGCCGGTCACGGCGGGCAGGTGCTCGTATCCGAGTCGACGTCCGCCTTCGTCGAGGCCGAACTGCTTCGCGACCTCGGCGAGCACCGCTTCAAGGACCTCGCCGCTCCCGAGCGCATCTACCAGCTCGGTGACAGGGACTTTCCGCCTCTACGCGCTCGCGAGGTGAAGCGAGGGATCTTCGTCGGACGAGAAGGCGAGCTGGCCGAGCTGCTCGCTGGGCTCGAAGACGCGTTTGCCGGTCAGGGTCGACTCTTCCTCGTCGCGGGGGAGCCTGGCATCGGGAAGAGCAGCATCGCCGACGAGCTGATCGCGAACGCCCGGGCGCAGGGCGCATTCACGGTCGTCGGACGGTGCTGGGAGGCCGGAGGAGCCCCCGCCTTCTGGCCGTGGATCGAGGTGCTGCGCGGATATGTCCAGGAGTGCGACCCTGACCTGCTTCGCAGACGTGTCGATGCGAACGCAGCAGAGCTGGCGCAGCTTCTCCCCGAGCTGCGCGAGTTGCTCCCGGACGTCGTCACCGATCGTCCCGCTCTGGAGTCCGAGGAAGCACGGTTCCGGCTCTTCGAGGCAGTTGCTGAGTTCCTTGCCTCTGCTGCCAGCGACGAGCCGCTCGTCGTCGTCCTCGACGATCTCCACGCCGCAGACGAGCCGTCACTGCTGCTGCTCCGTTACGTCGTACGCGACATCGGCCGCCGCGGGCTGGTCGTCGTCTGCCTCTACCGCGATGTCGACCCCATGCCGAGCGACGTGCTTCAGGCGACGCTGGCCGAGCTCGTCCGCGTCGCCCACGTGTGTCAGCTGACGCTGGCGCGGCTGACCGAGACCGAAGTGCGTGACTACGTCGAGCGCGCCGGTGGTGGCCATCCGCCGCCGGTCCTGGCTCACGCGATCCATTCGTCGACAGAGGGCAATCCGTTGTTCGTTGCGGAAGCCATCCGCCTGCTCGACGCGGAAGGTCGGCTCGACGATGCCGATGCTCGGCTCAACATCCCTCTGGGCGCGCGGGCCACGATCGCGCAGCGCATCGGTCGGCTGTCCGAACCGTGCAGAGACGTTCTGGTTCGCGCCTCCGTTCTTGGACGTGAGTTCGAGCTCGATGCGCTCGCGCAGCTCTCGGGGCTCCGTCGCGACGAGCTCTTGGACGTCGTCGACGAAGCCGTCATCGAGCGTGTGGTCGGTGAGACGCCTGGGCACTTCGGAAGGCTCCGCTTCGATCACGTGTTGATCCGTGACGTCCTCTACGAAGGATTGTCGCCCATCCAGAGAGCGCAGCTGCACCGACTGGCAGGGGAGGCGCTCGAGGCGGTATATCCAGCGGATCTCGATGCCCACCTAGCCGATCTGGCACGTCATTTCGTCGCGGCGGCCCCCACGGGCGAGGAGGCGAAGGCGATTGCCTACAGCCGGCGCGCGGGCGACCGGGCCGCGGCGCAGTTCGCGTACGAGGAGGCGGTCCGTCTCTACGAGACAGTCCTGCCGATTGCCTCGGACGAGCTCGAGCGCGGCGAGCTGCTGGTCGCGCTCGGCGATGCCCAGACCGCGGCTGGGGACGAGGCCGCGGGCGTCGAGTCCTTGCTGACGGCGGCCGATGTCGCCAGACGGCTCGGGTCGCCGGAGCTCCTCGCGCGATCGGCGCTTCGCTGTGGCGGACGCTTCGTTTGGTCGAGGGCGGGAGGCGACCCGAGGGTCGTTGCACTGATCCGGGACGCGCTCGAGGCAGTGGGCACCGCGGACTCTGCCGAACGAGCCCGCCTGCTCGTCCGCCATTCCATGGTGCTTCGCGGGCGACTCAGCTGGGACGAGCAGGACGCGTTGACCCAGGAGGCGGTCGACACCGCCGAGAGAGTTGGTGATCCTACGACGCTCGCGCACGCGCTTCAGTGCCGGCGTCAATCGGTCTGGAGACCAGAGGGCGTCGACGACGACATCGCGACGTGTCACCAGATGGTGCAGCTCGCGGACTCCGCTGGCGACTGGGAGCACAGCACAGAGGCACGACTCAGCCGCTCGCACGCGTATCTCATCAGTGGAAACGTGGATGCTGCGCGAGCCGACCTGGACGAAGCGACCCGTCTTGCGTCCGACAGGCACGTGCCGTCGGTCCTGTGGCATATCGCGGTCCACCAGATCGAGCTGGCGCTGCTGGAAGGGCGCTTCACCGATACCGAGTCGTTGCTTGCCAGCTCGCTCGAGTTGGGGGAACGTGCGGAGCGCAAGGAGGCCCTGGACGCGTACGCGTCGCAGTCCTTCGCGCTCAGGAGGCAGATCGGAGGGGCGGAGGAGCTCGCGTCGGAGCTGGCGCGAATGTCCACGGAGCGCCCCGGCCGTCCCCTGGCGCGCTGCCTGCTCGCAGAGCTCGACCTGGCCGCGGCCCGGCCCGGCCCGGCTCGTACGGTCCTCTCCGAGCTCGTAGCCGACGACTGTCGCGCCGTGCCGCGCGACATGGGGTGGATGCTCACGCTCTCGATCCTCGCCGGCCTGGCCTTCGAGCTCGGCGACAGCGATGCGGCCGCCACGCTCTATTCGCAGCTGCTTCCCGCAGCCGAGCTCGTCGTCATCGACCCGCACGAGTTCTGCGTCGGCGCGGCTGCTCGATATCTCGGGCTCCTCGCTCTGACAGCCGGCCGCATCGGTGAGGCGTACGACCACATTCGCGCCGCGCTCGACCTGAACGCGCGGATCGGCGCCCGTCCCTGGGTTGCCCACACCCAGGTCGACTACTGCCGCCTGCTCCGCGGCCGCGGTGAGCCGGGCGACGCCGAGCAGGCCGACCGACTTCTGGGCGACGCAATGACGACGTACCGGGAGCTCGGCATGCCTCCGTGGCTACAGGCGTCCGAGGCGCTGCTCTAGGCGCTTCCTCTACGTCGATTAGGCTCGTGGCGGCGTGCTGCTCACCCTCTCCGATCACCCGGACGGCGTCGCGACGACCGCAGGAAACCGCGTCGTTTACGACCTCGCGCGGGACGAGGCGCATTACGGCGCAACGCAAGTTGACGGCCACGCGCTGGTGTGGGAGCTGGCGGGAGATCCAGGGCCGGGCGAGTGGATCCTCCGCTGCGACCGTGTCGACTTTCCGCCCGGCGGGATCGCCTACCGGCACGTCCATCCCGGGCCGGGCATCCGGCGTTTGCTGCACGGCGAGCTGACGATCGAGTCTCCGGACGGGACGGACAAGTACCGGACCGGCGAGTCGTGGCTCGAGGGCGCCGACCACCCGGTGCTCGCGACGGCGTCCTCGACCGAGAACACCGCGTTCGTGCGGGTGCTGCTGTTGCCCGCAGAGTGGGCGGGCAAGCGCACGATCCGCTACCTCGACCCGGCCGACGAGGACAAGCCGAAGCTCCAGCGCGCGACGATCCTCCTCGAGCAGCCTGTCGAGCGATGAGAAGCGGCGGCAAGGCGCTGGTCGACCAGCTCGAGCTGCACGGCGTCGAGCTCGCCTTCTGCGTCCCCGGCGAGAGCTACCTGCCGATCCTCGACGCGCTCCACGACTCTCCGATCCGGCTCATCTCCTGCCGCCACGAGGCGGCGGCCGCGAACATGGCCGAGGCCCACGGCAAGCTCACGAGCCGTCCGGGGATCTGCTTCGTCACGCGCGGCCCGGGGGCGACTCACGCATCCGTAGGTGTGCACACCGCCGACCAGGACTCGACACCGCTGATCGTGTTCGTTGGCCAGGTGCCGCGCGGCCACGCCGGTCGCGGAGCCTTCCAGGAGCTCGACTACCCGGCGGTGTTCGGCTCCATCGCGAAGTGGGCGGCCCAGATCGTCGACGCCTCGCGAATCCCCGAGCACGTCGCCCGAGCGTTCTCGGTCGCGACGGCGGGCAGACCCGGCCCGGTGGTCCTCGCGCTGCCCGAGGATGTGCTCGACGAGGAGACCGACGCCGACGACGCCGCGCCGACCGAGAGTCCCAGGCCGGGGCCAGGCGACGAGGAGCTGCGCCGGCTGGGGGAGCTGCTGGCGTCGGCCGAGCGGCCGCTCGTGGTTGTCGGCGAGGGCGGCTGGTCCGCGCAGGCAGGCGAGGACACGGTCTTCTTCTGCGAGGCGAATGCCATTCCGGTGGCCGCGTCATTTCGCTGCCAGGACTACGTCGACAACGGCTCGACCGCGTACGCCGGCCCCCTGACGATCGGCATGGATCCTTCGCTCGCTCGCCGGGTGGAGGAAGCCGACCTGCTCGTTGCCGATCGGCGGGCGGCTGGGCGACGTCACGACCCGCGGCTACACGCTGCTCGACGTGCCGCGGCCACGCCAGACGCTCGTGCACGTCCATCCCGACCCGGGTGAGCTGGGGCGCGTCTACGAGACCGACCTGCCGATCGTCTCCGACCTCACGGAGTTCGCGGCCGGTCTGCGCAGGCTGCTGCCCATCGAGGCCCCGCGCTGGAGCGGCTGGGCCGAGGCGGCACGCGCCGACTACCTCGCAACCTCGAGCCGCGGCCACTGCCCGGCGACCTCGACCTCGCCGAGGTGATCGCGTTCCTCCGCCGCCGCCTGCCCGCCGACGCCGTGTTCACCTGCGGCGCCGGGAATTTCACCGTCTGGGCGCATCGCTTCTACGAGTTCTCGCAGTACCCGACGCAGCTCGCTCCGCGCTCCGGCGCGATGGGCTACGGCATCCCGGCCGCCCTCGCCGCGAAGGCGGCCTTCCCGGAGAGGCTGGTCGTCTGCCTCGCGGGCGACGGCGACTTCATGATGGCCTCGTCCGAGCTGGCCACGGCAGTCCAGTACGGCCTGCCTGTGATCATCCTCGTCGTGGACAACGGCATGTACGGGACCATTCGCATGCACCAGGAGCGCCTCTTCCCCGGGCGCGTGTCCGGCACCGACCTCGCCAATCCCGACTTCGCCGCGTTCGCAGGGTCGTTCGGCTGCTTCGGAGAGACCGTCGAGCGCACCGGGGACGTCGAGCCCGCGTTCGAGCGCGCCGTCGCCTCGGGATTGCCTGCAGTCGTGACGCTGCGGGTCGATCCCGAGGCGATCAGCCCGCGCTGGACGATCAGCGAGCTGCGCGAGGGTGCGTCCTGATGCGCGAGGAGTACCGCGTCGAAGGGCTGCCCGAGGCGCTCAGCCACTACACGGACGCCGTGCGCGCGGGCGACCTCCTGTTCGTCTCGGGGATCGTCCCGGTGGACGAGACCGGGCAGCTGGTGGGCGGAGAGGACGTCGTCGCGCAGGCAACCCAGGTCTTCGAGAGCCTCCGGCTCGTGCTCGCAGCTGCCGGCGCCGGACCGGCGGACGTGGTCAAGGTGACGGTCTTCCTGACCGACGTCGACGACCGGCCGCTGATCAACCCCGTCCGCCAGGCGTTCTTCGGTGAAGCGCGTCCCGCGTCGACGCTCGTCGAGATCAGCAGGCTGGCGGTTCCCGGGGCGAAGATCGAGGTGGAGGCGGTCGCGGTGCTGCGCACATGAGCGACGACCGCTGGAACGCTTTCGTCACGCGCGTCGAGCCGACGGAGGCCAGGCCCGGCCCGCTGTCGGGCCGCACGCTGGCAGTGAAAGACCTGTTCGACACGGCCGGGATCCGGACGACATACGGCTCGAAGGTCTACGCCGATCACGTTCCCGAGCGAACCGCCCCAACCGTGCAGCGGCTGGTCGACGCCGGCGCTGTCGTCGTCGGCAAGACTCACCTGCCCGAGTTCGCCTGGAGCGTGATCGGCCAGAACGAGTGGTACGGCACCTGCCACAACCCCGCGCAGCCCGGCAAGACGACCGGCGGCTCGTCGAGCGGCAGCGGCGCCGCGCTCGCCGCCGGGCTCTGCGACCTCGCCCTGGGCTCCGACACGGGCGGCTCGATCCGCATCCCGTCCGCCTGCTGCGACACGGTGGGGCTGAAGTCGGAGTGGGGGCTGATCTCGCTGGAGGGCGTGTTCCCCCTCGTGCCGACGCTGGACACGGCGGGCCCGATGGCGCGCACGGTGTCGGACACGGCGCTCATGTGGTCGGTGCTCGTGGAGCGGCCGGTGCCGGAGCCGCGCCTGGAGGGCCTGAAGGTGGGCCTGTTGCGAAAGCCGCCTTATGTCGGCGGCACGTACGTCCCCGAGCGCAATGACCTCGCCGAGCAGTGGGTGGCCGATCTCGAACGGCTGGGCGCGCAGGTCGTCGAGGCCGAGATCCCGCCGCCTGAGGCGGACACGTGGCCGATGTTCGAGCACGAGGCCGCGGTGTCGCATCGCAAAACGTTCCCGTCGCGGGCCGACGACTACGGCTACACGATCCGGCCCAAGCTCGAGCGCGCTCAGGACGTGCAGCCCGAGGACGTGGAGGCGGCATACGCGGCCGTCCACGCGTGGCGACGCTACGAGCCGCCGGTGGATCTCTACGTTGCGCCGTGCATCACGGGTGATCTGCCGCCCGAAGACGTCGACGAGCGCGACGTGCGCTTCCCGCTTTCCGCGTTCGTGCGCTGGGTCAACCTCATCGGCTGGGCCGCGCTCGCGATCGGCAATCTCCAGCTGATCGCGCCACGGGACGAGACGGCCCTCGCCGCCGGCCTCGCCTGGGAGCGGGCCTGACGCGACCGGCTACGCCGCCAGCGTGGCTGCAGCGGAGACCCAGACCGGCGCGTACGCGTACGGGTGGTAGAAGACTTCGAGCGCGTTGTCCGAGCGCGCCTCGACCTCGAAGCGCTCGTCCAGCTTCGCGTCTTCGACCACCACGGTCAGCCGGTCGTCGAACGGGCTCCAGAGGAGCGCCACGTCGACGCCGTCGTTCGTCCTCCGTGCAAGCTCTCTTGTCGTCGTCTTGATCATCGTTCTCTCGTCGAGGTATTCGTCACTGGACGGCAGGTGGTTCATCGAGCGCCGTGCGTCGTAAGATCCGCAGCTAGTGGGAGCGCTGCGGGTCAATCACGTGTCCATTCACGCCGAGGACATGGAGGAGTCCGCGCGGTTTTACGAGGAGCTGTTCGGCATGCGCCGGCTGCCCACGCCGAAGTTCCAGCAGCCGGTGCTCTGGCTCGCGCTCGGCGACCAGCAGCTCCACCTCTTCCAGCGTGACGACGTAGAGGCGCCCCGGGCCCACCATCTCGCCATCGACGTCGACGACTTCAATGCCTTCTACCGCGAGGCGAAGGAGCGTGGGCTCCTCGATCAGGACACGTGGAGCAGCTCGGCCCGCTATCACCCGGCCGGCTGGGTGCAGATGTACATCCGCGATCCTTCGGGGAACCTCGTGGAAGTCGACTGGCCGGACGTGTCCACGCTCGACCCGGAGATCGTGGGCGAGCTGGGCAGGCTCGAGGACGAGGTGCCCCAGGAAGGCGATGCCCGCGAGGCGACGCTGTACACCGGGCCCCGCGGCTGATGGGCCGCATCCGCCCCGAGGAGTTCTTTCGCCGCTTCGCGCTGCTGCTCGCGGCCGCCGCGGGAGCGTTCGCGATCGTCTACGTCCTCTTCCTCACGACAGAGGTCGACGAGTTCGGCAACGGCAACTGGCGGACGACGAACTTCGGCTCGGCCGTCCATGACCCGGAGTCGTTCTTCAAGATCTTGCTCGATGCCCTGACGTTCGCCGGCCTGCTGTTCATCGTCGCCAGCGGCTTCTCGCTCATCTTCGGGCTCATGCGGGTCGTGAACATGGCCCACGGCTCCTTCTACCTCCTGGGCGGCTATATCGCCTACGAGGTACAGCAGAAGATGAACCCCGAGTCGCAGGGGTTCTCGACGCAGCCGTTCCAGACCTCGACGTGGGAGTGGGTGCTGCCGCTGCTTGTCACCGTCGGCTGCATCGCGGTCTTCGGCCTGGGTATGCAACAGCTTCTGCTGCGCTGGAACCAGGGCCAGGACCTGCGGCAGGCCCTGATCACGATCGCCATCTCCGTGGTCGTCGCCGACCAGGTGATCGCCCACTTCCCGAGGAGCGTGCCGCCCGGCGCGCCGCAGTTCGGCGGCAACGCCGTGAGCATCGCCTGGCCCGGCTGGACCGATCGCTTTGTCGATCTCAGGCTCTTCGGGATCGAGTACTCATTGTCACGCCTACTGATGCTCGCGCTTGGCGTGTTCGTCGGGCTCGCCCTCTATCTGTGGCTGTACAAGACGAAGACGGGCATGGTGATCAGGGCCGGCGTCGACGACCGCCAGATGACTGCGGCCCTCGGCATCAACATCCAGACGGTGTTCGCGATCGCGTTCGTAGTCGGCGCGTCGCTTGCCGGCCTGGGCGCGGTAGTAGGCACGTCTCAGAGCAACGTCGCGCAGCTCCAGGATGGCCAGTGGCTGCTCTACTCGCTCGTGGTGGTGATCGTCGGCGGCATGGGCTCGCTGTTCGGCGCCGTCGCGGGCTCGCTGCTCTACGGCATCGTCTTCATGTTCTCGGCCGCGTACCTGCCGACGACCGGTAACGACTGCTGCACGCAGTACTCGATCGTCTTCACGTTCGCGCTGCTGGCGCTCGTGCTCGCGTTCCGGCCCCAGGGTCTCTTCGGGAGAGTCGGGTGACGAAGCTCGAGCCGAAGCAGCTGACCGAACGGGCGATCGGCGTCGGAGCAGTCGTCTTCGCAGTCCTTGCGCCGACGCTTGTCGGCACGGGTACCTGGATCGACCCGATCCTCACACCGACGCTGATCTTCGGGCTCGCGGCCGCCAGCCTCATCTTCCTGTCCGCCTACGGCGGGATGATCTCGCTGACACAGACGGCTCTGATGGGGATCGCCGGCTACGCGATCGGCAACCTGGTCTCGCAGGGAGGCGCGGGCGGCGAGTCGAAGGGGCTGGCACTGGGCTGGGACCCGACCGTCTCGGTGATCGTTGCCGTCCTGATCACCGTGGTTGTCGCGTTCGTGTTCGGTGCCATCGCCTCGCGCAGCTATGGCATCTACTTCCTGATGCTGACGCTGACGTTCGGCGTGATCTTGAACCTCTTCTTCGGCTCCGTAACGAAGCTCGGAGGCTTCTCGCCGATCGCCGGCATCGACAGCAACGCGCCCGACTGGGTCGGAGACATCGTGCAGGACCGAGACCGCCTGTACTACATCGCGCTCGGTTGCGCGCTCGTCGGCTACGGCTTGATCCGCTTTGTCGTACGGACACCGTTCGGGCTCTCGTTCCAGGGCATACGTGACGAGCCCGTGCGCATGGCGTCGCTCGGCTACGCGGTGCCGCTCCATCGCATGCTCGCTTTTGCCTTCGCCGGATTGCTGGCGGGAGTTGCGGGCGTGCTCGCGGCCTGGTGGAACGGGCAGATCTCGCCCTCCGACCTCGGGCTCAACGCCACGATCGCGTTGCTCGTGATGGCTGTCATCGGCGGCCTGTCGCGAATCGAGGGCGCCTTCCTGGGGGCGTTCGCGTACATCCTCATCGAGAACAAGGTGCGCGAGGGGGAGTTCCTCGACTTCCTGGTGCCGGTGCCTGTTCTCGGGGGCACGTTCACCACCGTCGTCGGCTTCATCTTCCTCGCCATCGTCGTGGTGTCGCCCGACGGGCTGATGGGCATCTGGGAGCGCCTCTGGAGCGTCGGGCGATCGCGCGGACCGACCAGACCGCCGCCCGCGCCAGCTGCAGGTACGGCTGGTGCACAGGAGAGCTGAGTTTGTGAGAAAGTTCCGCCGGAAGTCTCGACGAGCAAAGGAGGAGTGGATTATGCGACACGTGGGAGGGCGGAAGATCCGCCTCCTCGTTGCAGTCGGAATGCTCGCCATTGGGATCGCCGCCATGTCACAGGCATCCTCGGCGGCACCGGCGCAGGCGCGCGCGGTGAAGATCGCGATCTTCACCGACTGCAAGGGCGCGTTTGCGTTCGGCTACGAGCTGGACATCGGCGGCGCTAATGCGGCGTTCTCGCAGTTCGCCGGCGCCAGGCCGAAGAACAAGAACAAGCCGTCGGCCGGCATCATCGGCGGTAGCGCCGGCGGTGCGAACCTGACGTTCACCGACTACGCGTGCGGGGACGACACGCCCGGCACGATCCTGAAGGAAATCCGGCGGCTGATGGTGCAGCAGGACGCCGACATTATGGTCGGCCCGCTGTCGGGCGACGAGGCAGTCGCCACGGCCAACTGGGCCAAGAGCCACCTCGACAAGACGATCATCCTCGGCACTGCAGGGTCGCAGGACCCGACGATGCAGATCGCACCGAAGAACGTCTTCCGGTACTACGGTGACGGCGCGCAGTGGAACGCCGGACTGGGCGAGATCGTCTACAAGAAGTGGGGTTGGCGAAATGCCGCGATCATCATGGACGACTACAGCTTCGGCTGGACGTCCGCCGCGGGCATCATCGCTGACTTCTGTGCAATCGGCGGCAAGATCACGAAGCGTGTGTTCCCACCGCTGAACACGACCGACTACTCCTCGTACGTCCGGCAGCTGCCATCGCCTGACGACGTGGACGGATACTTCTGGGTCATTGGAGGAACCGGGACCGACCCGGCCTTCAAGGCGTTCGAGCAGGCACATGGGCCGCTGAAGGCCAGGCAGCACTCCGGGAACCTCTTCTTGTGGTTCCTGACGGGTGCGTCGTCCGCTCCGAAGCTGCGCGGGGCCTACATCGGCGGCTTCGGTGTCGGCCCGGGCCTGAAGACAGGGCCGGCCGTGAAGTACCGCGCCGTCATGAAGCGGTACTACCCGAAGATCCCGGCGGAGGACTCCTTCACGCTCAACTACTACCGCAGCGCGCACGCGCTCGTGGTGGGCTTGCAGAAGTCGAAGGGTCGTGTGGGGGCTGCGCTGCAGAAGGCGCTGCCACGGATCATCCAGGACCCGTACCAGCTGTCCGGGGGCGGCAGGGTCAGGCTGGACAGCCGCCGCCAGGCCGTCCAGGACCAGTGGCCGATGCAGATCAACGCATCGGGCGCGTTCGGGATTTCGATTGCGGGATACGTGCCAAACGTCGACCAGACGTTCGGCGGTACTTTCGCACCGAATAAGCCCGCTCCTGGCCGCGCGTTCCCGACCTGCCAGAAGCGGAAGCTGCCGTGGCAGGGCAAGATCAAGGTGGTCCAGAACGGCAAGGTCACGAACTCGGTGATCAAGTAGGCGGTTGAACGCTGAACCACTGAAGAAGAACGCCGAGCCGACCCTCCGCCTACGGGGGGTCGGCCGGCGCTTCGGTGGCCTGCATGCGGTATCGGACGTGACGCTCGACGTCGCCGACGGCGAGCGCCGGGCGATACTCGGGCCGAACGGTGCCGGCAAGACGACGCTCTTCAACGTCATCTCCGGCGACATGCCTCCGTCGTCGGGGACGGTGGAGCTCTTCGGGCGAGACGTCACCCACTTGCCGGCGCGCAAGCGGGCAAAGCTCGGCCTCGCGCGGACGTACCAGCAGTCGCGAATGCTCACGGGCGTCAACGTCGAGGACGCCATCTATCTCTCCATTCTCGGCGTCCAACACGGGCACCTGCGGCCGGTCCTCCTACCGAAGGACCGGCGGCTGCGCGCGCAGGCGCGCACGGCGGCCGAGCGCGTGGCCATCGACCACAAGCTGTCGGAGACTGTCGGCGCTCTCTCACATGGCGAGCATCGCCAGCTGGCGATCGCGATGGCGCTGGCCGCGGAGCCGAAGGTGATGATGCTCGACGAGCCGGCGGCGGGGCTCTCCCGCGGTGAGCGCCAGCTGCTCACCGACCTGCTGCAGGGGCTCGACCGCTCGATCACCCTGATTCTCATCGAGCACGACATGGACGTGGCGCTGAACGTCGCCGAGCGGGTGACGATGATGCACGATGGCCGGGTGATCGTCGAAGGCACGCCGGACGAGATCCGGGCCAACGAGGTTGTGCACGACCTGTATCTCGGCCGCCACCACTACGCGGACGACCAATGAACGAGCAGCCGTTGCTCGCGGTCGAGGGGCTCTCCGCGTACTACGGCACCGCCCAGTGCCTGCACGACGTGAGCTTCGAGATGGGCCGAGAGTCGGTCGCGATCATCGGGCGCAACGGCATGGGCAAGACGTCGCTCTGCGCCGCCCTCATGGGGCTGTCGCCGCCGCGTACTTCCGGGTCCTTGAAGTTCGAAGGCAAGGAACTACTCGGACGCCCGTCGTACAAGATCGCGCGCGCCGGCATCGGGTACGTGCCGCAGGGACGTCGCCTCTTTCCGTCGCTCACGGTCGACGAACACCTGAAGATCTCGGCGCGCAACGGCTCCGACGAAGGCTGGACGATCGCGCGGATCTACGAGCTCTTCCCCCGTCTCGCGGATCGGCGGAAGAACGGGGGCGCACAGCTCTCAGGCGGCGAGCAGCAGATGCTCGCCATCGGACGCGCGCTGCTCGGAAACCCGAAGCTCCTGATCATGGACGAGCCGTCCGAGGGGCTCGCGCCGACGATCGTCGACGTCCTCATCGACACGTTCCTGCAGCTCGAAAGGGACGGGCTCGCCATCCTGCTCGTCGAGCAGAACCTCGGCGTGGCCATCTCGCTGGCCAAGCGGCAGCTCGTCATGGTGGGTGGAGAGATTGCCGCCGAGACGTCGGCCGAGGTGCTCGAGGCAGACGTCGAGCTGCAGAGGCGCTACCTCGGCGTCGAACCGCTGGCACACTGAGCGTCCCTGGCCGGTCGCCCTCCCGGGCGGCGGAGCCGCCCTCCGGGCGACCTGACGCCGCTCGCGGCAGGATGCGTCGCCCGAGGGCCTTGGCCGTATTCGGATACTGTCCTGCGGCCCTCGGGCTAGCCTCCTTTGCGAGCCGCGCCCCAGGAACGCTCAGACCGTGGCTGTTTCTACGGCCGTAAGCTTTGGCCCCGCGCGTAAGCTCTCGCATTCGATGCGTCGCCTCTTCCTACTTTTCGCCTGTCTTGCCCTGCTCGCGGTCGTCGCCGGCTGCGGCGGCGAGTCCTCCGCGGGTGCCGAATCGGAGATCGCCTTCGTCACCAGCCGCGACGGCGACTACGCCATCTACGGCATGCGAGCCGACGGCAGCGGAGAGGGGCGGCTGAGCCCGGAGCCCGAAAGCGACGACGTACGCAGGACGCCCGCGGAGGCGTTCTTCCAGATCGAGCCGGGGTGGTCTCCCGACGGCGAGCAGATCGTCTTCGCCAGCCGCCGCGACGGCCGCTCGCACATCTACGTGATGTCCGCCGACGGCTCGGGCACGAGACAGCTCACCTCCGGGAAGCACGACGACACGGCTCCGGACTGGTCACCTGACGGCAAGTGGATCGCCTTCGCGCGCGACGGCAGGGTGTTCGTCATGACGCCCGCCGGCAAGCAGCTCCGCCGCGTTACGACCACGCCCGGCGGCGAGGAGCGGGAGCCGGCGTGGGCGCCCGACGGCACGTGGATCGCGATGGTGCGCCGCGCAGCCGAGCTTCACGACCCGCGAGATCTGGCGGGTGCGGCCCGACGGAAGCGGTCTCCAGCGGGTGACGCGCCTCGACGCCGCTAGCTACGGGCCGGCGTGGTCGCCCGACGGCAAGCGCATCGTCTTCTCGAGCAACGCGAACGACGACCGGTACCAGATCTACGAGATCGGCACGGACGGCGAAGACCTGAAGCAGCTGACGTTCCAGCCCGGTGAGTACTTCGACCCCTCGTGGTCGCCGGACGGGAAGACGTTGATCTTCGAGCGAGACGGCGTCGTCTACACGCTCGTCCTCGGTGGCCAGGAGACCGCAATCACCGATGGGCCGAACGACGGCAGCCCGGCCTGGCGCCCGGTCGTTCCCGCTTCGAGCTAGATCCGCTCGACGAGCTCGTCCAGCGGCTTGCGGTTCGCCCGCGCGCTCCACTCCTCGGCCGATCGCGTCTCTGCGGCCGGTTGCCTCGCCGGGTAGCCGAAGCTCAGTACGTTCACCGGCGGCTCCTCGAGGCCGAGCGCCTCGTTCGCTGCGTCGGCGTCCGCGATGCCGTTCGGGCAGGACGCGACGCCGTCGTTCCAGGCCGCGAGCATCATGTTCTGGGCGCAGCGGCCGAGGTCGAGCGGACGCTTGCCGAGGATGGCGATGACGAGCTGGGCGCCGCGGATGTTCGCCGGCTCGTAGACGGCATCGGCCAGCTGCTCTCGACGCTCGGCGTCCTCCACGATCAGGAATCGCCAGGGCTGGCGGTTCGAGGCGCTGCCGGTGACGCGTCCCGCGTCGAGGATCCGCTCGACGACATCCTCGGGGATCGGCGTGTCGGCGTAGCGGCGAGTGTCTCGCTTGCTGACGATGGCGAGATAGGCGTCCATGCGCTGATTATTGACGCGCGATCGCTTCCGCAACCCTCCGCCCGGAGCGAACGGCGCCCTCCATCGTCCCGGCGAACGCGTCCGTGTGCTCGCCGGCGAAGTGGAGGCGGTCGAGCGGTCTGCGCAGCGCCGCCTGAAAGCGGTTGACCTGCCCGGGCGCGTACGCAACGGCCGTTCCGTGGCTCCAGCCATCCGTGTGCCAGGCGTAGCTCTCCCCGCGCTCGTAGAGGCGGCGTGACCCCGGATAGATCTCCTCCAGCTCGTCGGCGACGAGCAGCGGACGCGTTCGACGGCTCACGGAGCCGAGCAGGATGCCGTTGCGCCCGGTCGTGTACGTCGTCACGAGCCGCCGGCCGACATCCCATGCCCACTGAAAGGTGAGGTCGGCGACCAGTCCGCGTGTCGGCGGGCGCCCGTACTCGAGCGCCGACTTCACGCCGTGGCCGTAGGCAAGTACGTCGGGTGCAGTGGTCAGGACGCGCGGCAGCTCGGGCTCGAACTCCACCGACGCGAGCACCGGGACGGGAACCGTGACAACACAGAAGTCCGCGTCGATCCCGTCCACGCTGACGCCTCGAGCGCTCCACTCGACATCTGACGCCGGCTCTTCGAGCCGGACGTCGAGCTCGCGCGCGAGCGCGAGCGGCAGCAGATCGGCGCCCCCACGGATTCGGAAAAGGGTGGCGGCGTCGCGACTGACGCGGGACTGCTGGACGTAGAAGAGGAGAGACAGGTACTCGGGCTCGACGCCGTATGCCTCGCGCAGCTCGTGACCGAGGAGAAATCGGGCGCGGTCGGAGAGACCGAGGTCGCGCATCAGCCACGCAACGGAGTGGACATCGAGTGCGGGCGAGGGGCGCATATTCGCGACACGCGCGCGGAACCGACCGATGTCTTTGCCCGTCTTGCCGCTGAGGAAGCTCCTGAACGAATGGCGTCGGCCGCGCCGGTAGATGTCCGGAAAGAACCGGTCGGCAAAGTCGAACCCGATCCGGAGCTCGCGGAGCAGATCCAGCGTCTGCGGGTGGTGGACAGCGATGAACTCCGCGCCTGCCTCGGCGTACCGTCCGCCGTCGAACTCGCGGAACGTCAACACGCGGCCGCCGACGCGGTCGCGAGCCTCCAGCACCGTGACGCGGAAGCCGAGTTGCTGAAGGCGGCGTGCGCAGGTGAGCCCCGCCAGCCCGGCGCCGACGACGACCACGTGCTTCCGCTTCGCGCGGAGCCCGAGAGGCACGGCTGCCGCGGCGCCGAGGAACTCGCGCCTTGTGAGCACTACGGGAGGCGTTCGTACGCCGACAGCGTGAGGAACTCGACGAACTCGTCGGCTAGCGCTACCTCGTCGAAGACCTCTCGGGCCGTCTCGTAGTCGGACCCGAGCGTCTCCATCTCCTCGGCCTCGATCTCGAGCACGCGGTCGCGGCTCATCCGGCCGTGATGGATCCACTGCCAGACCTGAGAGCGCGAGATCTCGGCGGTGGCCACGTCTTCCATGAGGTTGTTGATCGCCGCGGCGCCAGCTCCCTGGAGCCAGGCCGCGATGTACTGGATGCCGACCGAGACGTTCATCCGCACGCCGTCCTCGGTCACGTCACCCGGCGTGGCCGCCACGTCGAGCAGTTGCGCGGCCGTCACCTCCACGTCGTCGCGCTTGCGCTCGACCTGATTGGGCCGTTCGCCGAGCACCGCGTCGAACTCCGCCTTCGCCGTCGGCACAAGGTCGGGGTGCGCGACCCAGGTGCCGTCGAAGCCGTCCCCGGCCTCGCGCTGCTTGTCCTCGGTGACCCTCTCCAGCGCTACGGCGTTCACCTCGGGGTCGCGCCGAGAGGGGATGAACGCGGCCATGCCGCCGATCGCGTGTGCTTCGCGCCGATGGCACGTCTTCACGAGCAGCTCGGTGTACGCGCGCATGAACGGCACAGCCATCGTCACGAGCGGCCGGTCGGGGAGCACGAACTCCGGCCGATCGCGGAACTTCTTGATGACGCTGAACATGTAGTCCCAGCGGCCGGCGTTGAGCCCGGCCGAGTGGTCGCGTAGCT
This sequence comes from uncultured Actinomycetes bacterium, assembly GCA_963704335.1. GTDB lineage: Bacteria > Actinomycetota > Thermoleophilia > Gaiellales > Gaiellaceae > PALSA-612. The sequence goes on from OY969889.1 coordinate 1,899,138, forward strand.
CGTGGAGGATCTCCTCCATCTCGAACGCCGCGAGGATCGTCTCGATGAGGACGGTGGCGCGGATCGTCCCCTGCGGCAGGCCGAGCGTGTCCTGGGCGAGGACGAACGCGTCGTTCCACAGCCGCGCTTCGTGGTGGCTCTCGAGCTTGGGGAGGTAGAAGTACGGCCCCGATCCGGCGTTCAGCTGGCGCTCAGCCGAGTGGAACATGTAGAGGCCGAAGTCGAAGAGGCCTGCGGACACGGGTTCGCCGTCGACCGTGACGTGCTTCTCGCGCAGATGCCAGCCGCGCGGGCGTACGAGCAGCGTCGCGATCTCGTCGTTCAGGCTGTACTGCTTCTCGCCCGTGTCGAGCGAGATCGTGCGCTCGGCGGCGTCGATGAGGTTCGACTGGCCCTCGACGCAGTTCGTCCACGTGGGCGAGTTCGCGTCCTCGAAGTCGGCCATGAAGACCTTCGCGCCAGAGTTGAGCGCGTTGATCACCATCTTGCGGTCGACAGGCCCCGTGATCTCCACGCGCCGGTCCTGGAGGTCGGCCGGCGTAGGGGCGACGCGCCAGCTCGCGTCTTCGCGGACGTCCTGCGTCTCCGTCAGGAAGTCGGGCAGCTCTCCGGCGTCGATTCGTGCCTGCCGCTCGTCGCGCCGCTCGAGCAGCTCCGCCCGGCGCGGCCCCAGCTCCCGCTGCAGCGTGGCCACGAAGGCGAGGGCGTCCGGCGTGAGGATGCGCTCTCCGGCCTCACCGGCATCCGCGAGCACTTCCACGCCGGCCGGGAGCGTCGTAGCCATCGGCATAGACTGACACGCGTGGGGCTCCCGCGGGCGTTCACCGAGGCCGTCGAAGCGGCGCTGCCACAGGGCGCCGTGCTCACCGAGCACGAGGAGCTGCGCACGTACGAGTGCGACGGGCTCACGGGCCGGAGGGTGATCCCCGGGCTCGTCTGCCTGCCCGAGACGACGGAGCAGGTGCAGGCCGTCGTTCGTGCTTGCGCTGCGCACGGGATCCCGTTCGTCGCTCGCGGCGCGGGGACGGGCCTTTCCGGTGGCGCCTTGCCTGTCGCGGAGGGCATTGTCATCTCCCTCGCGCGCATGAATCGCGTGCTCGATATCGATCTGGACAACCAGCGCGTCATCGTCCAGCCGGGTGTGACGAACCTCCAGGTGACCGAGGTCGTCGCCGCGGACGGCTTCTACTACGCGCCCGACCCGTCCAGCCAGCAGGTGTGCACGATCGGCGGCAACCTCGCCGAGAACTCCGGCGGGGCGCACTGCCTGAAGTACGGCTTCACGGTCAACCACGTGCTCGCGCGGTGGTCGTGCTGCCCAACGGCGACGTAGTGCGGCTGTCCACGGACGATTCCGGTCCGGACCTGCTCGGCGTGTTCGTCGGCTCCGAGGGGACGCTGGGCATCGCGACCGAGGTGACACTGCGCGTGCTGCGCCGGCCCGAGCGGGTGGTGACGCTGCTCGCGGCCTTCGACTCGACCGACGCCGCCGGCGTGGCCGTGTCGAGCATCATCGCGGCGCGCATCCTTCCGTCCGCGATCGAGATGATGGACCAGCTGACGATCGAGGCTGCGGAAGCAGGCGTCGGCGCCGGCTATCCCGAGGGCGCGAACGCCGTCCTCATCGTCGAGCTGGACGGCATAGCCGTGCAGGTCGAGGAAGACCTTGCGAGCGTGGAGGCGATCTGTCTCGATGCCGGCTCCTTCGAGATCCGCGCCGCCGCAGACGACGCCGAGCGGGCGCTTCTGTGGCTCGGACGGAAGGCCGCATTCGCGGCCATGGGTCGCATCTCGGAGAGCTACTACGTACAGGACGGGGTCGTGCCGCGGACGAAGCTACCGGAGGTGCTGCGCGAGATCGCGAGGCTGGAAGCCGAGCACGGCCTGCGCGTCGGCAACGTCTTCCACGCCGGCGACGGCAATCTCCACCCGCTCGTGCTCTATGACGACCGCGTCGATGGCGAGGCGGAGCGGGCGCGCGAGCTGGCCGACGCGATCCTCGTTGCGTGCGTCGACGCCGGCGGCTCGATCACGGGCGAGCACGGCGTGGGAACCGACAAGGCGTGCTCGATGCCGCTGCTCTTCTCCGAGGACGACCTAGAGGCGATGCAGCGGCTGCGGCGGGCTTTCGACCCTGCCGGCATCGCCAACCCGGGCAAGCTGTTCCCGACGCCGCGACTTTGCGGCGAGGTGCCTGGACCGTACCGTCAGCATCCCCTGGAGAGGCTTGGTCTTGCAGAACGTCTCTGACCGCATCCTCGAGCACGAGGCCGGCGATCTCACGTGCACCGTCGAGGCGGGGATCCGGCTGTCGGCGCTTCAGGCGCGGCTGGCGGAGCACGGCCAGATGCTCGCTCTCGACCCCGCGGGTGATCCCACGATCGGCGAATGCATACTGGACGACCTGCACGGGCCGCGAAGCTACCGCTACGGTCGAATGCGCGATCTGCTGCTAGGCGTGACAGTCGTGCTCGGTGACGGACTCGTCTCGAACGCCGGGGGCAAGGTCGTGAAGAACGTCGCCGGCTACGACCTCGGCAAGCTCATGTGCGGTTCGAGCGGCACTCTTGGCGAAATCAGTCGAGCCAGCCTTCGCCTCCACCCGCTGCCCGACGTGATCGCGACTCTCACTGCCCCCGTTTCGGACGACGGTGAGGCGAAGCGGCAGGCGATCCTCCGCTCGACGCTCGTGCCGAGCGCGCTCGACTTGACCGACGAGCGGCTGGCCGTGATGTTCGAGGGCGGCGCCGCGGCGGTCGAGTTTCAGCTCGGCGCAGCGCGCAAGCTCGTGGGCGGGAAGAAGGGCGGCGACGAAGTCTGGGACCATGTGCGCGCCCGCCCGCGGCTCCAGGTCGCGAACGACGATCCGGTCCTCCGCGCCCTCCACGGGCGCATCAGGGCAGAGCTCGCGCAGGCGTGATCGACCGCGAGCTCATCGACGCCTGTACGCATTGCGGCTTCTGCCTGCCGACCTGTCCGACGTACGGGCCGCTCGGCCAGATGGAGGCCGACTCGCCGCGAGGCCGGATCTGGCTCATGAAGGGGCTGGCCGACGGCACGATGACGGCCAACTCCACTGTCGTCGAGCACATCGACCGCTGCCTCGGCTGCATGGCGTGCGTGACCGCGTGCCCGTCCGGCGTCCGCTACGACCTGCTGATCGAGCAGACGCGCGAGGTCGTTGAGGAGCAGTACGACCGACCGGCGGGTGACTGGCTGCTGCGCACGCTCGTCTTCGCGGTTCTTCCGTACCCTCGCCGGATGCGCGTGGCAATGGCGCTCCGGCCGCCGCGCGGGCTCGTGCCAAAGGCGCTCCGGCCGGTGCTCGACCTCGCTCCGCCCTGGAAGACACGCTCGGGGACCGTTCCCACAGGGACTGTCCCTGGCTCTCGATGGCGTGTCGGTGTGATGACGGGCTGCGTGCAATCCGTGCTTTTCGGAGATGTAAATGCCGCGACCGCCCGGGTGCTGGCGGCGGAGGGGTACGAGGTCGTCACGCCGCCGAATCAGGCCTGCTGCGGCGCGCTCCATCTCCACGCCGGCCGGCGGGAGGAGGGGAGACGCAGGGCGCAGGCGCTCGGCGACCAATTCGCCGCTGCCGGCGTCTCTGTGATCGCGGTCAATGCCGCGGGGTGCGGCTCGCATCTGAAGGACGCCGGGCTCGACGTGCAGGTCGCCGACGTCTCCGAATTGCTGGCGGAAGAGCCGAGGGCGGAGCGGCATCCGCTCGAGCTGCGCGTCGCCTTTCAGGACTCGTGCCACCTCGCCCACGCCCAGGGCATCCGTGTCGAGCCGCGCGATGCGCTCGACGCAATCCCCGGCCTCGAGCGTGTCGAGCCGGCGGAGCAGGCGATCTGCTGTGGCTCCGCGGGCATCTACAACCTCACGCAGCCGGACGCGGCACGCGCGCTCGGCGACCGCAAGGCACAGCACGTCCTCGCCACCGACCCGGACGCCTACGCGAGCGCCAACCCCGGCTGCCTCGTGCAGGTCTCCGCGGCACTCCGACGCGCCGGCCGCGCGCTACCGGCGTTCCATCCGATCGAGCTCGTCGATGCCTCGATCCGCGGCGTCCCGTTCGACGAGCTACTGGCTACTGCCCGGCGCTAGCCGCGAAGACGCGCCGCGACTCTCCGAGTCCCTTGAGCTCGTGCTCGCCTCGGTCCTCGAAGCGCGAGGCCCGACCCGCCACAAGGTCGCGGGTCGTCGCTGTCACGAGCACCTCGCCCGGCTTCCGCCAGGCCGGATACCCGAGCAGCGACGTTGACAGCGATGCCACGCGGCTTGCCACCGGGAGGCCGTTCGACCTCTCCCGTGTGCAGGCCTGCTCGGACGTGCAACCCGAGCCCGGTCATCGCGGCCTCGATGCCGAGCGCGCAGCGGATCGCGCGGGCGGGCCCGTCGAAGACAGCGAAGAAGCCGTCGCCTGCGGTGTCGATCTCCTCGCCGGCGTGGTGGTCGAGCTCGCGACGGACAGCGGCGTGATGCTGCTCGACGAGCCGTGACCAGGCAGCAGTCACCCATGCTCCGGGCCGTCTCCGTCGAGCCGACGAGGTCCGTGAAAAGGATCGTCGCCAGGACGCGGTCGGCTACGCGCGATGGTCGGACTCCTGTGAGGAACTCTTCGATCTCGTCGAGCAGCGAATCCGCCTCGACCCATGGCAGCGTGCTCGACCCGGCCAGCTCGACCAGCTTCGCGCCGGGGATGTGCTCCGCCAGGTAGCGGCCTTCACTCGGGTCGAGCACAACGTCGTCCGTCCTCTGCACGACCAGGGTTGGTGTCTGGATGACGGGCAGGACCTCGCGGACGTCCGTAGCCGCCGACGAGGCGAACAGGTGTCGAATCGCACCGGGGCTGCCGGCGAGCCGCTCTCGCGCTCCCCACCACGCTTTCATCACGTCGTCGGCGTCCGGAGCGAAACGCAAGACCAGCGTGCCGTCTCCCCAGTGGCTGATTACGTCCTCGAGTGCTGCCGCGCGGCCCTCGTCGCTGCGAAGCGCCGAGGGTGGGGAGCCGGACGTGCCGAAGAGCACCAGCGATCGCGTTCGCTCGGGATACGTGGCGGCGAAGAGGATCGACATCGGGCCGCCCTCGAAGTAGCCGAAGACCGCAGCCTGCTCACTCCCGGCGGCATCCATGACGGCGCGAACGTCGCTCATCCGCGTCTCCAGGTCTGCGATGCTGCCCTGTCGATCGGACAGCCCCGTGCCGCGCTTGTCGAGGCGGATCAACCGCGAGAACGACGCGAGCCGCTCCAGGAACGCGGCGTGGCGGGGCTCCTCCCAGTCGAACTCGAGGTGGCTCATGAACCCCGGCACGAGCACGAGGTCGAACGGACCGTCGCCCGTCACCTGGTAGGCGATCGAGACGTCGCCGCTCTGCGCGTACCGAATCGGGCCTCGCACTCGGCCATTGTTGCGCAGCCGACGATCAGCTCTCGAGATCGAGCGTGCCGTCGGCGACCGCTCGCGCAAGCTGTGTCCGAGAGCGGATACCGAGCTTGCGGTAGATCCGGGTCAGATGCGCCTCGACGGTGGCAACCGTCGTGAAGAGCTGAGCGGCCACCTCGCGGTTCGTCATTCCCTGGGCGACGAGCGCGGCGACGCCGCGCTCGGCGCTCGTCAGCTCACGATCGCGACGTGGGCGTGGGCTGGCGCGCCGCAGCTCGTCCTCGGCCCGCTCCACCCAGAGCGGCGCCCCGAGCTCGTTGAGGATCTCGATCGCCGACGCGAGCGAGTCGGCCGCCTGGCGGCGCTGGCCGGCGCGACGTTTGGCGGCGCCCGCGACGAGCAGCGATCGAGCGCGGTCCAGTGGGAAGCCGATCTCCGCGAACGCCGCCGCAGCCTGCTCGGCGGCGGCTGCGGCTTCGTCTGCTCGCTCGTGGGCGAGGAGAACCAGCGCGCGACATCGGAGAGCCGCCGGCGTCGCCCAGCGGTGCTCGAGTGCTGCCGCCTGCTGCTCGAGCTGCTCGAGAACGACCTCGTGCCTCGTCGAGCCGGCCGACCGCCACAAGCGCCTCGACCACGTCCGGGAGCATCGGCTCCCAACCAGGCTCGGCCACGCCAAAGGCCTGAAGCGCCTCAGGCAAGCCAGTCGAGCTCCTGTGCCGCGGCCACAGGGTCGCCGCACGCGAGCTCGACGTGGCCGAGTGCCCAGCGAATGCGCAGGACGTTCAGATCTTCGTATCGCTCCGCAACGAGCACGTCGGTTCATCCGAGCTCGACGGGCCTCGTCGGCACGACCGAGCGACCCGGCGACGATGCACCTGTGCGAACGCGAGGACGTGTGCGCCACCGGGGAGTGCATCCTCGAGGATCGCGCGAGCGTCGTCGGCATACGCCTCGGCTTCGGCCCAGCGCCCGGCTCGCCACTCGAGGTCGCTGAGCATCGACATGACCATGAGCGGGAGCATCAACATCCTGCCCTGGCGCGCGAGCACGTCGTACTCCCGACGGAGCACTTCGCGGGCTCTGTGCGAGCTCCCCTGACCACAGCAGCCGTGACCCCGACCGAGACGGCCGGCGTGATCTGCCAGGGGGCTGCTCGCGAGGCAGTGCCTCCGAGCCGTCGAGCTCGGTCTTACCGAACTCGATCTCACGATTACCCCGGGCAGCCTCGTAGAACGCCAGGGCGGCGGTGGACGCCGCAACCAACGGCTGATCGTCGAGCTCGGCGGCGATGCGAAGAGCCTCGCGCGCAGATTCGACGGCCAGTCTTGCGTCGCGGGAGATCGAAGCCACCCTGTTGCGCGTGGCGGATCCACGCCTGCCAGCTGGACCCTCGGATCCGGGGCGATGTCGATGGCTTCCTGCAGGTATGCGCGAATCATCGGTCGATCCTGGTGCTCGGTCTCCGCCCTGAACACCAGCGCTTGCGACCGCACGGCGGCTGGCAGACCCGGATCGAGCAGGGGCTCGATTCGCGCTCGTGCCTCTGGAACGTCGCCGGCTTCCATCAGATAGCCCGCACCTACGAATGTTCGGCGGGCGTGTTCCGCCTCGTTTCCGGGAGGCGTGAGGCGCACGGCCTCGGCCGAAAGTATCGCGGCGGCGTCAGGCGCTCCGCGCTCGGCCGCGGCCTCTGCCGCTCGTTCCACGATGGCTGCGATCCCCTCGTCGGGCGTCGACGTTGCAAGCGCGAGGTGCCGTGCCTGCTGTTCGACGTCGTCCACGAGTTCGGCCGCCTGCAGGTGCACGTCGCGGCGGCGACCTGAGGGCATGTCGAAGTAGACGGCTGCACCGAGCAGGGGGTGTGTGAAGCGCACGACTCCGTCGCTGCCGACGACGATTGCCCCGGCTGCGACGGCTTCGTCCACGAGCGACTCGACGTCGGAATTCGTCAAGCGCCTTCCCGAGCAAGGCCTGCGTCGGGCGCTCGATCGCCGAGATGAGCTCGAGGAGTGGCCGCGTGTCTTGCGGCAGTGCTCGCACCCGTTCGGCGACGACCTCCTGCAGCGACGACGGGACCGGCAGCTGCGCTCGCAGATCCGCGGGCTCCCGCTCGACCGCACGCGCGAACTCGAGCGCGAACATCGGATTGCCTCGGGACGCCGCGTGTACGGCGGAGACCTTGGAGCGGGGGAGGCGCACGGTCGAAGCGCTGACGCAGGAGCCTCTGGAGGTGTTGCATGGGGAGCGGCCCGACCGTGAGCTTGGCGAATGCTTCCGGTTGAAACGCGTCAGCGAGTCCCAATGGGTCCGGTTCGCCGGCAGGCACCTCTCAAGGTCGCGAGGACGCCGATCGGCTCCTCGCCGATCCGACGTACGGCAAACGAGAGCACGCGTGCCGACGCGGGATCGAGCCACTGGACGTCGTCGACGGCAAGAAGCAAGGGCCCATCTCTTGCGAGCTCGCGGAATGCCGCGACAAGCGCGCGGGGAAGAGCGAGGCGGTCGGTGCGCCCCCCTGAGCGGGACTCGATACCGAGGGCCGTTGCGAGCGCGTTGCGTTGTGGTTCCGCCAGATTGTCAGCGACGTCCTCGAAGACTGGATCGAAGATGTCCGAGACCGCCCCCAGCGGGATCGGCATCTCTGCTTCGGCGCAGCGCGAGACGAGGACGCGTATGCCCCCGCCCTGAGCGGCCGCTACGCCTTCGCGCCACAGCGCCGTCTTGCCGATCCCAGGCTCGCCGTGAATGAGCAGCGCAGCAGGGCCGTCACGGAGCTGCGTGACGAAGTCGACCAGCCTCCCGAGTTCCCGGTCCCTTCCGACGAGCTCGAAGCTCGGCGCGATCGCCACGCCCGAACTGTAGGGCTTTCCTGGATGCGCTTCAGGCTCGGCGAGCCCATCGTGGAAGCACACGAAGGAGGCGCATATGTCGAGACTCGCGGTTGCACTTGTTCTTGTCGCACTGACCCTCCTCACGGCCACGGCGTCAGCCGGTCCTGGGAGAACTGCGTTCAATCTCGTATTCGAGGGGTCGCGAATCGCCTCGCCCGAGACGGAGAAGTTCGCATTCGGCTTCAGGGACGAGGGCCCATTCAGCGCGCTGGCGCCCATGTGCGACAAGGGATACGCGGCCGATCTCGAGCACGTCCTGACGGACGGTTGGGTGACGGCGCTACGCCGCTTCGACTGTGGCAACGGAGAGAGCATCGTCGCGCGCACCTGGTGGACCGCGGGAGATCCCTCGTGGGGCTACCAGGAGGGCGCGTGGCTCATCGTCGCGGGTACGGGCGCTTACGAGACGTTTCGTGGGAAGGGCACGTATGTCCGTGCGTTTGGCGACGATGGGTCCGCGTCGGTCGCGGAGGTGTGGAGTGGCGTCGTGGACTTCGATGTCGTACCTCCGCAGGTCACGGTCACCCGAGTCTCGATCGCGGCACCGCGTCGGCCCCGTGGCGCACATGTCGTTCGCCTGACGTTCAGCGCTCGCGATGCCTCGGGCGGGCCGGTTTCGTTCCTGGCCACGGCGAGCGGCACCCTGCTGGGGGCGAAATACGGTCTCGCCGGCTCAGGGGAGACGTCCGTCGTGCTGAGGGTGCGTCCGCGTACAGGTGAGCGCGCCGTGCGGCTCGAGATCGTGGCAACCGATCAGGTCGGAAACGAGCGGACGATTGCCCGCCTTCGGGCTCTGCCGCCGCCTAGGGAGGAGAGGAACTGATGCGGAGATTCGTCGCGACAATCATCATCACGGGCCTCGCTGTAGTAGCTGCATCAACGGCGATCGCCGCCTCGAGTTCGCTGAGTCCCGTTGCGCTGTCGCACGCGCGCACGATCAAGACGGAGATCTCCGCCCGCTACGTCCGCGGCCCGAAGCTTGCCGTGACCGAGGCTTCTCCGACCGGCGTGATCGAGTCGTTCCTCCTCTTGACGGCTGATTACCTCGGACTTCGAGTCGTGCCCGCCGTCAACGGCATCCACTACGCGATCTGCCCCGTCCGTGCCACCTGTCCCTACCCAGGGCCACGCTCGGCCAGGCCAGCGAGCGCGTTCATGCCTCGCCGGCAGGCGCTCGAGCTTGCGCTGAAGACGTTCCTGGAGACCTCGGCGACGGTCGTCTCGGTCTCGCTGCCCACCCGCGACTACGTCTTCTTCCTCGTCGAACGGGACGAGCTCGCTGAGGCAGTCGACATGGTTGCGCTCGCGAAGGCGCTGAGCGGCGACCCGTCCCGCGCACTCGCCGCGTCCTTGCGTCAAACCGTTGACGAGCTCACGCGTCCGAGGCTCTTCGTGCCGCTCGGCCTCGAGCCGTCGCCGAACGGGGGACAATCTCTCGGTGCCGTGCCGTTCTGGCGCTCAGACGGCTGAGAACGAAGAGCGCCGTCGCGGCGCGAGCTTGTGTCATCGAGAGGGGAAAGCAATAGTCCTCCCATGAAGCGGGTGAACGTCGCGGGCTGGCTATTCGTAGTGCTCGTGGCGCTGCTCGTAGAGGCCGGAGTCCGCGCGTTCGACTACGAGCAAAGCATCGCCACGCCGTCTTCGACGCTCGGCGCCCTCTACGACGAGCTCGCGGAGGGGACGCTCACCGGCGAGATCGGCGTGACGCTCGAGGCGTATCTCGAGGGGCTCGCTATCGCGATCGTGATCGGTGTCGCCGCCGGCGTCCTCATCGGCAGCTCGCGGACGCTGCTAGACGCCTCGTCTGTCGTGCTCGAGTTCATGCGCCCGATTCCGGCCGTCGCGCTCATTCCACTGGCGATCCTGTTCTTCGGGCCCTTCGGCATCGCCGCACACCGATTCGTCGTCGCGTTTGCGGCCGTCTGGCCGATTCTCATCAACACGATCTACGGAGTGCGTGGCGCCGACCGCATGCTCTACGACGTGGCGAGAACATCGGGAGTTGGGCGCGCCGGAAGGCTCGTCCGGGTGACGCTGCCCGCCGCCCTCCCCAGCATCGCGATTGGCATCCGTATCAGCGCCGCTATCGCGCTCGTTGTCTGTGTCACCGCCGAGTTCGTCACGGGTGCGGGCGGCGTCGGCGACTACATGGAGGACCAGCGCGCCGCCCTCAAGCTCCCCGAACTGTACGCCGCAGTCGTCCTGGTCTCCCTAATCGGCTTCGCGGTCAACGTAGGCTTGCGCGCCATTCAGCGGAGGACGCTCTTCTGGGCCGGGGAGGAGCGGTCGGCGCAGTGAAGGCATCGGCTGCTCGCCGCTTCGTCGGGCCCGCTTTAGGCGTCCTCGTCTTTCTCGCCGCCCTCGCTCTTTGGCAGCTCTGGGCCGGAGCCGCCAACTCGTTCCTCGTGCCGACGGCGTTCGAGGTGGCCGAGAGGGCATGGGAGATCTGGCCGACATCGGAATTCCTGTCCGAGGTCGGGCAGAGCATGAAGAGGTACGCCGCCGGCTTCGCCATCGCGGCGGCGATCGGCGTCGCGCTCGGGCTGCTCGTCGGAGCCTCGCACGCCGCCAGGCGCACGCTCGATCCCTTCCTCGAGCTTCTGCGAGCCGTGCCCGCGATCGCGATCGTGCCGGCGGCCTTGATCATCCTCGGGTACGGCGACGCATCACGCATCGCGGTCATCACGTTCGGCCTGTGCTTCCCGATTCTTGTCAACACCGCCGAGGGCGTGCGCGGCATTCCGCTGGAGGTGAGAGATACCGCGTCGATGTTGCACGTCGGTCCGGTGGAGCGCATGTCTCGGATCTACGTCCCGGCGGCGCTCCCCTCGATCATGGCTGGACTGCGTATTGCGGTGTCTCTGGGACTCGTGCTCGTCATCGTCTCCGAGTTCGTGGGCGAGCGGAACGGCATCGGCTACTACCTCATCATCCAGCAGTCGACGCTCGACTATCCCGCCCTTTACGCCGGGATCCTCTTTCTCGGTCTGCTCGGGTACGTCCTCAACCGGCTGTTCCTGATCGCCGAGCGCCGCCTGCTGGCGTGGCACTACGGAGCCGCCGGTGACTGAGCCGGTCCTGCGCGTGGCCGGTCTCGAAAAGCGCTACTCGGAAACGGGGCCTGCGGCGCTCGCCGATGTGACGTTCGATGTGCTCCAGGGTGAGCTCCTGGCGATCGTCGGGCCGTCGGGCGGGGGCAAGACGACTCTCCTGCGGCTGCTCTGCGGGCTCATGCCTCCGACAGCCGGCACTGTTCACCTCGACGGCCACCTCGTCTCGTCGCCGCCGCGGGAGGCGGCCATCGTCTTCCAGGACTACAGCCGCTCGCTCTTTCCCTGGCTCAACGTCACCCGCAACGTCATGTTCCCGCTCCGTCGAGAGCGAACGCAGCGGTCGGACAAGCTCGTGCGCGTAGACGGCGTGCTACGCGAAGTGGGGCTCGAGGGAGTGGGGAAGAAGTACCCGTGGCAGCTCTCGGGCGGCATGCAGCAGCGCGTGGCGATCGCGCGAGCTCTCGTCTCGCGTCCGGAGATCCTGCTGCTCGACGAGCCGTTCGCCTCGGTGGACGCACTCACGCGCACCGAGCTCCAGGACCTCGTGCTGCGCCTCCATCAACACGAGGAGCAAGGGGTCACGATCGTCCATGTCACGCACGACATCGACGAGGCCGTCTATCTCGCAGACCGCGTGCTCGTGCTCAGCGGCACCCCGGGGCGCATCGTCGCGTCGGTCGACGTGCCCCTGTCGCGCCCTCGTAAGCAGACCGAGACCCGCAGCTCGCCGCAGTTCCTATCGCTCCGGAACGAGCTCCACGCGCTCATCGCCTCGCGCGAATCGGTACAATCCCGCGCCCAGTGACCCCCCGGGCACTCATCGCTTGTCTTTGTGCCGTTGCGCTGTTCGCGCCCCTGGCTACGGCCGGCGACGCCCAGCTGACGAAGATCAAGGTCGCGTTTCTAGCAGCCGAGCCCGCCATGCTCGTGACCTTTGCGAAGCACCGCGGCATGTTCACGAAGCAAGGCATCGACGCGGAGATGGCGCCGTTCAGCGATCCCCAGGTCGCATTAGCGGCGATCCTGTCCGGAAACGTGCAGTTCAGCGGGACACACGCCGGCGCGGCTGCGCTTCTCAAGTCCAGGGGTGCTCCTATCAAGATCGTCGCCTCAGGGGCGCTCTACGACCCGAAGAACGCGGCGTCGGCGCTCGTCTCCGGCAAGGGCAGATCCATCAAAAGGCCGCGCGACCTCGTCGGCAAGACGATCCTGATCGACGGCCCCAACACCATCGCGGAGATCGGGGTCCTCAAGTGGCTAAAGAGAGGTGGCGTCTCGAAAGGCGACGTGAAGATCAGCTACGTCCCGTTTGTCGACATGCTCGCCTCGCTGTCGAAGGGCACAGTAGACGCCGCGTTCATGCCCGAGCCGTTCTTGACATTTGCTCAGCAGCAGGGCTTGAAGGTTTCCGCGTCCCCGTTCAATGCCGTGTGCTCGAAGGTCTGCGTGCTCACGTTCTGGATGGCACGCGCCGACGTCGACGCGAACCTCGTCGCACGCTTCCGCAACGCTCTCCAGAACGCTGCCGTATGGGCCAACCAGCCCAAGAACGACGCCGCGAGCGCCAGGATCCTCGCGAAGTACGTGCCCATCGACGCGAAGGTCATGGCGAAGATGAAGCGGACGAGGTTCGCGACGCGCCTCCGCCCGTCGCTGGCTCAGCCGTGGCTCGATGCGTTCGCCGAGTTCGGCGTCATCCCGGCCGGCTTCAAGGCGATAGATCTCGTCAAGTAGCGTCGACGCGCGGCTAGCGGCAGGCCGAACCCGCAGCGGTCCGAAGCTCCGACGGAACGGGCCTCAGCGCGTCGACGAGCGAGAGACGGTCGCGGCGCCCGATCGCCGTGCCCACGTCCGCGGGATCGCCGTAGTCGAGTTGCCTGGCGGCCAGGTTGAAGCTGCTCACGCCCCTGACCGCTACTGCCAGCGTCTCACAGCCGCGCATGCGTACATCGAGCCGGCGCAGGTAATACGGGGGCCAGTCCATGGCCCAGTAGAGGACGGACCATGCCCGATCGACGCAACCCTCCCAGCTCGCGTCGGGGCAGGCCAAGACCGTAGCGTCGAAGCGGTCAATCGCCCCGTCCACGCTCCGGGCGATCATCGTCACCCGTCGGCGTTCGGCGGCCGAGAGCGGACGATCCTCTTGGGGTGGACCGGCCGGGGTCGCAACGGTGGCGGTCGGGTCGGTTGCGGCGGGGCCTGCGGACGGTTGCGCCGGCGGCGCTTGGATGTCCTGCGGTGTGCGCTCGGCAGCTTCGGCGCCGCAGCCGGGCGCGATCGCTGCAGCAATCAGTAGGGCGACGGACGAAGTGCGCACGGTATGCACAAGACGGCAGAGTCGCTATTTCTCTTGCGTCGGAGGTTCTCGCTCGGCACTCGTCACTGGAGCGAGCGCGAGAGCAACCGCGTCGTCGAGCGACAGCCGCCGTCCCTCCTCGAGCGCCTCGTCATCCAGGGGCGCCTCGACGGGCTCCCGCGCCCAGCTGTGCACCCACCTGCCGACCGGAGCCCGCTCGACCTCGGCCTCGATGGCACCGGCGAGGGTGGCTGCCAGCCGCGCGTCTCCGCCGGCTGCCGCGTTCTCCATGAGCAGTCTGAGCTCGTAGACGACCCCGCGACGATCGCGCATCGCGTTCGAGATCGAGAGCGCCTCGCGCATGTTCGTCCGGGCGTCGTCCAGCTTGCCGAGTTGAAGCGACACGGCGCCGATGTTGGCGAGCGTGCCGGCCTCCCACCAGCGAAAGGCGCCTTCCGCAGCCTTGGCCCGGGCTTCGCGCAACAGCTCGAGCGCCCCCTCGAGGTTGCCCTCCTGCCGCGCCACCCACGCGAGCGATGTCAGGGCCTGCGCCTCGCCCTTGGGGAATGGGCCGGCACGGCGATGGCCCTCGAGGCTTGCCTCGGCGAGCTCACGAACGTGACGCGCATCCCCGCGCTTCATCGCAGTGCTCGAGAACCGATGCAACAGGATCGCGACGGCCCGGTCGTCACCGAGCCGACGGACGATCGTCAGGGCTTGCTCCCAGCTCGCGTCCGAGGCGTCGACTTGCCCGAGGACGTTCTGCATGCCGCCCTGAACCCGGAGGGCTCGCGCAACGAGTGCGGGGTCGACGTCCCCGGTTCGATCTGCACCGGCAAGCAGCGTAATCGCCCACTCGAGACCCTCCTCGGGGCTGGCGGTCGCCCAGTAGTTCTCGAGTGCGACGAAGAGCTTCAGGCCGAGCGTATGGTTCGCCCGTCTCGGCAGCCCATGCGAGGGCGGCTCGCATGTTGTCGCGCTCGTGGAAGACGAGGTCATGACGCATCACTCCCTGGACGTCCGCCGCGAGGTTCGCCGAGAGTGCGACCTCTAGGTAGTGCTCTGCGTGCCGGCGCCTGACGTCCACGTCCTCCGCTGCCGTTCGCAGGTGCTCGGCCGCCAGCTCGAGAATCGTTTCCAGCATCCAGTAGCGCGGGCTTCCTCCCTCTTCGCGCCGCCGGATCAGGCTCTTGTCGAGCAGTGACTGGAGCGTGTCCGGCTCGGCGTCGCAAACTGCTTCAGCTGCTTCGTACGTACAGCCTCCGGTGAAGACGGATAGAGCTCGAAAGAGCTGCTGCTCATCGGCCTCGAGCAACTCATATGACCATTCGATCGTGGCCCTGAGGGTCTGCTGCCGCGGGTCGGCGTCCCTGCCTGCCTTCAGCAGGTCGAGGCGTTGCCCCAGGCGCTCGACGAGCTGCTCCGGCGAGAACACGATCGTCCGGGCGGCGGCGAGCTCGATCGCCAGCGGCAGGTTGTCCAGCCGTGAGCAGAGCTCGGCGATTGCCGGAGCGGCGTCGACTCCAGAGCCCTGCGCCTGCGCCCGCGTCAGGAAGAGCTCGACTCCATCCTCGTCAGCGAGTGACGGCACCGAGTACACGTGCTCGGCCTGGATCTGGAGGCGCTCGCGGCTCGTGATCAAGAGCGTCGGTCCTTCGATGTCGAGGAGTCCTGCGATCCCTGATGCGATCTGAGGCATGAGGTGCTCGGCGTTGTCGAGGATCACCAGCGCACGCTTCCCCAGCAGGCGCGCGGCCACGCTGTCGGCAAGGTCGCGATCGGGCTCCTCCTCAACCGCGAGGGCCTGTGCGATCGACGACACCAGCAAGTGCGCATCCCGCAGCGACGACAGCGGCACCCACCAGATGCCGTCCTGGAACGAGTCGGCGGATTCCGCCGCTGCCTGGATTGCGAGGCGTGTCTTGCCCGTGCCGCCCGGACCGGTGAGCGTGACCAGCCGCGCGCTATCTCCGAGCAAACTCCCGATCTCCACCAGTTCCTGCTCCCGGCCGAGGAACGTCGTCGCCGGCACCGGGAGGTTCGTCCGATAGAGAGACTTCAGTGCTGGGAAGGACGCGTCCCCGAGCTGGTAGACGCGCTCCGGAGCCGCGAGGTCCTTGAAGCGGTGCTCCCCGAGGTCGGTCAGCTCCACCGCTACAAGGGTCGCCGTCGCCGCCGAGACGAGCACTTGGCCACCGTGGCCGGCGGCGGCGATGCGAGCAGCGCGGTGCACGTCGTCGCCGACGTAGCCCTCCTCGGTCAGCAGCGGAGTGCCCGTATGCAGACCTGCCCGCACCCGAATGGGGCCGGGGCCGAGCGCCTCTGTCATCGCCAATGCCGCTGCGGCGGCGCCGGGAGCCGTCGGGAACGCGAAGAAGAACGCGTCGCCCTGCGTGTCGACCTCGACGCCGCCCTCGCCAGCGCTTGCCTCGCGGATCACGCGACGGTGCTCGGTCAGAGCGTCCGCGTACGAGTCTGCTCCGAGGTCGTGGAGCAACCGCGTCGAGCCCTCGACGTCGGTGAAGAGGAACGTGACCGTGCCGGACGGGAGGTCGGCACGCACGGCGTCGCAGCCCGTGCGCCAGGCGGGCGGGAGAAGCGTCCCCGAGGGTGAGATTCGCACCGCGTTGCGCCCGAAGTCGGCGCGCGAGAGTTGGCGCACCGTCGAGAGCGCCGCCCGGCTCGAGTCGACACGCGGCAGCCCGCCGGCCGTCAGCTGCACGGGCACGAGCTTCCCTTCCGCCCAGGAGCCGTCGCGACGCAGCGTCGCGCGCAGCACAGCCGTCTGGCCAGAGACGCCCGACACGTTGAGCGTGCCGTTACCCAGGAAGTTGCCGAGGCTGTAGGCGATCACGCGCCCGCGGTACCACTCGATCCCGCGCAGGACGTGCGGGCCGTGGCCGACGACGAGGTCGGCGCCGGCACGGACGACGGCACGCGAGAACGCCACGACGTTGCCTCGCGGCTCGCCGAGGAACCACTCGGGCCCGGGCCGCACGTGCTGCTGGTCGGAACCCTCGGCTCCCGCGTGCATCGTCACGACGACGATGTCCGCCTTCCGCTCGGCCTTCTGGACGAGGTCGACGGCGTCCTCGATGTCGAGCAGGCTCTGCGCCCAGGGATACGGTGCGAAGCCCACGAACGCGACCTTCGTCCCAGCTTGCCGCATGACGGCGATCTCGCCCGGGCGGCCGGTGAAGCGAAGTCCCACCCGCTTGAGCGCGGCGATCGTCTCCGCCTGGCCCGACTCCCCGAAGTCGAGGGCGTGGTTGTTCGCGAGGTTCATGATCGTGAAGCCCGCTTGCTTGAGCGCGGTCGAGTAGGACGGCGGCGCCCGGAAGGCGAAGCAATTCGAGCTCCCTGGGCCACACTTGGACGAGCCCCCCGTGGCGAGCGTGCCCTCGAGGTTGCCTAGCGAGATGGGAGCTTGCAGCGCTTTGCGGATGCCCGAGTCGAAGAAGTCGGCTGCGCCGCCGCCGGCGGGCGCCATCGCGATGTCGCCCGTGCCCGAGATCGTGATCGTGGGTGACTCGGCCCCGGTTGCTGCGGGAGAGATAGCGAGGACGATGACGGCGAGCATGGCGAGGCGCGGCACGTGCCAGATGGTGCCCGATAGGCGCTGTGCGCGCATCGCATAGCGTTTCGCCGTGGACCTCGTCTTCCTTGCACTGCACGTGCTGGCGGCCTCGGTGTGGGTCGGCGGCACGATCATCCTCGTCTTCGTCGCCGTGCCGCTCGCGCGCACGCTGCCAGGGGAGACGCGGGCGCAGGCGCTTCGGGAATTGGGCCGCGGCTGGCGTCTGTTCGGCTGGAGCGCGATGGCCGTCGCGGTCTTCAGCGGCATCCAGCTCGCCATCGCGGACGGCGCGTTCGACGACGCTGGCACCGACTTCGACACCGTCCTCGTGGTGAAAGTCGCCTCCGTCGGCCTCCTGATCGCGGGCGCGATAGTCCACGACTTCGTGCTCGGCCCGAGGCTCGCGCAGCAGATCCGCGAAGGCCGTCCTCAGACGATTCGCAGGCCGCTCGTCGTCGTCGGGTGGGCGAACCTAGGGCTCACGCTGACGGTGCCGGTACTCGGCGCGACGCTCGGCCATTTATCGTAGGGGCATGGCACAGGACCCGAGCCCGATGCAGTACGCGTTCTTCGGTGAGGCGAAGACCGAGTCGCTCGACCGTTTCGCGCAACTGCTCGGCAAGGAGCTCGAGCAGGCGGGCTTCAACTTCGGCGACGGCGACCCACGGGAGGCGAACCTCGTGCTCAGCCTCGTGGAGCCGGACGAGGCGAAGCCGTTCCGGCGCGGTGCGCGCGGCACGTACGTGCTTGCGGTCTTCGAGCGCACCGAGCATCCGGAGCCGATCGAGGAGTCGCTGCGCGCCGACTACCCGATGCTGCTGCGCGCGCTCGCGAACCTCGTCCTCGACTACGTGCCCGGCGAGGGCGCGTGGTTCACGACCATGGAGCGCGGCCACTACGGCATCTCTGGAGGCTCAGAAGAGGAGCTCGCGAAGAACGTCATCGAGCGGCTCGTGCCGCTCGCCAGCTCGCGCCTGATCATCGACAACGAGTTCAAGACCGACCTCGAGCCCGAGCTCTGGGAGGGCGACGAGATCACCGAGTCCATCCGCGACGCCGGCGTCCGGCTCGGCGCGCTCAACCTCCTGCCGAACCCGTTCCCCATCGAGGACCTGCTCACCGAGCGCGAGTTGCGACACGTGAAGCGGCTCTACGGCATCGGCGGGCTGTCCTACGGCAACCTGTCGGCCCGCAAGGACGCCGACCGCTTCTGGATGAGCGCGAGCGGCGTCGACAAGACGAAGCTCGACATCCCCGGCCGCGACATCCTGCTCGTCTCGGACTACGACGTCCAGAACGGCCGCATGGTGCTCAGCGTGCCGCCGGGCGTCGAGCCGCGGCGGGTGTCCGTCGACGCCATCGAACACTGGATGATCTACCGGGAGCACCCCGGGGTCGGCGCCATCGTCCACGTGCATGCATGGGTGGACGGGATCGACGCGACGGACGTGAACTACCCCTGCGGCACGGAGGAGCTCGCGCGGGCGGTCGCCGATCTCGTTCGCGACGAGGACGATCCCGACAACGCGATCGTCGGGCTGCGCAACCACGGCATCACCGTCACCGGCCCGAGCCTGGACGAGATCCTCGACCGCATCGAGCCGAAGGTTCTCGCCGAGATCCCGATGAGTTGAACGTCTACTTCGTCTGCGTGGGCAACGCGGGCCGCTCGCAGATGGCGGAGGCGTTCGCCAGGCAGGCGGGGCTGGAGGCGCGGTCGGCAGGATCGCGGCCAGCCGCCGAGCTGGACGCCGTTGCGGTGGAGGCGATGCGCGAGCTCGACATCGATCTCACCGGACGGACCCCTCGTGGGATCACGCAGGAAGACGTCGAGTGGGCGGACGTCGTCGTGACGATGGGTTGCGGTGAGGACGCCTGCCCGGTGCTTCCCGGCAAGCGATACCTGAACTGGGAGCTGCGCGATCCGATCTGGCTTCCGATCGAGGACGTACGCGAAATCAGGGACGACATCCGCCGTCGGATCGACGGCTTGCTAGAAGCTCCGTAGGAGCTCGTAGACGGTCTCGCCCACCGCGTCGAGACTGCGCTTCGACACCCGTGAGAGGTTGTCGCACTTCAGGTGCCAGCAGGGGTACGTGAAGTCGATGAGGTCGATCGACGGCACGCCGGCTCGTTGGAACGGGACATGGTCGTCGATGACCGGAAACGTCGTGCTGGTCGGGAACACCGACAGCGTGCCGACGCGCTTTGCCGCAGCCCGCAGCCGGCGCCACAGCGCCGCATTCGAGTTTCCTTCCCGCGGCAGCGACAGGTTCCGGTCGGCCACGAAGTCGAGCAGGATCATGGCTTCGGCGTTCTCGTGACGGGGTGCCGCCGCTCTGCTTCCGCGCAGCCCAGTCGAGTAGAAGTCACCCGTTGCGTCACTAGGCGACTCTTCGCCGTCGAAGAGGATGAAGACGACCGTGGGGCGAAGCTCGCGCGGCTCGATTGTGCGCGCGAGCTCCACCACGAGCGCCGTGCCGCCCGCGCCGTCGTTGGCCCCGACGAAGCCGGGCAGGTTCCTTCGTGTCGTAGTGCGCCCCCACGACAACCGTGCGTGAAGGATCGCGGCCCGGAACGACCCCCACGACGTTGCGCAGCCCGCCGGGGACGGCCTGGAATGACCCGCGAGGCAGCTCGGCCTTGAGTTGCTGCGCGAGCTTCTTCGAGGCGTTCGATCCAGCCGGACGTGGACCGAGCTGCACCTGGCGCACGAGCCGCGACCAGGCTGCCTGCTCGTCCACGTGATCGACGAGAGGCGTGGGGGCCGTAGCGACGACCACGAGCGCGGCCAGCGCCGCTACGGGCCCCGCAGCGCCGATCACTTGACCGTGAGAATCCCCCACATACCGCCCGCCTCGTGGCCAGGCACGGAGCAGAAGAAGCGGTACTTGCCGGCCTTGAGCGTCGCTGTCACCTTCGACACCTTGCCCTTGGGCACGATCTTGCCCTTGACGATCGCGGCTCCCTTCGCGCGGACACCCTTGCGCAGCGCGATGTTGTGCGGAAGTCCTGCCGGGTTCGGCATCGTCAGGGTGACCTTCCCCTTGGTCGCCTTCAGCGTCTTCTTCGCGTACGCAAGCTTCGTCTTGCTGGCGGGATTGACGAGGGTCGTGGCGGCGTACGCGACGGCGGTGCCGCCGAGCGCAGTCACGAGCATTGCAACGATGAGGATGCGTTTCACTGGGCTCCTTCCGGATGGTCGCAGTCGACGCGTCACGTTACCGGCGGCGGCCTGAGCACTGCGAACTGATCCGTGATCTCGAGGCGCGGCGTGCGGAAGCGATAGAGCTCGGCCGGGCGTCCACCCGCCGGCCCCGGCGAGCGCTGGGTGCCCGTCCGCTCGAGAACGCCCCGCCGCAGCAGCACGCGCTTGAGGTTCGTGGGGGAGACGTCATGGCCGAGCGCGGCGGTGTAGAGGTCGCGCAGCTCCGAGATCGTGAACGTCGCCGGTGCGAGCGCGAAGCCGAGGTTGGTGTACGAGAGCTTCGCTCGCAGGCGGTCGCGGCCGGCGAGCGCGATGGCCTCGTGGTCGAACGCCATCTGGGGGAGAGTCCCCACGGGGTGCCACTCGGTGTCGGCCGGCACCGCGGGATCGAGGTCAGAGGGAACGAGCCCGAGGTAGGCCGTCGCGAGCTCCCACTCCCGGGGGTTGCGGGTGGGATCGCTCAAGGTCACGAGTTGCTCGAGGTGCGAAAGCTCGCGGACGTCCACCTTCGCCGCCAGGTGACGACGGATCGACTCTTCGAGCGTCTCTCCCGGCTCGAGATAGCCGCCCGGGAGTGACCAGGCGCCAGCGAAGGGGTCCATGGCGCGTTGCCACACGAGCGCCTGCAGAACGCCCGACCGAACCTGAAGGACGACGGCGAGCGCTGTCTGCGCCGGCGTCACTCTGCTAGACTCGTTCACAGGTTATCGCCTCAGAGGCTAAAACTAGCACAGTGTCTGTCGAGCCAACCATCCGCTGCGATCTCGCCGTCATCGGCGGCGGCATCGCGGGCCTCTACGCCGCGCTGTGCGTCGGCGACGAAGCGGACGTGCTGCTCCTTTCCAAGGGCCCTTTGCGCTCGTCGGCGAGCTACCTGGCGCAGGGCGGCGTGGCCGCTGCGACGGCGCCCGACGACAGCCCCGATCTCCACGCGGAGGACACGATGCGGGCCGGGCGGGGTCTGAGCCGCGAGAGCGCCGTCCGCGAGCTCGTCGGGGAGGCGCCGGCCAGGGTTGCCGATCTCGCCGAGCTGGGCGTGCCGTTCGACCCCGAGCCGGGGCTCGAAGGCGGGCACTCGCGCCGTCGCGTGCTCCACGTCGCAGGCGCCGCTACCGGCAAAGAGATCCTTCGTGTGCTTGTCGACCGCGTGCTCGCCCACCCGCGCATCCGCGTCTCTGAAGGCGAAGCAGTTCGGGCCGTATCCGGCCGAAGCATCGTCACTGATCGCCGCCTCGTCGAGACGCGCGCAACGCTGCTTGCCACGGGCGGCGCGGCGTCGCTCTGGGAGCGGACGACCAACCCGCCCGGTGCCACCGGCGACGGAATGGCCATGGCCTTCCGCGCCGGGGCGCGGGTGGCCGACCTCGAGTTCATGCAGTTCCATCCGACGGTGCTGGCCGAGAACGGGCTCCTGCTCAGCGAAGCGCTGCGCGGGGAAGGCGCCGTGCTTGTCGACGCCGCTGGCCAGCGGTTCACCGACGAGCTCGCTCCGCGTGATGTCGTAGCGCGCGCGGTCGGTGAGCGAGGGACGGCGCTGCTCGACCTGCGGCGCATCGATCGCGGCCGCTTCCCGGGGCTCATGGACGCGCTCGTTCGCGAGGGCTTCGATCCTGCGCTGGAGCCGATCCCCGTCTCGCCGGCGGCCCACTACACGATGGGTGGCATCGTCACCGATCTGCACGGCCGGACCGACGTGGCAGGCCTGTACGCGGCCGGAGAGTGCGCCTGCACCGGCGTCCACGGCGCGAACCGCCTCGCGTCGAACTCGCTGCTCGAGTGCCTCGTCTTCGGCCGCCGCGCCGCCCTCGCCGCCCTTTCCGACCCCGCCTCGAACGGACACGTCCCAGGGACAGTCCCTGTTCCATCTCTTCCGCAGGTGACGCCGGAGCTCCGGCGGGCGATGTGGGAGGACGCCGGGCTCGTGCGCGATGGCGCCGGGCTCCGCCGCCTCACCGAGTCGCCGCACCTTCTCGCCCGGCTGATCGCGCGCAGCGCGCTCGCCCGCGAGGAGAGCCGCGGGGGCCACTTCCGCGCCGACTTCCCGTTCGAGGAGGAGCGGTTCGCGGCACACAGCATCGTCGGCCCGAACGAGCAGGTGACCTTCGAGCAATGGCATTGACGCTCCCCGACACGAGCGCGTGGCTGGCCGAGGACGTGGGCAGCGGAGACGTGACGACGCTGGCGCTGATCGACGAGGACGCGATCTGTAAGGCCGTGGTGCTCGCCAAGGAGCCCGGAGTCGTCTGCGGCCTCGAGGCTGCGACGGCGGTGTTCGCCGAGCTCGGCGTCGGCTTCGACCCGCTCGTCTCGGAGGGAGCCTCGGTCGACCGGGGCACGATCGCCGAGCTGGAGGGGCCTGCGCGCGGCGTGCTCACCGGCGAGCGGCTGGCGCTCAACCTCATCGGCCGGCTCTCCGGGATCGCAACGCTGACGCGCGGCTACGTCGACGCAGTCGAAGGCACCGGTGCCACCATCCTCGACACGCGCAAGACGACACCCGGCCTGCGCGCCCTCGAGAAGCACGCAGTGGCAACGGGCGGCGGTACGAACCACCGCTTCGGGCTCGACGACGGCGTGCTGGTGAAGGACAACCACCTGCGGCTGACGGGCGGCATAGCGCCGGCGATCGCCGCCCTGCGCGCCGCCACCGACTTGCCGGTCGAGGTGGAAGCGGAGACGCTGGAGCAGGTGCGCGAGGCCGTCGCCGCCGGCGCCGACACGATCCTGCTCGACAACATGTCGACCGACGAGCTGCGCGAGGCCGTGGCCTTCGTCGCCGGCCGCGCGAAGCTCGAAGCCTCCGGCGGCGTGAATCTCGAGACCGTTCGCGCGATCGCGGAGACCGGAGTCGACTTCATCTCCGTTGGCGCGCTCACCCATTCCGCCCGCTCGCTAGACGTATCTCTGGAGGTGCTCCCGTGACCACGCCAAACGATCAGCCGCATGCAGGACGAGGTCAAGGCGCTGGCGCGCGAGCGCGACGCCGTCATCCTCGCCCACAACTACCAGGTGCCCGAGGTGCAGGACGTGGCCGACTACGTCGGCGACTCGCTGGGCCTCTCGCGCGAAGCCGCCGATACCGACTCGTCGGCGATCGTCTTCTGCGGCGTCCACTTCATGGCCGAGACGGCGAAGATCCTCTCGCCGGACAAGACCGTGCTGATCCCCGACCTCGACGCCGGCTGCTCGCTCGCCGCGTCGATCACGGGCGACCAGCTGCGCGCTTGGAAGGCCGAGCATCCTGGCGCCACGGTCGTCTCCTACGTGAACACAACCGCCGATGTGAAGTCCGAATCCGACTACTGCTGCACGTCGGGGAACGCGAAGGCGATCATCGACGCCGTTCCCGAGGGCCAGGAGATCCTCTTCCTGCCCGACCTCTACCTCGGCGTCTGGTTGGAGAAGGTGACGGGGCGCAAGCTCAACATCTGGATGGGCGAGTGCCACGTCCACGCCGGCATTCGCCCGGCCGACATCGAGCGCTGGCAGGCGGAGGCGCCCGACGCTGAGTTCCTCGTCCACCCCGAATGCGGCTGCGCGAGCCAGTGCATGGCTTTCGGCAACGACAACACGCACATCCTCGGCACGGAGAGCATGATCAAGTTCGCGAAGCAGTCGCCGAAGGAGCGCTTCCTCATCGCCACGGAGACCGGGATCATCCACCGGCTCAAGAAGGACGTGCCCGGCAAGACCTTCGAGGCGGTCTCCGAGAAGGCCATCTGCAAGTACATGAAGATGATCACGCTCGAGAAGCTGCGCGACTCGCTCCGCGACTGGAAGTTCGAGGTCGAGGTGGAGCCGGAGGTCGCGGCGAAGGCTCGCCTGGCGATCCAGCGAATGGTCGAGATCGGCTAACGGCCGCCGGCGACGGCCTGGACGACGCGAAGCTCCTCGCCGCCCGCGAGCTGCGACTCGACGCCGTCACCTCCGCGGATGTCGACACCGTCCACGTAGACGTTGACGAGCCGCCGCAGCTCGCCGCGCTCGTCGAAGAGCATGTTCGCGACGGGCAGCGCGCGCAGCGCGTCGCCCACCTTCTCCGCCTCCAGCTCGAACCGACCCTGCCCGCCCGCCTCGGCCGCGAGGATCGAGGGCAGGAGCACGGTCACTCCTCCCAATGGTCGCTCGCTGCGCTCGCTCCCGTGGGGGAAACCATGTTTCCTCCACGTGCCCCTTCTTCCAAGAGCGCGCCTCGCGCGCCGCGCATGTCGGCGCGCGCGACCCAGTTCGGTGGAACCTCCCGGTTCCCCCGAGCCCCCTCCACCGTAGTGGTCTTACGACCACGACGCCTCCACGGAGAGGATCGGCGGAAGGTCCGACGCAGCCTCGAGCCACTCGTCGCCCTCGTTCGGCGATACCCACACTGAGCCACCCTGCGTGCCGAAGTACAGGCCGACCGGGTCCGCCCAGTCGAAGGACGACGCTTCGCGGAGCACGCCCGTCCACGCCTGATCGGGCAGACCGTTGGCCGTCAGCTCCCACGACTCGCCGGCGTCCTTCGTGCGGTAGACGCCGAGGCGGCCCTCGGCGGTCACGCGGTTGAGGTCGGCTTCCTCGGGAATCACCCAGGCCGTGTCGGGATCGCGGGGGTGAAGCATGATCGGGAAGCCGAAGCCGCTGGGCAGGCCGTTGCCGTCCAGCCGCTCCCAGTTCTCGCCGCGGTCGTCCGAGCGGTAGACGCCGCAGTGGTTCTGCTGCCAGAGCCGCTCGGTCTTCGTCGGGTGCGCGAGCAGCTTGTGGACGCACTGGCCGACCTCGGGGTACTTCTCGGGATGGAAGTCCGCCGCGACGTCCTTGTTGATCGGCGTCCAGGACTCGGCAGCCGTCGTCCGAGCGGAACGCGCCTGCCGCGGAGATCGCCACGTACATCCGGTTTGGATCCTCGGAGTCGAGCTGGATCGAGTGGCAGCACATGCCGCCGGCTCCCGGCTCCCAGCGATCGCGTGTCTCGTGCTGGGTCAGGCTCGCCACCGACTCGAACGTCTTGCCGCCGTCCGTTGAGCGCAGCAGCGCGCCGGGTGCTGCTCCGAGCCACACCTCGCCCTCCTCGCGACCCGGCCGGACGTGCCACGTCTTCTCGAGCTTCAGGCCCGACTCCTCGGGCAGCCCGATGTCCTCGGCGCGCTCCCACGTCTTGCCCATGTCGGGCGAGCGCTGCACGGTGCCGCCGTACGGGTACGTGTTCGCCGCGGTGTAGAGCGTGCCGTCGCGGCGGTCGACGATCGCGTGGAGGACGTCCCAGCCCTCGAGTGTCGGACCTTCGAGCTGCCAGGACCGCCGGTCGTCGGAGTGCAGCTGGAAGAGCCCTTTCCGCGTGCCGACAAGCAGAGTGACGCTCATGCCGGGAGCCTAACGACTCCCTCGCGGGCCAGGTCGCCGATTTCGTCAGCGGTAAGGCCTGCCTCCGTCAGCACGGACTCGGTGTCGGCGCCCAGCTCGGGAGGCGGCCGGCGATGCATGGCGCGGCTCCCGTCGGCAGACATGGGAAGCGCAGGGATCTGTACGCCGCCGAGCTCCTGGAGGATGCCGAGCGCCGCTGTTTGCTCAGCCTCGGCCACCTGCCCGGCGTCCTGGACAGGAGCCGCAGGGACACCTGCCTCCGCCAGCGCGGCGAGCCATGCATCTACGTCCCGCGTGAGGAACCGCGCGGCGAGGAGCGGCACGAGCTCGTCGCGGTGCGCCACGCGCGACGGGTTCGTCGCGAACCTGTCGTCCCGAGCCAGCTCGGGCACGCCGAGCACGTCGCAGAGCGCCTCGAACAATCGGTCGTTGCCCGCCGCCACCATGAGCTCGCCGTCGGCAGTCTCAAACACCTGGTACGGCGCGATCGACGGAAAGCCGGTGCCGGTCCGGCCCGGAATCGCCCCGGACCCGAGGTAACCGGTCACGTGGTACGCCATGTACGCGATCGCCGTCTCGTACAGCGACACGTCGATGGCCCGTCCCGTACCCGTTCGTTCTCGCTCCATGAGCGCCGCGAGCACGCCGAGCGCTGCCCATGTTCCCGTGCCCTGGTCGACGAGAGAGACGCCGACGCGCACGCCTGGGCGATCCGGCTCTCCCGTAACCGAAACGATGCCGCCGGCGGCCTGGGCGAGCGGGTCATAGCCGGGCCGCGTGGCCCACGGGCCGGCACGCCCGAACGACGTGATCGAGCAGTGGACAAGCCGCGCGTCCCGTGCGCGCAGCGTCGCAGCGTCGAGGCCGAGCTCGGCGTCGAGGCCGGGGCGTAGGCTCTGGACGACCACGTCGGCGCCGTCGATGACGCGGAGCAGGACGTCTCTCCCTCGGCGGAGATTCAGGGCGAGCGAGCGCTTGCCGGCGTTCATGGCGAGGAACATCGCGCTCTCGTCTCCCCAGAACGGCGGGCCCCACGAGCGTGCCTCGTCGCCTCCTTCGGTCGGCTCGACCTTGACCACGTCCGCGCCGAGCGCTGCGAGCACCTCCGTGCAGTACGGGCCTGCGAGCGACGTCGTCACGTCGATGACGCGCACTCCCGACAACGGCAGGAAATCCACGCCGCATAGTCTCTACGACCGATGTTCGACCGTATGACCGATCTCGTCTCCGGGGAGTGGTGGTCGTACCTCGTCATCTTCGCCGTCGCGTACCTCGACGTGCTCATACCGCTCGTCCCAAGCGAGACGCTCGTGGTCACGGCCGGCGTCCTCGCATCCTCGGGCGACATGAGCCTGCCGCTCGTCATCGTCATGGGCGCGCTCGGCGCCTTCCTCGGCGACAACACGGCGTATTTCATCGGCCGCCGCTGGGGCGAGCCCATCAAGCGTCGCTTCTTCAGCTCGCAGAAGGCGCAGGAGCGGCTCGGGTGGGCAGATCGCCAGCTCGAAGAACGAGGCGGCGAGATCATCCTCATCGCGCGGTTTATCCCCGGTGGCCGGACGGCGATCTGCCTATCGGCGGGTGGCTTGAAGATGCCGTGGCGCCGCTTCGCGATCTTCGACGCGATCGCCGGAATCGTCTGGGCGTCATACGCGGCCCTGCTTGGCTACATCGGCGGCAGTCAGTTCGAGGAGGCGCCGTGGAAGGGCTTGCTCCTCGCCCTGACGATCGCCTTCTCGGTCGCCGGCGCCGTCGAGCTCGTGCGCTGGCTAATGCGGCGCCGGAAGGCGGCAGCGTGAACAGGCTCGCCGAAGCAACCAGCCCGTACCTCCTCCAGCACGCCGACAACCCGGTCGACTGGTACCCGTGGGGGGAGGAGGCGCTCGCCCGAGCGCGCGAGGAGGATCGCCCGATCCTCCTCTCCATCGGCTACGCCGCCTGCCACTGGTGCCACGTTATGGCCCACGAGTCTTTCGAGGACGAGGAGACGGCGCGGCTTCAGAACGAGCTCTTCGTCAACGTCAAGGTCGACCGGGAGGAGCGCCCCGACCTCGACGCGGTCTACATGGACGCGGTGGTGACTCTGACCGGGCACGGCGGCTGGCCGCTGACCGCCTTTCTCACGCCGGAGGGGGAGCCCTTCTACGGCGGCACGTACTTCCCGCCGGAACCACGTCACGGGCTGCCGAGCTTCCGCGAGGTGCTGGAGGCGGTCTCGAGTGCCTACCGTGAGCGCCGCAGCGAGGTGACCCGTTCGGCGACCCAGCTCGTCGGCGCAATCGAGCAGGCCGGTCGTCGCGCGCCATCGTCGGAGCCACTGACCGAGTCGCTGCTCGGCGAGGCCATACGAGCGTTGCGAGCATCGTTCGACCCGGAGTGGGGCGGCTTCGGGCGGGCGCCGAAGTTCCCGCCGCACTCCGTGCTCGAGCTGCTGCTGCGGCGAGGGGAAACGGAGCTGGCCGAACGGACGCTGGACGCCATGGCGGCGGGAGGCATGTACGACCTCGTCGGGGGTGGCTTCCACCGCTACTCGGTCGACGAGCGCTGGCTCGTCCCGCACTTCGAAAAGATGCTCTACGACAATGCGCTGCTGGTCCCGGCGTATCTTCACGGCTGGCTCGTCACCGGCCGTGAGCGGTATCGCGAGGTGGCCGAGGAGACCGTCGAATACATGCTCCGCGACCTGCTGTTGCCCGAGGGGGCATTCGCCTCCTCGCAGGACGCGGACACCGACGGCGTCGAGGGGTTGACGCACACCTGGACGGCCGACGACCCCGTGCCGCCCGAGCTGCTCCAACCGTTCGAGCACGGGCGCTCGATCGTCCGCGGTGAGCTCGACCCTGACCTCCGCCGGCAACTGCTGGAGATCCGTGGCGAGCGGCCGCAGCCGGGGCTGGACGACAAGGCAATCGCATCCTGGAACGGCCTCGCCCTCGCCGCGCTGGCGGAGGCCGCGAGGCGCCTGGAGCGTGACGACTGGCGCGACACCGCGCGTGGCCTGGCGGAGTTCCTGCTCGGCCCGCTCTCGGACGGCGGTCGCCTGCGGCGCAGCTACCGGGACGGCAAGGCGACGGGCACCGGCTATCTCGACGACTACGCGAACGTCGCACACGGCCTCTACGAGCTGCACGTGGCGACCGGGGAGCTGCGCTGGCTGGAGGAGTCGCGCCGCCTGGCGCTGCTCGCAATCGATCTCTTCGCCGACTCCGAGCGTGGCGGCTTCTTCCTCACGCCCTCCGACGGCGAGGCGCTCGTCGTGCGCACGAAGGACCTCGACGACAACCCGACGCCGTCCGGCAACTCGATGCTCGCGTTCGTACTGCTGCGGCTGGCACGGATCTACGGCGACGACGAGCTGGAGCGGCAGGCCGTCTCCGTGCTGCGCCTCGTCCGCGACCTCCTGGCGCGGGCGCCGTCGGCCTTCGGGTGGGCGCTCTGCGCGCTCGACCTCCATTTCTCACCGCCCCGCGAGATCGCCATCGTCGGCTCGCCGGACGACGAGGTTGCAGAGGCCGCGCTCGCCGGCTACCAGCCGAACGCCGTCGTCGCCTTCGGCCCATCCGAGGACGTGCCGCTGCTCCAGGGCAAGGGGCTCGTGGAAGGCAGGCCCGCCGTCTACGTCTGCGAGCGCTTCGCCTGCCAGGCGCCCGTGACAGACCCGGCACAGCTGGCCAAGTCGTAAGCTCGCGCCGTGGCGCACGATCCGGTCGAGATCCGCTACGCGCGGAACGGTGACCTCCACATCGCGTACGAGGTGCTCGGTCAGAGCGGCGGCGTCGACCTGGTGCTGATCAGGACCTTCGTCTCGCAGCTCGAGCAGTTTCGCCGGCTGCCTGCCATGGTGAGCTTCACGCAGCGACTCGCCGAGCTCGGTCGACTGATCTGCTTCGACGACCGCGGCACGGGCCTGTCGGACCGCGTCCGCGGGTATCGACTCCCGGCCATCGAGGAGCGGGTAGACGATCTGCGCTCCGTGCTCGACGCTGCGGGGAGCGAGCGATCGGTGCTCGTGGCGCTCGCCGACGGGGGACCGCTCGGCTGCATGTTCGCCGCCGCACATCCTGAGCGGACGGTCGCGCTCGTTCTGTGCAACACCCGTCCGCGCGTCGCGTGGGCGCCCGACTACCCGTGGGGAATGCGGGAGGAGGAGTTCGAGCGCGAGTCCATGGACATCGACCGCAGCTGGGGGACGCGGGAGAGAGCCGAGGTGAGTGCTCGACGCTCGGCGTTCGTAGGCCTGTCCTTCGAGGAGGCGGTCGACTGGTACCTCGCCAACATGAGGTTGGCCGCCGGGCCTGGCGACGCGGTCGCTGCGTTTCGCATGTTCTACGAGTCCGACGTTCGGCACGTGCTCGGCACGATTCGCGTGCCGACGCTCGTTCTGAGCCGCGGCGGAGAGCAGGCGGACGAAGGCGCCGCGTTCGCGCGTTTGATCCCCGGCGCGCGGCACCTCGCGATGCCGGGCACGGCGACGTACGTCATCGCCGAGCACGCCGACGCATATCTCGAGGCGATCGAGCGATTCGTCCGCGGAGTCCGGGACGAGGAGGCCGAGCTCGAGAGCATCCTCGCCACCGTTCTCTTCACCGACATCGTTGACTCGACGGCACGTCAGGCGGAACTTGGAGATGTCGGCTGGCAGAAGCTCGTGGACGAGCACCACCGTCTCGTGCGCGGCTGCCTCGCCCGGTACCGCGGCCAGGAGCTCGACACCGCGGGCGACGGGTTCTTTGCCGCGTTCGACGGGCCGGTGCGCGCGATTCGCTGCGCACAGGCGATCGAAGAAACGGTCTCCTCGCTCGACATCGAGCTGCGCGCCGGTCTCCACACGGGAGAGTGCCGCAGCATCGACGGCAAGGTCGGCGGCCTGGCCGTCTCGATCGGCGCGCGGATCACTTCGCTCGCGGGGCCGTCGGAGATACTCGTCTCGCAGACGGTTCGCGACCTCGTCGCCGGCTCGGGGCTCGAGTTCGCCGACCGCGGCGAGCACGAGTTCAAGGGCGTGCCGGGCAGATGGAAGGTGTACGCGGTGAGCTGATGGCGCTGCTCGAAGCGCGCAACCTCAGCCGCCGCTTCGGCGGCATCGTCGCCGTCGACGACGTGTCGTTCGACGTTCCGCAGGGCGAGATCGTCGGGCTCATCGGTCCGAACGGCGCGGGCAAGACGACCGTCTTCAACCTCGTCACGCGGCTCTATTCCCCTGACGGCGGTGCCATCCAGTTCGAGGGCGAGAGCCTGCTCGCAACGCCTGCGCACAAGGTGATCGGCCGCGGCATCGCGCGCACGTTCCAGAACCTCGCGCTCTTCCCGTCCATGACCGT
Source organism: uncultured Actinomycetes bacterium (assembly GCA_963704335.1). Lineage (GTDB taxonomy): Bacteria > Actinomycetota > Thermoleophilia > Gaiellales > Gaiellaceae > PALSA-612. Next base: position 1,930,215 of record OY969889.1, read on the forward strand.
GCTCGAGAACGTGCTGGTCGGCTCGCACATCCACAAGCGGCCGGCGGCGGACGACGTTGCTCGCGCTCTCTCGCTGCTCGACTACATGAGCCTCGGCGACGTCGCTCAGCGCGAGGCGGGGACGCTGTCGTACGGGATCCAGAAGCGGGTCGAGGCCGCTCGGGCGCTGACATCGGACCCGAAGCTCCTGCTGCTGGACGAGCCCGCCGGCGGCCTTTCCCGCGAGGAGGTCGATGCGCTCGGCGACTTCGTCCGCAACCTGCAGCGCGACTTCGAGTTGACGGTGCTCGTCGTCGAGCACCACATGCGGTTCGTGATGGGCATCTCCGACCGCGTGCACGTGCTCGACTTCGGCAAGCTGATCGCGAGCGGAACGCCCGCCGAGGTGCAGGCGGACCCCGCAGTCATCGAGGCCTACCTCGGCGTCGCGAGCGGCGACGAAGGTGACGTGTGACGCCGCTGCTCGAGCTCGAGGACGTCCATGCCCGCTACGGGCACACGAAGGCTCTGCACGGGGTGTCGCTGCAGCTCGACGAGGGCTCGAGCCTGGCGTTGCTGGGTGCCAACGGTGCCGGCAAGACGACAACGCTCCGTGCCGTCTCCGGCCTGGTGCGCAAGACCGGACATGTCTCGTTCGCGGGACGCTCGATCGCGCGTAAGTCCCCCGAGGCAGTGGCCCGCCTCGGCGTAGCCCACGTGCCGCAGGGCCGCGGCATCATCGGCGACCTCAGCGTCTCGGACAACCTGCGCCTGGGCGCGTACACGCGTCGCGATCGGGTCGCGATCAACGTCGACACCGCCAGGGTGATCCAGCAGTTCCCACGCCTCGGCGAGCGCCTCTCCCAGTCCGCCGGCGCGCTCTCTGGGGGCGAGCAGCAGATGCTCGCCCTCGGCCGCGCCCTGCTCCAGCGGCCGCGGCTGCTGATGCTCGACGAGCCCTCGCTCGGGCTGGCGCCGCTGATCGTCCGCGAGATTTTCGATGCGCTGGAACGGCTCAACCGCGAGGAAGGGCTGACCGTGCTCGTCGTCGAGCAGGACGCCGCCATCGCCCTACGCGCCTGCCGCGAGGCCGTCGTGCTCGAGGTGGGGCGGGTCGTCGTCAGCGGCCCGAGCGAGGAGCTGGCCGAGAACGAGTCCGTGCGTAGGGCGTACCTGGGCTACTGATGGAGCTGCTCGCCTTCACGTGGACGGACTTCGCACAGCAGGTCGTGAGCGGGCTGGCCACGGGCTCCATCTACGCGAGCCTCGCCCTGGCCATCGTCCTCATCTACCGCTCCACCGGGGTCATCAACTTCGCCCAGGGCGAGATGGCGATGTTCTCGACGTTTGTCGCCTGGTGGCTGATCGCCGATCCGAGCGGGCCCGAGTACCACCTCTGGATCGGCTTCGTGCTGACGCTCGTCATCTCCTTCGCCGGCGGCGTGGCGCTCGAGCGGCTCGTCATCCGTCCCGTCGAAGGAGCTCCGGTGCTGACCATCGTCATGGTCACGCTCGGCCTCGGCATCGCGCTGTTCGGGCTCGCCGCGTGGATCTGGGGCGCCGATACGAAGCGCTTTCCTAGCGCGTTCTCCACGCGCACGATCGACGTCGGTGGCGTCGTCTTCTCGATCCAGGACGTCGGCTTCATCGCCGTCACGTTCGGCGCCGTGGCGCTGCTCTGGGCGTTCTTTCGCTTCACGAAGCCCGGCCTCGGCATGCGCGCTGCGGCCGGCGATCGACAGGCGAGCCGCCTGCTCGGAGTGCGCGTGAGCTGGATGCTCGCGCTCGGTTGGGGCATCGCCGCCATGCTCGGCGCGCTCTCGGGGATGATGGCCGCCCCGACGATCTTCCTCGACCCGAACATGATGCGTGGCGTCCTCCTGTACGCGTTCGCGGCGGCCGTGCTCGGTGGGCTCGACAGTCCGCTCGGCGCCGTCGTCGGCGGCCTCGTGCTCGGCGTCGTGCTCAACCTGCTCGGCACCTACGTCGGCTTTTTCGGCGGCGAGATGCGCCTAGTCGGCGGGCTGCTCGTGATCCTCGGCGTCCTCTACTTCCGCCCGGCCGGGCTCTTCGGACACGTCGCGGTGAGGAGGGTCTGACGTGATCCCGCGCCGAGGGTCCTCCTTTGCGACGGCGCTGGCCGTCGTGCTCTTCGTCGCCGCGGTCGCGGTGCTGCCGCTCTTCGTCGACGACTTCCAGGCCTCGCAGTACGCGTACGTCGGCATCTACTTCATCGCCATCTGCGGCCTCAACATCCTCACCGGCTACACCGGCCAGATCTCACTCGGCCACGGCGCGTTCATGGCGGTGGGCGGCTACACGACCGCGATCCTCGCGGCGAAGGCCGGGTTCCCGTACTGGACGACGATTCCGCTGGCGGGCATCGCCGCCGGAGCAGCCGGGCTGCTGCTCGCGATCCCGGCCCTGCGGCTGAGCGGTCTGTATCTCGCGCTCGCGACGTTCGGCCTGGCCCTCGCAGCGCCGGCACTGATCAAGAAGTACCCGGACCTGACGGGCGGCTCGACCGGCCTGTCCTTCGACCTCGTCTCGGCGCCCTCCTGGCTCGGACTGACGACGAACGACTGGTTCTACTACCTCAGCTGGACGATCGCGCTCGTGCTGCTGGCGGCTGCGTGGCTGCTGCTGCGCGGCCGCACCGGACGCTCGTTCCGCGCGGTGCGCGACAGCGAGGTGGCGGCAGTCTCGTTCGGCATCCACCTGCCGACGTACAAGACGCTCGCGTTCTCCGTGTCCGCTTTCTACGCGGGCGTTGCGGGCGCGCTGTTCGCCGTCGTCAACCTCAGCTACGTCAGTCCGGAGACGTTCGCGCTGCGGCTTTCCATCTACCTCGTCGTGGGCACGGTGGCGGCGGGACTGGGAACGCTGTGGGGGATCGTCTTCGGCGCACTGCTCATCGAGTGGCTCGTCGTCCCCACGTTCGAGGTCGCCACGGTTTCGAGGACGGACATCGTCGAGTGGGCGGACCGGGTGCTGCCCATGACGCTCGATCCGAGCGCCATTGGCATCGCCGACTTCGTCTTCGGCGCGGTGCTCGTCGGCGTGATGATCCTGCTGCCGAAGGGCGCGGGCGGGCTGCTTCGGCGAGGGGTGACCGGGCTCGCAGACCGGCTGTACACTCGCTGAGCCCAGGATGCGCAGGACAGGTCTGATCGCATTCGCCGCGCTGCTCGTGGCCGCCGGCACCTCACTCGCGGGATCGACCGCCGACCCCGGTCTCACCGACTCGACGATCCTCATCGGCGGCACGTCGCCGATCTCGGGAGAGGCTTCGTCGGCAGCGGCGGTCGCACGCGGCGCCGAGGCGTACTTCATGTCCGTCAACGACGCCGGCGGTGTGAACCGGCGGAAGATCACCTACAAGTTCATCGACGACGGCTATGACCCGTCGAAGACCGTGCAGGTCGTGCGCGAGCTCGTCCAGCAGGATCAGGTCTTCGCGATCTTCAACACGCTGGGCACGAACAACAACCTCGCGGTCCGCGACTTCCTCAATCAGTCGAGCATCCCGCAGGTCTTCGTGGCGAGCGGCGCCAACACGTGGGGCGCCGACTACAAGAAGTACCCGTGGACGATCGGCTTCATCCCCAGCTACGTGCTCGAGGGCCGGGTCTACGGCCGCTACATCGTTAAGAGCTTCCCCACGTTGAAGCTCGGTGTCCTCTACCAGGACGATGCGTACGGCAAGGACATGGTGGCGGGTCTGAAGAAGGGGCTGGGCGCGAAGGCGAGGCAGATCGTCTCGCTCGTCGGCTACGACCCGACCGCCGCGACCGTCGCCTCCCAGGTCGCGCAGATCAAGGCGTCGAAGGCGAATGCGTACCTCATCTTCGCTTTCGGGAAGTTCGCCGTGCAGGCGAGCATCGAGGCGGCGAAGCTCGGCTGGAAGCCGAAGCTCGTCGTCGTGAACGCGGTTGCGTCTTCCGCGAACCTCATGGGGCTGGGCGATCTGGCGGGCGGCAAGGCCATCAACAGGGGCGCAGTCTCCATTGCCGTCCTCAAGGATCCCACCGACCCCAGGTGGGCCAAGGATCCCGGGCTCGCGCTCGGCCGCAGGATCCTCAAGAAGTACATCCCGAACGCGAACACGAAGGACGGCTACTACTACGCCGGCATGGCGTCGGCGATCTCACTCGTCAACGTGCTCAAGCGCTCAGGCAGGAACCTCACGCGCGCATCGGTGATGAAGGCGGCGCGCTCGCAGAATCAGCCGAAGCATCCGCTGCTGATCCCGGGTATCGCGGTGAAGACCTCGCCGACGGACGGCTTCCCGATCGAGCAGATGGCGCTCCAGCGCTGGGTCACCGGTAAGGGCTCCGCGGCGGGCCACTGGTCGATGTTCGGTCCGCTGCGAACCGCGAAGAGCTAGCGCATACTGCGCCGCAGCAAGCCCATGAGGCCGCGCACGATCTCGCGACGCAGCGTGCGGCCCTCGGGCGAGCGCAGGATGTCGCCGACCACGCCGTCGTCGTCCTTCTTGCTCCGCGGCGGCCGTGGCGGTGACTTGGGCGGCGGCGGGACCGTCACGTCGAGCTCCGTGGTCCGGTCGAGGCGCTTCGCGAGCATCTCCCTCGCGCTCTCCTTGTCGACGCGCGTGCCGTACTTCGCGTACTGCGGCGAGGCTTTCGCCACCTCCGCGACGTTGCCCATGGGTTCGAGCTTCGAGCGCGGGGGTCGGATGCTCGTGTGCGCAACGGGAGTCGGCACGCCACGCTCGTCGAGCACGGTCACGACCGCCTCGCCGATCGCCAGCTGCGGGAGCAGTTGCTCCAGGTCGTAGTCCTCGGACTTCGGGTAGGTGCGCACGGCGGCGCGAAGTGCCTTCGCGTCGTCGGGCGTATGCGCGCGTAGCGCATGCTGCACGCGGCTCCCGAGCTGCGCCAGCACGTCCGCATGCACGTCCTTCGGCGTCTGGGTGACAAAGAAGACGCCGACGCCCTTCGAGCGGATGAGGCGCGCGGTGCCGACCACGGCCTCCACAAATGCCTTCGACGCATCCTTGAACAGCAGGTGCGCCTCGTCGAAGAAGAAGACGAGCTTGGGCTTTGGCAGATCGCCAACCTCGGGCAGCGTCTCGAACAGCTCCCCGAGCAGCCACATCGTCGCCGTCGACCAGAGCAGCGGCTTGTCGCGCACGTCGCCCAGCTCCAGCAGCGAGATCACGCCTCGCCCGTCCGCGTCCGTCCGGATCAGGTCGTTGATGTCGAGCTGCGGTTCCCCGAAGAGCTCGTTGCCGCCGCCGTCCTCTACCTGTACGAGCGCACGGAGCAGCACGCCGACGGTCGCGGGGGAGACACCGCCGACGCCCTTCAGCTCCACGCGCCCCTCTTCGGAGTCGAGGAACTGGAGCATCGCCCGCAGATCGGAGAGGTCGACGAGCGGCAGCCCCTTCTGGTCGGCGTAGTGGAAGAGGAGGGAGAGGCTCTGCTCCTGCGTCTTGTTCGCATCGAGGATCTTCGCGAGCAGCAGGGGACCGAAATCGGAGACGGTGACGCGGATCGGCGCGCCGGGGCCGAGCCCGCCGAGCGAGTAGTACTCGACGGGAAACGCCTGCGGCTCTAGCGTCTCGCCGAGCGCGGTCAGCCGCTCCTCCACCCACGTCCCCTTCTCTCCCTTCCCCGCGAGGCCGGAGAGGTCGCCCTTCACATCGGTGGCGAAGACCGACACGCCGGCAGTGGAGAGCTGCTCCGCGAGGGTACGCAGCGTCGTCGTCTTGCCCGTACCGGTGGCGCCGGCGACGAGACCGTGGCGGTTCGCCGTCTTCAGCGGGAAGCGGACTACGGCCTCGGACGCAACCTTGCCGTCGATCAGTGCGCGGCCGACCTCGATCGACTCGCCGCGTACGGCATACGCCTCCTGCAGCCTGGCCGCCAGGTCGCTCATCGCGGTCCGAGCCTACCGCCGCTTCAGGAGCTGGAGCGAGCGCGTGTGCTGGCGCAGGCCGATCGACTCGTACAGGGCTGTAGCCTCCGAGCCCGCGATCGAGTAGACGATGGCACGCGTCGCGCCCTCTGCCCGCAACCTGTGCAACGCGAACAGACAGACGGCCGAAGCGAGACCGCGGCGACGGTAGTCGGGATGGGTGCCCACCGGCTCGAGCTCGCCGACGCCGTTCGCGTCGTCGAGCCAGGCGAGGCAGTACGCGACGAGGGATCCGTCCGGTCGCCTCCACGACGCAGTCGAGGTCGGCCCTGTACGGCCAGGCCGCCTGCACGTTGACGTAGCTCTCCACCGTCACCCGCGACGGCGCCCAGACGATCCGGTGCAGCTCGACCCGCGCATCCAGGTCGGCGGGCTCGACGGTCCGCAGCCGGTAGCCGTCCGGCAACACCGGGTCAGGGAGCTCGCTCAGCTCGCGAAGGTGATACGCGAACGCGCGGGCGGTGGGCTCGATGTCGTAGCCGTGCGCACGGAGGAACGCGAGTCGCTCCTGGTCCGTCGTCAGCGACGACACGCGCAACTCGTCCTCGTCGGCCTCAGCCTCGAACCACTCGAGCAGCTCCTCGTGGAGCGCGCCGCCGCGATGCCGCGGATGGATCTCGTGTCCGAGGTCGGCCGGGCGCCGGATCCACGCCCAGGCCACCGGCTCGCCGTTGTCCTCCCAGATTCGGAACCGCCACTCGCCCTCCCGTCCGGTGTGCTGGAAGCGCTGCCAGGCGACGTCGGCGACGTGATTCTCCACAAGCGGCCCCTCGAGCCGCCACAGCTCGCTGACGAGCGTCTGCATGCGACGGGTCTGCGCGAGGGGATCGGTCATCCGGCGAGCTGCGCGAACGCGCGCTCGAACACCTCACGCGGCTGCGCGCCGAGGATCAGCAGGCGGCCGTCGAGCGCGAAGGCCGGGATCCCCGTGATGCCGATCGACTGCGCCTCGGCGGTGGACGCGCGAACGCGGTCGAGGTAAGCGTCGCCGGCGAGGACGTCGACCACATCGGCGGAATCGAGCCCCGCCTCGACGGCGAGCACCCGCAGCTCTTCCGGATCGCCGATGTTCCTGCCCTCGGCCCAGTAGGCGTCCATCAGCCGGTCGTGTACCGGGCGATGGACGTCCCGATCACGCCCCAACTCGGTGATACGCAGCGCCTTCATCGTGTGCGGGACGATGTCGGGGTGCGGGTTGTAGACGAGGCCGTTCGCCTCGAACATGCTCCGCACGCGGTCGATTCCCGCCTCTCCGTAGCGCGCGAGCAGCTGCTCGCGCGGCAGGCCCTGCTCCGGATACTCCGGGTGCAGGTCGAAGGGGAGCCACGTGACCGAAGCGCCGTACCGGCGCTCGAGCCAGTCGGCCGTAGGCTGGCCGACGCGGCAGAACGGTCAGATGTAGTCGGACCAGACAAGGGCTTCGTGCTCGCTCATTCGACCTCCAGCCGCAGGATGTCGTCCACCGTCTCACGGCGGCGGATGACGCGCGCGTCCCCGCTCATCACGAGCACCGCCGCGGGCCGCGGCACGGCGTTGTAGTTCGAGCTCATGCCCAGCGTGTAGGCGCCCGTTGCCGCGACCGCCAGGATGTCGTCGCGGCGCGGCTCGGGCAGGAGGGCCCGCTCGATCATGACGTCGGCCGATTCGCAGTGCTTGCCGCAGACCGAGTACGCGCCGGCCGGCGGCTCGTCCGCGCGGTTGGCGAGCAGCGCCGTGTGGCGCGCACCGTAGAGCTGCGGACGCGGGTTGTCGGACATGCCGCCGTCGACGGCGACGTAGGTGACGTTCTCGCTGGCCTGCTTCACCGCCCCGACGCGGTACAGGGTGACGCCGGCCTGGCCCACGAGCGACCTGCCCGGCTCGAGGATGACGCGCGGCTGCGGCAGGTCATGGAGCGACCACGCATGCTCCAGGCGGTCGAGCAACGCGCGCACGAACGTCTCCACCGACAGCTGCGGATCCTCGTCGGTGTAGGGAATGCCGAGCCCGCCGCCGAGATCGACGACGGACGGCGTCCACCCGAGCTCGGTGCGGCAGTCGGCGGCGAAGGCGGCGAGCCAGTCGATCGCCATTCGCTCTGCACCCACGCCGAGCAATTGCGAGCCGATATGGACATGGAGACCCTCAGCGTCCAGGCCGAGCTCGCCACAGCGCGCGAGCGTCGCGGCCGCCTGCTCCGGCGTCAGACCGAACTTCGAGCCGCGGTGACCGGTGGCGATCGCCCAGTGCGTGTCGGCGTCGATGCCCGGTGTCACGCGCACCAAGACACGCCCCACGCCGGCTGCGGCGGCACGTTCGGCGTCGTCGGGCGCGTCGAGCACGAGGAGACAGCCGGACTCCGCAGCTGCAGCCAGCTCGTCGTCTGCCTTGTTGTTCCCGTCCAGCACGATCGCGTCGCCGCCGATGCCCGCGCGGCGGGCGAAGGCGAGCTCGCCGAGGGTCGAAGCCTCTGCCCCGAGCCCCTCTTCCGCGAACACGCGCAGCACGGCGACGTTGGGAAACGCCTTCACGCTGTAGAGGACGTCCGCGTCGCCGGCAGCCTCGCTGTACGCGCGCGCCCGCGCGCGCAGCGTCTGCTCGCAGTAGACGACGAGCGGCGTCCCGTGCGCCTCCACGAGCGACGACGCCGAGGCGCCCCCGAGCCGCAATTCGCCGCCCTCGACCGCCGCCGAATCGGGAAAGAGCGGCAACGCCGACATGACTTCGACGCTAGCAGGCGTTACACTGCGCGCAGAGATGAAGGGCCTTCTCGCATAGAGCAGGGAGCACCGCGGCGACGCCGCGTCGGCTTCCCACGGCCTCTCACCCGAGAGGCTTTTTTGTACCCAAGGACGGGCGGATGACGGAGCGATACGACCCACAGCAGATCGAGGCGAAGTGGCAGCGCGTCTGGGAGGACGAGCGGGCCTTCCACGACGCCGAACCCGCGCCCCGGGCGAGGAGGCCGACGCGCGCCACTGGTACCAGCTGGAGATGCTGCCGTATCCGTCGGGGTCCCTGCACATGGGACATGTCCTGAACTACACGATGGGCGACGTCCAGACGCACCTGCGCCGGCGGAGCGGCTGGCGCGTGCTGCGTCCGATGGGCTTCGACTCGTTCGGGCTACCCGCCGAGAACGCCGCCATCAAGGAGGGCGGCCATCCCCGGGAGATCACGGAGCGCTACATCGTCGTCATCCGCGAACAGATGAAGCGGCTCGGCTGGGCGATCGACTGGGACCGCGAGGTCTCGGCCCACGAGGTCGGCTTCTACCACTGGACGCAGTGGCTCTTCCTGCGGTTCTTCGAGCGCGGCCTCGCCTACCGCAAGGCTGCCCCGGTCAACTGGTGTCCGAACGACCAGACGGTCGTCGCCAACGAGCACGTCGTCGACGGCAAGTGCTGGCGCTGCGGCGGGCAGGTCGAGGCCCGCAATCTCGAGCAGTGGTTCTTCCGCATCACCGAGTACGCCGACGAGCTACTCGAGTACGAGCTACCCGAGGGTGCGGGTGGATGGCCGGAGCGGACCAAGGCGATTCAGCGCAACTGGATCGGACGCTCGGAGGGCGCGGAGATCCTGTTTCGGATCGACGAGCTCGATACGGACGTTCCGGTCTTCACCACGCGTCCCGACACGCTGTTCGGCGCGACGTTCTTCGTCCTGGCGCCCGAGCATCCGCTGGTCGAGCGCATCGACAACGAGGACGTTCAGGCGTACGCCAAGCAGACGGCGGCCCGGCGCGGCGAGGAGCGGGCGACCGAGGAGGAGAAGACCGGCGTCTTCACGGGGCTGTACGCGACGAACCCGGTTAACGGCGAGGGCTGCCCGTTTACGTCGCCGACTACGTGCTGATGGAGTACGGCACCGGCGCCATCATGGCCGTGCCCGCTCACGACGAGCGCGATCGCGAGTTCGCGGAGGCGTTCGACTTGCCCATCGCCGAGGTCGTGACTGAGGATGCCGTCCTCGTCAGCTCGGGCACGTACGACGGAATGGCCGCCGACGAGGGCGGGAAGGCGATTGTCGAATCGCTGGAGAAGGAAGGCAAGGCGAAGCAGGCCGTGTCGTACCGCCTGCGTGACTGGAGCTTCTCGCGGCAGCGCTACTGGGGCGCCCCGATTCCCATCGTCTACTGCGACGACTGCGGTCTCGTCCCCTTGCCCGACGACGAGCTGCCACTCCTGCTGCCGGAAGTCGAGGACTTCCGTCCGAAGGGCGTACCGCCGCTTGCCTCCAACGAGGAGTGGATGAACGTCCCCTGCCCGCGCTGTGGGAAGCCTGGCCGGCGCGAGGCGGACACCATGGACACATTCGTCGACTCCGCGTGGTACTTCCTGCGCTACGTCGATCCTCACTCGGACGCCGCGCCGTTCGACCGGCGCATCGTCGACTACTGGGCTCCCGTCGACCAGTACATCGGGGGCATCGACCACGCCACCGGGCACCTCCTGTACTCGCGCTTCTTCGTGAAGGTCATGAACGAGATGGGCCTGGTCGGCTTCCGGGAGCCGTTCGCCAGCGTCTTCCACCAGGGCTGGGTCCAGATGGGCGGCACGAAGATGTCGAAGTCGAAGGGCAACGTCGAGGGGCCCGACCCGCTCGTTGCCATGCACGGGGCCGACGCCGTGCGGCTCTACATCCTGTTTCTGGGCCCGGCCGACCAGGACATGGAGTGGACCCCCTCGGGCGTCGAGGGCATCGCGCGTTTCTTGCGGCGCTTGTGGCGGCTCGTGCACGAAGCCGCGGAAGGCGCTCCGACGGACGGTGCTGTCGCTACGCCACTCGCGCGCAAAGCGCACGAGACGATCGCGAAGGTCACCGACGACATCGGGCGGCGCCAGTCCTACAACACCGCCATCGCCGCGATCATGGAGCTCGTCAACGAGCTGTCCCGCGACACCTGCGGACCCGGCGGGACGGGTTGCCGCCGAGACGGCGGTCAGCCTCATTCAGCCGTACGCGCCGCACGTGGCCGAGGAGCTGTGGGGTGTCCTGGGGCACGCAAGGCTGTGGGAGGCGCCGTGGCCTGTCGCTGACGACGCGATGCTCGAGCGCGAGACGTTCGAGCTCGTCGTCCAGGTGAACGGCCGTGTGCGCGACCGCGTCGAGGCCGCGGCAGCACTGTCCGACGACGAGCTGGTGGAGCTCGCCAAGGGCTCGGACAAGGTGCAGGCCCACCTGGACGGCAAGGAGATCCGCCAGGCCGTCATCGTCCCGCGCAAGCTCGTGAACTTCGTCGTCTGAGTCACGGCTGACACGCGGCCTGGAAAGTCTCCAAAGGGAGTTTGAGGCGGCCCCGCCGCCGGCGGGACCGCCTCCGTTGCTGCGTCGTTACTGCGTAACGGTGCCGCGACCACCTCTGCGATCCACAACCAGCCGGTAGATCACGAGGAGGATGATCGATCCGACGATCGCCGTGAGCCACGACGAGATGTCGAAGAACTCGTCCATCGGATCCGCGCCGAAGAGTGCTCCGGCCAGAAAGCCGCCGATGATGGCTCCTGCAACGCCGATGACGGCGGTGACGATCCATCCACCCGGATCGTTGCCGGGCATGATTGCCTTCGCGATCGCGCCGGCGAAGAGCCCAAGGATGATGAATGCGATGATTCCCATCAGTTTGTCCTCCTTCTAGGTCACGCCGTTGTACCCAGCGGCGAGGGGGACTGAAACGCAGGATCTAGATGACCGCTAGCGCTCCGCGAGGGAGATCATCGGCGCAGGAAGACGTTCAGGACGATTGTCCCGATGATCGACACGAGAAGCATGAGTCCGATCGGGACGAACACCGTTACGTTGTCGGACTTCCATGAAAGCGTCCCCGGGACACGATCGACGCCGAGCTTGGCGAGACCGAGCGCACCCAGCCCAACGATCGCGAGGACGACCGCGCTCACAATCAGAACCTTGCCTGCCGTCTCCATGAGGTGAGGCTACCCGGGCCGCGTCGCCTCGAACCGACAGGTGGCTTCTCGAAAAAGAATTCACCGAGCCGGTGGCGCTTTCGTCCACCCAACCCGATGATCTTCCGCTTCCGCGTAGAACCGTCGGGCTGAGCTTCGACCTACTCGCGCTCCGTGCTCGGTGCGCTACGGAACCTATGGGGCGAGACCCGGCTCGTCAAGCCCGCAGCCATTCGGACTAACGCATTTTGCGCCTTTTTTAGGATCGGGCTTCTGCGTGAGGAGCGTGGTGTAAGCCGGCACACAAAGGGCACAGACACGTAACACCTTCGTTGGCAATATCGACAACGTGTCGTCGTTCCAGGTCACGCGCCGACAGGCAATCACCGTCGTGCTCGGGTTGGGTGTCGTGCTCCTGCTCGGTGCACGCTGGCTCGACCGTTCCGAGACGACGTCGGCGCCTGCCGCTGAACCCGTGCGCGTCCGCGCCGGGCCCGCCGTCAGACCTAAGCTCGTCGTGGACGTCGCCGGCGCAGTGCGCCGCCCCGGGCTGTACCGGTTCGTCGACGGGTCGCGCGTCGCGGATGCCATCGAGAGAGCCGGCGGCGCCACGCCGAAGGCGCTTGTCGAGGCCCTGAATCTCGCCGCACCGCTCGCAGACGGGCAGCAGGTGCTCGTGCCGCGCAAGGTCCCAGGTGCGCCTGCCGCAGCTCCGGGCGCGAGCGTCGCCGCCGGGCCTGTCAGCCTGAGCGCAGCGACGCTCGAGCAACTGGACACGCTTCCCGGCGTCGGTCCCGTCACAGCACAGAAGATCCTCGACCACCGCCTGACGCACGGCGCCTTCCGGTCCGTCGAGGAGCTCGACGCGGTAGCCGGAATCGGGCCGGCGACGATCGAGGAGCTGCGCGAGCTGGTGGTGCCGTGATCCGGCGGCTCTCGCTTTACGTGCCGCATCTGTTGCTCGCGAGCCTGTGTGCTGGGATCGCGACTGCCAACGCTCGCCGAAGCGAGGTGCTCGCCGCACCGGCGCTGGCGCTGCTCGCGGCCGTCGTAGCCGTGGCCATGCCTCGCGCCCGGTTCGCGCTGCTAGGCCGCAGGACTTGCGCTCGGAGGTTGGTGGTGGGGCTCCCTGAGGTTGGAGGCGATCGACCGGAGCCCGCTAGCGGCGGAAGTCGGGCGCGCGGCCGTGGCTCGCGTCGTCGTGACAGGACCGGCGCGCCGTACGCAGTACGCGATCCGACTACCCGCGCGAGTCGAGCGGTTCGCCGGCGAGGACGTCCGCGAGCCGGTGCTGCTCCAGCTGCCGGTGGGCCGGTCGCCGCCTCAGGGCTCCGTGCTCCGGTTGCCCGTGCTCGTCACCGAGCCGAGAACGTCCGAGAACGGCTTCGACGAACGAACCTGGCTCCGCAGGCACGGCGTCCACGTGGTCCTGAAAGGGCGATCCCCCGAGATCATCGATCGCCGGGGCGGCATCGGCGGCGTGGCAGACCGGCTGCGGTCAGCCATCGGCACGGCGGTCGCGTCCGGTGTCTCCGGTGAGCGACGTGCCGTGCTGCTCGGGATCGTGCTCGGTGAGGACGAGGGGCTCGATCGTTCCCTGCGGGATGCGTTCCGTGCGTCGGGGCTCTACCACCTGCTCGCCGTCTCGGGCCAGAACGTTGCACTCGTCGCGGGCGGCGTGCTGCTCGTGGCGTGGCTGATAGGGATCCCGCGAATGGCGGGTCAGGCGGGTGCCCTGGCCGCCATCGGCGCGTACGTCCTCGCAGTCGGAGCGCAGCCCTCCGTGGTGCGGGCCGGTGTCGCGGGCGCGCTTGCATCGCTCGCCTGGATCTGTGCTCGGGAGCGCGATCGCTGGTGGTTCCTGCTGCTGGGAGCTCTCGTGCTGCTTGCCTGGAGCCCGTACAACCTGCTCGATCCCGGCTTCCAACTCTCGTTTGCCGCGGTGGCCGCGATCTTCACGCTCGTGCCTCGCGTCATGCGCTCGCTGGAGGGATATCCGGTGCCGCGTGCGGCGGCGGCAGTCGTCGCGATCTCGATCGCCTGCGGCGTCGCAACGGCGCCCATCCTCCTCTTCCAGTTCGGCTCCGTGCCCGCCTACTCGGTGATCGCGAATGCCATGGCCGCTCCTGTGGTGGCGCCGCTACTCGGGCTCGGGTTGCTCTCGGCGGCGCTCCACCCGTTCGTTCCCGACGTCGCGGCGCTGCTCAGCTGGCTCGACGGGTGGCTGGCCGCGTACCTCGTTCTCTGCGCGCGGGCAGTGTCGGCTCTGCCGTACGCACAGCTCTCGACGCTCGCCGTGCTCGCCGGCGGACTGCTGCTGGTCGCGGCAATCGTCGTCGCGCGGCGATCGCGAGTAGTGGCGGTTCTCGCGGCTGTCGTCGCTCTCGTGGCGATCGCCTGGCGCGCCGCACCGGATCCCGTCGCGCCGCCGCCCTCGGGTCTCCGCGTGACGTTCCTCGACGTCGGCCAGGGAGACGCGACGCTGTTGCAGGTGCCGCAGGGCTCGATGCTCGTCGACCAGGGTCCACCTGAGGCAGACGTCGCGCATCAGCTGCGGCGATTCGGCATCCGCGAGTTGTCCCTGCTGGTGCTGACACATCCGCAGCGGGACCACGTCGGTGGCGCGGCCGACGTCCTGAACGGCACCCGCGTGCATGCCGTTGCCGACCCCCGGCTGGCGTCATCGGTTCCCGAGGAGCGCGCCGCCATGGCCGAGGCGAAGGAGCATGGCGTGCCCGTCGACACGGCCCGCCCGGGCCTCGAGTACGAGATCGGACAGCTGCGCGTCCGTGTGCTCTGGCCCGATGGCCCCGGCGTGCCGAGCGAGGATCCGAACCTGCGCGCCGTCGTCTGCCTCGTCTCGTACGGCGATACCGACGTGCTCCTGGGCGCCGATGCCGAGTCTCCGGTGCTGCTATCCCTGCGCCTGCCGCCCGTCGAGGTGCTCAAGGTCTCCCACCACGGCTCGGCCGATGCCTTGCTGCCGGCGCTGCTGGAGGAGATCCGGCCGCGCGTGGCAGTGATCTCGGTCGGCGAAGGCAACACGTACGGACATCCGACGGCCCAAACACTCGCCGCGCTCGGCGCCGCTCCAGGTCTCGCCGTGTACCGGACCGATCGCGACGGCGCAGTCACGGTTGAGTCCGACGGGCGCCGGCTCAGCGTCGCCACGGAGGACTAGGCTAGAGCCATGGCCGACCTGAGCCCCGTTTACCTGATCGCCGGCTCCGACCGGCCCAAGGTACAGCGGGCTCTCGAGCGGCTCCGGGGACACTTCGACCCAGCGGGGACCGAGCACTTGTCTGCGGCGAACGCGTCCGGCGAGGAGGCCGTCGCTGCGTGCAACGCGTTGGGTCTGTTCGCGACGGGCGGCCGCCTCGTAATCGTGACGGAGGTCGACGGCCACAGAAGCAAGGAGGGCCGGCTGGCTGGAGGCTGGAAGGCGGCAGACGTCCAGGCCATTGCCGCCTACGCGAAGGCGCCCGCGCCCGACACCGTGCTGGCACTCGTCGCCGAAGAGGCAAAGAAAGGCTCGCCGCTCGCGAAAGTAGCCGAGCTACTCCTCTACGAGGCCTCGGAGAGGAAGCTCGTGCCCTGGGTGACCGAGCAGTTCAAGCAGCTCGAAACGAAGGCCCACCCCGACGCGTGCCGCCTGCTCGTCGAGCTCGTCGGAGAGAACTCGGACGAGCTGCGGCTCGAGGCCGAGAAGCTCGCGCTCTGGGCACAGGGCGAGGAGATCACCGCCGAGCACGTCGAGGAGATGGTGCTGCCGCGCGGGCCCGTGAAGCCGTGGACGCTGACCGACGCCTGGTCGGAGCGCAATATGGCCGACGTCCTTACCGCTGCGCAACGGATGCTTCGGCGCGGAGACACGCCGAGCGGCATCGCCTGGAAGCTCGGAGATCACGTCGCGCTGGTCAGCGCATGCCGGCGCTTCGCCGCGGAAGGCATCGGCGCAACCGAGGCTACGAAGCGGCTCAAGCGCCGCAGCGAGTTCCCTGTGAGGAAGGCCTTCGCGGCTGCCGAGAACTGGGGCGAGAACGAGCTCGCGGCCGCGCTCGTGCGACTGGCAGAGCTCGACGTCGCGCTGAAAGGCGGCAGCCCACTGCCCGACGACCTCGAGCTCGAACGAGCCCTCGTCGAGGTCAGTCGCTAGTCCGCTGCGACGAGCTTCGCCGCCTGCGCCTTGCGGCGGGCAGCGGTGTTCCGGTGCAGCGCACCGCGCGTGACGGAGCGGTCGAGCCACCGGACGAGATCGCGGTGAGCGTCCTGCATTGCGTCCTGGTCACCTTCGGCCGCCGCGTCGCGCAGCTTGCGTGTGAGCGTGCGCACCGTCGAGCGGTAGCGGATGTTCTCGGCTCGCTGCCGGTCGGCGGTACGGACGCGCTTCTTCTGCTGGCGAATGTTGGGCATACGGAAAAAGACCCGCTGCTGCGCGGGCGAAGCCGATGGTACCAGAGGCCTTGCACCGCCTCGGCGACGAAGCGTCATACAGAAGCGGGCTCTGCCGCCGGGCCCAGGCCTATCCTGTTTCGGGCGTGAGCGGCCCCGATCCCATCGTGCGCCGCCGCCATCTCGCGGCCTCGGCGGCGATCTTCGGCGTCGCTACCGGCCTCTCCCGTGCGCTCGGGCTCGTCCGCGAGATCGTCGCCAGGCGCTACTTCGGCGTCCAGGGCGAGATCAACGCCTTCACGGTCGCCTTCCAGGTCCCGAACCTCGTGCGAGCGCTTGTCGCCGACGCGGCCCTGTCGGCGGCGTTCGTGCCCGTCTTCAGCGAACTGCTGGAGAAGGGCGAGAAGGCCCGAGCATGGCGTGTCGCCTCGACGGTCTTCTGGCTGCTGCTGCTCGGGCTCTCGGGTCTGACTGCGCTCTGCATGCTCCTCGCCCCGCTCATCATGGCGCCGTTCGGCATGCCTCCGGCGTACGACGACCTAGCGGTGACGCTCTCACGAATTCTGTTCCCGATCGTCGCGCTGCTCGGTGTGTCGGGAGTGATCGTCGCGATCCTCAACAGCTACGAGCAGTTCTCGATCCCCGCGCTGACACCGGTCTTCTGGAACCTCGCGATCATCATCGGGCTCGTCGTCGGCGTTCCCCAGGCGGACTCCGAGAGCGCGAAGCTCTACGTCTACGCGGGCTCGATCCTGGTCGGGACGATCATCCAGGTGCTGCTGCCCGTGCCGTGGCTGCTGAAGCTCGACGGCCGGCTGCACCGGCTGATCGACTGGCGCGACCCGGCCGTCAAGCAGACATTCGTGTTGATGATCCCCGTGACGCTCGGCCTCGGGCTCATCAACTTCAACGCGGTGATCGGCACGTTCTTCGCGTCCCGGTACATCGACCCGAGACTCTCCCCTAGCGCCATCGACGCGGCTTTCCGCATCTACATGCTGCCGCAAGGGATGTTCTCGGTGGCTGTGGCCACGGTCCTGTTCCCGGCCATCTCGAGGCTCGCTACCCGCGGCGATATGGACGGCTTCCGCAACACCGTGGCCATCGGCGTGCGGCAGATCGCCTTCCTGCTCGTACCGGCCAGCGTCGCCGCGGCGGTGCTTGCCGAGCCGATCGTGCGACTGCTCTATGAGCGCGGGGAGTTCACGCCGGACCAGACGCCCGTCGTCGCGGCGGCGCTCGCTGCGTTCTGCGTCGGGCTCGCGTTCAACGGGATGATGCTGATGCTGAACCGCGCCTTCTTCGCGTTGCAGTCGCCATGGATCCCGACGTGGGTCGCAGCCTTCAACCTCACGCTGAACACCCTGCTCTACATCCCGCTGTATCGCGTCGGCACCTGGGGAATCCCGCTCGCTATCGCGCTGTCCAACATCGCTGCGGCGCTGCTCCTGCTCTGGCTGCTGCGCAGGAGGCTCGGCCGGCTGGATCTGAGGGAGACCGGACGCGCCGTCTTTCTGATCACGCTGGCCTCGGCGGTTCTGGCCGGTGTCTCCTACGGCGTGTGGTGGCTGCTCGACAACGCGCTGGGGGACGAGTTCTTCGCCCAGCTCGTGGCCGTCTCCCTGGCGCTCGCGGCGGGCGGTGCCGCCTACCTTGGCGCCTGCTGGGTGCTGCGCGTTCGCGAATTGAGGCCCCTGCTAGCGTTGAGACGAGGCCGTCGGGCCCGCTAACCCATGGACCAAAGCAAAATCCGCAACTTCTCGATCATCGCGCACATCGACCATGGCAAGTCGACGCTCGCCGATCGCATCCTCGAGCTGACGGACACCGTAACCGGCCGTGAGATGCGCGAGCAGCTGCTCGACTCGATGGATCTGGAGCGGGAGCGCGGGATCACGATCAAGGCGCAGGCCGTCCGCGTCGCCTGGAAAGGCCATCAACTCAATCTCATCGACACGCCTGGCCATGTCGACTTCACGTACGAGGTCTCGCGGTCGTTGCAGGCGTGCGAGGGGGCGCTGCTCGTCGTCGATGCCTCTCAGGGCACCCAGGCGCAGACGCTCGCCAATGCGTACCTGGCCATCGAGAACAACCTCGAGATCGTTCCTGCCGTCAACAAGATCGACCTGCCGCAGTCGCGCCCCGACGAGGTGGCGGCCGAGGTGGCAGAGCTGGTCGGGGAGACGTCCGACCACGTGCTGCGCATCTCCGCCAAGACCGGAGCAGGCATTGCCGAGGCGCTCGACGCGATCGTCGAGCGCGTGCCGCCGCCTGCCGGCGATCCCGACGCGCCCCCGCGCGCCCTCATCTTCGACTCCTCGTACGACCAGTACCGCGGCGTCGTGGCGTTCGTGCGCGTCGTCGACGGCACCTTCTCGAGGGCCGAGGCGTTGCGCGCGATGGCGTCAGGCACCGAATTCGAGGCCGAGGAGCTCGGCTTCCTGTCGCCGGCGATGGTGTCGACGCCGACGCTGTCGGCGGGCGAGGTCGGCTACATCGTCACCGGCCTCAAGGACGTGAGCCGGCTGCGCGTCGGCGACACGCTGACCTCACGGCGAAACGGTGCCCAGAAGGCCGTCCCCGGCTACAAGGACGTCAAGCCGATGGTCTTCGCGGGACTCTTCCCGACGGACTCCGACGAGTACCCGGACCTGCGCGACGCGCTGGAACGGCTCAAGCTCAACGACGGCGCGCTCTTCTACGAGCCGGAGACGTCACAGGCGCTCGGCTTCGGCTTCCGCTGTGGCTTCCTCGGCCTGCTGCACTTGGAGATCGTGCGCGAACGCCTGGAGCGTGAGTTCGATCTCGACCTGCTCGTGACGGCGCCCAACGTCGCCTACCGGGTCGAGACACCTACCGGCGCGCAGCTCGAAGTGCACAACCCGTCGGAGATGCCGCGCGAGCTGGAGAAGGTCGAGGAGCCGTTCGTTCGTGCTTCGATCATCGTCCCCAAGGACTACGTGGGGCCGGTGATGGAGCTGTCGAACGAGCGTCGCGGCAGCTTCGACCACATGGAGTACCTCTCCGAGGAGCGCGTGCTGCTCGTCTACGACCTGCCGCTCGGTGAGATCGTCCTCGACTACTACGACCAGCTGAAGTCGAGGACACGTGGCTACGCCAGCTTCGACTACGACTTCGGCGGCTTCCGTGAGGGCGACCTGGTGCGGGTGGACGTGCTGATCGCGGGCGAGCCCGTCGACGCCCTTTCCCTCATCAGCCACCGGGACTTCGCGTACTCGCGCGGGCGCAATCTTGTCGACCGCTTGCGAGAGGAGATCCCTCGCCAGATGTTCGACGTCGCGGTGCAGGCCGCCATCGGCTCGCGCGTGATCGCCCGCGAGACGATCAAGGCACGACGCAAGGACGTGCTCGCGAAGTGCTACGGCGGCGACATCACGCGCAAGCGCAAGCTCCTCGAGAAGCAGAAGGCCGGCAAGAAGCGGATGAAGCAGGTCGGCGCCGTCGAGGTGCCGCAGGAGGCCTTCCTCGCCGTTCTCAACCTCGAGGGGAAGAAATGAGCCTCGAGATGCGCGCCGCCTGCGAGCGCTGCGGCACCGGTCTCGAGCCAGATGGCCAGGCTGCGATCTGCTCGTACGAGTGCACGTTCTGCAGCGAATGCGCAGCAGTGCTCAAGCACGTGTGCCCGAATTGCGGCGGTGAGCTCGTGCCCCGGCCGCGGAGGCAAAGCCCATGAGCATCCGGCACCTGTACGTGCACATGCCGTTCTGCGTCCATCGCTGCGGCTACTGCGACTTCGTCACCGCGGTCGGGCGCCAGGAGCAGCACGCCGCGTACGTGACGGCCGTGCTCGCCGAGCTCGACCTGGAGCAGAGCTTGCTGGCGGACCCTCTGGAGACGGTGTTCGTGGGAGGCGGTACGCCGACGTTCACGGAGCCGGCGGCGCTCGAGCGCTTGTTGTCTGGCCTGCCGCCGGCCACGGAACTGACGGTCGAGGCGAACCCGGAGACGATCACGCCGGAGCTTGCGGGCTTGCTCGCTCGACACGACGTCAACCGAGTCTCGCTCGGAGCACAGAGCTTCCAGCCGCGCTTGCTCGACGTGCTGGAGCGTCGCGCCGCACCGGACGACGTCCGGCGTGCGTTGCATGCTTTGCGTGATGCCAATTTTGACAACATATCCTTCGACTTCATCTACGGCATCCCTGGCCAGAGCACCTCCGATCTCGAGGCCGACATCGAGCAGGCGCTCCTGCTTCGACCGGAGCACATGTCCTGGTACGAGCTCGAGGCCAAGCCGGGTACGCGGTTCACCCACCGCTTCGGCGAGGAGCTGGTCAGTCAGGCCGACGCGATGGAGGAATACTTCGAGCTCGTCGTCTCGCGGCTGACGGAGGCGGGCTACCGCTGGTACGAGACGGCGAACTTCGCGCTCGCTCCAGAGCTGGACGGCGGCCGTGACCTCCGCTCGAAACACAACCTCGCGTACTGGCTCGGGCGCGACTACCTCGGCGTTGGCGTGGGAGCCGTGTCGACGGTCGACGCCGTGCGGTGGCGAAACTCACCGCGGCTCGGCGCGTACCTGGCGGCGCTTGCCGCCGGCGAACGGCCGGCTCGCGAGCTCGAGCAGCTGAGCGCCGAAGTCGCGCTGCGTGAGCGACTCATGCTCGGGCTACGGCTGGACGAGCCGGTGCGGCTGAAGGATGTGGGAGCCGTGATCGACGGGGCCGCGCTCGGGCGGCTCGAACGCCTCGAGCTCGTCGAGACGACGGCATCCACACTGCGGTTGACCGCTCGCGGGCGGCGTCTGGGCGGCGGCGTGACCGCAGAACTGCTTGCCTAAACTGATACGAGTGGAATCGGCGCTGACACAGCGGCAGGGTGAGATCCTCCGCCTCGTAGTCGAGGAGCACGTGGCCACCGGCCAGCCGGTGGCCTCCAAGGCACTCGTGGAACGAGCGGGACTGGACGTGTCGGCCTCGACGATCCGTAGCGAGCTGGCCGAGCTCGAGCGGCGCGGCTTGCTCATGCACCCGCACACGTCCGCCGGGCGGGTGCCGACCGACCATGGCTACCGGTTCTTCGCCGACCGTCTGCTCGAGCGGCTCGAGCCGCGGCCGCCGTCGTTCCCGCTGCAGCTGGCCGAGGAGCGGGGCGAACTGGAGACGGCACTGCAGTCGACAACCGACATGCTCTCCGAGCTCACGCGACTGCTGGCGCTCGTGTCGGCGCCGGTCGTCGAGACGGCGACCGTGCGCCACGTCGAGGTTCTGCTGCTGCAGCCGCACATCGTGATGACGGTCGTCATCACGTCCGCAGGGTCGGTGACGAAGCGGCTGCTCCAGTTCCAGCAGCCGGTCGACCCGGGCCTCGTCGACTGGGCCGGTGCCTACCTCAACGAGCAGGTGGTCGGTGTGAAGCTCGGTTCGCAGGCGCTGAGGCGCCGCCTCCAGGACTCCGGCCTATCCGCTCTGGAGCGGTCGTTCCTCGACTCGCTACGGCCGGTGCTCGACGCGCCCGTCGCAGATGACCAGCGGATGTTCGTCGGCGGTGCGGCCAGCCTCCTCGACGACGCGAGCGCGGATGAGCTGCGTGCGTTTCGGGGACTCGTCGAGCTGCTCGAGCGTCGCCGGACGCTCCTCGACGTCGTCGCCGCTGCGCTCGACTCGCGGCGGCCGTTCGTCCGCGTCGGCGACGAGCTCGACAATCCGGCGTTGCACGAGCTCGCGCTCGTGGGATCGGCGTACGGCCTCTCGACGCGGACGCTGGGCACCGTGAGCTTGCTCGGGCCTCGGCGGATGGACTACGAGCGGGCGATCAGCTCGGTCCGCGCGGCCGCCTCGGAGCTGTCGCGTCTCTCCGAGAACATGTACGACGAGGATTGACGCCGGCGTGAGGAGGGACTACTACGACGTTCTCGGCGTCGGCCGCGACACGGACAGCGCCTCCGTCAAGAAGGCATTTCGGCGGCTCGCGCGCGAGCTCCATCCGGACGTCTCGGACGCCCCGGACGCCGACGAGCGGTTCAAGGAGGTCGTGGAGGCCTACGAAGTGCTCTCCAGCACCGAGCGTCGCGAGCTCTACGACCGCTACGGCTTCGACGGCCTGCGGAACGGTGGCTACGTCCCCACGTCGTTCGACCTGGGGAGCCTGTCGGATCTCTTCTCGGCGTTCTTCGGCGACGACCTCTTCGCTGCGCGTGGTCGCGGCAGACGAGGCGCCGATGTCGGCGCCGAGATATCGATCGAGCTGGCCGAAGCCGCGCAAGGCGTGACGCGGAACGTCGTGTTCCAGGTCGCCGCACCTTGCGCCACGTGCCACGGCAGCGGGATGGAGCCCGGGACGGCCCCGGTCGACTGCCCGCAGTGCGGCGGCATGGGTCGGCTGCAGCACGTGTCTCGCACGGCCTTCGGCGAGTTCGTGCGCACGCAAACGTGTTCTGCGTGCGGCGGCATGGGCAGCGTGATCGAGACGCCATGCTCGGCCTGCGAAGGAGCGGGTCACACGATCGCCGAGCGGACCGTGGACGTGGCCATCCCGGCAGGGATTCACGACGGCCAGCGGATCAGGATCTCGGGGAAGGGTCACGCCGGCACGCCGGGCGGCGTGGCGGGCGACGCCTACGTGCTCGTACGTGTACTCCAGGACCCGCGCTTCGTGCGCGAGGGTAACGACATCTTCTCGGCGGTCGACATCACGCTCACGCAGGCGGCGCTCGGTGCGACGCTGAGCGTTGCCACGCTCGACGGCGAGCGCGAGCTCGCGCTCGAGCCCGGGACACAGCCGGGCGACGTGCGCGTTCTGCGCGGCCAGGGGATGCCCGTGCTCTCCGGCGCCGGCCGCGGCGACCACCGCGTGCTTGTCAACGTGCACATCCCGCGTCGACTCACATCGGAGCAGCGTGAGCTCCTCGAGACGCTGGCGGCGAGCGACAACGGCGAGATGTACGAGGACGACACCGGTCTGCTCGGCCGGCTGAAGGCGCACTTCCGCTGAAGCGCGTCGCCGTCCTCGTCTCCCTCGAGCGCGCCGAGGAAGGCCGGGCCATCATGCTCGAGCTGTTCCCACAGGGCATCGAGGAGCGGGACGTCGGCGACGCGATCGAGTTGGCCGCGTACACCGACGCGCCGGGTGAGGGTCGCCTGCGCGCAGTCTTCTCCGACGTGGAGGCTGCGGAGTTCCCGGAGGGCTGGGAAGAGCGCTGGCGCGAGTTCCATCACGGCGTCCGCATCGGCCAGCTCTGGGTCGGGCCGCCTTGGGAGCCGCCACCCGACGGCGTAGAGGTCGTCGTCATCGAGCCCGGTCGTGCGTTCGGGACGGGTGCCCATCCGACGACGCGGCTCTGCATCGAGCTGCTCGCGGAGCGTCCCTGCGGCTCGCTGCTGGACGTCGGTTGCGGGTCCGGCGTGCTGGCAGTCGCCGGGGCGAAGCTCGGATTCACGCCCATTTACGCCGTCGACCACGATCCGGTTGCCGTCGAAGCTGCCATCGCCAACGCCGCGGCAAACGGCGTCGACATCCAGCCGCGAGTCGCCGACGCGCATGCCGGCGAGCTGCCGGACGCCGCCACGACTGTGGCCAATCTCACGCTCGACGATGTCCGCGAGCTCGCATCGCACATCCGCTCGGCCCGGCTCGTGACGTCGGGATATCTCGACACGGACTCGCTGAATTTGCAGGGCCGGGCAAGCGTGGGCCGAGCAACGCTCGACGGCTGGGCCGCAGACGTGTGGGTGCGCGCCGAGGAGTAACGTTCCGCGCGATGGCGACCTTCTCGATCGGCTTCCTCGGTTGCAAGGTGTCGCACGCCGACGCTCATGCCGTGCGGGAGCGCCTGCTCGCCGACGGTCATTCCGAGAGCCGGGACGCGGCCGATGTCGCTGTGGTCAGTACGTGCTGCGTGACGCACGAGGCGGTGTCGAAGTCCCGTAAGGCCGTCTCCCGGCTCGCCCGCACGCACGGTCGCGTCTACGTCACCGGTTGCGCGGCCAACCTGCCGGCCGATGCCTTCGCAGGGCTCGCGAGCAACGTCGTGGTCATCGCCCGGCCGAGCGAGGAGACGCCCGAGGCCATCGCGGGCGACGTCGGCGCCATCGCGTGCGTCCAGGCGGACGCACGGCTCGATCGTGTGCGCGCCTTCGTGAAGGTGCAGGACGGATGCAGCTTCTCGTGTGCGTTCTGCGTGATCCCACTCGTGCGCGGAGCTTCGCGTAGCCGATCGGCCGAGCGGGTCCTGGGGGAGATCGAGCGCCGCGTACAGCAGGGTCATCGCGAGGTCGTGCTCACGGGAATCAACCTCGGCTGCTACCGCGACCGCGAGGCCGGCTACGACCTGGCGCGACTCGTCCGCGACGCCGGAGCCACGCCCGGCCTGGCGAGGCTGCGACTCTCGTCGATCGAGGTGAACCACGTCAGTGAGGACCTCGTTGCGGCGCTTCGCGAGACGCCAACGGTGGGAAGGCATCTCCATGTGCCGCTGCAGTCCGGCGACGACCGGGTCCTGAAGGCGATGGGCAGGCGCTACGACGTCGCGACCTTCCTGCGCCGAACCGGCATCGCCAGTGACTTCAACCTCACCACCGACGTCATCGTCGGCTTTCCCGAGGAAGACGAGCACGCGTTTCGCAACACGCTCGGTGTGGTCGCCGAGGCCGGGATCACGAAGACGCACGTCTTCCCCTACTCGCCGCGCCCTGGAACGCGCACGGCGGCGGCAGACACGGTCGAGCCGCAAGAGAAGAAGGCACGTTCCGCACGGCTGCGGGCGCTCTCGCGAGAGGCTGAGCTCGCGCACTGGCGGCGCAAGCTGGGAGCTCATGACGTAGTGCTCGTCGACCGCCCCGGCCGCGGCTACGGCGACGACTATGCCCCATGGCTCGTGGACGGACAGGTGGGCGAGCTCGTCCCCGTTCGCGGCCTCGAGGTGACCGGGGAGGGGATTCGAGCTGCCTGAGGACTGCCTCTTCTGCAGGCTCTACCGCGAGGGCGATCACGTCGCCTCCGCTCCCGGAGTCGTGGCCATTCGTGACATCTCGCCGAGGGCGCCTACGCACCTGCTCGTCATCCCCGAGCGGCACATCGAGTCCTTCCGCGACATCGCCGAGTTTTCGCCTGACGA
The DNA here is from genome assembly GCA_963704335.1 of uncultured Actinomycetes bacterium. Classification (GTDB taxonomy): domain Bacteria; phylum Actinomycetota; class Thermoleophilia; order Gaiellales; family Gaiellaceae; genus PALSA-612. The sequence goes on from OY969889.1 coordinate 1,955,486, forward strand.
GGCGAAGCAGGTGCTCGACTTCATCGCCAAAACGGCGGCAGAGTCAGGGCTGGGCGATTACCGTGTCACCGTGAACGTCGGCGCCGGCGCAGGACAAACGGTCTTCCATCTCCACTGGCACATCCTCGGTGGACGCCCGCTGGGCGGGATGGCATGAGCCTCATCGCCCGCATGGAGGGTGACCTCGAGTCGGCGATGAAGGAGCGCGACGGCAATCGCCGCGACGCACTCCGCCTGCTGCTGAACGCCCTGCGCAGCGCCGAGAAAGAGCTCCAGCGGCCGCTGAGCGACGACGAGGAGCTGCAGGTGCTGCAGCGCGAGCGCAAGCGCCGTCAGGAAGCGTTCGACGCGTACGAGGCGGCCGGACGGGAAGAACAGGCCGACAGGGAGGACTACGAGCTCGAGGTGCTCGAGGAGTTCATGCCGGAGCCGCTCTCGGAGGACGACGTGGAGCGGATCGTGGACGACGCGATCGCCGAGGTGGGCGCGACGAGCATGCGCGAGCTCGGCCGGGTGATGGCGGACGTGATGCCGCAGGTGGCGGGCCGCGCCGACGGCTCCGTCGTCAGCCAGATCGTCCGCGAGAAGCTCGCGTAGATCTCGGTGACCCAGGCCGTTCTCTCAGTCTCCAACGATGTCGCCGCCGAGCTTGCGGGTGTCGACGACGGTGTGCTCGACTCGCTGCGGGAGCGCCTGCACTGCTCGATCCATTTGCGCGGCAACCGGCTGACACTCGAAGGTGACGAGCAGCGTGTACAGGAGGCTCAGATCGTCGTTGGCGAGCTCGTGGAGCTCGTCGAGGGCGGCCACGACATCGGTCCCGGCACGGTGGATGCGGTGCTCGGCGCGCTGGAGCAGGCCGAGGACATCCGGGAGGTGTTCGAGGACATCGTCTGGCGGCACCGCGGCAAGAAGATCGCGCCCAAGACCGTCAATCAGAAGCGCTATGTGGACGCGATCCGCAACCACACGATCACGTTCGCAATCGGCCCCGCGGGTACCGGCAAGACGTACCTCGCAATGGCGCTTGCCGTCCGCGCGCTCTCGGAGCGCGAGGTCGGGCGCATCATCCTTACCCGGCCGGCGGTGGAGGCAGGCGAGCGGCTCGGCTTCCTGCCCGGCGACATCCTCGCCAAGGTGGACCCGTACCTGCGGCCCCTGTACGACGCGCTCTACGACATGCTCGACGCCGACCGGCTGACGGCGCACATGGACAAGGGCGCGATCGAGGTGGCGCCGCTCGCTTTCATGCGGGGGCGCACGCTCAACGACTCGTTCATCATTCTCGACGAGGCGCAGAACACCAGTCCCGAGCAGATGCAGATGTTCCTCACGCGGCTCGGCTTCGGCTCGAAGGTCGTCGTCACCGGTGACGCCACGCAGATCGACCTGCCGCGGGAGCAGGGCTCCGGCCTCTTGACCGTAGAGGACATTCTCGACGGCATCGAGGGCATCGCGTTCATCCGCTTCGGGCACGAGGACGTCGTGCGGCACAAGATCGTCCAGCGCATCGTCGAGGCCTACCGCCTGCACCTCGAGGAGTCGCAGCCCGGCCATGGTCGAGATCGAGATCGATAACCGGAGCGGGGTGGAGGTCGACGAGCCGGCCGTGCACGACGTCGTACGCACCGTCCTGGCCGGCGAGGGCATCGAGTCAGGTGAGGTCGGCGTTGCGTTCGTAGGCCCGGACGAGATGAGAGCACTCAAGGCCGAGCACCTCGGCATCGCGGAGGCCACCGACGTGCTTTCGTTCCCCATCGACGGACGCGAAGAGCTGCCGGCCGGTTTGCCTCGCCAGCTCGGCGACGCCGTCATCTGTCCGCAGGTCACGGGCGAGGCGTGGCGAAAACCGCTCGTGCACGGGCTGCTACATCTGCTCGGGTACGGGCACGGAGTGGAGATGGAGAAGCGGGAAGAGGTCTACGCGTGAGCCGCCGGCGGGCGCTGTCGCTCCTCGAGAGCTTCAACTTCGCGATCGAGGGCATCGTGCACGTGCTGCGCACGCATCGAAACATGCGGCTGCACTTCGCCGCCGCGATCGTCATCCTCGTCGCCGCCGTGTGGGTGGGCGTCACGCGGTTCGAGCTGATCGCCCTCATGCTCGCCATCGCGTTCGTGCTCGTCGCCGAGATGATCAACTCGGCGGTCGAGCAGGCGATCGACGTCGCTACGACGTCGTTCGACCCGCTGGCCAAGCTCGCCAAGGACATCGCCGCGGGCGCGGTGCTGATTGCGGCGGTGACCGCCGTCGCCATCGGCTATCTGATCTTCTCTCGGCGCCTCGGTGAGCCCGCGACGAATGCGATCGACCGCCTGCGCAACGCGCCTGTGACGGTGACGCTTGCGGCGCTCGCGCTGGTGACCCTGATCGTGATCGCGACGAAGGCGTGGACCGGGCGGGGGACGCCGCTACGCGGTGGCCTGCCGTCGGGTCATGCGGCGATCGCGTTCGCCGGGTGGATGGCCGTGACGTACATCGTCGGCGGGGACGAGCACCGCTTCATCGTCTCGTCGATCATGTTCATCATGGCAGTGCTCGTGGCGGAGACCCGGGTCGAGGCAGGCTTCCACTCGACGCTCGAGGTCGCGTACGGTGGGTTGCTCGGCGCCCTCGTCACCCTGGTCGTCTTCCAGCTCTTCTTCGATTGACAGACGTGAACGTCACCCCGGCCGACGGCGAGCTCTACGAGCAGGCAGTGGCCGTGTCGGCACGCGCGTATGCGCCGTACTCGCGCTTTCTCGTGGGCGCGGCCGCGCGCGCGCGTGACGGCCGCGTCTTTCTCGGCGTCAATGTCGAGAACGCTGCGTATCCACTCGGCGTGTGCGCGGAGAAGTCGGCGCTGACGGCTGCGGTGACCGGAGGGAGCGGGCCGGGCGACCTCGATGCGATCGCGATCACCGCGTCGCCGTGCGGCGGCTGCCGGCAGTGGCTCGTGGAGATGGGCATCGAACGCGTCGTCTACGCGCGTGCGGGCGGCGAGGTCGTGGTGGCAACTCCGGCTGAACTTTTGCCAGACACTTTCGAGTTGTGACGAATTTTGTGCAGATGCGGTGCTTCTATCCGGCAGGCAGCGAGCCGTGCGCGGGGGGAACCTCCCGGTTCCGCCCCGGGACCCCCCTCCCCGTGTCCGCTGCGCGGACGGGCGCTACGCGCCGGTGGGGCGCTCCCGAAGGACAGCTGCTGAGGACACGCCCAAGTAGGCCGTGAAAAGCGGCTTCGTCGCCGTCGCCGGCCGCCCCAACGTCGGGAAGTCCAGCCTCGTCAACGCGCTCTCCGGCGCCAAGGTGGCGATCGTCTCCGACAAGCCGCAAACGACTCGCCGGCGCATCTTCGGCATCGCCAACGGCGAGGAGCATCAGCTCGTGCTCGTCGATATGCCGGGCTTCCAGCGGCCCCTCGACGCCCTCACCGAGCGCATGCAGCGCACCGTCGACCGCTCGTTCGACGACGTCGACGCCGTCCTGCTCGTGCTCGATTGCCGCGAGCGAATCGGCGCGGGCGACCGCTTCATCGCCGAGCGAGTCTTCGGACTGAACGTGCCTGTCGTGATCGCCCTCAACAAGATCGACCGCCTGAAGCAGGGTCACGTCGCGAGCCAGATGGCGACCGGCGCCGAGCTGGGCAACTTCCTCGCCCTCCATCCGGTCAGCGCGAAAACGGGGGACGGCATCGACGAGCTGCGCCAGGAGCTCGTGGAGCTGCTGCCCGAAGGCCCGGCCTACTTCCCGCCGGACACGCGCACGGACCTCCCGCTCGAGGCGCAGGTCTCGGAGCTGGTGCGCGAGAAGGCGCTGGCGCTCACCCGGGAAGAGGTGCCGCATGCCGTGTCGGTAGAGGTGGACGCGATCGAGGACCGGACCGTCCGCGCCTCGATCTATGTGGAGACCGAGTCGCAGAAGCAGATCGTCGTGGGCAAAGGCGGTCGTATCGTGCGCGAGATCGGGACGCGCGCACGACCCGAGATCGAGGCCCTCCTGGGCAGGGGCATCTTCCTCGACCTCCAGGTCAAGGTTCGCCCCAACTGGCGTCGCGACGACGCCATGCTCGAACGGCTCGGGCTCTAACCGCTAGGGACTGGAGCCGCTGCCGCCGATGTTGTAGCCCGCCGCCTGAATGTCAGAGACCGCTTGTTCCAGCTCGCCGAACTCGGCGATGTTCTGGAACTCCGGGAGCTGCTCCGTTAGCTCCGCGATCGACGCGTTCTCGACCGTGTCGGCAAAGTCCCTGATCTCCGTAGCTGCTGACGCGGTCTTGTCCACCATCACCTGATGCGGGTCGGCAACGTCCTCGGGCGGCTCGATGCCGTCGAGGGACGCGGAGGCGTCATCGAAGATGTCGGCGGCCTGGTTGAGGCCCGCGGTCATCGCGGGGATGTCTTGCGGATCGGAGAATGCCTGCTGGAGCTCTTCGGACGATGACTGGAGGTCAGCCTGGAGCGCCTGCATTGCCTCCTCGTAGTCCTCCTTGGACAAGGCCCCGCCGTTGTCCCCGCCTCCTCCGCCGCAGCCTGCGATCACCACGACGCCGAGCAGGCAGGCGAGCAGGATGACTGCTTTTCTCACGTGATCCTCCCGTCCTCGCGTAGCTAGTGGTGCGGAGCATACGACGCGTGTCGGCGGGGGCCGCCAATCGGTGCGCGAGGACTACACTCCGCCCATGGCCAGGACGCCCGTCCTGTCGGGCTTCGAGCTTCCGCTCGAGCCGCGCCTGCCTCGCATCGGCTCCGTGGATCAGGTCGCCGTGGAGGAGCGCGCGGCGTCGCTTGCCCGCCGGTCGATCAAGCGCGAGTCCAAGCTCTTCGCGCTCGAGCTGGCGATACGGATGATGGATCTGACGACCCTGGAGGGGCAGGACACGCCCGGGAAGGTGGCCGCCATCTGCTCGAAGGCGGTGCGTCCCGATCCCTCCGATCCGACGATCCCGTCAGTTGCGGCTGTCTGCGTCTACCCCAATCTCGTGCCGGCCGCAGTCGACCGGCTGCAGGGCACGGGAGTGAAGGTGGCGTCGGTAGCCACAGCGTTCCCGTCCGGCCAGTCGCCGACCGAGATCAAGGTGGCCGAGGCCGAGCAGGTCGTGGCCATGGGCGCAGACGAGGTCGACATGGTGATCGACCGCGGAGCGTTTCTCTCCGGCCGCTTCGCGAAGGTCTACGACGAGATCGTGCGGGTGAAGGAGGCGTGTGGTGACACCCACCTGAAGGTGATCCTCGAGGTCGGCGAGCTCGGCACCTACGACAATGTTCGACGCGCGTCGATCCTCGCCATCGCAGCCGGCGCAGACTTCATCAAGACGTCCACGGGCAAGCTCCCGCAGGCGGCGACGCTGCCCGTGACGCTCGTGATGCTCGAGGCCATTCGAGACGTCCACGACGAAACCGGCCGCAAGATCGGCATGAAGCCGGCCGGCGGCATTCGCCAGGCGAAGCAGGCCGTGCAGTACCTCGTGCAGCTCTACGAGACGCTCGGCCCCGACTGGCTGACGCCCGATCTCTATCGCCTCGGAGCATCCACGCTGCTCAATGATGTGCTGATGCAGGTCCGGAAGGAAAGGACGGGCCGCTACCAAAGCCCTGATTACTTCACCGTTGACTGAGCTCGAGAAAAAACAGAGTGCCGTCCCGGTTCCCTCTACGTGGGACTACGCCTCGGCGCCGGAGGCGCGAGACATCGTCTCCATCGCGGAGCGGTATGGGCTGTTCGTCGGCGGCGAGTTGGTCGAGCCTCGTTCCGGCGAGTACTACACGACGATCAGCCCGGCGACGGAGGAGCCGCTCGCCGAGGTCGCGGAGGCCGGGCCCGAGGATGTAGCCCTCGCCGTAGGTGCGGCTCGCGAGGCCTTCGAGAACGGCTGGTCGGGGCTTTCCGGAGCGGAGCGCGCGAAGTACCTGTTCCGCATCGCGCGCATCCTCCAGGAGCGAGCCCGCGAGTTCGCCGTGCTCGAGTCGCTCAACGGCGGCAAACCTATTCGCGAGTCGCGGGATGTCGATCTACCGCTTGCGGCCGCGCACTTCTTCTACTACGCAGGGTGGGCCGACAAGCTCGAGTACGCCTTCCCTAACCGAAAGCCGCGGCCGCTGGGCGTGGCCGGCCAGATCATCCCGTGGAACTTCCCGTTGCTGATGCTCTCCTGGAAGATCGCCCCGGCTCTCGCCACCGGCAACACCGTCGTCCTGAAGCCAGCCGAGACGACTCCGCTGACAGCCCTTCTCTTCTGCGATGTGTTACGGCAGGCAGAGCTGCCTCCGGGCGTCGTGAACATCATCACGGGCGACGGCAGGACCGGCGCGGAGCTCGTGACCTCCGACGTCGACAAGATCGCGTTCACCGGCTCCACCGACGTGGGCAAGGCGATCCGGCGGCAGGTCGCCGGCACCGAGAAGAAGCTCACCCTCGAGCTGGGCGGCAAGGCGGCGAACGTGATCTTCGACGATGCGCCACTCGACCAGGCTGTGGAAGGCATCGTCAACGGCATCTACTTCAACCAGGGCCACGTGTGCTGCGCAGGCTCCAGGCTGCTCGTCCAGGAGTCGGTGTACGAGGACGTCATCCGCAAGCTGAAGCGGCGCATGGGCACGCTGCGCGTCGGCGACCCTCTGGACAAGAACACGGACGTCGGTGCCATCAACTCGCGGCAGCAGCTGGAGAAGATTCAGGAGCTCGTCCGGTCCGGACAGGAGGAGGGCGCCGAGATCTACCAGGCGCCGTGCAGGTTGCCGGAGCGCGGCTACTGGTTCGCGCCGGCCGTGTTCACGGAGGTGGCTCAGAGCTATCGCATCGCGCAGGAGGAGATCTTCGGGCCGGTGCTCTCGGTGCTGACGTTTCGGACGCCCGACGAGGCGGTCGAGAAGGCGAACAACACGCCGTACGGGCTGTCGGCGGGGATCTGGACCGACAAGGGCTCGCGCATCCTCTGGATGGCGGAACGGCTGCGCGCGGGCGTCGTGTGGGCGAACACGTACAACCGCTTCGACCCGGCGTCGCCGTTCGGGGGCTACAAGGAGTCGGGCTTCGGGCGGGAAGGCGGCCTGCACGGGCTCGAGCCGTATCTGGAGTTCGAATGACACAGATTCGGCCCGAAGATGCAACCCCTGCGCGCGTGTTTCGTCAATACGATCGCAGCGGGGAGGAGGCTCGGGCACCTCAAGGGTGTCCCTAGCGGCCATGGCCAGACTGCCCGTCAAGAAGACGTACAAGCTCTACATCGGTGGCGAGTTTCCGCGCTCGGAGTCCGGCCGGTCGTACGAGGCCGAGGGCCACAACGTCGCCCGTGCGTCGCGCAAGGACCTTCGCGACGCCGTCCGCGTCGCGCGCCAGGCGTTCCCCGGCTGGGCCGGCCGCACCGCCTACAACCGCGGCCAGATCGTCTACCGCGCCGCGGAGATGATGGAAGCGCGCCGCGCCGAGCTGGCGGCAGCGGCGTCGGGCACCAAGGAAGTCGATGCCGCGATCGATCGCATCGTCTGGTACGCCGGTTGGGCCGACAAGTTCGCGCAGGCGCTCGGCTCGTCGAATCCCGTCGCCGGCCCATACTTCAACTTCACCTTCCCGGAGCCGACGGGCGTGGTCGGGATCCTTTGCCCCGACGAGCCTCCGCTCCAGGGGATCGTCACGCGCATCGCGCCGGCGCTGGTCGCCGGCAACACCGTCGTGGTCGTCGCCTCCGAGAGCCACCCGGTGGCCGCGATCGAGTTGGCCGAGGTGCTCGCGACGTCCGATTTCCCGTCCGGGGTCGTGAACATCCTCACCGGGGTGCAGTCGGAGCTTGCGCCGTGGCTCGCGTCGCACATGGACGTGAACGCGATCGACGTCACCGGCGCCAACGGCGACACGGCCGAGCTCGAGCGCTCGGCGGCAGAGAACGTGAAGCGGATCGTCAGAGGCGCACCCGACGGTGAGAGCCTCTGGGACATCGCTGCTGTGGTCGAGTTCAAGACCGTTTGGCATCCGATAGGCCGCTGATCGAGGGGCGGCTGTTTACGCTTCTCTCGTGAACACGCGGCGACGGCTGAGCGAGGCGATCTCCGAAGGGGAGGCGATCTCGACGCTCGTACGGGTCACCGGCGCCGCCGAGGCTGCCGCGGCGGAGGCGTCCGGGGCGGAAGGAGTGGCGACCGATGGTGTGGTGGAGGACGTACGGGCCGCCACGGTGCTGCCCATCCTCGTCGCCGGCGGCACGCCGCAGGAGGCCGGCGCATCGGGGGCCGACGCCTGGCTGCTCGTGGCCGAGACGGAAGGTGACGATCTCGAACAGCGCGACGCGGCCGCCCGCGACCTCGGCCTCGAGTGCGTCGTGGACGTGCACGACGAGGAGGAGCTGGAAGCGGTGCTGGAGCGGATCGACCCGGAGATCGTGCTCCTGTCGCCACGAGCCGCGGATGACGAGGACGACGCCGTCGATCGAATCCTCGAGCTGCTCCCCGACGTGCCGGCCGGGAAGCTCGTTGCCGCAGAGCTGGAGTCCGTGAGCGAGGAGGAGCTGATCGCGCTCGAGCGGGCAGGCGTGGACGCCGTGCTCGTGTCGCGTATCGACTAGGGTCGCGCCGCTACCCTTCAGTGGTGCGGTACGTGGCATTCATCGCGGTACTGGCCCTCATGTCTGCAGGGTGCGGCGACGGCGACTACAGCGCGTCCGGGAGCTCGCCGGCGGCGTCCGCAGCCTCGTCCACGGCCGCGTGTCCCAACGCCTGGAAAGCGGGCTGGCAGCGACTCGCGGACGACGTCGGCGCACCGGTCTACTGCCCCACATGGATGCCGCCCGAGGTCGACGCGAAGATCAACGGGCGGTTCAAGAACGGCCGCTGGGTGGACGACGACAAGTCGTATCTCGTCAGCTTCCTCTGGCTCGATCAGGACGCCGGCGTCTCACGGGAGGTGCACGTGAACTTCCGCGGCTACCCGGGACAGACCGCCATCCCCACCTGCGAGAGCACCCACAGCGTGAAGGGCAAGACGATTCGCGAGCCGATCCCGTGCTTCTCCGACCCGCAGCCGAAGAAGCGACGGCTGGGTCCCGTCACGGCCACCGTCTACACCGCCAACCAGGGCATCGACGAGTGGCACGTGCTCTACGCGTGGAAGCGCGACGGCTCGCTCTACACGGCCTCGCAACACGTCGCCTCGCCCTACTCGTACCGGCGGGTCGTCGAGAACCTCGATCGGATGACGAAGGGTCTCGTGTTGCTCCAGCCGACTGCTTGAGGGCCCCTTGCGACTGACTCGACGAAGGCTGCTCGGGACCGCGGCGGGGGGCGCGCTGGCGGCGGCGGGGATCTACGAGCTCGTCGACCAGCTGGCGGCGTCGCCCGAGCGGAGCGCCGGCGCGACGCTCGGCCCCGAGCAGCACCTGCTGGACGGGCTGTCCGTGGTAGTCGACAACAAGGTCGACGTCGTGGTGCCGCCGCTGCACCACCAGGTCGTGACCGCGACGCTCCGCACGGGCGAGAGCACACGGGAGCTCCAGGCGGCGCAGGCGGAGCTCGAGGCCGCGCTGCGAGGTCTCGACGAGCGCTACGAGCCCACGCCGGCCGGGCTGGGATTGACCGTGGCGTGGGGGCTGCCGTACTTCCGCCGCTACGTCGCCGGCCAGGCCGGAACGCACCTCCCGGTCGACACGCGGGCATCGGCGAAGAGCGGGAAGACCGTCCGTGCTCTCGACCATGCCGTTCGCTTCCCGAGCGATCCTCCGGAGACGCTGCTCGAGGAGAACGACGTGGCCGTGCTCCTGCGCAGCGACTCGCGCGACGCGATTGCCGACGGCGCCAAAGTCCTATTCGAGGAGCTCGACGGGATGTTCCGGGTGACGAGCATCCGCAAGGGGTTCGCAGGCGGCGGCTTCGAGGGCGGACAGAGCCTGCCCAAGAAGATGGCGATGGCTGCGGGCGTGCCGGGCGCCGATCTCATCCCGGACACGTCGGAGCTGTTCCTCGGTTTCACGTCGACGCAGAAGGCCGGCCTCGGGCCACGGAAGATCGCGAATTTCGAGACGCTCGGCTACGTGGACCTCGGCCGGAGCAAGTACTTCTCACAGGGCACGCACATGCACCTGTCGCACCTGTTCGAGGACCTCGAGAGGTGGTACCTCAACTTCGACCACCGCGAGCGCGTGGACACGACGTTCCGGCCCGGTCTCGACGTTCCCGTGGACACGCTCACGGTCCCGCAGGGCCCGGACGACGTGCAGACGCCGGCCCAGGTGGCGGCCGGCTACGAGTCGATCAGGCGGATCGGTCACAGCGGATCGATTCAGTCTTCGTCGAGGTTGGCGGAGGACGTGGCCGGGCCTGACGGCACGCTGTACGCCAAGGGCACGGCAATTCCCCAGCGCGTCGACTTCAACACGCTCGACAACCCGTTCTTCTGGTCGGCGCACCCTCAGCGCGACCGCTTCGTCCGCGAGCCGGCCGCGGGGCTGCACTTCGTCGTCTTCAACCCGTCGAGCGACGACTTCCGTCGCAACCGGCTGGCGATGGACGGCATCCTTCCCGACGGGACGGTGCTGCCCTTCGAGCCGCGCTCCAGAGGGCAGGGCTTCAACGCCGTGCTGCAGACGACCCATCGCCAGAACTTCCTCGTGCCGCCGCGAGCTCGTCGCTCGTTCCCGCTCTCCGAGCTTCGCGCCTAGTCGCGCAGGAGAGGCATGGTCAGACACGTCGGTCCGCCGTCCCCCTTGAACGAGAGCTCGTTGCCCTCGTAGACGAGCACCTCGACGCCCGCTGAGGTCAGTCTCGCGCGCGTCACCGGGTTGCCGTCGAGCGCGAGCGCGACGCGCGGGGCGAGTGCGAGCACGTTCGTGCCCATGCTCGCGAATTCCTCGTCCGGCACGGGAACGATCTCGATGCCGCGTGCCTCCAGCAGCTGGGCGAGCGCCACGGGAAGCAGCGGCGGATAGGCGACGACGAGATCGGCGGCCAGCGGTGAGAGCAGCGAGAGCAGGTGCATGACCTCGCTCTCACCACGCCAGTACGGCAGGTCGAAGACGTGCAGCTCGACATCGGGCAGCAGTTGCGAGACGGCGTCGATACCCGCCGCGCTCGTCCGGTAGCCGCGACCCGCGAGGAGGGTCCGCTGGTCGAGGCGGATGAAGTCGCCGCCTTCGGCCGTGGCCGGCTCCGGCACCGTCCCGGCGACCGGAACGCCTGCCGCTTCGAGGTCCTGGGCAGCTCTGCCCGGCTCCTGACGCCGTCCTTCTTTTCCCGGTCGCATGAGGACGGCGCCGCTCTCGGTCACGAGCCCGGGGTCGAACGTGTAGATCGCGTCCGGATCGTCGTCCAGCGGCTCGGCGAGCACTACTTCCGCACCGGCTTCCTCGAGCACCGAGCAGAAGCACTCGTGCTCCCGCAGCAGCGTCGACGGATCGGGCTCTGCTCTCCAGCCGTATTCCTCCCACAACGCGCACGCTCCGACGCTCGGGCGCCGCACGAGCACGCGGCGGAGTGGGCCGGTCATCGAGCGGCAGCCGTAGTCCGACATGTGGCGGGGACGCTAGCGAGCGCGCATACTCCAGGCTGCACCGTGACGCTTCGCGGGGGACACGTCGTTGGTCTGGCGGCGGCCGTCGTGGCCGTTTTCGTCTGTGGTCAGAGCACGCCGTCACCTGCAGCCACGGTGTCGTTACTCACCCAGGTGAACGCAGTGCGCCACGAGCTCGGGCTCGCGCCGCTCGTCTCCGACCCGGTCGCACGCCACGTCGCCACGCGCATGGCAAGAGGAGACCGCACCGACCGCCCGCCCGAAGTGCTCGACGCGCAGCCCGACTGCGCCGTGTGCGACGTCTTCTTCGAGGGAGGCGGCGCAACCGATCCGCGCGCCGTCTACCGGTCGCTCGCGGGACGCCGAGCGATCCGCTTCGGCGTCTGGCACTCGGGCTGGAGTGCACGCGAGAACCTCTCGGTCTTCTTTCCGACCGCAGCGCTCGTGCTCGATCCACGAGCGAGGACGCTCGACGTCTCGCCCACGCCGCTCGGCATGGCCGTCGTGGCCGTCACGGCGGACACCAATGCGCCATTCGATCGCGCAATCCGGTGGCCCGTAGGGGCGATGGATCCGCGCCATCAGCTGTGGGTGGCCGTGGCGCTCCCGCCTGGCTATGGCTACCCGAATCTCTACGACGTCCGCGGGGGACGCGACGTGACCGTGGCATATCCGCTCGCCGCTGCCGAGGGATTCCGGGGCTCGCGGCTCGTTGCCTTCGGTCTCAACACGTCACTTGCATACGGCCGCCGGTACCACGTGGGAGCATCGCGGCTCGGCATACGGCTCCAGACAAGGCCCGCGCCAGCTGCGTTCGTGCGACGCAGCTGGACGTTCTACTCGGTCGAGGCTGCGGAGCGCGGGGTGTTCCTAGACGCCGTTCGGCGCGCTCCTGCTCAGCTCCGAGCGCTGCTCGCCCAGCTCGACGGCGCGGTGGACGTCGTCGGCGGCTCGGAGGCGTGCATCAGCGTCGACGCATGCGAGGAGGTCGAAGGCGACCGGGCCAAGGTCGGGATCGCGAGCTCGGCCACGCGAGGGGTGATCCTCCACGAGCTCGGCCATGCAGTCTTCGATCTCGCGCTCGACGAGCGCGGCCGCCGCGCGTATCGCTCGGCGTTCATCCAGACGGGCTGGAGGAACGCACCGTACGTTCCACCCTCGGAGCAGTTCGCCGACCAGCTCGAGCACTGGGCGCTCGGCGAAGCGTCCGACGATCCCCGGTGGATGGCACGGGCGGAGTTCGAGCGGCTGCTGCGCGAGCACGCCGCGTACCGCCCGCTGTCAGCCCGCGGCCTACTTCCTCGCTAGCTATGCGGTTCGAGGCGGCGCGCTTCTCATTCGCTATCGGCGTGTCGCAGGCAATCGACGCCGAAGGCGGGCTCAGCCCGCCGGGAGGCTCACCCACGATTGAGACGGCGCTGCGGTGAAGAAGGGGGTCCGTGGGGGAAACATGGTTTCCCCCACCTCGCATGCCGAAGGTGGGAATCGAACCCACACGCCCTTTCGGGCACCGGATTTTGAGTCCGGCGCGTCTGCCAATTCCGCCACTTCGGCCCGACTACGCAGGATAGATCGCCAACTAGAAGTCGCAGTGCGACGTCTCTATTTGCAGAAAGAGCGGAGAAGGCGGATACTTCCCGCTTGCATCGGGAAGGGGCATCGAGCAAAAAGGAGGGTCTGTTGAGGAAGAAGCCACTTTTGGCGATCATTCCGATCGCCGTAGCAGCCGTCGGGCTGTCGGTCGCCGGGGCAGCATCCGGTAAGACCGGCCCCACTGCGGCGGAAAGGCTGCCGTCGTCGTCCTGCGGCCCGATCTTCTATAAGGGCTCCGGGGCACCGAGGTATCTCATCGCGTCCGACCTGCCGCTGCAGGGCGCCGGGCGTGCCCAGCCGCTGTCGATGGTCAAGGCCATCCAGTACGTGCTGGAGAAGCAGTACCGGTTCACCGCCGGCCAGTTCTCCGTTGGCTACCAGTCGTGCGACGACGCGACGGCACAGCAGGGTGGCTGGGCGACCGAGAAGTGCACGGCGAACGCTCGCGCGTACGCCAACGATCGGTCGGTGCTCGGCGTGCTCGGGACGTTCAACTCGGGCTGTGCAAAGCTCGAGATTCCGATCCTGAACCGCGCTCCGGGCGGCCCGGTGGCGATGATCAGCTCCGCGAACACTGCGGTCGGGCTGACGCACGACGCGCCGTGGAACGACCCGGGTGAGCCGAACATCTACTACCCGACCAAGGTCCGCAACTACGCGCGCGTGGCTACGTCAGACGACTACCAGGGCCCGTTCGCGGCTGACCTGCTCAAGAAGTTGAAGAAGACGAGCGTCTACATCCTTCACGACAACCAGACGTTCGGGAAGGGTGTCGCCAACGCGTTCCGGTCGAGGGCGAACAAGATCAACCTCAACGTCGAGGGCTTCGAGCCCTGGGACGCGAAGGCCGCGAGCTACGAGGCAATCGGTGAGCGGATCAAGGCCACCGGTGCCAAGTCCGTGTATCTGGCGGGCATCGTCTGCAACAACGGCGTCAAGCTGATCAAGGACATCGGCGCCGTTCTCGGCAAGGGCGTCACGCTGGCGGCTCCGGACGGCTTCACGCCGTACTCGGCCACTGCAGGTGCCGGCGCGGCCGCGCAGGGGATGTACATCTCCTACGCGGGTGTCCCACTGTCCCTGCTCGGCGCGAAGGGCAAGGCGTTCCTGAGGGCGTTCGCGAAGTACCAGCGCCGGTCTGTCGTCGATCCGTACGCGGTCTACGCCGCGCAGACGGCGCAGATCATGCTCGACGCGATCTCCAACTCGAACGGCTCCCGTCTCTCCGTCGTCAAGCAAGTGCAGAAGTCGAACGTGCAGGGCGGCATCATGGGCACCTTCAAGTTCGACCGAAATGGGGACATCTGCCCGTTCAAGACGATCAGCTTCGACAGGCTGGTGGGAACGTCGGGCAAGTTCTACTCCTACGTCCGGCAGAAGGCAACCTGCTAGCTCCGCAGTAACGATGGCTTGGGCTGAGGGAGGGCTATAGAGTCCTCCCTCAGTCTTTCCGAGGAGGATCCGGGCATGGCGACGGACGCATACGCAGAGCGTGTGGTACACCGGCGACGGCCTTCGGAATACATCACGCCTGTCATCGGGCTCGTGCTGGTGGGGCTCGTCGTCGTCTGGCTCGTCGTCAACGCCATTCAGGCGCCGGACCAGTTCTTCCGCGTGTTCCTGATCGGGATCACGAACGGCGCGCTCTACGCACTCGTCGCGCTCGGTTACACCCTCGTTTACGGCATCCTCGAATTGATCAACTTCGCGCACGGCGACGTCTTCATGCTCGGCGCGATGATGGCCGCGGTGCTGATCGGCGAGTTCTCGCTCACCGAGAGCTCCTCGTTCGGGTCGGTGCTGCCGGCGATTCTCGTCTCGCTGGCGGTGGCCATGATCGGCTGTGGCCTGATCAACGTCACGGTCGAGCGCATCGCGTACAAGCCGTTACGGAACGCGCCGCGCTTGGCGCCGTTGATCACCGCCATCGGCATGTCGTTCATCCTCCAGAACGTCGCCATCGTCTGGCAGGGGACGGAAACCGTCTCCGTCGACCAGACGCTGCCAACTGGTGAGGTCTTCTCGATCGGCGGTGTCGTCTACACGTGGGATCGCCTGTTCGTCGTCCTCGTCACCGTACCGGTGTTGCTCGCGCTGATCTGGCTCGTCAAGTACACGCGCCAGGGCAAGGCGATGCGGGCGACGGCGCAGGACAAGGATGCGGCCGCGATGATGGGCATCGACGTCAACCGCACCATCTCGTTCACGTTCCTCCTCGCCGGTGGCCTCGCTGGCGCGGCGGGCGTCATCTTCGCCTTCTACTACACGACCGTCCGCTTCGACAACGGGTTCACGCTCGGCCTGATCGCGTTCACGGCCGCCGTGCTCGGGGGGATCGGCAACCTGCCAGGGGCCGTGCTCGGGGCGGTGCTCATCGGGCTGCTCCAGGCGTTCAACGAGGGCCTGTCGTGGCACGCCCCCGGTCCGGCATGGACGACCTCGATCGTGTTCGGGATCCTGATCCTCATCCTCGTCTTCCGTCCCCAGGGGATCCTGGGCGAGCAGACGCCTGAAGGCGGCTAGGTGACAGAGACGCTGAGCAGCGCGTGGCGTTCCGTGCCCGACTGGGCGCGCAATACGGTGCTGCTCTTTGTCTTCATCCTTGTGCTGCTCGTTCCCGCCTGGGCGGGGCGGGCCTTCCAGGCGGGCGTAGAGATCTATGTGCTCGTGCTGCTCATCGCACTGCTCCTGCTCGGCAAGCCGCTCTACAACCTCTTCTGGCGCGGCCTCGAGGCTCTCGGCGTCCGCGATGCGAAGCGACGGTGGGCGCGACAGTCGCGCTGGATCAAGGTGCTGCCCCTCGTGGCCGCGATCGTGCTCGCGTTGCTCATCGTCTGGGGGCGCGGCACGCAGCCGAGTGGGTCGCTCGTGATCCTCATCGGGATCATCCTCGCGCTCTACGTCGTGCCGCCCCGTGTCCGGCAGTACGTGATTCCGATAACGGTGCTCGCGATCGCCGTCCTGTACCCGATCCTGATCGCCGAGAACTGGCTGTGGGCCGGGAGCGTGCCCATCATCACGAATCCGCCGAGCATGGACGCGATGGTGATCGTGACCGTTTACGTGATGATGGCACTCGGCCTGAACATGGTCGTCGGCTACGCAGGGCTGCTCGACCTCGGCTACGTGGCGTTCTTCGCGATCGGTGCGTACTGCGCAGCGTGGTTCGCGTCGCCGCACTTCGCACGACCCGACATCAACACCGGGCTGCCGAACATCGACATCAACTTCGGCGCGGTCGGCGTGTTCGAGGGGATCGGCGGCATCCACATCTCGATCTGGCTCGTGCTGCTCATCGGTGCCGGGATCACGGCTCTTGCCGGCGTGCTCATCGGGCTGCCGACGCTGCGGTTACGCGGCGACTATCTCGCCATCGTCACCCTCGGTTTCGGCGAGATGGTGGCCCAGGTGGCGCGCAACGGCGACGAGCTGCAGCTGGGCTTCAACCTTACGAACGGCCCGCCGGGGATCAACCCGGTCGACTCGCCGGGCTTCGGATCCTGGGCCCACGAGAACCTCGGTTTGCCCGACATCTTCCGGGACTCTCTCGGCTGGTGGGTTTCCGGGACCTTCGACCCGGTCGGAGACGTGGTCGACCTCATGTACTGGGGCGCGATCGTGCTCGTCCTCATCACGCTCTTCTGTTCCATTCGCCTGCGCGACTCGCGACTCGGCCGGGCGTGGATCGCGATCCGTGAGGATGAGACGGCCGCGGCCGCGATGGGCATCCCGCTCATGCGGACGAAGACGTGGTCGTACGCCTCGGGGGCCTTCTTCGGCGGCGTGGCCGGCGTCTGGTTCGCATCGTTCCAGCAGGCCGTGTTCCCTGACACGTTCAACTTCAATGTGTCCGTCTTCATCCTTTGCATGGTCATCCTCGGCGGCATGGGCAACGTGTGGGGAGTCATCGCAGGCGCTTCCTTCCTCGCCTACCTCAACACCGAGGGGCTGGCGGAGTTCGGTGGCTGGATGAACGAGAACCTGCTTCGCTGTGGCGGCGGCCAGGAGGCGGGCAAGGTGATCTCCGACGGCTGCGTGGACGTCCCCGCGGTCTCGTTCGGGATCTACGGGATCATCCTCGTCGTCGTCATGCTCGTACGCCCGTACGGGCTTTTCCCCGAAGCGCGTCGGAAGCAAGAGTTCGAGGTCGGTGTCCGCGACGAGCCGCTCATGGACGTGCGCGGCGCCCCGGAGGAATGACGATGGCCGAGCTGCTCCTCGAGACGAAAGCGTTGCGCAAGGCGTTCGGCGGACTCGTGGCCGTGAACGACGTCGACTTCACGATTCCCCAGGGCTCGATCGTCAGCCTCATCGGGCCGAACGGCGCCGGCAAGACGACGTTCTTCAACATGATCACCGGCGTGTACAAGGTCACCACGGGCGTAATCGAGTTCGCAGGCGAGGACATCACCGACCGGCCGCCGCACTTCGTCACCCAGCGGGGGATCGGCCGCACATTCCAGAACATCCGCCTGTTCCAGGAGATGACGGCGCTCGAGAACGTGCTCGTCGGGATGCACTGCCGGCTCAAGGGAGGCATCATCGGCAGCATCTTCGGACTGCCCCGGGTGCGGCGCGAGGAGCGCGCCGCCCGGGAGCGTGCACACGAGCTGCTGGCGTACTGCTCCCTCGAGGGTGTCCAGGACGACTACGCGCGCAATCTGTCGTACGGTGACCAGCGCCGGCTCGAGGTCGCCCGTGCCCTGGCGACGCAGCCGAAGCTCCTGTTGCTCGATGAGCCCACCGCCGGCATGAACCCGCAGGAGTCAGCCGAGTTCACGGCGTTCATCCGCAAGCTCCGAGACGAGGAAGGACTGACCGTGCTGCTCATCGAGCACGATATGAAAGTGGTCATGGGCGTCTCGGAGCGGCTGACGGTGCTCGACTACGGTGAGAAGATCGCCGAAGGGACGCCGAAAGACGTGCAGAGCGATCCTCGCGTGATCGAGGCCTACCTGGGCACCGGAGCGGCGGCAGCGGTATGACCAACGTGCCGGAGACAGTCCTCGAAGTGCAGGGGATCCACACCTACTACGGCACGATCGAGGCGCTAAAGGGGATCTCGCTCGAGGTGCGCGAAGGCGAGATCGTGACGCTGATCGGCGCCAACGGAGCCGGGAAGTCGACCACGCTGCGCTCGATCAACGGGCTCAACCACCCGCGGAGCGGAAGCATCCGCTTCCTGGGCGAGGACATCACGCATTCGCCTGCGCACAAGATCGTCAAGCGCGGCATCTCCCAGTCACCCGAGGGACGCAAGCTCTTCTCGCGCATGTCCGTCGAGGAAAACCTCGAAATGGGGGCGTTCCACCGCTCGGGTCACGCCGAGATCGCGCAGGACAAGGAGCACATCTTCGAGCTCTTCCCACGACTCAAGGAGCGCGTGCACCAGAAGGCGGGGACGCTATCGGGAGGCGAGCAGCAGATGTGCGCCATCGGACGCGCGATGATGGCCAGGCCGAAGCTGCTCATGCTCGACGAGCCGTCGATGGGGCTGGCGCCGATCTTCGTCGATCGCATCTTCGAGACGATCGTCGAGATCAACAAGGACGGGACGCCCGTCCTCCTGGTGGAGCAGAACGCCCTCATGGCGCTCGACATCGCGCACCGCGGTTATGTTCTCGAGACCGGCAAGGTGGCCCTCGAGGGTTCCGCGAAGGAGCTCGCCGCGAACGAGGACGTCAAGAAGGCGTATCTGGGGATCGCCTAGACCCTCCTAGCCCGCGCCGACGCGGATCGGCGAGTAGGGCGGCGCCAGAAGGAAGCCGATCCGAGTGGCCTGGCCTTCGGCCTTGCCCTGTGCGAGTGCGAGTGCCGCCGAGGCGCTGCGCGCCGGCACGAAACCGAAGTGTCGCGCCCCCGCCGAGTCTCGGCAGCCGCCGACGATCACCGTTCCCAGCCTCTCGGTTTGCTGCCGCACGGCCGCCCAGTCCGCGTACGGGAGCACGGGATGGCACGCGCGGCCGGCTCGATAGCGGTCTAGCGCATGCTGGTCTGCCGCCGCCGTCTGTTCCGCCTCGGCGACGACCGACGGATCGAGCCCGCCGCGGGTGGCGTGAAAGAACGCCCGGTACGGCTGCTGCGTGGGATACGAGAACCGGCGGTGGAAGCGGTGGAGCAGAATCGCCGTCCCGCCTTCGACGACGGGCGGGGACTCACGCCACAGGCGCAACGCGAGCCCCAGCCCGAGGTAGGCCGCCAGCAGAGGATTCGGCCGCTCGCGCGGAAGGTAGGGCGTGGTGCGCGGGATGCCGAGGCAGATCGCGTCGAGCGGCGCTTCGAGCTCGATCGCGCGCAGGTCGAGCGAGCGCAGCAGCGCCTCGGCATGCGCGACCGACGGTGGTCCGGCGAACACTCCCGCGGCGGTGATCGCCTCGGGTAGCGCCCGGATCACGCGCAGCCTGACGAAGCCGGGCAGCAGCCGGAACACCTGTGCGACGCGCGACGCGGCGATGCGCTCGCCCGCGCGCGCGTCGTACGGATAACCGAACGCCGTCTCGGCGATCCTCGGCTGGTCGAGGGCCAGCGAGACCCCGAGCAGCGCGACCCGCCGCGCGAGCGCCTCCTCCACCGCGACTGCCGCTCGCCAGCCGGAGGAGCCGCTGGGCTCGAGCAGCGAACGCGCGTCGGCATGTCGCGTGGCGTCCGGCCCGCCGCAGGCGAGCAGGACGCCTGGCCCGCCGTTGACGACTGTCTCCGCCGCGCTGACCGACACGACCACGTCCGCGTCGACGAGCTCCCGCGCGACACGGAGGGGTCGGTCTTCGTAGTCCCCGATCTCGACCAGGTCGGGAGCCTCGGCGTCGTGGACGATCACCTTGCCGTAGAACGCACGCGCGAACGCCGGCGCGAACAGCCGATCGAGCTCGCGGCGGCCGGGCCGTCGCGCCAGGCCGGCGGTGACGAGGATCGTCTGCCGCTCGTCCGGTATGCCGAGGTTTCGCAGCTCCTGCACGGCCGCTCCGATCGCAGCACGCCGGGCGTCGACCGGCGCGCTGGGCAGCGGCAACGAGGGGACGTCGGCGACGATCGTCGCCCGTCCACCCCTCGCCACGATGCCGGCCAGCGGCGGGCCCGAAAGGGGAAAGCGCACAGCGTCGCGGACGGCCGCGCCGACATCGGTGACCGCCTGCGGCGCCGGCTCGGGAGGCACCAGCACGACCGCGTCGTCGGGGCCTTCGACGACGAGCAGGCGGGTGCCGGAGAGCAGTGGGACGCGCACAGACGCACACTAGTGCCCCGCTCCGGGGATCAGCTCGCGCTCCAGCGGCTGCAAACCTTCGCCATGCGGCGTCCTCGGTCGCGTCCGTATGGCCAATACGGACGCTCCCTGCGTCCTTGCCTGACTCGGTTTTCGCGCGCTGGAGCATCGAGGGAGCCCCAGAGCGGAGCACTAGACTCGGGACGTGAGCCCGAAGACGATCACCGGCGAGGAGCTCGACCTCGACGACGCGCCGGCGCGCGAGGCGGACCTCTTCCTCGTCGACGGCAACAACCTCGCATACCGAGCGTACTTCGCGCTGCCCGAGGAGCTCGTGACGAGCGACGGATTCCCCACGAACGCGCTGCTCGGCTTCACGAACATGCTCGTCAAGCTCCTCTCGGACTACCGTCCGCGGGGCGTCGCCGTCGCCTGGGACACGAAGCCCGTGCACCGGACGGCCATCTCGGGCGAGTACAAGTCCGACCGCCGGCCCATGCCCGACCTGCTGCGCGAGCAATTCCCGTATTTCAAGCCGATCGTGGAGGCGTTCGGCTACCGAAACCTCGAGTTCGAAGGCTGGGAGGCGGACGACGTCATCGCCACGCTTGCCACGCGGGCCGACGAGGCAAGTCTCGCCACGTGCGTCGTTTCCACCGACCGCGACGCATTCCAGCTCGTGACGGAGAACGTCTGCCTGATGATGACGCCGCGTGGCGTCGCGGACGTCCACGTGTACACGCCCGAGCGGGTCACCGCCCGTCTGGGCGTGCCGCCGGAGAAGGTTCCGGACCTGATCGGACTCAAAGGTGACACGTCCGACTCGATCGCGGGCGTCCCCGGCATCGGCGACAAGACGGCGGCGCAGCTCATCCAGCAGTTCGAATCGGTGGATGGCGTGCTCGAGCACGTCGACGAGCTGTCGCCCGGGCGTGCGAAGTCGCTCCGGGAGCACGCCGATCAGGCGCGCGAGTCGAAGGTGCTGGCGACGATGCGCCGGGATCTCGACATCGACTGCGATCCGACGGAGCTCGTTCTGGCGCCGCCGGACCGCTCGGAGCTGCAGGAGATGTTCCGCCGCTTCGAGTTCCGGGCGCTTCTGCAGCGGCTCGACCAGCTGGACGAGGCGCTGCCGGCGGCCGAACGGCCCGCAGTCGCCGGGGAGGAGCTGCGCTGGCGGGAAGGCGAGCAGCCAGAGACATCGGGACGACGGTTCGGCTACGCCGCGGACGACGGCCGCAGTGCCGTCGCGCTCGACGACGAGGTCGTCGTGTCACCTTGGCTCGAGCGGGTCGAAGGCGAGATCGTGGCGCACGACGCCAAGCCGCTTCGCGTCTCGGCGGTCGACGACACGTTGCTGGCTGCGTATCTCATCGAGCCAGGACGCACGGCCTACGAGCTCACCGATCTCGCCGCCGAATACGGAGTTGCGCTTGATCCCTCACCCTCCGCCGAGGAGGAGACGGAGGCGCTAGTACGCCGTGCGGCGCTGCCGTTACGGCTGGCTCCTCTCATGCGCGGCCGCCTGGCCGAGCGCGACCTCGTCCCGCTGTACGAGAACGTCGAGCTGCCCCTCGTCGACGTGCTGGCCCGGATGGAGGACGCCGGCGTCCGCATCGACACCTACCGCATGGGGGAGATCACCGCCCGGCTCCGCGAGCGCGTCGAAGAGCTCGAAGGGCGCGCGTACGAGCTGGCCGGAGAGGAGTTCGTGCTCGGGTCGACCCAGCAGGTCGCGCGAGTCCTCTTCGAGCAGCTCGAGCTGACGCCCGGCCGCAAGGGGAAGACCGGCTACTCCACGGATACGCGTGTCTTGCAGTCGATCCGCGACCAACACGAGATCGTGCCTGTCATCGAGGAGTGGCGTGAGCTCACGAAGCTCGTCAACACGTACCTCGGGCCGTTGCCCGAGCTGCTCGGCGAGGACGGCCGGCTGCACACGACGTTCAACCAGGCGGTCGCCGCCACGGGCCGTCTGTCCACGTCCAACCCGAACCTCCAGTCGATCCCCATCCGCACCGAGCTGGGTCGTGAGATCCGCTCTGCGTTCGTTGCGGACGAAGGCAGCAAGCTGCTTTCCGCCGACTATTCGCAGATCGAGCTGCGCATCCTCGCTCACGTCTCGGGCGAGCCGAAGCTGAGGGACGCTTTCGCAGCAGGCGAGGACATCCACACGGCCACCGCCGCTGAGGTGCTGGGCAGTGAGCCGTCGGCGCTGACGAAGCACGAGCGCGCCATCGCGAAGATGATCAACTTCGGCATCGTCTACGGCATCTCCGCGCACGGCCTCTCGCAGAACCTCCAGATCCCGCGCGACGAGGCGCAGACGTACATCGACACGTATCTCGCGCGCTTCCCGCACGTGCAGGACTTCATCGCCCGCACCATCGAGCAGGCCACGCTCGACGGCTACGTGACGAGCCTGCTCGGCCGACGGCGCCCCGTGCCCGAGATCCGGACGTCGAGCCGCCAGACCCGCGCGCTCGGCGAGCGGTTGGCCGTGAACTTCGTCATGCAGGGCTCCAACGCCGACATCATCAAGGTCGCGATGATCGGCATAGATCGGCGCCTTCGTGACGAGGGGAGGGCGGCGCGACTCGTCCTCCAGGTGCACGACGAGCTGCTGCTCGAGGTGCCCGAGGCCGAGGTGCGCGACGTGCGGGCCATCGTCCAGGAGGAGATGTGCGGTGCCTTCGACCTCGATCCGCCGCTCGCGGTCGATGTCGGCGCCGGGGAGAACTGGGCGGAGGCTAAGAACTAGACGTCGAGCGTCTCGCCATCCTCCGGCACGAGGACGCCCGGTACGGCTTGCTGCAGGGCATCGCGCGTCAGATGGCAGTGGTTGACCGCTTCCATGTGCACGGCGACCACGATCGGGACACATGCCGCAACCTCGCGAACGTCGTCAGTCCCCATCACGACCAAGCCGCCTTCGACGAACTCGGCGCCTCCTGCGTTCACGACCGCGACGCGTGGCCGATAGCGGGCGATGGTCTCCGCTACTCCTTCGTACCACACCGTGTCGCCCGCGATGTAGAGGTCGTCGAGGACGAAGCCGCTGACGGGCGCTAGCAGTTCGGCGATCCTCCCCGACCCGTGACGGGCCGGCGTTCGCGCGATCCGCAGGCCATTCCATTCGAGCTCGTCCTGGACGGGCTGAGCATCTAGACCGAGAGCGCTGAGCGCCTCCCCGTCCTCGGGCTGGCAGAAAACGGGAACATCACGCGGAAGCAGTTCCTCGGCCCGCCCGTCGAGGTGATCGCGATGACGGTGCGTTACCACGATGGCGTCGAGGCCCCGGACGACGTCCTCGGCGGGGAAGGGCAGCGGCACCATCGGGTTGGCCACTGGGTTCGCCGTGTTCTCGATCGGTGGCCGGGCGCCGACGTCGTCGAGCATCGGATCGACGAGAATCCGCTTGCCGGCCAATTCGACGATCAGCGTGGCGTTCCGGACGAGTGTCAGCCGCATTCCGCTGTTCTACAGAGATTTGCGGTCGCGCGTGGCTATACTGACCGGCCTTTTCGCATGGCCAACGACACTATCGACACCGAAGCCGATATCGCCGAGCCTGGCGTCTGGACTACAGGTCCGGACGGTGAGCTCGTCCCCGATTACGACGCCACCTTCCCGGAGATCACGGAAGGGGAGGTCGTCCACGGCACCGTCGTCCGGGTGGACAAGGACGAGGTGCTCGTCGACATCGGCTACAAGTCGGAGGGCGTCATCCCCGTCGCAGAGCTGTCGATTCGCCGCTCGATCAACCCGGACGACGAGGTCGGAGTCGGCGACGAGATCGACGCGCTCGTGCTCACGAAGGAGGACTCGGAAGGCCGCCTGATCCTCTCGAAGAAGCGCGCTCGGTTCGAGCTCGCGTGGAAGGAGATCGAGCGCAAGGCCGAGAGCGGCGAGCCGATCACGGGCCGCGTGATCGAGGTCGTGAAGGGCGGGCTCATCCTCGACCTCGGCGTGCGCGGCTTCTTGCCCGCATCGCTCGTCGACATCCGCCGCGTCCAGGACCTCGACGAGTTCCTCGCTCAGGAGCTCCGCTGCAAGGTGATCGAGCTCAACCGCTCGCGCAACAACGTCGTGCTGTCGCGGCGCGCCGTCCTCGAGGACGAGCGCAAGGAGATGCGCCAGGCCATCCTCGACCGCCTGAGCCCCGGCGACGTCGTCGACGGGCAGATCTCCAACATCGTCGACTTCGGCGCCTTCGTCGACCTCGACGGCATGGACGGGCTGATCCACATCTCCGAGCTCTCGTGGGGCCACGTCAACCACCCCTCGGAGGTGCTCGAGATCGGCCAGGACGTCAAGGTCAAGGTGCTGGACATCGACCGCGAGCGCCAGCGCATCTCGCTCGGCCTCAAGCAGACGCAGAGCGACCCCTGGCAGCAGGTGCTCGACGGCTACTCGCTGAACGACGTCGTCGACGGCAAGGTGACGAAGGTCGTCACGTTCGGCGCCTTCGTCGAGATCCTGCCCGGCGTCGAGGGCCTCGTCCACATCTCGGAGCTCGCGCAGCACCACGTCGAGAACCCGCGTGAGGTGGTGGCCCAGGGCCAGGCCGTCCAGGTGAAGATCATCGAGATGGACGCCGAGCGCCGGCGTCTCTCGCTGTCGCTGAAGCGTGTGGAGGACAGCGAGGGCGGACAAGCGCGGGCCGAAGACGCACCGCCGCTCGCGCTCTCGGAAGAGGTGTTCTCCGAGGAGACGACTCCTTCGGACCACGAGGTTGCAGCACCGGAAGACGAGGCTGCTGCCCCGGCCGGCGAGGCTACAGTGCCGGGCGACGAGGCTGTCACCGACGCGGTGGCGGAGCCGACCGAGCCGGAAACGGAGCCCGAGCCCGCGTCGGAGCCAGCGCTGCCGACGGAGCCCGAGCCCGCGACGGAGCCCGAGCCCGCGACGGAGCCCGAGCCCGAGCCCGCGACGGAGCCCGAGCCCGCGACGGAGCCCGAGCCGGCGACTGAGCCCGAGCCGGAAGACGACCCCGTCGTCGTCGACACCGAGCCCACCGACGTCCCCGAAGCCGACTAGCGTCAAAGTCGCCCTGACGGGCGGCATCGGCGCCGGCAAGAGTGAGGCGCTGGAGGCGTTCCGCCGCCACGGCGCGGCCGTTCTCTCCTCGGATGAGGTCGTCCACGAGCTCTACGCAGAGGATTCCGATGTCAGAGCTGCTCTCGAGCAGCGCTTCGGCACCCTCGATCGCGCGCAGATCGCGGAACGCGTCTTCGCAGACGCCGGCGAGCTCGAGTGGCTCGAGCAGCTGCTCCACCCTCACGTCCGCAAGCGCTATGCGGACTGGCTCGTAGGCGTCGACGCGCCCGTCGCCGTCGTCGAGATCCCGCTGCTCTACGAGACTGGGGCGGACGCGCTGTTCGATGCGGTCGTCGTCATCACCGCTCCGGAGGCGCTGCGGTCGTCGAGACGCGGCGAATCGGTCGCCGAGCGGTCGCCTCGACTGCTCCCCGACGACGAGAAGGTGCGTCGCGCCGGCTACTCCTATATCAACGACGGCTCGCTCGAGGAGCTCGATGCCTTTGTGCAAGCCGTCTTGGGGCGACTGCAAGAAGATGCTTGACATACGCCATAGTGATGTCATAATGACATCAACATGCAGTTGTCAGTACACATCGAAGCGCTCCTGTCAGACCTCAGCACGGCGGGCTCGCTCGGCGACGAGAACGTCGCCCGGGCCGCAGAGCGGCTAAGCGACGCGCTCCAGGGGTCGGCACGCCTGAGGCTGCTCGACCTCCTTTCGGAGGTGACGCTCGAGGTGTCCGACCAGCTTCCCTCGGGTCACGTGGAGATCAGGCTGGCGGGGCAGGAGCCGAACCTCGTGTACGTCGAGGATCGGCAGCAGGCAGAGCCGGCCGCTCCCGACGACGGCATGACCGCACGTATCTCGTTGCGGCTGCCCGAGGCGCTGAAGACGGCCATCGACGCCGCCGCGGCACGCGAAGGGCTCTCCGCCAACACATGGCTCATCCGGGAGCTCAAGCGCGCCGTTCAGCGAGGAAGTGCCCGCAAGAGCTTCGGCAGCGGCCTGACCGGGTTCGCCGAGAACTAGCGAAGGAGGGGACGATGGACTTCCGCAACACCTATCCCGATTACGTGAAGCTGGTGGGCGACCGCCGCCCGCCCAAGCACGACCCGACTGTCCGAGTTCGGAAGCCGAGAGGCATCCGCGGATGGCGGCGATGAGGCGAGAGGCATTTCCCGTCGAGGGCCCGGTCGCGCTCGTCGTTCGGGCCCCGGCGGGTGTCGTCGAGATCTCCGCCGCCGACGTTTCCGAGGCGGTCGTCGAGCTCGAAGCGCTGCGCACCAGCAGCGACGGCCCAGTCCACGATGCAATCGTCGAGCTACGCCCTGGCAGCGATCGCGCCGAGCTGCTCGTCGACATCCAGCACGGCTTTCAGGTGGGCGGCCGCCGCGGCCCCCGCCTCAGCATCGTCTTTGGACAGGGTCCATCGATTCGCGCAGGCATCCGCGTTCCGGCCGGCTCCTCCGTCGAGGTCGTGTCGGACGCAGCGGATGTCAACGCGACAGGCCGGTACGACCGCGCCGAGGTGAAGACCGCGGCCGGTGACGTCCGGCTGGACGAAGTCGAGGGTGACGTCCGGGTCAAGTGCGTCTCAGGGGACGTCACCCTCGGCACCGTCGGAGGCGGGGCGAACGTCAACTCCGTCTCCGGAGACGCGACCATTGGCAGCGTCGCCGGGCCGGCTGAGCTTCACTCCGTCTCCGGCGACATCGAGCTCCGCGAAGCGGGAGGCTCCATCCAGGCGAAGACGATCTCGGGAGACGTGCGCATCGGCTCGGCAACCCAGGGCCAGGTGGCGTTGCAGTCCGTCTCCGGCGACCTGACGCTCGGCCTGCGCAGCGGCTCGAAGCTCTTCGTGAACGCGCGTTCGACCAGCGGTAAGACGACTTCGGAGCTCGAGGTGCGCGATGAGCCGCCCACGAATGGCGGTCCGCTCGTCGAGCTGAAGGCGACGTCGGTCTCAGGCGACATCCGCATTCATCGCGCGTGACCCGGCGCGCCCTGCTCCGCGACCGGGCGCTGCTCGCGCTGCTCGCACGGGACGTGATTTCGACCGCAGGGTCGCAGATGACGTGGGTGGCGCTTCCCTGGTTCGTGGTGACCACGACCGGCTCGGCTACGAAGATGGCCATCGTCGTCGCGGTCGAGGCCGCGGCGCTGGGCATCGTCGGCTTCGCTGCCGGCAACCTCGTGGGGCGCGTCGGGCTCCGGCGCACGATGCTCGTCGCCGACGCCTGCCGCGCGCCGCTCATCGCGGCGATTCCCCTGCTGCATACCGCTGGGCTGCTCTCGTTTCCGCTGCTGCTGGTGCTGGTCTTCGCCGTGGGCGCATTCGGCACGCCGTCGTTCGTCTCCAAGGCAGCGATCCTGCCGGAGATCGTCGGCGAGGACGAGGGCGTGCTCGGCGAGGCAAACGCGCTGCTGCAGGCGGCGATGCGCATCGCGCTCGTGCTCGGCCCGGTGCTCGCCGGCGTCCTTATCGGGCTGATCGGCGCGACGAACGTCCTCTACGTCGACGCGGCGACGTTCCTGGTGGCCTTCCTGCTGATCGCCGTCTTCGTCAAGGTCGGCGGGGCGGCTCCGGAGACCGAGGAGTCGCGCGGCCTCGGCGCCGGTGTGCGGTTCCTGCTCAAGGACCGGCTGCTCCGCCCGTGGTCGATCGCAATCGTGGCCGGCGACGTGGCCTGGCTGGCGTTCTTCGTCACCATGCCGTACCTCGTCATCACGCGGTTCGGCGAGCGGCCCGAGATTCTCGGCTGGATGCTCGGCGCGTGGGGCCTCGGTGCCGTCGCCGGCAGCGCCGTGATGTTTCGCGTCGTGCGCCGCGTGAACGGGCTGCTGGTCGGAAGCATCGGCGAGCTCGCGATGATCGCGCCTATCTGGATCTTCCTCGCGGACCTCCCGGCGTGGCCTCTCGTCGTCGCGATGTTCGCTTCCGGCTTGGCGAACGGACTCGTCAACGCGCCCATCTGGACGATCTTCACGGTCCGCACGCCTCCCGCTCTGCGGCCGAAGGCGTGGGCGGCCATCATCGCGACCACGTCGCTGCTCGGCCCGCTCGCCCTGCTCGCCGCGGGCTCGGCCCTCGACTCGGTGGGACTGACAGAGACGTTGCTTGCGATCGTGCTCGTCCAGACGGTCGCCGCGTTCCTCTTCGCGAGCGCCGGCCTGCGAGAGCGCTTTCGCCAGCAGGCGCCGAGCGTCACAGCCGGGGCACGGGTCTGAGCATGCGGAATCTGTGGCCCACCGGCGGCCTCTGGCGACACCCCGACTTCCTGAAGCTCTGGTCGGCGGAGACGATCAGCCAGGTCGGCTCGCAGGTGACGGGGCTGGCTCTGCCGCTTGTCGCGATCATCACGCTCGACGTCAGCGCGTTCGAGGTCGCGCTGCTCGGCGTGATCGAATTCGCGCCGTTCATTCTCATCAGCCTGCCGGCGGGCGTCTGGGTCGACCGGATGCCCAGGCGGCCCATCCTCATCGCCGGTGACCTCGGCCGGGCGGCGCTGCTGGCGACGATCCCGATCGCGTACGCGGTCGACGCGCTCACGATCTGGCAGCTCTACGTCGTCGGCTTCCTCTTCGGCGTGCTGACGGTGTTCTTCGACGTCGCATATCAGTCGTACCTGCCCGCACTCGTCGAGCGCGACCAGCTGGTGGACGGCAACTCGAAGCTCGAGATCTCGCGCTCCGGCGCCCAACTCGCTGGACCGGCACTCGCCGGGGTGTTGATCCAGGTACTGAAGGCGCCGTTGGCGATTCTCCTCGACGCAATCAGCTTCCTGGTGTCCGGGTTGTTCGTTCTCGCCATCCGCAAGCACGAGGATGTGCCGGAGCGCGAGCCGGGCAAGTCTCCGCTGCACGGCATGCGGTCGGAGCTCTCCGAAGGGCTGCGATACGTCCTCGGTCATCGCTACCTGCGCTGGATCGCGGCCTCCACCGCGTCGTTCAACTTCTTCGGCAACGTGATGGGCGCCATTTTCCTCGTCTACGCGGTGCGCCAGCTTGGCCTGAGCGCGGGCGCGATCGGCCTTGTCTTCGCGGTCGGGAACGTGGGCTACCTCGCCGGTGCGCTCACGGCCAACCGCATTGCGACGAAGATCGGCGTTGGCCCGGCCATCGTGGTCGGCGCTATGACGGGGCTTGCGGCACTGCTCATCCCGCTCGCCCCGGAGAGCTCGCCCATCCCGCTTCTCATCGCTTCCGGCGTGATCATCGGCTTCGGCGTGGTCGTCTACAACGTCACGCAGCTGAGCTTCCGCCAGGCGATCACGCCTGAGCGGCTACTGGGCCGCATGAACGCCGTCATGCGCTTCATCGTCTGGGGCGTGATGCCGCTCGGGATGCTGCTGGGAGGGCTCATCGCGTCGAGCTTCGACCTGAAGACGGCGATTTGGGTCGGCGCGATCGGCCAGGCGTTCGCGTTCCTGCCGGTGCTGATCTCGCCCGTGCGGTCGCTCCGCGAGATGCCCGAGCCGGTCGCCGATCCTCTCGCTGAGGCGGAGGGCGACGGAGGTAGGGTGGTGCCCGGACAGATGCCGGCCGTCGAGGACGCCTCATGAAGGAGCGTTCGCCGCTTCTTCAGCGGTCGATTTTCGCGCTCCTGTCCGCGGAGATCATCTCCTCGCTGGGCGCGCAGATGACGTTCCTCGCGCTGCCGTGGTTCGTCCTGACGACGACCGGCTCGACGACAAAGATGGGAATCGTGCTGGCGGCGGAGCTCCTGCCCATCGCCATCCTCGGCATTCCCAGCGGCACCGTCGTCACGCGCCTCGGTGCGGTGAAGGCGATGCTCGTCTGCGATCTCGTCCGCATTCCGCTGATGGTGTCCATTCCCCTGCTGTACGAGGCGGGGCTGCTCTCGTTCCCGCTGCTGCTCGTGCTCGTCTTCGTGCTCGGCTGCTTCATCGCGCCGTACTTCTCCGCCCAGCGGATCGTGTTGCCCGAGCTCGTCGGCGAGGACTCGGCGACGCTCACGCAGGCGAATGCATTCGTCGAGGCAGGCTCCCGGCTTACGATCCTCCTCGGGCCAGTCGCCGCCGGGTTGTTGATCGCCTGGATCGGCGCCGTCAACGTCCTCTACGTGGACGCGGCGACGTATGCCGTTTCGTTCTGCCTCCTGCTCTTCTTCGTGCCCAGGCGCCGCCCGGTGCCGGCCACCGCCGAGGGCAGCGGCGTGCTCGCCGGCCTGCGCTTCGTCATGAGCGACGGGTTGCTGCGGCCGATGCTCGCGACCGCCGTCTTCCTGCACATGTTCGCGCAGGCGATCTTCGTGTCGCTGCCGGTGCTTGCGTACGCCCACTACGGCGCCAGCGCGCGAACGGCCGGGCTGATGTTCGGCGCGTTCGGGGCCGGATCCGTGATCGGCTCCATCTCGGCGATCCCGCTGGCGCGGAGGGTGCCGCCAATGCGTCTGGCGACTGCCGGGATTCTCTGGGTCTCGGCGCCGCTGCTCCTGCTGGGCCTCGAGCTGCCTGCGATCGGCGTGATGGCCGTGATGTTCGCCGCCGGGCTTGGCGCAGTGGCGACGGCGCCGCTGATGGCGATCCTCACCACGCGGGCGCCCGAGGAGCTTCGCCCGAAGGTGATGACTGCGGTGATCACGTTGATCACGATCTCGGGTCCGGTCACGGTGCTCGTGCTCGGGTGGTTGCTCGAGTCTCTCGACGTGCGTACGGTTCTGCTCGCGCTCGCGATCGGACGGGTGGTCATGGCCATCGCGTTCGCGGTGATCGTGCCGCGCAGGGCGGGCGCACCACGGCCGCCCACGACGGGAGAGGCCGGTAGCGTGCCTGCATGATCGAGGTCGGCTCGCTCGCCGAGGTCGAGACGACGCTGCGGGCACACGGGTTCTTCGGAGACGGCGCCGAGGGTGTCGTCGCCGACGTCTACCTCGGGTACGGGCTGTCCGGCTCGATGCGCCGCGCTCAAAAGACGCCGTTGCCGCCGGAGCCCTGTCCGCTGCCGCCCGCCGCCGTGCGCATCCGGGCCGACGACGAAGCCCCGATCGCCGCTGGCAGCTTCTCGACCGGCGCTTGGGAGCAGACCTGGTCTCCCGGAGAGCACGCGGCCGCGGTCGATGCCGTCCGCGAGGCGATCGCACGCGGCGACGTGTACCAGGTCAACCTCGTGCAGCATCTCTCGGCCTCGTTCTCAGGCGACCCGGCAGGCCTCGCCGAGAAGCTCGCTCCGCTACGCCCGCTCTATCCGCGGCCGTTCGTGGGTGACGGCTGGGCGATCGTGTCCGCCTCCCCCGAGCTGTTCCTCGCACGCAGGGGACGACGCGTCTGGACGATGCCGATCAAGGGCACGCGTCCGGCCGGAGGAAACGGCCTCACCGAGTCGGACAAGGACGCGGCCGAGCACGTGATGATCGTCGACCTCGAGCGCAACGACCTTTCCCGGGTCTGCGAGACAGGCTCCGTCACGTGGCCCGAGCTGATGTCACCGCAGCCTCTGGCGGGCGTGGAGCACCTCGTCTCGCTCGTCGAGGGCACGCTGCGCGAGGACGTGGCGCTCACGGAGCTGCTCGCTGCGACGTTCCCCGGCGGCTCCGTGACCGGTGCGCCAAAGATCGCGGCCATCGACCACATCGCGGAGCTCGAGCCGGTCGGCCGTGGGGCGTCGATGGGCGCGCTCGGCACGATTCACCCGAACGGCGATCTCGACCTGGCGCTCACCATCCGCACGTTCGCCGTGGCCGAAGGGCGCATTCATCTCTGGGTCGGCGGCGGCATCGTGTGGGACTCCGATCCGGGAGAGGAAATCGAGGAGTCGTGGGTGAAGGCGCGACCGCTGCTGGACGCTATCGGCGCTCGGCCACCGCGACCGGCGCAGCGAGGATCCGCTTCCGCCGCCGGCGTGCCTTGATCTCCTCTGCACCGAAGTAGCTCCCGATCACGAGCAGGGCGGCAGCCGCCTGCGCACCGATCCCTTCCCACGTCGGGAAGACCCCGAGCCAGACGCCGCTCCAGTACGGCAACTCGAGCCCTTGGATCGGCGAGACGTCCAACCAGCCGACCTTCTGGAGCGTCTGCACAGTCGTGCCGACCATGATCACTAGTACCCACGTGATGAGGATGCCCGTGACCTTGAGCATGGTCTTGTGGGGCAGCTTCTGCTCGAGGCCGATGACCACGAAGAAGACGGCGAGCGTGGCCACAAAGCCGACGAGTACGCCGATCAGGACGGTAAATGCGCCGGCTTCCAGCGTCAGCGCCTGGAGGAAGAGGACCGTCTCGAATCCCTCGCGGTAGACGCTCGAGAACCCGAGCGCGACGAGGCCGATGACCTGTGCTGCGGCGAGCGAGAGACCCGCACCAGCGAGGATCCGGCTCTTGCGACGATGCAGGCCCTGGAGGTTCTCCTGCCAGTAGACGCGGTGGTAGAACCAGTTGAGCACGAGCAGGAGGATGCCGATCGCGACGAGCGAGACGATCGCCTCCAGACGTTCGCCATATCGCGCGAGCGACGTGAGCACGGTCTGCGCCACCACCCAGGTGACGACGCTCGCGCCGAGTGCGGCGCCGACGCCTATGAGGAGCGGCCGACGGTACCGTCGCTGGGCGCCGACCATGCTCGCCATGAGCGCGGCGAGGATGAGCACCCCTTCGAGACCTTCACGGAAGACGATGATCGCGCTGTTCGTGATCACCGAGCTGGTCGAGGCCGGGCCGGCGCCGATGCGCTCTTCGGATCTGCCCAACGTGTCGTCCAGCGCCGCCCGTGTCAGGGCAAGCTCGGCCGCCGTCGCCTTGCGCTTGATCAGCTGGACGAGGCCGTCGTGGTCCCCGGCGCCGTACCAGAACAGACCCTCGGTCTCCTGAAAGAGCTCGGGCGCCAGCCCGCGCAGGCGCTGCTCTGGCCCGAGCTCGAAGATCCCGTAGGCCTCGAGGCGCGCGGACTCGGCGGTTCCCCAGTCGCCCTCGGCTGCCGCGGCCTGGAGGCGGTCGAGAGTCGCGGCGATGACGTCGAAGTCGGCGGTCTTCGCGGCGTCGCGCCAGGCCTTCGGGTAGATGCGCTCGAGCACGGACAGCGCCTCGTCCGTGCGAACGCTCACGATGTCGGGGTCGGCGACCGGGCCACCTCGGCTGGCGCCCTCGAGGTCGCGGCCGAGCTGCGTGAGGATCGCTCCGACGCTGCGGGCTCCGGCTCGATCGCGTGCAAGGAGCACTGGAGCTATGTCGAGGAAGGCCGCCTCGGCGCCGTCGCGGAACGTGATCGCCTCCTGGATCTCGAAGTCGACGGCCACCTTGCCGTCGCGCACTCCGCGGCCGTATTCGATCGGCACCAGCTGGAGGAACCGCTCGACCTGACCAGCTCGCCTCAGCAGCTCGGCCTCGGAGAGCGGTGCGGCACGGAAGCCTTCGAGGGCGGAGCTCATCCGCGCGGCTGCCGCAGTTGCAGCTCTGCCCGGCGCGAGCGCGCTCTCCGCGAGGCGTGCCGCCAGATCGTCGACGTTCCGGCGCCGCTGCGCGGCCGCGCTGCGCGACGAACGACGGCCTGAGGATGCTCCAGTAGCCCTTGGCGAGCGCGCCCGCCTCAGCGCGTTGCTCGGGAAGGCCCGCCGCGGATGCCTCGCCGACCGCAGTCAGGGAGCTTCTCAGTCGGCTGTCGTAGGTGTCGAGGAGGTCGGTGCGGATGGCGACCGCCGCTGCGCCCGGGGCCATGCTCCCCGCGGCGAGAGCGTCGAGTGCCAGCGTTGCGTCTTCGGCGGCACGGGAGAACCGCGTCGGCGGACGGAACTCGCGGACGAGCAGCCAGCCGCGAGCGTGGCCGATCTCACTGCGGCGGGCAGAGACCGTCGCCTCGTCGAACGAGGCGGCGAGCATTGCTGTCCAGACGGCGGCCCGCGCAGCTGCGAGTCGCCTCGTGTCGCCTGGCGCGACGGCCAGTTTCGCGCGGCGCAGTCCGGCACGGGCGACGCGGAGCTCCGCCGGTCGCGCCGCGAGCGCCGTCTCCACGGCCCTCGAGGCGCGTCTGCAGCGCCGCCGCGGCCGCCTTCGGCTCCGCCAGCACGAGCGCCGCCTCGGCTTCGACGAGAGCGGCGCGGAGCCGGTCCGCCTCGACCGACGGTGGGGCCGTCGCCGCGGCCTGAGCCGTGGCGACGAGCGCGAGGCTTGCCCCCACCAGGGCGGTGAGTCGGGCGATGTGGCCCACCGCTACTGCGCGATCTTCACCTTGAGGCGTGCAGCTGCCTGGGTCACCTGGCCGGCGACCGCCACGGCCTGCTCCTGAGCCGCTCGGCCCAGAACGTCGGCCTGGCGCGGCGTGAACCGCCTGCCGGTCCGCTCCTTGGCACGCAGGTCACCCACGAAGGCACGGAGCTCGGCGAGCTGACGTTGGGTCTGTGCCGCCTGCGTACGGTCGACACCGGCGATCGCAGGCTTGATGCCGGCATAGATCACCGTCAGGCCCGTGAGGATGTCGTGGATGTCCGAGAGCCTCGAGACGACGTTGAACGAGTCGCCCTTGGCCTTGTCTCCGAGGACGAAGCGCGACACCTTCCACTGGCCGAAGTACTCGTTCATCGTCGGCACCATGACGACAACGGCCGTGAAGGCGTCCGACGCGGTCGGCTTCCACGACTTGGCAGCCTTCGCGAGCTTGCCCGCGTAGAGCGCGAAGGCATCGGCGGAGGCCTTGAACACGCGGGCGTCCGGCAGGACCTCGCCGAACTCGCGCTTGCCGTCGCCGTCGATGTCGGGCTGGACGCCCTTCGCGACGTACTCGGGCCGCGTGCCCCAGAGCATGCCCTCGGTGAGGTTGAAGAGGTTGCCCGGCTTCTCGAGGATGCGCCCGTCCGACAGCTCCAGGTCGAACGGCACGGCGCCTGCCGGATCCTCCTTCGCGCTCGAGCCGGCGTCGAGGATGACGTCGTACACGGCGAGCGACGGCGTGCCTGCGACGACGCCCTCGGCGCGCTCGTAGTACGGGTTGCCCTTGATCCAGGCGGACTTCGCCTGGCGCAGAATCGAAACGACTTCGGCGCGCTTCGTGGACCACAGCTGCGCGTAGTCGAAGCCGGTGCCGCTGGCCAGGGCGTGGTAGCGGTTGCCGAGCGACTGGAAGTCTTTCGTGAAGCCGTTGAGCAGCTTCGTGTGCTCGAGCAGATACGCCTTCGTGGGCGCCAGCTCGGTGCGAGGCGCTTGTCCGCCGGCGGCGGTGACGCACGTCACCCCGACTGCGAGGGCGACGGCAATGGCTGGTGCGATTCGTCGAAGCACGATGGTCTCTCCCCGTGTCTTGTGCGGTATGTAAGGCGCACCTTACCTCAGCGTTGTAAGGCATGCCTTACAACGTGCTTCGGCAGACCGGTTAGCGTTGTCGCGTGCCTCCGCGCCTCTGTGCCCTCGCTGTCTCCGGGCGTGGCCTCGTCCCGCCGGGCGAGCCCGTGATCCACGTCGACGACGAGGCATTCATGCGGGGACGGGGCGCTTTCGAGTCGCTCCGTGTCTACGGTGGCCGGCCGTTTTGCCTTGCAGAGCACCTCGATCGGCTCGAGAGCTCGTGCGCGAGGCTGGGGCTCGAGCTGCTAGCACGGCAAGAGCTCGATGAGCTCGTTGCCCTCGCGCTCGGCGAGGCCGGGGAGGCGGAGGCGGTGCTTCGCGTCTATGCCACGCCGGGGAGCGGTCAGGGGCCGGTTGCGCTCGTCGTTGTCTCGGAGCTTCCGGCCGACCTCGACGAGTTGCGTGCACGAGGCATTCGCGTGATCACCGTCGAGTTCCGCCCGGCCGACCTCATCGGCGGCGTGAAGTCGA
This sequence comes from uncultured Actinomycetes bacterium, assembly GCA_963704335.1. Lineage (GTDB taxonomy): Bacteria > Actinomycetota > Thermoleophilia > Gaiellales > Gaiellaceae > PALSA-612. The sequence continues at coordinate 1,991,553 of OY969889.1, forward strand.
CGAGCTATGCGCTCAACATGATGGCCGTCGACGAGGCACGTGCGCGCGACGCCGACGACGCGTTGTTCGTCTCCGCCGACGGAACAGTGCTCGAGGGGACGACATCGAACGTCTGGTGGCGCCGCGGCACGACGCTCTCGACCCCCGGCGGCGCCGGCATCCTCGCGGGCGTGACCCGGGACGTGCTCCTCGGGCTGGCGCCGGCCACGGGCTTGGAAGTGGTGGAGGGCTCGTACACCGTCGACGACCTCGCCGCCGGCGACGAAGCCTTCGCGAGCTCTTCGATCCGGGAGGTGATGCCGATCGTCGCCCTCGACGGTCGTCCCATCGGCAACGGCAAGCCTGGGGAGGCTGCGGCGACCCTCCAGGCTGCGCTGCGGGAGCTCGCGTGTCCGTAAGGGTCAAGGCGCTATCCGCGATCCACCGCGGGATCTACTCGGCGACCGGCGGTCGGGTCGGCACGCGCATCGCGGGCATGCCGGTGCTTCTGCTGACGACGCGCGGAAGGACGACCGGCAAGCCGCGGTCGTCGCCGCTCACGTACTTCGAGGAGGACGGCGCCGTCGTGCTTGTCGCGTCGTACGGCGGCCGGCCGCACAACCCGGACTGGTTCGAGAACCTCATCGCTGCCGGGGAGGGTGTGGTGACGATCGGTCGCGAGAGCCGGACGATGCTGGCGCGGCGGGCAACCTCTGATGAGCGCGCGCGACTCTGGCCGCACATCGTCCAGACGTACGACGGCTACGGGAAGTACCAGGCGAAGACGGCCCGCGAGATCCCGCTCGCCATCCTCACGACGCCGAGCGAGTCGACCTAGGGCTCCGAGAGCCGCCTCCAGAGGTTGTCGAGCACGATCGATGCCTCGGGCCGGAGCGCGGAGCCGGCGAGCGTGAAGGCGCCTGCGGCGAAGACCTTGGCGCCGCTCGGCGCCTGGTAATAGGTCATCTGCGCCGTCGTGCCGGGGCCGAACAGGTTCCTGATCTCCGCGACGACCTGCGCGTTGCGGGGCGAGTCCGCGGTTGTGCCATCGATCTCGATGCCTCCGCGGACGAACTTGTCGCCCGGGTGCAGGCGTGTGCCGGCGAAGATCCATCGACCTGCGCTGGCCCGGCGAAGAATCCAGCGCCGACGATGGCCGCCCGTATCCACGCCCCGAAACTGCACGCCGACCAGCGCGGCTTCCGGTCGGTCCAGGCCCCGCCACTGCTGCGTCTTGAAGATGACGTTGCCCCGCCGGACCACCTGCCAGAAGAAGTTGTTCGCCGAGAGGAACATGAGGTTGCCGCCAAGGTTGCGGTAGCCCTCGACGAGTCCGTACTCGCGCTCGGTCACGTATTCGTGGTGGCCGGGGAATACGATCAGGTCGTAGGCGCGCGCGAGCTTCGCGGGCTTCTTCGCTCGCTCGATGTCCTGCTGCGCGAGGTAGTCGACGCTCCGCCCCGTTCGGCTCAGCCACTGGAGGAACGGCAAGTCGTAGACTCGGAACCGACTGGGTACGCCGCGGTTCAGGAACGGTCGCCCGAGGCGCACGGTGTTCCGCGTCGGGCAATTCTTCGCGCGCTTGCCAGGGCACGCATACCAGCTGTCCCCGATGCCGTCTCTGTTTCCGTCCCGAAGGTTGTACGCCTGCCACGTGAGCGTCGGAATTACCACCGCCGCCCGGTGCTTGCCGAGGTGGCTGGGCCGTACGACGAACGGGGCGAAGCCGATGCGCCCGTCGGCGGCCTCCAGGCGCGCGAAGTACAGGCCACTGGGCCAGGGCCCGATGCGGATGGCCACCCGCCTACCGCGCCTGATGCCCCCGACCGTCCTGGCCCTCGTAATACCGACGCCGTTCATCGTCAGGTGGTCCGTGGTTCGCCCGGGCTCGGGGCCTGACCGGAGGATCTGCAGTCGCAAGGTGCGAGCGCTGTTGAAGAACCGCAGGACAGCTCGGCTGCCCGGCGCGTAGCTCTCCCGGACGAAGGCCGCCTGCACGGAGGGAACCTGCCCGATGTCGGCCAGCGCGCGACCCTCCAGCGCGTGCTCCGTCGTCTGCGAGTTGCAGCCCACGACGACGAGGGCAAGGAGCACCGGCAATAGAAGTGAGATGCGGCCGTGCTGCACTAGCAGCCGCGGCTGACCAAGCCGGCCTTGCAAAGCTCGGGCTCAGGCGCGCTGGTCGAGAACGCGCTGCGGAGATCGGCCGTGAACCAGACGTGCAGCATCTCCGTTCCCTGACGGAGCCGCGCTCCGGCAAGGCAGGTGCCTCCTGGAAGCGGCTTCGTGCCCCGCTTGCTTCCCACCACACAGACGAGGTGGGAATGCCAGCGGACGATCGGGCCCGCCGGAGTCGGGCCACGTTCGCCACGGCGCATGCTCCACATCGCGCCGACGAGGACGAGTGGCTGTCCGGGCGCATTGGCGAAGATCAGCGCCTTCGGCCTGCGAGCATCGAGAGCGAAACGCCCGCCCCGCTGCTTCGTGTACTCCGCGTGGAAGTAGTGAACGGACCGGTCGCCCTGCTTGCGTGCTTGCGGACGAACCTTGTAGCCGGCCCGGCCCACCGCGGTCATGTCGCGCCAGTTCTCCGATCTGGCCGTCGCACGGAGCTGCTCGAGGATGAGCGCCGCCCGCGCCCGCTGCTTCGGCGTGGCGAGACCGATGGCCGGGTATTGCTGCATGTGCTTTATGAGCCCGCGCCGAGCGTCTGCCGGCAGCTTGGTCGTCCCGCTCGGCAGTTTGCAGACGATGCGTTGCGGCGGCGCAGCCCAGCCCGTGCCGGAGCCCCCGAGCAGGTGAGTGGTCACCACCAGTCCAACGGCAAGAGCGATGCGGGTCATCGGTAGACCCGAGTATCTCGATGGCGCTAACAGGGCGCTAATGCGCCGTTACCCTTCCTGTGTAACGGACGCGACACTCTTCTCCACGAGCATCGCCAGCAGGATGATTGCCCAGCCATCAGGCCTTTGACAGCTGCGTCCACAGATTCTCGACGACGTTCCTAACGTCCGGACGACCGATCGCTCCGGCCAGCGTAAACGCGCCGGCGGCGAAGACCTTCGACCCGCGGGCGGTCTTGTAGTACGTCATCTGCGCCGTGAAGCCCGGACCGAACAGGTTCGGGATCTCTGCAAGGATCTGCGTGCCATGGGGTGAGGCGGCCGACGTCTGGTCGATCTCGATGCTCCCGCTTCCGAAGGCGTCGCCGGGCTTCAGGCCGGAGCCCGCGAAGATCCACCGTCCCGCACCGGCCTTGCGAAGCAGCCACCGCCCTCGGCGTCCGCCGCTGTCGTTGCCGCGGTACTGGACGCCGAGCAGCGCTGCTTCGGGCCGACCGAGGTCGCGCCATTGCTTGGTCTTCATCATCGTCTGGCCGTGCTTGACCACCTGCCAGAAGAAGTTGTTCGCGGAGAGGAACATGAGGTTCCCGCCCAGGTCGCGGTAGCCCTCGACCAGGTCGTACTCCCGCGTCGTGACGTACTCGTGGTGGCCCGGGAAGACGATCAGGTCATATGCCGTCGCGAGCGCCCTGGCGCTAGACACGGACTCGAGATCGGTCTGCGCCAGGTAGTCGACCTCGCGGCCTGTCCAGCTCAGCCAGTGCAGGAAGGGGAGGTCGTACTGGCGGAAGTAGTTCGGGACGCCACGGTTGAGAAACGGCCGGCCGAGAAGGACGGTCTTGTGGCCCCAGCTCGCGTACCAGCTGTCACCCTGGCCGTCGCGGCCCATGTCTCGGAGGTTGTAGGCCTGCCAGGTCAACGTCGGCAGGACGACGGCGACGCGGTGCTCGCCGAGACGGCGAGGCCGGACGACGAAAGGCGCGTAGCCGATGCGGCCGTCCGCCGCAGTCAACCGAGCGAGGTAGAGGCCGGTCGGCCAGGCGCCGATGCGAATTCGGAAAGAACGACGGCCTGAGCTCGCGCCCACGCCGATCACGTTCGTCATGGCCACGCCGTTCATGGTGACGTTGTCCACGGTCCGCGTGCCCTCCGGACCTGCGTGGAAGATCTGGAGCCGGAGCCCGCGGGCTCGGTTGTAGATCTTCAGCGTCGCAGTGCTCTGCGGCGCGTAGCTCTCACGGGGAAACGCGGCCTCGACCGCGGGCGTCAGCTCGATGGCTGTCGGCGCCCTGCCCTCGAGTTCCTCTTCCTCTTCGTACGAAGGGTCGACGGAGAGAGCCGGGGCGGGTCTGGAAACGACGAGTGGGCCGATGAGAACGACGACTACTGCGAGAAGAAGGAGCGTGCGGGTGCGCTCACCGCTGTGGATGTGGGACCTGAGCTTGAGCATGGCCGCACCGTCGGGCGGGGCCCAAATGGCTCAGTCACGGCTGGCTAACGGCTCGCTAACGGCACCGCGCCGGCTGCTACCAGCCGGCGCGGTTGTGGATCGTCAGGCGCAGGGCCTTGGAGCTTGCGTTCCCCCGAATGTCGGTGACGGTCACGACGAGGTCGTAGACGCCATCGGGAACGGTGGTCGTGTCGAACGGCGATCGCGTGAGCTTGAACAGGAAGCAGCCAGGCTGTCCCCAGGAGTACCGCGTGCCGAAGACCGACATGTTCTGGTACGTGCCTCTCGCGTAGTAGCTCCAGAAGCGCTCGTTCGGGGGTGCCGAGCGGCGGAAGTCGGCGGCTACGCCACCGGCGGCGGTCTTGCCGCCAAACCGCCTCAGCCGCCATGTGACGAGCGCGGGGGCCACGGGCATCCGCTGCCAGACGCCCGGAACGGAGAGCTGACGCGTGTCGTACGCTTCGGCGACCAGCAGTACACGACCCCTGACGAAGCTCGGGAGTAGCGCAGAACCGGTCTCGGTTCGCCGGAGCGAGATCGACTCGACTCTCGGCCTGGTCGTGTCCGTGTAGGGCATGAGACGACCGGGGGCAATCGGATTCACCGGGCGTCCGCCCTGGATCTCTGCGAAGTGGACGTGCTCGAACGGCGCCATGATCGTGCCGAGTACGGTGACAGCGGCCTCTACCCGCTGGCCCGGCCGGACCGCGGCGCGCACGTGCCAGTACTCGAAGCTGCGGCCGTTCCCCGTCAGGATCTCGACGTACTCGCGGTGCTCCTCGTGCGAGACGCGGCCCACGGTGCCGCTGACGACCGGATAGACCGCCGTGCCGTTCGGCCCCCAGATGTCGACGCCGAAGTGAAAGGCGAACTTGCCGCCGCCGGTCATCAGGCCGTCCTCGGTCGGAGGCGTCGTAAAGACCGTACGCGGGTCGCCGAAGCTCCCGCGAATCGGGTGCGGCTGGTCGAACGGCTTCAGCGGCCACTGGTAGCCACCACTCGACGCGATCGCTTGCGAGGTTGGGCCAGAGCTGAGGATCAAGAGCAGCCCGAAAACGGCGAATGTCACGCAGAACAGGGTGCGGGCGCGCTCACCGCTTGAGATGTGATGCTTGAGCTTGAGCATGGCCCCACGGTCGGGCGGAGCCCAAATGGCTCAGTCACGGCTCGCTAACGGCTCGCTAACGGCATCGCGCTCGATATTGGCGCGGCGTTACCGCACGACTGCACGCTCTTGCGCGAATGGTGATCGCCCGCGACGATTGCAACTAACACCATGCTTGACTTCCGCATCCTTGGGCCCCTCGAGGTCATGGGCACCAGCGGCGCCGTTGCGCTCGGAGGGCAAAAGCAGCGGGCGCTCCTCGGCCTCCTGCTCGTTCGTGCCGGCGAGGTCGTAGCCACCGAGCGCCTGGTGGACCAGCTTTGGGGGGAGCAGCCGCCGAAGACGGCAACAACGTCTCTCCAGAACCTCGTCTCGCAACTGCGGAAGCTCCTGGGGCCCGACTTCTTGGTGACGCGCCCGCCGGGTTACGTCCTGTCGATCGACCGGGCCACGCTCGATCTGGGTCGATTCGAGCAGCTCGTAGCCGATGCCAAGAGCGCGGCGCCCGCAGTGCGGGCCACGAAGCTGCGCGAGGCCCTCGCCCTGTGGCGCGGCGCGCCGCTTGCAGATCTCGCGTTCGAGACGTTCGCGCAGACCGAGATTCGCCGCCTCGACGAGCTCCGGCTCGAAGCCCTCGAAGAGCGAATCGACGCCGATCTAGAGCTCGGCGAGGGATCGAGCCTCGTTCCGGAGCTGGAAGCGCTCGTTGGCGAATACCCGGTGCGGGAGCGGCTGCGCACGCAGCTCATGCTGGCGCTCTACCGGGCCGGCAGGCAGGCGGACGCCCTCGACGCATACCACGAAGCTCGCCGTGTCTTGTCAGATCAGCTGGGCATCGACCCAAGCCCCGCGCTACAGCAGCTATACGGGTCGATCCTTCGTCAGGAGGGGAATCTCACACCTGGTGGCGCTCCTCGGGAAGAAGAGGACCGCTACTCCGACGCGGTCAAGGCACTGCTCGCCGGGCGGCTCGTGATCGTGCTGGGCGAGGGGGTGAATCGCGGGGGAGCCGACGGCGCCCCGCTGCCGGGTCTGGGTGACATCGCCGCGCTCTTGGCCGAGTCGTTCGCCGCTCCTCCTGAGCGCCGCGCCCTCGCTGAGGTGTCCCAGTATGTCGCGCTCATGAAAGGCGTCGGCCCGCTCTACGATGAGCTACACGCGCTGCTGGACCGCGACTTCGACCCCCCACGAGTCCACCGGTCGCTGTCGCAGATCTTCGTGCTGGTACGCGACGCGGCAGCGTCCCCGCTCGTGCTTACGACGAACTTCGACCTCGCTCTCGAGCGCGCCTGCGCCGAGGCGGGAGAAACGATCGATGTCGTCTCGTATATCGCCTCCGGCAGACACCGAGGACGATTTCTCCACGTCGCAGGCGACGGTGATCCGGCGGTGGTCGACGTCCCGAACGCGTATACGGGGCTGCCGACTGGAGACCGTACGGTCGTGCTCAAGCTGCTCGGCCAGGTCGATCGCCATCCCGAGCGCGAGTGGGAGAGCTTTGCCGTCACCGAGGACGACTACATCGACTACCTTGCGCAGGCAGACCTGTCGAGTCTGGTGCCCGTCACACTGATCGCGAAGCTGCGTCGATCGCACTTCCTCTTCCTCGGCTATCCGCTTCGTGACTGGGGCCTACGGGTGTTCCTGCACCGGATCTGGGGGCGAGAGAAAGTGGCGTACCGCTCGTGGGCGGTCGAGCCGGAGCCGGAAGCCGTGGAACGTGAGCTCTGGCGCCAGCGCGGCGTGGACGTGTTCGAGGTTCAGATCGAGGAATACGTGGACACGCTGCGCGCACGGGTCGAGGAGGCGGTCAGGTGACGATCCCGCCCTACAAGGGGCTGCGGCCGTTCGAGGACACGCCCGACGATGTTGAGTTCTTCTTCGGGCGCGAGCGTGACCGGGAGATCATCTCGGCCAATCTCATGGCCGCGCGACTAACGGTCCTCTACGGAGAGTCGGGCGCGGGGAAGAGCTCAGTACTGCGCGCGGGGGTTGCCCACAACCTCCGCGTGACCGCGCGAGAGAGCACAGAGGAGCGCGGGAGGCCGGAGCTGGCTGTCGCGGTCTTCGACGCCTGGCGCGACGATCCGATGCCCGGGCTCGTGAACGCAGTAGCGGAGGCTGTGCGGATGGCGCGGGGCGACAGCACTCTGACGGCCCCCGAAGTGGGCTCGCTCGCGGACCACTTACACGCCTGGTCCGAACTGCTCGACGGTGACCTGTACGTCATTCTCGACGGCGTCGAGGAGTACTTCCTCTACCACGAGTCCGAGGACGGACCTGGAACGTTCGCGGCCGAGTTCCCCGAGGCCGTGCGCAGGCCCGGCCTTCGTGCGAGCTTCCTCGTCGCCCTGCGCGAGGACACCCTGGGAAAGCTCGACCGGTTCAAGTCGGCCATCCCCAACCTGTTCGGGAACTACCTCCGGCTGGAGCATCTCGATCGCGATGCGGGACGTCGCGCGATCGGCGGCCCGCTGGAGCGCCACAACGAGCTCGAGCCCGATGACGCAGTTGCGATCGAGCCCGAGCTGATCGAGGCAGTGCTCGACGAGGTGCAGACCGGTCGCGTCGAGCTAGGTCAGACGGGCCGGGGCGCCGTCGAAGGGGCGAGAGCGGCGAAGCGGATCGAAACTCCGTTCCTCCAGCTCGTCATGCGGCGACTGTGGGACGAGGAACGCGCGCGGGGGTCACAGACGCTGAGGCTGGACACGCTTCGTTATCTCGGGGGAGCGGAGCAGATCGTGCGCGACCATCTCGATCGCGCCCTATCCACGCTCGCGGACGACGACAGGGATATCGCAGCTGCCGTCTTCAACCACCTGGTCACACCCTCGGGAGCGAAGATCGCACACGAGCCGGCCGATCTTGCCCGCTATGCCGAGGTGCTCGAGGAGGATCTCGTGCCCGTCCTTTCCACGTTGACGAACGAACGCGTATTGCGGCCGACGGCCGCCGACAACGGTCACGTACGGTTCGAGATCTACCACGACGTCCTCGGCAAGGGAGTCCTCGCGTGGCGTACCGAGCACGATGCCGAGCGGACGATTGCGCGCGAGCGGCGGGAGGCTCACCGGCGCCAGCGCCGGCTCCTGGGCGTCATCGGAGTGGGTGGGGTGCTGCTCGCCATGATGGCCGGAGTGACGGCGTACGCAGTCACACAGCGTGGCGAGGCGCGGACGCAAGCGCGACAGGCCCAGGCGCGCCTGCTAACCGCCTCGGCCCTGACTGCGCTGAGCAGTGATCCTTCGCTCAGCGTCGCACTAGCAACGGAGGCAGCACGGATAGACCCGGGGGGCGATGTCGAGCAGGTGTTGACGACGGCATACCTGGCCGATCGCCAACGGGCGCTGTTCCGGGCAGACCGCCCCGTCACGAATGCACGATTCAGCCTCGACGGTACGCGTGTCGTCGCCGCCAGCCAGGACGGCCACGCGAGGATCTACGACACGGCTACGCACGAGCTTCTGCACGATCTCGACCACGGCGCCCCCGTTCTCGATGCGACCTTCGAGCACGCCGGCCGGTACGTCGTCACTGCGGGGGAGGATGGCTCCGCTCGGCTGTGGGATTCACTGACGGGCAAGATGAGACGCTCGTTCCCCCATGGCTCTCCGGTGCGCAGCGTCGCGCTAGATCCATCTACAGCGCGCGTGGTCACCGGTGGGGGCCGAACCGTGTCCGTCTGGCTCCCGGATGCCAGCCGGGTCGCCGAGATTCGCTTGCCCAAGCCCGTGAAGGCCGTGGCGTTCAATGCCGATGGCCGCCGATTCGTGGTTGTCAGCAACGACCACGTCGCTCGGGTGTACGACTCCTCCGACGGCAGGCTTGTCGCGAGCCTCGACCAGGGCGGTGTCGTTACGAGCGCGGAGTTCAGCGACGCTGCACGACTCCTGGTCACGACCGGTCGGAACAAGACGGCACGCATCTGGCGTCTTCGCGACGGCAAGCTCCTTCACGAGCTGAAGCACCGAGGTGAGGTACTCGACGCCGAGTTCAGCCCCGGAGGAGCTCGGATCGCCACGGCAAGCGCCGACGGAACCGGGCGCATCTGGAACGTGCGCACAGGTGTGTCCGAGTCCTCCCTCGTCGGGCACAAGGGCATCGTCAACTCCGTTGCCTTCAGCCCCGACGGGAACTTTGTCGTCACGGGCAGCGACGATCGCTCCGCGCGAGTGTCCAAGGCGGACAGCGGAATCGAACGGGCGTGGCTGTTCGGTCACGAAGACGTGGTTGGCGATGTTGCTTTTAGTCCAGACGGCTCGTCCGTGCTTACCGCGAGCACCGACGGTACGGCGCGCCTCTGGGATCCGAGAGCACAGCCGCAGCTCGAGGTCGTGTCGCGTGCACGAGGTCCGGTCCTGGGCGCTGTGTATGCGGGTCGGCAGGCGATCTTCATCGCGGGGCCGGGTAGCCGCGCTCGCCTGGTGCGAGCGTCTAACGGAAGCCCGATGCGGTCGTTCGCCGCCAGTGGGCCCGTAAAGGCCGTCGCGACAAGCGCGGACGGCAAGACGCTTGCCATCGCCTCGAGGCAGGGCGTCGCCGTTATCCGGCCTGGAGGTGAGCGCGTCGAGCTCGCTCTCCCGGGGGCATCCGCCGTCGCGGTATCGCCCGAGGGCTCCAGGATCGCGGGCGGCGGTGTGGAGGGCGTCGCTCGCATCTGGTCGGCGGAGGGGCAGCTGCTTCATGAGTTGGTGGGCCACGAGAAGTCCATCACCGACGTGGGGTTCAGCGCCGATGGCAAGCGGCTGGCGACCGCTTCAAACGATGACACGGCGCGGATCTGGGACACCGTCACCGGAGAGTCGCTTCGTACGCTCGTGGAGGACCGCGCAGTGACATCCGTGGCGTTCAGCCCGGACGGCCGGTTCTTGCTCACGGCGAGTCTCGACCACAAAGGCCGCCTTTGGAACTCGGAGACCGGTGAGCGGATCCAAGTACTCAACTGGCACTACGGGCGTGTTATCGACGCTAACTTCAGCCGCGACGGGCGCTGGATCGTGACGGCGGGTCCGGTCACAGTCGGGCTCTGGCGGCCGGGGATCCGCGACCCCGTCCTCCCGTACGGGTTCGGCAGTATCAAGGGCGGACTGCTGTCAAGCGCTACGTTCGATCCGACGGGCCGTGCCGTCCTCGCGTCGTCCTTCGACGGGACGGTCCGGCGAGCGGAGTGCACGTTGTGTGGCGATCTGAACGCTCTGCTCGATCTCGCGCGAGCGCAGCTGGCGGCAAGCGGCCGCACGCTGACTGACGACGAACGCCAGCGCTACGGTCTCGACTAGCGCGGCGCGACGCCTTCGTCCACGAGCTTCGCAATCAGATCGAGGTCGGGCGTTTCGTCGCCGAGCGACACGCTCAGGGCGAGGCCGTTGGCCACGAATGACAGCAGAACCGCGACGGCCTCGACTGGCACGTCGCCGCGCACCTGCGGCCGGAGGCGGTCGAGTCGCTCCGAACGCGTGGCCTTGAGCTCCTGCTCGCGCTCCTCGAGGAGCTGACGGAACTCGGGGTCGGTGCGCACGCGGCGGGTGGCCTCGAACTGGACGGAGAGCCAGTCCGCGTCCGCTTCGACAATCGCTCCGAGCACCGCGCGGAAGCCCTCGTTGAGCCAGATGTCCGTGTAGCGGCGTGACATCTCGAGGGCCAGCTCGACGAAGAGGGCGTCCTTCGAGGTGAAGTAGTTGAAGATCGCTCCGCGCGACAGCCCGATCTCCTGCTCGAGCCGGACGACGGTCGCGCCCTCGTAGCCGTGCTGCGCGAAAGCAGCGGCGGGCGCCATCGAGGATCTGCACGCGGCGACGCTCCTTGTGTGCTTCGGAGACCTTCGGCATGCGCGTACTTTACAAAAACGTACAGACGTATTATTATCTTGGCCGCATGGAGCACGTGAACAAGCGGGCCGTGGGAGCACTCGTCCTCGCGGAGCTGATCTCGACGCTGGGCTCGCGGATGACGTATCTCGCACTGCCGTGGTTCGTGCTCGTGACGACGGGCTCGGCGGCGAAGATGAGCGTCGTCCTCGCCGTCCAGATCCTGCCGATGGCGATCCTCGGCATTCCCAGCGGCACCCTCGTCCAGAAGCTCGGCTCCCGCAGGACGATGCTCATGGCCGACTTCGCGCGCGCGCCGCTGATCATGGCGCTGCCGCTGCTGTACTCGGCCGGCCTGCTGTCGTTCGGCGTGCTGCTCGGGATCGTCGCGGCGATCGGGGCGTTCATGCCGCCGTACGCTGCCTCCCAGCGAGTGATCCTCCCCGAGCTCGTCGGCGAGGACGTGACGACGATGGCCCAGGCGAACAGCCTGCTCGAGGGCGGGTTCTCGGCCGCCGGCCTGATCGGGCCGGCACTGGCCGGCATCCTCATCCCGTTCCTCGGTGCGCCCAATGTCCTCTACATCGACGCGGCCACGTACCTCGTCGCTTTCAGCCTTGTCCTCCTGTTCGTGCCGAGGCCGAAGCCCCTCGACCAAGAGGCCGGGGGTGGGCTGCTGGAAGGCTTGCGGTTTGTCGCGCGGGACTCCTTTATGGGCGCCCTCGTGCTCGTCATCGTGTTCTTCGGCTTCTTCAGCTCGGCGCTGTCGGCCGCACTGCCCGCACATGCCTACCTCGATTTCGGCAGCCCGAAGGTCGCGGGGCTCTTCTACAGCGCGCTCGGCGCCGGGGCGCTGGTCGGGACGATCATCGCCGTCATGGTCATCCCCAAGACCCAGCCCCTGCGCCTGGCGGCAGGCGCCATCCTCGGCGTTTCGCTGCCTTTGTGGCTGCTCGGTCTCGATCTGCCCACGTGGGTCTTCACGCTCGCGCTCTTCGTGGCCGTGCTGTTCACGCCGCTCGTCAACGGGCCCGTGTTCGGCGTCCTGACGTCCCGCATGACGCCCGAGATCCGCCCCAAGGCGATGACGGCCATCATCGCCCTCAACACCGTCGCCGCGCCGCTCGGCTTCTTGCTCGCGGGCCAGGTGATCGACCGGGTCGGGACGTCGACGGTCTTCTTCACGGTCGCGGCCGGCTTCACGGTGGCCTCGCTGCTCTTCGTGGCGGTCGTGCTCCGACACCTGCGGATTCCCGAGCCGGCACTGGAGACCTAGACGGCTACATTTCGAGCGTGGCCGAGCTGCGCACGTCCGACGCCTACCGCCCGATGGGCGACCAGCCCGAAGCCATCGAGACTCTGGCGACGAGCATCTCCGGCGGCGGCCGCTTCCAGACGCTGCTGGGAGCCACAGGCACGGGCAAGACCGCGACGATGGCGTGGACGATCGAGAAGGTCGGCAAGCCGGCGCTGATCATCGCCCACAACAAGACGCTCGCGGCCCAGCTCTGCAACGAGTTCCGCGAGTTCTTCCCCGAGAACTCCGTCGAGTACTTCGTCTCGTACTACGACTACTACCAGCCCGAGGCGTACGTTCCGCAGGCCGACCTCTACATCGAGAAGGACTCGTCCCAGAACGACGACATCGCGCGATTGCGGCTCGCCGCGACGTCGGCATTGATGACGCGGCGCGACGTCGTCATCGTCGCGTCCGTGTCCTGCATCTACGGGCTCGGCTCGCCGGAGGAGTGGAAGGAACGCGTGCTGATCCTCGAGGTGGGGGAGACGCACGACCGCGACGCGGCGCTGCGGAAGCTGATCGAGAGCCAGTACGTGCGCAACGACTCGGTGCTGGGCCGAGGCCGCTTCCGGGTGAAGGGCGACGTGATGGAGGTGCAGCCGGCTAACGCGGAGACCGCCCACCGCATCTCGTTCTTCGGCGACGACGTGGAGTCGATCACACACTTCGACCCGCTCACCGGGGAAGTGTTGGCGCCGCTCGACAACCTCGTCATCTGGCCGGCCACCGAGTACGTGACGTCCACGCCGTCGATCGAGCGGGCCGTGGACGACATCCGCGCCGAGCTCGAGGAGCAGGTGGCGAAGTTCGACGCCGAGGGGAAGATGCTCGAAGCGCACCGGCTCCGGCAGCGCACCGAGTACGACCTGGAGATGCTGAAGGAGCTCGGCTTCTGCTCGGGCATCGAGAACTACTCGCGTCATCTCGAGGGCCGGCCCGAGGGCTCGCACCCGTTCACGCTCATCGACTACTTCCCTGACGACTTCGTCGTCTTCGTGGACGAGTCGCACCAGACGATTCCGCAGATCGGCGGCATGTCCGAGGGTGACCGCTCTCGCAAGCAGACGCTCGTCGACTACGGCTTCCGGCTGCCGTCCGCCATCGACAACCGGCCGCTGCGCTTCGACGAGTTCCTCGCGAAGGTGCCGCAGCTCGTGTTCGTGTCGGCGACGCCCGGGGCGTACGAGCTTCGCAACTCGGCGGTGGTGGCCGAGCAGCTGATTCGCCCGACGTTCGTCGTCGACCCCGAGGTGGAAGTACGGCCGACGAAGAATCAGATCGACGACCTCCTCAACGAGATCCGGCGGCGCGAGGAGGTGGGCGAGCGCGTCCTCGTCACCACGCTGACCAAGAAGATGGCCGAGGATCTCACCGACTACCTGCTGGAGGCCGGCGTTCGCGCCCGGTATCTCCACTCGGAGATCGATACCCTCGAACGAATCTCCATCATCCGCGAGCTGCGGCTCGGCGAGTACGACGTGCTCGTCGGCGTCAACCTCCTGCGGGAGGGGCTCGACCTGCCCGAGGTGTCGTTCATCGCCATCCTCGATGCCGACAAGGAGGGCTTCCTGCGTGGCAAGACGGCGCTGGTGCAGACGATCGGCCGTGCGGCGCGTAACGTCAACGGCCGGGTTGTCCTCTACGCCGACAAGATCACGGAGGCGATCGCCGGCGCCGTGGAGGAGACGGACCGGAGGCGCGCAAAGCAGGTCGCGTACAACGAGGAGCACGGCATCACGCCGGAGACGATCGTCAAAGGCGTGTCCGACATCGCCGAGTTCCTCTCGCTCGAGTCGCCGACGGTGCCGGGGCGCCGGCGGCGTGGCGGCCGCAAGGTCGACGAGCTGGGCCGGGACGAGCTCGAGAAGCTCGTCATCGAGCTGGAGGAGGAGATGTTCCTCGCCGCGGAAGAGCTCCGCTTCGAGTACGCGGCGAAGCTCCGCGACGAGATCAAGGACCTGCGGCGAGAGCTAATGACTCCGGCGAGAGCCTGACGGCCGCCGGAGCGGGCCGTCGTGGTGAAGCGGGGATACCCCGCACCCAGCTGACACCTGATCCTGTTCGTAACCGGCGCAGCAGGGCTCCCCTCTATGCCTAATCTGTGTCGATTCAGCTCCCAGGAGGAGATACACCATGTGCCGGAACATCCACACGCTGCACAACTACGAGCCGCCGGCGACCGAGGAAGAGGTGAGGGACGCGGCGCTTCAGTACGTCCGCAAGATCTCGGGCTCGACGAAGCCCTCGAAAGCGAACGAGACGGCGTTCGAGCGTGCCGTCGACGAGGTGGCGGCCGCCACCTCGCGGCTGCTCGATGCACTCGTCACCTCGGCCCCGCCGAGAAACCGCGAGGCCGAGGCTGCGAAGAAGCGTGAGCTGGCCCAGAAGCGCTTCGGCACCGTTGCCGCATAGCTGCGAACGGCCTCAGGGCCGCCCGCCGCGTTCGTGAAGGTGCACGTGACCGTCTCGCCCGGGTCGATGTCCACGTCGGCCCGGCGACTGCCCATAGTCACCGTCGTGCCACCGTCCGGGTCAACGCTGCTGCGCGAGAAGCTCGGCGTCAACGCGAGCGCGTCGACGCAGGCGTTGCATCGCCAGCTGCTGGCCTGACGCCTTCGCGGGGGAACCGACGCTCGGCCACGGGCGCGAACGCTTCACCGTCGAGCACGTGCGTCTCGACGGTGATCGACGACTCGTCGGCGGAGATGACATGTGCTCCCTGTGCCTCGCCGAGTCGATGAGGACGGGGCCGGGTCAGCCCCGGCGCGGTCACCACAACGATCGGCCGCTCTCCGGCCAGCACCTCGAACTCCCGGCGCTCGGCGACGCCGGCCTGGTGGACGTGGCCGGAGAGGACGAGCTCGGCGCCGGCCGCCGCCAGTTGTTCCAGCACACGGCCACGGCGCGCCAGCGGTCGCTTGCGCGTGCGCCACGGCGCGTTGGCAAGCTGGTGGTGCAGGCAGACGACGCACAACGCGCCGGTCGGGGCGGCGTGAAGGTGGGCGGTCGCGCGCTCGACCCCACCCGTTCGCAGGCCTCCCGACTGATGCCGCCACGGCCGGACCGAGTTGACGCCGACCACGTGCAGCCCGCCCGTGGAGTGCACGGGCTCGGTCGTCACCCATTCGCGCTCGAACTCCTGCCACGGACGCATGAACCTCGTGGGCGGTAGGAGCGGGATGTCGTGGTTGCCGGGCACCGCCAGCGCCGGTGCCGGCAGGCTCCGCAGGAAGCTTGCCGCACGCTCGTGCTGATCGCGTCGACCGCGGTGCGTGAGGTCGCCTGTGGCCACCACGAGATCGGGCTCGATGTCCTGTACGAGGGCCTGTAGAGCGCGTTCGACAAGGGGCTGATCGCGCGCTCCGACATGGATGTCGGAGACGTGGATCAGGCGAGCTGGCACAGCCGAGGCAGGCTATACACTGGCCTCGTGCCGGACGAGTCGACCGAGTCGACCGAGCTTTTCGACGACCTATACCTTGGCCTGCGCGCCGGCGGCGCCATCCGCAAGCAGCGTCGCGGCGAGCCGCTCACGATGGAAGAGGAGGCGGCGCTCGGCCACTGGCAGCGACTCTCCAGGTGGCGGAAAGTGATCGCCGTGGGTGCCTTCGCACTCGGCACGTTCGGGCTCGGCTTCACGATCGGCGGCATCATTTTCGGCCGCCGCCGCAATGCGTAGGCGCGGCTTCCAATCCGTCCAGCCGCCGATTACGTAGGACACAGGGTCCACACCTACGAAAGGGCACGGCCATGCGTCGAACACTCCTCCTCTCCGCCGCACTCGCAGTCGGTCTGACTCTTGCCGGGCTGACGCTCGCTGCTGGGCAGGCGAACACGTGGAAGCTCAACTCGATCCTCACGATGGGCGCGGAGGTGCCAAAGCCGACCGGTGTGCCCGCCGGGGCCAAGGGCACGTTCACCGGTACCGCCGTCGAGAACACGAGCGGGGGAGCAAGGCTCGCCTGGCAGCTGAAGTTCTCCAAGCTTTCGGGCGCCGCCGCGGCCGCGCACATTCACATCGGAAAAGTGGGGAAGGCCGGCAACGTCATGGTCGCGCTCTGCGGGCCGTGCAAGAACGGCAAGAAGGGCACGGCCAACCTGACGAAGGCGCAACTCGCGACCGTCAAGGCCGGCAGGTCCTACGTGAACGTCCACACGGCGACGAACGCCGCCGGCGAGATACGCGGCCAGGTGAAGGCGAAGAAGGGGCCGTCGACGTCGGGCTCGCCACCGCCCCCGCCGCCCCCGCCGCCACCACCGCCCGGCGACGAGCCGCCGCCGGATCCGTATCCGTAGCTAGCGGAGCAAGAGCCGCGCGATCGCCGCGTGGTCGGGGAGATAGCCGTCGGGCTCGAAGCCCCACGCGATCGTGTGCGCGACCGTCCAGCCGCGGACGCGCTCGCGATCGAGACCTAGGTCGGACGAGAAGCGGTCGAGGCGCCGGCGCAGCCGGTCGCGCGGGCGCGGACCGGCTAGCACCTCGCCCTTCCGGTCGCGGACCATCGCGACGGGAGTGAACTCGCGCTCGGCCGCAAGCGGCTTCGGGTCGATCACGAGCCAGGGTTCTCGTGTGCTGCGCAGGACGTTGCCGGCGTGGAGGTCCTCGCTGGCGAGGACGAGCGGACCCTGGGTCGGGCTCAGCTCCCGAACCAGGCCGACGGCAGTTTCGAGCAGCGGCCGCTCGAATGGGCGGCCGGCGGCCTCCCAACGAGCCGGCAGCTCGTCGAGCCAACGGTCGGCAATGTCGGAGAGCCGACGAAAGTGATCAGGCGGCTTCTTCCAGAGCCGAGGGAGAAGCCCGGCGACGACGTCACCGGCGGCATCGTCGTCGACCTCGAGCAGCGTCGTGCCCGGCTGGCAGCGCTCCAGGAGCATGGCGTGCCGCTCTGCGTCCCGGTCGAGCAGGCGGATAGCGCCGTCGCCGGCCCAGGCGCGAAGCGCGTCCGGCTCGTGTTCCGTTTCCTCGTCGGGCGCGCAGATCTTCAGAACGACGTCGCCGGCAGGCAGCACGAGCGACACGTGCCCGCCTGTGAAGGGCGGTCCGAGCGTCAGTCCCCACTGCTCAGCGCACTCCTCGGCAAGACGCTCGAGGTCTACTTCTCCTCCGCGCTCATCTTCCGCGCCATCGTCCGCGCGAGCCCGAGGACATCGTCGGTGGCGACCTTGCCCTTCGCGCCGGCCGCATAGACCTGGCCGGCTGCGCGGCCCTCGGCGATGAAGACGAGGATCGCTTCGAAGGGGCCGACGCGAGTGTCGAACGTCGCGTGCAACACGGTGGCCTCGTCGCCGATCCCCTCGCCCGGCAGCTCGTTGATGCGAAGGCTCTCGGCGGAGAAGCCCGCTCCCTGGGCGAACGACTCCGCGAACAGCTTCCGGCCGGCCGGCCCCTTCACGACCCCAGACACGGCGTTCACCGCGACCGCTGCCTCGGCTGCGCTGTCCATCCGCTCCGCGTTGCTCTGGAGGCCGATCAGCTCCGACTTGCCGACCTTTGTGTTACCGAGCGCGAAGTCGCGCTGGAAGGAGACATCGCCGCCGTCCGTCACGTAGCCCTCGTTCTTGACCGAGACGCCGAACGGCAGGTCCTTCAGCGCCAGCACCATCCGCTCGAGCGCCGGATCCCGCTGTGGTGCAGTGGTCGTTGTCGTCGTCTCCGTCGGCACCGGGACCGGAGTGTCGGCGACCGTCCCGGCCGCGACGGCCTCGATCCGAGACGCGAGCTTCTGCGCCAGCTCTTGCACGTCTTCCGTGGGCGCAGGGTCGCCGAGCTTCGTCATCGAGACCGAAGCCGCGACCCGATCGATCGTGAAGGCGACGACCGTGCTCGAGACCTCCGTAGTTCCGGCCGTGGCCGTCGCCGACCCCTCCCACGCGGAGTCGCCCGGCCCGTCGGCTTCCTCCATCGTGACGGCCGTTACCTTGGCGCCCGGTCCAACCTCGGCGCCCTCCAGGTCCTTCGCCCCGCCGATCGTCTCGTCGACGAAGTCGTCTGCTCCTGCCGCCGATTCGAAGAGCGAAACCTGTGACGTCACCTGGACGGGCTCGTCGCTGGCGCCCGCGTTCGTGTAGTTCAGCTGATACCCGAATTGAAAGCCGGTGTCGTCGATGTCCTCGGCCGTGTCGTCGGGAGACATCGTGTCCTGGGCCACGTCTGCGGAGTCCTCGAAGCCAGATTGCGGGTCGACGTGCAGTCCTTCTGCGAGATCGCCCAGCTCGGCCGCCGGCAGCACCATGGTCGCGAGGTCGTTCTTGGCAACGGAGCCGAGCGAGCTCGACGATGAGCCGCCGCCGCAGCCGGCGGCGAGCACGGCAAGCAGCAGAACCAGGCCGGGCTTCACGGGGAGGAGCCTAGAGGAGAGCGAGCACGACCGGCGAAGGCGCCGACATGCACGCCTCTGGCGAGCAGGTCTACTTCGACGTACGCCGCCACGGCGTGGTGCTCATGCGCCCGTTCCTGTGGTCGTTGACGCTCCTGGTTGTCGGCCTGTTCCTCATGGCCTTGCCGTGGCCGGTGCCTGTTGCCGCGCCGCTGGTGATGGGGATCGGAGCCGTGAGCGCCATCGCCGCGGTGTGGCGCTGGGATCGCACGCGCTTCGTCGTCACCACCGAGAAGGTGTTCCTCGTGGAGGGCGTGACGCGCAAGCGTGCGGCGGCCGTGCGCTTGCAGGGGCTGCGGGCGATCTCGCTCGAGCAATCGCTGCTGGGCAGAACGCTCGGCTACGGCACCCTGCACGCGGGCCCGCTCGAGGTGGAGCACGTACCGTGCGCGCGACAGGCACGGGACCTCGTAGAACATCTCGCGCGCTAGTCGCGCGAACACACGTTCCCGTCCGATTCGGCTCGTTAGAATGGATCGGTTATGGCTCAAGAAGAGCTCGTCGTCCACGGCGCCCGGGAGCACAATCTCAAGGACGTCACCGTCTGCCTGCCGCGAGACAGGCTGATCTGCATCACCGGGCTCTCCGGCTCGGGGAAGTCGAGCCTTGCCTTCGACACGATCTACGCCGAGGGTCAGCGTCGCTACGTCGAATCGCTCTCCGCCTACGCGCGCCAGTTCCTGCAGATGATGGAGAAGCCCGACGTCGACTCGATCGACGGCCTCTCACCGGCCATCTCCATCGACCAGAAGACGACGTCGCGCAACCCGCGTTCCACTGTGGGGACCGTGACGGAGATCTACGACTACCTGCGTCTGCTCTACGCGCGCGTCGGCCGGCCGCACTGCCCGGTCTGCGGGCGGCCGATCGCCGGCCAGTCGCAGGAGTCGATCGTCGACCAGGTGCTCCAGCTGCCCGAGGGAACGAAGTTCACGGTCAACGCGCCGGTCGTGCGCGACCGCAAGGGTGAGTTCAGGGACGTGCTCGAGGAGCTGCGCGCCGACGGCTTCACCCGCGTGAAGGTCGACGGCGAGCAACGGTTGCTCGAGGAGGAGATCGTTCTCGACAAGAAGCGCAAGCACACGATCGAGGTCGTCGTCGACCGGCTCGTGATGAAGCCCGACCTCCGCGCGCGGCTGGCGCAGTCCATCGAGACGGCGGCTGGACTTGCCGCCGGGTTGGTCGCGATCGATGTCATCGATGCGGAAGAGTCGATGCTCTTCAGCGAAAACTTCGCCTGCCCCGAGCACGGCGTGTCGCTCGCTGAGCTCGAGCCTCGCATCTTCTCGTTCAACTCACCGCACGGAGCCTGCCCGCGCTGCACGGGGCTCGGGGCGCAGCTCGAGGTCGACCCGGACCTCGTCGTGCCCGACCCGACCCTTGCCATCGGCGAGGGGGCGCTCGTGCCGTGGTCGGTGATGAACTCCAACTTCTACGAGTCGGTGATCCAGGGCATCGCCGACCGGTGGGAGGTCGATCTCGAGACTCCGTGGGCTGACCTGCCGCAAGAGCAGCGTGACCTGTTCCTGAACGGCACGGGCGGCGAGCGCGTCTACGTCCAGTACCGCAACCGCATGGGCCGCAAGCGCTCGTACATGCTCTCGTTCGAAGGCATCACCAAGAGCCTCGAGCGGCGCTACCGCGAGACCGACTCCGGGCAGGTCCGCGAGCGGATCGAGGAGTACATGAGCTTTCGCGCCTGCCCGGCGTGTGACGGCGCCCGGCTCAAGCCGGAGATCCTCGCCGTGACGATCGGCGGCCGCAACATCCACGAGCTGACCAAGCTGTCCGTGGCCGCCGCGCTCGACTTCCTCGACGCACTCGAGCTGACCGAGGTGGAGCAACTGATCGGCGCGCGCATCGTCAAGGAGATCCGCGAGCGGCTCACGTTCCTTGCCGACGTCGGCGTCGGCTACCTCACGCTCGACCGCGCCGCTTCGACGCTGTCCGGCGGCGAGGCGCAGCGGCTGCGGCTGGCCACGCAGATCGGCTCACAGCTCGTCGGCGTCCTCTACATCCTCGACGAGCCCTCGATCGGGCTCCATCAGCGCGACAACGGGCGGCTCATCGCCACCCTCGAGCGGCTGCGCGACCTCGGTAACACCGTGCTCGTGGTGGAGCACGACGAGCAGATGATGCGGTCGGCCGACTGGCTCGTCGACATGGGTCCCGGCGCGGGTGAGCACGGCGGCTACGTCGTCGCCGAAGGCCAGGTGAAGAAGGTCGAACGGACGGCCGGCTCGGTGACGGGCCAGTTCCTGTCCGGCAAGCGCGAGATCGCCGTGCCGGAGCGGCGGCCGCTCGACAACGGCACCTTTGTCGTGCGTGGCGCGCGTATGCACAACCTCAAGGGCATCGACGTCGAGTTCCCCATCGCCAAGCTCATCGCAGTAACCGGCGTCTCCGGCTCCGGCAAGTCGACACTCGTCAACGAGATCGTCTTCAAGGCCCTCGCCAACCGGCTGCACCGGATGCGCATCAAGCCCGGCGACCACGACTCGGTCGAGGGCATCGAGTGCTTCGACAAGGTGATCGACATCGACCAGTCGCCGATCGGCCGCACGCCGCGCTCGAATCCGGCCACCTACACCGACCTCTTCACGCCCATTCGCGAGCTGTATTCGCTGACGCCCGAGGCGAAGGTGCGCGGCTACAAGCCCGGCCGTTTCTCGTTCAATGTCCGCGGCGGGCGTTGTGAGACCTGCAAGGGCGACGGGCAGATCAAAATCGAGATGCACTTCCTCCCCGACGTCTACGTGCCCTGCGAGACCTGCCACGGGCGGCGATACAACCGCGAGACGCTCGAGGTGCGCTTCAAAGGGAAGGCGATCGCCGATGTGCTCGAGATGTCGGTCGAGGAGGCGCTCGAGTTCTTCGCGAAGATCCCGAAGATCCGGCGCAAGCTCCAGACGCTGCACGACGTCGGTCTCGACTACATCAAGCTCGGGCAGCCCGCGACGACCCTTTCCGGCGGCGAGGCGCAGCGCGTGAAGCTGGCCAAGGAGCTGTCGAAGATCGCGACGGGGCGCACGCTCTACATCCTCGACGAGCCGACCACGGGACTGCACTTCGCCGACATCGAGAAGCTGCTCGAGGTGCTGCAGCGGCTCGTGGACGCGGGTAACACCGTGCTCGTGATCGAGCACAACCTCGACGTCATCAAGCAAGCCGACTGGCTCGTCGACCTCGGCCCCGAGGGCGGCGACGCCGGCGGCGAGGTGATCGCTACCGGAACGCCCGAGCAGGTGGCGGAGGTCGAGGAGTCGTACACCGGCGCGTATCTCCGCGAGCTGCTGCCCGCGCTCGCGGAGGCGGCCGCCTAGCCGCCGAGCGGGAAGCGGGCGCGCTCGCGCCAGAGCACGTCTGGCTCGATCTCCTCGAGCAGCACGGCCTCGGTGACGGGCGCCTCGATCGGCAGCTGTGGAGTGATGTTCGCTTCGATGTCGGCCAGCAATGCGTCGTCTCCGTACGCCACGGTCAGGTGGGGGATGACGGTCTCGTGAATCCCCTCGTACGGCGGGTAGTCCGGCCAGCGTTCGACGATCGCTTCCGTCAGGCGGGAGAACGGCTCCGGCGGATCGGGGGCCAGGTAGCGCATGCCCGGCCAGCTACGCACCTCGGGAAACGTCACTGCGAACTGCGGAGTTGCGGCGAACAGTCGCTCGAGCTCCGCGAGGACTTCGCCGTCCACCGCCTCTGCCGGCACGAACGGGTGGAGCAGCGTCACGTGCGGGGGTATGCCCATGGACGGTCGGTCTTCGGCGCACGTCCGTTCGCGCCAGTCGTCAACGACCGGCGAGAGCGCGGGGACCGCGATGACGACTGCCGTCTCCATCGGCCGATCCTGCCAAGTACGGTGCCGACGTGGCGACCACCCGCGCGGACGAGATCAGGCGGCTCGAGCGAGGCTGGTGGCGGCGGCTGCCGCTGATCCTCGTCCGGCCCGGCGAGGTGTTCGCCGAGCTCCGCGACTCTTCAGACGAGCAGGCCGAGGCGCTCTCCGAGCCGATGGTGGCGGTCACGATCCTCGCCGGCACGGCGATGTTCCTCTCTACCGCCACCGCCGGCCAGCTCTTCGACGACCCGGAGTTCGACTGGCTCCTGATCGCCGTGGAGGCGTTCTTCGCCGGCGTGCTCGTCGCCGCCCAGAACTACTGGCTGGGTGGCGCGGCCTTGCTGTTGGGGCTCCGCAGCCTGGGCTCGATGGCGCGGTACCGGGCAGCGCGCCAGATCGTCGGGCTCTCGACGGCGCCGTTCGTACTGGCTCTACTCGTCGTCTGGCCGTTGCGGATCGCGATCTTCGGCGAAGACCTCTTTCGCTCCGGCGGCTCGGACGAGGGGACGACCGGCTACGTGCTCAACGGCGTGGACGCAGCTTTCGCGGCCTGGGCGCTGTTGCTCGTGGTCGTCGGCGTGCGCACGGTCGAGGAGTGGAGCCTCGCACGCTCGCTAGGCGCCGCGGCGTTCGCCGCGACACTCTTCGGCCTGCTGCTGGCCGCTGCGATCTTCGCCTAGGGAGTGGGTACCGCCTGCTCGAAGAGCGCGAGCTCCTCGTCGGGGATCGAGTACGTGTGCTGCTCCTCGGGGAAGGCGCCGCTACGCACCTCGTCGGCATAGGTCTCAAGCGCGTCACGGGCGACGGTTGCGAGATCGGCGTAGCGCTTGACGAAGCGCGGGGCGCGGCCGTGGTACAGGCCGAGCAGGTCGTGCCAGACGAGCACCTGCCCGTCGCACTCAGCTCCGGCGCCGATGCCGATCGTGGGGATGTGCAGAGCCCCGCTGATACGCGCGGCGACCGGCGGCGGCACGCACTCGAGCACGAGCGAGAAGCAGCCGGCCTCCTCCAGCGCCAGCGCGTCCTCGAACAGCTGCTGCGCCTGCTCGGCCGAACGCCCCTGCGCCTTGAAGCCGCCGAGCATCGTCGCCGACTGCGGCGTCAGTCCGATATGGCCCATCACCGGGATGCCGGAGCCGACGAGCGCCCGGGCTCGGGAAAGCATCGGCCCCGCGCCCTCGATCTTCACGGCATCCGCGCCCGCCTCCTTGACGAAGCGAACCGCGTTCTCGACGGCGGTCTCGTCCGAGACCTGGAACGAGCCGAACGGCATGTCGGCGACGACGAGGGGCCGCCGCGCACCACGTGTCACCGCGCGGGCGAGCACGATCATCTCGTCCATCGTCGCCGGGACGGTCGAGGAGTGGCCGAGCACGGTCATCGCCGCCGAGTCGCCAACGAGCACGATGTCCATGCCGGCCTCGTCGGCCAGCCGGCCGCTCGGCGCGTCGTAGGCGGTGACCATCACGATCCTCTGGCGGCGCTGCTTCATCTCCGCCAGCTCGGTCAGGGGCAGCTTGCCGGGGGCTGGGGTGGCTGGTGCGGGCTTACGCGGCCTGGTGCTCATGGGCCTCCTCCTTGTCGAGAACGACGTTGTCGATGAGACGGACGGCGCCGACGCGTACGGCGGCAGCTAGGACGGGTGGATCGAACGGGGCCTCCTCCACGTAGTCGATGTCGAGGCCGTCGAGCTGCGCCCGGGCCAGCTCTAGATCCCTCGTCGCGAGCGCCCGCGGCAGGGCGAGCGCGAGCTGGCGCTCCTCGGGCGAGAGCAGCTCGTTGCGTGAGGACAGAGCGAGCCCGTCGGCGTCGCGAACGATGGGGAGGACGCGCAGGTCGACCTCGAGGCTCAGGTCCTCGAGCAGCCGGCGGATCACCTCGACCTGCTGCGCGTCCTTCTGGCCGAAGTACACGACGTCCGGTCGGACGATGTTGAAGAGCTTGAGGCAGACCGTCGCCACGCCGCGGAAGTGGCCGGGCCGGTGGACACCCTCGAGGATCGAGCCCAACTCGGACACATCGACCCAGGTCTGGAAGTCGGGCGGATACATCTCGGTGACGGCCGGGCAGAACGCAAGATCGACGCCTGCCTCCTCGGCCACGGCCAGGTCTTGCTCTTCGTCCCGCGGATACGCGGAGAGATCCGTCGTCTCGCCGAACTGCGCCGGGTTGACGAAGATGCTGACGACGACCGTGTCGCACTCGGCGCGGGCTGCGTCGATCAGCGAGCGGTGCCCGCCGTGAAACGCGCCCATCGTCGGAACCAGGCCCACGCGTCCGTTTGCTGTGGCGAGCACCGTGCGCGTCTCCTCGATCGTGCGCGTGACCTTCATGGTGCCGTCGCCTCCGCCAGCACGCGGTAGACGGGCTCAAGCTCCGGCCGCTGCTCGTGTAGGGCGGCGAGGTGCGCATTCACTGTCTCCCAGTCACCGCGTGCAATCGGGCCGGTGAGCTCGAAGCCGTTCTCGATCGTCCGCTGCATGAGCGGCACGAGCGCCTCCGGCGGCGCTCCGGCGTCAGCCAGGAGGTCCGCCGCCGCGCGATAGAGCGTGACGAGGTAGTTGGAAGCGATGACGGCGCCTGCGTGGTAGAGCGTTCGCGCGTCGTCTGCCAGTGGGAACGGCTCGAGGCCGAGCGTCGTCGCGAGCCACGTCGCGCGCTCATGCGCCGCGTCCGTCTCGGCCGTCACGGCGGCGAAGGCTCCGTCCAGCTGCTCGGGGCCGCGGCCCTTGACGAGGGTCTGGAGCGGATGGACGCTGAACCGCTGTTCGTGGGGGTCGAGCGCGGCCAGCCGCGTCGTGCCGCTCACGTGGGCAAGCCAGGGCCCCGGCTCGATCGATCCGGCCACGTCCGCAATGGCTGCGTCCGGAACGCACAGAAGGGTGAGCTCGCCACCTTCGGCTCGCAGCTCGATGCCGCGCTCGCGCAGGCGACCGGCGATTGCCGAGCCGGCTCTGCCGCCGGCGCCGATGACGGTGATGGTGTCGAACATTCCTGCTCCAGTTCCGTAGCGGATACCGGGCACGGCGATTGTATCCCTGACGGTTAGACTGACCAAGCGATGCCGATCTACGAGTACGTGTGCATGAAGTGCGAGTCGCACTTCGAGGAGCTCGTCCGAAACGGCGAGGAGCCCGACTGTCCGGACTGTGGTGACGCCAACGTCCGCCGCCAGTTGTCGGTCTTCAGCGCCATCGGCAGCTCGCCTCAGCCGAGCTTCGGCGGCGGTGCGGGCGGTTGCTGCGGCGGCTCCTGCGGTTGCGGCCACTGAGCTCAGCGGCGTCGGCGCAGCGGCTTTCGCCGACCCACCTGTGGAGCAATTGGCACACAATTGGCACAACTCGGTGCCAGGCACTAGGACCGGTCCCTTTCGGACCGGTTGATCCATCCGCGTGAGCGCCTAGACTCGAAACCGATGGATCAGGCGGAGCGTCTCGCCAGGCTCGACGAGCTGCAGCAGGAAGCCGCCGGCTGCACTCGCTGCAGGCTCGCCGAAGGGCGCACACAGGTCGTGTTCGGCGTCGGCGACCCGAACGCCGACCTGATGTTCGTCGGTGAGGCGCCGGGCTTTCACGAGGACAAGCAGGGCTACCCCTTCGTGGGTCGGGCCGGCAAGCTCCTCGACAAGCTGCTCGAGAACATCGGGCTCTCTCGCGCCGAGGTCTACATCGCCAACGTCGTAAAGTGTCGCCCGCCAGGCAACCGCGATCCCGTGCCCGACGAGATCGAGTCCTGCGAGCCATATCTCTTCCAGCAGATCGAGCTGATCGAGCCGCGCGTGATCGCGACGCTCGGCAACTTCGCGACGAAGCTGCTTTCCGGAAAGCAGCTCGGCATTACTCGCGTCCACGGCCAGGAGCAGGAGGTGACGCTCGGCGGGCGGCATGTGCTGCTCTATCCGCTCTACCACCCCGCGGCGGCGCTCTACACGCCGAAGATGCTGACGGTGCTCGAGGAGGACTTCGCGCGCCTGCCCGGACTGCTCGCTTCGGAACCTGCTGGGCAAGCCGAGCCCGCCGAGCCCGTACCAGAACCGGAGCTTGTCGCTGCCGCGCCGGCCGAGCAGCTCGGTCTCTTCTGATCGTCGACACGGGCTCCGCCGCAGAGACCGAGGAGGCCGGCGCTCGCCTGGCTGAACGCCTGCGCCCTGGGGATGTGGTCACGGTCGCGGGCGAGCTGGGCTCGGGCAAGACGACGTTCGTGCGCGGCGCCTGTCGCGCGCTCGGCGTCGCGCAGCCGGTGACGAGCCCCACGTACACGATCGGCAACCGCTACGAGGGTCGCGTCGCCGTATCCCACCTCGACCTGTATCGGCTCGCAGAGGTGGGTGACGCGGACTGGGCGGGGCTCGAGCCGTACTTCGAGGATGCGATCGTCTTCGTCGAGTGGCCGGAGGCCGGCGCCGGCCGATTACCCGTGCCGCGGGTGACTGTCCGGATCGCGCATGCGGGTGAAGATCGGCGCACGATCGAGCTGGACCTCTAACCTGACGCGACGTGAGCCTCGTCCTCGCGTTCGACACTGCCACGCACGTAGCGACGGTCGCCCTCGTCGGCGACGGGCGGCCGCTCGCCGAGCGCACGACGCGCTCGTTCCGCGTGCTCGCCGATGCCGACGAGCTGCTCGCGGGGCTGGGCGCAACGCCGAACGACATCACCGCACTGGTGGTCGGAACCGGCCCGGGCAGCTTCACGGGCACCCGCCTCGGGCTCGCCCTTGCGCGCGGATTTGCGCTCGCGCGGAACGTTCCCGTGGCGGGCGTCTCGACGCTCGACGCTCTGGCTGCAAGCACAGACGGAGCCCTGCCGGTGATCGACGCTGGACGCCGCGAGGTCTTCACGAGAATTGACGGGGAGCCGCGGGCCGCGCCCGCTGGAGAGCTCGAGGTCGAAGGCGTCACGTGTATCGGCGACGGCGCGCTTCGTTACCGAAGCACGCTCGAGGAGCGCGGCGCGTACGTGCCCGCCGACTCCAGTCCCGAGCACGTCCCGCACGCGCGCCTCCACGCCGAGCTGGCCGCAGACTTCGGCCCTGCGGCGCTCGTGGAGCCGATCTACGTACGGCCACCGGATGCGAAGGTGCCTGCGTGAGTGCGGTCCTGCAGATCAGGCCGCTCGCCGTCGGCGACCTCGACGCCGTCGGCGAGATCGAGCGATCGTCGATGCCCGCGCCGTGGTCCGCTGCGATGTTCGCCGGCGAGATCACGAAGGCGACGTCGGTATGCCTCGGCGCGTGGGACGAGTCCGAGCCGGGGCGCCTCGTCGGGTATGTGATCGTGTCCCGGTACGTCGACGCCTGGCACGTCATGAACCTCGTCGTCGCGGAGAGCCACAGGCGCCGTGGCATCGCAACGAGCCTGCTCGACGATGTGTTCGACCGCACGCACGATGCGGGCAGGCGTGGGTTCACGTTGGAAGTGCGTGCGTCCAACGACGCGGCCTTGCAGCTGTACGAGGCGATGGGGTTTCGCCGACAGGGCGTGCGACGTGGCTACTACACGGACAACCGCGAGGACGCGGTGATCATGTGGCGGGACGCTGCGGTTGGAACCGAACAATGATCCTCGGGCTCGAGACCTCGTGCGACGAGACTGCTGCGGCGCTGATCACGCGGGAAGGGAACGTGCTCGCCAGCGTCGTCGCTTCCCAGGTCGAGCTGCACTCGCCGTTCGGCGGCGTCGTTCCGGAAGTGGCCGCTAGGCGCCACCTCGAGCTCGTCTCACCCGTCGTCGAGGCGGCTCTCCACGAGGCGGACGCGACACCGGCGGACGTCGACCTCGTCGCCGCAACGCGAGGACCCGGGCTCGTCGGCGCGCTGCTCGTCGGACTGTCGGCTGCGAAGGCGCTCGCCTGGGGGCTATCCGTACCGCTGGCCCCGGTGGATCACCTGCACGGCCACGTGGCGTCCCTCTTCCTCGGCGCGGATCCCGTCGAGCCGCCCTTCGTGTGCCTCCTCGCGACCGGCGGGCACACGATGGTGCTCGACGTGACGGCGCACGACCGGTACACGGTGCTCGGACAAACGCTCGACGACGCGGCCGGCGAGGCGTTCGACAAGGGAGCGCGGCTCCTGGGTCTCGGCTACCCCGGAGGCCGTGAGCTGGAGCGGCTCGCGAGGGACGGCGATCCGGCCGCGTACTCGTTCCCGGTCGCCAGGCTCGCAGGCCTCGACTTCTCGTTCTCGGGAGTGAAGACGGCGTTGCTCTACGTGGTCAAGGAGCTTGCTGCCGATGAGCTCGAGAGCCGCCGTGCGGATCTCGCCGCCTCGTATCAGCGGGCGATCGTCGACGCGCTCGTGCAGCGGGCGTGCCAGGCAGTGGAGCAAACGGGAGTCGCCCGGATGGCAATCGTCGGCGGCGTCGCGGCAAACACGGAGTTGCGGAGCTCCTTGCCGGAAGCCGTCGCGGCTCCGCTCGAGCTCTGCACGGACAACGCCGCGATGATCGCCTCCGCCGCCAGATGGGTGGAGCCGCTGCAGTCGCCCGACTACCTCGATCTCGATGCGTATGCCAGCGTGGCGTAGCCTCGCGGCGGCCGCGGTCGTCCTCGGCTGCGTGGCCGGGGCATTGACGCTCGTTGCGTTCGCGGCAGAGCGGGAGGAATCGCCCAATGTGGCCGTGGCGAAGCCGGCCGCGTCGGCCTGGCGAGGCCTCGTGGGGACGGCCCGACCCGAGGTGGCCCTGGGGCAACGCGTGATCGTCCTGCTCAAGGATCCGTCGCTGGCAGACCGCGTCCGGAAGGCCGGAGGTCTGGCGACGCAGGCGGAGGAGCGGCGCTGGACCGCGGCCGCGCTCGCGAGCCAGCAGCAGTTCCTGACCGAGCTGGCGGCGCAGGGCATCGTCGCCAGGCCCGACCTCCAGTTCACGCGCGTCGTCAACGGTTTCTCCGCGGTGGCCGACCCGAGCGCCGTCGTGTTGCTCGAGCGCTCACAGCGCGTGGCCGGGGTCTTTCCGGTGCGGGCTGCATTTCCCGCGGGTTCGGCAGCGAGCCCGGATGACGCCGCCTCGGCGAGCTCTCCTTCCGGCCTTGCGTCGTACCGGGGAACCGGAATCACCATGGCCCTGCTGGACACTGCCGTCGACCCCGCCACGCCGTTTCTCCACGGCCGGGTGCTGCCCGGCTTCGACGTCATCCGCGGAGGCGCGGCGGCCCGCTACGACCAGAAACCCGGGGGCGATCGGCTGGAGACGCACGGCACGACCATGGCGGGGATCGTGGCCGGCCTGGGCCGTCCCGGCTCGCCCACAGGTATCGCCCCCGATGTCACCGTGTTGCCGATTCGCGTCGCCGGCTGGCAGCGCGACGCGGCAGGCAACTGGTCGATCTACGGTCGGACCGACCAGCTGATCGCCGGTCTCGAGCGTGCTGTAGACCCCGACCGGAACGGCGATGCGCACGATGCCGCTCGAATCACCCTGATCCCCCTGTCCGAGCCGTTCTCGGCCTTCCCAGACAGCCCGCTGTCGCAGGCTGTCGCAGGAGCGGTCGCTCTCGACTCGCTCGTCGTCGTTCCCGCCGGGAACGACGGGCCCGGTGGCCCGGGATTTGGCTCGATCGGCGGCCCGGGGGGAGCTCCCGAAGCGCTCACGGCCGGCGCAGCCGACCTGAGGCCGGTGACGGCACGCATCCCCGTGTCGGTTCGCGCAGGACTGAAGGTGTTGCTACACCGTCCGCTGGAGCTCCTCACTGCGAACGCGCCGGAGGCAGGCTCCAGCCTGGAAATCGTCCATGTCGGCAAGCCGGCGAATCTCTTCGACGGCAAGGGCAAGAGCCGCGTTGCCGGACGGGCGGCGCTGCTGGCGTCGGGCTCCGCACCGCGGAGCATCGCGGCGCGAGCCGCGGAAGCAGGCGCCGCGGTCGTGATCCTCGCCGGGGACGGGCTTCCCGGCGGCGCGCTGGGACTCGATCCCCGACTCGCCGTGCCGGTGCTCTCGGCGCCCGGTTCTCTCGTCACGCTCGTTCGTGGTGGTGCGCGAGACGGCAGCGCGGTATCCCTTTCCATCGGCACAGCTGACGCCGAACGGCCCACCTCGACAGCCTCGCCGGCGGCCTTTTCCTCCTGGGGGTACAGCTTCGGCGCGCAGGTGAAGCCCGACGTCGTCGCGCCCGGTGTCGCCGTCGCGACGGCGCTCCCCGGTGCAGACAGTGACGGCTTCTCGCACTTCGTCACCATCAGCGGTACGAGCGTCGCGGCAGCGGTCGTTGCGGGAACCGCTGCCCGGCTCGCCCACGCTCGCCCGTCGCTCGATGCCGTCGGGCTGCGCAGCGCGCTCGCGACCACCGCCCGCCCGCTCGCGCGTGCGCCGTTGGCGGCGCAGGGGACGGGCGTGGTCGACGCCGCCCGGGCCGCGGTCGTGGAGCTCGTGGTCGACCGTGCCTCGTTGTCGTTCGGCCGGGGCAAGGGTGACGGCTGGCAAGGCCATCGATCCGTGTCGCTCCACAACGTGTCCAGCCGCCCGCTCATGGTCGACGCGCGAGCGCGTGCCCGCAGCGGAGGCGTCCTCGTTCGCCTGGCGCCGAAGCGCCTGCGCATCTCCTCCGGACAAACGGCCCGCATACGCGTGAGCGTGCGCGTTTCCGCGGTCGCGAAAGCCGACGTCGTGAGCGGCGTCGTCCGCATCGCGCCGCGCGGCAGCCAGCCTATCGCCGTGCCCTGGTCGGTTCTACTCGCGCCGCCGCCGGAAGACCTGATCGGAGACGTCGAGCTCTCCGAGCGGAGCTTCTCCCCGTCCGATCTGACGCCGGCGGTGCTCTCGATCCGGCTCGGCACGATCGAACGCGTACGAGGTCGCGACGTGCTCCAGCCCGCGCGGCGGCTCGATGTCTTGCTGCTCGACGCCGACGGTCAGGCGCTGGGGCTGCTCGCCCGGCTCCGCGACGTGCTGCCCGGGCAGTACGCCTTCGGGCTCACGGGCCGCGGGCCGGACGGTAGACGCCTGGCGCCGGGTCGGTACGAGCTGCGGCTCGTAGCCTGGCCTGCGGCGGGGGGTTCGCCCGCACGGCGCACCGTGCGCTTCGCGGTGGAATAGCCTATGGCCGCCTGAAACCGATCAAGGAGAGCTCGTGTCCACGCTAGACACACCGGCAACTCACCTACGCGAGAACCCCTTCGAGATCGCCCAGCAGCAGCTCCGGCTCGTGGGGGAGACGTTCGATATCGACCAGAACCTCATCAGCGTCCTCTCGAAGTGCAAGAAGTCCGTCTCGGTCGCCATTCCGACCCGCATGGACGACGGCTCGATCACGACCTTCGATGGCTTTCGCGTCACTCACAACATCGCGCGCGGGCCGTCCAAGGGCGGCATTCGCTACCACCCGGACGTCACGCTCGACGAGGTGCGTTCGCTGGCCATGTGGATGACGTGGAAGTGCGCGCTGATGGGCATTCCGTTCGGCGGCGCCAAGGGTGGCGTCATCTGCAATCCAAAGCAGATGTCCGACGGCGAGCTCGAGCGCATGACGCGCCGCTACACGTCGGAGATCATCACCGAGATCGGCCCGGAGAGGGACATCCCCGCGCCGGACGTGGGCACGAGCCCGCGTGAGATGGCCTGGATCTTCGACACGTACTCGATGAACAAGGGCCACTCGGTGCTAGGCGTCGTCACCGGAAAGCCGCTCGCCATCGGTGGCTCACTCGGCCGCCTGGAGGCAACTGCGCGCGGCGGGCTGTACGCGCTAGTCGAGGCGCTCGACAAGCTGGGCAAGGAGCTCGCCGGCCTGCGTGTCGCCGTTCAGGGCTTCGGCAACGTCGGCAGCTATTTCGCGCTCTTCTGCCACCAGAACGGCGCCAAGGTGATCGCGATGTCCGACTCCTCCGGCGGCGTCTTCAATGCGGAGGGCATCGACGTTCCCGCCGCCATCGCCTACAAGGAGGAGACCGGCTCGCTGACCGGCCACAAGGGCACGGAGCCGGTGACGAACGAGGAGCTGCTGCTCCTGGACTGCGACATCCTCGCCCCGAGCGCGCTGGAGCAGGTCATCACCGAAGAGAACGCCGACAAGGTCAAGGCGGCGATCATCCTCGAGGGCGCCAACGGCCCGACGACTCCGGCCGGCGACGACATCCTCGAGGACCGTGGTGTGCTCATCCTCCCGGACGTGCTCGCCAACGCCGGCGGCGTCGTCGTCTCCTACTTCGAGTGGGTCCAGGGCCTGCAGGAGTACTTCTGGAAGGAGGACGAGGTGAACTCGAACCTTCACGACATCGTCCAGAAGGCATTCCACGAGACGTGGCAGCTGCGCGAGCGGCGAAAGCTGAGCATGCGAATGGCCGCGTACGGCTGCGCCGTCTTGCGGGTGGCCGAGGCCACGACGACCAGAGGTCTCTACCCGTAACGAAGGTCGTCCTCTACCACGCGGCCGGCTGCCATCTGTGCGAGCGCGCCCGCGAGACGCTGGTCGCGGTGGCCGCGGACGAGCCGTTCGAGTTGGAAGAGGTCGACATTTCCGGCGACGCCGCGCTTGAGACCCGGTACCGCGAGTGGCTGCCCGTAGTCGAGATCGACGGCCAGCGCGCGTTCACGTACTTCGTCGACGAGGCGGGGTTCCGGCGCCGACTCGCCCGAGCTCGTACGTGACGAGGCAGGGGGCGCGAAGCCGGGCTTTGCTCGGCTTCGCCTTTGGCGACTGAACCAACGCGGCAAGGAGGGGGTCCACGGGGGAACCATGGGTTCCCCCGTCTGCCACAAAGTTGCGCACGAACAGTTAGCCGCTGTACTGCCGCATCCCGATGGGCATGGGTGGCAGAATGGCCGCCTCGTGTCACAAACCTCGATACAAGGAGAGCTGGTGTCCGATCGCGTGACAGTGGGTGTGGCGGCGCGGCTGAGCCGGTACCTGCAGGTGCTCACCCAGGCCAAGAAGATGGGCAAGGAGCGGATCTCCTCGCAGGAGATGTCCGACTACACGAACATCAACGCGACGCAGATCCGGCGCGATCTCTCCGCCTTCGGGAAGTTCGGCAAGCGCGGCGTCGGCTACTCGGTCGACGGGTTGCTCGCCGAGATTCGCAAGATCCTGCGCACCCAGGGCCAGCACAACATCGCCCTCGTGGGCGCCGGCCGCCTGGGCCAGGCGATCGCAAGCTCGCCGATCTTCGCCGAGCACGGGATCAACATCGCCGCCGTGTTCGACAAGGATCCCGAGCTCGTCGGCCGTGACATCGGCTCGGTCACCGTGCTCGATGCCTCGACGCTCGGCAGCGTAGTCCGGGAGAAGAGCATCGTCGTGGGCGTCATCGCCGTGCCCGCGGATGCCGCGCAGTCGGCGACGGACGAGCTCATCAGCGCCGACGTGAAGATCATCTTCAACTACTCCGAAGCGCTGCTGGACGTCCCCACGGACGTCCAGGTGCATACGTCGAACCCCGCCGTCGAGCTGCTGCACGCGCTCTACTTCCACCTCGCGTAATCGGCCGAATACGCCGGGCTCCCTGTGGAGCAATCGGCACAGAATTGGCACACCTCAGTGCCAGGCACTCGGCCATGGCCGCTTTGGCCGTGGCTGATGGGGCTCGGCCGGGAGGTCAGAGACCCCCGGCCGGCCTGAGCGCTCCCCGTCTGCGACCCACGGACGAGGAGTCCTGGCGTCCGCCGCTGCCTGCGACGGCCGGCGGACGATGCTTCTGTGCTGCTCCAGAGAGTGTCGGCGCTTTCGTCACCGCACGCGCTCACCTGCGCGGGTGAGAATGCTCCTTCGATCGAGTGAACAAGACGCGGGTGAACCCATGGTTCCCCCGCGAGCCCCCTCCTTAGGGGACGCTTCGCTGGACGGGCGTAAGCTCGCCGCATGCGCATCTTGCTCTGGCATGGGTACCTCCTTTCGGGCACCGGCTCGAACGTCTACACGCAGGCAGTCGCGCGGGCCTGGGGCCGGGCGGGGCACGAGGTCACGGTCTTCTGCCAGGAACGCGAGCCCGATCGGTTCGACCTCGGCGGGGCGGACGTGGTACGTCCGGAGCTGCCGGGCGGCACGCTGCCGGTGTTCGTGCTCGACGCGTACGAGGGCCTCGAGCCGCGGCTGCTCCACGATCTGACTCCACTGGAGCTCGACAGGTACGTGGCCGCGAACGCGGCGGCGATCAGCGAACGCCTGCCGGCCGATCTGGTCTTCTGCAATCACGTGCTGCCAGGCGGGGCGGTAGGAGCCGCGGCCGGTGCACGGTTCGCGGTCAAGGCGCACGGCTCCGAGCTCGAGTACTCGATTCGTGGGCGCAGCGAGCTGGCCGAAGCCGCGCGTGCCGCGCTGGCGCCGGCAGAAGCCGTCTTCGTGGGCTCCGACCACATCCGCCAGGTTCTGGAGGACGTCGTCGGCCCGTTCGAGCGCGTGTACGAGGTGCCGCCGGGCGTCGACGTCGATGAGTTCACGCCGCAGCCGCGCGGCGAGGCGCTTGGCGATCTGCTCGACGAGTGCCGTCGCGATCCGCCCAACCCGGGCAACGCCAACGAGCGGCTTCCCGACGAGGGCAACGCCGAGCGGCTCGAGCGATTCCTCGAAGGGGAAAAGCCCACCGTCCTCTACTTCGGCAAGCTCCTCTACAACAAGGGCGTTCACTTGCTCCTCGAGGCGCTGCACGGGCTCGACGCGAGGGCTGTGATCGTCGGCTTCGGCGACTATCGCGAACGGCTCGAGCAGCTGGCACCGCTGCGAACCTTGTTCACGGGGCAGCTGGAGCACCGCCATCTCGTCCACCTGATCCCTCTCGCCGACGCAGTGGTGGTGCCGTCGATCTTCCCCGAGGCCTTCGGCATGGTCGCCGCGGAGGCCGCTGCAGCCGCCTGCCCGCCCATCGTCGCCAGGCACTCGGGCCTCGCGGAGGTGGCGGCAGGGTTGGAGGAGGCATACGGCGCCCAGCACCGCGAGCTGGCCTCGTTCGTGCAGGGCGACTCGGTCGAGTTGCAGGAGAAGCTCCACGACCTGCTGGCGCTGCCGGCGGACGAACGGAGACAGCTCGGAGTCGCGGCGCGCAGCGTCGCCGTCGAGCGCTGGTCGTGGGAAAGCGTCGCGCGCCGCCTGCTAGAACCGTTCCAGTAGCGTTCCGCTTCAATGGGTGAAGCGCAGACAGTTGCCTGGCCGGAGCTGCTCGCCGGCGCGCGCGAGGCCTTCGACGGCGGCCGGGATTTCACGCTCGCCGTCGAGGAAGAGTTCGCGCTGCTCGAGCCGGAAACGCTCGAGCTCGCCGACCACTTCGAGGAGTTGCAGGCGGCCGCGCGCGGCACGGCGGTGGAAGAGCATCTGGTGGGCGAGCTCATCTCGTCCGAAGTCGAGGTGCGCACCGGCCGCTGCGAGACGTTCCCAGACGCAGCAGCCCTCGTGGTCGAGCGGCGCCGGCAGCTCTTCGAGCTCGCCGACGCCCACGGGGTGCGTCTGGGCGCGACCGGGACGCACCCTTGGAGCCGCTGGCAGGACCAGCACATCATCGACACGCCGCACTACCGCCGCAACGACGAGATCCTCCGGTATGTCGTCTGGCGCAACAACTCGTTCGGGCTGCACGTGCACGTCGGGATCCGCGGCGCCGACCGGGCGATTGCCGTCCACAACGGGCTGCGCCGCTTCCTGCCCGAGCTGCTCGCGCTGTCGGCGTCCTCGCCGTTCGTCGAGGCGGTCTCCACGGGCCTCCACTCGGCGCGTACGCAGATCTTCACGCGCATGTTCCCGCGCTGCGGAGTCCCTGACGCGTACGACGGCTGGGGCGGCTTCGAGGAGTACCTGCGCACGCTCTACGAGACGGGCTCGATCACGGAGCACACGCAGCTGTGGTGGAGCGTCAGGCCGCACCTCGCGTATCCGACGATCGAGATCCGCATCTGCGACGGCCAGCCCCGGGTGGAGGAGGCGCAGTCGCTCGCAGCGTTCGCCTACGGGCTGACGGCCCGTATCGCGCGCGCGGTCGACGAGGGCGAGCCGTTGCCCGACCACCCGCAGCGCATGATCGAGGAGAACACCTGGCGGGCTATCCGCAACGGCCTCTCCGGTGAGCTGATCGATCTCGACTCTCTCCGCGTCCGTCCCGCGCGCGCGGCGCTCGAGGAGCTGGCGGAGTGGATGCTCCCCGTCGCCGACGAGCTCGGCGTGACGCCGTATCTCAAGGTGCCTGCAGCGAACCCCGCCGAGCGGCAGATCGCC
Source organism: uncultured Actinomycetes bacterium (assembly GCA_963704335.1). GTDB lineage: Bacteria > Actinomycetota > Thermoleophilia > Gaiellales > Gaiellaceae > PALSA-612. Next base: position 2,028,378 of record OY969889.1, read on the forward strand.
AGGCACGAGGAAGGGGCGACACTCGAGGCGATCTACGCGGAGCAGGTCGAGGAGACAGCGGTTCCGAGCTTTCGTTAGGGTCTTGCGGCCTTGCTCGTCGCAAGCTTCTTCATAGACCACGCCGTGCTGTTCGCGCTCGTCTGCGCCGCAGTTGCGATCGGCTACGGCGTCTACCTGACGTGGTGGCTGCTGAAGCAGCCCGCGGGTAGCGAGCGCATGCAGGAGATCGCGCGCGCTGTCCAGGAGGGCGCGGCCGCGTATCTCAAGAAGCAGTACTCGACGATCGCCATCGTGGCGGTCGTCCCGTTCCTCATCCTCGGCTTCTACAACCAGCTCGGCTGGGGAACGGCGATCGGGTTCCTCATCGGCGCCGTCTTCTCCGCCGCCGCGGGCTTCATCGGGATGAACGTGGCGGTGCGTTCGAACGTGCGCACCGCGGAGGCTGCGAAGCGCGGCGTATCTCCGGCACTGGACATCGCCTTCAAGGCAGGCTCTGTCACGGGACTCCTGGTCGTGGGCCTGGGCTTGCTCGGCGTCGCGGGCTACTACTGGGTGCTCACGGATTGGCTAGGCAACAGCTCTGACTCGGCGATCGACGACCTGATCGGCCTCGCGTTCGGTGGCTCCCTCATCTCCGTCTTCGCGCGGCTCGGCGGCGGCATCTTCACGAAGGCGGCCGACGTCGGCGCCGACCTCGTGGGCAAGATCGAGGCGGGCATCCCGGAGGACGACCCGCGGAACCCGGCTGTCATCGCCGACAACGTCGGCGACAACGTCGGCGACTGCGCCGGCATGGCTGCCGACCTCTTCGAGACGTATGCGGTCACCGCTGTGGCCGTGATGCTGCTCGCCACAGCGTTCCCGACCAGCGAGCTCTGGCTGTTCCCGCTCTCGATCGGCGGCATGTCGATCCTCGCCTCGGTGATCGGAACGTTCTTCGCTCGCATCGGCCGCGACGGCTCGATCATGAACGCCCTCTACAAGGCGATCATCGTCGCGACGGTGCTGTCGGCCATCGGCTTCATCCCCGTGACGCTGGCCTTCGACGACGGGAAGTTCGACTTTTGGCAGCTGTACGGGCCTGCGCTAATCGGCTTGGCCGTAACGTTCGCCCTCGTCGCCATCACCGAGTACTACACGGGCACTCGATGGCGTCCGGTGCAGGCGATCGCCGAGGCATCGCAGACCGGGCACGCGACGAACATCATCTCCGGGCTCGCGTGGGGAATGCAGGCGACGGCCTTGCCCGTGATCGTCATCGCAGCGGGCATCATCGGCTCCTACTACGCGGCCGGCCAAGACCTGTTCGGGATCGGCGTCGCCGTCATGGCGCAGCTCTCGATGACTGGCCTCATTGTCGCCCTCGACGCCTACGGCCCGGTGACGGACAACGCCGGCGGGATCGCGGAGATGGCCGACCTCGACGAGTCCGTACGCGCGGTCACCGACCCGCTGGACGCCGTCGGCAACACGACGAAGGCGGTGACGAAGGGCTACGCGATCGGCTCCGCAGGCCTCGCGGCCTTGATCCTCTTCGACGAGTACGTTCGTGGTCTCGGTGAGGAAGGCCTCACCGTGTTCTTCTCGCTGACCGACCCATGGGTGATCGCCGGGCTCTTCATCGGCGGGCTGATGCCGTTCCTCTTCGCGTCGCTGGCGATGACCGCCGTGGGGCAGGCGGGCGGCGAGGTCGTGCAGGAGGTGCGCCGCCAGTTCCGAGAGGATCCCGGGATCATGGAGGGGACGTCACGGCCGGACTACTCGCGCGCCGTGAGCATCGTCACCGGGCGGGCGATCCGGCTGATGTTGGCACCGGCGCTCATCCCCATCGTGTTCCCGATCGTCGTCGGGATCATGAAGCCGGAGATGCTCGGCGGCCTCCTCATCGGGACGATCGTCACCGGCATCTTCCTGGCCATCGCGATGACCTCCGGCGGCGGGGCCTGGGACAACGCGAAGAAGCTCATCGAGGACGGCGCCTTCGGCGGCAAGGGCTCGGAGGCACATGCGGCCGGCGTCACCGGTGACACGGTCGGCGATCCCTACAAGGACACGGCAGGGCCGGCGATCAACCCGATGATCAAGATCACCAACCTCGTCGCCATTCTCATCATCCCGCTCATCGCCTCGATTCACGGCTAAGCCGGGTCGGACCGGTTCCAGGTCCACGGCCAGTCCTCGGGGCGCGTGCAGATGCCTGCTCGGACCGGATTGGCGGCGATGTACTGCGCGGCGGCTTCCATGTGTTCGTCCGTCGCGACGATGGAGGCGTGAAAGCGGCTCTGAAACAGCGTGCCGACACGACCGTGCCGGATGTTGAACAGCCTTGCGTAGAGGCCGTTGAGCTGGTGTATTCCGGCCGAGAGGTTCGGCTCGGGTGTCTCGACGAGCAGGTGATAGTGCGTGCCCATCAAGCAGAGAGCGCGCCGGATCCACGAAAAGCGCCTCTCCACCGTCACGAGTCTGCGCATGAAGCAGCGGCGATCGTCATCGTCGCGATAGATCTCGATCGGGCCGGTGCCCCGTGCGGTGACGTGGTAGACGCCTCCGGGGAGGAGAACGCGATGCGGGCGGCCCATGCATCGACAATAGGGGCCGCTCGACCGTTCGGAACGCGCAGCAACACTATTGGCACAAAGTTGAACCAGACACGAAACTGGTGCCTGGCACCGCTTGCAAGCCAGCGATGGTGCGGGGCCGACTGCCTTGCGCTTAGGCGCGCCAGTAGTTACGGCTCAGCAGCACCACCACCGGGATGATCTCGAGCCGGCCGAGCCACATCAGGCCGATCATGATCACCTTCGAGAGGTTGCTGAACGGCTCGAACGAGCCGTAGGGCCCGGCAAAGCCGAAGCCTGGGCCGACGTTGCCGAGCGTCGTCGCAGCGGCGGCTATCGCCCCGAAGGGCGTCAGGTCGTGTCCCAGGCGAGCAGACTCGATGGCGAGGCCGGCTGCGCCGACGACGAACAGCCCGACGTAGAGGAGCACGAACGTCATGATCGCGCGCAGGGTGCGCTCGTCCACCGCGACGCGATTGAGGCGGATGGGCTGGACGAGCTCGGGATGGACAGTCTGTACGAGCTCACGGCGCAACATGCGGCCCACGAACAGGTGGCGCACGACCTTGATCGAGCCGCTGGTCGACCCCGCAGAGCCGCCCACGAACATGAGCCCGACGAGCGTCATCGCGGTCAGCGTCGTCCAGAAGGTGAAGTCGGTCGATGCGAAACCTGTCGTCGTCATGATCGACACGGCCTGGAAGACGGAGTGGCGGATCGCTTCCTCGCCGCCCTCGATTCCCTCACTCAGGAGCTCGAGCAGCAGGATCGCCGAGCCGACCGCGAGCAATGCGAGGTAGAGCCGGAACTCGTCATCGCGGGCCGCCGCGCGGCCGTCACCGCGGACGAACGCGCGATAGAGCAGGGCGAAGTTCACACCGGCCAGGAGCATGAACAGCGCAATGACCCATTGAGAGGCCGCGCCGAACTCCGCCATCGAGGTGCCGCGGACGCCGAAGCCACCCGTGGGAAGCGTGGTGAAAGCGTTCCCGAAGGCGTCATAGACGCTCATCGCGTCGTCGGCACCCGTCCAGGCGAAGATCGAGAGTGTCAGGACGAGAACGCCGGTCAGGGCGATGTACAGAAGCCAGAGCCGCTGTGCGGTATCGCGGATGGACGTCGCCAGCGGCTCGAGCTCCGGCCCGGGCAGCTCCGACTCGAAGAGCTGCCTGCCGCCGACCCGAAGCCGAGGCAGCACGGCCAGCGCGAGGACGATGATGCCCATGCCGCCGAGCCACTGCGTGAACTGGCGCCACATGAGCAACGAGCGCGGCAGCTCCTCCGGCGCGGCGACCATGCTGGCCCCGGTGGTCGTGAAGCCGGACATTGCCTCGAAGTACGCGTTGATCGGCGTGTTCAGGGGCGCTTCGCCGTAGAAGAGATACGGCAGCGCACCAAAGCCGGCTGCGACGATCCACGTGAGCGAGACGACGAGAAAGCCTTCGCGGATACCCACACGCTCCTTGCCGCGAGTGACGAACTCGAGTGCCCAGCCCACCCCCGCCGCAACCGCGCCGGCCGCGAGGTATGGCCAGAAGCGCTCCGAGTAGCCGATGGCGACGGCGAACGGGAAGAGCGCTGCGACGCTCAGGTACTTCGTGAGCGCTCCGACGAGGTTGAGCGCCGCCGCTATGTCGACGCCGAGCCGAGCCTTGGCGGCCGGGGGCGGCCCGCCACGCACGGCGCTCACAGCGTGCGCTCGACCTCGGTCACGCGTTTCGACTCTGTGAAGAGGATGGCGCGATCTCCGGCCAGGAGCACGTCGTCACCATGCGGAAAGATCGCGCGGCCGTCGCGCACGATCGCGCCGATGAGAGCTCCCGTCATCGGCAGGTCGCGGAAGCGGCGCCCTACGAGCGGGCTCTCCGGCCTTGTGGTGATGTCGAGGATCTCGTAGCGGTCGCCCTCGAGCATCGCCACCTGCTGGGTACGGGGGTCGTGCGCGAAGCGAACGATCTCTTCAGCCGTCAGCAGCCGGGGATTGACCGCGACGTCGACGCCGGCCCGTTCGAACACCTCCGACGACGCCGTTTCGTGAACGATCCCGATCGTGAAGCCGACGCCGTGGAGCTTGGCGAGCGTTGCTGCGTAGAGGTTCTTCGCGTCGTCGCGCATCGCGAACACGGCGGCCGCCGCCCCTCCGATGCGCTCTCGCTCGAGGAAGTCCGGATCGAGCCCCGTCGCTTCGTAGACACGTGCGTCAGAGAGCTCTTCGGCCACGAGGCGCGCGCGGGTGGCGGAGGGCTCGACCAGCCGGACGCCGATGCCCTGCCCGAGCAGCATGCGTGCAATGGCGAGACCCGCCCGCCCGGCGCCGTAGATGACGACGTCGTCGACGCTGCGTCCCCGGCCCGGGGTCATCAGGCTGCTCCAGGCACGGGCAGCCGTAGGAGAGCCGATGACGACGATGCGGTCGCCGACACGGATCGACTCGACTCCGCGCGGCAGGATGAGGCCGCCCTCGCGGATGATGCTCGCGACCTTCGAGTCGGGCGGGAACCTTGCCTCATTCAGTGGCGGGCCCACCACGTCCGAGCTCGCGACCTCTTCGACGTCGAACTCGACGATCTGCACTTGCCCCTCTGCGAAGACGTCCGTCTGACGCGCGGCGGGGACACCGATCGTCGTCGTGACCGCGTGAGCCGCTTCGAGCTCGGACGACACGACGAAGTCGACGTCCAGCTGCCGCTCCCGCCATAGCTCGAGGTATTCGAGGTTCGACGTACGGACGATCGTCTGGGCGTGTGGTGCGAGCTTTCGAACCAGCATCGCGGCGATGATGTTCGGCTCGTCCTGCGACGTGCACGCGATGACGAGGTCAGCGTGCGCGATCCCAGCATCGCTGAGCGCCGCACGGCTTGCCCCGTTCCCCTCGACGGTGATCACATCGAAGCGATACGAGAGCGCGGTCAGCCGCGCAGGATCGATGTCGAACACCGTCACCGCGTGCTCGTGGTGGAGCGCCTCGACGATCGTCGAGCCGACCTGACCGGCACCGATGACGAAGACCCGCATCGCTAGGAGGGTATGGCGGAATGGTGCTCGTTGCCGGGGCGCGCTGGAGGTCGTGATGCAAGGACGCAGGGAGCCCGCGTACTGGACGTACGCGGGCGACCGAGGACGCCGCAGCGCGGCCTCCAGCGTGATTCCGGCGGCACAGTCACTGTTTCGCCATACCCTCCGGGCAGGAGGCTAGCCTTCGCTCCGAGTCCGTGCGTAGAGTGCCCCGGTGGCTGGACGCCGGCGCCGGGAGCATCGCCTCGAACGCGTGCTCGGCACACCGGCGCTCTTCGCGACCGCGTACGGCAACGTCGGCTCCTCGATCTACTACGCGCTGGGCCTGACCGCGGTCTACGCCCTGGGACTGACGCCGCTCGTTTTCGTCATCGCCGGGATCATCTTCGCGGCGACGGCGGCCACCTACGCGGAGGGCACGGTGCGGTACCCGGAGGCCGGCGGCTCCTCGAGCTTCGCTCGCCACGCCTTCAACGAGGTCGTGAGCTTCGGCGCCGCCTGGGCCCAGATGCTCGTCTACATCGTCACCGTCGCCACCTCGGCGTTCTTCGTGCCGCACTACCTGTCCGTCTTCTGGGAGCCCTTGCGCGAGAACCCGGGCGACATAGTCGGCGGGGCGATCGTCATCGTCGTGCTCGTCGCGCTGAACATCGTCGGCGTCCAGGAAGCGGCGAAGCTGAGCGTGACACTGGCTGTCGTCGACTTCGCCACCCAGGTGCTGCTCGTGATCCTCGGCTTCATCCTCGTCTTTAGCCCCGACGTGATCGCCGACAACATCCACTGGGGGGTGGCGCCAACGTGGTCTCAGTTCGCCATTGCAATCCCCATCGCGATGCTGGCCTACACCGGAGTGGAAACCGTGTCGAACCTCGCGGAGGAGGCTCGCGATCCCGCACGCACGGTGCCCGCGGCGTACAAGTGGGTTGCCGGCGCCGTCTTCGCCATCTACTTCACGCTGCCGCTCGTCGCGCTGTCGGCAATGCCCGTGCAGATGATCGACGGCGAGCTGACCACGTTGCTCGCCCTTCCGCCGGAGGAGGGCGGCTACGCGAACGACCCGATCCTCGGCGTCGTGGACAACCTCGGCGTCACCGGCCTGGCGCTCGACGGGCTCCAGATCTACGTCGGCATCCTCGCCGCCACGATCCTCATCGTGGCCACGAACGCGGGCGTCATAGGCGCCTCGCGCATCACGTACTCGATGGCGACGTACCGGCAGATGCCCGAGGTCTTCCGCCGGCTCCATCCTCGGTTCAAGACTCCGTGGCTCTCGATCGTCGTCTTCGCGGGTGTGGCGCCGATCCTCGTCATCCTGCCCGGGGACACGACGTTTGTCGGCTCGCTCTACTCCTTCGGCGCGACGCTGTCGTTCACCGTCGCCCACGCGTCGATCGTGAAGCTGCGCATGAAGCCGGCGGAGGAAGAGGATCCGTACCGGGCGCGTCCGAATCTCCGGTTGGGCTCCGTCGACTGGCCGCTGTTCGCGGTGCTGGGCGGGATCGCCACCGGGATCTCGTTCGTCGTCATCGTCGTCCAGAACGCGGAGACGAGGTGGGTGGGGCTCGCCTGGATGGTCGCCGGGCTCATCGGCTACATCGTCTATCGCCGCCGTGTCGTGCGGATGCCCCTGGCAGAGACCGTGAAGGCGCCGCCTGTGCTCGGCCCTGCCATGGCGCTCGAGTATCGGGCGATCGTCGTGCCCATCGTGGCGAGCGAGCAGGCGCGCGACGCGATGCATTTGGCGGCACGGCTCGCTGCCGAGCGGCGGTCGACGATCGTCGCCCTGCGCGTAATCGTGGTGCCGCTCGAGCTGCCGCTCCACGCCGACTTGCCCGAACAGGAGGCGCTCGCCGACGACCTCCTCGACGAGGCGCACGACGTCGGTGACCTCTACGGCGTGCGGGTCGTCGAGCGCGTGGTTCGCGGCCGCCACGCGGGAGCCGAGATCGTGGCCGAGGCGGAACGGCGGAACGCCGAGATCGTGGTCATGGGCGCGCCGCGCCGCCCGCACCACACGCGCACGAGCGCGATTTTCGGCAAGACGGCCGACTACGTGCTCCGGAACGCCAACCGCCGCGTGATGATCGCCGCCGCCAAGAGAGCGGTGGCCTGATGCCCGCCCGCGTCGTGCTCGTGTTCGCCGCGATCCTGATCGGCCTCGGGATCGCGCTGCTGGTGCAGACTGCGCGTGCCGGAGGCGGCGTCGGCTATCTGCTCGGCATCCTGTTCATCGGGCTCGGCGCGGGGCGGCTCTACCTCTTGCGCACGAGGCAGGGGAGGAGCTGATGGCACGGAAGCTGCCCGCGCTCCAGCGAGTCCTCGGCGCCCCGACGCTGTTCTCGGTCGCCTACGGCGAGGTCGCGTCGTCGATCTACTTCGCGCTGGGCATCATCGCCGGCCACGCGCTCGGGCTCACGCCCGAGGTGCTGCTGCTGACGGGGCTGCTCTTCCTCGTGGTCGCCCTCTCCTACGCGGAGGGCATCACGGCGATCCCGGAGACCGGCGGGGCGGCCACGCTCGTGCGCAAGGCCTTCAACGACTTTGCGGGCTTCTGCACCGGCTGGGTGCTGTTCCTCGACTACGTCATCGTCATCATGCTCTCCGCGCTCTTCCTGCCGCACTACCTCGGTGGGGCGCTGGAGATCGACGCTCTGCAACGACACCCGTGGGACGTCGTCGTCGGTGTGGCCGCGATCGGCGCCATCGCCGTCGTGCGCCTGTTCCGGCGACCTGGTCTCTACACGGCCGGAATCGGCGTGGCGGTGCTCGACCTCGTGACGCAGCTGCTGGTCATCGTGCTCGGCTTTGCCCTGCTCTTCTCTCCGGACGCCCTGACGCGGGGTGTCGAGATCGGCTCGGCCCCGAGCTGGTCCGAGCTGGCGTTTGCCCTGCCGCTCGCGATGCTCGCGTACACGGGCCTGGAGACGGTGGCCAACCTCGCCGAGGAGGCGCGCCGGCCTGGGATCGACATTCCGCGCAGCCTGTTCAGCGCGATCGGCGTCGTCGTGGTGCTCTACATCGCGATCGCGGTGGTTGGGCTTTCGGCGTTTCCCGTCTCGAACGGCGAGACCGGTCTCGGCGAAGAGTGGCTCTTCGCGCCGCTGCTCGGCATCGTCGAAGTGCTCGGAGAGGACCTCTCGCCGATGCTTGCGGACGCTCTGCGCGTCTTCGTGGGCATCTCGGGCGCGCTCATCCTGCTCGCCGCGGCGACCACGTCCGTGTCAGGCTTCGGTCGCCTCGCCTACTCGCTGGGCGAGCACGGACAGCTCCCCCGCACGTTCGGCCGCCTCGGCAGGCGCACGCTGATCTCGCCTTCGGCGCTGGCGTCGGTCGTCGTCATCGCGGCAGGAGGACTGATCGCGATCACCGCGGCCGTCGACGACGAGGTTGCATTCCTCGCCGCGCTGTTCAGCTTCGGGGTCCTGCTTGCGTTCGCCGCGGCGCAGCTCGCGGTGATCCGGCTGCGCTTCACGGAGCGTGAGCTCGAGCGTCCCTACCGTGTCCCGGGGAATGTCCGTGTCGGCGGGGCGGATGTCCCGGTCCCGGCAGTGATCGGTCTGGTGCTGACCCTTGCCGTCTGGGTTGCGGCGATGATCACGCACCCTGGAGCGCGGTATGCGGGGCCGATCTGGCTCGTAGCGGGGCTCGCGATCTACGGCCTCGTCCGCCGACATCGTGGGGAAGGGCTGATGCAGCGCGTGATCTCGCCGGACGAGCAGGCGGAGCTGGCCGAGCGGGCGCTGTCGAAGATCCTCGTCCCCATGAAGCTCGGGCTGATCGGCGAGGAGATGGTCGCAACGGCGGTGAATCTCGCGCAGGAACGGGGCTCGGAGGTGGAGGCGCTCCACGTTCTGCGCCTGCCGCTTTCGAAGAGCCTCGATGCGCCGGTGGACGTCGCCGAGGAGGAACGTGCGGTGGAGTCGCTCGAGGAGGCCCGTCTCCTCGGTGAGGACCACGGCGTCGTCGTCCGCGGCAGCACCGTGCGCGCCCGCGCGATCGGCGAGGCCATCGTGCGCCAGGCGACGGCGCAGGACGTCGACCTGATCGTGCTCGGCTCGGCGCCGCGCTGGCGCAGGCAGTCCCGCTTCTTCTCGCCCACCGTCGAGTACGTGCTGCGCAACGCTCCTTGCGAGGTTCTTGTGGTCGCCTTCCCCGAGTCGGTGCTCGCGGAAGACACGACCTAGGAGGGTCTGGCGAAACAGTGACTGTGCCGCCGGAATCACGCTGGAGGCCGCGCTGCGGCGTCCTCGGTCGCCCACGTACTTACTAGCACGCGGGCTCCCTGCGTCCTTGCATCACAATCTCCAGCGCGCCCCGGCGACGAGCACCGTTCCGCCAGACCCTCCCAGGCCTTCCGCGTGAAGCTACTCTGCGCGCGATGAAGGCTGTGGTCATCGGCTGCGGGCGGGTCGGCTCGTCGAGCGCGAAAGCGCTGCAGACAGAAGGCTGGGACGTATGCGCCGTGGACGAGAAGGAGGAGGCGCTCCAGCGGCTCGGTGAGAGCTGGAGTGGCGGGTTCGTCGTCGGCCACGGGATGGACATCGAGGTGCTGCGTGCGGCCGGAATGGAGGACGCCGACGCCGTAATCGTCGCCACGGACGGCGACAACACGAACCTCGTAGTCGCCCAGATCGCGCAGAAGCGGTTCGGCGTGGCGAACGTCGTCGTGCGTGTGCTCGATCCCGGCCGCGCGACGTTCTACGACACCATGGGCCTGCGCACGATCTGCCCGACGTCGAGGGCGATTCGCGCGTTGATCGAAGCCGTGCTCACGTACGAGACGGCGCCCGCCTGATGTACATCATCGTCGTCGGTGGTGGGAAGGTGGGCGCGAATCTCATGCGCAGCTTGATCGCGATGGACCACGAGGTGACGCTCATCGAGCAGCGCCGCGACCGCTTCGAGCGGCTCGAGCAGGAGTTCGAGCACCAGGTGCAGCCCGGGGACGGCACGGAGCTCTTCGTCCTCGAGCAGGCGGGGATCGCAAGGCCGCCCGACATCCTCGTCGCGGCAACGGGCGACGACGAGGACAACATCATCATCTGTCAGCTCGCCGGCGAGAAGTACGGCGTACCGAAGGTCGTGGCCCGCGTCAACGATCCGCGGAACCAGGAGCACTTCGACCTACTGGGCATCGGTCCCACGGTCTGCGCCACGTCGAGCCTGCTCGCGCTCGTCGTCCACGAGGTGCCCGAGCACGGGCTCGTCCATCTCGTCGAGCTGCGCAAGGAGAACCTCGAGATCGTGGAGGTGCAGATCGATGGGCGCTCTCCGTGCCTCGGCAAGGAGGTGTCCCGCGTCAAGCTCCCTGAGGGCGCTCGGCTGATCGCCGTTGTCCGCGACGGCGAAGCGCGTCTGAACGACGGGGATCTCGTGCTCGAGAACGGTGACCAGGTGCTCGGTCTGCTGCAGCCGGGCCGGGAGGAAGAGCTACGCCACGCACTGCTCGGTCGCTAGCCGCGCTCGCCCTGCTCGTAGCCCTTCCGGCCGTCGCCGGGGCGGCCAATGAGCGCCAGCAGCTGAGCATCGTCCGGGTCGCCGGCGGGTTCGACGCGCCTGTGTACGTCGCTGCGACGCCGAGCGAGCCCACGCGCATATACGTCGTCGAACAGGTGGGCCGCATCCTCGTGCTCGAAAGGGGCAAGCGACGCATGTTCCTCGACATCCGCAGCCGCGTCGGTGCCGACTCGTCCGAGCAGGGGCTGCTGTCCATGGCGTTCCACCCGAGCTACGCGAAGAACCGGCGCTTCTACGTCAATTACACGGACCTCAGCGGCCACACCCGGGTCGTCGAGTTCCGGTCGAACGGCCGCACGGCACGGCTTGGCACCGCTCGCGAGCTTCTGTTCGTCCGCCAGCCATATGCCAATCACAACGGCGGCCAGATCCAGTTCGGGCCTGACGGAAAGCTGTACGTCGGCATGGGTGACGGCGGCAGCGGCGGCGACCCGCAGAACAACGGCCAGAACCCGCGAGCCAGGCTCGCGAAGCTCTTGCGTTCGAACCCGCTTGCTGTCAACTGGGAGGTCGCCGGCTACGGGCTTCGCAATCCGTGGCGGTTCGCATTCGATCGCAAGGCGGGTGACCTGTATATCGGCGACGTCGGTCAAAACGCGATCGAGGAGATCGACTTCCGACCGCGCGGCGCGCCGCCCGCGAACTTCGGCTGGGCGCGCTACGAGGGCAGTCGGTCATTTGAGAGCGATGTCGAGCTCGATCCGCCGACGCCACTCGTGTTCCCCATCTTCGAGTACGGCCACGGCGAAGGCTGCTCGGTGACGGGTGGCTACGTCTACAGGGGCAGCGCCGTGCCGGCTGCCGTCGGTCGCTACTTCTTCGGCGACTACTGCTCGGGGACGGTGTGGAGCCTGAAGGTGGTCGATGGCAAGGCCACCGGTGTGCGGCGCGAGCCCTTCGACGTGAGCAGCCTCACGTCCTTCGGCGAGGGCGCCCGAGGCGAGCTGTACCTCGTCTCCCACGAAGGCGCCATCTACCGTCTGGCCCGTTAGACGGACTGCAGCTCGGCGAGCGAGCCCACGACGACCGCGTCGCGGCCGAGAGCGTCGAGCAGGCGCTCGAAGGCGCCCGGCCCCGCCTCGAGCCGCTCCAGACGGCGAGCGACGCCGAGGTGCGCCGCGGCAACTCGTGCAAGCGGTTCGGGCTTGGGTGTAAAGGCGCCGACGCTGACGCCCGCCGCGGCCAACCGGCGGAGCTCGGCGTTGGCGGTCGCATCCGGCCGCAGATAGACGCGGGCATGATCCTCTGCGAACCGCGTCAGCAACACGCGCCAGTTGCCGACAGCGGCGTCGAGCGTGGCCTCGTCGGCTGCGTCGTCGAGCTCGACGCGGTAGCGGCGCTGCGCATCCTGCAGCCATGCTCGCCAGAGCGGCTCGGTGTCCCCGAAGACGGCGTCGAGGTCGACGGCGACAGCGGTACGGCTGGTCACGCGATGACTCTACGCACCGCACGCCCCAGCACGTAGACGCCGATCAGCACGCCGACGGCGTCGATGAGCACGTCCAGCACGGCGCCTTGCCGGCCGGGTACGAACGCCTGATGCACCTCGTCCGTAACGGCATAGGCGATGCCGATGGCGGCCGCCGGCAGCTCCTTGCCCAAGGCGCGTAACAGCAAAGCCCCGAGCACGGCGTACTCCGCGGCATGCGCGATCTTTCGCAACCCGAGGTCCCAACCGCCGAGGCCGGTGCCGAGATCCGGGATCGACGACAGCGTGAAGATCAAGGCGGCCCAGGCGACGACGGGCAGCCACGCGGAGAGGACGCGTGTCACGACGCAATGGTAGGCTCGCTCCCGACATAGGCGGGCGGGTCAGGGAACCCGGTGCAAGTCCGGGACGGTCCCGCCGCTGTGAGGGGAGACGCTGCGCCACCACCACGCCACTGGCTGACGCTGGGAAGGCGGTGGAGCAGGGAGCCCCGAGTCAGAAGACCTGCCGCCCGTCGATTCGAACCCCTCGTGGAAGGAGGATTCGTGTTTCGACGTACCCTCATGCTTTCCGTGGTCGCGGGACTCGTGCTCGCGATCGTCGGCACCGCCTCGGCCGCCGTCGTTCGCGTGCGTGTCGAAGGCAAGAGCAGCACGATCTTCGGCGCGGCAGAGCCTCGCGCATCGGCAACGACCGTCATGGACGCACTCGAGTCCGCCAGCATCGGCGGCGAGTTCTACTACCACATCAGAGTGACCGGATTCGGCCCGTACGTCGACCAGATCGGCCGGTATCCCGAGGATCTCGCCGGATCGAGCGGCTGGGCGTTCAAGGTCAACGGCGCATCGCCACCGGTCGGCGCCGACCAGGTGACGGTGAAGGACGGTGACGTCGTCCTGTGGTACTGGGCTAAGTTCGGCCAATCGGGCGGGCCGCCGACCCTCGAGCTGGGACGCGAAGGAAACGGCTGCTACCGGGTCGTGGCAAGGGACGATGCCGGGAAGGGCGTGGCGACTTCAGCGACGCTTCGTGTCGACGGGAGACGCGTGGCGATGCCGGGAGGTCGCGCGTGCCCTGGCCCTCATCGCAGCCTCGTGCGAGCGACGGCCCCCGGGACGGTGCGGTCGAACGCGCTCAGGTGATCCGCCGGTCGCTCACACTGCTCTGCCTCGTCGCCGCGCTGGCCGGCTGCGCCGGATCCAGCGACGGCGGCGAGGCGACGCTGTGGGTGACCCGCGACCGCGGAGCCGAGGTGCTGGTGACGACCTCGGTGCCTGCCGGCGTGACTGCGATGCAGGCATTGCGGAGCGAGGCGGACGTCGATACGAGCTACGGCGGCCGTTTCGTCCGGTCGATCGAGGGTGTCGCCGGCGACGCCGACGCCAGGCGAGACTGGTTCTACTTCGTCAACGGCGTCGAAGCCGATCGCGGGGCCGCGGAGTACCGCCTGCGGGAAGGCGACGTGCTCTGGTGGGACTACCGTTCCTGGGCCGGGGAGGACATGCGCGAGCCAGTCGTCGTCGGCGCTTTCCCCGAGCCGTTTCTCCACGGCTACGACGGGAAGCCGAGACGTGCAGTCGTTCGCTTCCAGGCCGAGGAGATGCGGGGGACTGCGCTCGGGCTCGCGCACCTGATCGGCGCGGCGAGCGTCGAGCTCGTGGATGTGCCCGTCGCGCCGGACGCGAACCTGCTCGTCGTGACGAACGACGCCGCCACGTTCAGCGCCGAGCTTCGCTCGCCGGACGCCTCGGCGGGCTCGCCCGTCCGCTTGCAAGTCTCGTTCGAGGACGCCAAGCGGCTGCTCAAGGATCCCGCGCTGGCGGAGCACCGGTACGAAGGGCTGGAGCCGTGAGACCGGCCCCGGCACTGGCGCTGCTGGTCGCGCTGGCGGCCGCCGCGCTGGTCGCCGACCACTGGCAGGTGCCGGTCGCGATCGCCGCCGTGCTGTTCGGCCTCTGCCTGCGCGCGCCGGCCTCCCGCCGTTGGCCGTACCTGCTCGGGTGCGCGATCACGTCCGCCTCGGTGCTCGTGATAACGCCGCTTCTCGTCGTGAACGGCGTGGACGTGCTCTGGAGCGGCCCCGTGGTGCCGGTGCTCGGCCAGCTCGACGTGACGACGGAAGAACTCGCCGGTGCGGCGATCCAGGCGGTCCGGCTGGCGGCCGTGACGCTCGCATTTGCCGTGTACGCGCTGCTGCTCGACCACGACGCGCTCTTGCGGTCGGCGCGGTTCGCGCGGCGCTCGACTCTCGTCGTCGCGCTTGCGACGAGACTCGTGCCGACGCTCGAGCGCGACGTGCGCGGGCTCGTGGAGGCGCTGCGCGGGCGTGGGGTGGAGGTGGTCGGCGTTCGCGGCCGGGCAAGGCTCGTGTCCCCGATCGTCTCCGGGTCGCTGGAACGCGCGCTGAACCTCGCGGAGGCGATGGAGGCCCGCGGGTACGGCCGCGGCGGTGCGACGCGCACGCCGTCGCCGCGGTGGCGGTCGCTCGACAGGCTGGCGCTCGTGGCGTCGCTGGTGCTCGTGGCGGGAGCAGTGTGGCTGTAGCAACGGTACGGGGGCTGACGTTCACGTACGGCGGTGCCGACCGGCCGGCGCTCTCCGGCGTGTCGCTCGACGTGGCTCCGGGAGAGGTCGTTCTGCTCACTGGACGATCGGGCTGCGGGAAGACGACGCTCATCCGGGCGCTCGCCGGCCTCGTGCCGCACTTTCACGGCGGCCGTTTCGGAGGCAGCGTCGAGATCGGCGGCCGCGACACCCGGCGGACCCGCCCGGCCGAGCTCGCCGGCACCGTCGCCACCCTCTTCCAGGATCCCGAGGACCAGGTCGTCTTCGGCGGCGTCCTGGCCGAGGTGTCGTTCGGCATCGAGAACTCGGGCGCACCTCCTCGGGAGATCGAGCGACGCGCGCTCTCTGCTCTGGAGGCGGTGGGTGCCGAGCACCTGGCACAGAGGGCGGTGGCCGAGCTTTCCGGCGGGGAGCTGCAGCGTGTCTGCCTCGCGTCCACGCTCGCGCTGGAACCGGCTCTGCTCCTGCTGGACGAGCCCACGTCCCAGCTGGACGCCGACGGTGCGCGGGCGCTGCTCGAGCTGGTGCGGCGCCTCGCGCGCGAGCGAGGCACGGCCGTGGTGATCAGCGAGCACCGGGTGGCCCGGACCAGCGTCTACTGCGATCGGGTCGTCCGCCTCGAGCGCGGTGCGATCGTCGCCGGCAGCCCGGTCGTTGCCCCGTTGCCGCGCGGCCCGGTTCGCCGCGGCGCAGACGTCATCTTCATGCTCGACGGTGTCCACTTCTCCTACGCAGCCGGCGAGTCGGTGCTCTCGGACGTCGGTCTCGAGCTACGTCGACGAGAGATCGTCGCGGTAACCGGCGGCAACGGCAGCGGGAAGTCGACGCTTGGCAAGCTCGTCGCCGGGCTGCTCGAGCCCGACCGCGGCACACGAAGCTGCGTCGGCCGTGCCGCGTATCTGTCGCAGGATCCGGGCCGCTATCTCGCCCGGGAACGCTGTGATGACGAGGTAGCGCTGGGCGCTCGTGACGGAGCCGCCGCAATCCGGGCGCTCGCGAACGTGGGACTGTCGGGTTACGAGGCGCGTCACCCACGGGATCTGTCGAGCGGCGAACGCGAGCGGCTGGCGCTGGCCGCCGTGCTCGCCTGCGAGCCCGACGTTTTGGTGCTCGACGAGCCGACCCGCGGCGTCGATCCGGAGGCACGGGCCCGACTGGCCGCGTTGCTGCGCGAGGAGGCGGGACAGCGGGCGACGTTGCTCATCACCCACGATCACGAGCTCGCCGGCGCCGTCGCCGATCGCACCGTCTACCTGGGGGAAGGGGAGGTGGCCGAGCGTGTTGCTGCCTAGGCTCGCCACGCTCTCACTCGTCGCGGCGGCGCTGGCGGCGGTGGCGTGGACGGCAATGGCGCCGGACGACGCAGGATTCTCGCTGCTGCTCGTGGCCCTCGCTCTGGCGGCGACCGCGTACGCGTGGCTCGAGTCCGGGCCGGGCTCGGCCGCCGAGCTGGCGCTGATCGGCTCGCTGGCGGGAATCGCCGCCGCCGGCCGCGTGCTGTTTGCCGCGGTGCCCGGCGTGCAACCCGTGACGGTGATCGCGGTGGCCGCGGGAGCCGCGCTCGGTGCACGGGCGGGCATGGCCGTGGGCGCGACGGCGGCGCTCGTCTCCAACCTCTTCCTCGGCCAGGGCCCGTGGACGCCGTGGCAGATGCTGGGCTGGGCCGGCTGCGGCCTCGCCGGCGCGCTGGCTCGGAGCGCCATCCGCGGGCGCCTGCCGTTCGCGCTGCTCTGTGCCCTACTCGGTCTAGCCTTCAGCGCACTGATGGATCTCTGGCTCTGGTTCAGCTTCTACCCGCACACAGGACCGGCCTTCACGGCCGTTCTGGCCCGCGGCCTGCCCTTCGACCTTGCACACGCGATCGGCAACTTCCTCATCGCGCTTGCGGCCGGGCCGGAGTTACGACGAGTGCTGGAGCGCTACGGCCGCCGGCTGCGGCCGCGCATCGTATGGGACTGAAGCTTCTTGCGCCGCTCGTCGCCGGCCTGGCTCTGGCGACGCCTGCGCAGTACCTCCAGGCGCAGCAGCAGCCGGACGGAGGCTTCGCGGAGAGCGGTGGCAAGACCTCGCCGGCACTCACGGCCTGGGCGGCGCTCGGCCTGGCCGCCGCCGGCCAGCGTTCGCAGCCGGCTCTGGAGTACCTCCAGACCGCGGATGTCTCGTCGCTGCCCGTGGCGACGCGGGCACTCGTGGCCATGGCCGTGGCGGCGCTCGGCGACGGTCGCGCGGCGGAGGCGCTGCCGACAGTGGCGGGCCAGACCAACACCCTGATCTGGACGATCCTCGCGCGCCGGCAGGCGCGATTGACCGTGCCCAAGCATCTCGTCAACGCGCTGCTCGCCCGCCAGGCGAAGTCGGGCGGCTGGGGCTGGGCGAAGGGAGTCTCGCCCGACTCCAACGACACCGCCGCTGCGGTACAGGCTCTGCGGGCAGCCGGCGTCTCCGGTGCGCCCGTGCGCCGCGCGCTGGGCTACCTACGCTCGGTGCACGGGATGGACGGCGGCTTTGCCCTCACGCGCGGCCGGGAGTCGGACGCACAGTCGACCGCCTGGGCGATCCAGGCGTTCGTCGCCGCGAAATCGCCCGTACCCGAGGGTGCGTTCGCGTATCTGACCGAGCTACGGCGCAAGGACGGCAGCTACCGCTTCTCACAGCGATACGTCACCACGCCGGTCTGGGTGACCGCGCAGGTGCTGCCTGCCGTGCTCAAGCGGCCATTCCCGCTGCGCCCGAGCTAGGCGTTCCCCGTTTCGGGGGCTGGACGAGCCTTCGCTCCGAGCCGATCAGCATCGGGTGAGGCGGCTGGTGCTCCCCGTGGTGATCGCGGCGGCGACGATCGCCGGCTTCGTCGCCGTCTCCTTCCAGCTGAGCGGAGACGCGCTGCACCTCGCTGCACACCCGAGCTGGCCGCTACTGGCGACGGCGTTCGCGGTCGCCGCCCTCGCGCAGCCGCTGCGCGCGATGGCCTGGCGGGCAACGCTCCACGGCTGTGTCGAGTTCAAGGCCGTGTATGCCGCCAGCGCTGTCGGCTCGTTCCTCGACACGGTGCTCCCGGCGCGACTCGGTGAAGTATCGAAGGTCGGCGTCCTTCGCGTGTCATCCGGCAACCGCTGGCCCGGTTATCCCCGCGCTACCGGCAGTCTCGTTTGCGCCCACCTGCTCGAGGCGCTCGCCTTCGTCGTCGTCGGTGCCGCAGCGGCCGTTTTCCTCCCCTTCCCGGAATGGGCGCGATGGACGATGGTGGGTGGCTTCGTGCTCGCGGCCGGGGCTATCGGGACTGCCGCGCTGCTTCATCACAAGCTCGGCCGGGTGCTGCCCCGGCGCGTGGACCGGTTCCTCGCCGAGGCTTCTCCTTCGCCGCGCGTCCTCGCCCACGCCGGCGGGATCCTCGTGGCGACCTGGATCATCCGCTGGCTCGGCATCGTGCTCCTGCTCCACGCGCTCGGTGTCGAGGCCGGCCTCGGAGCCGCTCTCGTCTACATGATCGTGACCGGCCTCGCCAACACCGCGCCGATCCTGCCGGGCAACGCCGGCGTCTACCAGGGCGCCGCGCTGGGAGCACTGGCGATGGTGGGCGAGGCAGGCTCGAAGGCAGTCGCCGTCGGGCTCGTCGCACCGCTCTTCGCCAGTGCCGTCACCGCTGCCGCCGCGCTAGCCGGTGTCGCGCTCTACGGCCGGCGCTTCGCCGTGGTTTCGCGCGGCGCCTTCTCGCGATAGCATCCCCGCGTGCGTTTGTGCCTCCTCGGAGCGCTCGTTCTGGCCTTCGGCGCGTCGGTCGCGCTTGCCGCGGGCGGCAAGGTCGCCTTCCAGGACACCGTGCCGAGCGGGAAGTCGAGCTCGGTCACCGTCAACCCGCACCACGCGGCCGCCTTCAAAGTCGTCCTGCGTGTGCCGACTGCCGGCCGTGCCAGGCTCTTCCTCCTCGGCAAGACGGCGCCAAAGCCCGGACTGCTGATCGACACGAAGACGTTCGACTGCCAGGGTGCTGCCGGCTCGTTCATCTGCCAGGCGTCGTACGAGCCGCTGCCAAAGGGGAAGTACACGTGGAAGATCGCGTGGGTGGGCAAGCCCAAGAAGGCGGCTCACGTCGAGCTCACCGTCCGCTGGTAGCGCTCGTCTAGCATCGGGCGGGTGAGCTCCAACGCCGCCCTGAAGCCGGAGGAGTACCTCGCCGACCTCAATCCCGCCCAGCGGGAGACCGTGCTGCAGACAGAAGGGCCCGTGCTCGTGGTCGCCGGAGCCGGCTCGGGGAAGACCCGCGCGCTCACGCGCCGCGTCGCGCATCTCATCGCCACGCAAGGCGCGAAGCCGAACGAGATCCTCGCCATCACGTTCACGAACAAGGCGGCGGGTGAGATGCGTGCGCGGCTCGAGGACCTGCTCGGCCACGTCGCCCGCGCGATCTGGATTCTCACCTTCCACGCTGCGTGCGGCCGGATTCTGCGCCGGGAGGCGCCGCGGCTCGGCTACAAGTCGAACTTCACCATCTACGACCAGGCCGACCAGGTCCGGCTGACGAAAGACTGCCTGGAGGAGCTCGAGCGCGATCCGAAGCGCTTCGTCCCCCGCGGCATCCACGCGCAGATCTCGAACGCGAAGAACGAGCTCGTCTCGCCCGAGGAGTACCTGACGCGCGTCCAGTCCTTCTACGACCAGACCGTCGCCGACGTCTACGGGCTCTACCAGCGGCGCATGCTCGGTTCGAATGCGATGGACTTCGACGACCTGCTCATGCTCACGGTCGAGGTGCTGGAGCGCTTCCCCGAAGCCCGTAAGCGCTGGCAGAAGGCGTTCCGCTACGTCCTCGTCGACGAGTACCAGGACACGAATCACGCGCAGTACCGACTCCTCCAGCTGCTCGGCGGCGAGCACGGAAACGTCTGCGCGGTGGGAGACCCGGACCAGTCCATTTATGCCTTCCGCGGTGCCGACATTCGCAACATCCTCGAGTTCGAGCGCGACTTCCCCGGCACCAAGCTCATCGCGCTCGAGCAGAACTACCGCTCTACCAACACCGTGCTACGCGCCGCGAACGCCGTCATCGCCAACAACCGCGAGCGCAAGGAGAAGACGCTCTTCTCCGAGCTCGGCGACGGGCCGCCGGTGCGTGCGCTCGAGGTCGAGGACGAGCACGCGGAGGCGCGCTTCGTCGCCGCCGAGGTGGCGGAGCTGATCGAGGAGGGCTGGTCGGGCTCCGAGATCGCGGTCTTCTATCGGACGAACGCGCAGAGCCGAGTGCTCGAGGACGTGCTCGTGCGTCAGGGCATCCCGTACCAGGTGATCGGCGGGCCGCGCTTCTACGAGCGCGCCGAGATCAAGGATGCCGTGGCGTATCTGCAGGTGATCGACAACACCGACGACGCCGTCTCGCTCATGCGCATCGCCAACCGTCCTCGCCGCGGGATCGGCGATGCCTCCGTCGCCCGCCTGCGGACGTGGGCGGAGGCGCACGGCCAGTCACTCTTCAGCGCGCTCGGCCATCCGGAGGAGGCCGGCCTCGGCCCCGCGCAGGCCCGAGCCGTCTCGCAGCTCCAGACGCTCTTCCAGTCGCTTCAGTCGGCGGCTCAGGAGCTTCCCGTGCACCAGATCGTGGAGGCGGTCCTCGAGCGCTCGGGCTACCTCGACGTGCTCGAAGCGGAGCGGACGATCGAGTCACGCGGCCGTGTCGAGAACCTCCAGGAGCTCGTCGGAGTCGCGCGCGAGTACTCGGACCAGGCCGAGCAGCCGTCCCTCTCCGGCTTCCTCCAGGACATCTCGCTCTACGCCGACCAGGACGCGCTGCGCGACCAGGAGTCGCTCGTCACGCTGATGACGATTCACAACGCCAAGGGGCTCGAGTTCGGCGCCGTCTTCATGATCGGCATGGAGGAGGGGATCTTTCCGCACCAGCGTTCGATCGAGGAGCAGGGGATCGAGGAGGAACGACGCCTCGCGTACGTCGGCATGACCCGCTCGAAGGAGCGGCTGACGCTGACGCACGCCGCCACGCGCACGCTCTTCGGCACGCGCGCGCACAATCTCCCCTCCCGCTTTCTCGACGAGCTTCCTCAGGGAGAGATCGTTCGCGAGCGCCTGCGGCCGTTCTCGTGGGCCGCGAAGTCGCCTGCGCCCGAGTTCGCACCACGGGCAGATCTCCCGGCGCTGGCCACGGGCGACTCCGTGCGGCACGCCGCTCTCGGCGAGGGCGTGGTCGTGGGCATCGAGCCGGGCGGCATCGTCGCCGTTCGCTTTCAAGGGGACGACGCGGAGCGCCGGCTGATGCTCGAGTACGCCCCGCTCGAGAAGGTTGGATAGCCTCCTCCGCCGTGGCCCTCGAATACCGCAGTCCGACGGAAGACGAGCTTCGCGCGTCCTGCGCCGCTGCCAACGTCGCCTTCGCGGAGGAGCTTCGCGACGACGACTTCGAGCTGTTCAGGACGGAGCTGCCTGCCGACCGCGCCTTCACCGCATTCGACGACACCGTCCCGGTCGGCTTCACCGCGTCGATCGCCTTCGAGATGACGATCCCCGGCGGGGCCGCGCCGTGCGCCGGCATCACATTCGTCGGCGTCATGCCGAGCCACCGGCGCCGGGGCGTACTGACGGAGCTCATGCGTGCGCAGTTACACGACCTGCATGAGCGCGGTGAGCCGCTCGCGGCCCTCTGGGCATCCGAGCCCGTCATCTACGGCCGCTTCGGCTACGGGATCTCGGCGCCGGCGGCGGCGCTGGAGGCTTTCCATGCCGGCTTCGCGTTCCGCGACGACCCAGGGCCGACCGGAACCGTGCGGCTCGTGACGAAGGACGAGGCGCGGAAGCTCTTTCCGCCGGTATTCGAGCGCGCGCGGCAGCAGCGAAACGGCATGCTCTCCCGCTCGGACGCCCGTTGGGACGCACGCGTGCAGGATCCCGAGCACTGGCGTGACGGCGCGAGCCCGAAGTACTACGTCTTCATCGAGCTCGACGGACAGGGTGAGGCCTTCGCCATGTACCGGGTCAAGAGCAAGTGGGAGCGGGGGATGTCGCAGAGCGAGCTCGTCCTCGTGGACGCGATTGCAACGTCCACGGAGGCGACGCGGGAGCTGTGGCGCTACCTGTTCGGCGTCGACCTGATCGCGAAGGTGTCGCTCTGGAACTTCGATCCGGCGACGCCGCTGTTCCTCATGGTGCGCGACGCCCGCCGGCTTCAGCTGAAGCTCAGCGACGGGATATGGCTAAGGCTCGTGGATGTCGGCGAGGCGCTACGGCGACGCTCGTACGAGGGGGACGACTCGGTCGTGCTCGAGGTCACGGACGCCTTCTGTCCGTGGAACGAGGGCCGCTACCGCGCGGGCTCAGACGCGGGGCCGACGGAGGATGCTGCGGAGCTTCGGCTCTCGGCCGCCGATCTCGCTTCGGCGTACCTCGGTGCGTTCTCCTTCGAGCGCCTCGCGGCAGCCGGCCGCGTGGAGGAGCTCGCGAACGGCGCGATCGCACGGGCCACGGCGCTCTTCAGGACCGAGCTGCCGCCGTACTGCCCGGAACCGTTTTGAACAGCGCGCTCTTCTAGTGGCCATCAAGGTTCGTACCTGCAAGAGCCTCACGGAGTTCCAGCAGGCAATCGGCGCCATCGCGGAGTACGGCGGCTGGGAGATCAACGACGAGATCGCGAAGCGCTTTCTTCGCGTCTTCCCCCTCGAGCGCATGCATGCAGGCTTCGAGGGCCGGCGCGCGGTCGGCGGCGCGGGCGCTTTTCCGTTCGACCTCTCCGTTCCCGGCGGCTCCGTCCCGTGCGGAGGCGTCACAGTCGTCGGCGTCTACCCGACGCACCGGCGGCAGGGGATTCTCACGTCGATGATGCGCGTCCAGCTCGCCGACGTGCACGAGCGTGGCGAGCCGATCGCAGCGCTCTGGGCGTCCGACGAGCGGATCTACGGACGCTACGGCTACGGACTGGCCTCGCTCGCGGGCGAGATCGACCTGCCCCGCACGCATGCCCAGTTCGCTGCTCTGAGCGAAGAGCGTGGCACCGTTCGCTACGTCGAGAGCAAGGACGTGCCGAAAGTGCTCGGGCCGGTCTGGAAGCATGTTTTCCGCGAGCGGCCGGGGATGTTCGCGCGGTCGGCGGAGTGGTGGAAGTCCCGCCTCGCGGAGGATCCACCGCAGTGGCGGCGCGGCGCCGGGCCGAGGCGCTTCGCCGTCATCGAGCTCGGAGGCTCGGTCGAGGGGTATGCGATCTATCGCCATGATCCGAAGTGGGAGGGTGGAGTTCCGGACGCCGGCAAGGTGGCCGTGCAGGAGGTGCTCGCTCGCTCGCTCGAGGCCGAGACCGCTCTCTGGCGCTACCTCCTCGACATCGAGTGGGCCGGCGCTGTCTCCGCGCGGCTGCTCCCTCTCGACACTCCGCTCTGGTGGATCCTCGCCGAGCCGCGGCGGATGAAGATGCGGGTGGGCGACGGCCTCTGGGTGCGGCTGGTCGACGTGGGCGCCGCACTGTCGGCTCGTTCGTACTCCGCGCACGGGACCGTGACCTTCCAGGTGCAGGACGATTTCTGCCCATGGAACGCCGGCCGCTGGAAGCTCGAGGACGGTGCGGCGAGGAAGGCGCGATCGGACGCCGACCTCGCCTGCGACGTCGCAGCGCTAGGGTCGATCTATCTCGGCGGCTTCACCTTCGCGGAGCTTGTACGAGGAGGGCGCGTCGAAGAGCTGACGGACGGGGCCGCCGCGAGGGCCGATGCGATGTTCCGTACGGACGTGTTGCCGTGGTGCCCTGAAGTGTTCTAACCGGTAGGCACCGGAGGGCCGAGCTTCGCCCTCCGGTGCAGTATTCACTTCGAGAACCGGCTACGAACCGATCGAGCTGAGCTCGCTCTTGACCTTTTCCGTGTCCGGCACGACCCCGTCCGGGGTGAGCTTGTCGACCAGCTCCGGAAGCGCCTTCGCGATCCCGTCTGCCGCCTCGTCGTTGGCGACACCCGCCTTGGCGGCGAAGCCGTCGAGCTGGCCGCCGAGCGCGTTCTTCACCTCGTCCGGGCTGAGCGCGGCATTCTTGTCCTTCGAGATCCACGACTGCACCTTGTCGTCGAGTCCCGAAGCCTTGAACTTCTCGAGCACCGCGTCGAGGCCATGGTCGTCGATCGCGTTCTTGACCGTGTCGAACATCTTGGAGACGTTCTCGTCTTTCGAGATGAGGTCTTTCAGTGAATCGTAGAGACCAGTCATCGAACCCCTTTCACGCGTGGATTACCAGCATCCTGCCCCGAGCGCTCCGCCCGGAAACGCAGAGTGCAGAGGTCTAGCCGGCAGCGAGCGCGATGAGGTCCGCCGCTCGTTCCACGGTGACGACGTCGGTGTTGATGACCACGTCGTAGTGCGTCGGTAGTTCGTGCTCGACGCCGTAGAAGCGGCGCAGGTAGTCGGCGCGTGCGGTGTCCGAGTCCTTGATCGAGCCTTCGTGGCGGTCCGCCCGCGTCTCGGGCGACGCCGTCACGAGCACACGGAGGCTGCCCTCATGGCCCGCGAGCGCGAACGAGGCGGCGTGAGCGACGATGACCACGTTGCCCCGGCCGGCAGCCTCCTCGATCGCTTCTCGAATGAGCGACCGTATGTCGTCGGGCAGGTTGCCTCCGGGGACGGGCGCGAGCCCGTAGGTCTCGACGCCGCTTCCCGTGCCCAGCTCCGTGAGCACGCGGCGGAGCAGGGATTGGCGCCGCTCTGCGTCCGCGACGTCGGCGGTGGTGACTTCTCCCCGCTCGGCCGCCCGGCTGACGATGTCTTCGTCGACGTAGTCGAAGCCGAGCTTGTCGGCGACGAGCCGACCTACGTCCTCGCCCAGGGCGCCGATCGTTCGCGAGATGCAGACGACGGTCGCGGCCATGCCGCGACGTTAGGCGAAGCGCGCGTTGGGCGTCAAGCCGATCAGCGCGGGAAGGGGAGGTCGAACTCCCGGGCGATCCAGCCGGCAAGCTCGTCGGCGAGCGCGTCGAAGATCGCGTCACCCGCGGCTGCCGTTGCGCCCGATGGGTCACCGAGCACGCCGATCGACGAGAGGGCTGCGATGCCGTCGGCAAAGATGCGCTCCATCCAGCCGGGCTCGGCCGCCGTGTAGCCCTCGACCCCGTCGTGGTCACGGACGAGCCCGCCGAAGAGCGCGAGCCCGACGCTCGTCTCGAGCGCTCCGGCATGAGCGTCCGTCGCCGGCGCCTCCAGTCCGCAGGTCCGCGCCGCCTCGTCCATGACCCGAACGAAGCCGAGCAGGTCGTCATAGGCGATCACACGAGTCGGGCCGGGTCGCGACGTGTGCTCGGCGGCGAGCTCACCGATGAACGCGAAGTTCCCACCGTGGCCGCTGAACACGGCGACTCGCTCGATCCCGATCCGCTCCAGTCCGGCGATGTGCGCATCGACCCAGCCGCGGAACGTGTCCTGCGAGAGGCTGACGGTGCCCGGGAATGCCAGATGGTGATCGGAGAGGCCGGATCGCAGCGTCGGCGTGACGACGACCGTGACCGGCAGCCTCTCGGCTACCGCGCGGGCGAGGGCCTCGGCGACCATGAAGTCGGTGCCGAGTGGCAAATGCGGCCCGTGTTGCTCGAGAGCGCCGGTCGGGATCAAGCCGACAGCGTCGGGTTGCGCTCGCAGCGCGTCGGCTTCCGGCCACGTGAGCTCCTCCATCGCCAGGAACGTCACGAGGCGAACGTACCAGCGCCGGGCTGAGCCCCGACGGCCGGTCTTCATTCGTCGCTGTTACGTCCGCTGCCTCGAGCGAGGCTTGGAGCGCGTCCTCGTCTTCGGCGTAGTCGGACTAGGCGCCGGGCAGCGGTACGAATGCGAGCCGGATGATCTTGCCGCCGGCGACGGTGAACTCAATGCGGACGGACATCTCGCTGGCTACGTCGCCGCTCTCGGCCCAGCGCTGCACGAGTCGGCCGCTCAGCTCGGCACCGCCGTTGCTCTCCGTGATGTCGTCCGCCGCCACCTCTTCGGTTAGCTCTCCCGGCTGTTGTCGCGCCCTGCTCTCGACCCAGGCGTCGCGGCCGGTCAGGCGCCCGCCGGGGAAGATCAACTCGACGTCTTCGGCGAGCAGTTCGGCTGCTTCGGCGTAGGCCTGTCGATTGACGGCCTCCGTGTACGCGCGAGCAATCGCGGCGGCGCCGTACCGAAAGTCGGTCATGCCCGATTCGACTCCGTGAGCCGTTCGATGTTTGCGGGTGGGCGTGGGCCGCCGCGCCGCTACGTGAATCGCGCTAGCGTCCGGAAGCGTTCCCGCCAGTGCCGGCGACTCGGTGGCCGGCCGCGGTAGCGGCTACAGACGAACGGTGAAAGCCAGCGGTGCGCTCAGGCGACCGCGGCCATCGCGAACGCGCAGCCTGGCCGAATAGGTGCCGACGCCGAGCACGAGCCGCGCCTCGACGAGCCACCCGATCTGGTAGTTCGAACAGCGGTAGGGATAGATCTTCCCCAGGTCGACGCCGAGCGGGTCGACGGTGGTGCCTCGCGCCCTCACGACTGAACCGACTCGTCGTTCTTCGCGTGTCGTGATCACAGCGCCTGGACCACGACTCAGGCACAGGCGCACGCGGAGATCGACGCTTGCCGCGAAACCACTGCGAACCGCCGTGCGCTTGAAATCGAGGCTCTTCAGGACGATTTCTGGCCGGCGGCCCTGCGCGGCAGACGGACTCGCGAGTGTGGCTGCCACCGCGAGGGCCGCGATCAGCACTCCAGCCTTCAGGGCCGGGAGCCTAAGCGCCAATGCAAGACATGCGAGATTCATGCAGCAACGGTAGCGGCACGCGGCGGACGGGACACCCCAGCGCCGCCGACGACCACTGACTTCGAGGTCCTATAGTGTCGAGTCGTGCCACCGCTCCCGGTTCGGTCGGATGCCGCCGCGGGCCAGCCTGTCCGCGGCGCGCTGAGCTCCGCGCCTACCTACAACGACGACTACACGGGCTGGCCCGTGGCGCCGAAGCACCGTACCCACGCCGTCTTCGGGACGTTCCTCAACCCGACCACGAAATGGCCTTCGGACATGCCGGGGCTGCGGGCCGGTTATCACAAGGCGATCGACATCCTCCAGAACGACGCCTCGGGCCGGCACCCCGTCTTCGCAATCGAGGGAGGCACGGTCCATGAGGCGACACTGGACTGGATACTCAACCCGCTCAAGGAACGCGTTCGCAGCGGGATAATCAGCATCGGCCACTTCCGCTACTCGCACGTGGCGCCGTCCGTCGAGCTCGGGGAACAGGTCGACGCGGGGCAGGAGATCGGCAAGACGTGCCTGGGGTTTTGGCACATGCACCTCGAGGAGCGGGCGATGGTGGGCGGGAAGAGCGTCATGCTCAACCCGCTTCGGCCCGGCGGGAAGCTCGCCCCCGTGAAGGACACGGGGAACCCGTTCGTGCGCGAGATGCGCATTTACGCGAAAGAGGACGAGAACAATCCGAAACCACGCCCTCTGCCGCCCGACCGTGTCCGCGGCGTCGTCGTCCCCGTTGCGCTGACGGGGGACCTCTTCCCCTTTCGGGAGTGGCCGGGCGCTCCCACCGTTCCCCTGCACGTCTACCGCGCCTCGATCGAGCTGCGCCGAGGGCAGACCATTGTCCTCGCTCGGACGCTCTTTCAGCTCGACATGGAGCCCGGGCCGATCTGGCAGCACTTGTTCCGCCCGCTCGCCCGCCGAAGCGCGCCCATCGCCGTCTGCATCGTGCGCGAGCCGGCGGACTGCACGGGCAAGCTATGGATCCGGCTCTGGGAGCGCGGATGGGACACGAGAAAGGTGCCGAACGGCTCGTACACGCTGAAGCTCACCGTCGAGGACACCGTCGGGCGGAGTGCCAGTAAGACCCTGCGGCTTCGGGTCGCGAACTGATTCAGACGTTGTTCGCGACGACGACGTCGATCGACTCTTCCGCCTGGTTTCCGACGATGTCCCAGGCGGTCACGGTCAGCCGGAAGGGGCCGTCGCGGAAGGCCGTGGTATCCCAGTAGGGGCTCTTCCGGCGGGGGCCGGCGAAGAGGCGGAACCAGAGCTCGCCGCGGCCCTGTTGGCCCAGGCTGCGCGCGGTGTTGGCGCGGAGGTTTTGCCGCGTGCCCGGCGCATAGTGGTGGGAGATGGAGATCTGATCGCGTTTAGGGCCGTCGGGGCCGGGCCACACGTCGGACTTGAAGACGTCGCGGTCGACGACGCGCTTGCCGTCATCGAGCCGGTCGACGTGGAGGTGGACGCGAGCCGGATGGTGGTCGGTCTCGAGGAGGGGGACGTCGCGGAACCAGCCTCGGAAGGACTGCAGGTCCTCGATCCGGGCGCGAACGTCGACCAGGCCAGAGAGCCGGCTCGGGTCGAGGAGGGCGCCGCCGGGAGAGAAGACGGCCGACCCATGTTGGGTCCGCCAAGCCGAGTCCACCGGCCGGTGGAAACGGATCTCCCGGATGACGGGGGGTGCTGTGTCGCGATACGGCGCGATCTTGCCTTCCGGGTCGAGCGGGTTCACCTGGATCTGGCGGTTTTGGTTCGGGATCCCCCCGGGGAAGCGCCACTCGCTCAGATGCAGGTGCCACTCGGTGTCGGTGGTCCAGGCGATCAGCTGGCCGGGTTGGACCTCCTGCCCGAGCTCGACGACCGGCAGGACGTGCCCGTACGTGAAGTGGCCGATCCGGACGATGCCCTCCTCAGTGGGCTTCTGCGGCTTCATGATGCGCCACACCAGTCCGCCCTCGAGCGCATAGACACGGTGCGTCCGCCCCGGCGGCGCCCCCCGCTCGGGCTTGTCGTCGCGCACCGAGATGTCGATCCCGGGGTGGTATATCTCCTTACGGCGCGGGTCGAGCCACGAGCCGCGTACCGGGTGCTGCCGGTTCCGCGGGGCGACCGGCCAGCCGCGATAGTCGTCGGCGTACCAGGGCCTCAATCCGCCCCCAGTATCGGCGACGGAGTCACAAACTCCGGCTCAGGCCGGCGCTCGGGCGGGGCGGTCAACGATCCTCGTTGCAGAAGCGGCACTGTCACCTCCGTCACGGACGCCGAAAAGGAGGGGAGACTCACAGCGCGGACGCCGATCAAGAGATCGAGACGAACGAAGAACAGACGCTAACATGTCCTGACTGCAACGGCAGTTGAGAGAGCGTCACAGCTCTAAGAATTGCCTATTCGCAGGCAAAGGGCGGTTAGCTCAGTTGGGAGAGCACTAGCTCGACAAGCTAGGGGTCACTGGTTCGAGCCCAGTACCGCCCATTCTTCCCTCGCCCGCTTCGCTTTCCGCTCGGGGTGCACCCTTCGGGCGCGTGGCGATGCGCTACCGGAGTGAGCCGCGCCGCCATGTCGGCGCGGCGCTTGGAGCGGCGTTCCCCTCGTGCGTGAGCCTGTTGTACGATCGCACGCCTGGGGGGTACAGCGCGGATCGGGCGAGGGCGAGGAAGGCGGCTGGTCGTCGTTGCTTGCGTGATCGTGGTCGCCGGGGTGATCGTCGGAGTCTCGACGGGGAGCAGCTCGTTCGTCTGTACGAGCGCGATCAGCAACGCGCAGGCGAAGTCGATCTTGGGCGTGCCGGCGCGAGTCGTGACCGGAGGAGGCGGTGCGGACGATTGCGGCATCGACGCACGCGGGTTCAATCACATCATCATCACCGGGTACGTGGTCAAGCGGTCGTTCTTCGACAACCTTCGACGCAGCTCTCGGAGCGGCCCCTATGAAAGTGGCGGTTACCGCGGGGAACGCACGCAGCGACCCCTGAAGAGCTTCGGTGGCCCGGCGTTCTCCGTCGAATGGAAGCTCTTCGGGGTATTCGGTGAGTCCGCGCCGCCGCAGGTCACGCGAAGTGTCTTCGTCTACCGCAATGGCCGAATGCTGAGACCGGTCACGACCGGTCCCAGGCCCGGCAAGGTTGCGTCGATGTCGCAGGTCGTGCGAATCGCGCGTGTTCTGGCACGAAGCGTTTGATCTCCTCCAGCCGGGCCTGGCGCTACGGGCTCGGGGCGAACGTCTCGACTACTCGGCTGCCGCTCGCCGAGTGGCCGTCGCCCGCAGTCGTGCTTCCGCCGACGACGTAGATGCGCCCGCCGTAGACGACGCTCCGCGCGTAGTTCCGCGCCGTCGGCATGCGGCTCACCTTCTGCCAGCGCGACGCGCCCGGCGCGAGCCGGTACACGTCTGCGAGCACGCGTCCCGTCTTCTGGGACTCGCCCCCGAAGACGTAGATCGAGCCGCGCCAGGCAGCTGCGCCCGCTGTCCCGCGCGGCGGGATGCTCGGGCCGCGCGACCAGCTGTCCGTCTGCGGGTCGTAGATGAATGTGTCCCCGTAGTCCTCGAGCCCGCTTCGTCCTCCGATCGCATAGATCTTCCCGCCGAGGACGACTGCGGCCGGGCTTCCCTCCGAGCGAGGCAGCGGCGCGGCGTCCGACCAGCGGTCGGTCGCCGGGTCGTACACGGAGTGGTCGGCGAGCGTCGTGGAGGCGTTTCCACCACCGAGCACGTGGATCCGGCCGGCGAGGACGACGGCCGCGTGCCCGCCCCGCGCTCCCGGGAGCGGCGCCGCTTCGCGCCAGCGCCGCGACACGACGTCGAGCACCCTGACCTTGGCAATTGGCGCGTTCGTAGCACCGCCGAAGCCGCCGACCACGTAAACGCTGCGGCCGATCGCGGCGGCCGCGGGAGCGTTGAGCGCGCCGCCTGGAAGCGTCGCCTCGCGCTTCCAGCGCTCTCCGTCGAAGCGGTCGACGCGCGACGAGGCGGGGCCGCCGAGAACGTGGACCGCACCGGCGGCGACGACCACTGCGTGAGCGGAGCGCGGTGCCGGGAGCGCCGGCCCCTTCGTCCACGTACTTGAGCCCGAGCCCTGGGCGGCACTCGCGACGACCGCGCAGATCGCGGGGCCGAGGACGCCGAGGGCCTGAATGGTCCGCACGCCGGTTGTGACGCGACGCGATGCATTTGGTTTGATGCCCCTGTGCGCGAGCTGCGACCCGGCCTGTGGCACTGGCAGGCATCCCACCCGGGCTGGGAGGCGGGCGAGCCATGGGACCAGAACGTCTCGTCGTACGCGATCGACGACGGCGAACGCCTGCTGCTGATCGACCCGCTCGGCGTGCCGAGTGAGCTGGAGACGCTCGGGGGCGAGCGCGAGACGGCGATCGTGCTCACCGCGCCGTGGCACGAGCGGGACGCCCAGGGCCTCGTGGAGCGACTCGGCGTGCCGGTGATCACGCCGCTGCCCGACTCCGCCCAGTACCTCATGGATACGTACGGCATCACCGCCGAGCAGGCCGGCGACGGCAGTCCTGACCTGGTCTGGCTGCTCCGCGAGGGCAAAGGCGAGGCACGTCCGTATTCGGCGGGCGACCGGCTGCCGTTCGGTGCCGACGTGTACCCCGGGCACAAGCCGAACGACACCGTGCTCTGGGTCGAGAGCCAGCGCGCCGTCATCTCCGGCGACACGCTCGTCGACTTCGGCCAGGGCCTCGAGATCAACGAGCGGTGGCTCCGCCCCGGCATGACCCGCGAGGAGATCGCCGAGGGGCTGCGCCCGCTGCTCGAGCTACCGGTCGAGCACGTGCTGGCGACGCACGGCGGGCCGAACGACCGCGCCGCCCTCGAGCGCGCGCTCGCCTGACTCTCGTTCGCGCCTTCGCCGCCGTCCGACTACTCGAGTGAGCTGATCGCGAATGCGAGCGCGAAGCCGAGCGTTGTGAGAAAGCCCGCAAGCTTGCCGCCGTGATGGAGAGCCTCCGGCATCATCGTGTTGGCGAGCATTGTGAGGATCGCACCGCCGGCGAACGCGAGCACGAAGGCAACGGTGCGGGGTGAGGCGCTATCAAGTAGGACGTAGCCCGCGAGAGACGCAAGGCCGAAGCCGAGACTTACCAGCACCCAGAAGCGCATGATCCGGGTGCTCGAGCGACCTGCGCGGGAGAGGGCCGCTGTCGCCGCGATCGCCTCCGGGAGGTTCGCGAGGAAGACGGCGACCAGGAAGGCGACGCTGACAGCCCCGGCTTCTAGGACGGTGAGGCCGAGGACGAGCGACTCCGGAATGCCGTCGAGGATGATTCCGAGCACGATCGCCCGCCCCGCGGTCGCCGCCGCTGTGCCACCTCCGTCTGTCCGCCCGCCGCCGCCCAGACGGTCGATCAGTACCTCGGCTCCGAAGAAGACGGCCGAGCCCGCAAAGAGACCGAGGGCTATTCCGCCGTCGCCGGCAGAGGTCTCGAACGCTTCGAGGACGAGCTCGTAGGCAACAGCGCTGATCAACACGCCTGCGCCGAAGGCCATGATGAGCCCGACCTGTCGCCGAGTGATCGCGACCCGGAGCGCGACGACGCCGCCGATGATCAGCGAGGAGCCACCGACGACGCCCCAGAGGAAGGCCTCACCCACTCCTAGAGCAGCGCGTCGATCGAGGCGGTCTCCACGATCCCATCGACGGCGCGCGCCAGGTCCGCGTCCAGCGTTACGAACGCGTCTGCCTGCAGCTTCGTGAGCGCGACGTACTCGGCGTCGTACGTCTCCGCCCACCCCAGCTGATCAGCCACGTCCCAGGCCACGCGCCTGAGCACGGCGTCCCCGAGGAGCCTGATCGGCAGTCGCTGGATGCGGCCCAGGCGCTCGCGCGCGACGTCGGTCGCGATCTCGCCTCGCTGAACGGCCTCGTGCAGGGCCGACAGCGTCTGGGAACGCAGAAGCGTGGGTGCGAGGAGCTCGTGCTCGTCCGAGACCTCGATATCCGTGCTCACCAGGTGGAGCACGACGCCGGTGTCGACCACGAACCTCGTCATCGGGTCAAACCTAACAACGGCTGCTTCCCCGTCAGCCTCTGTACGGGTCGGCTGTCCGCAGTCGCCGTGACACTGCCCGGGTGCTCATCGCGGTCGAGTTTCCGCCCGAGTCCGCCGAGTGGACGTTCTTCATTGCCGCACTGGTGTTGCTCGTCGGGCCGATCGTCGTGCAGCGGATCGGCTTGCCGGGAATCGTCGGAATCGTGCTCGGCGGGACGATCGTTGGGCCGTTCGTGCTCGACTGGATCACCCGCGAAGGGCTGGTCGAGGCTCTCGGCCAGCTCGGCCTGCTGTATCTCATGTTCCTCGCCGGCCTCGAGCTCGACCTGGACGAGTTCCAACGCAACCGCCGGCCGGCCCTGTCCTTCGGTGCGCTCACGTTCTCGATTCCGTTCGTCCTGGGCATCTTGCTCGTCCTTCCCTTTGGCTACGGGCTCGCGGCGGCAGTGCTGTACGGGTCGCTGTGGGCATCGCACACGCTCGTGGCGTATCCGATCGTCCAGGAGCATCGCCTCACGCGACACCGGGCCGTGGGAATGGCGGCGGGCGGCACCGTGATCACCGACACGCTCGCCCTCTTCGTCCTCGCCCTCGTGGTCGGCTCCGCAGAGAGCGACTCCGGACCCGGGGTGATCGTCGTCGAGCTCGTCCTGGGGCTGGCGGTGCTCGTCGCCTACTGCGCGCTTGTACTGCCGCGCATCGGCCGCTGGACGTTGGCCCGTCTCGGAGCAGGGCGTGTCCCGCGGTACCTGTTCCTGCTGGCGGGTCTGACTTCGGCTGCGCTCGTGGCCGACAGCATGGGCCTGGAAGGGATCATCGGCGCGTTCTTCGCGGGCCTGGCGCTGAATCGCCTCGTTCCGTCCGGCGGCGAGCTGATGGACAGCGTCGAGCTCGTGGGCGCTGTGCTTCTGATCCCGTTCTTCCTCTTCTCCACGGGAATGCTGCTCGATCCGCGGCAGTTCACCGAGCCAGACGTTCTTGCACTCGCCGGACTCTCGCTGGCGATCGTGTTCGCGGGCAAGGCGACTGCGTCGTACATCAGTGGTCGGCTCGCGGGCTTCCGACCGATCGAGATGAGGTTGGTGTTCGGCCTCACGATCGCGCAGGCGGCGGCGACGCTGGCCGCGGTGACCATCGGCACGAGGGTGGGCATCTTCGATCAGGATCTGCTCAGCGCAGCGCTCGTAGTCGTGCTGGTAACGGTGATCGTCGGAGGCATCGTCACGAGAAGTGCAGCCCGGCGGCTCCAGCCGGTCCCCTCCGCCGAGCGCTGCGAGCTCCCCGCTGCCTACCTAGATCGCAGCTTCTCCTCGAGGTTCGCAATCGTCTGTCGCAGCGCGCGCTCGATGCCGCGCCGCACGAGCAGCCGATCGTAGACGCCGCGCAGTCCGGCCCTTGGCTCGTACTCGACAACGAGCCGATAGCGCATGCCTCCATCGACTTGCTGGAAGTGACGTTCGTGACGCGCGTCCGGCAGTCCGCGTTGACGGCTCACGTATTCGACGAGCGTGTTCGCATCCAGGCGGCGCAGGGTCATGTGGAGCTCCACCTCTCGGCCGAGCAGGCGGACGACGATGATGGCCTCGTCGCCTGGAACATCCCACCGGGAGTCGGGCTCGATGCGGACGAAGCCCGGCCAGTAGTCCGGCCAGTTCGCGACGTCCGTGATGTAGGCGAAGCCGGTCTCGACGGAGCAATCGAATCGGCGCTCGTGCTCGATCCGGACCACGTCCCGATGATAGGCAAGGGCGGGAAACGCTCTCCGCCTCCGACACGCCCACGGGCTACGGTTCTCGCATGATTGTCGATCGCGCGGTCTACCGCGACGGAACTCGGGTCGCAGAGCCGAACGACTTCGCGGAGCTGCACGAGGCGTGTCAGTCGGGCGATGCCGTGGCGTGGCTGGGCCTCTACGAGCCGAGCAAGGAGGAGTTCGCCTCTGTCGCGCGGGAGTTCGATCTACACGAGCTGGCGGTCGAGGACGCCGTCAAGGCGCATCAGCGCCCGAAGCTCGAGCGCTACGGCGACGACCTGTTCATGGTCCTACGGCCGGCTCGCTACGTCGACGAGACGGAGACGGTCGTGTTCGGCGAGGTCGCGATCTTCGTGGGCGCGCAGTTCGTGATCACGGTGCGTCACGGAGACGCGCCGGAGCTCGGTGAGGTGCGTCGTCGGCTCGAGGCGCGACCGGATCTCCTGCGACGCGGCCCGCTGGCGATCCTGTACGCCATCGTCGACCACGTCGTCGACGGCTACCAGCCGGTCATCGCCGGGCTCGAGACTGACATCGACGAGATTCAGGACGAGGTCTTCGGGGGCAGCCCGACAGTGTCTCGCCGCATCTACGAGTTGACCCGGGAGGTGATCGAGTTCCAGCGCGCGACCGCCCCGCTAGAGGACATCCTCGCCCGGCTGATCGACGAGCCGCGGGTTGCAGAGGAAGAGGGGCGGTACCTGCGAGACGTCCAGGACCACGCCATCCGCGCGAAGGACCAGGCCGACGCCTTTCGCGCGCTGCTTCAGAACATCCTCAGCGTCAACCTGACTCTCGAAACGAAGGCGATGACCGAGGCGTCACACGCACAGAACGAACAGGTCAAGCGCATCTCCGCCTGGGCCGCCATCCTGTTCGCCCCGACGCTCGTCGGGACGATCTACGGCATGAACTTCGAGCACATGCCCGAGCTCGACTGGAGGCTCGGCTACCCGTTCGCGCTGGTGCTGATGGTGATGTTCTCCGTCAGCCTCTACTTCATCTTCAAGCGCCGCCGCTGGATCTAGGAGGGTTTGACGGAATGGTGCTCGTCGCCGGGGCGCGCTGGAGGTTGTGATGCAAGGACGCAGGGAGCCCGCGTACTAACTAGTACGTGGGCGACCGAGGACGCCGCAGCGCGGCCTCCAGCGTGATTCCGGCGGCACAGTCACTATTTCGTCAGACCCTCCTCGGGCCGTTTAGCCGCCCGCCCGCGAAGATACGGGCGTGGACGTCGGAACGATGCTGCTCCTGGTCGGCGCGATCCTGGCAGGGAGCATCCTCGTCGCACTCGGCGCCGCGCGCGTGGGCGTTCCGTCCCTGGTCGCCTTTCTCGCGCTCGGAATGCTGCTCGGCTCGGACGGGCCGGGCGGGATCGAGTTCGACGACGCCGAGCTCGCACGGACGGTCGGCATCGTCGGGCTGGCGGCGATCCTCTTCGAGGGAGGCCTCTCTACCTCGTGGCGAAGGCTGCGGAGGGTCGCCGTGCCGGCCACGCTGCTGGCGACGGTCGGGGTGGTCGCATCGACAGTTCTCACAGGGGTGGCCGCGTACTACCTCTTCGACCTTTCGTGGCTCGAGGCGGTGCTGCTGGGCGCCGTCGTAGCTTCGACGGATGCGGCGGCGGTCTTCGCGACGCTCAGGTTTACGCACATCCGGCGACGGCTGGCGCGAACGCTCGAGGCAGAGACGGGCATCAACGACCCCGTGGCGATCGCGCTCACGATCGGCCTCATCGCGTGGATCGAGGACCCGGAATTGGCGTTTCCGGACCTCGTCGTCTCTGTCCTCGAGCAACTGGGGATAGGTCTCGTGATCGGCGTCGGCCTGGCCATCGTGGCGCTGTGGGTCTTCGCGCGGCTCCCGCACTCGATCGGGTCTTTCGCACCCGTGGCGTCTGTGGCTGCCGGAGCGCTGTCGTTCGGCGTGGCCGACGTCGCAGGCGGCAGCGGCTTCCTCGCCGTGTATCTCGTCGGTCTCGCGGTCGGCAGCACGCCGTCACGGCATCGCAGCCAGCTGGTCGCGTTCCACGAGGGGCTGGCGTTCCTCGCCCAGGTGACGATGTTCGTCGTGCTCGGTCTGCTCGTCTTTCCGAAGGACCTGCCGGACGTTGCTTTGGCCGGCCTTGCGCTTGCCGTGCTGTTGATGGTCGTCATACGTCCGATCGCGGTCTGGCTGTCGACGGCGCTGAGCTCGTTCTCGGCACGCGAGCGGATGCTGCTCGGGTGGGCGGGGCTGCGCGGGGCCGTCCCGATCGTGCTTGCCACCTTCGTCCTGTCCTCCGACGTGGAGCACTCGGAGACGATCTTCAACGCCGTGTTCTTCGTCGTCGTGGTGTCGGCGCTCGTGCAAGGGACGACGCTCGAGTGGGTGGCGGAACGGCTGGGGCTAGTCGATCCGCGGCCGGAGGTGACCGCCGCGCCGCTCGAGGTCGACGCGCTGGGCTCGCTCGAGCTCGTGGAGTTCGACGTTGCCGGAGATCACGCCATCGCGGGCGCCGCCGTACGCGAGCTCGGCCTGCCACGCAGCGCGCTCATAGCCCTCGTCGCGCGTGGAGGCGACACGATCCCGCCGCGCGGTAGCACCGTTGTGGAGGCCGGCGACCGGCTCTTCGTCCTCGTGCCCCGGACGAATCGCCCCGAGCTCGATGACGTCTTCACGCGCTGGCGCAGGCGCGTGTAAATCCGTACAGGAACTACCCGACGGCCGTCGAAACGTGCCGTCGATGGAAGGTTCGAAGCCGCGTAAGCCGTTCGCGATCGTAGGCCAGGGCACGATCTTCGACGGCGCCGCGTACTGGGCGACGCTCGTCGGTATCTACGTCATGGTCGGCGGGCTGATGTTCTACTCGGGCAAGGGCAAGCTGTTCGACGACGACGGAGTCGCGCCAGCGTGAATCAAGACGCAGTTCGAAGGCACGTTCATCGACACGTTCCCCGGCACGGACGCGGCCTGGGTCATCATCGGCGTCCTCGAGTTCGGCGTGTTCGCCCTCCTCCTGGCGAGCCTGCTCA
The DNA here is from genome assembly GCA_963704335.1 of uncultured Actinomycetes bacterium. GTDB lineage: Bacteria > Actinomycetota > Thermoleophilia > Gaiellales > Gaiellaceae > PALSA-612. Next base: position 2,065,962 of record OY969889.1, read on the forward strand.
TGCTCGAGTTCCTTCCGCATCGGGAGAAGTCGCTGCTGCAGGTCGGGCTCGCCGTCGCGATGCTGGCGTTCGGCGTGATGGCGTTCGGGCAGACGGCCACGGCGCAGTTCGCTGGCACCGAGTCCCTCTACATGTACTTCGGAGCGACCGCGGTGATCCTCATCCTCGTCAGCCTCATGCCGCCGAACCGGCCCGACCGCTGGCTCGGAGGCGTCACTCGAGACAACGGTTGAACTCCGGGGCGTAGAGCGCCGCCACTATCGGCACGCGCCGAGCTCACAAGAGCCGTCTTCGGAGCGCGGAGCTCCCACGCCTCCGTGAGCAGCTGGGCCAGGGTCTTCGACTTCACGAGGGGTAGCGCCACCCGCACTGCCGCGAGCTTCTTGCCCCACCAGACCTCCTCGCAGGTCTCCGGATGCTCGTGAATCGCCGTGAGGATGCCGCCCTCGTCGAGCATCACGTTCATGTGCTCGTCGTCCCAGAGCGTGGCGAAGATCTTGCCGCCGACGCGAAAGGACGGCCGGCCGTGGTGGTCCTGCTCGACCGCTTCCGGTAGCGCGAGTGCGAGCCGCCGCGCCTGTTCGCTCGTCACACGAAGCGATCCTACGTAGGGTTCGCGCATGCCTGACGTCGCGCCGAAGACGAGCCTCGGCATCTGGGCCCTCGGGCCGATGGTTACGCGGTTCGTCCCCGGTGGCTACCAGCCCGAGCGCGCCGGCGAGTCCACCGCCGGCCGGGTCGAGCGGGCAGTCGACGGCCTGGGCGAGCTGATCGACGACTACGAGTTCCACTACCCGCAAGAGCTTGCCGAGGAGAACCTCGACGAGGTACGCGAGGCTCTGGGCGAGCACGGCATCTACACCGTCTGTACCGGCACGCATCTCAACCCGCGCTTCGGCAAGGGCGGCCTTTCGTCTCCCGACGACGCGGTGCGCACGGACGCGCTGGCGGAGGCTCTGGCTGCAGCCAGCTTCGCCGGCGAGATCGGAGCGCAGATGGTGCTTTGGCCCGGCGTCGAGGGCTACAACTATCCGTTCCAGACGCCGTACCGCGACGCGTGGGCCCGCTTCATCGACGGCGTCGGCCAGGTCGCAGGCCGGTGTGCCGAGAGCGGCACGCTCCTCTTCCTCGAGCACAAGAACTCCGAGCCGGCGATGAAGATCTTCATGCGCAACATCGGGATGACGCTCCACGTGATCCACACGCTGCGCGCCCAGGGGATCACCAACGTCAAGGTGAACATGGACTGGCAGCACCTGCTGATGAACGGCGAGTCTCTCGCCGAGTACGCGGCGCTGCTCGACGCGGAGGACCTGCTCGGCCACCAGCACGCGAACTCCGGTTGGGGGACGTTCGACGACGACAACATGGTCGGCGCCACGGCCTTCATGGAAACCCTGGAGCTGGCTCTGGAGCTACGCCGGGCGAAGTACGGAGAGAACGGCGAGCGCCTCGGCTTCGACCTCTACCCGTACACCGAGGACGCCGTGGCGGCAGTGGCTCGGTCCGTCCACCAGTGGAACTTCATCTGGGAGCTCTCGGGCCGCATCGACGGGGCCGCCCTGGTGGAAGCCCAATCCCGCAAGGACGCGGTGCGCGCGTACGAGCTCGTCTACGCCGCACTCGGTGCGTAGAAATGCCCGTCTGCGTCGGGCTCGACGTGGGCACCACCGGCGTGAAGGCGGTCGCGATCTCGCCCGACGGCTCGGTGGTCACGCGGGCTGAGCGCCCGTATCCGCTTTCCACTCCGCATCCTGGGTGGTCGGAGCAAGACCCCGAGGACTGGTGGCGAGCAGCCAAGGCCACGCTGGCCGAGGTCTGCGCGGGCCTCGACGTCGCCGGAATCGGGCTGTCCGGGCAGATGCACGGTCTCGTCGCGCTCGACGCACGGCAAAGCGTGCTCCGTCCCGCGATGCTCTGGAACGACCAGCGCACGGGCGAAGAGTGCTCCGAGATCGAAGACCTGATCGGAGTCGATCGCCTCGTCGAGCTGACGGGAAATCGCGCGCTCGCCGGATTCACGGCGCCGAAGCTGCTCTGGTTGCGCCGTCACGAGCCCGCGACGTTCGCGCAGATAGCCCGGATCTGCCTACCCAAGGACTACGTGCGGCTTCGGCTCACCGGTGAATGGGCGACCGACGTCGCCGATGCCTCCGGGACGCTGCTCCTAGACGTCGCCGGGCGCCGCTGGTCAGAAGAGGTCCTCGCTGCGCTCGACCTTCCGCTGGCCTGGCTACCGCCCGCGCTCGAGAGCCCAGAGGTCTCCGGTCGGTTCAACGGCATCCCGGTGGCGGCCGGAGCCGGCGACTGCGCAGCAGCAGCGCTGGGCGTTGGCATTGACCGCCCGGGCCCGCTCTCGATCGTGCTCGGCACGTCGGGGGTCGTGTTCGCCGCCCTTCCCGAATACCGGCCGGAGCCTGCGGCCCGCCTGCACACCTTCTGCCACGCCGTGCCCGGAGCGTGGCACGCAATGGGCGTGATGCTCTCCGCAGCGGGATCGCTGCAGTGGTTTCGCGACACCGTCGCGTCGGAGACCTCGTTCGAAGACCTCGTCGCGGAGGCCGACGCGTGGGAAGCGGGGGCAGACGGTCTCGTCTTTCTCCCGTACCTGGCGGGCGAGCGGACACCGCACGCTGATCCCGACGCCCGCGGTGCGTTCGTCGGCCTGTCGCTGCACCACGACCGGGGAGCTCTCGTCCGGGCGGTGCTCGAGGGCGTCGCGTTCGGGCTGCGGGACTCGCTCGAGCTCCTGCGCGGGCTCGGAGTAGAGGGCTCCCGGGCGAGAGTCTCGGGAGGGGGATCCCGTGGCGACGTGTGGCTCGGGATCGTCGCGTCGGTGCTGGGCATTCCGCTGGAGGCGACGGCTGCCGACGAGGGTTCCGCCTATGGCGCCGCGCTGCTCGGGGGCGTGGCCGGCGGCGTGTTCGGCGACGTCCATGAAGCTGCCGCGGCCTGCGTCAGGGTGGAGCGATCGATCGAGCCCGAGGCGGCTGCGATTGCGCGATACGACCCGCTCTACGAGCGCTTCCGCGAGCTCTATCCGGCACTACACGTCCCATCGGTTCCCAAATAAAGGCCAAGTTTGCGATAGTCGCGGTTGCGAACTCCTCGGAAACGACCCGACAGGGAGGTACAGAGCATGAAGAGATCTCGAGGCGCTGCTCGACGCGGCACGACGTGGCTGTGGCTAGCCGTCGCGCTCGCCGTCGGCGCTCTGGCGCTCGTCGCCGCCGGCTGTGGTGGCGACGACGAATCATCATCCGGCGACACGACCGGCACCGAAACTACTGCAGCCGGAGGGGAATGCGACAGCACAATCTGGGTGCTCCTCCCTGACAGCGCGACGTCGCCCCGGTGGGAGACGGACGACCGCAAGTACTTCGAGGACGCGTTCACCGAGGCTGGCGTGGACTTCAACATCGTCAACTCCGAAGGCAGTGCAGTCACCCAGCAGTCGCAGGCCGAGCAGGCCATAGCCGACGGCGCCGAGGTGATCGTGGTCACGAGCAACGACACTGGCTCGGGCGCGACGATCATCGATATCGCCAAGGAAGCCGGAGTCAAGGTCGTCGAGTACGACCGGTTCAACACCGGCGGCGCGGGCGGTGACGCCTACGTGAGCTTCGACAACGAGGAGGTCGGCCGGAAGATGGCCGAGGTCCTCGAGCCCGAGATCGACGCTCTCGACGTCGACACGCCTGCCGTGGTCATGCTGAACGGTGGCGAGGAGGACAACAACTCGTTCCAGTTCCGCGCCGGCTACGCCGAGACCGTCGAAGAGAGGGTCGACGCGGGCGACTGGACACTTGCGGCCGATCAGCACGTCCCCGGTTGGGGCGCGAACGGCGAGGGTCAGGGGATCATGGAGCAGATCCTGACCGACAACAACAACGAGATCAACGGCGTGTTCGCGGCCAACGACAACCTCGCGCAGCAGGCCATCAACGCTCTCGAGGCCGCCGGCGTCGAGAACGTTCCGGTCAGCGGCCAGGACGCGAGCGCTGCGGGCATGCAGAACATCGTCCTCGGCAAGCAGACCATGAGCACCTACAAGCCGTTCAACGACCAGGGCAAGGTCGCGGCGGATGTCGCCGTCGCGCTGTGCAACGGCGAGGACTTCGAAGAGGCCGCGACGAGCTTCGAGTCTGACCTCTCGTCCGGCGGCTCCTCCGTCTCGATCATCGGAATCGACACCGAGTCCGGCGAGGCCACGGAGTCACCCGACGAAGAAGGATCCATCCCGTACGTCTCACTCGTCCCCATCGGCGTGACCGTGGACAACATCATGGACACCGTCGTCGCCGACGAGTTCCGGACAATCGAGGAGATCTGCACAGGAGACACGGCCAGCACGGACTTCTGTCAGGAGAACAGCTGAACACTCAGACCGGGAACGGCGGGGGCGCGCTCAGCGCCCCCGCCCCGGTGCTAGGGGGGAAGGACGGCTCCCGCGACGGGCCCCTCATCGAGTGCCGGGGCGTGTCGAGATCGTTCGGCGCTGTCCAGGCCCTCTACCACGTCGACTTCGAGGTGCGTTACGGCGAGGTCATGGCGCTCGTCGGTGACAACGGGGCGGGCAAGTCGACGCTCATCAAAGGCATCGTCGGCATCTATCCGTTCGACGAAGGCACCACGGTCTTCGAAGGGGCGGAGGTCAACATCCACGGTCCGCGCGACGCCGCCCACCTCGGCATCGAAGTGGTCTACCAGGATCTCGCCCTCGCCGACAATCTCGACGTCGTCGCGAACATGTTTCTCGGCCGTGAGCGCATCCACAACGTCTGCATGCTCAACGAGTCGAGCATGGAGCAGGCTTCGCGGGCGGCGCTCGACGATCTCTCCGTCACGACGCTGAAGTCCGTCCGCCAGCGGGTGGCGGGGCTGTCCGGAGGGCAGCGTCAGGCAGTGGCGGTGGCGAAATCCGTCATGTGGGACGCGAAGCTCGTGATCCTCGACGAGCCGACGGCCGCCCTGGGAGTGGCGCAGACGCGCCAGGTGCTGGATCTCGTCCGCCGTCTGGCCGAGAAGGGCCTGGGCGTCGTCATCGTCTCGCACAACCTCCACGACATCTTCGAGGTGTCTGGACCGCATCACCGTGCTGCGGCTCGGGCAGCGCGTCGCGCTCTTCGAGCGGGCTGAGACGAACCAGCAGGAGGTCGTCCACGCCATCACCGCCGGCTCGATCGCGGCGGTTCCAGGCATGGCCGGCCCCGACGCGATCGCAACGTGACAGAGAGCGCAGTCCCGCCCGCGGGCGCGCCGGAGCGCGAGCAGGCTCCGGAACAGTCGCTGTCCGCGTACATGCGCGAGTGGTGGCAGGGCGTGAAGTTCGGGGAGCTCGGCTCTCTGCCCTTGATCCTCGGTCTTGCCATCATCGTGGTCACGTTCGGGCTCCTCGACGACACGTTCCTCACCGAGCGCAACTTCACGAACCTGCTCCTGCAGACGGCCGCAGTCGCGACGATTGCCATCGGGGTCGTGTTCGTGCTGCTGATCGGCGAGATCGACCTCTCGGTCGCCTTCGTCAGCGCCGTCGGCGGTGTCGTCCTCACGCTGCTTCTGCGCCCGGACGATCCCGGCTGGCCGTGGTGGCTGGCGATCCCTGCGGCCCTCGGAATCACGACCGCGATCGGCTTCGTGCAGGCGCTCGTGATCACGAAAGCGGGCGTTCCCTCCTTCGTCGTCACGCTGGCCGGGCTGCTCATCTGGTCCGGCGTCGTCCTGATCCTCACGACGCAGGCTTCGGATGTCGGCACGATCCGGATCCAGGACGACACGGTCATCGGCATCGCCAACGACTTCCTCTCCGAGACCCAGGGGTGGATCGTCGGCGCCGTGGTGGTGCTCGGCTTTGCCGCCTTACAGCTCTACACCGCACGGACGCGGCGGCTCGAAGGCCTGCAGACGAAACCGCTCGTAGTGATCGTGCTCCAGAGCGTCGGGCTGGCGGTCGTCACGTTCGCGGCCGTGTGGTACGCGAACGAGGACCGTGGCATGCCGAAGGTGATCCTGATCCTCGGTCTCTTGCTCGCGCTCTGGTCGTTCATCGCATCGAAGACGCGCTTCGGCCGCCACGTCTATTCGGTTGGGGGTAACGCCGAGGCCTCGCGCCGTGCCGGAATCGCCGTCGATCGCGTTCGTATCACGGTGTTCATGATCAGCAGCTTGATGGCGGGCGTGGGCGGGATCATGCTGGCGTCACGGCTGCGCTCGGTCGCAACGAACACCGGCGGCGGGAATCTCCTGCTGCTCGTGATCGCGGCGGCCGTGATCGGGGGTACGAGCCTCTTCGGCGGCGTGGGGAGGGTCGTGTGCGCGCTCTACGGCGCTCTCGTCATCACGTCGATCGAGAACGGGATGAACCTGCTCGGGCTCTCGTCCGGCCCGAAGTTCGTGATCACCGGGCTCGTCCTGCTCGGTGCGGTGCTGATCGACGCCTACGCGAAGCGTCGGCGTGCAGCACGCGGTATGGCGTAGGCTGCGCGGCCGTGAGGGTCGCACGAGCTCTGACCGCGGGCGCCGCCCTCGCCGTTGTTCTCACGCTCGCGGCCTGCGGGTCGAGCGAGCAGGCCGACGAGCCGACCGTCCTCGCTGAGCCCCGTGCGAGCGGCGCCACGCAGTTCGTCGACGTCGCCGACGAGGTAGGCATCGACTTCCGGCAGGGAGCGTTCCGGTGGGATACCGCACCCGATGTCGCCGCCATGCAGGGCACGGGTCTCTGCTGGCTCGACTATGACGGTGACGGCCAGCTCGACCTCTTCGCCGTCAACTCGTACGCCGTCGTCGAGATTGCGCAGTGGCGGCGCGCGGGAGGCCTTCCCGAGACGGCGCTCTACAGGAACGACGGCGGTCGCTTCGAGGACGTCAGCGAAGACGCGGGCGCGAACTTCGCCATCCGAGGAACGGGTTGCGTCGCCGGCGACCTCGACGCCGACGGAGACACCGATCTCTACGTCACGACTGCGACCGAGCAACTGCTCCTGTGGAACGACGGTGACGGTCACTTCTCCGAGGGAGCGCGTGACGCGGGTGTCGCAGCGTTCGGCTGGCACAGCGGCGCAGCGATCGGTGACGTGAACGGCGACGGGCTTCCCGACCTCGTCGTGGCGGGCTACGCCGACGTGAATAACCCCGTCCCCGACGCTCCGGGCGGGTTTCCCGCCACCGTGCTCGGTGTCCGAGACCTGCTGTTCCTGAATCAGGGAGACCAGACCTTCCGCGAGGTAGGCGCCGAAGCCGGGCTCGAGGTCGTGAGGTTCGCCCACGGCCTCGGCGTCGTGCTTACGGACGTCGACCTCGACGACGACCTGGATATCTACCTCGCGAACGACACCGAGCCCGATCGCCTCTACAAGAACGTCGCCTGGCCCGGTGGCGCGGAGGCCGATCCTGCGCACCTCGGCTTCCGCGTGGAAGAAGTCGCGGCTCCGGCGAACGTGGCCGACCCGGGGGCAGGCATGGGCGTCGCGAGCGGCGACTACGACGAGGATGCGCGCCCGGATCTCTTCGTGACGAACCTCAGAGGGCAGGGCCATGGCGTCTTCCGGAGCGCGGACGGACCGCCGGTCCCCTCCTTCACGGACGAGCGGCTCTCCTTCGGGCCCGACCTGTTCACGACGTCGGGCTGGGGTGTCACGTGGACCGACCTCGACCTCGACACCGACCTCGACGTCGTGACCGTCAACGGCCACGTGCCGCTCACGGATCTCGTGGAGGACGCCCAGGTGCCTCAGGTGTTCGAGAACGGCACGGCGCAGGGTGACGTGGCGCGCTTCACCGATGCGAGCAAGCGCATGGGCATCGCCGATGTCGGCAAGCTGAACGCCCGCGGCAGCGCCGTGGCCGACTACGACAACGATGGCGACCTCGACGTCGCGATCGCCGTCGTCGGCGGCCCGCTGCTCCTGCTCGAAAACCAGGGTGAAGGGGGACGGTGGCTCGAGATCGAGCTCGCGCGCTTCACGCCCGGAACGCGCGTGACCGTGACGCTGCCAGACGGCCGCAAGCTGGTACGGGAAGTTCAGGCGGGCAGCAGCTACGTCTCGTCGGAGGACCCGCGGTTGCACTTCGGCCTCGGGGCCGCCGCCAGAGTGACGTCGGTCGAGGCGCGCTGGCCCGGCGGCTCCGATACGCGGCTCGAGGACGTCGAGGCGAACCAGCTGCTCCGCCTGGAGCCGCCCGAGCACGAGGCCGTCGTCACTCCCGTCGCTGAGGACTATCTCGTGCCCGGCTGCGTGCCCAAGCGGCCGGCGGACGACTGGTCGGTGGCGCGGGTGTGGGACGAGGCGCTCCTCGATTCGATCCGCCGCGACGTGCCCGCTCCCACCGTCCACGCGCGAAACCTCTTTCACGTCTCGGCGGCCATGTGGGACGCGTGGGCGGCCTACGAGCCCGACGCAGACGGGTACTTCGTCGAAGAGAAGCACGAGTCCGACGACGTTGAGGCCGCCCGCGAGGCTGCGATCAGCTACGCCGCGTACCGGGTGCTCCTCCACCGCTACTCAGTCGCAGCCGGGCTGGAGGAGACGTTCACCGAGCTCGCCTCGACGATGGATGACCTGTGTTACGACAGCGACTACGTCAGCACCGAGGGCGATTCGCCGGCGGCACTCGGCAACCGCATCGCCGCGACGGTGATCGAACGTGGCAGGAACGACGGCTCGCTCGAGGAGACGCGGTACGTCGACACGAGCTACAAGTCGGTCAACCCCCCGATGGTGGTCGCCGAGCCCGGCACGAAATTGCGCGATCCGGACCGCTGGCAGCCGCTGGCGCTGGCGCAGATCGTGAGCCAGAACGGCGTCCCCGTGCCCGGCAAGGTGCAGAGCTACATCGGGCCGCACTGGGGCCACGTCACCTCGTTCGCACTGCCCGAGTCGGCCCAGGGGCTGCCCATAGATCCCGGGCCGGCGCCGCAGCTGGGCGAACCAGGTCGACGAGTCGTACAAGCAGACCGCGCTGGACGTGATCCTCCGGCTCTCGAGCTACCTCGACCCGAGTGACGGCGTGACGGTCGACATCGGGCCGGGCGCGCTCGGAGACAACTCGCTGGGGACGATGGACGGGAACGGGCGACGACGAGAATCCGGCGACCGGCAAGCCGTATCCGCCCAATCGCGTCCTGCGCGGGACTACGCGCGCTGCGCTCGCGGAGTTCTGGGCAGACGGTCCGAAGTCCGAGACACCGCCCGGCCACTGGAACACCGTGGCGAACGAGGTCTCCGACTCATCCGCTCTCGAGCGACGGATCGGCGGCCGCGGCAGGAGCGCTGAGCCGACTCGAGTGGGACGTGAAGCTCTACCTTCGCGCTCAACGGCAGCCGTGCACGACGCTGCGGTCGCCGCCTGGGGCGTCGAAGGGCTTCTACGACTCGGTGCGGCCGATCTCGATGATTCGCTACATGGGCGGGAAGGGCCAGTCGAGCGACCCGAGCGGACCGTCGTACGACTCCAGGGGCTTGCCGCTCGCTCCCGGCCTCGTCGAGGTGATCACTGCCGAGTCGAGCGCGCCGGGAGAGCGGCACGCGCACCTGGCCGGCGATCGCGGCGAGATCGCCATCAAGGCGTGGCGCGGCAACCCAGAGGATCCAGCGACGCAGACATGCTCGGAGTGGGCTGGATACTCGCGGTCGACTGGGTGCCGTATCAGCTGCCGACCTTCGTCACGCCCGCGTTCGCCGGGTACGTCTCCGGCCACAGCACGTTCAGCCGCGCAGCCGCCGAGGTGCTGACGGCGTTCACCGGCGATCCGTTCTTCCCGGGCGGTGTGTACGAGCTGGCCCGTCCGTGCCGGCGATCTGAAGACGAGGCCGGCCCGGCGAAGGACCTCGAGCTGCAATGGGCTACGTACTACGACGCGGCCGATCAGGCCGGGATCTCGCGGCTCTTCATGGGCATCCACGTCTCGCCGGACGACTTCGAAGGGCGGAAGACCGGTTCGCTCTGCGGCCGCGAAGCCTGGGCGCTCGCGCAGCGTACTTCGACGGATACGGCGCGCTAGCTGCGCTCGGTAGCAAGCCGCAGGCCGAAGGCGACGAGCACGGCGCCGGTGATCGCGTCGAGTGTCCTGCGGACTCGCGGCCTCAGCAGGAACGTGCTCGTTCGGGCGACGGCGAACGCATACGCAGTCAGCCAGACGAACGTCAAGAGGCTGAAGAGGAAGCCGAGGCCGAGCAGTGCCGCGAAGCCATTGCCGAACTGCGGCAGGAGGCTCGTGAAGAACGCGGCCATCTTCGGGTTGCCGAGGTTGCTGAACAGTCCCTGGCGGAGCGACGCTCGCGGCTCGAGGCGTCGGCCGGCGGCGATCGTCCGTGGCCCGTGTCGACGGATCGCGCCCCAGAGCGTCTGGAGGCCGAGGAAGACGAGGTAGGCGGCGCCGGCTAGCTTCAGCGCGAGAAACGCCGGCTCGGATGCAGCGATGACCGCCGCGATGCCGAAGCTCGCCGCCAACGTCCACATCGCCTGGCCGAGCGCCACGCCCGCTGCAGTCGCGATGCCGTGGCGCGGCCGCCAGACAGCGTGTTGCGGATCGTCAGCGCTGTGTCCTGCCCGGGAGTGCAGATCACGAGCGCCGAGACGCCGAGGAAGGCCGCGAGCTCGGTCAGCACTGTCTCGAACGGTACGGTACTCGCCGTGAAGCTCGAGGGCGTGCACCACGTCACGTGCATCACCGGCGACGCGCCGGGGAACGTCGAGTACTACACGGGCACGCTCGGCCTGCGGCTCGTGAAGAAGTCGGTCAACCAGGACGACCCGACCGTCTACCACCTCTTCTACGCCGACGAGCAGGGGAGCCCCGGCTCCGACATCACGTTCTTCGAGTATCCGAACACCGCGCCCGGCCGCGCCGGCGCGGGCATGGTGCACCGGGTCGTGTGGCGCGTCGCCTCCACGGACTCGCTCGACTTCTGGGAGGAGCGCGTCGGAGGAGAGCGCGGCGACGGCTTCCTGCGCTTCGCCGATCCGGAAGGGCTGGAGCACGAGCTGGCCGTCGTCGAGACCGATGACCCGCCGCTCGTCGCCGACCATCCCGAGATCCCGAAGCAGCTCGCGCTGCAGGGGTTCGACGGTGTCCGCGCGTTCACGAACGACCCGGAGGCCAGCCGCGCCGCCCTCGAGCAGACGCTCGCGTTCGCGCCGGTCGGAGACTCGACCTGGGAGGCGCGCGGCGAGGAGCGGGGAGGCTTCTACGCGTACGACCCAGCGCCTGACGAGCCGGGCGCGATGGGCGCCGGCGCCGTCCACCATGTCGCGTGGGCTTCGACCATGGAGGACCACGAGCCGTGGCGGCAGAGAGTGGCACAGGCCGGATTGAGGCCCACGCCCATCATCGACCGCTTCTGGTTCCACTCCATCTACTTCCGCGAGCCGAGCGGCGTGCTGTTCGAGATCGCCACCCTCGGCCCGGGCTTCGGCGTGGACGAGGATCCGGAGCATCTCGGCGAAGCGCTCGTGCTGCCCCCCGACTTCGAGCACATGCGCGAAAAGCTGGAGCCGGTGCTGACTCCGCTGCCTAGTCCACGCAGGCCGGTGGTACCCTAGCTCTCGTGCCAGGCTGGGTCGGACCCGGAGAGATCATCATCCTGCTCATCGTGGCGCTGCTCGTCTTCGGGCCTAAGAAGCTGCCGGAGATGGGGCGCTCGATCGGCAAGGGCATGCGCGAGTTCAAGAGCTCGATTGGCGGCTTGGGCGGCGACGACGATGACGTGACGCCCGAGTTGCCCGAGGAGCCTGCTCGGCCGAAGACCGATCGGCCGAAGACCGACAGCACGTAGCCATGCGCCGTGTCGTACCGCGGCGGCTGGCGCCAGGGGAAGAGGCGCCGCTCGTCGACCACCTGGGAGAGCTGCGCGCGAGGCTCGTCTGGTGCCTCGTCGCCGTCGGCCTCGCCTTCATCCTCACGTTCTCGTTCAACGACAAGATCCTCGGCTGGCTGAACAGGCCGCTCGACCCGGGCGTGAAGCCCACGACGTTCGCCGTGGCCGAGCCGTTCATCACGACGTTCATGATTGCCTTCTGGGCAGCCGTGGCGCTCGCGCTGCCGGTCATCCTCTGGCAGCTCTGGAGCTTTCTCGCCCCTGCGGTTCACGAGCACACCCAGCGGGTTGTGCTCGGTTTCACCGCCTTCGCCACCGTGCTCTTTCTCGGCGGGCTCTTCTTCGCATACTTCGTCGCGCTGCCGGCCTCGATCGACTTCCTCACGAACTTCAACTCCGACGACTTCGACATCCAGCTGCGGGCGAAGGACTACTACACGTTCGTGCTCTGGGTGCTGATCGCGCTCTCGGTGGTCTTCGAGCTGCCGATCTTCATCCTGACGCTTGCGCGGCTGGGCATCGTCCCGTCGTCCAAGCTGCGGCGCAACCGGAGGATCGGCTACGTGGCCGTCACCGCGCTCGCGGTCCTGATGCCCGGCGTCGACCCGGTGACGCTGATGTTCACGATGATCCCGTTACTCCTGCTATTCGAGATGTCGATCTGGATGGCCGTCTACTTCGACCGGCGCTGGCAGCGCGCGGCCGATGCACGTGAAGCCGCGTTCGAAGCCGGCACCGACGTCTGATTTCGCTAGCTGGAGCGCTTGCGAGCCGTTGCGCGCCCGCCCTTGCGGCCGGCAGCCTTCTTCTGCGCCGTCGTCCCGCCCTGCGACGAGGTGGAGCGTGAGCTTCCGGAATGCGACTTCTTCCCGCCACGGCTCGATGCCCCGGGCGAGTTGGCGATTTTCGCGGCGCGCTCCTTCGACATCCCCTTGTCCTTGAGCGCCTCGTACTGCTTCTCGTTCTTCACGTTGGCCTTCTTGCTGGGCATTACAACCCCCTTTTCGCGCTTGTCGCGAGGCGGGCTACCCGGCGGGAAGCGGGCAGAAACGCGCGTATTCTTGATCTCATGAAGGTCGTTCTCCCCGACAAGTCCGAGCTCGAACTGCCGGACGGCGCGTCGGGCCTCGACGCGGCGCGCGCCATCGGGCCGAAGCTCGCCGAGCAGGCCGTGCTCGTGCGCTCGAACGGCCACGTCCAGGATCTACGGCTACCGCTGACCGACGGCGGCGAGATCGAGATCCTCACGACGCGCAACACCGACGACCCGGATGCGCTCTACGTGCTTCGCCACTCGGCGGCGCACCTCCTGGCCGAGGCGGTGCGGCGGCTCTACCCGGGCGTAAAGATCGCCATCGGCCCGCCGATCGAGAACGGCTTCTACTACGACTTCGAGTTCGCCGAGCCGATCCACGAGTCCGACCTCGAGCGGATCGAGGAGGAGATCCGCCGCGAGCTCGCCGAGGGTCGCGAGTGGAGCCGGGAGGAGATCGCACGCGGCGAGGCCCGCGAGCGCTTCTCCTCGGAGGGCGAGTCCTACAAGGTCGAGCTCGTCGACACCGCCGAGGGCGACATCTCGCTCTACACGCAGGGTGAGTTCACCGACCTCTGCCGTGGGCCGCACCTGCAGGACTCGAAGCCGATCAAGGCGCTCAAGCTGACCGGGCTCGCCGGCGCGTACTGGCGCGGTGACGAGAAGAACACACAGCTGACCCGGATCTACGGCACCGCCTTCTACTCGCAGGAGGATCTCGACGCGTACCTCGAGCGGCTGGAGGAGGCGAAGCGCCGCGACCATCGCAAGCTCGGCCAGCAGCTCGATCTGTTCCACCTCGATGACAGCGCTCCGGGCATGCCGTTCTGGCACCCGAAGGGAATGGTGCTCTGGAACCTTCTCGAGGACCTGCGGCGCAGGGAGAACGCGAAGCGTGGGTACGTCGAGGTGAAGACGCCGCTCATGTACGACACCGCCGTCTGGATCACGTCGGGCCACTGGGAGAAGTTCCGCGACGACATGTTCCTCGTGCCGTACGGGGAGGATCGGACCCTGGGCCTCAAGCCGATGAACTGTCCGGGCCACATGCTGCTCTTCGGCTCCGACCTGCGCAGCTATCGCGACCTGCCGTTCCGCTACGCGGAGTCTTCAACGCTCCATCGCAACGAGCGGGCCGGCACGCTGCACGGCCTGCTCCGCGTCCAGCACGTCACGCAGGACGACGCACACATCTTCTGCTCGCCGGAGCAGATCGAGGACGAGATCTTCGGCTGCCTCGACTCTGCTGCGTACCTTTACGACCTGTTCGGCATGACGGCGCGCTTCGAGCTGTCCACGCGGCCGGAGGACAAGCTCGGCACCGACGAGGAGTGGGACTTCACGGAGGGCGCGCTCCAGGCCGCGCTCGAGAGGCGGCGGATCGAGTACACGATCAACGAAGGGGACGGTGCCTTCTACGGCCCCAAGATCGACCTGCACATGACCGACGTGCTCGGACGCTCGTGGCAGATGGGGACGATCCAGCTGGACTCGCAGATGCCGGCCCGCTTCGGCCTCACGTACATGGGTGCCGATAACGCCGAGCACACGCCCTACGTCGTTCACCGCGCCCTGCTCGGGTCGCTCGAACGCTTTCTCGGCATCCTCATCGAGCACTACGCCGGCGACTTCCCGCTCTGGCTGGCACCGGTGCAGGTGCGCGTGGTCCCGGTGGGCGAGAGCCACCGAGCTGCTGCGGAAGACATCCGGGCGAGGCTCGTGGAGGCTGGCGCCCGCGCCGATGTAGACGAGCGTGACGAGACCGTCTCCAAGCGCATCCGCGACGCGGAGCTCCAGAAGATCCCGCGGGTGGTCGTCTACGGCGACAAGGAGTCGGCGGCAACCCTGGCCGTCCGCGAGCGCGGCGGCGGGCAGGAGACCAGGAGCCTTGACGAGCTGATCGGGGAAGTTGCTACCCTCTAGCTCTGCAAAGCAGGAGCGGCACCGTTCCTCACCTCCCGAGCCTCGCGCTCCGTGGAGGTTCAACCGAGTCGCAACGACGAGGGTTGGAGCCGCTTGCGTAGCGGTTTCGTCGTTCAATCAGGAGGATAGAGGCGGCTTGGTGACAACCCTTTGAGACCGAGGCGGTTCGTAGAGCCCGTCCGTCCGGTCCCCCAGACCCGGGCCAACGACTCGATACGCGTACCGCGGGTGCGGCTGATCGACGAAGGTGGCGAGCAACTGGGCATCAAGCCCACACCGGAAGCTCTCGAGTATGCGTACGCGAAGGGCCTCGACCTCGTGGAGGTCGCAGCCCAGGCCGATCCGCCGGTAGCGCGGGTCATGGACTACGGGAAGTACCGCTACGAGCAGGAGCAGAAGGCCAAGCTCGCCCGCAAGCACCAGTCCCAGATACACGTCAAGGAGATCAAGCTCAGACCGAAAATCGGGATCCACGACTACGAGACCAAGAAGGGCCACGTCATCCGCTTCCTCGGACAGCGCGCCAAGGTCAAGGTCACGATCATGTTCAGGGGGAGGGAGACCCTCCACCCCGAGCGCGGTCGCGACCTGCTGATGCGCCTCGCCGAGGACGTTGCAGAGCTCGGCCAGATCGAGACGCAGCCGGAGGTCGACGGGCGGAACATGGTCATGGTGCTCGCGCCGACGAAGGCCGCCGGCAAGGAACGGGCGGCCGACGATGCGGAACCCGAAGTTCAAAGCGCAACCGGGAGCTAGAAATGCCAAAGCAGAAGAGTTCGAGTTCCGCGAAGAAGCGGTTCAAGGTGACAGGCACGGGGAAGATCCTGCGCAGCCGGCGTCATCGGACTACGCCTCCGGGCCACCTCGTGAAAACCCGCACAGGGGGCCGGAAGCGCGCGCGGCGGAACGAGTCGGTCGCGGCCAGCGACTCGACGGCGGTCAAGAAGCAGCTGGGGAGAGGATGAGCTCGCGTGCCTAGGGTCAAGCGATCCGTCGCCGCCCGCAAGAAGCGGCGCAAGGTTCTCGGCCAGGCCAAGGGCTATTGGGGCCAGAAGTCCATCAGCTACACGCAGGCGAAGGAGCAGGTCGACAAGGGGCTCGTCTACGCCTACCGCGACCGGCGCGTCCGCAGGCGGACGATGCGGAGCCTCTGGATCGTCCGCATCAACGCCGCGGCGAGGCAGGAGGGGCTCTCGTACAACCAGTTCGTCTCCGGCTGCAAGAAGGCGGAGATCGAGCTCGACCGCAAGGTGCTCGCGGACATCGCCGTCAGCGATCCGGACGGCTTCAAGGCCATCGCCGCCAAGGCCAAGGCAGCTCTCGAGTCGTAGCCACGGCTGCGGCTGACGTCTTCGAGCGCGCGGCTGCCGACTACGAGCGGCGCGCTCGGCCAGAGCGAGCGAAGCTCCTGCGGCACTGCGCTGCTGATCCGCTCGTGGTCGCGTTGCTCCCGGACGAGCCGAGCTGGGACGTTCCCGACCGCATCGTTGGCGCCGTCGAGTATTTGTTGCTGGCC
This sequence comes from uncultured Actinomycetes bacterium, assembly GCA_963704335.1. GTDB lineage: Bacteria > Actinomycetota > Thermoleophilia > Gaiellales > Gaiellaceae > PALSA-612. The sequence continues at coordinate 2,082,250 of OY969889.1, forward strand.
GGCGCGGTGGACACGGCCGACGGTTGGGATGCGTTCCGCTCGGTGGTCGCCGAACACGCCGGATGGATCGAGACGTTCGTCCGCGAGCAGCCGGTGCAGACGAACGAGGTGCAGCGCTCGTGGGCGCTGCTGCCGCTCTTCTTGACCGTCGCGGTTGCCGCGCAGCGCCCTCTCGACCTGCTCGAGCTGGGCGCCAGCGCTGGGTTGAACCTTCTTTGGGACCGGTACCGCTACGAGTACGACGCCGGCTCGTGGGGACCGGAAGACTCCGAGGTCGTGCTCTCGGGCGAGGAGCGGGTTGCCGCTCCCCCGCAGCTGCTCTCGGCTGATGTCGAGATCCGGTCTAGGCGAGGGGTCGACCTTAGGCCCCTCGACGTCACTCGTGAGGATGACCTGCGGCTCCTGCTTTGTTTCCGGCCACCGGGAGAGGCGCGCGAGCGGCTGCTCCGAGCGGCAGCAGTGGCGCGCGTTCATCAGCCAGAGTTGATCAGGGGCGATTACCTCGAGCTGCTTCCTGCCCTGCTGGACGAGCGCAATCACGATGCGCTGACGGTCGTCTTCCAGACGATCTCGACGATCTACCTTCCGCTCGAGGGTCGCCAGCGGCTAGGGGCGATGATCGACGCAGCCGGCAAGGACGGACCTCTGGCGTGGATCTCCACGCCGACTCCTGAAGAGCACGGCCTGCGCGGCAAGCACTATCCCCTTGAGCTCGCTATCTGGCCCGACGGGGAACGGCGGTTGGTGGCGCAGATGGGAAACGCGGGCGAATGGCTGGAGTGGTGGACGTGATCACCTCGGCCGCCAATCCCCGCCTGAAGCTCGTCCGGCGGCTGCGCTCGGCGCCGCAGCGTCGGCGTCTCGGGCTGTTCGTGGTCGAAGGCGAGGATCTGGTCCAGGCCGGCATCGACGCCGGATTGCAGCCCGAGGACGTGCTCACGGCGGGTGTCGACGTGGAGCCGAAGCTGCTGGCGGACCTTTCCGGTCTCGCCCATCCGGCGAGGGTGCTGGCGGTCTTCCGACGGGACGACCTGCGCAAGGCCGAGCCCGGGCCGGTGGGGCTCGCGCTGTGGCACGTCGCCGACCCCGGGAACGTCGGCACGCTGATCCGCACGGCGGACGCGTTCGGCGCCTTCGTCGCGCTGTCGTCGGGCTCCGCCGACCCGACATCGGCAAAGGCGCTGCGCGGCTCGGCCGGCGCGATCTTCCGGGTGCCGCTCCTCGACTTCGACGACGCGCAGACGCCGTGGATCGCGCTCGTCGCCGACGGCGCTCAGCCGTTGCAGGCGGTCGAGCTAGGCGAGCGCGCGACGTTCGTGCTCGGTGCCGAGCGCGCCGGACTTCCCGCCGAAGTGCTCGAGCGATGCGACGTGGCCGCGTCGATCCCGATGGCAGCAGGCGCGGAGTCGCTCAACGTCGCCGTCGCCGGCGCGATCGCCCTCTACGAGCACCGCCGCCGAGTCGCGCAACCTGAAACAGACGCAATACAGGGACTGTCTCGACCTCTGAGGGCCAGGCGCCGCCGCCTCCGCCGCCGCCTCCTCCGCCACCGCCGCCCGAGAAGCCGCCGCCGGTACCGCCCGAGCCGCTGGAGGAGGGCGGTGCCAGCGCCGAGCCGAAGCCGGCCGAGAGGTCGCCGATGGCGAGGGCGCTCGCACCCGAGCCGAGGTCGCCGTGCGGGCTGATCCAGTAGATCGAGCTGGCCTCGTGCAGCTCCTCGGGCATGTGGAGCTGGGCGCCCTGGAGCACCCGCTCGGCGATCCCGAAGGCGATCCCGTAGACGAGGAACCGCTCCCAGAGCGGGAGCGTGGCCGGCGGTGCGATGTCCAGCCGCGGAAAGTCCGAGAGATAGCGGCGGAACGCCTCCCAGCGCTGCGCCTCGAGCTGCCCGGCCTTGGTACGACGCCGCCAGAGCTTCGTGTTCGCGACGCCGACGATCAGCACGACGGCGTTGACGATCGCGCAGACGCCGAGCGCGATCTGAACGATCTCCGTCCAACGGGGTGACTCGGTACGAAAACCTGAGATCCCCATCCACAGTAGGACGACGGCGGCGGCGACGAAGAAGACGATGGCGAGGGCGAACGCCTTGGCTCCACCGCCGAGATACCAGCCTCGCTTGCCGATGTCCTTCGACACTGCCTCCTTGAAAGATGCGAAGCGCTCGCTGTTCGAACTGCGTGCCTTCTCGATGCGGTCGCGCATCTTCGACAGCAACTCCGGTCCGTCGTCGACGATGTGGTCGAACACCTTGGCGACCGGCTTCTCGAACTTCGCCAGTTCGATCGACGCGTCTCCTGGGGATAGCTCGAGATCGGCGACCTGCTCTGTGCGCAGGCCGGCCCAGGTCTTCTTCTCCGTCGTGACCGGCTTAGCCACGTAGTACCCGCGTCGGATGAGGTCGAAGAGGGTGGCGGTGAACTCGAGCGACCCCGGCTCCGTGCCCTGGCGTAGCAGCGGCGGCACGATTGCAGGCGGCTCCTCGCTCGGTGGCTCCTGCTCGTACTCACGGTCGTAGCCGGTCCCCCGCTCGCGTCCGTAGAAGAACCAGATCGCGACGATGATCGCCAGAGCGGGCAGCAGCGCGAAGGCCGCGAGCTTGAGCAGCGTCCCGCCGGGGTTGTCGATTGCTTCGTCGATCTTCCTGCGGTTCTCGTCGTAGTCCTCCGCTCGCTCCTGCTGCTCGGCCAGGATGCGTGCGAAGCCGTTCCCTTCCACGACGCGCGCGCCGGCCGTCGAGGTGAGCAGCCGGCGGGGGAACACGGTGCGCATCTCGACGAACTGGCCGGAAGGCACCCTCACGGCACGGAGTGTCGTCCCGGTCCGCGTGCGTCCGACAATCCCGTTCACCCACGCCGGGGCGCCCCAGACGCGGTAGCGGGTGCCCTGGAGCTCGATCGGCCGGGGCAGCTCCATCTCCGCGCTCAGGTTGTCGACCGCGACCGGCCACTCGTCTCCCCAGACCTGAAGGTTGACGTCCACGACATCGTCGTAGGCGACGGCCAGGCCGCGGAACCGGTAGCGGAGCGTGAAGACCCGCCGCTCGTTGAAAGCTCGGTAATGCCAGACCACGCGCACCCGCTGCGTGTTCTCGTCGACTCCGTACCTGCCGGGCTGGTCGGAGCTTCCCAGGGCGGTGTTGCCGCCGGGCTGGTAGCGGCGACCGCCCTCGCTCACCGAGACGAGATCGACGCGCTCACCCCGTCGCACGGGGATGTCCCGGTAGGCGCCCGAGAACGAGCCCGAGTACGAGAACGTGATGTCCTCGCGAACGAGCAACGAGCCGTCGGAGGCGATCTCTACGTCGACTACCGCGCTGGGCAGCGAATACGACTTCTCCTGGGCCGCGCCCGTGCCGGACACGAGCAGCGCCACTGCCCCGATTGCGACCAGCGTCGCGGCCGCGCGTGCTCTAGTCATGCAGCTACGGGAAGCTGACCTGAGGAGCCTCGCGGATCGCGGCCTCCTCTACCTCGAAGTACTCGCGCGGCCGGAAGTTGAAGATGCCGGCGATGATGCTCGTCGGCACCGTCTCCAGCGCGTTCTCGTAGGAGAGCACCGTGTCGTTGTAGACCTGGCGGGAGACGGCGATGTCGCTCTCGACTTCGGAGAGCGACGCCTGGAGCTGCTGGAAGTTCTCCGTCGCGCGAAGCTCCGGGTACGCCTCCGCCACTGCGAAGAGGCGCCCGATAGCGGCGGTGAGAGCGTTCTCGGCCTGGGCCTGGTCCTGCACGCCCTGCGCCTGCTGGGCCCTCGTACGCGCCTCCGTCACCTCTTCGAACACCTGCCGTTCGTGAGCCGCGTAGCCCTTCACCGCCTCGACGAGGTTGGGGATCAGGTCGTAGCGCTTGCGGAGCTGAACGTCGACCTGTGCCCACGCGTTCTCGGCGCGGTTGCGCAGCGTGACCAGCTTGTTGTACATCCCGACGACGATCAGGACGAGCAGCACGATCGCGCCGAGAATCACCAGCCATACCCACCAGCTCATGGCGCTAGCCTAGAGCAGGTCGAGTGGCGAGCCAAATGGAGTCCTCCTGGCCCGCCCACGGCCGCCGGTCGAACCAGCCGTAGCACGCGTCGACCGTGAAGCCGGCCGCATGGAGCAGCGCCCGCCATTCCGCCTGGGACACCCACGCGAGCTCCATCGTCGTCTCCGAGTCGGGGCCGCGCAGCGACAGCGTCAGCACGCGCCTCGCAGTGTCCCAATCGGCGCGCTCGAAGATCCCCGGCTCGCGTTCCAGCCAGCGCCCATGCGTCTCGTCGATGTCCTCGCGGCTGGGAGTGAACACGTCGAAGACGAGCCTGCCGCCGGGCTCGAGCAGGTCGTAAGCCGTGCGCAGCGCCTCCAGCCGCTCGGTCTCGCTGTGCAGATGCAGGTAAGCCCGGAACGGGCAGAGCACGAGACTCACCGGCTCGGAGACGGGCGGCCTGCTGTAGTCGCCGAGCCGCAGGTCGAGCAGCCCGGCGACACCTGCCAGCTCGGCGGCCTCACGACAGATATCGAGCATGCCCGCCGAGGAATCGATGCCGATGACGCGGATGCCGGCGGCGGCGACGGGCACCGCGATGCGACCGGTGCCGACGCCGAGCTCGACGATCGGCCCGGGCGCGGCGCGCGAGGACTCCTCGACGTAGAAGCCGACGTCCTCGACGACGCTGCGGCTCCACGGGTCGTACAGCCGCGCGATCGCGTCGTAGGCCGACGCTACGCCGGCTTGCGTGTCACCCACACGAACTCCGGGCTCTCGTCGTCGAACGGACGCTTGTCGAACCAGCCGTAGAGCGCCTCCACCTCGAGGCCGGCGACGTCGATCAGGCCTTCCCACTCCGACCTCGTCACCCACCAGAGCGAGATCTCGCCGCCGGCGTCCAGCTCGATGTCCACGCGGTTGTCGGCGTACGCCTGACGGATGGTGTGCGGCACCGGGTCGTCCGGGTGATGGCCTTCGACCGAGGCTGCCATCCGCCCGTTGAAGGCGAACGCGTTCCACGCAAAGCGTCCTCCCGGCCGCAGGCTCGCCGCCACTCGCTCGAAGACCCTGCGCTTGTCCTGCCATGTGGGCAGGTGCAGCAGAGACCGGTACGGGCAGTAGACGAGGGCAGCCGGCTCGTCGAGCGAGAAGTCGCGCATGTCGCCTTCGCGAAGATCGAGCTCGGCGCCCGTCTGCTCGGCGCGGACTCGTGCCTGAGCGAGCATCGCCGGCGACGCGTCGATACCGATGATCTGCCTGCCGGTCTCCAGCGCCACGGGCACGGCGACGCGGCCGTTGCCGACGGCGAGCTCGACGATCGGCCCGTCCGCGGTCGCGCGCGCGAGCTCCACGTAGTACGGCACGTCCTCGGTCATGTCGAAGGCCCAGGCGTCATAGACGGCGGCGAAAGGGTCGTAAGGGGAGGTCACGAAGGCCGATGGTACAGTCGGCGGATGGACGCCCAGGCGCTCGAGAACGAGGCTCTGAGCGCGATCGAGCGGGCGGATTCCCTCGACGCGCTCGACGACGTGCGGGTGCGCTTCCTGGGTCGGAAGAGCGAGCTCAAGCTCGCCCTGCGAGAAGTGCGCGACCGGGAGACGGGCATGGCGCTGAACGCCGTGCGCGAGCGGATCGAACAGGCGATCGACGCACGCCATGCCGCGCTGGAGCGGGCCGACCGGCTTGTTGCCACCGAGAGCCTGGACGTGAGCTTGCCCGGCGAGGTGCCGCCGCTGGGCCACCTCCATCCCCTCACGCAGATCATCCGCGAGGCCGAGGACATCTTCCTCGGCCTCGGCTACGAGATCGTCGACAGCCGTGAGGTGGAGACGGTCTGGCACAACTTCGACGCGCTCAACCAGCCGCTGAACCACCCGTCGCGGTCGCCGCTGGACACGTTCTACGTCGACGACGCGACGCTGCTCCGAGCGCACACCTCCACGGGGCAGATCCGCGTCATGGAGTCGCGGCAGCCGCCGATCTATATCGCCGTGCCCGGGCGCTGCTACCGGCGGGACACGCCGAGCCCGAAGAACACGCCCGTCTTCCACCAGATCGAGGCGCTCGCGGTCGACCGACACATCACGCTCGCCGACCTCAAGGGCACGTGCCTGCACTTCTGCCGCGCGATGTTCGGCGAGGATCGCGAGTTCCGCATGCGCACGAACTTCTTCCCCTTCACCGAGCCTTCGGTGGAGTTCGACATGACGTGCTTCCTCTGCGAAGGCAGGGGCTGCGCGTTCTGCAAGCACACGGGCTGGTACGAGATGGGCGGCGCGGGCGTGGTTGATCCGGCCGTGTTCGAGAACGTCGGCTACGACCCGAACGAGTGGAGCGGCTTCGCCTGGGGCTTCGGGCTCGACCGCATCGCCGCACAACGCCTCGGCATCCCCGACATCCGCATGTTCTGGGAGAACGACCTCCGCGTTCTGAGGCAGTTTTGAAAGTCCCCCTATCCTGGCTCCGCGACTACGTCGACGTCGACGTGCCGGTGACGGAGCTTGCGGAACGGCTGCTGTTCACGAGCTCCGAGGTAGGGCCGATCGAAACCCGCGGCGTCGCCGACACGGACGGCAACCTCGGCCTCTATCGCGTCGGGCGGGTGCTCGAGGCGGGCAAGCACCCCAACGCCGACCGGCTACAGCTGTGCTCGGTGGACGTGGGGGAGGGCGAGCCGCGTCAGATCGTCTGCGGCGCGTGGAACTTCTCGGCCGGCGCCACCGTTGCCGTCGCGCTGCCGGGCGCCGTGCTTCCGGACGGCAGGACGCTCGAGCGGGCAAAGCTCCGCGGCAGCGTCTCCGACGGGATGATCCTCTCCGAGCAGGAGCTCGAGCTCGGCGACGACCACGCGGGCATCATCGTCCTGGCCGACGAGTGGGAGCCAGGGTCGCCTCTCAGTGACGCGTTGCCGCTCTCGGACGTCGTGCTCGAGCTCGAGACGACTCACAACCGGCCCGACCTGCTCGGCATCTACGGCATCGCCCGCGAGGTGGCGGCCATCTTCGACTTGGAGCTGGCGCGCGCGCCCGGAGTCGATCCGGAACCGGCCGGCGAGGAGCCGGTGCAGATATCGATCGACGATCTCGACGGTTGCCCTCGGTACATCGGCCGCCTGTTCAGAGACGTCGTGGTCGGCCCGTCGCCCCACTGGCTCAAGGCGCGGCTCGTGGCAGCGGGCATGCGCCCGATCTCGAACGTCGTCGACGTGACGAACTACGTCATGCACGCGCTCGGCAGCCCGCTGCACGCGTTCGACTTCGACACGCTCGCGGGCGGCCAGATCGGCGTGCGGCGCGCGAAGAAGGGAGAGCGCCTGCGGACGCTCGACGGGCAGGACCGCACGCTCGAGCCGGAGGACCTCCTGATCACGGACGGAGAGCGGCCGATCGCGATCGCCGGGATCATGGGCGGCGAGGAGACCGAGGTCTCCGAGTCGACGACGTCGGTGCTGCTGGAGGCTGCGAACTTCGAGCCCGTCGGCATCATGCGCTCGTCCGAGCGGCTGCGCCTGCGCTCAGAGGCGTCGAATCGCTGGGAGAAGGGCCAGGACCCGGAGGCGGCCCTTCAGGCTGCGCGCTTCGCCACCGAGCTGCTCGTCTCGCTGGCCGGCGCCCGCTGGATGGGACACGCCGACGTGCGCGCAGAGCCACAGCCCCCGGAGACCATCACCTATAGGCCCGAGCGCGCCGACCAGGTGACGGGAATCGAGATCGAGGAGGCGGAGCAGCGCCGCCGCCTCGAGCGCCTCGGGTTCGAGGTCGGCAGCGACTGGGCCGTGCGCGTCCCCACGTGGCGTGCCGGTGACGTCACACGCGAGATCGACGTCGTAGAGGAGGTCGCGCGCTTCGCCCTCGAGCGCGTGCCGGCCACGCAGCCGCTCCGCAGCGAGCTCAACGGCCGGCTCACCCACGCGCAGCGCATCCGCCGTCGTATCCAGGACACGCTCGTCGGCTTCGGCTTTGCGGAGGCATACACGTGGAGCCTGTTGTCGGAGGACCCGGTCCCGGGTGCGATCCGGCTCCCGGAGCCGCTGTCCACCGAGCAGGCGGTGCTGCGCACGGCGCTCGCAGACGGCCTCATCGCCTCGGCCGCGAGGAACGTCGACGCGGGCAACGAAAACGTCGCGCTCTTCGAGCTCGCACACGTCTATCTGCCGAGCGGAGAGGAGCTGCCGGACGAGCGCTGGCACGTCGGCGGCATCGTCGAGGGCGGGTTCTCGCGCGCCAAGGGCATCGTCGAGGCGCTCTACGCCGTGCTGCACGTGGAGGCGTCGTTCGATCGCGGCTCCTACCTCCGCTTCCCGGGAGCCGGAGCGAGGACGGAGGAAGGCTGGGTGCTCGAGCTCGCCGACGACCGCCTGCCGGGCGCCTGGGGTCTCTTCGAGCTCGACGTGGACGCCCTCATCGCACGCGTTCCGGAGCTCGTGGTCTACGAGGACGTGATCACGTACCCGGCGCTGAAGCAGGACCTCGCGTTCGCAGTTTCCGAGTCGATCATGGCGGCGGACCTCGTGGCCGCCGCTCGAGCTGCGGCAGGCCCCGAGCTGCGAGAGATGGTGGCCTTCGACGTCTATCGCGGCGAGCAGGCTGGTGAGGGGCGGAAGTCGATCGCGTTCCGCGTGTCGTTCCAGTCGGCCGAGCGGACGCTGTCCGACGGGGACGCGGCGGCTCTACGGGAGCGGATCGTCTCCGCGCTGGCGGCGCAGTACGACGCCGAGCTTCGCGCCTAGCGAGCTAGCGCAGCCACCAGAGCACCTTGAGGGCGCTCCTCGCTGTCTTGCTCTTCGTCAGCACCCCGACCACGACAGCGGTGCCGATGGCATACGGGAGAACGGTGGCGGCATCCTGGCGCAGCCCATGGATCTCGCCGACAAGCGCCTGGCGCTCGGCTGCGATCTCCGCACGTACCTGCTCTGTCGTGCGCTTAGGCATCGCGTAGCTCCTGAGCGGTCGTCTGCGCCTCCTGGACGGCCTCCACGGGCCGCGCCGGGGTCGCCTTGCGGACAAAGCGCATTGCGAGGAAGACGAGGATGGCGGCTGTCAGCAGGAGCAGCCCCGACACGATGAGCAGCGCCCCCCACAGGGGAAGCCATTCCGTAAGGCCGGCCGCCAGCGCGGCGAAGGCGAACCCGACCGAATAGAGGACTACGACGAGGGCGACGACCCCGAGCGCAGCGGCAATGCCGATCCACTTCGCCTTGCGCTTGAGCTCGATGGTCGCCAGCTCGACCTGCAGGAGGGCGAGCGTGCGTGCCCGCTCCTGGATCTTCTTGACGCGGTCGGCGATGGCGCGCATCAGACCGCCCTGTCGGAGACGACGAACGTCGGTCCCTGGGTGAGGACGGGCTGAGTGTCGGAGAGCACTTCCAACAGTCTAAGCCCACCGGGAATGCCGAGCTCGTCGAGACGCTCGAGGCAGCGACGTGCCATCTGGGGCGCTGCGCCGTAGCCGAAGCGGTGTGCAACGCGGAAGCGGAAGGCCAGCGACCCTTTGTGACGGGAGGGATTGAGCGGCGCGAGGGCGAGCGCAGCGGGAGCCAGCTCGTCGCTGGAGCGGAGCTCGACGACGCACAGGAGGTCGCTCCAGTCGTCGGGCAGGCCCTTGACGAGCTCGTCCCAGGTGGCCGCGAGCCGTGTGCCAGGCGTTTTGGACTGTGACGCAGCGGCCGGTGCCACCGGCTCCACGGTCTCGCCCGCTGCGGCGGCCTCGAGCGTGCCGCGGATTCCCTGTGCGTCGAGCCGGGCGAGGAGTCGGCGCACAACTCCAGGCCCCGCTTCCCCTCCAGAGGTGACCCGCAGGTGCACCTCGTCACCGACAACGCCCGGGCTCAGCGATCCGAGCAGCGCCGCGGCGGGCGGAGCGTCAGCCGAGCGAGCCAGCCGAAGCCGCAGGCCGAGCTCGGTCCAACCCTCAGCAAGCTCGGCAACCAGGCGGTCCCACTGCGCGACTAGCCCCACGCCTTGCAGCATAAACTCAGGCTCGTGGCCGAGACACGGACAGCCAGGAAGCGCGGGCTCTCTCAAGAGCGTCTGAGACAGCTCTACCGCGAGATGTTGCTGATCCGGCATTTCGAGGAGAAGGTCGAGGAGCAGTTCCGCGCAGGCGAGCTGCCCGGTTTCCTACATGTCGCCATCGGACAGGAGGCCGTCGCCGTCGGCGTGGCGAGCGCCATGGCCGAGGGGGACGTCTTCGCGTCCACCCACAGGGCTCATGGTCACGCGCTCGCGCGGGGCTCCCACCCCGACGCGCTGATGGCGGAGCTCTACGGGAAGGTGGAGGGCGTGTCGCGCGGGTACGGGGGCTCGATGCACCTGTACGACGTCGAGCGCGGCAACCTCGGAGCGAACGCGGTCGTCGGCGGCGGCTTGCCCATGATTGCCGGCGCCGCGCTTGCCTTTCACATGCGCGGCGAGCCACGCGTTGCCGTGGCGTTCTTCGGCGACGGCGCGACCAATATCGGCACGTTCCACGAGGCGCTCAACCTGGCGCAGCTGTGGAAGCTGCCGGCGCTGTTCGTCTGCGAGAACAACCACTATGCCGAGTCGACGCCCACGCATCAGCAGCTGCCGATCACGGACCTCTCCAAGCGCGCGGTTGCGTTCGGGATGCGCTCGATGACGGTCGACGGGCAGGACGTGGAGGCGGTCCACGCCACGACGACCAGGGCGCTGGCGCACGCGCGCAAGGGCAACGGGCCGGTGTTCCTGCTGGCCGAGACGTACCGTCTCGTCGGCCACTACGTCGGCGATCCGCAGGTCTACCGGCCGAAGGGCGAGCTGCAGGAGCTTCGCGAGACGCAGGATCCCCTGGACAAGCTCCAGCCGCGTCTCGGCCTGTCCGACGACGAACTAACGGCGATCGACGGCGAGGTCGTGCGAATGGTCGAAGGCTCCGTCGAGTTCGCGCGCAACGCGACCGAGCACAAGCCCGAGGACGCCCTCGAGAACGTGTATGCCTGAGCTCACTTACCGAGAGGCGGTCCGCGACGCGATGTCGCAGGCGATGCGGCGCGACGAGGACGTGTTCATCATGGGCGAGGACATCGCCGAGATGGGCGGCTCGATGGGCGTCACCCAGGGCATGCTCAGCGAGTTCGGGCCGGAACGTGTCCGCAACACGCCGATCTCGGAGATGGCGCTCGTCGGCTCGGGCATGGGCGCGGCGATCATGGGCATGCGCCCGATCGTGGAGGTGATGTACGAAGACTTCTTGACGCTCGCGATGGAGCAGCTCGTGAACCAGGCGGCGAAGCACCGCTACATGTCGGGCGGCCAGGTCAAGGTGCCGCTGACCGTTCGCACACAGGGTGGAGCAGGCTGGTCACCGGGCGCTCAGCACGCGCAGCAGGTGGAGGCGTGGTTCTGTCACGTGCCGGGCCTGAAGGTCGTGTTTGCGTCGACTGCGTCCGACGTCCGCGGCCTGTTGTGGTCCGCGATCTACGACGACAATCCCGTCGTCTTCTTCGAGCACCGAACGCTCTATCCGCTCAAGGAGGACGTGCCGGAGGAGCTCGAGCCGATCCCGCTCGGCCAGGCACGCATCCACCGCGAAGGAAGCGACGTGACTGTGATCGCCATCGGCCGGCTCGTGCACGACGCCTTGCGTGCGGCCGAGGAGGCGGAGGCGGACGGGATCTCGGTCGAGGTGCTCGACCCGCGCACGCTGCAGCCGCTCGACGACGGGGCCATCGTCTCGTCCGTCAAGAAGACCAGCCGCTGTGTCGTGGCCCACGAGGCTGTCACCCGCATGGGCTTCGGAGCCGAGGTGACGGCCGTCGTCCAGGAGCAGGCCTTCGACTGGCTCGATGCGCCGGTGGAGCGGGTGGGCGCGAAGTTCGCGCCGCTGCCATTCGCCCCGGTGATGGAGCAGTACGTCGTCCCGCATGCGGAGGACGTACTGGACGCGATCCGTCGTACGGTCGGTCGTGGCTAGCGAGGTCAAGCTTCCCCGGCTCGGACAGGGGATGGAGTCGGGCACGATCGTCAAGTGGCTGAAGGCCGAGGGCGACGCTGTCGACAAGGGCGAGCCGCTCTACGAGCTGGACACGGAGAAGGTGACCCAGGAGGTCGAGGCAGAAGCGGCCGGTGTCCTCCTGAAGATCGCGGTGTCCGAGGGTGAGGTTCCCGTCGGGACGACCATCGCCTACATCGGTGAGACCGGCGAGCAGGTGGCCGATGCGCAGGCGGAGCCCGAGCCTCCAGCCGAGAAGCCGGCACCGGACGAGCCCGAGCCGACGCCCGTCGCGGCCGTGCCGGCGACTCCCGAACGGCAGGAAGGCGAGCGGGTCAAGGCATCGCCGCTCGCGCGGCGCCTGGCCCGCGAGCAGGAGATCGACCTGGCCGCACTTACGGGAACAGGGCCGGACGGGCGCATCGTGGCCGAGGATGTCGAGCGCGCTGCGACGGCAGCGCCGCCCGCCGAGGCGCCACCGCCCGCCGAGGCGCCACCGGCTGCAGAGCCAGAGCCAGAGCCGGAACCGACGCCGGAGCCGGAGCCGGAACCCGCCCCCGCCCCCGCCGTCACCTCGGTGCCCGCCGACGTCGAGCGTGTGCCGCTCACCTCCATCCGGCGCACGATCGCCCGGCGGCTGACGGACGCCTGGAAGGTGCCTGTCTTCCAGCTCGTCCTCTCGGCCGACATGGACGCGGTCAACCACTTCGTCGAGCGGCGCCGGGCGCTCGACCCCGACGAACGCGTCACGGTCACGGACGTGCTGGTCAAGGTCTGCGCCGCCGCCCTCGTGCGGCACCGCGCCGTCAACGTCCAGTTCACCGAGGAGGAGCTGCTCGTCTTCCCGCACGCGAACGTCGGCATCGCCGTCGCCACCGAGCGTGGGCTGGTCGTGCCGGTGGTGCACGGCGCCGAGCACCTCTCGCTCGCGGAGGTCGCCGCCGCGCGCGGCGACGTGGTGACGCGAGCGCGAGAGGGAAGGCTCCGCCAGGAGGATCTCGAGGGCGGCACGTTCACCATCTCCAACCTCGGCATGTTCGGCCTCGACCAGTTCACGGCCGTCCTGAACCCGCCGCAGGCGGCGATCCTCGCCGTGGGTGCGAGCCAGGAACGACCGGTCGTCTGGGACGGCCAGATCGTCGCCCGCCCGACGATGACGATGACGCTGACCTGCGACCACCGCGCCGTCGACGGCGCGCCCGCGGCGGAGTTCCTGGAGACGGTGAAGGCGATGCTCGAGGATCTGTCTCTGGCGCTGTGAGGGCCGCGACGTGATTCGCCGAGGCGACGCGAACGACACGGCGTTCCTCCGCGACATGCTGCGGCACGCGTATTACTGGCGCTGGGAGGAGCCCGAGCTCCGCGACCTGCCGGTCTCGCGCTACGTAGAGGGCTGGGGGCGGCCCGGAGACCGGGCGCTCGTCCTCATCGAGGGCTTCCAGCCGGTCGGCGCCGCGTGGTACCGGCTGTTCTCGGAGGCGCAGCCGGGCTACGGCTTCGTCGACGAGCAGACGCCGGAGCTGACGATCGCCGTCGTGCCGAGCCGCCGCGGCCGCGGGTACGGAGCGGAGCTGCTCGCGGCGCTGCTCTCGCAGGCGAAGGAGGACGGCTACAGCGCTGTGAGCCTCAGCGTGGAGCCCGACAACCCCGCGCTCGCGCTGTACGAGCGGCACGGCTTCGAGAAGGTCGGCGAGCGCGGCGGCGCGTGGATCATGGGCGCGACGCTCTGAGCCCGGCGGCTACTGCAGCTCGACGAGGCGGCCGTCGGGGTCCGTGATGTACGCCGACCGGCCCCAGTCGTAGTCCTTGGCCTCCGTGCCGAGCCGCATCGCCTCGGCGTCGACGTCCTCGACCCGAATTGCGAAGTGGTCGCTGTTGGGCGGCATCCCCTCCTGCGGCTCCCCGCGCACGTGGACGAGGAGCGTCACCCCGTCGATTTCGAACGTCGCGCCGCCCGGCCAGGACGCCGTCGGCTCGCGCCCGAGCACCCGCCGGTAGAAGTCGACGAGAGCCTCCACATCGTCGGTGAACAGCGCGATCTCGCTGAGCACGTCACGAACAAGCTAGTCGATAGGATCGGTTTGTGGACTCCCTTCGAAACGAAGCCTTGAGTCGCCAGGCCGCGCTCGACGGCGCGATGCGGCGTCCTCAGTCGCACCCATATCGCAGCGGATATGGGCGCTCCCTGCGTCCTTGCTTCGCACCGCCACATCGCGCCCTGGCAACGAAGCGTCATTCCGAAGTGAGTCCGATGGAATGCGACGTCGCCGTCCTCGGAGGCGGACCGGGCGGCTACACGGCCGCGATCCGAGCCGCTCAGCTGGGCGCGGCGGTCGTCTGCATCGAGCAGGAGGCCGAGCTGGGAGGCACGTGCCTTCGCGTCGGCTGTATTCCGACGAAAGCCTGGGTGCAGACCGCGCACGGCCTCAAGGCGGCGGAGGAGACGTTCGCGAAGCTCGGCGTCTCCGTCGGCCCGCCGCAGCTCGACTTCGGCGCAGCCAACGAGTGGAAGAACGGCGTTTCCAAGCAGATGACGGGCGGCGTCGCCATGCTGCTCAAGGCCAACGGCGTGGAGTGGGTACGCGGTACCGGCCGCTTCAAGGACGCGAACACGATCGCGGTCGAGGGAGGCGAGGAGGTGACGTTCTCGTCCGCCATCGTCGCCACGGGCGCATACCCCATGCGCCCGCCGATCCCGGGCCTCGACTCGCCCCGCTGCGTCGACTCGACGGGACTGCTCGCGCAGACGGAAGTGCCTAGCCGGCTTGCCATTCTGGGCGGAGGCATCATCGGCTGCGAGTTCGCATCGATCTTCCAGCGCTTCGGCTCCGAGGTGACGATCATCGAGATGCTCGACACGCTGATCCCGCAGGAGGACGACGACGCGACGAAGGAGCTCGCGAAGCAGTTCGGCAAGCGCGGGATCGCGCTCCAGCTCGGCAAGCAGTGCACGAAGGTCGAGGAGAGCGGCGACGGCCTGACGGTGCACTTCGGCGAGGGAGAGACCTTGCAGGCCGACCTCATGCTCGTCTCGGTCGGCCGAGCGCCGCTCGTCGAGGGCATCGGCCTCGAGCAGGCGGGCGTGCAGTTCGACCCGCGCCAGGGCATCGCCGCGGACGATCACCGGCGGACGTCGGTGCCCCACATCTACGCCGTCGGGGACTGCGCCGGTTACTGGCAGCTCGCGCACACCGCGTTCCGCGAGGGTGAGATCGCCGCCGAGAACGCCACCGGCCACGAAGCCGTCATGGGTGCCCGAGCCGTGCCGCGCCCGATCTATACCGATCCGGAGATCGCCGGTGTCGGCCTGACGGAGGCGGAGGCACGTGAGCAGCACGGCGACGACGTGTCCGTCGGCAAGTTCCCGTGGGCGGCGAATGCCCGGGCGGTGATGCAGAACGAGACCGTCGGCTGGGTGAAGTCGATCCACGAGAGCCGCTACGGGGAGCTGCTCGGCGTGATCATGGTCGGGCCGCACGTGACCGATCTCATCGAGGCGGCCGTCGTGGCGCTCGACGCCGAGGCGACGGTCGAGACGGTGGCCGACGGCATGGCCGCGCATCCCACGTTGTCCGAGGCATTCAAGGAGGCGGGTCTCGTCGCGCTCGGCCGCCCGATCCACGTCGGGCCACGTCGGCGTGCGACGGCCTCGACGCAAAGCTCGTGAATCGAATAGCCTCAAAGACCTTCGGAAAGGAGTGACATGAAGAAGCTGCTCGCATTGCTCGCGGCAGTCGGGGCCATCGTCTTCTTCTGGCGGAAGAAGCAGAAGCAGGACGACGCGTCGAGCTGGGACACGGCCTCCGATACGGCCTCCTCCTGGGGCGACACCGCCCAGGACAAGGCCGAGGATGCCGCTGACAAGACGAAAGACGCCGCCGACAAGACGTCCGACGCGGTGAAGGACGCCGCCGACAAGACGTCTGACGCGACGAAAGACGCCGCCGACAAGGCAGCCGACGCGACGAAAGACGCCGCCGACAAGGCATCTGACGCCGTAGACGACGCGACGTCCTAAATAGCTTCTGGTTCCCCGCCCAGGCACTATGAGTGGGCATGGGTTGGCCGCGGACCCCCGGGCAGCTCGACTCCGAGCAGGATCGGCTGGCGGCTGAGATCTGGACCGCCTGGCGGCCGCTCGGCCGTTACACGGTGGGCGCGGTGTACGTGTGTTTCGACCAGGCAGGGCCGGGGAACGGTTCCAGGGGTGATCGGGGGTTCGCAGCTGCAGCGTGCGGCAACGAGGTCGCCGTCGTCACCGGGCAGGCGCCGGCCGGCTACTCGCCGGGTCGGCTTGCCTTACGGCAGGGCCCGCTGCTCGCGCGCGCGATCCACGGTCTCAGCGCCTTCCCTGACGTACTGCTCGTGGACGCCACAGGCAGAGACCACCCGCGGCGATGCGGGCTCGCCCTCCACCTGGGCGCCACTCTGGGGGTGCCCACCGTGGGCGTGACGCACCGGCCGTTTGGCGCCGAGGGTGACTGGCCTGCAGACGAGCGCGGCGCCACGAGCCAACTCCTGCTGAACGGCGAGCGCGTCGGCTACTGGGTGCGGACGAAGCGCGGCACACGGCCGCTCGCAGCGCACGCGGCCTGGCGCACGGGCCCCGAAGCGGCTGTCGAGGTAGTACTCGTAGCGACCGACCGGGCTCGCTCGCCGGAGCCACTGCGCCGCGCGCGGGCTGCCGCGCGCCGCCTGCGCGCACAGCAAGCTCTTTCCCTGGCGTGAGGCGGCCGCGCCGCGAGCACGTCGCGCTCGGTGCCGGGCTGCTGCTGGCGGTCGTCGTCGCCGTTGCCCTGCTCGCCCGAGGTGGGGAGGAGGAACCGCCGCCGAGCGCCCAGCCTCCGCCACCGCCGTCCGAGCCATCGCCGCCGCCACCACCGCCGCCGCCACCACCGCCGCCACCACCACCACCACCACCACCACCACCACCACCCGCGACTCGGCACGAGGCGGCCGTGCGGGACGGCAGACTCGTCGTGGACGGCGCACCGTTCTTTCCGATCTTTTCGTGGGGCGAGTGCACCGACGGCTTCGAGACGAGCCTGCCCGTGGGCACCAACCTCTACGCGGCCAATCGCTGCGGCGGGCTCGAGGCCCAGCTGTCCACGCTCGGCGACCGCGCATTGTCGGCAGCCGTCGCCGGCGAAGCTGTGCCCGACCCGGGCGCCGTCGTGGGCGTCTTCTATCCCGACGAGCCTGACGGGCAAGGGCTGACCGCGAAGACCATGCCCACGATCGATCCGAGCCACGGCGTGCGCTTCCTGACGCTCACCAACCACTTCTATTCGGGCGCGGCGCCGCTCGCCCAGGGCCGCGGCATCTACCCGGGACTGATCGCGAAGGCGGACATGATCGGCTTCGACCTGTACCCGTTGCAGAACTGGTGCCGGCCGGAGCGGCTCGTCGACGTCTACTTCTCACAGCGGGAGCTCGTCGAGCTCGCGCAGGGTAAGCCGACGTTCCAGTGGATCGAGGCAGCGGGGATGACGTGCCCGCACGACGGGCCGACCGCCGTCACTCCCGACACGGTGCGGGCGGAATCCTGGCTGGCTATCGCGGGCGGCGCCAAGGGCCTCGGTTTCTTCCCACCCGCCGCGTGGACGGGCGATGTCGGCGAGGCGATCGCCGAGGTGACGCAGACGGTGCGCGAGCTCGGGCCTGCGCTGACGTCGCCAGAGGTCGGCGTGCAGGTGGAGCCGACCGACGGCCTCGTGAAGGCGGGCGCGCGCAAGCACGGCGGACGGCTCGCGATCGTCGTGGCCAATGCCGGCTACGAGCCGGCTCAGGCGACGATCACCGTGCCCGGCCTTGCCGGTCGTACGCTCTCGGTGGTCGGCAGCGGCCGCACGGTCACGCCGAACGGAGACACCTTCACCGAACGTTTCCCGGCTCTCGGTGCTCGCGTGTACGTCACCCGCGGCTAGCCGCTCCCGTTTCTATGATCGGTGGCCGATGTCCGCGCCGTCGTTCGTCCACCTCCACGTCCACTCGGAGTATTCGATCCTCGACGGCGCCTGCCGCATCCCGGCGCTCACCGCCCGAGCCGCAGAGCTCGAGATGCCGGCCGTCGCTCTCACAGACCACGGCTCGCTCGCCGGAGCGGTCGAGCTCTACCGGGAGTGCGGCAAGCAGGGCGTCAAGCCCGTGCTCGGCTGCGAGGTCTACGTCGCGGAGGATCGTCACCGGCAGGCCAAGGGGTACGCGCACCTGACGTTGCTGGCCGAGACGAACGAGGGCTACGGCAACCTCATCAAGCTCTCCTCGCTCGGCTACCTCGAGGGCTACTACTACAAGCCCCGCGTCGACTGGGAGCTGCTCGAGCGGCACTCGAAGGGGATCGTGGCGCTGTCGGGTTGTCTCTCGGGCCGGGTCTGCAAGGCGCTCGAGGAGAGCCGGCCGCAGGACGCCGCCGCCGACCTCGACCGCCTGGCGCAGGTCTTCGGCCGCGACTCGACGTACGTCGAGATCCAGAACGCCGGCCTCGCCGAGCAGCAGCGCATCAACCCCGAGCTCGTGAAGCTTGCGACGACGGCCGGCTTGCCGCTCGTGGCCACCGGCGACGTTCACTACCTCCGCCACGAGGATGCGCTCGCCCACGAGGCGCTGCTCTGCATCCAGTCGGGGGACTCGCTGAAGAACCCCGACCACTGGAAGTTCGACACCGACCAGTTCTTCTTCAAGTCCCAGGCCGAGATGCTGGCGGACTTCCCGGGGCACGAGGACGCGCTCGCCCGCACGCTCGAGATCGCCGAGCGCTGCACGGTGACGCTCGAGCTCGGCCAGATCCTGCTGCCCTCGTACCCCACGCCCGACGGTCGCGACGCGTTCGAGTACCTCGTGGAGCTCGCGGAGGCGGGGCTCCCCAGCCGCTACCCGCAGCGGACGCCGGAGCTCGACGAGCGACTCGCATTCGAGCTGAAGACCATCCGCGAGATGGGCTTCGCCGACTATTTCCTCATCGTCTGGGACCTCATCTCGTTCGCCCGGGAGAACGGCATCAGCGTCGGGCCGGGACGAGGGTCGACCGCAGGCTCGCTCGTCGCCTACTGCCTGGGCATCACCGAGATCGACCCGATGAAGTACGACCTGCTCTTCGAGCGCATGCTGAACCCGGGCCGGAAGTCCATGCCCGACATCGACATCGACTTCGCCGTCGCCGGCCGCGATCGCGTCATCAACTACGCGGCCGAGAAGTACGGGCGCGACCGCGTGGCGCAGATCATCACCTTCGGGACGATGATGGCGCGCGCCGCGATTCGTGACGCCGGCCGTGTGCTCGAAGTGCCGTACGGCACCGTCGACCGGATCGCGAAGCTCGTTCCGGAAGGGCCGAAGGTCTACCTCGAGGAGTCCCTGAAGCCCGGCCAGGAGCTGCGGGCGTCGTACGACGCCGACCCGCTCGTGCGCGAGATCATCGATCTGGCGAAGCCGCTCGAGGGGCTGGTGCGCCAGGACTCGATCCACGCAGCCGGAGTCGTGATCGCCGACCGACCGCTGACGGACATCGTGCCGCTCCAGCAGAAGGGCCCCGAACAGGAGCTCGTGACGCAACTGGCGATGGGCGACGTCGAGGCTCTGGGCCTCCTGAAGATCGACTTCCTCGGCCTGCGGAACCTCGACGTGATCGACGCCGCGGTGAAGCTCGTCGGTGACGTCGACATCGCGGCGATCCCGCTCGACGACGCCGCGACGTACCAGATGCTCCAGCGCGGCGACACCGCCGGCGTCTTCCAGTTCGAGTCCTCTGGCATGCGCGAGGCGCTGCGGCAGGTGAAGCCGACGGAGTTCGAGGACCTCATCGCGCTCGTCGCGCTCTTCCGGCCCGGCCCGATGTCGTACATCCCCGTCTACGCGCGGCGCAAGGCCGGTCAGGAGGCCGTGACGTTCGCCGACCCACGGCTCGAGGAGATCACCGGAGGCACGTACGCCATCTGCATCTACCAGGAGCAGTACATGGAGATCGCGAAGCAGCTGGCGGGCTTCTCTCCCGCGGAAGCCGACGATCTCCGCAAGGCCATCGGCAAGAAGATCCACTCGCTGATGGCCTCGCTGAAGGACAAGTTCGTCGAGGGCGCGCTGGCGAACGCCGTCGCCGCGGACGTGGCACGCGGCCTGTGGAGCGACATGGAGAAGGCCCAGGACTACTCCTTCAACAAGTCGCACGCCGCCTGCTACGCGCTCATCGCCTATCGCACGGCCTACCTGAAGGCACACCACACGGCGCAGTACATGGCGGCGCTCATCTCCTCCGTCATGAACACGAAGGACCGCGTGCCGTACTACGTCAACGCCTGCGACGAGATGGGCATCGAGGTACTGCCACCCGACGTGAACGCGTCCCAGGTCGACTTCGCCGTCGTGGAAGGGAAGATCCGCTTCGGGCTCAACGCCGTCAAGAATGTCGGCGAAGCGGCTTCGCAGGCGGTCGTCGCGGCGCGGGAGACGGACGGCGCGTTCGTATCGCTCTGGGACTTCACGGAGCGCGTCGACCCGCAGCTCGTGAACAAGCGTGCGCTGGAATCGCTCGTGAAGGCAGGCGCGCTCGACTCGACGAGCAACTCCCGCAAGGGCATGCTCGATGTGCTCGAGCATGCACTCTCCTACGGCCAGACGAAGCAGGCCGACCGTGTCTCCGGGCAGTCGTCGATCTTCGACGACCTGCCCGACGCCTCCGATGCGCCGAGAGCGGCGCCCCATCCCACCATCTCCGCCGGTGAGTACGACAAGCCCGAGCTCTTGCGGCTGGAGAAAGAGGCGCTCGGCATCTACGTCTCCGAGCATCCGCTCGATGCCGTTCGCGACCAGCTTCGACGCAAGACCGACTCGACCGTGGCCGACCTCGAGCGCCGTCGCGACGGCGAAGTGGTGACGATCGGCGGCATCGTCTCGACCGTGAAACAGCTGACGACGAAGAAGGGCGACCCGATGGTCTTCCTCTCTCTCGGGGATCTCTCGGGGGAGGCCGAAGTGGTCGTCTTCAACAGCGTGTTCGCGGCCTCGCGCGAGCTGTGCCACGCCGACAGCGTGCTCGTCGTCAAGGGCCGCGTCGACCACAAGCAGGAGGGCGAGACGAAGCTCATCGCGCTCGAGGTCTCGGCTTTCGAGGCCGCGCGAGTGCCCACCGAGGTAAGGCTGAAGGTCGACGCACGGGCGGCGCGGGCCGGCATCGTCCGCGAGCTGGGCCACGTCGTGAAGGACTTCCCGGGCGACGCCCGCGTCGTCGTGGCGCTCGAGACGTCGGAAGGCCCCCGGACGCTCGAGCTCGGCCCGGATTACCGCGTGCGCCCCGAGGCCGACTTCTTCGCCGAGGTGAAGGCTCTCCTCGGCGAAGCCGCCGTTCTTTGAGGCTGACCGGGCTCGCGCCGGTCCTGCTCGTCCCGGACGTCGCCACTGAGGCGGCGTACTTCCACGACCGGCTCGGCTTCGAGATCGAGCTCTACGACCGAATTCCCGAGCACTATGCGTTCGCGAGCCGCGACGGTTGTCACATCCACTTTGCTCACTTCCATGGCGTGGTGCCTCGTCCGAACAGCAAAGCTGCGCCGCCGGACATGTTCGACGTCTATCTCTACGTCGACGACGTGGAGGCGCTTCACGAGGAGCTGGTCGAACGCGGCGCGGATCTCATCCTGCCGCCGACGAAGCAGGGCTATGGGTTGGTCGAGATCCGGGTCCGCGACCCATTCGGCTACGTCCTCGCCTTCGGCCAGGAGGGACGTTGAGGATCGTGCGCAAGGCGCTCGCTCCGAGACGCTCGCGCTAGTCCGCCAGGCCCTTCTCGCGTAGCTCCTCGAGCGCCTCGTCCGACTTCTCGAGACCTTCGAGCCCCATTCCCTCGAGGACTTGCGGCGTCTTGGAGAACTGGATCTCGCGGTAGTCGACCACCTGCCAGTGGTTGCCCCACGGGTCGAGGAAGTCGTGGCTGCCGATCATGCTCGCGCCGGCCTCGCGAGCACGCTCCACCGTCGCCTCCTGGTCGTCGACGACGAGGCCGATGTGCCGGCCGCCGTCGGGCGGTTGCGTCCGCCCTGCCTCCAGGGCGATGAACTGGTCGCCGAGGTCGATGAAGGCCATCCGCCGGCCGCGCCCGCGGAGCGTCAGCTCGCCGAAGATCTTCTCGAAGAACTCGAGCGCCTCGTCGATCGAGCCCACCTCGACGGCGACGTGGTTGATCCCGACCGGACGGGGTCCCATCGGAACCAGCGTAGCCGCGGCGGTGTAGGCAGGGCGTCTACCAAGGAGGACTGATGTGTGTGGGAGGCGGGCGACTCAGAGCTGACGGGGTCGCTCCGAGTGGAACCGCCCCACACTGTGAGGTGTACTACGAACGGTGGTGGGCCGGCCACTCGACGAGTCCGAGCTCGTCCTCCGTGCGAAGCGGGGCGACGAGGACGCCTACGAGGAGCTCGTTCGCATGCACCAGGGCATCGCCTTTCGCACCGCCTACATCTTCACCGGCGCGGCCGAGGACGCGCAGGAGGCGGCCCAGGATGCCTTCGTCAAGGCGTTTCGCGCGCTTGGCCGGTTCCGCGAGGGAGCGCCTTTCCGTCCGTGGCTGCTGAAGATCGTGGCCAACGAGGCCCGGAACCGCCGCCGCGCGGCGGGGAGGAGGGAAGCGCTCACCGTGCGTGCTGCGACGAGCGCCGGCGCGGAGGACGCGGCTCCGTCCCCCGAGTCGGCCCTCCTCTCCGCCGAGCGGCGGGACGAGCTCATGGCCGCGCTCAACCGGCTGCGTAGCGAGGACCGCGAGGTGATCGCGTGCCGTTACTTCCTCGACCTGTCCGAAGAAGACACGGCCGCTGCGCTGGGGTGGAAGCGCGGCACCGTCAAGTCGCGCCTCTCACGCGCTCTCGAGCGGCTGCGGGCCGAAATGGAGGTGCACGTTGCCTGACCTCGAGCGCGAGCTGAGAGCACTCGCTGTCTTGGTCGACGTCCCGGTGGAACGCGAACTTGCTCCGGCCGTTATCGCGCGGCTGCGTGAGCGTCGACCTCGCCGGCAGGTTCCTTGGCGGAGGATCGCCGGTGTCGCGGCGCTCGTGCTGGTCGTCGGGCTGGCAGCGACCATGGTCGTCCCCGACGCGCGCACCGCGGTGCTGCGCTTCCTCGGCCTGAAGGGCGTGAGCATCATCCGCGTGGAGGAGCTGCCGCCCTGGACAGCGGAGCCGCACTTCTTCGGCGAGGTCGTCTCGCTGGCCGAGGCCGAGCGCGTCGTGGGCCTCGACCCTCTCCTACCCGACATCGGGCCGCCCGACGAGGTGCGCATCGATCGCTTCGCGCCGCACTTCATGCTCCTCCTCTACGGCCGGCCCGAGGTGCGGCTGCGTCTGACGGAGCTCGTCGGCGGCACAGTCGAGAAGTTCGTGCTCCTGGAGCAAGGCGTAGAGCGTGTCGAAGTGAACGGGCAGCCCGGTCTCTGGATCGAGGGCGAGCACGTGGTCGACGAGCCCGCCGGTCTGCCGAGGCGCTCGGGTCGTGTGCTCCTCTGGGAACAGAAAGGCCTGACGCTCCGGCTCGAAGGGCACCTGACGAGGGAGCAGGCGCTCGACATCGCACGCTCCACCCGCTGACGTCACTCGATGGGGGGAATCACGTCGCGGAAGACGAACCGAAGTACGTGCTGTGACGAATGCAGCCGACATCGAGCTGGCCGTCGACACCGAGTCCGAGCGTGTGACAGCCTGGCGCGCCTGCGAGCTGCTCAAGGCCGGGTACGAGCCGCACGTCGCCGTCGAATTGGCAGAGCACGGCGAGGTCGATCTGCACCTCGCACTCGAGCTTGTCGAGCGCGGCTGCCCCACCGATCTGGCCGCGCGAATACTTCTCTAGGCCTCGCCCGCTGAAACTCGGCAGAATGCGGCTCGATGTCGAGCCTTCTCGCCACGTTTCCGTCCCCGTCGACGGGCACCCTGGACATCGGGCCGCTGTCGATCCACATGTACGGGATCACGCTGCTCGTCGCCATCGTCTGCGCGATCGGCCTCACCGGCCTGCGCTGGACGAGGCGCGGCGGCGACTGGGACCTCGTGCTGCGCGCCGCCGTCTGGGGCGTGGCGGCGGGCATCGTCGGCGCGCGGCTCTACCACGTCGTCACGAGCTACGACCAGCTGCCGGATGAGTGGTGGGGCCCCTTCGCGGTCTGGGAAGGGGGGCTCGGGATCTGGGGCGGCATCCTCTTCGGCATCGTCGCCGGCGGCATCGTCGTCTGGCGATCCGGGCAGAGCATCGCGCTGTTCGCCGACTGTCTCGCGCCCGGGCTCCTGCTCGCCCAGGGAATAGGCCGCTGGGGCAACTGGTGGAACCAGGAGCTGTTCGGCAAGCCGACGGACTTGCCCTGGGCCCTCGACATCGACGGCGAGCACTGTCCTGCCGAATTCCTCGATCTCGCGTCGGGGGGCTGCGTGGAGAACTTCCACCCGATCTTCCTCTACGAGTTCGGCTACAACCTGATCGGCGTCGGCGTGCTGCTGCTCGTCGAGCGGCTGATCCGCGTCCGCCCGCCTGCGTTGTTCGCGCTCTACATCTCCTGGTACACGCTGGGCCGGCTCTTCGAGGAGCAGCTGCGCATCGACCCGTCGCACGAGTTCCTCGGCCAGCGGCTGAACTTCTGGGTGGCCGCCGTCCTCTTCGTCGGCTCGACGGCGTTCTTCATCTGGTGGCAGTTCATCCGCAAGCATCGTGGCCCGACGCCGGGCGTCGTCACCCCGGGTGGTGGCTCGCTGCCCGACGGTCCGGCGATGGCCGTCCCCAAGGGACGCGTCCGCCCGCCTCGCTAGCCTCCCGCGGGTGCCCGGACCCGCGCTGGACCTCGACCTCGACACGTTCGAGGGCCCGTTCGACCTGTTGCTGACGCTGATCCTCAAGGAGGAGCTGCGGCTGGCCGAGGTCGACGTCGCCGACATCGTCACGTCGTTCGCCGAGGGGCTGCAGGAGGCGCGCAGGCTGGACCTGGAAGCATGCGGCGAATTCCTCGTGCTGGTCGGCGCGATGCTCGAGATCAAGGCCCGCGAGCTGTTTCCGGACGCAGCCACCGATCTCGCCGAGCTCAGCCCCGAGGAGGCGGCGGAGGAGCTGGCCGAGCGCCTGGAGGCCTACCGCCGCATGAAGTCGGCTGCCGCATGGCTCTCCGAGCGTCTCGACGCCGAGTCCGACCGGTACTTCCGGCTCGGCCCGGCGCCGCTCGCGCCACAGCCCGAGCTCCGGCTAGCGGCACAGGATCCGAACGGTCTCGCCGCCGCTCTCCGCCAGCTTGCCGCCGAGCCGCCGCAGGTGTCACTCGCCCACATGCAGCTGACGTTTCCGCCGGTGGCACGCTTCCTCGAGCGCTTCCGCGCCGTGCTCCGGCGCCGCCGGCGCTTCGCACTCGACGAGGAGCTGCGCGGGCTGTCCAGGCTGGAGCAGGCGTCGGCGTTCCTCGCGCTGCTCGAGCTGCGCAAGCTCGACGAGCTCCGCATCGAGCAGCAGGAGGCCTTCGGGCCGATAGGAGTCTTTCGTCCGGATGTCGAAAGGAGTGCTGCATGATGGTCCAACACGCCGTGCCTCTACGCCTCGTCGATGCTGA
Organism: uncultured Actinomycetes bacterium; assembly: GCA_963704335.1. Classification (GTDB taxonomy): domain Bacteria; phylum Actinomycetota; class Thermoleophilia; order Gaiellales; family Gaiellaceae; genus PALSA-612. Next base: position 2,107,732 of record OY969889.1, read on the forward strand.
GCCGCTCGGAAGACTCGGCCGGACACTCGAGGCATTGCTCGTCATCGCCTCCGCGCCGCTCTCCGCAGAAGAGCTGGCAGCTGCGGCCGAGGAGGACGAGACGCGCGTGGAAGCGGCGCTGCACCTCCTCGGCGAGCGCTATTCCGAAAGTCGGAGTGGCATCGTGCTGGAACTGGTGGCCGGCGGTTACGCCTTCCGGGCCGCACGTGGCGAAGCAGCTGCTTGCGCACGCCTCGTCGAGCGACCCGTCGAACGCGGCCTTTCGCAGGCAGCGCTCGAGACGCTCGCCGTCGTCGCCTACCTGGGGCCTTGCACGCGGCCCGATGTCGCTCGCATTCGCGGCGTCGCAGCCGACACTGTGGTGGCCGGGCTCGTCGAGCGCGGCCTCGTCGTCGAGGCGGGTCGTGAGCCGGGTCTCGGCGGCGCGATCCGTTACCGCACGACGGAGCTGTTCGAGCGGGTCTTCGGCCTCGAAGCTCTCTCCGAGCTGCCGCGTCTCGATGACCTGGGCCAGGATGCCGCCGAGATCCGCGAGCGCCTCGAGGCGGTCGCCGAGCGGCGCCCCGCCTAGCGCGGCGCCGTCGGTAACGTGACGGCCGGAGTGGACGTCACCGACGAGACCTTCTACCGCGACGTGCTCGAGCGCTCGCACCAGCTTCCGGTCGTCGTCGACTTCTGGGCCGACTGGTGCGGCCCCTGCAAGGCGCTCGCGCCGGTGCTCGAGAGCGAGGTCGGGGCACGTTCCGGCGACGTGGCCCTCGCCAAGGTCGACGTGGACGCCAATCCCGAGCTTGCGACGCACTACGGCATCAGCGGCATCCCCGCCGTCAAGGCATTCCGCAACGGCCAGGTCGTCTCGGAGTTCACGGGCGTGCGCTCGGCGCAGGGCGTAGGGGATTTCCTGGACGAGCTCTTCGGGCCTACTGCCGGCGAGCGGCTGCTCGAGGAGCTTCGCGAGTCGGGTGAGCAGCCGGAGGTACTGGCAGCGCTCGAGGCCGGAGACCACGAGCGCGCGCTCGAGCTCTTGCTCGAACAGGCTCGCGGCACCGATGGAGAGGACCGCGATCGCATCCGCGAGCTGATGGTCGCGCTGTTCGACGAGCTGGGCCAGGAGCACGAGCTCTCCACGCGCTATCGCAAGCAGCTCGCGACGGCGCTCTACTAGAAGCTAGGGCCGGTACTGCTGGTCGAGGGCGCAGACGGTGTCGATCCGGTAGCGCAACCACACCCCGCTTCTGAGGGGCTCGAAGAGCTTTCGGCGACTGCTCTCGCCGGTGCGGACGATCTCGGCTAGCTCGGAGACCGTGATCGGAGTCGAGAGGATCCCGGTCCCGTTGTTGACGAGAACCGTCACGTGAGCTCCTGGACGGACGTGGTACTTCAGAGTGCGGCGGCTCTCGTCCACGATGTAGTAGTCGTTCGGCACCGGCTCGCCTGGGGCGATTGAGCCGTCCTCGGCGGCGGCTGTGTTCGCAGTCTCGCCGCTCAACCACAAGGCCGGGTCGAAACGGAGCTCGTAACCGTTGCCCTTGCCGACGAGCGATCTGATGTGACCGAAGAGCCGCTCCCCGCACGGCTCTGCTGCGACCGGCTCGGGTTCCGAGCCCTTCGTGAAGTACAGGCCGCCGAACACCGCCGCGGCGACGATGGCGGCGGCGGCGACAACGATGGCAACTACCGGCCACTGCTTCACGAGGCCGCGACAATAGCCGAATGCGGCTCAACGCATACCTCGCCCGCGCCGGGCTCGCATCGCGGCGCAAGGCCGACGAGCTCATCGTCGCGGGACGGGTGATGGTGAACGGCGAGCCCGGCCAGCTCAACACGTTCGTCTCGGGCGACGACATCGTCGAGGTGGACGGCCGGGCTGTGACGAAGCAGCGGCTCGCGTACGTGCTCCTGCACAAGCCCGCAGGCGTCGTGACCACCGCGCATGATCCGGGCGGCAGGCCTACCGTCGTCGAGCTCGTCGAGCACGAGGCCCGCGTCGTGCCGGTAGGTCGCCTCGACGCCGACACGACGGGCGCGCTGCTGCTCACGAACGACGGCGCGCTTGCTCACCGGCTCGCACACCCGCGCTACGAGGTGGACAAGGTCTACGAAGTGGAGGTCGAGGGCACGCCGGCCGACGCGGCGTTACGGCAGCTGGCCGAGGGCGTCGAGCTGGAGGATGGCCGCTCGGCGCCGGCCGGAGCCCGTCGCCTGGGCCCTTCCCGGATCGAGCTGACGCTGCACGAGGGCCGCAAGCACCAGGTGAAGCGGATGTGCGAAGCGGTCGGCCATCCCGTGACGCGCCTGCACCGTTCGCGCTACGCGACCCTGACGCTCGACGGTCTCGAGCCGGGCGAGTGGCGAGAGCTGACGGCCGGCGAGGTCGAGGCGCTGAAAGAGCTCAGCGCCTGACGAAGCCCATCCCGTCGTACATGCGGGCCAGGGTCGGCGCGGCTTCCGCGGCTGCCTTCTCCGCACCCGCAGCCAGCAGCTGCCGCAGCCCTTCGTCGTCGGCCCGCAGCTCGCGGTAGCGCTCCTGGATCGGCGCCAGCAGCTCGACGACCGCCTCGGCCACGTCGTCCTTGAACGGCCCGTACCCCTGGCCGTCGTAGCGCGCCTGGATCTCGGGGATGGAAGCTCCGGTTGTCACCGACATGATCTCGATCAGGTTGGAGACGCCCGGCTTCGTCTCCGGGTCGTGGACGACCTCCCGTCCGGAGTCGGTGACCGCCGTCTTGAACTTCTTCCGGATCACGTCGGGAGGGTCGATCATGCGCACGACGCCCTGCGGCGCTCCGGCCGACGTGGACATCAGCCGCTCCGGCTCCTGGAGGTTCTTGACGCGTGCGCCTTCCTCGGGGAAGACCCCCGTCGGCACCATGAACGTCTCGCCGTAGCGCTGGTTGAACCGCTCGGCGATGTTCCGGGCCAGCTCGATGTGCTGGCGCTGGTCGTCGCCCACGGGAACGATGTCGGTCTGGTAGAGCAGGATGTCGCCGGCCATGAGCACCGGGTAGTTGAAGAGCCCGGCCGACACGAACTCCTGGTCCTCGGACTTGTCCTTGAACTGCGTCATTCGGCGCAGCTCGCCGAAGGACGCCGCGCTGCTGAGGAGCCATGCCGCCTCGGCGTGCGCCTGCACGTGGCTCTGGGCGAATACGATCGACCGCTCGGGGTCGATGCCGGTCGCAAACAGCATCCCCGCGCCCGCCAGTGTCGCCTCGTGCAGTGCCTCCGGCTCGTACGCGGTGGTGATCGAATGCAGGTCGACGATGCAGAACACGGCATCGCCCTGCTCCTGCGTCGCGCGGTACTGGCGGTAGCCCCCGCTGTAGTTGCCGAGGGTCTTGTCGCCCGATGCGCGGATGCCCGAGAAGATGCGCATGGCAGGATTATCCCAATGGCAACGAACGTGTCACCCGAGCTGCTCATCGTCATGAAGGGCGGAGCGACCGCCGAGCAGACGGAGAACGTCGTCGCGCGGCTACAGGAGGTGGGAGTCGATTCGCGCGTTTCGCGCGGGCGCGAGGCGACGGTGATCGGCGCCATCGGGGAGCTCGAGCTCCTCACGTCGCTCCCCATCGAGGCGTACCCGGGCGTGGAGCAGGTGCTGCCCATCCTCAAGCCGTACAAGCTCGTGTCGCGGGAGATCTCGCCGGACCCGACGGTGATCGAGGTCCGCGGTCGCAAGATCGGAGACGGCTGGTTCGGGTTGATCGCAGGGCCCTGCACGGTCGAGACCGAGGAGCAGACCCTGGAGACAGCCCGTGTGGTGGCGGCCGCGGGGTCGACGATGTTGCGCGGCGGCGCGTTCAAGCCGCGCACGTCCCCGTATGCCTTTCAGGGACTGGGCGTGGAGGCCCTCGCCATCCTCCGGCAGGCACGCGAGGAGACGGGGCTGCCGATCGTGACGGAACTGCTCGACCCGCGCCAGCTGGACGACGTGGCTGACGTCGCCGACGTGATCCAGATCGGAGCCCGCAACATGCAGAACTTCCTGCTGCTCTCAGAGCTCGGCCGGGTCGACGTGCCGGTGCTGCTCAAGCGCGGCCCTGCGGCGTCGGTGGAGGAGCTGCTGATGGCCGCGGAGTACGTGGCCAAGGAGGGGAACGAGCGCATCATCCTCTGCGAGCGCGGCATCCGGACCTTCGAGCGCTCGACGCGCTACACCCTCGACCTCGGGTCGGTGGCGGTCTTGAAGCACGAGACCCATCTGCCGGTGATCGTCGACCCGTCGCATGCCGCGGGCCGGCGCGATCTCGTGTTGCCGCTGTCGCGGGCAGCCGCTGCCGTCGGCGCCGACGGGATCATCGTCGAGGTGCATCCACGGCCGGAAGAGGCGCTCTGCGACGGGCCACAGCTGCTGCCCGCCGACGAGTTCGCCGATTTCGCCCGCTCCGTCACCGAGGTCGTCTCGCTGATGGGTCGCGAGATCGGCTAGGTCCAGCGGCGTGCTCACCGAGCTGGGGCTCTACAAGCTCTTCGGTGAGGACCCGGAGAAGGCGCAGCGCTTCGCACGCTCGTTCATGGGGACAGTGGCGATGGCGCTCGCGCCGAGCGCGACGTACGGCGTCGAACGCGTCCCGGAGACGGGCGGCCTCGTCGTCGCTTCCAACCACTTGAGCGCCATCGATCCGGTGCTCGTGCCCATCCTCTGTCCGCGCACGATCTACCAGGTGGCGAAGATCGAGCTGCTGGAGGTGCCGATAGCCGGCGAGGTGCTGCGCTGGCTCGGCTCCTTCGCCGTGCGTCGGGGCGAGGGAGATCGCGACGCGCTCCGCGTGGCACGGTGGGTCGCATCGGAGGGCCACGCCGTGGGGTTCTTCGTCGAGGGCACGCGGCGCAAGCTGGGTTACCCCGGCCCCGGCCACGCCGGCGCAGCGATGATCGCCATCCAGGAGGGAGTCCCGGTCGTGCCGTGCGGCCTGGACACGTTCCAGTGGTCGCTGCGAAACCCACGGCGCTGCGCGATCGTGTGGGGCGATCCCATCGATCTTTCCGGGCTGCCGCGAAGCGGCAAGGGCTACAAGGAGGGCGCGGCGATCGTGGACGAGGCGATCCTCGGGCTCTGGCGCCAGGCTGCAGAGGCCGTGGCCGACGATCTTCCCAAGACGCTCCCCGACGGCTCACCGCGCCACGGGCCGTTAAAAGGTGCGCAGGTCAAGTACATCGACGCGCAGCCGTGGCCGGACGATGAGTGGGCCCGGGTGCCACTCGGGCCTGTCTATCCCGGCCGCGACTGATGGAGATCGCGGCGGCTGCCAGCCTGCGGGGCGCGCTCCGCGTGCCCGGCGACAAGTCGATCTCGCACCGTGCCCTGCTCGTGGGAGCTGTCGGCGAGGGGGAGACCATCGTGCGTGGCTTCGGGCGCTCGCTGGACACCGAGTCCACGCTCGCGGCCGTGCGCTCGCTCGGCGTCGCAGTGGCAGAGGAGGCACCGGACGTGCTTCGCGTGACCGGCGTCGGGCTGGCGGGCCTGGAGGAGCCCATTGGGCCCATCGACTGCGGCAACGCCGGGACGCTGGCCCGGTTGCTGCCGGGTCTGCTCGCGGGTCAGACGGGCCGCCGCTTCGAGCTGACCGGCGACGAGTCGCTGCAGGCCCGGCCGATGGAGCGCGTGGCGCTGCCGCTCTCCGAGCTGGGAGGGCACGTGGAGACGAGCGAAGGCCGGCTGCCGTTGACGATCGAGGGTCGGGAGCTCACGGGCATCGAGTACGAACCGCCCGTCGCGAGCGCGCAGGTCAAGTCGTGCGTGCTGCTCGCCGGGCTGCTCGCAGAAGGACGCACGACGGTCGTCGAGCGCGTGCCGACGCGGGACCACACGGAGCGGATGCTCCGCGCGGCGGGGGCGAAGGTCGCTACGAAAGGCAGCCGCATCTCCGTCGAGCGGGCGGCGCGGCTCGACCTGGGCGAGGTCGACGTGCCCGGCGACCTCTCGGCGGCCGCGCCGTTCATCGTCGCAGCCACACTCCTTCCCGGCTCGGAGCTGATTCTTCAGGGAGTGGGGGTGAATCCCACGCGCACGGGCCTGCTCGCTGCGCTCGAGCGCATGGGCGCGCGCATCTCGATCTTCAACCGGCGGTCGGAGTCCGGTGAGCCGGTGGCCGATCTGGAGGTCACACATGCCGAGCTCGTGGCTACGGAGATCGTTTCCGCGGAGGTACCGCGCATGATCGACGAGCTGCCGCTCTTCGCGCTGGCCGCGTCGATGGCACGCGGCACGAGCCGCGTCCGCGGAGCAGCCGAGCTGCGCGCCAAGGAGTCAGATCGCATCGACACCGTCGCGACTGCGCTGCGGGCCGTCGGCGCGCGGGCAACGCCGACCGATGACGGCTTCGCGGTGCGCGGCGTGCCGACACGCCCGCGCGGCGGTGCCGTGAGTGCGGCCGGGGACCACCGCCTGGCAATGCTTGCCGCAGTCGCCGGCCTCGTGTCGAAGGAAGGCGTGCAGATCGAGGGTGCGGACGCTGCAGCGGTATCGTTCCCCGGCTTCTACGAGCTCCTCGACTCTCTCGCGCACAGATGATCATCGCCATCGACGGACCGGCAGGCGCCGGCAAGAGCACCGTGGCGCGCCGCCTCGCCGAGCGCCTGGGCGTGCGCTACCTCGACACCGGCGCCATGTATCGAGCGGTGACGTGGCTTGCGCTGCGCGATGAGATCGAGCTCGAGGACGGCGAGCGCCTCGGCGAGCTCGCGGCAGAGCACCCCGTCGAGCTCGACGAGTCGGGGCACGTCGGCATCGCCGGCGAGGACGTCACGGCCGCGATCCGCGATCCGCGCATCGACCGTGCTGTGCCCATCGTCGCCCGGCACCCTCAGGTTCGCTCGGTGATGCGAGAGCGGCAGCGCGAGCTGGCGGCCGAGGCGGACGCCGTGATGGAGGGTCGTGACATCGGCACCGTGGTCGCTCCCGGCGCCGAGGTCAAGGTGTACCTGACCGCCGACGAAGGCATCCGGGCTCGGCGCCGCCAGTCGGAGCGGCCGGACATCGGCGCCGACGCGCTGGCCACCGACCTCAGGTTGCGCGACGAGAGCGACGCCGCGCGCATGGAGCCGGCGGACGATGCGATTCGCATCGACACCACCGAGCTCGACATCGACGGTGTGGTTGCGCTCATCGAGCAGCTCGTCCGCCGTGTCTGATTCAGCCACCGACGAGCTCAAGGGCACGGTCGCCATCGTCGGCTACCCGAACGTCGGCAAGTCGACGCTCGTCAACCGGCTGACGGTGAGCCGGGCAGCGGTCGTCCACGAGACGCCCGGCGTGACCCGTGATCGCAAGGAGCTCCTGTGCGAGTGGGGAGGCGAGCGCTTCCTGCTCGTCGACACCGGTGGTGTCGACGTCACCGACGACTCGCCGATCACGCGCGGCGCCGTGGCGCAGGCGCGGGCGGCCATCGAGGAGGCGGACCTCGTGCTCTTCATCGTCGACGCGCGCGCGGGACTGACGCCGGGCGATGCCGAGCTCGCCGACATCCTCCGGCGCGCACGCCGGCCGGTGCTGCTCGTGGCCAACAAGCTCGACGAGCCCAGTCGGCCCGAGCTCACGCACGAGTTCTCGTCACTGGGCTTCGGCGAGCCCCTGCCCATCTCGAGCCTCCACGGCCACGGCACGGGAGACCTGCTGGACGCGATCCTGGAACGGCTGCCCGGCGGTAAGGGACCGCCGGTGGCGGACGAAGCCATCCGCGTGGCCGTGCTGGGACGGCCGAACGTCGGCAAGTCCAGCCTCCTCAATGCCGTGCTCGGCCAGGAGCGGCTGATCGTCTCCGACATCCCGGGCACGACGCGCGACGCGATCGACACCGTGCTCGAGACCGACGACCGCACGTACGTGCTCGTGGACACGGCGGGCATGCGGCGAAAGCGCAGGCAGCGCCAGGGAATCGAGTACTGGTCGGAGTTGCGCGCGCTGGAAGCCGCGAACCGCGCGGACATCGCGCTCGTGCTCGTCGACTCCTCCGAGGGCGTCGTCGAGCAGGACCTGACCGTGGCCGACGTCGCGCGCAAGGCGCAGTGCTCGACGCTCGCCGTGCTCTCCAAGTGGGACGAGACGATCGTGGAGATCGACGACGTTCGCGCGCGGCTGGAGAGCCGGCTCCGCCAGCGGCCGCCGGTCGTCACCACATCTGCGAAGACCGGCCGGGGCATCGCGCGCCTGCTCGAGCGGATCGCGCAGCTCTACGACAAGCACACCGCGCGGATCGGCACGCCCGAGCTCAACCGCTTTCTGGCCGAGCTGCGCGAAGACCGCCAGCCGCCGTCGCGGCGCGGCAAGCGGCTCAACCTCCTCTACGGCACGCAGACGAGCGTGCGCCCGCCGCGCTACCGCTTCTTCGTCAACGATCCGAGCCTCATCACCCGCGACTACGCGTACTGGGTCGAGAACCGCATGCGCGACCGCTTCTCACTCGAGGGCGTGCCGGTCTCGATCGACTTCGTCGTTCGGGGATAGTCGTAGACTCGCCGCATGCGGGTCGTCGTCGTCGGAGGGGGCTCGTGGGGGACGGCGTTCGCGTGGCTGCTCGCCGAGCACGGCCACGAGACGACGCTCGCGTGCCGAGACCGGGCCCAGGCAGAGGCCATCACCGCCACCGGCCGCAACCCGCGTTACGTTCCCGCCGCGCGGCTCGACCGCGTCGCCGCCACGACGATCGAAGAGGCGCCAGTGGCCGACGCCGAACTGGCGGTGATCGCGGTGCCGAGCAGCGCCTTCGAGAGCGTCGTCCGCGCACTGCCCGGCGATTGTCCCGTGCTCAGCCTGACGAAGGGCCTCGATCCAACGACGAGCCGACGCCTCTCCACGCTCGTCGAGGGCCGGCCCGTGGCGTGCCTCTCGGGGCCGAACTTCGCAGAGGAGATCGCTGCAGGACTGCCGGCTGCCACCGTGATCGCCAGTGAGGACGAGGCGCTGGCCCTCCGCCTGCAGGACGCGATCAACTCACCGACCTTTCGCGTCTATGTGAACACGGACATCGCCGGCGTCGAGTTTTGCGGCGCTGCGAAGAACGTGATCGCGCTCGCCGCCGGTGGCGTCGACGGTCTCGGGCTCGGGGACAACGCGAAGGCCGGCGTGATCACGCGCGGCGTTGCGGAGATGGCCCGGCTGGGGACGGCGGCGGGAGCACGCGTCGAGACGTTCGCGGGGCTCGCCGGCATGGGCGACCTCATGGTCACCTGCTGGAGCAGGCTCGGCCGCAACCGCCGAGCAGGCGAGCTGATCGCCCAGGGGCGGACGGCGGAAGAAGCGGCGGCCGAGATCGGCCAGGTCGTAGAGGGGCTCAACACCGCGCCACCACTGCGCGATCTTGCGCGCAGGCTCTCGGTCGACCTGCCCATCACGGAAGCCGTCTGCTCGGTGCTGGGCGGCGAGAGCCTCACGGATCTCGTGGGGTCGATCATGGGCAGGAAGCCGCGGGCCGAATAGATAGGCTTCGCGGCCGATGTCCGCCCGCTCATACGTCTTCACATCCGAGTCGGTCACAGAAGGCCACCCCGACAAGGTCGCCGACCAGATCTCCGACTCGGTGCTGGACGCGGTGCTCGCCGAGGATCCGCTGGGCCGCGTCGCCTGCGAGACGCTCGTCACCACCGGGCTTGTCATGGTGGCGGGTGAGATCTCGACTGCGACCTACGTCGACGTGCCGAGGCTCGTCCGCAACCGGATCGCCGAGATCGGCTACACGCACCACGAGGTCGGGCTCGACGCCGAGACCTGCGGCGTGATCACGTCCATCCAGGAGCAGTCACCCGACATCGCCCGCGGCGTCGACGACGCCCATGACTACGAAGGCGACCCACTGGATCGGACCGGCGCGGGCGACCAGGGGATGATGTTCGGCTACGCCTGCCGCGAGACGCCGCAGCTGATGCCGCTGCCGATCACGCTCGCGCACGCCATCTGCCGCCGTCTGGCCGAAGTGCGGAAGGCAGGCACGCTCGACTACCTCCGCCCCGACGGCAAGGCGATGGTCACTGTGCGCTACGAGGTGGACGAGCACGGGCGGTCTCGTGCCGTCGAGATCGACCGCCTGCTCGTCGTCTGCCAGCACGCCGACGGCGTCGACGGCCAGTCGCAGATCAAGCCCGACATCATCGAGCACGTGCTCCACCCGGTCCTGCCACGCGAGTTCTACGACGAGGCTCGGCTGGGGGAGGACGGGTTCGTCCTGGTCAATCCCACCGGCAAGTTCGTCGTCGGCGGCCCGAAGGCAGACACGGGCCTGACCGGCCGGAAGATCATCGTCGACTCGTACGGCGGTGCGGCACGCCAGGGCGGCGGTTGCTTCTCGGGCAAGGATCCGACGAAGGTCGACCGCTCGGCCGCGTACGCGACGCGCTACGTCGCCAAGAACCTCGTCGCTGCGGGCCTCGCCGATCGCTGCGAGCTCGAGGTCGCCTACGCGATCGGTGTCGCGCACCCGGTCTCGGTGACGGTCGAGTGCTTCGGCACCGAGGCCATCCCCGTCGATCGGATCGAGGCGCTCGTCAGCGAGCATTTCGACCTGCGTCCGGCCGCCATCATCCGGGACCTCGACCTCACGCGGCCCATCTACGCGAAGACCGCCGCGTACGGCCACTTCGGCCGCGACGATCCCGACTTCACGTGGGAGCGCACCGACCGCGCTGACGTGCTCCGCGAGGCCGCCGGCCTTGCGGTGGCAACCGCCTAGTCGACCTCGGTCCGTCGGTAGCGGTACGTAGCGGCCACGCAGGCCGCCGCGGCGACAAGCGGCAGGATGATGAAGGCGGCGGTGGCAGAGCCCGCGGTCACGGAGACGTCGACGCCGTCGACGGTGGAGAGGATGGAGCCCGCCCAGCCGACGACGGTGAAGCGCGCGACGCCGCTCGAGATGTTGGCGACGAGATTCTCCCACAGCAGCACGAACGCGAGCCCCCACCAGACGGCGCGCCGGAACCAGATGCCTGCCGCCACGAACAGCCCCGAGTACGCCAGTGCTGCCAGCAGCGCCGCGGCGAGGGCGGCCGCGGCCACCTCGCTCTCACCGGCGACGACTGCCGACACGGCCACGGGGACGACGGCGAGCGGCACGACCACCGTCGCGGTCGCCAGCACGGCGGCGACGGGCAGCACCCAGCGGGGCACCGGCTTCAGCCAGATGTAGACGAGCAGGCGGTCCTCGACGAGATCGCCGACGGCTGCGGTGCCGAGCCACAACGTCGCGAGCGGCAGCAGCACCGCGAAGCCGTACGAGGACACGGCGTCGGCGGCCGCCTGCGCGGGATCGTCGTCCAGTCCAGCGAAGACGCCGAGGGCTATGGCCAGCGCGCCCAGGGCGCCGATGCCCAGAACGCGGCCGAGCGTGACCTGCTGGCGCAGCACGAGGCGGTAGAGGGCGACGAGCACCGTCCAGCTCCCGGGACGCTCCGCGACGTCGAGCGTGCTCATCGCTGCACCACGTAGCGGAATACGCCCTCGAGGTCGGCGTCGAGCGACTTCACCTCGAGCAAGCGGGCATTCAGGTCGCGCGCCGTCGGAGCGATGGCGTGCGCCAGCGCCTTCGCATCGGGCGTGTCGAGCTCGAGGACGTCATCGCCGTCCAGCCTGATGCCGACCGCGACGCCGGACTGCACAAATGCGGCCGCCAGCTCTCGCGGCCGATCGGTGCGCACCCGCACGCGTAGCGGCCGGTCGTCCATCAGCGCCCGCAGCTCACGGAAGTCGCCGGTCGCGGCGAGCCTGCCCTGTGACATCACGAGCACGCGCGAACCGAGTCGCTCCACCTCTTCGAGCACGTGGCTGGAGACGATCACGCAGCGCCCTTCGTCGCCGAGGTTCCGGAACAGCTCCACCATGCTGGCGCGCTGGCGCGGGTCGAGGCCGGTCAGCGGCTCGTCCAGCAGCAGCACCTCCGGGTCGTGGACGATCGCCTGCGCCACCTTCACGCGCTGGCGCATGCCCTTCGAGTAGGCGGTGAGCTTGCGCGGGTCGTCGGGGTCGAGCTCGACCACGCCGAGCACACGTGCCGCCTCCGCATCTGGTTGGCGAAGCCCCTGGAGCTTCGCCATCAGGCCGACGAACTCGCGCGCTGTCAGCCGTTCGAAGACGCTTTCCTGTTGCGGCATGAGGCCGATGGAGCGCGAAGTGCCCGCGTCCGCCCGCGGATCCCTGCCCAGCACACGCACGGTGCCTTTGGAGGGCTCCGCGAGCCCGGACACCATCCGCAGCATCGTCGACTTGCCGGCGCCGTTCGGCCCGAGCAGAGCCGTGACGCCGGCGCCTACTTCGAAGCTCACGTCGGAGACGGCGACCTTGGCTCCGAACCACTTGGAGACGCCTTCTGCAGATATGCGAGCCTCGGCGCTCACTTGACCGCCTCCAGGCGTCTGTAACGGAGCCAGCAGAGACCGAGAAAGCCCAGGACGGCTGCTGCGAAGCCAAGCGTGACGACGCCGGTGGAGAGCTCGGAGACCGGCCCACCGTCGTCGGGCGTCTCGCCGAGGATGCGGAAGGAGAGATCGGCCGCGACGAGCGGGAAGCTCAGCAGGTCGAGCCCGTCGGGCGCGCCGGCGTTGTTGATTGCCGGGCGAATGATGGCTGCGGGCACGATGAGCACGAGGACCGTCGCGATCGCCGCGGCGGCCTTCCGCGTCGTGAAGCTCGAGACGGCCATCGACAGCGACGCGTACAACAGCGCGATGACGACGCCGGACCCGACGATCCTCAGCAGCAGCTCAGGCGTCTCGCCGACGCTCGGCCCGTAGCCGCCGACGAGGAAGCTGAGCAGCAGGAAGAGCAGTGGACCAACGGTGATGAGCAGCATCACGGCGAACACCGCTGCCCACTTCGCCGCGAGGTACCGCGTACGGTCGAGTGGGCCGGCGAGGTAGAGGCCGAACAGGCCCGACCGGCGGTCGGGGCACAGTGCCTCGGGCGCCAGAAGAGCCGCGAACAGGATGAGCGCGCTCCCGGTGAAAAACCCGTAGTCGCCGTACGAGATGAGGTCGTCGGAGGCTAGTGAGTCCGCCAGCGCTGCGAAGGCGAGCTCGATCAACGCAGGGACGAACGCGATGACGAGCGTGATCGCCGGCAACACCTTGTGCCGCCCGCCGCGCCCGATGCCGAGGATGCGCTTCGCGGTGAAGATTCCCAGCGTCAGGATTGCCGCGGCCGGCTGTCTCCGCGGCCCGTCGTACGTGCGGTATCCGAGGTCGAAGAGCTGAGCCTCGCGCCCCGTGCTCATGCTTCCACCCCCAGGTAGACGTCCTCGAGCGTCCGACCGCGCGGCTCGAGCCGCCGTAGCCCGACTCCGAGCTCCGCAACGGCGTCGCGCACCGCATCGTGCATGCCGTCCTCGCCGCTGACGAGCAGGATCGCCCCGTCGGCAGTGGCTGTGAAGCCCTTCGCCGCGAGCAGCTCCGCGAGTTCCTCGGCACGGTCGTCCACCTCCACGACGAGCCCTTCCGGGCCGCGGCGCAGCTCGTCGAGCCTGCCCTCACGCACGACGGTTCCGCCTTCGACGATGACCACGGCGTCGCAGATGCGCTCCACTTCTTCCAGGTGGTGGGACGACACGACGATGTGCATCCCGAACTCGGTGCCGATGCGTCGGATGAGGTCGAGCATCTCCGTTCGCTGTACGGGGTCGAGGCCGTCGGTGGGCTCGTCGAGCAGGACGAGCTCCGGGTCGTGGGCGATCGCGGCAGCGAGCTTCACCCGCTGTCGTTCGCCCGTGGACATCGTCGTGACGGGCCGGAAGCGCTCCTCGCCCAGCCCGACGAGCCACAGCGCGTCGTTCGCGCGTTGCATCGCTGCGCGGGCCGGTAAGAGATGCATCTCGCCGAGATGGCGTACGAAGTCGGCTGCCGCCAGCTCCGACGGCAGATCGTGGTGCTCGGGGGCGTAGCCGATGCGGATTCGCGTCTCGAGCCCGGCGACCGCAGGGTCGCGGCCGAGCACCGTCAGCTCCCCGCCGTCGCGCATGCGGAGCCCGAGCACGAGCGAGAGAAACGTGGTCTTTCCTGCGCCGTTCGACCCCAGCAAGCCCGTAATGCCGGGACCGATCTCAGCGTCCAACCCGTGGAGCGCAAAGGTGCTGCCGTAGCGCTTGGTCAGCCCGCGCGCCGAGATGACGGAAGCGGCGTTCAGAGCTTGCGGACGAACAGGCCCTCGGCGGCGGCTTCACCGACGGCGCGCTCGTTGCCCTCGACAGCGATGCCCATCTCGCCCGAGGCTCCGCGTGCCGTGCGGACGTCGATGGTGGATCCGGGGACGAGCCCTTCGGAGTAGAACCAATGGAGAAGCTCGCCGTCGTGCTCGGCCAGGCGGACGACGGTCGCGCGCTCCCCCGCCTCGAGTGCCGACAGCGAAACGAGCTCCGAGTTCTCGGCGTGCTCTGTCGCGGTGTCCACGGGCCAGCCGTGCGGGCAGCGATCCGGGTGCCCGAGCCGCTCGTTGATGCGCTCGATCATGTCGTCCGTGAACGTGTCGCCGAGCTCGTCGGCCTGGACGTGCGATTCCTCGGGCGTGTAGCCCATGAAGTCCGTGAGCAGCCGCTCGATGATCCGGTGCTTGCGGACGACCTTCTCCGCGCGTTCGATGCCGGCTTCCGTGAGGATCGCCTCCTTCTGCTCGCCGCGCTCGACCAGGCCGTCGGCCTCGAGCCGCTTCAGCATCTCACCGGCGGATGCGCGTGAGACGCCGAGCATCTCCGCGACGCGCGCCGCGATCGCCGACGTACCGGTCGTCGGGTGGTATTCCCCGATGGGGAAGGCCAGGAAGTAGATCGTCTCCAGATAATCGTCGACGGAGTGGCCGGCCACAGGCTCACTCTACCCGGGCACCGGCCAGCCCCAGGGCTATCGTGGCCCGGTGCCGTTTGCCTCCGTCTATCCGCTCGTGACGACGCGCGTGCTCGCGCGTCCGTTCACCTACGAGGTCGAAGAGGGGGTGGGGAAGGGAGCGGTTGTGTCGATCCCGCTCGGGCGCTCTCGCGTACGGGGAGTGGTGGTGGGGGAAGAGTCATCGGCGCCCGACGGCATACGGACCGTTCCCGTCACGGGCGTGGTCGACGAGGTCTCCGGCGCGCTCGTCGATCTCGCGCTCTGGATGGCGGAGTACTACGGCTCGACGCCGGCCCGGGCGCTGGCGCTCGTGGCGCCGCCGCACCGAGCTCGTCGCGGTGAGCGACGCACGCCGGCCGAGTCGTATGGGCTGACCGGTGAGGACGCTCCGCTCTCCCTGAGCCTGCCACAGGAGGCGGCGCTCGGGCGCGTAGAAGAGGCGATGGCGGCAGGCGGCGGTCACTTCCTCCTGTACGGCGAGACGGGGAGCGGCAAGACCGAGGTCTACTTGCGCGCCTGCGCGGCTGCCGTCGAACGTGGTCGCGACGCAATCGTGCTCGTGCCGGAGATCGCCCTGACGCCGCAGACCGTAGGTCGTTTCCGCGCACGTTTCGGCGAGCTGGTGGCGGTGCTCCACTCGGGCCTGACGGAGGCCGAGCGCCGCGACGAGCGCGAGCGGATCGCGGCGGGCGAGGCACGCATCGTCGTCGGGGCCCGCTCTGCGATCTTCGCTCCGGTGCGGAGCCTCGGGGTCGTCTGCGTGGACGAGGAGCACGACTCGTCGTACAAGCAAGAGTCCGATCCACGTTACGACGCGCGCACCGTGGCGGCCAAGCGGGCAACCCTCGAGAGCGCCGTCGCCGTCTACGGGAGCGCGACGCCCAGACCCGAGAGCTGGGCTCGGCTCGAGCGGCTCGAGCTCGGCAGCAGGCTCGGAGTGGAGTTGCCCCGCGTGCGCGTCGTCGACATGCGCCGTGAGAGCGGCTATCCGCTGTCCGGTGAGCTGCTGAACGCGCTCGAGGGCGTCGCCGAGCGCCGGAGCCGGGCCATCGTCTTGCTCAACCGCCGCGGGGTGGCGCCGGCCGTCCACTGCCGGTCCTGCGGCGGGACGATTCGCTGCGAGGACTGCGACGTCGCGCTCGTGCTGCATGGCGACGACGCGTTGCGGTGTCACCATTGCGGCCGCTCTCGGGCCGCGCCCGAGCTCTGCGACGTCTGCGGCTCGCCCGAGCTGATGCGCATCGGCGCCGGCACCCAGAAGCTCGAGTCGGAGCTGGCGCGACAGGTGCCCGGGCTCGAGCGCATCCGCCTCGACGCGGACACGGCGTCGAAGCCGGCGGAGCTGGCGGCGGCTCTCGAGCGCTTCCGGCACACGGAGGGCGCGGTGCTGCTGGGCACGCAGATGGTCGCCAAGGGCCATCATTTCGCCGGGGTCGAGCTGGCCGCGGTCGTGGACGCGGACCTGGGCCTTGGCTTGCCGGACTTCCGCGCCGAGGAACGGACGTTCCAGCTCGTCACGCAGCTCGCCGGTCGTTCCGGGCGCGATGCGCCGGGCCGCGTGATCGTGCAGACGTTTCAGCCCGATGCCTCGGCGCTCGTGTTCGCGGCGCGTCACGACGTGGCCGGATTTCTCGCGGTCGAGCTCGAGCGGCGCGAGGCGCTCGGCTATCCGCCGTTCCGTCATGTCGTCCGCGTGCTGGTCTCCGGGCGCTCGGCAGAGGTCCCGCTGCGCGCGCTGACCGAGCTCAAGTCCCGGTTGGCCAGCGAGGACGCCGTCGGGCCCGCCCCGCTGTCGCGTCTCCGCGGCCGTCACCGCGCCCAGTTGATCGTGAAGACCGATGCGCCGCGGAGCGTGGCCGGGCAGGCGGGCCGCTGGCTGGCGGCTGCGGCAACGTCGATGCGCAAGGCCGGCCTTTCGGCCTCGGTCGACGTCGATCCGCAGAGCTTCTAGCGCAAGCTTATCCGAGACCTCGGAGTACACTGGCGCCGTGGCGAGCGAGCCAGACACCATGCCGGCCGGCGAAGCCGAGGCCGAGGAGGAAGAGGAGGAGCGACCGGATCCCGAGCGCGAAGCCCGGAAGCTCGTAGCGCTCGCGCAGATCCGCCAGTACCCCGACCCCGTCTTGCGCATGCGGGCGAAAGAGGTCGAGTCGTTCGACGGCGAGCTCGACCAGCTCGTGCAGCGGCTGAAGGCGATCATGGAGGGAGCCGACGGAGCGGGCCTCGCTGCAACGCAGGTCGGCGTTCTGCGGCGGGTGTTCGTCGTGCGCGCAAGCGAAGAGGGCGAGACCATCGCGCTCGTCAACCCCGAGGTCGTCGAGCAGGCTGAGGAGCGAGCAACGGACGAAGAGGGCTGTCTCTCGCTTCAGGGCCTCCTGGTGCCGGTCGAGCGGCCGATCTCGGTCACGGTGTCGGCCAAGGACCCCACCGGCGCCCCGGTTACCCTCGAGCTCGATGGCTTTGCGGCCCGCGCGGCGCAGCACGAGCTCGACCACCTGGACGGCGTGCTCATGATCGACCGCACGACGGAAGAGGCGCGCCGTGACGCCATGGCCAGGTTGCGTCGCGGGGCCGTACTCGACGCCCGTAGCTGACATGGCTCCCATCGGGTTCGCCGCGACGGCGCCGCTCGGCGCCGATGTCCTCGAGCGCCTCGCGACACGCCACGAGATCTCGTTCAACCTGACCAGGCCGGATCGACCTGCCGGCCGTGGCCGGCGGCTCGACGCGCCACCCGCCAAGATCGTTGCCGAACGGCTCGGCATTCCGGTGCTGCAGCCCGAGCGGCTCGACGAGAGCGTCCACCTGCCTGCAAACGTGATCGTGACGTGTGCGTACGGCGCCATCGTGCCGCCCACCCTGCTCGAGCGGCACCTCTGGCTCAATGTCCATCCGTCACTGCTGCCGCGTTGGCGCGGGGCGGCCCCCGTCGAGCGCGCCATCATGGCGGGAGACGAGGAGACCGGTGTGACCATCATCAAGCTCGTGGAGGAGCTCGACGCCGGACCGATTGCGGCGCAACAGGCGTTCCCGATCGGCCCGGACGATGACGCCGGGGCCGTGTACGAACGGGCTGGTGCCGCCGCCGCCGATCTGCTGGAGCGCGTGCTGGCCGAGCCAAGCTTTCGCCCTCAGCCCGACGAGGGCATGACCTACGCCGAGAAGCTGACCGCCGCCGACCGGGAGCTCGACCCGGCGGCGTCGCCCGAGGAGAACCTTCGTCGTATCCGTGCCCTGTCACCGCACATCGGTGCCCGGACAGAGCTGGACGGCCGTCGTGTGACCATCTGGAAGGCCAGGGTCGAGAATGGCCGCCTAGTGCCCGAGATCGTCCAGGCAGAGGGTCGCACGCGCATGGCGTACGACGACTTCCTTCGCGGCCTGCGGCCGTGAGCGCCGTCTCGCCCGCCAGGAGCGCGGCGTATGAGGTCGTGCGGCGCGTGTTCGAGCACGAGGCGTATGCGGACCGTGCATTCGCCACTGCCGCGGAGTCGCTCGACGATCGCGACCGCGGGCTGGCCCAGCGCATCGCCTACGGCACGGTGCAGCGCGTTCGCATGCTCGACCACGGAATCGAAGCCCTGGGCCGCCGTCCCGTGCGCAAGCTCGATGCGCCGGTGCTGGCCGCCCTTCGGATCGGCGCGTACCAGCTCGCTTACCTCGACGCCGTCCCGATCCATGCAGCCGTGAACGAAAGCGTCGAGCTCGTCCGCCGCGCGCACCTCGAGCGCGCGGTCGCGTTCACCAATGCCGTCATGCGCCGCCTCTCGGAGGGGCTGAGAGAGCTCATCGACGCGCTGCCCGAAGGCCCGCTCAGGCTTTCGTACCCCGACTGGGTGGCCGAAGTCTGGGAGCGCGACCTCGGTCGAGACCAGGCGCTTGCGCTCATGCGTGCCCAGAACGAGCCGCCCGAGACAACGGTCAGGCTCGTCCGTGGCGAGATCGACGGCGAGCCGACCGACGTGCCGAGCGTGTTTCGCGTAAAGCGCGTCGACGCGGCCGCTCTCGCAGAGGGTCGCATCTGGCCGCAGAGCCGGGGGTCGGCTCTCGCCGGCCTCGCGGTCGGCGCCCGCGACGGGGAACGGACACTCGACCTCTGCGCGGCGCCCGGTGGCAAGACGAGCCAGCTGGCAGGCGAGGTCGTCGCGGTCGACAAGCATCCCGGACGAGCCCGCGAGCTCGAGGAGAACGTCGCCCGCCTCGGCGCCACCAACGTCCGCGTAGTTTGCGCCGATGCGCTGGAGCTACCGGCCGACCTGACCGGCTTCGACCGCGCCCTCGTCGACAGCCCTTGCTCGGGCCTCGGCGTGCTGAACCAGCGCCCGGACCTCCGCTGGCGAGGCGAGCCGCTGCCCGACCTGCAGATCGCGCTGCTGCGCGCAGCGGCCGAGCGCGTCAAGCCCGGTGGCACCATCGTCTACTCCGTCTGCACGATCAACGCCGACGAGAACGAGGCGATCGTCGACGCCTCGGGCCTCACGGTCGACGACCTGGGCGCGGAGTGGCCCATGTTCCGGCACCCAAAGCGTCCCGAGCTCCTGCTCACGCTCCCGCACGTCCACGGAGCGGCCGGGTTCTTCATCGCGCGGCTCAAAACCTAGGATCAGAGCATGGACGAGCACCTGCTACGGGCGCTGGAGCTGGCCGAGCGCGGTCGCGGCACGACGCACCCGAATCCCGTCGTCGGCGCCGTCGTCGTGCGCGACGGTGAGATCGTGGGCGAGGGCTGGCACGAGCGGGCGGGCGGGCCGCACGCGGAGGTGATGGCGCTCGCCGCGGCGGGCGAGCGCGCCGGCGGCTCGACGCTCTATGTGACCATGGAGCCCTGCGCGCACCACGGGCGCACCCCGCCGTGCGTGGACGCCGTGCTCGCAGCGGGCGTGAGCAGAGTGGTCGCCGGCAGCCTCGACCCGGGCGAGGACTCGGGCGGCGGGCTCGAACGGCTGCGCGGAGCCGGGGTCGAGGTCGAGCTCGTCGACGCCTTCGAGGCGAGGGCGCAGAACGAGGCGTGGCGGACGTGGACGATCGAGCACCGCCCCTACGTCACCTACAAGGTGGCGGCAACGCTCGACGGACGCGTCACGGTGCCAGGATCACGCTGGGTGAGCGGCGAGGACAGCCGTCGCCTCGTGCACGAGCTGCGCGCGACCGTGGATGCCGTCGCCGTCGGCATGGGCACGGTCCGTGCCGATGATCCTCGCCTGGATGCCCGCGGCGTCGATGCAGCGCGACAGCCGCGGCGGCTCGCCTTCGGTAGCGGGCCGCTGCCCGAAGGATCTGAGCTCGAGCTTCGCACCGGCCCGCTCGCCGACGAGCTGGCGGCGCTGGCAGAGGACGGCGTGCAGTCGCTGCTGCTCGAAGGCGGTCCGACGCTCGCCGCCGCGTTCCTCGAGCAGGGCCTCGTCGACAAGCTGCTCGTCTTCGTCGCGCCGTGGCTCTCCGGCGCCGGCCCGGCAATCCTCGGCGAGCTGTCGCAGCCCGCGCGGCTGTCGAAGCTCGACGTCCAGCGCGTGGGAGATGATGTGCTCTTCAGCGCCTATGTCCGCGAGCCCTGAGACCCCCGTCCGACCGGACGATCAGATCATCACCGTGCTCTCCGAGTGGCTGGCGTTCGGCTCCGGAGCGGCAGAGCTCCGCACGAGACTGGAGGAGATCGACAGCAGCTGCCTGGACGGCGAGGCGGCCGAGGCGGTCCACGACCTGCTCTCCGAGCTCCGATCGGAGTCCGCGAACGGACACGGGCATCTCGAGCGGCACGTGCGCGAGACGCTCGACGCGGTCGCGCTCGGCTAGCCGCACCGCGCTGATCTAGCCTTCGAGCATGTTCACCGGCATCGTCCGCGAGCGTGGCCGCGTCGCCTCCTTCGATGGCACACGGCTGGTCCTCGAGACCTCGCTGCAGGCGGTCGTCGGCGACTCGATCGCAGTCGACGGCGTGTGTCTGACGGTGGTCGCCCGGGACGAGGCCACCCTGGAGTTCGACGTCGTGCCCGAGACGCTCTCTCGCTCGACGCTCGGCAAGCTGCGGTCGGGGACGGTGGCCAACGTCGAGCCGGCGCTGCGCGTGGGCGAGGAGCTCGGCGGTCACATGGTTCAGGGTCACGTGGACGGCGTCGGTCGCGTGCGCGAGGTCGAGCCCGAGGGAGCTGGACGGCGCATCTCCATCGAGTCTTCGCCCGACGTGCTGCGCTACTGCGTGGAGAAGGGCTCGATCACCGTGTCGGGTGTCTCGCTGACGGTGGCCGGTCTCGACGGGGACGCGTTCAGCGTGGCGCTCGTGCCGCACACGCTGCACGAGACGACACTCGGCGAGCTGAGTCCCGGCGACGAGGTGAACATCGAAGTCGACGTGATCGGGAAGTACGTCGAACGTCTGCTTCAGCCGCCCGGCTACGCTTCCCCGGATGGCGACCCTGGCTGAGACGCGCACGACGCCGTTCGCCACGATCGAAGAGGCGATCGAAGACATCCGCAGCGGCAAGTTCGTGGTCGTCGTCGACGCGCCGGACCGTGAGAACGAGGGCGACCTGACGATCGCGGCCGAGCACGCGACGCCCGACGCGGTGAACTTCATGGCGACGCACGGGCGCGGCCTGATCTGCCTCTGCCTCACCGAAGACCGCTGCGACGAGCTCGGGCTGCATCTGCTCGCGTCGAGCCGCGAGTCGCGACATGGAACGGCGTACACCAACCCGATCGACGCCCGGGAGGGGATCTCGACCGGCGTCTCTGCCGCAGACCGCTCGCACACGATCATGCGTGCCGTCGACCGCACGACCGGCCCGCACGACTTCATCGAAGGCGGCCACGTCCAGCCGCTCCGCGCGCGCGCGGGAGGCGTCCTGCAACGCGCGGGGCAGACCGAAGCGGCCGTGGACCTCGCCCGGCTCGCCGGGGTCGCACCGGCAGGCGTTGTCTGCGAGATCATGAAGGACGACGGGACGATGGCCCGCGTGCCGGATCTCGTCGATTACTGCGAGCGCCACGGCTTGAAGCTCGTCACCGTCGCCGACCTCATCGAGTACCGTCGCCGGACTGAGAAGCTCGTCGAGCGCGTCAGCTCCGTCAGGCTCCCGACCGAGTACGGCGAGTTCACCGCCGTCGCCTTCCGCGAGACGCTGACCGCGAAGCACCACGTCGCGCTCGTCAAGGGCGAGATCGGCGGCCACGAGGACGTGCTCGTTCGCGTGCACTCCGAGTGCCTCACCGGCGACGTCTTCCACTCGCTGCGCTGTGACTGCGGCGAGCAGCTGGAGCTGGCCCTGGGCCAGATCGGCGCCGAGGCCCAAGGAGTGTTGCTGTACATGGGCCAGGAGGGCCGCGGAATCGGCTTGCTCAACAAGCTGCTCGCGTACGAGCTGCAGGAGCAGGGCCTCGACACCGTGGAGGCAAACGCCGAGCTCGGCTTCCCGGCGGACTCGCGCGAGTACGGAATCGGCTACCAGATCCTGGCCGATCTCGGCCTGACCTCGATCCGGCTGTTGACCAACAATCCGCGAAAGATGGAGGGCATCGAGTCCTACGGGCTGACCGTCACCCAGCAGGTGCCGATCGAGGTGACACCCAACGTCGAGAACCGCCGCTATCTTGCCGCGAAGCGTGACAAGCTTGGCCACGTGCTGCACCACCAGGACCTGAAGTTCGAGCGATGACAAGCGGCCCCGACATCAGCAACTACGACCCTTTCGAGGACACCGGCGACTGGCCGTTCCGGGATGCGCCTCCGAAGCACGAGCAGGACGTCGCGCCCGACCCCGAGCCGGAGCCCGCGGAACCGCAGGTCTTCGAGAACACCGAGCTCTCGCAGCCGGCTATCGAGGACGACGCAGAGCTCGAGAGCGAGCCGCCGATCGAGGAGCTGCTGCCGGTCGCGATGGAGCCTGAGCCAGGGCCAGAACCCGAACCAGAGCCAGAACCCGTGCCGGAGCTCGAACCAGAGCCAGAACTCGTGCCGAGCCGGAGCCGGAGCCGATCGAGGCGGTGGCCGTTGTCGAGGAAGTGGCAGAGGCCGACGTGGTCGTCGAGGACGAGCCCGCGCTCGAGGAAGAGCCCGTCGTGGAAGAGGAAGAGGCATCGCTCCCCGCCGCCCCCTTAGCGGACGCCGTGCCCACCGAGCACGCTCCGGGGGAGCTGTTGATACCGCCGGGCGTCGAGGTGCTGGCCGGCGGGCCACACGGCTTTCGCCGCAACGTGGCCGTCGTCGTCAGCCGCTTCAACGGCGACATCACGACGGGCCTCCTCGACGGCGCGTTGGCGGCGCTCCGCGAATGCAACGTCGCAGATGACGCCGTCACGATCGTGCCCGTCCCCGGGGCGTTCGAGCTGCCGCTGACGGCGCTCGCACTCGCGAAGACGCGCCGTTACGCGTGTGTCGTTGCGCTCGGCTGCATCATCCGGGGGGAGACGCCGCACTTCGATCTCATCGCGAGCGAGGCGGCGAGCGGGCTCCAACTGGCGGCGATCGAGACGGGCATCCCGGTCGCGTTCGGCGTGATCACGACCGAGACTCGCGAGCAGGCGGAGGAGC
This sequence comes from uncultured Actinomycetes bacterium, assembly GCA_963704335.1. GTDB lineage: Bacteria > Actinomycetota > Thermoleophilia > Gaiellales > Gaiellaceae > PALSA-612. The sequence goes on from OY969889.1 coordinate 2,131,058, forward strand.
GCATCGACCGGGGCGCCGAGGCGGCCCGGACGGCGCTCGAGATGGCCGATCTCTTCTCACACGTGCGGACGCGCGCTGCAGCATCGTAGGTAGCGCCGCCGCCCAGGCACGCGAGGTAGACTGGGCAGCTGCTCATGGCGAAGATTTGTGCAGTCTGCGGGAAGAAGCCGGGGTTCGGCCACAGCCGGAGCCACTCGATGGTGGCGACGAAGCGGCGTTTCGATCCGAATCTCCAGCGCGTGCGCGTCCTAATCGACGGCACGGCAAAGCGTGCCTACGTCTGCACGCGCTGCCTGCGCTCCGGCAAGGTCGTTAAGGCCGTCTAACGCCACGGACTGCACTGGGAGAACCTCCCGGTTCCCCCAGACCCCCTCCACCTGTCCGCTCCGCGGACGGGCGGCTGCGCCGCCGCTCGACTAACCTCCGCGAGTGGCCGACGCCGTTCCAGGCGAGATCACGATCACCACGGATGCCATTGCGCAGCTGGCGGGCCTCACCGCCGCCGAGTGTTACGGCGTCGTCGGTGCTCAGCCGAAGGGCGGCCGGCTGAGGCGGCTCGTGGCGCGCGACACGCCGGAGCGCGGCGTCGAGGTCGTGCGGACGCCTGACGGGCTCGTCATCACGCTGCGCGTGGTCGTCGAGCACGGGCTCAACCTCGCCGAGGTGGCATCCACGGTTCGCTCTCACGTCGGCTACGAGGTGTCGCGTCTGACGGGGATCCCGACCGTGTCGGTCGACGTCATGATCGCCGATGTTCGGACCTCGACATGAGTGATCTCGCCGAGCTGCGGAGGCTCGTCGGCGCGGCTGCGGCTTCGCTCGACGTGAGCCGCGCACGGATCGACGACCTCAACGTCTACCCGGTGCCCGATGGCGACACGGGTACCAACATGGCGCTGACGATGCGTGCCCTCGTGGAGGCGCTCGACGGCGCGCCGGATGCGCCTCGCTCGGCCCTGGCGCACACGGTCACGCGCGCGACGCTCATGGGCGCTCGCGGCAACTCGGGCGTCATCCTGTCGCAGATCGTCCGCGGCGCGGCCGAGGTGCTCGGATCGGCCGAGACGCTCGACTCTCCGACCATGGCGGACGCGCTGCGCGCGGCGAGCGATGTTGCCTACCGCGGAGTCCGGCAGCCGGTCGAGGGGACGATCCTCACGGTCATCCGCGAGATGGCGGAGGAGGCCGAAGACCGTGTCGCAGTCGATCTTGCTCCCGGCGAGCTGCTGGAGGCAGTGCTCGCGCGAGGAGAGGCCGCGCTCGCACGAACTACCGAGCAGCTCGAGGTCCTGCGCGACGCCGGCGTCGTCGACGCGGGAGGAGCCGGGCTCGTGGAGATCGTTCGCGGGCTGGTTGGGGCAGTTACCGGCGAAGAGCTCGCTGCGCCTGTTCCAACTGTGGAGCTCGGACTGGAGGCCATCCATCGCGAGCTCTCGGAGTTCCGTTACTGCACGGCCTTCCTCGTTGAGGGGACAGACCTCGATGGCGAAATGCTCGAACGCGAGCTGGGGGTGCTGGGAGACTCACTGCTCGTGGTCGGGGACCCGTCTGCGCTCAAGGTCCACGTTCACACCGACGACCCGGGGGCGGCCCTGAGCCTGGGCACGGCGCGCGGGGCGATCTCCGGCGTGGAGATCGCCGACATGCACGTTCAGACGGCTGAGCGACAGGAGCGGCTGACCGACATGGCCGTCGCCCCGCGCCCGAACGACCGGGTCACGGACATCGTCGCCGTCGTGGCGGGGGAGGGCAACCGCCGTCTCTACCAGAGCCTCGGCGCGGTATCGATCGTCGAGGGCGGCCAGTCGATGAACCCTTCTACGGCGGATATCGTCGATGCGATCGAGCTCGCTGGAGCACCCGAGGTGGTCGTGCTGCCCAACAACGGCAACGTGATCATGAGTGCGGAGCAGGCTGCGGCCATCGCCGGCAGCGCACGCGTCGTGCCCACGCGGTCGATCCAGGCAGGCCTGTCCGCTCTGCTCGCGTACGACCCACGGGCAACTGCGGACGAGAACGAAGAGGCGATGCGGGAGGCCATCGGCTCGGTGGCGACCGGCGCTGTGACCACGGCGTCCCGTGACGTCGAGCTGAACGGGCTCGCGATTCGCGAGGGGCAATATCTGGGGCTACTCGAGGATGAGCCGGTGGTCGGCGGCGAGACGTTCGATGAGGTCGCCAACGCAGTCATCGAGGCGCTGCTGTCGTCACCGCACGACACGATGACGGTGCTCACCGGCGCCGATGCGCCCCTCATCGACGATCTGCTGGAGGGAGTCGCCGTGCGTCATCCCGAAGTAGAGGTGGACGTCCAGCCCGGCGGCCAGCCGCATTACCACTTGCTCCTCGCCGCCGAGTAGCGCTCCAGCATCCAGAGCCTTTCCCGCCAACATCCCTGTGGATGCATTGGCACACAATTGTCACAACTCAGTGCCAGGCACTAGGACGTGTCTGATATAGACGGCGAAGCCGGGTTAGGCTCCTTCGGCTGATGGAGCTCACGGCCGAGAACACCGCCGTCGTCGTCGACTCGACGGCCGACTTCCCCGACGCAGCTGACCGGTTCCCCAACTGGCGCGTCGTCCCGCTCTACGTGCTTTTCGGCGACGAGAGCTTCCGCGACTACGTCGACCTGCCGCCGGCCGATTTCTATGCGCGCCTTCGCAGCTCATCGGTCATGCCGACGACGTCGCAGCCGACACCCGGTGACTTCGCCGCCGTCTACGAAGAGCTGGCCGGCTACGAGCGCGTGTACTCGCTCCACCTCTCGTCGAAGTTCTCGGGGACGTGGGAAAGCGCGAAGCTCGGCGCGGGAGAACAACTGGGAACGGGGATCCGCGCCGTCGACACCGAGTCGGCGTCGCTCGGGATCACGCTGCTCGGCCTCAGCATCCAGCGACATCTCGAGCGCGGGACGACGGACGGAGAGGTCGAGGCGCTGATCGAGGCGTTCAAGCGGGACGCCGGACTCGTTTTCACGGTCGACACGCTCGAGTTCCTCGCCCGCGGTGGCAGGATCGGCCGGGCACAGGCGTGGGCAGGCGAGCTGCTCTCGATCAGGCCGATCCTCACGGTCGACGACGGGGAGATCGTTCCCGTCAAGCGCGTTCGAGGGAACAGGAAGGCCTTCGCCGAGTTTCAGAAGACGTTCGAAATGGCGACGGTCGACCGGCCGTCGCTCCGCGTGGCGATCGCGCACGCGGACGCGCCCGACCGCGAGCAGGCGCTGCGGCGCATGGTCAACGACGTCCGGCCGAGTGCCCAGATCGAGGCCGCCGGGATGCTGGGGCCTGTGGTCGGCACGCACGCCGGGCCAGGGGCCGTGGGCCTCTTCTGGCTTGACGACGCGTAGTCCCAGCCGAACGCCTCCCTAGACTCACGACGGTGACTCGGCTGCCGACCGGGTTCGCCGTGCCGGACCGGCCGGCGGAGTGGACCAGGCCGCGCGCGTCGTGCCGGCCTGATGCTCTCGCGCGCCCGCTCGACGCCCTGCGCGGGGTCGGTCCGACAGCTGCCCGTCGTCTCACGAAGCTCGGGCTGGACACGATCGACGATCTGCTCGGCCATGCTCCTCGGCGTTACGAAACAGCGGCGCCGGAGCGTCGAATTGCCGACCTCCTGGCCGAGGAGGAGGTGGCCATCGCGGGCGTCGTACGGGATGTGACCGTCCGCAGGCCGCGGCGGCGGCTGGCGATCGTCCGCGCCCGCGTCCATGACGACTCGGGAGAGGTCGCGGCCATCTGGTTCAACCAGGAGTGGCTGGCGACGAAGCTCGCACCCGGCACGCCGATTCGCCTGCGCGGACGCCTACAGCGCGGCGACTTCCAGGTGCGCGCGTATGACCTCGGCGACGCGCTGTCCACCGCGGACTTCGCGCCTGTGTACCCGGCGGGCGAGGAAATGACGCCGCAGCGACTGCGGGCGCTGGTCGACCAAGCGCTGCCCGCGACACGGTGCGTGCCCGATCCGTTGCCCGCCGACCTCGGACCTCGCCTCGAGCTGCCGCTCAAGGGCGACGCGCTACACGCCCTGCACCGTCCCCGGTCGCTCGACGAGGCAGAGGCGGCGCGGCGCCGGCTGGCGCTCGAAGAGCTGCTCGTGCTCCAGGTCGGGCTCGCCCGCCGTCGCCGCGAGCGCGAAGACGATGTTGCCCGCGCGTTGCCGCCGCCAGGAGAACTGGCCGGTTCGTTGAGGGGCGTATTGCCGTTCGAGCTGACGAAGGCGCAGGAGCGGGTGATCAGCGAGCTCGACGCCGACCTCCAGCGCGCGGTGCCGATGGAGCGCCTCCTGCAGGGAGACGTCGGCTCGGGCAAGACCGTCGTCGCGGTCTACGCGCTGTTGCGCGCGGTCGAGGCCGGCTATTGCGGCGCGTTGATGGCGCCGACCGAGACGCTTGCAGAACAGCACTTCCTGACCGTGGAATCGCTTTGCACGCAGCTCGGTGTCACCTGTGGCCTGTTGACGAGCTCCGTGGGCAAGCGCGACCGCGAGCAAGCTGCGCAGGCGGCTGTGGTCGTAGGCACGCACGCGCTCATCCAGGCGGGCGTCGACCTCGGCGACCTCGCCGTCGCCGTCGTCGACGAGCAGCATCGGTTCGGCGTCGAGCAGCGCAAGGCGCTCTCGGCCGGCACGAGGCCGCACATGCTGCACATGACGGCAACGCCCATCCCGCGGACGCTTGCACTGACCGTCTACGGTGACCTGGCCGTCTCCGAGATCGCCGAGCTGCCCGCCGGCCGGCAACCGATCATCACTAGCTGGGTGACGGCCGAGCGCAGCTCGGAGGCCTACCGGCGCCTGCGCCGGCATCTCGAGGCCGGCAGGCAGGCCTACGTCGTGTGTCCGCTCGTCTCGGAGTCCGTAGCCATCGAAGCACGGGCGGCGGAGCAGGAGGCCGAGCGCCTGCAGCGCGCCGAGCTGCGCGGGCTGCGCGTTGGTTGCATGCACGGCCAGCTGCGTCCTGCGGAGCGCCGCGAGCTGATGGCCCGCTTCAAGGCGGGAGCGCTGGACGTGCTCGTCGCGACGACGGTGATCGAGGTCGGCGTCGACGTGCCCAACGCGACGATCATGATCGTGCAGGAAGCCGACCGCTTCGGCCTCGCCCAGCTCCACCAGCTGCGCGGCCGCGTGGGGCGTGGGGCGGAGCAGTCGTACTGCCTGCTCGTGTCACGACCCAGGGAAGAGCTGACGGAGACGGCGATCGCCCGCCTGGAGGCACTCGTGGACACGTCCGACGGCTTCCAGCTGGCTGAGGTCGACCTCGACCTGCGCGGCGCCGGTGAGCTGCTCGGCAAGCGCCAGTCCGGTCTCACCGATTTCCGGTACGCCCGTCTCGTCGCCGATCGACCGCTACTGGAGCTCGCGCGGGCAGAGGCGGACGGGCTCGCAGACTACGAAGGGCCGCTGAACGACGAGATCGACCGCGTCTTCGGCGACGATCCGTCGACCGCGTAGCCTCCCGCCATGCGAATCGTGGCGGGCTCGCGCAAGGGCGCGGCGATCTACGCGCCGAAAGGACGCGACACGCGGCCGACGTCCGACCGTGTTCGGGAGGCGGCATTCGCGATCCTCGGCTCGGTGGAGAGAGCCAACGTGCTCGACCTCTTCGCGGGGTCGGGTGCGCTCGGCCTCGAGGCCCTCTCGCGAGGCGCCGCAAGCGCAACGTTCGTCGAGTCCGATCCCGCCGCCGTCAAGATCATCGAGCGCAACCTCGAGAAGCTCGGCCTGGAGGGCCGGATCGTGCGCTCCGATGTGACACGCCATCTCGCCAGAACGGAGGAGCGCTACGACGTCGTCTTCGTCGATCCGCCGTACGAGATGGTTGAATCCCTCCGCATGCCGCTCGCCGAACATCTGCCTCGCGTGCTCTCCGAGGACGGCATCGTCGTCTTCGAGACGGCAGCGGGGGTGGAACCGGAGCTGCCGCTCCCCGTGCGTTCGACGCGACGCCACGGCTCGACGCAGCTGACGGTGTTCGACGCGTTATGAGCGCCGGCGCCCCCGTCGTAGCCATCTGTCCGGGCAGCTACGACCCGGTCACGTACGGCCACGTCGACGTTATTCGCCGTGCTGCAGAGATCTTCGACCGCGTCGTCGTAGGCGTTGTTCGCGACCCCGCCCACAAGGGAACGATGTTCACGGTGGAGGAGCGCGTCGCGTTTCTCGAGGAGGCGCTGGGGGCAAAGAAGGTGACGAACGTCGAGGTGGACGTGTTCGCCGAGCTCGTCGTCGAGTTCGCCCGCAAGCACGGCGCGAAGACGATGGTGAAGGGACTCCGCGTGATCTCGGACTTCGAGTGGGAGTTCCAGATGAACCACCTCAACCGCACGCTCGCGCCCGACATCGAGACGCTGTACGTCATGGCCAGCCCGCAGTACAGCTTCGTTTCGTCGAGCGGCGTGAAAGAGATTGCGTCATTCGGCGGGGCTGTCGACGAGCTCGTGCCGCCCGCCGTGGCGCAGCGCTTCCGTGACCTCTTTCCCGAAGGTAGGCCCGGCGCACCGGTGAGCCCCTCGGAGTAGACTGCCGCCCCATGGACGTACTAGTACTCATCGACAAGCTGGACGACGTAGTGCACAACGCGCGCACGGTGCCGCTCACCGACCAGGTGCGGATCGACCGCGAGGAGATCTACGACATCCTCGACCAGATGCGCGCGACGATTCCGGAGGAGATCAAGCAGGCCCGCTGGATCGTCAAGGAGCGCCAGGAGATGCTCGCCGAGGCCAAGCGCGAGTGTGACCGGATGCTGGGCGAGGCCCGCGAGCAGGCGGTGCGGGAGGCTTCCCAGACCGAGATCGTGAAGCTCGCCGAGCGCCAGGCGCAGGACATCATCGACGAGTCGCGGCGCCAGGCTCGCGAGACGAAGCTCGAGATGGAGGACTGGGCAGACAACATTCTCTCCACGCTCGAGGTGAACCTCGAGAAGTTCCTGACGGCCATTCGCCGCGGGCGTGAGCGGCTTCACGAGCGCTCGCAGGAGACCGTCGTCGCCGGCGTCGCCGAGGCGGCCTCGGAAGAAGACTCCCAGCCCTAGCCGTCGGCGCTTTTCCGCGCCAGGATCCAGTGGAAAGCGACGTCAGCGTCGCCCTGTCCGGCCTCGCTCTCGGGCTCGTGCATGACCTCGACTCGCGTTTCGACGATCGTGAGACCCGCCTGTCCAACCAGCCGCTCGTTCGTCTCCTCGTCGAAGCCCGAGAAGAACATCGGCGCTCCTAGAAAGTCGTCCACGACCGTCTCATGCGCAGCGCCAGTCCCGAAGGTCGCGAGGAAGAGGCCATCGCGCCGTAGCCACGTCGTCACGCGACCGAGCAGCGCCGGCAGATCTTTGGCAGGTACGTGCGTCAACGTGAACAGGGCTATCACGGCGTCGTACGAGCCCGCCGGGAAGGTCGCAGTCGTGAAGTCTCCGTGGATCAGCTCGGCCTCCGGTAGCGCCTTCCGCGCCCGGTCAATCTGGGCTCCGGAGATGTCGATGCCCGTGAGCCGGCCGATGCGGGTGAAGGTAGGAGTTGGCTCGATGCCGGCTCCACAGCCGAGCTCGAGGATGTCCGGGTGCTCGGGAAGCCGGGCGAGGAGCAATTCGACGTAGCGGACGCGCGGATCGCCCGCAATCTCCAACTGCCAGGCGGCGTAACGCTCGCTCATCGCGTCGTAGCCGTCGCGGACAAGGTCCTGGGGCCGCGGGCTCAAGGGGCGGCTACTCGTAGCCGAGGTCGGCGATCTGGCCCTCGTCCATTCCGAAGTAGTGGCCGATCTCGTGGAGGACGGTGATGCGGATCTCCTCCTCGAGCGCCACCGGATCGGGAAACGACTCCTCGAGCGGTAGCCGGTAAATCGTGATCTGCGCCGGCATGTAGGGCTCCTCGGAGAAGAGCCCGAAGATGTCCGGGTCTTCCGGATTCTCGTCCTCGACGACGACGGCGACGTTCTCCATGCGACCGGCGATCTCGGCCGGCAACGAGTCGAGTGCGCGGCGAACGACGTTCTCGAAGCTCATCTACTCGATGATGAGCGCCAGCAGCGCCTTCTGGGCGTGGAGGCGATTCTCGGCCTGGTCCCACACGGCCGACTGCAGGCCGTAGAGCACGTCCTCGGCGATCTCCTCGCCGTAGTGCGCGGGCAGGCAGTGGAGGACGATCGCCGAGGGCGCGGCCAGCGCGACCAACTCCGCGTCGACTATGAAGCCGCGGAAGTCCTCGAGGCGCCTCGTGCGCTCTTCCTCCTGGCCCATGCTCGTCCAGACGTCCGTGTAGAGAACGTCGGCGCCTGTTGCGGCCTCCCGTGGGTCGTTGGTGACCTCGACCCAGTCGAGCGGCGGCTCGTAGCCCGGCGGGGTGGCGGCGACGAAGGAGAGGCCAAGCAGTCGCGACGCCTCGGCGAGCGAGACACAGACGTTGTTGCCGTCCCCGATGTACGCGAGACGCACGCCTTCCAGCCGGCCGAGCCGCTCGCGGATCGTCATCACGTCTGCGAGCGCCTGGCACGGATGCTCCTCGTCCGTGAGCCCGTTGACGACGGGAATGGAACCGTGCCGTGCGAGCTCCTCGACGTCGGTTTGCGCGAAGGTTCGGATCATGATCGCGTCGAGGTAGCGCGAGAGCACGACGGCCGTGTCGCGAATCGTCTCGCCCCGGCCCAGCTGGAGGTCGGAGGCGGCGAGGTAGAGCCCGGTGCCGCCGAGCTGCGTGATGCCGACCTCGAACGACACGCGCGTTCTTGTGGACGGCTTCTGAAAGATCATGCCGAGCGCTCTGCCGGGCAGCAGCGGCGTCTCCTCCCCCGCGGCGCGTGCTGCCTTCAGCTCGTCGGCAAGGTCGAGCGCGGTCAGCCACTCGTCGGCCGACCAGTCCGTCACGCGCGTGAAGCTCCTACCGCGCAGCGTGTCGGCGACCGCAATCACCGCACCGATCCTATCGTTTGACGAGCATGATACTCAGAGACTAAGATTTCTTCAACGTCTATGAATCAAGTAGTCAAGGAGGTTCCAACCATGGCAACACTCGTGCGAAGAGGTCCAGTGTTCTTCCGGGTCGCCCGCGAGCCGAACGGCGCGACGCGCCAGTTGGCCCGTACGTGGACGCCGGCTGTCGACGCATGGGAGACCGAGGACGAGCTCGTCTACTCATTCGACCTGCCCGGTATCCCCGAGGACAAGGTTGCCGTTGAGCTCGAGAACGGCGTGCTGACCGTGGCCGCCGAGCGCGAGCGCGGCAGCGAGGTCAAGCAGGACGGCTTCTACCGTTACGAGCGGCGGGTCGGCAGCTTCACGCGGTCGATCACACTGCCCGAGGGCGTCACCGAGGACGGCGTGAAGGCGTCGTTCGCGAACGGCGTGCTCGAGGTGCGCGTGCGCAAGCCCGAGGAGGCGAAGCCGCGCCGCATCGAGATCGGCGTCAACGGCTCGAAGACGATCGAGGGCACGGCCACCGAGGCGTAAGGCAGCCCTCTCACTTCCCCTCCCGAGAGGCGGCCACATGGCCGCCTCTCGCACTTACAGCTCGGGCTCGGCTTCGAGGCCTGCTTCCCCGAGCAGGTCTCTGAGCCTGCGTAAGCCCGCGAACATCCGGCTCTTGACGGTGCCGAGCGGCACGCCGAGTTGCTCTGCGAGCTCTGTTTGCGTCAGGCCGCCGTAGTACGCGAGCTCGAGCGCCTCGCGCTGGTCGGCCGGCAGCTGCGTCAACGCAGCCTGCACGGCACGTCGGCGGTCGCGCAGCGTCGCCTCGTCCTCGGCCGCCGGGGTGGCCGGAGCCGGCTCGTCAGCGGCGGCAGGGACACGGCGGCGCTGCTCCCGGCGCACGAGATCGACGGCGCGTCGGTGCACCAGCGTAAGTAGCCACGTGCGCGGCTTCCCGCGCTCGCGGATGTACGTGCCGGCCGTCCGCCACACGGTGATGAAGGCCTCCTGGACAGCGTCCTCGGCGAGAGTTGAGTCGCGCAGCACGCGGTAGGCGAGGCCGTACGCGATCTTGCCGTAGCGGTCGTAGAGCTCCGCAAGGGCGAGATCGCCGTCCGGCGTCGCGATGATCGCGAGGAGTGCCTCGTCGGAGAGCGACTCGAGCGCCCGCGCAGCCGCTTCCGCACCGCCCTGAACCACGGTGAACCGGTCGCGCTCGCTGCTCATCAGGCTGCCCCGCTCCCGAAGAGGATGTCCCCGGTCGGTTGCTCGGATCCGCCTTCGGGCTCCAGCGTCACGGCCACCATCGCGCCCTCGCTGACGGGCTCCTCCAGCAGCACGATCTCCTGGCCGCCGCCCTCGAAGAGACCTGCTTTCACCGGCCCGCCCGAGTCGATCACCCAGGCCTCGTACGTCTGGCCCTCGGGGGCAGGCGCGAGGTTGCGCACGACCATCACCGCGTCGCCGTCCGGGCTGCGCACGAGTTCGCCGCGCTCGCCCATCGACGTGCGTGTGGCATCTGCGTCGGCGAGGATGGCGACTGCGCGTGCCTGGTCGGCGAAGGCGCTGCGCTCCGAGTCCAGTGAGTTCGACAGCGAGGTCGCCCAGACGCCGAGACCGATCGCTGCGGCCACGGCAGCCGCTGCTGCGATCGCCGTCAGCCGTAGCGCCCGCTTCGGGCGGAGGACGACGACGCTCTGGGTGGGGCGCTCCTTCCGAGCCTCCTCCAGGATCCGTTCTCGCAGTGCAGCGGGCGGGGCAGGTCCCTCGATCGCGTACGCCAGCATTCCCGCCGTCTCGCGGAGGCCTGTGAGCTCCGCGCGGCACTCGTCGCACGCGGCGAGGTGAGCCTCGAACTCGTCTCGCTCGCGGTCGTCGAGCGCGTCTAGCGCGTAGGCAGCTAGCTGGTCGTGGGCGTCGTCAGGCATGCGGGAACCACTCTACGATTCGCACGAGGTGGCTTGACGGTTCGGTCCGGTGGCGTCTCGCTGTCCGGTCGCGGCCGGCGGCGAACGAGCTGAGGGACGAAGCCCGCCGGCAGCTCGAGGTCGTGAGCATGGAGCAGCGCCCTGTCGGAGAGCATGGTCTCGGTTGCTGCGTCTCCGACGACGCGACCGCTCGCCAACAGCACGGCACGTTCGCAAAGCTCGGCGGCGAACGGCAGATCGTGCGTGACGACGATCATCGTGCAGTCGATGGCTGCGAGAACGTCGATCAGCTCGCGCCGTGAACGCGGGTCGAGGTTGGCCGATGGCTCGTCGAGGACGAGCAGCTGCGGCCGCATAGCGAGGACGGTGGCGATTGCGACCCGACGCCGTTCGCCCATCGACAGCTGGTGCGGAGCTCGTTCTGCAGCACCGGCCATGCGCACCGTGGCCAGGGCCTCGTCGACACGTGCCAGTGCCGCTTCCGAGCCGAGACCGAGGTTGAGCGGCCCGAACGCCACGTCCTCGCGGACCGTGGGCATGAACAGCTGGTCATCGGGGTCCTGAAAGACGATGCCCACGTGTGCGCGCAGGTCGCGCACCGTGGCGTCGGTCACCACGATGCCCGCCACCTCCAGCGAGCCTTCTCCTCGCAGGAGACCGTTGAGCTGGAAGGCGAGGGTTGTCTTGCCGGCGCCGTTCGGGCCGAGGAGTGCTACACGCTCGCCGTGCTCCACCTGGAGGTCCACGCCGTCGAGCGCAGGATGGCCGTTCGGGTATCGGTAGCGAAGTCCCGCGATGCGAACCGCGCAGCTCATGCGAGGCCCTGCCCGATGCGGAAGGGCAAGAGGGCAACGACGACGAGGGCGACGAACACCGCGTCGGCACGTGCGAAGCGCGGCGAGTCGAGTCGTGGCATCGAGCCGTCGAACCCTCGGGCGAGCATGGCGAGGTACACGCGCTCGCCGCGGGCGTGCGCCCTGAGGAACAGCGCCGATGCCACACGGCCGATCGGGGCAGCCTGCATGGCGTGGCGAGGGCGAAAGGCGCGCGCTGCCAGCGCCGCCCGCATCGTGTGAACCTCGTCGACGATTACGAACACGTAGCGGTACGTGAAGGCGGCGATCAGGACGAAGAGCTTCGGCACGCGCATCGACTCGAGCGCCGAGAGGACGCTCGGGAAGGCAGTCGTTGCGCCGAGCAGGACAGCGCTGACGACACCGATGATCGCCTTTGCCGACACAGACGCAAGGGTCTCGAGACCTTCCACCGACAGCGCGAACGGCCCGACGTCGACGGTCTCACCCCCACGGAAGAAGGGGAGGAAGGCGGCGACGAAGAGGATCGGCGGCAAGATCAGGCGTGCACGCTGCCAGATGACCTTCGGCCCGACACGGGCGACGGTAGCGAGCGCGGCGAGCACGAGCGCGCAGGCGATCCAGACGGGCCAGGCGTCGATCGGCGTCGACACCGCGACGAGGGTGATGCCGAGAAAGCCGATCACCTTTGCGCGCGGATCACGGCTGTGGACGGGGCTCGCGGTGTCTCCCGCGAGCCCCGTCGATCCGACAGCGTGGTTGCAGAATGCGCTCACGCGCCCGCCTGGACGGGAAGGCGACGCTGCGAGCGACGGCGGAAGAGCCAGCCAATGCCCGCCGCGACCGCGAACACCGCGAGTACTCCGACGAAGCCGGCGAGACCCGTCGCGATACGCTCGTCGCCGACGCCCGGGAACACGTAGTCCGGAATCGGCGAGTCGTCCTGGATGGCGTTCAGGCGAGCGTCGTCGAGGAAGCCCTTCGTCTCGGCGACCTTCTCCAGCCCGTCCGGCGACGGCGATGCGTAAGGCGAGGCCGCGAAGGCCAGCCCCACCGCGAGCGCGAGGCCGAGGATCGTGAATAGTGTGATCGAAATGCGACGCATCTCAGGCTCCTCTCGGGGTGGTAAGGGCAGGTGCAGGTAGGGCCATCTCGGCGGGAGCGAGGTCCCGGACGGCGATGAGGTCGGGTCGCGTGGCCAGCACGGCGCCCACTGCTGCAACCGTGATCACCGCCTCGCCGATGCCGATCAGCGCATGGACACCCAGCATCGCCGGGAGCACGGTTGTCAGCGGCACGGTGCCCGACAGCGCGAGCAGGACCGACGTCGCGCCCGCGCCTGTCATCACCGCAAGCCAGGCGCCGGCTCCAGTGATCGCCAGGAATGCCGTTCGGCTCTTCGGCAGAACGTCCCGTGTCCAGAGCATGAGGTAGCCGACGACGAGCGCGCCGATCACGCCCATGCACAGGATGTTGGCGCCGAGCGCGAGAATCCCGCCGTCTGCGAACAGGAACGCCTGGATCGTGAGCACGACCGCCATGGCCACGCAGGCGACCCACGGGCCGAGCAGGATGGCCGCCAGCGCCGCGCCGAGCAGGTGGCCGCTCGTGCCGCCCGCGACGGGGAAGTTGAGCATCTGGACGGCGAAGATGAACGCTGCGGTCACGCCGAGCAGCGGGATGCGCGGCTCGATCAGCTCGGCAGTGGACCGTCGCAGCCCGATCGCCACGGCCGCGATGGTGGGGATCCAGCAGAGCGCCAGCACCTGGTTGGCGAGGAAGCCCTCCGGGATGTGCATTGCAAGTAGACCGATCATCGAATACCTCCTTCGTCGATCTCGGCTCTGCATACGGGGCAGAGGCCGGTAAGGGGGAAGTGGGTGAAACGGGGCTCATGACCGGACGCCGAGCGGATCGCCGTTCGGATCTCCTCGGCACCCGCCGCTGACAGCTGCGCGACATCACCGCAGGCGTCGCAGATGACGTATCCGGTGTCCTGCTCGGACGTGAGCGCGTAGAGGCCAGGCCCGTGCCCGAGATGTACGTGGCGGACGACGCCGAGCTCCTCGAGCGTCTCGAGGTTGCGATAGACGGAGGTCAGGTCGAGCGCAGATGAGCCGCCGACACCGCCGGCGATCTCCTCCGCGGAGACCGGACGGTTCTCGGCAAAGAGCACCTCGAGCAGGACCCGCCGGGATGTGGAGACGCGCAGCCCACGCTGCCTGAGCGCTGCCGTCGCCTCGTCGAGGCCGGCCACGGCGAGCGGTGGTGTGGTGGAGCGTGCAACCGTCATCGCGGGGTATTCGCACGAACCGCTAATGCGGTTCGGTCGCAATTGCAAAGGGATCGCCGTTAGCCGATGCTCGGCAAGGCGCGCGCGGTCATCACGACACCGGCGACGAGGATGGCGACGGCACTCACGGCGGGCAGTGCCTGCACGAGCCGTCCGTTGAAGCTCTTGCGGCGGAAGACACCTCTAGCGAGAACCGCGACGAGGCCGATGGCCGTGATCGTGAGCGCGAGGCCGATGCTGAACGCGAGCACGAGCGCGAGACCGAAGGCCGTCCGATGCAGAGAGATCGCCGCCAGCAGCACGACGAGGGCGGACGGGCACGGCAGCAGGCCGCCTGAGACTCCGACCGCGAAGAGTGAGCGCATCGAGAGGTCGTGATCGTGGTCATGGGAGTGGGAGTGACCGTGATCGTGGTGATGGTGTGCCCGTGCTTGTGGGCACGCCGGTGCGACAGTCGCGCGCGAAGCACGGCGACTCCGATCGCGACCACCATCAGCCCGGCAGAGAGGTTGAGCCACGGGTAGAGGTCTTCCGGGACGATGAACTCCGAGAGCAGCAGCGTGACCGCGCCCAGCGCGAACACTCCCGCCGTGTGCGTCACCGTGACGATGCCGCCGAGGTACGCGGCGTGGCGCACGGTTCCGCGCTGGCCGATGAGGTAGGCGGCGACGATCGACTTGCCGTGGCCGGGGCCAAGCGCGTGTGCGGCGCCCCAGAAGAGCGCGAGGGCGAGGGCCAGGAGGATGCCGGTCAGCGCCGAGGTCGCGCGTGACGAGCGACTCGAAGCCCGAGCCGTGCTCCTCTTCGAGCGGCGCAGTGAGCTGCGGCGGCGTGCCAGGCGCGTCGCCCGGCTCGACCCTTGCGCGCGCCTGCGTGACGGCGAGCGGGCTCGAGAGCCCGTCCTCGGGATAGGCGCGCAGCTGTCGCGACGGGCTGATCGCCGGCGCGGTCGACGACGCGATGCGCGCGCCGCCAGCGGCCGAGACAATGACTTCCTTCCAGCCGAGGCGGACCGGCGTAGGTCTCGTCGCGCAGCTCCACGGACGAAGCGTCACGGAGCCGCGGCCCGGCGAGCACGAGCTCGAGCCGAGTCGTCGGTAGGCCGCCTGCGCCGTCCGGCATCTCCAGGCGCTGGCGGATGGGCCTGAGCGTCGCGCGCTTGCCGTCTACCGTCAGCACGAGCTGCCGGCTCAGCGAGGCGACGTCGATCCGGCCGCCCTGGAGCGTCGGGATCTCCGCCATGTCGAGGACGTAGTGCACGTAGACACGGTCTCCCGACACGACGGCGGAGCTCGAGTGGTTGATCGTGAAGTTGCCGAGCGGGTGGGCGGACGCGATCGCCGGCAGGGCGAGGGCTGCGAGGACCGCGGCGAGGAGGGGGAGCCGCCTCATCGTGCGTACCTCGCCGCTACCGGCGACCACAGTCGGAGAGAACGCGGGGTTGAGGTCGAGCGCCCGGCGTCAGCCAGCGCTTGGCTGCGACGCCGTCGCCGAGGCAGCGCTCGATCATCCCGCGGTGGAAGAACTTCAGCGAGTCCTGAGTCCGGAGGCGGAGCGCAAGCTTCGAGTAGCGCTTCGCCTCCACACAGCGTCCGCTGCGAGCGAGGCCCCACGCCGCGACGTCGGCCGCGTCGATCGACGGCCTGGCAGCGGTAGGCGGCGAGCGCCTGGTTCGTCGCTGCCGCCAGCCCGCGGTCGTGGTCGATGCGGAACAGGGCCAGCTCGAGATCGGTGTTGACGCCGCTCGCCCGCTGGACGCGGTCGATGGCGTCGACGACGGAGTACTGGCGGGCGGCCGCTCTTGGCCGGCCGGCCCTCTGCAGGAGGTCACCGAGAGTGGCGACGTACTGAGGCAGGGGCACGGCCGCGACCGCCCGTCGTTTCGAGGGAGATCGCCCGGGACAGCCGCCCGCGAGCGGCCTCGACAGAGGCGAGGCCGTCGAAAGCGGCTGCGTATCCCGGGGACATGGGCGAGCGCGATGCGGAACTGCCGCTCCGCGCTCGTCGGGTCGCCTCCCGAATTGAAGAGCTTGCCGAGCTGCAGCGCCGTCCAGGCCGCCGCTTCGGAGCCGGGCACGGCGGTCTCGGCTGCCAGCCGCATGGCCGCGACGGCGCCGGGACGATCGCCGAGCAGCTCCCGCGCGTACGACACGCGTGCGTACGCTGCAAGGCCCGGCTTGAGGCGCGCCAGCTGGTCGAAGGTCGCGAAAGCCTCGCGGTAGCGGCCGAGCTCGACGAGCGCGTCGCCGATGGCGCCGAGCGTCCGCGCCTCGGTGGGCGCCAGGGCTCGAGCACGGCGCGCGAGCACGAGCGCCTCGCCAAAGTCATGGCGAGAGAGCGCGAGCGAGGCGAGACCAGAGAACGCAACGGCGTTCTCCTCGTCGAGCTCGACCGCCCGGCGAAGCACCGTTTCCGCCCGCGGGTAGTAGGCCGAGTCGCCGGTCTCTCGTGCGCGCTGCTGGTAGGCGAGCCCGAGCAAGGCGTGAGTAGCCGCGTCGTCCGGGCTCTGCCGGATCTGCTGCTGGAGGCGAAGAACGAGTGACCCGGCGTTCTGCGCAGACGAGAACGCCGGGTCGAAGGCCGCCGCCACGCGCTCGGCCGGAAGGGCCGACGCTCCCGCGGAAGGCGACTCCCGCAGCACGCCGCCGAAGAGCACGAACGCCCCGGCGGCGAGGAGAGTGGCGGTGGCTATGAGGATCGTGTGTCGCATTGGAGGGAGGGGCGAGGGGAGGCACTGGGCCGCCTCCCCTCGCCGGAAGAGACCTATGGCTTCTGCAGTCCCTTCGAGTTGGCGAAGCCCTCGGCCGGGTTCGCCTGGTACGGGAACGCGCGGAGGTTCGCCACGTCACCCGAGTTGACGCCGTCGCCGAGCGGCAGCTTCGTGCCCTTCAGGAATCCGGCCACGGCCTGCTCCGCGATGTCGATCACGTCATCGCCGAGCCGGCGCCCGTTCGGCCAGCCCTGGTTGTCGCCGCCGAGCACGCCCATGCGGCTGACCTTGCCGGCCGGTGTCACCGGGACGGCCAGGTTGATCCGCAGCATGTCCGCGGGCCTCGCGCCCGTGAACGTGACGTTGGGGATGCCGGTCAGCAGCACCGCCACCAGGTCGTCCCGCTTCGTCGCGGGGACGTCCAGCTTGTAGACGGTGTTGATCGTCGCTGCGAGCAGCGGGTCGGTGTAGTACTTCAGGTACTTCGCGTCCTGGGCCGGCTCACCACGGTTCCAGGCGTCCTTCAGCGAGGTCGGAATGATGACCTCGTTGATCAGCGGGTTGCCGAGGCGGGACACCTGCGTCCAGCCGCGGTTGAGCTTCCCGCCCACCGTGACGTTCCGGCGGTCGGTCGACGACCAGATGCCGATCGTGTGCCGTGCGTTGTCGAGGTGGCTGATCGGGATCTGCAGTGCGACGGAGTGGACGTTGTAGCCGGCGAAGAAGTCCTTGCCGCCGCCCTTGTTGCCCGTCGTCCCTGCCTTGCGGAAGCCGACCAGGTCGAAGATCGCTCCGATGTCACCGAAGAACGCATCGTCACGCTGGCCGGCGAAGACCTTCACGCCGCCCGGCGCCGAGGCGATCGACTTGGCAACGGTCGCGTTGTAGTTCTTGACGCCGAGGAAGCCGAGCAGCCGCGGACCGATGTTGTTCGGCGGCGTCGTCCCCTTGGCGAAGGGGCGGCCGTTCCTCGTGGCCGTGAACGACTGCGTGGTGTTGCCGAGGAAGAGCGGGCCCGTAGCGGTCTTGAAGCGGAACGCGTACGTGATGTCCGCCCGGCCGTCCCCGGTCCGGTCGATCTTGATGTTGTAGCGGGCGCTGGGCGAGAACGTGTACCAGTTGGGGCCCGCGGCGGGGTCTTCGCCCGGGATCCAGTTGGACACGATCGTCAGGGTGTTGGGCTTGTCAGGGCTGCGGAACGCGTAGAGATCCGTGTTGTCCCCTGTCGGATCCTCGGCGATCAGCGGCGCCTCGCGGTGACTGGAAGCCGTCCCCTCGCCCGCGAGGTTGGGCCCGACCAGCACCGCCGCCACGGCCGCCGCGGTGATACCGAAGGCGGCCAGTGCGTACTTGCGCATGCCAATGCTCCTTTCGTTCGACGGCCGTCCGGGTCGGTTGTGCGGCCGTAGTCGAAAGGGCATTCGCTTGAGGCCCAGGTCCGGTTCGGACCTGGGCAGGACGGAAATCTCACGATTTCCGTCCGCGGGCGTTCTCCGAGTGGCGTGTGTGTGCCGCGGCCGCCATGTCGGCCGCGGCGGCGGGCTAGTGCTTAGACGAGCGCTTGCCGGGAGATGAGGCCGGTTTCACGGCCTTACCTTTTCCGGTGTAGCTGGATCCTCTCCGTTTAGGAGCCGCTCGTCCTTCCAAATCAGGGTCTTGGGTGCGTGGTGGCATTGATCGTGCCAGTGTCTTAGGTTCGCCATCCACTCTTCGTCTTCGATCGCGTCCAAGATAACTTGCAGTCGGCAAATGCGAGAGTCCGAATCGGGCCCGTCAGATCCGAGCAGGGCGAGGAAGGCGTCGAGCTCAGTCGTATCTGCACCCACCTCTTGCTGACCGGCCCGATGTTTCACCCCTGAATAGGCATTCCTGAGGTCGGTCGCGGTATGGATGCCGTGCTCCTGCAGAATGCGAAGTCGATCCGTCCCGTTGCTTGCTTCGCCGTCTGCTCGATCACCGTTTGTGTGGCTTGTCCAGTTGCTTCCGTTGCCGCCCTCCTCGCCGTTTCCGCGCGCATCCGTCTGGCGCTTGACGTCGTTGACACTGGTCGCGACGTGGAGGAAGAGAATCGCTTGGTCGGTCCAGTAGACAAGTCGACCAATGGGGATCCGCGTCTGCATCATCAACTCTGGCAAGTTGTGGTGCGCCAGCCCCTCGATGTTGCCCACCCCTTCCTCGACGAGTCGCGTCCGGTCATAGATGTCGATGCCCTCGAGATCGGTCAGCGGGTAACGCTCGACGAGCGTAGACAGGCGGCCCGTCTTGCCCGCTACTCGCCGAGCAGTCTCTTGTAGGCGTACGAGCAGAGTTTCGGGGAGGACGCCGACAACAAAGGCAGCCACGAGCAGCGCCTCGTTGCTCGTCCCCGGGGACGCGAAGAGCTGCTCGAGGACCCAGGCAAAGATGACAGCGACAAAGATGCGCACGGTGACATGCGTGTAGGACTTCGGCCGGAGATCGGCGCGAAGGTACGAACGCAAGAGGTACTGGAGCGCGAAGACGTACGCCCCGAGAAAGGCGAAGACGACTGGAGTTGCGTGGGGCTCGAAAAGCGCGAGGACTCCGGCGCCCGTGAGTGGCGTTTCTACTTCCGGATTCAAGAGGCAGAGGATCCAACCGATCGTGATGACAACCGTCGCAACCCAGACCGGCGCTCGCCGACCGGGTTGCGAGCGGCTGCCTTGGCGTCTTCCGGCTGTGGAGTCATCCTGACCGTAGAGCTCGTCCATCAGCGATCCGTAGCGTGCCCGTACGTCTGAAACCGTCCCGACACACGGGTCGAAGCGGAAGATGTCGCGCACGAAGTTCCCGCGAAGCGTCTCGACCTTCATCCGGTCGAAGAGGAAATACAGGAGAGCAGGAAGGAGCGAGGCGATGGCGATGAGTACAGCCTGGAGCGTACGTCCAATCAACGTGAGGTGATGGCGGCTGTCGACAGCCGTGGTCACGTCGCCGGCGAAATACACCGCGGAAGCGGGGGCAGCTATCCCGACTACCAGCACAAGCAGCAGGGGCACCAGGAACTTCGGGATCGACCAGGTGCTGTTCTCCCACCGCCCTACAGCGAGGAGGATGAGGAGGACTACAGCAGCCGCAAGAACAGCACCCCCTGCAAGCCAGTACCAATAACTCTCCACGACGATGCCCGCGATGAGATAGGGAGGAACCACCAATATGCAGAAGGCGAACAGGATCCACACGAGCTCACGGGGCTTCTCTGTATGGACATCGAGACCGACAATTCGCCGCTCTGCAAGCGCGCGAAAGGCGGCGCCGAAGGACTTCCACTCTTGTTGGTCGAGCGGGCGCACCTCGAGAGGTGCGAGGACAAACCTGTGATTTCCGTGCCCGCAAACGACTAGCTGGCTCGGCAACTGATTCGAGATGCGATTCGGGTCCGTCAGCTCAGGCTGATCAGGCATGGCGCCCTCCTGCCGCAGATCCGTATCTCGGTCGTGATCGGCACGGAAGATTGGCACATACGTCACCAACCCGCAAGGGCTGAGCGACCTCGACAACGCCCAGCACGGCGCTCCGTCGCGTCAGTCGAACCGGCGCGGCGTTAGACGAGAGCCTGCTGCGAGATGAGGCCGCGGTCGGCGAGGATCGACGCGAGGGTCGGCTCGCCTATCTCCTGCAGCCGGTAGCTCACGCGTAGCGCAGGGCGGTCGAAGTCGATCAAGCGGCGCAGGTCGATCGGCGTCCCGATCAGCACGAGCTCGGCGTCGGAGCGCGCGATCGTCGCGCGGAGCTCTTCGGTCTGCTCGTCTCCGTAGCCCATTGCGGGCAGCAACGTCCCGGTCTTCGGGTACTTCACGAACGTCTCGGCGATCGAGCCGACGGCGAACGGCCGCGGGTCCACGAGCGAGGCAGCTCCGTAGTCCTGGGCGGCGAGCACGGCCGCGCCGAACGTCATGTCGCCGTGCGTCAGCGTCGGCCCGTCCTCGATGCAGAGCACGCGCTTGCCGTGGATCTGGTCGCCGCCACCCTCGACCTCGATCGGCGAGGCGGCGAGCACGACCTGGGCCTTCGGGTTGTGCACGCGAATCGACGCCAGCACCTCGTCCACGGTGCCCTCAGGGGCGCTGTCCACCTTGTTGACGATGCAGACGTCGGCCATGCGGAGGTTCGTCTCGCCGGGGTGGAAGCGGAGCTCGTGGCCGGGACGGTGAGGGTCGAGGATGACGAGTTGGAGATCAGGGCGGACGAACGGCGTGTCGTTGTTACCGCCCTCCCAGACGATTACGTCTGCCTCGTCCTCGGCGAGGTCGAGGATCTGCGCGTAGTCGATCCCTGCGAAGACGATGTTCCCGGCGGCGATGTGCGGCTCGTACTCCTCTCGCTCTTCGATCGTGCAGTCGGCGGCGTCGAGATCCTCGTAGCGTGCGAAGCGCTGCGCGACCTGCTTCGAGAGGTCGCCGTACGGCATGGGATGGCGGAGGACGGCGACGCGGTGACCGTCCGATCGGAGGATCTCCGTCACGCGACGGCTCGTCTGGCTCTTGCCGGCGCCGGTGCGGACGGCGCAGATGCCGACGCACGGCTTTCTCGACGGCAGCATGGTCTCCTGCGGCGCGACGAGCCGGAAATCTGCCCCAGCCGCGAGGGCGCGAGACGCGATGTGCATGACGTGCTCGTGCGAGACGTCGGAGTACGAGAACACGATCTCGTTGGCCTCGTGCTCGGCGATGATGTCCTCGAGCTCCGCCTCGGGCCGGATGGGGATGCCCACCGGATAGCGGTGCCCGGCCAGCTCGTACGGGTACACGCGGCCGTCGATGTTCGGGATCTGGGTGGCGGTGAACGCCACGACGTCATGCGCATCCGATTCGCGGAAGAGGACGTTGAAGTTGTGGAAGTCACGGCCGGCGGCGCCGACGATGACCACTCGCCTCGGTTCCATCGCGGCAGAGCATATGCAGCGAGGGAGGACGGAACGCGCGAGACTACGGCCCGTGCGTCCCGAAACCCTGTACGCACGGAGCGGAGAAGTCTCCATCGCCTACCAGGTGCTGGGAAGCGGGCCGTTCGACCTCGTCTACGTGCCGGGCTTCGTCTCGCACATCGAGCTCAGGTGGAACGTGCCGACCTTCGGTCGCGGGCTCGAGCAGCTCAGCACCTTCTCTCGGCTGCTCCTGTTCGACAAGCGCGGAACCGGCATGTCGGACCGCGTCGCCGGTGCGCCGACGCTCGAGGCGCGCATGGACGACTTGCGCGCCGTCATGGATGCGGTCGGCTCGCGCCGCGCGGCCGTGTTCGGCGTCGCGGAAGGCGCGCCAATGAGCCTGCTCTTCGCAGCGACGTATCCCGAGCGCACCGCAGCTCTCGTCCTTCGGGGCGGCTTTCCGCGCACGATGTGGGCCCCGGACTACCCGTGGGGCCGGACCGAAGAGCAGTACCAGCGCGACCTCGAGGCGGACCTGCGCCTGTACGCGCGGCGCGAAGAGGCCGTAGCGCAAGTGCGCACGATGCCGGGTTGGGAGGAGGAGGACCCGGCCGTGATCGCCGACTACCTACGCTGGTCATCGAGCCCCGGGGCACTCGAGGCGCTCGCACGGATGAACAGGGAGATCGACGTTCGCCACGTGCTGCCGGCCATCCGCGTCCCGACGCTGATCGTGCACGGATCAGAGGATGTGGTCGTGCCCGCGGAGGCGGCCCGTTGGATGGCCGGTCGCATCCCGGGCGCGCGCTACGTCGAAGTCCCTGGCGCCGCGCATCTCCAGTTCGGCCGGAGCATGGACGCGGTCAATGCCGAGGTCGAGCGTTTCCTCACTCAGGTGTGGGAGCACGGCGACTGGGAGCAGGCCGAGCCGGATCGCGTGCTTGCGACGGTGCTGTTCACGGACATCGTCCGCGCAAGCGAGCGCGCCGTCGAGCTCGGCGACCGAGGCTGGCGCGAGCTGCTTGAGCGCCATCACGAGACCGTCCGCGGCCAGCTCGCGCGCTTCCGCGGCCAGGAGGTAGATACGGCAGGGGACGGGTTCTTTGCCTCGTTCGACGGGCCCGCACGGGCCGTCCGCTGTGCGAGCGCGATCGTCGACGGCCTCAAGGAGCTGGGTCTGGACGTGCGGGCGGGGCTCCACACGGGCGAGTGCGAGATCATGGACGGCAAGGTTGCGGGGATCGCGGTCCACACCGGAGCGCGTGTTGCCTCACAGGCCGAGGCGGGGGAGGTGCTCGTGTCGAGCACCGTCAAGGATCTCGTCGCCGGCTCCGGTATCGCATTCGCCGACCGCGGCACTCACGAGCTGAAGGGCGTGCCCGGGGAATGGCACTTGTTTGCAGTGGATAGAGTCACCGCATGAGCACGTTCCCGGCAGTTGTGAACGAGCAGATCGGCCACGAGTTCGCGGCCTCGCAGCAGTACGTGGCCATCGCCGCGTACTACGACGGCGAGACGCTCCCGCAGCTCGCGGCGCACTTCTACCGCCAGGCGGTCGAGGAGCGTAACCACGCCATGATCCTCGTCCAGTACCTGCTCGACGCGAACGAGGATGTCACAATCCCCGGTGTCGAGGCACCGAAGACGTCCTTCGGCGACGTCGTGGAGCCCGTCCGCCTCGCGCTCGATCAGGAGAAGACCGTCACGGAGCAGATCGCCGCCCTCGTAGCGCTCGCCCGCGACGAAGGGGAGCTTGTCGGCGAGCAGTTCCTCCACTGGTTCCTCCAGGAGCAGCGCGAAGAGGTATCGAGCATGTCCGACCTGCTCGCGATCGTCGAGCGCGGCAAGGACAACCTGCTGCTCGTCGAGGAGTACCTCAGCCGGCAGAGCAGCGACGAGAATCCGCTCGAGGCGGGCGCTCCGCCTGCAGCGGGCGGCGCCCTTTAGCTCGGCGTTGGACGATCTCGCAGCGCAGCAGCTGTCTGCGCTTGGACGTGTGGGCCAACGCCTCAGTGAGGCCGGCATTGCCTACTGGTTGTTCGGCGGGTGGGCCGTCGATTTCTATGCAGGCTCGGTCACGAGAGCTCACGACGATCTCGACGCCGCCGTCTGGCTGGACGACCTACCGCGGATCGCGGCGATCCTGGAAGAAGAGGGCTGGCACCACGCGCCAGAAGACGACGAAGACGGCGGGACGGGCTACGAGCAGGGGCCCGTGCGGTTCGAGCTCACGTACCTCGTGCGCGGCGACGACGGAGGCACGTATACGCCGATGAGCCATGGACAGGCCAGGTGGTCCGATGAGGCGCTCGCGAACGACGTGCGCGAGCTCGACGGCGTGAGCGCCAGGCTCATCGCACTTGCGCCGCTCATGCGAGGAAAGTCGTCGCCGCGCGACGATCCTGAAGAAGCAGCGAAGGACCGCGCCGACTTCAGAGAGTTGTCCCGGCTCGGTGGCTAGCCGCCGGGGCCTGCGGCGGCCGGCGGAAGCTCCATCGAAGCACGGAGCGCCTTGAGGGGTGCGTCGGGGACCTCGATCAGGCCCCGGGTGGGCCGGTCGAGGTCGAAGGTGACGAGGAGGAGGAGCGTCACCAGCGCGGCCGCCAGGAGCACGGTGATCGGCCCTCGACCGAGAATGGCCATGTAGAGCGCGAGGAGCCCTAGTGCGATGCCGGCGCCGAACACTTCGAGCACGAGCACCGACCCAGGCACACGGTTGTTGAGCGCGGATACGCGCACTGTCTGCATGTCGATCATCGTGTTCAACGTCTCTACGTAGAGGCGGGGAGCGCTCGCCGTTGGTGCCGCGGCCAGCGCTTCACCAGCCCCGCGCCAGAGGAGACGCTGGATCTCGTCGCCTTCGGCGATCGTCGTTCGGAACACCTCTGTGGTCGGCACCTCGCTCGACAGCCTGAGGCTCACGTCGGTGTAGCGCGCGAGGAGATCGAGCGACTGGCTTCGGACGGGCTCGGCGAGCGTTTGTGCCCGTAGATAGGTCGTGCCGATCGCATTGGCGTCGTCCACGACGGCCGCCCGCCGGGAGTCGTGCCGGTCGACCGCCATCGTCAGGCTGAACGCGAGGATCAGCCCCACGAGCGCGAGTAGCGCTGCCTGGACGGCTCCGACAGGCTCCCGGAGCGTCTCGTGGTGCCTCCGCAACGCCCGCCCGATCAGGAGGCCGAGCGCTGCGAAACCGAAGACCACTGCGGCGATGGTGAGCGCGAGTTCCCAGCTGGCGAGCCTGAAGAACACGCCGCGAGGAGACTACGCGAGCATTTCGCGGGCGCGCTCGGCGACCGCGGCCATCTCGATGCCGGCGCCGGTGACGTCGGCCAGCATCTCGTCGGCAGTCGGCTCCTGACCGAGCGACCACAGCTCCTGCAGCAGCGAGCCGGCCTGCTTCTTCGAGAACCAGTCGTAGCCGAACTTCGTGCAGAGATGGAACCGCATCTGGGCCTCGAAAGCCCAGGAGCGCAGGTATTCGGTGCAATAGAACCCTGGGTCGACGTCGAACAGCCAGTCCGACGGGTCTGGCTCCACCTTCAGCGCGCCGCCGAGGATCTCGACGTAGCGCGACCGCATCGACTCGATGTCGTCCGTGAGGTAGAGCTCGAGCTCGTAGAGCAGCTTCGCCGAGTAGCGACGCAGGAACCAGAGCTCCTGGGCGGCGCTCTCGGCCGTGAAACTCTTCGGATCCGGGAACGAAAGCCGACGGTCGAGCCAGGTCGGATCGTTGACGAGGTGGTCGAACAGCGTGGCCCAGCCCTCCGTGACCGCGTTGTCGCCCAGCCGGCGCGCCTCCATCGACAGATCCGCCGACGTGAGCGCGAAGTGCTCCGTGTGCCCGGCCTCGTGGAAGAGTGCGCGCCAGTCGTCGACACCGCCGATCGGCTGGATGACGAGCACGACCCGGTCCGGAACCTCGATCGGCGCGCAGAAGGCACGCGGCGACTTCTTCTCGCGTGCCTCGACGTCGAGCTCGACGTTCTTCTGCGCCCGGATGTCCACGCCGAGATCGTTCAGCGTCGACTCGAGCGCCGGCAACATCGCGTCGGCGGTGAACTGCTCGTCCCACTCGGCCGCGCGGAAGAGCCGTGGGATGTCCCAGCGCTCCGCCTCGTCGAGCGAGATGCCGAGGCGCTCTCGCAGCAGCGGCTCGATCGTCTCCTCGAACAGGCTCTCAGTGTCGGCGAGGACGGCGCGGCACTGGTCGGCGAGCTCGTCGAGCTTGAAGCCGAAGCGGCGGTGCAGCTCGACGGCGTCGGGCGCGCCGAGATCCTTCACCGCCTGCAGCGTGACTTCCGCCGACTCGCGGTAGACCGGATTCAGGTGCTCCTCGGTCAGCTCGTTTCGCGCCTGCTCGAGCGCTCGCCGCTTGTCGCGGTCGGGCTCGTTTGCCATCACCGGCCGCAGCATGCGGAAGCCGACCTGCTCGCCGTTCACGTCCGCCTCTAGCGACGCTTCGAGCGCGGCGATCTGCTCGGCGTGCTTCTTCGTGAGGTTGCCGAGATACTCGGAGCAGCCGAAGTGCCAGAGCTCGCGGACGGTTCGATCGCCGTCCACCGAAGCGCCCAGCGCAGTCGCGTTCTCCACCGACGTCAGCTCGGGATAGCGGTCGTAGATCTCCGCGATGTCGAGCGAGTCCTTGTGACCCGCGTAGTGCATGTACCACTCGTCCATCAGCTCAGCGAGGAAGCGGTCGGCCTTCTGGCGGATGGTTGTGAGCTCGGCGCTCGTGAGCGGCTCGGTCGGCATTCGGCGTAGGATAACCACGTGAGGGAGATCGCCATCCGCACCGCACGGCGGACGCAGCTGGTCGAGATCACGGAGGACGTCCAGAGCGCCGTCGAGGGCATGAATGGCGCCTCGGCCGTGCTCGTCTACGTGCCGCACACGACCGCGGGCGTGACGGTGAACGAGCGAGCCGACCCGATGGTGGCGCGCGACTTCGAGACAGCGCTCGAGAAGATCGTCGACGACGGCTGGACGTGGAAGCACATCGAGCTCGGCGAGGAAAACGCGCCCTCCCACATCCGCGCCTCGCTCATGAGCCCACAGGTGCTCGTGCCGCTCGACGACGGCAAGCTGGCGCTCGGCACCTGGCAGGGCGTCTTCTTCTGCGAGTTCGACGGGCCTCGCGACCGCAAGGTCTACGTCACGCCCCTTCAGTAGTGGCCTCCGCCCCCGTCGCCTCCGGTGACGAGGTCGAGGTCAGGATCGACGCGCTTGCGTACGGCGGCAACGGCGTCGGGCGGCTGAACGGCTTCGTCCTCTTCGTGCGCCGCGGCTTGCCCGGCGACGTCGTGCGTGCCCGCGTGACGAAGGTCCGGCGCAGCCATGCGGAGGCGACGGCCGTGGAGGTCGTGGAACCGGGCGCCAACCGCGTCGAGGCGCCGTGCGACCACTTCCCCGCCTGCGGCGGCTGCCGCTTCCAGGACCTCGCCTACGACGTGCAGCTCTCGGAGAAGGCATCCCAGGTGCGGGACGCCCTCGTGCGGCTCGGCGGCGTCGCCGATCCGCCGCTCGAGCCGGCGCTACCGGCCGAGTCCCAGTTCCACTACCGCAACAAGCTGGAGTACTCCTTCGCTCCGGGAAAGGACGGGCCTGTGCTCGGCTTCCACCGGGCGGGGCGCTGGGACGAGGTGCTCGACATCCGCGAGTGCTGGTTGACCACCGAGCTCGGCAACGGCGTTCGCGACGCGGCCAGGGCGTGGGCGCGTGAGCGCGGGCTCGCCGCGTACGACCAGGTCACGCAGCAAGGGTTCCTCCGCCACCTCGTCTTCCGCGAGGGGCGGAACACCGGCCAGGCGCTCATCGTGCTCGTCACGGCGCCCGGCGAGCTTCCGGAGGAGTCGTTCGTGCGCGCCATGACGCGCTTTCCGCAGGTGAGGTCCGTCTACTGGGGCATCAACGACCGGCCGTCCGAGGTGACGAACGTGCCGTCGCGGCTGCTCTGGGGCGAGGACGCGATCGAGGAGGAGCTCTGTGGTCTTCGCTTCCGCGTGCGCCCGAACGCCTTCCTGCAGACGAACACCGCGATGGCAGAGAAGCTCTACGAGCTGGCGATCGAGTACGCCGGCCTCGAAGGTGGTGAGACCGTCTATGACCTCTACTGCGGCACGGGCACGATCGGCCTCGTCATGGCGAAGAGCGCGATGACGGTGTGGGGGGTGGAGGCGTCCGAGGAGTCGGTCGCCTGCGCGATCGAGAACGCCGAGCTGAACGGGATCGGCAATGCCGCGTTCTTCGCCGGCGAGGTCGGCCGCTCGGTCGAGGAGCTGCGCGAGCGGGCAGGCCCACCGGACGTCGTCGTCGTCGACCCGCCGCGGGCCGGGCTCTCGGGGAAGGCCCTGCGACAGGTCGCCCGCCTCGAGGCGCCACGTCTCGTCTACGTGTCCTGCAACCCGACCACTCTCGCCGGCAACGTCAAACAGCTGGCCGCAGAGTGGGGCTACTCGCTCGTCCGCGCACGCCCCGTGGACATGTTCCCGCACACTCCGCACGTCGAGACCGTGGCTCTGCTTGCACGGACTTCGGACGTGCCTTAGGGTCGAAGGTCGTCAATTCGAGGAGGGCTGGAATGCCACGTAAGTTGGTCACGCTGCTCGTCATAGCAAGCTTCGCGACGCTCGTATTTGCGTTCGCGGGTTGCGGAGGCGATGACAACAGCGCAAGTGGAGACACCACAACGACCGAGACGACCACGACCGAGACGACCACGACCGAGGAGACAGAGACCACCGAGACGGAAACCACAGAAAGCACCGACACTGAGACAACGGACACGACCGAGACGAGCGGGGACGACTTCGCGTCGGCCGAGAACTGCGAGGAGTTCCAGCAGATCGGTAGCAACCTGACGGAGGCAATCACGGGAACCACGGACGTCGACGAGATCAAGGCGACGTTCGACGAGCTCGCCGCCGCCGCTCCCGACGAGATCAAGGCGGACTTCCAGATCCTCGCCGAGTACATGGGGTCGATCGCCGAGGCGCTCCAGGGCGCCAATCTCGGCGCAGGTGAGACGCCGGATCCGCAGGCCCTGGCCAAGCTCGCGCAGCTCGACTCGACCGCAGCGCAGACCGCATCTACGAACATCTCCACATGGGTGACGGAGAACTGCTCGTAGCCACCACTGAAGAACGACGTGACGCGCTCGTGGGTCGCCTCTTCGAGGCGACCCTGGGCGCGATGGATCTCTACGGCGTCTATCTCGGCGACCGGCTGGGCCTCTACCGGGCGCTGGCCGACGCGGGGCCGCTCACGTCGAGTGGCCTCGCGGACGCCGCCGGCGTGCACGAGCGCTATGCGCGGGAGTGGCTCGAGCAGCAGGCCGCCACCGGCATTCTCGAGGTTGATGACGCCAAGGCGGACGAGATGGAACGCCGTTTCAGCCTCCCCGCCGGCCACGACGAAGCCCTGCTCGACGAGCTGAGCCTCGACTTCGTGCGGCCGTTCGGACGGCTCATCGTCGGCGCCGGCAAGCCGATGGGGGAGCTGCTCGAGGCGTACCGGACCGGTGCCGGCGTTCCGTTCGAGGAGTACGGCGCAGACCTCGTCGAGGGACAGGAGGCCTTCACGCGACCGATGTTCACGCACCTGTTGGGGAGGAGGTGGCTGCCCGCGGTGCCCGCTGTCCACGAACGGTTGCTCGCCGAGCCGCCCGCCCGCGTCGCGGACGTCGCCTGCGGCTGCGGCTGGTCCAGCATCGCGATCGCTCGCGCCTACCCGCTCGTGCACGTGGACGGTGTCGATCTCGACACGCTCTCCATCGAGAAGGCCCGTCGCAACGTGGAGGGCAGCGGCGTGGAGGATCGCGTCACATTCCACGAGCGCGACGCGGCCGATCCAGAGCTGGCCGGGCGGTACGACCTCGTCTTCGTCTTCGAGGCTCTGCACGACATGTCGTACCCCGTCGACGTGCTCCGCACGATGCGCGGGATGCTTGCCGACGGCGGCTCGATGATCGTCGGCGACGAGCGCACCGAAGACAGCTTTCAGGCACCCGCTGGCGACATCGAGCGCCTCCTCTACGGCTTCAGCGTCCTCCACTGCCTGCCCGTTGGCATGGTCGGAGACAACCCAGCCGGGACGGGAACGGTCATGCGTACCGACACCGTGCGCGGCTATGCCGAGCAGGCCGGCTTCACAGGCTTCGAGGTACTGCCGATCGAGAACGACTTCTACCGCTTCTACGGGCTTACGGCGTAAGTCCGCTAATACGGCGGTAGGTCGGCCCACCACGCGCCGACCGGCTTGAAGGCATTCCAGAACGCGGTCTTCAGCGGCTGCTCGTCGAGCGAGGCGTCGATGTCGGGGCAGACGAGCGCGTCGATCGTTGGCGTGAAGGACTGGAGCTCGCCCGTCTTCGGCTCCACCTCCCGGCTGAGGGGGAAGTTGAGCCCGTTGAGGAAACCGAGTGCGTCCTCGCCCATGCAGGCGATCAGCTTCGGCTGGACGATGTGCAGCTCGCGGGCGAGCCACTCGCGCGACCGGTCGTCGGGCTCCGCTCCTTCGAACTTCAGGCAGTTCGTGCCGTAGACGGCCATCGGGTCGACGCGCAACCGCTGCAGCGAACGCAGCACGGCCTGTCCGGCCCGCCCGTAGAACGCGACGCCTTCCTCGATCTCCGACGCCTGCGGCCCGTACTTCAGGAGCATGATGTCGGCCAGGGGATGCCCTGATCCGAGCACGGGCACGGCAGACTCGCCGGCGGCGCGAGCGATCTCGTCCCCGAGATCGTTTATCTCGCGAATCGCCTTCTGCAGGTACTTCTCGTAGATCTCGTCGGTCGGCACCGCCACGTGGAGGGTGGACCTTCTCGGCTAGCGCACCTTTTCCTTGACCTGAGCCACCCACTTGAGGGACTGGAGATACGTCAGCGACTTCGGCCGGCGCAGGATCTCGGCCGAGCGCAGGCTGATGAGGAACTCCTCGGGCGTCCGGAACTCGCGCATGCGCACCGCGCCCGTGCCGAGCCCGGGCAGCACGTGCGAGTCCGAGCCGGCGCCCTGCAGAAGGTTGTACTTTCGTGCGAAGCGCAGCGCCTCGTCGTTGTAGGTGTCCTTGAGCAGCCGCGCGTTGTAGACCTCGAGCACGTCGATCTCCGCCAGGTGGCGGTGCAGCGTGGCGGGATCGGGGATCGCGTGTCGGCGGTCGAAGGGGTGGGGGAGATACACGAGGCCGCCCTGGGCTCGGACGGCGGCGATCGTGTCTTCGAAGCTCAGGCCGCGCGGGATCTCCTCGCGCAGGAAGAGGCCGATCACCTCACCCTGGCCCTTCGTCTTCATCTCCTCGCCGGGGATGACGGTTAGAGTGCGGCCGCGCGCGAGCTCGACCGCCTCCTGCGCGCCGCCGAACACGTTGTGGTCGGTGACGGCGATGGCGCCGAGCCCGATCTCCTCCGCCGTGTCGAGCAGTTCCGCCGCGGAAACGCTGCAGTCGTGCGACCAGGACGTGTGCGTGTGAAGATCGACCGCGATCCACTCGCGATCGGACAGCGGGTCGCTGTCGACGCGGATCTCACGTCGCCTGTCCGCCAGCCGCCGGTAGAGCCGGTCGAGCTCGCCGGCCACCTGCGCGAAATCGTCGGCCTGGGCGCTGGTTCCCGCAGCCGCAGCCGCTTCGAGAGCCAGCCGTTGGCTCCCTTCCGGCGCGGCCACGAACTCGCTCGCATCGTTGAGCAGGGCGGCGCGGTCCTCCGTGGACGGTTGCGTGCGCACGTGCACACGGCCTCGGAAGCGCAGCGGGACGTACGGCTTGCCGGCGAGCGCGCTCTCCCGGACGAGCACGACGTCCCAGCCGTCGCGCTCGTCGAGGCTGCGAATCGCCTTCCGTGCCGCCTCGCGTTCGCCGGGGACGAGCTCGACGACGATCTTGGGCCGCTTCCTGGCGGGACGGAAGAGCGTCCGGTCGACCCCCGGCGAGATCAGCTCGTAGTCGCCGGCGAAGCGCTCGGCCGCCGCCTCCGCGGTCTCCTGCGATGTTGCGAGCAGTGCGTCGATTCGGCCGAGCAGCCGTGCACGCTGCGCCTTGCCCGGCGGGAAGAAGACCCGGTCCGGCGAGAAGAACGTCGCGACGGCGAGGGCGCGCGTGTCTCGCAGCGCGAGGTACGAGAGGCTTGGCAGTCCCGGTTCGAAGCCGTGGACGACATCGAACCTGCCGTGGGCGAGTGCGAGTGCGAGGTTCGCGCGGACGCCGACGGGCGCGGCCATTGTGCTGCGGCGGGAGATGGGCAGTGCAGGGCCGACCGCGACCACGTCACCGAGCTCGCCCCGTTGCAACGCGCGCCGGCCCGCGCGGAGGTCGGCGGCGCGGTTGGAAGGGGCCAGAACGGTGACCGTGTGGCCGAGACGCCGCAGCTCGCGCGCGACGCCGGCGACGTGGTCGTTCACGTCGTGCGGCTGCGACCAGACAAACGGCGTGACAAGGCAGATTCGGAGAGCCAACGTCGAGCGAGTGTAGCCCTGGACACGTCTCCGGCTGTTGCGCCGAACTTGTCACAGAGCTGGCACAGACACGTAACGCGTGCCTGGCACGCTTAACAGAGGGCGACCTCGCGAGGCCGCCCTCTGCGTAGCGACAACGACTAGGCCTTCGCCTGGGTCCGCGTCTTCGTCCGCGCGTTCTGCTTGATGAAGCGCTCGGTGAGCTCACGAGCCTCGTCGTCGCGGATCTGCTTCGGCGGCGACTTCATGAGGTACGAGCTCGGCGCCTCCAGCGGACCGCCGATGCCGTTGTTCAACGCCAGCTTCGCCAGCCGGACGGCGTCGATGACGATGCCGGCCGAGTTCGGCGAGTCCCACACCTCGAGCTTCAGCTCGATGTTGAGCGGCACGTCACCGAACGACGTGCCCTCCATGCGGATGTACGCCCACTTGCGGTCGCTGAGCCACGGCACGTAGTCCGACGGACCGACGTGGACGTTCTCGGCGCCGATGTCGTAGTCGAGCATCGACGTGACGGCGTTCGTCTTGGAGATCTTCTTCGACTCCAGCCGGTCGCGCTCGAGCATGTTGAGGAAGTCGGAGTTGCCGCCGACGTTCAGCTGCATCGTGCGATCGAGGTGGACGCCGCGGTCCTGGAAGAGCGTGGTCAGCACGCGGTGGGAGATGGTCGCCCCGACCTGCGACTTGATGTCGTCGCCGATGAGGGGCAGGCCCGCGTCGGTGAAGCGCTTGGTGAAGTGGCCGCCCTTGGCGATGAACACCGGCATGCAGTTCACCATCGCCACGCCTGCGTCGAGGATCTGCTCCGCGTACCACTTCGTCGCGGCCTCGGAACCGACGGGGAGGTAGTTGACGACGACGTCCGTGCCGGTCTCCTTGAGGATGCCGACCACGTCGTCCGTGTCGCCCGGCGCCTTCTCGGTCACCTCGGCCAGGTACTTGCCGATGCCGTCGTGGGTCATGCCGCGCGAGACGGTGACGCCGGTCTTCTTCACGTCGGCGAACTTGATCGTGTCGTTCGGGTGTGCCCAGATCGCGTCGGCCAGGTCGACGCCGACCTTGCCCTTGACGACGTCGAACGCGGCCGTGAACTCGATGTCGGAGATGTGGTAGCCGCCGAGATCGACGTGCATGAGGCCGGGAACGGACTCCTCGGGCGAGGCGTCCTTGTAGTACTCGACGCCCTGGAGCAGCGAGTTGGCACAGTTGCCGACGCCGATGATGGCGACGCGCACCTTGTCCTTCGAGCCGCGCACCTTGCCGTTTGTCTGAGACATGTCGTCCTTTCGTGAGATCTGGCGTGGGACGGCGAGGCCGTCCGCCAGGGTGCGGAGGATGAGGTCGTTGACGCTGGCGTTCTCGCGCTGCGCGTCCTTCTCCAGCTCGTACTTGAGATCGCTGGGAACTCGCAGCAGGACTGCGGGACTGGCGCCCGGTAGCGGGCTCTTGCGGCCCGATGGGGTGAAGGGGACATCGAACGCATCGGCAAGGATGCCGACGGCCACGTCGTTCAGGCTGGCGCCGCGACGAGCTGTCTCCCGTACGAGCGCCCGCTTGAGAGCCGTGGGCATTCGGACAAGGAGACTCTTGCGAGAACTGCTAGCACTCAAACTGCTAGCACTATAACAGGCATGGGCGACTAGTCCGGAGAGCGGCCGATGGCCACGAAGGTCACCGACCACTCGAGGCGCGACCTGCCGCGGTACTCCGTGTTCCCCCGCCGTAGGAGGTCGCCGCCCTTTGTGTCGGCGCTGTACGAGAAGTTCTTCGCCCCTCCGATCGTCAGCCGGCAGCCGCGCGGCTTCTTGATGCCGCACCGGTGGAGCTTCTTGAAGTCCAGCGGGCGTGCCACCTGCTGTTGGGGATCGATGCCCAGCCACATGCTGCCGATCTGGCAATTGAGGTGCTCGCGCTCCCACTCCCAGGAGAAGAAGACGCGCTCGGGCTTGCCGTCGTGGAGATAGCCGCCGCGCAGGGGGTGGAACCCCACGAATCCGGGAAACGTCTCGGCCGTGCAGCCGGAGTTGTCCATCGTGACGATGTCCTGGCGTGATCGAGGAGGCGCATCACAGTATTTCCTGAACCACCCTTGTGCCGTTTTCTTGGAGGTCACGATGCCTCTGATGTCGATGCTGCGCTTTGGCGTGTAGTCCCACTGGATCGACGTGAACGGCCTATAGACGTCGACGACGTACTTGCGGCTGCCGGTCTTGACGGAGCTCGAGAACGTTCCCGACTGCTCCTCGTAGTTCGTCTCGGGGCATCGCGTCCCTGGTCCGGTCACGATCGACCAGTCGCCGACGAAGCTCGCCTTGTACTGGATCAGGAACCTCGCGCCGGTGCTCTGTGCCGGCGTGGCGACGGCGCTCGTTGCCCCGACGCCCACGATGAGGACCAGCGCCATCCAGATAAGCCATCGCGTGCTATGCACTAGTGACGATCGTAACAAAGAGCAGGCTGTCAGCTGCCCGACTTCCTTACGAAGGTGACAGACCACTTGATCCGGCTGCTACCCGTGTGCCTCGTGCCTTCGTCGTTGGCGGGCGTGGTGTCGGTCGCGTAGCTCTTGGCCCCTCGGATCGTGAGCCGGCAGCGGGGGTTGTTGTCCATGCAGCGATAGAGCTTCTCGAGGTTGAGGGTGACGCGGGTCTTCACTCCGGGGGGACCTGGCTCCCCCATGTAAGCCGTGTCGCACACGGCGCGGTTGTAGGGCTGGATCTGCCAGTCGAGGAAGACGCGCTTGGCGGACTTCGGAAGCAGGCTTTCCAGTCCGTCGATATGAACCTGGCCCGCGAACTTTCGGGTACCGCAGCCCGTGTTCAGTGTGTGGGGCTCACGTTTGCACGCGCGCGTGGTGAAGTCGAAGTCCGAGCTCCATCCGCTTGTCGTCACGGTGGTCTGCGCGGCTCCGGAGTAATTGCCTGCCCCGACGTAGCCGACCTCGAGATGCCGCCCTTCCTTGTACAGGTTGAGCGCGTACGGCTTGCTTCCCGGCCGGATCGTGCTCCTGAACGTTCCGGAGCTCTCCTGCCCCTTGCACTGGTACCCACCGTTCCAGGATTCGGGTTGGGACCTTCGCCACGACCCCTCGAAGCTCCCCTCGTACTGAGCGACCACCCAGAAGCTCTCATTGACGCGCTGCGAAGCCGGTGCCGACCCTACTGCGAGAGCCAGCACGGCCACCAGCGCGGCGACCGCCGCCGCCGCGAGCCGAGGACTCCCAGCCTCCACGCGCCGATGATAAGCCAGAAGCCGGCCGGCTGGAAACCCGGACGTCCACCGTGTGCGAGCACCGCAGATGGTCTACGGCGTCATGCCTGTTCGGCGAGCTCGCGCAGCTGGCGCCGGACGAAGAGGATGCGTTGGACGACGGTCAGCCACGCGATCGCCGCCAGTGCGTAGATCGGCCATTGCAGCAGCCCCCACGGGGCGAGCCCCAGGCCGACCGAGATCAGGACCACGCGCTCGACCCGCGAGCCGAAGCCTATGTCGGCGCGCAGGCCCAGGGCCTCGGCCTTCGCCCGGGTGTAGCTGACCAGGAACGAGCCGATCACGGCGGCGAAGGCCGCGACCAGCGCGACTTCGTTGCCGTCGTGCATGAACGAGAGGCCGATCGCGGCCAGCATGGCCGCCTCGCCGACACGGTCGAACGTCGAATCGAGAAAACCGCCGAAGACCGTGCCCTTGCTCGCCGCACGGGCGAGTGCGCCGTCGAGGATGTCCGCGATCGAGCCCACCACGAAGAGCACTCCTCCGAGCCAGAAGAAGAGGTATTCGTTGCGTTGCTCGAAGCCGACGAGAACGGCGCCGGCCAGACAGAGCGTCACGCCGGCGAGCGTGAGCATGTCGGGCGTCAGCTTCGTCTTCGCGACGCCACGCATCGACCGCGTGAGGATCTCGCGCGCCGCCTGCGTGTACTCCTGCTTGATGCGATCGAACTCGCTCGCACGCGCGTCCGGCCCTGCGCCGCCGGGCGTGGGATCAGTCATGGGACGACTCTAGGCGACTTGCGGCTCGGTGCGGCGAAGCGCGCGCCGCAGCTCACGGCGGTAGACGATCGCGCCGGCGATGAGCGCCACGAGCACGCCCGCGGCGATGTCGAGCCAGAAGTGGTTCGCCGTGGCCATCACCGCGAACGAGACCCACGCCGGCCACGCGAGCCACAGCGCTTTGGCCCAGCGGCTCCTGACGATGAGGGCCATGCTGATGCCGACGATCAGCGCATCCGCGGCGTGGAGGCTGGGCATGGCGGCGTAGGGGTTCGACGCGAGCTCGATCAGCCCGCTGCCGTGGTTCAGGGAGCCGAACGAGAGCAGCGTGTCGTCGAAGCCGAACGCCTGGAACATCCGCGGCGGGGCTGTCGGTGCAACCACGTAGCCGATGAGGCCGATCGTGTTCGCCAGCAGGATCCAGTTGCGGAAACGATAGAAGTGGTCGTTCCGGCGCAGGTACACCCAGAGCAGCGTCAGACAGACGACAGTGAACTCGGAGTTCCAGTACGTCCACGAGACGGCGGTCGTGAGGACGTCCGAGGAATGGGTCATCTGCTGAAGCGAGAGCTCGACGAGCCCGGTCACACGCTGCTCGATCTCGATCACCCAGAGCCCGTTCTCGAATGCCCGGGCGGGATTCCGGTCGGCGACGCCCCGGACAACCTGATACGCGAGCAGGAAGCCGAACCAGATCGCGAGCTGCACGCCGAAGTCGCGCCACCCGCGTGGGAGGTAGCGGTTCCCGATCGTGACAACGGCTCCGGTCAAACCGGCATCCCTGCGAAACTCATTCCCGCCACGGCCCGCCGATTCTAACGTGCCCGTCGGCGCTGCGGAGCTAGCCGCCGATGAAAGACATCTCGACCTTTGGCAGGTCGGCGGTTTCGGCGGTGCGAAGCTCGGAATATCGGTCTTGACGGACCGTCCAGATGCCGGCGATCTCGGCGGTCAGCTCGTCGTCTGAGGCGCCTGCGCGCACGAGGCCGCGCAAATCATGGCCCCGCACGGCGAAGAGGCACGTGTAGAGGCGGCCGTCCGCGGACAGGCGGGCCCGCGTGCAGTCGCCGCAGAACGGCTGCGTCACCGACGCGATGACGCCGATCTCGCCGCCGCCGTCCCGGTAGCGGTAGCGCTGCGCAACCTCGCCGCGATAGGCGGAGTCGACCGGCTCTAGGGGCAGGTCGGCGTCGATCGTCGCCACGATCTCTGCCGCCGGCACGACGTCGTCCAGCCGCCACCCGTTCGTGTGCCCGACGTCCATGTACTCGATGAACCGCAGCGTGTGGCCGGTGCCGTGGAAGTGCCGGGCCAGCTCCAGGATCGAGCCCTCGTTCAGCTCCCGCTTGACGACGACGTTGACCTTGACCGGGAGACCGGCAGCAGCCGCCGCGTCGATGCCCTCGAGCACGCGGTCCACCGGGAAGTCGACGTCGTTCATCGCGCGGAAGACCTCGTCGTCGAGCGAATCGAGGCTGACCGTCACGCGCGTCAGGCCGGCGGCGGCGAGCGCGTCCGCTTGCCGTGACAGGAGCGCGCCGTTCGTCGTCAGCGTCAGGTCGACGTCTCCGAGCGCTGCCAGCTTCTCGACGAGCACCGGCAGATCCCGCCGGACGAGCGGTTCGCCGCCCGTGATGCGGATCTTCTCGACCCCGCCGCCCACGAAGACGCGCGCGATGCGCTCGATCTCCTCGAACGTCAGCAGCTCGTTGCGGCCCAGGAACTCGTAATCGCGTCCGAAGACCTCCTTCGGCATGCAGTAGACGCACCGGAAGTTGCACCGGTCGGTGACGGAGATGCGGAGATCGCGCAGCGGCCGGCCGAAGGTATCGGTCAGAGACACGCGTTCAGCGTAGCGATGCGAGCCGCGCCGAGATCGCGCGGGCCAGGCAATCGGCGCTGCCCTCTCCGTACTCGAGATAGAGCGATGGCTCGGTCAGCTCCAGCTCCAGAACCGCGCCCCCGAGCAGGTCGACGCGGGCATAGAGCGGATCGCCGGGCGCGCAGGCGATGGCCGCTTCGGCGATCGCGCGCTCCTTCGCCGACGCAGCGCCCGGCTCGAGCTCTTCGTCGAGGTAGAGAACCCGGCGCTCGCTGCCTGCGGGCAGGGGTGCGCGGCGATGCAGGGCGTGGGAGTACGCGCCATCGACGTAGACGAGCGCCTTCTCATCGGCATCAGCGAGGTATGGCTGGATCATCGCCGTCTCGCCTTCGGCCCGAATGCGCTCGACGAGCGCCCGTCCAGCGTCGGCTTCCTCGGGCGCGAACCACGCCGATCTGCGGCCACCGGCCGAGACCGAGGGCTTGAC
Organism: uncultured Actinomycetes bacterium; assembly: GCA_963704335.1. Taxonomy (GTDB): domain Bacteria; phylum Actinomycetota; class Thermoleophilia; order Gaiellales; family Gaiellaceae; genus PALSA-612. The sequence goes on from OY969889.1 coordinate 2,169,331, forward strand.
GACGTAGGGGTCGGTCGGCGGCTCGAACGCGGCTCCGGGCTCGACAAACCGGGTGGGAACGATCGGCACGCCGGCGGCATCGAGCTGCTCGAGGTAGCGCTTGTCGGTGTTCCACTCGAGCAGCGGCACCTCGTTGACGACACGCGCCAACGCCCGCGCCCACTGGAGGAACTCGCCGAGACGCTCCGCGTAGTCCCAGGTCGAGCGCAGGACGACGAGCTCGAACGCATCCCAGTCGACCCCGCCGTCGTCCCAGACGGCCGGAATGCCATCGATGCCGTGAGTGGCGAGAGCGGGGAGGAGGAGCCGGTCGTCGGGCTCCAGGTCGGGAATCTCGGCACACGTCGCCAGCGCGACGCGCGTCAAATGCTCCAGGCCCCGTCCTGCTGCACGACCTGTCCGTCGAGCTCGATGCGGCCGCCCGACCTGAGGTCCTTGACGATGTCCCAGTGGATGTTGCTCGTGTTCTGGCCGCCGAGGAACGTGTAGCTCTGGCCGAGCGCGAGGTGGATCGACCCGTCGATCTTCTCGTCGAACAGCGTGTTCTTCATGTAGCGCGTGATCCCGGGGTTGCAGCCGATACCGAGCTCGCCGATCCGCCGTGCGCCCTCGTCGCGATCGAGGATGTTGTTGAGGATGTCCTCGCCGCGGCTCGCCGATGCCGTCACGACCTTGCCGGCCTCGAACTCCAGCCGGACCCCCTCGAGCTCCTTGCCCTCGTGCACCGCCGGGTACTCAGAGAACGTGATCACGCCGCTGGCCGAGCTCTCCACCGGCGCGAAGAAGAACTCCCCGCCCGGCATGTTCTTGTGCCCGTCGTCGACCTCGCCGTGGCGGCCGTCGAGAGAGATCGTGAGGTCGGTCCCTTCGCCGACGATCCGGATCTCGGTGGCGGCGTCGAAGCGGTCGGCGTAGCGGCGCATGCGGTCGCCCTCGGCGTCCCAGTCGAGCAAGCACGCAGCGAAGACGATGTCCGTCAGCTGGTCGAGCGTGAGCCCTGCTTCCTGGGCAAGAGCGTTCGTCGGGTACTGACAGCTGACCCACGGCATCTCCGAGGACATCGTGCGCTTGTAGAAGATCCGGGAGGCCGCGTTGACGAGCGAGAGCCGCTCGGGCGCCAGGTCGGCCGCGGCACGCGTGTTCTCGGGGGCGTCGAGCGTGATCCGGGCGTCCATCCGTTCGCAGGCGAAGCGATCGATGTCAGCCAGTTCGCCGAGCAGCTGCTCGGGAGCCTCCGCCGTCCACACGTGGTCGATGGGCCACGTCGACCAGTTGATGCGCATGATCGCGTAGGCGCCTCGCCGCGCGATCTGCCGCTCGAGCTCCTCGAGCAGCGGGCGCGCGAGCGGCGTCGAGCGGATCAGCACCTCCCAGCCGGGCTGGACGTCGAGGCAGCGCTCGACGAGCAGCTTCGCGTACGCCTCGATCCTGGGGTCTCTCAGATCAGCCAGCTCCCGTCGCGCTGTACGACCTCGCCGTCCAGCTCGATCGTGCCGCCGCCGCGCAGGTTCTTGACCATGTCCCAGTGGACGGCGCTGACGTTCGTCCCACCGATGAACGGGAAGCCGTTGCCGAGCGCCAGATGGATCGTGCCCTCGATCTTCTCGTCGAAGAGGACGTTCTGCGTGTGCCGCTGGATGCCGGGGTTGCAGCCGATGCCGAACTCGCCGAGCACCCGGGCGCCGTCGTCCGTGTCGAGCGTCTTCAGCAGGACGTCCTCGTGCGTCGAGGCCGACGCTTCCACGACACGACCATCCTCGAAACTGAGACGAACGTTCTCGAAGGCGCGGCCGCTGTAGGAAGCCGGGTACTCCGAGAACGCGACCGTGCCGCGCGTCGAGTCCTCGACCGGGCTGTAGAAGACCTCGCCGCCCGGCATGTTCGCGCCGATCGCATCCACGTGGCCGGAACGGCCCTCGAGGCTGAAGGTGAGGTCGGTCCCGTCACCCGTGATCCGGACGTCGCCGGCCGCGTCGAAGTGGGAGCCGATCTCCCGCATGCGCTCGGCCAGCGCTTCCCAGTCGACGAGCACCGCGCCGTAGAGGAAGTCCTCGTATGCCCTGAGGCCCATGCCCGCGTCCTGCGCGAGCGCAGGCGTCGGGAACTGGCAGCCGACCCAGGGCTTCTGTCCCGCGAAGAACGGCTCCATGTGCGGTCGAGTTGCCTCCAGCCGCAGCACGAGGCGCTCGGGAGAGAGGTCTGACCCCTCGCGGGTGTTCTCGGGTGCGTCGATGACGACGAAGCTGTCCGCGTTGTCGAGCTCGTACGCGGCGATCTCCGGCAGCCTCCCCACGAGCTCCTCCGGGGCATCCGCGAGCCAGGCCGCCGACCGCGAGAACGAGATCCTCGGCAGGGCGTACGCGCCGCGGCGTGCGATCGCGGCTACGACCTCGTCGGCGAGCGGCCTTGCCTGTGGGGACGTGCGAACGAGCACCTGCCAGCCCGGCTGCACGTCGATGCACCGCTCCACGAGCAGCGACGCGTAGCTGGCGAGCCGTGGATCCGTCATGGTTGCTGGACACTAACGACTCTAACTTGCTACGCTAAGACTTAGATTTTCTTCCATAGTCACGGACATAGAAGGAGAGAGCGAATGGGCAAGGTGATCGGCATCGACCTGGGCACGACCAACTCGTGCATGGCCGCGATCGAAGGCGGCGAGCCGGCCGTCATCCCGAACGCCGAGGGCGGGCGCACGACTCCGTCCGTCGTGGCGTTTACGAAGGACGGCCAGCGGCTCGTGGGCGCTCCCGCCAAGCGGCAGCAGGTGACGAACCCTCAGAACACCGTCTTCTCGATCAAGCGCTTCGTGGGCCGGAAGTTCGACGAGGTCTCGGAGGAGATGACGATCGTCCCCTACGAGGTCACGAAGGGCCCGAACGAGGACGTACGGGTGAAGGCTGACGGCAAGGAGTACGCGCCGCCGGAGATCTCGGCCATGATCCTTCAGAAGCTGAAGACGGACGCGGAGGCGTATCTCGGCGAAGAGGTCACCGACGCCGTCATCACCGTCCCCGCGTACTTCAACAACGCGCAGCGCGAGGCGACGAAGGACGCCGGCAAGATCGCCGGCCTCAACGTGCTCCGCATCATCAACGAGCCCACGGCCGCCTCTCTGGCATACGGGCTCGACAAGGAGGCGGACCAGACGATCCTCGTCTTCGACCTCGGCGGTGGCACGTTCGACGTGTCCGTGCTCGAGCTCGGCGACGGGACGTTTCATGTGAAGGCGACGTCGGGTGACAACCACCTCGGCGGCGACAACTTCGACAAGGCCATCGTCGATTGGCTCGTCGCGGAGTTCAAGAAGGACCACGGCGCCGACCTGTCGCAGGATCCCGTTGCACTGCAACGGCTCTACGACGCCGCCGAGAAGGCGAAGATCGAGCTCTCTTCCACGATGACGACGCAGATCAACCTGCCGTTCATCGCCGAGGGGCCCAAGCACCTCGACATGCAGCTCACGCGGGCGAAGCTGCTCGAGCTGACCGCGGAGCTCCTCGAGCGAACCGTTGGGCCGACGAAGCAGGTCATCGCGGACGCCGGCCTCGACGCCTCCGCGATCGAGCACGTCGTGCTCGTCGGCGGCATGACCCGCATGCCTGCCGTGCAGGAGAAGGTCACGGAGCTGCTCGGCAAGGAGCCGCACAAGGGTGTCAACCCGGACGAGGTGGTCGCCGTCGGCGCCGCCATCCAGGCGGGCGTCATGCGCGGCGAGGTCAAGGACGTCCTCCTGCTGGACGTGACGCCGCTGTCGCTCGGGATCGAGACGAAGGGCGGCGTCTTCACGAAGCTCATCGAGCGCAACACGACGATCCCGAACCGCAAGTCGGAGACGTTCTCGACGGCAGAGGACAACCAGCCGTCGGTCGAGATCCACGTGCAGCAGGGCGAATCGGAGATGGCGCTCTACAACAAGACGCTGGGCAAGTTCCAACTGGTGGGTATTCCGCCCGCTCCGCGGGGCATGCCGCAGATCGACGTCGTGTTCGACATCGACGCCAACGGCATCATCAACGTCTCCGCGAAGGACCTGGGCACAGGTAACGAGCAGCAGATCCGCATCGAGGGCGGCTCCGGCCTCAAGCCCGAGGAGGTCGAGCGGATGATGAAGGAGGCCGAGGAGCACGCGGGTGAGGCACACGCGATGCGCGAGCTCGCCGACGCCAAGAACATGGCCGAGAGCCTCGTCTACCAGACCGAGAAGGCGCTCAAGGAGAACCGCGAGGCGCTCGACGAGTCGGTCGCGGCGACGATCGAGGGCCGGATCATGGAGCTGAACGAGGCGCTCAAGGGCTCTGACCTCGCCGAGGTGAAGGCGAAGACCGAGGCGCTCGTCGAGGCCTCGCACTCGCTGGCCGAGGCTGTCTACGCGAAGGCAGGCGCCGACGGTGGCGCGGCTGACGGGACCGCCGCGTCCGGCGACGGCGCCGCGGGTGACGAGGAGGTCGTCGAGGACGCCGACTACGAGGTCGTCGACGAGGAAGCCAAGTCGTGACCCGTCGCGAGCAGGAAGAAGGGACAGTCCCCGAGGGGACTGTCCCTGCCGATCTCGAGCAGCAGGTGAAGGAGCTGGAGGCGGCGAGGGACAGCGCCATCGCCGACCTCCAGCGCGTCGCCGCGGACTTCGACAATTTCCGCAAGCGGACCGCGCGTGATCAGGAGTCGCTCATCGCACGTGCGCACGAGCGGCTCGTGAAGGAGCTCTTGCCTGTGCTCGACGACCTCGAAAGGGCTCTCGACGCAGCCGCCGAGCACGAGGAGGCGAAGCTCGAGGAGGGCGTAAGGCTCGTCCACCGCGAGCTGTCGCACGTGCTGCAGAAGGAGGGCCTCGTCGCGGTCGAGACGGAGGGGAAGTTCGACCCGCACGAGCACGAGGCGCTGCTGACGCAGCCGTCGGAAGCCGAGGAGGGGGCGATCCTCGAGGTCATCCAGAAGGGCTACCGCCTTGGAGATCGCGTTCTTCGTCCCGCTCGAGTCGTGGTGAGCGCCGGTGGCGACGCGAACGACTAGGAACCTCTACGAGGTGCTCGGCCTCGAGAAGGGCGCCTCGCAGGAGGAGATCAAGAAGGCCTACCGCTCACTCGCGCGGCAGTACCACCCGGACAAGAACCCGGGCGACAAAGAGGCGGAGGAGATGTTCAAGGAGGTGCAGGCCGCCTACGACGTCCTCTCCAACTCCGAGAAGCGGGAGCAGTACGACTCCTGGGGCTCCCCGAGCGGCCGCCCCGAGTTCGGGCCGGGCGGCTCGTTCACCTTCGACTTCGGCGACTTCGGCGATCTCGGCGACCTGCTCGGCGGGATCTTCGGCGGCGGGCGTGGAGGCATGCGGGCGCAGCCTCAGCGCGGCCGGCGTGGCCAGGACGTGGAGGTCGAGCTCAATCTCTCGTTCGAGGACGCGCTGCGCGGGGTGGAGACGACCATCCCCGTCAGCCTCGAGTCGGCGTGCTCGACGTGCAAGGGATCCGGGGCGAAGCCCGGGACGGCGCCCAGGACCTGTCCGCAGTGCGGCGGCCGCGGTGTCGTCTCAGAGGCGCAGGGGCTGTTCGCGCTCTCTCAGCCGTGTCCGCGCTGCCGCGGGAACGGCACCGTGATCGAGGATCCCTGTCCGACCTGCCGCGGCACGGGCCGCGAGCGTCGGACGCGACGCTTCAAGGTGAAGATCCCGGCCGGTGTCAAGGACGGGACACGCATCCGCCTGCGCGGCAAGGGCGAGGCAGGCCACGGCGGCGCGCCCGCCGGCGATCTCTTCGTGGTCACGCGCGTGGCGCCGTCGAAGCTCTTCCACCGCCGCGGTGACGCCGATCTCGAGCTCGAGGTTCCGGTCACCTACCCCGAGGCGGCGCTCGGCGCGACCGTTGAGGTGCCGACGCCCGACGGCCGCGTCTCCCTCAAGGTGCCGCCCGGAACGCAGGATGGAAAGCTCCTGCGCATCAAGGGTCGCGGCATGCCCAAGCTCAAGGGCTCAGGCCGCGGCGACCTCATCGCCAGGGTGCGGGTGACGGTGCCGTCGAAGCTGTCCAAGGCCGAGCGCGAGGCGGTCGAGCAGCTGCGCGAGGTGTCGCGCGAGGATCCGAGAGAGAGGGCGTTCTCGTGACCGACCAGCGCCCCCGCTACATGATCAGCGTCGCCGCCGAGATCGTCGCCATGCACCCGCAAACACTGCGTATCTACGAGGCGAAGGGACTTGTCCGCCCCGGCCGGACGCCGGGCGGCACGCGCCTGTACTCCGACCACGACCTCGATCGGCTGCGCGAGATCCAGCGGCTGACGACCGAGCTCGGGCTCAATCTCGCGGGCGTGCGGCGCGTGCTCGCGCTCGAGGATGAGCTGGCGGCTCTCCGCCTGCGCCTGGACCGCCTGCAGCGGGAGATGGGTGAAGCCGTCCAGACCGTGCACAGGCACTACCGCAGAGACGTCGTCCTCTATTCGGACGCACAGCGCGAGCTGCGACTCCCGAGGAGACAAGGCTGAGATGGACTTCAACCGGCTCACGATCAAGTCGCAGGAGGCCGTGGCCTCCGCCGTGGAGGATGCGCGGCGCCGCGGCAACCCCGAGGTCTACCCCGAGCATCTGCTGCTGGCGCTGCTCGACCAGGAGCTGCCGCGCTCCCTCGTGCCGTCGGCCCAGTCACTGCGGACGGAGGCGGAAGCGCGGCTCGCCCAGAAGCCGGCTGTCGAAGGCGCCGCGCAGCAGCCGCGCATCTCGACCGAGCTGTCGAGCACCCTCGACAAGGCAGGCAAGGAGGCCCAGCAGCTCGACGACGAGTACGTGTCCGTCGAGCACATGCTGCTGGCGCTGGAGCCCGTCCCGCGCGACGAGCTGCTGGAGCGGATCAAGGAAGTACGCGGCGCACAGCGCGTCACGTCCCAGGATCCGGAGGGCTCGTACGAGGCGCTCGAGAAGTTCGGCCGCGACCTGACGGCGCTGGCCGAGACGGGCAAGCTCGACCCTGTCATCGGGCGGGACGAGGAGATCCGTCGCGTGATGCAGGTGCTCTCGCGGCGGACGAAGAACAACCCCGTGCTGATCGGCGACCCGGGTGTGGGGAAAACCGCCATCGTCGAGGGCCTCGCGCAGCGCATCGTCGCCGGCGACGTGCCCGAGGGGCTGAAGGGCAAGCGCGTGTGGGCGCTCGACATCGGCGCGCTGCTCGCCGGCGCGAAGTATCGCGGTGAGTTCGAGGAGCGGCTCAAGGCCGTGCTGCAGGAGATCGCTGCCGCCGAGGGCGAGCTGATCGTCTTCATCGACGAGCTGCACACGATCGTCGGCGCGGGCGCGGCCGAGGGCGCGGTCGACGCCGCCAACATGCTGAAGCCGATGCTCGCCCGCGGCGAGCTGCGCGCCATCGGCGCGACGACGCTCGACGAGTACCGCGAGCACATCGAGAAGGACGCTGCGCTCGAGCGCCGCTTCCAACCTGTCTTCGTCGGCGAGCCGTCGAACGCGGACACGATCGCCATCCTGCGCGGTCTCAAGGAGCGCTACGAGGCACACCACGGCGTGCGCATTCGCGATGCCGCGCTCGTGGCCGCTGCGGTGCTCTCCGACCGCTACATCTCGGGCCGCTTCCTCCCCGACAAGGCGATCGACCTGGTGGACGAGGCAGCCTCGCGCGTGCGCATGGAGATCGACTCGTCCCCGCTGGAGCTGGACGAGGCCGAGCGCCGTGTGCGCCAACTGGAGATCGAGCTGGCCGCGATGGCGAAGGAGTCGAACGCGGTGCGAGAGCCTCTCGAGCGCGACCTCGCCGACGCGAAGGCGACCCGGGACGAGCTGGCTGCGCGCTGGGCGAAGGAGAAGGAGGCGCTCGAGCGCGTGAAGGAGGTCACCCGCGGCATCGACGAGCTGCGACAGGAAGCCGAGCGGGCGGAACGCGAGGGCAACCTCCAGCGCGTGGCCGAGATCCGTTACGGCGAGCTGCCTGCGCTCGAAGCCGAGCTCGAGCAGCGTGAGGGCGCGGAGGACGAACCGATGGTGAAGGAAGAGGTCGACGAGGACGACATCGCGCTCGTCGTCAGCCGGTGGACGGGCATTCCGGTCACGCGGCTCATGGAAGGCGAGACGGAGAAGCTCATTCACATGGAGGAGCGCCTGCACGAGCGCGTTGTCGGCCAGGACGAGGCGGTCGAGGCCGTCTCCAACGCGCTACGTCGGGCCCGCTCGGGGCTCCAGGACCCGAACCGGCCGATCGGCTCGTTCGTCTTCCTCGGGCCCACCGGCGTAGGGAAAACCGAGCTGGCGCGCGCGCTGGCGGAGTTCATGTTCGACGACGACCGGGCCATGGTGCGTCTCGATATGTCCGAGTACCAGGAACGGCACACCGTGTCGCGGCTCGTCGGTGCGCCGCCCGGCTATATCGGCTACGAGGAGGGCGGCCAGCTGACGGAGGCCGTGCGGCGCCGGCCGTACTCCGTCGTCCTGCTCGACGAGATCGAGAAGGCGCACTCCGAGGTCTTCGACGTCCTGCTGCAGATCCTCGACGACGGGCGACTGACCGACGGCCACGGCCGCGTGGTCGACTTCCGGCACGCCGTGATCATCATGACGTCGAACCTTCGCTCGGCCGATGCTCTGCGCGAGTTCTTCCGGCCCGAGTTCCTGAACCGCATCGACGAGATCGTCGAGTTCACGCCACTGGAGCGCGAGGAGCTGGCGCACATCGTCGAGCTCCAGCTCGAGCGGCTGCGGGAGCGGCTTGCGGAGCGCGGGCTCTCGCTCGACCTGACGGACGCCGCGAAGGAGATCGTGCTCGAGGCCGGCTGGGATCCGACCTACGGCGCACGGCCGCTCAAGCGCGCGCTTCAGCGGCTCGTCGAGAACCCGCTGGCGAAAGCGCTGCTCGAGGCGCAGTTCGCCGAGGGCGACACCATTCGCGTGGACGCCCAGAACGGCGAGCTCGTCTTCGAGAAGGCCGGCGCGGCCGTCGCAGCATGAGCCTCACCCAGTACTACACGGCTACGTCCCTCGACGGCTTCATCGCCGGTCCCGACAACTCGCTCGACTGGCTCTTCACCCGCAAGCGCGACCCTGACGGGCCGCTGAACTACGACGACTTCATCGCCGATGTCGGCGCGCTGGCGATGGGGTCGACGACGTACGAGTGGATTCTCGACCACGAGTTCGCGGGCAAGGAGCCGGCGGACTGGAAGTGGCCGTACGACATCCCGTGCTGGGTCTTCACCCACCGGGAGCTGCCGGTCGTTCCCGGCGCGCCGATCGAGTTCACGAGCGCGGACGTCGCAGTCGTGCACGAGGCGATGGCCGCAGCCGCGGGCGAGAAGAACGTCTGGATCGTCGGCGGAGGAGACCTCGCCGGCCAGTTCGCAGACGTTGGCTTGCTGGACGAGGTGATCGTGATGATCGCGCCGGTAACGCTCGGCGGCGGTGCGCCGCTGCTGCCCCGCCGCATCGAGTTACACCTGGAAGAGCTCGGTCAGAACGGAGACTTCGCCTGCGCGAGGTTCTCCCTCGTGCGCTGAGCCATGACGAGGTTGCCCTTGCGCTCGTAGAGCGTGAGCGCCTCCTCGAGCTCCGGCTGCGCGTCCTTTCCGCCGAGCGCGAGCACCTCGGCGAGATCGAGCAGCGCGTCTCCGTGCGCGTTCAGCATGTCGGTCTCCTCGGCGAGCGCAACCGCCTCGCGCGCGAGGCGCTCGCCCTCATGGAGCTCGCCGCGCCGCGCGACCGCTTTGGCGCGCGCCTGGCCCCACACCATCCGAGGGAGTCGCTCCTCGCTCGGCGCGGTTGCGCGCCCGCGTTCGAGCCAGTCCTCGGCCTCGTCGTTTCGGTCGAGGTCGAGGAGGGCCTGGGCAAGGCTGCTGCAAAACCACATGTAGTTCTCGCGCGCCGCCGCCTCCGCGGTCTCGCACATCTCGCGCGCCGCCGCCTCCGCGCTGGGCGCGTCGCCGTCGAGCCGCGCGAGGTCGTAGCGACGAACCGGCAGCCAGGACTCGGCTCTGACCGCGCCGCGCTCGGCTATGCGGTCGACTGCCGTCGCAAGCAGCGCGTGCGCCTCGTCGAAGCGACCGAGCATGGCCAGGAGGAGGTCCCGACAAGGGAGAGCAGCGTGCCGCTCGATGTGCGGGTGCTCGTCAAGCCAGCGGAGACACTCCTCCACGGGCGTTGCCCCGTAGTACTGGGCCTGGACAACCTCGCGCTCGCCCCAGTCGACCATGACGTGATAGTTCGCCCGACGGGCATGTTCGGCGGCGCGTGTCGCCCACGAGGCCACGGCAGCGTACGAGCGACCCTGCTGTTCCTCCGCGAGGAGCAGGGCGCCGCACGCCACACTGAGCCCCCACTCGTCGCCTGCCTTTTCGAATACCGGTAGCGCCTCATCGGCGAGCTCGCAGACTCGCGTCGCATTCTTCTCCGTCGGATCGAACACGATCTCGTAGCCGCCGTGTTCCAGGCGCAGGCCGAGCTCCCCGAGCCGGTCGCCGGCGTGCGCCGCCCGCTCAGCGCCTGCAGCTAGACCCGATAGCACCGCTTCCGGGCCACGTCCCGCGGTGAAGCGTGCCCAGCCGAGCTCGACCTCGAACCGTCCATCCCGCAGCTCATCGGGCAGCAACTCGGCTGCCCGCTCGAGCAGGCTGGCCCCGGCACGAGAGTCCTGTCGGAGGATCGCTCCGCGCCCGGCCCGCGCCAGCCGCTCGCCGGCGCGCGTAGCCAGAGCGCTGCTGAGCGCGTCGAGCATCCCGAGCTCCTCGCGATAGCGATATGCCTGCTCGAAGTGGTAGCCGAGCAGCTCGTCGAGCTCGACGACCTCGCTGCCGTGCTCCTCGAGCCAGTCGGCGAATCGCTCGTGCAGCTCCGCCCTCTCGGCCTTCGGGAGAGCGTCGTAGGCGGCGTCGCGCATGAGGAGGTGGCGAAAGCGGAATGCATCGTCCCCGGCATACATCGCCCGGTCGGGGCGGATCAGCTCCTTCCGAACGAGCGCGGTCAGCTGGGTCGTGAGGCGCGGCTCTTCGGGCGTGAGTGCCTGAACGACGCCGTGGTGGAACACCTCGCCCTCGACGGCGCCGCGCTCGAGCACGGACCGCTCCGGTGCGTCGAGCTGGTCGAGGCGGGCTGCGAGCAGCGCCTGGAGGGTCGGCGGCACCTCGACTCCGTCGCCGGACGATTGCACCATCGCCGCCATCTCCTCCACGAAGAGCGGGTTTCCGCCCGCGGCGCGCAGGATGCGCTCGCGCATCTCACCCTCGAGCTCTTGCCCGTCGACCTTCGCATCCATGAGTTGCTCGGCCTCCTCAGGAGAGAGCGGCTGCAACCTGACCACCCCGCTCCAGCCGCTGCGGCGGTCGAGCAGCTCGGGTCGTGCCATGCAAAGGAGCAGGATCGGTACGCCGGTCGACAGAAAGGCAAGGTGCTCGATCAGGTCGAGTAGGACGTCGTCGGCCCACTGGATGTCGTCGAAGACGGCGACGAGCGGCGCTTCGGTCGCCACCGCCTCGAGCAGCTTGCGGAATCCCCACGCGATCTCGTCCGGAGAAGACATGCCGTGGCCTCCGAGGACGACGTCGAGCGCCTCGGTCGCAGCCGCATCGAGCTCGACCTGCGACCACTTCGGCTCGAGCTGCTTCAGCACCTCTACGACCGGCCAGTACGTGATCCCTTCGCCGTACGAGAGGCAGCGACCGCGGACGACGGTCGCCTCCGTGACGGCTAGGAACTCCGCCACGAGGCGGGACTTGCCCACTCCGGCGGACGCCACGACCGTGACCAGCTCGCAGCCAGGCCCACTGCGCACGCGCTCCCATGCCTCCGAGAGCGTTTGAAGCTCCTGTCCCCGTCCCACCAGCGGCGAGTCGAATCGCCGTTCCGTGGGCATCGTCGACACGGAGACGAGCCGCCAGGCGGGCACGGGCTCGGCCTTACCCTTCAACTCCAGAGGCTCGATGGGCTCCGCGTCGACCGCTTCTTGAGCCAGACGCAGCGTCGTCTGGTCGAGCAACGTCTCACCGGGCTCCGCGGCACTCTGCAACCGGGCGGCGACATTCACGGCATCACCCGTCGCCAGCCGCTCCTCGGTGCCGGTGACGACCTCGCCGGTGCAGATACCGATTCGACCTTCGATGCCCAGCTCGGGCATCGCGAGTTGCATCTCGGCCGCTGCCTGGAGCGCACGGACGGCATCGTCTTCGTGCACGGTCGGCACGCCGAACACGGCCATTACGGCGTCGCCGATGAACTTCTCGACCGTGCCGCCGTGGCGCTCGACGATCGCCTTCATCTGCTCGAAGTAGCGGGCGAGCAGCGCGCGCAGCGCTTCCGGATCGACGTTCTCGCCGAGCGACGTGGAACCGACGACGTCGCAGAAAAGCACGGTGACGACCTTGCGTTGCACGCGCGCAGTCTAGGGCGCCGGCCGCTGTGCTTTACTCCGGCTTCAAGCGCCGACCAGGGAAGGAGCGTACGTGGGGCAGTTCATATCCATCGCGAAGGGCTTTGCGACCTATTCGGAGGGTATGAACCGTGCTTCGACGAACGCTCAACCTGGGAATCCTGGCGCATGTAGACGCCGGTAAGACGACGCTCACAGAGCGGCTGCTGCATTCGGCCGGCGTCATCGACGAGATCGGCAGCGTCGATGACGGCAGCACGCAGACCGACACGCTGGCGCTGGAACGCCAGCGCGGGATCACCATCAAGTCGGCGGTTGTCTCGCTTTCGATTGACGACGTCACCGTCAATCTGATCGACACACCGGGACATCCGGACTTCATCGCCGAGGTGGAGCGCGTGCTCACCGTGCTCGACGGCGCCGTGCTGGTTGTCTCGGCCGTGGAGGGCGTGCAGTCGCAGACGCCGCTGCTCATGCGGGCGCTGCAGCGGCTGCGCGTCCCGACGTTGCTGTTCGTGAACAAGACGGACCGCCGCGGAGCGGACTGCGAACGGGTCACGCGGGCGATTGCGGAGCGCCTGACACCGGCAATCGTCCCGATGGGATCCCCGAGCGGCACCGAGTTTCGCAATCGGCTTGCCGAGGTGCTCGCCGAACGCGACGAGGCGATCCTCGACGCGTACATCGAGGACGAGAGCATCCCCTACGACCGGCTTCGCACGGAGTTGGCCGCGCAGACGAAGCGCGGCGTCGTCCATCCCGTGTTCTTCGGCTCTGCCATCACCGGCGCCGGCGTGGACGTGCTCATGAGCGGCATCGCGGAGCTGCTGCCCGCTGCCGTAGCGGATGCCGAGGGACCGCCTCGCGGCACCGTCTTCAAGATCGAACGAGGGCCGGCAGGCGACCGGATCGCGTACGTCCGGATGTTCTCGGGCGCGCTGCGGGTGCGTGACCGTCTGCCGGTCGGCGAGGACGAGCGCAAGGTGACCGCCATCAGCGTGTTCGATCAGGGCTCCGCCGTTCAGCGAGAGATGGTGAGCGCCCGCGAGATCGGGAAGGTCTGGGGCCTCGGCGAGATCAGGATCGGCGACGGGATCGGCGCATCGCACGCACACGCGGAGCATCACTTCGCCCCGCCGACGCTGGAGACGTCGATCGTGCCAACGCGTCCCGGAGAGAAGGGCGCGCTCCACGCCGCCCTCACCCAGCTGGCAGAGCAGGACCCGCTCATCAACCTCCGCCAGGACGACATCCGGCAGGAGCTCTTCCTGTCGCTCTACGGCGAGGTGCAGAAGGAGGTCATCCAGGCGACGCTAGCGACGGACTTCGGGATCGACGTCGATTTCCGCGAGACGACGACGATCTGCGTCGAGCGCCCGGTCGGCACGGGTGCGGCGGTCGAAGAGCTCGGCAGGCCAAACCCGTTCCTCGCCACCGTCGGGCTCCGCTTGGAGCCGGCCCCGCTCGACACGGGGATGGAGTTTCGGCTCGAGGTGGAGCTGGGGTCGATGCCGCTCGCGTTCTTCCGGGCAGTCGAGGAAACCGTTCGCGAGACATTGCTTCAGGGCATCCAAGGGTGGCGTGTTATCGACTGCGCGGTCACGATGACGCATTCCGGCTACTCGCCGCCGTCCTCGACCGCCGGGGACTTCCGCAACTTGACGCCGCTCGTGCTGATGAGCGCACTGACGGAAGCAGGCACGGTCGTGTGCGAGCCGATCCATCGCTTCCACCTCGAGTCTCCTGCGGTCACGATCGGCCACGTGCTGTCCGCGCTGGCCAGGCTCGACGCCGTCCCGGATCAGCCGACGATCCGAGGCCCGTCGTGCGTGATCGAGGGCGATATCGCAGCGGGTCGCGTGCACGAGCTGCGGGTCGACCTCCCGGGGTTGACGCGCGGCGAAGGCGTGCTGGAGTGCGAGTTCTGCCGCTACGAGCCCGTGAACGGCGCCGCGCCGACCCGGCCGCGCACCGACTGGAACCCGCTCAACCGCGAGGAGTACATGCTGCGCGTCGCGCGCCGGGCCTAGCTCTCAAATGTCGGCGTCTTGCGCTCGAATACGGAGAACACCTGGTTGTCCGGGTCGCGGAACCAGGCGATGAGCACGTCGCCGAGGTCTGCGATGCCCCGCTCGTCGGTCGGGTACGGGTCGCCGGCACCCATGATCTCGAGTCGAACGCCCCGGCGGTGCAGGTCGTCGACGACCGCCGATAGGTCCGTCGTCTCGAACGCCGCGAGCGGCCACTGTGCCTGCCCTGCGTAGTCGGTGTCCGTGAGTAGGAACACCTTCGCGTCGCCGCCGGCGCGCAGCTCGTAGCCACCTGGTACTTGCTCTCCGGTGAGCCCGAGCATTCCCTCGTAGAAGTCCAGCGACACGGACAGGTCCGACACGGGGATCACCGGTCCCACGCGGAGGTCTTTCAGGCCCATGAGCACGTCGTTTCCCGGTGGGCTCGGGGCTAAACGATGGAGCCAACAGTACGGTTCGTAGCCGTGAGAGTCCTCATCGTCGGTGCGGGAGGTGTCGGTTCGGCCGTCGGCCCGATCGCGCAGCGGCGGTCGTTCTTCGAGCACATGGTCTTCGCCGACTACGAGCTCGGGCGGGCCGAGGCCGTCGCGGAGAAGCTCGGCGAGCCGGACCGCTTCGGCGCCGCGCAGATCGACGCCTCGGACACGACCGCCATAGTGACCCTTGCCAGAGAGACGAAGGCGGACGCGATCCTCAACGCTGTCGACCCCCGCTTCAACCCGCCGATCTTCGCGGCGGCGCTGGAGGCTCGCTGCACGTACCTCGACATGGCGATGACCCTGTCGGAGCCGCACCCGGAGCGTCCGTACGAGGAGACCGGCGTGAAGCTCGGCGACGCCCAGTTCGCGGTGGAGGACGCGTGGCAGGCGGCCGGCCTGCTGGCACTCGTCGGTGTCGGCGTCGAGCCCGGCCTCGCAGATGTCTTTGCCCGCTATGCCGCCGACCACCTGTTCTCGGAGATCGACGAGGCGGGCGTCCGCGACGGGTCTAACATCGTCGTCGAGGGCTACGAGTTCGCGCCGTCCTTCTCCATCTGGACGACCATCGAGGAGTGCCTCAACCCGCCGGTGATCTGGGAGCGAGAGCGCGGCTGGTACACGACGCAGCCGTTCTCCGAGCCCGAGGTGTTCGACTTTCCGGAAGGCATCGGGCCTGTCGAGTGCGTGAACGTCGAGCACGAGGAGGTGGTGCTGATCCCGCGGTGGGTCGACTGCAAGCGCGTGACCTTCAAGTACGGGCTGGGGGAAGAGTTCATCAACGTCCTGCGCACGCTGCACAAGGTCGGCCTTGACTCCAAGGATCCGGTTTCCGTACGAGGCGTCGAGGTCGCGCCACGGGACGTCGTCGCCGCCTCTCTGCCCGACCCCGCAACGCTCGGCGACCGGATGTCCGGCAAGACGTGCGCGGGCACGTTCGTCACGGGCACCGGGAAGGACGGTCAGCCGCGCGCGACCTATCTCTACCATGTGGCCGACAATGAGGGCACGATGCGCGAATACGGCTCGCAGGCTGTCGTCTGGCAGACGGCGCTCAACCCGGTGATCGCCCTCGAGTTGCTCGCGACAGGCGCCTGGAAGGGGACCGGCGTGCTCGGTCCCGAGGCGTTCGACGCAGTGCCGTTCCTCGATCTCCTGGCCGAGTACGACCGGCCCTTCGGCGTCTCCGAACGCGTTTGACTTCGACGTGGCCGTCCCGGGAGACTCTCGAACGATGAGCTCGCTGCCCGCCGCCGCGACGAATGGCGCGACGCCGGTCGTGCAGCTCGAGGCAGTGAAGAAGAGCTTCGGCGATCACGTCGTCCTCGACGGCATCGATCTGCAGGTGACGGCCGGGGAGGTGCTCGTGATCATCGGCCCCTCGGGCAGCGGCAAGAGCACGCTGCTGCGCTGCGTCAACCTGCTCGAGCCGGTCTCGGCCGGGCGCATCTATTTCGAGGGCGAGGAGATCACGCGCAAAGGTGCCGACCTCTCCGAGGTGCGGCGGCACATCGGCATCGTCTTCCAGCAGTTCAACCTCTTTCCACACCTGAAAGTCATCGACAACCTCACCCTCGCACCCCGCCGGATCCTCAAGCTGCCGCGGGCGAAGGCCGAGGAGCGAGCACACGAGCTGCTCGCACGCGTGGGCCTGGAAGAGAAGGCCCCTCAGTATCCGCATCAGCTCTCGGGCGGCCAGCAGCAGCGAGTCGCGATCGCCCGAGCACTGATGATGGAGCCGCACGTCATGTTGTTCGACGAGGTCACCTCGGCCCTCGACCCGGAGCTCGTGGGCGAGGTGCTGGTCGTGATGAGGGACCTCGCCGAGTCCGGCATGACGATGCTGGTGGTAACGCACGAAATGCACTTCGCACGCGATGTGGGCGACGAGCTGATCTTCATCGACGAGGGTCGGATCGTCGAACAAGGAAAGCCCACGGACGTGCTCGACCAACCACAGGAGGAGCGGACACGCCGCTTCCTCCGCCGCACTCTGCAGCTCGTCGAGTCCCTCGACGAGCTGTCCATCGACGAGGAAGGAGAAGTTGTATGAAGCGCATCATGCTCGTGACGGCCGCAGTTGCTCTCATCGCGGCCGCGCTGGCCGCCTGGGGGGCAGCTTCGCCGTCATCCCCGAGCGGCACGGCCGCTCAGGCCCAGGCGAAGAAGCCGAAGCTGCCGCCGCTGCCCGCGGCGGTTAAGCAGCGAGGACGTTGGGTCATCGGCGTCAAGTGCGACGTGCCGCCCTTCGGCTACATCAACGTCCGGGGCCAGAATGCGGGCTTCGACGTGGAGATCGCCCGCTGGTTCGCGCGGTACGCGTTTGGCAAGGCGAGCCGCGTGAGCTTCGTCTGTGCTCCGACTCCTGCCCGGGAGCCGCTGCTGACGACTGACCGCGTCGACCTCGTGATCTCGACGTTCACGTATACGGCGGACCGCGACACGAGGATCGACTTCTCGAGGGCCTACTACAAGGCCGGCGGGCGCCTGCTCGTGAAGAACGACTCGACGATCAACACGCTCGCCGACCTCGCCGGCAAGACGGTCTCGACGACGACAGGGTCGGTCTACGACAAGTGGGTCGGAAACTGCTTCAAGCAGACGAAGGTGAACGCCTACGACAGCTTCGCGAACGCCGTGATCGCGTTCCGGGACGGTCGTGCAGACGCCGTGATGTGGGACGACACCGCGTTGCTGGGCATCGCGGTCACCGACGGGACGGTCAAGCTTGCGAACCCGTCGTTCCTAGCCGGTCCCTACGGCATCGGCATCAAGCAGGGGAACGTGTCGATGAAGAGGTGGGTGGACTCGCGCCTGAACCTCATGAAGCAGAAGGACACGTTCGCCACCATCCTCAGGAACAACGTGCCGGGCCGGGTCTACACCGCCTTCCAGGACAACATCCTGAGGCCCAAGACCAACTTCGGCTACAACGCCGTCGATCCGACGACGGTGTGCCCGTAACGCCAATCGACGCTAGGAGCGGCCGCCTGAGCGGCCGCTCCTAGATCCTTTTCACATGCTCGTAGCATCGCTCGCGTCTCTCTGGTCGTACGTCGAGGAGAACGGCCAGGAGCTGCTCGACGGGCTGCTGCGGACACTCCAGGTGTCCGCGATCGCGATCCTTGGAGCGTTTGTGATCGGCGTCATCCTCGGCGCCGCCCGCGCGTATCGCATCCCTCTGATCAGCCAGGCCGCGGCCGTCTACGTCGAGGTGATTCGCAATACCCCGATCCTCGTCCAGATCTTCTTCCTGTACTTCGCGCTGCCTCAACTGGGTATCCGTCTGGAAGCGTTCACGGTCGCGTGGCTGTCCGTGATGATCTGGGGCGGGGCCTTCAACACCGAGAACTTCCGCGCCGGCTTCGAAGCGGTGCCCGCCCGCTATCACGAGGCCGGCCTCGCGCTCGGCTTCGGACGGCTGGCGACGTTCTTCAATGTGATGCTGCCGATCGGCGGGCGTATCGCGCTGCCGTCGTCGATCAACACCTACATCAGCGTGGTCAAGAACACGTCGCTGATGTACGTGATCGCCTACCCGGAGCTGACGACGACGGCGCTCCAGATCAACGCGCTGACGCTGGAGACGAGCGAGACGTTCATCGTCCTCGGCGTCACCTACCTGATCGTCGTCTGGGCGTTGTCGGCGTCGATTCGGCTGGTCGAGTCACACCTGCGGCTGCCGGAGGACAGATAGATGGCCGACTGGATCGAGCCTGTCGCCGACTACATGTTCACGGTGGGGCTGAAGGGCACGCTCCAGATCGCCGCGTGGGCGCTGCTCGGGAGCACGGTGCTCGGGCTCATCCTCGGCACACTCCTGACGATCGACTTCCGGCCGACGCGCTGGCTGATCCGGTTCTACATCGAGGTCTGGCGCGGATTGCCCATCCTCGTCACGGTCTTCATCATCTTCTTCGCGCTGCCGTCGGCCGCCGCGCAACTAACGTTCAGCCCCGAGACGGCGGCCGCGATCGGCCTGACGCTCTGGGGAAGCGCCCAGGTGGCGGAGGCGACGCGCGGCGCGGTGCAATCGATCCCGCGCGAGCAGCACGAGGCCGCGGCGGCGCTCGGCTTCGGCTGGGTGGGCCGGCATGCGTTCGTGATCCTGCCGCAGGCGCTGCGTCGCTTGCTCCCGCCGATGGTCAGCCTGCTGGTGAACATCATCCAGACCACGACGATCGCGCAGGTGATCGGCGCCACGGAGCTGCTCGAGACCGGTGAGCGCTCGGTCGAGCGGCTCGCAGCGCCGGAGCCCGCGGGCATCGGCGAGATCAAGGCGATCGAGATCTACGGCGCGGTGATGGTGATCTTCTTCTGCATCTCGTTCCCGCTGACGCGGCTGGCCGCGTACCTCGAGCGCCGGCTCGTCTAGCGCTTGGCCTTGCGGGTCGTGCCGGCGTCTGCAGCTTTCCTCGCGCCTCGCGCCTTCTTCTTGCGCTGGCGATCGGCCTTCCACCGCACGCTCCCTCGTGATCCGCGTCCCACGGCGGCGCACTGTACAGGCCGGTAGCGTTCGCCGGGATGGAGAGCAAGTCGGTGACGCCGCCGGCAGAACGAATGATCGGCCAGCTCGTCGCCGACACACTTCGCTTCTACGGCAGCCATTTCTGGGCCTCTCTGGCGCTCGGCATTGGGCCGTTGCTGCTCGCCGTCGTGGCGTCCCAGCTGGGACGCGCTCCTGCCGTCGCCGTCAGCGCCGGCGGTGCCGTGATCGTGTTTACGGCCTCCTACGTCGCTGCCTGCGCGATGGTCGCCGGCGTGCGCCCTTCGTGGCGGACGATCACGGCCGCAATGGTGGTGGGCATCCTCGTCTACCTGCCGGCGCCGGTGCTCTTCCTGGGCTTCGTCCTGCCGGGCATCGCGTGGTTTGCGCTGTTCGGGCTGGCTGTGCCCGCGGCCGTAGCCGAGCGGCTCGGCGTCCTCGACGCGCTGCGCCGCGGCCTCGACCTGGGGCGCGCCGACTTCCTCCATGCCATGGCCACGCTCGGCACGCTGGGGCTGCTCGTCTTCCTCACTGGCCAGGTGATGGCGTTCGTCATCCACGGCGCCAGCGGGCAGGCGATCAACATCGCCCTCTATCTTGCGACGCTGGTCCTGACGCCGATTCTCTTCCTCGGCGCCGCTCATCTCTACGACGACCAGGTCGCGCGAGCGGCAGTAGAGTCGAAGCCCCAACGAGCCAAGGAGGCCTGATGCCGACATATCTCATGCTGTCGCGCTTGACCGCCAAGGGCGTGCAGACCCTGAACGCGAACCCCGAGCGCCTGAAGGAGGTCAACAAGGACGTCGAGGAGCTCGGCGCCAAGGTGCTCCACCAGTGGGCGTGTCTCGGGCCGTTTGACTTCGTGAACGTCGTGGAGGCACCGGATGCGACGACGATCGCGCGCGTGTCGGTGCAGCTCGGCGCACGCGGGAGCTCGAAGCTCGAGACGCACGAGCTGATCGGGATCGACGACTACCTCGCCAGCATCGACAAGTCCTCCTAGCGCTTCGTGTAGACCCAGTCGTTCTTCTTCGCGAGTGCGTGGCAGCTCCAGCAGGTCGCGTCCTTGGCGATGAGCGAGAAGCGGGCGTTGGGGCCTGCACGGGTCCATTCCCGGAACTGCCAGTCGCCGTGCTGAGGGTCGATGCCGCGCACCTTGCGCATCGCGGCGATGAGGCTGACGAAGCGCTTGCCACCGGTGGTCGTCAGCCCTTCCTTGACGATCAGCGTGCCGTACGGGTAGCGCGCGCCCTGTTTGCGCTTGCTCGCGAACACGTTCTTGACGCCTGCCGGGTGGGCCGTCGTCGGCGTGTCGGGGATCGGCTTCGCGTTGACCTTGTGCCAGCTCCGATATGGCTGGTAGAGCTTCGGAATGCCCGGCAGGCCGGCGGCCAGCGCATAGCCGGCCAGTGCGAGGGCGGCCAGCACGGCGGCGAGGAGCATTCGGCGCATCAGGCCGCCTCAGCGTAGGCGACGGCGATGTCTGCGGCGAGCGCGGCATTGTCGGCCGCCAGCCGGCGGTTCACGTCGAGCGTCTGGCCGTCGCTCCGCTCGTGGAGGTACGAGAGGACGTACGGAGTGACAGCCTGGCCCTCGACTTCGTTGGCCGTTGCCTCGTGCAGTGCCTCCTCGATCAGCGCCGAGACGTCCACCTGCGGATCCGGAGGACGAGCGACGACGATTGCGGCACCTCGGAGCGCCCAATGAGCTCGCGCGAGCCCGGCAACTTCATCCACCGAGTCGGCGCGAATCGGGGCCGGTGGGCCTCCGTCGGCCACATAGAAGAGTGGCACCGTGTCGGTGCCGAAGCCGACGACCGGCACGCCGAGCGTCTCCAGCGCTTCGACGGTCGCGGGGACGTCGAGCAGCGACTTCACGCCCGAGCACACGACGACTGCAGGCGTGCGGGCGAGCTCGGCGAGATCAGCGGACACGTCCGGCCGTGTCTCGTAGCCACGATGGACGCCGCCGATGCCGCCGGTGGCCATGACGTGGATGCCTGCCAGGCGGCACGCGGCGAGCGTTGCCCCGACCGTCGTCGCGCCGAGCGCGCCGTCGACGATGCAGGCGGCGAGATCGCGTGGGCTGACCTTGCGTGCGCCCGCGCCCGCGGCGGCGATTCGCTCCAGCTGCTCGTCATCGAGGCCGACACGGAGCGCGCCGTCCACGACGGCGACGGTTGCCGGCACGGCCCCGCCGTCGCGTACGCGCTGCTCGCACTCCCGTCCGACGGCCAGCCCCTCGCCGGGCGGAAAGCCATGGGCGACGATCGTCGTCTCCAGCGCAACGATCGCCTGCATCCCGGTGATGGCGTCCTGGACTTCGGGCGAGTACGTGACGACCTTCGACGTCACGGCATTGCTCCCACCTGCGAGACGCAGCGCCCCGCCGCCTCCAGGCCGAGCTCGATCCCGCCCACGAGATAGCCGGCTGCCAGTGCGTCCCCGGCGCCGGTCGGGTCGACGACCTCAGCCGGCCGCGCATCATGCTCCTCCCGGCGCCGATTGCGCACGACGGCAACGCCGCCGGCCCCGTACTTGAGGACGAGCGTGGTGGCCTCAGGCTCGTGTCCGAGCGCCGCCACCTCGCGTTCCCCCCCGAACGTAATGTCCGGCTGAAGCTGCGCGAGCCGTGCGAGCACGCGCTCGGGCCCGAAGTCGGCGATCCCGCGCGCCGTCGCGAGGTCGACGCTGATCAGTGCTCCCTGAGCTCGTGCGGCGCCCGCCGCCCGGGCGCCCGCTTCGGCGATCGAGCCGGCCAGCAACGCGTAGCCCGAGATGTGGAGCACGTCGCAGCCGCGCAGCCAGCCGACGTCGATCTCATCGGGTCGCAGCTCCTGGCTCGGGCCCCGGTCGGTGAGCATCGAACGCTCGCCGGAACCGTCGACCACCGAGACCACGACGCCTCCGTCGTCCGCGACTGTTGGCCCGACGAGCTCCACGCCTCGCGCGGCGACCTCCGCTACTGCGAGCTCGGCCGCGCCGCCGCCGCCGCGCTTGGCGATCAGCCGTGCTTCCGCGCCGAGGGCAGCAGCCCAGGCAGCGACGTTCGCAGCTTGGCCGCCCGCCGTCACGCGGGTGCTGGCCGGCGTGTCGTCGCCCGAGGCCGGCGCGCCCTCGAGGCGGACGACGACGTCGAGCAGGAGGTCGCCGAGGGCGCAGACGAGCATTCGTACAATCGTCGCATGGATGAAGGCGACCGCAGCCGGCGGGTGCGTGACCTGCTGATCGGCGGCGTGCTCGGAGTGTTCGCCGCCCTGGCCGCGGTGCGCCGCAGGCGGCCACCCGAGCGAACGGTGACCACCGGCCTCGCCGCCTTCGAGGATGCTCCGTGCTATCGCGAGGCGGTGGAGCGCGAAGCCGCTTCAGCTCGCTCGCGCCAGTAGAGCCCCGGCCTCGAGCACGGTCAGGAGGTTCGTGTCCGCGTCGGCGATCGACAGCGCCTTGCCGGCGAGCTGTGCGCGGCGAGCGAGCCTGAGGTACGAGCGAACATCGCCCGTCGGCTCGACCGTGCGCACGACGAGAAACGGCCCGAACGTCCGTGTCTCGAATGCGGCCAGCGGCACGGGCGGACGGTTGGGCACGACCGACCGCCGGATGGGGTTGCCCGTGTCGCTCGCATCGAAGACCCAGAGCCCGCGGCCGAGCGGCTCCGCCCGTTGCAGTGCGCGTAGTGCCAGCCGGGGATCCGCACGCGGTACGACCGAGCGCGAGAGATCTCCTCCACTACGCCAGGCCTCCAGGAAGAGCGGGTCGTAGCCGAAGAGCACGTCGTCCGAGCGCGATGTTTGCGCGAGCCAGGCTGCGGCGTCGCTCCGCGCCGCCACACGCGCCGCGGGCTCGCCGCGATAGAGCTCGATCGTCTGTGACCAGCCCCAGACGAGCTGGAGCGCCACGAGGCCGGCAATGGAGAAGACGAGCGCAGGCGTCTCGAGGCGGCCCAGGAGTCGGGCAGCGCAGACGAGCCCGGTGGCGAGGGCCACGAGGAAGAACGGCATGACGAAGATGAGATGGCGCGACTCGGGCGCCGCCGCCGAGCCGAACCTCGCGAGCATCAGCAGCGCTGCGGGGGTGAGCACGACCGCCCCCACGAGGATCGCGCTCCGCGGCCTCGTGTGCGCAAGCCGGTAGGTGCCGAAGGCCGCGAGAGCGATCGCGGCGGCGATCGCCAGGCGGTACCCGGCGACGAAGTCCCCCGAGGTCTCACCGAGATAGCGGAGCACGTCGAGCGGCGAGCCGAGGCGACCGCCGCCTCCGCCGACGCCGATCTCGAAGCGGCCGGCCAGGACGAGGTCGGTGCGCCAGAACGGGATGCCCAGCACGAGGACGATCGCGAACGACAGCGCCGCCTCACGGAGCCGCAGCCTCGTAGCGGCCACATAGACCGCCTGCGAGGCAAGCACGAGCGCCCCGTACGGGTGCGCCGCGACGCAGAGCAGGGTGATGGCGATCCACGCCGCCCAGCGGCGACGTCCACCGGTTTCCGTCGCCGCCTCGAGGGCCAGGAACGAGAGCAGGCTCGTGAACAGGAAGAGGCTGTACATGCGGCCGTAGATGCCGTGAAAGAGCAGCATCCAGCTGGCGGAGGCGAGGATCGTGGTGACGATCGCCGGGCCCTTCCCCGCCAGGCGCGCGGCAATTACGGCCAGCAGCGGCAGGCTGGCCACGGCGAAGACGGCCGAAACTGCGCGCAACGCCGTCAGCCCGCCGTCGAGATGCGCGACGGCCCAGGCGAAGAGGAAGTGGAGGGGTGCGCCGCCCCGCTGGTTGAGCACCGTGCCCAGCATTCCGTCGAGCGAGTCCCGACCGACGAACAGCGCCAGCGTCTCGTCCTCATGCGGCGGCCAGGCCGTCAGGCGCAGTGCGAGAAAGACGGCCACCGCCCCGGTGCACGACGCGACGACGGGTGCGAAGGCCCGCTCGGCAAACGTTTCGCTAGGGGCTGCCGCGGCCCTGTCGTGCGCGACTGCCTCGGCCACGCCAGCAGCCTATCCCGGTAGCCTGCTCGTCAATGCCGATCTACGAGTACCGCTGCCCGAAGGGACACCTGTTCGAGCTCTTCCAGCGCATGGACGACCCGCCGCCCAAGGTGTGTGAAGTGTGCGGCGCGAGCCCGCTCGAGAAGGTGCTCCATCCGGTGCCGATCTTCTTCAAGGGCAAGGGCTTCTACTCGACCGATTACGGCAAGAAGGGACGAAAGCGAGACTCCACGGACAGCGAGAAGACGAAGTCCGGCGACGGCGACAAGAAGCCAGAGAAGAAAGAGACGAAGAAGGCCGAGCCCGCAGGCTCCTAGCGGGACCCGAGCGAGCGGTCGCCGACGACGCAGCCGGGGCCATACGTCCCCGTCCCGGGCCGCGGCGGCTGCGGGGCAGACTCGTCGAGGAACATCGAGATCACGTTGCGGTTCTCTTCGGAGGAGCGGATCACCGATGCGCCGCCGATCGTCTCCGGATCGCCGCCGAGACGGCAGCGGATCGTGTTGCCGGCACGGAACTTCACCCACGCCAGTTGCAGCAGCTGGTTCGCGGAGAGATCCGTCGCCAGCGGTCGCAGCAATTCGTCGCCGGAGAACGGGAGGCGGAGGAACGTTCCTGCGCTGACGAGCTTGTCGGCGATGGCCTGCGTGACCTGCTGCTGCCGCTCCCCCCGCGTGATGTCGTTGTCGGACGGGTCGAGCCGATTCTCGCGAATGCGCGAGTAGACGAGCGCGCGCTGTCCATCCATGTGCTGGCGTCCCTTGGCAAAGCGCCAGCCGTCCCAGCTCGCACAGCCCGTCGCGTCGTACGGGCATTCGAAGCGGTTGGACTGGATGGCGCGCGGAACGTTGACGTCGATGCCGCCGATCGAGTCGATCAGTTCCTTAAAGCGCTGGAAGTCGACGACCGCGACGTGATCGATGTCGATGCCGGTGAGGTTGCGAACCGTGCGGATGGCGAGCGGCGATCCACCGACCTGGTACGACGTGTTGATGCGGTCGGTGCCGTAACCGGGGATCTCGACCCACAGGTCGCGCGGAATCGAGAGGTAGTAGAGGCGGTGGAGATCGGGATCGGTGCGCAGGAGCAGCATCGAGTCCGAGTGGCGGAGCCCTCGCCGGGCCTCGCCGGGCGCCGCATCCGTGCCGAGCAGGAGGATCGTCGTCGGCTTCGTGAGCGCGAGGCCACCCTGGCCCGAGAGCTGCCTCTCCGCCGCCGCCGGCAGCCTCTTGTTCGCTGCCTTCACGCCGTCGCGGAACGAGAAGTAGCCGGCCAGGCTCCAGGCGGCAGCCCAGAGCACGAAGACGCAGAAGCCGACGCCGACCCAGCGCAGCGCGCGCCGCCACGGAGGGCGTCTGGGAACCGTGCGCTTGGGCCGCGCCCCCGGTGGCCGACGGCCGTTCTCGCGCTTGGGGCGAGTGAGGGTGGGCAGCTTCGGCGCCCGGCGCCCCCCGCGGTAAACGCGGTACGGCTTGTCTTCGGGGGCCATGCGGCGCGTTATGGTAGCCGCCGGCTATGGACGTTCAGCGCACCATCGGCATCGACGTCGGCGGCACGAAGATCCTGGCGGGCGTCGTCGAGCGTGACGGGACCGTGCTCAGGACCGAGCGCCGGGACACGCCCGTGGAGTCCACGGAAGCCTTCCTGACGGGGCTCGCGGGGATCGTCGACGGCTTGCGGGACGACACCGTCGCCGCGGTCGGCATCGGCATCCCGTCGACCATCGACCAGCGCGAAGGCACGTCCGTCTTCTCGGTCCACGTGCCGCTCGAGGGCGTTCCGCTGCGGGAGCGAGCCGAGACCTACCTGGGCCTGCCGGTAGCGATCGACAACGATGCGAATGCAGCCGCGGTGGCCGAGTGGACGATCGGCGCCGGTCGCGGCACACAGCACATGATCATGCTCACCCTCGGCACGGGCATCGGAGGCGGGCTGATCCTCGGCGGGCAGCTCTACCGCGGATCGAGCGGCGCAGCGGCGGAGCTCGGTCACATGGTGCTCGAGTTCGATGGGCCCGAATGCCGCGGCTTCTGTACAGGCCGAGGACACTTCGAGTACTTCGCGTCCGGCAGCGCGGCCAACGAGCTTGCGGACGAGCTGTACGGCGAGGAGGCGGACTCCAAACAGCTCGTCGCGGCTGCACGCCAAGGCGACGAGCGGGCCGTCGGTGCGCTGACGGAGCTGGGCAGGAAGCTCGGCGCCGGCATGGCCAGCCTCGTCAACATCTTCGATCCGGAGGTGATCGTCATCGGCGGCGGCTTCGGTGACGCGTTCGACCTGCTGCTCGAGCCGGCGCTCGAGACGCTGCGCCGGGATGCGCTTCCGCCCGGCCGTGACCGCGTCCGCGTCGTCGCTGCCGAGCTCGGCGAGGAAGCGGGCATGGTGGGCGCCGGGCTGATCGCGTTCGAGACGCTGGACGCGGGCTAGAGGACGAGCGTGCCGCTCGCCGTCTGCGCGACGCCGATCGGCAACCTCGAGGATGTGACGCTCCGTGTAATACGCGAGCTCGCCGAGGCCGACCTCGTGCTCTGCGAGGACACGAGGCGAACGCGCACGCTCCTCTCGCGCCACGGCATCTCGGCGAAGCTCCTGAGCTATCACGAGCACAACGAGGCGAAGCGCACGGCCGAGCTGTTGCCCCGCCTCGTGGCGGGCGAGCGGATGGCGCTCGTGAGCGATGCCGGCCTGCCGGGCATCTCGGATCCGGGGAACCGGCTGGTCGCGGGCGCCATCGAGGCCGGCGTCGCAGTGACCGTGCTGCCGGGTGCCTCCGCCGTGGAGACGGCGCTCGTCGCCAGCGGGTTCGCGTTCGAGCGGTATCAGTTCGTCGGCTACCTACCGCGGGGCGCCAGAGCGCTGGCGACGCTGTGGGAGGAGCTCGCGGCGTGGCCGCACGCGGTTGTCGCCTACGAATCGCCGCAGCGGCTGCCGAAGACGCTCGAGTCGCTCGCGGCCGCCCTGCCTGAGCGGCCTGTTGCGGTGTGTAGAGAGCTGACGAAAGCGTTCGAGGAGGTCGTGCGCGGTCTACCGGCCGAAATGGCTGCCAGATTTGCCACGCCGCCGAAGGGGGAGATCACCCTCGTGCTCGCGCACGGAGGGCATGAATCGAGCTCGGAGGCTGCTGCAGATGAGGCGGCGAGGGCCGTCGCGGAGCTGGTGGCTGCCGGCCTTTCACGCCGTGACGCCGCCGAGCTCGTGTCGCGTCTGACGTCGATCCCGCGCGGCCGGCTCTATCGGCGCTCTCTGACGAACTAGCGTCGGCTGCTCCCGTATACGAAATTGACAACGTCCGCTGCTCCCGCTACGGTGGTCGCGTTGCCAGTTTCGCTAACAAGGAGGATCCATGCGCTCCCTCGCAGGAGTTGTCGCCGCCCTCGCCATGCTCGTGCTACCGCCCGTCGCGCAGGCGTGGACGTGGCCTGCTCCGGGAGACGTGCTCGCGCCATTCGTCTTCGGCGGGGACCCGTACGCCGGCGGCCAGCATCGCGGCATCGACGTCGACGGCGAGCAGGGCGGCGTCGTGCTCGCGCCGGCTGCGGGCGTCGTCGCGTTCGCCGGGTCGGTCGGCGCGAACGGAAAGGTCGTCACGATCGAGACCGACGACGGGTACTCGGTGACCCTCGTTCATCTGGGTGCGTTCTCGGTCGGAAAGGGCGACGCTGTCGGAGAAGGATCGCCCGTGGGGACGATCGGGTCGAGCGGGGCGCCCGAGCACGACGCCCCGTACGTACACCTGGGTGTCCGCGTCACCAGCGATTCCCAGGGCTACGTCGACCCGCTCACATTGTTGCCGCCTCGCGTAGCCCCCGCGCCGCCACCGCCGCCGAGCCCTGCTCCGCCACCGGTCGTCGAGCTGGTCCCATCACCACCCGCCCACACAGCGGCACCGCCGGCGCCCGCCGAGCCACAGCCGGCGGAAGCTCCACCGGCCGAGCCGTCGGCGCAGCCCGTTGCTGATGCGCCTCAGGCGCCGGTCGAGCGTGACCCGGCCCTCGAGCCCACTGTCGAGGCAACGGAGGACGCGGTGCCAGTCCCCGTGCCTGTACCCGTGGCGGTCGCTCAACCGCTCGCTCCCTCGGCGCGCGCTGGCAGTCGCCGTCTGGTTCTGGAGCCTCAGGCTTCAGAACCTCGAGCCGAGCGCATTGCCCCGGCGCTGCCAACTCCGCTCGTGCACGCCGAGACGAGCGAGGCCGAACCCAAGCGCACAAGCGCAAGGTCGTACGGGGCGACTCAACCACCGACCTCGGTGCGCCCCGGCGAAACTGCCCCCGGCGACGTCGTGGCGCGGGGCGAACCGACTGCCGTAACTCGCGTGTCGATGCCTGCGCCCAAGGCCGACGAACGTGCCATCTGGCCACTCGCGGCGGCATTGATCGCCGGCCTTCTGGCCGCCGCCGCCATGGGCGTTCGGCGCGCCCGCGTGGGCGGAGGCGGCCGGCGAGCGGCCCCTACACTCTCTCCACATGCGGTTCTACCTGACAACGCCGATCTACTACGTGAACGCGACGCCGCACATCGGGAACGCGTACACGACGATCGCCGCCGACATCCTCGTGCGGCACCACCGTCAGCTCGGTCACGACTCGTTCTTGCTGACCGGCGTCGACGAGCATGCGACGAAGGTGTACCGGGTCGCCGAGGAGCAAGGGCTCGACGCGCAGGAGTACGTGGACCGCATAAGCGAGGCGTGGCGCGAACTGGCGCCGGCAGTCGGCGCGGAGCCCGATTTCTTCATTCGCACATCGGACGAGGGGCACAAGGAGTTCGTGCGTGACTTCGTTCAGCGGATCTACGACAACGGCGATGTCTACGAGGACGTGTACGCCGGTATGTACTGCGTCGGCTGCGAGGCTTTCAAGTCAGAGGATGAGCTCGTCGACGGCAAGTGTCCAGAGCACGGAGATCGCGTCGAGTACATCGAGGAGAAGAACTACTTCTTCCGCCTGTCTGCCTATCAGGAGCGGCTGCTCGCGCTCTACGACGAGCGTCCCGACTTCGTACAGCCGGCGTTCCGTTACAACGAAGCGCGGAGCTTCATCGCCGGCGGATTGCAGGACTTCTCCATCAGTCGCGCGGGCCAGCCCTGGGGAATCCCGTTGCCGTGGGACGAGAGCCAGGTCGCCTACGTCTGGGCCGACGCGCTCGTCAACTACCTGAGCGCGCTGAGTTATGCGCGCCCCGGCGAGGACCTCGTACCCGCGTACTGGCCCGCCGCTCGGCACCTGATCGGCAAGGACATCCTGCGTTTCCATTGCGTGTACTGGCCGGCGATGCTGCTCGCCGCCGGCTACGAGGTGCCGCGACAGATCTTCGTCCACGGGTTCCTGCTGATGGACGACAGGAAGATCTCGAAGTCGCTGGGAAACGTCATCGATCCGCTGCCGCTCGTCGAGGCTTACGGCAGCGATCCGGTTCGCTACTGGGCGATTCGCTCGGCGACGTTCGGTCGCGACGGGGCGGCGTCGGAGGACAGCCTGCTCGAGCGCTACGACCGTGAGCTCGCCAACGAGCTCGGGAATCTCGTTTCGCGAACAACGGCGATGATCGCCCGCTACCGAGACGGCGAGCTGCCGGCCGGACCGGGGAGCCCGGAGGTTGCTGCGAGGCTCGATGCCGTTCATGCCGAGATCCCCAGACGGCTCGAAGCCTGGGAGCTGACTGTCGCCTTGGAGACGATCTGGGACGTGGTGCGGGAGCTCAATCGCATTGTCGAACGGTCGAAGCCCTGGGAGCTCGCGAAGGACGAGGCCAAGGCATCGGAGCTCGACCGCGTGCTGTACGACCTCGTCGACGGCGTTCGCTCGATCGCGATCGCGCTCTACGCGTATCTCCCGGCGACGAGCCCGGCGATCCTGAATGCGCTCGGGCAGGGCGCGGATGTGACCTGGGACGGCGTGCGATCGGGCGGGCTCGTTCCGGCGCGCATCGAACCGGCGCCGCCACTATTTCCACGCGTCGAGCGCGCTGCCGTTTGATCGACACGCACGCGCACCTCGATGCGTGCGCCGGAGCTCCCGCCGACGTTCTCGAGCGGGCACGCACTGTCGGTGTCAGGCGGGTGATTACCGTCGGCACCGGCGTCGATTCCAGCCGCGAGTCACTCCGCCTGGCCGCTACAGAAGACGGCGTTTACGCAGCTCTTGGCATCCACCCGCATGATGCCGAGACGGACGACGCGCGACGGCTGGACGAGCTGCGCGAGCTCCTCGCACAAGACCGGGCCGTGGCGGTGGGGGAGACCGGTCTCGACTACTACCGCGACTACGCTCCGCGAACGGCGCAGCTGCGCCTCTTCGAGGAGCAGCTGGCTTTGGCGGCCGACGTCGGACTGCCCGTCGTGATCCACTCGCGCGCGGCGGCGGAGGACACCAGCGAGGCGCTCAGCGACTTCGGCGGCGATGTCGTGCTCCACTGCTTCTCCGAACCGGAACTGCTCGACGTGGCGCTCGAGCGTGGCTACTACGTCTCATTCGCCGGCAACGTCACCTATCCAAAGGCGGAGACCCTGCGCCACGCGGCAAGGCATGTGCCGGCCGATCGGCTGCTCGTCGAGACCGACTGTCCGTTTCTCGCACCACAACCGGTCCGCGGGCGCCCGAACGAGCCTGCGCACCTCGTCCACACGGTCGACGCGCTCGCTGCCACTCGGCAGACGAGCCGCGACGAGCTTGTCCAAGCCGTCGACGCCAATGCCGACCGGCTGTTCGGCTTGTCGTGAGCAGCGACGTCGCACCGAAGCGCTCGCTCGGACAGCACTTCCTCGTCGACCCGAACATCCTCCGCGTCATCGGCCGCCTCGCCGAGCTGGACGAGGCCGACGTCGTGCTCGAGATCGGCCCCGGCCTAGGCGTCCTGACGACGTTCCTGGCCGATCGTGTCCAGCACGTGCACGCGGTCGAGATCGACCGCACGCTCGAGCCCGCCCTGCAGGCTGCGCTCGGCGATCGGTCGAACGTCGACGTGACCTTCGGAGACGCAATGAAGCTCGACCCGTCCGAGCTGCAGCCGAAGGCGACGAAGCTCGTCTCCAACCTCCCGTACAACGTCGCCGCCGGCGTTGTCCTGGACACACTCGAGCGAGTGTCGTCCATCCAACTGTGGTGCGTGATGGTGCAGAAGGAGGTCGGCGAGCGCTTCTTCGCTGTCCCAGGATCGAAGGCCTACGGCGCAGTCTCGGTGCTCGTTCAGCTCTCGGCCCGCCGCACGGGCTCGCATGCCGTGTCGCGTACGGTCTTCCGGCCGCGTCCACGAGTCGACTCGATGCTCGTGGCGTTCGTCCGGTTGCCGCAGCCTTCCGATTTCGGTCGAATCAAGGACGTCGTACACGGCGCGTTCGCCCACCGCCGGAAGACGCTTCCCAACTCGTTGGAGCTCGCTGGCATCGCTGCCCGCGGGCCAGGCGCCGCCGCGCTCGCCGAGCTCGGTCATGGCCCCGCAACCCGCGCGGAGGAGCTCGCACCTGACCAGTTCGTCCGACTTTCCGAGCTGCTCGCGTGACGAGTCTCGTCGCACCGGCGAAGATCAACCTCGCGCTCGTGGTCGGGCCTCGCCGCGACGACGGCAAGCACGAGCTCGTGACCGTCTACGAGCGAATCCAGCTGGCGGACCGCCTGTGGCTCGAGCCTGCCGACGAGCTCGAGGTCGAGGGCTTTCCGGCCGACACCCTCGTCACGCGCGCGCTGATGGCCCTCGCCTCTGAAGCGGCCGTGGAGCCCGCGTGGAGGATCACGATCGAGAAGCAGATCCCTGTCGGCGCCGGCCTGGGCGGCGGGAGCGCGGACGCCGCGGCTGCGCTCAGGCTCGCCAACGAGAGCCTCGGACAGCCGCTCGCGGCCGGCGTCCTCCACGACCTGGCTGCCGCGCTCGGCGCCGACGTGCCTCTGTTTCTCACCACCGGCCCGCAGCTCGGCGAGGGAGACGGCACGCAGCTGACCCCGCTCACCCTGCCACGCGACTACACCGTGCTCTTGCTCCTGCCAGACGGTGAGCAGAAGCCCTCGACGAAGGCCGTGTACGACGCGTTCGACGATCGCAACGGCGAGGTCGGGTACTCCGAGCGGCGTAACGCGCTAGTGACAGGACTGCGCGAGGTTGGCTCCGTGTCAGACTTCGCGCGCTGGCCGAAGAACGATCTCGCCGACTCTCCGTTCAGCGCCGAGCTCGAGCGCTTCGGGGCCGTTCGGGCCGACGTCAGCGGCGCCGGGCCTACGGTCTACGGCGTGTTCGAGGATGAGGACGGCGCCCGCCGCGCTGAAGCCGCTCTCGAGGCGCGTGGCCGCATCTGGATCGCATTTCCAGCGTGGTACGGTTGATCGATGGCCGAGGGCCAGCCATCCCCACCACCAACGCCTCAACCGGCAGTGCCGGCAACAGCGGAAGCACCCGCCGCGGCCGCCCCGCGCAAGAGCTGGCTTCGCGAGAACCGGCTCAAGGTCGCTCTCGGCATCGCGGTCGCAGAGGGTCTCTTCGTCGCGCTCGAGGAAGACTTCTCGCAGTTGACCGTGGTGCTCATCGCCATTCCCATCGTGCTCTTCTGGCTGCTGGCGGGGCGGACGCTCGACTCCGAGCTGGGCCGCGACGTCTCGTGGATCCTCGCGATGTCGCAGGCGCTCGCGGTTGTCGCTGCCGTCGTAGCGTGGTTCATTCCGACACTCGCGCTCGTGCTCGCCGGCATCTTCGGCGCCGTGGCGGCGTATCTCCTCTACCACGACCGGCCCGACCAGTCGACGCGCTCGGCGCGATAGTTTCCTCCGTGTGTTGGGGCGTAGCCAAGTGGTAAGGCAGCGGGTTTTGGTCCCGCGACCCCAGGTTCGAATCCTGGCGCCCCAGCCTTCGTGATGAACGATGAACAGACACTCTCCGCCGTCGTCATGGCGGCCGGCCTCGGCACGCGCATGCGCTCCGCGACGCCCAAGCACCTCCATCCGCTGCTCGGGCGCCGGATGGTGGACTGGGTGCTGGCGGCTGCGCGGCCTCTGAGCCCGGAGCCACTCGTCGTCGTGGCGTCGCCCGAGACGGCCGACGGCTTCGAAGGCATCGACGGAGCGCTCGTCGCGGTCCAGGAGCAGCCGCGTGGAACCGGCGACGCCGTGGCATCGGCACGCGGCTTGCTGGACGGCGTCGCGAGCGACGTGCTCGTGCTGTCAGGCGACACCCCGCTCGTCACCGAGGAGCTCCTGTGCGCGCTCGTCGAAGGACATCGGGCGACCGGCGCCGACGTGACGGTGCTCTCCCTCGAGCTGCCTGAGCCGGGAGAGTACGGCCGTGTCATCCGCGACGGCACCGGCACCCTGACAGCGATCGTCGAGTCCAAGGACGCCGCACCCGAAGAGCTGGACGTCACCGAGGTGAACAGCTCGATCTACGTGTTCAAGGCAGCCGCCCTCTGGGACGCAATCGACCGCCTCGAGCCGCACAACGCGCAGGGCGAGCTGTACCTCACCGACTGCGTTCGCCACGTCGTCGGCACTGGCGGGGTCGGCCACGTCGTCGAAGCGCCGCAACCCGAGCTCGCGCTCGGCGTCAACACCCGCGTCGAGCTCGCCCGGGCGGCGGAGCTCCTGCGGCAGCGGATCAACGAGGGGCACATGCTTGCCGGCGTGACGATCGTCGACCCGGCATCGACGTGGATCGAGGCGGGGGTAGATCTTGCCGAGGACGTGACGATCCACCCGTTCACGGTGATTCGCGGTGACGTGAAGGTCGGGAGAGGTGTGGAGATCGGACCGTTCTGCTACCTGCGCCCTGGCACCGTCCTCGACGAGGAGGCGAAGGCAGGGACGTTCGTCGAGGTGAAGAATTCGCGAATTGGCGCCCGAACGAAGGTGCCCCACCTGTCATACGTCGGCGACGCCGACATCGGAGAGGACGCGAATATCGCCGCCGGGAACATCACCGCCAACTTCCCCCACGAGGAAGGCCAGGGCAAGCAGCGAACGACGATCGGCCGCAACGTCAGGACCGGGGTCGACAATGCGTTTCTTGCACCTGTCACGATCGGAGATAATGCGTGGGTCGCGGCCGGATCGGTAATCACCGAGGATGTCCCGCCCGGCGCTTTGGCCATCGCTCGCGCTCGGCAAGAGAACAAGGAAGGGTATGCCGGTGGAAACCGCCACGACTGAGCTCGTCCGACTCCCCGGTCTCGACGTGGCCGTGAACACGGAGCAGCCGGAGGCCAAGCCGGGGCACTGGATCGAGCGGGGGCCGCTCAAGCGGCTGATGGTCTTCTCGGGCCGCTCGCATCAGGAGCTCGCGCTGCGAATCGCCGAGCAGCTCGGCGTGGAGCTGGGCGAGGTCGAGCTGAAGACATTCTCGAACGGCGAGACGTACTGCCGGTACCACGAGTCGATTCGCGGCGCCGACGTCTTCATCGTCCAGACGGGCTGCGCGCCGGTGGATCGCAACCTCATGGAGCTGCTGTTCATGATCCAGGCGGCCAAGCTCGCCTCGGCGAAGCGGATCACGGCTGTCGTGCCGTGGTTCCCGTACTCGCGCCAGGATCGCAAGGCGCTGCCGCGTGAGCCCATCTCCGGCCGCCTCGTGGCGGACATGATCCAGCTCGCGGGCGCCGACCGCATGCTCACGATGGATCTCCACGCTGGGCAGATCCAGGGGTTCTTCACGATCCCCGTCGATCACATGACGTCGCTGCCACTCTTCGCCCGGCACTTCCGCGACCTCGGACTCTCCGGTGACGCCGTCGTGTCCGTAGCTCCCGACGCCGGACGGGCGAAGCACGCGATCAGGTTTGCGGAGATGATCGAGGGGGACTTCGCGGTGATGCACAAGACGCGCCCGGAGCACGACAAGGCATCGGTCACGGAGATCACGGGCCGCGTGAAGGGCAAGATCGCGATCGTCGGCGACGACGTGATCATGACGGGCGGCACGCTGCTCGCAGGCGCGCAGGCGCTCCGTGAGCACGGTGCGACCGCCGTCTGGGTCTTCACGACGCACGGCCTCTTCTCCGACGGCGCGCTCGACCGGTTCGCTGAGGCGGACCTGGCCGGCATCGTAGTCACCGACACCGTGCCGATCGATCCGGTGAGCCGCCCAGCGAACTTGACGGTGCTCCCCATCTCGGGCCTCCTCGCCGAGACGATCATGAACGTCTTCGCCGACGAGTCCGTGTCGGCGATCTTCGGCGGCGAGTACCAGCTCTTCTAGGACAGCTGGGTAGCTAGAATCCGCCGCCGTGGCTGGTGAGCGAGTACGTCTCGAGGTGCAACAGCGTCAAGCGCTTGGATCGCGCGACTCTCGACGGCTGCGCCGGGAAGGCCTGATTCCCGGCGTGCTCTACGGGCGTGGCAAGACGCCGCATCCGTTCGTCGTACCCGAGCGCACGCTGCGAAGCGCGCTCGGCGGGCCACACGGCCTGCACGCAATCCTCGACGTCGTGCTCGACGACCAGAAGACGTCACACGCCTCGGTGGTCAAGGACTACCAGCAGGATCCGATTCGCGGCTACCTCACGCACATCGACCTGCACGAGGTGCGGCTGGACCAGCCGATCAGCGCACAGGTATCCGTCGAGCTCCTGGGCGAGTCGCCCGGCGTGAAGGTCGGCGGCGTGCTGACGCAGCTCGTGCGCGAGGTGACGGTCGAGGCTCTGCCTCTAGAGATGCCCGACCGGCTCTCACTCGACATCAGCCTGACCGAGATCGGCGATGCACTGCGTGTCTCCGACCTGGTGCTTCCCGCCGAGGTCACGGTGCTGGACGACCCTGAGAACGTGCTCGTAACCGTTTCCGCACCGCGCCTTGCGGCTGAGCTCGAAGCCGCAGAGGCAGAGGCGGCAGCTGCGCTCGAGGCCGAGGAAGGCGTCGAAGTCGAGGAGGCAGCCGAAGGCGAGGTCGAGGACGAGGCCGGGGCCGAGCCTGCCGCCGAAGGCGAGCAGGCCGCCGGCGAAGCGTCCGGCGAGCCCGCCGAGGGCTAAGAGCACTCCCCATGCGCCTCCGGCGCCGGCGGGCGCCCGAGTCTTCGCTCCACCTGCTCGTAGCGGGGCTCGGCAACCCCGGCGGGCAGTACGCACGCACGCGGCACAACATCGGCTGGCTGGTGGTGGACGAGCTCGCTGCGCGGCACGGCGGCACGTTTCGCGGGAAGTTCTCGGGCCGGTTGTCGGAGGTCCGTGTGGGCGAATTGCGCATCGCGCTGCTGAAGCCCGAGACCTACATGAACGAGTCGGGGCGCTCGATCGCTGCGGCGGCGTCGTTCTTCAAGGTGCCGCCGGAGGCGGTACTGATCGTTCACGACGACGTCGACCTCGACGAAGGGCGACTGCAGGTGCGGAACGGTGGTGGGTTGGCCGGCCACAACGGCCTTCGCTCGATCGTCCAGGCGATGGGGACGCAGGACTTCCAGCGGCTGCGAATCGGAGTCGGCCGGCCGGAGCGCGGAGATCCACGACCCGTCGCCGACTGGGTGCTGTCGGCGTTCTCTCCTGAGGCGGATGTCGAGGGGTTGATTGCGCGGGCGACGAATGCCGTCGAGGCCGTTGCGCTGGAGGGGCTCGAGACTGCTCAGCGCCGCTTCAACTGACGCAAAGCTGGAACACAATCGTCACCCCTGAGCCTGACTTCTCCCACTAGCATCAGCAGCGGGGAGGAGGCTGGTGGCCCCGGTGAAATGTCCGAATTGGACAGCGTCGGGGCGGGGCATCGCTCTAGGAGAGCCCCGCCCGCCGACTAAACTGACGTCTCGCGGGACGTGTTTCCCGCCTTTCGTCATGGACCGGCCAATACTGCACCCGCTCGTCGTCGCGCTCACGGACAGCGAGGAGCTCGACGCGCTCGCGTCGGCTCTCCCGGAGACGAGTGCCCGGGTCTCCGAGCCCGCACTGCCGCTTCTCCTCGCGGCGTTGCACGAACGCCTGGGCCGCAGGCTCCTTTGCTTGCTGCCTGACGACGAGGATGCGCGTGACGCGGCGGAAGCGGCTGCGTGGTTCGCCGGTGCCGAGTCGGTGGCGTTCATGCCCGGACGCGGCGTCACGCCGGAGTCGGGCCTCCGGGTGCCGCCACACCTCGTCGGCGAGCGGCTGCGCGCACTCTCCGTACTGGCGAGCGGCGGGCTCGTATGCATGTCTGCGACTGCCGCCGCGGAGGGTCTGCCTCCGGTGGAAGAGCGGCCGCCGCCGGTCGACATCGCCGTGGGGGCGGCGACAGGGCTGGAGGCGCTGACCGAAGAGCTGGTGCTCGCCGGCTACGACCGTGTCGAGCGTGTGGAAGAGCGTGGCCAGATCGCAGTTCGTGGAGGGATTCTCGACATCCACGGCACCACGGGCCGCGAGCCCATCCGAGTCGAGTTCTTCGGCGACGTGGTCGAAGGCATCCGCGCCTTCTCGGCGTTCACGCAGCGGGCGCTCTACGACCTCGAGCGGGCGACGATCTTTCCTGCGGCAGAGCGCAGGGCCGATCTCGCGGACGCCGCCGGAGATGAGCCTGGGACCGGCGATCTTGCCGCGACAACCGACCTCGTCTGGAGGCCGGCCGAGGTGCGCGAGCTGTGGAGGGATGAGCTCGGTCTTGACCTGGAGGTGACCGGAGCCGCACTCGATCCCCTGCCGAGCGGACAGTCGCTCGCTTTCGAGGCGCAGCGGCCGGCGCTCGCCGCCAGAGGTCTCGCCGAAGCCGAGCGCGAGCTGAATGCGCTTGTCCGGTCGGGTCTGCGGGTGGTCGTCTCGTTTCCGCATCGCGGAGACGCGCTGCGCACGCAGCGTCTGTTGCGGCGTGCCGACGCGCAGGTGCTCGAGCCGGGAGGATCGCTCCCCGCAGACGGCGCGTTGCTGTTTGCGGTGTCGCCTGCCCGCAGGGGTTTTGTCTGGCGTGACCTCGGCATTGCGCTCGTGCCCGAGGCGCAGGTCTTCCGTAGGCGGGCACCGCGCCAGACGCGCGTCGCCCGGGCTCTGCGGTCTTTCGCCGACCTGCGGACGGGTGACTTCGTCGTCCACGAGGACCACGGCGTCGGCCAGTTGCTCGGCTTCGAGACGCAGACGGTCGGAGGGATCACCCGCGACTACCTGCTGCTCGCGTTCCGGGGCGAGGACCGGCTGTACGTGCCGCACGACCAGGTGGGAAAGGTGTCCCGCTATGTCGGTGCCGACGGCCGCGACCCGACGCTCTCGAAGCTCGGCGGACGTGCCTGGCAGCTCGTCAAGACGCGCGCGAGCCACGCAGCTCGCGAGTTGGCGGGAGAGCTGCTGGCGCTGTACGCGCAGCGCGAGCATGCCGCCGGGATCAGCTTTGATCTCTCGAACGACTGGCTGGAACGGCTGGAAGCGTCGTTCCCGTACCGCGAGACGCCCGACCAGCTGGAAGCGATCGAGGCCGTGAAGGAGGACCTCGAGTCCGCGCGGCCGATGGACCGCCTCGTCTGCGGCGACGTCGGCTTCGGCAAGACGGAGATCGCGGTGCGTGCCGCCTTCGCAGTGGCGCTCAACGGGAGGCAGACGCTCGTGCTCGCCCCGACCACGATCCTCGCGCAGCAGCACTGGAACACGTTCCGCGAGCGCTACGGAGACTTCCCCGTCACGGTCGAGATGGTCTCGCGGTTTCGCCGACCGGCGGAGGTGAAGCAGGCACTCGCCGACTTCTCGTCGGGGAAGGTGGACGTGCTCATCGGCACCCACCGGGTCCTCTCGAGGGACGTCGTGCCCCAGAATCTCGGGCTCGTCGTCGTGGACGAGGAACAGCGCTTTGGCGTCGCCCAGAAGGAGCTTCTCCGCCAGCTGCGCCTCGAGGTCGACGTGTTGTCTCTGACCGCCACCCCGATCCCGCGGACCCTGCACATGTCGCTGGCAGGGCTTCGCGACATCTCCATGATCGAGACGGCGCCGGAGGGGCGGCGCCCGATTCGAACGCACGTCGGCGAGTACGACGAAGAGCTCGTCAAGCATGCGCTGGAGCGCGAGACAGAGCGCGGAGGCCAGGCGTTCTACCTCCACAACCGCGTGGAGACGATCGACGAGGCCGCCGAGAAGCTGGCGGGGCTCTGCCCGGACCTCCGGCTGCTGGTCGCCCACGGTCAGATGCCCGAGCGCGAGCTCGAGGAGCAGATGATGAAGTTCCTGCGCGGTGACGCCGATGTGCTCGTCTCGACGACGATCATCGAATCGGGTCTCGACATCCCCCAGGCCAACACGCTCGTCGTCGAGCGCGCCGACATGCTCGGGCTGGCCCAGCTGTACCAGATCCGCGGCCGCGTGGGTCGCTCCGACGTCCCGGCGCATGCGTACTTGCTGTACCCCGACGCGATGGAGTTGTCGCAGGAGGCGCGCGCGAGGCTGTCGACGCTCGCCGATCACACCGAGCTCGGGTCCGGCTTCGCCATCGCGATGCGCGATCTCGAGATTCGTGGTGCGGGCGAGCTGCTCGGCCGCGAGCAGTCCGGCCATGTTGCGGCCGTCGGCTTCGAGCTGTACGTCGACCTGCTCAACGAGGCCGTCGCCGAGCTGGCCGGCGGCAGGCGCGTCATGCCGCGTCCGATCCGCATCGACGCGCGTATCGACGCCTACGTCCCGGCCGACTACGTCGAGTCCGAGGCCCTGAAGATCGATCTTCACCGGCGGCTCGCGCTCGCAGTCACGGAGGACGAGCTCCGCGAGCTGCACGCCTCGGTCGAGGATCGGTACGGCGCGCCGCCGGAGCCTGTCGAAAACCTCTTCGCGCTGCAGGAGGCACGGCTGAAGCTCGCGGAGCTCGGAGCCGACTACGCGGTGTTCCGCAACGGGCGCCTGACCGTCGGCCCGCTCCTGCTCGGCGCCGACGATGTACGCGAGATTCGCGAGAGCGTCGCGTCCGCCGTCTACACGAACGACAAGCGCGAGCTCGCCATGAGGAGCGACGGGTTCCGCGGAGGGCTACCCGCCCTCGCTGCTATTCTCGACGTGCGCCGGGCAGCTTGAAGGCGCTTTTTCCATGATCGCCCAGCGAATTCCTGTACTTGCATCGGCAGCCCTCGCCGTCCTGGCGCTGGCGTTCGTCGCCGTGGGCTGTGGTGGCGGCGGCGATAGCGCGGGCGGGTCTCTGGGCTCAGGAGTCGCTGCCACCGTGGCAGGCGAGGAGATAACGCAGACACAGCTCGACGAAGTGATCGCGCAGGCAGAGTCGCGGCTCAAGTCGCAGGGCCAGAAGATCCCGGCCGCCGGCTCTCAGGAGTACCAGGCGTTCCAGCAGAACGCGCTCCAGTTCCTCGTCCAGCGCATCCAGTTCGAGCAGAAGGCGGAGGAACTGGGCATCTCGGTCTCGGACGAGGAGGTCGACGAGCGCGTCAAGCGGGTGCTGACGCAGTTCTTTGGCGGAAGCCAGAAGAAGTACGAAGACTCGCTGGAGAAGCAGGGCATCACGGACGAGCAAGTGCGCGAGGAGCTCAAGGCGACGTTGGTCTCGGAGAAGATCTTTGCGAAGGTCGGCAACTCCGCGAAGGTAACGAGTGCCGAGATCCAGGCGTACTACGCCTCCAACCCCGATCTGTACGGGCAGAAGACCTCGCGCGACGTGCGCCATATCCTGGTCGCCTCCAAGGCGCTGGCCAACGACCTTCACGGGCAGCTTCAGAACGGCGCCGACTTCGCCGCGCTCGCCAAGAAGTACTCGACGGATCCTGGCTCCAGCAAGACCGGCGGCAAGCTCACCGTTGCGCGTGGGCAGACGGTGCCGCCGTTCGACAAGGTCGCCTTCGCATTGGGCGTCGGCGAGCTCTCCAAGCCCGTCAAGACCCAGTTCGGCTGGCACATCATCGAGGCGCTGAGCGCGGAGAAGTCCGGCAGGACGACCCCTCTGAAGTCGGTCCGCAAGACGATCTCGGACACGCTGCTCGGTCAGAAGAAGTCGGACGCGGTCACGAAATGGCTCGCAGGCCTCAAGAAGGAATACGAGGGCAAGATCGAGTACGCGTCGGGTCTCGCACCGCCCGCCACCGAGACAACACCGGCGACCACCAGCACCGGTTGAGCCTCGAGCAGGCGCTCGGCGACCTGCAGGAGCTGACGGCGAAGCTCCGCCGCGAGTGCCCTTGGGACGCGGAACAGACCACCCGCACCATCGTGCCGCACACGGTCGAGGAGGCCTATGAGGTCGCAGACGCGGCGATGGCCGACGACGACGCGAAGCTCGTCGACGAGCTCGGCGATCTGCTCTATCAAACGTTCTTCCTGTCGCTCCTGCTCGCAGAGCGCGGGGGAGGCGACCTGGAGACAGTTGCGCGAAACGCACACGACAAGCTCGTCCGCCGCCATCCGCACGTGTTCGGCGACGCCGCGTCACCCGGTTCGCCGGGCGCCGTGAAGCATCGCTGGGAGGAGCTGAAGACCACTCAAGAAGGGCGGAGCGGCGTCTTCCACGACGTGCCCGAATCTCTTCCGGCGCTGCTCTATGCTCGCAAGGTGCAGAAGCGGGCGGCGTCGACCGGGTTTGTGTTCCCCGATCCGGCGAGCACCGTGGCGCGCCTGGATGAGGAACTGGAGGAGCTACGTGTCGAGATTGCGCGCGCAGGAACGCCTGAGCCGGAGACAGAGGCGGACCCGAAGGTTCTCGACGAGCTCGGCGACGTGTTGTTCCTCGCAGTCGGCGTCGCCCAGCGAATGAACGTCGATCCCGAGCTTGCGTTGCGGGGCACGTCCAGGAAGTTCGTGTCGCGGGTGGAGCGCGCCGCCGCGTTGGCGGCCGAGTCCGGCGACGAGTGGTCGCAGCTCTCGCTCGATGATCAGTTTCGCTTCTACGAGGCTGCGAAGGCAGAGCTGGCGTGAGCGCCATCGAGCGGATCCGGGCGCGGCAGATCCTCGACTCGCGCGGCAATCCCACGGTAGAGGTCGACGTCACGCTCGACTCCGGCGCGTTCGGACGCGCCGCGGTTCCCTCCGGCGCGTCCACGGGCGTGCACGAGGCCGTCGAGCTGCGTGACGACGACCCAGACGTGTTCGGAGGCAAGGGAGTTCTGCGGGCAGTCAAGAATGTCGGCGACGTAATCGGACCGGCGGTCCAAGGGCTGGATGCTGCCGACCAGCCGGAGCTGGACAGGCGGCTCATCGAGCTGGACGGCTCGCCCAACAAGGGCAACCTCGGAGCCAACGCGCTGCTCGGCGTGTCGCTCGCCGTCGCCAAGGCGGCGGCGGCAGACGCCGGCGTCCCCCTCTTCCGCTGGCTGGGTGGAGACGACGCGGTCGTGCTGCCGGTGCCGATGCTGAACGTCGTCAACGGTGGTGCGCACGCGCAGAACTCGCTCGACTTCCAGGAGTTCATGGTCGTGCCCGCCGGTGCTCCGTCGTTCGCCGAGGCCCTGCAGATCGGCGCCGAGGTCTACCACGCGCTCAAGGCGCTGCTGCACGAGCGTGGGCTCGCCACGGGAGTAGGCGACGAGGGCGGCTTCGCGCCCGACTTCGGCTCGAGCGAGGATGCGATCGAGGCCGTGCTGACGGCGGCCGACCGCGCGGGCCATGCCGACCGCGTGGCGATCGCCCTGGACCCGGCCGCCACCGAGTTCTGGAGCGACGGCGCCTACCGCTTCGAAGGACGCGAGAAGAGCCCGGACGAGATGGTCGCGTACTGGGGGGAGCTTGCCGAGCGCTATCCGATCGTGTCCATCGAAGACGGGTTGGCCGAGGACGAGTGGGCCTCCTGGCGCGAACAGACCGAGCGCAGCGGCGACCGCCTCCAGCTCGTGGGCGACGATCTCTTTGTGACGAACGTCGACCGGCTGCGGCAGGGAATCGACGAGGGCGTCGCCAATGCGATCCTCATCAAGGTCAACCAGATCGGCACGCTGACCGAGACGCTGGAGACCGTGGAGCTCGCGCGACAGGCCGGCTACGCGACGGTCATGTCGCACCGCTCCGGCGAAACGGAAGATACGACGATCGCGGACGTTGCCGTCGCCACCAACGCGGGTCAGATCAAGACCGGAGCGCCGGCGCGGTCGGACCGCGTCGCGAAGTACAACCAGCTCTTGCGCATCGAGGAAGAGCTCGGCGACCGCGCGGTCTACCCCGGCTGGGACGCCTTTCCACGCTTCAACCGGTAGCGCTCGCAAGCCACGATACGCTGGACGGGTGCCCTCCCAGGTAGCGCGCCGGACGAAGATCGTCGCCACGCTCGGCCCTGCATCGGCCGGCCGCATCGACGAGCTCGTCGCCGCGGGAGCAGATGCCATCCGGCTCAATTTCTCGCACGGCACG
The DNA here is from genome assembly GCA_963704335.1 of uncultured Actinomycetes bacterium. GTDB lineage: Bacteria > Actinomycetota > Thermoleophilia > Gaiellales > Gaiellaceae > PALSA-612. Next base: position 2,212,816 of record OY969889.1, read on the forward strand.
CAGGCTCAGCACGCGGAGTGGGCAGGAGCGGTGCGGGACGTGGAGCGGGAGAACGGCCGACCCCTCGCGTTGATGGCCGACCTGCAGGGGCCGAAGCTGCGCATCGGAGATCTCGCCGCTCCCGTGACGGTTGCGAAGGGGCAGCAGGTGCTCATAGGCCCGGAGGGCTCAGAGGTCGACCTGCCGGTAGCGCCGCTCGTCGTGGGCCAGGTGCTCGAGGCCGGCCACGACGTGCTGATCGACGACGGTCACGTTCGTCTGCGCGTCGAGCGCGTGGACAACGGTCGTGCGGTCACCTCCGTGCTCGTCGGCGGCGTCGTCGAGAGCCACAAGGGCGTCAACCTGCCCGGTGTCGCGTTGCCCATACCTTCGCTCACGGAAAAGGACCTGAGCGATCTCGCTTTCGCGCTCGACCTGGGAGTGGACTACGTCGCGCTGTCGTTCGTGCGCTCGCCCGACGACGTGCGCGATCTCCGGGCTCGCATCGAGGGAGCCGGCTCACAGGCGCGCGTGATAGCCAAGATCGAGAAGGCCGAAGCCGTGCATGCGCTAGGGCCGATCGTGGATGCGTCCGACGCGGTGATGGTCGCCCGCGGCGACCTGGGAGTCGAGATCGGCCCGTCGGCGGTTCCGCTGCTCCAGAAGCGGATGATCCTCGTCGCGCTCGAGCGCGGCCGGCCCGTGATCACGGCGACGCAGATGCTCGAGTCGATGCTGCACGCGCCGGAGCCAACACGCGCGGAGGCCAGCGACGTCGCCAATGCAGTCCTCGACGGCACGTCGGCGCTCATGCTGTCGGAGGAGACGGCCATCGGCGAGTACCCGGTAGAGGCAGTGGCCACGATGGACACGATTGCGCGAGCAGTCGAGCCTAGTCTCGGCCACCGGCACGAGCTGCCGAGCGCGGGCGACGAGCCGACGGTCGGTGAGGCCATCTCGAACGCCGCCTGCGACATCGCCGAAGCGCTGCATGCAACCGCGCTCGTCGTGCCCACGTTCACAGGCGGCAGTGCGTCTGCGATGGCACGGCTTCGCCCGCGACGCCCGGTCGTGGCGATCGTGCATCACGACAGCATCGCCCGGCGGTTGGCCCTGGAGTGGGGCGTCGTGCCGCTTGTCATACCCGAGTGCGACGACGTCGAGCAGCTGTGGAGCGAGTCGCTGGCCGCAGCCCGCGACGCCGGTCAGGTCGAGCCCGGCGACCAGGTCGTCATCACGGCGGGAACGCACGTGAACATCCCAGGGTCGACGAACGTCATCAAGGTCGAGGTCGCCTCCTAGGAGGGTCTGGCGAAACAGAGACTGTGCCGCCGGAATCACGCTGGAGGCCGCGCTGCGGCGTCCTCGGTCGCCCACGTACTTAGCCAGTACGCGGGCTCTCTGCGTCCTTGCATCGCAACCTCCAGCGCGCCCCGACGACGAGCACCGTTCCGCCAGACCCTCCGGAAGGAAGCGCGCGGCCGCGGGCGAACCGGACCGCATGGGAGGAGGTCGCGACCAGCAACGGACCGTGCGGCGCCGTCGTCGTGTATGGATCATCGCCACGGTGGCGCTGGCGCTCGCGGGCTTCCTGTACTACCAGCCCGTGAAGGCGTACGTGCAGGCTCAGGGGGCGCTACAGGAGCGAGCGGCCGAGGTGCGCAAGCTGTCGGCGGAACGCACGGATCTTCGGCGGCGGCTAAGGCTCGACGGCAGCGGAGCCACGCTCGCGCGGGAAGCGCGACGGCTTGGTCTCGTCCGGCCGGATGAGCGCCTCTTCATCATCAAGGGGATCGCCGCCTGGCGTAGGGCACGAGCCGCCGAGCGTGCCGCAGACGAGTGATGCCGATCGTGAGGCCGTAGAGCGGCAACTGGGAAGGCCCGTGCGTGCCTTCAGGCGAGTGGTGCTCCGCTGTCCCTACGGACAGCCGGCCGTGACCGAGCAGGATCCGTACGCGGCTGCCGACGCCGAGCCGTTTCCCACGACGTACTACCTCACCTGCCCGCACGCGGTCGCCGCCGTCTCCCGGCTGGAGGCGGGGGGCGGTGTCGAGCGATGGAGCGTGGCAGCGGCGGCCGATCCAGCGCTGCGTGCAAGCCTGGATGCCGCCACCCTCGAGCAACGCGAGCTGCGCAAGGAGCTCGCCGCCGGCAGAGTCGGCCGCGACGGCGGCACGTCGCTGGAGCTGGGCATAGGGGGCTCCGGCACCCCGCTTCGGCTCAAGTGCCTCCACGCGCATGTCGCCTTCGCGCTGGCAAGGCCCGGGTATGTCCTCGGCGACCGAATCGTCGCAGAGCTGGAACGGCTGTACCCCGAAGACGGCTGCTGCAGTCTCTAGCATCGGGGGCATGAGCCGGAGCGTCGAGCTCGCGCGACAGCAGTGGGCTGAGTCATACGAGAGCCTCGTTCGCTCGCCCGCGGGCATCGATCCCCGTGTGCATGAGCAGATGGAGACCGTGACCGCCGAGCTGCGCCGCCGTGTGGGCTCGGTCTTCACGCTCACGGAGCTGGCGGCCGCCTACGACGACTCTGACCGGTGGACTCTGACGGTGATCTCCGAGCGCAGCCACAGGCCCGGCTGGGTGCAGACGGCATCCTCCGCCGCCGACGCTGCGTTTCACCTCTATGCGAGCGGAGCTCGCGATTACCAACCGTGACGGTCGCGAGCCAGCGACCGCGTAGACAACGTCGTCGGCGCCCGCTGCTGCGAGCGTTGATCGTCGCGGCGACGTTCGCCGTCGTCTTTGCGCTCGGCGTCGCGCTGGGGCAGGCAATCGCGACCGATCCGGCTCCGCAGGGCGCGACGACAAAGACGCGGACGATCGTCCCCGTGGCGGCCACCAAGGAGACCGTGACGGTCACGACGACGACGACAGCGCCCTGATCTCGGTCGACGAACGCCTCGAGCGCTGGATCGTCGAGCACCGCGTCGACTGGCTCGATCCGCTCTTCGTCGGCATCACGTACGCCGGCACACATGGCCTGCTGTGGATCGTTCTCGGCATCGTCGCAGCGGTGGTGCTCCGCCGCCCGAGCATCGCGTTCGCTGTTCCGGCCGTCGTCGTGCTCGCGGATCTGGGCGCGTCAGGCGTGAAGCTCGCAACCGACCGTGACCGCCCGGAGGAGAAGCTGGACGGGATCGATGTGCTCGTGACGGCGCCGTCGACCGCCTCCTTTCCGTCGGGGCATGCCGCCACGAGTTTCGCCGCGGCGGTCGTGCTCGCTCTCGCGCTGCCCGCGCTGGCGCCCGCGTTCTTCGTACTGGCGGCGCTCGTGGGCTTCTCGCGCCTCTACGTCGGCGTCCACTTCCCGCTCGACGTCCTGGCAGGGGCGGCGCTGGGCGCCGCCGTCGCTACAGCTCTTCTCCTGCTCGCACGAACCCTGAGACGATCACGACAACCGCAGACGCCAGGCCTACCCACAGGCCGATAGCGCGATCGGCCGTCCCGGCGAACTCGTCGGGGATGGACACGATCCGAATCAGCAGGAGGATGATCGCCGTCGTGCCCAGCACGATCAGGATCAGGCTCTCCGGCAGGCTGCGCGGCAGCTCGATCCCGGCGCCGCGGCGCACGGCTAGCAGGACGATCGCAAGGCCGAGAACGAAGACGAACTTCCCCAGCGTGCCCGTGTTCCAGCCGAGGACGGAGACGGTCGGTCCTTCGACCGCGGTACCCGAGTACCAGCCCATAAACGCCGACAGGGCGAGCGTCAGCCCGGCCACCCAGGAAGCCTGGCCTGCCGCGATCACGAGGGCCGGGGTCACCCCAGCGCGACGCTGTTCCTGGGTCATCCTCTAGAGACCGAAGAGCGTCTGCACCTGGTCCCAGATTGTGACGGCGATCACGAGACTCGCCAGCAGCAGGCAGCCCGCCACGAGCCAGAAACGCCAGCGGGCGCGGCGGTGCTCGCGATCGCGCTCGACCCGTGCGTTACGCCGCTGGCGGTGATAACGGTAGGCATGCGCCACCGACGCCGGATCATGAGTCGGAACCGACGCCGGATCATGAATCGGGGGGTCGTCGAGCTCGGCCGGTTGCCGTGCTGGACGGGCCATTGGAGAAGTGTAAACCGTCACGCGGCGCAACATCTTTCGAGCACGCCGTATCGAGGGCTACACTGCGCACCGTGCGCAGGGTCGCCGCCGCCGTCGTCCTCCTGAGCCTGGGTGCCGCCGGGTTCCTTGCCGCGTCCGTATTCGCCGGGTCCGGCCCGGCGTCGACCCTCACCGACTCGACGATCACGACGACGACGGAGACCACGTCCACCACGGACACGACGATGACCACGCCCACGACGCCTCCGCCGCCGCCTCCGCCGAAAGCCAAGCCGAAGCCGAAGCCGAAGCCGAAGCTGCCGGCGCGCCTGGCTCGCCGGATCTCGATCGGTGGTGTGCAGGTCGGCGGCCTGACGCCGGCCGCGGCTCTCGCTGCCGTGCGGCTCGCCTCGCGCTCGCCGCTCGTTGTCACGATCGAGGACAAGCGCGTTTCCGTCTCAATGAAGAAGCTCGGCGTGAAGGCGTACGTCCAGTCCGCTGTTTCGCGGGCGAGAAGGGCGAAGCCGGGTGCCAAGGTACAGCTCGGCGTTTCGATTCGCGGTGACGCCGTGCGCGCCTGGGTGGCCCGCTTGGCGCGGAATCGCGACCGCGAAATGCGCGATGCACGGCTCGTGCTCAACGGTCTACAGCCTCGCCTCGTCCCTGAGCGCGACGGCTACGTGATCCGCCGCGAGGCGACGGTCGCTGGGATCGTCGAGGCCGTGCGCGCGAATCGGCGGGGACCAGTGACCGCCGCCGCGCGCGTCGAGCACCCAACGCGCCTGAGCACGTTCTTCACGTCTGCCGTCGTCATCCGGCGTGACTCGAAGCGGCTCCAGTACTACAAGATCCAGAGCGACCCGAAGCTCGCGCGAACGTTCACCGTCGCGACGGGGCAGTCGTCCTTCCCGACCCCGCTCGGGAACTTCGAGATCGTCGACATGCAGCGCCATCCCTGGTGGTACCCGCCGGCGTCCGACTGGGCTGAGGGTCTCGAGCCGGTGCCGCCGGGGCCTGGTAATCCGCTGGGGACGCGCTGGATGGGGCTCAACGTGTCAGCGGTAGGCATCCACGGCACGCCCGACCCGTCGTCGCTCGGCTACTCAGCCTCTCACGGCTGCATTCGCATGGCCATCCCCTCCGCTGAGTGGCTGTTCGGTCACGTGAAGGTGGGGACGCCGGTGTTCATCGTCTCCGCCTGATGGCAGTCGGCCTGCGCCGGGCCGGCCAGGTGCTGGCGATCGGCGTCGTGCTCGCGCTGCTTGCCGTGCTCGTCTGGCGCGTTGTTCGGGACTCGGAGGGTGGTGCAGCAGCGGCGCTACGTCGCGGCGATCATCCGGTCGCGCCGGCCTTCGACCTCGAGCGGCTCGACCGGCCCGGTCGACTCGACCTGAAGTCGCTACAGGGAAAGGCAGTCGTGATCAACTTCTGGGCCTCGTGGTGCCTGCCCTGCAAGGAAGAGGCGCCCCTGCTAGAGGCGGCGTGGAAGAAGTGGCGGTCGAAGGACGTGGTCGTGGTCGGCCTCGATGCGAACGACTTCAAATCGGACGCCCGGCGCTTCGCACGCCGATACAACCTCTCATATCCCATCGTCCACGACGGCCCCGGGCGGCTGCTCGACGACTACGGGCTCACAGGCTTTCCGGAGACGTTCTTCGTTCGGCCCGACGGGCGCCTCGCGTCCTGGTCTCAGGGCGAGCTGAGCAAGGAGGAGATCGAAGCGGGCATTCAGGGAGCGCTCGCATCATGAGACTTGTGGCTCTCGCAGCCCTCGCCTTTGCCGCGCTCGCCTTGGCAGGGCCGGCGGCTGCCAACGAATCACAGCCCACGCTCGCCGAGATCGAGAGCGAGGTCGTCTGCCCGACGTGCCACACGACGCTCGACCAGTCGTCATCTCCCGTCGCCATTCGCATGCGGAACTTCATCCGGGCGCGAATCGCGGCCGGCGACACGAAGTCGGAGATCAAGCACAGGCTCGTCGCCGACTTCGGCGAGCAGGTGCTCGCCTCGCCGCCGAAGCGGGGCTTCAATCTCCTGGCGTGGGTGATCCCGCCTGTCGCCGCTTTGGCCGGCGCCGTCGTCCTCGGAGTGCTTGCCGTCCGCTGGAGCCGCGGGCGTGCAGCCGCACCCGCGGCGACGGCTCCGGACGCGGCGCTCGATCGACGCATCGACGACGAGCTCGCCCGGCTAGATCAGTAGTGGCCGAGCGCATCCCGATCGCCTTTCTCGCCGGGATCATCTCCGTGATCACGCCGTGCGTGCTGCCGCTCGTGCCGGGCTACCTGTCCGCCGTGTCGGCGGTCGAGGCGAACCGGCTCGGCGAGCGGGGGGTGGCGAAGAGAATCGTCATCGCGAGCATCCCGTTCTTCATCGGCTTCACCGTCGTCTTCGTGGCGCTCGGCGCGGGAGCGGCTGCGGTCGGTGGCTACGTCGACGCCGGTCGGCGGAACGAGATCGCCGGTTTCGTCCTCGTCGTGCTCGGCCTCGCGTTCATGGGCCTGCTGCCGTGGCCCGACAGAGTCGTCGCGCCGGGCATGCTCGAAGGGGCCAGGCGAACGGGCTCGAACGCGCTGCTCGGGGCGGCGTTCGCGGTGTGCGCGGCTCCTTGCATCGGCACGGTGCTGGCCTCGGTGCTGGTGCTCGCCGGCGATTCGGACACGGTTGTGCGCGGGTCGGTGCTGCTCTTCGCCTACTCCGCCGGCATCGCCGCGGCGTTCGTGCTGGCAGGAATCGCCTTCGCGCGCGCCATGGGTGCATTCCGCTGGCTCCGCGACCACTACATGGTGATCCGCGTCGTCAGCGGGGCGATCCTCGTCGCGCTCGGGCTACTGCTCTTCTTCCACCGGGACTGGTGGCTGCGAGTCATGGTCAACCGCCTGCTCGACGGCGTCGGCCTCGGCGAGATCTAGATCTCGACAGGCACGAGATCGAGCGAGCCTGCAGCGACCTGCTGCGTTGCGGCGTCGACCTGCGTGAGAACGGCCGTAACGTCCACGCCGCGATGGGTCGGCGCGTAGGGCGACAGCCGACGGGCCGCCTTCTCCAGCTGCCTCGTGCAGCCGATCTGCCGGCCGCGACCGGCCTGGTACCAGGCCACGGCGACATGGACGAGCCCCTGGCAGAAGTTGCGCTCGCTGGCCGCGGCCGACCGCCACGCCGTCTCTAGCTCCTCGTGCGCCGCGAAGTACTCACCCCGCCGCAGCAGCTCGATGCCTTCCGCGAGCGCCGCTTCGTTCACGGCGTTGCTAGGCTCCGGCTGTGGCGACGATCCTGCTGGCCGGGGTCGACCTCTTCTTCCGGGGCAAGCTCGACGGGCTGCTCGCGGGTCACCAGTTGGTCACGACCGACACGGTCGAGACGCCGGAGCTCGTGATCGCGGACATCTCGCGCATCGAGCCGGACGAGGTCGCCGACGCGTATCCGGACATCCCCATCGTGGGCTTCACGAGCCACACCGACACGGCGGGGTTGCGACGTGCGCACGAAGCGGGATTCGATCAGGTGCTGGCGAAATCGGCTCTCACGGAGCGCGTACCCCACCTGATTGACGAGCTGCTCTCGCCGGTAGAGTAATTCGGCCGGAGGGAGATGAGGATCTGACGTGACATACATCATTGCCGAGCCCTGCATCGACATCAAAGACCTGTCGTGCGTCGACGTCTGCCCCGTGGACTGCATCCACGAGTACGAGCGGATCCTGGTCATCGATCCCGAGGAATGCATCGACTGCTTCGCCCCTGAGGAACAGCTCCTGACCACGTACGGCGTGCGGACGTTCGCGGAGCTCGAGAACCAGCCGGTGCGTGTCTTGACGGACCGTGGTTTCAAGCCCGCCCTGGTCAAGCGGTTCCAGCGCAGGCCGCTCGTGAACGTCAGCTTCGCTCCTGCGTTCGAAGAGCGCGACCGCTACGGCGGCACGCGGCTGACGACACGCAACATCTCTCGCTTCCGGCAGACGGTCAAGGCGACGCCCACGCACTCCTGGATCGCTCGGGGACGGCGAGCGGACGAGCTCGCTCAGCGTCGGGCAGTTCGTGCCGGCGATGCGGGCGCTACCGAAGCGGGACTCGGAGAGCCATCGGCTCGGTGTCCTGCACGGCCTCGTCTTCGGCGACGGCAGTTGGAACAAGCAGGAGGTGCGCTCCGGCGAGCATCTCCATTACGTGCAGCTCTACGGAGACCGAGTGGCCCGCTTCAAAGACTTCTTCGACCAGGTCAACTTCTCGCCGAGCCTCGACGTGCATCCGGGCTACGCGGGGACGGGCGTCGTGCGTGCGCCCGTCAACCTCAAGCGCTCCTTGCCGGAGACAGGAGATCGCGAGTACATCGCCGGCTTCGTCGACGGCTGGCTGGCCTCCGACGGCGATCCGACGAGAGCCGGCTCGTGGCGGCTGCGATCGACGGACCACGAGGCGCTCGACTGGCTCGAGGCCGTTGCGCCGTACGCCGGCTTCGTCGTCGTCGGCTCGGGGGAGGAAGGCAACCGCGAGACGAACTTCGGCGTCCGGACTCGACCGATCCGGTGGCTGTACCTGGCCACACGCGAGACGTTCTGGCGCGTGATGTCCGTCGAGCCGGTCGAGGCCGACGAGGAGGAAACGTTCTGCGCCGTCGTGCCCGATAAGCACGCGTTCACGCTGGCCGGCGGCATCTATACCCGGAATTGCGGCGCATGCGAACCGGAGTGCCCGGTCGAGGCGATCTTCCCCGAGGATGCGCTGCCCGAGAAGTGGGAGCCGTTCGTGAAGATCAACTACGCCTACCCGGACGCGGGGGAGATCAACAAGCTCACCAACGAGTACGCGGCCGCGCACAACGTGCAAAACGAGCCGATCGCCTAGGGCGGATGGAGCTCGAGCGGCTCGACCACGTAGCGCTCTGGGTCGCAGACCGTGACGCGATCGCCGATTTCGCGGTGGCGCATCTCGGCATGCACGTCATCGAGCGCACGGATCGGTTCACGCTGATCGGCTCGAACGCCCGACGCGGCAAGCTCACTCTGTTCGCCGAGGAGCCGGCCCGGGAAGCCGGCGCGCTCGCGGAGATCGGATTGCGCGTGACGAGCCTCGAACAGGCACTCGGCGCTCTGCCCGCCGGCCACGGCGAGCGGTTCGAGATCTGCGACGGGCTCTGGATTCGCCTCGTCGAGGCGGAGACGGACGTCGACTACGACCTGCACCACGTGGCGCTGACGACCAGGGATCCGGCAGCCGCGGCGGACGTATGGGAGGCGCTCGGCTTGGCACGCGCCGGGGATGGACGGATGGAGATCGCCGGCGCGTACGTGGAGCTCTGGCCTGGTGACCCGGGAAGTCCGGAGCGTCCGCTGCTCAATCATCTCGGCGTGCTCGTGAAGTCCGCCGAAGACTGGCAGGCGCGAGCGGAAGCGGCGGACGTCGAAGTAGCCGACGTCATCGATGCCCCGAACACGTACGCGGTGTTCGTGTGGGGCCCCGAGCGCGTGAGGCTCGAGTACGTCGAGCACAAGCCCGGCTTCTCGCTCGAGTGACAATCGTTGTAGCCGGCGCCGGCATGGCGGGCCTGGTTGCGGCCGCCCGCCTCGGAGAGCTCGGCCGGCACGCGACGGTGCGCGAGAAGGGCACGCGGCCCGGAGGCTCGATGCTTCTCTCGAGCGGCGTCATCTGGCGCCACAAGACGGTCGAGGACTTTCGTGCCGAGTGTCCGGGCGGCGACGCCGATCTGCAGCAACTGATCGTCGACCAGGTGGACGAGAGGCTCGACTGGCTCGAGTCGCTCGGGGGACAGGTCGTGGTCCGTGAGACGGGGAATCCGCGCACGGTCGGCCGGCGGTTCAACCCGCGCGACCTCGTCACCGCGCTGCTGCGGCATGCGGGCGACGTCCTGCTCGGCGAGCCGGTCTGCGACGTGACCGACGAGCCGCTGGTGCTCGCGACGGGCGGCTTCGGCGCGGCCCTTGCGCAGCGCCTGTCGCTCCCGCTGCGGGCCAACCCGTGGAGCGACGGTGACGCCCTCGTGCTCGCGCGCGACCGAGGCGCCACGACGTCGACGGGCATGGACGAGTTCTACGGGCGGGCGCTACCTGTCACGCCCGCCGAGCTTCCCGAGGAGTCGTGGGTGCGCCTGGGACAGGTGTACGGCCGTCACGCGCTCGTGCTCGACGAGACGGGCGCGGCAGTTGACGGCGTCCACGCTGCGTGGCACGAGAACGACCTCGTCCAGGAGATCGCGCGGCGGCCCGGTGGGCGCGCGTGGTTCCTCGTCGCCGATGAGGCACTCGATCAGCCGGTGCGAGAGACGACCGTCGCAGAGCGGATCGCCGCGGCGCGGGAAGCAGGCGGCACCGTCGTCGATCCCGACGAGCTTCCGTTCTCGGCACCGAGCGGCTACCGATACGCAGTGCACGTCACAGCCTCTGTCACGCACACGATCGGCGGCCTCGTCGTCGACCGCGACGCACGCGTGCTCGATGACGAGGGCACGCCGGTCGACGGGCTCTACGCCGCGGGCGTGGACGTGGGCGGCATCGCCACGGGCGGCTATTCGAGCGGCCTGGCGGCAGCGCTCGTGCTCGGCTGCGTTGCAGCCGACTCCGCGGCTGCGGTTGCCTAAGGAGGGTCTGACGAAACAGTGACTGTGCCGCCGGAATCACGCTGGAGGCCGCGCTGCGGCGTCCTCGGTCGCCCACGTACTGGTTAGTACGCGGGCTCCCTGCGTCCTTGCATCACAACCTCCAGCGCGCCCCGGCGACGAGCACCGTCCCGCCAGACCCTCCTAGGCCGGCTGGAGGTACGCGCAGCGTCGCGAGTCGCCCGGTAACGGCGAGCCGGCAACCCTCGTCACGACGAAGCGACCCACATCGTGCTCGACGGTGCTACCCACTTCGGGCGGCTCTCCCTCGCGTTCGTGCAGGCCGTAACCGGAAGCAGACCAGAGGAAGACGAGATGTGTCACGCCTCGATCCTGTCAAATGAGGGTTAGTTGGACGGCCGGCTCCCTCGGGCGCAACGTACGGCCGCGTCGGAAGCGTTGTTCCTTTCTGGCTTCCGCCACGAGACCGCGCACGCGCTGCTCGACCTTGCGTGGCGGATAGGCCCGCTCCCCGTAGAGGCGCTCGTAAAACGGTGCCAGCTCGGGCCAGTCCTCGGCGAGATGCTCGAGGAAGTGCTCGCGCGTCCCGGGTCGCAGGTTGACGACGCTTGCCCAGACGTGGCTGGCGCCTGCGGCGCGCGCCTCGCGGACGACTTCCTCGAGCTGCTCGGGGCGGTCCGAGATGCCCGGTAGGACTGGTGCGATTGCGACGCCGGCGTCAACGCCCGCCTCGCGGAGCACCGAGAGCGCGCGCAGCCGTTGCCGGGGCGGCGCCGTTCCGGGCTCGGTACGTCGCCACACGTCCTCGTCGAGGGTCGGCACCGAGAAGCTGACGCTCACCGCAGCCCGTGTGGCCGCTTCCGCGAGCACGTCGACGTCACGCACGATCAGCGGCCCTCTGGTGACGATGTGGAAGGGGTTGGGCGCGGCCGCGAGCGCCTCCAGGCAGCCGCGGGTGAGCCGGTAGCGTCCTTCGGCAGGCTGGTACGGGTCGGTCGCCGCGCCGATGGCGATCGTTCCGCCGCGCCAGGACTTGCGCGCGAGCTCGGTGCGCAGCACCTCGGCGATGTTCACCTTGACGCGTATCGAGAGGCCGTACGCGTCGCCGGACGGCCGGTCCGCCCGGCGCTCGAACGCCCTGACGTAACAGAACGTGCAGCGATGCACGCAGCCCATGTACGGGTTGAGCGACCAGGCGAACGGCATGCCCTTGACGCGGTTGAGCGCGGACTTGCACGGCTCTTCCCGGTATTCGACTCGCATCGAGTGAGAATAGAACGTATGTTCGTATACGTCAACCCGGCGAGCTGTTTTGTCCCGCGCGCGGAGGCCAGCCGCTCTGCTCTCCTATACTGCGCTCGAAGCATCTTGGACGACGAGCTGCCGCCCAGTACGCGCGCCCCGGAGGACGGGGCGTGACGATACCTCTAGAGATCCTTCTCGTTCTCGGCATCGTGGTCGCGAACGGGTTCTTCGTCGCGGCCGAGTACGCGCTCGTGACGGCGCGACGCTCGCGTCTGCAGGAGCTCGCCGACGGGGGCATGAGGCGCGCGAGGATCGCCATTCGCATCATGGACAGCCCGGTGCGCTTCATCGGCACCGTCCAGCTCGGTATCACGGCGTTCTCGATCCTCCTCGGTATCGTCGCCGAGCCGATAGTCGCCAACTGGATCGACGGGCCGCTGTCGCACGGCGTCGCGTTCGTCATCGCGTTCGCCTTCGTCACGTACCTCCACGTGACGCTGGGCGAGCTCGTGCCGAAAGCCATTGCGCTGACGAAGAACGAGGAGACGGCGCTCTGGGTGGCGCTGCCCATCGAGGGCGTCTACATCGTCTCCTATCCCGTCGTGTGGTTCTTCCAGGCGTCGGCCAACGCGATGACGCGGCTCGTGGGCATCGAGCCGGCTCCGGCGGGGATCATCGCCCACTCGGAGGAGGAGATCCGCATGATCGTCGCGCACGCGGAGGAGACGGGCGAGATCGAAGAGGAGGAGCGAGAGATGCTCTACAAGGTCTTCGACTTCGCGGACAAGGAGGTGTCCGACGTCATGGTGCCGCGGCCCGAGGTGGTCGCGCTGTCGATCGACCTGCCGCCCGCGGAGTGCCTGGCCGCCGCCATGGAGGCGCCATTTACGCGCTACCCCGTGTACCGGGACTCGCTGGACACCGTCATCGGCATCCTCCACGTCCGCGACCTCATGCGCGCGGTCAACGCCAACGGGCGGTTCGAGGACGTCGACGTGGAGTCGCTGCTGCGGCCGGCCCACGTCGTCCCGGAGACGAAGGACCTGGCGGCGCTGCTGCACGATTTCCGCCGGGCCAAGGAGCACATGGCCGTCGTCGTGGACGAGTACGGGACGACGGAGGGCATCGTCACGCTCGAAGACGTCCTGGAGGAGATCGTGGGCGAGATCGAGGACGAGTTCGACCTGCCCGACGAGTCGGTGGAGGAACTGGCGGACGGGCGCATACGCATCTCCGGCACGTTCTCCGTGGACGACTTCAACGAGCAGTTCCACCGGCAGCTGCCGGTGGACGACTACCACACGATGGCGGGGTTCGTGTTCGGGTTGATCGGCCGCGCTCCAGAGCCCGGGGACGAGGTGTCGCACGACGGCACGCACTTCAAGGTGGTCGAGGTGGAGGGCACGCGCATCGAGCGCCTCGAAGTGGAGTTCACGCCGGTCGAGTCGGAGTCCGGCGAGAGCGGCGAACCGGGGGAGGGCTAGAACGTTCCGAAGCGCTCGTAGGCCTCGAGCGGTGTGGCGCCCTCGCGGACGGCGGCGCGGATCTCGTTCTCCGTATTAGCCATTGCCTCTGCCTGCTCCAGTACGTCGGCAACGAGATCCCGGGGCACGACCACGCAACCATCCTCGTCCGCGACGACCCAGTCGCCCGGAGCGATGTGAACCCCTCCGATCTCGATCTCGAGGTCACCGTGGCCGGTGACCTGCCACCTGTGGGTGCAGTCCTGTGGCGTCACATGGCTGCAGAAGACCGGGAACCCCTCGCGGAGGATGAACTCGATGTCACGGCAGCCGCCGTCGATCACCGCGCCGGCTACGTCTCTCGACTTCAGTGACGTCACCGAGAGCTCGCCGAGGTGGGCCGACGCCTCCCCGTTCGTCTGATAGACGGCGACGTGGCCGGCCGGGACAGCGCCGAGCATCTCGAGCGTGGCACGGATGGACTCGTCGTAGTCGGCATCCGGGCGGGGGTGTCCCTCGACGGTGTACGCAGGTCCTGCCAGGCGCATGCCCTGGCGGAGAGGCCTGATCCTGCTGGGGAGCGTTTGCTCGAAGCGTGCCGCGCGGTCGAGCACGTCGGCGATCGCTCCCGTGTAGACCGCGGAAAACCGTGTCGCCAGCTGCGTCAGATCCTCCACCCCACCTAGACTAGAGCCATGGAGCGAGTGCTGATCCTGACCGGCGATGCAGGCGAGGAGCTCGAGGTCTACTACATGCTCTACCGCCTGCGGGAGGCTGGCTACGACGTCGACGTCGCGGCCCCGAAGCGCAAGCGGCTTCAGCTCGTGGTTCACGACTTCGAGCCCGGTTGGGACACCTACGTCGAGCGGCCGGGCCGCGGGCTCCAGTCGGATCTCGCCTTTGCGGAGGTGGAGCCGGAGCGCTACGCCGGCGTGCTCATCCCGGGTGGCCGTGCGCCGGAGGTCATTCGCAACGACCCGGACGTCCAGAGGATCGTCGCGCACTTCTTCGACTCGGAGCTGCCCGTAGGTCACATGTGCCACGGTGTGCAGGTGCCCGCCGCTGGCGGCTACGTGCGCGGCCGCAAGGTGTCGGCGTATCCGCCGCTCGCGCCCGACATCGAAGCGGCGGGCGGCGAGTTCGTGGACGGCCCTGATGTCGTGGACGGGTCGATGGTCTCGGCCCGCGGGTGGAGGACCTGGCCGAGTTCTTCAAGGCCTTTCTGGAGCTGCTCGAGCGCAGCGCCGTCTCGGCGCAGCCGGTCTAGCCCAGCGCCGCCGCTAGGGCGGCGTGGCCACCGCGGAGCACGGGATCGCCGTGCGACACGAGCACGCGGTCGAGCGGCAGCTCGAGTATCGGTCGCAGGGCGTCTCGCACTGCCTTCTGGCCACCCTTGCCAACCCAGCCTGGCGGGCAGATGCGGAGCGGATCTCCGAGCAGCACGTCCCCGACGACGATGGCACGCTGCTGCGGCACGCCGTAAACGAGCTCTGAGGCGCGGCCGGACGCGTGCGCTTCGATGCCGCCCGGCAGCGGGTCGCCGGGCCGAACGGCGTTCGGCGCGAGCTTCAGCCGCCGCTCGACGGGCAGAGCGCTGCGTGCAGGGGCCCAGACTTGCGCGTCGTAGCGCTCGGCAAGCTCGCCCGCGCTGCGCACGTGCCAGTAGATCGTGAGCAGGACGTGTACGTCGGTGCCAGCGCGCTCCACATCGGCGTCGAGATGCTCGAGGAAGCGCTCGGAGTCTTCGGCGGGCACGAGCGGGTCGACGAGGAGCGTGGCGTCGTCGGTCTCGAGGTACACGCAGCCCACGATCTTCCTCCACTCCTCGTGGAAGGCGGTCCAGCGCCACAGCCCGGTCGTGATTCTGTGGACATCCATTCGTCGGTTGCTCGCGTATCCTCGCATGACGAGTTCGCCCACGACATTTGGGAGGCCCTTATGCGACTGCTCACCGCTACGACCGCCGGTCTTGCGATCGCCGCGATCGCGTTCGCCGGCATCGCGACGCCCAAGAACAAGGTGCTGAACGGATCGGTCGGTCCGGGCTTCGTGATCTCCACCAAGAACCCCGCCGGCAAGAAGCTGGCGACGACGAAGGCGGGGACGTACAACCTCGCCGTCCAGGACAAGTCGGCCATTCACAACTACCGCCTGAAGGGTCCTGGCATCAACAAGGCTGTCACGACTGTCGGCTTCACCGGGAAGAAGACCGTCACCGTGAAGCTGAAGGTGGGGACCTACCGCTTTGTGTGTGACCCGCACGCCTTCAACATGAAGGGGTCGTTCAAGGTCACGGGCTAGCCAGGCTCGATCGACAGCGGCTCGGCGCTTCCGTCGCGGATCGACCAGGCGGCGAGCTCACCGGTCGCGCGGGAAAGGATGAAGTAGGGCCGGTCCTGCCAGAGGCCGATGTTGGCGAGGTCCGTCCGGGAGGGTCGCGCCGAGTCGGTCGGGTGCGAGTGGAAGACGGCGAGCTCGAAGCCGTCGTCCTCGAGGAACCACACCTCGGGGTCGACGTCGAGCTCGAAGCGGTACGGCGACGCTGCGAGGTTCCGCCCGGCCTCGTAGCGGACCGCCTCGCCGCCGCGGAAGACCAGCAGGCCGCAGGCCTCGTTCGGCGCCTCTTCTGCGGCGTGCTGCTCGAGCCGGCGCCTGATCTTTTCGGGTACTACCACCAGTGGCCGTGTTCCATCGCCGCCTCCGGGTCCGACGCCCCCCAGAAGTCGGCCGACAGGTACTTCCAGCCGCTGTCGGCGAGGATGCACACGACGACGCTGCCCTCACCGAGCTCGTGTCCCAGGCGCCGAGCCACGTGGACCACGGCTCCCGAGGAAACGCCGGCGAAGAGGCCCTCACGCTCCAGCAACAGCCGTACTGCCGCGGCCGCCTCGGCGTTCGAGACGAGCAGCTTGCGGTCGAGCTTCGACACGTCGAGGATCGGCGGCACATAGCCGTCCTCGAGCGAGCGGAGCCCCATCACGGGATCTCCCGGCAGCGGCTCCGCGGCCGCCACGACGATGTCGGGGAAGGTCTCCCGCAGCCGCTCTCCGGCGCCCATCAGCGTGCCTCCCGTTCCCAGGCCCGCGACGAGGCAGTCGACGCGGTCGAGCGCCTCGGCGATCTCCGCTCCCGTGCCCTCGTAGTGGGCGCGTGGATTGGCTTCGTTCGCGTACTGGAACGGCATGAAGTAGCGCGGCTCGCGCTCTGCCAGCTCGAGCGCCACGCGAACTGAGCCGTTCGAGCCTTCGGCTGCCGGGGAGTCCACGATCTCGGCGCCGTAGAGCCGCAGCAGGCGCCTGCGCTCCTCCGTGGCGTTCTCCGGCATGACGCACGTGAGCCGATAGCCCTTGAGGCGGGCGACGAGCGCCAGCGAGATGCCGGTGTTGCCGCTCGTCGGCTCCAGCAGCTCGCGACCGGGTTGAAGCTCGCCCGACGCTTCCGCGGCCTCGATCATCGCCTTCGCCACGCGATCCTTGGTCGACCCGGTCGGGTTCTGGCCCTCGAGCTTCGCGTAGAGACGCGTGCCCGGCGGCGCGAGCCGAGACAGCTCGACCAGGGGCGTCGAGCCGACGAGGTCGAGCAGCGAGGGAGCGAGTGCTTTAGAGCCCACCGGCCATCGCCGGCAGGAGGATTACGGTCGAGGCGGCGTTGACCGGCGTCTCGAGCTCGTCGAGTACCCGGATGTCCTCGCCGTCCACGTACACGTTGGCGTGCTTCAACTGGCCGTCGAGTGCCGGGTAGCGGGACACGAGATCGTCGAGCAGGTCGCCGATCGTCCCGCCTTCAGCCGCGACCAGGGCTTGCCCTTCGGTTGCGTCACGGAGAGGGGGAGGGATGCGAACCGTGCTCACGCGTGCGTGCCCGCCCGCTGGCAGAACTCGACGTAGTCGATGTATTCCGTGATCGTCGGCGACTCGCCGCAGACCGGGCACTCCGGATCCTTGCGCAGCGCGACCTCGGTGAACGACGGTGCGAGCGCATCGAACAGCAGCAGCCGGCCGGTGAGCCGGTCGCCGATGCCGAGCGCGAGCTTGAGCGCCTCGTTGGCCTGCAGCGAGCCGATGATGCCGGGCAGCACTCCCAGCACGCCACCCTCGGCGCAACTGGGTGCGAGCTCCGGCGGCGGCGGCTGCGGGAACAGGCAGCGATAACACGGCCCTTCTCCCGGCTCGAAGACCGTCACCTGGCCCTCGAACCGGAAGATGGAGCCGTGAACGACGGGAATGCCGTGCCAGACAGACGCGTCGTTCACGAGGTAACGCGTAGGGAAGTTGTCCGCCCCGTCGACGATGACGTCCCAGCCCTCGTCGAGGATGCGGTCGGCGTTGTCGGAGGTGAGTCGTTCCCGGAACGCGCGCACGGTGACGTCGGGGTTCAGCGCTTCGATCGTGCGTTTGGCGGACTCGACCTTCGGCTCTCCGAGGCGGTCCGTCGAGTGGACGATCTGCCGCTGGAGGTTCGACGCGTCGACCGCGTCGTCGTCGACGATGCCGAGCGTCCCGACACCGGCTGCCGCCAGGTAGAGGGCGGCGGGTGACCCGAGCCCACCGGCGCCGATCAGCAGGATGCGCGCATCGAGCAGCCGAAGCTGGCCTTCCTCGCCGACCTCGGGGATCAGCAGGTGGCGGCTGTAGCGGGTGCGCTGCGCGGGTGCGAGCGATTCCGAGATGACCACCGGCAGGCCGCTGCGCTTCCACTCGGTGATGCCGCCCTCCAGGTTCGTCACGTGGTCGTAGCCCAGGTCCTCGAGCGTCTTGGCGGCGAACGCGGACCTCGTGCCGGAGCCGCAGTAGACCAGGATCGGCGTCGAGCGTTCGGGTGCAGCTCGCTCGATCCGGGACTCGAGCGAGCCACGGGGGATATGGACGGCGTCGGGTAGCCGGCCCTCGTCCCATTCGTGCCGCTCGCGCACGTCGACGACGAGCGGGCGATCGTCGCTCTCCAGCAGCCGCGCCGCATCGGTGATGCCGATCTCGGCGATCTGGTCGCGAACCTGCTGCAGAAGCTCTCGGTAGGTCGCCATTGGTATCGAAAATATAGCGACCGGCGCCAGGGTCGCGGCCGGCGCCACTCTTGTCGCACATCCGGCACGAAGACGGTCGCCGGGCCTGGCTACCCTGAACATAGGGGGCCCTGGTTGACCGCAGGAGGGGTTTCCGCGAGCCGGGTATCGTCGCGCGGCATGAGTCCTCGAGCACGGGTCAGCCTGATCGCCGCCGCCGCGGCCGCGGCGGCTGCCGGCGTGACGATCGCCGCCACTGCGTTGACGGCCACCGACCCGGCGGACGACAGAACCACGCAGCCGCGGCCGGGCGCTCCGCCGCTCGTGCTCGATCTCGGTGTGCGCACCGATCCGGAGGCGAAGGCGCTCCGACGCGCCGCCGCGCAGTACGAGCGCGGCCGTCGTCGACAGGCCGAGGCGATCTTCGCGCGCTACCCCTCTGTGGAGGCCCAGGTGGGAGCGGCGCTCTCCGCGTGGCCCGAAGGCTTCCAGCGTCTCCAGGAGATCGGCCGCGACAACGAGAACAGCGGTGCGGCGCAGCTCGCGCTCGGCCTTGGGCAGTTCTGGCAAGGGGAGCCTTCCGAGGCCGAGCGCTCCTGGAGGCTGGCCAGGCTGGCAGAGCCCGACTCGCTGTACGCGGTGCGCGCCGGCGACTTTCTCCAACCCGAGCTGCCTGTGCCGGGCTTGCCGACGTTCGTGCCGTCATTTGCCTCGCCAGCGTCGCTCAAGCGCTTGAGCCCACCGGAGCAATACGCATTCCTGCGGCGACGTGCAGACGGTGGGGACACGCGCGATCACTTGCTGTTCGGCGCCGCGTTACAACGGCTGGGACGTCCCGTCTCGGCGCGGCGGGAGTTCGAGCGCGCTGCCGCGCTGAGCCCGAAAGACGCCGATGCGCTCACGGCGGTGGCCGTGGGCCACTTCGCCAAGGATCGGCCTGCGCAGGCGTTCTCGCGCCTGGGACCGCTGACGCGTCGCTTCCCGCAAGCGGCAACCGTGCGCTTTCATCTCGGCCTGCTGCTCGTGTGGATGGGAAGCGTCGAGGACGCGAAGCGCCAGTTCAGGCTCGCGCAGCGGGCCGAGCCCGGATCGATCCCGGCCAAGCAGGCGGCTGAGTTCCTCCGGAGGCTGCCTGAGTCGTAGGGTTGACTCGCATGCGAGTCGGGTTCGTCTACAACGTTCGAGGCCCCAACTCAATGGGAGGCGACGAGGACGCGGAGTTCGATTCTCCGGAGACGATCGAGGCGATCTCGGACGCGATCGCGTCCCACGGCCACGACGTCGTCAAGCTGGAAGCCGACCGCACCCTGCCGGCCGCTCTGGTGGCGACCGAGGTCGAGGTCGTCTTCAACATCGCCGAGGGCAAGGGCCAGCGTGGCCGCGAGGCCCAGGTGCCGGCGTTACTCGAGCTGCTGGGCATCCCGTACACGGGCAGCGACGCCGTCACGCTCGGCATCACGCTCGACAAGCCGATCGCGAGCACGCTCGTCCGCGCGGCGGGCATCGCCACCCCGCGTGGGTTCGTGCTGAGCGCCGCCGACGATCCGCTGCCCTTGGCGTTGCGCTTCCCCGCCATCGTCAAGCCCGTGCACGAGGGGTCGTCGAAGGGCATCTCGAGCGACTCGATCGTGTTCGACGAGGCGGCTCTCAGGCGCCAGGCGAGCGAGGTGGCGGCGCGCTATCGGCAGCCCGTGCTCTGCGAGGAGTACGTGAACGGTCGTGAGATCACGGTCGGGCTGTTGGGCCTGCCCGTCCGGGTGCTACCGCCCATGGAGGTCGTCTTCCTGGATGGGGCGGAGCATCCTCTGTACTCGTTCGAGGTCAAACAGCGGTTCGAGGAGCTCGTTCGCTACGACGTGCCCGCGGCCCTGTCCACGGAGGAGCTGGCAGCGATCGAAACGGCGAGTCTCGCGGCGTTCGAGGCGTTAGGGTGCCGCGACGTGGCGCGCCTCGATTTCCGTGTCGACACGGTGGGTGTGCCTCACTTCCTCGAGTGCAATCCGTTGCCCGGCCTCGCGCCTGGTGTCGGCGACCTGACGTTCATCGCCGACGCTGCCGGGCTCTCGTTCGAGGATCTCATCGGTGAGATCCTCGAGGGCGCCCTACGACGCCGCTCGTGAGCGACACAGGCGGCGGATTCGCGACCATCGCGACGGTCTTTCGCAATCGTGAGCTCCGGTTGCTCCAGATCGCCTGGGCCGGCTCGGTCATCGGTCATTACGGATTCCAGATCGCGCTCGGCGTCTGGGCGTATCAGCAGGGGGGTGCTGCGGCGGTCGGCGCGATCTTCGTCCTGCGAACGCTCGGCGCGCTCGCGACGCCACCGGCGGCGGCGCTGGGAGACCGCTACCCGCGCGTTCGCGTGATGTTTGCCAGCGACCTGCTGCGAGCCGTGCTCGTGCTCGGGACTCTCGTCGTCATCGTCGCGGATGCGCCAGCGCTCTTCGTGTACGTCTTTGCCGGTCTGGCGGCAGCCGTCGGGACGGCGTTCCGGCCTGCCCAGGTGGCGCTGCTCCCGCAGCTCGCGCGGACCCCCGCTGAGCTGACGATGGCGAACGTCGTCGCCACGACGATCGAGGGCCTCGGTATGTTCGCGGGGCCGGCGCTGGCCGGGCTCGTGCTCGCCGTATCCGGGCTGGAGGCGACGCTCGTGGTGATGGCTGTGGCCCTCCTCTGGTCGGCCGTGCTCGTCTTGCCGATCAAGGAGATACCGCCCGTCGCGGGCGCGGCGGGGCACCCGTCTTTCGGGGAGTTCCTCTTCGCCGGCTTCGGCGTCACCTGGCGAACGCCGGACCTGCGACTGCTTACGGGAGTCCTCGCCGGTCAGGCGTTGACGGCCGGCTGCATCAACGTGCTGATCGTCGTCACAGCGCTCGGGCTGCTCGAGCTCGGTGAGGGGGGAGTCGGCCTGCTCGATGCTGCTGTGGGCTTGGGCGCGCTGCTGGGCGCGGTGGTCATCGTGCCGCTCGTGGGACGTGCGCGTCTCACCGCACCACTGCTCGTGGGAGCGCTGCTCTGGGGGCTGCCGCTCGTCGCCATCTCCGCGTGGCCAAGTGTCGGTGTCGCAGTGGCCGCACTTGCTCTCGTCGGCGTAGGCAACACGCTCGTCGACGTCGCCGGATTCACCATGCTGCAGCGGATCGCTCCGGACGATGTGCTGGCGCGCGTATTCGGCGTCGTCGAGACCGTCTTCTATCTGGCGATCGGCGTCGGCTCGCTGCTGGCCCCGCTGCTCGTGGAGACGGCCGGGGTGCGGTGGGCCCTCGTTGTCGTCGGACTGTTCCTGCCTGTAGTGGTTGTCCTCCTCGCCAGGCGAATCGTCGGCATCGACGCCGAGGCCGTAGTGCCGCTGCACGAGCTCGAGCTGCTCGGGCTGGTGCCGATGTTCGCGCCGCTGCCTGAGCTGGCGCTCGAGCGGGTTGCCCGCCAGCTGGTGCCTGTCGAGGCCGAGGCCGGGTCGGAGATCATCAGGCAAGGGGACGAAGGCGATCGCTTCTACGTGATCGACGAGGGCGAGGTCGACGTGGTCGCTGACGGCCGGCACATCGCGTCGCTCGGTCGGGGTGGAGGCTTCGGAGAGATCGCCCTCCTGCGCGACGTGCCGCGCACAGCCACGGTTACCGCCCACACGCCCGTCAAGCTCTACGCCCTCGAGCGCGACGCGTTTCTCGCGGCGGTGACGGGTCACTCGGCTAGCGAGGAGGCGGCGGACGCACTCATCGTCTCTCGCATGAGCTCGATCCGAAGCTAGACTCGCCACCCGTGCCGGAGCCCTGGTTCGACGAGCTGTCGCAGCTGATCGCGATTCCGAGCGTGAGCGCCGACTCGGCTCACGACGCCGACGTACACCGTGCGGCGGAGTGGGTGGCCGGGTTCGTGCGCGACGCCGGCGGGACGGCGGAAGTCGTCGAGACGGACAGCAAGCCACTCGTGATCGGGGACGTGCGCGCATCCAACGGTGCCGACGTGGCGCCGACCGTTCTCTGCTACTGCCACTTCGACGTCCAGCCCCCGGCGCCGCTCGAACCGTGGGAGTCGGACCCGTTCACGCTCACCGAGCGGGACGGCTGGCTGTTCGCTCGCGGCATTGCCGACGACAAGGGCCAGCTCTACATCGTTCTGTCGGCCGTGCGCTCGCTCGCGGCGGAGGGCAAGCTGCCAGTGAACATCCGCGTGGCGTTCGACGGCGAGGAGGAGTCGGGCGGCACGGCAATCAGCGACTGGGTGGCCGCGGACGACGGCCCGGCGGATGCCTGCCTCATCCTCGACGGCGGCATGACGGAGCGCGACAAGCCCGAGTTCACCATCGCCACGCGAGGGCTGATCGCCTTCGACATCACCGTCCGCACAGGCCCTAGCGATCAGCACTCAGGCATGTACGGCAACGCCGGTCTGAACGCGATTCACGCTTTGATGGAGTGCTTGTCGGCGATCCTGCCGCGCGACGGGCGGCTGCCCGAGCCGCTCCGGGCGGGCATCGCCGAGCCGACGGCGGAGGAGCTCGCCGGCTGGGCGCAGCTCAAGCCAGGCCCCGAAATCCTGGCGAACGCCGGGCTCACGCCCTACGACGAGCGCGCCGGTGAGGAGTTCTACCGGCGCACCTGGGCAGAGCCGTCGGCCGAGGTCAACGGGATCCACGCCGGCAAGCCGATCCTCAATACGACGCTGATCTCCAGCGCCCATGCCAACTTCACGTTGCGGCTGGCGCCGGGCCAGGATCCGGACGACATCGCGGGTGCGGTCACGGAGCTGATCGAGGCTGCCGCACGGCCTGGCGCTACGGTGGAGCTCGAGTACGTCAGAGGCAGCCGGCCGGGCATGGTTGATCCTGAAGTCGCTGCGCTCCAGCTTGGGCTCGAGGCGTTCGAGCGTGAGATGGGCGTACGGCCGTTGCTCGTCCGCGCCGGGGGCACCATGCCGGTGCTTGGGGCGATCGTCGATCGTGGCGTGCCGACGATCATGACCGGTTTCGGTCTCCTCGAGTCGAACGTCCATGCGCCGAACGAGCGGTTGCCTTCGGAGTACATCCCGCTCGGGATCCGCACCGTGCGCGAGCTCTTCGTGGCGCTCGGCGAGCTGCGCTAGCGGCTAGCGGTGCACGTGCTGGTGCTCGGGCACCAGCCACGCGTGGCCGAACTCGCGCATCGCGTCGATGATCGGCAGCAGTGCCTGGCCCTTCGCGGTCAGCTCATATTCGACGCGCGGCGGAACCTCCGCATAGCTGTGTCGCTCCACGATCGCCTCCTGCTCCAGCTGGCGGAGGCGCTCGGACAGCGTGCGCGGGCTGATGCCGGGGCACGCCCGTTCGAGCTCCGAGAAGCGGCGCGGGCCTTCGGACAGGTCGTGCAGCAGCAGCGCCGTCCACTTGGCGCCGATGATGTCGGCGCAGCAAGCCACCGCGCACGTCTCGTCGTGGATGTCCTTCATCGTGCGCATCGCCACGACGATCATTGTAGACGCGCCCGTTGCGGTCGCCGCCCTGTGGATCGATCGGCACAGAATTGGCACAACTCAGTGCCAGGCACTAGGACCTGTCCGAAACGGACGGCGTCAGTTCCACGGAGGCGGGTTGTGCACCCAGCGGCCGCCGACCATCGTCGCCACCACGGCTATGCCGGGCAGGTCCACAGGATCGCAGTCGAGCGGGTCCCGATCGAGCACTACGAGATCGGCGAGGTAGCCGGGAAGCAGCTTCCCGCGCCGGCGCTCGTCCCCTGAGAGCCACGCCGGAGCGACGATCGTCGCCGCCAGCGCTTGCTCGACCGTGACCGCCTCCTCGGGACGCCACGCGGGACGATCGTCGAGCGTACGCAAGACTCCCGCGCACACCCCGGCCCATGGATCGAGCTCCTCGATCGGCGCGTCGGATCCGTTGGCTACGAGTGCGCCGGAGTCGACGAGGGTACGGAACGCGTACGTGCCGGCGAGGCGATCGCTCCAGAACCGCTCCGCGAGGTTGCGATCGGACGGGGCATGGCTGAACTGGACCGAGGCGGCGACGCCGAGAGCGGCATAACGAGGGAGGTCCTCCTCGGCGACGCACTGCGCATGCTCGATGCGAGGACGCAGCCCGCGTGGGCGCCAAAGCTCCTGCGTCCGCTCGAACGCATCGAGCGCCTCGCGGTTGGCGAGATCGCCGATCGCGTGTACTGCCACTGGCCAGCCCGCCGCGGCCGCGCGCGTGACGATGTCCGCCAGCTGCTCGCCGCTCGTGATCTCCACTCCGGAGCCATCGAGCATGCGCGCAGTCTGCGAACCGAGCGTGCCATCCATGAACGCTTTGAGGTAACCGACTCTGAGATAGGAATCGCCGAGCCCCTGCGGCAGCCCCGCCTCGACCACGCCGTCGAGATGCTCGTGAGGCAGGGACTGCCACACGCGCAGCGTCAGCACCTCCTGCTCGTGGAGCCGCCCCCAGAAGCGAGCTGCGCCGAGCCAGCCGTCCTTGTCGTGCACCGCTGTCACTCCGCGGGCGGCGGCCACCCGCAAGCCCTCGCGCATCGCGTCCACGTACTCGTCGTCGGGCGCGGTGAGGTAGCGCTCCCTGAACTGCCATGCAGCCTCCTCGCGCAGGACACCCGTCGGCTCCCCTGATTCGTCCCGCTCCACGACACCGCCCGCGACCTCGAGATCGCCGTCCGCGAGGGCGAGCGTGGCGGAGTTGACCCACAGCGAGTGGTAGTCGTGTGCGAAGAGCGCGGCCGGGACGCTGCCCGATACCGCGTCGAGTGCTTCCTTGGTCGGCGCCTCGGCCCAGTCCGCGTCCCGCCAGCCGAATCCGCGCAGGACGTTTCCCGCCGGCACGCCTGCGACGGCCGCCTCGACGCGTTCGAGCGCCTCGCCCAGAGAGCTGACTCCCTCGAGCCGCACCTGGCGCAGCGCGAGCGCCCAGGTCGCGAAGTGGACGTGCGAGTCTGTGAAGCCGGGAAGGACGCACCTGCCGCCGAGATCGACGACGTCGGGGCTGGCCAGGGCAGTCTCGTGCGTACCGATGCCGCCCGCTACACGACCCCCTGCGATCGCCAACGCGCGCTGTGTCGGCAGGCTGGCGTCCATCGTGCGAATGACGCCGTTCTCCAGGATCATGTGGGCGACACTACCGCGGAAAGGATCTCGGAATGATCGATCACGTCGCTCTCAACGTGTCAGACCACGCCGCCAGCAAGGCGTTCTACGAGCAGTCGCTGGCCCCGCTCGGTTACGGGGTCGTGATGGACTTCGAGGGCTACGGGACGGGCTTCGGGGCCGAAGGGAAGCCGAGCCTCTGGATCGTCCGCAGGGATCCGGTCGGGGGCGCAGCGCATGTCGCGCTGGTCGCGTCGGACCGTTCCACGATCGACGCGTTCCATGCTGCCGCCCTGGCGGCGGGAGGCGAGGACAACGGTTCTCCCGGCCTTCGCCCCGACTACCACGAGCACTACTACGGCGCGTTCGTCCTCGATCCTGACGGACACAACATCGAAGCCGTCTGTCACAAGCCTGCTGCGTAGACTGGCCGCGTGCCGTACGAGGTGCTGACCGAGGAGCAGCGCGAGCTGCGCGAGCTCGTGCGGACCCTTGCCCGCGAGCGGATCGCCCCGCGCGCGGCGGAGATCGACGAGTCGCACGAGTTCCCGTGGGACGTAGTCGAGCTGTTCCGCGAGCAGGGCATCTTCGGGCTTCTGTTCGACGAGGAGTGGGGTGGGACCGGCACCGGCGCCCTGCTCGCGCTCGTGGCCATCGAGGAGCTCTCGAAGGTATGCGCCACGAGCGGGCTGATCATCGCCGTCCAGGAGCTGGGCTCGCTGGGCATCAAGCTGGATGGAACCCGTGAGCAGCAGGAACGCTGGCTGCCGCAGCTCGCCTCAGGCGAGATCCTGTGTGCCTACGCCCTGACGGAAGCAGGCTCGGGATCGGACTCGGCGGCCATGCGGACGACCGCCCGGCTGGACGGCGGCGAATACGTGCTCGACGGGTCGAAGCGGTTCATCACGAACGCCGGCGTAGCGGGCCCGTACACGGTGTTCGCGAAGACGGATCCGGACGCGGGTCACAGCGGCATCTCCGCTTTCATCGTCGAGGCGGACACGCCTGGCTTCGAGGTGACGCGACTGGAACCGAAGATGGGAATCTCGGGCTCGACCACCGGTGAGCTGGCCTTCGACGGCTGCCGGATCCCGGCCGGCAACCGCCTGGGCGCCGAGGGGGACGGGTTCCGGCTCGCCATGCGCATCCTCGACCGCTCGCGTCCCGGCGTCGCGGCGCAGGCGCTCGGCATCGCGCAGGGCGCAACCGACTACGCGCTCGAGTACGCGAAGACTCGCGAGACGATGGGCAAGCCGATCGCGGAGCATCAACTGATCCAGGCGAAGCTCGCAGACATGGAGACGGAATGCGAGGCGGCACGCGGCCTGCTCTACCGCTTCGGGCAGATGGTCGACGCTGGAGTGGACGGCCAGGAGCTGACGAAGGCGTCGGCGATGGCGAAGCTCAAGTGCGGTGACGTCGCCATGGCGGTGACGACCGACGCCGTCCAGATCCTCGGCGGCTACGGCTACATCAGGGAGTACCCGGTCGAGCGCTTCATGCGCGATGCGAAGATCACGCAGATCTACGAGGGGACGCAGGAGATCCAGCGCCTCGTGATCGCACGCGAGATGATCAGAGAGTCGCGCGCGTTCCTGCTCGCTGGCGTCGGTTAGCGACCCACACGCCTCGGGCGGTTGGCTCTCCCCCGCCCGTCCTTTCGATCGCGTACGGTGGAACCGTGGCTGCGTGTTCTCGTTGTGGCACCGAGAACCCACCTGCTGCGCGCTTTTGCAATGCGTGCGGATACGCATTCGAGGAGGTATCGGCGTCCCCCGCTGCGGAGGCGCGAAAGACGGTCACGGTGCTGTTCTGCGACGTCGTCGACTCGACCGGGATGGGCGAGCACCACGACCCGGAGCAAGTGCGCAGGGTCTTGTCACGGTATTTCGGCGAGGCGCGCATAGTTCTCGAGCGTCACGGCGGCACCGTCGAGAAGTTCATCGGCGACGCCGTGATGGCCGTTTTTGGCATCCCGACCCTCCACGAGGATGACCCGGTGCGAGCGGTACGAGCCGCCGTCGAGCTGCGGGACGCCGTCGCGCGCCTCAACGAGGAGCTCGAGCGTGCCTTCGGGCTGAACATCGCCGTGCGCATCGGCGTCAACACGGGCGAGGTAATCGCGAGCGATCCGGGTCACGCCCAATCCTTCGTTGCAGGGGATGCGGTCAACGTCGCCCAACGCCTGCAGACATCCGCGGCCCCGGGCGAGATCCTGATCGGAGAGCAGACGTATCGCCTCGCACGTGATGCGGTGGCTGCCGACGCGGTAGAGCAACTCGAGCTCAAGGGGAAGCGCGCGGCCGTCGTTGCGTATCGGCTGCTCGAGGTGATCCCGCATGCGGCC
This sequence comes from uncultured Actinomycetes bacterium, assembly GCA_963704335.1. Taxonomy (GTDB): domain Bacteria; phylum Actinomycetota; class Thermoleophilia; order Gaiellales; family Gaiellaceae; genus PALSA-612. The sequence continues at coordinate 2,240,524 of OY969889.1, forward strand.
GGGCACGCGCGCCGCCTGGATTCACCGATGGTCGGGCGGGAACGCGAGCTGGAGGCGGTGAGGCTGGCGTTCGAGCGCACGGTAGAGGAGGCCGGCTGCTATCTGGTGACGATTCTCGGCCCCGCGGGGGTCGGCAAGTCGCGGTTGGCTGCGGAGGCACTTCAGGCGATCGCCCCCCGCGCGACGGTGCTGTCGGGGAGCTGCCTCGCGTACGGCGAGGGCATCACCTTCTGGCCAATCCTCGAAGTCGTGTGCCAGGCAGTGGGCATCGCCGACGACGACGACCCGGATGTCGCAACGAAGAAGATCGGCGTAGCACTCGCGAGCACGGAGTCCGGGGCAATCGCCGCTGAGCGTGTCGCGGAGCTGATCGGGTTCGTGGAGGCAGGAGCGGCCGCCGAAGAAGGGTTCTGGGGCGTGCGCAGGCTGTTCGAGACGCTCGCTGGAACGCGGCCGCTCGTGGTCGTGCTCGACGATCTCCACTGGGCCGAGCCGACGCTGCTCGACCTGATCGAATACCTCGCCGATCGCTCGCACGGGGCGCCGCTGGTGCTCCTCACGATGGCTCGACACGAGCTGCTCGAGCTGCGGCCGGGCTGGACGTCGCGCAAGGAGAATTCGGTCACGCTCACGCTCGAGCCCCTGTCGCCGGGCCAGTCAGAGCTGCTGATCGAAAACCTGCTCGGCGAGGCAACGCTCGAACCCGCCGTGGCGTCTCGAATTCAGGAGGCCGCCGAAGGCAATCCGCTCTTCGTCGAAGAGACGCTGTCCATGCTGATGGACGACGGGCTGCTGCGCCCCGACAACGGTCGGTGGGTGGCCTTGGGCGATCTTTCCGGCGTGCGGATGGCACCGTCCATCCAGGCGCTCATCGCCGCCCGCCTCGACCGGCTGGAGGGCGACGAGCGACACGTGATCGAGCGGGCTGCTGTGGAGGGCACGGTCTTCCACCCGGGCTCCGTCCGGGCGCTCGCGGAGGGTCCGGCGCGCGAGCGGGTGGGGACATGTCTGCAGTCGCTCGTTCGGAAGGAGCTCATCCGTCCCGACAAGGCAGCCCTCGCCGGAGAGGACGGCTTTCGCTTCCGGCACGCGTTGATGCGTGAGGCGGCGTACGATTCGATTCCGAAGGAGCTGCGCGCGCAGCTGCACGAGCGCTTCGCGGCCTGGCTCGTGGACGTGGCTGGCGCTCGCGCGGGCGAGTACGAGGAGCTGCTCGGATACCACCTCGAGCGGGCGTTCGACTACCGGGTGCAACTCGGGCGCATCGACGAGTCTGCACGGTCGATTGCATTCCGTGGCGGCAGCAGGCTGGCGGCCGCGGGCAGGCGAGCGCTCACGCGCGGCGACATGCCTGCTGCCGTCAATCTGCTCGAGCGGGCCGCGTCGCTTCTCGGAAAAGGTGAAACACCGCACGTCCCCGTGCTCGTCGACCTCGGGATCGCGCTCCGCGAGCGCGGTGACCTGCGCGAGGCGGACAATGTGCTCAGCACGGCCGTCGAGGCCGCCGAAGGGGCCGGCGATGAGACGCTGTCAGAGCGAGCACGACTCGAACGGATGACGGTGCGCATGTTCATCGATCCCGACTTCGACATCGAGGATGCGCTTGCTGAGGGGTATCGAGCGGTCGAGGTCTTCGAGGCGGCCCAGGACGAGGCCGGGCTGGCGAACGCGTGGCTGCTTGTGTCCTGGGTGTTGTGGATGCGCCTGCGGCTCGGCGAGATGGAGTCGGTTCTGGAGCGCGCGCTCGTGCATGCACGCAGTGCGGGAGACCAACGGAAGGTGGCGACGATCCTCGGGAGCCTCTGCCGTGTCGCTCAGCTTGGTCCTACTCCGGTCGAGGAGGCGATCCGTCGCTGCCGCGCAATCCTCGAGGACGCCGACAACCTCATGCTCAAGGGGGAGGTTCAGGAAGTCCTGTGTGTGCTTCTGGCCGCGCACGGCGAGTTCGACGAGGCGGAAGAGCTGAGGCGCAGCAGCCGACGCATAGTCGACGAGCTCGGGCTCGGGCTCCTGGGCGGGGGATCCATGTTCGGCGCGTATATGGAAGTGCTGGCCGGCGACCTCGCGGCGGCTGAGCGAGAGCTGCGCGGAAGCTATTCGCAGCTCGAGCAGCTCGGCGAGCGGTCGTTCCTTTCGACCATTGCGGCGATGCTCGCCCGGGTGCTCTGCGAGCAGGGACGGTTTGACGAAGCGGAGCCGTATGCCGTAATCAGCGCCGAGACGGCTTTGCGCGAGGACCTGGCCTCCCAGGTGATCTGGCGTGGGGCGCAGGCTCGGGTATTGGCCGCACGCGGCGAGGCGAGATCGGAGACGATGGCACGCGAGGCAATCGAGCTCGCGGACCGAAGCGACTGGATCGACCTCCGCGCGGACGCACTGACCGACCTTGCCGACGTTTTTCGCCTGCTCGGGAGGCCGCAGGACGCCAAGGAGCCCATGGTGCGTGCGATCGATCTCTACGAGCAAAAGGGCAACGTGGTTGCTGCCCAGAGAACGCGCGCCGCGCTCGAACGGCTTGACGAACGGCCCGAGAAGCGTTAGACCCCCGATCACAAGCGAACGAAGGAGCCGAAATGGCCAACAATGGATCTGGAACGGGCGGGAACGACGTCGCCCTGCTTAGGAAGTTTCTCCTCAGGGCTGCATTCGACCCCGACGAGAGGCGCACGTACTTCGGCCAGGACGATCCGGAGCTCGCAGAGCTGGACGAGGCGTTTGCGGAGGCGCGGCAGCAGGCGGGGGCAGAGCTCCCGTACGACGAGCCGTGGAAGCCGCCCCGGGACCTGTGCAGGGAGCTCGCCTCTTGGACAGCCTGGCTGGACGAGTACGGAGGCTCGCCGAATTCGCCGCCGTTCGACCAGATCTACATGCTCGTTCGCTTCGCGATGCCGCTGGTCCCCATCGCCGAGAGCGAGGACGGTGCCGCAGGCTAGGCGGACCGTCTACGTCTTCTTCCACTGCCTAGACGGGCCGGTCCCGGACCTCGAAGCGTTCGTCCGCGGCGAGGCGCGCCTCGTCCCGGCGCAGCAGATCTATGCCATCTCCCTGCTTCGCGGTGAGGAATGTCCCATCGCGGAGGATGATCTGCGACTGGCGCTCTCGATCCCGTCTCACGACTGGGTCGACGTCGCGCCCGAGGATCAGGAGCGTGTGCTCGAGCTCGCGCGCAAGGGCGTGCTCCTCACCGACGACGACGAGGAGGAGTTGGTGCGCCTACGGGCTCGTGACGAGGCGCTTTCGAACGCGAGCTGGAACGTCTACGGCGCGCTTCACTACCTGATGACCAAGTGGAGCGGCGTGGATCTGCGACGCTCGCCCGACGAGGGGGAGTTCCCCGTCGTCACGGAAGCGCTGCTCGAGGACTTCGTGGCCGAGCACGGCGCGCCCCCGGATCCGTTCCACTCGCTGTCCGAACCCCTGGCCGTGCGTGAGCTGCCCGTTGTCCGGCGCGATGGAGGCCTCTACGACGCGCTGGCGGCGCGCAAGACGACGAGGGGTTTCGACCGCAGCGCGCGGATGACGCTCGAGGAGCTCTCGGTCGTGCTGCACCAGGTCTGGGGCTGCCAGGGCACCGCGCCGATCATCGGCGACCTCTACTGCATCAAGCGCACGAGCCCCTCGGGCGGTGGCCTCCACCCGGTCGAGGCCTACCCGATCGTGAGCGGCGTGGACGGGGTCGAGACCGGCATCCACCACTACGACGTGCGGAGCCACTCACTCGAGCTGATGGAGCGCCTCGAGGAGGAGGAGGCGATGGCGCTGGCCGCCTACTTCACCTGCGGACAGAACTACTTCGGGACCGCCCACGTCAGCACCGTCATGACCGCTCGGTTTCCCCGCACGCACTGGAAGTACCCGAAGCAGCAGAAGGCGTACCCGGTCATCCTCATGGACGCAGCGCACCTGAGCCAGACCCACTACCTCGTGGCTGCGGAGCTGGGACTCGGCGCGTACGTCACCGTCGCCATCAACACGCGCGAGATCGAGGAGCGGCTTGGCGTCGACGGCGTCACGGAGGGGGTCGTCGCCATGGTGGGCTGCGGCAAGGAACGCCCCGAGGGCTCGCCGTTCGAGCCCCGGTTCACGCCCTACGCGCCCTCGAGGGCGGAGGAGTAGGCCTCAAGGCCGCAGCGATCGGGTGTCAACGACCTCGAACGCGGAGCCCGGGACGCGTTCGAGCCTGTGCAGCTGCTCGTTCGACCAGCGCGCGTCCGGCGTGCCGCTGACGTACCAGTTCGATGCCGTTGTCGGCGACGACCATGCCGTAACGCTTGAGCGCGGTCAGCACGACGCGCGCCTGACGCGGGAAGCCTGCCGATCGGGTACGAGGCCTTGAGGCGAAAGCGCAGCCCCATCGGCGGCAGTGTGGGGTCGGTCTCGTCGCTCGCGAAGTGACGGGCCGGATGGACATAAGCGCGGCGTGTGCGCTCGACCGTGAAGCGCAGCGCATGGTCGATCCGGCCGCGCGCCACCTCGTCGTAGCGCGCGAGGCCGGGCAGGATCGGTAGGCCGGCGCGTCAGCGGACGTCCAGCCCGCCGGCCGCAGCTTGTTGGAGCGGAGACTCCAGATCGCGCCCGAGCCGGCGTGCCACCGCCCGCCGCGCCGCTCGAGCGCGTACAGCTCGTACAGGCGGCAGCGGTCGCGGTCGACGATCAGCGCGTGGCGGTCGGCGCCGTCCCTCGATGCGAACGTTCGCGGGAAGCGGGTACGGGCCGCGATCGCTCTCGTCGGCGTAGTCGAACGCCACCCGGGCCATTGCCTGTGAGCCGGCAACGACTGTGATCGGGATGCCAATCGGGCGTCCCTGCCAGAGCCCGGAGCCGAAGTCGGCGTGCAGATGCTCGTCGGCGCCGACCGCGGCCACGATCGCAGCCGAGTTCTTCGCAACGGGCAGCCGGTCGACGCGCTGATTCCACGGATTCGAGGCCGGAAAGACGGGACAGCCGGAAGCGCCGGGGAGGCGGCGCCGTGTCGGCGACGGCGACGGAAATCGCGAGTCCGGAGAGAACGACGGCGACGAGACGCAGGGCCCGATTGTTGCGCATTGCGCTGTGCGCGTGCCATACCTTCGCCATGCCTGCCTGCGCCCGGTGCGGAACGGACCAACGTCGAGGACGCGCGCTTCTGCAACTCGTGCGGCTCCGGCTGGAACGTCCGTCGGGCGTCGCTCTGCACGTGCGGAAGACGGTCACGGTGCTCTTCTGCGACGTGACCGGCTCGACAGCTCTCGGCGAGCGTCAGGACCCGGAACGCCTGCGGCGCGTCATGATACCGCTACTTCGAGGTCGCGCAGGCGACTCTCGAGCGGCACCAGGGCAAGGTGGAGAAGTTCATCGGCGACGCCGTGATGGCGGTGTTCGGGGTGCCGGTGCTCCACGAGGACGACGCGCTGCGCGCGCTCCGTGCCGCCATGGATCTCAAGAGCCGCGATCCGCGAGCTGAACGTCGACCTCGAGCGCACGCACGGCGTCCGCATCGAGGTTCGCACAGGCGTCAACAGCGGCGAGGTGATCGCCGGCGACCCGACGCGCGACAACTCGTTCGTGAGCGGCGACGTGGTCGTCGTCGCAGAGCGGCTCGAGCGCTCGGCCGCGCCCGGCGAGATCCTGATCGGCGAGGAGACCTATCGCGCTGGCGCGCGATGCGATCGACGCGGAGCCGCTCGAGCCGCTCACCGTGAAAGGCAAGCGAGACCGCGTGATGGCGTACCGGCTGCTCGAGGTGGTCCCGGGCGCGCCCGCGCTCGCACGCCGGTTCGACTCGGCGATGGTCGGACGGACGCGCGAGCTGGCACTGCTGGAGAGCGCGTTCTCCCGCGCCGTGCCGTCGAGGAGTCATGCCACCTGTTCACCGTGCTCGGCCCGGCGGGCGTCGGGAAGTCACGGCTCGTGGCGGAAGCGCTCGCAGCTGATCGGCGATCGTGCGCGCGTGCTGTCCGGAACCTGTCTGCCCTACGGCGAGGGCATCACGTTCTGGCCGGTACTGGAGATCGTCAAGCAGCTGACCGAGATCGCCGACGGCGACTCGCCGACCGAGGCGCGCGAGAAGATCGAGTCGGTTCTCTCCGGCGAGCCCGATGCCGAGCTCGTCGCCGCGCGCGTGGCGGAGCTCGTCGGGCTCGCGGAGACGCCGGCGGCCGTGGAGGAAGGCTTCTGGGGCGTTCGGCACCTGCTCGAGGCGCTTGCGCGCGAGCAGCCGCTCGTCGTGGTCTTCGACGATCTCAACTGGGCCGAGCCGACGCTGCTCGACCTCGTCGAGCACATCGCCGACTGGTCGCGCGACGCTTCGATCCTGCTCGTCGCCATGGCCCGCCCGGACCTGCTCGACACGCGCCCCGCCTGGGGCGGCGGCAAGCACAACGCGACGGCGATCTTCCTCGAGCCGCTGTCCGACAGCGAGTCGGAGCAGCTCGTCGAGGGGCTGCTCGGCGGCGAGACCGTCGATCCCGAGCGCGTTCGCCCGCATCCAGGCGGCGGCCGAGGGCAACCCGTTGTTCGTCGAGGAGATGATCTCGATGCTGATCGACGACGGCGCGCTGCGCCAGGAGGACGGGGGCTGGGTCGCGCCCGACCTCGACGCGGCTCGCCATTCCGTCCAGCATCCAGGTGCTGCTTGCGTCGCGGCTCGACCAGCTCGGAGCCACCGAGCGCCAGGTGATCGAGCGGGCCGCGGTGGAGGGCACGGTGTTCCACCGTGGCGCGATCGAGGCGCTCCTCGGACGACCCGGTCCGACGAGCTGGCCGGCGAGTCGCTCGGCGCGCTCGCTGCGCAAGGAGCTGATCCGCCAGGAGCGGACCGCGTACGCGGGCGAGGATGCGTTCCGCTTCCGGCACGTGCTGATCAGGAACGCCGCCTACGACGGCCTGCCCAAGCAGATCCGCGCCGAGCTCCACGAACGGTTCGCGGACTGGCTCGTCGTCGCGGCCGGGGATCGCAGCACCGAGGTGGAGGAGGTGCTCGGCTATCACTTCGAGCAGGCCTACCGGCACCGCACGGAGATCCAGGGCATCGACGAGACGGGCATGTCTCTCGCCGCGCGCGGCGGGCAGTTCCTCGCGTCTGCCGGTCGGCGAGCGGTGGCGCGCGGGGACGCTCCGGCGGCGGTCAATCTCCTCGAGCGCGCGGGCGCGCTGCTGCCGGAGGACGCGCCCGAGCGGCTCGAGCTGCGGCTCGAGCTCGCCGACGCGCTGCGCGAGGCCGGCGATCTCCAGCGTGTCGGCGAGCTCTTGGAGACCGCGCTGGCACAGGCGGAGGAGGCGGGCGATGCGGGTGCCGAAGCGCGCGCACGGCTCGACCTGGCGTGGCTGCGCCCGCACATCGACCCGGACTCCGCGGCTCGTGGACGACATGGTGGAGGCGGCGGAGCATGCGGCTGCGGTCTTCGAGCGCATCGGTGACGACGCGGGCGTTGCGCGATCGCTGCGTCACATCGCCGACGCGTACTGGCGGCGCTGCCGCGTCGAGCCGGGCGAGCCGCTGCTCGAGCGGGCGCTCGAGCACGCCCAGCGCGCGGCTGACGAGCGCGAGCTGTCCGAGATTCGTGCAGGCGCTGATCTGGGGTGCGGCGGTCGGCCCGATGCCGGTAGACGAGCTGCCGTCGCGCGCTGCGAGGACGATCATCGCCGACTCGGGACGGAGATCCGCTCACGGAAGCCGTGGCGGCGAACGCCCTCGGCTACCTGAACGCGATGGCCGGCCGCTTCGCCGAGGCGCGGGAGCTCAGCAGTCGCGGAGCAGGGCGATTCTCGAGGATCTCGGGCTCGACGCTGATGCTGCCGACGCTCGACGCGTGGACGGGTCAGGCGGAGATGCTGGCCGGGGACTCCGTGCGCCGCGGAGCGCCTCTGGCGCCGCGCGTACCAGGCGCTCGAGGGGCTCGGCGAGAAGGGGAATCTCTCGACGATCGCCGCGTACCTCGCAGAGGCCGTGTACGCAGCAGGACGCGTATCGACGAGGCCGAGCGAGCTGACGGAGGTCTCGGAGAGTATGACGTTCCGCCGACGACGTCACGTCGCACATCGCCTGGCGCACCGTGCGGGCGAAGGTCGCGGCACGCAAGGGCGACCTCGAGCACGCGGAGACCCTCGCGCGGACGCCGTTGCTCAGGGCGGCGGACGACGGACTGGCCGCACCTCCGCGGCGGGGCGATCGAGGCGCTGGCGGAGGTGCAGCTCGCCAAGGGTCAGAGCCGACGACGCTGCCGCGACGCGTCCGGCAGGCGCTCGCGCTGTACGAGGCGAAGGGAAACGTGGCCGCGGCCAATGCCGACGAGCCCGCGTCCATGCCTAGCCGGCGCGCGATCTCAGGGTCTGGCGGCCTGCGTTGCCGGTGGCACGACGAGCGTCATCGCCGGGCGTGAGCTGGGCGCCGCGGCCAGCTCGGCGAGCGGGACGCGTTCGATGATAGGCGCGCACGATCGGAGAACGGGGACGCCTCGTAGCCGATCACCTCGTGGTCGGCGGGATAGAAGCGGCGAGGTAGTCGACGAGCACGGGGCAGCCTCGACCAGTCGGGTTGCTCGACGTGGGCGGGCTGGCCGACGACGTTGATCTGGAGCAGGATGAAGCGTCGCGGCTGGTGTCGGGCGTGCGCTCGTCCTGGAGCACGAAGTCGGTCGCGTGGTAGATCTGGCACCCGGCGAGCGCCGGGTCGACGCCGAGGTCGCACCAGAGGCAGTCGAGGGACGGAGATGCCGGGCAGCATGCCGCGCTGTCGAAGCCTTCGTGGCGCGCGCGCCGCACGCGCCTCGTGACCCGGGTAGACGAAGATGCCCGGGTGGCCGTAGAACGCGCGCGCAGACGTTACAGCCCGGCGCGAAGCGGGCACGAGGATCTCGTCGACCATCGCCTCGTACGCGTCGAAGCCGGTGCGGCCGGTCTCGTACATCGTGTGGAGCGAGCGGGCACGCGGGATTGATCGTCTCCAGCAGCCTGCAGCCGCGACTGGATCCGCCGACGAGGATAGCGAGCCTCGTCTGCGTGCGCGACACGCCAGGCCGCGCGCCTCCGGCGTGAGGTGCCCGCCGATCGCGATGCCCGTGCCGACGACCGTCAGCGAGCCGGTCGACACGGACGAGCGGAGCCTACGATCGGGGTGGATCGTGGGCCAGTCTGGGCGGCCAGATAATCGGGGGCTGCGCGATACACGGTGCATCACGCCAGTACGGTGGCTTCCATGCCCTCGATCAACGCGATCTCCTCGTCCGTTGAACCCCCACTCGTCGCGCAGGTAGTCGACGCCGTCCCTCGCGGTACTGCTCGATGAGAGACGGATCCACCGTCGGCCGCGTGGCAGAAACTCGAGGATCTTGCTGCCGGGCAACGGTCGCTCCCTTCAGTGGAGCGCGACCCTACTCTGGTCCGCGCGATCAAGTCAACCGGCGCGTGCGGCCCTCATTTCGGCTTTGTAGGCGCGTTTCGCCGCCTGGAAGCGCTCGAGCGCCTCGGGAGAGTCGACGTCGCCGAGCGTGGGAAAGCTCGGCACGAGCTCCTGCGCCTGCGGCAGCCCGTAGCGCTTCGCGAGCACCGAGCCGAGGGCGGTGATCTTCATCTTCCCGAAGCCGGGCAGATCGCCGATTCGCCGGCGCAGGTCGTCCGCGTCCTTCGCCTCCGTCCAGACTCGGGCCGCGTCGCCGCCGTACTCGGAGACGACCGTGCGACTGAGCTCCTGCACGCGGCCGGCCATCGAGCCGGGGAAGCGGTGGATCGCGGGCTTCTCGCGGAACGCCTGCTCGAGCTGCTCGGGATCGAGCCCGGCGATCGCCTCGGCATCGAGCGTGCCGAGCCGCTGCTTCATCTTCAGTGGGCCGGAGAAGGCGACGGGCACCGAGACCTGCTGGTCGAGCGCGAAGCCGATCAGCAGCGCCAGCGGCTCCTCGGCGAGCAGCTGGTCGGCCTCGTCGTTCCCGGTGAAGTAGAGGCGGTCCGGGCTCCATGCGCGAAAGACTAGCGACAGAACACTTGTTCGCACGACTCGCCGGGCGCTAGTCTGGCGATCGTGAGCGCGCTCGACCTCTTCGGAGAGAAGACGCGGGCCTGGTTCGAGGGCGCGTTCGCCGAGCCAACGCCGGCCCAGACGCTCGGCTGGCCGGCCATCGCCAAGGGCGGGAACGTCCTCATCCAGGCGCCGACCGGCTCGGGGAAGACGCTCGCGGCGTTCCTCTACGGCATCGACCGGCTCGACGCGAAGCCCGGGGAAGGCCTGCGCCTGCTCTACGTCTCGCCGCTCAAGGCGCTGAACTACGACGTCGAGCGCAACCTCCGCGGGCCGCTCGCCGGGCTGCGCTCGGAGCTGCGCGTTGCCGTACGCACGGGCGACACGCCGCAGAAGGAGCGCCAGCAGATGGTCCGCAAGCCGCCGGACATCCTGATCACGACGCCCGAGTCGCTCTACCTCATCCTCACGTCGCAGGCCCGCGAGATGCTGCGGACGGTCGAGACGCTGATCCTCGACGAGGTGCACGCCGTCGCCGGGACGAAGCGCGGCGCCCATCTCGCGCTCACCGTGGAGCGGCTCGACGAGCTCCTGCCATCGCCTGTGCAGCGCATCGGCCTCTCGGCAACGCAGCGGCCGCTGGAGGAGATCGGCCGCTTCGTCTCCGGCGGCCGGCCGATCGAGCTCGTCGACGCCGGGCGTGCGAAGGAGCTCGACCTCGAGGTCGTGGTGCCGGTGGAGGACATGCGCGAGCTGCCGTCCAACGCCACGCTGTCGTATCCACCGCCCGCCGACGGGCAGGAGATGGATGCGGGGACGGAGCTCGGCGCCCGCTCCATCTGGCCGTCTATCTACCCCGAGATCCTGCGCCTGGTGGAGCAGCACCGGTCGACGATCGTCTTCGTCAACAACCGCCGCCTGGCCGAGCGGCTCGCGCTGCGACTGAACGAGCTGGCGGAGCGCGAGCTCGCGCGGGCGCACCACGGGTCCCTCGCGCGTGAACAGCGCGTCGAGGTGGAGGAGCTGCTGAAGAAAGGCGAGATCCCGTGCCTCGTCGCCACCTCGTCGCTCGAGCTGGGCATCGACATGGGAGCGGTCGACCTCGTCATCCAGGTGGAGTCGCCGAAATCCGTCGCGCGCGGCTTGCAGCGCGTCGGCCGGGCCGGGCACGAGCTGGGGGCCGTCTCCAAGGGCCGCATCTTCCCGAAGTTCCGCGGCGACCTGCTCGAGTCCGCGGTCGTTGCTCGCCGCATGCGTGACGGCGCGATCGAGGAGACCGTCATCCCGCGCAATCCGCTCGACGTGCTCGCGCAGCACGTGGTGGCGATCTGTGCCGAGGACGAGGTGGCCGTCGACGACCTGCACGACCTCGTCCGCCGCGCGTATCCGTTCTCCGACCTCTCGCGCGTCCAGCTGGAGAACGTGCTCGACATGCTCGCGGGCCGCTACCCGTCCGACGAGTTCGCGGAGCTGCGTCCCCGCATCACGTGGGATCGCACCGGCGGCACGATCCGCGGACTGGCCGGGGCCCGCCGGCTGGCGGTGACGAATGCAGGCACGATCCCGGATCGCGGGCTCTTCACGGTGCAGCTCGCCGACTCGGGCAGCAAGGTGGGCGAGCTCGACGAGGAGATGGTGTACGAGGCGCGAGCGGGGCAGACGTTCCTGCTGGGCGCGTCGAGCTGGCGGATCGAGGAGATCACGCGCGACCGCGTGCTTGTCTCTCCCGCGCCGGGCGTGCCCGGAGCGGTGCCGTTCTGGAAGGGCGAGGGCGTGGGGCGACCGTACGAGCTGGGCGAGGCGATCGGCCGGGCGACGCGCGAGCTCGTGGCCCTGTCGGACAAGGAGGCCCTCGAGCGCCTGCGCACCGATTACCACCTCGACCAACTGGCGGCGCGCAACCTGCTCACGTTCCTCCGCGAGCAGGAGGCTGCGACCGGGGCCGTGCCTTCGGACCGGACGATCGTCGTCGAGCGCTTCCGCGACGAGATCGGCGACTGGCGGGTCTGCGTGTTGACGCCGTTCGGCGGCCGCGTCCACGCGCCCTGGGCGCTCGCGCTTTCGGCGCGGCTGCACGAGTCGCTCGGGCTCGACGCCCAGTCCATCTGGTCGGACGACGGCATCGCTCTCCACCTGCCGGACGCAGATGCTGCGCCGGCCGTCGACGAGCTGCTGCTCGACCCGGCAGGCGTGGAGGAGCTCGTGCTGGCGGCGGTGGGGGAGAGCGCGCTGTTCGGCTCCCGCTTCCGCGAGAACGCCGCCCGCGCGCTGCTCATCCCGCGGCGCCGGCCCGGGGAGCGGACACCGCTCTGGCAGCAGCGGCTGAAGGCGCAGTCCCTGCTCCAGGTAGCGCGGCGCTTCCCCGCCTTCCCGATCGTGCTCGAGACGTATCGCGAGTGTCTCCAGGATGTCTTCGACCTGCAGGCGTTGCGGCAGCTGCTGTCCGGGATCGCGTCGCGAGAGCTGGACGTCGTCGACGTGGAGACACCGTCGGCCTCGCCGTTCGCGTCGTCGCTGCTCTTCGACTACGTGGCTACGTACATGTTCGAGGACGACACGCCGCCGGCCGAGCGGCGGGCGCAGGCGCTGTCGCTCGATCGCGACCTGCTGCGCGAGCTGCTGGGCCAGGAGGAGCTGCGCGACCTGCTGGACGCGGATGCGGTCGAGGACGTCGAGCGTCAATTGCGCGGAGAGCCTCGTAATGCAGATGATTTGCACTTTCTTCTTTTACGTAGGGGAGATTTGCGTTCTCCTGAATATGACTCAGCCCTGGCCGAACCGCTTCTCGAGGCGCGGCGCGCCGTTCGCGTCCATATCGCGGGCGAGGTGCGGCTCATTGCAGCCGAGGACGCGGGGCGATATCGCGACGCGCTCGGCGTCATGCCACCGTCCGGTCTACCCGAGGCGTTCTTGGGAGGGACAGTCCCGCAACAGCATTGCGACAGCTTGTCCACAGATGGGCGCGGGGTCGCGGGCCTTTTACGACGGCGGAGGCGAACGCCCGCTTCGGCGTCGACGTCGAGCAGATCCTGCGCGAGCTCGAGGCCGAGGAGCTGCTCGTCCGTGGTGAGCTGCGGCCGGGCGGCACCGAGCGCGAGTGGTGCGACCCGGAGGTGCTGCGGCGGCTGCGGCGAGCTTCCCTGGCAGCGCTGCGCAAGGAAGTGGAGCCGGCCGAGCGGGCGGCGTACGCGCGGTTTCTCGCCTCCTGGCACGGCGTCGACCGGCGCTCGAGCCTGCGGGAGGCACTGGTGCCGCTGCAGGCTCTCGCGCTGCCCGTCTCGCTGTGGGAGTCCGAGCTGCTTCCCCGGCGCGTGCCCGAGTACCGCCCCGAGCAGCTCGACCAGCTGTGCGCCACGGGCGAGGTCGTCTGGATCGGCGCCGGCCTCGACCGCGTCGCCGTGTACTTCCGCGAGGACGCCGGTGTCCTGGGAGCCGTCGGCGGCGCGCCGCGTCCCGAAGGTGAAGTCCACGACGCGATACGAGGAGCCCTCTCCCGCTCGGCGGAGTTCTGGTCAGACCTGCTTGCGGCTACGGGCCTCGAGGCGGAACAGGCGCTGCCCGCGCTCTGGGATCTCGTCTGGGCCGGCGAGGTCACGAACGACGCCTGGCAGCCGCTGCGGGCGCCGCGCCGCTACGGGACGCCCAAGACCGAGCGGCGACCGCGCCGGTTCGCCCGTCGCCGGGCCATGGTGCCGACCGCGACCCAGGGACGCTGGTCGCTCGTGGAGCGGCTGTTCGCCGAGCCCGTCTCGCGGCGATCCCTGGCCGAGCTGCTGCTCGAGCGTCAGGGGATCGTGACGCGCGACGGTGTCCGAGCTGAGGGAATCCCGGGCGGCTACGGCGCCGTCTACTCGGAGCTGCGGGCGCTCGAGACGCTCGGGCTCTGCCGACGTGGCTACTTCGTCGAGGGCCTCGGGGGAGCCCAGTTCGCCCTCGGGGGCGCGGTCGAGCGGCTGCGGGAGCTGCGGCCGCGCGAGGGAGAAGATCCGCAACCGCTCGTCCTCGCGGCGGCGGACCCGGCGCAGCCCTACGGCGCGTCGCTCCCCTGGCCGAAGCGTGCGACGGGTCGTGCTGCGCGGGTCGCCGGAGCGACCGTGGTGCTGCTCGGTGGTGAGCCAGCGCTCTTCGTGGAGCGCGGGGGGAAGACGCTGCTGCCGCTGCGAGACCCCGAGGACGAGTGGCTGCGTGTCGCGCTGACCGCGCTCGTGGAGCACACCCGGCGCGCAGGCGGCCGGCGGCGACGCCTGGCGGTGGAGCGGTTCGACGGCGAGCCGGTGGCCGAGTCCGCGGTTATGCCGATCCTGCTCGAAGCCGGCTTCGTGGCGGGGCCGCGGCGAGCGGTGCTCCGGCCGTGACTCGTGCCTGAGGGCGACACCGTCCATCGGGCGGCCGGGCGGCTGCGAGCACTGGTCGGGCAGCGTTTGGCGGTTCAAGCCGTGCACCCACGCGCTCGCGCGACCGGCGTCGCCGAACGGCTCGACGGCCGGTGCCTCGAAGCGGTCGAGGCACACGGCAAGAACTTGCTCTTGCGCTTCGAGGGCGGCCGGGTGCTTCGCAGCCACCTTGGCATGTCGGGAAGCTGGCGGACGATGGCGCCCGACGTGCCTGTTCGCGGTGCACCATGGCTGGTCCTGACGGGTGAGAATGCGAAGGCCGTCCTGCGCGGCGGGGCCGTGCTCGAGACTACGGCCCGCCGTGTCGCCGCCCTGGGGCCGGACATCCTTGCGCCCGAGCTCGACGCGGGCGCGATTGTCATCAATCTCCGCCGCATCGACCAGCAGTTGGCGATCGGGCAGGCGCTGCTCGACCAGCGCGTGGTCGCGGGCATCGGGAACATCTGGCGGAGCGAGGCGCTCTGGCATGCCCGCGTCTCTCCCTGGTCGCCGCTCGCACGCATCGACGACATCGAGCTGCGCACGGTCGTCCACGAGGCGGCCAGGCTGATGGCCGGCTCCCGCGACGGAGGCCATCCTCGACGAGAGGTGTACCGGCGCGCAGGGCGCCCGTGCCGCCGTTGCGGCGAGCCCCTGCGTTCCGCCAAACAAGGCGACGCCGCCCGCACGGCCTACTGGTGTCCGGGATGCCAGAGAGGAAAGGAGCCAGACGAGGCGTAAGCAATCGCGTGGGAGTGCGCTCGCCCAACCTCTATGCCGCCGTGCGCCGATTCTGTCTCGGCGCGTTCGCCTATCTCCATCGTGAGTCGGAGAACGGCGTCCCGGTGTCGTTCTCGTTCGAGGAGCATGCGACGCCCGGTGACCCCTCGTTCTACGAGCTCCGGCCGCTGGCGCGTGGCTATGTCGACGCCCGAGCCGACCACCTGTTCAGACTGCCGGATACGGCAGCGGCGATCGAGGAGCTCGAGCGCGAGCCGGCTGCTGGCATCTTCGCCCACGCGCACGCGAGCGAGAAACCCAGCGAGGATCATGCGCTCTACCGCACGATCCTGCTCCCTCTGCTCGGCGCTGTTGCCGACGCCTGCGGAGGCTTCGACTGGGACGACGGTGTCTTCAACCGCGTGTACGCGGAGATCGAGCATTCGCTGCTCGGCGAGCGGCACGAGTACGGGGCGGCCGCGCCGCTGGTCGGACTGTCGGCACCCTTGCCTGTCGCCCTGGGCCGCGACATCGTCGTGCGCATGTCGGCCGTCGGCGAGCTCGCTGCGTACTGGCCGGAAGCTCGCGGCCTGCTGCCGAGCGGCTTCGGCGACGAGCCCGAGCGGATGTGCGTGCTCGAGCTCACGTCGGTGTTTCCGGCCTCCCAGGAGGAGGCGCCCGACGCACCGGGCGAGTTCGCAGACGCCGTGACAGCCCTGCGGCTGGCGACGGCGGCTCCGGTCGCCGCGGGGCCGATTCTCTTCGAGCGGATGGACTGGCGGCCGTACGGCATCCGTGCCGTGCTGCCCATCGCCGCGACGGAGCCGGGGGGAGAGCCGAGCCGCCTCGACGAGTTCCGTGGACGCCTCGCCCGCGACTTGCTTGAGCGCCTGCCCGGGTGCGACGCGGACCCCGAGCTGGGGGAGGCCGTCGACCGCTGGGAGCTGTCGTTGTTCGCCGACGAGCCGTTTCGCTCCGAGCTGCTCCGGGAATCGCTGGCCGCCCTGCTCGGCGGCGCCGATGGGCTCTGGGCGGCAGCTGCGCGGGCGGCGGTGCTCGTCGGCGACAGCGGCCCGGATCGCGGAAAGCTCTTCGCATCGCTGCGCGGCGTCACAGGCGGCGGACGTGCCGACGAGGACGTCTCGGACGTCGTCCGCCGAGCTCTGGTCGAGGTGCTGATGCACGGCGACCGCCCTGGTCTGCTGGAACGGCTCGACGAGTCGTTGCTCGGGCTGTCGCCGCGGCCGGTGAGCTACTTCGCCGTTCGCGCCGCGGTTTGAGTCGACGGCGGCGGAACGCCAAGCTGTTCGAGGATCGCTTCCGCGTCCGCTTCCTTGCCGGCACCCAGCAGCGCGAGAGCGTGCTCGAGCCGACAGCCGAACGCCTCCCAGCCTGTAGCCGCTTCTGTAAAGGCCTTCTCCGCTGCGGCATCGTCGCCTCGTGCTTGCGCAATGGTCGCGCGCGCAGTGAGATCGGCCAGCCGGTCGCGTTCTGCGACCGCCACAACGTTGTCGAGGAGGCCTTCGGCGAGAGCGACGTCTCCACTCCTGCAGGCGATCCGGACGGCGTCGGTCACGATATGTGCTCGAAACCACGGTCGGTTACGCGTGACATGGCGGAACTCCTCGACGTGCTGGAGGGCAGTCGCCGAGTCCCCGCGAGCTTCCGCTACGAGCGCCGCGACTACGAGCGCCGGCCCCAGCGCCTGGGGATCCTCGATCGTCCGCCCGTGCACGAGCGCGGCCTCGGCGAGTGCCGCGCTCTCATCGAGAGCGCCGCGCTGGACGAGCACCGCAGCGGTGTAGGTCTGGGCGATCGCCCCCGGCTGTGCCGCGCCATGAACTTCCTCGAATCGACGAACCTCCCCTGCCAGGCGCAGTAGCTCGTCCCACCGACCAAGGTCGTAGAGCATCCAGCACGACTCGGCTTGCGGCCACGTTGGTGTGCCGCCGCGCCTGAACCCCACCTCGATCGCTTCCGTCTGAATCTCCAGGGCCGCGGCCGGCCCGGACTGGCGCCAGACCTCGTCGGCGAGATTTACGTACGCAGACGTCACGAATGGCAGCCGCAGCTCGAGTGTCTCGGCGAGCGCGCGCTCGAGGTCCTCGAGCCCTGCGAGGTCACCGAGCTCGCAGCGTAGGAGACCTCGCCACGCGTAGGGACGGACCAGCTCGCGCCGGAGTCCGAGCGCTTGCCCCAGTGCCAACGCCTTCTCTGCCCATTCGAGGCCGACCTCCGGCGCGTGCCCGCTGAAGCTCTCTAGCGATGCCATCCGCCCGTAGGCGTCGACCAGCTCGGGCCCAGGCGGGAGCGGCTCGAGGAGCTCCAGCGAATGCTCGAGCGCCGCTCGCGTACGGTCGGCGCCACCGAGCTGGTAGTAGACGCTGCTCAGCACGCTGTACGCTCTTCCCGCATTCCGGGCGGAACCGACGGCCTCGAGCTCGGCCGCGGCAGCTTCGGCATGAGACCGGGCGTCCTCGAATCTCCCTTGCGCCTGCGCCGTCTCGGCCAGCTTCTGCAGCGTGAGGCCGTGCTCCTCGGTGCCGCCAGGGAGTAGCTCGAGAGCCTGGCGGTAGCGCGCAGCCGCCGCGTCAACGTCGAGCTCCCATGCACGATCCCCCGCAAGGACGAGGTACCGCGCCGCCCGCTGACCGAGCTCCGGATCGGTCGCCCCACCGGCTGCGTTGGCCAGCGCGAGCGCCTCCGTCATGTGATGTGCGAGGAGGTCGGCGTGGTCGGCCACGCGTTCGCCGGCCATCTGCTCGACCCAGTCGGCCGCGGCCTGGTGCTTGGCAGCTCGTGTGCTGCGCGGAATCTGACCGTAGGCGACGTCACGAATCAGGGCGTGCCAGAACGAGTACTCAGTCTGACCTTCGACCGACGACGACCGTGCCGGCCGCAGAAGCTCCTTGCGGGCCAGCTGATGGAGGCCCTCGCGGACGTCCTCACGACTGCGCTCGCCGATCGCCTCGAGGGCTCCGGCCCAGAAGACCTTGCCGATGACGGCAGCATCCTGGAGGAGCCCCTTGCGGTCCGGCGGCAGCGTGTCGAGCCGTGCGGCGATCAGGCCTTGTACCGAATCGGGCAACGGCAGGTCGTCTGCCGAGCCGAGCTCGAGGAAGAGCCGCGCGTATTCCTCCGCGTACAGCGGGTTGCCGCCCGCCCTGTCGAGGAGCGCGGCTTGCGTCTCGGCCGGTAGGACGGCGGCCTCGAGGAGCGCGGCGATGAGGTGTGCCGTCTCGTCTGGCGAAAGGGGCGAGAGTGCCACCGTCGTCGAGTTGCGCTTGCCACCGCCCCAGGAGGCATGGGCCTCGTAGAGCTCGGGTCGCCCCGTGCAGAGGACGAGAATCGGCAGGCCCGACGACCAGTCGACGAGCCGCTCGATGAACGCAAGCAACGCGTCGTCGGCCCAGTGGAGGTCTTCGAAGAGGAGGACGAGCGGACGATCGGCGCCAAGGATCTCGATGAACCCGTGCCAGGCGCGAAACGACTCCTCGCGATCTGCCTGGCCGCCCCCCGCGAGGCCTACAAGCGGCCCGAGACGGTCCTGCAGCCACTCCGCGTCATCGGCACCGGCGACGGCGACGCCGAGCTTCGCGGCGGCTTCGGCCGGCGAGTCCGACTCGAGGATCCCCGCGTGGGCCTTGACGATCTCGCCGAGCGCCCAGAAAGTGATGCCGTCGCCGTAGGGGAGGCAGCGGCCCTGCCGCCAGTGCACCAGCTCGGCGCGGTCGTCCACCCAGGCACGGAACTCCGCGAGCAGGCGAGTCTTGCCGACGCCCGGCTCGCCGGTGATCGTGACGAGTTGGATCTCCGCCTCGCCGAGCATGCGCTCGAACGTGTCCTGCAACAGGCGCAGCTCACGGTCGCGGCCGACGAACGGGGTCGGTGGTGCGGCCTCGGCGTCGACGCCGAACCGGCTGGTAGCCGAAACGGCCTGCCAGGCGGCGACCGGATCACCCTTCCCCTTGAGCTCGAACGCAGGTAGCTCGTCGTAGCGGATTGCCTGTCTCGTCGCCCGGTACGCCTGCTCGTTGACGATGAGGCCCCCGACCGGCGCCTGTCCCTGGAGGCGTGCGGCCGTGTTGACGACGTCACCGGTTGCGATTCCCTCGCCCGTTCCGGCCTGGGCGCCGAGTTGCACGACTGCCTCTCCGGTAGCGACGGCTGCGCGCACGGAGAGGTCGAGCTCCTCGTCCTCCGATAGCTCGTCGATTGCCTCGAGGATCCGCAGCCCCGCCCGCACGGCGCGCTCCGGATCGTCCTCGTGGGCCACCGGCGCTCCGAACACGGCCATCACGGCGTCGCCGACGAACTTCTCGACGGTGCCCCCGAAGCGCTCTATCTCGCGCGAGACGCGCGCGTGGTACGGGCGCAGCGTGGCACGGACGTCCTCCGGGTCGGCGCGGTCGGCGCCCGCGGTGAAGCCGACGAGGTCGACGAAGAGGACGGACACGACCTTGCGCTCCTCGCCGCTCGCCGCCTGCTCGAGAGCGGTGCCGCAACTGAGACAGAAGCGCGCGCGCTCGGGGTTCTCCTCAGCGCAGCTGGGGCAGACGATCACCGCGCGAGTGTACGAACTTGGCACAAAGCCGACACGTCTCCGGTGGCGATCCCCGGCTACGTTCATGACATGGACGAGGCGCGGTCGGTGCTGCGGCGGCTGGAGCGGATCGAGGCGCTCGAGCGGCGCGGCTCGCCGGCCGACCTCATGCTGGCCGAGCTGCGCGAGCTCGTGGCCGAAGCGGAGGCCTGGGTGCGCGTCGAGCCCGGTCCGACCGACGGCGCCGAGGACGCGATCGAACGCCTCCGGCAGGCCGTCGGCGACCCTGAGTGCGCGGGGAGGACTCTGCTAGCCTGACCCGAAAGCACGCTCGGATGGGCTTCCTGCAAGCGCTACGTCGTCCCGCGGCCGCGGACACGGACACCTCGGAAGGAGCAGGTGTGACAAGGGTCATCGCGTTCGCCAACCAGAAGGGTGGCGTGGCGAAGACCACGTCGACGCTCAACCTTGCCGTTGCGTTCGCCGAGCAGGGCCTGCGCGTGCTGATCGTAGACCTGGATCCCCAGGGGAACCTCACGATGAGCCAGGGGCTCAATCCCGACACGATCGATCGCTCGATGTACGACGTGCTCGTCCACCGGCTGCCGATCGAGCAGGTGCTGCACAAGGGCGAAGTGGATCTCGCCGTCTCGTCGATCGACCTCGCCGGCGCCGAGCTCGCCCTCTCCAGCTTGATCGGCCGCGAGCGCGCTCTCGAGAAAGGGCTCGCGCCGGTCAAGGACGACTACGACTGGATCCTCATCGACACGCCGCCCTCGCTCGGACTGCTCACCATCAACGCGCTCGTTGCCTCCGATGGAGTGATCGTGCCCGTGCAGTGCGAGTACCTCTCGCTGCGCGGCCTTGTGCAGCTCGAGAACACGCTGACCATGATCCGCGAGAACCTCAATCCCGACGTCGAGATCCGGGGCATCCTGCCGACGATGTTCGACGGCCGCACGCTGCACGCCCGCGAGGCCGTCGAGATCCTCGAGGAGAACTTCGGCGACCTCGTGTTCAAGACGCGTATCAAGAAGACGATCCGCTATGCGGAGGCGCCCGTGAAGGGCGCCAGCGTTCTCAAGTACGACCCCACGGGTACCGCCGCCGAGGCGTACCGCGAATTGGCGAAGGAGGTCCTCAATGGCACGCAAGCGCGCCAGCATGCGTGAGGGTCCGCTCGCGGAGCTTTTCCGAGCAACGGAGGCCGCCCAGAAGCAGGCCGAGGGGCAGGAAGTAAAGCCGCCGCCGACCTCTGATGAGGAGCGCCTCGTGCTCGACGAGACCGTCGAGTACACGCCCGACTTCGCCCAGCCCCAGGCCGACGAGCCGAAGGCGGTCGAGCCAGAGGCAGAGCCCGAGCCGGAACCGGAGCCGGCGGCCGAAGTAGCCGTCGCTCCGAAGCCCGGGCCGAAGCCCGTCGATCCGGCCCCGGCTCAGGAGGACCGCGTACGTGCCGACCTGTGGATCGAGTCGATGCCCGAGCCTCCTCCGCTCATCGCCCAGCCCCGCGCCGACTCCGGCGCGTACATCGCCGTCATCCGCGTGGTAGGTGTCGGCGGTGCGGGCCTGAATGCGCTCAACCGGATGATCGACGCCGGCATTCACCAGGTCGAGTTCATCGCGGTGAACACCGACATCCAGGCGCTGCAGATCGCCGATGCGCCGACGAAGATCCACATCGGCCGGGACCTCACCGAGGGCCTTGGCTCCGGCGCCGACGCCGAGGTAGGGCGACTGGCTGCGGAAGAGGGCCGCGATGCGCTCAGGCGCGCGCTGCGTGGCTCCGACATGGTCTTCGTCACGGCCGGCGAGGGCGGCGGAACCGGCTCGGGTGCGGCGCCCATCGTCGCCGAGATCGCGCGCGAGCTGGGGGCGCTGACAGTTGCCATCGTCACGATGCCGTTCGGCTTCGAGGGCACGCAGCGGCGGCACACGGCAGACGAGGGAGTGAAGACTCTGCGTGCGGCCTGCGACACGGTGATCGTCGTGCCGAACGAGCGGCTCCTGGAAGTGCTCGACAAGTCGACGTCCATGCTCGACGCGTTCCGCATTGCCGACGACGTGCTCAGGCAGGGCGTCCAGGGCATCTGCGATCTGATCACGCTGCCCGGCCTCATCAACCTCGACTTCGCCGACGTGCGCACGATCATGCAGGACGCAGGCAACGCACTCATGGGCATCGGCTACTCGAGTGGTGACGAGCGCGCCGTGGAGGCCGTCGAACGCGCCTTGCGCTCGCCGCTCATCGACTCCGACATCATCGGCGCCAAGGGCATCCTGCTCTCGATCGCCGGCGGCGACGATCTCTCGCTCTACGAGGTCAACGAGGCAGCGGAGATCGTGCGCCAGCGCTCGGGTGACGACACGAACATCATCTTCGGCGCCACGATCGACGAGCGGCTCACGGGTCAGGTGTGGGTGACGATCGTCGCGACGGGCATCGGCGACACGTCGCGGCGGCGGAACGGCGAGGGGATGCCGCCACCGTCGTTCCTCAGCGACCTCTGACCACCGCCTAGGCTCTTCGCATGCGAGGAGCGATCGCCGCCGGGCACGAGATCACGGCGCAGGCCGGCGCACGCGCGCTCGCGGAGGGCGGCAACGCGGTCGATGCCTGCATCGCCGCCGCGTTCGCCTCGTGGGTCGCCGAGAGCCCGCTAACGGGCCCGGGCGCCGGTGGGTTCATGCTCGTCCACCGTGCACACGACGGCTCCAGCAGACTCCTGGACTTCTTCGTCGCTGCTCCCGGCCAGGGGCTGAGGCGGACCAGGGCGGCGGAGATGGACGCGGTCGACATTCCCTTCGAGAGTGGCAGCGCCACTATCCAGCGCTTTCTCATCGGGCATGCCTCGTGCGCGGTGCCCGGCACCGTAGCCGGGCTCGCCGAGGCTCATCGCGCCTACGGCACGCTGCCGTGGAGCGAACTGCTCGCGCCGGCAATCGACCTGGCGCAGTCGGGCGTCGTGCTGACGAAGGCTCAGGCGCTCCTGCACGCGCTACTCGATTCGATACTCCGGCACACCTCTGAGAGCAGGGCCGTCTACGGCGACCGGAAGCGGCTCGTGGCAGGTGATCGGTTCGTCGCCCACGACCTCGCAGCCACGCTCGAGGTGGTGGCGGCCGAGGGCCCGGACGCCGTGTATCGAGGAGACATCGCCAAGGCAATCGCTCAGCACGTACAGGACAGCGGCGGCGCCATCACCCGCCGCGACCTCGAGTCGTACCGCGTGATTCGTCGCCGGCCCGTAGAGGCCGTCTACCGAAGTCACGTGTTCGAGTCGAACCCGCCGCCCTCGTCAGGAGGAGTGCTGATCGGCTACGGGCTCGCGCTGCTCGACCGGCTCGGCGCCGCCCACGAGCCGGGCTCCGCTCCGGAGCTCGCCTCTCTCATCGAGGTGCTGCGCGAGCAGGCTCGCGCACGCGACGCGCGATTCACCCGTGCGCTCTACCGCGGTGGGCTCGCTCGCCGCCTCCTGGCCGAAGACTCATTGGCTAATGGGGCCAGGCGGCTGCGCAGCGCACATCGCGCTCCGGCCGAGCTCGCGTCCCCGGGCGGGACGACACACATCTCGGCCATGGACGCAGCCGGCAATGCCGCGGCGCTGTCCTCGTCCACCGGAGCCGGCTCGGGCATCATCGTCCCGGGCACGGGCATCCACATGAACAACATGCTCGGCGAGTACGACCTGCAGCCCGGAGGCCATGCTCCGGCGCCGGGCACCCGACTGACGAGCATGATGGCGCCTTCCATGGTGTCGAATGCAGGCGCGCCGCGGCTCGTCCTGGGCAGTGCGGGCTCGGTGCGAATTCGGGCGGCGATCATGCAGGTCGTGGTAAACGTCGTCGACCACGGTCTGGGCGTGGAGGACGCGATCGCGATGTCCCGTGTGCACGTCGACGACCCTCACGTCCACGCCGAAGGAGGGCACGATCCGGCTGCCCTCGACGAGCTGGAGAGCGCGGGCTACGACGTCGTGCGCTGGCGGCGACGCAACCTGTTCTTCGGCGGCGTGGCGGCCGTCGAACGCCGGCCGGACGGCACGCTGGCGGCGGCTGGCGATCCCCGCCGAGGAGGGCATGGGGTCGTGGTCGAGGCCTAGTCGCTAGTCGAACGAGACGCGGCCGTTGGTCGCCGCACGCTCGCGGATCTCGCGCTCGCGCGTCATCGCCGCGAGTGCATGCTCGAGCAATTCGGTCAGTCGCTGTAACCGGACGCGCTCCGAACGCAGCTCGAGCAATTCCTGCTTGGGTTGCGTGCCGAAGTCGACGTGAGCGGCGATCTCGAAGGCGATCGACCCCGACGCACCGTCGGGCTCTTCGATCTCCGCATCGGCCACGTCCGCGAGCTGGCGGAAGAGCACCAGCGCTTCCTCCGCGGCTGTTGCCTCCGGCAGCGCGTCGTCCTCGTCCTCGAGCGTCTCCACCTCGGCGGTAGGGAACGAGCGGCCATCGGTCCATTCCGTCACCCGGAAGCGGTCTCGGCCCTCGACGAGGATGTTCATGCGTCCGTCGTCGAACATATGCACGACCTCCCGCACGTCCGCCAGGGTGCCGATGTCGCGACGCCCCGAGTCGTCCTCGAGCAGGAGGCCGAAGGGCTCGGCGCCGGCGATGCACTCGCCGATCAGCTCCTTGTAGCGGGGCTCGAAGATGTGGAGTGGCACGCGCTCGGTCGGGGCGAGCACGAGGGCGAGAGGGAAGAGGCCGATCTCCGGCACGGGAGAAGGGTAGTGGGGAACGCGATCAGGCGGATAGAGTCTCGCCGTGCCGGGCGACGAAGGCTCATTTCGACCTGCAATTCGCAAGCTCGTGCCGTACGAGCCGGGCAAGCCGGTCGAGGAGCTCCAGCGAGAGCTCGGCCTGGAGAGCGTCGTCAAGCTCGCGTCGAATGAAGGCTCGTGGGGGCCGTTGCCCACCGCCCTCGAGGCGATCGAGCGCTCTGCACGGGGACTGAACCGCTATCCGGACGGCGGCGCCGTCCGTCTCCGCGGCGCACTCGCCGAGCGCCACGGCGTGCGTTTCGAGGAGGTCGCTCCCGGCGCGGGGGCGGACGGGGTGATGGACTGTCTCGCGCAGACGCTGCTCGACCCGGGCGACGAGGTCGTCTGCGGCTGGCCGTCCTTCTCGAGCTACGTGATCGACGCGCAGAAGATGGGTGCCGAGCCGCGTCTCGTGCCGCTGCGAGACCACCGTTACGACCTGGAGGCGATGCTCGACGCGGTCGGGCCGCGTACGAAGATCGTCTACGTCTGCTACCCGAACAATCCGACGGGCACGGCGAGCAGCCGCGCCGAGCTCGACGCGTACTTCGCCTCGGTGCCCGACCACGTGCTGACCGTCATCGACCAGGCGTATTTCGAATACGTGGACGATTCGGACTACACAGATGCGGTCGAGACGTACTTCAAGGCCGGCTGCAACGTGCTCGTCGTGCGCACGTTCTCGAAGATCTACGGCCTGGCCGGCCTTCGCATCGGCTACGGGATCGGGCCCGAGGCGCTCGTGCACGCGTTGGGCAAGGTACGGCGCGCCTTCGACATGTCTACGACGAGCCAGGAGGCGGCGCTCGCAAGTCTCGACAACGCGCCAGAGATCGAGCGTCGACGGCGAGAGACGATCGCCGCGCGTGCGGAGCTCTCGGACATCCTGACCAGGCACGGGCTCGAGCCGGTCGGCCCGGCGGTCGGCAACTTCCTCTACGCGGACATCGGTGAAGATGCGACGCCGCTGTTCGAGAGCCTGTTGCGCGAGGGCGTGATCGTCCGACCGCTGGCGGGCTTCGGAGCACCCGAGGCGGTGCGCTTCACCGTGGGGACGGCCGAGGACCACGCCGTTCTCGACGGGGCTCTTTCGGCCGTCGTGGGCGGCGGCGCGCGGCGGTAAGGTCCACGTCGCACGTGTCGAGCCCCCCGGCACATCGACAGCCCGGCCTGCTGCGCCGCAACCCGGGATTCCGGGCTCTCTTCGCTGCGACGTTCGCGTCCGGCCTCGGGACCTGGATCGCGGTCGTCGCGCTGTCGATCGACGTGTACGACCGGACCGGCTCGGCGACGTGGGTGAGCGCGCTGCTCGTTGCGGATTTCCTGCCGTCGGTGGCCATCGGCCTGCTGCTCGGCCCGCTCATCGACCGGCTGTCACGACGGCGGATCATGGTCGTCGCCGACCTGGTGCGGCTCGGCATCTTCGTGGCCCTGCCCTTCACGAACAGCCCGGGGGCGATCGTCGTCCTCGCAGCGGCCGCCGGCTTCGCGACCGGCTTCTTCCGGCCCGCCTCGTACGCCGGTCTGCCGAACCTCGTGACGGCTGCCGATCTCGCCGACGCCAACTCGAGGCTGCGCGCGGGCGAGTACCTGTCCTGGACCATCGGCACGGCGCTCGGCGGCGTGATCGTGGCCGTCTCCAGCCCCGATGTCGCCTACTGGATCAACGCCGCGACGTTCCTGGTGTCGGCCGTTTTCATTCTCCGCATCGCACCGTCGCTGCTGCAGTCGACGATCGCCGTCTCACGAGGCCACTGGCGCGACGTGGGCGACGGCTTCTCGCTGGTCTTCCGCTCGCGCGTCCTGCTTGCCGTCTTCTGCGCGTGGAATCTCGTGATGCTCGGTAACGCCGGCATCAACGTGGCGGAGATCGTCCTGGCGAAGGTCGACTTCGAGAGCGGGGACGTCGGCTTCGGCCTGCTGTGGGCGGCTTCGGGCTTCGGCCTGCTGCTGGGCAGCCTCTACGCGCCAAGATGGCTCGAGGTGCGCGGCATTCTCCTCGTGTACACGGGCTCGCTGGCGCTCATGGGCTTCGGCGCGCTGACCGCCGCCATCTCGCCGTCGGTGTGGGTGGCGCTGCCGTGCATGGTGCTGGGCGGGGCCGGCAACGGCGCCGCTGTCGTCTACAACTCGCTGCTCGTCCAGCGCGGAGCGCCCGACGAGCTTCGCGGCCGTGTGTTCACCGTGATCATGAGCACGAACTTCGCGCTGCTGGGCCTGGGCATGATCGTCGCCGGCCCGCTGACCGACGCGATCGGCGCGCGGTGGGTGTTCGCTATCTCGGCGGGTTGCGCCAGCCTCGGCGCTCTCGTCGGCTTCCTGCTCCTGCGCTCGGTGAGCTCGAGCGTGTCCGGGCGCGAGGCGGGGCCCAAGGCGCTCTCGGTGCCGAGCTGACGCGTGGCAGGACGACGCGACTGGACGCGAGAGAGCCTTGTAGCCGGTATCCGGGAGGGCGACCGGCGGGCGCTGGCGCGGGCGATCTCGCTCGTAGAGAACGGTGATCCACTGGCCGGCGGCATCGTCCACGATCTCTATCCGGACACGGGGCGGGCGCGCACGATCGGCGTCACAGGCCCGCCGGGCGTCGGCAAGTCGAGCCTCATCGCGGCCCTCGTTCGCCACGTACGAGGGCTCGGCCAGACAGCGGGCGTGATCTCGGTCGATCCCTCGAGCCCCTTCTCTCAGGGGGCTCTCCTCGGCGACCGCATCCGACTCTCGGACCACTTTCTCGACCCGGGTGTATTCATCCGTTCGATGGGCACGCGCGGGCATCTCGGGGGCCTCGCAGAGGCGTCGCTTCAGGCGCTGCTGCTGCTCGACGCGGCGGGGAAGGACGTCGTCTTCGTGGAGACAGTCGGCACCGGTCAGAGCGAGGTAGAAGTGGCACGGGTGGCTGACACGGTGCTGCTCGTGCTGATGCCAGGTTCGGGTGACTCGATCCAGGCCTTGAAAGCCGGGATCATGGAGATCCCGGACGTGATCGCGGTCAACAAGCTCGATCACCCGGCAGCGAAGACGATGGTGGCCGACGTCCGCTCGATCCTCGCCCTCGACCACGAGCGCGACTGGAAGCCGCCGATCGTGCTCACGGAGGCGCTGCGCGAAGAGGGCGTGGAGGCGCTGTGGGACAGGCTCGGCGAGCATCGATCCCACCTCGAAAGCGACGGACTGCTCGACGAGCGGCGGCGCGAGCACCTCGCGGCGGAGGTCTTCGCCGTGTCATCGGCCCGGGCCAAGGCGCACCTCGAGCGCACCGTGCACGACGATCCCGAGCTCGCTCGCGTGCTCGAGGCCGTGCAGCGCCGTGAACTCGACCCGCTGAGCGCCGTCGACGAGATCCTCGAGAAGGTCTTCCGGATTGACACTGCCGACGGCAGCTGACGTCGAGCGGGCGCGAGAGCGTCTCGCAGGCGTCGCCCGAGTCACGCCGACGGTCAGATCGGCGACGTTCTCGAGCCGCGCGGGGCGCGACGTCTGGCTGAAGGCCGAGAACCTTCAGCTCACCGGTTCCTTCAAGGTGCGCGGAGCCGTCAATCGCGTGGCGACGCTGACCGACGACGAGCGCGCGAAGGGTGTCGTGGCCGCGAGCGCCGGCAATCACGGGCAGGCGGTGGCCTGGGCTGCGCGCGAGGCCGGCGTGCCGGCGACGATCGTCGTCCCCCAGGACGCACCGATGGCGAAGGTCGAGGCGACTCGCAGCTACGGCGCGACCGTCGAGATGACCGGTGCGAGCTTCGAGGAGGCAGTGGCGACCGGCCGTCGCCTGGCGGAGGAGGCCGAAGCCGTCTACGTGCACGCGTTCGAGGACGGCGACGTCATCGCCGGGCAGGGCACCGTTGGGCTGGAGCTCGCCGAGCAGCTCGAGGACGTGGAGACGGTTGTCGTCCCGGTCGGTGGTGGCGGCCTGGCGGCCGGCATCGCGCTGGGCGTCCAAGCCGTGCGCGCCGGGATTCGCGTCGTCGGCGTCAGGACGCCCGCGGAGGGATTCGCCGTCGCCGACGGTATCGCCGTCAAGCAGCTGGGGGAGCTCTCGGGTGCCATCCTCGAGCACCGTCTCGACTCGATGGTGGAGGTGTCCAGCGCGGAGATTGCGCAGGCGATCGTGCTCGTACTCGAGCGGACGAAGCTCGTCGTCGAGGGCGCGGGTGCCGCCGGCGTGGCTGCGCTACTGGCCGGTCGGATCGAGGGCTCAGGGCCGGCTGCCGTCGTGCTCTCGGGAGGAAACGTGGACGCCACGACGCTGATCTCGGTCATGCGACACGGCCTGACGCTCTCCGGTCGCTACCTCCTCGTCCGCACGCGCGTGCCGGACCGGCCGGGGGAGCTGCAGAAGCTGCTCGACCTCGTGGCCACCGAGCGCATCAATGTGATCGACGTCGAGCACCGCCGAGAGGGTGCACCGATTGCCGTCGACGAGACCGAGATCTGGCTGACGCTCGAAACCCGAGACGAGGAGCACGCGTCGTCGTTCGTCGAGACGATGCAGAGCTGGGGCTACAGCGTCGAGCGCATCGGTTAAGAGCCGCAGCGCCTGAATTCGACCGTCTGGTTGCCGCGGCGCTCCCACTCGTACACACCTCCGTGCAGCACAGGTCGAGCCTTGAGGCCGGCCGCGTCCAGCACGCTGGCAGCGATCGCCGCGCGCGGTCCCGTCTCACAGATGGTCACGATGGGGCGCCCCCCCGCCAGGTCGTCAGCGAAGTCGCCGATCACGCGGTACGGGATATTGCGGCTGCCCGGGATGTAGCCGGCATCGCGCTCGTAAGGCTCTCGCACGTCGATCACGGCGACGGTGCCTTCTGCGACGAGTCGTTCCAGCTCGTCGATGTCGACGGGCTCGAGCGTCTCGGTTGCCTCGAAGCTTTCGAGGTAGCCCGCCAGCTCCAGGAAGCCCACGGCATGGAGCTTCGCGGCGGCACGCTCGGCCTGCTCCGGCGAGCCGGCATGCAGAGCAACCGTTCCGTTCTGCGGAATGAGGAAGCCGGCCCGCGTGCCGAACGACGATCCGGACATCGGAACGTTGACGGCTCCCGCGACGTGTCCGGCGGCGTACTCGTCACCTTCGCGAACGTCGAGCACGAAGTGGCCGTCGCGACCGGTCGGCTCGAGCGCCGGAGTCGCTCCCACGAACGGCCCACGGTTGAGCTCGACGATGCGTTCCATGTTCGGCGGCCGCGGTGTGGTGACGCCCGCCGAGCCGGCCACGAACTCTTCGACAGTGGCGAGGGCCAGCGCCGGGTTGAAGCGCCGCTCGTAGCCGATCGTGGACGAGCGCTCTTCGCTCATGCCCGCACCGCACAGTGAGCCGGCCACATGTCCGGGCATCACCTTCACGTCGTCGGGGAGCTCCAGCAGGCGGTGCAGGCTGTGGAAGAGCCCTTCCGCGCCGTCCCGTGCGTCGACCGCGAGATCCGGCCGCGCCGTGGCGCCCACGAACAGGGAGTCGCCGGTGAGCAGTGCGTCGCCGGCGAGGAAGCAGCAGTGCTCCGGCCGGTGCCCGGGCGTGTGCAGCGTCTTGACGGCGAGCGAGCCGACGGCGATCTCGTCCCCGTCCTTCAGCGTCTCGTGTGGATACGCGGCGTTTGCCTCGGCGTGCACCGACACGGGCAGGCCCCGCTCGAGCGCGAGCCGGCCGTGACCCGAGACGTGGTCGGCGTGCGTATGCGTCTCGAGCACCCGCGTGATCACGAGGCCACGTGAAGCGGCCGCGTCGAGGAACGGCTCGACGGCATAGACGGGGTCGACAAGCACGGCCTCGCCCGCCTCCTCGTCACCGATCAGGTACGACGCGCAGCCGAGGTCGTCGTCGACGAACTGGCGCAGGTACATCGAGACCGCAACGTACCACCGGCTCCCGCTGTACTTCTTGAAGTCCGGCCCTGTCCACGTCCGGACACGGCCCAGTGCCTGGCACTGAGTTGTGACAATTCTGTGCCAATCCATCCCCAGGAGGGATGGACGTGGCCCGCTAAGTCAGGCCGAGATGCTTCGCGATGACCATGCGCTGCACCTCGTTCGTGCCTTCGCCGATCTCGAGGATCTTCTGGTCGCGGTACAGACGCGAGATGGCGAACTCGTCCATGAAGCCGTAGCCGCCGTGGATCTGGAGCGCTGCGTTGACGACGCGGTTGGACACCTCGCCGGTGTAGAGCTTCGCGATCGCCGCCTCCTGGGCGAATGGCCTGCCCTCGTCCTTGAGCCAGGCCGCCTTGTACGTGAGCAGCCGGCCGGCCTCGATCTCCACGGCCATGTCGGCAAGCTTGAACTGCACGGCCTGGAAGTCGGCGATGGGACGGCCGAACTGCTCCCGCTCCTTCGCGTACGCGGTCGCGAGATCGAACGCACCCTGCGCGAGCCCCACCGCCATCGCGGCGACGGAGATGCGCCCGCCGTCGAGAATCTCCAGAAACTGGTGGAAGCCCTGACCGCGCGGGCCGAGGAGGTTCGACTCGGGGACGGCGCAGCCCTGGAAGGAGAGCTCCCGCGTGTCGGATGCACGCCAGCCCATCTTCTCCATCGGCTCCGAGATGACGTAGCCGGGCGTGCCGTTGGGCACGATGATGTTCGACACCTCGCCGTCACCGGTAAGCGCGGTGATGGTGACGCAGGAGGTGATGTCGGTGCCGGCGTTGGTGATGAAGATCTTGGAGCCGTCGACCACCCACTGGCCGTCGCGCAGCTCGGCTCTCGTCTGAGTCGCGCCGGCGTCGGAGCCGGCGCCGGGCTCCGTCAAGCCGAACGCTGCCAGCTTTCGCCCAGACGCCAGATCCGGCAGCCACTCGTGCTTCTGCTCCTCCGAGCCGAAGAGGAAGATCGGCATCGTGCCCAGCGAGGTGTGCGCAGCGACGGTGATGCATACGGACGAGTCGATTCGCGCGAGCTCCTCGATGGCGATGGCGTACGAGAGCGTGTCGCCGCCTGCGCCGCCCCACTGCTCGGGGATGGGCAGGCCCATGAGCCCGAGCTCGGCGAGCTCCTCGACGAGCTCGTAGGGAAAACGGTGCTCCCGGTCGAGTTCCTCCGCCACCGGCGCCACACGCTGCTCGGCGAACTCGCGCACGGTGCGCCGGATGAGCTCGTGCTCTTCTGCGAGCTCGAAGTTCATCCGGAGGCGAAGCGCTCGGCGAGCGCGACGATCAGGCGGACGCCCCAGCCGGTGCCGCCGACCTGGGACAGGTAATCGCCACGCGACCACGTGAGCAGGCCCGTTCCGGCCATGTCGATGTGCGCCCAGGGGCCTTCGCCGGCGAACTCCTCGAGAAATGACGTCGCGTAGATCGGGCTGCCGACGGGGCGCAGGCTCGAGTTCTTCATGTCGGCGAACGCCGAGTCGATGACACGGCGGTAGCGGGGATGGAGCGGGAAGGGCCACACGTAGTCGCCGCTCGCGTTCCCTGCGGCGACGAGCTCGTCGCGCCACGCGTCGTCGTTGGCGAAGATCCCCGCGTACTGGTCGCCGAGAGCGCGCGCCATGATGCCCGTGAGAGTCGCGAAGTCGACCACATGGGTCGCGCCCTGCTCTCGCGCGTACCAGAGAGCATCCGCGAGCACGAGTCGCCCCTCGGCGTCCGTGTTCGTGACCTCGATCGTCTTGCCGTTGGCGGCCGTGAGGATGTCGCCGGGCCGCATGCTGCGCCCGCTCGGCATGTTCTCGGCGGCTGCGACGACGGCCAGCGCGCGGACGGGAACCGCGAGCTCCGCGAGCGCGCCGATACCGGCGACGACGGCAGCTGCACCGGCCATGTCGCCCTTCATGTCCTCCATGTGCGTGGCGGGCTTGAGCGAGATGCCCCCGGAGTCGAATGTCAGCCCCTTGCCGACGAGCCCCAGCACGCGGTCGCCCCCGGCGGCGTCCGGAGGTTCCCAGCGCAGCACGATGAGGCGAGGCTCGTTGTAGCTGCCCACTCCGACTGCCAGCAGGGCGCCCATGCCCAGCTCGCGCATCGCATCGGGCTCGAGGGTCTCGACGCTGAGGCCGGGCGTGTTGTCGGCAAGACTCGCCGCGTACTCGCCCAGGGTCGCCGGGGTGAGGTCGTTGGCGGGCCGGTTGACGAGATCCCGGGCACGGTTCGTCCAGCGCGCGGATGTCTCCGCCCACCTGGCACTCCCCGCGACGTCGTCGTCGGTGACGAGTGCGAGTTGCGAAACCGAGGCTCCCTCGCGCTCCCCCGTCTTCCACGCCCCCGGGTCGTAGTCGCCGAGGATCGCGCCTTCGACGACCGCGCGAGCCTGCTCCGCTGCGGGCAGGGGCAGGCTCTCGTCGAGCTGCCAGGCGATCGCGCCTCCCGTTGACTCCTTGGCCTCTTCGACCACAACAGCAGCGGCGTCGCGGAGCGCATCCGCGTCGACCTCGTCGACCGGACCAATGCCGGCGACGATCGCCCGCTCGCCGTCGACGAGGACGGTGCGCGCCGAGCCCCGTTTCGTCTTCACCTCGCCCGCCTCGACGAGGGCGGCCAGCCGGGCGGGTGGTGGCTCGGTGGCCACGAGCGCCAGCTTCGCGTTCGCCGGCGTAGAAGTGGTGACGGTGATCTCCACGTCGGCCGCGATGCTATCCGAGCGCCCGCGGCAGTCCCGTCGATACGCTCACGGGATGGCGCGCGCGGACATCGATCGACGCGCGATGGCGGCGCTCTCGTCCGGCCACATGGCCGTCGACTTTGCGGGCGGCGTGCTGCCGGCGCTGCTCCCGTTTCTGGTCACGGAGTGGGATCTCTCGTACACGTATGCGGGCGGCTTGATCCTCGCTTCGTCGCTCGCGGCTTCGGTGGTGCAGCCGCTGTTCGGGCTCTGGTCAGACCGTCGCGGCGCCGTCTGGCTGCTGCCCGCGGGCGTCGCGATCGGGGCAATCGGCATGGGGCTGGCAGCGCTCTCGCCGAGCTACTGGTGGGTCGTCCTCTTCGTGGTCGTCTCCGGCCTCGGCACCGCCGCGTATCACCCGGAAGGCTCGAAGTTCGCCGCGTATGCAAGCGGCGCCAGGCGTGCCAGCGGCATGTCGTTGTTCTCGATCGGCGGCAACCTCGGCTACTCGCTCGGTGTCATCGTGACGACGCCGATCGTGGTTGCGCTCGGGATCAAGGGTGGCGCACTCGTCGTCCTCCCGTGCCTCGTCGTGGCGGCGATCCTGCTGTTGCTCATGCCGTTTCTCCTCTCGTTCGTGCCCGATCGCAGACCGGGGGCGCGTGCGGTTGGGGGAGAGGACCGACTGGGTGCGATGGCGCTGCTGCTGGGGGTAGTCACCGTGCGCAGCGTCGCCTGGTTCGGGCTGATCACGTTCGTTCCGCTCTGGGAGGTTTCGATCGGCAATTCCGAGGGCTACGGGAACCTCTTGCTCGCGATCATGCTCCTCGCGGGCGCGGTCGGCACGCTGCTGGCCGGGCCGGCGGCCGACCGCTTCGGCCGCAGGCCCGTGCTCCTCGTGTCGAGCATCGTCGTCCCGCCCGCGATCGCCGTCTTCATCCTCGTCGACGGCGTCGTCGGAGCGCTGTCGCTCGTCGTGATCGGCGCCGCCGTCGTCGGCACGTTCGGCGTGACGATGGTCATGAGCCAGGAGTACATGCCGCAACACATCGGCATGGCCTCTGGCCTCTCGATCGGCCTCTCGATCGGCCTCGGCGGGATCGCGGCCGTCTTCCTCGGGGCGATCGCCGACTCCGTCGACCTCGAGACAGCGCTATGGGTGTGCGCCTTCGTGCCGATCGCGGGCATCGTGTTGACGCTGCTCCTGCCACCGACCGGATCGCGCCGCGCGCTTGCTCCAGAAGTCGCGTCGCCGTGATGTAGTCTCGCCGGACCCGACCGGAGGTAGGACGTGACCCAGGACATCACCGATTTCTTCACGGCTCTCCCCGGCCGTGCACAGGGGAAGACAGCCGGCATCAACAACACGTACGTCTTCGCCATCGACGGCGCGGGCACGTGGACAGTCGCGGTGAATGACGAAGGAGCGACGGTCACCGAGGGTGACCAGGGCGGCGACTGCACGATCGAAGCTTCGTCGGAGACGTTCTCGAAGATTGCCGCCGGTGAGCAGAACGCGACCACGGCGTACATGACGGGCAAGCTGAAGATCAAGGGAGACATGGGAGCTGCCATGAAGCTCCAGAAGCTGTTCTAGCGCCCGAGCATGTGGCTGTTTCTCCTAGTCCGGCTGCTGATCTCGTGGGGCATGAACGTGCTCGCGCTGATCGTCGTCGACTGGCTGTTCGACAGCGTCTACATCGAGCGGTGGGGCTCGCTGCTGCTCGGTGCGGCGGTGCTGGCGATCGGCAACGCGTTCCTGAAGCCGATCCTCGCCATCCTCACGTTCCCGCTGATCATCCTCACGCTCGGCCTCGCGTACTTCGCGATCAACGTGGCGATGCTCGCGCTGGCGGAATGGATCGCGCCGGACTTCTCGATCGACGGCTTCTGGACGTACGTCGGCGCCACGATCGTCGTCTGGTTCGTGAACTTCGTCGTCGGACGGGGGCTCGACTATCTCGAGGGGGGCGGCAGGCGCACCACGACCATCCGCGTCACCTAGTCCTCGAGCTCGACGAGCTTCTGACCCGCTGCGACCTGGTCGCCTTCCGCGACCAGGAGGCGGCGGACCGTGGCCTCGTGCGGTGACGTGAGGGGCGTCTCCATCTTCATCGCCTCCAACACGAGGAGCGGCTGGTGTGCCGCAACCGTCTCACCGTCGGAGACGAGCACTCGCAGAACGGTGCCCGGCATCTGAGCCGACAGTGCGCTCTCCGTTGCCACCGCCCCGCGCTCGTGCGCGGCGGACTCGACGTCGGGAGGTGGCGCCGGCGGCGGGGCAGCGCCGTTCAGCCTCCAGGCTCCGTGCCACGGGGCGGGAGCGGAAGCGGGGTGGGGGGACAGAGGTGGGTTCTCCACCAGGAATGACGTCGTCGTCCTGCCGGCGCGAACGTGTGGGTGCGCGACCAGCCAACGGAGGAAGGGGAGATTCGTGGTCACGCCCTCGATCTCGGTCTCCCGCAACGCAGTGGAGAGCCGGTCGAGTGCTTCCGTGCGCGTGGCCGCGTGCGCTACGAGCTTCGCGATCATCGGGTCGTAGCTCAGACCGACCTCGTCGCCCTCTTCGACTCCCGCGTCCACGCGAATGCCCGCGGGCAATCGGAGTCGCGTGATACGCCCGGTCTGTGGCAGGAACGTCCGCGGGTCCTCGGCGTAGAGCCGCACCTCCACGGCGTGGCCCGATGTGGAATACGAGGCGCTCGCTAGCGTGTCGCCGTCGGCCACCAGGATCTGCTGCTCGACGATGTCGATGCCCGTGACGAGCTCCGTCACCGGGTGCTCGACCTGGATCCGGCCGTTCAGCTCGAGGAAGTAGAAGTCCCGGCCGTCGAGCATGAACTCGGCTGTCCCGGCGCTCCGATAGGCAATCGCCTGGGCGAACGCGACGGCGGCGTCGCTCATCGCCTGCCGTAGCCCTTCGTCGATCGCGACGGATGGGGACTCTTCGAGCACCTTCTGGTGGCGACGCTGGATGGAGCACTCGCGTTCGCCCAGTGCGAGCACGGCGCCGGCGCCATCGCCCAGCAGCTGGATCTCGACATGGCGTGGGCGCTCGACGTACTGCTCGCAGAAGACGCGGTCGTCGCCGAACGCGGCTTTGGCCTCCCGCCGAGCGGCGGCGAGCGCCTCTTCCAGGTCTTCGGCGGCCCGAACGACGCGCATGCCGCGTCCGCCGCCGCCCGCGGCCGCCTTGACGACGAGCGGGAAGCCGACATCCTCGGGCTCGCCGTGCGGGACAACGGGAACGCCGGCCTGCCGGGCGATCTCCTTCGCGGCGAGCTTGTCGCCGCCTTGACGCAACGCCTCGGGAGAAGGCCCGACGAAGATGAGCCCGGCGCCTTCCACGGCTTCTGCCAGTTCGGCGCTCTCGGCGAGGAACCCGTAGCCGGGGTGAATGGCATCGGCACCCGTCTCTTGCGCCGCGCGAACGTGCTCGGCGGCATCGAGGTAGCTGGAGATCTCCACGACCTCATCGGCGACCCGTGTGTGGAAGGCCTCGCGATCGTCGGGCGCCGCGACGGCGACAGTCTCGATGCCGAGCCGCTTGCACGTCCGGAAGATGCGAACGGCGATCTCGCCGCGGTTGGCGACGAGCAGCTTTTTCATGCGCTTCGTACCGCGACGAGTGTCGCCAGGCAGCAACCTGCAAGCAGCAGGTAGGGGACGGCGTCGGTCGTCGCCCGTGCGAGCGTGCCGCCGACGGCGGCGCCGGTCGCCTGGCCGGGTGCCCAGGCGAGGTTCGCGAGCGCGAATCCCCACGCGACGTCCAGGCCGATCCGGTCGGATGTATCGCTGAGCAGCGACATTGCCGGTGCCCAGAAGATGCCGAACGAGCACGCGGCCAGCACAGTGACGACCGCCAGCACCGGGGCATGCTGTGGCCACGGCAGCGTGGCGGCGGCGACGGCCGAAGCGACCAGCCCGATCGTGATCGGGTAGCGCTTGCCGCGCCGGTCGGAGAGGCGACCCATTACCGGCGACAGCGACGCCTCGCTGGCGGCCGACACGATGAAGACCGCGCTGATTGCGGTCGCCGCGAAGCCGAGCTCCGAGAAGCGCAGTGGGACGAGGACGGTCAGCGTCCCGAACATCAGCGCCGGCAGCGCGACGAGCCACAGGCTTCCCACGATCCGCCGGTCGTGGAGCGCCGCCCACAGGGCCGAGATCGGCTGGCGGCTGCCTCGCGGTGGGGTCGCCGTGAGCAGCGCGGCTACCGCGACCCCGATCGCGACCACACCGACTGCGGTGAAGACCGGCCCGGTGCCGAGCACGGAAGCGAGCGCGCCCAGCACGGGTCCGAGCAGTGCTCCCGCGATGGCGACCGCGAACACCGTCCCGATCAGCTGACCGCGCTTGTCAGGTGGCGCAACTGCGATCAGCCAGGCGAGCGCCGCGGTCCAGACGAAGGCGCCGCCCACCCCCTGGAGGAAGCGCGCGAAGTCTAGTGCGACGATCGTGTCCGCGTAGCCGAAGATCACAGACGTGCCGGCGACGACGAGCAGCGCCACGATCGCTGTCGGTTTCACCCCGAACCTCGCTGCCACGTACCCGCTGGGGATGCTGCCGGCGAGCACGCCCAACGGATATGCCGCCTGGAGGGCACCGGCTCCCGTCTTGGAGAGGCCCAAGTCGTCCGCGTAGTCAGGCAGCAGCGGCGTCAGGGCCGCGAAGAGCATCGTGTCGCAGACGACGATGGCGCCGCAGAGAACGAGCAGCCAACGCACGAAAGCGTCAGTCGGCCAGCCAGCGCGGCGGCCGCTTGTCGAGGAACGCCCGCAACCCGTCTTGGCCTTCGTCGCTCGTCCGGCGCTGCGCGGCGATCTGGGCGGTTGCCTCGCCGAGCGGCTGCTCGCGGACGAGTTGCTTCGCCGCTCGCACGGCCTCCGGTCCTCCCTGCAGCAGTGCCTCGACCA
Source organism: uncultured Actinomycetes bacterium (assembly GCA_963704335.1). GTDB lineage: Bacteria > Actinomycetota > Thermoleophilia > Gaiellales > Gaiellaceae > PALSA-612. The sequence continues at coordinate 2,278,293 of OY969889.1, forward strand.
CCGCGGCGACGGCGCCGTCGAGGTCGTCGGCGACCTCGTGCACCAGGCCGATGCGGAGCGCCGTCTCCGCGTCGAAGCGCTCGCCGGTGAGGAAGTAGCGCCGCATAGCGCCCGGCCCGATGCGCGGAAGGACGAAGGGCGAGATGACGGCCGGAATGATCCCCAGCCGCACCTCCGAGTAGCCGAAGACCGCATCGGGGGCTGCCACTGCTATGTCGCAGCAAGCAATGAGGCCCGAGCCGCCGCCCAGCGCATAGCCTTGAACCCGGGCCACGACCGGCGCCGGGCACGACTCGATGGCCTCCAGCATGCGATGGAGCCGCATCGCATCCTCGACGTTCTCGTCGAACGAGAGGTCGATCGACGCACGCTGCCACTCGACGTCGGCGCCCGCGCAGAAGCTCCGGCCTTCCCCGGCGAGCACCACGCAGCGGGCGTCGCCGACGTCGGCGAACGTGTCGGCGAGAGCGGCAATCAGCGCTGCGTCGAAGGCGTTGTGGCGGTCCGGGCGGGCCAGCGTTACGCGCAGGACGTTCCCGTCCCGGCGAACGTCCAGGCCGGCTTCAGTCACCTGGAGTCGGCCGGGGAAGCTTGGCGAGCACCGCCTTGATCTCGCGGAGGACGTCGGCCTCGTCGTGGCCGAAGTCGTCGAGATACGCGTGGAGGGCGGAGTGGACGAGCTTGAGCTCGTCGTCGGTCAGTTCGATCGTGTGCATGGGCGGGACGCTAACGGACCCGCTGCGCTCGAAAGAGGGACGGCCGCCTGCGGCGGCGGCCGTCCCTCGACTGGCAACTACGACAGCTTCGTGCGGTGGATGACGAGCGCCCAGTCGTCGAGCCGCAAGGTCGCTCCGGCGGTAGCCCGGAACTGGACCTGGACGGGATGGTTGCCCGCCGCCAGGGTCTCGCTCGACCGCGCGATCGCGTGGGACTCCCACGACGATGTGCCTTCGTCGGCGTCGTCCGTGCTGTCGAACGCGAAATCGGTGCCCACCGCCGGGGTGAGCTCGTTGCCGCCGACGGTGATGCGGACGCCACAGAAGTCGTCGGTGCCGCCCACACACGTGGATTCGGCCGAGAACACCGCGTAGATCTTCGCGGTCTCACCGACGGGAACGACAATCGTCTCAGCCGCTCCGGCGACGTTGACGAACGACGTCGAGGTCGTCGCCACCGCCGTTGTGCCCGACTGCGAGGTCACCTGCGCGACGTAGCCAGGAGCTGCGACGCCGGCCGCGCCTTGCGGCCCTTGGGCACCCTGCTGGCCCTGCGGGCCCTGTAGCCCTCGCAGGCCACGTGGCCCGCGCCGGAGCTGCCCCCGCTTGAAGTCGACGGCGAGCAGGTTGCGGTTCTTGATCTCCGAGGTGCCCACGCTGCCGGACTTCAGCTGCAGCGCACCGATGGTGTTCGGCGCCAGCTGATTGACGGCAGCGATGCTCGTTCCGCCGAGGGCGACGAGCAGGGCGAGGGACGCTACGACCATCGCCGGTGATGGGCGGTGTTTACGGAGGAATCTCACAGCGAACACACCTTCTGTTGTCAGCCCGAGTTCACGAGGCTGCCGACCCTGATGGCGGTGATCTTGATGGCACCGGCCGATGCGTCGTTGGTCGCCTCGCACCTGAAGTTGGCGGTTCCCGCCGCGGTGAACTGGTGCACCACCTGCAGCGGCAGAGAAGCGAGAGAATCGAAGGGCACCGTTACCGCGGACCGGTCGATGTCAGCACCCGCTTCGAGCGTGCACGTGACGACGGCCCCGAAGAACGACGAGCTCGGTGTCCCGACCGTTGCCTTGGCCCAGAGGGCGTAGGCGCCCGCTTCCGGTATGGACAGGCTCGCGAGCGTGGTCAGTGCTTCGGGAACGGCAACTGGGCCGTTGACGAACCGCGCATACGCGTTGCTTGGCCCTACCGGCCCTGTTGGCCCTGTCGCGCCCGCTGCGCCCGGCGGACCGGAGGTCTTGGCAGCCGCCGATAGGTCGGCCGGCTGGATCGTGCCGTTTGCGATCTTCGCATTCGTGACCGCGTTGCCTGCGATCTTCGCCGCGACGACCGCGTTGCTCGCAATCTTTGCCGCGACGACCGCGTTGCTGGCGATCTTCGAAGCGTTGACGGCGCTGTTCTTGATCTTCGGCGTCGTGACGGCGTTGCTCTTGAGTTGCGATGTGCCGACGCTGTTGGCCGCCAACTGATTGACGGCGGCGACGCTCGTCCCGCCGAGCGCGACGAGCAGGGAGATCGAGGCTACGACCATCGCCGGCGACGGCCGGTGATTATGGAGAAGTCTCAAGGCGTACACACCTTTCTGTTTGGGACGGGTGGGGAGCTACTGCTCCCCACCCAGGGCTGGCTCCGTTAGCAGAAGACGGCGAGGAAGAACGCGCGGTCGGTGGGAGTTCCAAGGGCGGTCGTGGTGACCACCCGTACACCGGCAGCGACGTTCGGCAGCTGGGCTGCCCCACTTTCGAACGATTCAAAGGTCTGGGTTGTCGGTCCGCCAGGTGACGACAGGTAGATGCAGCCCGTCACGTCCTGGTTGAAGATCACCTGGTACGAACCGGTCCCGTTCCTTTGTGCAGAAACGGCGCTCTTGTTGCGCACCAGGTTGCCGACCGTGTCAACCGACGCCCAGCCCGTTGCTGCCGCGGCGCCTGCTGGGCCGGACGGGCCCTGCGGGCCCGGCGCGCCTGCCGGGCCAGAAGTCTTGGCAGCCGCCGAGAGGTCGGCCGGCTGGATCGTGCCGTTTGCGATCTTTGCATTCGTGACCGCGTTGCCAGCGATCTTGGCCGACGTGACGGCGTTGCTCGCGAGCTTCGACGCGTTGACGTTGCTGTTCTTGATCTTCGGCGTCGTGACGGCGTTGCTCTTGAGCTGCGACGTGCCGACGCTGTTCGCCGCCAACTGGTTCACGGCGGCGACGCTCGTGCCACCTAGTGCGACGAGTAGTGCGACGGAGGCGACGACCATTGCCGGGGAGGGGCGATGGTCACGGAGGAATCTCCGGAAGTAGCCCACGGATGAATCACCCTCTCTATATGGGGGTCTGGGGAGAACCCAATGCTAGTACCCCATCCGGCGGACGCCCTACCGCGCACGACCGAATTCCTTACATGCGGAAGACGCCGAAGGTCGTGTCGGGAATTGGCGCATTTACTGCCGCCGAGAGGCCCAGCGCGAGCACGTGCCGCGTGTCACGAGGGTCGATGATGCCGTCGTCCCAGAGGCGCGCTGTCGAGTAGTACGGGTTGCCCTCTGCCTCGTACGTGGTCCGGATCTCATCCGGATCGGCGTCTCCGACCATCGACAGCACGAGCGCGGCCTGCTCACCGCCCATCACGGAGATACGGGCGTTCGGCCACATCCAGAGCTGTCGTGGACCGTACGCGCGGCCGCACATGCCGTAGTTGCCGGCGCCGAAGGAGCCGCCCGTGACGACGGTGAACTTCGGGACTTCCGCGCACGCGACGGCCATCACGAGCTTTGCGCCGTCGCGGGCAATGCCCGCTGTCTCGTACTCCTTGCCCACCATGAAGCCCGTGATGTTCTGCAGGAAGACGAGTGGGATGCGGCGCTTGCACGCGAGCTCGACGAAATGCGCCCCTTTGCGCGAAGACTCGGCGAAGAGCACGCCGGCGTTGGCGAGGATCGCCACCGGATAGCCCTCGATGCGCGCGAAGCCGCAGACAAGCGTCTCGCCGTACGTGGCCTTGAACTCGTCGAAGCGGCTGCCGTCGACGATCCGTGCGATGAGCTCGCGTGGGTCGACCTGCTCGCGGAAGGTTTCGGGCACGAGGCCGTAGATCTCGGCCGGGTCCAGCGCAGGCGGCTCGGCGACAGCGATCTCCCACGGCGGCTCGGGTGGACGCCCGCCCAGGTTCCGCACGATCTGGCGGCAGAGAGCGAGCGCGTGCTCGTCCGAAACTGCATAGTGGTCTGCGACGCCCGATTGTCGCGTGTGGACGTCCGCGCCGCCCAGCTCCTCCGCTGTGACCTCTTCGCCCGTCGCGGCCTTCACGAGGGGCGGTCCGCCGATGAAGATCGTGCCCGTGCCCTTGACGATGATCGTCTCGTCGCTCATCGCCGGGACGTATGCACCGCCGGCCGTGCATGAGCCCATCACGGCGGCGATCTGGGGCACGCCTGCCGCCGAGAGGCGAGCCTGGTTGTAGAAGATCCGGCCGAAGTGGTCGCGGTCGGGGAAGACCTCGGCCTGAAGCGGCAGGAACGCGCCTCCCGAGTCGACGAGGTAGATGCACGGCAGCTGGTTCTGTTCGGCGATCTCCTGCGCGCGAAGGTGCTTCTTGACCGTCAGCGGGAAGTACGTGCCGCCCTTGACCGTCGCGTCGTTGGCGACGACCACGCACCGGCGTCCCTCGATGACGCCGACGCCGGTCACGATCCCGGCTCCGGGCGCCTGGCCCTCGTACAGGTCCCACGCGGCCAGCGCGGACAGCTCGAGGAACGCCGTGTCGGGGTCGCAGAGGCGATCGACTCGCTCGCGGGCGGTGAGCTTTCCCCGGGAGCGATGCCGCTCGAGCGCTTTCTCTCCGCCTCCCTGCGCGACAGCTGCAGTCCGCTCGCGCAGCTCGGCGACGAGCTCCTCCATGCGCTGCCGCCGTCGGGCGAAGACGTCCGAGTCGCGTTCCACGGCGCTGGCGAGCACGGCCATCGGCACGCAGCCTAACTCGCCCGGTCGAGGGCCTCGCGAATCGCGACGCCGCGCGGGGAGAGCTCGAGGGCAATGCGCAGCTCGCGCTCGGCCTGGGCGTCGCGGCCGGCGTCGAGCAGCGCCAGGCCGAGCAGGTAGTGCATCTCGGCGTTGCGCGGCCGCATCTCCACCGCCTTGCTGAGCGGCGTGATGTCTTGCGGCGATCCCACGAGCGCGGACTCCGCCACCAGCGGCGTGACGGACAGCGGATCGAGGCGGCGGGCCCAGCGAAGATCGTCCTGCGCAGCGGCCAACGTCGACGCGTCGTAGGCCTGTTGCACGAAGCGCGACGACAGCCACGGGGGAGCGAACGCGAGCACGGCTGCGAGCAGTGCCACGATGCCGGCAGGGATCGCAAACCGCCCCGGCAGCAACGACGCCCGGTCCTCCGAGAGCGCTATCCCGGCGATGACGAATGCCGGCACGCCGACCGCAGGGATCGTCCACACCCAGTCGCCGCCTGTATGAACGGCGAAGTACGCAGCCGCGCCGAGCGCGCCCGAGGCGGCGAGCGAGCTCCTGGCCCGCAGGCCGATTGCCGCGAGCACCGTGAGACCGGCTCCGACGATGAGCAGGAATCCGGGAATCCCCAGTTCGCTGAGCGCGTCGAGGGTGAGCGAATGTGCCCGCTGGGGAGTCTCGAGGCTGTCGCCGTGGACGAGATACGCGTCCCCCCACCCGTACGCGCCGATGCCGGCCGCCGGATGCCGCTCGAACTCCTCCCACGCTACGCGCCAGAAGTCGTACCTGTTCGATCCGAGCGCACTGAAATGGCTCGTGACGGACGCGTCGCTGTCGATGTTCTTGAAGTCCTCCCAGCGATCTTGTGCCGCCCGAACCGGGTGATCGACGGAGACGAAGAACCCGACAACGCCGACCACAGCCGCGACGCACACGACCCCGAGCACGATCCTGCCGGCCCAGCTCCGCGCCTGGCGCGAGACGTGGAACCGCCGGTCAGCCAGTGCATAGCCCAGGCCGATGAGCGCGCCGATCCCGGTGAGCACAAGGGTGACGGTGCCCGCGTGCCGGACGGCATCGTCGAACGCCTGGCTTTCAATCCGAAACGGCTCGGTGACCGGCTCGGCCGCAAGCGCGGCCAGCACGGCGACGATCACGGTGGGGGGCAGCAGCCGCAGGCGCTCGCGGGACACGGCGAAGACGACGATCGCGGAGACGCCGAGGGCGATAGCGCCACCCTTGCTCTGCGTCGCCAACCAGAGGCAGAGCATCGCCGTCGCGCCGCCGAGGGCCAGCGCGCGCAGCACCGGGAAGAGCTCACGGCGGGCGGCAAGCGCGATCGCAGGCCAGAACGCGATAAGCGCCATCGCCGCCTGGCCGTTCCAGTACGTCACGGGGAAGTCGAGCCGGCCGGCGAGGTAGAGGATTTCCGGGTCGCCATCGTTGCGGAGGTAGAGCGCAGACCAGACTGCGAGTGCGCTGAGGCCGAGCACGACGACGACCGTGGCCGTCAGACGGTCGACGGCCGAACGGAGCGTCACGAGTGGCGTCGCGATCGCGATCGCGTAGAACAGCGCGAGCAGTCCGTCGTCACGCGCCAGCGACGGCACGGGCGACCACGCAGCCGAGAGAGCCGTCAAGGCTGCGAAGCCGAGGAGTAGCCCCAGGGCAATGAGCGGCAGTCGTGCGGGCCGGACTGCGGAGCCGGAAAGGAGCACGGCGCCGAGAAGGAATGCGGCGAGAACCGCATACGCAAGCCAGTCGGCGCCGCGAATCGAGCCGCTCGCGTCCCACGCCAGCGCAGATGCTGCGACGACGAGTACCGCTGTCGGCACCGCTCGAAGAAGCGAAGTGAGCGGAATCTGTGGGTGCCTCAGCGCCTCCAGAGGCCGCTCACTGTAGAACCAATGGCGGAGACCATGGAAAATCGACCGAGCTTGTGACATCGCTCGTCCAGCAACGTTTACGAGGAAATTGCGAGTTGTCTCTTGACGATTGCCCTAGGAACCGTGACACTACGTGACAGGTTCCGGAGCATCCGGGGCTCAGGGGCGAATGGAGGAGGAGCAGGAGCATGGGTCGCACACGCATCGCAATTGCGGTCATTTTCCTCTCTGCGACTGCCGTAATTGCGGCTTCGGGGGCGCTAGCCGCCACACCACAGGAGATCTACCGCGATTACGCAGACAACGGGAGACTGGACGGCAAGTACTCGCCGGCCGATCTGAGCTTGGCGCTCAAGAGCGCGGCCGTACAGCAGTACAACAACCCCGGTACCGAGGGGCTGCCGCCGGCCGTCGAGGAAGAGATCGACAACCCCACTACTTCTGGGGGAACGTCAGGTGGGACGTCGGGGGGAACCTCGGGGGGAACGTCCGGTGGCACGACAGCGGGAGGCACCGCGGGCGGTTCAGCGTCGAGCGGTACCCCACCTGTCCAGGCCAGCGGCGGACTGCCGTTCACCGGGCTCGATCTTGGTCTGATCGCCGCAGGGGCGCTCGGACTCATCCTGCTTGGCACTGCGCTCCGGCGCGTCGCCAGACAGCGGGCATAGGCCCACTAGGGAACTGCGGCTAACGAGGCACGGTGGAGACCGCGCTCGAGACGCTACGGCCAGAGTCGGTAATCGACGAGGCTGAGCTGACGCGAGCCCGACTGCGGCCGAGCGTCTCCTGGACGCTCGGCAGCCTCGGGGTCGATGTGGCGATGCTCCTGCTCGCGGCGATCGCCGTCGTGGTCGGGGGCAACGCCGCCGGCGTGGCTTCGCCGCCGGTCGCGGCAACGGCGATCTTCCTCGTGCTTTGCGTCGCGTTGTACTGGTCGCGTGGCCTGTATCGGCTCCGCTTCCGTCTTCACGCACTGGACGATCTCCGCGCGATCTTCGTCGCTACCACGATGGCGGCGATGATCGTGCTCACGGGCCGTGCTCTCCTCGGCTCCACGGCCGACCTGGCGACGGAGACCGCTCGCCTGTGGGCGTTCGCCCTTGCCTACGTCTCGGCCGGGCGGCTGGCGTGGTACTGGTCGCACCAGCGCGCGCGCGTCGTCGGCGAGAGCGTCCGGCCGACGCTCATCGTGGGAGCCGGCCGTGTCGGCGCGCTCGTCGCGAAGCGCTTCCTCGACAATCCCAAGCTCGGCTTTCGTCCCGCTGCGTTCCTCGACAAGGAGCCGCTGGTGGATACGTTCTCCGAGCTGGGCGTGCCCGTCGTGGGCGCAAGCTGGGACCTCGACGATGCGATCGCTCGCTTCAAGATCCAGCAGGTCGTGATCACGTTCTCGACGGCGCCTGACGAAGTGCTGCTGCGGATCGTTCGTCGCTGCGAGGACCTCGGGATCCCCACGGCGATCGTGCCCAGGCTCTTCGAGCGCATGCCCACGATGACGCAGATGGAGCATCTCGGCGGCCTGCCGCTAGTCGCTCCTCGTGCGGCGGAGCCTACGGGCTGGCAGTTTCGCGCCAAGTACGCCTTCGATCGCGTGCTCTCCGCCTTCGCGATCATCCTCCTCTCGCCGATCCTCATCGCCGCGGCAGCGGCTGTGCTGCTGACGATGGGGCGCCCGGTGTTCTTCCGCCAACTGCGCATCGGCCGTGACGGCCACCCGTTCGAGATGTTGAAGTTCCGCTCGATGGCCGGCACCCACGAGGCGGAGCCCATCGCGCCGGAAGGCGACCTCGGGCCCGGCGGCGTGGAGGGAGAGGACCGGCGAACATCCGTGGGCACCTTCCTCCGCAAGACATCGATCGACGAGCTGCCTCAGCTGTTCAACGTGCTCCGCGGGCAGATGAGCATCGTCGGGCCACGCCCAGAGCGGCCCGAGTTCGTGGAGGATTTCGAGCAGCGGATCTACCGCTACCAGGAGCGTCACCGGGTGAAGTCGGGCATTACGGGCTGGGCACAGGTGCACGGGCTCCGTGGCCGGACGTCTATCGCCGACCGCGCGGAGTGGGACAACTACTACATCGAGAACTTCTCGCTCTGGCTCGACCTGAAGATCGCGCTGATGACGGTGCGGACGATGTTCAGGTCGACGGCGTCCGTCGAGTAAGCCTCTGTAGGAAGCCGGCTTTCGAGGGCGGCGGGTCTGCGTGCTCCGGCTCGGCCTCGGGCGTTTCCGCCTGCGGCAGCGTCTCGTCTACCGGCGTCGGGCTCCTGAGCTCGCCGCCGCTCGGCGCGCTGCCGGTCGCCGCGCACGGCGGCACGCATCTCGTCGAGGAGGCTCTGCTCACTCACGCCGCCCGCTTCTTCGCCGCCCGTAGCTCGAATCCTCGCCTACGAGCCGTCCTCCCACCAACCCTGCTGCATCTTCGCGTCTCCCGGCTCCGCCCGTGGAGCGGCGACGAGGAGCAGTTCCGCCCCGTCCGGGCCGGCCTCGACGTTTCTGACCGTCTCCTTCGCGATGCGCAGCGCGTCCCACGGCTCGACGTCGACGATCTCGTCGTCGAGCTTCACGCGCGCGGAGCCGCCGACGAGGACGTAGATCTCCTCCTGCCGCCCGTGGCTGTGCCCGAACGGGATGCGGAAGCCGGGTGCAACCCGCAGGTAGCTGACCGCCGACTCCGCGGCTTCGAGCGGACCGCCGGCTAGCCGAAACTCGAGGTTCGGCGAGAACCCGAACTCCGGAGCCACGTCTTCGACATCTGCCTTGAGGTTGAGCTTCGTGTAACCGGCCATCCCGCGTGGCTACCCGACGCGGCGGCTGCGGAAACTACGAACGGCGCCTGAAGGTGGCGCGGACGGAGCGGTTGCCGTTCAGCTTCACGACACACGCGGTCTTCCCGCGGCAGCTTCCCGTCCAGCCGGAGAAGACGAAGCCGGGCGAAGCGGTGGCGCGCAGCCGGATGTTCGATGCCGCCTTGAAGCTCGCCGAGCACTTGCTCGGGCACGTGAGGCCGGTCGGTGTGCTCGACACGTTGCCTTTGCCGCCGACGCCCACCGTGAGGCGAAATGTGCCCGCACCGAACATAGCGACGACGCTGCGTGCCGCATCGAGCGTCACTACGCAGGGTGCGGTGCCGGAACAAGCCCCTCTCCACCCGGCAAACCGGACCCCGGCCGCCGGTCGTGCAACGAGCGTCGCGGAGAGACCGAGATCGAGCTGGAGATTGCAGCTCTGCGCACAGTCGAAGGCCGTCGGCGATGTCAGGCGAACCGTGCCTCTCGCCGTGCCCGTCCGCTGGATCGCGACGGTGAGCCTCTGCTGGGGCAGGTGCGAGAGCCACGCGGAGTCCTGTGCGTCGAACGAGTTACCCGAATGGCCGTAGTAGTCGTCGCGGCCGATGTCGAGGATCTGCGTCGAAAGCGTCGTCTGGCTGCTCGCCTCCGGGTAGAGCACGTCGGTCGGGCTGTCGCAGACGTGGCCCCTGCTCGGCAGGCACTCGTTGGGCCCGCCGCCCTGAAGTGCTGCCAGGCCGTGGATCAGCTCATGGACGGCGACCGCGGCGTTGAGCCCCCCTGCGCCCACGTCTCCGCCGCACAGCGACTGGAGCCAGACGAAGGCAATACCCGAGAACCCTCCCTGCGTCGTCGCGCTGCGCGGAACGAACGCGGTTCCGCACACCTCGTCTCCGAACAGCGCCGGGCCGTCGTAGTAGACGACGTGCTTCTGCGACGTAAGCGCTTCGATGCCCGTGAGATCCGACAGCAGGGCGTTCGCAGCCTCGTCCTCGTCCCCCGTGTACGCCGCGGCGCCCCGGGGCAGCCGCACGAATCCGAGATCGAGGGAGCCGAACTTCGACGAGCAGCCCGGGAATGCGAACAGGTCGTAGCGCGGAGCCCTGGCCGGATCCTCGCGGCGCCACCAGGCATCGATCGCCGCGGTATCGGTGGCGATCGGCGAGGCGAGCGTGCCAAAGCGGCCGGAAACGTCGGCCGGCACCACGTACGTCACGTGGACGTTGCGAAGCGACGAGAGATCGGCATCGGGCTTGCGGTCCAGGGCTGTCGGCTGGCCGACCCCGCACCAGTCGACGGCCGCGCGGGCCGGCAGGCGGGGCGTATCAACGCTGTTCACGGCGAACGAGTCGAGCCGGACGAGACCTCGCTGGCTCGGTGCTGCCGCGGAGACTGACAGCGCGGCAAGCACCATGAACACGAGAATCGGAGCCCCCCGTCGCACCGCTGGAGGCTAGCGGCCGCGTGAGGTCGCGCGCCACCCGAACCGTCAGTATCGTCGTCGCGTGCGAACGAGCGTCGAAGATTGCACTCAGCTCTTCCGTCGCTGCGAGCTTCGTCCTCATCGGCACGGCGCTGGCCGCAGGCATCGTGGGGACAAATCGCTCCGAGACGATCCGGGGGACTCCGGGCGCCGACAAGCTCCACGGCCTAGCCGGACATGACCGGCTCATCGGAGGTGCCGGTCGGGATGTCGTCTACGGAGGTCCGGGCGCCGATCGGCTCCTGCTCAGGGATGGCGAGCGTGATGTCGCTGCGTGCGGACCAGGGCGAGACACGGTGCTGGCGGACGGCGCCGACGTCGTGCTCGCCGATTGCGAGACCATGATCGTCGTGCCTCCGGAGCCGTATGCTCCGCCTCCCCGTCCGGTCGTTGCGGGGTTGTACGGAGGCCGGACGACGCAGGGCGAGCTCGTGACGTTTCAGGTCGACTCCGGCGGAGCGCTGTCCAGGCTGGTGTTCCCGGCGATTCGGCTGTCGTGCGCTCCCGCCGGCGGTCCGTCCGTCGAGTGGGCGCAGGACTTCGGCGGGGCCATCTACCTCGTGGGGCGTGACGGCACGTTCACCGTCGAGCAGTCGGGGGCTCGAGACGTGATGGGAAGCACAGCGACCTATCGCGTCGTGGTCTCCGGCCTGCTGACGGTGGGTATTGCGACCGGCTCGGTGAAGCTCGACGTCGAGTTCGCCGTTGACGGGAAGAGGTACACGTGCACGACGCCCGATCTTCGCTGGACAGCCGCCGCCGCGACGCTGACCGGTCCGTAGCGAACCGTCTAGACGATGCCGGTGACGCTTGTCATCGCGTTTGCGACGCCGCCGGAGAGAGCCGTGAAGACAGCCGCTGTCGTGATCGTGAGGAGCGCCAGGACAACCGCGTACTCGGCCATCGTCTGACCCTCTTCCCGCTCAGTCCACCAGCTCATGTGACCAGACATCGGTCGCCGTCGCGTGCGACACGATCGCCCAACCAGGCAAATCGCACGCACGACGCACGGCATCGCGGATGGAAAGTCACGATGGCCTGACTTGCTAGCATCGCCGCCGGCGCGCCTGGGCCGAGGGACGTTCTCGGCCCTCTGACATAGGAGGGCACATGTCGGAAGAAAGCAAATCTCCTTCTCAGCTGATTGACGCGAGAATCAAGGAGCTAGGCGACTGGAGAGGCGAGATGCTCGGCCGGCTCCGTGCCTTGGTCAAGGAAGCCGACCCGGAAGTCGTCGAGGAGTGGAAGTGGCGAGGTGTTCCGGTGTGGTCGCACGACGGAATCATCTGTACCGGTGAGACGTACAAGAGCATCGTGAAGATGACCTTCGCCAAAGGGGCAGCTGTGGATGATCCTTCGGGCCTCTTCAACTCCAGCCTCGAGGGCAATACAAGGCGTGCCATCGACTTCCACGAGGGCGAGAAGATAGACGAGGAGGCGTTGAAGGCTCTCATTCGGGCCGCCGTGGCCCTGAACCAGGCCAAAGCCCAACGCTAATCCAAAGAACGGAGCGGCGGTTGCGCGGGCCGTCGCCCGCGCGCCCCTCGCTACCCGGTTGCCGCGGCCGTCTTGTCGGAGACCACGTAGGCGACGATCAGGGCCGCCGGGAAGAAGAACAAGCTGAAAATGAAGAAGCCAAGGAAGCTGCGGCCCTTTCGACTCGCAACGCGCGCCGGCCAGAATGCGATGAGGATCCAGATCGCGATCGCGAGAATCATCCAGAGCCAGAATCCGCTTGCAGCGAGAGTCGTCAAGCAATTACCTCCGGTCGTAGTGCGACATCGTCAGACGGTCGTTCACGGACAATACAAGGCGAGATGGTCGACTCATCGGCCCTACGCCAATCGACCGTTGCAGCCAACGGCAGGCGAGGCGAAATGCGCCGGTGCGTGTACGTGTCGGCGTTCCCCGTCACCATCTCCGGATGGAAAGGGCACAGGCGTTGACATAGATGCCGTGGTTTGCAAGGGTTTTGCGCGTCATCACTCGGGAATAAGCCCGAGCGGAGCGAGGAGGGGGAGGCATGAAGAAGCTGGCATTGGTTGCATCAATGGTCGCAATCGTGGCCGTCGTCGGAGTGGGTGTTGCGTCGGCGACGGGTGATCCGGTTGTGGTGGAAGAGAGCACGGGGTTTGAGTGTGGCGTCTTCGACGCCAACGGCGACATCTTCATCACGACCCATTCGAGCGCCAAATTGCTGAGCAACGGCAAGGAAATTCTGCACTGCATCGGCGTGGGAACGGGCAACGGCACCGTGGTCACACAGGAGGGGTTCGCCTGCGGCATGGTGTTTACGGGCATCAGCGAGGACCCGAACAACAGCTCCAAGGTCTCCAAGTCCGGTAGGTCGCAGCTCTGGTGCTACGGCCACGCAGCCCCACTTACGGCACCTTCGGCGCCGGCAGGAGCTATCGGCTAGTCGAAGCAGAATCGGCGTGACACGCTAGTCGCGTCGCGAGGCACGAATCGCGGGCCGCCTTCGGGCGGCCCGCTCACATTTCGAGGAGGAGCGAAGGAGTCCGCCGCCGCGGCCGACATGGCGGCCGCGGCTGAACTACGGCTCTCGGAGACCACCTCCCGGTTGAAAGTCGTCAGACTTCCAACCGTCTACACGAAGCCCGGCCGAGTGGCCGGGCTTCGTTGTCTCCGCGACCTGCCTCTACCAGAAGCGCACGACGAGATCGCGCAGACCCTGGGTCGCCTGCTGCCGCTGCGCCTGCGTCAGATCCGCCGGGTTTGGGACGCCGGGGAAGAGATCGTCACCGATCGTCGGGATGAACTGCGGCCGGACACGAACCTGCGTCGCCTGCTCGTAGTCGTAGGCAAAGCCGAGCAGCTCCGGCTCGGCCCAGCGGCCGCCGATGAAGGTGATTCCCATCGGTAGTCCGGCGTAGAAGCCGGGGAAGATGAACCCCGTCGGCCGTATCCTGTTGTAGGCGGCGGGCACCGTGATGTCGGCGTACCCCGAAACAGCCGCCGCCGACGACGAGCCCACGAAGTACTCGAAGTGGCCATTGAGGTCACCTTCATCGGGGTTGTCGTTGGTCGGCCACGCCGGGCCGTTGGTCAGCGCGACGATCGCGTCCAACTCGTTGTCGGCCATGAGCTGGTCGATCGCGTCCTGGACGGGTGGCGTCACGGTCGCGCGAAGGGCCGTGCACGCCGGGTCGCGACCTTGCGTCGCCTCCGCAGCCTCGAAGACCGCATCGTTCCATGGGCCCTCGAGCTCGGGATGGGCCTGGTTGAACTCGATCAGCTCGGCGAGCGTTTGCGGGTACGGGTCGCCCGTCACCGGGTTCGTACCGTCGACGTAGGTCTGGAGGTACGTTGCGATGTCGGTCTTGAACTCGCACAGGAGCGCCGGGAACTCGTCGTCGGTCGCCGACAGGTCGATGTCGGTGTTGTCGATAACGGTGGCGCCCTGCGCCTCGAGCGCGGCAATCACGTCGGCGAGGATCGGCTCGACGACAGGGCCCACCAACGCCTTGGTGTACGTGCCGGCGCGCCAGACGCCGATCCGTGCGCCGTCGAGCGCGTCAGCGTCGAGGAACTGCGTGTAGTCGTCCGAGGCGACCTGACCGATGGTCGCGGGATCGTTCGGGTCCTCGCCGGTCGCCGCGCCCAGGAGTACCGCAGCGTCGGTCACGTTGCGGGCCATCGGGCCGGCCGTGTCCTGGTCCGCGCTGATCGGAATGACACCGGCGCGACTCCACAACCCGAGTGTCGGCTTGATCCCGACGACGCCGTTGGCGCCGGACGGGCAGACGATCGAGCCATCCGTCTCCGTGCCGACGGCCGCGACCGCGAGATCAGCAGCCGCGACCACGCCGGAGCCGGAGCTCGAGCCGCACGGGTTGCGATCGAGGACGTAGGGCATGTTCGTCTGGCCACCGATGCCGCTCCAGCCGCTCGACGACGGGCCGGACCGGAAGTTGGCCCACTCGGACAGGTTGGCCTTGCCGATGATGTGCGCGCCGGCGGCCTTCAGCTTCGCCGCGATGAACGCGTCGTCGGGCGTGCTCTCGGCGAGCGCCCAGGAGCCGGCTGTCGTCGGCATGCCGGTGGTGTTGACGTTGTCCTTGACGATGATCGGAATCCCGAGCAATGGCCGGTCATCCCCGTCACGGCGCGCCTTGTCCGCTGCCTGGGCGTCGGCGAGCGCCGTCGGGCTGACGGTGATGACGGCGTTGAGGGTCGGGTTGAGCGTGTTGATCCGGTTCAGGTAGAACTGCGTCAGCTTTACGGACGTCAGCTTGCGCGCGTCCATCAGCTCCTGGAGCTCTGGGATCGTGGTCGTGTCGAGATCGATGCTGGCGACCTTCATGTTCGCCGGGTTGGCCGCCAGGCCGATCGGCGCCGCGGCGCTGGATCCCCCGAGCAAGAGGGCGAACAGGGTGGTCGTCAGAACAAAGGAACGCCGAAGTCTGCGGCTCATCGCGTGACCTCCATGGGGTTGGGTGCGCGGGAATGGACCTCCATTGCGCCTAGCCCGATCAGCCGCTCGACAAACCCCGCCGCGACGGTCGCGCCCGCATAGCTGCTCTGCTAGTCTCCGCCGCCGCGCCGGGCCTCGGGGCGGCGCCTCTGAGGCGGGGCATGAGGGGGAGAGTTGTGATGAAACGACGGCCTACTTCTATGGCGCTCGCCGCTGGACTCCTGATCGGTGCGCGATGAGCAGGTGGACGGCCCTGGCGGTGTGCGCTCTCGTTGCCGCACTCGCTGCTTGCGGTGGTTGCATCCGCGACACAGCAGTGGACAGATCAGGAGGTCATCAGGACCTTCAAGGATCAGATCCAGACGACGCTCGAGATTGACCCCGAGAGCTCAGTGGAGGAGGCCTCGGCTCTCATCGATCCCTCGGACACGGCGGGCTACTACACCGTCTGGGTATTCAAGAGCGGATACAGCCCGATGAAGTACGAGGTCGGCGATGTATCAGTGCCGCCCCATGGTGTCCTCACCTGGGGAGAGTGGGAGGCACTCGACCCCAAGTCCTTTCCCGGCGAGGGTGTACGACCGTCCTGCGCACGTACGGCAATGTCGTGCTCAGCTATAGCGTTGATCAAGAGAAGGGCGGCCCACGTCGACCGAAACTCCCCAAAGGGTTCATCCGGGTCGACTCGGCGCTATCGGCTCTGGATGGGTTCAGCGCAGGAACCTCGACGGAATCCATGAAGGTGAAAGAGAACAGTTCGTGACCGAATCGCGGTCAAGGAGATCGTGTGTTCCAGTCACCGCCGCGGCCGACATGGCGGCCGCGGCTCACGACGGCTCTCGGGAGACCACTCTCCCGGCGGAAAGCCGCCAGACTTTCCGCCGCTAAGCAGGGGCGGCAGACCCGAACCTGCAACCCCCGGTTTTGGGACATGGGGCGGGAGGCCAGTCGAGTCGTGGAGCACATATTCATGCGGTTTCAGTCATCTGAGGTCACGTGAGATCAGCTGAGATGGTTCGCACAGTGGTTCGCACGGGCGATGTCTGGCTCGACAACGCCCGAACGTCAGGCCTCTCCCAGCTGCTCAGGCGGTAGCGCCCTGATGCGGGCCAATGAGTTCGGGAATATCACCAGAACGCATCGGGCCATACTGCGAGCGTGCATGGACGCTACGCGGGCGAATCGGCGGGGCCGGCACGCGGTCGAATCGTTCTCCGAACAGCGCGTCTGATCCTGATCCCGCTGAGACGACTCGACGAGGCCGAGCACGCACGAGCGTCGAAGAACCCCGCCGACGCATTGCGCGACACTCGCGCCGCCGAGCTGCAGTGGCGAGAGCACGGCTTCGGCCCCTGGGCGATCCGGGACAGACGGGACGAGAGCTTCCTCGGCTGCGCCGAGCTGCGCCTTGCCGGTCATGGCATCGAGGGAATCGCACCCGACGAGGTCGAGGCGGGCTGGTGGGTGACCGAGGAGCGGCGGAGGGAAGGCATCGCGATCGAGGCGATGGAAGCAGCCATCGATGACCTCTGGGGCCGTACCGATGTCGAGATCATCACGGCCTACATCGAGGAGGGAGCGAACGAACCATCTCGTCGCCTTGCCGCCAACCTCGGATTCGCGGCGCGGGGCCCAGGCCTCGGGCGCTCGGGCGAGCCGATGACGGTGTACGAGGTTCGCCGAGACGATTGGCTCCGACGAGGACTCTGAAGCCAACGGGGCCAGAGTGGCCTGGGCGAGCGTGTTCCCACGTAACGCGACTGTTCTGCCCTATTGATCCTTGCTACTTAGGGTGGCGAACTAGGGCCAGCGAGGAGGGCCCCGGCGCGGTTGAAACGCTCCCTCGACGTGAGATGATCGCCGCGCCGATATGGGATTTCTCAGGACAAGTGGATCGAACAGGCCGTCGGCAGCGTTCTTGTGGCCTACGTCGCACCCGACTTTCATGAGATAGACGGGCAGTGGTCGAGTGGGACGGCGAGGACGAGATCCTCATCCACGCCCCGCGATGTATCTCGACGAGGCCTTGCTTCGCGATCGTCGCCGCGACGCGCTCGCATTCCTTGATCACGTGGAGGGGTTCCTCGAATCAACGCTGGAACGTGATCTCGATGCGTTCCCGTTCCCCTCCTTCACGATCTACGACGAGTGGGAGTCTGACGTTTACGCAATCGTCCGGACGGCGTTGATGCCGACGTTGCAGTCCCGATCCTGGTTCGAGCCAACGCGAAGCGCGACAAAGGTTCTCAGCAGCACGTTCTGGGCACACTGGAACAAACTCGTGCAGGAGTTCGGACAACCCGCTAGGACCCAATTGAGTCAATTCCCTGGGCCCGCCGCCCCGTCGGGCGGAGCCGGCACCGGCGCGAAAGAGGGCATCGGTTCCGGGCGGCGTGCGAAGAACGCGCCCGCCCGCCGCGGCCGATGGCAACGGCGACTACGGGGCGGATGCCGTGACGATCGCTCGGCCGATCCTCGATCCGCAGGGTCTCTAGCCCTCAAGCACCAGCTCTTGCGGCCGGCCGCTCCGCCCCCGACGACTTTGCTTACCTTGCAGCCGGCGCCGGAGGTGCTTCGCGGATCGGCTCGGGCTCGGTCGCGACGGCGACCCGCGGCAGCCATTCGAGCCAGCTCGGGAGATACCAGTTCCAGTCGCCGAGCAGCTTCATGCTCGCGGGGAGCAAGACGCCCCGGATGATCGTGGCGTCGAGCAAGACGGCGACGGCCAAGCCGACGCCGAACTGCTTCAGCAGGTCGAAGGACAGGGTGATGAAGACCGAGAAGACGAGCACCATCACGACCGCCGCGCTGGTCACGACGCCGGCAGTGGTCTTGATGCCGTGTTCGACCGCCTCGTCGGTCGACATGCCCTGATCGACGCCCTCGCGGATGCGGCTGATGATGAAGACGTGGTAGTCCATCGAGAGCCCGAACAGGATCACGAAGAGGAACATCGGCATGAACGACTCGATCCCTCCCGACGACGCGCCGATCAATCCGCGCCCAACGCCGTCCTGGAAGACGAGCACGAGGATGCCGTAGGCGGCAGCGACCGAGAGGGCGTTGAGCACGATCGCCTTCAGCGCGATCACAATCGAGCGGAAGGCGAGCAGCATCACCACGAAGGTCAGCGCGAACACGAAGGCGAACACCCACGACCTCCTCTGTTTGAACTGCTGCTCGAAGTCGAGTGATTGCGCCGTCATCCCGCCAACGGCGGTGGTCGCGTCGGGAAGGTTCCCCACCGTCGCCGGCACGAGGTCGTCGCGGAGGGTGTGGACAGCGGACTTCGAGGCCGAGTCCGTGCCGTTACCGGCAATCGGGACCGAGATTACGGCGACTGTGCCGGCGCGATTGACATCGACCTCAATCGGCCGGAACATCTCCCCGGTCGCGAGCGCGCGGCGGGTGAGCTCCCCGGTCGCGGCACGGACTCCGGCCGAGCGGACATCGGGAGCCTTGACCACAACCTGCGCAGCGACCGCATCGCCGGGGAACGCCTTCTGGATCTTGTCGTAGGCCCTGACCACGGCGAGCGACCGCGGCAACGACTCCGTGCTGTTCTGCGTCGTCTGCATGCGGAGCGCCGGTATGGCGAGCGCGATCAGGACACCGGCTGCCAAGACTCCTGAGACGAGCGGTCGCCGCAGGACTCGCCCGACGATCGCGCCCCAGAAGTGGCTCTCGCCGACGCGCTCATCGGGACTGCGCAGAAACGGCACCTTGCCCTTGTTCACGCGGTCTCCGAGCTTGGACAGCAGCGCCGGCAGCACGGTCAGCGAGCCGAGGACGGCCAGTCGCGACGACGAGAATCGTCGCCGCGGCGAAGCCCTCGAAGGTCTTGTCGCCGCTGATGAACATTCCGGACATCGCCACGATCACCGTTATGCCCGAGATCAGGACTGAGCGGCCCGACGTCGCGGCGGCAGCCTCGACCGAGGCGGACTCCGTCCGTCCCGCCACGCGCTCCTCGCGGCTCCGCTTGAGGTAGAACATCGAGTAGTCGACGCCGACTGCGAGTCCGATGAGCAGGACGACCGCCGAGACCGCGTCGTCCATCGGCAGCACGTGGCTCGGCAGCGACAGGAGCCCGATCGCTGCGAATACCGACGTCAGGCCGAGCAGCAGCGGGATCCCCGCAGCGACAAGCGCCCCGAACGTCAGCAACAGGATCACCAACGTCACCGGGAGCGAGATCGCGCCCGCCTTGAGCAGATCCTTGCCGAACTGCTCGTTGATCGCCTTGTTCGCGCTTCCACCGCCGAACTCGTCGATCGTGAACTGAGGACTCGCGCGCTGCGCGTCCGCGACCGCCGCCAGGATCGGCTCGACCTTGTCCTTGGCGTCTTCAGCCTTGCCGCGGATGTCGAACTCGATCAGCGCTGAGTGCCCGTCGCTCGATACCCGGCCAGAATTGCCCGGCGCGAACGGCGAATCGATGTTGGTCACGTCGCGCTGTGCCTCCAGCCGCCGGATTACGTCTTGCACGACGGCGTGGAACCGTGCGCTCGCCGCGGTCAGCGTAGAGCTTTGAATGAGCACCAGCTCCTTCGCCGGCTGCTCGAACTCGTCGTTGAGTATCCGCTGGACACGACCGGACTCACCCGGTCCGGGTTCGGTCGCCGACAGCGACTTGGTCCCAACCCTCTGGCCAACCCCGAAGGCGATGATCACGAATGCGAGCCAGCCGAAGACGGCGGTCTTCCAGTGCCTCGCGCTCCAACGGCCGGCGCGCGCAGCGAGGTTCTCCTTCTGGACGGAGCCTGCCACAACGTCACTCTAATACTCCCGACTCTTAACGGGGAAACACGGCGTCGAAAGAGGCGCCAGGTCCGGTCTGCCGCCGAGTCTAGGTCGCTAGGGGTCTACGTCGCTACCTGCTCTGTTGCGGGACCGCCGACGTGCGACCGCCGCCAGATCAGAACGGCGAAGACAACGAGCCAGATCGACCACAAGATGTAGCCGACGAAGTTGGCGAAGTCGGTTCCGGGTACGTCGAGCGGAACGAGGACTCCGAGCGCGATGAGTGCTGCCGCTGCCAGGCCGACGTACGTGAACCACCGCCCGGCAAGGCGCCGTCCCAGCGCGTAGATGATGAGCACCGTCCACGTCGCCGTCAGCAGGTAGCCGAGCGTTTCGCCGACGACGGTGCCGAGCACGGTGTGCACCGTTTCGAACGCGTCTGTGTCCTCACGGTCGGCGATGAAGGGCACGATCAGCGCCCAGCGGCTCAGGCCGATCACCTGGACTACGGCAGCGGCGATCCCAACCCAGATCGACCAACGTCCAAGCTCGTTTCCGGCGAGACGGCCGAGCAAGATCGCAATCGGAGCGAGAAGGCTGCGGACAGGGCAAGGATGACGAAGAGGGTGATGATCGTTCCTTCGTCGTCACGAAACTCGGCCAGGATCTCGTCAGCGTACTCCTGGAGGATGTCCGGGTAGCTGAACACCGAGCCAAGGCCAAGGAAGGCGACGTTGGCCAGCACCACCGCAACCACCATCAGAATGGCGGCGATGCGAGCAGTCGAGCGCATCGGGCGAGCTTAAGTTAAGCGCGACAACGCTGCGGCTACGCGGCGCCGCTTGTACGCGCAAATGGACAGCGATCACGTTCGCGTCGTGAAGATTCTGGATGGAGATCGGCCCGCACAGGCGGCATCATGCGCTAGAGCGCTCGCATCGTTGGTGGGTTGCCGTTTTCGCCACAACCATGCGGGTTGCGGGCGGTGTCGGGGACTTTGTCGGCTACACGACCGCCCGTCGGACACGCACCGGCGATGGATCGCACGGGCAGGCTGCCAGCGACCTCGAAGGACTTACGTCAGGGCTGGAGCCCCCAGGTCTGACTTCGTTCTTTGATGTTCACGGAGGACTCCAGCGAGGAATAGCGCCGCAAATCCAATCGCAGCTGGGGCTGAGTGCGCAGCGACTACAACCGAGAGGCAGGTTGCCACGACGACGGCCTTCCCAGCGCCGGCCTTGTGCAGGGCTACGGCCGCCGCGATCGCGACGGTCAGCCAAGAGGCGCCAGCTACGAGTCCAATCGCGGAAATGTTCCCGGCGAGCTGGCTGTCCTCGACGACGAAATCGATTGCCCGCGCAATGGCGGCCTGCTCCTCCCCTGCGAGGTCGTTGGCCCAGCGAGTGAGGATGCCGGTCGCGATCCCTTGAATGGAGTCATACGCGCTGAAGAACACCGTCCAGACAACTAGGGCGGCCCGGCTGACCCTCGCCGCCGCCGAGGAGAGGCCGTCGAGGAGTCTCCAGACAGCCAGGAACAGGAACGGTGTCAATATGAGCTGCCCGACGTGGACGAACAGCCAGCGGTCGACAACGTCCGTGATTCCCTCGTATGGACTGTCCCCGCCGGGGTTCGGGTGGAAGACGATCAGTACTGCCCAGAGAAGTGGCCCGGCGTAAACGAGATAGCGGCCGATGCTTGTCTCCCCGAGTGCTCTTGGGTCAGCCATGTGGCCTCCTTTCGAGTTCTCGTGCATGCAGCATTCCACTAGCCGGCTAAGACGAAACCGTCCACCGGCCGAACCGTTCGACGCTAAATTCGAGCGGCTTTCCGCCCTGCAGGAGGAGCTGTCATCCGTCTCGCGCTCGCGGGGGTGGGCGCTGCTTCGCGAGACCGTGGCGCCAGTGCGCGCCAGTGCGCGCCAGTTTCAGGCGGTTTCTGGCGGTCTTGAGCGGAGAGCCGAGAGCCTGTCTAGAGGTGGGAGGCGGCTCTACGGTGCGTGTTTACGCCTGGTTGAGCCAACAGGGGCGGCAGGACTCGAACCTGCAACCCCCGGTTTTGGAGACCGGTGCTCTGCCAATTGAGCTACGCCCCTTCGCCAGCCAACGCTGGGTTGCACGATCACGATAGCTAGATTGGCGACGTGGGCAAGCCTTCCCAGCGGCGCGGGCTCGGCGCGCTCTTTCTCCTCTTGACGGCGATCATGGCTGGCATCGCCTGGGCCGCCTACAAGGCCGATCAGTGGGTGATTCTCATCACTGCGGGCGTCATCGCAGCCTGGATGGCGACGCTCGTGATCCGCGCCTTCCGCGCCGGTTAGCGGGAGTTCGCCGGGGCACGGCGTATTCTCTCGGCGTGGCGGACGACACCAAAGCTCTCTGGCGCACGTATCGCAAGACGGGCGACGCAGCACTCCGCGACCGCCTCATCCTCACGTATGCGCCGCTCGTGAAGTTCGTCGCCGGCCGCATCTCCAGCGGGCTCCCTTCGCACGTGGACGAGAACGACCTCGTCTCGTACGGGCTGCTCGGGCTGATCGGCGCCATCGAGCGCTACGACCCCGAGCGGGACGTGAAGTTCGAGACGTACGCCATCGCACGGATCAAGGGCTCGATCATCGACGAGCTGCGCGCGATGGACTGGGTGCCGCGCTCGGTTCGCTCCCGCGCTCGCGAGATCGAGCGGGCGATCGCGAAGCTCGAGGCGGAGCTGCACCGCTCGCCGACGGACGAGGAGATCGCCGCCAAGGTCGGCATCGAGGTGTCGGAGCTCGAGGACAGCCTGCTAGACATCTCCCGCTCCTCGATCGCCGCGCTCGACGAGCTGTGGACCGTGTCGTCCTCGACCGGCGACCAGGTCGCCCTCATCGACACCATCGAGGACCGCGAAGGACCGCAACCCGAGGCTGCGCTCGACGCGACCGAGACGAAGGAGGCGATGGCCGAGGCGATAGCCAGCCTCCCCGAGCGCGAGAAGATCGTCGTCACGCTCTACTACTACGAGGAGCTGACGTTGCGGGAGATCGGCGAGGTGCTCGGCGTCACCGAATCTCGCGTCTCGCAGCTGCACACGAAGGCGGTTCTTCGCCTGCGGGCGCGGCTCTCCGGCGTGGCCCCCAGAAGCTCTGCAGCCAGCTAGCCTGCCGGGCTACGCTAGCGCGGCACACCGCGCCTGAGGAGGGATTCGTAGCCAATGCCTGCCTTCGATCCAGGGAAGATCCGCAACGTCGCCGTCGTCGGTCATCGCGGGACGGGGAAGACGTCGCTCGTGGAGGCGATGCTCTTCGAGTCCGGGGCCGCCAACCGGCTCGGAACCGTCGAGGCGGGCAACACCGTCACCGACTGGGACGAGGACGAGCAACGTCGCCAGATGTCGCTCTCGGCCGCGCTCGCTCACGCCGAATGGCAGGAGCGGAAGATCAACCTCATCGACACGCCGGGTGACGCCGGCTTCCAGGGCGATGCCATCGCGTGCCTGACGGTGGCCGACGGTGCCCTCGTCGTCGTAAGCGCAGTCATGGGCGTGGAGGTGGGAACAGGACGCGTGTGGAAGCGCGCGGAGGCAGGCGGCCTCGCCCGCGTCATCTTCGTGAACATGCTCGACCGCGAGCGCGCCGACTTCTACCGCGCGCTCGGACAGCTGCAGGAGCAGTTCTCGACCCGCTGCGTCGCCGTGTGCCTGCCGATCGGAGTCGAGCACGAGCTGACCGGCATCGTCGACCTTCTGCACATGAAGGCCTACGCGAGCCCCGAGGGCGGAAAAGAGGGTACGCCCGGGGAGATCCCGGCCGAGCTTGCGGACGCGGTGGCCGAGTACCGCGTGAAGCTGCTCGACGCCGTCGTGGAGACGGACGAGGGACTGATGGAGCGCTACCTCGAGGGCGAAGAGCTCGGCGTCGACGAGGTCGCGCACGCCCTGAAAGACGCTGTCACGCGAGGCGAGATCTTCCCTGTCGTGTGTGGCGTGGCCACGAAGAACCTCGGCACCGACGCGCTGCTCGACCTGCTCGTCGAGGGCGTTCCCTCGCCGGCCAAGCGCGGCTCGCCGATCGAGGTCGACGGCAGTGGGGCCGCGGCGTTCGTCTTCAAGACCATCGCCGATCCCTTCGCCGGCCGGATCTCGCTGTTTCGCGTGCTGAAAGGGCCGATCAAGGCCGACTCGACGCTCGCGAACGTGCGCGCCCATGCGAAGGAACGCATCGGCCAGCTCTTACTGCTGCAAGGAAAGGAGCACACGACCGAGGGTGAGTTCGCGGAGGGCGACATCGGCGCCGTGGCGAAGCTCAAGGAGACGCAGACGGGCGACCTGCTGCTCGAGACCGAGCGCGCCGTCGACCTCCCGAAAATCGACTTCCCCGAGCCGGTGATGAGCTTCGCCGTCACCCCAAAGGCAAAGGGAGACGAGGACAAGGCGGCCGCGTCGTTGCGTCGGCTCGCAGAGGAGGATCCGACGCTGGTGCTGCGGCGAGACGAGCGCACGGGTGAGCAATTGCTCGCCGGCCTCTCCCAGATGCACGTGGAAGTTGCCGTCGAGCGTCTGCATCGCCGCTTCGGGGTCGACGTGGAGCTCGCGCAGCCACGCGTCCCGTATCTGGAGACGATTCGCACCGAGTCCCGTGCGCGGGCCCGCTACAAGAAGCAGACCGGCGGACGCGGGCAGTTCGGCGACTGCGAGATCGTGCTCGAGCCGCGGCCCGGTCACGAGGGCTACGAGTTCGTGGACAAGATCGTCGGCGGCGTCATTCCCCAGGGGTTCAGGCCGGCAGTCGACAAGGGCATCCAGGAGGCGATGCTCCACGGAGAGCTCGCCGGCGCGCCGGTGCAAGGAGTGACCGTGCGGCTCGTGGACGGGCAGTACCACAACGTCGACTCCTCGGAGATGGCGTTCAAGATCGCCGGCTCGATGGCGTTCAAGGATGCGTACCACAAGGCCGATCCGATGTTGCTCGAGCCGATCATGGAGCTCGAGGTCACCGTGCCCGACGAGGCCGTGGGCGCGGTCAACGGCGATCTCAACTCGCGGCGCGGGCGGCTACACGGCATGGAGCCGCTCGGCGGCATGACGACGATCAAGGCCGAGGTGCCCATGGCCGAGGTACTGACGTACTCGCAGTCGCTGACCTCGCTCACCGGCGGTCGCGGCGACTACCACATGTCGTTCCTGCGCTACGAGGAAGTCCCCTCGCACATCGCGCAGAAGCTGATCGAGGACGCCAAGAAGGCACGCGAGTCCGAGCACTAGTCGTGACGGGTGCCTCTCCGGCGGTCAACTGCGCCATCTGTGGGCGCACGCTGCTCGTTGGCGAGGGCACGACGCGCTTCTCGCCGGACGGGATCGAATACGTCGACGTGTGCCCGCTTTGCCGCGGCCGCGCCGTCGAGGCGGGCTGGTATCGCGAAGGCGACTCCAGCCTGCCGGTGCTGCCGGCGGCCCCGCGACGGGGCTTCTTCGCGAAGCTGTTCGGCGCGCCGCAGGCGCCGCCGCCGTCGGTCGCGCAGCCCATCCTCAGCCGGTTGTCGCCGGATGACCAGGCGATCGTGAACGCCGTCTCGCTCTTCAACGGCAGCTCCCACCGGCGTACGATCGACGGTCTGATGCGCAGCCTGGGCTCGCCGCGCGTGGCGGTGGGCCCGACGGAGGCGGGCGAGATCGGCATCGTCGTGGCCTGGGAGATCTCCTGGTATCGGTACCTCATAAGCCCGGACGAGTCCGATCCGGTGCAGATGGTCGAACGCGGCTTCGACGCGGCGGAGCTCGGCCCGGACGATCTCGACTGGAACGCCGACGTCGACCCCACCGGCCGGCTTGTGCCGAGAGTTGCACCCGAGTAATTCGCTCGCCACGGGGTGTACGCCGTACTGCGGCCGTCTTAGACTGCGATTGGCGTGATCTACTGCGTGATCCCCCCGGAGCTCGAGGGCGAGCTGCTCGCAAAGCTCACCTCCTACTACGAGGACAACCCCGACGTCACGGTCATCGTCGACCGGCGGCGCCGTAGCGGAGTGCGGGAAGTGCCGGCGAGCACTCCCGACGCCCGCCGGATGCGCGAGCGGCGGCGTGTGCGCATCCCGGGAACCTTCCCGGCAATCGACGCTCCGTAGCGTCGTTACACTCGCCCGGTGGCGACGGGCACGCAGACGCTCCGCAATCTCATCGGCGGCGAGTGGGTCGATTCCTCCGGCGAGACCTTCGAGAGCCGGAGCCCGGCCAACGGCGATCTGATCGGCACGTTCCCGCGGTCGTCGGCCGAGGACGTCGATCGCGCAGTGGCAGCGGCGAAGGAGGCCTACGAGAGCTGGCGGCTCGTTCCCGCGCCGAAGCGTGGCGAGATCCTGTTCCGGTTCGGAGCACTCCTCGCCGAGCACAAGGGCGAGCTCACGGAGCTGATGTCGCGCGAGATGGGGAAGGTGCTCGCGGAGGCGGGCGGCGACGTCCAGGAAGCGGTCGACATGAGCTACTACATGGCCGGCGAGGGCAGGCGTCTCTTCGGCCAGACGACGCCGTCGGAGCTGCCCGACAAGTTCCAGATGAGCGTCCGTCAACCGATCGGCGTCGTCGGCGTGATCACGCCGTGGAACTTCCCGATCGCCATTCCCTCCTGGAAGATCGTCCCGGCACTCGTGTGCGGGAACACCGTGGTGTTCAAGCCCGCGAACGACACGCCGATGCTCGGGCAGCGCTTCGTGGAGCTGCTCGTCGAGGCCGGCGTGCCGGACGGCGTCGTCAACCTCGTGCATGGGTTCGGCCGCGAGGTGGGGGACAGAATCGTCCGCCATCCCGATGTCCGCGTGATCACGCTGACCGGGTCCCGCGAGACCGGCGTCGCGGTGCTGGAGGCAGCCGCCGAGAACCTCAAGCACGTGCACCTCGAGCTCGGCGGCAAGAACGGGATCATCGTTATGGACGACGCTGACCTGGATCTCGCCGTGGACGGCATCGTCTGGTCGGCCTTCGGCACCTCGGGTCAGCGCTGTACGGCAGCCAGCCGCGTCATCGCCCACCGGGCGGTCTACGACGAAGTGCGCTCGCGGCTCGTGGCTGCAGTGGAAAGCCTGCGCCTAGGCCCCGGCTGGGAGGCGGACACGGACGTCGGCCCGGTAATCAACGCCGCCGCGCTCGAGAAGATCCACTCCTACACGGAGATCGGAAAGGACGAAGGCGCGACGCTGCTCACCGGCGGTGAGATCGCCGGCGACAACGGCCTCGACGGCGGCTTCTTCTACCGGCCGACCATCTTCGCGGACGTCGAGGGCGGCATGAGAATCGCCCAGGAGGAGATCTTCGGCCCGACAACGGCACTCATCCCCGTCGACGACTTCGACGAGGCCGTCCGCGTCGCCAACGGCATCCGCTTCGGCCTCTCGTCGTCGATCTTCACGGCCGACGTGAACCGCGCCTTCCGCGCCATGCGCGATCTCGAGGCGGGCATCACGTACATCAACGCCGGTACGACCGGCGCCGAGGTGCACCTCCCCTTCGGAGGCACGAAGGACACGGGCAATGGCCATCGCGAAGCCGGGCAGGCGGCGCTCGACGTCTTCACCGAGTGGAAGTCGATCTACGTCGACTACTCGGGCAAGCTCCAGCGCGCCCAGATCGACACGGACTAACCGCGCGCCACCGTTGCCCACATGCTCCCTTGTTGTAACGGAGCGCCATACTCTCGCGGAGTGAAGGCACGGCTGTTCACGGACGGGGGCTCACGCGGGAACCCCGGTCCCGCGGCGTACGGCTATGTGCTGGAGGCGGCGGACGGCACCGTGTTGGCGGCTCACGGTGAAGCAATCGGCGTGGCCACGAACAACGTGGCCGAGTACTCGGCGCTCGTGGCGGGGCTGGCCAGGGCGGAGGAGGTCGGAGTGGACGAGCTGGAGGTCGTCTCCGACTCAGAGCTGCTCGTGAAGCAGATGCGCGGCGAGTACAAGGTGAAGAATGCCGCGTTGCGCGAGTTGTGGGAGGAAGCGCAGCGCTCGGCGCGCCGCCTGGAGAACGTGAGCTATGCCGCCGTGCGCCGCGAGCACAACGAGCTCGCCGACCGGCTTGTGAACGAGGCTCTCGATCAGGCAGAGGCATAATCCCGACCACTGACGATGAAGAAGAGCAGGATTCTCTTCCTTGGCGCCAACCCAGCCGGCAGCCAGCTCGCCCTGGATGAAGAGAGCCGGGCCATCGAACAGAAGATTCGCTCGACCGACCAGCGCGACTCGCTCGAGCTCATAACCAAATGGGCCGTCCGTCCCGACGATCTACTCGAGTACCTCAACGAGTACCGGCCTCACGTCGTCCACTTCAGCGGCCACGGAACCGAAGAGGAGCAGATCATCCTGATGGACGAGTCTCGGCGTGCGTTTCCCGTGTCCGCTGCGGCGCTCAAGCAGCTCTTTACAACGCTCAAGGACAACATTCGCGTAGTCGTCCTGAATGCGTGCTACTCCCGGGACCAGGCCGAGGCCATCGTGGAGGTGATCGACTGCGCCATTGGCATGAAACAGGAGATCGGAGACAGCGCCGCCAGGGCGTTTGCGGCGTCCTTCTACCGAGCCGTCGGCTACGGGCACTCCGTCAACGACGCCTTCGAGCAGGGCAAGGTCGCGCTGATGCTTCAGGGCATTCCCGAAGAGACCACACCGACCCTGCTCGTGCGCGCGGGTGTCGATGCCGACTCCCTCTTCCTCGTCGATGCCGAGGAGGTCGACGTGGATCAGCCGAGCGTTCAGATCGAGGATCGTGTCGGGAAAGCCCTCGCTCCCGAAGGACCGCAGCCCGCGTCCCTCAACGATGTTCTTCCCGGCACGTGGCAAGTGCAGATTCAGGGGGCGTGGGGTACGGCGCAGATGCAGCTCGAGGTCTTTCCGACCACCCAGTTCCGCGGCCAGCTGTCGGCGCCGATGGGCATGAGCTCCGTCGACGGCAGCTGGCACGCCGACTCGTCCACTCAGCAAATCTCCCTCCAGGGCCGCCAGTCGAACGGCTTTCAGGTCGTTCCCTATGCGGCCGTGTTGCAAGTGACGTTTTTCGACCCGCAGCAAATCGTTGCCATCACGAACTTTGGAGAGCAGGTCTCGTGGCAGAGAGTCGGTCCGCCCGCGACCTGATCCACGCCTAGAGCACCGAACGCGCGCGCGGCTGGCCGACGAGCTCTCGACCAGACCGAGCTATAATCGGAGGCTCCGGCGGATGTAGCTCAGTTGGTAGAGCATCTGCTTGCCATGCAGAAGGTCGAGGGTTCGAGCCCCTTCATCCGCTCCTCGTCAAGCCCCGTTAGCCGGATTGCAAGCCGCGCGACTGCGCGGCGACTAGGATGAGAGCAATGGCGCCTGAGGGTGAAGAGAGCATGGTGCGTCATGTGTTCGGGATCGCTGCGGCGGCGGCCGGGATCGTCCTTCTGATCGGCCTTCTCCTGATGTTCTTCACGAACATGGGGGCGCGCTACGGGATCGGCGGTGCGCTCCTCGCCCTGGGCGGCGTCTTGCTCGCTTTCGGTTGGTATTGGGATCGCAAGCACGGGCGGCCACCCGGCGGCTACGACCGCGTCTGAGGATTCCCTACGCGCCACGGCGACGGCCTCTGCTTCGAGAAAGCCCCGCTCCGGCGAGTTTCTGTTTCAGGGCCGGCGACGATCCGGGGTACCAGCGTTTCCTTTCCCGGGTTTGGGATATCACAGGAGTTGACCCAATCGGGCCCTAGCGGGCGAGGTGAGGAAGGGGCACGCTGCCAGGGATGAGGAAAGGACGTGAGGAAGCATGAAGAAGGCAACCGTGGGGCTTCAGCGTCCAGTGCTGAATGCGGGAGCGTCGCATGGGCGACCTCAAAGGACGCGCCGAGCCCTACCTGCCCGCGCTCCGCGGCTCCATAGAGAAGGCGGAACACTTCGCCTTGGTGGGACAGGGTGGCGTCATGCTTCAGCGCCTGTTCCGGTGGCGACGAGGTTCTGGACGCTGTTCGCGCTCATGGTCCTCGCCAACCTTGCGGCCTGGGCAGCTGTCGCCGTCGTCGCTGTGCACTTCATCGAGAGGGCTTTGTGATTCGGCCAGTTCTTTGAGGGGAAAGGACGTTTCGCCGCTTAACGCAGCGTTTCTGGTCCACAACGTCGCACGCGCTTGGAAGGTCTAGACAGGTGATGCAGGAGAGTCGTGGGTTCGAGCCCAATCGTGCACTCCTAAAAATCCCCCGCTTAGGCGGGTTTTTCGTTACCCTGACGCCGCCGAGGCATTGACAACTCTGCGGTGAGGCGTCAATAGTCTCGTAACTGCGGCGTAAGAAAAGGGGAGAGAAGTCACATGGGAGAGATTCGCATGGGCGGCCGCCTTGCGGCGGCCATTGGCTTGGTTCTCATGCTCGGGCTCGTGGTGGGGGCGCCGGTCGGTAGCGGCGCTGCACCTGCCACTTCACCTGCGGCAGACGCGGCGCCCGGCGGCCCGATCCTGGTCGTCACCGCCACGGGCAACAAGTTCACGCGCTATCTGGCCGAGATTCTTCAGGCCGAAGGACTGAACGCATATGCGACGGCGGACGTCTCGGCGGTCAACGCGACGCTGCTCGCGGACTACGACGTCGTCGTGCTCGGCGAGACGGCGCTGACAGCAGGGCAGGTAACGGACCTCACCGGCTGGGTCAACGCCGGCGGGAACCTGATCGCCATGCGGCCAGACGCGCAGCTCTTCGGCCTGCTCGGCGTAACATCTCCGGGAGGTACCCGCAAGGACCAGTACCTCAAGCTCACGACGAGCCCGGCCGGCGCCGGAATCGTCACCGACAGCATCCAGTTCCACGGCACTGGGACCCGCTACAGGCTCGCCGGCGCGACGGCGGTCGCGAGCTTCTACGAGACTCCGACGAGATCGACCGTCAACCCGGCGGTCACGCTCCGCTCCGTCGGTTCGATCGGCGGTCAGGCGGCGGCGTTCGCGTTCGACCTCGCGCGGTCCGTCGTCTACACGCGCCAGGGCAACCCGGCCTGGGCCGGAGATGAGCGCGACGGCGTCGCGCCGATCCGCTCCGACGACCTCTTCTTCGGCGCCAAGGCGGGCAACCCGAAGCCGGACTGGATCGATCTCAACAAGGTCGCCATCCCGCAGGCCGACGAGCAGCAGCGGCTGCTGGCGAACCTGATCACGCGCATGGCGGGCGACGTCATGCCGCTGCCACGGTTCTGGTACTTCCCGCGCGACGAGGAGGCCGTCATCGTCATGACCGGCGACGACCATGCTTCCGGCGGCACCGCGGGACGCTTCGATTCGCAGGCCGCTCAGAGCCCGCCGGGCTGCTCCGTGGCGGACTGGGCGTGCATCCGCAGCACGTCCTACATCTACACCAACACGCCACTGACCGACGCGCAGGCAGCCGCCTACGACGCGCAGGGCTTCGAGGTTGGCCTGCACGTCGACACGAACTGCGCCAACTGGACGCCGGCGCAGCTCGAGAGCTTCTTCTCGACGCAGTTGGCCGCCTGGCAGGCGAAGTACGCAAGCCTGCCCTCGCCGGTTTCGAACCGCACGCACTGCATCTCGTGGAGCGACTGGGCCTCGCATCCGAAGACCGAGCTGGCCCACGGCATCCGCTTCGACACCAACTACTACTACTGGCCCCCGAGCTGGATCCAGAACCGGCCCGGCATGTTCACCGGGTCGGGCATGCCGATGCGGTTCGCCGACCTCGACGGCACGGTGGTCGACGCGTACCAGGGGGCGACCCAGATGACGGACGAGTCGGGCCAGACGTACCCGTTCACCGTCGACGCGCTCCTCGACCGCGCAACCGGCCCCGAGGGCTACTACGGCGCATTCGTCGCGAACATGCATACCGACAGCGCGTCGTCGGCGGGTGAGGCGGCGATCGTCTCCTCCGCGCTCACGCACGGCGTCCCGGTCGTGTCCTCACGGCAGATGCTGACGTGGCTCGACGGGCGCAATGCGTCGTCCTTCGGCTCGCTCGCCTACAGCGGCGGGACGATGTCGTTCACGATCGCGCCCGGCGTGGGGGCAAACGGCCTGCGAGCGCTACTTCCAGCGTCGACGCCCGACGGCCCGATCACGGGCCTCACGCTCGACGGCTCGCCGGTGCTGTTCACGCTCGAGGTCGTCAAGGGCATCGAGTACGCGCGCTTCGACGCTGCCGCAGGCAGCTACGAGGCGACGTACGTGGCCGACACGACGGGTCCGGTCATCACCGACGTGCAGGCCGATCCGAACGGCGACACCGCCGTCGTGACGTGGACGACCGACGAGCCGTCCAGCTCGCGCGTCGATTACGGCACGAGCCCCGGCTCCCTCACCTCTTCGGCCACGTCGCCGGGAATGACGACCAGCCACAGCGTGACCCTTACGGGCCTCGCGGCGGCCACGACGTATCACTACCGCGTGACCTCGATCGACGCGTCCGGGAACTCCACGACGGAGCCGACGGGCACGCCGTTGTCGTTCACTACGTCGCTCGCGAAGCTGGTCGACACGACGGCGGCCGACTTCGGCGCGGGGACATTCGGCATCGGCACGTACCTCGCCGAGGCCGGGAACGGCGAGGTCGTGCTTGCGCCGACCGTGGGGACCGAGTTCGGTGGCTCGTCCCTGCCGACGGGCTGGACGAGCACGCCCTGGAACGCCGGAGGCGCGTCGACAGTGGCAAACGGGATCGTCACCGTCGACGGTTCGCTGCTCGCGACCGACTCGTTCTTCGGGCCCGGCCGTGCGCTCGAGTTCGAGGCGGCCATCGACGGCGAGGCGTTCCAGCACGCAGGGTTCGGAACCGACCTGAACGACCAGCCCTGGGCGTTGATCTCCTCGTTCGGAGGGAACGTCGGCCTGTACGCACGCACGAACAACGGAACCGCAACGAACACGCCGATCACGGCCTCGACCGGCCAGATGCACAGCTACCGCATCGAGTGGACCGCCTCCGGGCTCGTCTACTACGCGGACGGTGTGCTCGTCGGGACGCATCCGACGCCGATCGCGCCGAACATGCGGCCGGTCGTCAGCGATATCTTCGTCAATGCGAGCACCGTCAGGCTCGACTGGCTGCGGCTCAGCCCGTACGCCTCGACGGGCACCTTCATGTCGCGCGTGCTCGGCGACGGAAGTGAACGCACGTGGGGCGACCTCACGGCTGACGTCGTGAATCCCGCGGGGACGTCGGCGGCGCTGAGCGTCCGGACGGGCAACACGCCGACGCCGGATGGCACGTGGACAGACTGGCAGTCGCTGCCGGGCACGGGAGGGGACGTCGGCGCCACGTCGGCGTACCTGCAGTACCGCGCCGAGCTCGCGACGACCGACGACAGCGCTACGCCTGAGCTGCGTGGCGTCGAGGTCGAGTACGAGCTCACCGGGCCGACCGCCCTGTTCTCGGATGACTTCGAGAGCGGGAATCTCGCGGCCTGGACGACCGTCAACGGCCTGACCGTGACGGCAGAGGCGGCGTTCGCCGGGGCCTTCGGCGCCCGCGCGAACGACGCCGCCGGAGCGGACGTGTGGGCACGCAAGACGCTCGCATCGCCGACCGAGGACGTCACCACGACCGTGCGGTTCAAGGTGGACAGTCGCACGACCGCCATGCACATGCTGCGTCTCCGCAGCGTGGGCAACGTCCCGCTCGTTCGCGTCACGATCAACAACAGCGGCAGGCTCGTCTACCGCAACGAGGTCGCGGGCGTGAACCGCGTGAGCACCACGACTCCGACCAACGGGGTCTGGCACGAGTTGTCGGTCCGCACGTTCGCGGACGGGGCGACCGGCCACGTGACCGTCATGCTCGACGGTGCAGCCGTGGCCGGCCTCGACCTGGTCGAGAACATCGGCACCGACGCGATCGGCCGGGTCACGCTCGGGGACGAGACGAACGCCGACGCCCACTCGACGGCGTACGACAACCTCGTCCTGACGGGCTAGCCCACGACATCAGGCAATTCGCCGAGGCGGCCGTCTGCCCAGACGCGGACGGTCGCCTCGGCGCGTCTTTGACAACGGGTGACGCCTGTGTGAGAGTCTGGGCAGGCTCCAGGAGGAACCGATGCCGCTTGCCTGGGTCGCGCTCACGGTCGTCTCAGTTGCCTGTATCGACCAGGCCAGCAAGGCGGTGCTGCTCCGAGGATTGAGCCTGAACGAGTCGGTCCGATTGAGCAGAGGCCTCCGGCTGCGTCACGTGGTGAACGTGGGGTGGAACGGCATCCGGTCGCCAACGGCGTTGCTTCTCCTGTGGGGTCTTGCGGTTGCGAGCAGTCTGCTCGTACTCGGGTTGGGTGAAGGAGGTGACGGTGCGCGCGTCGGCGTCGCCGTCGCGCTTGGGGGCGCGACCGGCAATCTCGTCGATCGCCTTCGGCGCGGACACGTCGTCGACTTCATCGAGGTCGGGCCGTGGCCGGTCTTCAACGTTGCAGATATGGGCATCGTGGCCGGGTTGGGGCTCACGCTGATGGCGCTTCTCATCTGATGCGACCGACGCTCGTGACGTGGCGCACGTTCCGAATTCCGAGCTACGTCGCGATGCTCTACCTCGGTCTCCTTGCCGGGACGTACTCGGCGTACGCGGCGGGTCGGGCCGAAGGCATGTCGGGCGAGCGAATGATGAGCGCGATTCTCGTGCTCCTCGTGCCGGCGATGCTCGGGGCGCGGCTGGCGTATGTGGCTACCCGGTGGCCCGCATATCGCTCGCAGCCTCGCCGCATCTTCATGCCAGGCAGCGAAGGCGGGGCGGTCGCATACGGAGCCCTGCTCACCGTGCCCGTGTCTCTCCCGTTGCTCGTGGCCCTCGGGCTTCCCGTTGCGGCGTTCTGGGACGCCGGAGCTCTCGGCTTCCTCGCAGCGGTCATCTTCTTACGCATCGGATGCTTCCTGAACGGTTGCTGCCGTGGCGTCGTCGCAGGACGCATTCCGACGCAGCTGTTGGAGGCAGGCTGGGCTGCGCTGCTCCTCGTCGCTGCGCTACTGGTCGCAGGCAGGATGCCGTTCGCAGGCGCCCTTTTCCTGTCGACGCTCGCTGCCTATGCGGCCGGTCGGTTCCTGATCGACTTCGGGCGAGACGGGCCACGCAAGCTGGGCCGACTGACGGTTGCTCAGGCGTGCTCTGCGGGATTCGTACTGCTCTCGGTGCCGTTGCTCGCGACCGCTTCGTGGGTGGTGTGATCGGGTGACCAACACCGTACTGCTCGCCGCTCCGCTGATCGTCTTCGCCCTCGTCCTGCTGCTCGGTTTCACGGGCTGCGGGCTCAATACGAGGGGATTACCAGGAGATGGAACGACGGGGCAAACAGGCTCCGACAGTGATAAGCCGTACGCGGACGAAGTCAAGGACTCGAACCCGATCGCCTACTGGCGCCTCTCGGATGCAGTAGGCAGCAGTCAAGCGAAGGACGAGATTGGCGCACCACCCCCCGAAGGCGACCATCCGGGTACTTATCAGGACAGCTGGACACTCGGCGTGAAACCGGGGCTAAACGACAGTGACCCCGACGCAACGCCGGCACGCTTCGACGGCACAGGCTCCGTCGAGGTCCCCCACGCGCCCGAGTTCGAGATGCAGGAGTTCACCGTCGAAGCACTCGTGCAGCCGGACAGCGTCGCGGCTCCCGGCGTCATCGTCAGCAACATGGCCACGCCCGCGACCGCAGGGTGGGCCCTCCGTATCGCCCCGCCTGTCAAGCCAGGAAACGACGGTTACTTCGTGCCGTCGGTAAGCGATGGCACCGATAGCGGCTCTGTCGAAGCGGGATTCAACCTGGGCACTGTCTTTCACGTGGCGATGACGTTCGACGGCATGGTCCTCATCCTCTATGTGGACGGTGCCGTGCACGCCGCCGTTTCCTCGATGCCGTACGCCCCCAACACCCAAGAGCCTCTTCGGATCGGCCTCGGCCTCCAGGGGGCGATCCAGGAGGTGGCCGTCTACGACTACGCGCTGACGGCTGAACAGATCACCGCCCACTACCTTGCGAACACGAGCCCAGAGACCTGAGCAGATCGCCCGCGACCACTTCCCGCCTGGCGAAGGGGTCGAATGGTCACGCCCCGGCGACTTCATACTCGTCCGCGGCACATCCTGGAGGAGCAGGGTCATCTGGTGCTACACGAGACTGCGCGCTCGCGGACGCGAGGAACGTCGGTGCGCCTGGTGGACCCACGCGGCACTGGTCGTCGGCACCGACGGCGCGATCGTGGAGGCCGGAACCACGGGTGTGGTCCTTCAGCACGTCGAGAAGTACCGCGACGAGGACTACCGCTACGTGGCCATCCAGGCGACGCCGGATCAACGCTGGCGGGCCGTCCGGTTCGCCAGGTCGTGCGTCGGCTCGCGATACGGGAATCTCCTGCTGGCGAACCTCGTGGTCTCGCCGCTCACACGAGGGAGAGTTCGGTTCGAGAACGCCGGTTGCGAGATGTGCGGGACGCTCGTCGCCCAGGCGCTCGCGTGTGCCGGCCAGAGCTTCGGGAGGCTGCCGACGGACATGTTGCCCGCCGACCTGGCCGTGCATTACAGCGTGACGCCGAGCACCTGAGCCGCGCGGCGGCTAGGTCCAGATCCGTCGCGCGACGTCGCCGACCAGCCGCAGCTTCGTCTCTTGCTCGGCGGCGGTCATCGCACCGATTACCCCCGACGCGAAGCCGCACTGGGGGCTGATCGCCAGCCGATCGAGCGGCACGTACTGCGTCGCCTCCTCGACCCGCGCCACCAGCTGGTCGGGATCTTCGAGGGCTCCGTCCTTCGTCGTGACGAGCCCGAGCACGACCTCTTGGCTCGGCAAGACGTCGGCAAGCGGCTCGAACGTGCCGGCTCGGTCGGAGTCGTACTCGAGCAGTAGGCGGTCGAAGTCTTGCCCGTCTTCAGATCGCGCAGTTGCACTCCGTCGACCGATCCGTCGCCGAGGATCTCCTCGACGACCGTGTTCTGCCTGATCTCGACCTGCGTGCTCTCCCGGACCCGCCGACCGTACGTCTCCTGCCCGCTGAGGGCCTCGTCGGCGTCGATCAGCACCACCTGAACGTCATGCTGCGTCAGCTCGAGCGCCTCCAGTAGCGCCGAATCACCTCCGCCGACGATCGCAACAGCTTTGCCGCGGTACAAGGGGCCGTCACAGCTGGCGCAGTGGCTGAGGCCCTTGCCTTCGAACTCGTCCTCGCGCGACACGCCGAGCTTGGCCGGCCTCGATCCCGTCGCGACGATGGCGGCGCCGGCGACGATCTCGCCGGAATCGGTCACGACCGCCCAATCGGCTCCGCGCCGCTCGATGCGTCGGACCTCCTGCAGCTCGAACCCGGCGCCGGCGTTGGCGACTTGCTCGTGGATCCTGGGGCCTAGCTCGAACCCCGGAACACCCTCGGGGAAGCCGGGAAAGTCCTCGACCCGCTCGGTGTTGAGGATGACGCCACCCGACCCGACTGGATCCAGCAGGATCGTGTGTCGTCCGTGACGCGCAGCGAAGAGAGCTGCGGTGAGACCGGCAGGTCCTCCGCCCGCGACGGCAATCTCGCAGTCCGCCACCATGTGCGCGGCCCGATCATAGGACGTTGGTCAGGTCAGGAGCCACAACTCGCGCTGCGGCGTGCTCAGCCACTCGACGCCTGCGCTGGTCACGAGGACGTCTTCCTCGAGACCGATGTAACCGCGGCCGGGCACGGCAGTCCCGTATTCGAGCGTGAAGACGTTGCCCTCTTCGACGGCGCCGTCCGGCGCCGTCCCATAGCGATCCCAGCGTGGCCCCAGCAGCGTCCCGCCGTCATGGGCGGCGCGGCCGAGCTGATGTCCGAGTGCGTACATCGGCTCGGGGAAGCCGGCCGCTAGCAGCGTCTTGCGCGCTGCTGCATCCACGTCTGCGCCGATAGCTCCAGGCTTCAAGACGTCGACGCCGGCGTCGACCGCTGCCCAGAGCGCGTCCCACGCGCGCACGACCTCAGCCGGCGGTTCGGACTCGCCCTCGTCCAGCGCGTACCAGACCCGCTGGAGGTCGCTCGTGTAGTCGTCCCGCGAGACGCCGAAGTCGACATGGAGCAGCTGGCCTCGCTGCAGGCGGAGGTCGCTCGGCGACGAATGGCCGACGTCCTTGTCGGGGCCGGCGTTCACCGCCGGGCAGTGATCCTCGCCCCAGGCATAGCCGAGGCCGCGCCTGGCCACTTCGTCGTGCATGACGGCGGCGATCTCGAGCTCGGACTGCCCGGGCTCGAGAGTCGCGGTCACGCGCTCGAAGATCTCCTCCGTGTCCGCGACGGCAGCCCGGATGCGGCGCACCTCCTCCGCGGACTTTCGCCCGCGCAGCGCGTTGACGATCGCCTCCGAGGAGACCAGGCGATCGACATACGGGGTACCGGCGAACGTGTCCTGCAGCGTCAGCCAAAGGCCGTGAGTGAGGCCGTCGGCGGCGGCGTCTGAGGTCGAGTAGTTGAGAGCGATCGAGCGCGGGTCGAGCCGTTCGATCGCCTCGAGCAGGGGAGGAGCGAGGCTCTTGTCATAACCGATGACCTCGCCGTAGGCGCCGAGCGCCCGGAGGTTGGGCGCGTCGAAGCGACCGACGACGGCGATCCGCTCTCCGTTCGCCGAGACGAGGAATGCGCTCTGCCAGGCGCAGTACGTGCCGGCGATGAGGTCGAGGCACGGGTCCTTAGTGAGCAGCGTCTCGCGGACCAGCGTGAGCCACACGTCGACGTCCTGCTCGCGGAGGATCTCCGTCGCTTGGTCCAGCTTCTCGTGAATGAGCATGTGCGGCGAGGTCAGGACCGGGACACTAGTCGTCCTCGAGCGCGAGGGATACGGCGTCGTCGAGGGTCAGTTCGCGGCCCTCCGCGTGGCCGCGGTCGAAGTCCGGCCCGGCCACCTTCCGCATCCGTTCCTCGGCCTCTGCGCGATGGCGCAACCACCCGCCGAGCGGCGCAGCGACCTGTTCGTCCTCGACCACGGCCCAGAGCCGCCCGGCTCGCTCGCCGTCGCCTCGCTCGGCGGCGACGCTCGCCAGGATGCCGACGCAGAAGATGCGGCTCACGTGGTCGCGGAGCAAGTTGGCAATGGCGAGCGCCGCGCGGGCATGCTCGTCGCCCTCGTCCACCAGGCCGGCGTTGAGCGACAGGCAGGCCAGCTCCGCGAGCGCCCCGCTTTCCCACCAGATCACGTTGATTTCGCGTGCGAGAGACGCGCTCTGGCGGACGAGATCGAGCGCGGCGCGCTCGTCACCGCGATCGCGAGCGATGGCGCCGAGTGCGCCGGTGGTCTGTGCCAAGCCCCATACGTTCTCGCTTCGGCGATGGATCGCGTCGCTCTCCCTGACGAGCTGCTCCGCCCGGTCGAGGTCGCCCCGGAACAGCATCGCGCCGAGCCCGAGCCGGTGCAGCATGACGGCCCGGTGATGCTCGTCGCCGAGCCGGTCGAAGATGGCGAGGCTCTCGGTCCACCCCCGCTCCGCGAGATCGGGGCGCCCCGAGATGTGCTGCGCGCTCCCGAGCGCGCGGAGCGCTTGCGCCCGCAAGCTGTCCGAAACACCGTCCTGGGGCTGATCGAACAACCGCTCGAACCAGCGCATGCCCTCCGAGGGATCGAGGACGGCCCAGAGCTGTTCGACCGTGGTCGCGATTGCGAGCCCGAGCTCGATCGACCCACTTCGGATTGCCCAGTCGAGCGCGCCTCGGATGTTGTCGATGTCGACCAGCGCGAGGTCCAGCCGCTGACCGCCGGGGCGAAGCTTCGCCGCATCGAGGTTCGCCCGCTCCCCGACCTCGAGAAAGAACTCGGCATGCTGCCTGCGGATCGTGTCAGCCTCAGTAGAGGCTTCGAGCTGCTCGGCCGCGTACTCGCGGATGGTGTCGAGCAATAGCAGCCGGCCGGTGGCCAGCCTGCGGACGAGGCTCTTCAACACGAGTGACTGGAGCACGTCGAGGTCCGCGGAGCAGATCGACTCCGCAGCCTCGAGCGCGAAGCTTCCTCGGAAGACCGCCAGTCGGCCGAAGAGCTCCTGCTCGGTCGGGTCCAGCAGCTCGTAGCTCCACTCGATCGCCGCGCGCAGGGTTTGCTGCCTGGCGGGCGCGTCGCGCGAGCGCGAGGCCAGGAGCGGCAGGCGCTTGTCGAGTCGTGTGAGGAGCTCGTCCGGGCTGAGCAGCGCTACGCGTGCGGCGGCCAGCTCGATCGCGAGCGGCAGGCCGTCCAGCCGCCGGCAGATCTCACCCACCGGCTCGGTCGCCCGGAATCCGTGCTCCACAGCCGCGGCTCGCTCGACGAACAGGGCGACGGCGTCGCCGTCCGGCAACGGCTCGACCGGGTAGCGCTGCTCCGATTCGATCTGTAGCGGCTCCCGGCTCGTGACGAGCGCCTTCGTGTTGGGCGTCTCCGACAGGAGAGACGAGACCGTCGGCGCGGCCTCCACGATCTGCTCGAAGTTGTCGAGCAGGAGCAGCAGGCACTTGCCCCCGATGTAGTCGCTCACAGGGCCGTCGGCGCCGATGGCCGCGCCGATCGCACCCTCTACGAGGGCCGGGTCGCGGAGTGCCTGAAGCGGGACCCAGAAGACGCCGTCGGGGAACTGCTCGATCGCCTCGGCCGCGAGCTGCATCGCGAGCCGCGTCTTACCGCTGCCGCCCGGCCCGGTCAGGGTCAGCAGGCGATGGGTGCGAACGAGAGCGCCGGCTTCGGCGAGCTCACGCTCTCGACCGACGATCGGCGTCGCCTGGATCGGGAGAGTCGTCCTGTGCAGTGTCTTCAGCCGCGGGAAATCGTCGTCGCCGAGCTGGAACAGTCGTACCGGCGCTCCGAGGTCCTTCAGCCGGTGGTCTCCCAGGTCGCGCAGGTCCACCGTCGGATCGAGGAGCTGCCTCGTCGCCTCGGACACGAGCACCTGTCCGCCGTGCCCGGCGCCCATGATCCGAGCTGCCCGGTGTACGTCGGCGCCCACGTAGCCCTCTTCGGTGAGGATCGGCTCTCCCGTGTGGACGCCCATCCGGACGCGGACGACTCCGGCCGCGAGCGCCTCCTGGGCGTCTGCGGCCGCGGCGACAGCGCCGGCGGCGCTCGCGAAGGCCATGAAGAACGCGTCGCCCTGCGTGTCCACCTCGACGCCGCCGTGTTGTGAAACCGCATCGCGCACGACGCGCCGATGCTCTCCGAGCACCTCTGCGTACCCGTCACCAAGCTCTTCCAGCAGGCGCGTCGAGCCCTCGATGTCCGTGAACAGCAAGGTAACGGTGCCGGTCGGCAACTCCCTCACGCTGACATGATCGTGCAGAGTCAGCGGCCCGCCAAACTACGATGTGGCTGTGGCGACGTGGCCGAGTGGCTAGGCAGAGGCCTGCAAAGCCTCGTACAGCGGTTCGAGTCCGCTCGTCGCCTTCATGGTCTGGCCAGGCCAACTGCCGAGGTAGACTCGGCCGCCGGTGGCAGGTGAGGGAGGATCCGTGGGCACGGCTGTGCTCGGCGCCGGGCCTGCGGGGCTGACCGCCGCGTACGTGCTCGGGTTGCGGGACGTTCCGGCGGTCGTCTACGAGGCCGACGGAACCGTCGGCGGCATCGCGAAGACGGTCGAATACAACGGCTACCGCTTCGACCTCGGCGGGCACCGCTTCTTCACGAAGTTCGCCCAGGTGGAGCGCCTGTGGGAGGACCTCATCGGCGACGAGTTCCTCGTCAGGCCCCGCCTGTCGCGGATCTACTACGACGGCAAGTACCTGGCGTATCCCCTGCTGGCGCGTGATGTGCTGGCGAGGCTCGGCGTCGTCGAGTCGGTGCTCTGCGCACTCTCCTACTTCCGCTGCCGTCTGAGCTCGACCCGCACCCAGCCCGAGACGTTCGAGGAATGGGTGACGTGGAACTTCGGCTCACGGCTCTACGACGCGTTCTTCGCCTCGTATACCGAGAAGGTGTGGGGAATCCCGGGATCCGAGATCCACGCGGAGTGGGCTGCGCAGCGCATCAAGGACTTTTCCTTCGGGAAGGCGCTGCTGCGTGCGCTCCGACTCAGCCGCCAGACGCCGACCACGCTGATCGAGGAGTTTCACTACCCCCGTCTCGGGCCAGGCCAGATGTGGGAACGGATGCAGGCGCGTGTGGAGGAGCGCGGCATCGATGTCCGCCTTCGCCATCGGGCGACGGCGATCCAGCACGAGCTCGGCCATGTCCTCAGTGCCACCATCGAGCACGACGGGAGGGCGGAAGAGGTCACGGTGGACGCGATCCTCTCCAGCATTCCCCTGAGCGAGCTCGTGCTGAGCCTCGATCCTGCCCCGCCCGAGGAGATCACCGCGGCTGCGAGGCGCCTCAGGTACCGCTCGCTCTGCCTGGTCGCACTCGTGACCAACCAGGAGGAGCCCTTTCCGGACAACTGGATCTACCTCCACGACCCCGGTACGCGCGCCGGTCGAGTCCAGAACTTCGGCGCGTGGAGCCCCGACATGGTGCGGGAGGGAACCACCTGCCTCGGCGTCGAGTACTTCTGCTTCGAGGGAGACGACCTCTGGGAGCTCCCCGACGAGCAGGCGGTCCAGCTTGCGACGGACGAGCTGGCGCGGATCGGGCTCGTCGACCCGGCGTCCGTCGTGGATGGCGTGAAGGTACGCGTCCCGAAGGCCTATCCGATGTACGACGGCAACTACCGCGAGGCGGTGGCGGTGCTGCACGGGTATCTCGCCGGCTTCGACAACCTCAAGACCTTCGGCCGCAACGGGCTCCACCGCTACAACAACCAGGATCACTCGATGTGGACTGCGATCCTCGCCACGCTCAATCTCGTGGATGGGACCGACTACGACGTGTGGTCCGTGAACACCGAGGCCGAGTACCACGAGGAAGGCGAAGCCGTCGACTCCCTCCTCGACGTCGACCTCGTCAGCTAGTTCGTCGTGCTGTCGATCGTGGTCGCATCGAACGGAGCTGCCGGCTCCGTGGAAGCCTGCCTCGAGACCCTCGAGCGGCAGGTGGACGGCGCGGAGGTCATCGTCTGCGAGCTCGAAGCAAGCCCGGAGTTCGTACGAAGTCGCTTCCCGTTCGCGCGTTTCCTCGAGCCGAAGCGGGCGCTGGTCCCCGAGCTGTGGACCGACGGTATCGAGGCTTCGAGAGGTGACGCCGTGGCTCTCACGATCTCGCCGATGCGCCTTGCTCCCGACTGGGTGACAACTCTGGGGCGAGTGCT
The DNA here is from genome assembly GCA_963704335.1 of uncultured Actinomycetes bacterium. Classification (GTDB taxonomy): domain Bacteria; phylum Actinomycetota; class Thermoleophilia; order Gaiellales; family Gaiellaceae; genus PALSA-612. Next base: position 2,321,384 of record OY969889.1, read on the forward strand.
CGCGGACGCCGACGCGGTCGGCGGCGCAATCGATCCCGGCGAGGGGCTGCGCGTACGTGACTGGGCCGAGTACTTCTCTCGCTACACGCCCGACATGCGCCCCTTCGAGGCTCATGCCTCTCCGGATCTGCCCGGCGACAACGCCGCGTACAGGCGCGATGCGCTCCAGGGCGTGCGCGAAACGTTCCGGGACGGCTTCTGGGAGCCCGAGGTGCACCGAGCGATGCTCGAGCAGTCGAAGAGACTCTGGCACAGCCCGGAGCTCGTAGCTTTCCAGGCGCGGTCGGCAGGGATCCGAGCCTTCTGCCGCCAGAGGTACCACCACGGACAGGGCCACGGCCTCAAGCGCGGAGCGCGGTTCGGCGCCATGAGAAATCTCGCCGGCGTCGTCGGTGCGCCGCTGGTTCCTCCGCTGTTGACGATCCGAGTCCTTCGGCAAGTGTTCGGAAAGCAGCGCTATCGGGCACGTGTGGTGCTCGCGCTGCCGCTGATCTTCACCTTCGACATCGCATGGGCCGCGGGTGAAGCTGTCGGCCACGTGCATGTGCTGCGCGGTCGATGACCATATGAGTCCGGTCGAGCTCTCGGTAGTGGTGGCATCGGTGAACGGGTTCCCCTACCTCGAGAAATGCCTGGACGCGCTCCGCCGGTACGCGCCCGGCGCCGAGGTTGTCGTCGCCGATTCGACGGATCCGGAGACCCGTCGACGGATCCGGGAGGGCTGGCCCGACGTCCAGCTGCACTCGTTCGAGGAGCCGACCCCGGTGCCCAAGCTGCGGGCCGCAGGGATGAACGCAGCCGGCGGGTCGTACGTCGCGGTCATCGAGGACCACTGCGTGGTCACTGACGAGTGGGCGGCCGCAATCGAGCACGCTCATGCCGAGGGCCACCCTGTAGTTGGCGGTCCGATCCGGAACGCAGCGACCGACCGGATACGCGACTGGGCCGCGTTTCTTTGCGAGTACAGCGAGCACATGGAGCCCCTCCGACAGGGAGTCGCGCCCTCCCTCGCAGGCATGAACGCCTCGTACAGCCGAGAGGCGATGGACGCAATCGGTGAGTTCCTCCGCCGCGGGCTCTGGGAGACCTGGCTCCACCCTCACCTGCAGGCGGAGGGGTTCGAGCTGTGGTGCGAGTCCCGGGCGGTGCTCCTGCACGACAAGGGTTTCGGAGTGGGCGAGTTCCTCGGGCAGCGTTATCACTTCGCACGCGCGTACGCCGGGATGCGCAATCCCGAGCTCGGGTGGAAGAGGGCGGTCTACTGCCTCGGCACGCCGCTGCTCATCCCGCTGGTCTACAGCCGAATCGCTCGTAACGTTCGCCGGCGCCGGCGCCACGGCGCCGAATTCCTCAAGGCGACGCCGCTGATCGCGCTCTACCTCGTTGCCTGGAGTGCCGGCGAAGCCGTCGGCTATGCCGCGGGCGGGGGAAAGAGCATCCTCCGCGTCAAGTGACCGGACCCGCCCGCGTGGGGGTCGATGCGACCAGCTGGCTCAATCGACGTGGATTCGGCCGTTTCGCGCGGAATGCGGTCACGAGGCTCGTCGAGCTCGACCGGGAGCGGACGTACGTGCTGTTCATGGACGAACAGGACGCCGGAGTCGTGCCCGTCCCCGCAGCAGCAGAGCGTCGGCACGTGAGGCTGCGACGGACGCAGGGAGGCTCGAACCGCGGTGCGCTCGACCTGCTTCGGCTCGTGCACGCCGCCAGCCGTGCCGACCTCGACGCCTTTCTGTTTCCATCGATCTACACGTACTTCCCGGTGCCGCGTGTGGCAACGATCGTCGGTCTCCACGACACCACCGCTGAGGACTTTCCCGAGCTGGCGCTCGCCCGGCGCCGCGATCGGGTCCTCTGGCGGGCGAAGCAGCACCTGGCGCTGCGCAACGCCGCCTGTCTGTTCACGGTCTCGGAGGCGGCGCGAGAGGCTATCGCCCGCCGCTTTGGCATCGACCCCGACCTGCTGCCGGTTGTTCCCGAAGCGCCTGATCCCGTCTTTCACCCTCGAGCCGCCGGTGAGTCACACGCCGCGCTGACGCGACTCGGGCTCGAGCCCGGTGCCCCGTACTTCCTGTACTCCGGAGGCATCAACCCGCACAAGAACGTGGAGACCCTGCTGGCCGCGTACGCGACTCTTGTCTCGCGAGGCGATCCACCGCCGCTCGTGCTCGTCGGCGAGCTCGAGAGCGACCCTTACGTCTCCGCCGCCCGAGCGGTGCGCGAGCAGATCTCGGCGCTGGGTATCGGGCGGCGCGTCCGCTTGCCCGGGTATGTCTCCGACGACGATCTCGCCTGCCTCTACAGCGCAGCCACGGCGTTCGTAAGCCCGTCGCGATCGGAGGGATTCGGTCTGCCTGCCGTGGAAGCGGCAGCCTGCAACGCTCCGGTCGTGCTCAGCGATCTGCCCGCCCACAGAGAGACGCTTGGGAACGCAGCCCTCTTCTTCCCGCCTCTCGACGTCGAGGCGCTCGTCGCCCAGCTCGAGCTCGTGCTCGCAGACGGAGAGCTGCGACGCTCGCTTGCCGCGCGTGGCCGGGCGGCGGTCGCAGGTTTCTCGTGGGACACGTCGGCAGAACGGCTGCAGGCGCTCGTGGACAGAGTCGCAGCGCCGCCGCCGGGAACGCGCCATGCCTGAGCACCCGCTGTCCATCTGCATGGTGACGACCTTCTATCCGCCGTATCACTTCGGTGGCGACGCCCTCTTCGTCCAGCGCCTGGCGAGCTCGCTCGCCGGCCGGGGACATCGCGTGACGGTGGTGCACAGCGTGGACGCCTATCGGACCCTCGAGCGCAAGCGTCCACGGGAGGAGTCGGCGCCCCACCAGGGTGTGACGGTGCACCCGGTGGAAAGCCGGCTGGGAAGGGTCTCGGCGCTTGCCACCTACCTCAGCGGTCGGCCGCTCTTCACGTCGTCCGACCTCCGCGCAGTCTTCGCGGGCAACCGTTTCGACGTCGTGCACTTCCACAACATCTCCCTGGTGGGCGGTCCCGGAGTGCTCGGCTACGGGGAGGGCGTCAAGCTCTACACGCTCCATGAGCACTGGCTCGTCTGCCCGATGCACGTGCTGTGGCGCTACAACCGGGAGCCCTGCGAGGAGCCGCATTGCACTCGCTGCTCGCTGGCGTTCCACAGGCCACCTCAGCTCTGGCGCCACACGAAGCTACTCGAGCGCGAGCTGGAGCACGTGGATCTGTTCCTCGCTCCAAGCCGATTCGTCCGTGAGGCGCACCGGCGTCGAGGCTTCACGCGCCCGATCCGTCACCTGCCTCCGTTCCTGCCCGCGCCGGGCACGCCGCCACCCGCGACGGAGCCTGCGGGCATCGACCGCCCGTATTTCCTGTACGCGGGGAGGCTCGAGCGCATAAAGGGCGTCGACACTCTGCTCGACGCGTTCCAGGCCTACGACGGCGCAGACCTCGTGATCGCGGGCGACGGGACGCAGGAGGGCGAGCTGCGTCGCCGAGCGTCGGGGAACACGCGCGTCCACTTCCTCGGGCGCGTTGGTCAGACGGCACTGGCCTCGCTGTACGCGGGCGCGATTGCGCTCATCGTGCCGTCGGTCGGCTACGAGGTGTTTCCTCTCGTCAGCCTCGAGGCATTCGCTCAGCGCACTCCGGTGATCGCGCGGCGACTCGGAGGCTTGCCCGAAGCGGTCGAGGACTCCGGTGGGGGCTTCCTCTACGAGAACGATCGCGAGCTCGTGGCTGCGATGGAGGCCCTGAGGCTCGACCCGTCGCTGCGCCGGGAGCTCGGCCTCCGCGGCCACTCGGCGCTCTTGCGGCTCTGGTCCGAGGATGCGCATCTGGATCGCTATCTCACGACGATCGACGAGCTCCGCGGGCAGCGGAGATCGGCAACCTGAAGCACGCGAGCCGTCGGGCCGGTGCGTCGACTAGTCTCGGCGTCGTTCATGGGCTCGTCCTCGACCAGTGGGCCGGCAGCCGAGCCCGACGACTCGCGAATTGGGCGGGCTCGGCTGGTGACGACGCTGCTCAGGGGCGGCGCCGTCACCGCGCGCGAGGTGATCGCTGCGGCGGCCGGGCTCATCGCACTGTCTCTGGCCGTGTTCAGCGCTCATATCGCCCACGGCGGGTTCGTGTCCGACGACTGGTGGCAGCACGCGGACACACGCAGCTTTCGGGCCGCCTCCGGGCTCTTCGAGGCCGTCCGCTCGTTTCACGACGAGGTGCCTTTGCGCGGGCGCCCGGTGGAGGCGTTCATCACGACGGTCCTTCACAACGCGCTCGGTGAAGGGCCCCGTCCGTACCTCGTATGGGCTGTGCTCACCTGGGCGGTAGCGGCGACGCTCGTCTACGTCTTGGTCAGGCAGGTGGGGCTGGAAAGGATTCACGCCGCGGCCATCGCCGCACTTTGTGTGTTGTTCCCCGCAGGAGACTCGTCCCGCTTCTGGTCGACTGCCTCCATCTACGGCGTGACGGCGATCTTCTTCCTCTTGGGCGCGGTCATTGCCCTGCGCGGCATGCGAGAGCACGGCCGCCGCGCCGTCCTGTTCCACGGCGCCGCGGATGTGTGCTTTCTACTGAGCCTCCTCACGCACGAGGTCGCCGCGGTGGCGATGCTCGCCACCATCCTGTTGTATCGCCTGCGCGGCTCGTGGGCGGCTGCTCGGCGCCGGTGGTTCGCGGATCTCGCGACGCTCGGCGTGGCGGCTGGGCTGGCGTTCCTCTTGGGGGTGGAACGCACGGTGCGTCCGCTGTCGGAGCAGATCGATCATGCGAAGGCGATTCTGCGGGAGGCGCGCGTGCTTTTCGTCACGACGGGCGTACCGGACGGCCCAGTTCGCGTGCCGACCCTGATCGCCCTCGGCGTCGTCGCCGTGGGCCTCCTCATGTGGCGCTACCTGCCCGAGGCCGATGAAGCGCGCGGGGAGATACGTCGCTGGCTGATCGCGTGCGCCGCCGGGGCAATCGCAATCGGAGTGGCCTATGCACCGTACGCGGCAGCCACGGACTACTACAGCCCGATTCCCGACTCTGCACCGGCAAATCGCGTCAACATCCTCGCAACACCCGGCTTCGCGTTGCTGTTCTACGCGCTCGCAATGCTCGCCTCGGTGCTTCTTCTACGGGGCCTCGCGCGCTGGCGACTGTGGGCGACGGGGGTCGCCGTCGTGATCACCATCGGGCTTGCAGTCACGTGGGTCCAGGAGCTGAACAGGGATCGTCAGGTCTGGAATCGGGCCGCGACACGCGCGCGGACGATCCTCGACTCGATGCAGGCCGCGATTCCTGCGCCACCGGCGGGCACGACCGTCTACATGTTCGGCACCGAGCAACGATACGAGGACGTGCCGATCTTCGAGTCGTCCTGGGATCTGAACGGCGCCGTCAAGCTGCTCTGGGACGATCCGACGCTGCGTGGCATCCCCTGGCCGTCTGTCACCGGTCACTTCAGTCCTGGACTTGGGCCCCAGGGACGTGGCGTGAGTTGCGGGCCTCTTTCGGTCCAGCCGCACGGGCGGCCCTTCGGTCCGGAGCACGCGTCCCCGTACGGCCGTACGGTGTTCGTCGATTTCTCGTCAGAGACGGCGACGTGGATCCGCAACCCGTCGGCCTGCCGGGCGGCCGTCGCGCGGCTCGTGACACCGTTCCTGACCAACGACGGGGCGTAGAAGCGCCCCGTCGACATGGGTGGAGCCTCGACCAGCTGATGCCGCGAGCACTTGTGCTCACGTACCACGCGGTGGGTGAAGGGCAAGCGCCTCTCTTCGTGGCGGAAAAGCTCTTTCGTGCCCACGTCGAGGCGCTCGAACGTGTGGGAGCTCGGACACACACGCTGTCCGAGCTGACAGCACGGCTCGAGGAGGGCAAGCTGCCCGATCGGTCGGTCGCGATCACTTTCGACGATGGCGAGGCCGGTGCCGTTCGGTATGCGATCCCGCTGTTGCTGGAGCGGGGGATGGCGGCAACGGTCTTCTGCGTTGCGGGCCATCTCGGCGGCGCCAGCGACTGGCCGTCTTACCCGTCGCAAGCGCCCCGGCTGCAGCTCGCCGCCGGTGGCGAGCTGCGGGAGCTCGCCGAGGCCGGCATCGAGATCGGCTGCCACGGTCACGCGCACGAGCCTCTCGACGTGATTTCGCCAGAGGCTGCGCCGCGCGAGGTGGTCGAATCGGGAGCCACGCTTGCCCAGGTGGTCGGGAAGCCTGTCCGCACGTTCGCGTGGCCGTACGGCGCGCGACCCAATGACGTCGCAGCGCGACTCATCGAGCAGAGCTACACCGCCGCCTGCTCGACGGTGATCGATCGCGTCGACTCGCGGAGCAGCATTCACGAGCTGCCGCGGGTCGACGCTCATTACCTGCGGCGGCCGGAGCTGTTACGTCAGGTGGTCGCCGGTCGAGGGGATCTCTACCTGAGGCTACGAGCGCTCGGCAACAGCGCCCGGAGGGCAGTGCGGCCTGACCACGGCTCCGTCGAGACCGGTTCATGAGCACCGAGGAAGCTCAGGTCGACGCCCAGCGGGGCTGGCGCATGGTGCTGCGGCGGACGGCTGCGCTCCTCGCCGGGGAAAGCGCCGCACGGGTTGTCGGCTTCGTCGTGGTTTTGCTGCTCGCCCGACGGTTGGGACCCACCGGCTTCGGCATCGTCACGTTCGGGCTCACGCTGGTCGGTTGGCTCGCGTTCGTCACCGACTCGGGAACGGAGATCCTCAACGTCCGGGAGATCGCGCGCCGGCCGCAACGGTTCAAGGAGATCGCCGAGCACGTCCTGGGGCTCAGGCTCGTGCTCTCCATCGTCGCAACCATCGTCTTCATCGGCGGCGTATTGCTCTTCGCCCGCTCCGATCTGACCCGTTCGACCCTCATCCTCTTCGCGCTGGTGCTGCCGGCCACGGCTCTCAACCTGCGTTGGATGGTGCTCGGTGTGGGCGGCTCACGCGCCATCGCATTCGGCCTGACTCTGTCGCGGTTCGTAGTGCTCGCGGGCGTCATCCTGTTCGTCGCCAACCTGGACGACCTCAAGCGCGTCCCTCTGCTCGAGGCCGTCGGCGCGCTCGTCTATGCGCTGACCGTGCTCTGGCTCGTCGGTGGCGGGTGGCGGGTCCTTCGGCCGCGTGCGAATCTCGCCGTATGGGGCGACACGCTCAGGCAGAGTGCTCCGCTGATGGTGAATGGCCTCGCGCGCTCGGCGGTCGTGTCGTTCGACATCCTCGTCATCGAGCTTGCCCTGGGGCCGCGCTCGGTCGGCATCTACGGGGTCGCCTCCAAGCCCGCGTTCTTCTTCACCGCCAGCGTGGGCCTGTTCTCACTGGCGTTTCTGTCGGCATTCAGCGCTACCGCCGTCGACGGCGCAGCCGCCTTGAGGGGGCAGGCTCTGCGCTGGGCGTTCACTTGCGGCGTGGTCGCAGCAGTCTGCATGAGCGTCGGGTCGCTGCTCATCCCCGCCGTCTTCGGCGAGGAGTACAAGCGGGCGATCCCGCTGCTCGCCGTCATGGCCTGGCGCGTGCCCCTTGCTGTGCTCGCCGGCGTCTACAGCAGCGTCCTGATCGCCCGCGACCGGCAGACAGACCTCATGAAGAACAGCATCGTCACGGCGGTGTTCGTAGTCGTGGCTGACATCGTCGCCGTATTGACCGTGGGCCTGATAGGCGCGGCATTCGTCACCGTCGCTGCTGCCGGCCTCGCGTTCCTTCTCAACTGGCGCAGCGTGCGCCGCTCATTCCCCGAGCTGGCTGGGAGCCGGTTTGGGTTCAAAGACCGGGCGGCGGGCTCGTGAAGGACGTTCCCGCCGATTACTACAAGAGACTCGCGGACGTCGACGATCGCCACTGGTGGACGCAAGGGTTGCTGGAGCTGGTCTTCGTCGAGCTTCGGCCGTGGCTCGACCACGGGCCACGCGCCCTGCTCGATGCGGGATGCGGTGCCGGAGCCTTTCTCGCCGCTGCGGAGAAACGGGTCCCGTCCGCCGCCCTGTACGGCGTCGACCTGAGCCCGGAGGGGATCGACATGGCGCGGCTGAGAGTGCCAACAGCCGAGTTGTCGGTGGCGCCGCTGTCTGCGCTCCCGCTGGCGGACAGCTCCGTCGACGTGGCGGTGATGAACGACGTGATGCAACACATCGACGAGTCCGAGGTGACCCCGAGCCTGACGGAGCTGCGGCGTGTACTCGGGACGACGGGTGTGCTGCTCATCCGCACCAACGGCGCCCGGCGCTGCCGTCGCGACCGCTCCGACTGGAGGCTGTACGACGTCGCGACTCTGACGGCCGAGCTCGCGAGAGCGGGATTCGAAGTGCGGCGCACGACGTTCGCGAACATGATCTTCTCGGCGATTGCCGAGCTTCGTGGCCGGGGACCACGTGCCCCTACCGAGGAGACATGTGGCATTCCCCTGCGGGTGGGAGCGCTCTCATCGCGCCTGGGAGCGGCGACGCTGGGGGTCGAGGCAGCGGTCGTAGGCCGAGGATGGCGCATTCCCTGGGGCCACAGCCTGCTGGTCACGGCGGTGCCACGGTGACGGCCGTCAAGGCGCACTGGGACACCGTCGCCGACCACTACGACCGCGCTTACGACGCGCCGGGCACTGCGGGGAAGGTCCTGCGAGAGCGTCTCGCAGCCGTGCTGGAGCTCGTGGGCGAGGGTCCCGGGGACGCGCTGGACGTCGGGATGGGAGCAGGACGCCTTTGCGCCCAGCTCGACCGCCGGCGCTGGCGCGTCAGCGGCGTCGATCTTTCTCCGGCCATGGTCGCGGCGGCCACCAGGCGCCTGCCTCAGCTCGAGGGGCGGCTGGTCGAGGGATCGATCACCGCGCTCCCTTTCCCCGACGCGTCGTTCGACGCGGTGACGGCAACAGGCGTCGCCGAGTACGTGCTCGACCATCTCACCGCCGCCATGCAGGAGCTGGCCCGAGTGCTTCGCAGCGGTGGAGTCGCGGTCGTGAGCTTTCCCAACCACTCGTCGCCGGTCCATCTCTGGCGAGGCCGCGTCCTCTATCCGGTGGTGCGTGGCGTGAAGAGGATCGTTCCCTTCGGGCGACCTCCACCGCTCGCCCTGGGGCTCGCTTCGCCGGACGAGCTGGGACGGGCGCTCGAGGCTGCCGGCTTCGCCATCGAGGACCTCCGGGTCGTCGACGTGCGGCCGCGGAGCATGAGGAGCACGCGGCTTGCCCGGAGGCTGGCCACCCAGCTCGTCTTCGCGGCCCGCCGGGTAGCGTGACGCGCCGTGCGTATCGCGCTGACGATCACACTGGCCTGCTCGGTGCTCGCGACGAGCGTCGGTCTCGCCGGCGCCGCCGGGCCGGGCACGATTACGACCATCGCCGAGGTGGGACACCCTCGCGATCTCGCTGCCCTCGCAGACGGCGCGCTCCTCGTGGCGCAGCCGTTCGAAAACACCGTGCGGCGGGTCAATCCGGACGGGACCACGATTGTCGTGGCCGGCACGGGCGACGTTGGCTATTCGGGTGACGGCGGTCCAGCGACCATGGCCCGGCTCAGCTTCGTGCACGGAGTGGCGCCGCTTCGGGACGGGGGGTACGTGCTGGCAGATACGCGAAACGATTGCGTGCGCAGGGTCGCAGCCGACGGGACGATCACCACGATCGCCGGCCTCGGGAGCGCTGGGTTCGTGGGCGACGGGGGCCCTGCAGCCGAGGCGAAGCTGTGGGCGCCGCACGGCGTTGGCGTTACGGCGAACGGGGACGTCCTCGTCGCCGACACCGAGAACCACCGCGTCCGCATGATCTCGACGGCCGGGATCATCACCACGGTCGCCGGGACCGGCGAGCGCGGCTACAGCGGGGACGACGGGCCAGCAACGCTTGCCCGGCTCGATCGTCCGTTCGATGTCGCGGCACTGCCGGCCGGAGGCTTCCTGGTGGCCGACTCCAACCGCGTCCGGCGTGTCGCCCCCGACAACACGATCACGACCGTCGCAGGCTCGAGCGAGGCGGCCTTCTCCGGGGACGGAGGACCGGCGAACCTCGCTCGTCTCAGCTCACCGCACGGAGTGACTCCGCTACCCGGCGGTGGCTTCCTCATCGCCGACACGGGCAACCAGCGCATACGGCGCGTGTTCCCGGACGGCACGATCAGCACAATCGCCGGAACCGGGACATCCGGCTTCTCCGGCGACGGCGGAGCCGCGGCGACGGCCTCGCTCGACTCGCCCAAGGCCGTCGAGATGGCGGGAGAGGGCGGCAGCTACGTGATCGCAGACGCCGGCAACGACCGCATACGTCTCGTGGCAGGCACGACGGCGCCGCTGGTCCTGAAGATCCCCGCCAGGGTGAGCTCCAAGGTACGCACGGCCGTGAGACTGCCGGTGCTGCTCTCGGAAGCCGCCGCTCTTCGCCTCGAGGTGAAACGCGGCTCGAAGCTGGTCCTCGGCGTCCGTGCGGTTCGGAGCGCAGGATCGAGTGTGCTCGTGTTCGGCCGGCAGCTGAAGGCGGGGAGGTACTCCCTGCGTCTGCGCGCAGGCACGTCCGACGGCCGTACGGGGCAGTCGGTTGGCACGCTGGTCCGACGGTGACTCTGGGCGTTCTCGGCATCGACGGCCATCGGCTCGGAGGTGCACGCACGGGCGTGGGGCGTTACGTGGCCGAGCTTCTGCGCGAGTGGGCCAACCTGGAGAGCCCGTTCTCGGAGATCGTCGTCTTCGCGCCTGACGGCGTCGAGCGAGATCTGGTGCCGGCGCCACCGTTTCGCGTGCGCACCTTGCCGGGCGCAGGTGGCAGCGCATTTCACTGGACGCTGGCCCGCGCCGCCCGCGACGTCGATCTGCTCTTCTGCCCGTCGTACGCGGCGCCGCTCGCGTACCGAGGCCCGTTCGTCGTCACGGTCCACGATGCGTTGTCGGTGCTGATGCCTCCCGAGCGAGGCGTGCGGCCGCGACTCCGCCATCTGATGACCCAGCGGTCCGCGCGCAAGGCGCGCCGAGTCGTGACCGTGTCGGAGACGTCCCGCCGGGACATCGCTCGCTGCTACGGCGTGCCCACGGAGCGAATCGTCGTCGTCCCCAACGGCTGTAGGCGCGAGTTCTTCCTCGCCCCGGAACCGGCCGACGTGGAGGATGTTCGCGGCCGGTTCGGGCTCGAGGGCGAACGCTTCTGCCTCTATGTGGGCAAGCTCGCCCGTCGGCGGAACCTCGCTTCTCTCTTGGAAGCATTCGCCGCGGCGCGGAAGCGCTCCGGATCGCCACACCTCCTCGTGTTGGTCGGCCAGAACACCCTGGACCAGCCCGTGGCTGCAGCGGCAGAGGCGGCGGGAATCGGCGACCAGGTTCGGCTCACGGGCCACATACCTGACACCGATCTGCACGTCCTCTATCACGAGGCAGAGCTGTTCGTGTACCCATCGTCATATGAGGGCTTCGGCTTGCCGGTGCTCGAGGCCATGGCTGCCGGCACGCCCGTGCTCACGGCGCGAAACTCGGCGCTCGAGGAAGTCGCGGGCGACGCGGCGCTGCTCGTCGACGAGCCTCGGGTGGATCTCCTTGCGGGCGCGCTGGCCGAGCTCATGTCTGACGATGCGTTGCGGCAGCGCCTGTCCGAGCGGGGGAGGCAGCGCGCCGGCCTGTTTCCCTGGAGTCGCACGGCCGCCGAGACCATGGCCGTCCTGGCAGCTGTAGCCTCCGCGTCCCGGTGACCGGCCACGAGCCCCCATTCCGCCTGAATCTCGGCTCTGGGAATCGCCCCCTCGCCGGTTTCGTCAACGTCGATTCCCGTCCGCTCTCCACGGTCGACGTGGTGGCCGACGTCCGCTCGCTCCCTTTCCCGGACGGTTCGGCGATGGAGGTAGAGGCCTCGTCGCTCCTGGAGCACTTCCGGGATCCCTACGAGGTGCTCGACGAGATTCATCGCGTGCTTGCGCCGGACGGCGTCCTTCGCGTTCGCGTGCCATCCCCGTGGTCCCAGGCCGGGATGCTCGATCCGGACCACGTGTTTCTCGCCGACCTCAAGCAGTGGCGAGAGATCCTTGCCGGCTACTTCACGAGCGTGTCCGCCCGCGGCGAGGGAGTTCGCTACCGCGACAACAAGCTGCTGGCCGCCGCTTGCCACTTCGCGGTGCGCGTGCTTCGCATGCACGAGCTTGCGCAGGTCTGGGTGCTGAGCGCCTCGGGCAAGCGCCGCGACCCGGTGCGTGCGTACACGCCGTGGTGGCTGGAGGAGACGGAGATCAGCCCGCGCTGAGCAGTACGCGTTCGCCGGTCTCGGCCGAGCGGTAGGCGGCCTCGATCACGGCCAACCCGTCGCGTGCTTCGCGGCCGCTCGCGGGAGGCTCCTCGCCGCGCTCGAGCGCCGCGAAGATGTTGCGGAAGTGCGTCACCGTGGCAGCGACGCTGGGGTTCCGGGGGCTTCTGGCCAGCGTCTTGCGCGTCTTGCCTCGCTCCAGCCAGGCCACGCCGCCGAGCCCGTAGACAAACCGCACGGCCGGGTGCTCGGCCCGCTTGAGGCCCGCCTGAAAGAGGATGCGGCCCCCGTGCGACGCCCGCAGAGACGCCTGCTCGCAGTCTGCGCGAAGCTCGACGTACCGCGTGGCGGACTTGCAGAGGCGGTCGATCGTGATCTGCGCCAGGCGTCCGCCCGAGAACTCGAGCAGCACGAGGTGGATGGCGTCGGCCTCGCTGTCGGCGTCGAGACCAGCCGAGTGCCGCGCGTACACGGCGGTGGGCGGCTCCTCGAAGAGGTGGAGCAGAAGGTCGACGAGGTGCACGCCTCCTTCGAAGAGCGTCCGGTTCGGCATGGCGGCCCGCCACGCGACGGGCTCGTTCCAGGGTGGCATGTCCATCAGCTGGGAGATCTGGCAGAAGACGAGTCGCCCGACGTCCGGCTTGCCGATGCTCGACTTGATCGCGCGAAAGATCGGCTTCTCGCGGTACTGGTGATTGACCGCCACGAAGCGGTCGGCGGCGGCGGCGGCCGCGAGGACGCGATCCGCCTCGTCGACTGTGTTAACGAAAGGTTTCTCGCAGAGCACGTGCGCGCCACCCGCCAGCGCCTGCAAGCAGAGCTCCGTGTGCGAGGAGGGAGGCGTCGCGACGACCACGACGTCGGGCCGGCCCTGTTCCAGGAGCTCGTCGAGGGTCTCCCACGCCGGCAAGCTCGTCTCCTGTTGCCAGGAGGCTCGCTGTTCGGGCGAGGCATCGAAGCCGCCGATCGGCGTGGTTCCGGCGATCTTCCGCAGAGCGGGCTCGTGGAAAGCTCGCGCCGCCCAACCGAGCCCGGCGATGCCGACGCGCATCATCCCTTCACCATGGCAGCCGCCGGCCGAGCATTGCCTCCAGCCTGGGGCGCTCCGGCGCGAAGGCCTCCTCCAACAGACGGCGTGCCGAAGGCTCCATGTCCGGCCTGGGCGGCGACTTGAGCAGCGCGCTCTCCACCGTCGGTCGGAGCCCCGCCGGCACGATCACGCGGGCAGTGTTGCGCAACGGCTTGAACGTGAGCACCCGTCGGCTGAGCTCGTTGCGCGGAAGAGCGAAGGTGTTGTGCCTCTCGATGTTGACCGTGTCGGCAGCGGCGGCGTCCACTCCCAGGCGAGCGAACAGCTTGCGGAGCTCGCCGCGTGTGTCACGGTGAAGGTCCTCGAAAAAGAGCACCGACACGCTGTCGCCGAACGCGTCCAGATAGCGCTGCACTGCGTCGGCATAGAGGCTGTAGCCGACGTAGAGCGTGGACGGCCACTCGCTCTCCGGGAGCGACAGCTCTTCTTCGACGGTCTCGAGGAACGACTGGTTGCCACCGCCGTACTTGACTCCCGTCCAGTAGAAGGCGTAGGCACGGTCCACCGGATCGCGAAGTGCGATCACGATCTTCGCGTCCGGAGACACGTTCCTGATCGCCTGCGGCGTGTCGGGATCCCAGAGATAGGACGCGCTGGCTTCTCCACAGAGTACGGCGCCTTCCGACTTTGCGAACAGCTTCAGGTACTCCCGCTCGTCCTTGACGGCCGGAAAGAGGCCGGGCACCTCCGAGGAGAAGAAGTGCGGCTCCTTGACCGGAGACATGTAGATGTCCGGGTGCTCGCCCAGGTACTGCCACAGAGAAGTGGTGCCCGCTTTGGCCGCGCCGACGACGAAGAGGTTCGGCCACTTGCTGGCCCTTGCGGCGGCGTCCCTCATCGAGGCGTCAAGAATATGCGAGACGTGCCGGCGCCTCCGAGTCGTGCGCTCCGAGAGAGACGAGTCCCGCCGGTATCGAGCTCGCGTCGCCCGCGAGCAGCGTCTTGCCGTCCACGAGCAGACCGGCGTGGCCGGGGGTGTGCCCGGGGAGCGGCACCATGAGCAACCGGCCGTCACCTGCCACGTCATGGGAGGCGGCGAACGGCCCCGCTGCGGGGCTCGAGAAGTCGACGAGCGTCGGCTCAAGGCCCCGTGGCCAGTGCTGGGGAAGGTAGCCGCGGATGCGGCCGCGGATGCCTCTGGCACGGCCCCATTCCACGCGCGAGACCAGCACCTCGGCGTTGGCGAAAGCAGCCACGCCTCCGACGTGGTCGGTATGCAGGTGAGAAAGGACGACCCATCTCACGGTGGCGGGATCGAGCTGCGCAGCGACCTCGTCCTCGGGACGAAGCTCGAAGCGGGCAAGCCAAAGAAACGGGTGCCACCACTGGTGATAGCGGGGCTGGGTGGCCCGTGCCGTCTGGCCGGTGTCGAAGAGACAGACGCCGTGCGGATGGTCAACGGCGAAGGCGTGCACGGGCAGCGTCTCGTCGCTCCAGCCGCCCGGTAGGTAGCGCAGCGGGCCGCGCGCGCGCCGCTTGCCGCGCACGCGCCCGGTCGTGAGGCAGCGGATGTGCATCTAGCGGTGCCGGTGCTTCAGCACGCCGACCGGCACCGCGAGCGCTCCGGTCACATGGTGGACGGCGTGCAACCCAGCGCCCGTGGCAACGCTTACCGGCCCGTGGCGGCGGAGCAATAGCTCGTAGAGCTCGACGTTGAGCGCGACGAGGGCGATCAGCCCAGCCAGCGCCGTCCCCGGCCTGCCGCGCAGGAGCGCGAGCGCCGAGACGACGGCTGCCGCGGCGCTTACGCGATGGCGCCAGCCGAGATTGAGCGCCGTGGAGCCGGAGCCATGGCGCAGCATGAGCTCTATCCACGGCACGCCGCGCTGCCAGAAGTCCGTCCGCACCATGTCCTGAAGCGTCCAGCGCTTCAGGTGCGTGCCCTGGACTAGCGGGTCGAGAAGGATCTTGGCGCCGCTGCTGGAGAGCCTGGTGCCGAGATCGATGTCCTCGACGGAAGGGAGCGGATAGCGGTCGGCGTCGAAGCCGCCGACGGCGCGAAACGCGTCCGCACGTACCGCCCCGAGACCGGCCCAGAACGTCGTCGCGTCACCCGCGCCCTGCTGGTGGACGTGGTGGTGCAGGAGATTCCGGAACTGCGAGACGATCCCAGGCTCCGCCGGCATGTCGTCGTACGAGCCGAAGACCGCAGCCAACGCCGGGTCTGCTTCGAACACGTTACGGATCCGTGCGAAGGCATCGGCGTGCGGAAGCACGTCCGCGTCCACGAACACGACGATGTCCCCCGTTGCGTCTTCCACGCCCGCGTTACGCGCAGCTGCCGGGCCGTCGCCTTCGGTCACGACAACGACCTGCTCGGGCGGTTGGTCTGCCTGGGCGACAGCCGCGAGGCAGGCGGCGAGCGTCGGCGGGTCGTTCGTGGCCGGAATGACGGCCGTGAGCTTCGTCATGCGACTAACGTACCGCCTCGATGGCGGCAGTCCTCATGAAAGGTGCGCCCCTGGCGGCGCGCATTCGCGCCCAGGTGGCCGCGGACGTCGCCGAGCTCGGACAGGTGGGCCTGGCGACGGTGCTAGTCGGCGACGATCCCGCGTCGCACATCTACGTCGACCACAAGCACAAGGCCGCGCAGGAAGCGGGCATCGAGAGCCACGACCACCGCCTGCCCGAGGAGACGACTGCCGAGGAGCTCCGCGAGCTCGTCGAGCAGCTGAACGGCGACGATCGGGTCGACGGCATCCTCGTTCAGCTGCCGCTGCCGAAGCAGCTCGACGGTTCGGCGGCCACCCGACTCGTCTCACCGGCGAAGGACGTCGACGGCTTCCATCCGGTCAGCGCCGGCCAGCTCTATCTGGGGCACGCGACGTTCGTGCCGGCGACCCCGGCCGGGATCATGGAACTGCTCGACGAGCACGGGGTCGAGCTGGAGGGGCGGCGGGCGGTCGTCGTCGGCCGCAGCCAGATCGTCGGCAAGCCGATGGCGCACCTGCTCCTCGACCGAAACGCCACCGTGACCATCTGCCATTCGCGCACGCTGGATCTCGCCTCACACACTCGCTCGGCCGACGTGCTGGTGGCCGGAGTGGGGCATCCACACCTCATCACCGTGGACATGGTCAAGGAGGGCGCAGCGGTGGTGGACGTCGGCATAACGCGCCAGCCCGAGGGCCTCGCCGGCGACGTCCATCCCGCCGTGGAGGAGGTTGCCGGCCACCTGACGCCCGTGCCCGGAGGCGTCGGCCCGATGACCATCGCAATCCTGCTTCGCAACACGGTTCTGGCCGCTCGCTACCGCCTCGGAGTGCTTGCGTTTCCGTAGCCGGTTTCGGTAAATTCCCCGGCGCTCGGGATCAGCTTTACGGGTCGAAGGAGGACGCGTTGGAACAGCTAGAGCAGACGGCCGTCGGCACGGTCAAGTGGTTCTCGAACGAAAAGGGCTACGGCTTCATCGAGCGTGAGGGGGGCGAGGATGTCTTCGTCCACCACACATCGATCACCATGGACGGGTACCGGACGCTGACCGAAGGTCAACGCGTCGAGTTCGAGATCACGCAAGGGGACAAAGGCCTGCAGGCGGCGAACGTCCGGGCTGCTGCCTGAACAGACGAAACAGCAGTCTCCAGACTTTCGAGGGCCCCGGGAGGGGCCCTCTGCTTTGAGAGGATGGCTTGATGGCAGCGATCACGAGAGAGCAGGTGCTGCACGTGGCGAAGCTGGCGCAACTCGGCCTGTCCGAGGAGGAAGTCGAGCGCTTCGCGCAGCAGCTGTCCGCCATCCTCGAGTCGGTCGGGAAGATCGCAGAGCTCGACCTCACGGGGATCGAGCCTACGTCGCACCCGCTCGACATCGTCAACGCGTTCGGCGAGGACGACCCCGAGCCGTCGTTGTCGCTCGAGGAAGCGCTCGCCAACGCTCCGGACCCGGAGGACGGGACGTTTGGGGTGCCGGCGCCGTGATCGACACCCTGCGTACGACTGCCCGGGACGCGAACGACCTCCTCACGCGAGGCGAGGTATCCGCTGCCGAGCTGCACGGCGCGTATCTCCAGCGAGACGATGACGTGCACGCCTACCTCAGGCGAACGGAGTACGCCGGCGCGGAGGGGATCCCGATCGCCCTGAAGGACCTCATCTCGACGAAGGGTGTGGAGACGACCGCGGGATCGAAGATCCTCACCGGGTACGTCCCCGTGTACGACGCGACCGTCGCCGAGCGGTGCAGTGGTCGAGGGCTGTCGATGCTGGGCAAGACGAACATGGACGAGTTCGCGATGGGCTCGTCCACCGAGAACTCGGCGTACGGGCCGACGTTCAACCCCTGGGACCTCTCGAGGGTGCCGGGCGGCTCCTCCGGCGGTTCTGCAGCGGCCGTCGCGGCCGGGCTCGCCCCGTGGGCCCTCGGCTCCGACACCGGCGGGTCGATCAAGCAGCCGGCTGCGCTGTGCGGTGTCGTCGGGCTGCGACCGACGTACGGGACTGTCTCGCGCTACGGGATCGTGGCGTTCGCCTCCAGTCTCGACCAGATCGGCCCGATCACGAAGACCGTCGCGGATTGCGCGTTCCTCTACTCCGTGATCGCGGGCCGCGACCCCCGCGACACGACGACCGTCGAGCTACCGGCCCCGATCGAGATTCCCGACGCCGCCGACCTCTCCGGCCTGCGCGTGGGCGTGCCGAGGCAACTCAACGAGGCGGACGGGATCGAGCCGGGCGTCAAGGACGCGGTCGAACGCGCCATCGCCCTGTGTGTAGAGCTCGGCGCAGATGTCGACGGCTGCGAGCTGCCGCTCTCCGTGGAGTACGGGCTTGCGTGCTACTACCTGATCGCGCCGTCGGAGGCCTCGTCCAACCTCGCCCGCTACGACGGGGTGCGCTTCGGCCCCCGCGCGGACGGCGAAGGCGGCTTCTTCGAGATTGCCGAACGGACGCGCGACGAAGGCTTCGGCGACGAGCCCAAGCGGCGCATCATGCTCGGCACATACGCGCTCTCCGCCGGCTACTACGACGCGTTCTACGGTCAGGCTCAGAAGGTGCGTACCGTGATCGGGCGCGAGCACGCCGAGCTCTTCGAGCGCTTCGACCTGCTGATCAGCCCGACGTCGCCGACGGTCGCCTTCCCGCTGGGCGCGAAGACGCAGGACCCGATGGCGATGTACGTGTCGGACGTCCTCACGATCCCGTCCAACATGGCAGGCCTGCCCGGCCTGTCCCTTCCCTGCGGGCTGTCCGAGGGTCTCCCGGTCGGCCTCCAGCTCGTCGGGCCCCAGTTCGCGGAGAACACCCTGTTCCGCGCCGGGCACGTGCTGGAGCAGGCGCTCGCTTTCGATGTCGTCCCAGAGCGTCTGCGATGAGCTGGGAGACAGTCGTCGGGCTGGAGATCCACGTGCAGCTAAAGACGCGGACGAAGATGTTCTGCCGCTGCGCGAACGGGTTCGGCGCGGGCCCGAACACGACGACGTGCCCGATCTGCCTGGGGCACCCGGGCTCGCTGCCCGTGCCCAACCGAGCGGCGGTCGAGTGGACGATCGACCTCGGCCGGGCGCTGGGCTGCGAGATCGCCGAGCGCGCGGTCTTTCACCGCAAGAGCTACTTCTATCCCGATCTCGCCAAGGGCTACCAGATCTCGCAGTACGACGAGCCGCTCTGCGTGGGCGGTGCGTTTGTCGTACCGGGCGAGGGCAGCGATCTCGAGGTGGGAATCGTCCGCGCGCATCTCGAAGAGGACGCGGCAAAGACCGTCCACGTCGGCGGCGCGGGCGGAAGGATCGTCGGCGCAGGCCGCTCCCTCGTCGACTACAACCGCGGCGGCGTCCCGCTCGTCGAGGTCGTGACGCAGCCCGACCTGCACTCCTCCGATGACGTGAAGCGCTTTCTCCAGCTGCTGCGCCAGACAGTCGTCGAGCTCGGCGTCTCCGATGCGGAGATGGAGAAGGGAACGATGCGCGTCGATGCCAACGTGTCGGTGCGCCCGGCCGGCGAGGACAGCTTCCGGACGCGCTGGGAGCTCAAGAACATGAACTCGTTCAATTTCCTGGGACGGGGTATCGACGCCGCCGTCCGCGAGCAGATCGCGCTCTACGAAGCCGGACAGGACGTCGTCCAGGAGACGTACGACTACGACGCCGGCTCCGACACGCTGACGCCGCACCGGTCGAAGGAAGAGGCGGACGACTACCGCTACTTCCCGGAGCCCGATCTCGTGCCCATCCGCCCGGCCGAGCTGCTCGCAGAAGCGCGGGAGCTCCCCGATGCACCTGTAGTGCGCATCCGCCGTCTCGAGCCCGAGGTCGGCTTCGCCACCTCGTGGGAGCTCGTGACGACGGGACGAGACGCGGAGCACGACAAGCTCGTGGCCGCGGGCATCGAAGCCCGTGTGGCGGCGAACATCGTTCGTAACGAGGCCGCGGGCGTCGCGATCGCCGAGCCGGCGGAGCTGGCAAAGGTGATCGAGGCGAGGGAACGGCTTCCGCGCGAGGCCTATCTCGCCGCGGTGCAGGCGAGCGCGAGCGCCGGCTTCGAAGCGGATACGTACCTCGAGCAGGAGCTCGTGTCGGACGAGGGCTCGCTCGAGCCGGTGATCGACGCCGTGCTGGCCGCGCACGCCGACCAGGTGGCCGCCTACCGCGCGGGCAAGGAGGGCCTGCTCGGGTTCTTCGTCGGCCAGGTGATGAAGGAGACGGGTGGCGGCGCCAACCCGAAGCTCGTCGGCGACATGCTGCGCGATCGGCTCAAGGCGTGACCGAAGACGCGGTAGCAGAGGCCAACACGCTTCTCCTCGACCGGGGCTACCGCGAGCCGCAGCTCGCCGTCCATGTCTCGCCGATGCCCGGGCGAGTGCTGCTCAAGGGCTCGAAGATCGTCAGCCCGTTTGCCGATTCGCCGGATGTGGTGTTGCGGGTCGTGCGCGACCGTGTGCCGGAGGCTGAAGAGCTCGGCGAGCGGACGCTGACGCCCAACGAGCTCCGAGCCTTTCTCGCGGAGTAGTACCGCTGGTCAGTTGTTCCGGGGATCGTCGGGCATGAGGGCGAGAATCCGGTAGGTGCCGCCCTTCGTACGCAGCGCCTCGCCGAAGAGATCGTCCTCGGGGTCGGCGAGCAGGTCGATGTCCCCGACGGGTTCGACCAGCCACGATTCCTCTTCCAGCTCCGACTCGAGCTGACCAGGGGACCAGCCCGAGTAGCCGGCATAGACCCGCGCGCGGCGTGTGGTCTCCGCCAGCTCGCCGAGGTCGCCGTCGGCCCGTGCGAAGCCCAGGTCGCCGACGACGACCGCCGCCGCCTGCGATGACTCCTCGAACTCGGCGAGGACGAGCACCGCCCGCGGCTGCACCGGCCCTCCCACGAACACGAGTGACTCGGCTCCCGCCACGTCGGCCAGATCCGGCACTGCTTCGCCGACGGTCGTCTCGGACGGCCGGTTGAGGACGAGTCCCATCGCGCCGTCCTCACCGTGCTCGGCAACGAGCACGACCGTGCGGCGGAAGTTGGGATCGAACAGCGTCGGAGTCGAGAAGAGCAGCATTCCCTTCAGCGACTCGACGCTGCTCACGACTGGCTACTCGTACTGGAGCGCCTGGAGGACGTTGAGCCTCGCCGCGCGCCGGGCGGGAAGCACCGCGGCGATGACGCCGACGAGGATTGCCGCGATCGCGAAGACGAGGAGCGAGCCAATCGGCCAGGCAAGAGTGAGGAAGTCGACGCGGGCGATGAGGAGTGCGGAGAGCACGATGCCGAGCGTGATCCCGATCGCCGCTCCCATCAAGGCCGTCACGATGCTCTCCAGGGTGATCATCGTCCGTACCTGCCAGCGGGTCGTGCCGACGGCGCGCAGCATCCCTATCTCCCGGGTGCGCTCGAAGACGCTGAGCACGAGCGTGTTGACGATGCCGAAGACGGCGACGATCACGGACAGCGCCAGCAGGACATAGAGGATGTTGAGAATCTGGCTGACCCCGCTGAACTGGTTGTCCTTGAACTCATCCTGGTCCTGAAGCTTCGCGTTGGGGAAGCCGGCGAGCGACTCGTCGAGCGCCGCAGTGTTCTCCGGCGTCACGCCGCCCTCCATGGTCACGAAGACGAAGAGGTTCTTCGGCTGCTGGAACGACGCGTCGAACGTCGTGCTCGAGATCGTCACCGTGCCGAACGGGGAGCCGCCGGATGGTGGATCGAAGATCCCCTTGATCTGGAACGTCTTCGTGCCGCCGTCCGGGAACAGCACCTCGACGGGCGATCCGACTCGAAGGTTGTGATCTTCGGCATAGCTGTCGTCCGTGAACGCACCGTCGGCGCCGAGCGAGTCCATGATCGCGTCCGAGCCCTGTACCCAGTCCAGCTGGAAGACCTTGCTGGCCCCGGGCTCGACACCGGTCATGAAGTGCGTTCCGTTGAGGAAGCTCGCCTCGCCCGCACGCACGCCGACGACGGCAGTGGTGCCCTGCACACCGCGCAGCGGTTCCTCCACGCTGATCGGGATCGGTGAGTAGTTGTTCTGCGCCGTCACGGCGTAGTCGGTGACCCAGATCTTGTCGACCGCGTCGAAGAATGAGGCGCGAATGGATGCCGCCAGCATGCCGACGAGCGTCACGAGCGCGAGCCCGATCATGAGCGCCGATGCCGTCGAGGCGGTGCGCTGGGGGTTCCGCATCGCGTTCTCGCGCGCCAGGATCCCTGGGGCACCGGCGAACCTCGCTGCCGGACCGCCGAGCACATGCGAGAGCGGTGTCACGAGCTGGGCCGAGAAGAACGCGACGCCGAAGAAGATCAGCACGGCGCCCACACCCATGGCCAGGAGCAGCTGTGTCGTGGTGAGGCCGGGGCCGAACAGCCCGTAGGCGAGCAGTGCGAAGCCGGCGAGGCCGAGCAACGCCGAGCCGAGCGGCCGATAGCGTGCGAAGCGTCCTGGCGGCAGCGCCGCCCCCTCGCGAACGGCGGCGATCGGAGGCACGCGCGTCGCTCGACGGGCGGGCCGCAGGCTTGCGATGACGGTTACGAGCACGCCGACGATCAGCGCCACGATCACCGTCCGGGTTTGCAAGAGGAGGCCGCTGTTAGGCAGCGTGAACCCGGCCTGCTCGAACAGCCAGAAGAGACCCTTGGCGAGGGCCAGGCCGAGCACGATCCCGATGATGGAAGCGACGAGGCCGACCACGAGCGCCTCTATTAGCACTGCCCTCATGATCTGGCGCCGTGAGGCGCCGATCGTGCGCAGAGTGGCGAACTCGCGCGTCCGCTGCGCAATCGTGATCGAGAGCGAGTTCGCGATCACGAACGCGCCTACGAAGAGCGCGATGCCGCCGAAGGCGAGGAGGAAGCCCTGAAGGAACGTGAGGAAGCTCTGCGTCTCGCTGGCGTCCTCGTCGGCCTGCTCATCTCCCGACCGCACCTGCGTACCGGGTGGCAGCTCGGACTCGATCGCAGAGAGCAACTCCGGCTGTGACGTGCCCGACGCGGCAGCCGCACGGATCTGGTCGAGCCTCCCGACCTTGTTGAACAGCTGTTGCGCCGTGCGCAGGTCGAAGGCGGCAAGCGTCGCCCCGCCGATGTTGCCTTCGGACGAGAAGTCGAACAGCCCTGACACGCGCAGACGCCGTACGGGCCCTTCGGCCTGAACGCCGATCTCGTCGCCGATCTCGAGGTCCTCTTTCGAGGCAGTGGACGTGTCCACCGCGACATCGCCCGCGGCCGGCCAGTCGCCCTCCTTGAGCACGATGGAGTTGAACCGGGCCTGGGTGGGGTCGATCGAGAAGCCGATGTTCGGCGCGCCGCCGTACTGGATCACGTCGCCGTCGTCGCCGATCATCTGCGCCTCGCCGCCGACACCGCCCACCGCTGCGTCGACTTCGGGCAGCGCTCGCACCTCGGCCAGTAGAGACTCGTCGAACGAGGGGATCTCGACACCGGATTCCTCGCTGACGTCGAAGGCGGTGTCGCCAGAGATGACTGCGTCGGTGCCCTGGTAGATCGTCGAGAAGATCGAGTCGAAGGCTTTCGAGATCGAGTCCGTCAGGACATACGTGCCCGTGATCGTCGCCACGCCGAGCACGATCGCGAAGCCCGTGAGGAACGTCCGGAGCTTCCTGCCCCAGAGATTGCGAAGGGCGACCTTGATCACTCGACGCTGAGCTCGTCCATGGCAGCGATGACCTCGCTCGCCGAGCCTTCTGTCATGTCCTTGACGACGACCCCGTCGGCGAGGAAGAGGATGCGATCGGCGATCGCCGCGGCGCGCGGATCGTGAGTGACCATAACGGTCGTCTGACCGAGCTCGTCGACCGACCTGCGCATCAGGTCGAGAATCTCCCCCGAGGTGGCGGAGTCGAGGTTGCCCGTCGGCTCGTCGGCGAAGACGACCGTGGGCTGGGAGACGAGCGCGCGTGCAATGGCGACGCGCTGCTGCTGTCCACCCGACAGCTCGCTCGGCCGGTGGGAGCGGCGATCCGTGAGCCCGACGTTACCGAGAAGGTCTTCGAACCAGGCCTTGTCCGGCTTCGTGCCGGCGATCGTCAGCGGCAGCTTGACGTTCTCCTCGGCGCTGAGCATGGGGAGGAGGTTGAAGAACTGGAACACGAAACCGATGTGCTTGCGCCGCAGCTTCGTGAGGTCGGTGTCGCCGAGCGTCGTCAGCTCGGTGCCGTCGATGGAGACGGTGCCGGACGTCGGCATGTCAAGCCCGGCGAGGATGTGCATCAGCGTGGACTTGCCCGAGCCCGAGGGGCCCATGACGGCGGTCAGCTTGCCGCGCACGACATCGAGGCTCACGCCCCGGAGCGCGTCTACTGCGGTGTCGCCTTGGCCGTAACGCCGCGTGATGTCCTTGGCCGCGACGACCGGCTTTCCGTTGCTGTGGAGGACGCTTTCGTCAGACAGAGCTTCGGAGGGATTCATCTCGACCTCGGTTTCGCTGTAGCTGATGTTCGACCGAGGCTATCGAAGCGAACCCCCTTCGGCGTCGACCGCGAGGACGATCTTGGCCTCATCCTCGGGGATGAGTCGAAAGTCGTCATTGCGGCCGATGCGGTCGTCGGCACGGTCGGCTACTTTCGCTCCATGCAGCAGTTCGTGCGGAAGCTAACGCCACTCGTGCAGCGCTACTGGTTCGATGCGCTGATCCTCACCGCCTTCGGCATCAGCATCGCCGTGGCCGTCGAGGGCCAGGGCGAGCCCGACGGGCCGAACGGGCCCCTCTGGGAGGACATTGCCGTCTCTTTCGCGTACTTCCTGCCGCTGCTCTTCAGGCGACGCTTCCCGTTCCTGGCGCCGGTGGTGGCGGCGGTAGCGGTCGCGGCGAGCACGTTCCTGGACGGACAGCGCGTGCCCTACGACCCGATGGTGTTCCTGCTGGGGATGACCATCGCCTTCCTCTTCGGGGGCCTGCCGGAGCCCAGGCAGGCGATCGCCGGCTTCGCGATCCTCGGCGGCGTGAACGCGATCGTGGTTCGCAACGAGCCGACCGGGAGCTGGAGCGACATGATCTGGAGCACGGTCATCTTCGGCATCGCGTGGACGATCGGCTTCGGCCTCGGCTACAAGTTCCGGGAGGCCGAGGAGGCCAAGGAGCGCGCTGCGCGACTCGAGCGCGAGCGGCGCGAGGAGGCTCAGGCCGCAGTTGCCGAGGAGCGTGCGCGGATCGCACGGGAGCTCCATGACGTCGTCGGCCATTCGGTCAGCGTGATGACCGTGCAAGCGGCGGGTGTGCGCAGGCTGCTCAGGCCGGAGCAGGAGCGCGAGCGCGAGGCTCTGGAGATCGTCGAGCAGACCGGGCGTGAGGCGCTGGCCGAGATGCGTCGGCTCGTCGGCGTGCTGCGCCGTCCCGAGGAGGCGCCTGCCCTGGCGCCTCAGCCGAGCCTCGAGCACCTCGACCGGCTCGTCGCCCAGGCACGGGAGTCGGGTCTCCCCGTCGACCTCCGCATCGAGGGCGATCCGGTGCAGCTGGCGGCGGGCCTCGACCTCACGGCCTACCGGTTCGTCCAGGAAGGACTGACGAATGCGCTGAAGCACGCGCGCGCCGAACACGCAGAAGTCCTCGTTCGCTATGACGACGGCCACGTCGAGCTGACCGTCAGCGACGATGGCTCCGGCGACGGCGGTGGAGAGAGCGGCGGCCACGGCCTTGTCGGCATGCGGGAGCGCATCTCCGTCTACGGCGGCGAGCTCGAGGCGGGACCGCAGGCGAAAGGCGGCTACCGGCTGCATGCGAGACTGCCGGTGACTTGACCGGGACGTACACCTTCCTGCTCACCGACATCGAAGGCTCCACGTCGCTCGTACGCCAGCTCCGCGAGCGGTACGGCGACGTGCTCGCCGAGCATCACAGGGTCCTTCGCGGCATCTTCGAGGAGGCGGGGGAGAGGGCATCGGCACCCAGGGAGATGCGTTCTTCGTGGCCTTCCGGAGGCCAAAGGACGCCGTCGCTGCGGCACTGGAGGGGCAGCGGGCGCTCGTCGGCCACGAATGGCCGCATGACGTACAGCCGCGCGTGCGAATGGGCATCCACACGGGTGAGGCATCGATCTCCGCCGACGAGTACCACGGCCTGGCCGTCCATCGCGCGGCGCGCATCTGCGCCGCCGGTCAGGGAGGTCAGATTCTCGTGTCCCAGGCGACGCACTCCCTGCTCGAGGACGAGGAGCTCTCGTTCCTCGACCTCGGCGAGCAGCAGCTCAAGGACTTCGAGCGGCCCGTGCGGATATACGAGCTCGTGCTGTCGAGTGAGGCCGTGCGCCAGACGCCGAGGTGCGTCCGGGTCCTCATCGTGGACGACCAGGCTCTTGTCCGCGCAGGGTTCCGGATGATCCTCGAGGCCGAGACCGACATGGAGGTCGCAGGCGAGGCAGCAGACGGACTGGCGGCGGTGGAGGAGGCTCGGCGCCTGCGGCCCGACGTCGTCCTCATGGACGTCCGCATGCCAGAGCTCGACGGCATCGAGGCGACGCGTGTGCTGCTCGGCCAGGATGGTCAGAACACGCGGGTGGTGATGCTGACGACGTTCGACATGGACGAGTACGTCTACGAGGCGCTCCGGGCGGGCGCAAGCGGCTTCCTGCTCAAGGACACTCCTCCGGAGCAGCTGGTGGAAGGAATTCGCGCCGTCGCCAGCGGTGACGCGTTGCTTGCCCCGGCGATCACCCGCCGCGTGATCGAGGAGTTCGTCTCCAGGCCGCCGGGCACGGCCCGTGTGAGGCCGCCCGAGCTGGAAGAGCTGACGCCGCGGGAGGCGGAGGTGCTCACGCTAATGGCTCGCGGCCAATCGAACGCAGAGATCGCCGAGCAGCTCGTCGTCAGCGAGACGACGGTGAAGACGCATGTGGCTCACGTCCTGACGAAGCTCAGGCTGCGCGACCGTGTGCAGGCGGTCGTCTTCGCGTACGAGTCGGGCATCGTGGCGCCCGGCGACGCGTAGCGCTTCGCGGTAGCCTGCTTGCTCTCATGCACCGGTTGCCGTGGCTGGTGGTGTTCGTTGCCGTCCTTTCGGTCGCGGTGCCAGCTGCCGGTCAGGCTCCGGAGCGCCAGGACTACGCGGACGTGGCGTTCAGCGTCCTGCCGCCTGGGCAGAACGGCAGCCTCGTTTTCAACCGGAACACGAGAGACCAGGCCAGGCTCTACGACTGCCTGACGCGGCTGTTCGACCGCGTTGCGGCACAGGATCTCGAGCGATGCTTCAAGCGTGCCTCGCTCGGGCTCGTCGGCAAGGCAGCGCGCGTACAGCGACCGCGCGCCGGAGTGGTCATTGAGCGCGACCGTTGGGGCGTGCCGCACGTCACGGGGAAGACCGCGGCCGACGTCGCCTTCGGAGCCGGCTGGGTCACGGCCGAGGATCGCGGCCTTCTGCTCGAGCTGATTCGCGGGCCTGCCCGCGCGGCCGCGCTGGACATCCCCGGCATCAGCCCGGTCGAGCTCGCGCTGAGCGGAAAGGCGCTCGTTCCCAGCGCGCAGGGCGAGGCGCTGCTCGGCCGGCAAGTTGATCTGCTGAGGAATAGCGGCCCACGAGGCCGCAGGCTGTTGGCGGCGATGCAGGGCTATGTGGCAGGTCTCAATGCCGCCTTCAGGAAGCAGGGCACGCTCGTCACCCCGTACACGGCGCGCGACGTCGTGGCCGTCGGCGCACTGCTCGCAGCGCGTTTCGGCGCCAACGGCGGCTCCGAAACGCAGCGATCGATGTTCCTCGACACGCTTCAGAAAGAGCTGGGCGAAACGAAGGGGCGGCGGGTCTTCGATGACCTCCGCGCACCCAACGACGTCGAGTCTCCGGTGATCGACCCCGGCCCGTTTCCGTACCACCTGCCGCCGCCGGCGGCGCCCGGCAGCGTCGTCATCGACGAGGGGAGCTTTATACCCGTCACGACCGCCCCGGCGACTCCGTCATTCAAGAGCCGCCCGGCATCGAACGCACTCCTCGTCAGTGCGAGGCGCTCGAAGTCCGGCCACCCGGTGCTCGTAGGCGGGCCGCAGGTGGGTTACTTCTTTCCCCAGTTCTTCATGGAGGTCGATCTCTACGGCGGTGGCTACGACGTCCGCGGTGCTCTCCTGCCCGGGCTGCCGCTCGTCCTCGTCGGCAGGGGCCCTGACTTCGCCTGGACGGTCACGTCGTCGCAGGCCGACAACATCGACGTCTTCGCCGAGACCCTCTGCGACGGCGACGATCGTCACTACCTGCATCGCGGTGTCTGCCGCCAGATGACCACCCTCGATGCTGGGACGCTGCGCTCGGCGGGCACGCCGGATCAGCGACTGATGCTGCTCCAGACGGTCCACGGCGTCGTCCAGGGCTACGCCACCGTCGGTGGTCGCCGGATCGCCCTCGCGCAGCAGCGATCGACCCGCGGCCGGGACGTCCTGAGCGCCCGTGCGCTCTACGAGCTCGACACCGGCCGGGTCACGTCCGCCAAGAGCTTCGTCAAGACGGTGTCCACGATCGAAGCGATGTTCAACTTCTTCTACGTCGACGATCGTGACATCGCCCATGTGACAGCCGGCCGGCTTCCGGTCAGAGCACCGGATACGGACCCGTCGCTCCCGACCGTCGGCACGGGCGAGTACGACTGGCGAGGCTTCCTCACCGCCGGAGCTCATCCCCAGACGATCAACCCGGACTCGGGCGCGATCGTCGACTGGAACTCGAAGCCCGCCCGCGGCTGGGGAGCGTCCGACGACAACTGGTCGCATGGCCCGGTTCAGCGCAAGCAGCTGCTAACGGGTGCCCTCGGTGCCGGCAAACGGGATGTCGCGCAGATCGTTGCGGCTGCGAACAAGGCGGCGACCCAGGACCTCCGCGTGATGAAGGTGTGGCCGATCATCGCCGACGTCCTGAGGACCGCGCCCACGCCCAACGTTCGCGTGGGCACGGCCGCCGACATGCTCGTTGCCTGGAGGGCGTTCGGCGGCAGCCGTCTCGATCGCGACGGAGACGGAAAGATCGATCACGCCGGAGCCGCGATCATGGACGTGGCCTGGCCTCTGTTCGCCAAGGCGGTGATGCGCCCCGTGCTGGGAGATCTCGTGGATCGGCTCGCACAGCTACACCGGATCTCCGACGATGCGAACGTGCAGGGCTCCGCCTATCAGGACGGCTGGTACGGCTACGTGGACAAGGATCTGCGTCGGCTGCTCGGCCACACAGTTCGCGGCCCGTATGCCACACAATTCTGCGGCGGCGGCGACCTCGACTCCTGCCGAGAGTCGCTCTGGTCGGCGCTCGAGCAGGCCTGCAACCTGTTGCAGGCGAAGCAGGGCGCCGATCCCACGACCTGGCGGGCTGACGCGGGGCCGGAGCGGATCGGCTTCACCACGGGCCTCATCAGGGACACGATGGCCTGGGCGAACCGGCCCACCTTCCAGCAGGTGATGTCGTTCTCCGGCCACCGAACGCGGTAGCCGGTCGAATCACCCCGGCTCGCTAGGCTGGCCGGAGTGGCCGCGAAGCGCTATCTCTTCACTCCGGGGCCGACCCCGGTGCCGCCGCAGGTGCTCGCGGCGCTCGCAGAGCCGGTCGTCCACCATCGCGGCCCCGACTTCCGCCCGGTCTACCAGGAGTGCCTCGAGCGGCTGAAGGAGCTCTGTCGCACCACGTCCGACGTTCTCCTCTTCACCGCGTCGGGTACCGGCGCCATGGAGTCGGCCGTGGCGAACCTCTGCGCCCCGGGCAGTCGCGTCGTGGTCGTCTCCGCCGGCGCCTTCGGTGAGCGCTGGGTCGAGATCGCGGAACGATACGGCTGCGAGGTCGCGCCACTCCGCTACGAGTGGGGGGAGGCGCCGCAGGCCGGCGACATCGCCGCGAAGCTCGAAGAGCTGAGTGACGTACGGGCCGTGTTCCTGACCCACTCGGAGACTTCCACCGGCGTGGTCAGCGATCTTCAGGCACATGCCGAGGCGATCCGGCCGTCGGGCGCGCACGTCGTCGTCGATGCCGTGTCGAGTCTCGGCGCCGTGCCGCTGGACATGGACGCCTGGGGAATCGACGTCGTCTGCTCTGGCTCCCAGAAGGCATTGATGACACCCCCTGGGCTCGCCGTCGCGGCGGTCTCCGACGCCGTCTGGGAGCCCGAAGGGCGCCTGTCCTCGCCTCGCTACTACTTCGACTGGGAGCGCACGCGCAAGGCGCAGGACGTGCTCGACGCGCCGTTCACGCCCGCCGTGTCGATCGTTGCGGGCCTCAACGTAGCGCTTGGCTTGCTGTTCGAGGAGGGTCTGGATGCAGTCTTCGACCGGCACGTGCGCCTCGGTCGAGCCTGCCGGGCAGGCGCCAAGGCGCTGGGCCTCGAGCTTTTCTCGCCCGACGACGACACGTCCGCAGTCGTCACCGCCATCAAGTCACCGCAGGGCGTGGACGCCGCCGAGCTCGTCGACGTGCTTCGCGAGCGGTACGGCGTCCAGCTCGCCAAGGGGCACGGCCCCCTGGGCAGCACCGTCTTCCGCATCGGCCACATCGGCTACTACGACGTCTTCGACGTGGCGACGGCGCTGGCCGCCGTCGAGCTGGGCCTGGCGGAGCTCGGCGCAGAGGTGGAGTCGGGCGCCGGCGTCGCGCACGCTCTGGCTGCATTTCAGGGGCACAAAATCGGCACTTCGAGTGCGTCGGCGGGCTTGCCCGGCGACGCTGCGGGCTAGAAGTCGGTGACGCGGGTACTCGTCAGAGAGCCGATCGCGGAGGCCGGCGTCGAGTTCCTGCGATCGCGCTTTGACGTGGACGTGGACCTCGAATCGCCGCTGGAGGACATCATCGGCGATCACGACGCGATCGTGATCCGCTCGGGAACGAAGCTCGACGCATCCGTGCTCGAGCAGGCGAAGCGCCTCCGGGTGATCGGTCGCGCCGGCGTGGGAGTCGACAACGTCGACGTCGACGCAGCGACGCGGCTGGGGATCCTCGTCGTCAACGCTCCGGAGTCGACCGTTGTCTCGGCCGCCGAGCACACGATCGGGCTCCTGCTCGCGCTCTGGCGAAACATCCCCCAGGCACACGCGGCCGTGAAGGCAGGCCGCTGGGAGCGCTCGCGCTATGCCGGACAGGAGCTGGCGGGCAAGACGCTGGGGCTGCTCGGCTTCGGGCGGATCGGACAACAGGTGGCGCGTCGCGCGCTCGCGCTCGGCATGCGCGTGATCGCGTTCGATCCGTTCGTCTCTCGAGAGCGTTTTCGAGAGCTCGGGGTGGAAGGAGCAGCGTCGCAGGACGACGTGCTTTCATCATCGGACGTCGTATCGCTGCATCTGCCGCTGAGCGACGACACGCGCGCGGTCATCAGCCGGAGCGCGCTCGAGGGAGCCAGAGACGGCATCCGCATCGTCAATGCTGCTCGCGGCGAGCTCGTCGACGAGGAGGCCCTGCTCGAAGCGCTCGAGTCGGGAAAGGTCGCCGGCGCCGCACTGGATGTGTTCTCCAGCGAGCCCTACACGGGGCCGCTGCTCGAGCTGGACAACGTAGTCGTCACGCCGCATCTCGCCGCGTCCACCGAGGAGGCCCAGGACCGGGCGGGGGTGATAGTCGCCGAGCAGGTGGCGGCCGCGCTGGAAGGCGATCTCGTCGCGAACGCCGTGAACATGCCGGCCGTCTCGAGCGAGGACATCGACACCCTGGGACCGTTCGTCCCGCTCGCGACGCGCCTCGGGATGCTCGCCATGGAGCTGGCCGGCGGCCGGGCCGAGCGCATCGTGCTCTCGTATCGGGGCCGCCTCGCCGAGCACGACACACGGCTGTTGACCGTCGCGGCGCTCAACGGCGTCTTCGAGGGGCGCACCGAGCAGCCGGTGAACGCCGTCAACGCTGCACTTGTCGCCGCCGAGCGGGGAATCGCGGTGGAGGAACAGAGCGAGCGGTCATCGGCCGCATATACGAGCCTCGTGCAGGTGGCCGTTGCGGCCAACGGAGACGAGACCGCCGTGGCCGGTACGACGATCGGCGGCGAGGATCGGCACTGGCTCGTAGGTGCCCTCGACTTCAAGATCGAGATCGAGCTCGCGCCGTACATGGTGTTCTTCCAGTACGACGACCGGCCGGGCGTGATCGGCCGCGTCGGCACGCTGTTCGGCGAGGCCGGCATCAACATCGCCAACATGGCCGTGTCGCGAGCGAACGAAGGCGGCAAGGCGCTCATGGCTCTCTCGATCGACACTCCGGCTCCGGCAACTCTCGTCGCGGAACTGCTGCAGGCCGGGTTCGACGACGCCCGCTTCATTCGCCTGGGCTGAGCGCGACCCGGCAGCTAGCGCGTGACGACCGTCTCGTCCTCTTCGTAGGCCCGCTCGGGCTCGTGGTCGAAGACGGGATGCGCAATGAGCGGCTGCTCCTGCGTCTTCGCCACACGCTCGGGCAGCAGCGCGAGCATGCCAAGGGCTAGTGCGGAGAGCGCGACGATGGCCAAGCCGAGGCCCTCGTGGTAGCCCAGGTTCGTAGCGATGACCATCCAGTCGGAGCCGCTTCCGTCCGGCGGCGGAGTCGTCCAGAGTCGGGAGAACTCGGAACCGAGGACGAACCAGGCACCGGAGGTGAGCGCGATCAGAGCGCCGAGCGCCGGAGCGATCCGGACAGAGCCCACCAGGCCGAGCAGGATCAGACCGCCGTAGACCGCACCGATGCCGGGCAGTAGCGAGAGCTGCCACGCGGTCTCGCTCCACTCCCACGACCCGACGTCGCTTCCTGCCGGGAACGGGTAGTCGAACTCCGGGCCGACGAACGGGACGATTGCGCCCCAGGCGCCCAACGCCACGAGCATGAAGCCGATCGAGCGCACCGTGAATCGCATTTCTAAACCTCTTCCCACCGGAGCGATGCGACAAACTTCGGCGATGACCGACGACACGGCCCAGGCCGTCGAGCGGGTGGCCGCGTACCTCCGCGACTCCCGCGCGGAAGCGCGTGTGGAGGAGTTCTCGACCGGGACGCCCACGGCTGCGCACGCCGCGCGCGCGGTCGGCTGCGAATTGCGCAATATTGTGAAGTCTCTCGTCTTCGAATGTGACGGCCGCGTCGTCCTGGCAATGGTCCCCGGCGATCGGCGCGCGGATGCGGCGAAAGTGGCGGCCGCTGCCGGCGCTCGCACGGCGAGCATCGCCTCGCCTGCCCGCGTACGGGAGACAACGGGCTTCGAGCCCGGGGCCGTCGCGCCGTTCGGCCTGGCGCGCGTCGACGCCGTTCTCATCGAGCGAACACTGCTCGGCCTCGACCGCGTGTGGGTGGGTGGAGGCTCGACCCGCCACATGGTCGGCCTGACGCCAACGGAGCTCGTCAGACTCGCTCGCGCGGCCCCCCTGGACATCATCACGGCCGACTAGACTTCAACCAATGCAGGAAACAGAAAAGATCTGGATGAACGGCGAGCTCGTGGACTGGGCGGACGCCAAGATCCACGTCGCCAGCCACGGCCTCCACTACGGCACCGGCGTCTTCGAGGGCATCCGCAGCTATCCCACCGAGCGCGGGCCGGCCGTCTTCCGGCTGCGCGATCACCTCAGGCGGCTCGAGACCTCGGCGCAACTGCTCTACATGCGGCTGCCGTACTCGGTCGACGAGCTCCGAGCCGCCTGTCACGAGACGCTGGCCGTCAACGGTCTTGACGAGTCGTACCTGCGCCCGATTGCGTACTACGGCTACGGCGAGCTCGGCGTGCACACGCGTGGCAACGACGTCGAGGTGGCCATCCTCACCTTCCCATGGGGGGCGTACCTGGGCGAGGAAGGCCAGCGCAACGGCTGCAGGGCCATGATCTCGTCGTGGCAGCGGGTCGGCCCGAACACGATCCCGCACACCGCGAAGGCGACAGGCATCTACCTCAACTCGATGCTCGCGGTACACGAGGCGCAGCGCGCCGGGTACGACGAGGCGATCTTGCTCACGCACGACGGCTATGTGGCCGACGGCTCTGGCGAGAACGTGTTCATGATCAAGGACGGGGTCATCTACACACCCGATCTGTCCGCCTCGATCCTGCCGGGGATCACCCGCGAGACGATCATCGAGATCTCGCGAGCGCTCGGCTACACCGTGCACGAGAAGCGGCTGATTCGCGCCGACCTCTACACCGCCGACGAGGTGTTCATGTGCGGCACGGCCGTCGAGGTGACCCCGATCCGCTCGATCGACGACCAGGAGATCGGGCCGCCCGGGCCGATCACTTGCGAGATTCAGCAGTCGTACCTGGACACGGTTCGCGGCCGCAAGCCTCAGTGGGCCGACTGGCTCGACTACCAGACGCGAACGCCCGCGCAGGCATGACAATCGACGTGGGGGCTCGTATCCCCCTGTCGCTCCCGTACATCGACACGCTCGAGGAGGACCTCGTCCTCGAGGTGCTCCGGTCCGGCCGGCTCTCGCTCGGGTCGATGGTCACCCGCTTCGAGGAGGCTCTTGCACGCCGCGTGCAGGTGGCTCATGCAGCGGCCGTGTCCAGTGGTACTGCGGGCCTCCATCTCTGTACTCGACTGGCCGGCGTCGGGCCGGGCGACGAGGTGATCACCTCACCGTTCTCGTTCGTGGCGTCTGCAAACTGCGCCTTGTACGAGGGCGCCACGCCCGTCTTCGCCGACATCGACCCGCACACGCTGAACCTCGATCCGACAGCGGTTGAGGCTGCAATCACCGACAAGACACGCGCGATCGTCGCCGTCGACATCTTCGGCTACCCCTGCGCACTCGACGAGTTGCTGGACATCGCCGACCGCCACGGCCTCGTCTTCATCGAGGACGCATGCGAAGCCCTCGGAGCGGAGTACAAAGGCCGGCCGCTCGGCTCGCACGGACACCTCGCCGTCTTCGCCTTCTACCCGAACAAGCAGATCACGACCGGCGAGGGCGGCCTTGTCGTCACGTCCGACGGTGACCAGTGGCGGCTGCTCAAGAGCCTTTCCAACCAGGGACGGGCGGACACGGGCGGATGGCTCGAGCACGCGCGGTTCGGCTACAACT
Organism: uncultured Actinomycetes bacterium; assembly: GCA_963704335.1. Classification (GTDB taxonomy): domain Bacteria; phylum Actinomycetota; class Thermoleophilia; order Gaiellales; family Gaiellaceae; genus PALSA-612. The sequence goes on from OY969889.1 coordinate 2,355,976, forward strand.
ACCGCCTCTCCGACGTCGCCGCGGCGATCGGCGTCGCGCAGATCAAGCGGCTCGACGAGATTCTCAGGCTGAGGGCTGCGGCGGCTCAGCGCTACGAGCAGTTGCTCGTGGATCTCGACGGCGTCGAGCCACCGCTGGCGGACGACGCCGACCACCGCCGCTCGTGGTTCGTCTACCCCGTTCGGCTTTCGACCGAGATCGATCGTGAGCGGGTCATTACGGCACTCGCCGCGAGTGGGGTGGAGACGAGCCGGTACCTGCCCTCGATCCACCTCCAGCCCTACATGCAGGAGCGGTTCGGCTTCCGCGAGGGCATGTTCCCGGTATCCGAGGAGGCAAGCCGACGCCTCCTGGCACTGCCCTTCTACTCCTCGATCGACGCCGAGGACCAGGAGCGCGTCGTGGACGCGCTGCGCCGCGCCCTGTGATCGACGTCCGCTCGCTCGGCGCCGCCGAGCCGTTTGTGACGAAGGACGGCAGCACGATCCGCGAGCTCTGTGGCATCCCGACCGGCGGGACGGCACGTCACAGCGTCGCCGAGGCCACACTCGAACCCGGTCAGTCGACCCAGCGGCACTACCACGGCGAGAGCGAAGAGGTCTACTTTCTTCTAGAGGGCGAAGCAGACATCGAGTTGGACGGCGACGCCGGCCGTGCCGGCGCCGGCGACGCGATCCCGATTCCCCCCGGCACGTGGCACACGATCGCGAACAGGGGCGCCGGACCATTGCGCATCCTCTGCACGTGTGCGCCGCCGTACCGGCACGAGGACACGTTCTTCGACTGACGGCTTCCCGGCTGAGATAATCGGCGTATGGCTGAAGGCTCGACCCGGATGGTCTTCCTCGGCTTCGGGAAATACGCGCGCGCCGACAAGATCTACTCGCTGGAGCCGCTGGACGCGGAAGAGCGGGGCAGCGGTCGGCGGACACGTGTCTGGATCGAAGGCATTCCCGAGCCGATCGTCGCCTCGCGCACCGAGCGCACGATCCTCCACGATATGGGCCACGACGTCTCGGCGTCGTCGCCTCTGATCGACCAGTCGCTCGAGCTCGCGGAGCTGCTGGCCGAGCAGGCGGAGACCGGCAAGGTCGACCTCGCCGATCTCGGCAAGCGGGCAAGGAAGCTGCTCGAGGCGAGCGCGCGGCAATCGGGCTCCCAGAAGCTGTTCTGAGACTCCACACCGACTTCTTCGCGCGGTCCGTCCACGAGGTCGCGCCCGAGCTGGTTGGCGCCACATTGCTTGTCGGCGACATCGGCGGGCGGATCGTCGAGGTCGAGGCCTACGCCGTCGGCGACCCTGCGAGCCATGGGTACCGCGGACCGACTCCCACCAGGAAGACGATGTTCGGGCCGCCCGGTCGGGCCTACGTCTATCGCTCGTACGGCATCCACTGGTGCCTGAACTTCGTCTGCGGAGAAGAGGGCTCGCCGCAGGCCGTGCTGATCCGGGCACTCGAGCCGACTTCGGGCCTGGGCACAATGGCGAAGCGTCGCGGGCTCGACGACCCGCGACTGCTCTGCGCGGGGCCGGGCCGCCTGTGCCAAGCGCTCGGCGTCACCCGAGAGCACGACGGGTCGCGCCTCGACCGCCCGCCGTTCGAGGTCCGCGCTCGCGACGCACCCGTCGACCTGCTCACCGGACCGCGCATCGGCCTCAGCGTTGCCGTCGAGCAGCCCTGGCGCTACGTGCTGGCGGGCTCCCGCTTCCTCAGCCGGCCGGCGCCGAGACGACCAACGTGACGGGCATGCGAGGGGCCGCCGCAACTCCGGCCATGGGCTCCTGCGAGAGGATGCGGCCAGGACGGCCTTTTACCTTCTGCCGCCGCACGACGGGCTGCAATTCTCGACGATCGAGACGGTCGCGGGCTTTCGCGAGTTGAAGTCCGACTACCCGCGGGACGACGCCGTGCAGCGGCTTGGCGACGACGAGCTGCACCGTGTCGTATGCAGAGAGCCGCGCCCCGACCCGCGGTAGCTGGCCCAGCACGTACCCGACGCGTTGGCGCGGCACCGCCGGCTTGTACACGGCCTCGGCTTCGAGCGGCTGCAGGCCCAGCCGCGCCACCGCGTCCGCGTACTTCAGGCCGGTGACCCGCGGCACGTCGACCTCGTTCTGCTTGCAGTCCGCGGTCGTGTCGGGACCCGTGCCGTAGAAGTAGAGGATCTCGCGCGTGCCCTGGCAGTAGCCGTTGTCGGCGCGCCAGCGCCCGTCGCGAAAGACGATGTTCCGAGGGGACGCGTACGGATACGACGGCGACGGGAAGCTCTCGGGCTCGGCGCCGAGGCGCTGCAGCGCCTTCTCCGTGAAGGTCTTGAAGATCTGTGCCGGGTACGTGCCGCCGGCCACCGGGCTGCCGCGGTACTCGTTCAGCATCGGCCGCAGGCGGTCGGGATAGCCAACCCAGACGGCGACCGCCAGCTGAGGCGTGTAGCCGACGAACCACGCATCGCCGTAGTTCTCCGTCGTTCCGGTCTTGCCCGCCACGGCGCGTCCGTCCGAGAGCTGGGCCCGCTTGCCCGTGCCGCTCTCGACCACGCCCTGCAAGAGCCTCGTCACGATCGCTGCCTCGTTGGCGCCGAGCGCTTGACGCGGGATCGGGATGTTCTTCTTCTTGCCGACCGAGAGGACAGCACGCGGCACGTTCCGCATGAGGGCGCCGTCGATTCGCTGCCCGCCGTTGGCGAACGTCGCGAAGGCCCGGGCCATCTCCAGGGGATTCACCGCCTCGCCGCCGAGGGCTACGGAGAAGTAGCCCTTGATCGGGCTCTGGACCCCCAGCCGGCGGGCCATCTGTGCGACGGCCCGGGGGCGCACCAGCTCGGTGAGCTGAGCGTAGACCGTGTTGTCCGAGTACGTCGTCGCCGTCTCCAGGTCGATCGTGCCGAGGTTCGACCCCTCGTAGTTCTCGACGTGCCAGAGACGGTCGCCGAGCGAGATCGTCACGGGAGACGACACGAACGATGTGGTCGGCGAGATGCCCTGATCGAGGGCCGCTGCGAGGGCGAAGGGCTTGAAAGCCGACCCGGGCTGGCGCTCTCCCTGGACCGCGAGGTTGAACTGGCTCTCTGCGTAGTTCCGTCCGCCGTACATCGCGAGCACGCGCCCGTCGCGCGGGTCGACGGCGACGAGCGCTGCCGACGGTCCTTCGTCGTCGGGGAGCCACTTCGCGATCGCTTCTCTGGCGAGCTGCTGCACGCCGAGGTCGATGGACGTCCGCACCCGCAAGCCGCCGCCGAACACGCGTGCGGTGCCGTACTCGTCGACGAGCTGCTGCTTCACGTAGTTCGTGAAGTACGGGGCAGGTCCCTGGATGCCGGGCAGCCGGACGCGGGCCGGCTCGGGAAGCGGCTCGTGGTCGGCGCGCCAGTACTCGACGCGCGTGAGGTCGCCCTGATCGAGCATTGCCCGGAGCACAGTGTGGCGACGCGCCTTCGCCTGGCGGGGGTTCAGGACCGGGTCGTAGAGCGCCGGATCGGCGGGGATCCCAGCCAGGAGAGCCGATTCGCCGAGCGAGAGACTGGAAGCCTTGTGGCGGAAGTACACGCGCGACGCCTGCTCTATGCCGTAGGCGCCGTTCCCGAAGTAGATCGTGTTGAGATAGGCGGTGAGGATGCGGTCCTTCGGCCACTGCTGCTCGAGCTGCCATGCCAGGGCTGCCTCCTTGAGCTTGCGCTCGAAGGAACGGCTGCTCTTGACGTAGGCGTTCTTCACGAACTGCTGCGTGATCGTGGAGCCGCCTTCGACCACCGCACGGTTGCGCAGGTCCTGCCAGACTGCGCGCCCGATTCCGCGGATGTCGACGCCCCGGTGCTCGAAGAAGCGGCGATCCTCGACCGCGACGATGGCTTGCTTCATGACGTCCGCGATCTCCTCGGACTTCACGACGATCCTGGCCTCGTCGCCGCGGAGCACGGCGAGCACGCGGCCGTCCGAGGTGTAGATGTAGCTGTTCTTGTCGGGCCGGTAGCGCGCAGGGTCGAGCTTCGGCAACTCACCCGCGATCGCGGTCACGAGACCGAACGCGAACGACGCGATGCCGACGAGACCGAGCACGAGGAGAAGCGCGAGCACGCGGAGCTTGCGGATTCTCCGTCGGCGTCGTCTCTCCCCTTGAGAACCGTTTGCCGAGACCAGAGCGAGGCGATTGTACCGCCCGTAGAGTTGCTCTCGATGGGTCTTGCGGAGTTGACCAAGAACGCGGTCCACGTCCTGCCGGATGGCGGGCTTCAGGCGAAGCTCGATCTCGGGCGCCCCCTGCGCGTCAAGCTCGGCATCGATCCGACGGCACCCGATATCCACCTGGGCTTTGCGTACGTGCTCGACCGCCTAGCCGCCTTTCAGGCAGAGGGCCACACGGTAGTGCTCATCGTCGGTGACTACACCGCCCGCATTGGAGATCCCTCGGGCCGCTCAGATGAGCGGCCTGTATTGCCCGGCGATGTGCTCGATGCAAACGCGAAGGAATTCGCTGAACAGGCATTCAGGATCCTCGACCGCGAGCGGACCGAAATCCGTTTCAACGGAGAGTGGCTCGGCACTCTCTCCTACGCGGAGGTCGTCCGCCTCGCACGAACGATCACCGTTGCCCGGGTGCTCGAGCGGGACGACTTCGCGAATCGGTTCCGCGCCGGCGAGCCGATCTCCGTCTCCGAGCTTCTGTACCCGCTCATGCAGGCGTACGATTCCGTTGCGATCTCGGCCGACATCGAGATCGGCGGCACAGATCAGCTCTTCAACCTCCTCACAGGCCGCGAGGTAATGCCCGACTACGACCTGGAGCCTCAGGTCGTGATGACGTTCCCGTTACTCGTGGGGCTCGACGGCGTGGAGAAGATGTCGAAGTCGCGAGGCAACTACGTCGGCGTCACGGATCCGCCGCAGGAGATGTTCGGCAAGGTCATGTCGATACCTGATGACGCGCTGCCCCAGTGGTGGAGCATGCTCGTCGGTGAGGATTCTCATGGCGACGGGCCGATGGGCTGGAAGCTCGAGCTCGCGCGGCGTGTGGTGACTCGCTGGCACGGGGAGGACGCTGCCGTCACGGGAGAGGCGCACTTCACGCGCGTCGTGCGCGAGGGTCGTACTCCCGACGAGGTGGCCGAGGCCGCGTTGCCGGCCGACGATCCCGTACATCTGCCGTCGCTGCTCGTAGCAACGCTCGGGATCGGGACTACGAGCGAGGCCCGCCGCCTCATCGAGCAGCAGGCAGTCAAGCTGAACGACGAGGTCGTCACAGAGCTCGATGTGCCACGCGAGCGGCTGGCCGGCGCGCTTCTTCAGGCAGGAAAGCGCCGATACGTACGGTTTCCAGCGGCCTAGCCATTCGTTTGCTACCATGCACCGCTGCCTCGCAAGAGGCGGCAAGAAGCCTGCAAACGACAACGGAGACCCGTCGAGCCAGAAGATACGACCTACGTATCACCTAGCACGAGGGGCCTTCGGTGCGATCCGGAGGCTTTTTTCTGGCCCTCAGCAGAGGGTGTGGTCTTTGAAAACTCAACAGCGTGAAACGTCGAGGCTCTTCGGCTGGTCCGTTCGCGGGCAGCTGAAGAGTTCTTAAAAACCCGTCGTGTCCCTTCGGGGGCATGACTTTGAGCTCAAGCTCAACTTGAATCAGCTTCCAACTTCGCCGGACCGGCATTCGTGCCGGCTCGGCTAACGAGGAATTTGATCTTCACGGAGAGTTTGATCCTGGCTCAGGACGAACGCTGGCGGCGCGCCTAACACATGCAAGTCGAGCGAGAACCGAGCCTTCGGGCTCGGGGACAGCGGCGAACGGGTGAGTAACACGTGGGCAACCTGCCCTCGGCACTGGGATAGCCCGGGGAAACCCGGATTAATACCGGATAGCCTCCGGAGCCTTCGGGCACCGGAAGAAAGGTGGCTTCGGCATCCGGCCGAGGACGGGCCCGCGGCGGATTAGCTTGTTGGTGGGGTAACGGCCTACCAAGGCGACAATCCGTAGCTGGTCTGAGAGGACGATCAGCCACACTGGGACTGAGACACGGCCCAGACTCCTACGGGAGGCAGCAGTGGGGAATCTTGCGCAATGGGCGAAAGCCTGACGCAGCGACGCCGCGTGCGGGAAGAAGGCCTTCGGGTTGTAAACCGCTTTCAGGAGGGACGAAGCTACTCGGGTGAATAGCCCAGAGGGTGACGGTACCTCCAGAAGAAGCCCCGGCTAACTACGTGCCAGCAGCCGCGGTAATACGTAGGGGGCTAGCGTTGTCCGGATTTATTGGGCGTAAAGCGCGTGTAGGCGGCCAGATAGGTCTGCTGTGAAAACTCGAGGCTCAACCTCGAGCTGTCGGCGGAAACCATTTGGCTAGAGTCCGGAAGAGGAGAGTGGAATTCCCGGTGTAGCGGTGAAATGCGCAGATATCGGGAAGAACACCAGTGGCGAAGGCGGCTCTCTGGGACGGTACTGACGCTGAGACGCGAAAGCGTGGGGAGCAAACAGGATTAGATACCCTGGTAGTCCACGCCGTAAACGATGGGTGCTAGGTGTGGGGAGTGTCGACTCTCTCCGTGCCGCAGCTAACGCATTAAGCACCCCGCCTGGGGAGTACGGCCGCAAGGCTAAAACTCAAAGGAATTGACGGGGGCCCGCACAAGCAGCGGAGCATGTTCTTTAATTCGACGCAACGCGAAGAACCTTACCAGGGCTTGACATGCACGGGAATGTCATAGAGATATGGCAGCCCTTCGGGGCTCGTGCACAGGTGTTGCATGGCCGTCGTCAGCTCGTGTCGTGAGATGTTGGGTTAAGTCCCGCAACGAGCGCAACCCCTGTCCTTAGTTGCCAGCGAGTAATGTCGGGGACTCTAGGGAGACTGCCGGCGACAAGTCGGAGGAAGGTGGGGATGATGTCAGGTCAGCATGACCCTTATGTCCTGGGCTAGAAACGTGCTACATTGGCCGGTACAAAGGGCTGCAAACCCGCGAGGGGGAGCGAATCCCAAAAAACCGGTCCCGGTTCGGATTGGAGGCTGAAACTCGCCTCCATGAAGGCGGAGTTGCTAGTAATCGCGGATCAGCAACGCCGCGGTGAATACGTTCTCGGGCCTTGTACACACCGCCCGTCACACCACGGAAGCTGGCAACACCCGAAGCCGGTGGCCTAACCCGCAAGGGAGGGAGCCGTCGAAGGTGGGGTTAGTGACTGGGGTGAAGTCGTAACAAGGTAGCCGTAGCGGAAGCTGCGGCTGGATCACCTCCTTTCTAGGGAATACGGGAGCTCTTACTCCCGTAGGCGTCTAGCTCGTTTGATGATCGTTTCCTTAGATCGTCCGATGTCTAGACTCGCCTGGAAATTATGTCGACCTCGACTCTGTTAGCTGCCAAGCAGCCGCATCGCGGTTGCGAAGTGGCTACAGGTCACGCTGTTGAGTTTTGAGAGACCACTGCTCTGCGGTGGCCTTCTCGCGGACACCGGTTCGCGCGCACCTTGAAAACTCCATAGCAGCAAAACATGGTGTTCTTTTCGATCAAGAGAATAAGAGCACACGGTGGATGCCTAGGCGCCAAGAGCCGATGAAGGACGTGGGCGGCTGCGAAAAGCCCGGGGGAGGTGCTGACCAACCTTCGATCCCGGGATGTCCGAATGGGGAAACCTACGCGTGGTAATGCGCGCGTGCTCCTGCCTGAATACATAGGGCAGGTAGCGGTAAGCGGGTGAACTGAAACATCTTAGTAACCCGAGGAAAGGAAAGAAATCTCGACTCCCTGAGTAGTGGCGAGCGAAAGGGGATCAGCCCAAACCAGCGTGATGTGACAGGCGGCAGCCGTTGTCACGCCGGGGTTGTAGGGTCTGTCTTGATCCGTCTGCCGGCGGGTCGGGAAGTTACAAAGCTGGTTGTTAGCCGAAGCAGATGGAACGCTGCACCACAGGGGGTAACAGTCCCGTAGGTGAAAGCGACCAGCCTTCCTTGACAGATACCTGAGTACGGCCGGGCACGGGAAACCCGGTCGGAACCCGCGGAGACCACTCCGCAAGGCTAAGTACTCCTTGGCGACCGATAGTGAACTAGTACCGTGAGGGAAAGGTGAAAAGTACCCCGGAAGGGGAGTGAAATAGTACCTGAAACCGTGTGCTTACAAGCGGTCGGAGCGGAGCAATCCGTGACGGCGTGCTTTTTGCATAATGAGCCAGCGAGTTACTCTTCAACGGCAAGGTTAAGGAAACGGAGCCGAAGCGAAAGCGAGTCCGAACAGGGCGATTTAGTCGTTGGAGGTAGACCCGAAACTGAGTGATCTACCCATGGGCAGGCTGAAGCGGGGGTAAGACCCCGTGGAGGGCCGAACCGAAGTAGGTTGAAAACTGCTCGGATGACCTGTGGGTCGGAGTGAAAGGCTAATCAAACTCAGAGATATCTGGTTCTCCCCGAAATATATTTAGGTATAGCGTCGCGTGTTCACTACCGGCGGTAGAGCACTGTTTGGGCTAGGGGGCCTACCAGCTTACCGACCTCAGACAAACTCCGAATACCGGTAGTCTAGAGCGCGGCAGTCAGAGTGCGGGGGCTAAGCTTCGTGCTCAAAAGGGAAACAGCCCAGACCGTCGGCTAAGGTCCCTAATTCTTGGCTAAGTGGGAAACGATGTCCGATTGCCGAGACAACCAGGATGTTGGCTTAGAAGCAGCCACCATTAAAAGAGTGCGTAACAGCTCACTGGTCAAGTGATCGGGCGCGGATGATGTAACGGGGCTCAAGCCAAGAACCGAAGCCACGGACTTCGAGCTTTGCTCGGAGTGGTAGGGGAGCGTTCCCATGCCGGCAAAGCGGCGGCGTAAGCCAGCCGTGGAGGCATGGGAAGTGAGAATGCTGGCACGAGTAACGAAAGGCGAGTGAGAAACTCGCCCGCCGATTGCGTAAGGTTTCCTGAGTAAAGCTAATCTGCTCAGGGTTAGTCGGGACCTAAGCCGAGGCCGAAAGGCGTAGGCGATGGCCAACCGGTTGATATTCCGGTACCACGTCATCCGTCGTTATCACCGATGGGGGGACGGGGTAGGCTAGGGAAACCCAGGCGATGGTCGTCCTGGGGTAACCGCGTAGGGCGTCCGGTAGGAAAATCCGCCGGACATTAAGCCTGAGACGGGATGCCGAGCCCGAAAGGGTGAAGTTCCCAAAGCCATGCCTCCAAGAAAAGCCTCTAGGGAGACGGAGCGTGCCCGTACCAAAACCGACACAGGTACGCAAGTAGAGAATACTAAGGCGATCGGGAGAACCCTCGAAAAGGAACTCGGCAAAATGGCCCCGTAACTTCGGAAGAAGGGGCGCCCCCGTAGAGTGAAAGCCTTCGCGGCTGGAGCTCGAAGGGGCCGCAGTGAAACGGCCCAAGCGACTGTTTACCAAAAACACAGGTCTCTGCGAAGTCGAAAGACGACGTATAGGGGCTGACGCCTGCCCGGTGCCGGAAGGTCAAGTGGAGAGGTTAGCCTTCGGGCGAAGCTTTGAAACCAAGCCCCGGTAAACGGCGGCGGTAACTATAACCGTCCTAAGGTAGCGAAATTCCTTGTCGGGTAAGTTCCGACCTGCACGAATGGCGTAACGACTTGGGCGCTGTCTCTTCGAGGGACCCGGTGAAACTGTAGTCTCGGTGAAGATGCCGAGTACCCGTGGCTGGACGGAAAGACCCCGTGAACCTTTACTACAGCTTGACGTTGGAGTCTGGGATACGTTGTCCAGGATAGGTGGGAGGCTTTGAAGCGGTGGCGCTAGCCATCGTGGAGCCAATCTTGGGATACCACCCTGCATGTTCTGGGCTTCTAACCCGATGCCGTGATCCGGGTCGGGAACAGCGTCAGGTGGGTAGTTTGACTGGGGCGGTCGCCTCCTAAAATGTAACGGAGGCGCGCAAAGGTTCCCTCAGCACGGTTGGAAATCGTGCGTAGAGTGCAAAGGCATAAGGGAGCTTGACTGCGAGACTGACAAGTCGAGCAGGTGCGAAAGCAGGCCTTAGTGATCCGGCAGTGGAGAGTGGAATCGCTGTCGCTCAACGGATAAAAGGTACTCCGGGGATAACAGGCTTATCGCGCCCAAGCGTCCACAGCGACGGCGCGGTTTGGCACCTCGATGTCGGCTCGTCTCATCCTGGGGCTGTAGCAGGTCCCAAGGGTTGGACTGTTCGTCCATTAAAGAGGCACGCGAGCTGGGTTCAGAACGTCGTGAGACAGTTCGGTCCCTATCCGCCATGGGCGTTGGGAGCTTGAGGAGGGTCGTCTCTAGTACGAGAGGACCGAGATGAACAGACCTCTGGTGTATCAGTCGTCGTGCCAACGGCGCTGCTGATTAGCCACGTCTGGTTGGGATAACCGCTGAAAGCATCTAAGCGGGAAGCCCGCTCCGAGATGAGGCTCCCCATCACTTCGAGTGAGTAAGGGCCGTGGTAGACCACCACGTCGATAGGCGGGACGTGTAAGCGCGGCAACGCGTTCAGCGGACCCGTACTAATTGCCCGAGGTCTTGATTTTGAACACCAAGTGAGCTGCTATGGAGTTTTGAGGGTACGCGCGACTGCGCGAGACCTCACAATTTCCGGTGGTCATAGCGGCGGGGGTACACCTCTTCCCATTCCGAACAGAGCAGTTAAGCCCGCCAGCGCCGATGGTACTCGGGGCGAAAGCCCCCGGGAGAGTAGGACGCCGCCGGATTATTCTTCGAGAAGGCCGCCCAGCGGGCGGCCTTCGTCGTTCTACCGCTCGTGCACGACTGCCTCGACGTTGTTTCCGTCAGGGTCTAATACATATGCGGAGTAGTAGCCGCGGTGGTAGCGCGGTCGGTACCCGGGCGCACCGTTGTCGCGACCGCCGGCCGCGAGAGCCGCAACGTAGAACAGTTCGACGACGGAGCGATCCGGCGCCTTGAAGGCGAAGTGGAGGTTCGCGGTGACAGGCCCATCGGAGCTCACGAAGAGCTCACCGAGCTCGAACCAGCCGTCTCCCGCTCTGATCGGGCCGATCTCGAGCGCCTCTGCAACCGCCACATAGAACCGTCTGCTTGCGTCGAGGTCGCGGACGCGGATGTGCGCGTGGTCGAGGTGCGCGCCGCTCATCACGCTGCCTTCATCCGTTCGCGCCAACCCGGGTCGAGCGCCCTCAGTCGCTCTACGCGCTTCGCGACCGGAGGGTGGCCGGCGAACATGCCGGGGAGCCCGTCTTCGTCGAACGGATTGACGGTGAACAGCGGCTCGCAGGCAGGGCTGGCGTGAAACTCGACGAGCTCCACCGCCTGCTCCAGGCGGACGAGTGCGTCGGCGAGGCCGTGAGGTGACTCGCAGATCTCTGCCGCCCGACGGTCCGCGCTGAACTCGCGTTTCGGAGACAGGAGGATGTGCTCGCACGCAGCCGCGAGCGGTCCCAGCACGTAGAGCATGGCGCGCTCGAGAAAGCCGCCGATCCGACTGAGCTCGAGCAGCGCAGCGGCGAACAGCACGACCGGCGTCTGGATGATGACGTCGCGATTGCGGACGTGGGCGAGCTCGTGCGCCAAGACGCCTTCGACCTCGGCGGGCGGCAATGCGAGTAGGCCCATCGTGAACGCGACCGTCGACGACCACACGCCACGGCCGGCCGCGAGGCCGAGCGGCGGGCCTCTGTCGATCACATACAGCCGAGGCTTGACCACCTGAGCGCGAGCGGCGAGTCGCGCGACGACTGCGTGCAGTTCCGGGTTTTCGCCCTCCGGCAACTCGCGTGCGCCCAGCATGCCCATGATCGCGCGATCGGCGGCCCAGTACAGGCTGAGGCACAGCAGCAGCCCGGCGATCGCAAAAATGGAGGCGAGACGGACCTCGCCGATGACGTAGCCGAGCAGTCCCAGCAAGCCGGCTACGGTGACAGTGACGAGCCAGGCTTTGATGACGTTCCAGGCGGCCGTCACGGCAGCCTACGAGTCCTCTTCGGTGTCCTCCTCACCGAGGCCGCGCGGCGGCCAGTCGGGCTCTGGCGCGTCGCAGCGGCTCGAACAGTGAAGCGAGGCGACGTTCTGCAGCGGAATGAGGATGTGGCCGTTCAGCTCGACGTGGGCGATGTCGTCGATCGAGCAATACGCCGTGAGCACACCTTCCTGGTAGTCGCCGCCGAAGAGTGCAACCTCGACCTGCTCGCCCTTGTACTTGCTCGTGTAGTCGTCCACGCGGGCGGTCAGTCTATCCGGGCGAACGTGTCGCCCTCGTACCGGAACTCGACGAGCTCGCAGTTTCGGAGCACATCGCGCGGCTCGTCGGAGAGATGCCGTTCGAGCGCGCGAACGACGCCACCGTGCGTGACGACGAGGACCTGTTGGTGCTCGTGAGCATCTGCGATCCGGTGCAACACGCCGATGGCCCGGGCGTCGAACGCGTCACTCGTTTCGCCGTCTTGACGGTCCATGCCGGGGAATCGCTCCTCGATCTGTGCCCGCGTGAGCCCGCTCCACGCGCCGATATCGATCTCGCGCAGATCGGAGTCGGCGGTGATCTCGAGCCCTTTCGTGTTCCCGATGATCTCCGCCGTCTCGTATGCGCGCCGCAAGTCACTCGAGTAGAGCACGTCGATCTCGATTTCGGCCAGGCGCTCGGCAAGCTCGGTGGCCTGACGGCGGCCGAGCTCGTTCAGGGGCGGGTCGCCGTGCCCCTGCCAGATGCCGTCGCGGTTCCAGTCGGTCTCTCCATGGCGGGCGAGGAAGATTGTCGTCATGCGCGTTACGCTAGCGCGGCTGTGGACCTTGGACTCGCCGATCGCGTCTGCCTCGTCACCGGCTCCACGCGCGGTATCGGTCGTTCGGTTGCGGCCCAGCTTGCCGCAGAGGGCGCTCGCGTCGCGACTTGTGGCCGCGGGGACGCGCCCGGGATTGGCGAGGCCCTTCACGTGACCTGCGACCTCGAGGCGGCAGGAGAGCCCGAGCGTGCCGTGGCAGAGACAGCGGCCGCTCTCGGGGGGCTGGATGTGCTCGTCAACAATGCGGGCATCGCGCGGCAGGCCCGCTTCGAGGACGTCGCCGACGACGAGTGGGACGCGTACTGGCAGCTGAACGTCATGAGCTATGTGCGGACGATTCGCGCTGCTCTGCCACACCTACGCGACGCGAACGCAGCGGCAATCGTCAACGTGTCCTCGACGGCGGGCAAGCGGCCGTCGACCGGCATGCCTCACTACTCGGTGACGAAGGCGGCCGTGCTCTCCCTGTCGAGGCTCGTTGCCGACCTCTACGCCGGGGACGGGATTCGCTGCAACGCGGTCACGCCCGGGCCGACCGCGACCGATGCCTGGCTCGGCGAGGGTGGCCTCGCCGACCAGCAGGGCGGGGAGCGCGGCGAGGTCCTGGCCAAGGTCGGTGCAGGTAGGCCGTTGGGCCGACTCGCGGAGCCCGACGAGATTGCCTCGATCATCGTGTTCCTCTGCTCGGATCGCGCGAGTTACGTGACCGGCGCCGCGTGGAGCGCCGACGGCGGGACGGTCCCCATCATCATTTGATGTCGCAACGTCACGCGACGGCGGCGACGCTGGCGCTGTGTCTCGCCGCCTCGCAGGCGGCGCTGCTGGCGCTGACGCCGATTCTCGCGTCGATCGCAGCCGATTTCGACATCTCGACCGCCATCGCAGGGCAACTGCGCACGATCTCGGGCCTCACCGCCGGCGCGACTGCTCTTCTGACAGGTCTCGCTGCCGCACGTATGGGCCTCCGGGAGCTGCTCCTGGGAGGGCTCGTCCTCGTCGCCGTCGGCACTGCGCTGAGCGCCCTTGCCCCACACTTCGCAGTGTTGGCGGTCGCTCAGATTCCGATCGGCATCGGCGTGGGGCTGACGTACTCGGCGGCGGTGGCGGCAGTGGCCGACTGGAGCAGACCGGACGAGCGTTCGCGCGTGCTCGCCGTTGCGTTGCTGGGCCCGCCACTGGCCTGGATTTTCGGCATGCCGATCGCCGGAGCTGCCGGTCACGTGAGCTGGCGCTGGGCGTGGGTCGCCGTGCCGCTTGTGCTGGCACTCGCGGGCATCGGCGCTCTCGTGTTGCGACATCCGTCGCCTCCCGGGGTAGTGCGGGCCGGTCTGCGGAGAGTCCTCGGCGAGCCTGGTGTCGTGCGCTGGTCTCTGGGCGAGCTCCTCGCCTATTCCGCGTGGATGGGCGTACTGCTGTTCGTCGGCGCTCTCTTCGTCGAGGAGCACGGGCTCTCGGTCGCGGCGACCGGCCTGGCACTTGGGGTCGGGGCGTTGGCCTATGTCCCGGGCAATCTCGTGTTCCGCCGCTGGGTGGAAGAGCGCGGACGGCTACTGCTCGTGACCCTCGCCCTTGCATCCGCGGTCGTCACCTCGATGCTCGGCACCGTGCGGCCGGACGCCTGGGTGAGCCTTCTGCTCTTCGGCGCACTCTCGTTTCTCGCCGGTGGAAGAACGCTGGCCGGAGGTGCACGCGGCTTGAACCTGGCGCCGGAGCTCCGCCTCGGCGTCACCGGCGTTCGCGCCGCAGCAATCCAGTTCGGCTCTTTCATCGGAGCGGCGGTCGGTGGCATGGCGCTCGCTATCGGGGGCTTCACGGCGGCCGGGCTTGCCTTCGCGGCGCTGTTCGCGGCCGCGGCCCTGCCGCACCTGCGCGCGACTACGCTGGCCTCGTGAACGCCGACGGGCCAGGAGGCACCGCCTTCGAGCAGCGGATCCACGAGCTCGAGGAGAGCCTTTCGCCGCTCGCCGTCCGTTCGTACGAGACGCGGGGCCGCGATGAGCCGGAAGAAGAAAGCTCTGTGCGCACGCCGTTCCAGCGCGACCGCGACCGCATCGTCCACTCGAAGCCGTTCCGGCGGCTGAAGGGGAAGACGCAGGTCTTCATCGACCCGGAGGGCGACCACTACCGCACGCGCATGACGCACACGCTCGAGACGTCGGCGATCTCGCGTGTCGTCGCCCGCGCGCTGCGACTCAACGAGGACCTTGTGGAGGCGATCGGGCTCGGCCACGACATGGGTCACACGCCGTTCGGCCATGCCGGGGAGGAGGCCTTGGACATCGCCTTGCACGAGCACAGCGGCCGGCACTTCCGCCACAACGAGCACTCGCTCGTCATTGCGCGACGGCTCAACCTCACGCACGAGGTCTGCGACGGCATCCTCGCGCACACGGGCGACCAGGAACCGGAGACGATGGAGGGGAGGATCGTGCGCATCGTCGATCGCGTCGCGTACATCAACCACGACATCGACGACGCCATCCGCTTCGGCTTGCTGCGCGACGGCGATCTGCCGCGCGACGAGATCGTCCTGCTCGGGGCGACCGGCTCGATCCGCATCGACCGACTCGTACGCGATCTCGTCGATACATCTGCCGCCACCGGCGACATCGTTCAGAGCCCGGACGTTGGGGAGGCCATGCTTTCGCTGCGCTCCTTCATGTTCGAGCGCGTCTATCTCGGGCCACAGGTAGAGGGAGAGCACCGACGTGCGCACGAGGTCGTGCGGCGAATATTCGACCACCTCATCGAGCGGGGTGACGACGTCGACGAGGCGGTCGGCTTCCTCGCCGGCATGACCGACCGCTTCGCGCTCAGCTACGCAGAATCGCTGTAGCGTCCGTCCCCGCCTGCGATCGAAAACGATGCGAGCGCGCGCTGCCGGAGCGCCTGGGCGACGTCGGCGAACTCCGGCCGCGCGGCGCCGTCCTCACAGAGCTCATCGAGCGAATGTCCCAAGTCGCGAACGTTCTCGTGGTAGAAGATGAGGACCTCGTGCCGGGCGTCGTCGCCGACGATGCGGGCCAGGCGAAAGAAGATCTGCTCGTCCTCCAACTCTAGGCCATGGCCGGAGAGGACGTGCAGTGTGTCGGCGAGCTCGGGGGCCGTCGCGTCGGCCACCGAGAAGCCGAACACCCAGCTGCCGTACGTCTCGCCGCCGAGCGTCACAGGATCAGGGAGGCCGTATCTATACACCTCGTCATTCGAGTCCAGGAACCCCTCGAACTGGACGACGAGCATCCTGCGGACACTCGGACCGTCCACATCCACGAAGTAGTGGCGTTCCGCGAGCGCGACGCCTTTGATGTCGAAGCTGCTGGCTCCGGCGTACCAGAGCGGCGGATCAACGCGCATCCGCCACGCCGGCAATGCGTTCGAGATGAGCTCGCCGTCCTCGAAGCGGCGGCGCGTCATGACCTATGCAGAAGCGCCCTGCGCTTCAGCCAATAGCCGTTCGCCGCGCTCGACATAGAAGGTCGCACCGACCGAACGGTAGAACGCGAGCGCCTTCTCGAGCTCGATCTCTCCTTCGCCCGTTCGACCTTCTTCGAGCATGCGCGCTCCGCCGTAGAGACGGAAGCGAGCTTCCATCGTCGGCGATCCCATCGCCGCGAGCTGATCGGCAGCAATGCCGAGGTCGCCATCGAGAGCGCTGGCGATGACGTTCTGCCACAAGGTCGTGCTCTCGCCCATCGAGCCTACGATCGCCCCGCGGAGATCCTCGGGCACGTCGAGAGGACTGGCGAACAGGGCCGCCTGTGCTGAGCGTGCGTACACACCGTGGTCGCGCACCAGCGGAACGAGCTCTCCGAGGAGGTCGCGAGCTTCCTCGACCATCCCCAGTTCAGCCTGCGTGACAGCAAGCATCGCCAGTCCCGCGACAAGGCCCTCGGCCTGCTGACGCTCTCGGCCCAGCGCGAGCATGCGCTCATGGTCGGCAAGCGCGCCGTCGTGGTCCCCGCGCGCGAGACGGATCATTCCTCGCGCGGCGCGCGCAGTTTGCTCCAGGGTGTGTGGAGAACCGGCTTCGCACTCGCCGATGAACGCCTCGGCACCTTCCAGTGCGGACTCCCAGCGCCCGCGCACGAAGGACACGAAGATCATGTTCCCTCGCATGAAGCGGGCGTTGGCGCTGTCACCGAAGCGCGTTGCGAGTCGCAGGGACTCCATGTGGAGCTCCTCGCCGCGCCGCATGTCACCGGCGATGGTCGCCTGTACGCCGAGGTTGTTCATGGTGGCCACCGCGACCGGGGAGTCGATCTCGAGCGCGAGGGCGAGGGCTCGCTCCATGTCCTCGATTCCTGACGGATCGTCCATGTAGCGCTTCGCCATGCCCACCGTCGTCAGCGCGTGCGCGCGCAATTCGTCCAGGCCGAGCTGCTCGGCGATTTGGAGCGCAGCTTCCGCAACCCTTCGGCCGTCGCCCATCTCGCCGGCGATCACGTGCATGCGGCCGGATGTGGCGAGGACCCGAGCCGCCGATGCCGTGACGGAGTCGCCGACGAGCTCTTCGGCGCGCGACAGCCTCGCGCTAGCGAGCTCGCCCTGCCCCCGGTGCCACGCGACATGGGCACTGAGCGACTCCGCTTCCCCGGCGCGGTCCGTGTCTCCGATTGCCAGCAACGCGTCCCGGGCGGTCGCGAGAGCTTCGTCCGCCCGGTCGTCGTACGCTCCGTGGAGCGCCCGCGCGAGACGAAACCGGAGGTCCGGCAGCTCTTTGTCGTCTTCCGGCCATAGCGTCAGCGCGTCCTCGTACTGGACCACCGCCACGCGGTGGCCGTTCAATGCGTACGCGCGATCACCGGCATCGCGGAGTGCGAGCCGAGTTCGCTCGGCGAGCTCGGCGTCGTCACCGCCGGAGGCGCGGACGAGCTCGAGCGCCGACCTCCAGTGGTAGGCGAGCATCTCGGCGTGATCCTCCGGCCGCCCGAGTTCGGCGAGCCACTCGGCCGTCGCGCGGTGCTTGGCGGCGCGGTCGGCGCGCGCGATCTGCCCGTAGGCGACGTCGCGCACGAGTGCGTGTGCGAAGGCAAACTCGCTCTCGCCCTCGAGCGACGAGCGCCGCTGACGGCGCACGAACCCCTTGCGCTCGAGCGAGTGCAGCTGTGTCCTCGACGCTTCGGTATCGCGCCCGATCGCGCTCGCCCAGAAGACCTTGCCGACGACGGCGGCATCCTGAAGGAGCCCCTTCTCGACCTGCGGGAGCCCGTCGAGGCGCGCGGCAATGATGCCCTGAAGGGTCTCCGGCAGCGCGAGCTTGTCCGTCGAGCCTTGCTCCGTGTACAGCTCGACGAACTGCTCCGCGTACAGCGGGTTCCCTCCGGCTTGCTCGAGGAGCGCCTGCTGTGATTCGGCCGCGAGCAGCGACTGGGGAAGCAACCGCTCGATCAACTCACCCGTCTGCTCGTCAGTCAATGGCGAGAGAGCGAGCGTCGTGGCGTTGAGCTTGCCGCCGCCCCAACCGGGCCGCCGCTCGAGCAGTTCCGGCCGAGCGGTCGCGAGGACGAGGAGCGGCACGCCCGTCACCCAATCGACGAGCTCGTCCGCGAAGTCGAGAAGGGTCTCGTCGGCCCAGTGGATGTCCTCGAAGACGAGCACGAGCGGCCGTTGCTCCGCCATTCCCTCGAGGAAGCGCCGCCAGGCGGCGAAGGCCTCGTTTCGACGGTCGTCGCCACCGAGCTGGGCCTCCTCGCCGAGCCCGAGCAGGGCGAGGAGCTGGGCTTCGACCCTCCCTTCATCGCCCGTGCCGGAGAGTGTGTCGAGGACGGCGTCGTGGATCTTCGCCGCGATCTCGGTGGTCGAGTCCTTCTCGACGATGCCCACCTGCGCCTTGACGATCTCGCCGAGCGCCCAGAGCGTGACGCCGTCCCCGTAGGCGAGACAGCGTCCCTGACGCCACGTGATGAGCTCGGGCTCGGCATCGACGATCCGCTGGAGCTCGTACACGAGGCGGCTCTTCCCGATCCCGGGAACGCCTACAAGGGTCAGGAGGTGTGGTGTGCGCTCATCGCGGGTGCGCAAGAAAGCATCGCGGACGAGCCCGAGCTCGCGCGCCCGGCCGACGAGCTCCGAGCGCGCCTCGTGGGCCACGTCCACGCCGAGCCTCGAATGGGCGGCTCTCGCCTCCCAGACCACGATCGGCTCCGTCTTGCCCTTCGCCTCGACCGCCTCGGCCGGCGCGTAGTCGACCGCGGCACGCGTCGTCCGGTATGTCGTCTCGTCGACGAGGACGCCGTTGACCGGCGCTGCCGATTGCAGGCGCGAGGCGGTGTTGACGACGTCACCCGACGCCATGCCTTCACCGGCGTCGGGTTGTGCGTCGAGCTGAACGAGAGCCTCGCCTGTGGTGATGCCGACACGGAGCTCGAGACCGTCTTCGGTGGCGAAGTCGCGGATCGCGAGAGCTGCCCGTACGGCACGCTCGGGGTCGTCCTCGTGCGCGACCGGCGCGCCGAACAGCGCCATCACAGCGTCTCCGATGAACTTCTCCACCGTGCCGCCGTAGCGTTCGAGCTCTTCCCGAACGCGGGCGTGGTACGGACGGAGGATGTCGGCCACGTCCTCGGGGTCCATCGACTCCGCCTGCTGCGTGAAACCGACGAGGTCGCAGAAGACGACGGTCACGACTTTCCGCTCCCGGCGGGCCTCGTTCATCCGGTTGCTGCGTGGGCCAGCAGCGCTTCGCCGCGCTGGACGTAGAACGTCGCGCCCACCGAGCGGTGGAACGCAAGCGCCCGCTCGATCTCGGCCTCGCCTTCGGCGCGGCGGCCCGTCGCTATGAGGTCCTCTCCGCCGAAGAGCCGTGCTAGAGCTTCGAAAGGGGGGCTGCCGAACGACGCGTAGAGATCACCCGCACGCTGGAGATCGCCGCTTGCTCCGGCAAGACTGAGATCCTTCCACGGGCCCTCAGGCGCCTGCTCGACGATCTCACGGTAGGCGTCGCGAAGTCCAAACCGCCCCGCCACGAACATCAGATGATTCGCGGCTGCGGCCATCTGGATGTGGTCGCGCGCCAGCGCGAGCGTTTCGGCTGCCAGCTCACGCGCCTCGCCCTCCTCTCCGAGCACGAGGTGAAGCACTGGCGCGTGTGCGACCGCCGGCAGGAGTCTCTGCGGATCCTGGATGCGACGGGCGTGCTCGAGAATGAACGCGAGGTCCTCCCGTGCTCCTTCGAAGTCTCCCCGGGCGACTCTTATCTCAGCCCTGGCGTCCCGAGCGAGCCCCTCCCCGTAGTGGGGCGACGACGCGCACTCGAGGATGAAGTCATCTGCAGCTTGCAGCGCTTCGTCCCAGCGGCCCAACACATATGACGCGTAGATCCAGTTGCTTCGCATGAAGCGAGCGGAGTCCCTGTCGCCGAAGCGTTCCGCAATCCGTTGTCCCTCGGGGTAGGCCCCGTGGGCGCGAACGAAGTTCCCCTCCCAGATCCCCATGACTGCGAGGTTGTTCAGCGTTACCGCCGCGATCGGCGAGTCGACCGCGAGGGCGATCTCGAGCGCTTGTTCGAGCTCCGGGCGGCCGGTCGAGAGCTCGATGTGGAACTTCGCGGAGCCGATGGTCGTGAGTGCGTGCGCCCGAAGCTCGTCGAGCTCGAGCGCCTCTGCGATCTCCAGAGCATCTCGAGCCACGGTGATCGCCTGCTCGTGGTCTCCCTTGAGCATCCGAAAGCGGGCGGAGAGTGCGAGCACGCGCGTCTTCGACGCCGAGGCACTGGCCCCGGAGACGAGGGCTTCCGCCTGCGAGAAGTGCTGCTGCGCCGAATCACGGTCACCCTGGTACCACGCCCCATTGGCCAGGAACGCCTCCGCCTCGGCCGCGGGCTCCGCCTGGCCGACGGCGAGCAACGCGTCACGTGCCTCCTTGAGCGCGTCCTGTCGTCGGTCGTCCCCCGTGAGGTGAAGTGACCTGGCTCGACGGAACAGAAGAACCGCGCGCTCGGGGTCATCATCGGGCCAGAGGGCGAGTGCCTCCGCGTAGTACTTCTCGGCCGTGGGATAGGCATTGAGAGACGTCGCGCGGTCGCCGGCTTCCCGGAGAGCCACGCGAGCCTTGTCCGCAAGCTCGGGAGCTTCCATGCCTGCGGCACGAGCCAGCTCGAACGCCGAGTGCCAGTGATGCGCGAGCATCTCGGCATGGTCTTCCGGGCGCCCCAGGTCTTCGATCCACTCCGCGACATCGCGGTGCTTCTGGGCGCGGTCGGCGCGCGCGATCTGGCCGTAGGCGACGTCGCGGACGAGAGCGTGTGCGAACGCGAACTCGGTCTCCCCTTCGACGGACGAGCGTTTCTGGCGGCGCACGAATCCCTTGCGCTCGAGCGAGTGCAGGGTCGTCGACGGATCCAAGCCGTTGCGAACGGCGGACGCCCAGAACACCTTGCCGATGACGGCGGCGTCGCGCAGCAGGCCCTTCTCGGTGTCGGCAAGGCCGTCGAGGCGGGCCGCGATGATGCCCTGGAGCGTCTCGGGAAGCCCCAGCTCGTCGGCCGAGCCCCGTTCGAGGAAGAGCTCGGCGAACTGCTCGGCATAGAGGGGATTGCCGCCTGCACGTTCGAGCAGCGCCTGCTGCGACTCGGCGGGCAGGACGGATCGCTCCAGTAGCTGCGCGAGGAGGACTGCCGTCTGGTCCTCGTTGAGCGGCGGGAGCGCGAGCGTCGTCGCATTGAGCTTGCCGCCACCCCAGCCGGGCCGCCGTTCGAGGAGCTCGGGCCTTGCAGTCGCGACCGCCAGCAGCGGCACGTCCGTGACCCAGTCGACGAGCTCGTCCACGAAGTCGAGCAGGCTCTCGTCCGCCCAGTGGATGTCCTCGAAGACGACGACGAGCGGCCGCTGCTCGGCCATCGCCTCGAGAAAGCGCCTCCAGGCGGCGAAGGCCGACTGGCGGCGATCGTCGCCGAGTTCGGACTCGGCCGAAAGGCCGACGAGTGAGCGCAGCTGCGATTCGACCCAGTTCGAATCGCCGGTGTCCGCCAGGACCTCGGCAACAGCCTCACGAAGCTTCTGCTCGACCTCTGCAGGCGAGTCTTGCTCGACGACGCCCGCCTGCGCCTTGACGATCTCCGAGAGCGCCCACAGCGTGACGCCGTCGCCGTACGCCAGGCAGCGCCCCTGTCTCCAGGTGACGAGCTCGGGATCGGCGTCGGCGATTTGCGACAGCTCGTACACCAGGCGGCTCTTACCGATGCCCGGTACGCCGACGAGCGTGAGCAGCTGCGGCGTTCGCTCGTGCCGTGCGCGCTCGAAGGCATCGCGGATGACACTTAGCTCGCGCTCGCGGCCAACGAGCTCCGCGCGTGCCTCGTGCGCGACGTCGACACCGAAGCGCGAGTGCGCTGTCTGGGCTTCCCACACTGCGATCGCCTCCGTTTTGCCCTTCGCTTCGACAGCGTCTGCGTCCTCGTAGTCGACGGCGTGACGCGTCGCCCGGTACGTGGTCTCGTCGACCAGCACGCCGTTGACCGGCGCGGCGCTCTGAAGACGCGCGGCCGTGTTCACGACGTCCCCGGAGGCCATGCCTTCGCCGGCATCCGGCTGTGCATCGAGCTGGACCAGGGCTTCGCCCGTCGTGATTCCCACACGGAGCTCGAGCTCGTTCTCCGTCGCGAACTCGCGAATGGCGAGCGCGGCGCGAACCGCGCGCTCGGGGTCGTCCTCGTGCGCAACGGGCGCGCCGAAGAGCGCCATCACTGCGTCGCCGATGAACTTCTCCACCGTGCCGCCGTAGCGCTCGAGCTCTGTGCGAACGCGCTCGTGGTACGGGCGAAGAATCGCCGCAACGTCCTCCGGGTCCAACGTCTCCGCCCTCGACGTGAAGCCCACGAGATCGCAGAAGACGACCGTGACGACCTTGCGTTCCTGGCGCGACTCGCTCATGCGGTTGCCGTCTGTCGGAGCAGTGCCTCGGCGCGCTCTACGTAGAAGGTCGCGCCGACTGAGCGGTAGAAGGCGAGGGCCTTCTCTAGCTGCGCCTCTCCCTCATGGCGACGTCCCTCGGCGATCAGCTCCTCCGCCGCGTGGAAGCGTTCTCCCGCTTCGATGGCCACCGCGCCGTACTCAGCGTGGATGTCGGCTGCCCTGATGAAGTCCCCCGCGGCCGCAGCGACCGCCGCTCTCGTCCAGAAGTTGTCGGGCGCTTGAGCGACGATCTCCTGAATCTCGTCGCGGATCCCGAGCTGCTTCGCGAATCCTGCAATCTGGCCGGCGTACTCCCCGAGGTCGGGGTAATTCCGAAGGAATGCCAGGCCCTCCATGGCCACCGTACGAGCCTCGTCGGTCCGGCCGACCATCGCCAATCCCCGCGCCGACTGAAGGAGGGCCGGGGCCAACCGTTGCGGATCCATCACGGCACGAGCGAGCGCGAGATTCCGCTCGAGGTCCGCGAGCCCACCCACCTGGTCGCCTCGCGCGAGCCGGAGGTACCCACGCATGACCCTGGCGGCTCCCTCCATGTAGTGGGGCGACGTCTCACACTCGGTGATGAAGCGGTCGGCATCGGCAACGACCTGGTCCCAGTTGCCCAGGAAGAAGTCGATGTACATGAGGTTTCCTCGGATGAATCGCGCGCTATCCCTGTCGCCGAACCGCTCGCCGGCCTGGACTCCTTCGCGGTAGAGAGCGCCTGCTCGACGAAGGTCCCCACGCTGACTCGCTTGGACCCCCAGGTTGGTGAGGACGTTGGAGACGAGCGGAGAGTTGAGCGAGGTGGCGATCTCGAGGGCACGTTCCAGCTCCGCCAGCCCGGTCCCCTCCTGTCTCGTCTTCGCGGAACCAACGGTTGTGAGCGCGTGCGCACGAAGCTCGTCGAGCTCCAGTTCGTCTGCGAGGGCGAGCGCCTCGTCTGCGATCCTGATCCCCTCGTCGAGGTCGCCCGCGAGGAAGCGAAGACGGGCCGCAAACGCCAGCACGCGCGCTTTCGCGATGGACGGCCCCGCGCCGTCGACGAGTTCGGCGGCCCGGTCGACGTGAGCCTGAGCCGCGTCGCGCTGCCCTGCATACCAGGCAACTCGAGAGAGGTATGCCTCGGCCTCTGCGGCCGTCTCGCGGTCCCCGCCTGCCAGAAGCGCGTCGCGTGCCTCCTCGAGCGCACTGACACGCCCTTCATCGGCGGTGGCGTACAGAGCTCCGGCGCGTCGGAAGAGCAGGTCTGCCCGATCCGATGATTCTTCGGGCCAGATCGAGAGAGCCTCGGTGTAGTACGCCTTCGCCGCTCCGAATGCGTTGAGAGCTACCGCGCGGTCGCCCGCATCGCGAAGAGCCAGGCGCGTCGCGTCGACGAGCTCCGGTGTCTCCTTGCCCGACACTTGCGCGAGCTCGAGCGACGAACGCCAGTGGTGAGCGAGCATTTCGGCGTGGTCCTCCGGCCGCCCGAGGCTTTCGATCCAGCGTGCGACGTAGCTGTGCTTCTCGACACGATCGGGACGGGAGATCTGTCCGTACGCAACGTCGCGGACGAGGGCATGGGCGAAGGCGAGCTCCGTCTCACCTTCTACCGACGTGCGCCGCTGCCGGCGAACGAACCCCTTGCGCTCCAGCGCGTGGAGGATCGCGGCCGCGTCGCCATCCTGTTCGAGTGCGCCCACCCAGAACACCTTCCCGATCACCGAGGCGTCCCGGAGCAGCTCCTTCTCGTCCAGCGTGAGACCGTCCAGTCGGGCGGCGATGATGCCCTGGAGCGTCTCCGGGAGGGGAAGCTCGTCGGTCGAGCCCTGCTCGAGGAACAGCTCCGAGAACTGTTCCGCGTAAAGCGGGTTGCCCCCAGCTCGCTCGAGGAGGACCTGCTGCGCGTTCGCATCGAGAACGGGCCGGTCGAGGAGTCCTGCGATCAGCCGCGCTGTCTCCTCATCGGAGAGCGGGGTAACGGCGAGCGTCGTCGCGTTGAGCTTGCCGCCGCCCCAACCGGGTCGCCGCTCGAGTAGCTCGGGGCGTGACGTCGCCACGACGAGCAGCGGCACGTCGGTCACCCAATCGACGAGCTCGTCGATGAAGTCGAGCAGGCTTTCATCGGCCCAGTGGAGGTCTTCGAAGACGAGCACGAGCGGCCGCCGTTCGGCCATCGCCTCGAAGAAGAGCCGCCACGCCGCGAATGCCTGGCCGCCGCGGTCTTCACCGAGCTCGCTTTCTCCGCCGAGCCCGACCAGCGCCAGGAGATTCGACCTAACCCACGATGCGTCGGCACTGTCCGTCAGCAGCTCGTCGACAGCTCGACCGATCTTCTCGGCTGCCTCGGTCGCCTGATCCTGCTCGTGAATTCCGGCCTGCGCCTTGACGATCTCGCCGAGGGCCCACAGCGTGACGCCGTCGCCGTACGCCAAGCAGCGGCCCTGTCGCCACGTGATCAGCTCGGGATCGTCCTGCACGGTCTGGCGCAGCTCGTGGACGAGTCGGCTCTTTCCGATGCCCGGCACCCCGACCAGCGTTACGAGCTGGGATGCGCGGGCGCTGCGCGCACGGCCGAGTGCATCGCGGAGGACGGCGAGCTCCTGCTCGCGGCCGACGAGCTCCGAGCGAGCCTCGTGCTCGACGTCGACTCCCGGACGTGCCCGCACATCATCGGCCAGCCACACGGAGACCGGCTCCGACTTGCCTTTCGCCTCTACCGCGGGCGCTTCGGTGAACTCGATCGCGTGGCGCGTAGCCCGGAAGCTCGTCTCATCCACGAGCACCCCGTTGACCGGTGCGGCGCTCTGGAGACGGGCCGCGGTATTGACGACGTCCCCCGAGGCCATGCCCTCTCCGGCTCCAGGCTGGGCGTCCAGGCGTACCAGTACCTCGCCCGTCGTTATCCCCACGCGGAGCTCGAGCCCGTCCTCGTGCGCGAAGTCACGGATCGCAAGCGCGGCGCGGACGGCGCGCTCGGGGTCGTCCTCGTGGGCGACGGGAGCACCGAACAGCGCCATCACGGCGTCTCCGATGAACTTCTCCACGGTGCCGCCGTGACGTTCCAGCTCGGCGCGCAGGCGCGAGTGATAGGGCGCGAGGAGCTCCTCGACGTCCTCAGGGTCCATGGACTCCGCCTGTGACGTGAAGCCGACGAGGTCGCAGAACAGGACCGTGACGACCTTGCGCTCTCTGCGAGACACCGCGAAAGAGTACGACGTGGACGCGCGGTAGGCTCAGGCGGTGGCCCGGATCAAGGAGGAGTCGGTGGAAGCAGTCAAGGCGACCGCCGACATGCTGGACGTCGTCGGCGGCCGGACACAACTGAGGAAGGCAGGCGCGCGGTACGTAGGGCGCTGTCCATTCCACGAGGAGCGGACGCCCAGCTTCTCTGTCAATCCGCTCGACAAGCTCTTCTACTGCTTCGGCTGCGGCAAGGGCGGCGACCTCATCTCGTTCGTGAGGGAGACGGAGAATCTCGACTTCGCCGGCGCCATCGAGTGGCTCGGCGACCGCTTTCGCGTGCCGCTCGAATACGAAGAGACGTCGCCGGCGGCGGACGCAGCGCGCAAACGGCGCGACCGGCTGTACGCGGTGCTCGAGCAGGCGACGTCCTTCTACGAGCGCTACCTCTGGGAGACGGTGGCAGGCGAGCCGGTGCGTGCGTACCTCGCCGAACGCGGGCTCGACGACGAGATCTGCCGCGAGTTCCGGCTGGGGCTCTCGCCGACCGCCCCGGCGCTTGCGCGCAAGGCTGCCGAGAAAGGATTCACCCGGCCCGAGCTGGCTGCTGCCGGGCTCGCCAACCGCCGCGGCAACGACTACTTCTCGGGGAGGCTGATGTTCCCGCTGGCCGACGCGCGCGGCCGCGTTGTCGGTTACAGCGCGCGTAAGTTGCGCGAGGACGATCCGCTGCAGGCGAAGTACGTCAACTCGCCAGAGGGCGACCTCTTCCACAAGTCATCAGTCCTCTACGGGCTGCACCTGGCACGCCAGGCGATCGCGAAGGAGGAGCGGGCGATCGTGGTCGAGGGCAACACGGACGCGATCGCGCTCCGCCAGGCGGGCCTCGAGCCAACGGTGGCATCCATGGGCACCGCGCTCACCGAGAGGCAGCTCGCAGAGCTCAAGCGC
The DNA here is from genome assembly GCA_963704335.1 of uncultured Actinomycetes bacterium. Classification (GTDB taxonomy): domain Bacteria; phylum Actinomycetota; class Thermoleophilia; order Gaiellales; family Gaiellaceae; genus PALSA-612. The sequence continues at coordinate 2,382,684 of OY969889.1, forward strand.
CTCACCCGGCGGTTGTATCTGTGCTTCGACGCAGACGCGGCGGGGCAGGCGGCGACGCTCCGCGGCATGGAGCTGGCGGCGAGTCTGGGCTTCGAGGTGAAGGTCGTGCCGCTGGCGCCTGGGCTCGACCCGGCCGATGCGGCAGAGAGCTTCGGCGAGCTGCTCGGCCGTGCGGAGAGCTACGTCTTCTACCGCGTGCGCATCGAGCTCGACCGCGCTGCGGATCGCCAGGAGGCGTTCGTGCGCGTCCGGGAGGTGCTCTCGGACTTCGAGGACTCGCCGGAGCGGCAGGACGCCATGCGGCTCGTCGCCGACCGGCTCGACCTGCCGGCGGAAACGCAGGCCGGGCTGGCCCCGAGGAGTCGGGCGGCTTCGACGGGCACGGTGTCCGCGAAGGTGCTCGAGGCGGGGGGGAGGCTCGAGCGTGATGCGCTGGCCGGCTGCATCGCGCACCAGGCGTCGGTGCAACTGCTCGCGGAGCTGGCGCCGGAGCACTTCGACAGCGAGCTCAACCGCGCACTCCGGGCCCATCTCGTCGAGCCCGGCGAGCCCGCGGCCGAGCTCGTGCCGCTGCTCGCGGAGCTTGACGCACGTGCCGCTACAGAGGAGATCGACGAGCAGACCACCAAGGAGCTTCTGCTCCGTCTCCGCGAGCGCCACATCCGCCGCCAGCTGGCCGCAGACCCGACGCGTGCCGACCTCATCGATGCGCTGGAACGCATCCACGAGGCCGTCGGTAGCCTTGTCTAGGTGGCAGAAGACCCGCTTGTCATCGCCGGTCGCGAGTTCCGCTCGCGGCTGATAACGGGCACGGGCAAGTACTCGTCGTTCGAGGTGATGCGGGATGCTGTTCTCGCGTCGGACTGCGAGCTGGTGACGATCGCCGTGCGGCGCATCGACCTGGATCGCGACTCCGAAGTCATCACCGACTGGCTGCCGGAAGGTGTCCTGCTGCTGCCGAACACGGCCGGCTGTGAGACGGCGGACGAGGCCGTCCGCGTGGCGCGCCTCGCCAGGGCAGGTGGACTGCCCGACTGGATCAAGCTCGAGGTGATTCCCGACCCGCGCTACCTGCTTCCGGACGGCGAGCAGACGCTGGAGGCGGCTCGCACTCTCGTCGGCGAGGGCTTCACCGTGCTGCCGTACGTCCAGCCGGACCCCGTGCTTCAGCGGAAGCTCGAGGACGCCGGCTGCGCGACCGTGATGCCGCTGGCGTCGCCGATCGGCAGTGGGCGCGGCCTCAAGCTGCGACACACGATCGAGATCATGATCGAGCAGGCCGAGGTGCCGGTGATCGTCGACGCAGGCATCGGCGCGCCCTCCCAGGCGGCCGAAAGCATGGAGCTCGGCGCCGAGGGCGTGCTCGTGAACACCGCCATCGCGCTCGCCGACGATCCGCCGGCGATGGCGCGCGCGTTCAAGCTTGCGGTGGAGGCGGGGCGGTCTGCTCGCCTGGCCGGGCTGATCGAGGAGTCCGAGGTGGCGAGGCCCTCGAGCCCGATCACCGGTCTCGTCAGCCGGTGAAGGTCATCGTCAACGGCCGCGGGGTGGACGTCGAGGCCGACGCGACGGTCGCAGCTCTGCTCGAGCAGCTCGGCGTAGCCGGCCCGTACGCGCTCGTGGAGCGAAACGGCGAGCCCGTCGAGCGAGATCTGTACGCCCTTCTCGGGCTCGAAGAGGGCGACTCGCTCGTCGTCGCCCGCCCCGTCGCTGGTGGATGAGCGCCTCTACCTGATCGCGCCCGCGCGGGACGATCTCGCGGAGCTCATCGAGGCGGCCGTCCGCGGAGGCGTGGACATCGTCCAGATCCGCGAGAAGGGGCTGGCAGACGCGGCGCTCCTACCGCGCCTCCAGGAGGCACGCGACGTCACGATGCAGCTCGGAGTCCCGCTCGTCGTCAACGACCGACCGGACCTGGCGATCCTCTGCGAGGCGGACTTCGTGCATCTCGGGCAGGACGATCTCCCGGTCGACGCCGCTCGCCGGCTCTGCGCGGCCGTTGGCCAGTCGACGCACGCGACCGGAGGAGATCGACGCGGCCGATGCGGACTACATCGGCGTCGGACCCGTGTGCGAGACGCCGACGAAGGAGGGTCGACCGGCGGTGGGCCTGGAGCTCGTCCGTTACGCCGCCGCTCATGCGCGTCAACCCTGGTTCGCCATCGGCGGCATCGATGAGACGAACGTTGGTGAGGTAGTCGCGGCCGGGGCGACGAGGATTGCAGTGGTGCGCGCAATCGGCCACGCACCAGACCCCGAGCGCGCCGCGCGAGCCCTCAGAACAGCTCTGGGCAACGGCTAGACTGGCTGCGCCGCTTGGCGGTCGGTCCCCGGTAGCTCAATTGGCAGAGCATCCGGCTGTTAACCGGAGGGTTGTTGGTTCGAGTCCAACCCGGGGAGCTTGAAAGTCCCTGTGTGGCGCAGGTTGGCGTCGCAGTGGCGGTGGTCTGGGGGAGCAGGCGGGACTGGTTGCGCGGCGAAACTTCGTACTCGTTTTCGTACGGTTTCGCTCGGTGCTCGCCGGGTACTGGACAACGAAGGGCGATGCCGAGATTCATCTTGATCGCGTACGGAGACCGCGCTGGGTACGACCGGACCAGCCTGGCTGTGCGTGACGCAGCCCACGCGCACGATCGGATGTTGAGCGCCCAGGGTGCGGTGATCGGCGTTGCGGGTCAGCCCGTGCAGGTTCGAAACCATGACGATTCCGCCGTGAGCGCAGAAGACGGCCCGTACATGGGCTCCGAGCTTCCCGTCGCGGGATTCGCACTCATCGAAGCCTCGAGCGCTGAAGAAGCCGTCGAGCTGGCTTCGAAGACCCCGTGTGCCGTGGCCCACGGGGTCGTCGAGGTGTGGCCGCTCGAGCGAGCCCCCTAGCTCCGCGTTTCTTCGTCCCGTTGCCGGTTCAGTGACCCGGCAGGTGTTCTCGCTTGTCGACCGGCGCGCTCTCGTGTGCGACGACCTTGCCGTGCTCGACCTCGAAACGGCCGGAACATGCGACGCAAACTCCCGTCGCGTGGCCCGAGTTGTCGTGCTCGGTGCCTTCGCGCGGCGCCTCGCCCGATCCGATACAGCGTCCCACGTCGGGCATCGTCATGAAGCGATTATCGCACTTCGAAACGTCCGTCCGATACGTTCGGCCGATGCTCGACCCGCGGATTCCCACGCCCACCGCGGCTCGCACCGTGAAGAGGACACGGCGCATCCGCTTGTCGGACAGGGACGCAAAGGGACGCTTGCGGCTCGATGCGGTGGCGCGCTTTCTCCAGGACATCGCCATCGACGACGTCTCCGAGACGGGCTGGGGGATGCCAGAGCATCTGTGGTTCGTGCGCACTATCCAGCTCGACGTGATCGAGCCGTTCGTCGGCGACACCGAGGTCGAGCTGACGACCTGGTGCAGCGGCGTCGCGGCGATCGCAGCAGGGCGGCGCTGGTCGGTGAAGGGCGACGCCGGCGGCCGAATCGAGGTCGACAGCGTGTGGATCCACCTCGACGCCGAGCAGCGGCCCGCGCGCATCGAGGACTTCGGGGTTTACGCCGACGCTGCGGGGGGTCGCCACGTCTCGACGAAGCTCGCACTGCCCGATCCGCCAGGGGACGCCCCGCGCACGTCCTGGCCACTCCGCGTGACCGACGTCGACCTCCACGGCCACGTCAACAACGTGGTGCACTGGCAGGCCGTGGAAGACACGCTGCCGGTGACGGGCAGGCTGCGAGCCGAGCTGGACTACCACCAGCCGATCGATCTCGGCGACGACATCGAGCTCGCACGGTTTGGCAACTGCCTGGCGCTCACGACCGGCGACGGCGTCAAGGCCGTCGCCCGCGTCACGGCTATTTGAGCAGCAGCTTCTCGAGGCGGCCGTCGGCGATGGCGAGGCCGACGACGACCATCACAGCGAGGTATGCGACGTGGACGAGCGTGACCCAGCCCACGGAGCCCAGCGTCAGGGCTCGCAGCAGCTCGACGCCGTGGTACAGCGGCGTCAGCGGGACGATCCACTGCGCCGCCGCCGGGTAGTCCGAGAGCGGCACGAACGTCGCCGAGAAGAGAAAGAGCGGCAGCGTCACGAGCTCGATCATCGAGAAGTCTGCCCACGAGCGCATGAACGTGACCCCGATCAGGCCGACGGCAGCAAAAGCGGCGCCCACTAGGACAGCCGCCGGAACGGCCAGCACGGCCCACCACGACCCGACGAGCCCCATCGCGAGCATTACCACGACAAAGGCGCCCGCGTAGACGCCTCCGCGAATGAGCGCGTAGATCAGCTCACCGAGCGCCACGTCGCGGATGCCGAGCGGCGTGGCGAGAACCCCGTCGTACGTCTTCATCCACTTGAGCTTCGCGAATACGTTGATCGTCGACTCGAAGACGGCGCCGTTCATCGCCGAGGCCGCGAGCATCGCCGGGGCGACGAACTCCTTGTACGGGACGAGCTCACCGCCGTAGCTCACGTCGCCGACGAGCGCGCCGACACCCAGGCCGATTCCGAGGAGGAAGAACACGGGCTCGAAGAAGCCGGAGACGAAAAGCAGCCAGCTGCGGCGGCCCACGACCATGTTGCGGTAGACGAGGCGTCCCGCGAGCGGGCCCCAGAGCGGGATGCTGCGCCGCGGTGGCGCGGCGATCGTGCTCACGAGAGCAGCCTTCGTGAGATGAACCGGACGGCGAGCACCGAGCCGACGATCGTGATCGCGGCCAGGTACGCGACGTGGCCGAGCGTCGAGAGCGCCTCGATGTCGCCCGTGGCGAGGTCGCGGCAGAGCGAGACGCCGTGCCACAGAGGTGTCGCCCAGGCAATCGGCTCCAGCCAGTCGGGCAGGTTTTCGATCGGGAAGAACGTGCCCGAGAACAGGAAGATGGGGAGGAGGGCGAAGCGGAAGACGGCCGTCATTGCTGCGTGGTCCTCGATGCCTCCTGCGAGCGCGGCCATCGGAGCGGCAAACGCGAGGCCGCAGAAAACAGCTGCCAGCGGCGTCAGCGCGGCCAGCGGTGAGAGGAAGGCGCCGGCAATTGCCGCCACGCAGGCGAACAGGGTCGCGGCGGCGAAGATGCGCGCCGCCGCCCACGAGAGCAGGCCGCTGTACAGCTCGCGCACGCGAACTGGGGTGGCCACGACGGCGTGATACGTCTTCGCCCACCGGAGACCGGCCATCACCGGGAAGCTGCCCTCGTTCGTGCCGACCTGCATGGCGAGTGCGGCAATCAGCCCCGGGGCGACAAACTCGAGATACGTCAGCCCGCCGAGATCGGCATCCGCGTCGTCGACGAGCTCGCCCAAGAGGATCCCCATCGCCACGAGGAAGAAGATGGGGTTGAGCAGACCGGTCGTGATCGTGGCGCGCCAGACGCGGCGGTACGACCTCGCGTACCACCAGAACACCGCCGCCGACTGCTCGGCGTGGTTGGGGACGGTGGCGGGGCTAGTCGACAAGCGTCCGCCCTGTCAGCGTGAGGAAGACATCCTCGAGCGTGCTGCGGCGAACGAGGATGCTGTCCGGCTCGACGCCGCGCTCGTGGACTTCGCGGACCGCTGCCTCCCCGTCTTCCGTGTCGACCAGGATGCGGTCGGGCAGCACCTCGAGGCGGGCACCGAGCCCTTCGAGCTTCTTCTCGACGCCGTCGCGCGAGCCGTCGACGAAACGCAGCTCGACCACCTCGCGCTCGACGTGCTTGTCGATCAGCTGCCTGGGAGAGCCCTCGGCGACGATCTTGCCCTGGTCCATGATCACCAACCGGTCACACAGCTGCTCGGCCTCGTCCATGTAGTGCGTGGTGAGGACGAGAGTGACTCCCTGGCTCTTCAATCGGTAGAGGCGATCCCAAAGAGCGTGACGTGCTTGTGGATCCAGCCCGGTCGTCGGCTCGTCGAGGAGAATCAGGTCGGGGTCGTTGATGAGCGAACGGGCGATCGTCAGCCGGCGCTTCATCCCGCCCGAAAGATGCTCGACGCGCGCCCCGCGCCGGTCGGCCAGCTGCACGAACTCGAGCAGCTCGGCCGCCCGCTGGCGGACATCGCGCGAGGGGATTCCGAAATACCGGCCGTAGACGAGCAGGTTCTCGAACACCGTGAGCTCGAGGTCGAGATTGTCTTCCTGCGGAACGACTCCGAGCCGCTGGCGGATCCTCGGGCCGTCGGTCTCTGGATCGAGGTCGAAGATCGAAAGCTCTCCGCCGCCGCGCGGGGAGACGGCGCCGATCATACGCATCGTGGACGTCTTTCCCGCACCGTTTGGGCCGAGGAACCCGAAGGTCTCGCCCGGCTGGACGCTGAAGTCGATTCCGTCGACCGCGACGAGCTCGCCGAAGCGTTTCTGGAGGTTGCGGGCGACGACAGGAGGCGCTGCGCTCACGATGTTCCACGCTAGCGAAATGCTCATCGCACGCTTCGACTTGACAACCGGCCGGACGTGTGACAGATTCCCTCTCGCCAAGTCCCGCGGATCTTCGGATCAGCGGGATTTGGCATTTTTAGTGGGTGAGTTTGAGAGGCCTCCTGATTCCGGTGCTTGCCCTCCTCGTCCTCGTTCCCTCCGCGAACGGCGCTCGCGACGGCGAAACCAGCCGGGTAGCAACCGGCGACTGGCAGCGCATCGAGCCCGGCGGCGCGACGCGCTGCGCCCGCGGTGGCGCGTACGCATTCTGGATTCGCCGGGGCGATCCGAAGAAGCTCCTCGTCTTCTTCCAGGGAGGGGGCGGCTGCTTCGATACGAGGACCTGCGCACCCGGAAGCGTGTGGTTCGACGACCGTGTGAACGCGTTCGACGATCCGTCATTGCGCGGCGTCGGCATCCTCGACCTGGAGAGCGCCGACAACCCTTTCCGCGACTACTCGGTCGTCTACATCCCGTCGTGCACCGGGGACGTCCACACCGGCACGCGCGTCGTCGAGTACGGCCCGTACCGCGTGCACCAGAAGGGGTTCTTCAACGCGCGGGCGGCTCTCACGCGGGCGTACCGCGAGTTCCCGACTCCCGCGACGGTCTTCGTGACCGGCTGCAGCGCGGGCAGCGTGGGCTCGGCGTTCCACGCGGACTCGATCATCAAGCGCTACCCACGGGCACGCGTCACGCAGGTCGGCGACTCGCTGGCCTTCGTCTATCACCGCCCGATCAGCCTCGCGTCCTGGGGAACGCACACGCGCTTCCCGTCGTGGTTCAGGCCGGCCCGCGCGAACGGGCGCTGGACCATGACCGAGTTCGTGACGGCCCTGGCCAGGAATCACCCGCGCCGGACGTTCGCGCGTTTCAACCACGCGCGGGACGGCGTGCAGACCCAGTTCTACGTTGCGGTCGGCGGCCGGGCGGACGGATTCGAGCCGCGACTACGCACGGCAGAGCGGACCCTGAAGAAGCTGCCGAACTACCGCTCCTATCTCGCGTGCGGGACGGAGCACTGCGCGTTCGACCGCTCCACGTTCTACTCCGTCACGACCGGCGGCGTTCGCCTGCGTGACTGGGTCGCCGACCTGGCGCACGGCCGGAACGTCGACTGCCCTGAATGCAAGCGCTGACCGAAGCCCGCTCAGCCGCGCTGTACGAGCTGCGCCTGCAGCTGCCCGACGTAGCGGGCGAGATCTTCTTCTTTGCGGCTCAGACGCTCGTCGAGCTCGACTAGCTCAGCCGCACGTGCCTCGATGCGGTCCTCGCGGAGAGTGAACGCTCCTTCGAGCTCGATCTCCCGCCGCTCGACGCGCTCCTCGCGCTCCTCGAGCTCGCGCATTCGCTCGTGAATCGTGCTCTCCATCTGGGCGAGCTTCCGCTCACGGCGCTCGACGTCCGCAGTGCCTGCGTCCACCAGTCCCTCGGCACCGCTGAGGGCGCGTTCCCGCCGGATGACGTCTGCCTCGCGCCTGAACATCTCCGTTTCCGTTGGTGTCAACCGTGGCACGCTGGGCGGAGGCTGAGCAAGCGGCGCAGCCTCCGGCGGAGCGAGCTCGCCGGCGCTGGGCTCGAACGGCGTCTCCGGCGTCGCCTCGGCGAGGCGTTGGGTTGGCGCGACGCGCTCGGAAGGACCGAAGACCTCGATTCGCAGCAGTGAGTCCCGGTCGGGAGCCGCGGGCTGCTCGTGCGAAGGCTCGATCACATGTGTGGCATCGTGCGTGGGCGGCGCTACGCCCATCCCTCACATGAGGCATCCGGGAAGCCTGGGATAGTGGCTAACGGCGCGTTAGGATGGCTTTCACGTGCGAACGATCCGCCTGAAGGCCAGGCTCAGACCGCTCGACGAGGCGGAGGCGTACGCACGCTGTCACGGCGATCGCGGTGCCGACGTGCGCATCGTGCACATCGAACCGCGGCGGCCTCGTTACGAGACCAACGTCTCGGGCGAAGAGCTCCGTCGCTCGTTCGAGGAACGGCTCGACGCCCGCGAGCGCCTGGCCGAGCCGGCCGGCAGCTCGTAAGCCTTGCGCGTCGGCTGGATCGGCACCGGGGTCATGGGCAGCTCCATGTGCGGCCACGTGCTCGACGCGGGCTACTCCGTGACCGTCCACAACAGAACCCGCGAGCGTGCCGAGCCGCTGCTGGAGCGGGGAGCGACGTGGGCCGCCTCCCCGGCGGACGTGGCCGCCGCCTCGGACGCCGTGTTCTCGATCGTCGGCTACCCGGACGACGTGCGCGACGTGATCCTCGGCGAACAGGGCGTTCTCGAGGACGCCGTCCCCGGTTCGGTCATCGTGGACATGACGACGAGCGATCCGTCACTCGCCGTGGCGATCCACGCCGAGGCCAAAGCGCGCGGCATCGACACGCTCGACGCGCCCGTATCGGGCGGCGACGTGGGCGCCCGCAACGCGACCCTCTCGATCATGGTCGGCGGGGACGAGGAGCCGATCGAGCGCGTGCGGCCGATCCTCGAGACCATGGGCAAGTCGATCGTCCGCCAGGGCGGACCGGGCGCCGGCCAGCACACGAAGATGGTCAACCAGGTGCTGATCGCCACGGGGATGATCGGCGTCTGCGAGGCGCTGCTCTACGGCTACAAGGCAGGCCTCGACCTCGACACGGTGCTGGAATCCGTCGCCGGCGGCGCCGCCGGCTCGTGGTCGCTGACGAACTACGGTCCGCGCATGCTCGCGGGCGACTTCGCGCCGGGCTTTGTCGTCGATCACTTCGTAAAGGACATGGGGATCGCCCTCGGCGAGGCGAAGCGGGCAAGGCTCGCGCTACCTGGTCTCGCGCTTGCGGAGCAGCTCTACGTCGCTCTGCAGGCCCAGGGACACGGCCGCAAGGGCACGCATTCGCTCATCCTCGCGCTTGCGTCGGTTTCGGAAATCGACTGGGAGAGGCGCTAGCCGCCGGCTACGAGTCGCAGCTGCAGATCTCGTCGCCCACCTTGCCGCGCTCCACCGGGCGGCTGCAACGGCGGCAGATGCGAGGCAGGAGATCGGCCTCGACCAGGAGTGCGCGCAGCAGGACGACCCAGACCATGGCCCAGGGCAAGAGGAACGAGGTCGACGTCGTCATCGTCGCCACGAACGCTGTATCGGACGCACGCGGCAAGGAGTTGAGCCCTGTCCCAGGGGCCAGGCGCAGGGTCGCTAGAATGCTCACGTGAGCCTGGTGTTTGCTGCACTGCTCGCCTGCGCCGTAGCCGCTCTCGTAATCGCCGAGTGGCCTCGTATCTCGGCCGTGGTGGGGTCGGAGGCGAGAGCACGACGCGACCGGACGCGGCGGAAGTCACAGCTCAAGGTCGTGCGCACCGATCGCGACGACTTCGCCGAGAGCGTGCAGCGGGACCTCGATCAGCTACCGACTATCGAGGAGCACGAGCAGCCACACCGCTAGGCGCATCGCCTTAGCGAACGGTGATGGTCTTCCGGAGCGTCGTCGTGTTCGGGAGCACCCCAACGACGCTCTCCGAGTTCTTCGTCTCCTGGAAGTCGGCCACGCTCACCAGCAGGACGTGCTTGCCGGGGGAGATTCCCTCGAGTGGCACACGGAGACGGGTGGAGCTGAGCTTGAAGACGATGCGCTGACCGTCGATGGCGACGATCACCGACCGGGGATCGATGCCGGAGCCGCCGTCGGCAACCGAGAGCACGATCTGCCCCCTGGCCGTAGGCGTCAAGAGCCTGACGCGCGGAGGCGTCGCGTCGTCGATCCACAGCCTGAACGAGAAAGGCCCTGCAACGGACCGCGAGCGGGTATCGAAGACGAGGTCGTAGGCCCCGGGCGAGGGCCGGTTTGTCGCCACAACCGGGCGCAGCTGGCCGTACGTGTCTCCGCGGTAGACGTTGACGTCGATGGGTAGCGACGGCACGCCGCCCAGCCGGTTCTCGTCACCCGCGTAGACGATGCGCGGTGAAATGCTGACGCCCTTGGGCTGCCGCGTGATCCGTACGCCGACGTTTGCGACACCGCGTCCGACGCGCACACGGACGACCTGCTCTGGACCGGGGAGCGAGTTCGACACTCCGAGGCCGGCCGGATCGTCCGGATAGCGATACGACGTGACGTTCGCCTTGCCGTTACGGGTGTTTCCTTGGTAGCGCCCCTGCTTCGTCAAAACGCGCGCGGGTGGACCCAGCTGCACGCGTGTCGTCCTCAGCCAGAGCGGGATGCGCCGCGTGGCGTTGCCGCGCTGGAGGATCACGAAGCCGGTCAGGTCTTGTTCGGTAGCCGTCTGCTCCGCTTCGGCGACCACCTCGAAACGGCCGGGCACGCTGACCGTGGAGGGAACCGTGAGCTTCGCGCCGCCTGGTGAGGCCTGCAGGCGGAGCGAGACGTTCCACGATCCGGCGCCGCCTCCGGCGTCGGTGACGTCCACCGGGACGCGCCGGGTCGTCCCGACGCGGAGGAGCCCCAACGACACAACGGAGGGCTTGACGAAGACGAGCGGGTTGTCCGCGGCCGGCAGGTTGACGAGCCCGCCGCCCTCGCGTGTCGTCATTGTCTCCCCGTCGGTTTCGGCATCGAGCACCGGCCTGCCCGTCTGTACGAGCGCGGACGTGACCTGATCGACCGTCCACGCCGGGTGCTGTTGTAGGAGCAGCGCCACGGCTCCCGCCACATGCGGGGATGCCATGCTCGTGCCGCTGAACGACGCCCACGTGCCGTCTCGTTCTGGCACCGACGAGAGGATCGACGCTCCGGGCGCGGAGACCTCTGGCTTCATGCGTAGGGACATGGAGGTAGGCCCGGACGACGAGAACCCTGCCAGCACGTCCGACTTCGTGACGGCGGCGACGGTAATCGCCCGGGAGGCGGTCCCCGGAGATCCGATCGAGCCGCGGCCAAGATCACCGAACGAGTTGCCCGCAGCTGCGACGGGAACTACGCCGGCGGCCGCTGCGCCGTCCACGGCCTGGTCGACGACGTTCCTCGCGGGATCGGTCTCGGACTCGCCGAACGACATGTTGATGACGTCCATCCCATCGCGCACGGCAGCCTCGATGCCGGCAATCACCTCACCGGCGTTGTCGATGAGCCCGAAGTTGCTCGGCGTGCTGAGGACCTTGTAGTTGCCGATGTACGCCCGCGGGGCGCTTCCCGACAGTGCCCCGCGGCCCTCTACTGGAGCCGACGTGCGGTTGCCGGCGGCGATGCCCGCCACATGCGTGCCGTGCTGGGACTGGAGCGGATCGAACGGCGAGCGCGCGTGGCGCCACGTGGTGGTCGCCGGTGCGAAGGCGCGGGCCGCGATCACTTTCGGGGTCGTGAAGCCGGCCTGGCCCTTCGGGAAGCCTGCCGGGTAGCTGTAGCCCGCCGGGTTGAAGAACGGGTGTGTCTGGTTGACACCGTCGTCGATGACGCCGATCTTCACGCCCTGACCCGCAGTCGGAAGCGACGGCCCACCCCAGAGGTCGTCGGCGCCGATCAACTCTGGCCCGCGGTCGAGCGAGACGCCGAAGCTGCCGCCGACGTGAACCTTCCGCACTCCGGTGATTGCCGAAAGGAGCGGTACGTCGCGTGGAGAGAGCTTGACGGCCAGGCCGTTGAGGACGACCGCGTACCGCCAGCGGACCGTCGCGGATGGAATGCGGGCGCGGATGCGTCGCTCGACCGCCAGCCGCTCGCGCTCGCAGTTCCGCGAGATAGCCACGGCTCGTGGGGGAGTCGAGATCAAGGCGGCGCCGCTTGGCGGCCGACGAAAGCACACGGCTCGTCTGCACGGCCTGCGCGAGCGCCGGGGCTTCCAGGGTCACGACCACCTGCGTCGTCGCGGGCGCCGAAGCGAAGGCCGGCGCCGCGACGCTGAGCGCCAGCGCAGCAGATGACGAGGAGAAGGGGCGCTCGCACGTCCCGCCTCATGGTACGGACCTCTATGCGGATGAGAGGACTTGAACCTCCACGGGGTTTCCCCCACACGGACCTGAACCGTGCGCGTCTACCAATTCCGCCACATCCGCTCGGCGAAGCGAAGCGAACCCCGTGGAGGTTCAAGTCCTCTCATCCGCATAGACGTTTACGGCGGTTTCAGTCCGCAATCAGTCCGTAAACGTCGCATGAGCTACCTGGTCGTAGGTGTCGAACATCACCCGCAACTGCTCATCCGTACGGGTGAGCCAGCGGGCGATACCGGTGTCCTCGATCTGCACGATGCTTGTGCCCATGATCTGCGCCAGGTGCCAGAGTTGGACGCCGGACTCGATGCTCCAGGTGGCGAAGGTGCTGGCGGCAGTCGTAGAGGCGGCGGTGTTCGAGTCCCGCGGCCCTGACGGCCCCCGCTGCGTCTAACGACCACCATTCATCGGTAGCAGCGGAGTTTCTCTGTTGAAAGTACAATGTTCTGGTTCGCGCGTGAAAGACGCGGACGCGCCCGACGTAGATGTCTGCGGCGGCGCGGGGGTGGGAGGCGAGAAGCCGCAGACATCTACCGTGCGCGAGAGAAACGCCGTCCCTCCCGGCTTGCGCCCTTTCTGTTACGTCACAGCCTGACTAGCAAGGGGCAGGCGTCACGGCGTGGCCGCAGGCGCCCTCGTCACTTGAGGCAGACGGCGGTCAGGTCGAGGAGCGGGTTGAGGACGATGCAGCCGACCCTTGCGGAGACGAACGTGAAATTGTTCAAGAACGCAACGGGGATCGCGGGCGCAGCGTCCTGCGAGATCTGCACGTCGAGCTCACCGTAGGCCCGGTCGCGCTCGGGGCCGGAGAGGCGCGCGGCTAGGTCGAGGAGGCGGTTGTACTTGGGCGAGTTGAAGTACGACAAATTGATGTTGTCCGGCTGGCCGATCGTCCCCCCGTGGAAGATCTCGTTGAGAACGGACGGGTCTAGCGGGCCTTCCAAGTTCCCAAAGCCGACGCGGCCAATGTCGAAGGGCTCTCCGCGGGTCGCCAGCTTCTCGAACAGCAGTTGGCCCGGGAACTTCGTGATCTCCGGCTCGAGCCCGATCTGCCTCAGGTTCTGCTGGAGAACCTGCGCCTGGGCAACGTCGGCAGGATCGGGTCTCGTGTAGAGGACGGCCTTGCCGCCGCGTGTCCTTCCTTTGGCGAGCTTGCGCGCTGTGCGCAGATCCCCTGCGAGGGGGTAGATGCGCTCGTCGCTGATCCGCAGGTATTGGTCGGTGGGGGTTCCTGCGAAGGCATCACCGAGCTCGCGCGTGAGCGCTTTGCGGTTGACGGCGAAGTTGACCGCCTGGCGAAGCTTCGGGTTGTTCTTGAAGAGCGGCCGGCTCGTGTTGAGCACGAACATGCGTACAAAGGTCCCGGGCGCCACGAAGAACTGCGACTTGTTGACGCCGTAGCGCTGCGCGAGCTCGGTGCCGCGCTGAAAGAGCGCCGACGGCGCGAAGCCCCAGTCGAGGTTCCCGCTGGCGATCGCGTCGACGATCGCATTGGGGTCCGAGCTCAGGTCGGCGACGATGCGATCGACATGGTGCGGGCGTGGCCCGCGGTAGAAGCGGTTTCGCTCGAGCACGAGCGATTGGTTGGGAACGTACTTGGCCACGTAGTACGGTGCCGGGCTCGGCAGCGGCGCCTTCGCGCCCTCCGGGTCGGCGGGCAAGGCGGCGGGAACGACGCAAAATCCCATACGCGCCGGAAGGTCCGCAATGGGTTTCTTCAGCCGCACGATCAGCGTTCGACCCTTGGCGACGGCGCCGGCGAGCCTCGTCGCCTTGCCGTCGAGCATCTTCCGCGCGCCGACGATGTCGAGGAAGAGGTCCACTAGGTCCGACTGCATGACAGGGGTAAGGATCCGCTCGAGCGAATGAACGACGTCTCGCGCCGTCACGGCCGCGCCACTCGAAAAGCGAGCATCCTTGCGGATCGTGAACGTGTACGTCCTGCCATCCCTGGAGACGACCGGATCGGCCTCCGCGAGCTCCGGCGCCATACGGAACCCTGCCGGGGGCCGCTTGTCCGGGTAGGACATCAGGCTGCCGCACGCCGGACTCAGGAGTGGGTATGCCAGGATGGGAAGCGCGGGATCGATCGGACCGAATTCGCCGATCGGGATGCCAACCCGGAACGTGCCGCCCTCCTTGATCCCGCGCGGGCTCCCGGCTGCGGCGAGGAGGAGTGCTGCGCCAACAACCAGCCCTGCGACGGTCAGGGCCCTGCGCACTGTGTGCGGGATGGTACGCGCCCGACGGCCGCCAGTAAAGGGAGGCGCGGACGCTGGCTGGCCTGAGCTGGCCGTCCGAAAACGGATATCTAGCGCTCGAACTCGCCGGCGACTACGCTCGACGCGGCCCGGCAATCGCGGGGAAGCACTCGTCGAGCGGCGAGCGTTCAACCCCGCGCCGGGCCTTCTCGGCTGGCCTCGAGAGTCCGCAATAAGTCCGCAAACGCCCCGGAAACAGCCCGCGTAGCCAAGCGGAGCGAACCCCGAAAACCGAGCAGCGAAGCCACTTCCCGCCACCACCCGCCACCCCCCTACGAACCCGTGGAGGTTCAAGTCCTCTCATCCGCATAGCGGCCTGCTGGCCGGTCTTGGCTCGATCAGGCCCTAGACGTCTTCCACTTTCCTCGGGCCGGCCTCTTTCGCATGGTGAAAAGAACGACAGGGGTGACAAGCAGTAGCCCGAAAGCCGCGGCCCAGGTGTCCCCCCACTGCGAGAGCAGCACGATAACCACTGCCACGCCGGTCATCAGAGCGGCCAGTACCTCCAGAGTCTTCAGTGTCTTCATAGACGGCCGACCTTCTTCGGCGACCTGCTCTGCCACCAAGAAGAATGTGGTGCAGAGCAAGAGGAACGCAAAAATGAACAGCATCCACCCGCAGACAGCGGCACCGAGCGCGCTCAGCAGGAAATCCACACGACGTTCATTGCACGGCTGCCTCATTCGCGCGTAGACATGACGTGATCCTCGTGCAGAACTTCAAAATGCAAGATCCACACGCCGCGAGTCATCCGATCTCCTGCATAGCCCGTCTCGAGATCTTCGTTTGTGACGCAAGATTTCGCGTTCGGTCGGCGTCTAGTAGTCGAACGTGACAGCCCGCGGCCATCGCATCCCAACGCTTACCCCTTGAATGCCGGGAGGCGGCTGGATAGTGTTCGCCAGCCGAAATTTGACCGAAGGGGAGGGCATGGGGAGAGAGCGGCACCAATGCGGCACTAATAGGACCCTGCGCCGCGGGCTGTCACGGCCACGTGGCTCATTGGTCGTCATCGCTGTGGGAGCGTTCTTTGCGCTGCTCGTGGCACAGGCAGGAGCAGTCCCGGCAGCATCGACCATCTCGGCTTTCGACGTCAGCACAGCGGAGGGCTCGGATGACGTCAATCACTCTGTGTCGGTACCCGTCCAGCTCTCCGAGGCGAGCCCGGTCGCCGTCACGGTCAACTGGGCGACCGCACCAGGGACGGCCCGTCCCGTCGAGCTGGCGGACGAAGTCTCATTCGTCGACTACTACACCGGCAGCGGACAGGTGTTCTTTGCGCCCGGGGAAACGTCGAAGACCGTCGAGGTTGTGATCGACGGCGGAGGCGCTGTGGAGGCCGACGAGACACTCTTCGTCGAGCTATCGTCGCCGGTCAATGCCACCATAGCCCGAGGCACGGCGACGGTCACGATCCTCAACGACGACATTCCTCCGCCTCCTGACGCGGGCGAGGTCAACGTCATTCCTGCGAGCGGTGGTGGACAGTGCGTCGCAGTCGTCGGCGGTGGAGGCTGTAAGCCGCTCGATTTCGGCCAGCAGGTTGCGGTCGACGACGTCCTCTACATCAACCCGAAGCAGAGCAAGGTCCAGGTGCAGTTCGTGGCCGGTGCCGCGCAGTTCTACGGCGGCCGCTTCGACGTGAAAGAAGTCCTGAGTGGAGGCAAGAACGTCCTGGTCATGCGTCTCGTCGGCGGGGACATCAATGGAAAATGCGGCACGGGGAACCGGACCGCGGCCGGCGTGAACTCCCAGGAGAAGACGAAGCCGATCAGACGGCTCTGGGGCAAGGGCAAGGGCCGTTTCCGCACCCGCGGCCGCTACTCGTCGGGGACTGTTCGCGGTACGAACTGGCTGACGACCGACTACTGCGACGGCACCGAGACCCGGGTCGTGGCCGGCGTCGTGCGCGTCTTCGACTTCGTCACGAAGAAGACGATTCTCCTCCAGCCGAAGCAGAGTTACTTCGCCAAGGCCGGCGAGATCGACTAGCAGCTAGGCGAGCGCTTTCAGAACGTCGTCGGCGTGCTCGGCGGGCTTGACCTCCCGTAGCACGCCGGCGACCTTGCCTTCCGAGTCGATCACGAACGTCGACCGCTCGTTGCCCAGGTAGGTCTTGTCTCCGTACGTCTTCTCGACCCAGACGCCGTAGAGCTCGGCCACCTCGTGCTCCGAATCCGCGAGCAACGTGAAGGGCAGGTCGTACTTCGAGCGGAACTGTTCGTGCGAGGAGGCTGAATCTGGGCTTACGCCGAGGACAACAGCGCCGCGCTCCTCGAAGTCACTCCACGCGTCCCGGATCTCACAGGCCTGGAGCGTGCAGCCAGGCGTGTCATCCTTGGGGTAGAAGTAGAGAACGACGGGGCTGCCGCGAAGCGACGACAGGCGAACTCGCTCGCCCGAGTCGCTCTCGAGCTCGAAGTCCGGTGCGTCCTGTCCGACCTCCACCGCCACCGGGCAATCCTAACCGCCTCGCTACCCTGGCGGCGTGAGGCGGTTCTTCGCCGAAATGAACCCGACGCTGCGCGGGTTTCTCATCATTGCGCTGATCGCCGGCGTGGTCGTGGTGCTGCAGCTCTACCAGACGCTCGTGGCGCTCTCCATCCTCGCCCGCATCGCGTTTCTGCTGGCCGTCGCCTTCTTCATCTATCTCGCCTGGCGCGAGCGCCGCGGCGAGATCTCGGAGTGGTCCGCGCGCGCGAGAACGGCGTTCTACGGCGCGGCGATCATCATCGTCGTCGACATCGGCATCTTCACGTTCGCCGGAGCCTCGGGGCTCGACGCGGTCGCTTTCATCCTCGTGCTCGGGCTCTGTGGCTACGCCATGTTCCGAACATGGCGCCAGGAACACACCTACTCGTAGGCGCGCGTGCCGACGGTGGCGCCGTCCAGCTGATCCAGAGCCTCGCGGATCTCCACCTTGTGGCCGACGAAGATCGGCGTGTCGCGCTCCGTGTAGCGGCTCGCCTCCGACTCGCGCAATGTCAGCATGAGATGCATGAAGTCCGCCGGCTCGTCGCACTCGAAGGCGGTCATGAACTCCTGGTCGTCGATGCCGAACGAGTACGTCGTGTGATTGTGGATCGAGGGAAACGACGCGCCGGTGGCGATGTGCTCGTCCATCGCCCGCTGGCGGTCCTCGACCGGGAGCTCATACCACGGCCGCACCTTCACGAAGGGGTAGACGACGAGGTACGGCGATCCCCGCGGCACGACCTTGCGTGCTCGTCGCGCGCTCGTGTACTGCGAAGCTTTCGTCGTGGCGAGATACGAGTACGGGGTGTCGAGCCATCCGGCGAGCGGCGTCGCGTTCAGCTCCGTGCCCAGCTCCTCGAAGTCGAGATAGCGCTCGGTGACCTTCCAGACGAAGAAGTCACAATCGGGCCGCACTCCGGCCGTCGAGTAGGCCTGGAGATGCTCCAGCCTGCCCGCCCAGTCCTCGATCACGTCGGCGAACGCGTCCTTGCCTGCAGCGCGCTCGTCGACGGGTAGCCGGCGCCACTCCGGAGAGACCTTGAAAAACGTGTAGGCGACGTACTGCCCTTGCATCGGAGTCACCGCACGGCTACGGGGCGGCTGACGAGCTGCGTCGGGGGACCCGCGTTCAGCGGATGCGTCAGCGTCACCGTGAACCGGTAGTCGCCGCGCGCCACGCGGCGGGCCGGCAGGGCGACGCTCTTCGCGACGCCCGCGAGCGCCGTGCCCCGCACGGAGAGCGTGGTCGAGCCGCGCGGATGCCGCTCGAGCCGAACTCGGTACTTGCAGTCGATGTCGCACTTGAGCTTGACCTTCAGCGGCACCGTCGTCAGCGACTTGCCTCGCGGATACGAGACCTTGCCCACCGGCGAAAGTGACAGCCCGGCGCACTTCGCGATCACTCCACCTCGCGAGTCGCGTGCAGCATCCTCGACCGCCGTCAGGCTCGGCTTGGGAGTGCCGTCCGCGTAGTACATCCCCGACTGCCAACGGTCGAGGTTCGCCTCGTCGATCGTGTGGAAGAAAAGGAACGTCGTGACGTTCGGCTGACAGAACGCCATGGCGAGCGCCTCGCGGTAGAACTTCGCCTGCGTCGCGTTGTCGACCGGCCTCACCGACTCGATCTCCTTGCCGGTGTAGATCGCCGACTTCGTGCTCGGAATCACCGATTCGACGCCGAACTCGCCGTAGACGATGGGCAGGGTAGAGCCCGGCTGCGCAGTGCCGTCGAACGCCTGGCCCAGCAACGTGACGAGCTTGTCGTAGTCGGCGATCGCAATCGTCGTGTTGTTCGGGTGGGCGAACCCCGGCGGCGTGCTCGAGTTGTCCTGATACGGATGGATCGCGAAGCTGTCCATCACCGGCAGCGTCCGGCCGGTCTGGCGGTACGCATTGCCGAGCTCGGTGATGAACCTGGTCGGGGAGTGGGTGGGGCGGATGCCGCCCGCCCGGTCGCCGCCGCGCGGCGACACGGCCCCGCCGATCACCTGAGACTTCGCCGACACCTTCTTCAGCTCGTCGTAGGTCCGCGCCAGGAGCGCGAGGTACGCGGCCGGCGACAAGCTCGTGCCGTCGAGGGCGAACTGCGGCATCCAGAAGCGGTTGAGGTTGGGCTCGTTGCCGATCACGAAGTCCCTGATCGTCGGGTTGTCGCGAGCGATCGCGGCCGTGTAGGCGGCGAACTCGTCGCGCCCCCCGTCCGTCAGCGGCGTCGTTGCGAAGTCCTTGTGGAACACCTGCACGATCACCTTTGTGCCGGTCAGGCTGGCGGCGTCGGCGACGATGTCAATCGCGTTCTGCTCTCCGGGAAGCGGCGCGCGCAAGCCCGGCGACCACGTGGTGGTTATGCGCACGGCCTTGAGGCCGGCGAGGGACATCAGGTCGAGCTGAGCCTTGGCCTGGGTGATCGTCGGCTGGCGGACGATGTCCTCTGCCGCCCCGACGAGCAGCGTCGGCCCGCCAGCGGCAGCAGGACCTGCGAGGGCGAGCGCGACCAGCGCAACGAGGAGCAAGCGACCCATGACGAGCGTAAAAGTAGCCGCTGGCTACGCTGGGTGCCGCATGACCGACCGCGTGAAAGCCCAGTTGCAAGCACTGCCCAAGGCGCCCGGCGTCTACCTCTTCCGGGGAGAGGAAGGCGATGTCCTCTACGTGGGAAAGGCGAAGTCGTTGCGCTCGCGCGTACGCAGCTACTTCCAGAAGACCGGGGACACACGGCTCGGCTCGGTGCAGCTCGTTCAGCGCGTACGTGACATCGAGACGATCGTCACCAGCACGGAGGCGCAAGCGCTGCACGTCGAGCAGAGCCTCATCAAGCGCCACCGTCCGCCCTTCAACATCCGGCTGCGCGACGACAAGTCGTTCCCATACATCGCCGTGACGGTCGAGGACGAGTACCCGCGCGTGATGTTCACCCGCGAGCGGCACCGCCGCGGCGTCGTCTACTTCGGTCCGTACGCGAACGCGAAGAAGGTGCGTGAGACGCTCGACGTCCTCAACCGCGCGTTCCGCTTTCGGCCGTGCGAAGGACCGCGCCCAGGGCGTCACTCCGGGATCCCGTGCCTCGACTTCCACATCGACCGCTGCCTCGCGCCGTGCGTCGGCAAGGTCTCGCCGGAGGAGTATCGGAAGATCATCGACGGCGTCATCGAGTTCCTCTCCGGCGACACGCAGACGATCGACCGCCAGCTCGAGGCCGAGATGGGCGCTGCGGCAGCGGAGGAGCGGTTCGAGGACGCCGCGCGCTACCGCAACCGGATGTTCTCCGTTCGCCACCTGGCAGAGCGGCAGGCTGCGCCGCAGGGCCGCACCGACACGATCGACGTGATCGGGCTGGCTGTGGCCGACGATTGCGCGGCTGCACAGGTCTTCCCGTTGCGTGACGGAAAGCTCGTCGACCGCTACAGCTTTCACCTGGAGAACGTCGCCGGCCAGGACCTCCAGACGATCGCCGAGGAATTCTGCCTCGGCTACTACAGCGCCGCACCGAGCATTCCGCCAGAGGTCGTTTTGCCACGTGAAGTCGGAAACCTCGCGGCTCTCGAGGAGCTGCTCACCGAGCGTCGCGGGTCGCGGGTCGTCGTGCGCCCCGCTTTCCGGGGCGACAAGCGCCGGCTTGCCGAGCTC
Organism: uncultured Actinomycetes bacterium; assembly: GCA_963704335.1. GTDB lineage: Bacteria > Actinomycetota > Thermoleophilia > Gaiellales > Gaiellaceae > PALSA-612. Next base: position 2,403,337 of record OY969889.1, read on the forward strand.
GCAACGAAGAACGCGGAGCTCGCGCTCGTGTCGGCCGCAGCTGCGACCGAGCGACAGAAGCTGCGTCGCGTGGCGGCGCTCGAGGAGCTACGCGAAGCGCTCAACCTCGAGAGCCTGCCCGTACGCATCGAGTGCTTCGACATCTCGACCACCCAGGGCCGGCAGACCGTCGGCGCGATGTCCGTGTTCCGCGATGCACAGCCGCGCAAGGCGCTGTACCGGAAGTTCGCGGTCCGGCGTCCCTCAGGGCGCCAGGACGACTACGCGGCGCTGGCGGAGGTGCTGTCTCGCCGCTTTGCGCGCGCCGGAGTGCCGTCCAGCGCTCCCGACTGGGACGAGTCGTTTGCTGCGATCCCCAACCTCGTCGTCGTGGACGGGGGCAAGGGACAGCTGTCCGCGGCGCTCAACGCGATGCACCAGTACGAGCTGCCGCGTGTCGCCGTTGTTTCGCTCGCCAAGCGCGAGGAACACGTCTTCGTTCCCGGCCAGCGCCGCCCGATCGTGCTCGACCGCTCCTCGGCGGGTCTCCAGCTGCTGCAACGCATCCGCGACGAGGCCCACCGCTTCGCGGTCGGCTATCACCGGCAGAAGAGAACTGCCGAAGCGCGCGACTCACTGCTCGACCACCTACGCGGCGTCGGACCGGCGAGGCGGCGGGCGCTGCTGAACCACTTCGGCTCCGTCGAGCGCATCCTCGACGCGTCCGAGGAGCAGCTGGAGGGAGTGCCCGGGCTGCCGGAGAAGACGGCGCGTGCCGTCTATGCGCAGCTACACAAGGCCGGACCGACGATGACCGGCTCGGGCTAGCATCACGCGCGTGCACAGAGCAGTGCTCACACTTGCGGCGCTGCTCGCCCTGGCTGTCGCGGGCTGCGGCGGAGACGAGACGAAGGAGGCGACGACCCCGCCTGACCCCGGGCGCGAGGTCATGCAGGCGCTTGTGACGGCGGCGGCTGCCGGTGACGCCGAGTCGGCCTGGGATCTGCTCTCCGAGCCCTCGCAACGCCGTGAGGGCCCATTCGAGGAGTTCGAGCGGACAGCGTTTCCGGAGCTCCGGCGGACACTCGCGCCGTTTGCAAAGGCGCCGCTGCCGGTCGAGGTGTCGGAGAACATCGACGGGGAATTCGGCCTCGTCGCGCTCTCGCGCGGCGGGTCGGCCTACGCGGTGCCGATGCGCCTCGAAGGCGACGTCTGGCGCGTCGAGCTGCCCGGGCCCGTCAAGATCGACGTCCTCGGGCCACCGCCGGGCTCGCGTGGGAAGTTTGCAGACCAGATCGGCGTGGAGAAGATCGGGCCGGGCGGCGCGGGAGTTGCCGTGCTCTATCTGGATGGCGTTACGCTCGACCCCCGAACCGCCTCCTCCGCCGAAGGCGCGACGATCTTCGCGAACTTCGCCAACCCGCTGAAACCGGGCCTGCATACGGCCGTGGCCTTCACGAGCGCAGGTGGCGAGGCCGGCGCCCGCGCCTGGACGTTCTTCCCGTGATGGCCGTCCGCCTGCTGGCCGCGCTCGCCGCGATGGGCGCGCTGCTGGCAGGCCAGACGGCGGCCGCCACCACGCCTGAATCGGCACTCCGCCTGCGGGCTTTCGAGCAGCTGCTCCAGGCCGCGGCGGCCGGCGACGAGCCGGCGATGTGGGCAACGTTGAGCGGGGTGAGCCGGCGGCGACTCGGCCCGTCGCTCGCCGACTTTCGCAGCCGAGGCGCGCGCGGCGTTCGGGCCGGTGTCGCGCCTTTCGCGCGCGGCTCCTATCGGGTGATCCTGAACGCTCCCGTCGACCAGGGGCTCGGGCTCGTGGCAATCGCGAAGCGAAACGACGCGCTCGCTGTCCCGGTACGGAGGGAGCACGGCGCCTGGAACGTGGAGATCGACCCGATCTTCACGGTCGAAGCGGTACGACCGTTGCCGGGAGATCAGGTGCTGCGGCGAACCCAGCTCTTCGCCGAGGTCTCCGCACCGGGCAAGATCGACGACGCGGCTATGTGGTTCGACGGCCGGTTCTTCGTCGAGGCCCGAGGGTACTGGTCGCCGAACAAGCAGCGCATGTCGATCTGGGGCGAGGCGCCACAACCGCTGCGCAAGGGACGCCACACGGTGATCGCATTCGCCTCTACGGCCTCGGAGACCGCGGCGAACGCGTGGGTCTTTACCGTGCGCTAAGGCTCCAGGAACGGGTAGCGGTAGTCGGTGGCCGGCACGAACGTCTCCTTGATCGTGCGCGGACTGACCCAGCGGATGAGGTTCCACATCGAGCCCGCCTTGTCGTTCGTGCCTGATGCCCTCGCGCCGCCGAACGGCTGCTGGCCGACGACGGCGCCGGTCGGCTTGTCGTTGACGTAGAAGTTCCCCGCCGCGTAGCGGAGCGCATCGCCGGCCTCCTCGAGCGCGCCGCGATCTCGCGCAAACACGGCGCCGGTGAGCGCGTACGGCGACGTCGCGTCCACCAGCTCGAGCGTGTCCTGCCACTTCGAGTCGGGATAGACGTAGGCCGTGACGATCGGCCCGAACAGCTCCTCCCGCAGCAACCGGTCGTCGGGGTCGGAGGTCTCGATCACCGTCGGCTCGACGAAAAAGCCCTCGCTGTCGTCGGTGGTGCCGCCGGCGACGATCGTCCGCCCCTGGGACTTCGCCTCCTCGATCGCCTCCCGGTGCTGGGCGAAGGCTTTGGCGTCGATCACCGCACCCATGAAGTTCCGGAAGTCGGTGACGTCGCCCATGCGGATCGTCGCCACCTCGTCCGCAATCCGGTCGCGTGTCTCGTCCCAGAGCGACTGGGGCACGTAGATGCGCGACGCGGCCGAGCACTTCTGACCCTGGTACTCGAACGAGCCACGCAGCACCGCCGTCGCCACCTCCTCGGGGTCGGCGGACGGGTGCACGACGATGAAGTCTTTGCCTCCTGTCTCTCCGACGATGCGCGGGTAGCTCCGGTAGCTGTCGATCGAGCCGCCGACCGTGCGCCACATGTCCTGGAACACCGATGTCGAGCCCGTGAAGTGGATCCCGGCGAGGTCCGGGCTCGCGAGCGCAGGGTTGCCAATCGCGGCACCGGGCCCGTAGACGAGGTTGATCACGCCGTCGGGTAGTCCCGCCTCTTGCAACAGGCGCATGAGGAAGTACGCGGAGTAGGCCGACGTCGACGCCGGTTTCCACACGACCGTGTTGCCCATCAACGCCGGCGACGCCGTCAGATTGCCGCCGATGGCCGTGAAGTTGAAGGGGCTGACAGCAAACACGAAGCCCTCCAGCGGCCGGTACTCCATGCGGTTCCAGACGCCGAGGGACGACGTGGGCTGCTCCGAATAGATACGAACGAGGTAGTCCGCGTTGAAGCGCCAGAAGTCGATGAGCTCGCAGGCGGCGTCGATCTCGGCCTGGTGCACCGTCTTCGACTGGTTGAGCATCGTGGCCGCGGTGAGCGTCGCGCGCCACGGGCCGGCGAGCAGCTCCGACGCGCGGATGAACACCGCGACACGCTCTTCCCACGGCGTGCGCGACCACTCTCTCCAGCCCTCGGCGGCGGCAGCGATCGCCTGCTCCACTTCGGCGGCGCCGCCCTGGTGGACGTCTGCGAGCACGTGCTCCTTGCGATGTGGCATCACCGACTCGAACGTGTCGCCGGTGCGAACGTCCTTTCCTCCGATCACGCACGGGATCTCCATCCGCTCCGACTGCATCTCCTGCAGGCGGCGTTCCAGCTCTGCGCGCTCGGGGCTGCCGGCCTTGTACTCGCGCACCGGCTCGTTGACCGGTGCGGGCGGCCGGAAGATCGCGTGGACGCTCACGCGGCGATTGTATGTTGAGCCGGTGCCACGGGATCGCGTCCTGTACGACGCAGGCAGCTTCGGAGTGGGGGAGGTACTCGTGGACGACGATGTCCTCCTGTGGAGCGAGCTCCCGCGGCCCGGGCTGCAACCGTCCGGCAGCCACCAGCTCGCCACCCGTCTCACCGCCTACTTCTCAGGCGCCGAAGACGACTTCGCAGACGTCGATCTCGATCTGACGTGGTGCACGCCGTTTCAGGCGGCGGTCGTCGGCGCTCTGCGCGGCGTCGGACGTGGCGAGACCGTGACGTACGGGGAGCTGGCTGCGCTTTCCGGGCATCCGGGGGCGGCACGCGCAGCCGGTTCCTTCTGTGCGACCAACCGCTTCGGGATCGTCGTTCCCTGCCACAGAGTGGTTGGAGCGGACGGCCTCGGCGGCTACGGCTCGCTGGGCGTCGACTACAAGCGCAGGCTGCTGCGCATGGAGGGCGCCGCGTGACGCTCGCCGAGGACGTGCGGAACGAGCTCGCGCAGATCGCGCCGGCTCGGCGTTGCGACGCGCTGGCCGAGATCTCCGCACTGTTCCACACGGCCGGCAGCTTGCACCTGCGCGGGCACGGGGAGCTCGCATTTCACCTCGACGTCTCGGCATCCTCCGTGGCCCGACGCGCGTTCTCGCTCTTGCGAGGCCTCGACGTCGAGAGCGAGATCCGGACGTACAGGCAGCGCGCATTCGATCGTCCTACGCGCTACCAGCTACACGTGCTGGGAGGCCCTGCGGTCGTCGAGGTGTTGCGGGAGGCCGGCATCGTCGGCCGTGGCGGCCGGCCGCTGACGCGACCACCGGGCAGGGTGGTCGGCAGGCCTTGCTGTCGTGCCGCGTACGTGCGGGGAGCGCTGCTCGGCTCCGGAACGGTCAGCGGGCCGCGGTCAGCCCAGCTGGAAGTGCGCTTCTCCGACCTCGAGGGCGCGGAGTTCCTCGTGCGCGTTGCCGCGCAGGATGACGTGTTCCTGCGGGCGCGGGAGCGCCGTGCGTACGCCGTCACCCTCACACGCAACGCGGAAACCGTTGCCGACACGCTCGCGCTGGCAGGCGCCAGCGACGCCGCGCTCGCCATCGACGAGCACGCTGTCGTGGCTGCAGCGCGCTCGGCGGCGAACAGGCTCGCCAACGCCGACCACGCGAATCTCGTCCGCACGGCGCATGCTGCGCACGGCCAGCTCCGTGCCGTGGAGCTGCTCGAGGAGCGGGGCGAGCTCGCGTCCCTTCCTGGCGAGCTCCAGGAGATGGCGGCTTTGCGGCGGAAGCATCCGGCACTGTCGTTTCGCGAGCTGGCGACGAAGTGCGAGCCGAGGGCCAGCAAGGCAGCCGTACAGCGCCGGCTGGCCAGGCTTGTGGAACTGGCAGGGGGATAGACTCAGCACATGGCCAAGACACGCGTAGGCATCAACGGCTTCGGCCGCATCGGGCGTAATTTCCTGCGTGCGCACGTCCAGCGCAGTGGGGACTTCGAGATCGTCGCCGTGAACGACATCGGCGACACGAAGACGATGGCGCACCTCCTGAAGTACGACTCCGTGCTGGGTCCGTTCGCGGGCTCCGTGGAGGCTGCTGACGACTCGATCACGGTCAACGGCACGCGTATCGCAAAGCTCACGTTCCGCGACCCTGCCGAGCTGCCCTGGGCGGACCTCGGCGTCGACATCGCCGTCGAATCAACTGGACTGTTCACGAAGCGCGAGCAGGCGGAGGCACACCTCACAGCGGGGGCGCAGAAGGTGGTCATCTCGGCGCCGGCCACCGACCCCGACGTCACGCTCGTGCTCGGCGTCAACGACGACGACTACGACCCTGCCGAGCACAAGATCCTCTCGAACGCGTCCTGTACTACGAACTGCGTAGCGCCGATGGCGAAGGTGCTGCACGACGCCTTCACGATCGAGCAGGGCTTCATGACGACCATCCACGCGTACACGAACGACCAGCGCGTGCTCGACCTGCCGCACGATGACCTGCGCAGGGCCCGGGCCGCAGCTATCAACCTCATTCCCACGTCCACGGGCGCGGCTCGTGCGATCGGCGTGGTGCTGCCGGACCTCCAGGGCAAGGTGGACGGCATGTCCATGCGGGCGCCGGTGCCGGTTGGCTCGGTGGTCGACCTCGTCGTGCGCATCGGACGCGAGACGACGGTGGAGGAGGTCAACCGCCTCTTCTCGGGGCTTGCCGACACGGGGCCGCTCGAGGGCATCCTGCGCTACACGGACGAGCCGATCGTCTCCTCCGACATCGTGGGCTCCTCGTTCTCGTGCATCTTCGACAGCGCGCTGACGATGGCCTCGGGGACAATGGTCAAGGTCTTCGGCTGGTACGACAACGAGTGGGGCTATAGCTGCCGTCTCACCGATCTGGTGGAGCGGATGGCACTGCAGCTCACGTCGGCGCCGGTCGCAGCCAAGGCGTGACGCCGAGATCCGTCCGCGACGCCGACGTCGCGGGCAAGAACGTTCTGGTACGAGCCGATCTCAACGTGCCGCTCGAGGATGGACGCGTCGCCGACGACACGCGCATCCGGGCGTCTTTGCCCACACTCGAGCTGTTGCTCGACCGGGACGTCGAGGGGATTGCTGTCTGCTCGCACCTGGGGCGCCCGAAAGGCCCCGACCCGGCGTTCGCGATGGAGCCGGTTGCGGCCCGGCTCCAGGAGCTGCTGCCCGACGACCGCATCACCGTCCTCGAGAACACGCGCTTCAGCCCCGGCGAGACGGCGAACGACCCGATGTACGCGCGTGAGCTGGCGGACAGCAGGGACCTCTACGTCAACGACGCGTTCGGCTCGGCGCACCGCGCTCATGCGTCGACGGAGGGCGTCGCCCGCCTCCTGCCCGCATACGCCGGCCTGCTGCTCGAGGCCGAGCTCGAACATCTCGGCCGCCTGCTCGGCGACGTTGACAGGCCCTTCGTGCTCGTCGCCGGCGGCGCCAAGGTCGAGGACAAGCTCGGAGTGCTGCGCAAACTGGGCGGACGTGCCGACACCGTGATCGTCGGCGGCAAGATGGCCGAGGAGCTGCGCGACGACAATCCGCTCGACTTCGAAGTCGAGTTGCCGAATGACGTGGTCGCCGCGGCGGCCTTCGAAGAGGACGCGGAGATGCAGGTGACGGCGTTCGACGCCCTTCCAGAGGGCTGGCTCGGCCTCGACATCGGGCCGGCCAGCCGCAAGCGCTTCGCCGAGCTGATCGCGGCCGCCGGGACGATCTTCTGGAACGGCCCGATGGGTGTCTTCGAGTGGCCGCCGTTTGCCGAGGGCACGCGCGCGGTCGCCGTGGCCGTGGCGGAAGCAGACGCCTACTCCGTCGTCGGAGGCGGCGACTCCGTGCGCGCCGTCAACGAGCTCGGTCTTGCCGACCGCGTGTCGTGGGTTTCCACGGGCGGCGGCGCCTCGCTCGAGCTCCTGGAAGGCAAGGAGCTGCCGGGCGTAGCGGCCATTCCGCCGCGATAGACTCGCGCAATGTCTGACAAGCTGACAAGCACCGCCAAAGCGCTCGTCGCGGCGGGGAAGGGCATCCTGGCCGCGGACGAGTCGAGCGGGACCATCAAGAAGCGCTTCGACTCCATCGGCGTGGAGTCGACCGAGGAGAGCCGCCGCTTCTACCGCGATCTCCTCTTCACCACCGAGGGCGCCGCCAACCACATCAGCGGCGTCATCCTCTACGACGAGACGATCCGACAGTCGTCCGCGGACGGCAAGCCATTCCCGGACAAGCTCGCCGAGCAGGGGATCATCCCCGGCATCAAGGTGGACGCAGGGGCGAAAGACCTCGCGAACGCGCCCGGGGAGACGATCACCGAGGGGCTCGACGGCCTGCGCGAGCGGCTCGCGGAGTACCGCGAGCTGGGCGCCCGCTTCACGAAGTGGCGCGCGGTGATCACGATCGGCGCGGAGATCCCCAGCGAGTACTGCGTGTGGACGAACGCGCACGCGCTCGCCCGCTATGCGGCGCTCAGCCAGGAGGCCGGCCTCGTGCCGATCGTGGAGCCCGAGGTGCTGATGGACGGCGACCACACGATCGAGACCTCGTTCGACGTGACGTCGCGGACGCTGCACGCGGTGTTCACCGAGCTACGTGACCAGCGCGTCCAGTACGAGGGGATGCTGCTCAAGCCCAACATGGTGCTCTCCGGCTACGAGTGCCCGACCCAGGCGGGCGTGGACGATGTGGCCGAAGAGACGCTGCGCTGCTTCCGCCGTCACGTGCCCGCCGGCGTGCCAGGCATCGTCTTCCTGTCGGGCGGCCAGTCCGACGAGCTCGCCACCGCGCACCTGAACGCCATGAACGCGAGCGGGCCGCATCCGTGGCAGCTGTCGTATTCGTACGGCCGCGCGTTGCAGGCGCCTGCGCTCAAAGCGTGGGGAGGAGACACGGCGAAGGCCGAGGCGGCACAGGGCGCGTACCTCCACCGGGCGCGGATGAACGGTCTCGCCCGCTCGGGGGACTACTCGCCTGAGCTCGAGACGGCTGTACCGGCCTAGGAGGGTCTGGCGGGACGGTGCTCGTCGCCGGGGCGCGCTGGAGGTTGTGATGCAAGGACGCAGAGAGCCCGCGTACTAACCAGTACGTGGGCGACCGAGGACGCCGCAGCGCGGCCTTCAGCGTGATTCCGGCGGCACAGTCACTGTTTCGCCAGGCCCTCCTAGTACTTGCCGGGGGCGAGCCGCTCGAGCTTGCCCTGGGCGTGGTACGACTCGATGCGCCGTACCGTGCCCGACCGTGAGCGCATGACGACCGACTCCGTCGTGCAACCGGACGCGTCGTAGCGCACGCCGTTCAGCATGCTCCCGTCGGTGACGCCCGTCGCGGCCACGAAGACGTCCTCACATGCGACGAGATCGTCCGTGGTCAGCTTCCGGTCCACGTCGACGCCTGCGTCGACGAGCTGCTGCCGCTCCTCGTCGGTACGCGGCCAGAGCCGCCCCTGCATCGCGCCGCCCAGGCACTTGACCGCGGCGGCGGAGATCACGCCTTCCGGCGTGCCACCGATGCCCATCAGCAGATCAACGCCCCTGCCCTGTCTGGCGGCCGCGATCGACGGCGCGACATCGCCGTCCGTGATCAGGTGCACCCTGGCGCCTACCTTGCGAAGCTCCGCGATGAGCTCGACATGGCGGTCGCGATCGAGCACGACGACCGTCACGTCCTCGGGGCGCATGCCCTTCGCCTCGGCCGTGCGTTGCACGTTCTCCGCCGGCGGGGCGTCGATGTCGATGACGTCCGCCGCCGCTGGGCCGACCACGATCTTGTCCATGTAGACCGCCGCACCCGGGAAGAACATCGTGCCCTTGTCGGAGAGCGCGATGACGGCTATCGCATTCGGTGCGCCGTTCGCCGTCAGCCGCGTCCCTTCCAGCGGATCGACGGCAACGTCGACCTCTGGCCCTTCTCCGTTTCCGATCGCCTCGCCGTTGTACAGCATCGGCGCCTCGTCCTTCTCCCCCTCGCCGATGACGACAGTGCCCTGCATGCTGACGATGTCCAGCATGTGCCGCATCCCGTCGACGGCCGCCTGGTCAGCCGCATTCTTGTCGCCGCGGCCTACCCAACGTCCGGCCGCCATCGCCGCCGCCTCCGTCACGCGCACGAGCTCGAGAGCGAGGTTGCGATCGGGGCGCGTCGCCACGGGAGCATCCTAGTGGTCTCCGTCGGTGGTTCGGTCGCTCTCGGCCGCGCGAGAACGTAGCAGGCCAAGGACGCAGGGAGCCCGCGTACTGGACAAGTACGTGGGCGACTGAGGGCGCCGGCATGCGACGGTTCGCAGCCGGCCGAGTCGGGCGCACCGGCGGCGGCGACCACTCAAGTCGTAAGATCGAACTCCGTGCCGCTCGTCGCCGGAAACTGGAAGCTCTTCAAAGGCCCGGCCGAGACTCAGGAGTTCTGCCTCGAGCTCCGCGAGCGCCTGCCGAGCCTCGATGGCGTCGACGTCGCCGTCTGCCCGCCCTCTGTCTCGCTGCAGGCGGCGGTGCTGGCGCTGGCGGACACCGAGATCGCCGTGGCGGCCCAGAACGTCCACTGGGAGGACAGCGGCGCCTTCACGGGCGAGGTTTCGCCCGGCATGCTCCTCGAGATCGGCGTGTACGGGGCAATCGTCGGCCACTCCGAGCGACGGCAGTACTTCGGCGAGACCGACGGAGGCGTCGCGCGTCGCGCGGCGGCCGCGCTCGAGGCCGGGCTGTTCGTGATCGCCTGTGTCGGAGAGCTCGAGGAGGAGCGCGAGCGCGGCGAGACGGAGGACGTGCTGCGCCGCCAGGTGTCCGTGCTCGAGGCCCACGAGAACCTCGTCATCGCCTACGAGCCCGTCTGGGCAATCGGTACGGGGAAGACAGCCACGCCCGAGATGGCACAGGAGGCGCACGCGTTCGTGAAGTCGATCCTCGACGCACCCGTGCTGTACGGCGGCTCCGTGAAGCCCGAGAACGCAGCGGAGCTCTTGTCGCAACCCGACGTCGACGGCGCGCTCGTCGGCGGTGCATCGCTCGAGGTCGAGTCGTTCGCCGGCATCTGCGAGGCAGCATCAGCCGCCCCCTCGTAGCGCTCGTCATCCTCGACGGCTGGGGCTGTGCCCCGCCGGGGCCGGGTAACGCGATAACCCTCGCCGACACTCCCGTGTTCGACCGGCTCTGGGCCGCCTATCCGCATACGACGCTCACGGCCTCGGGGGAAGCCGTCGGGTTGCCACCGGGGCAGATGGGCAACTCGGAGGTCGGCCACCTGACGATCGGCGCCGGCCGCCGCCTCCACCAGGATCTGACGCGAATCAGCCAGGCGATCGAGGACGGCTCGTTCTTCGAGAACGAGGTCCTCCGCGCAGCCTTCGAGCGCGGCGAGAGCGTCCACCTGCTGGGCCTCGTCTCCAACGGCGGCGTCCACTCGCACATCGACCACCTGCGCGCGCTGCTTCGCTTCGCGCCGAAGAAGACCTGGATCCACGCGTTCACGGACGGGCGCGACGTGTCGCCGCACTCCGCGGTCAGCGACCTGGCGCAGCTGCCGACCGAACGCATCGCCACGGTCTGCGGTCGCTACTACGCAATGGATCGCGACCAGCACTGGGAGCGCACGCAACGCGCGCTGGACGCCATCATCAGTGGCGTTCCCGGTACGGCGGATCCCGTCGCCGCCGTCCAGGCGAGCTACGTCCGCGGCGTGACCGACGAGTTCATCGAGCCTGTCGTGCTCGAAGGGCGCCCTCGTCTCGGTCCCGGAGACACAGCGATCTTCTTCAACTTCCGCCCCGACCGCGCCAGGCAGCTCTCGCGGAAGCTGCTGGACGCCGGCGTCGACTTGACGACGATGACCCGGTATGACGACGACCTCGGCTGTCCGATTGTGTTCGGCGAGCAGATCGTCGACGACACTCTGGCCGAGACCCTCGCCGAAGCCGACATCGGGCAACTGCACGTGGCCGAGACGGAGAAGTACGCTCACGTGACGTATTTCCTGAACGGCGGCCGGGAAGAGCCATGGCCGGGGGAGGCTCGTGTGCTGATCCCGTCGCCGCGGGACGTCAGCACCTATGACCAGAAGCCGGAGATGTCGGCGCCCGAGGTCGCGCGCAGCTTCGTCGAGGGCGTGGAGACGGGCGACTACGGCTTCGCGATAGTGAACTTCGCCAACCCGGACATGGTCGGGCACTCGGGAGTGATCCCGGCCGTCGTGGAGGCGGTCGAGGCCGCGGACCGCTGCCTGGGCGACGTTGTCGCGGCCGTAGAGCGCCAGGGCGGGGTCTGTGTCGTGACGGCCGATCACGGCAACGCGGAGCAGATGCTCGCGGCAGACGGCGTCAGCCCGCACACGGCCCATACGTCGAATCCCGTCCCTCTGATCGTCACCCGCGAGAACAGCTCGCTGCACGGCGAGGGCGAGCTCGCCGATCTAGCGCCGACGTGCCTTGAATTGTTAGGCGTGCGTTCGCCCACGGTTATGACGGGACGTTCCCTGGTAAGAACGGCGTAATTCCGCCATTTCGCGCCGTCCAAGCGCCGAAACACGTGGCTATACTCACGCGGTCTTGTCCCTCCCTCAGCCTGATCTGGCAATCCTCCGCAAGGCTCAGCGGGGTGACGAGCGCGCCTTCTCCATCATCGTCCGCACCTACGAGACGCCGGTCTACAACTACGTCCTGCGACTCGTCCACGACCGTTCACTGGCCGAGGACCTGACGCAGGAGGTATTTCTCCGCGTCTACCAAGGCCTCCCGCGCTTCTCCCTTCGCTGCAAGTTCACGACCTGGCTCTTCCAGGTCACCAAGAACCGCGTGCTCGACGAGCTGCGGGCGAACGAGCGGCGGCCACGGGCCCTCGTGACCATCGACGAGATCGCTCCGCTCGAGGTGCTCGATGCACCAGTCGAGCGGCTGGAGGCGATCGCCGCCGTCTGGCGTGCGGTGGACGAGTTGAATCCCGACCTGAAGATGGCGCTGCTGCTACGCGACGTCGTCGGCATGCCTTACGCCGAGATCGCCGACTCGCTCGAGGTCACTCTCGCCACCGTGAAGTGGCGGATCCACAAGGCTCGGGACGAAGTTCAGCTTGCGCTAGCGCGCGAGGGCATCACGTACGGGTCCGCCGGGCAGGCCGACACGGCCCCGGCCGAGCTGGCCCCGGTCGCCGAGAACGGCGCCGTCTAGACGCTCCTAGATGCCGTGCGCGAGGCGCTCGGCAAGGGATCTCGGCAAGCCGGCTTCGAGGATCGCTGCCTGCGTCGCCTCGAGGTCGTAGGCCACTCGGCGATGCGACGCACTGCCTGTTTCGAAATCGACGAGCAGCCATGCTGCGCGCGCGTCGCCGTCCCGCGGCTGACCGACTGAGCCCGGATTGCAGAGCCACCGGCCGGGGGAGAGGTCCGTCTCCGTTCCGCCTGGAGCGTGCGCGCCCGCCAGCTCGTCGCCCACGAGCGAAATGGCGAACGGCACGTGGCTGTGACCAACGAGGACGAGCGGCGCCTCGGTCAGCTCGAACGTCGCCAGCGCCGACTCTCCGCCGAGCACGTACTCCCATACGGGATCTCGGGCGCTCGCGTGAAAGAGCTCCGCGCGCTCGAGGCGGGCTCGAGGCTCGAGGCTCGCGAGGAAGACACGAGACGGCTCGTCCAGCACGGCGCGCGTCCACCGTATCGCCGTGTTCGCATCTACGTTGAACTCGGTCTCCTGTACTTCCTTGCCGAGCGCGAGCAGGTCGTGGTTGCCGACGAGGCAGACGTCGGCAACGCTCTGGACGAGCGAGCAGCACTCGTTCGGCCGTGCCCCGTAGCCGACCGTGTCTCCGAGGCACCACACGGCATCCGGCGCCTCGACCTCGATCGCAGCCAGCACTGCCTGCAGCGCAAGGGCGTTACCGTGGATGTCGGAGATGACTGCGACGCGCACTCGAGGGAGACTCCTGTTCGGAGCCGGAACGCTACTCGTCGCCGCAGGGGTCTGGATCGTGGCTGCATGGCTGCTCTGGGAGACGAGCGTGCCGTCAAACCTGTCCATCCCCGACCTGTCGGAGGATGCGTTCTTCACGCAGAGCGAACTCGACGAGGCCGACGACTACGAGCTCTTCCACCGGATCAACTGGCTGCTGTCGACCGTGGCTCTGTTCGTCGTGCTCGGCATCTACTCCGTGAAGGGAGTGCGTTTCATGCGCGAGTCGGCGGCCGGGCGCATCGGCACGGGGATGCTGCTGGCGATGCTCGGCTTCGGACTGGTCTGGCTGGTGTCGGTGCCGTTCACGGTGGCCGGCAACTGGTGGGACCGGCGGCACGGCGTGTCGAAGATCGACTACCTGGAGCTCGTGTTCGGCGGCTGGCTGGGGCTCGGCGCCCAGTTCCTCTTCCTGTCGCTTTCGGTGCTGATCGTCATGGGGCTGGCCGGGCTCGTCGGCGACTGGTGGTGGATTCCGGGCAGCGTGGTCTTCGTGGGACTGGCGACGCTGTTCGTCTTCATCTCGCCCTGGCTCGTAACCGGCACCAAGGCCATCGAAGACCCGAAGCTGGCCGCCGACGTGGACCGGCTGGCTCAGATCCAGGGTGTCGAGGACGTCGATGTGCGCGTCGAGGAAGTCGACAAGTACACGAACGCCGCCAATGCGTATACGACCGGCCTCGGGCCTTCCCGCAAGGTCTTCCTCTGGAACACGCTCCTCGACGGCCGCTTCCAAGACAGTGAAGTACGTGCCGTCACGGCGCACGAGTTCGGCCATCAGTCGCAGAACCACCTGCCGAAGTCGATCGCCTGGTATGCGCTGTTTGCGGTGCCGGGCGCGTGGGCGATCGCCCGGATCACACGCCGCCGAGGGGGAATGCGGCGCCCCGAGGCCGTTCCGCTCGCGCTGCTCGCGCTGACCGTGCTGTCCTTCGTCGCCCTGCCGCTCCAGAACGTGATCTCGCGGCACATGGAGCAGGAAGCGGACTGGGAGGCGCTCGAGACGACACGCGACCCCGACGCGTTGACCGGCCTCTTTCAAACGTTCTCCGAGACGAGCCTCGGCGATCCCACGCCGCCCGGCTGGGCGTACGTCCTGCTCGACACGCACCCGCCGCTGCTCGACCGCATCGAGATGGCTCAGGCGTGGGAGGCACGAAACCCCGGCGCCACGGCGCTGTTCGACGATCGGTGACGATCAGGGCGTGACACGAACGATCACCCCGCGTGAGATCGGCATCGCAGTCGGTGCCTTCCTCATCCTGCTCGTGGTCGGCACGATCGGCTACTCGCTCCTGCTCGACGAGAACCTGTTCGAGGCGCTCTTTCGGACGGTCAACACGATCTACACGGCCGGCCTCGTCGATGCTCCGGACGACACGGCGGCGAAGGTGTTCACGCTCGCCCTCGTCGTCGGGGGTGTGGCAGTGTTCCTCTACGTCTTCGCCCTGCTCATCGAGCTCGCCGTCAGCGGCTCACTGGGCAGTGCGCTCGTACGGAGGAGGACGGCGAGAAGAGTGGACCAGCTCGAAAACCACTACATCATCTGCGGCTACGGTCGCGTAGGCCAGCGGATCGGGCGAGAGTTCCGCCAGACCGGGGTCGACTACGTCGTCGTCGACTTCAACCCCGAGTCGATCAAGGCGGCGCGCGAACTCGGCGATCTCGTGATCGAAGGCAGCGGTACGGACGCCAGCTCGCTGTCCCAGGCCGGCCTGGCCACCGCTCGCGGGCTGGTGGCCTCGAGCGACTCCGACGTGAACAACCTCTACGTCACGCTCTCGGCGCGGGCGGCACGCTCGGACATGCTGATCGTGGCGCGAGCGGCCAACGAGGATGCGGCGGACAAGCTCAGGCTGGCAGGCGCCGACCGCGTCGTCCAGCCGTATGCCACAGCGGGGCTGGAGATGGCGAAGCTCGTCGCCAAGCCGCAGGTGGCGGCGTTCCTCGACATCGTGACGTCCGCCGGCGGCCCTGATCTCTCGATCGAGGAGATCGAGGTGACGGCCGGCAGCGGGAAGGCGGGGCTCTCGATTCGCGATCTCCGCATTCGCCATGCGACGGGCGCGCTCGTGATCGCAGTGCAGACGCCGGACGGCCGCTTCGACGCCACCCCCAGCCCCGACACGGCGCTCGAGGTGGGCGACGTGGTGATCGCCGTCGGCACGGTGGCCGAGCTCCAGGAGCTCGAAGAGCTGTTCGCCGAGCCGGAGTAGCAGTGTAGGGAACGAGGACTCACGTTGCGCCGGCTCGAGGCCGAGCTGAGCGAGCTCGCGGGCGCGCCGGTCGAGCTCGAGCGTCCGTCGAACGACGAGCACGGCGACTACGCGACGAACGTCGCGCTGCGCGCCGGGCCAACGGCCGGCAAGCCGCCACGCGAGCTGGCCGAAGAGCTCGCAGAACGTGTCGGGGACATCGCGACCGTCGAGCGCGCGGAGGTGGCCGGGCCGGGCTTTCTCAATCTCTGGCTCGAGTCCACCTGGTTCGGCGAAGCGCTGGCGGAGATCCTCGAAGCCGGCGCCGCCTACGGAGCCGGATCGGCCGAGACGAAGGAACGCATCCAGGTCGAGCTGGTATCGGCCAATCCGACGGGGCCGCTGACGGTCGGGTCGGCGCGCAACGGCGCTTACGGCGACGCCGTGGCGCGGCTGCTCGAGCTCGCCGGGCACGAGGTCGAGCGCGAGTACTACTACAACGACGTCGGCCGCCAGATCGACCTCTTCCGCGAGTCAGTGGAGGCACGGCGGCGTGGGGAGGAGCCGCCCGAGGACGGCTACAGCGGCGCCTACGTGGAGGAGATCGCGGCTCGCGAGGGCGACCCGGTGGAGCTGATGACGGCCGAGATCCGCTCCGAGCTGGAACAGCTGCGAATCCACGTCGAGACCTGGATGCGCCAGGCCGAGATCGAAGCGGAGATCCCGGCTGCGCTCGAGCGGCTCGACACGTACGAGGCGGAGGGAACGCTCTGGGCGCGCACGACGGCGTTCGGCGACGACAAGGACCGGCCGCTCGTCCGTTCGTCGGACGGCAGTTACCTCTACTTCGCGGCCGACGTCGCATACGTGCTCGACAAGCTCTCCCGCGGCTTCGACCGCGCCGTCTACGTCCTCGGCGCCGATCACCACGGCTACGTCCAGCGGTTGAAGGCCGCAGCCGGGCTGCTCGGCTTCGAACCGGAACGAGTAGAGGTGCTCATCTACCAGCTCGTCTCCATCGTCGAGCAGGGTGAGGCGAAGCGCATGTCCAAGCGTCGCGGGGACGTCGTCTTCGTCGAGGAGCTCGTGGAGAAGATCGGCGTCGACGCGACCCGCTGGTACCTCGTCTCACGCGGACATGACCAGCCGATCGACATCGACGTCGACCTGGCGGCGGAGCAGACGCAGAAGAATCCGGTCTATTACGTCCAATACGCGCACGCGCGCATCGCAGGGATCATGCGTAACGCCGGCGACGCGGCCCTGTCTGCCGAGGTGCCTGCAGAGCTCGCTCCAGAGGAGCGGGGACTCGTGAAGCGGCTGATCGAGTTTCCCGGCGTCGTCGCGGAGGCGGCGGAGCGGCGAGCAGCGCATGCCCTACCGACGTACGCGATCCGGGTCGCCGACGACTTCCACCGCTTCTACCACCACCACCGTGTGCTCGAAGCGGGGGAGGCGCAGGCCTTTCGGCTGGCGCTCTGCAGGGCGACCCAGACGGTGATCGCGCGCTCTCTCGACCTCGTAGGGGTTGAGGCGCCGGACCGGATGTAGCTAAGATCAGCGGTGTCGAGGGGGCGGCTGTGCGGCGGCCGCCCCCTCGCTACTCTGAAACCCGCGCGGACGTAGCTCAGTTGGTAGAGCACTGGCTTCCCAAGCCAGTTGTCGCGGGTTCGACCCCCGTCGTCCGCTCCATAGAAAAGGCCCGCTCGCGCGGGCCTTTTTGCTGCAGGCTGTCGAGGCCTCAGGAGGCCGAATCTGGCAGACTCGGGGTGACCTGACGAACGCCCAGTCTGTGAGGAGGATTCCGCATGAACTCCGATCCGATTGCTCCCTGGCCAGTCGTACGGCGTGGCGACACGATCTTCCCCGTGCGCCCGCTGCAGCAGCTCCTGCGCGCGCGCAACCATCCGGTGGCGGTGGACGGGAACTTCGGCCCCCTGACCGAGTCCGCAGTCAAGGCCTTCCAGCAGAGCAAGGGCCTTGCGGACGACGGCATCGTGGGTCCGCTGACCTGGCCTCAGCTCATCGTCCAGGTGAAGAAGGGCAGCACCGGAGATGCGGTGCGCGGCGTGCAAGAGGTCATGGACTTCCACGACCAGTCAGGCGGTGAGGCGCCCCCGGTGCAGATCGACGGCATCTTCGGTCCAGCCACCGATGCCTGGGTGCGCGGTTTCCAGACCGCCGTGGGCACCGCCTCCGACGGCATCGTCGGCCCGATCACGTGGCGCGCGATGGTCAGCGGCATGCTGTCTGGCTAGCAAGCCGCGTCGGCCACGGCTCAGCCCCGGTTGTGGTTGACGACCTCGACGTTGTGCCCGTCCGGGTCGAGGACGAACGCGCCGTAGTAGCCAGGGTGGTAGACCACGCGCTCGCCCGGCGCGCCGTGGTCCTCATAGCCCGCCGCGAGCGCGGCGACGTGGAAGGCGCGCACCGTGGCGTCCTCGCGCGCGGCAAACGCAAGATGGACGTGCTTCGTCAGCGGCCGCTCGTCCCGGACGAGCGAGAAGCTGTAGTCCGGGCCGGACAGCTGGACGCGACCGGGGTCGTCGTGCGCCAGGCGGAGCCCGGCGTACGGGGCGATCGTCGTGTAGAAGCGCTGGGAGGCCTGCGGGTCGCGGACGCGGAGCCACAGATGGTCGACGCGGCCGTCGGGCACGGCGTGTTCGCGGTCGCCGTGGACCGCCTCGACGCTGTTGCCGTCCGGGTCGAGCAGGAACCCACCGTAGTAGGTCGGGCCGTACTGCGTGCGAGGCCCCGGTGCGCCGCCGTCGCGGTACCCCGCGTCGATGCCCGCCTGCCAGAACGCGTCGACCTGCGCGCGGTCGCGGGCGCGGAAGCCGACGTGGAGCCCGCGGGTAACCGGGTGCTCGCTGTCCGTCGGCCCGATCGCCCAGTCTTCCCACTCGACCAGCTCGGCGTCTGCATGGCTGGGCTCGACCCCCAGGACGCTCAGGACGGTGCGGTAGAAGCGCTCGGAGGCCGCGAAGTCCGAGACGGCGACGCCGACGTGATCGAACACCCGGCCGAGGCTACCGTTGCTTGACTCGTCCGTACACTGAATCCACCTACATAGTCTCCTTCTCGCCCTGACTGCAGTCACTGAGAGCCATCGCGTCAGGGAGTGCGCAGAAGGAGGTAGCAATGCCTCGTACGCTCACCATGTTCTTCCCTGACGGGCGGACTGAGTACTGGCTTACTGCTCTGGTCTTCGAGCCGGGGGACAAGCTCGATCGCAACGGTGAATCCTGGATCGTTACCAGCGTCGCAAGCCCCGAGATGGCCGGCGAACGCAGACACATGACCCTCACGCTGCGCCCGTATAGCGCGGTTGATACCGCAGACCCTCCGACGGGATAGACGAGCCTTACACGCGAGCGCGTCGAGGCCTCGTGGCGGCTGAAACCGTTCGGCGCATCACGCAGTGGTTCTTACCCTTGGGCCGGTCGTAGCTGAAGCCGGTCTGCTCATAGAGGCTGCGCGTGGTGTTGTAGAGAAACGTGGCCGAGATCTTCCTGCCCTCCGTGTCCTGCGGATAGCCCTCGACCACGCCGCCGCCCGCCTTCGCGATCAGGTCGAGGGCACCACGCAGCGCGACACCTGCGACGCCTTGCCGTCGATAGTCCCGGTCCACGAAGATGCACGTGATCCGGTAGTCGGGTGGCTCATCGGTGCTAGTCGCTGCGTATTCCTTCCGGTGGTGTATCCGCGGAAGCTCCTCGGGAGAACCGTATTGACACCAGGCCACCGCGGCGTCTCCGTCGAAGACAAGGGCCGCGTGAGCGTTGCCCTCGCGAACGAGGCGCTCCTTCCAAGGGCGGCCAACCTCGCCCTCGGGCCGGCCCTCACGCGAATGGAACCACGTGCACCAGCACCCGAACCCGCCGCCCTTGTGCTTCTCAGCGAGGCGGGCGAACGCATCCCACGTCGAGGCATCGAGCGCCCGGATCGCGTACTCGCTCATCGAGCTTGCTTCCTTGGCGGACATGTCAGGCCCCAGACGCCTTCTTCGCGACGTCGCCGATGATGTCGGCGGTCTCCTGTGGCTTCGACCACATCGGCCAGTGGCTCGTCGGCAGGTCGATCCACGTGATGTTGCGCAGCTCGGGCAGGCCGGCCAGGAAGGAGTAGCCCTCCTTCGCAGATTCCTTGTACTGCTCGGAGGTGAACCCCGTGCAGATCATGGTGCTCGGGATGTCGCGGCGGGCGTCGTTCGTGAGCTCGACGCTTTCACGCAAGATCCCGCCCGGCACCGGAACGGCGCGCTGACGGAACGTCTCCTTCTGGTCCTCGCTGAGCCCGTCGAGGTTCTCGTCCTTCTCGATCGACTCCCAGTCGAGGGGCAGCTCGTCACCCTTGAAGTCCGGATCCAGCGCGCCTTTCCCAGGGGCAGTATCGACGTACACCATCGCTGCGATCCGGTCTGGAATGCGATCGCTTGCGGCATAGCCGGAGAAACCTGAGGCACTGTGCACGGCAAGCACGACTGGGCTCGCTGCGGCCTGAACGACGTCACAGATTGCATCGACGTGGTCGGAGAGCGTGATCGAGGAGCGGTCGCTCTCCACGGACTCGAGACCGGGCAGCGTCACCGACGTGACGTCGTGCCCGTCGGCGCGCAGGATGGAGGCGACCTCGTCCCACGCCCATGCGCCGAGCCAGAATCCAGGAACGAGGACGATCGGGCTACTAGGCATCGGAAACCTCCTGAGAGAAGGGATGGTGTTCGCCATGTCGAACACCGTACTGAGTATAGCACGGTATTCGGTATGTCAAACGCTGGTGCTACAGTCGAACGCACACATGCCTGAGACAACAGTCGACGTCGACGCTCTGTACGCCGCGCTCGACAACAAACGGAAAACGCACGGAACGAGCTGGCGCGAGATCGCTCGTCAACTCGATGTGAGCCCGTCGACCTTCAGCCGCATGGCACAGGGCCGACGCCCTGACGTCGACACCTTCGCGACGCTGTTGCGCTGGCTCGGCATGCCGGCGGAGTCGTTCATGCGCGGCGCACCGGCCACCGCCGCGACCGAGGAGCCCGTGGCGATGGTGTCGTCGTATCTTCGCTCGGCCCGAAATGTGACGCCCGAGGACGCCGAAGCGCTCGAGGACATCTTCCGGGCCGCCTACAACCGGCTGGTGCGAGACCCCTAACCCAGGAAAGCTTGGCGAAACAGTGGCTGTGCCGCGGAATCACGCTGGAGGCCGCGCTGCGGCGTCCTCGGTCGCCCACGTACTAGTTAGTACGCGGGCTCCCTGCGTCCTTGCATCACAACCTCCAGCGTGCCCCGACGACGAGCACCGTTCCGCCAAACTTTCCTACGATTAGGCCGTGGCGGAGAAGCTGCGTCCCGGGTTCAAAGCCGAAGCGGAGAGCATCGCGCAGCTCGTCCGCGCCGAGCTGAGTCTCGACCCGCTTGACGCCCTCGACTGCTTCTCCCTGGCCGAGGCGTGGGGCATCCCGGTCGTCTCGCTCGGAGAGCTACGGGAGGACGGAGCGACGGACCGCAGCGTCCGGCGATTGCTGAGCGAGGACGCCGGCTTCTCGGCGACGACGGTGGTGCTCGGTACGAAGCGACTGATCGTCTACAACCCGCGCCAGCCACCGGGCCGCAACGCGAGCAGCCTGGCACACGAGCTGTCGCACATGATCCTCGAGCACGAGGCCGCGCCCGCTATCGGCATCGGCGGCTGTCGGCACTGGAACGGGCCGCAGGAAGCCGAAGCGAACTGGCTCGGCGCGACGATGCTCGTGCCGCGTGAAAGCGCTCTCGAGTGGATGCTTCAGGACGGCGACCTCGAAGATGGCGCGCGGAACTTCGGCGTCAGCATCGAGTTGTTCCGGTGGCGCGTCAACCACACGGGCGTCGTGCGGCAGCTTGCGCGCGAGCGCGGTAGGGTCGCGCCGAGCCAATAGACGGGAGGAGAGTGCGATGGGTGGCATCGACGGGCAGGTCTCATGGGTCGTGCAGTGCGCCGTCAAGGACGGCCAGCTGGACGCGTTCAAGGAGCTGATGGAGGAGATGGTGGCCGGCACGAGCGAGGAGCCGGGAACGATCAATTACGAGTGGTTCATCTCCGAAGACGGTTCCGCCGTGCACATCTACGAGAAGTACGCAGACTCGGAAGCGACCGTGACGCACGTGAAGGGCTTCATGGAGAAGTGGGCCCGCCGCTTTATGGAAAGCGTCGACGTCACCGGCTTCGCGGCGTATGGCAACCCCGACGAGGCAGCACGCGCGGTGATCAAGCCGTTCGGCGGCAAGCTGCTCGGCACCTGGGGCGGGTTCGCGCGCTAGGAGGGCCTGGCGGAACGGTGCTCGTCACCGGGGCGCGCTGGAGGTTGTGATGCAAGGACGCAGGGAGCCCGCGTACTAACCAGTACGTGGGCGACCGAGGACGCCGCAGCGCGGCCTCCAGCGTGATTCCGGCGGCACAGTCACTGTTTCGCCAGACCCTCCTGGAAATTCTGCCAGGCCGCGGCCAGCGTGGCTCGTGTCTCGTCGAGATGCTGCGGTAGCACTTTCACGTCCGCGAGCACGGGCATGAAGTTCGTGTCGCCCGCCCAGCGCGGGACGACGTGGAGGTGGACGTGGCCGACCACGCCTGCGCCGGCAATGCGACCGAGGTTCCAGCCGACGTTGTAGCCCTGTGGCGCGAACGTCTGCGCCAGGGCGCCCATGCCGGCTGCCGCCAGACGGTGCAGCTCGAGCGTTTCGTCTTCCGAGAGCTCCGAGAACTCGCCGAGGTGCCGGTACGGCGCAACCATCAGGTGGCCCGATGCGTACGGGTATTTGTTGAGCAGGCAGAACGCGTCCTCGCCGCGGTGGACGACGAGGCTGTCGACGTCGGGCGCGTCAGCCGCGCGGCAGAAGATGCAGCCGTCCTCCTCGTCGGCGCCGGCGACGTACTCCAGCCGCCACGGAGCCCAGAGCTGCTTCACGCCCGCAGGCTACGCCATACTCGCGTCCGTGGACGACGACCTCGCGGGCATGATCACGACGCTCGAGGCGCGGATGTCCCGGGACGACATCGCCTCGGCCCTGGGCGTCGAGGAGCGGGAGCTCGACGAGATCGCCTCGGGCTACGTGCCCGACGCGGACGTGGCCAACCGCCTACGCTCGCTTGTCTCGTCAGGGGCTAGCGACCGGGCCGTGCGCATCTCGACGAAGGCGATCCTCATCTTCGTGATCGCCGACGCGGTGTTCTTTGCGGCGCTCGCCGTATTTCTGGTGGCTCGCTAGCTAGAGCCAGCGCTTCCAACGGAAGAACGCCGCCAGGCCGCCGATCGCGGCGACCATCAGCCCGAGGATCGCCCAGAACGCCTCATTCGTGCCCTCGCCGGGAAAGACGACGTTCATCCCGAAGAGGCTCGCGATCAGCGTCAACGGCAGCAACAGCACGGTGAACACCGTCAGCACGCGCAGCACCTCGTTGTGCCGGTGGGAGATCACCGACTCGTTCGTGGACTCGAGGCCCTCGACTACCTCCTTGTAGTTGTCGAGGAGGTCCCAGATGCGCTCGGCGGAGTCGACGATGTCGTCGAAGTAGACGTCGAGCTCCTCCGGCAGGAAGCGCTCGGCGCGACGCTCGAGCGCACGCAACGTCGTGCGCTCCGGCTTGATGATCTTGCGGTACGAGATGATCTCCTGCTTGACGTTGGAGAGGTCGCGGACGATCTCCTCGGCGCGCCCCTCGAACATCTCGTCCTCGACCGTGTCGAGCTTGTGGCCCATCTTGTCGAGGATGGGGAAGCAGTAGTCGAAGAGGTCGTCGAGCACGTGGTAGAGGAGGTAGCCCGAGCCTTTCGAGAAGAGATCCTCGCGCAACTCCTCGTCGTCCTCGCAACGCTGGAAGAGCCTCGTCACGGGCAGCAGCTCGACGTTCGGCAGCGTCACGAGGTAGCCGTGGCCGAGGAAGAGGTCGAGCTCGGCGGCGTTCAGGCGCTGGACGGCCTTGTCGTAGACCGGGAAGTGGAGAACGACGAAGAGGTAATCGGGGTACTCGTCGATCTTCGGCCGCTGGCGCTTGGAGAGCACGTCCTCGATGTCCAGCGGGTGCCACTCGAAGCGCTCGGAAAGCAGCTCGGCGCCGGCAGCGTCAGGAACCGAGAGGTTGATCCAGGTGAGGCCGTTGGCGCTGAGCTCAGTGAGCCGGGGCTCGGCCCGCGAGACGACCTCGCCGGCGCGCGAGCGACGCCTGGGACGGCTGATGCGAGGCAGCTTTGCCATCGATACTGAGAGGGTCGTCCTGGAGCGGGGCCATGACCCACTCATTGTAGGCGGACCCCCGGCGCTAGACTGAGCGCCACGCGCCTGTAGCTCAGGGGATAGAGCGCGCGCCTCCGGAGCGCGAGGCCGCAGGTTCGATTCCTGCCAGGCGCATGGCGAGTGCATTTCCGGCGTGCGCCGGCAGTTCCGGTGTCACTTGTCGCCGGTTTGACACGCCGACGACGGATCGGGAAGGCTTAGCCGCATGTCCTTGCCGCCAGCCGCCGAAAGCCCGGTGCGAACGTGCGACCTTCGAAGCTGCGGACGCCCGGCGGTTCGCGTCGTCGACGCCTGCATCGTCTGCGAGCAGCACGTTGACCTTGCATTCGTGGCGAGAGTCCCGCCGCCGAGTTCGCTACGGAGGTATTTTTCGTGGGCTTGGAAGCTGACGCCTGAGCTTCTAAACGAGTTCTACGATCGGTCCGGGCGGCTCGACTGAGCGGGTCAGGCGTGCCGGCATGCCGGGATGTGCAGCGCGTGCGTATCTCGAATCAGGCCTGGTGCGGGTCACTTTTCCAAAACTTGACGTTCCCCTTACCGCCGCCCGTCTAGGGCTGGGAAGGCAAGCGTGCAGGCGCGGAGGTACAGAGGGGAGACAACCTCCGCGCCTTACATCTTCACAACAGCGTGCGCGGAGAGGGCCGCTACGCCCTTCGCGCGAAGTAGACGATCATCAGGACGAGCAGGATGATGACGAGGATCCCGATCAGTCCATAGCCCGTTCCGGCGAGTGCAAGCAGCACGGAGGTCCTCCTTCAGTCGTTTTGCCGTGGAGATTTCTGCCTCATACCCCGGTCGTGGGCGCCCTGAAACTGCTCACGGACATCTAGATGGCTCTTTAGACGCGTTCACGGCACGTGCGCTCCACCTGGACGGCAACAACGTCGAAGCCGTCTTCCACGCACCAGGCTAGGGGGCAGAGCTAGGTCGGGAACTCGTCGAACTGGGGCAGGTCGTCGGTGATCTCGAACCACGGGGCCTTCCGGCTGACCCAGATGTGCGCCGAGGGACGGATGCTCGGCGCGTCGTCGAGCGAGCCCAGGGCGACGTGGACATAGGCGCCGTCCCTGACGACCGAGAAGAGCAGCGAGCCGCACTCTGCACAGCGAGTGTGGTTCTCGTCTTCCTCGTCCGACGACGAGGAGAGCGTCGCCGCCGTCCGTGATCTCGACGTGCTCCCGTCTGATGCCGGCGATCGGCTTGAACGCCGAGCCCGTCGCGGCGCGACAGGAAGCGCAGTGACAGTTCAGCGCGTACTCGAACGCGTCCGGGACGCGATAGCGGACGGCGCCGCATTCGCACTTGCCGGCGAGGTACTCCATCGACCCCGACTCTACGTTTCGGCCGGCTGGTGGCGGCGCCACGTGGCTGCCGCGGCCATGCCGAGCAGGAGCGTCGGCACGATCGTCAGGAAGCGGTAGACGAGCACGGCCGCCACCACCTCGGCCTGGCCGCCTCCGAATCCGACGAGCAGCGACGTCAGCCCCAGCTCGACGATGCCGAGGCCGCCGGGGGTGATCGGCAGCGAGCCGATCACCCGCATCACCGACCACGCGGCGAAGGCCTCGATCCAGGTCACCTCGGAAGCGGGCACGTCGAGCACGCGCAGCGAGACGAGCAGCACGGCGAAGACGCTGAGATGGCCCGCGAGCGTCGCCAGGGTGATCACGTGCCAGCGGCGCCGCAGCAAGCCGATCGTCTCGTCCCGGAAGCGGACGAACGCCTCACCGTCCCACTTGACGGGGCCGCGGCGGACGACGCCCTTCAGCCACGACACGATCCGCGCGGCGAGGTCGCCCACCCTCCGTGCGAGCTGCACGCTCCAGAAGCCGATGACGATCCCGACGACCACGCCTCCCAGCACCGCCGAGCCCACGAGCGCCATCGTCTTCAGCAGCGGGTTGTCGCCGCCCTCCATCGTCAGCAGCCCCAGGGCGATGGGGGGAAAGCCGAAGATCACGAGCTGGTTCCAGACCCCCGTGATCGTCACTGCGAGCGCCACCGGACGGCCGCTGAACCCCCAGCCACGCAGCATCGCGAAGGAGACGGCCATGCCCGGCGCCGCGCCGCCCGGGGCGACGTAGGTCGACGCGGTCGATGCCTGCGTGACGACGAACGCCTGGCGAAAGTGGAGGCCCGGGCAGCGCCGCTTGCCACGGCGGAGCGTAGGTGAGGACATTGACGAGGGAGGCCACGGCCAGCGCGAGCAGCCCCTTCCAGGTCAACGTCTTGACCACGCCCCACACGTCGCGGTAGTCGGCGATGCGCGGCAGCACGAAGAAGAAGATGGCGACGATCACGACGAGCGCGATGCCGCCTCCGATCAGCTGGCGGCGCCGCGAGCGGAGGGGCGACGCCTTGGTCGGTATCTCGAGCGGCGGCGTGTCGTTCGCCATCGTCGCTGACGCTACCGGCATACGATCCAGCGCATGGAGCTGTCGACGCGGACGGTCACGCTCGAGCTGGCGGAAACGTTCGTGATCGCCCGCGAGTCGTCCGATGCCGTCGACCTCGTGGAGGTCGAGATCCGGCACGACGGCCTCGCCGGCTACGGGGAAGCGGCGCCGATCGACCGCTACGGCGAGACGGTCGGCTCGGCGACTGCGTGGCTCGAAGCCGCAGCCGCGGTGCTAGGGGACGATCCGTGGGCGCTCGACGACATCCACGCGCGGCTGCAGGAGGGAGAGCAGGCCGCACGCGCCGCTGTCGATGCAGCGCTGCACGACCTCTGCGCGAAGCAGGCTGGCGTTCCGCTCTACCGCCTGCTCGGGCTTCGTCCCACAGGCCCGCCCACGTCCTGGACGATCTGGTTGGGCGATCCCGACGACATGGCACGCAGAGCCGAGGCCGTCTCTGGCCGCTTCCGCCGGCTGAAGCTCAAGCTCGGCGGGCGCGACGGCCTGGACGTCGAGCGCGTGCGCGCAGTTCGGTCGGTGGCCGAGGTGCCGCTGCAGGTGGACGTGAACGAGTACTGGTCGCTGGACGAGGCGCGTGAAGCGCTCCCGCTGCTGGCAGAGCTCGGCGTCGAGTACTGCGAGCAGCCGCTACCTGCAGGGGACTCCGGCGGTCCCCAGCTGCGCGCGGCCTCGCCGATCCCGATCTACGTGGACGAGGACTGCCACACGCTCGCCGACGTCGCTGCTTGCGCGGAGCGCGCGCACGGGATCAACATCAAGCTCGCGAAGTCCGGGGGCGTGCGCGAGGCCGTGCGCATGGCGGCGGCCGCCCGCGCGCTCGGGCTCGGCGTCATGCTCGGCTGCATGGTGGAGTCCGGGCTCGGGATCGCGCCGGGAGCGCACATCTCGTCGCTCTGCGACCACGTCGACCTCGACGGCAATCTCCTGCTGCGCGACGACCCGTGGCCGGGGGTGCGTTTCGAGAACGGAGTCCAGACCCCCTCGGATCTGCCGGGTCTAGGCGTGTCCCGGGGACAGTCCCTGATTCGAGAGTGATACCGAAGCGCTACGTGATCCTCGCCGAGGGCTTCTCGGACGACCCGCACTACGGGAAGACGGCGCGCGGCATCCTCGCGTACTCGCCGCACCCGACGGTGGCCGTCCTCGATTCGACACGGGCGGGGGAGACGATGCGCGGCGTGCCGGTGGTCGCCACGGTCGACGAAGCTCTCGCGCTCGGCCCGACTACGGCGGTCGTGGGCGTCGCGACGCAGGGCGGACGCTTTCCACCGGCCTGGCGCGCATTGCTGCGGGAGTGCATCGAAGCCGGCCTGGGCATCGAGAGCGGGCTGCACGAGTTCCTCGGCGACGACGAGGAGCTGGCCGACCTCGCGCGACGTCACGGCGTCGAGCTCCGCGACCTGCGCCGGCCGCCCGACGGCCTCAACGTGCCCACCGGCGCGAACCTCGAGCTCGACGCGAAGATCGTGCTCACCGTCGGCTCGGACTGCGCCATCGGCAAGAAGACCGTCGCCGTGGAGCTCGATCGGGAGGCACGGACGCGCGGCCTGCCCTCCGTGTTCTGCCCGACGGGCCAGACCGGCATCGCCATCGCCGGCTGGGGCATCGCAGTGGACGCCGTCGTCGCAGACTTTCTGGCGGGAGCCGCCGAGCGCATCGTCGTCGAGGGAGCAGAACGCGGAGGCAAGCTGCTGGTCGTCGAGGGCCAGGGCTCGCTCGTCCACCCGCTCTACTCGGGCGTCACGCTCGGCCTGATGCACGGCGCGGCGCCGCACGCCTTCGTTCTGTGTCACCAGGCGGGAGCGACGGAGATCGAGGGCTGCCCCGGACACGTCATCCCTCCGCTCGGCGAGCTCGTCGAGCTACACGAGCGCGTTTCGCTTCCCGCGAGGAAGGCCAAAGTCGCAACCATCGCCCTCAACACCGCCCACCTGGACGAACAGGCGGCACGCGAAGCCGTCGAGAACGTCGAGCACGAGACCGGATTGCCGTGCGACGACCCTGTTCGCTTCGGCGCCGCTAGGCTTCTCGCCGCGGTGCTGGTCGCCGTAGGGGAGAAATGACCGACTTCATAAAGCTGACACGCCGAGTCGCGGTTCTGTGCGCCTGCGCCGCCGCGCTCATGTCCGCGCCCGCCGACGCTGCGCCGCGCTTCGGCATCGCCGAGGACGCCACGAAGTACGCAGATGACGGCGGCTCGGCGTTCTACGAGCGCATGAAGTCGCTGCGGATGACCGTGAACCGGATCGCCGTCCGCTGGAATCCGCTCGAGCCGACGGAGATCCTCGAGAAGAAGTTCCTCGACCGCGCCGTACCCGTCGCCGAGGGCTCTGGGATCCGCACGGTCTTCGACGTCTTCGCGATCGACCCGCTGGCCTTCGGGATCAACACCGAGACGCGCGCCACGCTCTTCGGCGCGTACCTGCAGAAGCTCGCACGCACGTATCCGGAGGTGACCGACTTCATCATCGCCAACGAGCCGAACGAGGCGTTCTTCTGGCGGCCACAGTTCGGGCCGGGGGGAGAGCAGGCGTCGGCGGCCGGCTTCCTGCGCGTCCTCACGCGCGCGTACGACGCCCTCAAGGCGGTCAACCCGGACATTCGCGTTGTCGCGGCCGGCCTTTCCGGAGAGGGGAACGATCGCACGTCCACCTCGCCGGTTCGCTTCCTCGACGCGCTCGGCGATGCGTATCGTAAGAGCGGCCGCAGCGCGCCGGTGATGGACGCCCTGGGCTTTCACGTCTATCCGCAGCGCAACGACCATCCACCGTCGCGGCGCTACGCGTGGCCGAACGCCGGCGGTGCCGACCTGGCCCGCATCAAGCAAGCCGTATGGGACGCCTTCAACGGCACCGGGCAGCCGACGTTCCCCGAAGGTCCCGCCAAGCTCTCCTCGAAGGACCTCGGGCTCGCGATCGGCGAGTTCGGCTGGCAGGTGGCCATCGGCCCGGGCCTGGCAGAGCGCTACAAGGGCAAGGAGAACGTGCCCACGATCACCGAGGCCGAGCAGGCAGCCCACTATTCGGAGCTGATCGGGATCCTCGGGTGCGATCCGACGGTGACGGACGCGCTGCTGCTCCATCTCGTCGACGATCCCGATCTCGGCCGGTTCCAGACCGGGCTGCTCCGGCTCGACCTCAGCGAGCGCCCGTCGTACGCGGCCGTACGCAAGGCGATCGCGGCAGCCCGGGACTGCCCCGCCTTGACGACCTGGACGCATGCGACCGGCGTCGTCGGGGCGAAGGCGATCTTCGACGCGCGCGACCATCCGGCGCGAAAAGCCGTCTTCGGGATCTCGACGAGAGCCGCCGAGGAGGCGCGCGCGAAGGCCGGCATGTTCCGCGTCCGGGGTCGCGGCGCCAAGCCTGGCACCGACGAATTGGCGCGCTCGCTGGCCAGGGCAACGCGTGACAGCGATGCTGTCATGACGACCACGAAGCTCGTGAAGGCAGGGCACAAGCCGCGACTCGAGTTCCGAGGCCAGGTCGCCCCCGGGTACTACGTCTACGGCCTGCGGCTCACGGCGACCATGGGCCAGGGTCGCTCGAAGACCTTCGTGAGCAAGGTCTTCCGCGTCGGCTGATCGACTCTTGACACGAACACCTGTTCGCTCTACTATGGCGAACACATGTTCGCTAAGACCCTACTGATCGTATTCGTGCTGGCGATGGTCGTGGCCGTCACCGCGCGCACGTCGGACAGCGCCGGGCCGGAGCAGAGTTACGTCGTCAAGCGCTACGACACGCTTTGGTCGATCGCGACGACGCACTATGCCGGGGATCCGCGAGAGGCGGTCTGGCAGATCCAGGAGCGGAACAGGCTGGCCGGAGCCACGATCGCACCGGGCCAGGTGCTCCGGCTGCCGTAAGCCGGACTAGATCGGCGCCGGCTCGAGCACGCGTTCGAGGAAGTCCGCGATGCGCGGATAGGCGTCGAGGCGGTTCTTCAGCTTCTGGAGCCCGTGGCCTTCGTCGTCGTAGACGAGCAGCTCGCTCGGAACTCCGCGCCGCTCGAGCTCCGCGTGGAGCTGCTGCGCCTCCGAGAGCGGCACCCGCGGGTCATTCGCGCCGTGGACGATGAAGAGCGGCGCACGGATCCGGTCCGCATGCGTGATCGGTGAGACCTGCTCGAGGAACTCCCGGTCGGTCGCCAGGTATCCGTACTCCCGCTCGCGGAAGGCGCGCCGCCAGACCGACGTGTTCTCCAGGAACGTGACGAGGCTGGACATGCCGACGATGTCGACGCCTGCGGCGAACAGCTCGGGATGGAACACGAGCCCTGCGAGCACCATGTAACCGCCGTACGAGCCGCCCGCGAGCGCGATCCGTGACGCGTCGACCATTTCGCTCGCTGCGAGCCAGCCGTGGAGCGACGCGATGTCGCGCACCGAGTCCAGGCGCTGGAAGCGGTCGTCGAGGTGCTCGTACCGCTTGCCGTACCCGGTGGAGCCGCGGACGTTCGGTATCGCTACGGCAAACCCGCGCGAGACCCAGTACGCGTTCGCCGCACTCCAGATCGGCCGCGCCTGGGCCTCCGGTCCGCCGTGGATGCTGACGATCACGGGCACCGGATCGCGACGATCGGGCCTGAAGAGGAAGACCGGGACCGACTCGTCGTCGAAGGAGTCGAAGCGGTGCAGCTCCGGTTCCGGCATCGACGTCAGGAGCTCCTCGTCCGCACTCCGCGTCAGGCGCGTCGTCTCCGCCGTCTCCGTCTCGTAGAGCCATGCGTCCCCCGGCTCACGCGGTGATGTGAAGTGGTAGGCGAGGAAGCGGCCGTCGCGGGAGAAGACGAACGGCTCTGCGACACCGCGCCCCGGCAGCGGCACGCGCGCGCGAAGCTCGAGCGTCTCCGGGTCGCGCAACTCGACACGGCTGTAGCCGTCCTGGTTGGCCTCGACGAGCAAATGCCGGCCGGACCGGTCGCCGTAAGCAGAGAGATCCCATTCGTCCTCGAGCACGTAGTCGAAGCGGCCGGTTGCGAGGTCGTAGCGTGCGATCGCCGTCGTGTCGCGCCCCGTGCTCGTCGCGAAGAGGAAGGAGCGGGAGTCCGGACGCCAGACGGGGCGCTCGAATGCCGCCTCGTCGTCGTGCGGCGAGACGTGCACGACCGCGCCGTCCTCGACGCCGACCAGGTAGAGGTCGTTGTCGCCGCTCCGCTCTGTCAGCTTCACCACCGCGAGCCAGAGCCCGTCGGGCGAGAACCCGACCGAGAGGCACCAGCCTCCGAGCTCCGCGAGGAGGCGCGCCTCGCCGCCGAGGGGCTGCACGTAGACGTCGAAGTCGACGCCGTTCCGCCTGTTCGACGCGTAGCCGACGAGGCGGCCGTCGAACGACGTGCACTCGGAGCGATGGATCGACTCCGGATCGACAGCGAACGGCTCCGGCTCCGACCAGGGGTCGAGCAGGTGGAGCTGGCGCCGCTCGTTTCCTCCCTCGTCGATCGACAGCAGGATCCGGCCGCCCGACCCGGGGATGAACTGCCCCATGACCGGCTCGTCGAAGTCCGTCAGCTGGACGAGCTCGCCGCCCGAGCGTGGCACGCGGTACAGCTGCATCGTGCCCGCGCGGTTCGAGATGAGCAGCACCGACTCGCCGTCGTCTGAGAAGCCGGTGGGAAGCGCAACGCGCAGCTCGAGCAGTTCCCGCAGCGACAGCACCCGGCGAAGCGTAGTTGGCGCAATCCTGTCGCGAAACCGTCCGATCTGGCCGCGTAGGCTGGAGCAGTGGACGCGCTTGCCGGCCTCAATCCCGAACAGCGCCGGGCGGTGGAAGCGGTCCGGGGTCCGGTCTGCATCCTCGCCGGCGCCGGCTCGGGCAAGACGACGACGATCACGCATCGGATCGCCCATCAGGTTGGAACCGAGACGTTTCGCCCGGACGAGATCCTTGCCGTCACCTTCACAGACAAGGCCGCCGGGGAGCTTCGCGCCCGGCTGGAGCGGCTTGGCGCGCCCGGCGTCAACGCGCGCACCTTCCACTCCGCCGCGCTCGCGCAGCTGCACCGCTTCGCCCCGGAGCGCGTTGGCAAGCTCGTCGCGTCAAAGGCGCTGCCGCTACGCCACCTTGCGCGGTCGCTTCCCGGCGCGTACCGGTTCCGTCCGCTCGCCGATCTTGCCACGGAGATCGAGTGGGCCAAGAACCGCCGCATCCCGCCGGAGCGTTACCGCGGAGAGCTCGGAGATCACGAACCGCCACTCCCGGCCGACCTCATGCACCGGATCTACGCCCGTTACGAAGAGGGCAAGCGCGCGAAGGGGCTCATCGACTTCGAGGACCTGCTCGAGCTGGCGATCCGCACCTACGAGGAGGACGATCGAGCGCTGGCGCTGTTCCGCGAGCGCTACCGGGCCTTCACGGTCGACGAGTACCAGGACGTCAACCTGCTCCAGCAGACCCTCCTCGATCTCTGGCTCGGCGCCCGCGACGACCTCTGCGTCGTCGGCGACGACTACCAGTCGATCTACGCCTTCACCGGTGCGTCGCCGGAGCACCTCCTCGGGATGCCATCGCGGTTCCCGAGCGCGACGGTCGTCCGGCTGGAGGCGAACTACCGCTCGACGCCGCAGGTGCTGGAGCTCGCCAACCGCCTGGTGCCCAGGCTCGGCGGCGCAGAGAAGACGCTGCGCGCGACCCGACCGGACGGGCCCGCGCCGGAGCTCGCGCAGACGTCGGACGAGGGCGCTTTCGTCGTCGAGCGGATCCGCGAGCTGGACGTCCCGCACGAGGAAATCGCGGTTCTCTGCCGCACGAATGCGCGCCTGACCGACTTCGAGGCTGCGCTCGCGGCCGCGGGCATCCCGCATCAGGGCTCATCGTTCCTCGCCCGCCACGCAGCGCGGTTCGTACTCCAGAAGCTCGCCTCCCCGGCTGACGTCCGGCGGCTCGCACTCGATGCAGGCTGGCAGGAGAGCGAGCAGAACGGGCTCGGCGAGCGCGAGCTCGTGCGGCAGCGCGACCTCGGACGGCTCGTCGCTCTCGCCGAGGAGCTCGCGGAGCTCGACGGGCCCGCCTTCGTCGCGGAGCTGGAGCGGCGCTTCGGCGATCGCGGCGAGTCACGCCGCGGAGTCCATCTGCTGACGCTGCACGGCGCGAAGGGGCTCGAGTTCGATGCCGTTTTCGTCGCGCACGTCGAGGCGCGGGAGCTGCCCGCGCGGCAGGCGAAGACCGAGGCGGCGGTGACGGAGGAGCGGCGCCTCCTCTACGTCGGCCTCACCCGCGCGCGACAGCGGCTCTGGGTGACATGGGCACAGCGCCCGTCGCCGTTTCTCGCGGAGCTCGGGGTAGCGAAGTCGGCGCCCGTGCGCGCGGCGGCAGAGCCCGAGCCTGACGACCCGGTGTACGCGGCGCTCAAGCGCTGGCGCCTCGAGCGCGCGAAGGCGGACGGGGTGCCGGCATACGTCGTCTTCCACAACTCGACCCTCGCGGAGGTCGCGGCGCGCCGACCGCAGACGCTGAACGACCTCGCATCCGTCCCGGGCATCGGCCCGACGAAGCTCGAGCGTTACGGCGAGGAAGTCATGGCGGCGCTCGGCGCGCCGTAGCGACGCCTGCACGCTTCTACAATCGCCCGGTGGACCTCGACCTTGTGTTCCTCGGCACGTCCGGCTCCATGCCGACGCCCCGCCGGGCACCCACGGCGCTGCTCGTGCGCAGGGGGGGCGAGCGGTTGCTCTTCGACTGTGCCGAGGGCACGCAGCGACAGCTCCTGGTGTCTGCCATCGGGCTAATCGAGCTCCGCGAGATCTTCTTCACGCACTACCACGCGGACCACTACCTCGGTCTACCGGGGATGCTGAAGACGTTCGCGCTGCGCGGGCGTGACCTTCCGATCTCGATCTACGGGCCGCCGGGCCTCCGTGACCTGTTCGGCTCGCTGCGGCGAATCTTCGGGCGGCTGACGTACGAGTACGAGCTGATCGAGCTGATGCCGGGTGACGTGCTCGCTCGCGACGGTTATGAGCTGCGCATGTTCGCTGTCGACCACGGTGTCTCGGCGGTGGGCTACGCGCTCGTCGAGGAGGAGCGGCCGGGCCGCTTCGACGTCGACTTCGCCGACGCGCTCGGCGTCCCGTCGGGGCCAGAGCGGGGAGCCCTGCAGGCGGGGGAGGAGGTCAGCATTGCCGGCGGGCGCGTCGTGCATCCCCACGAGGTACTGGGACCGCCGCGACCCGGGAGGAAGCTCGTGGTGGCGGGGGACACCGCGCCGTTCCAGGGCGTAATCGAGGCGGCCGCTGCTGCCGACCTGCTCGTGCACGAAGCGACGTTCCTCGAGGACGAGCGGGAGCGCGCTCGCGAGACCTCGCACTCCACAGCAGTCGACGCGGCGGGCGTCGCTCGCGATGCCGGGGTCGAGCTGCTGGCGCTCACGCACCTGTCGAATCGCTACTCGGGCCGCGACGCGGCGGACGAGGCCAGAGCTGTCTTTCCGGAGACGGTCGTGCCGAGGGACTTCGATATCATCGAGCTTCCCTTCCGGGAGCGCGGAACGCCGCAACTGCTGAAGGGTGGAGCGATCCACCGTCGTGACGCTCCGGTCGAGGCAGTCCACGTCGGAGAGGAGCCGGGATCGTGAGCGACAAGGTGCAGGTAGCGCTGGCCAAGGACATCGCCGAGGCCGAGGAGATCCAGGCCATCCTCGAGGCGGCCGGCATCGAGTCGGTGCTGGAGACCGCCGTCGACCACCACCCGAGCGCGACCGAGGACGCTCCGCAGAAGGTGCTCGTCGGCGAGGCATCCCTCGAAGCCGCGCGGGACGCGATCGAGGCGATGGCCGAAGCGGACGCCGACATCGCCGTGGACTGAACTGCGCCTCGCGCACGGCATCAAGTCCGTCGCCAAGCCGCTGCTCCCGGACGGCCCCGCCTTACGGCGACTGCCGCTCGGGCTCGGACGCGGCCTCGTGATGGAGATCGACTTCGACCGGGACTCCCGCTACTGGCTGGGCATCTACGAACGCGAGCTCTCGGGGCACATCCGTGAGCTCTGCGTACCGGGTTCGGCATGCTTCGACCTCGGCTCGGGCTCCGGCTTCTACGCTCTCGTCTTCGCGAGCCGCGGCGCGTCCCGCGTGCTCGCGGTGGAGGCGGATCCGGGCACGTCCGAGCGGCTCCGCCGTAGCGTCGCCGCCAATCCGGCGCTCGCTGGCAGCATCGTCGTGTCCGAGGAGCGCGTCGGACCGGAGGCCGGCCTCGACGGGCTCGCATACGGCGCGGGCGGCTTCGTGCCGGATCTCGTGAAGATGGACGTTGAGGGGAACGAGGTCGCGGCTCTGCGCGGCGCGCAGCGACTGCTCTCGGAGCGCAGGCCGCATGTCATCATCGAGACCCACTCGGAAGACCTCGATGCCGGCTGCAGGTGGCTGCTCGAGGATCACGGCTACGCCGTCGAGACCGTCGAGCCTCGTCCCTGGCTGCCGGAGGTGCGGACGCTCGCGTTCAACCGCTGGTGCGTCGCTCGGGGCAAGCCACGCCCATGAACACACCCGACTTCGGGCGGCTGGCCGCGGAGTACGACCGCGTGCGTCCAGTGGACGACAACTGGCGCGAGCTCTTCGAGCTCGTTGTGCGCGAGGGCGACCTCCGCGGCCGGCGCGTTCTCGACTGCGGCTGCGGCACCGGTCGGCTGAGCCAGGCGCTCGCAGAGACCACCGCCTCGAAGGTCTGGGGCGTCGACCCCGAGCCGGAAATGCTGCGCGTAGCCGCCGACAATGTGTCCGCATCGGTCGGGCTGAAGCCGGGCAGGGCGGAGGACCTGCCGTTTCGCGACGGCTGGTTCGAGCGTGCCGTCCTGTGGCTCGTGTGCCATCTCGTCGACAGGCCGCTCGCGTTTCGCGAGCTCCGCCGGGTGCTCGGCCGGGACGGCCGGCTGGTGGTCGTCACGTTCGATCCCGCCCACTTCGGCGAGTTCTGGCTCAACCGGTACTTCCCGTCCATCGAGACGATCGACCGCGCGCGCTTCCCCGACGCTGACGAGCTCGGCGAGCAGCTCGTCGACGCCGGCTTCGACAGCGTCGTCCTCACTCGGCTTTCGCAGCGGGCCGCAATCACGCGGGAGCACGCGATCGAGCGCATCGAGCAGCGTCACATCTCGACGTTCGACCTACTGGCGCAGGACGAGCTCGAGCGAGGCACCATGCAGGCGATGAACGAATTGCCTCCGACGGTCGACTACCCAATTGAATGGCTCGTTGCAGTCGCCATAGCCTGATCCTCGCCGTCGTCGCGGCGCTCGCGGTCGGCTTCGCGGCCGTCGGCAGTGCAGCACGGGCCCAGGACACCGAGGTCAGCGCGAAGGTCACGTTCGTGAAGCGGGGCTTCGAGCTCAAGAAGCTCAGGCTGCTGATCACGCGCAACGGGAAGACCTGGCGCTCCGGATCGCTCGGCACGACGTACTTCCGCCCGCCCACGGTGCGAGTCCGGGATCTCGACCGGGACGGCGAGTTGGAAGTGCTTCTCGACACGTTTACGGGCGGGGCGCACTGCTGCCTCGAGTCGCGGTTCTACCGCTACCTGCCGGATCGCGCCGCCTACGCAAGCACGTTCCACAACTGGGGCAACGGCGGCTACCGGCTCAAGAACCTCGACGGAGAAACCGGACTGGAGCTCGTCTCGAACGACGACCGTTTCGCATACGCGTTCACGGCCTTCGCCGCCTCGGCGTTCCCGCTCCAGATCTGGCGCTTTGAGCAAGGCCGGCTCGTCGACGTCACGCGGAGCTTCCCCGGCCAGGTGGAGCGGGACTCGAACGGGCTCTGGCGCCTGTACGAGAAGGTGCGCAGGGAGCGCGTGGATGTGCGCGGCGTGCTTGCAGCATGGCTCGCGGACGAATCCCTGCTGGGACGCGAGGACCAGGGCTGGGAGCGGGTGGAAGCGATCCGCGAGCGCGGGCTGCTCGGACCGAACCCCGACCTGGCCGGCTGGCCGCAGGGCAAGGCCTATGTCCGGGAACTGCGCGTCTTCCTGCGGAAGTTCGGTTACATCGACTGAAGGATTGACGTCCGAGGCGATGCGGTAGGCTGCCTCCCGAACGTACCCCTTTAACCCGGTCCCGTGAGGCCGGAAAGGAGTCGAATGTCGAATGCTGGGCCTGTTGGGGCGCCTGGACAGGCGCCCGCCTCAGAGCGAGTCCTCCTGGACGCGGAAGCGCTCTATCGAACTCTTCATCGCATCGCCCACGAGATCATCGAGGGCAATCCCGACCTCGATCAGGTCGCTCTCGTCGGGATCCACACGCGCGGCGTCTCCGTCGCCCAGCGGCTACGAACGCTGATCGAGCAGTTCGCAGGCACGGGGGTGGCGCTGGGCACGCTCGACATCACCTTCTACCGCGACGACGTCCACGTTCGCGGCCGCGAGGCGCCGCTCCATCCCCAGCCGGTCGTGCGCGCGACTCGTCTCGACTTCCCGCTCGAGGGGAAGACCTGCATCCTCGTCGACGACGTCCTCTACACCGGCCGCACGATTCGCGCCGCGATCGAGGCGTTGTTCGACTACGGCCGACCGGCGGCCGTGCGGCTCGCCGTCCTCTGCGACCGGGGACACCGCGAGCTCCCGATCCGTCCCGACTACGTCGGCAAGAACCTGCCCACGTCACGCACCGAACGCGTCCAGGTGCAGCTCGTCGAGGTCGACGAGGTCGACCAGGTCGTGCTCGTCACCGCTCCCGAGGAGGAATCGCACTGATGCCAGAGATCACAGTCGTGCGCGACGACCTGCCGCCGAGGCAAGCCGAGCGCCGGCACCTCATCTCCATCGCAGACCTCACGCGCGACGACGTCGAGCGGCTGCTCGCGACCGCGCGCAACTTCGAGAACGCCGTCGACCGGGAGGTGAAGAAGCTGCCAACCTTGCGCGGTCGGACGGTCGTCAACGTCTTCTACGAGTCGTCGACGCGCACGTCTTCGAGCTTCGAGCTCGCCGCCAAGCGGCTGTCGGCCGACGTGATGTCCATCAAGGCCTCGGGCTCGGCGGTGGACAAGGGCGAGTCGCTGAAGGACACGGCGCTCACGCTCGATGCCTACGGGCCGGACGTGATCGTCATCCGCCATCCGCACATCGGCGCCCCGCAGCTGGTGGCGCGCGTGACGGGCGCGCACATCGTCAACGCCGGGGACGGCAAGCACCAGCACCCGACGCAGGCGCTGCTCGACCTCTACACGATCCAGCAGGAGCTGGGACGCATCGAGGGGTTGCACGTAGCCATCGTCGGGGACGTCCTCCACTCACGCGTGGCTCGGTCGAACATCCAGGCGCTCGTCCTGTGCGGCGCCTCCGTGACGCTCGTCGGGCCACCCACGCTCATGCCGCGCGGCATCGAGGCGATGGGCTGCTCGATCTCGACCGACATCGACACGATCAAGGAAGCAGACGTCATCTACGTGCTCCGCATGCAGCAAGAGCGGATGCTGGAAGGCGCGAACTACGTGCCGAGCCTCCGCGAGTACACCGCCCGCTGGGGCGTGACGCCCGAGCGCGTGCGGCCCGGGCAGAAGGTCATGCACCCGGGGCCGATGAACCGCGGCGTCGAGATCGACCCGCGCGTGGCCGACGCGGCCGACGCGCTGATCGAGACGCAGGTGCGCGCAGGGCTCGTCACCCGCATGGCAGTGCTCTACGACCTCCTCACGCACGGGCCGGCCGCCGTGCCTGCCGAGCTCCAGCTGGAGGTGGCGTCATGACGCTGCTCACCGCCAGGAACGCCCCGAAGGACAGCCTCGTCATCCGGGGCGCGCGCGTCATCGATCCGGCCCGTGGGGTGGAGGCCGTGCTCGACGTCCGCGTGGACGACGGCGTGATCGCTGAGCTTCGCACGGACGTGGAAGCGAACGGTCATCGCGTCGTGGACGCAGCCGGTCTCCTGCTGGCACCGGCCTTCGTCGATCCCCACGTCCACCTGCGAACCCCCGGACGCGAGGACGAAGAGTCGATCGCGTCCGGCACTCGCGCAGCCGCCGCAGGGGGTTACTGCGCGATCATCGCCATGCCCAACACCGAGCCGGTCGTGGACTCGGCCGCCGTCCTCGGAGCGCTCATCGAACGCGCGCAGTCCGAGGCCGAGGTGCCGGTTGGCTTCCTGGCAGCGATTTCCAAGGGCTCAGCCGGCGGCGAGCTGACTGAGATGGGAGAGCTCGGCGACGCCGGCGCCGCGGGCTTCACGGACGACGGCCACCCTGTGGTCTCCTCGTCGCTGATGCGGCGCGCGCTGCAGTACGGCGCCGTCGCTGGCAAGACGATCGCCGTGCACTGCGAGGAGCCGACGCTCTCGCGCTCGGGACAAATGCACGAAGGGGCTGTGTCGGCCGAGCTCGGCTTCACCGGTTACCCGTCGGTGGCCGAAAGCGTCATGGTCGGCCGGGACGTGGCCCTGGCTGCGTACGAAGGCCGCCCCGTCCACGTGCTCCACGTCTCGGCGCGCGAGTCGGTGGATGCCGTCCGGCGCGCTCAGGCCGACGGCGTCGCCGCCACCGCGGAGGTCACGCCCCACCATCTCGTGCTGACGGACGAGGCACTGCGGTCACTCGACCCGAACGTGAAGATGAACCCGCCGCTTCGCTCGGCCGACGATCGCCAGGCACTCATCGAAGCGCTGCGCGACGGGACGATCTGCGCGGTCGCCACGGACCACGCACCGCACGCCCGCCACGAGAAGGACGTCCCCTTTGAGGAGGCGCCGTTCGGCGTCACCGGCCTCGAGACGGCGTTCTCTGCGCTCTACACGCATCTCGTGGAGCCGGGCATCCTGCCGCTCCAGACGCTGCTCGAGCGCATGTCCGCCGGGCCGGCGCGCATCTACGGACTGGAGCCGCCGAGCATCGAGGCGGGGGCGGAGGCGAACCTCGTCCTGCTGGACACCGAAGCGTCATGGCGAGTCACGGAAGCCGGTTTCCACTCCCGCTCGGCGAACTCGTGGCTGCTCGGCCAGGAGCTCAAGGGCGCCGTGCGCATGACAGTTGCGGGCGGCCGGATAGCACACGAGGGATGACGGGACTGCTGCTGGAAGACGGGGAGCTCTTCCCCGGCGAGCAGGTGGGCGCGGACGGCGCTGCGCTCGGTGAGGCCGTCTTCGCCACCGCAATGACCGGCTACCAGGAGCTCGTCACCGACCCGAGCTATTCCGGGCAGATCCTCTGCTTCACGGCGCCGATGGTGGGCAACTACGGCGTCGTGCCGGAGCGCTCCGAATCGGCAGCCCCTCACGTGAGAGGCGTCGTGATGCGCGAGGCCCGCGGCCCTGAGTGGACGGACTGGCTGGCCGAGCACGGGGTCGTCGGCCTGACGGGAGTGGACACACGAGCACTCGTCCTGCACCTGCGAGACCACGGGGCGATGCGAGCTGGCATCAACGCAACGCTCGAGGAGATCGAAGCGCTCCCGCGCATGGCAGGCCAGGCGCTGGCCGGGGAGGTTTCGACCACCGAGCCGTACGTGGCGCACGAGCACGGCGCCGTGCGCGTGGCCGTCGTCGACTACGGCTGCAAGCGCTCCATCGTCAGACGCCTGGCGGAGGCCGGCGCCGCGGTCACCGTCTACCCGCACAACGTGGACGCGGACGAGCTGGCCGGCCACGACGGCGTGCTGCTCTCGAACGGCCCCGGCGACCCCGAGCCGCTCAGCGGCGAGATCGCGACAGTCACCGACATCCTCGGGCGCGTGCCGCTCCTCGGTATCTGCCTCGGCCACCAGCTGTTGGCGCTCGCCACCGGCCACGAGACGTACAAGCTCCCCTTTGGCCACCGCGGTGCAAACCACCCCGTGCTCGAGAAGCGCACGGGACGCGTGCTGGTCACGAGCCAGAACCACGGCTTTGCCGTCCGCGAGACGGATGAGCGCGCGGCGACCCACGTCTCTCTCTACGACGGCACCGTCGAAGGATTCGACTACCCCGAGCTCCGGGCTCGGTCGCTCCAGTTCCATCCCGAGGCAGGGCCGGGGCCGCACGATGCCTACCCGCTGATCGAGTCCTGGGTCGAGGAGCTTCGTGCCGCGGCGTAACGACCTCGACTCGATCTGCATCATCGGCTCCGGGCCGATCGTGATCGGCCAGGCGTGCGAGTTCGACTACGCCGGCTGCCAGGCGCTCAAGGTGCTGCGCGCGGACGGCTTCCGCACGATCGTCGTCAACTCGAACCCGGCCACGATCATGACCGACCCGGGCTTCGCGGATCGCACGTACATCGAGCCCCTCGACATCGAGGCGGTGGCCGATGTGCTCGAGCGGGAGCGGCCGGATGCGCTGCTGTCCACCATGGGCGGCCAGACGGCGCTGAACCTCACCCGCGAGCTGGACGAGGCAGGCGTGTTGTCCGAGCTGGGCGTGGAAGTGATCGGCGCCGGGCTCGACTCGATTCGCCGCGCGGAGGATCGTGAGCTCTTCCGCGACGCCGTGCGCTCGGTGGACCTGCGCGTGCCCGAGTCGCGGATCGTCACATCCCTCGACGAGCTCGACTCTGTCGCGCTTCCGGCCGTCGTCCGGCCGGCGTTCACGCTGGGTGGCCACGGTGGCGGCTTCGCCACCACGGAGGACGAGCTCCGGCTGCGCGTGGAGATCGGTCTGCGGGAGTCTCCGATCGGGCAGGTGCTCGTCGAAGAGTCGGTGCGCGGCTGGGACGAGTTCGAGCTTGAGGTGGTGCGCGACGCCGCGGACAACGTGGTCGTCGTCTGCTCGATCGAGAACCTCGATCCCATGGGCACCCACACGGGCGACTCGGTGACGGTGGCGCCGCAGATGACGCTGTCCGACGAGGCCTACCAGGAGCTGCGCGACGCCGCGGCCGCAGTGATCCGCGCCGTCGGCGTCGAGTGCGGGGGCTCGAACATCCAGTTCGCACGCGACCGCGAGACCGGCGAGATCCGCGTCATCGAAATGAATCCACGCGTGTCGCGCTCCTCCGCGCTCGCGTCGAAGGCCACGGGCTACCCGATTGCCAAGGTGGCGGCGAAGCTCGCCGTCGGCTACACGCTGGACGAGATCCCGAACGACCTGACGAGAACGACGCCCGCCAGCTTCGAGCCGACGCTCGACTACGTGGTCGTGAAGTTCCCGCGCTTCGCCTTCGAGAAGTTCCCGGGAGCCGACCGGACGCTCGGCACGCAGATGAAGTCGGTGGGGGAGACGATGGGCATCGGGCGGACCTTCGCCGAGGCCTTCGTGAAGGCGATGGAGAGCCGCGAGCTCGACCGCGGCGCCGTTACGCCGTGGAGGGATCTCGACGACCTGCCCGAGGGGCTCCACCCGTGGTTCCTGGCCGAGCTCGAATCGCTGCAGCTCCGGAAGGGCGAGCGCGTCTATCGCCGCGTCGACTCCGTCGCGGGCGAGGTGCAGGCCGCGTCGAACTACTACTACTCGACCGTCGGCGAGCGCGACGAGGTGTTGCCGGAGAAAAGCAAGCCGCGCGTCGTCGTGCTCGGCTCGGGGCCG
This sequence comes from uncultured Actinomycetes bacterium, assembly GCA_963704335.1. Lineage (GTDB taxonomy): Bacteria > Actinomycetota > Thermoleophilia > Gaiellales > Gaiellaceae > PALSA-612. Next base: position 2,445,864 of record OY969889.1, read on the forward strand.
AACCGCATCGGCCAGGGGATCGAGTTCGACTACTGCTGCGTGCACGCGGCCCAGGCGTTTCGCTCGCTCGGCTACGAGGCGGTAATGGTCAACTGCAACCCGGAGACAGTCTCCACCGACTACGACACATCCGACCGCCTGTACTTCGAGCCGTTGACGGAGGAGTACGTGCTCGCCGTATGCGAGCGCGAGCAACCGGACGGCGTCGTGATCCAGTTCGGCGGCCAGACCCCGCTGAAGCTCGCGCACGCAATCGAAAGCGCCGGCTATCCGATCCTCGGCACGCCCCACGAGGCGATCGACCTTGCCGAGGACCGCCTGCGCTTCGCGAACGTCCTCGCCGACCACGGCATTCGCTGCCCGGAGTGGGGGATCGCCGACGACGCAGCCGGCGCGGTCGCGATCGCCGAGCGCATCGGTTATCCCGTGCTGGTACGGCCGTCGTACGTGCTCGGCGGGCGCGCCATGCGCGTCTGCTACCGGCCGGAGCAGGTGCTCGAGGCTTTCGAAGCGGGGCCTCGTGGCCCGACACTCGTCGACCGCTTCCTGGAAGGCGCCCTGGAGATCGACGTCGACGCGCTCTGCGACGGGCGGGAGACCTACGTGGCGGCGGTGATGGAGCACGTGGAAGAGGCCGGAGTCCACTCCGGCGACTCGTCATGCGCGCTGCCGGCGCCGTCGCTCGATGCAGAGCAGGACGCGGCCGTCGAGGAGCTCGTCTCTCGCCTCGCGCCGGCGCTCGGGGTGATCGGGCTCGTCAACGTCCAGCTGGCGCTCGTCGACGGAAAGATCTCGGTTCTGGAGGCCAACCCGCGCGCGTCCCGGACGGTGCCATTCGCCAGCAAGGCAACGGGCGTCAATCTCGTCGAGTCGGCCTGCCGGTTGATGGCCGGCGCAACCTTGGAGTCGCTCACGCTGCCCGCGCGGCGCCGCGCGGGCGATGTGTCCGTGAAGGCTGCGGTTCTCCCGTTCGCTCGCTTCCCCGGCTCCGACCCCGTGCTGGGGCCGGAGATGCGCTCCACGGGAGAGGTGATGGCCACGGCCGACGACTTCCCCAGCGCGTTCGGCAAGGCGGAGCGAGCTGCGGGGCGTCCGTTGCCGCGATCGGGCACTGTGTTCGTCTCGGTACGCGACGCGGACAAGCGAGCGATCGTCTCGGTCGCGGCCACGCTGGCGGGGCTCGGCTTCCGGCTCGTGGCGACGGCGGGAACGGCCCGTGCCCTCGCAGAAGCGGGCATCGACGTGGAGACGGCGGCGAAGGTCTCGGAGACCGCCGGCGGTGCTCCCACGGTCGTCGACCTCATCCGTCGCGGCAAGTGCGACCTCGTGATCAACACGCCGCAGGAGTCGGGTGCTGCCCGCTCCGACGGCTACCTCATCCGGGAGGCGTCCCTCGCTGCCCGCGTCCCGTGTGTGACCACCGTCGCCGGCGCGGCCGCATGCGTGCAGGCAATCGCCCACGCCCGAACGGAGAACGCCCTCAGCCTCCAGGAGCGCCTCGCTGCGACGGCAACTGCTTAAGGTCACCGGGCGCGAGAGCCTCGGTCCGTACACGCTGCTGCGGGTGGAGCGGGGCGAGCTCGACCCCGGCCGTCCGGGCCAGTTCTTCATGCTCGAGGCGCCGGGTCGGCTTCTGCCCCGGCCGATGAGCCTCTGCCTCGCTCCCCCTGATGAGCTGGCGTTCCTCATCGAGCCGCTGGGGAGGGGAACCAGCGCTCTCTGCAGCCTTGAGCCTGGTGCGGCGATCCGCGTGCTCGGCCCGCTCGGCAACGGATTCGATCTCGACGTCCCGCGCCCGCTGCTGGTCGGCGGCGGAGTCGGCATCGCGCCGCTCCCATTCCTGGCGGAGTCGCTCGGACACCCTCCGGCGGTCCTCGGCTTCCGCAGCAAGCATCACGCGGAGGCGGCGACACTGCTGCCGGGGGCTGAGATCGTGATCGACCCGGTGCTCGTGACGGAGGTCATTCCTGAGGGACACGACATCCTCGCCTGTGGACCTGAGCCGATGCTCCGAGCCGTCGAGCAGATGGCGCCCGACGCGCAGCTCGCCTGGGAGGCGCCGATGGCCTGCGGCTACGGAGCGTGCTACGGCTGCGCGGTCGAGATCGGCGGCCAGTTGAAACGACTTTGCGTGGAGGGGCCCGTGCTTCGGCGCCGAACGGGTGTCGAGCGTAAAACCGCCGAAGCCGACATCAGGATCTGATAAAAGGCGACGTCGCCTGCGTACCCGAGGGAGGGAATCTTTGATGAGAACGAGACCGCTCGTGTTGACCTTTGCCGTCTTGTGCGCCGCGCTGATTGCAGGGATCGGAGCTTCGGTCCCGGCCGCCGCGACGTTCCAGACCTACATCGTGGTTCTGAAGCCCTCCGCCGGTACTCCGGCGCAGGCGGCCGCAATTGCAGGCGTAACGCCGACGCACGTCTATCAGCATGCGTTGAAGGGTTACGCAGCGCCGATGTCCTCGGCGAAGGCGGTCGCGATTGGCGCTCTGCCGAACGTTGCCTTCGTCGAGCCCAACAGCACGATGGCGATCTCGACGACACAGAGCCCAGTCACTTGGGGCCTCGACCGCATCGACCAGCGCAACCTCCCGCTGTCGAACTCGTACACGTACAGCGCCACCGGCTCCGGATTGAAGGCGTACATCCTCGACACAGGCATGCGATTGACGCACGTCAATTACGGAGGGCGCGCCATCAGCGGGTTCGACGCGATCGACGGCGGCCTCGCCAGCGACTGCCACGGACACGGAACGCACGTCGGTGGAACGGTTGGTTCGACGACGTACGGTGTCGCGAAGCTCGTAACTCTCGTCGCCGTGCGCGTCCTGAACTGCCAGGGCAGTGGCACGAACGCTCAGGTAATCCAGGGCATCGACTGGGTCACCGGTGACCATCAGGCCGGACAGGCAGCCGTCGCGAACATGAGCCTCGGCGGAGGCGCAAGCCTTGCGCTCGACACGGCAATCCAGAACTCGATCAACGACGGCGTCAGCTATGTCGTCGCGGCCGGCAACTCGAACGCAAACGCGTGCAACTACTCGCCTGCGCGCTTGGCCGGCGCTCTTACGATCGGCGCGACGAGCAGCACGGATGCCAGGGCGTCGTTCTCGAACTTCGGTTCCTGCGTCGACGTGTTCGCACCAGGAGTCAACATCACGTCGACGGTCAACGACTGCGACACGTGCGTCCAGGGAGGATGGAACGGCACGTCGATGGCTTCGCCGCACGCAGCGGGAGTTGCAGCGCTCCTCCTCCACGGAAACCCATCGCTGACACCGGCACAGATCCACTCGGCCGTCGTCAGCAACGCAACGACTGGCGTTGTCGGGAACCCCGGCACGGGATCACCGAACCGGCTGCTGTGGGTCGACGGTGGCGACGTACCGCCTCCGCCACCGCCACCGCCACCCCCGCCACCGCCACCACCGCCGCCTCCTCCGCCACCACCTCCGCCTCCGCCGCCGCCGCCGCCGCCCCGGGACTCTCGATCACGAGCTTCTCGCCGACGAGCGGTCCGGTGGGAACCTGGGTCACCATCAACGGCACCGGGTTCAACGGCGTGTCGGCGGTGCGGTTCAACGGCACGGCCTCGACGCTCCTCTTCCGGTTCTCGGCCACCAGGCTTCTCGCCCGCGTGCCCACCGGCGCGACAACGGGCAAGGTCTCGGTGACGACAGGCGCCGGAACGGCGACGAGCACCAACAACTTCACGGTTACGTAAGAGGCGTCAAGGCCGGAGGCTAGAGTGGCATCTCGGTGCTGCTCAACGCCTCCGGCTGCCTCGACGGGCTGACCGCGCCGGAAACGGCGCGGCAGCTCGACGCCTTCGTCACGAAAACCGTCACACCGTTGCCGCGCGAGGGCAACGCGCCGGTGCGCCTCGCCGAGACCGACGACGGCATGCTCAACTCGATCGGTCTCGCGAACCCCGGCCGAGACGCGTTCCTCGCAGAGGCGCTGCCCGCGCTCGCCGGGCTCGGCGTTCCCATCTGGGTCTCCGTCGGCGGCTTCTCGGCGGGCGAGTACGCGGAGACGTGCGCGCGGCTGGCCGGGCGCGAGGAGGTGGCGGCGATCGAGCTCAACCTCTCTTGCCCCAACGTCGACGAGGCTCCCGAGTCGGCCGCGGAGATCGTCTCGGCCTGCCGGCGTGAGACGACGCTGCCGCTCTACGCGAAGCTCTCGCCCGCTGTGCCCGACATGGGTGTGCTCGCGAGTGCTGTGGCGGCCGCCGGGGCAGACGGGCTGTCACTCGTCAACACGATCCGCGGCCTGGCGCTCGACGACCGGCTGCAGCCGGTGCTGGGAACGGCGACAGGAGGCTACTCAGGCCCTGCGCTGAAGCCGATCGCGCTGGCCGCCGTGCACGCCGCGTTCAAGGCAACGGCGCTGCCCATCGTGGGCATGGGAGGCGTCTCCACGGGCCTCGACGCACTCGAGCTGATCGCCGCCGGCGCGTCGGCTGTCGCGCTGGGAACGGTCCTGTTCTCGAACCCTGACGCGCCCCGGCAGGTCCGCGCCGAGCTCGCGGAAGAGCTCGCGCTGCGAGGCTACTCGTCGGCGGCCGAGGCCCGCGGAGCTGCTCACCTCGCGGCGACCGAGGCGAACGTCTGACCGAAAAAGTGCCTTGCCCAGGTCCGGGAGGACAGTGTTAGTATCGCCACCTCCCGATGGTTGCATCGAAGGTCGCCTCCCAAGCCCCGCGCCGCTCACTCGACCAGCGCATGGACGCTCTTCGGAGGGCCAACGACATCCGCGTGCAGCGCGCGAAGCTCAAGAAGGACCTCAAGCTGGGACGCATCCGCTTCGAGGCCATCCTTCGCGACCCGCCTGACTACGTCTCCACCGCCAAGGTTCTCGACATGCTGATGGCTGTCCCGAAGTTCGGACAGGTGAAGGCCAAGCGCTATCTCAACCAGTGCAGGATCGCCGAATCGAAGACGATCGGCGGTCTGTCAGATCGGCAGCGGTCGGAGCTTGTTGGTCTCTTCGATCAGTAGCGCTCCCAACGGGAGCACCGGCGAGCGCCAGCTGCCGGTAATCGTGATCACCGGGCCGTCCGGCGCCGGCAAGGGGACACTCATCCGCGCGCTCCTCGAGCGCATCGCCGAGCTCGAGCTGGCTGTCTCGGCGACGACAAGGCTCCAGCGAAGCGGGGAGGTGGAGGGCCGCGAGTACTACTTCCTCTCGGACGGCGACTTCGCGACGCGAGTGGCCCGCGGCGACTTCCTCGAGCACGTGACGTACGTATCCGGGCAGCGCTACGGGACGTTGCGCTCCGAGGTGGGGAGGATCTCGGACGCGGGCCGGGTAGCGGTGCTCGAGTTGGAGACGGAAGGAGCGCTCAACGTCGCCGACGAGCTGCCGGCCGCCGTGACGATCTTCGTCACGGCCCCGGTGAGCGAGCTCGAGCGACGGCTACGCGAGCGTGCGACCGAGAGCGCTGGCGAGATCGGCGAGCGGCTCGACCTCGCCGAGAGCCAGCTCATGCAGGCCGGCTCGTTCGACTACGTGGTGCCGAACGACGAGCTCGACCGCGCCGTCGAAGAGCTGGAGAACATCGTCCGCAGCCAACTCTCCGCTGCGGGTAGCATGTCCGACTCATGATTTCTCCACGCATCGATGCCCTGCTCGACAACGTCGACTCACGCTACGCGCTGGTGATCGTCGCTGCCAAGCGGGCCCGCCAGATCAACAATTACCACCACCAGCTCGGCGAAGGCACCTTCGACGAGCTACCGCCCCTCGTCGAGTCTCGCTCGAAGAACTACCTGACGATGGCTTTCGAGGAGATCGCCGAGGGCAAGATCGCGTACCAGTACGCGAAGAGCTAGACGCGCGTAAGGCCTCCGCCGCGGCACAATGTGACCGTGGCCCGCGTATTGCTCGGTGTGTCCGGTGGGATCGCCGCCTACAAGGCGTGCGAGCTTTGCCGACTCCTCGTACGCGAGGGGCATGAAGTCACGCCCCTATTGACGCCCGAGGCGGAGACGTTCGTCTCGGCGAAGACATTCGAGGCGCTCGCGCGGAAGGAGATGCCCCGCGACCTCTATCCGCATCTCGTCGAGGCAGACCTGTTCGTGATCGCGCCTCTGACGGCGAACACGCTCGCCAAGCTCGCCCACGGGCTTGCCGACAGCGTGCTGACGCAGGCGGCGCTGGCCTTCCCCGGTTCCGTGCTCGCGGCGCCGGCCATGAACGTTCGCATGTGGGAGCATCCGGCGACGCAGGCCAATGTGCGTCTACTCGTCGAGCGCGGCATCGAGCTCATCGGGCCGGCGGAGGGCGAGCTGGCGGAGGGCGAGACGGGTCTCGGGCGCATGACCGAGCCGGAGGACATCTTCGCCCGCTGCAACCTGCTGCTGGGTAAAGGCGGCCCCTTGGCGGGAAAGAGCGTGCTTGTCAGCGCCGGCGGCACGCGCGAGCCGCTCGACGCGGTGCGCTACCTCGGCAACCGCTCGTCGGGGCGCATGGGCGTCGCGCTGGCCGAGGAGGCACGACGTCGAGGCGCCGACGTGACGCTGCTCGCCGCGAACCTCGCCGTGGGGCCGCCCTCTGGCGTAACTGTCGTCCAGACCGACACCGCGTCGAAGCTCGCGGAAGAGGCCTTGGCCAGACAGGAGTCGGACATCGTGTTGATGGCCGCCGCCATCGCCGACTACCGGCCCGCAGACGCCATCGACGGCAAGCGCTCGAAAGACGCCGTCGGCTGGTCTGTGGAGCTCGAGCCCACGCAGGACGTCCTCACCGAGCTGGGCCGACGGCGTGCGAACGGCCAGGTGCTCGTCGGCTTCGCGGCCGACCACGGCGCGGAGGGTCTCGATCGTGCGCGGGCGAAGGTCGCCGCGAAGGCGGTCGATCTCATCGTCTTCAACGACGTGTCGCGAGACGACATCGGCTTCGACGCCGCGGAGAACGAGGTGGTGATGATCTTTTCCGACGGTGGCGAGCTCGCCGTCGAAAAGGCGCCGAAGTCGCGAGTGGCCGCCGCCGTGCTCGACGAGGTCGAACGCCTGCTGGCGTGAGCACCGCCTACGAGGACTATCAGGAGGGCTGGCGGCGGCTTCGCGCCGGCCGCACTGCCCAGGCGACGGTGCCGCTCGAGAAGGCCCGCCGTGCCGAGCCTGACAAGGCGTCGATCCGGGAGGCGCTCGGCATCGCGTACTTCCGCCTGAGGCGCTGGGCAGACGCCGAAGCCGAGTTCCGAGCCGTGCTCGAGATCTCGCCCGTCAACGACTACGCGCACTACGCGCTCGGGCGCTGCCTCGACAAGCTAGGCCGCGACGCCGAGGCACAGGGGCACTACAAGCTCGCCCGCTCGCTGAGGCCCGGGACGCGGCGCTACGAAGTACACATTCGCGACGAGTGAGAGCTGTCGTCCAGCGCGTGACGCGCGCGAGCGTCTCGCCGGGCGGCGAGATCGGCCAGGGCCTTTGCGTCCTACTCGGGATCGCTCGTGACGATGACGAGAGAACAGCACGCACCCTCGCCGGCAAGGTCGCGCGGCTGCGGATCTTCGAGAACGACGAAGGTCGATTCGACCGCTCGCTGCTCGATGTCGGTGGCGCAGCGCTGGTCGTGAGCCAGTTCACGCTCATCGCCGATAGCAAGCGCCAGAAGGGAACTCGTCCCGACTTCTCGAAGGCGGCGCGGCCGGAAGTGGCCGAGCCGCTATACGAGTGCTTTATCGAGGCCCTTCGAGCGGAGGGCGTGCCGGTTCAGACGGGCGTGTTCGGCGCTCGCATGGAACTCGCTCTCGTCAATGACGGGCCTGTCACGATCGTGCTGGACATCGAGCCGGCGCGGCCAGAGTGAGCGGAAAGGGTCGGAGAATGACCGAGGGTTCGATCGAGAGTGTTCAGTCGCTGCTCGAAGCTCCGTCGCCTGCGGTGCTGACGACCTATCGCAAGGACGGCTCCGCGCTCGTCTCACCAGTCTGGTTCCGCTGGAATGCCGACGCGTTCGAAATAGTGATTGCCGAGGACGACGTCAAGCTCAGGCATCTCGCAGGGAACCCCGCGTGCGTCCTGGTGATCTTCGAGTCGATTCCACCGTTTCGCGGCGTCGAGGTGCGCGGAAATCCGGAGTTGATCCGCGGCGACGTCACTGCGGCGAGGCGCGATATAGCCGGTCGTTACCTCGGCCAGGACGCCGGAGCACGCTTCGCTGTTCAACGGAGGAAGCCGGGCGTCCTGCTGCGTCTCCCCGCACCCGAACCGCGTGTTTGGGATCTTGCGGCGATCCTCCCGGAGTAGCGTTTCGACCATCGCGGCGACACGGTTCTGCCGCTTCCTGGATAGCAGGTCAGAAGGGAACTAGACCGGACTTCTCGCAGGCAGCGCCAAGGGACGAGGCCAAACCGCTGTACGAGGCGTTCTGCCAGGCGCTACGAGATCTTGGTGTCCCGGTTCAAACCGGCGTCTTCGGCGCGCGCATGGCCGTCGACATCGTCAACGACGGCCCGGTGACGATCATCATCGAGGTCTAAGGCCCGGCGCGGAGTGGAACACTCTCGGCCGTCGAGCACTTCCCCCGATCGCCGGCGATGCCCGCCCGCACCGCTAGGTCTCCAGTCGGCTCCACGGATGGCCACGGCGTCGTGAAGTCGAGCGTAGTCGGCTGCATCCTCGCCAGCTCGCCCGGATGACTCAACTGGGTCAACTGACGTCGGCTCTGCGTAGCCATTGCACGCGCAGCTCGGCGGCGCTCAAGGCTCCACCTGTCTCGGCCGATACCCGACGGGTAACGCCTCCCACCACATTCCCCCCGGATGAATCTCTTCTCGACCTTGGTAGTCGTGGGCGTCGTGGCAGCGGTCGTCTGCTTTGTTGCCCTGTACTCCGTCACCTTGAGCTGAAAGGCGGTCGAGGCACAATGAGGCCAAGGGGCGCGAAGGTTTCCTCCCCGGTTTGCTCCTCCACGCCCCACCCATCTCTACTCCGCTTACCTGCCCGGCGGTTTTCCCAGTACGAGCGGACGCTTCCACCACCCGGTCGTAACGCGCTACTAACGGATGAAACGTGGTGAACACGTGCCGCAACGACCGGAGGGATCGTCACTTACCGCCGCGACGATCCCTCCGTATCGCAATGTCGGGTCACCCACTGCGGCGCGGGTGCCCCGACAACGCGCATGGTATGCGGTTTTTCCAGTAGGAGCCGACGTCACACCGCCCCCTCGTGATCCTTCCGGATCGTGCTTGCGTGGCGCCGATACCGTGAGGTCGTGACCGATCGATTCCGTGACAGCGAGCTGTACCCGATCGAGGAGATCATCGAGCACCACCGGTGCACTGGGGCGGCTTCAGCCGGCTCCAGGCCAACACGTAGGCTCGCTGCTCGGGAACGGCACGTAGTGGCGAGGAGGGAACGATGAGCCAGTTGCAATTCGACGCCGACACCGCCAGGCAGATCGAGGTTCTGTACGAGATTCGCGATGCCGTGCGGCGCCGCGAGCTGGTTCGCGAGGTACTCGGGCCAGTCCCCGGCAACCGAATCCTCGACGTCGGCTGCGGGCCTGGCTTCTACTGCCTCGAGCTCTCGGAGATCGTCGGTTCGTCCGGCTCCGTCGTGGGCGTGGACAGCAGCCCCGCAATGCTGCAGCTTGCGCGAGCCCGCTGCGCCGACCGCGACAACGTCGGGCTCCTCGAAGGAGAGGCCACGGCGCTCCCGGTCGAGAGCGGCGCATTCGACGGCGCGGTCTGCGTGCAGGTTCTCGAGTACGTCTCCGACGTGGATGCAGCGCTCGCCGAACTGCACCGGGCCCTTCGACCGGGCGGACGTGCAGTCGTCTGGGACGTGGACTGGGCGACGGTCTCGATGCACTCGCGAGATACCGCTCTGACCACCCGCGTGCTGCGAGCCTGGGACGAGCATCTTGCCGACCCGTCGCTGCCGCGAACACTCGACGCACGCCTACGCTCAGCCGGATTCCAGGACGTACGCGTGGAAGCGCACGCGTTCGCTGCGAGCGGACGTGACCCGGAGAGCTACGGAGCGGCGCTGGTGCCGTTCATCGCGACGTTCGTCGCAGGCAGGCAGGGCATCGGCGAGGTGGATGCCGAAGCGTGGGGCGCGGAGCAGCGCGAGCTGATGGAGCGAGACGAGTTCTACTTCGCGAGCACGCAGTTCTGCTTCACGGCCACGAGATCCGCATAGACCGGCGCGTAGCGCCGACCGCGCACCGGGAGGCGCCGCAGGAAGCCACGTCAGTTGCAGACATGCCCAGTGCCTGGCACTGAGGTGTGACAATTCTGTGCCAATGCATCCACAGGTGTTGCGGGCGTAGTTGCCGTTCGACGCGTTTCTGCTCGCGCTCGGCGCGGCCGCACTGCACGCGGGCTGGAACATCCTCGTCGCCCGAGCGGAAGACGTACGGGCCGCAACGACCGTCGCGCTCGTGGTGGGGGTCATCCTGTTCGCGCCTGTCGCCGCCCTTACGTGGGAAGTGGAGGCGGCTGCCGTCCCGTGGATCGTCGCGTCCGTCGTGCTCGAGCTCGCGTACTTCTTCCTGCTGACGACCGCCTATCGGAGCTCGGACGTCAGCCTCGTCTACCCGATCGCGCGCGGCGTCGCGCCCGTGCTTGTCCTTGTGGGCGCCGCGATCGCGGGAGCGACGCTCGGCGCTCTCCAGGCGCTCGGCGTCGTCCTCGTGGGCGCGGGTGTCCTGCTCGTGCGCGGCGCCAGGCGAGACGCCGACCGGCGGGGCGTCCTGCTCGCCCTCGCAATCGCCACGACCATCGCCGGCTACACGCTCGTGGACAACGAGGGCATCGAGCATGCGTCTCCAATCGCCTACCTGGAGCTCGTCCTCGTGCCCGTCGCCGTCGCGGCGCTGGTCGCGTACGTAGCCACGGGCCGCCTCGCATCCGTCCGTCGAGAGGTCAGCCTTGCGACGATCGCCGCCGGGGCGGCGTCGTTCGGTGCGTACGCTCTCGCGCTCGCCGCACTCGAGCTTGCCTCGGCAGCCTCGGTGGCCGCCGTCAGGGAGACGAGCGTGCTCTTTGCCGTCGCACTGGGGGCAATCGTGCTCCGCGAGCGCGTGACGCCGATGCGTGCCGTGGGAGCAGTGATCGTCGTCGCCGGCGTGGCTCTCGTCGCCTCAGCTTGAGGAGCAGCCTTGCTATCCTGCTCTCACCTGTTTTCACCGGTTCGGCGAAATGGGCGCGTGGCGCCCATTTTTCATGAAGGGGTAACGACATGGCGACGACCTACGACACCGAGAGGCAGCTCCAGCGGGACATCTCCCGCCGGGTCGAGGCTGCCCTGCCCGGCGTCGAGGTGCTCGCCGTCGAGCTGCAGTCACCATCCCGTTTTTGCGTCTACATCGACCATGCCGACGGCGTCGACCACGGGCTCTGTGGGCGCGTCACGAACGTCATTCGCGACTACAGCGACCGCTACACGATCGACGTGTCGTCGCCGGGCACGGAACGACCGCTGCGCAAGCCGGGCCACTTTCGCAACGCGGTCGGCCGCAAGGTTGCAGTGCGCACCTCCGAGCCGGTCGCCGGCCGCAAGTCGTTCCGCGGCGAGCTCGTCGCGGCCGGCCCGAAGACGCTCACGGTCGCAGCCGAACCGGACCCCATTGACATCCCCTACGAGGCCGTTGTACGCGGCAATCTGATCGACGAGGTGACGACGAAATGACCAGAGAGATCATCGAAGGCATCCAGACAATCGAGCGCGAGAAAGGCATCGAGAGCGGCACGCTGATCGAGGCGCTCGAGGACGCGCTGCTCGCTGCGTACAAGAAGACTCCCGGCGCCACGCGCCACGCGACGGTCGAGCTCGACCAGGACACGGGCGACTTCCGCGTCTTTTCCATCGACCTCCCGAGCGACATCGAGGAACGACTCGTGGAGGAGGCGCGCGAGCGGGCGATCCAGGCGCTCGAGCAGCAGGAGGAGGAGACGGGCGAGCGCTCACACGTGCTCGTCACCGACGACGACCTCAACATCGATCTGACGGACGTCTCCGAGGACGTCATCCAGCGTGAGGACGTCACGCCGGACGACTTCGGCCGCATCGCGGCGCAGACCGCGAAGCAGGTCATCCTCCAGCGGATCCGCGAGGCCGAGCGCGAGATGATGTACGACGAGTACATCGACCGCGTGAGCGAGGTCGTCACCGGCATCGTCCAGCAGGCAGGTGACCGCAACAACGTGCTCATCGACCTCGGCAAGGTGGAGGCGCTGCTGCCGCGCTCGGAGCAGGTGGACGGCGAGCGCTACGAGCAGGGCAGCCGCATCAAGGCCGTCATCACCGAGGTGCGGTCGGGGACGAAGGGCCCGCAGGTCATCCTCTCGCGCCGCGACCCCGAGCTGATCCGCACGCTCTTCGAGCTGGAAGTGCCCGAGATCGCCGATGGGCTCGTCGAGATCCGCGCCGTTGCCCGCGAGCCGGGCTACCGCTCGAAGATCGCCGTCGAGTCGCACGTCCAGGGCGTGGACCCGGTCGGCGCCTGCGTCGGCCCCCGCGGCTCGCGTGTGCGCATGGTCGTGTCCGAGCTGCGCGGCGAGAAGATCGACATCATCCCTTGGAACACCGAGCCCGCGCGATTCGTCGCCAAGGCGCTGTCACCGGCGCGGGTGCGCGAGGTCTACATCGACGACGACACGAAGGAAGCCACCGTCATCGTTCCCGACGATCAGCTGGCGCTCGCAATCGGCAAGGAGGGCCTGAATGCCCGCCTCGCCGCCCGGCTGTCCGGCTGGAAGGTGGACATCAAGTCGGACACGGAGTTCGCGCAGGAGGAGGCCGACGCGGCCTTCGCCGGCCAGGACGACGGAGAGTCGGTTGGCCGCTGCACCGCGATCCTCTCCACGGGCAAGCGCTGCCCGAACACGGCGCTACCCGGCACGCGCTTCTGTGGGGTGTCGGCCCACCAGGAGCTCGCTACGCGCGAGGCGGCGGGTGAGGACATCTCTGACCAGATCGTGCAGCCTGCCGCCGAGGCGGAAGACGCCGACGAGGCCGAGGAAGAGTCCGAAGACGGCGCGATCGAGGAGGGCCAGGAGGTCGTGCTCGCGGTCGAGGACGGCAGCGCCGACGAGGAGGACGGTCCGGCAGCCGCGTAATTCGGCTCTAGACTGACACCCAAATGGCCGACGACACCGGAGGAAACCGACCGAACCGCCCGCTGCGCCCCAGACAGGGAGCGAGAGGCGGACGCGGCCGTAAGCGCCGTGTCGTCATCGACACCGCCGCCGGCCGGCCGCGCCCCGATTCGCGCCAGAGGCGCGACGCTCCCGTCGTTCGCGAGCCGAAGGCGCCTGCAGCCCCTCCGACCGGGCCGGTCACGGTCCCGTCCGGAGTCACCGTGAGCGAGCTGTCGCAGGCGCTCGGCGTGAAAGCGCCCGAGATCATCAAGTTCCTGATGGGGCTCGGGGCGATGAAGACGATGACGCAGTCGCTGTCCGACGAAGAGGTGGGGCTGATCGCCACGGAGCAGGCGCGTGAGATCACCATCAAGCACGCAGCCGAAGAGGAGCTCGAACCGGAGACGTACGAGGACGCGGAAGAGGACCTCGCCGACCGACCGCCCGTCGTCACGATCATGGGCCACGTCGATCACGGGAAGACGACGCTGCTCGACGCGATCCGCGAGACGTCGGTGGTCGACACCGAGGCCGGCGGCATCACGCAGCACATCGGCGCGTACCAGGTCGAGCTCGACGGCCGCCGGATCACCTTCCTCGACACCCCCGGCCACGAGGCGTTTACCGCCATGCGCGCCCGCGGCGCGAAGGCGACCGACATCGCGGTACTCGTCGTTGCCGCGGACGACGGCGTCATGCCACAGACGAAGGAATCGATCTCGCACGCCCGCGCCGCCGAGGTGCCGATCGTCGTCGCCGTGAACAAGGTGGATCTGCCCGACGCGAACCCCGACAAGGTGAAGAACGAGCTCGCGTCCGAGGGCCTTCAGCCAGAAGAGTGGGGCGGCACGACGCAGTTCTCGGAGGTCTCGGCACGTGAGAAGCAGAACCTCGGCGACCTGCTGGAGAAGGTGCTGCTGGTGGCGGACGCCGAGCTCGAGCTGAAGGCCAACCCGACGGTCGAGGCATCGGGACCGATCGTCGAATCACGTCTGGACGTCGGCCGCGGCCCCGTGGCGACGATGCTCGTCCAGCGCGGCACGCTGAACGTCGGTGACGCCATCGTGGCCGGCGACGCCTGGGGGCGCGTGCGCGCTCTCTACGACTTCCACGGCGAGAAGCTCAAGCACGCCGGCCCTGGCGATCCGGTCGAGATCGTCGGCTTCGACAAGCCGCCGCCGGCCGGCGAGCACGCCCGCGTGGTCGAGAACGAGCGCCAGGCGCGCCAGCACGCACAGGCGCGCGGCGAGCGCCTTCGCCGAGAGCAGCTTGCGCAACGCGCAAAGCCGATCTCACTCGACGTGCTCTTCGAGCGCGTCCAGGAAGGCGTCCAGGACCTCAACATCGTGCTCAAGGCGGACGTGGCCGGCTCTGTCGAGGCCGCGCTGTCCGAGCTCCAGAAGATCGAGCACCCGGAGGTGCGCGTGAGCGTCATCCACTCGGCTGCAGGCGGCATCACCGAGAACGACGTCATGCTCGCGTCAGCTTCCAGCGCGATGGTGGTCGGCTTCAACGTGCGGCCCAACCAGGAAGCCCGCGCGCTCGCCGAGCGTGAGGGCGTCGAGATCCGTACGTACCGCGTCATCTACCAGCTCACCGACGACATCGAGCAGGCGCTCGTGGGCATGCTGCGGCCGGTTTCCGAGGAGGTCACGCTCGGGGAGGCCGAGGTGCGCGCCTTGATCAGGATCTCCCGCTACGGCACGATCGCCGGCTCTTACGTCACGAGCGGGAACCTCCGTCGCGGGGCGAGCGTGCGCATCATCCGCGACGGCGCCATCGTCCACGAGACGACGATCGACTCGCTCAAGCGCTTCAAGGACGACGTCCGCGAGGTGGCCGAGGGCTTCGAGTGCGGTATTCACCTTGCCGGCTTCGACGACGTCAAGGAAGGCGACGTCCTCGAAGTCTTCGAGGTGCGCGAGGTGGAACGGACGGACCTCTCGGAGGTGCCGCCCGCTCCACCTGCTCCACCGACTGCTTCCGCTGACGAGTCCTAGCCCGTCGGCGCCGCCGGCGCGGTCTCGGCCGGGGGCTTCCAGAACAGCCAGACGAGGCTGACCACGAGCACCCACGCCAACCAGATCAGGAACGGGACGAAGAAGAACGAGACGAGCATCGTGGCGGCCACGACGAAGCTCACCCACGCCAGCCACCTGGGTATGAGCCGTCCCTGCAGGCCGACGAGCCCGACACACAGCACGAGGAGCAACGCGATCGTCGTGCCGGCGAACCAGGTCGCGTAGCCGAGGATGCCGAACAGCCGATCCATGTTCGGGTCGACCACGAACTCGTCCGAGTCCTGCACCGCAAACGCGATGGAAGTCCAGATCGCCACTGCGGCGGTCCACAGGGTGACGGCGACGAGCCCGGCGCCGAAGGCAAGAGCGGTCCTCGTCCCCGCCGTCCCCTCGGCCTCGGCCATCCGCCCGCGGAGCACGGACAGGAACCAGACGAACAGCAGGCCCGCGGCGAGAATGATCATGAACGATGCGAGCGACTGGTCTCGGTTGCCCGAGTCCGCGTACCACGCGAGGATCTCCGCGTCGGAGTCGCCCGTATCGCCCTCCAACGTGAAGAGCACAATGACCCACAGAACGACGTACAGGATCCCGCTGACGGGAGCCCAACGCGCAATGCCACTCATTGGAGCCTCCTTGGGAATGAGGCCGTGAGCCTCGCAGCACTGGCGGACGGCAAGATACGCCCATGGGCGCGGGCTACGTCGGGATTCTCGCGGTCGAGCTCCACTTTCCGGAGGCCGGCTCCCTCAAGGGGAAGCGAAAGCACGTCAAGTCGGCGAAGGCGCAGCTGCAGAACCGCTTCGGCGCGTCAGTGGCGGAGGTCGACCACCACGAGCTCTGGCAGCGGGCGGGCCTGACGGTGGCATGCGTGGCGCGCGGCCACAAAGAGCTCCAGGAGCTGCTGGACGGCGCCGAGCGCTATCTCGCAGGACAGGAGTGGGAGCTGGTGCGGACGGAGCGAGAGATTGTCGTACTCGATGAGTAGCTTCTCGCGCTTCTGGGGCGTCGCTGGCAAAGGAGGCAAGCGCGCGGCGCGCAGGACAGTATCCGGAATACGGACAAGCGCCGCGCGCGCCGGCTCCTGCCGCCAGCGGCGCCAGCCGTCGGCGGAGCCGGGCTTTGCCCGGCGCAAGCCTGCGGCGGCCAGGAGCGCGAGAAGGTGACTGAACGCATGCGCAAGGTGAACGAGCTCCTGCGCGAGATCCTGTCCGAGGCCGTGCTCGAGCTGAAGGACCCGCGCATCGGCTTCGTGACGGTGACCGGCGTCCGAACGTCGCCGGACCTCAGCCACGCGACGGTGTTCGTCAGCGTGTTCGGTTCCGAACGCAAGCGCGAACGATCGCTCGAGGGACTGGCGGCCGCCCACGGCGTCCTGCAGGCCCGCATCGGCCGCGAGGTGCGGATGAAACGGACACCGACTCTGACGTTCGAATACGACACAACCGTCGAGGAGGGCGTGCGGATGTCAAAGTTGATCGATGAGCTCGCACCCGAAGATGAATGACATCGGCGATGTCGCGGCTGCCCTGCGCGACAACGACCGCTTCCTGCTGGTCACGCACGAGAACCCCGACGGGGACGCGCTCGGCTCGATCCTCGGCATGAAGCTGGCGCTCGACGCGCTCGGCAAGGACTCGGCGATGTACCTCGGAGGGGACACCGATCCGCCCGCCGAGTACTCCTTCCTGCCTCTGGACGGGTTGGGCCGCGCACTGCCCGACGACGCCGACACACGAGTGCTCGTCGCGCTCGACTGCGCCAACGCTCAGCGGATGGGGGAGGCTGCGACGCTGCTCGACAAGGTGCCGCTGTCCCTGGACGTCGACCATCATCACGACAACACGGAGTTCGCGAAGATCAATTTCGTCGTTCCTGGAGCCTCATCGACAGGCGAGATCGTCCGGGACATCCTCCGCGAGCTGGATGTGGAGCTGACCCCGGAGATCGCCGAAGCGCTCTACGTCGCGCTCGTCACCGACACCGGCCGCTTCCAGTACACGAACACCTCGCCGAAAGCTCTGCGGCTGGGGGCGGAGCTCGTGGAGGCCGGCGTCGACGTCCATCGCGTCTTCCAGGGCATCTACGAGTCGGTCGAGTTCGCCAAGCTCAAGCTGCTCGCGAGGGCGCTCGAGCGCGCGGAGATCTACGACGGCGGCCGGCTCGTCATCTCCCATCTCAAGCGGACGGACTTCACCGATCTCGGCGTGGGGGAGGAGTACGCGGAAGGCATCATCGATTACCTGCGCGCCGTGGACGGCACCGACATGGCGGCCGTCATCCGCGAACCGCCCGAGCCGCCGGACGCCAAGCGCCGCGTGAGCCTGCGCGCATCGCACGACGAGTTGGACGTATCGGCGATCGCCCGCGCACGCGGCGGGGGCGGGCATCGTCAGGCGGCGGGGTTCTCGAGCGCCGAGACCGTGGAGGAGATCGCGGCGTTCATCCAGGAAGAATTCGCTCGTGCCTCCGCGCGCGCTTAGGCCAACCGGTCTGGTGCTCGTGGACAAGCCGGCGGGGCCGTCGTCGTTCGCCATCGTCAAACGGCTACGCGATCGAACACGCGCGCGCGCGGGTCATGCGGGAACCCTCGACCCGTTCGCAACCGGCCTTCTGCTCGTGCTGCTCGGCTCGGCGACGCGGCTAGCGCAGTACCTCGTCGGGCTCGACAAGCGCTACGTCACAGAAATCGATCTCAGCTCCACGACCGCCACGGGCGACGTCGAGGGCGATCCGGACGACGAACACGACTCCCCGACGCTCGAGGAGCTCCACGAGCGGCTGGGTCCGTTTCTCGGCGACGTCACGCTGCGCGTACCCGCTGCCTCGGCGGTGAAAGTGGCGGGAGAGCGTGCCTACAAGCGCTTTCGCGCCGGTGAGGACGTCGACATGCCCTATCGCACCTCGACTATCCACGAGCTCGAGCTGCACGCCTACGACGAGGGCGTGGCGACGGTCGAGCTGCTCGTCTCGTCGGGGACGTACGTGCGCGCGATCGCCGATGCGCTCGGAGGGCACTGCCGCACGCTGCGTCGTACGGCCGTCGGGCCGTTCTCCGTGGACGACGCAGACGAGGAGCGCATCCTGACCCCGGCCGAGGCATTGCCGTTCTTGCCGGCGATCGACCTGTCGCCCGACGAGGCCGACGCCATTCGCAACGGTCGCCGACGGATCGAGCAGCCGGTGCGTGCGATGTGTGAAGGCGAGCTCGTGGCGGTCGACGGCACGGTAATGCCGTGAAGGTCGTTCACGACCCGGCCGAGCTCGATCCCCGCCGGCGCGCGGTGGCGATCGGCGTCTTCGACGGCGTCCACCGCGGCCACCAGAGCGTCTTCCGCGAGGTAGTGGACACCGGCCTTGCCCCGACCGCGATCACCTTCGACCCGCACCCGCGCCTCGTGCTCGGCTACGGCGTCGAGCTGCTCTCGACGCTCGAGCGCCGTCTCGAGCTGTTCGAGGATGCCGGGGTGGAGGAGACGCTCGTGCTCGAGTTCACGCACGACCTGCAACAGCAGGAGCCCGAGGAGTTCGCTCAGAGCGTGCTGCGGCGCATCGGCACGGAGACTGTCGTGGCGAGCGACGACTTCCGCTTCGGGCACCGGCGACGGGGCGACCTCGCGTTCCTCGAGGGACACGGCTTCTCCGTCGTGCGCGTGCCGCCGGTGCAGGGCGCGTCGTCGACGCGGATCCGCGAGCTGCTGCACGAGGGAGACGTCGCGGGCGCGGCCCAGATCCTCGGCCGGCCGCCCGAGATGGACGGGATCGTCGTCGTCGGAGACGAGCGCGGCGGCACGCTCGGCTTCCCGACCGCGAATCTCAGCGTCGAGGCTCACCTGCTCGTCCCGGCGTTCGGCATCTACGCAGGCGCCGCGCTCGGCGGCCGCGCAGCAGTCTCGATCGGCACGAACCCGCACTACGGAGGCCTGGAGCGCCGCATCGAGGCGCATCTGCTCGACTTCGAAGGCGATCTGTACGGACAGCGGCTCGTGGTCGAGCTGTGGCAGAAGCTGCGGGACGAGCGGGCCTTCGAGAGCGAGGCCGATCTGATCGAGCAGATCGCCCGCGATGTAGAGGAGACGCGGGCCGCCAAACGGCCTGTTTAGGCGGTTCGCTGCTACCCTAGTGCGAGACCGAATTCTGGCGCCACGCGTTCAGGGTCGCGCAGGCGGTGCTGGGATTGCGGAGACGTCTCTGAGACGGAGGTGATGATGACCCTGACGAACGAAGCCAAGCTGGAGATCGTCGGCAAGCACGGAAAGCACGACAAGGACACGGGCTCGACGGAGGTCCAGGTCGCGCTGCTCACGACACGCATCACGGAGCTCACCGAGCACCTGCGCACGCACAAGAAGGATCACCACTCGCGTCGCGGGCTGCTCAAGCTCGTCGGCCAGCGCCGCCGGCTGCTCGACTACCTGCAGCGAACGAATCTCGAGGGTTATCGCGCCCTCATCCAGGAGCTCGGCCTGAGGAGATAGAGAAACCGGGCAACGAACCGGAGGGTGGAAGTTTGAGCGAGCCCCGAGCCGCTGGCGAGGCTCCCTCAAACCTCCACTCTCCACGAGAAGTGGAGGAACACATGACTATGACCACCCAGGGCACCGAGTCGGTCTCGGTGAACGTCGGCGATCAGGAGATCGTCTTCGAGACTGGCAAGCTCGCCAAGCAGGCCGACGGCGCCGTCGTCGTCCGCTCGGGCGACACGATGGTGCTGTCCACGGCCCAGGGCCGACCGGAAGCACGCGAGGGAGCGGACTTCTTCCCGCTCACCGTCGACGTCGAAGAGCGCATGTACGCCGCGGGGAAGATCCCAGGCGGCTTCTTCAAGCGCGAGGCACGTCCCACCGAGCGCGCCATCCTCACGGCGCGCATGACCGACCGCCCGATTCGGCCACTCTGGCCGAAGGGTTTCCGCAACGAGGTACAGGTGATCTGCACCATCCTCTCCGCCGACCTCGTCACGGCGCACGACATCCTGGCCATCAACGGCGCCTCGGCGGCTCTGATGATCTCGCCGCTGCCGTTCATGGGCCCGGTGGGCGCGGTACGCATCGGCCTGGTGGACGGCGAGTTCGTCGTCAACCCGACGCTGCCCGTCGCACAGGACTCCATCCTCGACCTCGTCGTCGTCGGCACGAAGGACGCCCTCACGATGATCGAGGCAGGCGCCGGCGAGTTGCCGGAGGAGAAGATGATCGAGGCCTTCGAGCTCGCCCACGCCGAGATCCGCAGGATCTGCGAAGCGCAGGAGGAGCTCCAGGCCAAGGTCGGCAAGCCGAAGTGGCTCGACACGTCGCTCACGGACGAGCTGCGCTGCGGAGCACGGAGCGCGCATCTCGGAGAGCATCGCGGGCCACGGGCTGAAGGAAGGCGCAGCGGTGATCGAGGAGCTCGAAGGCGAGCTCTGCCAGGAGCTGTCGATGGCGTCGACGGAGGACGACATCACGAGGCGCACGCAGGTTCGCGCGAGTCTCGCCCAGCTACTCGACGAGGCACGCCTTTGCGGCCGTGATCGCACCCGTCCGCGAGCAGTTCGCCGCCGACCTGACAGCGCTCACGGACGCGGAGCAGGACTCGAAGGAGCTGAAGTCGGCGAAGCGGCACCTGCTGTTCGACCGCATCGTCGAGACCGCCGAGCTGCCGTTTCCGGTCGGCCCCGTCGTCGTCGAGGGCGAGGCACCCACCGTGAAGGACTCGCTCACGAAGCAGTACGTGAAGAAAGCTGCCGAGGCGATCTACAAGGAGCTCGTCCGCCACAAGATCGCCGTGGACAAGCGGCGGCCTGACGGGCGCTCGACGGAGGAGGTCCGCCACGTGTCCTGCGAGGTGGGTGTCTCTCCGCGCACACACGGCTCGGCGCTCTTCACGCGCGGGCAGACGCAGATCATGTCGCTGCTGACGCTCGGCACGGCCAAGGAAGGCCAGCGCATCGACGACCTGTCGCTCGAGGAAGAGCGGCGGTACATGCACCACTACAACTTCCCGCCCTACTCGGTCGGGGAGACGGGCTTCATGCGCGGGCCCAAGCGCCGCGACATCGGCCACGGTGCGCTCGCACAGCGCGCACTCGAGCCGGTGCTTCCCGGTACGGAGGACTTCCCCTACACGATCCGGATCGTCTCGGAGACGCTCGAGTCGAACGGCTCCTCGTCGATGGGCTCTGTCTGCGGCTCGACACTGTCGCTGCAGGACGCCGGCGTGCCGATCAAGGCCCCGGTCAGCGGCATCGCGATGGGCCTGATCAAGGAGGGCGACGACTTCACGATCCTCACGGACATCCAGGGTGCGGAGGACCACCTCGGCGACATGGACTTCAAGGTCGCCGGCACCCGTGAGGGGATCACCGCCCTGCAGATGGACTGCAAGATCTCCGGCGTCACGCAGGAGATCATGCGCTCCGCGCTCGAGCAGGCGAAGCAGGCCCGCGACTCGATCCTCGACACGATGGCCGAGGTCATGCCCGAGTCGCGTCCGGAGCTCGCCGAACACGCTCCACGCATCTCGTCGCTGAAGATCAACCCGGAGTACATCGGCATGGTGATCGGCAAGGGCGGCGAGACGATCCGCTCGCTCGAGTCCGACTACGACGTCCAGATCGACATCGAGGAGGACGGCACCATCCTCGTCTACGCCACCGAAGGCACGAAGGCGACGGCGGCGATGGAGGCGATCACCAACCTCACGAAGGACCCTGAGGTAGGCGACACGTTCGTCGAGCGGAAGGTCGTGAAGACGACCCAGTTCGGCGCCTTCGTCGAGCTGAAGAAGGGCACGGACGGCCTGCTCCACGTCTCCAACGTGGGCCCGGGCCGGGTCGGCCACATCGAGGACGTCATCAACCGCGGCGACGTGCTCGACGTGATCGTGCAGGAGGTCGACAAGGAGCGCGGCCGGATCGGCCTCAAGCTGATCGCGAAGCACGAGAACGGCACGCTCGTCCAGCCCGAGGAGCTCATCGAGCGGGCGAAGGACGCACCCGAGCGTCCGCGGGAGGAGCGCAACGACCGCGACCGCCGTGGCGGGCGCGGCGGCCGAGACCGCCGCTAAGGCACTTCGAGAGCCGGGGCGGGCGAGCGCCCGCTCCGGCTACTCCTCGGACGCGAGGATCGTCGCGAGGTAGGCGACGACGTCGGCCTGCTTCTGGCCGTCGACGAGCTGGGCCGGCATCGTGCCGCCGCCACTCTCGATCTGGGCGTTCACAGCGGCCAGCGAGATCGGATTACCGGCCAACCTTGGCCCGATGCCGCCTTCACCCGTCGCGCCGTGGCAGCCCGCGCAGGACTGGGAGTAGACGACCTGGCCGCGGTACTGGTCTCCGAGAACGACTTCGCCTGAAGACTTCGGCGCGCTCGGCTCGGCGAGGGCCAGCTTCGCCAGCAGGAAGACCCCCGCCGAGACGCCGACGAGCAGGCACAGCGGGATGACGATCAGCCGGACGCGCCTGGACACGCACCGATGCTAACCAGTAGTTTCGGCTTGGACGTGCTCGCGAGCGTCGAATCGACCTACACGGACATCATGACGTCGGTGTTCTCGTCGACGATCGCCGGCAAGGCGTGGTTCGCAACGGCAGCGGTACTCCTCGCGTGCATCCAGGTGCTGACCGCGGCCCGGATCTTTGGCCACCTCCAGGGCGTCGTCCGCCTGCCCCACGAGCAGGTGAAGCGCATCCACCGCTGGTCGGGACGGCTCGCGTTCCTGTGCACGCTGCCCGTCGCCTTCCACTGCATCTTCATCCTCGGCTTCGACTCCGCGAGCAGCCGTACGCTCGCCCACTCGATCGTCGGCTCGTTCGTCTACGGCGTCTTCGCGGTGAAGATCTTCTTCGTCCACGACCACGACCATCCGCGCTGGACGCTGCCGCTGGTCGGCGGCGCGCTGTTCGCGGTGATCGTGACGCTCTGGCTGACGTCTGCGTACTGGTACTTCACCGAGGTGAGGTTCGGGACCTAGCGGCTCAGGGGATGGGGCTAGGCTTTGCCGGTGCAGGAATACGTCATCTCGGAGCTGGACTCGGGCGAGCGCCTGATCACCGAGCGCCTCGACCACGTCCGCTCCGTTGCGCTCGGCTTCTGGATCGGCGCGGGCGCGCGCGACGAGCCAGACGCCAAGGCCGGGGTCACGCACTTCATCGAGCACCTGCTCTTCAAGGGCACGCGCTCGTATTCGGCGCAGGAGATCGCCGAGATCTTCGACGAGATGGGCGGCGAGCTCAACGCCGCGACATCGCGCGAGTCCACGGTCGTCTACGCACGCGTCCCGGACCGTCATCTCGAACGAGCCCTCGACGTGATGGCGGACATGGTCTTCGCGCCGACGTTCGCGGATCTCGACGCGGAGCGGGAGGTCGTGCTCGAGGAGATCGCGATGGTCGAGGACACACCGCAGGATCTCGTCCACGACCTTCTGGCCGAGGCGGTCTTCGGCAGTCACGCCCTCGGCAGACCGGTCATAGGGCGCGCAGGCGTGATCTCGTCGGTCAGCAAGCGCTCGCTCGCCGCCTACCACCGTCAGATGTACCGCGCCGGCAACATCGTCGTCTCGGCGGCAGGCAATCTCGAGCACGATCATCTGCTACCGCTGCTCGAGCGCGCTGCCCACCACCGTGTCGAGCCGCCGCGGGCCGGGGCATCGGTGCGCAAGCCGCTCGTGAAGCCGCCGCCGCCGGGCGTGCGCTTCCAGCGCAAGGACACCGAGCAGTACCACGTGTGCGTCGGCGCGACCGGTCTCTCGCGCTCCGACCGCCGGCGGTTTGCAGCCTCCGTGCTCGATGCCATCCTCGGCGGCTCCGCGTCGTCCCGCCTGTTCCAGGAGATTCGCGAGAAGCGCGGCATGGCATATGCGGTCTACTCCTTCGCGGGCCAGTACTCGGACACGGGCCAGGTCGGCGTCTACATCGGGACGCGCGAGGAGAACCTCGAGCCGTGCCTCGCCATCGTCGCCGAGCAGATCGCGGACGTGGCCGCGGGCAACGTCAGCGAGGCCGAGCTGGAGCGGGCGAAGGAGAACCTCAAGGGCCGCATGGTGCTCGGCATGGAGTCGACGTCGAGCCGCATGAGTCGGCTCGGCAAGGCGCTGATCTCCGACACCGAGCTTCTGTCGCTCGACCGCGTGATCGCGGAGGTCGACGCCGTCGACCAGTCGGGCATCGCCGAGCTGGCGGCGGTGCTGCTGGCGCCGGAGCAGCTGTCGGCAGCCGGCATCGGGCCAAGCGAGAAGCGGTTCCTCGCCGCCGTGGAGCGGGTCCACCCGGGCCTGCCCGCACAGGCTGCGGCGTGAGGGTCCTGCTCAACGGGCGTGGCGGAAAAGTCGGTGCGGTGCTGGGCCCTGCGCTCGAGGCGGCAGGTCACGAGCTCGTCAGCGACCTCCGTAAAGCCGACGCGATGGTCGACTTCACGACTCCGGATGCTGTCGTGCCGAACATCGAGGCGGCCGTCGATGCCGGCGTGCCGTCTGTCGTCGGCACGAGCGGCGCCGATCTCACCGAGGTGGGGGAGGGCGCCGCCCGAGTTGGCGTCCCTGTCTTCTACGCGCCGAACTTCGCGCTCGGAGCGGTGCTGATGATGCGCTTCGCTGCGGAGGCGGCGAAGCATCTGCCGCGCGCAGAGATCGTCGAGGCACACAACGAGGCGAAGATCGACGCGCCGTCCGGTACGGCCAAGGCGACCGCCGAGGCGCTGGGCGGCGATGTGGCGATCCACTCCGTACGCCTGCCCGGGCTCGTCGCGCACCAGGAAGTGCTGTTGGCGGGGGAGGGACAGCTGCTGACGATCCGCCACGATGCGTTCTCGCGGGAGGCGTACGTCCCCGGCGTGCTGCTGGCACTCAAGCGGGTGCGGAGCCTGCGGCCGGGTCTCACCGTCGGCCTCGACGCGCTCCTCTAGCGCGGCTACGATCACGTCGTGCTCGGCGAAGTCCTGACGGCGATCGTGACGCCGTTCCGGGAGGACGGTTCGGTCGACTTCCACCGCTTCGCTGCGCTCGCGCACCACCTGCTCGAGCACGGCTCCGACGGGATCGTCGTCGCGGGCACGACGGGTGAGTCGCCGACGCTGTCGGAAGACGAGCGGCTCGAGCTCTTCCGCGTCGCCGTCGGCGCAGTCGGCGAGCAGGCGACGGTCATCGCCGGCACTGGCACCTATTCGACGGCCGAGTCGATCCACTTCACGGAGCAGGCACACGAGATCGGCGTGGACGGCTTCCTCGTCGTCACGCCGTACTACTCGAAGCCGCCGCAGCGAGGGATCGTGGAGCACTTCAAGGCGATCGCGTCGGTCTCCGACCGCCCGGTGATCGTCTACAACATTCCCGGCCGTGTCGTCATCAACATCGAGCCGGAGACGATGGCGAAGCTCGCCGAGATCGAGAACGTCCGCGCCGTGAAGCAGGCGAACGACGATCTCCACCAGGCGCGCTTCATCATCGAGGAGACAGGACTCGACCTCTACGCGGGCGACGACAACATCGTCTTCCCCTTCCTCGAGCTCGGTGGCATGGGCGGCGTCTGTGTGCACACGCATGTCGTCGGCCCAAGCGTGAAGGAGATGATCCGGCTCCACAAGGCCGGCGATCACGTCGAAGCGCGTCGCATCGACGAGGACCTCGAGGCCGCCTACGACCTGCTGAAGGTCGAGACGAACCCGATCGCGATCAAGGCCGCGCTCAACCTCCTCGGTCACGAGGTAGGAGGCCTACGGCTGCCGCTGGTCGAGGCGACGGAAGACCAGCTGGCACAGGTGCGGAGCTGCCTGGACCGGCTCGGCCTCGCGGCGCCGGCCCAGGTCTAGCTCTCGGTAGCTACTGCTCGTCGGCGCTCAGCCGCTCCACCTGCCGCCCTGCTGTTCCGGGGCCTTGACTTTCATTGCGCCGCCCTCGACCTGCTCGGCGTCGTCTTCTGACACCTCGAGGTCGGCCTGCGCCGCCTCGGGCTGCTCCTCGTCGGTGTGCTTCTGCTCGTCCGTCACGGTCGACTCCCTTCGCCGGGTTGCCGCATATTGCAGCCGATGTTACTAAGACCGACGAGTAGCGCGAAATCTTCCCCCGGTGGCCTCTACTGCTCGAGCTGCTGGCCCACGAGGTAGTAGTAGAGCCCTTGCCGTTCCATGAGCTCGCCGTGCGCGCCGCGTTCGACGATGCGCCCGCGGTCGAGGACGACGATGAGGTCGGCGTCGCGCACCGTGCTCAGGCGGTGGGCGATCACGATCGTCGTGCGGCCGGCCATCAGCTCGTCGAGGTGGCGCTGCACGGAGCGCTCCGACTCGGAGTCGAGCGCGCTCGCAGCCTCGTCGAGCACCAGAACCGCCGGCCGGCGGTAGATGGCACGGGCGATGGCGATCCTCTGCGCCTGGCCGCCCGAGATGCGGAGCCCGCTGTCGCCGATCCGCGTCTCGTAGCCGAGCGGCAGCCGCTCGACGAACTCATGGATCGCGGCCGTCCTCGCCGCCCACTGGACGCGGGCGGGGTCGGGCTCGTCGCCGAACGCGATGTTGCGCGCGATGGTGTCGTCGAACAGGTACGTGTCCTGGAGCACGAAGCCGATGCGCCGGCGGGCCGTGCGGTAGTCGACCGTCGCCAGGTCGTGGCCGTCGAGCTCCACCTTGCCCTCGGTCGGCTCGAGCAGGCCGGCGACGAGCTTCACGAGCGTGGTCTTGCCCGAGCCGCTGCGCCCGACAATGGCAACGGTCGTGCCGGCGGCGACGTCGAGGTCGATGCCGGACAGAATCTCCTGCGCCTCGGGCCCGCCGTAACGGAACGAGAGATTCCGCAGGCGAACCGCTCCCTCGACGCTTTCGATGGGCTGGAGCCGGTCGCGGTCGGTGCCCTGCTCGGGCTCCGCCTGCACGACGTCGCCCAGCCGGTCGAGGAGGATCCGCCCGATCTGGAGCTCGTCCCAGAGCGAGAGCAGGATGAGCACGGGGCCGTTGGTGAGCAGGACGAGCGCATTGAAGGCCACGAACTCGCCTAGCGTCATCGCGCCGTCGATGACGAGCAGCCCCCCGGCGAAGAGGAAGAGGATCAGCGACAGGATCGTCACGAGCTGGACAGCGCCCTGGTAGGTCATGATCAGGAACTCCGCGCGGAACACGCGGTCTGCCAGGCCCGAGAAGCGGTCGCGCATCTGGCCGCGGAAGTTGTCCTCGGCTGCCAGCACTTTCACCGTCTCGATGCCGCGGATGGCGTCGATCTGCTGCGACGCGTAGCGGCCGTAGGCCTCCTCGAGGTTGTCGAACATCGGCCGCAGACGGCGCGCCGAGTAGCGCATCAGTAGCGCGTAGAGCGGCACCATGGCGAGGTAGACGAGCGTCAGCTGCCACGAGTAGACGAGCATCAGACAGAGCGCGGCCACGACCTGGGCGGCCAGGGTCAGCCCTTCGACACCGCTGTCGACGAGAATCAGCCGTACCTGGCGGACGCCTGACAGACGCCGCTCGATGTCACCCGTTCGCCGCCGGGCGAAGTAGCTCATCGGCAGGCCGAGCAGGCGGCCGGTGAGGAAGTCGAGAGCCGTGGTGTCGATGCGAACCGCCGTTCGGCTGAGGATGTAGCGCTGGGCAACCGTGGCAGCGACCATCGCGACGAGCACACCGAGCATGGCGCCGAGGCCGATCAGCAACAGCTGCCGGTCGCCGTCGGGAATTGCGTCGTCGACGATGATCTGGGTGAACACCGGCACCGCCAGCTCGAGCCCGGCGGCGACCAGGGCCAGCGCCGTAGCCGCGGCGATGGCGAGCCGGTGCGGGCGAAGGAACTGGAGCAGCCAGCGGTAGTCGGACCTGTCCTCCTCGATCTCCTCGAACGCGGGGGTGGGGGACAGGAGCGTCGCGTAGCCCGTCCACTTCTCGTCGAAGTCCTCCCGCGATAGCGTGCGCAGGCCGCGGGCCGGGTCGCCGATGCGAACGCTGGAAGCGCCGACCTCGTAGAGCACGACCCAGTGGTTCCCCTCCCAGTGGCAAAGGGCCGGCAGTGGCAGCCGGTCCACGCGACTCTTCGAGGCCCGGACGTTGTGAGCCTCGAGGCCGAGCTCCTCAGCGCCTCTCGAGAGGCCGAGCAGGCTCGTCCCCTCGCTCGACGTGTGGACGAGCTCACGGATGCGAGGCAGACCGACGGTCTTGCCGAAGTACCGCGTGACCATGGCCAGGCAGGCGGCGCCGCAGTCCATCTCGTCGAGCTGGTAGACGTGCGGGAGGCGACGGCGCCGGCGGCGAGGGACAGGGGCCGCGGCAGGCTCGAGCTCCTCTGCCACCGATGCGTCCCGCGGCGCGGTGTCGTCCTCGGCCGCGTCGACTCCCGCCACCTCGGCGGGCAGCAGCTCCTGGGCAAAGTCCTCGGGAATGGTGGCCTGGCGACGGTAGTCCGCGAGCGCGGTCCGCTCCTCGACCCGCTCGCGGAACTCGGGGTACTCGTCCAGCAGCCGGGTGACCACCTCGGGCCCGAGGGCGAGGAGCCGGCACGACGTCGCAGCCTCGACGCTCGCTTCCCTCCGGCCGTGGTGAAGCACGGAGAGCTCGCCGAAGAAGTCGCCCGCGTGGAGGTGCTCGACGACGACGCCGTCGCGCACGATGCGCAGCCGGCCGGAATGGACGAAGTACAGCGACCCCATCTCGCCGCCTGCGTGGATGACCGTCTCGCCAGGTTCTGCCTGAACCGGCTCGAGGCTCCCCGCCATGTCCGCGAGCCCTTCGGGCGGTAGAGACGCGAAGACGGAGTGGACTCGGAGGAAGTTGAGAGCCGTGCGTGTCTGCCCGAGCCGCGCAAACGTGTCGCGCACGGCCGGATAGCGGTTGACGAGCCCACGGAAGACGCCTCGGTCCAGCCTGAACGCCTCGACGGGCTCACGCGCACGCACAGTGGCGATGCGGGTCGATTCTGCGAGCAGTCCGATCTCCCCGAAGAAGTCGCCCTGCCGCAACACGTGGAGTGACACCTCCTCGCTGGCGTCGGCACGCGTCACGACACGGGCAGAGCCCGAGACGATGACGTAGAACGCGTCGGCTTCGTCGCCCTCCGCGACGATTACGCCGCCGAAGTCGTACCCGACGGGCTCGAACGCGTCGACGACGACCGCGCGTACCTCGTCGGGAAGCTGGCCGAACACGGGGAGCTCGTGGAGAACGCGTACGGCCTCGTCGGAGAACGTCCGCTCAGAGCTGCTCATGCCAGACCACATGATCGGTCTCTGCCCGGTCGGCGGCCCGATGGGCAGCGGCCGCCACAGCCCGCGCCATGACAACGGGATCGGCGGGGTCGGCCGGGAGCTTCTCGTGCACATCGACGATCACGAAGCCGTCCGCTGTCGCCACCGGTCCGACGAGCTGGTTGCGGCCGGCTCCGGCCAGCAGCGGCGCCAGCGCTGGATCGGCGTCCTCGAGCCAGATCTCCTGCTGCTCCGTCGTCGCGTTGGCGGCCGCGGCAGCTTCCGCGAATGCCAGGCCGTCCTGCCGGACGAGCAGCGCGACCTCTGCAGCGACATGCCGCTCGCCGAATGCGGCCAGAAGACACCGGACCCGGATCCAGTCCAGGCGGGCGGCCGCGATCTCGCGTGCGATCGCTTCGTCGGTGGCGATCTCGTCGCAGACCGCCTCGTAGGCAGCTTCGAGGCTGCCGAGCTCGGCGTCGGGAGCGACGGCAAGCATGCGTGCGAGCTGTTTCGCGCACTCGTCGAGCCTGCCGGAGCACATCGCCTCGGCCCAGACCGCGTCGGCGTCCGCAGCTGCGAATAGACCGGCCAGGGCTGCGGAGCGGGCAACGGCACGTCGAAGGTACGCGAGCCAGGACTCAGTAGTCACTCCGCGTCGCTCGAGCCACGCGGCGAGGTCGTCGGCCGCGAGAAGTCGGCGCTCCCGCCGCCACGCCTGAGCGACCTTGTCGATCTCCTCGCGTGCCGGCTCCGCAGCCTGCAGCGCCGCCTCACGCTCGATCACCTTCCAGTCGCCCCGCAGACGGGCGTAGTCAGCGACGTCCACCCAGGTGTAGGCCGTGCCGCGGACGGTGAAGACGGGCCGGTCGAGCAGCTAGCCCTCGCCGCGGATCCGGGCCTTCTCGGCCGGGGGCATGCCCGGTCGCTTTCTGCCGGAGAACAGCCGCATCGCGCGCACCATACACTGGGTCTCGATGGCTGACCCCGTCCGCATCATCCCGCTCGGCGGCCTCGGTGAGGTGGGGAAGAACATGACGGTGATCGAGGGCGACGGCGGCTGCCTCGTCATCGACGCGGGGCTTGCGTTCCCGCGCGACGAGCATCTCGGCGTCGATCTCGTGCTCCCCGACATCTCGTATCTCGCCGACCGCGGGCGCCCCATCGATGCCGTCGTGCTCACGCACGCGCACGAAGATCACGTGGGCGGCTTGCCCTACCTCCTGCGCGAGGTGGACGTGCCGAGGATCATCGGCACGAAACTGACGCTCGGTCTCGTCCAGTCCAAGCTCGCCGAGCACAAGCTGGCCGACCGCACGGAGCTCGTCGAGGTGCGGCCAGAGGACGGGCCGGTGGAGGAAGGCCCGTTCCGGCTCGAGCTCGTTCGGATGGCGCACTCGATACCCGACAACGCCGGCGTCGTCGTCGAGGTGGGCGGACAGCGCATCTTCCACACGTCGGACTACAAGGTCGACCACACGCCGATCGACGGCTTCAAGACCGACGTGGGCCGTCTCGCCGAGCTCGGCAACCTCGGCGTCGACCTCATGCTCGGCGACTCGACGAATGCCGAGCGGCCCGGCTACACCGGGTCGGAGAGGCTCGTCGGGGAGGCCTTCCGCCAGATCATCCCGTTGCGCAAAGGGCGGATACTCGTCGCCTCGTTCGCCTCGAACGTTCACCGCATGCAGCAAGCGGTCGACGTCGCCCTCGAATCCGGCCGCAAGGTGTGCGTCGTCGGGCGGTCGATGCGCAAGAACCTCAACATCGCACGCGCGCTCGGCTACATGGAAGTGCCGGACGACGCGCTCGTGAAGCCCGACGAGCTCGACAACTACGCGCCGGAAAGGGTGCTCATCCTCTGCACGGGGAGCCAGGGAGAGCCGATGTCGGCGCTGACGCGGATCGCATACCGCGACCATCCTTCGGTCGAGGTCGAGCGCGGCGACACGGTGATCATCTCCGCGAAGGCCGTCCCCGGGAACGAGCTGCGAGTGCACGACACGATCAATCAGCTCGCTCGTGCGGGCGCGGAGGTGCTGCACCACGAGATCGCTCCCGTGCACGTCTCCGGACACGGCAACTCCGAGGAGATCCGCACGGTGATCGGCCTCGTGCGGCCGAAGGCTGTCATGCCGGTGCACGGCGAGTATCGGATGCTGGCCGCCCAGGCACAGATGGCGCGGGATGCCGGCGTGCCCGCGAACTCGATCGTGCTTGCCGAGAACGGCTCCGTCGTCGAGCTTTCGGCCGGCGGGGTGCGCCTGGCGGACCGCGTGGACTCCGGCGTCATGTTCGTCGACGGCCTCGCGGTTGGCGACATCTCGGATGTGGCGCTGCGCGACCGTCGGCGGTTGTCCGAAGACGGCGTGGTGATCGTCGTCGCCACTCTCTCCAGCTCCAACGGCCGCCCCACGGCGACGCCCGAGTTGATAGCGCGAGGCTTCGCCGAGGCAGATGAGTTGCTCGAGGAGCTTCGCTCGCAGGCCGGGTCGGTGCTCGAAGACCTGCTCGCGCAGGGGATCCTCGAGATCAAGCTGCTTCAGCAGCACCTCCACGACGACCTCGGCCAGCTCGTCTACGACCGTACGCGGCGACGGCCGCTCATCCTGCCCGTGGTGGTCGAGGTTTGAGCGCCGTCGAGACACGCGACTGGGCGGGGGTGCTCACGCGCCACGTGGTCGAGCCCGAGACCGGCCGCCGCCTAGTCGGACAGCTCCGCGCCTGCGAGGTGTCGGCGCTGGCGTTCTGCCGCCTGCTCGAGCGCTGGGCTCGCGGAGACGCCGCACCATCCTCGCCCGGCAGGCGGGAGGCGGCGTTGCAGCGTGCGGCCGACCGCGCCGAGACGGCGATCGCCGGCCTGGAAGCGCCTCTGGCGCGCTACCTCCTCGAGCTCGAGCCCGACATCGCGGAGGGACGCTCGTGGTACGGCGAGCCGGGGCCGGCCGAGCTCGTAGCATGGGACGACGTGCTCACGCGTGCCGGCGTTCATGCCGCACCTCATCGCGTGGCCCAGGCGTATCTGGAGCTGGCGGTGCTGGTGCGTGCGCTGGAGGGGCTCGCCGATCGGGAACGGGTGGGGTGCCCGCCCGACCGCAACTCCCTGTGGGCAGGGTTGTTCGATCTCCGTGAGAACCTCCTCGACCGCGCCGTCGAGGACCTGCGCGCGCTCGCTGCGTGACGCCGCCGAGCATCGCGGTCGTCGGGTCGGCGAACCTCGACCTGGTGGTGCGGTGCGACCGGTTGCCCCGGCCCGGCGAGACGCTCTCCGGCGCGACGTTCGCTCGCTACCCGGGCGGCAAGGGCGCCAACCAGGCGGTGGCAGCGGCGCGGCTAGGGGCGAACGTTGTGTTCACGGGCGCGGTCGGACGAGACCCGTTCGTCGAGGAAGCGCTGGCCGGGCTGCGTAAGGCTGAAGTCGTGTTGCGAGTGGTGGAGCGCGACGCGGCGACGGGCGTCGCTCTGATCGAGGTCGCCGCCGACGGAGAGACGACGATCGTCGTCGCGCCCGGCGCGAACGCGCAGCTCGAGGCCGGCGACGTCGATGTGAGGGACGCGGACGCCGTCCTCTGTCAGCTCGAGATCCCCGACGACGTGGTGCGGGCAGCGGCCGAGCAGGCGCGCTTCTTGTGCCTCAACGCCGCACCGGCGCGGCGCATCGACGTCGAGCCGGACCTCCTCGTCGTCAACAGGCTCGAGCACGAGATCGTAGGTGACCTCGGAGTGCTGACGGCGGTCACGCTCGGAGCCGAGGGCGCGATCCTGCTGGAACGTGGGGAGGAGGTGGCGCGCGCCGCTCCGCCGCCCGTCGACGCCGTCGACGGCACTGCCGCGGGTGACGCGTTCACGTCGTGCCTGCTCGTCTCGCTGCTGGAGGGAAGATCGCGCGAGGAGGCGCTGCGCCGCGCGTGCGCGGCGGGTGCCATCGCCGCCTCGCGACCTGGCGCCCAGCCGTCGCTGCCGACGGCCGCCGAGGTCGACGCGATTCTCGGCGGCTAGGCGTCGAGCTCTGCGACCAGCCGCCTGGGCGCGACGATGCGGTAGCTCTCCTCGATCCAGTCTCGCAGTAGATCGAGATTGACACCCGACGCACGCAGCGGAACCGTCACCCACCCCGACTTACCGAGCCCGTAGCCGGTCGGCTCCGCGCCTTCGATGGCGAGCGCATGGCCGTGCGACTCGTCGAGCTTCACCGTCATCCGCCTGGACGAGGCCGGACCGAGAAAGACGAAGATCTTCCCGTTCACTTTCGCCACGTCTTCGCCCCAGGGATGGTCTTCGACAGCCCCCGGGAAGGAGAGCGCGAAGTCGCGGAGCTTGTCCCGCGCGCCTGCCACGGTCACTGACGATACTGCGGACGTGGCGACGCCGATCATCCTCGACTGCGACCCGGGCCATGACGACGCGATTGCGATTCTCCTGGCGCTGGCGAGCCCCGAAGTGGAGTTGCTCGGCATCACTACCGTCCACGGCAACCAGACGCTGGAGAAGACGACGGTCAACGCCCTGAAGGTGCTCGAGCTCGTCCGCCGAGGCGACGTGCCGGTCGTGCCCGGCGCCGATCGCCCGCTGCTTCGTGACCTGACGGTCGCCGATCACGTTCACGGTGAGAGCGGGCTCGACGGCCCAGCGCTTCCCGACCCCTCAGCGGCCGCGAGCAGCGAGGGAGCCGTGACGTTCCTTGCCGAGCGAATGGCGCCCGGTGTGGTGCTCGTTCCCACCGGGTCGCTCACGAATGTGGCGCAATTGCTGACCGAGCATCCGGACGTTCGGCCGGGGCGCATCGTGCTCATGGGCGGCGCGATCGGCCTCGGGAACATCACGCCCGCGGCGGAGTTCAACATCTGGGCCGACCCCGAGGCCGCGGCGATCGTGTTCGAGAGCGGAATCGACATCACCATGGTCGGGCTGGACGTGACACACGAGGCGATCGTCGGCCCAGAGCGTGTCGAGCGGTTCCGCCACATGGGGCGTGTCGGGAAGGTCGTGGCCGAATTGCTGGACTTCTTTTCGGGCTACCACCGAAAGACGTATGGGTGGAACGGCCCGCCCGTGCACGATGCGTTGGCGGTCGCTTCGGTGATCCGCCCCGAGTTGCTGGAGACGGCGCATCGCCGGGTCGTCGTCGACACGGAGTCAGAGCTGTGCCGCGGCCGGACGGTGGTCGACCTCTATCCGCGGGCGAAGAGCACGCCCAACGCACACGTGGCCGTAGGAGTCGACGCGGCCGCCTTTCTCGACCTGCTCGAAGAGCGCATCGCCCTACTCAACTGACCCAAACGGACACGTCCTAGTGCCTGGCACTGAGTTGTGCCAATTCAGTGCCAATCGATCCACAGCGGGTTTCTTGCCGTCGGCGGCACGTACCGTGAGCCGGCGATGGCACGGGTTGCACGCACGTCTCTCCCCGACGGGTACTTCCACGTTTATGCACGAGGCATCGCCAGCGACGCACCCGTCTTCGTTGACGACGGCGACCGCGCGTACTTCGTCGAGCTGCTCGCACGATGCATCGACAGGCACCGCTGGAGGTGCCATGCGTACACGGTCCTCTCGACGCACTATCACCTCGTCGTGGAGGCGACGCGCGCCGGTCTCTCGGCGGGCCTCCATCAGTTGAACGGCTGCTACTCCCGCCGGTTCAACAGGCGCCACGGGCGCTTCGGCCACGTCTTCGCCGAGCGCTTCCAGACCCGCCTCATCGAGAGCGAGGACTACCTCTACGACGCGTGCGCGTACGTCCTGCAGAACCCCGTCGCGGCCGGGCTGTGCGACGCGCCGGAGGAGTGGCCGTGGTCGTACGGCCGCTCCGCCACCTAGCCGGCGACCCAGCGTTCCTTCGAGAGGAAGAAGCCGTGACCCGTGCTGTTGGCGCAGCTGAGCCCGACCAGGAGCGAGATGCACGTGAACGGCCCGCGCTTCCAGACGCTGCCGTACTTGAGCACGCGCGCCCGCTGGTCGTAGACGGTGTCGCCCGCGCAGGTCGGCCTCGCCGTACCACGGCCCATGGAGAGGCCCGTCCAGTCGAGCTGACATGGACGCCGCGGCTCCGGTCGCAGCCCGGACAGGATGTCGCAGCGGAGCGTCACCGGTCCCGAGCCCGTGATGTATCCACACGCGATGTTGCCTGACGGCATGCGGAACGTCTCGTACACGCTCTCGCGTCCCTGAGCCGAAGCGGCCACCGCGACCGCGCAGACGACCGCTACGACCACCATCCAGACCAGCCGCACGGCGCGGATTATGCAGGAAGCGCGGCGCAGCCCACGAAATCGCCCCCATGGCGCGCAAGAAGCGTTCTTCCAAGCTGCGCCCGAAGTCGCCGTCGCGCGTTCGCCGCCGGAAGAAGAAGCCCGCGCGGACGCGCAGCCATCACTACCCCGAGCTGATCGGGCTCTCACTCGTCGCCATCGGCCTGTTCCTCGGCGCCGTCCTGTATGGAGGCTGGAGCGCCGGCGTCGTCGGCGGCCGGCTGACCGATGGCCTCGAAGCGCTGATCGGGGCGGCTGTCTACGTGCTCCCGGTCGCGATGGTCTGCATCGGAGTGCTGGCCCTGGTGCGTAGCGAGCTGGTGGACATGCGTCCGTTCCGGATCGGGCTCATCGTCACCTCGGCCGGGTTGCTGCTCGTCCTCGGGGATGCCCACGGCGGCCACGCCGGGCGGGGCCTGGAAGCCGCGTTCTCCTGGCTGATCGGCTCTACAGGCGTCCTCATCCTCGGCACCTTCACGCTGCTTGCGGGACTGCTGCTGCTGACGGGCGCCTCCGTCGGTGCCATCGTCAGGCGTTCACACGGCGCCGTGCAGAGCGTTCGCCGGCGCGCAGCCGCACGCCAGGAGGAGACTCCGCTGGCCGAGGTGATCCCCCTCGAGCCGGCCCGTAACCCCCAACCGCCGCTGGTGGACGGCGTCCACGACTACCCGGACATCACCGAGCAGACCGTCGAGCCCGCTCCGCTCGTCGCCGAGCCCGAGCAGCCGTGGGAGGAAACGCACCCGTCGCTGTTCGACCCGTCGGAGATCGCGAACGAGGCGTATCGCCTGCCCGACCGCACTCTGCTCCGTGCCTCGAAATCCACCGGAGGAGCATCGGCCGAGACGAGTGCGAGGGTGGCCGAGACGCTCGTCACAGCACTCGCGAACTTCGGCGTCGATGCGACCGTGGTGGGGGAGATCTCCGGCCCGCGGGTCACACGCTACGAGCTCCAGCTGGCGCCGGGCACGAAGGTCGCGAAGGTGGCGGCGCTGAAGGACGACCTGTCGTACGCGCTGGCGACGACGGAGATCCGCATCCTCGCGCCGATCCCGGGCAAGCAGGCCGTAGGCGTGGAAGTCCCGAACGCCTCGCCGAACCTCGTCACGCTCGGTGATGTCTTCGACGACCTGCCGCAGGCGGCCAGCCCGCTCAGCGTCTGGCTGGGGAAGGACATCTCCGGCAACGCCGTCTGGACCGACCTCTCCCGCATGCCCCACCTGCTCATCGCGGGCACGACGGGCTCCGGCAAGTCCGGCTGCATCAACACGATCCTCACCTCGATCCTGCTGCGCGCCACGCCGGACGAGGTGCGGATGATCCTCGTCGATCCCAAGCGCATCGAGCTCGGCTACTACGAGTCGATCCCTCACCTGCTGACGCCCGTTGTCTCCAACCCGAAGCAGGCGGCCGCGGCGCTGACGAACGTCGTCGGAGAGATGGAGCGGCGTTACGAGCGCATGTCGCTCTTCCGCGCCCGCAGCCTGCCGGAGATGAACCGCGCGCTGCGCTCGCGCGGAGAGGCGCCGCTGCCCTACCTGCTGCTCGTCATCGACGAGCTCGCCGACCTGATGATGATCTCTCCGCAGGACGTGGAGGACTCGGTCATCCGGCTCGCCCAGAAGTCGCGCGCTGTCGGCATCCACCTGGTGCTCGCGACGCAGCGCCCGTCGGTGGACGTGATCACCGGGATGATCAAGGCCAACGTCCCCAGCCGGATAGCGTTTGCCGTCTCCAGTCAGACCGACTCGCGAGTGATCCTCGACCAGGCGGGCGCAGAGGCGCTGCTGGGCCAGGGCGACATGCTCTTCAAGCCGCTCGGCACGTCGCGGCTGCAGCGGCTTCAGGGTGCCTACGTGAGCGAGGAGGAGGTTGCGCTCGTGGTCGATCAGTGCCGCTCCCAGCGCCCGCAGGAGCTGGACGAGTCGCTGCTCGTCGCGCCCGAGCGGGAGCCTGACGAGGCCGGAGGAGACGAGGACTTCGACCCCGACGAGGACCCGCTGCTCGAGAAGGCGATCGAGATCGTCGTCCAGACGCAGACCGCGTCCGTGTCGCTCCTCCAGCGCCGCCTCCGCGTCGGTTACACGCGCGCGGGCCGCCTGATCGACATGCTGGAACGCCGCGGGATCATCTCCGGGTACGAGGGCTCCAAGCCGCGCAGGGTGCTCACCGGCTCCTCCGATATCGACTCGGCCGCGCACGGCTGATCACGAGTCGGTTGCACCAGCCACTAGCTCCAACTTCGGGTTACGATCAGGCGTCTTAGTTAGTCGGCAATCGAACCCTTAGGGAGGGCAAGTGAAGATATCTAGAAGGCTGGCCGGCTCGGCCGGCGTATTTGCCGCTGTAGCCATGGCCGCAACGGCGCTGATCGCCACGGGCGTCAGCTCGGCGGCGCCGAGCCAGAGCCAGTTCCTGGCGGGCGTCGTCTCCGACGTCGGCCGCTTCAACGACAAGGGCTTCAACCAGCTCTCGTTGCAGGGCTGTAAGACCGGCGCCAAGAGGGCCGGCGGAACATGCCGCGCGTTCGAGTCGCGCTCCACAGCGGACTACGTCCCGAACTTCACGAGGCTCGTGAGGGCCGACGCGAACATCATGGTCGCCACCGGCTTCCTGCTCGCGGATGGCCTGGCAACGATCGCGAAGAAGTTCCGCACGTCGCACTTCACGATCGTCGACTACTCCGTGAAGTCGGCTCCGTTCGCGAACAAGGCCGGCAAGCCGCTGTTCAGGAACGTCCTCGGGCTCACGTTCGAGACGAACGAGAACAGCTACATGATCGGCTGCCTCGCCGGCCTGATGGCAAAGCGGGCGGGCGGCAACACGATCAGCGCCACCGGCGGCATCAAGATCCCGACGGTGACGATCTTCATCGCGGCCTACGCAGCCGGTGCCAAGAAGTGTGCGCCGGGCACGAAGACGCTGGTCGACTACTCGCAGGACTTCGTCGACCAGGCGAAGTGCAAGGAGCTCGCCCTGAACCACATCGACGGCGGCTCCAAGGTCGAGTTCGCGGTCGCCGGTAACTGCGGCCTCGGTGCGCTCGACGCGGCCAAGGAAGCGAAGATCTGGGGCGTCGGAGTGGACAAGGACCAGGCGTTCCTCGGTCCGCACATCCTCACCAGCGCGGTGAAGAAGGTCGACCGCGCAGTCATCGCGGCGATCACCGCCGAGGACCTCGGCCTCTTCGCCGGCGGGACCGACCTCAACTTCAACCTGAAGAACGGCGGCGTCGCCATCGGCAAGATCAGCAAGGCGGTGCCGAAGGCGTACATCAAGAGGATGAACGCGCTGGGTGTCCAGATCATCCAGGGCAAGATCAAGCCTCCGAAGACCTAGGCGCAGCGCACACGCAACACGCAAGAGGGCGGGCCTCCGGGCCCGCCCTCTTCGTTGGTGCGACCACGCCGCAGCGACGCGCCATAGAATCGCGGCGCGGATGAGCGACCGTCCTGTCGTACTCGAGCTGCGCGGCATCACGAAGCAATTCCCGGGCGTCCTCGCGAACGATCACATCGACTTCGACCTCAAGGCAGGCGAGGTGCATGCGTTGCTCGGCGAGAACGGGGCCGGCAAGTCCACCCTGATGAGCATCCTCTACGGGCTCTACCACCCCGACGAGGGGGAGATCCTCGTCAAGGGCAAGCCGGTGCGGATCAACTCGCCGAAGGAGGCGATAGAGCGCGGGATCGGCATGGTGCACCAGCACTTCATGCTCATTCCGGTCATGACGGTGGCCGAGAACATCGTGCTCGCAACCGAGCCGACCACGGCCCACGTGGTGCTCGACATGCAGGCCGCCAGGGAGCGCGTCAGGAACCTCGCCGAGACGTTCAACTTCGCGATCGATCCGGACGGCCGCATCGAGAGCATTTCCGTCGGCCAGCAGCAGCGGGTGGAGATCCTCAAGGCGCTGTACCGCCGCGCGGACATCCTCATCCTCGACGAGCCGACGGCCGTGCTCACGCCCCAGGAGGCAATTGAGCTCTTCGGCATCCTCAAGACTCTCGTCCGAGAGGGGATGTCGATCATCTTCATCAGCCACAAGCTCCACGAGGTGCTCGACATTGCCGATCGCATCACGGTGCTCCGGCGTGGCAAGAAGATCGAGACGCTGCCGGCGGCCGGTGCGACCGAGGCGGGGCTGGCGCGGCTGATGGTGGGGCGCGACGTGCTCCTGCGGGTCGAGAAGTCACCCGCGAAACCGGCGGAGCCGCTCCTTGACGTCACTGACCTCCACGTCCTGGACGAGCGGGAGCTCGAGGCCGTTCGTGGGGTGTCGTTCCAGGTACGTGCCGGAGAGATCGTCGGCATAGCCGGCGTCGACGGCAACGGCCAGTCGGAGCTGATCGAGGCGCTCACGGGCCTGCGAAAGATCCAGAGCGGCAGCTTTTCGGTCGCAGGCCGAGATCTCACGCACGCGAGCACGAACCGGATCCTCGACACGGGCGTCGGCCACATTCCGGAGGATCGCCAGCGCCGCGGCCTCGTGCTCGAGTTCACGCTGGCCGAGAACATGGCGCTCCACGACTTCGACAAGGCTCCCAACTCACGCTTCGGCTGGCTGCGACCGGGACGGCTGCTCGCGCGGGCGGCGAGGCTCCTTCGTGAGTTCGACGTGCGCGGAGGCGGTCCCAAGACAGCCGCGAGGTCGCTCTCGGGAGGAAACCAGCAGAAGGTCGTGATCGCGCGCGAGGTGTCGAACGATCCACGCGTCCTGATCGCTGCCCAACCTACGCGTGGGCTCGATGTGGGCGCCATCGAGTTCGTGCACAGACGCCTCGTTGAGGAACGCAACGAGGGAAGAGCCGTCTTGCTCGTGTCGCTCGAGCTGGAAGAGATCCTCTCGCTCTCGGACCGCATCCTCGCCATGTACGAGGGAGAGATCGTCGGCGAGTACGCGGCCGACGTCACCGAAGAGGAGCTCGGCGTTGCGATGCTCGGCGGAACGAGGGAAGCCGAGTCGGTGGCGTGAGCACGGAACCGACAGTCACGCAACCGGCGCCGGAGGGCGAGCCCGGGACGGCGGCCGCGCGCTTCGACCGCTGGCAGCGTGCAGGCGGCTGGGTGGCGCCACTGCTGACGGCGATCCTCGCGTTCGCCGCCGGCGGCCTCGTCGTGCTCGCCACGGGC
Organism: uncultured Actinomycetes bacterium; assembly: GCA_963704335.1. Lineage (GTDB taxonomy): Bacteria > Actinomycetota > Thermoleophilia > Gaiellales > Gaiellaceae > PALSA-612. The sequence goes on from OY969889.1 coordinate 2,486,502, forward strand.
CACAGTCCCGTCAAGGTCTACCAGGGCATCTGGGAGGGCACGGGCCTCGAGTGGTTCTTCCAGGTGGGCTCCCACGAGGTGGGCCTCCCGTTCAGCGACGCCAAGGTCTGGTTCCCGTGGAATGTGAACGACTTCGACTCGATCGCTGCCACGAACCTCCAGCAGACGCTCATCCTCTGGACGACCCTCGTGCTCACCGGGCTCGCCGTCGCCTTCGCCTTCCGGTGCGGTCTCTTCAACATCGGCGGCCAGGGCCAGTACTTCGTCGGCGCGTACTTCGCGATTTGGATCGGCTCGTCGTTCGGCGAAATGAACAGCTTCGTCCACATCACGTTCGCGATCGTCGCCGCCGCGCTGGCCGGCGCTGCCTGGGCCGGTATTGCCGGGATCCTCAAGGCGACGGTCGGCGCGCATGAGGTGATCACGACGATCATGCTCAACTGGATCGCGTACTACGTGGGGCTGTACCTCTTCGGCCAGGGCGGCCCACTGCAGAACAGCGAGCAAGTCTTCAGCCCGACGTCGAACACCGTTGCGGAGAGCGCGAAGCTGCCGGTCTTCTGGGGGGACCCGGTGCTGCAAGGCCTCCACATGGGCCTCTTCATCGCACTGGCGTCACTCGTCGCGTTCTGGATCATCATCAGCAGGACGACGCTCGGCTACGAGGTGCGCGCGGTCGGCTTCAACCCCGAGGCTGCACGCTACGGGGGAATCTCGGTAGCTCGCAACTACTTCCTGGCCATGGCGATCTCGGGCGTCTTCGCCGGCATGGCGGGCGCGATCGACATGCTCGGGTGGCGCTTCTCGATCGGCTTCTCGGACATCCAGTCCTCTGCGATCGGGTTCGTCGGCATCGCCGTCGCGCTCCTCGGCCGCAACACCGCGCTCGGCGTGGGCCTGTCTGCGCTCGTGTTTGCGGCACTGCTCAACGGCACCGCGTCGCGAAACATCCCGCCCGAGGCGTTCGACATCCCCGAGCAGGCCGGGAATCTCTCGCTCACGATTCAGGCGCTCGTGCTGCTGTTCATCGGCGCCGACATCGTGATCCTCTGGCTCTGGAACAAGAGCGGCCAGAAGATCAGAGTCGGCAGAGGGTCGCCGGTGTGAGCGTCAACGTCCCGACCGTTGAGGCCGGACGCCTCGCAGATCTGCTCAGGCCGACCTACCTCGCTTGGACCGGCATCGCGCTGGGAGTCGTTGCGTTCTGGGTGGCGCTGCCACCTCTGACGGTTCGATCACCGTTCGTTCCGCTCGCGATCGGCGGCATCGGTATCGCTCTCGGTCTGTGGGCGCGGCGCCTCGGCGTCGGCCGCCGTCTCGCGTGGGGCGCTGTTGCGGCGGCCACCCTCGGCATCCTGCTCGGCTGGCTCGCGACACGGTCGGAGGTCACGTCGCTCGAGCAGGCCTTCGTGTGGTCGGCACTCATCGCCGCCACGCTCCGCGCGGCGACACCGCTGACGTTCGCCGCGCTCGGCGGGATCTTCTCCGAACGCAGCGGCGTGGTGAACATCGGCCTCGAAGGCATGATGCTGATGGGCGCGTTCTTCGGCTTCCTCGGAGCCGACAAGATGGGAGCCTGGTACTGGGGCATCGTGGCCGGCGTGATCGCGGGCGCCGCGCTCGCGCTCGTGCACGCTTTCATCTCTATCCATCTGCGCTCGGACCAGATCGTCAGCGGCACCGCCGTGAACTTCCTCGCGCTGGGAGTCACCGGCTACTTCTTCATCGAGGTCTACACCGACCAGGGAACGCCGGGCGACGTCTCGTTCACGCCTACGGTCTCGCTGAACTGGCTCGGGATCCCCGAGGACTCGTTCGTGGACAAGGCCTTCGGGGACATGAACATCCTGATCTGGGTGGCTCTGGTATCGGTCGTCGTCGCGCACTTCGTGCTCTTCCGGACGCCGGTCGGTCTGCGGCTGCGCTCGGTGGGCGAGCATCCGAAGGCTGCCGATACGGTCGGCATCTCGGTCTATCTGACGAGGTACAGCGCGGTCGTGGTCTCCGGCGCGCTGGCGGGCATCGGCGGCGTCTACCTCTCGAACGGCATCACCCACGCGTTCTCGGAGAACATGACCGCGGGCCGCGGCTTCATCGCGCTGGCAGCCGTGATCTTCGGCCGGTGGCGGCCGGTCGGCGCCTTCGCCGCCTGCCTGCTGTTCGGATTCACCGAGGCCCTCGCGCTGCGGCTTCCGGGCGCGTACGGATCCGACGCTGCCTGGACGACGTTGTTCCGAGGGTTGCCGTACGTCGTGACGCTCATCGTCGTGGCCGGGGTCGTCGGACGATCGATCCCACCCGCCGCCGTCGGCCGGCCCTACGTCAAGCAATGACGGCCATGGAGTTGCCTCGCGCGCGGAATCCGCGCGCCTCTCTGTCGCTCGTCGTCGGCGTCGTCGCCGTCGCGATCGTGCCGCTCGCAATTGCTGCCTCGCAGTACTTCGACGAGCTCACGCTGGTGCAATCGTGCGCGTCTGCTGCGCTCGCGGCGCTGCTCGGCATTTTCGCAATCGCCCTCGCCCGCCGTGGGCGGGAGACGGTGCAGCGGACGCTCGGCCGGAGCGGGGGAGAGGGCACGGCGCGGGTGGGGAAGTGGCTCGGCATTCTCGCGCTCTGGATCGCCGCGACGACAGGATTGGCACTCGCCTTCTATGCTCTGTTGACCCTGTTCGCTGACTGAGCTCTTCCGTAGAATCACCGCGAATGTTCGAGATCGGAACCAGCCTCCGAGAAGCCCGCCTTCGGAAGGGCATCGAGATCGACGAGGCCGAGCGAGCGACGAAGGTCCGCGCCAAGTATCTGCGGGCGCTGGAGACGGAGAGCTTCGACATCCTCCCGGGCCAGGCGTACATCAAGAGCTTCCTCAAGACGTACGCCGACTACCTCGACCTCGACGGCCAGCTGTTCCTCGACGAGTACACGTCGCGGTTCTGGATCGACGAAGAGCCGGGGTCGATCCGCTCGAGACGCATCCGCATCAGGGAGCACCATCACAAGCGGGCCGAGCGGCGCATGGTCATGCTGACCGTGGTCGGTATTGCCGTCGTCACAGCGCTCGTCATTGCGGCGTGGAACTACGGCGACCCTGACACCGGGGACACGAAGATCCCCAACCTCCCTGCAGCCGCCCGCACCCACGTGCCGAAGAACCAGGCAGTGTTCGTCGTTCGTGCGGTCGACGGCGCGTCGCTGCTCGAATCGCGGAAGGGCGGTCCGACCGGCCAGGTGCTCTTCCAGGGGACGCTCGAGAAAGGCGAGAAGCAGCGCTTCGTCGGCAAGCGGCTCTGGTTCAACGTCGGCTCCCCGGAGAACCTCCACGCCACGCTCGGTGGGACGCCGGCGTCGCTGGGCATGGGCTGTCCGCAGGTGGTGACCGTCACCCGCAGGCAGGTGACTTCGAAGTCCAGCTGCGGCTAGGCCGTTGAGCGACGCTTCGCGGCCGCGTGTGGCGATCGTCGCCACCGGCAGCGAGCTCGTCCGCGGCGACCGGCGAGACCGTAACGGCCCGTTTCTCGCGCACGCCGTGCTCTCGCTCGGGCTCGACCCCGCGCGGATCACGATCGTCGGAGACGATCCGCGGGACCTGGAGGCCGCGCTGCACGACGGGCTCGCCGCGGATCTCTGCGTCGTATCGGGTGGGCTCGGGCCGACGCACGATGATCGCACCGTGGAGATGGTGGCCCGGGCCGCCGGCGTAGGCCTGGAGGTCGACGAGGGCCTGGAGGCGCAGATCGAGGCCGTATCCCGTTCGTATGCCGAACGCCTGGGGCGGCCGTACGCCGACTTCGCACATGGCGTGCGCAAGCAGGCGACGCTGCCCGAGGGCGCAATCTCGATCGGGCTGGCCGGGACGGCTCCCGGCTTCGTCCTGCGGAGCGGCGGCGCGGCCGTCGTGGTCCTGCCCGGCCCTCCCGGTGAGCTGCAGCGGTTGTGGCCCGGCGCCCTCGAGGCTCAGCCGGTGCAAGACGTGCTGGCACGTGCTCGTTCCCGCGGCCGGCGCACGTTTCGCCTCTACGGCGTCAGCGAGTCGACCGTCGCACAGACGCTGCACGAGGCGGGCGGCGACGGGGACGGCGTCGACGTCACGGTTTGTGCGCATGACTTCGAGATTCACGTCGACATGCTCGTCGAGCCGGGCGCCGAGCCGCGGGCGGACGAGCTCTCGACCGCTCTTCGTGCCGAGCACGACCGCTACGCATTCTCCGAGGACGAGCGACCCGTGGAGGAGATCGTGCTCGCTCTCTCGCGCGCCCTTGGGCTGACGATCGGCACTGCCGAGTCATGCACCGGCGGCCTCGTTGCAGAGCGCCTGACATCGATGTCCGGCGCCAGCGATGTCTTCATCGGCGGCATCGTCGCCTACGCGGACGCGGTCAAGGAGAAGGAGCTCGAGGTTCCCGCCGACGTGCTCCGCGAGCACGGTGCGGTATCTGCCGAGACGGCGGCGGCCATGGCGCGCGGCGTTCGCGATCGTCTCGGCGCGGACGTCGGGCTGGCCGTGACCGGCGTCGCCGGCCCGGGAGGCGGTACTCCGGAGAAGCCGGTCGGCCTCGTCTACGTTCACGCGGAGACTCCTGACGCAAGCCGTGGTGTCGACTTCAGCTACCCCGCGGACCGGGAGTCGATTCGCCGCCGCTCGGCGGTGGCCGTGCTCCATCTCGCCAGGCGTCTCTTGTCACAAAGCCGGCACGATTCCGTGTGAGCGAGGCCGCTAGGGTGGCTGCTGATGAACGCTTGCGTCTCTTCTGCGGCCTCATGCTCCCCGAGAGCGTGCGCGAGACGCTCGTCGAGTGGCAGCGTCACTCCCTCCGTTCCGCTGCCCGCGTCGTCGAGCCTCGCAACCTCCACATCACGCTGGCCTTCCTCGGGCATCGCCCCACCGGCGACGTGGGACCTGTCAGCGAGGCGCTCGAGGCGGCAGCCGGCTCCCTCGCCGGGCCGATCCGCCTCAACCCCGAGCGCTATCGGGAGACGCGAAGCGTCGGCATGCTCGTCCTCGCGGACGAGGAGGAACGGGCAGGGCGGCTGGCACGCGCTCTGCACGAGCGGCTGGAGCGCAGCGGGACGTACAAGCCGGAGGCACGGCCATGGCTCCCTCACGTCACGGTGCTGCGCTTCCGCGCTCCGCCGAAGCTCCAGCCGCCCTTGCCCGACCTCGCGCCGTTCAGTCCGTCCGGAGCGGCTGTCTACCATTCGACGCTCGCGCGCACAGGAGCGCGATACGAGGTGTTGGAGTCCGTTTCTCTAGGAGGTCGATGACGGTGGATCGCGGCGAAGCTCTGGATACGGCGCTCGGTCAGATCGAGCGGCAGTTCGGCAAGGGGTCGGTCATGAAGATGAGCGACCGCCCGCAGGTTTCGATCGGAGCAGTCTCCACGGGCTCCCTTGCGCTCGACATGGCACTCGGCATCGGCGGGCTCCCGCGCGGACGCGTCGTCGAGATCTTCGGCCCCGAGGCTTCGGGGAAGACGACGCTGGTCTACCACGTGATCGCCGAAGCGCAGCGGCGCGGCGGTATCGCCGCATTCATCGACGCCGAGCACGCGATCGACCCCCAGTACGCACGCCGCATCGGCGTGAACATCGACGAGCTGCTCGTCTCGCAGCCGGACACGGGTGAGCAAGGGCTCGAGATCGCCGAGCTGCTGATCCGCTCGGGCGCGCTCGACGTCGTCGCTGTCGACTCCGTCGCCGCCCTCGTCCCGAAGGCCGAGATCGAAGGCGAGATGGGCGACTCGCACGTGGGGCTACAGGCACGACTCATGAGCCAGGCCCTCCGCAAGCTCGCCGGCACGCTCAACCGCACGGACACCGTCTGCATCTTCACGAACCAGCTGCGCGAGAAGATCGGCGTCATGTTCGGCAACCCGGAGACGACGCCCGGCGGCCGCGCGCTGAAGTTCTACTCGTCCGTGCGCCTCGACATCCGCCGCATCGAGACGCTGAAGGACGGTGTCGAGGCGATCGGCAACCGCGTTCGTGTGAAGGTCGCGAAGAACAAGGTCGCGCCACCGTTCAAGCAAGCCGAGTTCGACATCTACTTCGGCGCCGGCATCTCCTGGGAAGGCACGGTGCTCGACGCCGCGATCGAGCACAAGGCGGTGCAGAAGTCGGGCTCGTACTTCTCCTTCGACGACGAGCGGCTCGGCCAGGGCCGGCAGAACGCAACGGCGTTCCTGCGCGAGCATCCTGACGTCTGTCAGGCGATCCTCCAGCGACTTCAGGCAATCGTCGGGCCGGATCAGATCGTCTCCGCGAGACTTCTGCCCACGGTGGAAGCCGTCGAGGAGCCGGTCGGCGAGCCGGACGTCGAAGAAGTCGAGGAGGCAGAGACCGTCTCGAAGGTCTGATGGCCGAAGCCTCGCCGCACGCTCTCGAGGCGGGGCTCAAGGCGCTGTCCCGCCGCGAGCTGTCACGTGCCGAGCTGATGGCGCGCCTGCAGCGGTCCGGCATCGATGCCGAGGACGCAGAGCGCGCCAGCTCTCAGCTCGCCGAGGCGGGCTACCAGTCCGACGAGCGAACGGCTGCGGAGCGGGCTCGCGTGCTCGCCGCGAGGCTGCAGGGCGATCTCGCCATCCGTGTCGATCTCCGTCGACGCGGCATCGCCGACGTCGACATCGACCCGGCACTAGAGAGCATTGCGCCGGAGGCAGCGCGGGCAGAGGCGCTGGCCCAGCGAGCGGCCGACGCGCTGCAGCTCGCTCGGACCCTCCAGCGCAAGGGCTACACCGACGACACGGTCGAGACCGCGTTGCGGATCGCGGGCGGGCAGGAGTAAGATGGGATCACGACCCATACTCTCTGCGTAGACGAACTTCCAAGAATCGGGACCTCACCACCAAGACATCAATGACCTCCAAAATGCCGACCAGACGACGAAGGGAGCACTTGGCAGCGGTCTGAAGCTGCTGTTTTCTCGAGCGGCATCGGCGCCGCTCCCCGATTTGCGGCATTCGCCCGCGCGGGCTCGGTATCGAGTCGGACCCACGTCACTTCCGGCGGGGAGAACGATCGGAGGGCCTGTGCCGTACATTGTCGGAATCCTCATCGGCCTTGTCGCCGGGGCCCTCGGCGCGTGGGCCGTCGTGAGGTTCCTTACGGACTCGAAGCTTGCTGCGGCTCGACGAACGCGAACCCTGCTCCTCGAAGAGGCGACACGCGAGGCGGACGCGCTCCGTAGAGAGACCGAGCTGGCCGCCAAGGAGGAGGCAGCGAAGGTGCGCAGCGAGACCGAGCGGGATCTCGACGCGCGCCGGACGGAAACGCGCGAACGCGAGCAGCGATCGCGACTCGCCGAGGAAGACCTCAACCGGAAGCAGGAGGAGCTCGAGCGACGCAACCAGGGGCTCGACGACCGCGAGACGCACGTCCGCGAGCTTCAGGAGGAGTTGAAGACTGCGAAAGCCGATGAGCAGCGCGAGCTGGAACGCATCTCCAGGCTGAACATGGAGGACGCGAAAGTCGAGGTACTCAAGCGCTCGGAGGAGCTCGTGCGCCACGAGTTGGCGCGCCGCGTGCGGCAACTCGACGAGGAAGCGACCACAGAAGCCCGCCGGAAGGCGCGAAACCTCGTGGCCGACGCTCTCCAGCGCGTCGCTGCGAGCCATGCTGCAGAGACGACTGTCTCCATCGTCGAGCTTCCCTCCGACGACATGAAGGGGCGCATCATCGGCCGCGAGGGTCGCAACATTCGGGCACTCGAGCATCTGACGGGCGTGGACTTCATCGTCGACGACACGCCACAGGCCGTCGTGCTCTCGTCGTTCGACGGCATCAGGCGCGAAGTGGCGAAGCTCACGCTGCAGCGGCTTCTCGAAGACGGACGGATCCATCCCGCCCGCGTCGAGGAGATGTACTACCAGTCGAAGGCCGAGGTCGACGATCTCATTCGCCAGGCGGGTGACCAGGCGGTCTTCGAGGCCAACTGCGGCGAGTTTCACGAAGAGCTGGTGAAGATCCTTGGCCGCCTGCGCTACCGGACGAGCTACGGCCAGAACGTTCTCAAGCACACACTCGAGGTCGTGCAGCTGGCCGGTGTCATGGCGAGCGAGCTGGGCGCGAGCGTCAAGACATCGAAGCGCGCGGCACTACTCCACGATCTCGGCAAGGCGCTGAGCCATGAGGAGGAGGGCGCCCACGCTCTCATCTCGGCGCGGTACGCCCGCCGTTTCGGCGAGACCCAGGGCGTCGTCCACGCGATCGAGGCACACCACTACGACGTGCAGCCGCAGACCGTGGAGGCCGTCCTCGTGATCTCGGCCGACGCCGCGTCCGCCGCAAGGCCCGGTGCCCGCGGCGAGAGCCTCGAGTCGTACATCAAGCGCCTGGAGGCACTTGAGGAGCTAGCCGCCGCGAAGACCGGCGTCGAGCGCGTCTACGCGCTACAGGCCGGTCGCGAGATTCGCGTGATCGTCAAGCCCGAGGAGATCGCGGACGACGAGGCAGCCCTCATGTCGCACGAGATCGCCCGGGAGATCGAGCAGCACCTCGAGTACCCGGGACAGATCAAGGTGACGGTGATTCGCGAGTCGCGCGCGATCGAGTACGCGAAGTAGTTCGTTACGCCCTAGCGACCTGGACACGGCCGATTCGGGCTCCAGCGGGGCCACCCCGCGCCTCCTCCCGCTTTCAGCGTAACCGCGGGCAACGTGCTCGTCCGTTACAGGACTGTGCCGGAAGTGCACCAACCTCTCCGGCGTACACTTGCGCCGTGCGTCGCTACTACGTCACGACGTTCGGGTGCCAGATGAACGCGCACGACTCCGAGCGCATTCGGGGCCTGCTGGAGGAGCTCGGGCTCGGCGAGGCGCCGACGCCTGCCGAAGCTGACGTGCTCGTCTTCAACACCTGCACGATCCGCGAGAAGCCCGACCAGCGGCTCGCGGCATACCTCGGCGACGCCAGGATGCTCAAGGTGCGCAACCCGGACGCGGTGATCGCGGTCGGCGGCTGCTATGCGGAGGCGCAGCGCGATCGAATCTTCGAGCGCTATCCGTTCGTCGACGTCGCCTTCGGTCCGGGCACGATTCACCACCTCGGTGACTGGCTCGGCGCCGGTGGGCTAGGCGTCGCGCGTTCGGCGTTCGGCACCGCGGACGAGCGCCGCTTCTCCGCGGAGCTCGCCACCGAGCGCGAGCGCCCGTTCCAGGCGTGGGTGCAGATCTCCATGGGCTGCAACTCGGTGTGCTCCTACTGCATCGTGCCCGCCGTGCGCGGCCGCGAGGTCAGCCGGCGGCCGGGCGAGATCCTTGCCGAGATCGTGCGGCTCGCAGACGACGGCGTTCGCGAGATCACGCTGCTGGGCCAGAACGTCAACTCGTGGGGGCGAGATCTCCGGTCCGACGCTCGCACCGAGTTCGGCGAGCTGCTGCGCGCAGTGGACGCCGTCGACGGCATCGAGCGCATTCGCTTCACGAGCCCGCACCCGAAGGACTTCCGGGCGCCCGTGATCGCCGCCATGGCCGAGTGCGACGCCGTCTGCGAGCACGCGCACCTTCCTCTGCAGTCCGGCTCAACACGCGTGCTCAAGCGCATGCGGCGCACATACAGCCGCGAGCGATACCTCCGACTCGTGGACGAGCTTCGCGCCGCCATCCCCGACCTCGCTCTCACGACGGACCTCATCGTCGGCTTCCCCGGAGAGACGGACGGCGACTTCGACGCCACCTGTTCCCTGGTGGAGGAGGTCGGCTTCGACGGCGCATTCACGTTCGTGTACTCGCCGCGCAGCGGCACCGAGGCTGCGGCGATGCCCGATCAGGTGCCCGATGACCTGAAGCGCGCGCGCATCGAGCGACTCGTCGAGGTCGTCCAGCGCGTCGCGACCGAGCGCAACGCCCGTCGCGTCGGCCTCACCGAGGAGGTGCTCGTCGAGGGAGCGAGCCGCACCGATCCATCGCTGCTCCGCGGGCGAACTCGGCGCAACACGACCGTCAACTTCTCCGGATCGGCCCAGCCTGGCGAGCTGGTGCCGGTCCGCATCACGGCCTCCACATCGATGACTCTCCAGGGCAGCCAGAAAGCGCTCGTCGCGGCATAGGTGGGCCAGGCAAGGCAACTGACCTGGGACGGCTGCGTCAACGTCCGCGATCTCGGTGGCATGCCGACCGAGGACGGATCCGAGACGCGGTACGGGGCCGTCGTCCGTGCCGACAACCTCAGCACGCTGTCCGAGCAGGGCAGACGGGAGCTGCTCGCCTATGGCGTGAAGCGGGTCATCGACCTGCGCTGGATGAACGAGCGGAACGAGGACCCAGAGGTCGACCTGGGCGTCGAGGTGCTCCACCTGCCGCTCTTCGGCGACCACAACGAGCGGCGCGAGACCGACCGGCAGCTCCTGGAGCGGATCCGCGATCACGCCGAGTCGAGGCGTGTCATGTACCTCGAGCATCTCGACCTGTACGGCGAGCGGTTCGCAGCCGCAGTGGCGGCAGTTGCCGCCGCGCCCGAGGGTTGCGTGGTCGTTCACTGTGCGGCGGGCGTCGACCGTACCGGCCTGATCGCGGCGCTGCTCCTGCGCCTCGCCCAGCGTCTCGATCGACGACGTCGCCACGGACTTTGGATTGAGCCGTGACAACTGGGCTGCTTCCGCACCCGAGTGGATCGAGGAGACGGACGACGAGCGCGAGCGGGAGTTCCGGCGCTTCCTGGCGGCGATGCCCCGGGAGTCGATGCGCGGCGTGCTCGAGGAAGTCGAGCGCCGCTACGGCGGGGCGGAGAGCTATCTGCATGCCTCCGGCCTCCCCGACGACGACGTTCACCGGATTCGCGTGCGCCTGCGCGCGTGACCGTCCTGGCCGTCTTCGGGCCGACGGCCACCGGCAAGACGGCCGTCGCCGAAGCGATCGCGGAACAAATCCCGGCAGACCTCGTCTCCGCCGACTCCATGCAGGTCTACCGGGGCCTGCCCATCCTCACGGCGCAGCCGTTGCAGCCAACGGCGCTCGTGGGCATATGGGGGCTCGACCACCAGGCTTCGGTCGTCGAGTACCAGGCGCTCGCGCACCGTGCCGTCGACGAGGCCCTGGCAGGTGGTCGCACGCCCGTTGTCGTCGGCGGGACGGGCCTCTACCTCCGTGCCGCGATCTCCGACATGACGCCGCCGCCGCCCGGCGATCGACAGCGTTGGGAGCGCCTCTACGACCGTCTCGGGCCCGAACGCGCCCATGCCGTCCTCGCCGAACACGATCCGCCCGCGGCGATGCGTGTCCACGCGAACGACCGGCGACGGGTCGTCCGCGCGCTCGAGCTCGTCGACATCGGAGAGTCGCTCCGTCCCGGCCGGGACGCGCTGTGGAGCGGCGAGACTCGTCACCCGACGCTCGTTTTCGGGCTCGAGGTGCCGCGAGAGGAGCTCGAGCGCCGGATCGCGACGCGCACGCAGGCGATGTTCGAAGCCGGGGTCGAGGACGAGGTAGAACGCGCGCTCACAGGAGGGGTCTCGCACACGGCACGCCATGCCCTCGGCCTCGACGAGATCGCGCGGCTGCCCCGGGAGGAGGCGATCGCCGCGGTAGTCTTGCGTACCCGCCGGTACGCCGCCTACCAGCGGAAGTGGATGCGGAAGATGCCGGATCTGATCAGGGTCGAGGCGGCGCGGCCCGCCGACGAGGTCGCGGATGAGATTCTCGAAGTGGCACGCGCACGGAAACGTCTACCTGCTCACTGACGAGCGCGGGCTGAGCCCGGAGCGCGTGCGTGCCGAGGTCGGGGACGCCGACGGCATCGTCGAGGTCGTCTCCGCCACGGATACCGAGGCCGACGTCGTGATCTGGAATCCCGACGGCTCGACGGCCGAGCTGTCCGGGAACGGCACGCGCATCGCGGCCCGCTGGCTCGCGGATCGAACCGGCGTCGCGGAGCTCCGCATTCGCGTCGGATCGCGCGAGACGGTCGCGCGTGTCAAGAACGGCGACGTGGAACAGGAGCTGGGAGCGGTGACCGTCTCCGGGCCCGAGCGGATCGAGGATCTGGACGTGATCGTGGTCGACGTCGGCAACCCACATGCGGTCGTGGTGGGAGATCCAGACGACCTGCCGCGCATCGGGCCGCTGCTCGAGGCACACGAACGCTTTCCGGGCCGCACGAACGTCCAGGTGGCACGCGTCGACACGCCCGGCGAGGTGACGGCACGGGTCTGGGAGCGCGGCGTGGGGGAGACACAATCGTCGGGAACGAGCGCCGTCGCAGTCGCCGCGGCGACTCACGGCGACGGCGACGTGCTCGTCCACTTTCCCGGCGGCGATCTTCGCGTGAGCCTCTCCGGAGGCCGCGCCACGCTCACGGGGCCCGCAGAGCCGTTACGAGTTCCGCGACAGGTGCTCGTCTACATTCATCGGGAGGGGGAGGCAGGTCGCGAGTTCCTCCTGCTCAGGCGCATACCGCGACTAGGCGGCTTCTGGCAAGGGGTGACGGGCGCGCCGGAATGGGGCGAAGCCGACGATGCTGCGGCCGAGCGCGAGGTCTTCGAGGAAACCGGGCTCGATACCGGCTCGATTCGCGCTGTCGATTATCGCTACGAGTTACGGCCCGGAGCCGATCGCTCCGAGTGGGACCGGCTCTATGGCTCGAGCGTCGATTCAGTGCCGGAGGATGTGTTCGAGGCGCTCGCGACACCCGGCTGGGAGCCGACGTTGAGCTGGGAGCACGATGACTACCGCTGGTGCTCGCTCGACGAAGGGCTGGAGCTGCTGCGCTACGAGGAGAACCGGGAGGGGCTGCGCCGGCTGGCAGCCCGCTCCCGCGCTCTCGAGTAGTCGGCTCAGACGGCCACGGCTGCTGCGAGCGGCTCGCCGGTCTCGAGCAGGGTCTTCAGCCCGCTGAGGATGTACGGCATGCCGCCCGTCACCTGACCGAACGTGTTCGTCTCTCCTTCGAAGCCGTCGTGGACGACCGTCAGCTTGGAGAGCCCGTCGCCGGCTGCTTCGATCTCCCAGACGATGCGCGACGGAGGATCGGGTGAGACCTCGTCATCCCAGCGGGCGTCGAAGGTCATCGCCAGCCGCGACGGCGGTACCGCCTCGAGCACTTCCCCGACGATCGCGGTCTCGCCGTTGATGGCGTACTCGTACTCCGAGCCGGCCGTCCAGTCGGACTCGACCGTGCTCGCGTAGTAGTACTGCTGCGTGAACTCCGACTGCGTGAGCGCGTCCCAGACGCGCTCCGGCGTCGTCTTGATGTAGACGACGTAGACGTGCGAAGGCTTGCCGTTGGCAGCCATGGTGTCTCCCTTCTCGAGACCGGAACGCAGCGCCAGCAGCGCTCCGCTCGCCCTGGCGGCGAACTTTCCGGTCCACCGGTCGTGGATCTCGCGGATGGGTACGGCGTTCAGGTAGTGCAGGCGCGACCGCCCGACCTTGCGGGTCACGACGAGATTCGCGTCCTCGAGCACCTTCACGTGCTTCATGACGCCGAAGCGGGTCATGTCGAACCGTCGCTCGAGCTCGCCGAGGGACTGTCCCTCTCGCTCGAAGAGGGTGTCGAGGATCTCCCGTCGCGTCGGGTCGGCCAAAGCCCTGAACACCGGGTCATCCGCCATAGTCCGATATTAGGTGACTAATTAGTCACCTGTCAAGCACTCAGCCTCAGGCGGTGGCGATACCGAACTCGCGCAATGTCTCGTTGAGGCTCACCTTCCTGTCCGTCGACTCGTTGCGACGGCCGATGATGAGCGCGCATCCGACCTGATAGGTGCCGGCCGGGAAGTCCTTCGGCCGCGTTCCCGGGACGACGACGGAGCGGGGAGGGACGTAGCCACGGTGCTCCACCGGCTCGTCCCCGGTCACGTCGATGATCGGCACGGAGGCGGTCAGCGAAACGTGGGGGGCGATAACCGCGCCTTCGCCGACGACGACACCCTCGACGACGATCGCCCGCGACCCGATGAACGCGTCGTCCTCGACAATGACCGGCCGGGCGTTGACCGGCTCCAGCACGCCACCGATGCCGGCGCCGCCCGCGAGGTGGACATTGGCCCCGATCTGCGCACACGAGCCCACGGTGGCCCAGGTGTCGACCATCGTCCCGGGACCGACCCAGGCGCCGATGTTCACGAAGCCGGGCATGACGATCACGCCTTCGCCGAGGAACGAGCCGTAGCGGACGACGGCGCCCGGCACGACGCGTACACCGCGCTCGGCGTGGCCGTGCTTGAGCGGGATCTTGTCCGTGTACTCGAACGGCCCGAGCTCCTCCGGCTCCACGTCGCGGATGTGAAAGTAGTCGAGGATCGCCTGCTTGGCGTCCTCGTCCACGACCCAGTCGTCGCCGACCTTCTCCGCCACGCGCCGCTCACCCCGGTCAAGAGCGGCGACGATCTCTTCGACCCGCTCGGCGTCCGTCACGCCACCTCCTCGAGGACGCCGGCGGCGCGCTCGCAATCCTCGATCGTGGGCACAAGCGCCACACGCGCGTAGCCCTCGCCTGCCTCACCGAGATACGCACCGGGAGCGACGACGATTCCGTGCTCGAGAAGCCGCCGCGCTGCTGCCTCGGACGTCTCGCCGTCCGGCAGCGCGAACCAGAGGTACATCGTCGCCTCAGAGCCCGCAGCCCGCCAGCCGATGCCTTCGAACGCCGGCAGCAGGATGTCGCGCTTGCGCCGGTAGCGGTCGCGCGCACGTTCGACGTGGCCTTCGTCATTCCAGGCGACGATCGAGGCACGCTGGACGAACTCCTGTGGAGCTGTGCCGACCGTCGGACGGTACTTCCGCAGTGCGTCGATCACCCACCCGGGACCGGCGACGAACGCCGAGCGGTAGCCCGTCATCGACGAGCGCTTGCTGAGCGTGTTGAACACGACGGCGTGCGAGCGATCAGCAAGCTCGAGCGCCGAGGCCGGCGGCTCGTCGAACCACAGCTCGCTGTACGCCTCGTCAGAGCACACGAGGAAGTTGTGACGCGCCGCGAGGCCCGCCAGCTCTGCGAAGAACGAGCGTGGGGCGGAGGCGGCGGTGGGATTGTTGGGGTAGTTGACCCAGACGAGAGCGGTACGGTCGAGCAGCTCCGCGTCGACAGCAGTCAGATCCGGGAGAAAGCCGTTCTTCTCCAGCAGCGGCAAACGGACGATGTTCGCGCCGGCGAACTCGGCGCCGCGCTCGTAGACGGGGTATGCCGGGTCCGGGATCAGCACGGTGTCCTTGCCACGCGGCACGTCCGCGAAGACCTGCGCGAAGCTGAAGATCGCCTCCTTCGAACCGAGCGTGGGGATCAGCTCCCGATCGGGGTCGAGTACGACTCCGAACCTGCGATCGATCCAGCCTGCGATCGCTGCGCGCAGCTCGGGCAGGCCCTCGGCCTTCGGATAGCTCATCGTCTCCGCGACGCCGTCGGCGAGCGCTTGACGAATGAGCGGGTCTGTCGGCTCGCGCGGATCCCCCTGGCCGAAGTCGATGATGGAGACACCGCGCGCCGTAGCCTCTCGCTTCGCCTGCTCGAGACGCACGAACGGGTACGTCGTCTGCTCGGCCAGGACAGGGGAGAGCGCCACGCCCGAACGCTAGCGGGATTGACGCTCCTCCATAATGTCGTCGTGACAAAGCACCAGCCCGATCCGCTGCCCGGCGCAGAGCCGGAGCGCGGGTTCGCGGTCGCGTGTCTGCTCCCGTCCCAGGAAGCCTCGGAGCTCGCAGAGCTTCATGCGCTGGCCCGGACCGCGGGCGTCGACACCGTCGGCGAGCTCGTTCAGCACCGTCCCAAGCCGGACCCCCGCACGTACGTCGGCAAGGGCAAGCTCGAGGAGCTGAAGACCGCGTACGCGGACGCACGCGCCGAAGTGCTGGTCGTGGACGGCGAGCTCGCTCCCGCGCAGCAGCGACGCCTCGAGGACGAACTGGAGACGCGGGTCATCGACCGCACACAGCTGATCCTGGACATCTTCGCCCAGCACGCAGTGTCGGCCGAGGGCAAGCTCCAGGTCGAGCTCGCGCAGCTCGAGTACAACCTCCCGCGCATGCGTGGGCTCTGGAAGCACCTCGAGCGCCTCGGCGGCGGCGTGGGCACGAGGGGCCCGGGTGAGAGCCAGCTCGAGACCGACCGCCGGCTGGCACGTCGGCGAATCTCGCTGCTCAAGGAGCGTCTGCGTGAGCTCTCCAAGCGGCGTGATGAGCGCCGGAAGTCGCGCGTGCGCTCCCAGACGCCGACCATCGCGCTCGCCGGCTACACGAACGTCGGCAAGTCCACGCTGCTCAACGCGCTCACGGGAGCCGAGGCGTCCATCGACGACCGGCTGTTCGAGACACTCGATCCGACCACGCGGTCGTTCGAGTACGAGGGCCGCCGCTACCTTCTGACCGACACCGTCGGCTTCATCCGGCGGCTGCCGCACGAGCTCGTCGAGGGCTTCGCGGCGACTCTGGAAGAGACGCTCATCGCAGACCTCGTCCTGCACGTCGCCGACGGATCCGCGGACGACGCCGAGCTCGACCAGATGGTGCAGGCCGTCGAAGCGGTGCTCACCGAGATCGGCGCCGGCGAGCTGCCGATCGAGCTCGTGCTGAACAAGGTCGACCGGCTCGACGGCGAGGCACGCGAACGGCTCACGGACCGCTTCCCGGGCTCGATCCAGGTCTCGGCGGAGTCCGGCGAGGGCCTCGACGCCCTCCGCGCTCGAGTCGCCGAGCGGTTCGAGGGCCGATTCCAGGTCGTGGAGCTGCTCGTGCCGTACGAGCGCGGCGACGTGGTCTCGTCGCTCTACGCGCTCGGGCCGCCGATCGAGCTCCGCGAGGATCGCGCGGACGGTGTCTTCATCCGCGCACGGTTGCCCGAACGGGAGCTGCGACGCCTGGCGCCGTTCCTCGTGCGCGACGCCGTCGCGGCCACGAGTCCGTGATCGAGCTTCCCGTCACCCGCCTGCGCGACGACGCGTCGCTGCCGCAGGGCGCCTACCCTGGTGACGCCGGCCTCGATCTCGTCGCCTGTGATCAGCTCGAGCTTGGGCCGGGGGAGCGAGGGGTCGTCCCGACAGGCATTGCGGTGGCCATACCCGAGGGCTACGCCGGACTGGTGATTCCGCGCTCCGGTCTGGCCCTGGAGCACGGCATCTCGCTCGTCAACACTCCCGGTCTGATCGACTCCGGCTATCGGGGAGAGCTGCGGGTGATCGCACTCAACACCGACCGCGAACGGTCGTTCACGGTCGAGGCAGGCATGCGCATTGCGCAGCTCGTTGTGACGCCGGTACCCGAAGTCGACGTAGTCGTGCTGGACGAGCTGCCCGAGACGGTCCGCGGCGCTGCCGGCTTCGGCTCCTCGGGCGTCTGAGCCCGACATGGCACTCCAGCCGCGCATCCGTGTCTCGGCAGTCCTGCGCTGGCGCGACGGATTGCTTCTGTGCCGCCACGAAAAGCACGGCCGTGAGTACTGGTTGCTCCCGGGCGGTGGAGTCCATTCGGGAGAGAGCCTCGTGCAGGCACTGCGCCGCGAGCTGCGCGAGGAGCTCGGCATCGACACCCAGATGCCGTTCGAGGGACCGGTGGCGATCGTGGACTCCATCGCGCCCGCGCGCACGCTCACAACGAAGCACGTCGTCCACATCATCTTCGCCGCCGATCTCACGGGCAGGTCGCTGGAGACAGTGAGCTCCGAGGATGCGGCCGTGCGAGGACATCGCCTGTTCACGGCGTTCGAGCTGGAAGAGGTCGTGCTGCATCCGCCGATCCAACGCTTTCTCGGACGCTGGCAGCCGGGAGACCCCGTGGTCTACCTCGGCGCGCTCTGGGCTCCGTAGCGATCCCGCCGCACGAGAACGTGCGTCAGTCCGTCTGACGGATCGACGAACGTCTCGACGGCGTGGAAGCCAGCCTTCTCGAACGCGCGCACCGAGGAGATGTTTCGAGGGTCCGGATCGGCCACGCACGCTGTCGTCTCGGGACGCGCGAACACGATCTCGTCTGCGAACCGGCGCAGGATCTCCGTACCCAGTCCCTTGCCGGTGAGCTCCTCTTCGCCGATGACGATGTCGACTCCAGCCGTGGCGCGGTCTGTGATTCCCACGACCGTGGCGTAGTCGGGATGGTCAGCCACGATGTACGTCTGGACCATGCCGATGTCCGCTCCGTCGACCACGACGATGTAGTGATCTGTGGGATCGCTTCCCTCGATCGCGGGCAGGTAGTGGGCGACCACGTCCTCGTACGTCCCGTGATCGCCGTACCAGCGAAGTGCGTGCGGTCGCCGTAGCCAGTCGTGCAGCAGGCGCAGATCGTCGGCCACCATAGGCCGAAACTCGATTCGGCGGCCGCTCACACTCCGTCCATGATCGGGTAGCGCGGGCGGGCGTCGATGCAGTCGGCCGCGAAGAGCGCGGCGCCGACGTCTCCGGTCCAGAGCGAGTAGCGCCGTCGCCCGCGGCTCGTTGCGAGCCGCTCTGCCTGCTCGAGTGCGTGAACGGCGAAGCGCCGCGCGCGCTGAAGCCAGCGCTCGTCGCCCGTGCGCTCGAACGTCTTGAGCAGCGCGTAGCCGTTGCCCGCCGTGCCGTGGCAGATGCCATAGCCCTTCTCGTCGCCGTGCGGCCCCGCCTGCCAGATGAGCTCTGCAGCCGCCAGCAGCAACTCCTCGTCCAGGTAGTCGACCGCCGAGATGACGATCCCAGGAGCTCCCGTGCACCACTGAAGCGCCTCGCCCCAGTTGGCAAGCCCGTCCTCGACAACCGCCGCGCGAGCCAGCGCTGCCGCTGTGTCCCGTTCCAGTGCCGCTCGCTCTTCATCCGGGAGCCGCTGGCGCAACGCGAGGACGTTGCCGACGAGGCCGTGAGCCGGCCCGAGGCCACGGTACGTCTCGCCGTAGAGGTGGATCGTCCAGAGCCCGTCGTCCTCGCGCCGGCGCAGAAGCACGTCGGCGCTCTCCTGCCAGGCTTCCGACCAGCGCTCGTCGCCCGTCCACTCGTGCATCGCGTGCGCGGCCAGCATCGTGCCCGGCGAGCCCCACATGACCTCGTTGGCCTCGTTCTCCGCGTTCTCGATCACCCGCTCGTAGAGCGTGTCCGCAAGCGCGTCGTCCGGTGCCAGCTGCCAGGCGACCGTGAGGATGCCCACCTCGCCCGCAAGCAAGCCTGCGCGAGCGGGGGAGGGGAGCTCGATTCCCCGCATGTAGTCCGGTTCGGCGCGCCACGCCTCGTGGACGCGTTGCGCGACCTGCGAGAGGTCGAGCCTGCTCTGAGCCCCACCGCGTCGCTCGAGGGTTGCGAGCGCCCACACGACACCGGCAGCGCCGACGTAGAGAGCCTTGAGCGGCGTCGGGGTCTGCCAGGAGTCCCACTCCTCGGCCGGCCACAGCTGCTCATCGCCATACGCCGATTCGGCGTCGGCCACGATGCGCTCGATCTCGGTACGTACCCAGCCTTCGTCCCACGCACGGTCGGTCAGCGAGTCGAAGGCGTCGTGCTGGTAGAGCATGCGGCGAGGTTAGATGCGGCCGCCCCGCGAGTAGGCACGAGCCTTCGCGACCTCGTGCGCCCGCTCCTCGATCGCGTCGACGAGCGGCTCGAAAGCGGGCAGCTCTCCCGTGCGATGCTCGACAGCCCGTGCCAGTAGCCAGTCAGCGAGCCACGGGTTCCGCGGCAGCAGCGGCCCGTGGAGATAGGTGCCGATGGCGTTGCCGACCCGGCAGCCTTCGAGGCCAGAGCGGCCATCGTTTCCGAAGCCCGCCACGACCCGGCCGAGCGGCAACGCACGCTCGCCGAGGATCGTGCGGCCGGCATGGTTCTCGAAGCCGACGACCGTCCGCCGGTCTCCGGGATCGAGCTCGCACTCGATCAACACGTCGCCGATGAGGCGCAGGTCCCCGGCCACGGTGTACAGCGGGAAGATGCCGGCGCCGGGCTGCTCGCTGCCCGAGCGGTCGCGGTAGTAGCGGCCGAGCAGCTGATATCCGCCGCAGACGGCGAGCACGACGGCGCCGGCCGACACCGCCTCCGACAGCGCCGCGCCGCGGGCCGCGAGATCGGGCGCGACGAGCGCCTGTTCGCGGTCCTGACCGCCCCCGATGTAGAAGAAGTCGACATCGGCAGGAGCGGCTTCACCCGGACCGATCTCGCGGACGTCGAGCTCGACGCCACGGCGCCGTGCCCGACCGGTCAGGACCGCGAGGTTGCCGCGATCCGCGTAGATGTTGAGGTAGTCGGGGTAGAGGTGGGCCAGGACGACGTTCATGCCACACGCTCCCAGTAGGGCAGCGCATAGCCGCGGTCGGCGATCACGCGCTGGAGGCCGAGCATTGCCGTGTACGTGGGGAGGAAGACGAGCTCACCGCCGGGCTCCGTCAGCTCGAGCCCTCGATCCAGCGCGGCAGCCAGCTCCGGCACGATCTCGATCCGGGCCTCGTCCAGGCCACCGTACGAGAACCGAAGCGCAAGCTCCGGCGCACGCTCGCCCGAGACGACCAGCCGCTCGAGCCGCGCCGCAAGCGGCTCGAAGTCGACATCCCAGATCCACGAGACGTCACGCCCGTCCGCGATGCCGTCGTTGAGTGCGAGCACGGCGACGGAGGGCCCATCGTCGTGCAGCAGCGTCCTCAGCGTCTCGTTCGCGCCGGCTGGATTCTTGATCAGGAGCACGATGAGCGTCTTCCCGTCGACGGCGACGCGCTCGAAGCGGCCGAACGCCGGCGAGGCGCGGCCGAGCCCCTGCGCAATCTCGGCCGGCGGAACCGAGAGGCCGCGCGCGATCGATGCAGCAGCGAGGGCGTTGTAGACGTTGTAGACACCCGGCATTCGCAGGCGAACGCGGCTCGTGCCTTCCGGCAGGCAAAGGTCGAAGGAGATCCCGTCGATACCGTCGGGCTCGATTGCACGGGCGCTGACGTCGAGCGGCGGACGTGCGTGGCCGCAGGACGGGCACCGATAGTCCCCGAGATGGCCGACGTACGCAGCCGCATACTCGTATGGAGCCCCGCAGCGAACGCAGTACTTGGAATCTGCGGCGTGCTGAAGCGTTGCGCCGCGCTGGGCCGGATCGTCGACGCCGAACGTCGCCGAGTTGGCGTGTGACCCGGCGAGATCCGCGACCAGCGGATCGTCCGCGTTGACGACGAGCAGCGTGTCCTCCGGAAGGTCGGCCACCAGCGCGCGCCAGCGTTCGGCGATCACCTCTAGCTCCCCGTAGCGGTCGAGTTGATCCCGGAAGAGGTTGCCGAGGCAGATCACACGCGGCTGGACGGCTGCGGCCAGATCGGGCAGCGCCGCCTCGTCCACCTCGAAAAGGCCTAGCTCGGCGTCGCGGGCGTCGATGAGCGCAGAGGCGACGCCCGAAGCAAGGTTCGCGCCGGCGGCGTTGTGAGCCAGCCGGAAGTGGGGAGCGAGGATCGCCGACGCCATGGCCGCGCTCGTCGTCTTCCCGTTCGTCGCCGACAGGATCACGCTGCCCTGGGACAGACGCTTGGCGAGGCGCGCGATCGCGCCGGGATCGACCGTGGTCAGCAGCTTGCCCGGGATCGTCGTCCCGCCGCCTTGCCCCGCCAGACGAGACAGACGCCCGGCAGCACGCGCAAGGCTCGTTTCCACCGTCAGCCGCACGAAACCGAGTGTAGATCCCTCTAACGCGTGATCACTCCGACAATCCCCCACCGGGGGGACGACTTCGAGCACTTTCCGGCCGAGCGTGTGGTAAGTGGCAGTGACAACTGCAACGGAGTCCCCTGCGCGCCTGGGCAGCATCCAGGCGGCAGTCCTCCCCCTGGCCGTGGCTGCCACCGCCGCCGTGCTCCTCGCGACCTTTGCACGAGCTGCATCGGCGAGCGACTGGGCTCGGTTCATCGGCCTCGCCCTGCTCGGCGTATCGGCGCATGCGTTCATCGCACGTGCCGACCGCGCACGTGCCGGTCACGGGGCAGCTGTCCTGGTGCTGCCGGCGGGCGCAGTCCTGCTCCCACTCGATCTTCTCGTCTCGCTGGCGCTCGTCATCTCGGTGCCGCGCTGGGTCGTGTGGCCCCGCGCCCCGCGCCTCACCCGCTTGTACGAATTGGCGACCGAGGTTGCGGCCGCGACGATGGCGTGGCTCGCCGCCACTGCCGCGGTGGCGCTGGCGTCTGTGCTCCTCGACGGGGAAGCCGCCTGGGCGCTCGCCGGAATGGCGGCCTGCGCGACGTTCATGGCGACGGACCAGCTCTCGTGTCTCCTCGCCCGCGGAAGACTCGCCAGCCGGCTGTCGTTCGCTCCGCCGCTAAGCCTCGGCACCGAGCTCCTGCTCGCGGCGCTGGGAGCTGCGCTGGCGGCCGTCTGCCTGACGAACCCGTGGCTCGCTCCGTTCGCCGTCGCACCACTACTGCTGCTTCGCCAATGGTTCGAGATTCCGTTGCTCGAGCATCAGGCCAGACGCGATGCGAAGACAGGGCTCTTCAACGCGAAGTACTTCGAGCTGGCGGTCGATCGCGAACTGGGAGAAGCAAGGGCTGTACAGGCGCCGATGTCGGTCCTGCTCGCCGACCTCGACCTCCTTCGCGACATCAACAACGCCTACGGGCACCTGGCCGGGGACGAGGTCCTGCGCGGTGTCGGAGGTGTGCTGCAGGAACAGCTTCGCGCAGAAGACGTTCCCGCCCGCTTCGGCGGGGAGGAATTTGCCGTGCTGCTCCCCAAGACGAGTCACACAGACGCGCTGGAGATCGCCGAACGCCTGCGCGCCGCCGTGGCAGACGCCCGCTTCCCGAGTGCTACAGCCGAAACGGAGCTGCAGGCGACCGTCTCCATCGGCGTCGCGTCGTACCCGGAGCACGGGACGCGCGCCGTCCAACTCCTCCACCGTGCCGACGTCGCTGTGTACCGCGCGAAGGTGCAGGGCCGGAACCGCATCCAGACGGCCGCGCTCGATCCTCCGTCGTCGCTCTCGCCTTCCCTACGGATCGTGGCAGGCTCGAAGGAGGACGAGCGTGTCGATGCCACCATCGACCGCCGGGCCACGTGTCGGCCTACCCGCATGGCTCGGACCACGACGATCGGGCAGGGTGGCCACTCTCGTGGGCGTCGCAACCCTCGCGGCACTCGCTCTCCTCGGCGTCAGCCAGGCCTCGTACCTCACCGCGATGCTCGCGCCGGCGATCGGCGGCGTCGCCATCCTCGTCCTTCGCCGCGAGGCAGTGCTCCAGGCGGAGCGGGACTCGGCCGCAGTCGCTCGCGATCGCGCCGAGCAACTCCGGCGTGGAGCGGACACGCTACAGGCGCTGAACCGGTCGCTCGAGCGCGCAAACCGGCTGCTTCGCGAGCGCTCAGCAGCAGCGATGGAGACCCTCTCGGCCGCCGTCGACGCACGGGACTCTCACACCGCCGGACACTCTCGCCGTGTGCAGACGCTCGCATTGCTGCTCGGCCGAGACCTCCGTCTTTCAGAAGCGGAGCTCGAGGCGCTCGGTCACGCTGCCCGCTTCCACGACGTTGGCAAGCTCGCCGTACCCGAAGCGATTCTCCTCAAGTCCGACAAACTCGGGGAGGTCGACTGGGACGTCATGCGTCGCCATCCCGAAGTGGGCGCGCACCTGATCGAGCACCTTGGCTTCCTGGATGACGCACTCCCCGCGATTCGTCATCATCACGAGCGCTTCGACGGCACCGGCTATCCCGACAAGCTGGCAGGGGAGGACATTCCCCTGGGCGGGCGCATCATCCACCTGGCCGACGCGCTCGACGCGATGCTGACATCGCGTCCGTACCGCCCGGCGCTCGAACCACTCGCAGCGCTCGACCAGATCCGCAACGGAGCCGGCGGGCAGTTCTGCCCACGCTGCGTTGAGGCCCTCGACCGGGTCATGCTCGCGGAGTTCGCGAAGGGCGCCGACGTGCCACGCGAACTGCTCGCCAGCTGACCCGCAGCGTAGGCGGTTCAACACACACCACCCTTACTTGCGCATTGTCCAAAACGCTCTATCCTGACTTGCATGGCCCGCAAGCGTGGATACCGCGCCGCCACGCGCGTGGATCCCAAGGCGCTCGCGGAGTTCCGCGCGGGCATCCGTAAGCGCTACACGGACGAGCAGATCCTCGACCAGCTGCGGGATTGCGCGAAGGCGCTCGGGCGCTCACCCACGATGCGTGAGTTCGAACGTAACGACGGAACGACCGTCCACCCTCAGACCGTGATCGAGCGCTTCGGCAGCTGGAACGCCGCGAAGCGCCAGGCCGGTCTCGTCCCGCGACGCTTTGCGACGAAGGCAGAGCTCTTGCAGTGCCTGCGGCTGCTCGGCGATCGGATCGGCCGCGTGCCGACGTCCAAGGACATCGACGAGCATCGCGGGCTCGTGCCCTCGAAGTCGCTGTACTGGCACACGTTCGGATCGCTGACGGACGCGCTGCGGGAGGCCGGGTTCGACGTGCCGGTGGGCGAGGAACGGCTGGACCGCGCAATCGACCAGGGCGTGGCGATGGCCCGGCGGCTCGGCAGGCTGCCGAAGTTCGCCGACTGGAGCCAGGCGAGGAGGGGGGACCCCACGCTGCTCACGGAATGGCAGGTCTACAGGATGTTCGACACCCAACGAGGTGCCTGGGCGACGTTCCAGTATCTCGTTCGGGAGCGACTGCGCGAGAACGGCGCTGACGTTGCAGCCGACGGCACGGTACGCGGCTAGCGCTCACACACCGACGAGGGATTGCCGATAGCTCAAATGGTCATGCCGCAACCACTTTCGCTTGACGACGATCACGACTCCGAGCTCTCGGAGCAGCTCGGCGCGGACGAGCCAGCTGCCCCTCAGACAAGTGACCCGCTGAAGCTCTACGTGCGGCAGATCGGCGACGGCCGACTGCTCACGCGCGACGAGGAGCGCGAGCTCGCCAGACGCAAGGACGCAGGGGACGAAGCTGCGAAACGCCGCCTCATCGAGTGCAACCTCAGGCTCGTGATGTCGATCACGCGGAACTACCGGACGGCCGGCGTACCGTTGCTGGATCTCATCCAGGAGGGCAATCTCGGGCTGATCCGGGCGGTGGAGAAGTTCGACTACCGCATGGGCTACAAGCTCTCGACCTACGCGACGTGGTGGATCCGCCAGGCAGTCACGCGCGCGCTCGCGGACCAGGGCAGGCTCATCCGACTGCCGGTGCAGGTCTCCGACCAGGTGCGCCGCGTGATGCGCACGCGCCGTACGCTCGCGCAGAAGCTGAACCGCGAGCCGACTGCCGCTGAGATCGCAAAGGCCGCGGAGCTGCCCGAGAAACGCGTTCACGAGCTCCTCGGCGTCGTCGAGGACGCGGTCAGCCTCGAGGCTCCCATTGGCGGCGGGGACAGCGTCTACGGCGATCTGGTCGAGAATGAGGAGGCCGACGAGACCGACGTCGCCGTGGCGGAGAGCTTCCGTGCCGAGGAGCTGGACGCCGCGCTCGGCCGCATCGAGCCACGGCTGCGCGAGCTACTCGAGCGCAGGTTCGGCCTCGCCGGCCACCACGCCCAGACGCTCGACGAGATCGGCCGCAGCCTCGGCGTCACGCGCGAGCGCGTGCGACAGCTGGAGACGCGCGCGTTCCGGATGCTTCGGGCGACGGCGCCCGAGCTCGCCTTCTATCTCGAGACCTAGCGTCGACTAATAAGGAACTGCTTGGATCTCGCGGAGGGTTGCGAGCCGTCGCAAGGCTTCCACTTCGATCTGCCGGACGCGCTCGCGCGTCAATCCCAGCCGGCGGCCGATCTCCTCGAGAGTCTTCGGCTCGTAGTCGTCGAGCCCGTAGCGGAGTGCGAGCACCTCGCGCTCGCGGGCGCTGAGCGTCCTCAGCGCCGCCTGTAGCGCCTGGCTGCGGAGTGAGACCTCCACCTCCTCGTCGGGAAGGGGGCCGTCCCCGGCCACGAAGTCACCGAGCACCGCTTCCTCCTGCTCGCCGACGGGCTGATCGAGGCTCGTGGCGGCACGCGCTGCCGCCTTCACCTCGCGGGCCTGCTGGATGGGCAAGCTGGCCTCTTCGGCGATCTCCTCCAGAGTCGGCTCGCGTCCCAGCTGCGTCCAGAGGTTTCGCTCGGCACGATTCATCTTCTGCAGCCGTTCGACGATGTGCACGGGCATGCGGATCGTCCGCGCCTTGTCGGCGAGAGCGCGCGCAACCGCCTGCCGGATCCACCAGGTGGCGTAGGTGGAGAACTTGTAGCCGCGACGCCAGTCGAACTTCTCCACCGCCCGGATCAGGCCGAGGGTGCCTTCCTGGATCAGGTCGAGGAAGGGGAGACCCTGGTTGCGGTAGTTCTTCGCGATCGAGACCACGAGGCGGAGATTCGACTGGATCATCCGCTGCTTCGCCGTATCGTCGCCGCGCTCGATCCGCTTCGCGAGCTCGACCTCCTGGGCGGCCGTCAGCAGATGATGCCGACCGGCTTCACGGAGAAAGAGCTGCAGCGCGTCGGTCGTCGTCTCGACAGGGGCGGTGAGCAGGGCGGCAACCGAGCCCTGGTCGTCCTCGATCACGTCGATGCTCAGCCGCTCTAGCTCGCGGTAGACCGCGTCCGTCTCCAGCGCGTCGTAGCCGTGCGCCTCGAGCACGTCCGCCAGGTCCGAGGCTCGGATCGACCCGGCCGCCTCTCCGGCTTCCAGTAGCTGAAACAGATCCTCGCCCTTGACGAGAGTCTCGAAATCGATCGTTGCTTCGGGCGGCTGCTCGCTCGTCAATCTTCTCCCGGCGTTCGGCTCGGCGTGCCGTTCAACGCGCGGCCCGCCCGGTTCAGACGCTCACCCTCCTGAGCGCGTGCGAACAGAATAGCCCGCGCGTCAAGCCTCGCGAAATCTCGCTTCTGCACGATAACGCGTGTTATGTCAAGTTAGAGGACGAAGCGGTGCTCGCCTAGCGAGCGCGGCCTCCCTCCGCCCACCCGTAGGATTCGCCCGCATGAAGCGCGTCGGCATCATCGTCGGGGCCGGCGTCGCTCTGGGCGTGGCGGTTCTGCTCTGCATTCTCGGAGTCGGCGAGCGAGCCGGTGCGCTCACCAACTGGCAGGCGCTCGTCCTGGGCGCCGTCCAGGGCTTCACGGAGCTGCTGCCCATCTCGTCGTCCGGTCACCTGATTCTCGTGCCGTGGCTGTTCGAATGGACGTACCTCGAGCAGAATCCCGACTTCAACAAGACGTTCGATGTCGCTCTGCACGTGGGAACGCTTGTGGCCGTAGTCGCGTACTTCTGGGGCGACATCCTCGCGCTCATACGCGCCTGGTGGGCCAGCGTTCGCGCAAAGGCGATTCGGAACGTCGACGAGCGAGTCGCCTGGATCGTGATCGTTGCCACGATCCCGGCCGTGATCGTCGGCGCCGCGCTGAGCGGCCCCATCGAGCGCCATCTCGGCGAGCCCTGGCAGATCGCGATCTTCCTCGCCGTCGGCGCCGTCATCCTCTACGCCGTCGACCGGCTCCCCACGGACCAGGGTCTCGGCGACCTGACGTTCCGCAAGGCTCTCTTCCTCGGCGTCGCACAGACGCTCGCGCTCGCCCCTGGTGTCTCGAGGTCCGGCATCGTCATCTCCGCTGCGCGCTACCTGCGGCTCGATCGCGACGCTGCGGCGCGGATCTCGTTCTTCCTACTCGTGCCCGTCGTCTTCGGCGCCGCGCTCTTCGAAGGCGTGAAGGACGTCGCGCTAGCCGGCCTGCCGGCAGGATCGGCCGGCCCGTTCGTCGTCGGCATGATCGCGGCGGCCGTGACCGGGCTGGCGGCGATCTGGATCCTGCTGGACTACGTGCGCCGTCACACGTACACCGTGTTCGTCGTCTACCGACTCGTCGTCGCCGCGATCATTCTCCTGATCATCGCTACGGACGTCCGGCCGAGCACGTTTTGAGCCCGTCGCGGAGGACTCCACAGACCTGCCGGCCGAGTGTGGAAAGTGTGGAGAACATTTGTCTGCAATTTGCACCGTTTTCGTCCGCACGACCTCTTGCCTCGAGGGTAGCGGCCGAGTAGATTCACTACTGCGGCGAGCACGGAGCGGAAGTAGGTCGAAGCCGACTTCGAAGGCGCTAGGCGGAAGCCGAACGTCAGCGGAGTTGGTGGACGAAACCGCCACCGGCTCGCCGAATTTGTGGTCCCTCGCCGATTCATCCCTCGCCCGCTTCGCTTTCCGCTCGGGGATGGCGCCCTGACGGGCGCCGTTTTGCTGCGGAGCCGTTGTGGGCCGCTCCCGCCAGGTCGGGAGCGGCGGCGCTCATCGGTCCCTAGCCGGTTGATCCCTCGTCCGCTTCGCTTTCCGCTCGACGGATTAGGATCCTTGCGTGCACCTCCGATCCCCCAGCGTCGCGGCCGGCGTCTCGTCGTTCTTGTGGGCGCTTGCCTTCGCGCTGGTCGTGTGGCTCTTCCTGCTCGGCATCGGCAGCTCGCGCGCCATGGCCGTGCTCGTGGGCCTGCTCACGTTCTGCGCGACGTTCCTGTTCGTTCGCCTGAGCGGCCGTCAGGGCCGTCTACGCAAGCGCTAGACGCCGCGAGTCGAACTCGGCAGACCAGAGCTCCGCTCGGAAGTCCTCGAGCGTCTGCAGCTCTTCCTCTCGAAACAGCTGCTCGACGACCCCCACCTCGGCGTCATGATGGAACGGCACGTCTACGTGGTCCGGGGATACGAGGTTGACCGAGAGACGCCCGCAGCTCGAGCACTTCAGCGCCACGCCGACCCGCGCCTGCTCCGGCTTCGGCGCCATCAGCCTGAAGAGCGACGGGAACGCCGGTCGCGGCTTGCCTTCGGGGTAGCAGAAGAGCACCCAGGGCCACCCGCCTGCCGCGATCAGCCGTGCGGAGAGATCGTTGAACTCGTCGCCGAGGAGTTGCTTGCGAGCCGTCATGAGATTGACGAACTCTCGCTCCGCCCCCACTCCGAGCGGCGCCCAGTCGAGATCGTCGTGCGACAGCAACCCGTCGTGCTCGTCGCCGCACGCGCACGCGAACCTGACACGGTAAACCGCCGGGTGCGCCGCGCCGGGCAGGCGCTCCACCTCGCGGAAGGCCGACAGTGGCACGCTCGCTTGCTCCCGGGCCGGGCAGGCGAACGTGTAACGGGCGCGCAGCACGTCGTACATCGCTCTATCTAAGACGACAGAGCGGACGAAGTCGAGGATCCCCCGTCCAGGAGAGTGTGGCGAGACAGCTACTAGTCGTACTGGATCAGCGAGACGACGTCGTAGCCGGACAGCTTCTTGCGCCCCTCGAGGAACGTCAGCTCGATGATGAACGGGAGCCCGACGACGGTCCCGCCCAGCTGCTCGACGAGGTCAGCGGTCGCCTTCGCGGTGCCGCCCGTCGCAAGCACATCGTCGTGCACGAGCACGCGCTGTCCCGGCTTGATCGCGTCGGCATGCACCTCGAGCTGGTCGAACCCGTACTCCAGCGCGTACTTCGCCGCCACCGTGTGCCAGGGCAGCTTGCCCGGCTTGCGTGCGGGTACGAAGCCGCAGCCGAGCTTGCACGCCAGCGCGCCCCCCGTGATGTAGCCGCGTGCTTCGGCGCCGAGGATGAGATCGGGCTCGCGCGGGGCCGCCCACTCGGCCAACCGGTCGATCGTGTCGGCCAGCGCCTCGGCGTCGCCGAGCAGCGGCATGATGTCCTTGAAGATGACGCCCGGCTTGGGGAAGTCCGGAACGTCACGGATCTTTGCCTCGAGGTCGACGGCCATGTATCCCTCCCTAGCCGGCCGCGGTCTTGCGGACGGCTCTCCAGAGCAAGAGCTGCGTGAGCTCCTGGGCAGCAACGCCGAGTGCGCGCAGCTCCTCGAGCCCTTCCTGATGCCGTTCGGGATTGCGCGAACGCAGCGCGGGCGCGGCGACCTGGTCGAGCAGGCCCGCCGCCCGATCGGCCGTCGTTCGGAACGTGCGGAGGTGTCGAGCGGTCATTCCCGACGCGGCCAGCCGGCCGCACGCCAGGGCGATCTCGACGTCGGCGTCGGTGTAGAAGGACTCCCCACCACGAACCGACGGAGACAGCAGTCCGTACTCCTCGAGGTCACGCGCCAGCTCTCGGCTGATGTGAGCCCGCTCACACAGCTCGTGCAGGTCCACCTCGGCGTCGTGCTCGCCCAGGTCTGCAGCTGCTTTGCCGCGACGGCTGGGAGAGAGTCGCGTAGCGAGCTCCTGCCGGATGACCCGTAGCGGCAGAAACTCGTCCCGCTGGAGCCTCAGGATCGCCTGCAGCCGCTCGATGTCCTCCTCGCTGAAGAGCCGATAGCCGCCGGGCGTGCGCCGCGGCGAGAGCAGGCCCTGGTCCTCGAGGTAGCGGATCTTCGAGATCGAGATGTCCGGAAACTCGTCGCTCAGCTTCGCGCACACGGCGCCGATCGTCTCCAGCTTGCGGGCTGGGCGTGCTCGGCCGGTGGTTCTCACGGTGGTCGTCATCGGGCGAAGAACACGAGTCGGTACTTGCCGATCTGCAGCTCGTCGTCGTCGGAGAGCTCTGCCGACTCGATGCGGCGGCGGTTGAGGAATGTGCCGTTGAGGCTTCCCTGGTCCTCGATCACGAACGTCTCACCCTGTCGTAGCGCGACGGCGTGTCTCCTGGAGACCGTGACATCGTCGAGGAAGATGTCGCAGTCCGGCGAGCGGCCGATCGTGGTCCGTTCCTGCTCCAGCGGGAAGTGCTCACCGGACCGTCCGCCTCCGGAGCGGATGACCAGCGTCGGGCCCTCCACCTCCCGCGCTGCATCGAGGTCCGCTTCCTCCTCGAGTGCGTAGGACTGCGTCGTCTCGTCGCCCTCCTCCTCGCGCAGGAGCGAGCCGCAGCGGGCGCAGTAGTTCGCCACCTCGGGATTCTGGAATCCGCATTCGGAGCAGTAGACGTGACTCATGGGATCGTGCCGGTATCGCCGCCAGGCGGCGAGCTAGGCCGCCGACGGCGGGCTTGCCCCACCCGCGGCGCCTTTGCCGGAGAGAATCTCGGTCAGCCGTTCGACGTCGACGTGCGCGAGCTCTCCCTCCCCCTTGCTCTTCAGCCGGGCGACGAGCTCGGCGTGCAGGATGTCGATCTTGCCGTGCAGCATGCGGCGCTTGTACGAGATCTCGTTCTCCTCGGCCTCGAGGTCGGAGATCATCTTCTTCAAGTCGGTGTCCGACAGCGTCGTCAGATCGGGGAACGCGTCCACGCAGACCTTTCGTTGGAGGCTCTGAAGCCCTGTATTGAAGCACGCAGCCTCCCCAAGGGTCAACCTCAACTTGAGATTGGCTCTCCGCTCTGCTCGGCCAGCGCTTCGTTCACGAGTGACAGGAGCTCCTGCTCGAGGTCGCTCGGGGAGCCGTCGGTAGTTGTCGTTTCGATTGTCACGTGCACGAGCGGCTCCACCGGATCCGGCCTCACCATGCCCCAGGCGCCGTTGTCGAACACCTTGATCCCGTCCCGGAGATCGACTTCTCGGCCTGTCAGGCGCTCCGTGAGCACGCGCATGACGAGACCCTTGAGTGCCCACGAGCACGGCACCGTGTGATCGACGATCGTGACTTCCGGCAGCTCCGCTGCCAGCTCTGAGACCTTCGCCGAGTTGGGTGCCAGCAACTCCAGCAGCTTGCACAGGGCCGCCATCGCATCGAAGGACGGCTGGAAGTCCGGTATCACGTACGCGCCGTCACCGCCTGCCGCGAACACCATGCCGCTTTGGCTCGCGGCCTGCATGAGCTCGGACGGTGACGTCGGCGTGCGGACGACGTCGAGGCCGGCTTCCTTAGCCAACCGGTCGGCGTGGCTCGTAACGGTGACGGGGAATGCGACGCTGCCCCGCGCATCGGTGTCCTGGAGCAGGCGCAGGAAGAGCAGCAGCGCCTGTCTCGACGGCACGTCTTGGGCGTTCTCCGCCACGATGAAGAGGCGCTCTCCTGAGAGGTCGAACACCGCTCCCAGGTCGGCGCCGACCGCTTCGACCAGACGCTTCGTCTGGGCGATCGCCTCGTCGGTGCTCAGCCCGGGAGTGTCGAGCTCGGCGAACTCGTGGGCCGAGATGGCCTCGACTCCGAGTGGACCGAGAATGAGCGGGAGAACGAACGATGCCGCCGATTGCCCGTAGTCGACCACAATCCGGAATCGGCGATCGATGACCGGAGCCGCATCGAGCGTCCCGAGCAGATCGCCCGCGTAGCTCTCACGCACGCGGACCGGGTAGCCGATCTTGCCTATCCGGTCCGGCGCCGCCCGCCGCAACTCGTAGCGTGTGTAGTGCTTCTCGACCTCCTTCTCGAGCCGCGGCGTCAGCTGTGTTCCCGTGTGCTCGAAGAACCGGATCTCGAGCTGCTCGGGGTCGACGACGCTCATCCCGACGTGGAAGCCGGCCGCGTAACCCTGTGTGCGGATGGCGTGGCGATTGACCGGCGCGGGCAGCACGCGCAGGTCGGCGATGCTGATGCCAGTCGACGTGAGGCCGGAGACCATTGCCCGCTTGATCATGCGGCAGGCCGGCGTCGCGTCCCGGCTGGCGACGACACGGGCGCCACGCTGGAGGGTGGTTCCGAACGCGGCGGCCAGCCGAACCGCCGCTTCCGGCGTCAGATCGACGTTGACGACGCCTGAAACGCCTTCGCGGCCGAACAGGTGGGTCTGACCGCCCCCTTCCCAGACGAGGCTCTCGTAGACGGTGGCGCCTGACTCCACGTCCTTGTGCGGGAAGATGCGGACGCCGGGCATCACGACCGTCTGCGCCCCGACCGTGACACCGTCGCCGAGGGCGGCGCCGTCGTGGATGTGGACGTGTGAGCGCAAGTCGCACGACTTGCCCACGATCGCTCCCTCGACGCTCGCGCCACGCCCCACGAACGTCGACTGGTCGATGACCGACCTCACGACGCTGGCGCGTTCGCGGAGCCGCACGTTGGCGCCCAGCACCGAGTACGCGCCGATCGTCGCCTCGGGAGAGACGGCGCAGTAGTTGCCTACGAACGCCGGGCCCTCGACGCCGGCGAGGTCGTCGATCTCCACGCCTTCGCCGATCCAGATGTTGCCCCGCAGCCGGATGCCCGGGATGTCAAGCGTGATCTGTTTGTCGAGGGCATCGAAGTTGGCCTGCCGATACTGCTCGAGGTTCCCGATGTCCTGCCAGTAGCCCTCGCACACGAAGCCGTACATCGGCCGTCCGAGCTCGAGCAACCGCGGGAAAAGCTCCTTCGAGAAGTCGAACGGACGGTCGTCGGGAATGTGCCGCAGCACCCCTGGGTCGAGGACGTAGATGCCGGTGTTGATCGTGTCCGAGAACACCTGGCCCCACGTGGGCTTCTCCAGGAAGCGCTCGATGCGCCCGTCCTCTCCCGTAACGACGATGCCGAAGTCGAGCGGGTTGTCGACTGCCTTGAGCGCGATCGTCACGGCAGCTTCGCGTTCGGTGTGGAAGCGCACCAACGCGGTCAGGTCGAAGTCCGTGAGTGCGTCGCCCGAGATCACGAGGAACGGCTCGTCGAGTCGTTGTGCAGCAAGCCGCACCGATCCCGCCGTCCCCATCGGCGTCGCCTCCAGCGAGTAGTCGATAGAGGCGCCGAGCGACTCTCCGTCGCCGAAGTACGACTCGATCGCCTGGGGCAGGAAGGCCAGGGTGACGGTGATGTCGGTCAGCCCGTGCGCGCACAGCAGGTCGACGATGTGCTCCATGCACGGTTTCCCGACGACGGGCACCATCGGCTTCGGCTGGTTCGAGGTCAGTGGGCGCAGCCGAGTCCCCTCTCCCCCCGCCATGACGATCGCTCTCATGGCCGTCTGACCGCCTTCCAGACCGCCGCGGCGTACGACACCCCTGCGGCTACTGCAAGCGCGACGCCGATCCAGAAGATCACGAGCGGCCAGTCGGTGCCGGCCGGCGTGGCGATGACGAACCCGATGCCTGCGTACAGCACCCAGGTGGCGAGCTTTCCGAGAGAGCTGACGGAGAACTCGTAGCCGCGGGGGAGCACTAACCGCGTACCGAGCACGAGCAGCAGATCACGCCCGACGATGATGACGAGCGCGGCCCACGGCAGCCGGTCCTCGAGGAAGAGCATGACCACGGCGACGTCGATCATCAGCCGATCCGCGAGTGGGTCGGCGTACTTCCCGAACTGCGACTCGACTCGGAGCCGCCTCGCCAGCCAACCGTCCACCTGATCGGTGATCGCCGCGGCGGCGAAGACGATTGCCGCGGGCCAGCTGTGTCCCTCGTCCCCTCTCGCCAGCAGCACAACGAACACCGGCACGAGCGCGAAGCGAGCGATCGTCAGTGCATTGGGCAGCTGAGCGATCGGCGCGGGGACTGCGCGGGCTCCCATTGGACAAGGATAGTGCGACCCGCGCCTTGGCCTGCACCGGGAAAGTGGAGAGAATCACCACCATGGCGCGAACGCTGACGTTGCCGGGCTTCGTCAACGCCCATTCCCACGGCTTCCAGCGCGCGCTGCGCGGTCGTGCGGCGGGAGCGGACTTCTGGGCCTGGCGCGAGACGATGCTCGCCGAGGCGGAGCGCCAGACACCGTCAGGCGTCCGTGCGCTGTACGAGCAGGTGTACCGAGAGCAGCTCGCTGCCGGCTACACCGCGGTGGGCGAGTTTCACTACCTCGGATACGACGAAGCCCTGGCCGCGGCGGCTGCGGCCGAGGCTGCAGGGATCGAGCTCGTGCTGCTCTACGCGGCCTACGGCCGCGGAGGTATCGCGCGCTTCCGCCAGGAATCGCCGGCTACCTACCTCGCCGATGTTGAACGGTTGGCCCAGGCGGGCCTGCGTGTGGGGCTCGCGCCGCACTCCGTGCGCGCGTGCCCGCGCGATTGGCTGGAGGAGATCGGGGGCTACGCGACCTCCACCCCACTCCCGCTCCACGTACACGCGTGTGAACAACCTCGTGAGATCGAGGAGTGTCTGGCCGAGCACGGGCTCCGCCCGGTGGAGCTCCTCGCGGAAACCGGTTGCCTGGGCCCGCGGACGACGGTGGTCCACGCCACTCACGCAGACGACCGGGAGCTCGACCTGATCGCCGAGGCCGGGTCGCATGTCTGCCTCTGCCCGACGACCGAGGCTGACCTCGGCGACGGCTTTGCGCCCGTCAACCGCCTCGTCGAGCGCGGGATCCCGCTCTGCATCGGCTCCGACTCGAACGTGCGGATCGACCCGCTGGAAGAGCTCCGCGAGCTCTCCACCATCGCGCGCCGCCAGACGATGAGGCGGGAGACTCTCGGCCCGGACGAGCTGCTCGCCCTGGGTGCTGCCGGTGGGGCACAGGCCCTCGGCCTCGATGGCTCGCGTTCGATCGAGATCGACCTCGACCACGTCTCCCTACGGCACGTTGCGCCAGACTACGTCGAGGCGGCGCTCGTGGCGGGGTGCTCCGCCGATGTAGTGATCAGCTGAGAAAGCTCAGCGCGCGGCGGAGCACACGCTCGACGGCGACGGTCACCCGATACTTCTCCGCCCAAAGCTTCGTGCGAACGAGGTACGCGCGCTCGGCGTTCTTGCCCTTGAGGCCGTACGCCCCCTCATAGCTCGCATACTCCCCGTAGATCGTGGGCTTCCGTCGCCGAGCGGGCTCGATCTGCGTACCCTCGTGCCACTCGTTGTAGCTAGTGATCGTGACGCGGTCGGGGTCGGCGGCGATCGCCGCTCGCCACATGCCGTCATACGTGGCGCCAGCCCGGCGGCTACGCACACGGTAGTCGGGCGTTGCCCGGGTGGCGTTGTAACCGGGGCCGACGGACGGCGCGCACGCGATACCGGCTTTCCTGGCCCGCGCACAGAAGCCGGCGAAGGCGCCGCCGCGCACGGCGTACACGTCGTATGTGTACACGCCGTCGAAGCCTGCCTCCGCTGCACGCGCCGCGTCGCTCGTCTGCCCGTACAGCTCGATCGAGGGGAACTGGGCCGAGAGCTCGAGCCACTCCGCATCGGGGATCAGGCCGTCGAACGGGTAATAGACGTACACGCGGCCGACGCCGAGCTTCCGCAGGTACTCGAAGTCCGCCTCGACGATGGCGCGCGTCCGCTGCCACTTCTCGTAAGGCTCGAGGTGCACCGCAACGTCGAGCCCGTGCTTCCAGGCGGCCCGCATGACCGTCGGCAGCCGATCGGCCTCGGGTGAGCCCAGGCCCCACCACGAGCTGATGACCTCGTCCACGCCCGCGCGGGCGATCTCGGACATGTGCTGTGACAGCACGTTCCAGTCGCGACTCGAGTACGCGCCGCGCGTCGGGTAGTACGTGCTCGCGAGGTCGTGTGGCGGCAGCCGGTCGGCCTTGTTCCAATGCAGGTACTTGCCGTCTTTCTGCGGCGTGCCCCACCACGGGTAGTAGAAGATCGCCGTCTCTCCCGCAGCAAGCGCGCCAGCGGGTGCAAACAGCAGGATCGCAAAGAGAACGACGAGGAGTCGCACCCCCGCATTTTTCCAGGAATCCGGTCGGCGAATGTAAGTCCTCGACAGACGGGTCACCGCGGCTTGATGAGCGCCTGACGCGCGAGCCTTGGGCCGCCGCTCGCTCCGAAAGCACCGCATGGATACGAGGTTGCGGAAGTCATTGCGCAAGCTTGACGTCCCGCTTACGAAACGTGGGGAGACACAGCCAGGGCGCGGGGGCGGCTAACGGCAGGGGGGAAAGCCTCCGCGTCCATCCTCGCCCGGACCGGACGCCCCGCCCCTTAGCCCTCGACAGTCGAAATCCGTTTTGATGTGCCACACATGGTCGAGGGCGTCATCTACGACCGCCGGGTGCATCTCGAGGTGTGCAGCACCGCACTCGTCTCTCAACGTCGACCTCGACGGCCAGGGCGACGAGCCGTCCATCCCTCACGATGAGCCAACGGGTCTACATCTACGCATGGGGGAACACACCGGAGCGAGCGCCGCTGAAAGGCCGCGCGTGCGTCGTGCTTGCGCGTGGAAGTCTCAACAGCGCTCTCATGCAGTTCGTCGACTCCGGCGAGAAAGTCGTCTCGAGCCGCGGTGCCTTGCGTCGGCGGCGGGCATTTGGGCCACTAGTGGCCCACGGCCAGTAGTAAGGCGGCACCCGCAAGAGTGACGAAACCCCCGTCCTAGCGGGGGTTTCTCTCAGGTCGGGGCGGACAGATTCGAACTGTCGACCTCTAGTCCCCCAGACTAGCGCGCTAACCAGGCTGCGCCACGCCCCGATGTGCTCGACACCTTACCGCTCCCGCCGTTCCCCATAAAGGAAGAGGGCGGCGGGGCTTTCGCCCCGCCGCCCTCGGACCCTTGGCCGTGAGCGGTGTTGTTCTTACCGGACCTTAGGGGTGATTCGCCCTGTTGAGCGACGTACCCCAGTTGGCGAAGAACGTCCGCGTGCCACCACAGGTGTCGTCGATGAGGAACTGCGACAGCGAGCAGTTCGGCACCGGGATGAACTCGCTCGTGAAGTAGATCGAGTTCCCCATGGTCGCGGCTCCCGAGTAGTCACCCCAGCGCGGGCGGTAGAAGCCCGTGATGGCGTCGTACTGCGTGAAGCCGTCCTGAACGCCGCGGCCCTGGTTCGAGATCTGGATTGCCCCGGGTGCCTGGTGCGTCGAGAAGACCGAGTAGGCGCTCGAAGGGTAGATGTGGGAGGCACTCACGGAGTACGCGGCGAGTGCGAGCCCGTTATCCAGAATCGAAACGGCCGGGAACTGCAGGTCGGCCGACGGGTTGTTGATCGTCCAGTGGCGAGCGAGGCTCGTCGTGTTGATGCTGCTCCCGAGGTTGATCCCGAAGAGCATGATCCCAGCCCTGCCGCCGACCGCCGTACCGAGGCCGCCCCACATGACGCGGGCGCCGGTCGGCAGCGTGGTCATCATCGTGTCACGCATGCGGTCGTCACCCGAGTCGATCGGGCCAGGGTTGCTGCAACCGGCCGGCGGCGTGCCAGGGGCACACAGTCCGGCGAGCACCAGGAAGTCTCCCAGTGGGTTGCCGTTAGCGGTAGTCGGGCCGGTCACCGTCTGCGGCTGTGCAGACAGCGGGGGCGGAGAGTACGTCTGGTGCCCCAGCTCGAGCACGCCCAGGGAGCCTGCGATGTTCGGAATGAAGGCGCCGATCGAGGACGTGTTGGTGAACTGCCAGACGGCGATGCGGTTGTCACCCGAGCCGAAGAACTCGAGCGAGCTCATCGCCCACTGCGTGCCCAGGTTGCGGGTGTCGTAGCGGCCGTTGGCCGAGTCGGACGGCTGGATGGAGTACCAGCACGGCCCACCGCCGACCACACAGTCACCGAACGTGAAGTCCGGGAAGATGGCGGGCTCGGTGGAGATGTCGAACGCGACGACGTTCGGGAACGGTGACCCGAGCGCCAGTGCGACCTTGTCGACCATGATGTACGCGGAGCCACAGAAGCCCGTAGCGCACTCCGTGCCGTCACCGTCGAGGTCGAACTGGTTGGTCGAGATCGAGATCGAGAACTGGTCGGAGCCGAGGTTCGGCTGGTCGGCGAGACAGAGGCCGAGCGAGCAGCCCTGCAGACCCGTCTCGTCCGGGTCGCCGCCGAAGGTGCCCAGGTCGAGGAAGTAGATGTTCCACGGCCCGCGCGGGTCCGAGCTCGTGCTCACGGCGATGTAGACGCCGGAGAACGTCGCGAAGTCCGACACGGCTTCGGTCATGTACCAGCGACCCGTGCTGTGGTTGTACGAGCACAGCGGGTCGAACAGGCTGTTGACGAAGTCGCCGAAGAACGCTTCCATCGGGATGGGCGCCGTCAGCTTGTTCAGGTTGGCGTTCGAGATCTGCACCTGACTGTTGACGACCTGAATGACGAAGCCCTGCCCAGCACAGACCGAGGGGTCGGGCGGCTCGAGGTTGTAGCCACCGAACTGCTCCTGCTGGTACGCGTTCACGCCGGTCGTGGACAGCACCGTCGGGTGCTTGCCCGTGATCGGCTGAGCGGTCGCAGCAGCGGTTGCGTTGAGGCCACTGGGGGCCTTGTACGAGAGTGCGGAGCCCTTCTGGAACTTCCCCACACGGTTGTTCACACTGCCGGCGAGGAGATTGCCCTTGGCCGAAGCCTGAAGCACGGCCTTATAAGGGTTCTTCTCCAACGCCTTACCGGCGACCTGAGTCAGGCTTCCCATGCGGGCCACTTTCGAGGCCTTCATGTTCTTGCCCGTCAACGGTATTGGAGTCGCCATTGATCCTTCTGAATTTGCAGGCGCGCCCGTCGCTGCGCCGGCAAAAGCCATGGCAGCAAAGACGCCGAGTAGGGCTACGCCTGCGAGGGATCTACTGAAGTGCATCTGAGGTCTCCCTCCTCCTTACTCGGGGTGTAGATAGCCGCGACGGGCTACCTTCGGTCAACAACAACGGCTTGTTCAAGCCGTCATTCCGTATCACGGCGGCCGGACAGACACCGTCGATACGGCTCAAGCGCACGTCGTCGATCCGGTCCGGCACGGCCAAGGGGGCGAGCATACACAAGCCCTTTCTGCTCTGCAACTGACGTTCCGGCATACCTATCGGCACCCTCGGGGAGGGTCCTGAGAGGCCGCGCGGGGATCCGTAGCCTTTGCAGGGGTTTGTGACGCATGCCCAGTACATCGTGTGTTGGCTTCGCCTGGAATTGCCGCGTTCCTGCCTCGCTAACGGCGACCCGCAAACCCTTACAAACCGCGAACAATCAGGGTGATCGGCCTCTCTTGACGAATAGAGGGAGGGATGCGCTTCCTCGCCGCGTCTGTGGGCACGATCTGTGCGCTTTGCCTGCTCCCGTCGTCCGGGCAGCCGGCGGCTGCCGGCAACGCCGACATCGCCGCCCTGCAGGTGGCGCTGCGGGCCGCCGATGCATACGTCGGCCCGGTCGACGGCTGGCGCGGGCCGGAGACGGACGAGGCGCTTCTGGCCTTCCAGCAGCGGGAAGGCCTGGAGCCCGACGGGATCGTCGGCCCCCGCACGCGTCACGCTCTCGGACGGTTCGGGCGGCCGGAGCTCGGGGCGCGCTCGCTCGCCGCCGGTGTGCGCGGCTGGGACGTCGCCGAGCTCCAGTTCAAGCTCGCCTGGCACGGCTTCCCGTCGGGGCCGTTCGACGGCGCCTTCGGCCCACGCCTGGAGGCTGCGGTGCGCCGCTTCCAGCGTTTCTCCCACTTGCCGCGCATCGGTGTCGCCGGGCCTAGAACTGTTGCTGCCCTGCGTAACGCTCGACCGACTAGCCCGCTCGACCTGGGCCGGCCGGTTGAGGGAGAGATCGGCGATGGGTTCGGGCCGAGGAGCGGCTCGTTCCACGCCGGCCTCGACTTCGTGGCCTCGGCCGGCACGCCTGTGACCGCCGCGCGTGCCGGCCGTGTGGTCTGGGCGGGGCCGTTGGGCAGCTTCGGCAACACGGTTGTCGTGGCGCACGGCAGCGGCGTGAGGACGCTCTACGCACATCTCGATCAGATCGACGTGGGCCTGCTCGACCGCGTCGCGCTCGGCGTCCGACTCGGCACCGTCGGCTCGACCGGGCGCTCCACCGGCCCGCACCTCCACTTCGAGGTAAGGGTGCGCGGCGCCGCCGTCGACCCGCTCGGCGCTCTCGACTAGCTCAGCCGCTTGTAGAGGCGGTCGACGAGATCGGGCATCCGCTCGAGCCGCTCGGTGATCACGCGCACGCGGTATTCGAGGAAGTGCTCTGGCTCGACGCCGAGCGCGCGCGCGAGCCGCGCGAGGATCTCGTTGGAAGGCACCGGCCGGTTGCCGTGCATGATGTGGTTGAGGTAGCCGGCGGAGAGGCCCGTCTTCGCGGCAAGGGCCCTGAACGTCACACCGGTCTCGGCCATGAGCCGGATCGCCGTCTCGCCAAAGGGCTGCTCGCTGAACTGCCGCCTTCTCGCCATCAGACCGTCACCTCTTCCAGCCGCACCCGCTGCTCCTCCCCAGTCTGCCGCACGAGCACGTCCACCGCGCCGTCCTCGAGCGTCTTCTTGCCGACGGTGACGCGAATGGGGCAGCCGATGAGATCCGCGTCGGCGAACTTCTCGCCGGCTCGGAGCTCGCGGTCGTCGAGCAGGACGTCGGCGCCGGCTGCCTCCAGCCGCTGCTCGAGCGCCTCCGCCTGCTCCTCAAGGCCTGGCAGGCACACTATGTGGACGTCGTAGGGCGCCACCGATCTGGGCCAGACGATGCCGCGGTCGTCGTGGTGCTGCTCGACGATGGCCGCCATAACACGGCCAGGCCCGATGCCGTAGCTGCCGCCGAGCAGCGGCTGCTCACGCCCGTCCTCGTCGAGGAACGTCGCCTTCAGCGGGCCAGAGTAAAAGGTGGCGAAGTTGAAGATGTGGCCGACCTCGATCGCCGTCCGGAACTCGAGCGCACCACCGCACTCATGGCATAGATCACCTTCGCGGGGCTCCCGCAGGTCGGCGAACTCCGGCTCGTAGTCGCGGCCGGCCTCGACCCCGCGGAGGTGCCAGCCGTCTCGGTTTGCTCCCGCCACGAACTGGCCTGAACGCAGCGTCTCGTCTGCGAGAACGGTGCCCTCGAACCCGACGGGACCGAGCGACCCCCCTCCAGCGCCGAACGCTGTCCGGATCTCCTCGTCGTTGGCGGGCCGGGACGCACCGGCTAGAGCGTCGTATAGCTTCGTTTCCGACAGCCGGTCGTCGCCGCGTACGAGCGCGAGCACGAGCGTGTCGTCCGCTGTCACCACGGGCATCGCCTTGGAGGTTGCGGCGGTATCGATGCCGAGCAACTCGGCGAGCGCCTCGATCGTTTCTACGCCCGGCGTCTCCACCTCCTCCGGCGCCTCGAGCGACTCAGGAAAGGCGGGGGCTCGAGGCAGCGCACGTGCGATCTCCAGATCGGCCGCATAGTCGCCGTTCTCGCACGTGACGAGCATGTTCTCGCCCGAGCCCGCAGGCGCCAGAAAACCAAAGGAGAGCTTGCCGCCCATGATCCCGCTTTCGGCCTGGACGTCGAGCGCTTCCAACTCGCAGCGGTCGAAGATCCGCTTGTAAGCGCCGCGGTTGGCCTCGAAGCTCTCGCGCGCACTCGCCTCGTCGCGGTCGAACGAGTAGGCGTCCTTCATGATGAACTCGCGCACTCGCAGCAGCCCGCCGCGCGGCCGCGGCTCGTCGCGGTCCTTGACGGCGAAGTGGTACCAGAGCTGCGGCAGCTCCTTGTATGACTGCAGCTCCCGGGCGTGGTAGGTCACCGTCTCCTCGTGCGTCAAGGGCAGGATGTACCGTCGGCCCGTGCGATCCTGGAGGTGAAAGAGCTCGGGGATCTTGTCCCGCCCCGTCGCCTCCCAGAGCTCGACCGGCGTGAGCAGAGGCATCAGCATCTCCTGACCGCCGATCGCGTTCATCTCCTCGCGGATGATCTGCTCGACCTTGCGGTGCACCCGCCAGCCGAGCGGCATGAACGTCCAGAGGCCCGCGCTCACCTGCCGGATGAAGCCGCCGCGGACGAGCAGCTTGTGGCTCGCGGCCTCGGCGTCCGCCGGGTCCTCGCGCAGAGTGGGCAGGAAAAGCTGGGACGCCCGCATCAGGGCAGGTTATTCCAGGGGGATCATCGACGCCTCGGCCATTGCGAGCGCGGCAGGCTTCGCCATCTTCAGCCGCTTCGGCCTTTGCATGCCGGCGGCGATCCAGGCGTCGATCTCGCCGAAGAGCTCGTCCACGAGCACGTCCGACGGCACCTTCTTCAGCACGCGTCCGTGCGCGTAGACGAAGCCGACGTCGCGCCCGCCTGCGATGCCGAAGTCCGCGTCCCCGGCCTCGCCTGGGCCGTTGACGGCGCAACCGAGCACGGCCACCTCGAAAGCCTCGGCATACGTGTCCAGCCGCTCCTCGACCTTCGCCGCCAGCTTCTCCACGCCGACGTTGTCGCGTCCGCAGGAGGGGCACGCAATGAGGATCGGGCCACGCTCGCGGAGCCCGAGCGCCTTGAGGATCTCCCAGGCGACCTTGATCTCCTCCACGGGGTCCGCTGTGAGTGAGACGCGCATCGTGTCCCCGATCCCGTCCACGAGCAGCGCGCCCATGCCGACGGCGCTCTTGATCCCGCCGGAGAACGGCGTGCCCGCTTCGGTGACGCCGAGGTGCAGCGGGTACGGCACTTTCGCGTAGAGCATGCGGTAGGCGCGGATCATCGTCGGCACGTGGCTGGACTTCACGGAGATCTTGAAGTCGCGGTAGTCGAGCGCTTCCAGCAGCCTTACTTCCTCGAGGGCGGCCTCGACGAGCGCCTCGGCCTGGTCCTCCTGCGCGAGCGCTGCCAGATGCTTGGGCAGCGAGCCCGAGTTGGCGCCGATGCGCATCGGGATGCCCGCCTGCTTCGCGGCCCTCACGACGAGCTCCACCTTGTCAGGCCCGCCGATGTTGCCGGGGTTGATGCGGACGGCCGCGACGCCGCCCTCGATCGCCTTCAGCGCCAGCGAGGCGTTGAAGTGGATGTCGGCGATGACGGGCAGCGGCGAGAGCTTGACGATCTTCGGCAGCGCGTCCGCGTCCTCGGTCTTCGGCACGGCCACGCGCACGACCTCGCAGCCGGCAGACGCCAGAGCGGCAATCTGGGCAGTCGTGGCCTCGACATCGTGCGTCTTCGTCAGCGTCATCGACTGCACGACGACGGGCGCCCCGCCGCCGATCGCGACGCCGCCGACCGAGATCTGCCGCTCGCTGGCCATCCTCCGCCGATTGTAGACGGGTCTCAGAGCCCCACCCTCGGCCGAAGCGGACAGGTCCTAGTGCCTGGCACTGAGGTGTGACAATTGTGTGCCAATGCATCCACAGGCTCGCCGGAGCCCGTGGCCGGGCGGTGGTTAGCCGCCGCCGAGGCGGCCGACGTCGTTCGTGAGGCCTACAAAGAAAAGGAGTAATACGACGGCGATGCCCACGACGGAGACGCGCTCGTAGATCTCCCGGCGGATCGCGTGGCCACGGATCTTCTCCGCGACCGCGAACACGATGTGGCCGCCGTCCAGCGGCAGCAGCGGCAACAGGTTGAGCAGGCCGAGCGACAGGCTGATGAAGGCCAGCACCGCCAGATACGACTCCCACCCCTGACGAGCAGCCGACGACGACTCGTCGACGA
The DNA here is from genome assembly GCA_963704335.1 of uncultured Actinomycetes bacterium. Taxonomy (GTDB): domain Bacteria; phylum Actinomycetota; class Thermoleophilia; order Gaiellales; family Gaiellaceae; genus PALSA-612. The sequence goes on from OY969889.1 coordinate 2,530,331, forward strand.
TGCCGATCGGGCTGGCGATCTGTTCGCGCCCCTCCTCGTTGACGATGTTGCCGAGCGACTTGCCGATCTCGCCGGTTAGCCGCACCGCGAGCAGCACCGACTCCTGCATGGACTCGATCGCGCCGAGAGGCTGCGCGCCGAGGCGGAACCCGAGCCGGTAGACGCCTTCGTCGACTTCCGCGCGCACCGGGCCGAGCGTCACCCTTTCGCCGTCGCGCAGGACGAGGAGAATCAGCGCGCCGCCTTCCGAGCCTGAGATCCGCTCCGTGATCTTCTCCGGCGTCACAGGTGCACCGTCGATCTCGAGGATCCTGTCGCCCGGCTGCAGGCCGATCACCTGCGCCGGACGCCCCTCGAACACCTGCTCTACCGTCGTCGTCGCCTTGCCGCCGGCCGACATGAGGACGATCGCGAACACGATGACCGCGAAGGCCAGGTTTGTGGCCGGGCCTGCCCCAATGGCCACGATGCGCTTCCAGATCGCCTGACGCCAGTACGCGTCCTCGGACAGGCTGTCGCGCACATGCTTGAGCCCGCGCTCGATCCCCTTGGTGGACTCGCTTTCGGCAGCGACGGCCTCGAAGGCGTCGAGCTCAACACGCGCCTGCGTCCAATCCTCGGCCGTGAGAGCCCGCTTCAGCCGTTCCGCCGGGCCGACGAGCACGGGAGCGTCGTGGATGGCGCCTCCGAAGAACGCGTCGACGTCCGACGGCTGTGGCCGCGTCATGCCTGGGATCGTCACGTAGCCCCCGAGCGGGATCGCCCGGAACGCGTAGTCGATGTCGTTGCGCCGCACCTTCGCAAGCGGCGGACCGAAGCCGATCGAGAAGCCCCGCGGGCGCATGCCGACCGCAAGCGCGCCGTAGAAGTGGCCCAGCTCGTGAATGACGATCAGGAACGCCAAACCCAGGATCGCGACGGCAATACTCATGCGCGGGACAGCGCTCCTTCGGCAAAGGCGCGCGCCTCGGCGTCGGCTGCAACGAGCTCCTCGACGTCGCGGGCGACGCTCAGATCGAGAGTGTCGAGCGACGCCGCCACGATCTCGGCGATATCGGCAAAGCGGATCCGTTCCTCCAGGAAGGCTTCGACAGCGACCTCGTTCGCGGCATTGAACACGCACGGTGCGGTCCCGCCGCGCTCTCCCGCCTCACGGGCAAGCCCGAGCAGCGGGAATGTCTCGAGGTCGGGCGCATGAAACTCGAGCGTCAGCGCCGTCAGATCGAGGTGCGGCACCTCAGTGGCTGCCCGCTCCGGGTACGTGAGCGCGTACGAGATGGGAACGCGCATGTCCGGGTAGCCGAGATGCGCAAGCGCCGCGCCGTCGCGAAAGCGCACGAGCGCATGGACGATCGACGTCGGGTGCACCACGACCTCCAGCCGGTCGTAGGAGAGGCCGAACAGGAAGTGCGCCTCGATCAGCTCGAGGCCCTTGTTCGCGAGCGTCGCCGAGTCGATCGTGATCTTCGGGCCCATGTTCCAGGTGGGATGAGCAAGCGCATCACTCGGGGTTACGTCGGCAAGCTCGTCGGCGGATTTACCGCGAAACGGGCCTCCGGAGGCGGTGAGCACCAGCGATTCCACCGACTCGGGGCTCCTTTCTTCCAGACACTGGAAGGACGCCGAGTGCTCCGAGTCCACGGGCAGCAGCAAGCCTCCTCCCCGTTCCTGCGCCGCAAGGGCGAGCTCACCCGCCGCAACGAGGCTCTCCTTATTAGCTAGTGCGAGATCGACCCCCGCCTCGAGCGCCCAGAGAGTGGCCGGCAGGCCCGCGAAGCCCACGACGGCGTTCAGCACGACGTCGGGATCGGCACGCTCGAGCAACTCGGTCAGGTCGCCGCCGACCTGCGTCAAGGGTGCGAGCCCGTCGACGGCTTGCGAGCCGGAAGCAGCCGCGACGAGCTCGAGCTCCTGGTTCGCAGCGATGATCTCGATGGCCTGACGGCCGATCGAGCCGGTGGCCCCGAGCAGCGCGACTCGTTTCACGCGCCCAGTGTACGGCTCTGTCGTTGCACTCACGTTAGGAGTGCGTGGACTACGAAGTACGCGGCCGGGAAGGCAAAGAGAATCGCGTCGACCCGGTCCAGGACGCCCCCGTGGCCTGCCAACAGCCGTCCCGAGTCCTTGACTCCCAGATCGCGCTTGAGCATCGACTCGAAGAGATCGCCGAGCGGAGCGGCCAGCGCAACCGCGACACCGAGAAGCAGCGACTCACCGATCGTGAGGAACTCCTCGCGGTCCTCGTAGAGCGTCACGAAGACGACGAGGATCGCCGCCAGCGTGCCGAAGACGAAGCCCTCCCACGTCTTGCCGGGAGAGATCGCAGGCGCGAGCTTGTGGCGTCCGAGCGCACGGCCCCCGAAGTACGCGGCCGTGTCGTCGGCGAAGACTGCCAGCAGCACCGCCAGTGACACGACGAAGCCGAACTCCGGAGTGTCGCGCAGCAGGAGCACGCAGCCAAGCCCGAGCCCGATCCACGCCGTTCCCAGCAACGTCACGCTGACGGAGACAGTCGCCGAGCCCTGCGTGGCAGCGAGCCCCTTGAGCAGGAACGCGAGCGCGAGCGTCCCCAGCAGGGCGCCAAGCGCCCACAAGAGCTCCGCCTGCTGCAGCGCGACGAGCACGCCGGCGAGACCGGCGTAGCCCGCGAGTGCGATCGGCCGCAGCGGCTTCGTCATCGCGAAGAACTCGTGGAGCGCGAGCAGCGCAGCAGGCATGACGAGTCCGAACAGCCACCAGCCTCCGGCCCACAGCGCGGCGAGCACCAGCGGCAGCCCGATGGCCGCGACGAGCAGGCGGGTGGCGAGCGAGCTCATCGACCGCCGAAACGGCGGCGGCGGCGGGCGTAGGCAGACAGGGCAGCCTCGAGGTCTCTGGGCGAGAAGTCGGGCCAGTGGCGGTCGACGAACACGAGCTCCGTGTACGCCAGCTGCCAGAGCAGGAAGTTGGATACCCGTAGCTCCCCGGACGTGCGGATGAGCAGATCGGGATCCGGCATCTCCGGCGCGTTGAGGTAGGCCGCGAAGACGTTCTCGTCGATCTCGCGCGGCTCGACACCGGACTCGACGAGCTTTCGCGCGGCCTCCACGATCTCGGCACGCCCGCCGTAGTCGAACGCGATCCAGAGACGGAGCGTCGTGTTCTCGGTCGTCTGCCGCTCCAGGCTGGCCATCTTGCGCTGCAGCTCGTCAGGTGCGCGATCGCGGCGTCCGATGAACCGCACGCTCACTCCCTGGCGCACCAGGTCGGGGAACTCGCGGTCGATGGTCTCGCCGAAGATCTCCATCAGCGTGTCGATCTCGTCGCGCGTCCGCGACCAGTTCTCCGTGGAGAACGCGTAGACGGCGAGTGACTCGACGTCGAGCTCGATGGCAGCTTCGACCGCCTTGCGCAGCGCCTTCGTGCCGGCCCTGTGACCCTCTGCAACCGGCAGGCCGCGGCCTCGCGCCCAGCGCCCGTTGCCGTCCATGATGATCGCCACGGCGCGTGCGCGATCGGAAAGATCGTGGTCGTCCTCGGGCGGCCGGAGCGTCCAGAGCGAGCGGATGCGGGTGAGCAGGTTCAAGGAGGCCGCCGCCTCAGACTTCCATGATCTCGGCTTCTTTTCTCTTCAGCAGCTCGTCGATCTTGTGCGTGTGCTCGTCGGTGAGCTTCTGGACGTGGTCTTCGGCCCGATGCTCCTCGTCGACGCCGACCTGGCCGGAGTCCACGAGCTCCTTCAGGTGATGCATGACGTCGCGGCGGACGTTGCGGACGGCCACGCGACCCTCCTCGGCCAGATGCCGGACGACCTTCACCAGCTCCTTGCGCCGCTCCTCGGTCAGCTGCGGGATCGGCAGGCGGATGAGCTTGCCGTCGTTCGCCGGTTGCAGACCGAGGTCCGACTCCATGATCGCCTTCTCGATGCCCTTGAGCGAGGACGGGTCGAACGGCTGGACGGTAAGCAGGCGGGGCTCCGGGGCGTTGATCGTGGCCAGCTGATTGAGCGGCGTCTGCTGGCCGTAGTAATCGACCTGGATGCGGTCGAGCAGCGCCGCCGAGGCACGGCCCGTGCGGACGCCGTTGAACTCGTGCTGCGTCGTGTCCACGGACTTGTCCATGCGGCGGACGGCATCGGCTATGAACTCGTCGATCATCGGCTGCCTCCCGTCGTCTTGTTCGAGGAGATGATGGTTCCTACACGCTCGCCACGGGCGACGCGGCCGATCGTCCCCTCTTCGAGCGCGAAGACGAGGATCGGCACGCCGTTGTCCATGCAGAGCGAGAGTGCGGTCGTGTCCATCACCTTGAGCCCGCGCTCGATGGCCTCCAGGTGCGTGAGCTCGGGGATGAAGGACGCGTTCGGGTTTACCCGCGGGTCGCCGTCGTAGACGCCGTCCACGGCGTTCTTCGCCATCAGGATCGCCTCGGCGCCGATCTCGAGCGCCCGCAGCGCCGCGGCGGTGTCGGTCGTGAAGAACGGGTTGCCCGTCCCGCCGGCGAAGATCACGATCCGGCCCTTCTCCAGGTGCCGCATGGCGCGCCGGCGGATGTACGGCTCCGCAACCTCGGCCACCGTCAGGGCCGAGAGCACGCGGGTCTGCGCTCCCCGCCGCTCCAGCGCGTCCTGCACGGTCACCGAGTTGAGCACGCTCGCGAGCATCCCCGCATAGTCGGCCGTCGCACGGTCCATCCCGTCCGCCGCCCGTTCCATGCCGCGGATGATGTTGCCGCCGCCGACGACGATCGCGATCTGCGTACCGTCCTCGTGGACGGACACGATCTCGCCGGCGAGCGACTCGATGCGCTCCTGGTCGATGCCGAACTCGCGGTCGCCGCTCAGGGCTTCCCCGGAGAGCTTGAGCACGACGCGGGAAAACGCGGCCGGTACGACCGTCTGGGGGTCGGCGCTCATGGCCCTACTCTGCCACTGCGAAGCGCGCGAACTCGATGATCTCGAGGCCGGCTTCGTCGAGGACGTCCCCGACCCGCCGGTCGGTGTCGTGAATCCACGCCTGCTCGGCGAGCACGTGCCCCTCGAACCACTTGTCGAGCCTGCCGGCGACGATCTTCTCGCGGACCTGCTCCGGCTTGTCGAGTACGTCGTCTTGCTTCGACAGGATGTCCTGCTCCGCCTCGACCTCCGCCTCCGGAACGTTCTCCTTGCTCACGTAGACCGGCGCCGCAGCCGCGATGTGCATCGCCACCTTGTACGCCAGATCGGGCTCGCCCTTGGCGTGCAGCAGCACGCCGAGCTTGTTGGCAGGGGGGTGGACGTACGCGGTGAGGATCTCGTGCTCGGCGCCTTCGTAGCGCGCGGCTCCGACCACGGCGATGTTCTCGCCCAGGCGGGCGACGAGCTCGACGCGCTCGTCCTCGAGCGAGTCGACGGCGTTGACCCCGTCCTTCAGCACGGCGCCGAGCACGCGTTGCGCGTAGACGAGGAAGTCCTCGTTGTTCGAGACGGGCTCCGTCTCACAGCCGACGGCCACCATCGCCGCCACGCTCTCCTCGCTGATCGAGTAGCCCACCTTGCCCTCGGTCGTGTCGCGGCCCGAGCGCTTGGCAGCGTCGGCCACACCCTTCTCGCGCAGCAACGTGCGGGCGGCATCGAGGTCGCCCCCCGTCTCCTCGAGCGCGCGCTTGCAGTCCATCATCCCCGCGCCGGTCTGGTCGCGGAGCTCCTTGACGAGGCTGGCGGCAATCGTGGTCGACATCAGGTCTTCACCTCCGCCGGCTGCTCGGCCTGCTCGTCCGCCGGCTCCTCTGCAGGCTCCACCGCCGCCTCTGCGGGCTCGGCGGTGTCTGCGGGCTCCACCGTGGCCTCTGCGGGCTCCACGGCCTGCTCAGCCTCTGCAGGCTCGGCGGTCTCGCCAGCCTCTGCAGGCTCGGCGGTCTCGCCCGCCTCTTCAGCCTCTGCCGGCTCCTCGGGCGCGGCCTGCGCCTGCGCCATCTCACCGGGGCTGACGAGCTGCTTGCCCGCCTCGACGCCGTCGGCGAGCACTCGCGCGACGAGCGAGCACGAGCGGATGGCGTCGTCGTTGCCGGGAATGACGTGGTCGGCCTCGTCCGGATCGGCATTCGTGTCCACGAGGCCGATGATCGGGATGTTGAGCCGCCGTGCCTCCCGCACCGCGAGCTGCTCCTTGCGAAGGTCGAGGACGACGACCGCGTCCGGCTGGCGCTTCATGTCCGCAACGCCGCCGAGGTTCGCCTCGAGCTTCTCCAGCTCGGACTCCATGGCGATTCGCTCCTTCGACGGCAGCAGGTCGAGCTGCCCTTCCGTCTTCAAGCGCCGCAGCTCGTGGAGGTGCTCGATCCGTTCGGAGAGCGTCCGCCAGTTCGTCAGCAGCCCTCCCAGCCAGCGGTTGTTGACGTACGGCATGCCGACGCGCTTCGCCTGCTCGGAGACGGCGTCCTGCGCCTGCTTCTTCGTGCCCACGAAGAGCACGGTCCCGCGCCGGGCTGCAATGTTGGAGACGAGCGTGTGCGCCTCCTCGAGCAGCGCCTGGGTCTGGGTGAGGTCGATGATGTAGATGCCGCCGCGCTCTCCGAAGATGAATCGCTTCATCTTCGGGTTCCAGCGACGCGTCTGGTGGCCGAAATGAACGCCGGCCTCCAGGAGGTCCTTCATGGACACGACAGACACGAGATGTGCTCCCTTCGGTTGATTTGGACTACTGCCGGCGGTTCCCCGAGAGAACCGGCCACGAGGGGCCGGCACCGCTCTCCGAGACCCATCCGCCGGGTCGTTGGCTAGTCGCCAGATGCTAGCGCAAGTGCTTCTTGCAACTCGGCCGGAAGCTCGGATGAGACGTCGATCTCCTCGCCCGTGATCGGATGCGGAAACGCCAGGCGGCACGCGTGGAGAAACTGCCGCTCCAGGCCCAGTCCCGGAACGCCGTAGATGCGATCTCCGAGCACCGGCAGGCCGATCGCCGCCAGGTGCACGCGAATCTGGTGCGTGCGGCCGGTCTCCAGCTTCACCCGCAGGAGCGTCTCGCCGGGCAACAGCTCTGCCACCTCGAAATGCGTCACAGCGTCACGCGGCGTATGCGTGTCCAGCGAATGCCGCGTGGGATGCTGACGATCACGGCCGATCGGCGCCTCGATTCGCCCACGCCGCGACTGCGGACGGCCTCGTACGAGCGCGAGATACTCGCGCTCGAGCGCCCTGCGGCGTACGAGTCCCTGCAGGCGGCCGAACGCCTCCTCGCTCCGCGCTACCACGAGCAGGCCCGACGTGTCGCGGTCGAGCCGGTGCACGATGCCCGCGCGGTCCTCCGGCCCGCCGGTGGCGCCGCGGCCGCGCAGTGCTCCCGCGAGCGTGCCGTGCTTGCGCCCGGCTCCGGGATGGACGACGACGCCTGCCGGCTTGTCCACCACCAGCAGGTGCTCGTCCTCCCAGGCGATGCCGAGCCCGGCAGGCTCGGGCTCGTCGGCCGGCTCGAGCTCGGCCTGAGGCAGCTCGACGCGAATCTCCTCCCCGGCCGCCACGCGGTGGCTCTTCGGCCTGGTCTCACCGTCAACGAGCACCGAACCACCTGCGATGAGCCGCTCGGCGGCCGCCCTCGAGCCGACCTCCTCCTGCTCGGACAGATAGCGGTCGAGTCGCAGGCCCGCGGCCGTCTCCGGTACGTGCAGCGAGATCAGGAGCGAAACGTCGAGGCGCCCTGGCGCCGACGTGGGCTTCGCTCGCCGGCGAGCATCGTGCCCAGCAGCAACATCACACCGACGATGATGCAGACGTCCGCGATGTTGAAAGCGGGCCACCAGCGGAGGTCGAGGAAGTCGGTCACATGGCCGAGCCGCACGCGGTCGACGAGATTGGAGACGCTCCCGCCGATCAAGAGGCCTAGCGCGACGGGCAGCACCGGGTGGCGCGCCCCGCCGCGGGCGAAGAAAACCAGCATCCACACGACGGCGACGGTCGTGATGGCGATGACGGCAGCCGTCGCGTCGGAAAAGAGGCCGAACGCGATCCCCGAGTTCTGTACGTGATGGATGGAGAACGGGCCGACGATCTCGATCTCGTCGTCCAGCGCGAGCTGGCTGGAGACGATGTGCTTCGTCACCTGATCCGCGAAGACCGCCGCGGCTGCCACGAGGGCGAGCGACAGCCACTGCGCAGCGTCCGCGGAGAGGGAGCGCTCGGCAACGGACACCGCGGCCAGCCCGTCGCGGCGGCTCTCATCGCCGCGGGGCGTCTCGAGGGGTGCCTCGCTCAGCCCCGCTCCTCCCGGCTACGGCACTCGATGCACTGGGCCGCATACGGGATGGCCTCCAGCCGGTCCTCGCCGATGGGCTTCCCGCAGGTGGTGCAGGTCCCGTACGTTCCAGCGTCGAGCCGCTCGAGGGCGGCGTCGATGGCGGCCAGCACGTGGTTCGACGCCTCTTCGAGGGAGTAGTCGATCTGGCGGTCAAGGGTGACGGTCGCCGTCTCGCCCAGGTTGTCTCCGATCGGCGCCTCCTCGGACTCTTCTCTCAGCGAGCCGGCGTTCTCCTCGTGCAGATAGTCGAGGGCAGCGACGACGCGCTCTCGTTCCTCGAGCAGACGCTTGCGGTACGTCTCCGTGTCAGCCACGCCGCGTCAGCCCTCCATCCGGCTCGCGGCCTCGACGGCCGAGAGACCTTGCAGCTCGACCACCTTGTCCCGAGCCGAGTGGCCCGAGACGATCGAGAGCTCCGCCGCCCGCACGTCGAGCCGCTCCGAGAGCAGCGCCAGGAGCTCTGCGTTCGCCCGGCCGCGCTCGGGTGCGACGCCGACGCGGACCTTCCAGGCCTCTCCGTAGCGGCCGACGACCTCGCTGCGCCCGGCCCCTGGGACGACCCGCAACTTGAGGCGTGTGCCCGTGTCCGGCATCTCGTCGCCAGTATAGGTACGCCTAAGCGGCCTCTTCTTCGACCACGGGGGGCTCTTCGGCGAGGTCTTCCGCGGGCACCTCGTCGATCGCGTCGAGGGCTGCGTTGAGCAGCAGCCGGATGCGCCGTGCGTCGAGCATCAGCGACTCGCGCTCGGCCCGGGCTCGTCGCGTGATGTCGCGAGCCTCTATGCGAGCCTCTTCGACGATCTCATCCGCTTCGGAGCGGCCCTTCTCCCGGACGGTGTTGGCAGCCTGCTCCGCCGAGAGCAGCGTCGCCCGCAGCAGGTGCTCGAGCTCCTTGTGGCGGGTGAGCTCGCCCTCCAGCCGCTCGATCTTGTCGCCGAGGTTGACTCGGTCACGCCACACCTGCTCGTAGCTGTCTGCGACGTCGTCGAGCATCTTGTCGACGGCGGCGCGGTCGTAGCCGAACAGCCGGCGCTGGAGCGACACGTGCCGGAGCTCGACGGGTGAATACGTCATGGGGTGTCCCCTTTCACTTGAGGTTCTCCAGGAGGACGCCGTTGATGAGGTACTGCAGAAGCAGCAGCGCTGCCACGGCCACGATCGGTGAGAGATCGACCGGCCCGAGCGGCGGCAACACCCGCCGAAAGAGCCGGAGATACGGATCGCACACGTCGTGGAGGAAGCGCACCACGGGATGCGTGGTGTACGGCGACCGGACCCAGGAAAGGATCACGTAGGCGAAGATCAGCAGCGTGTAGACCCAGATGAACACGGTGACGAAGCTCTGCACCGAGTCGATCGCACCTGCGATCAGCGTCAAGCTGGCGTACACGTCGCCCACGGCCAGTGAGTTCGCGCCGCTTGCGCCGGTTCCTTGCACCTACCTGTGGCGCCAGCCGGCCACGCGCCGAAAAATAGAATTGCCGGTCATTCGATGTCGCCGCCGCTCCCGACCGGTGCGGGAGCGGCTGACCACGGCTCTCGGAGAACACCTTCGCGGCCGAAAGTCGTGAGACTTTCGGCCGATTTAGGCTTGGTTGTAGAAGCCGCCGCGTTCGAGCGCCTTGGCGCGCTCCTCTGCCGACACCTCGATGTTCGGCGGCGTGAGCAGGAACACCTTGTCCGAGATGCGCTGCATGGTGCCGTTCAGGGCGTACGTGAGCCCGCTGGAGAAGTCGATCAGCCGCTTCGACAGCTCGACGTCCGCATCCTGAAGGTTGATGATCACCGGCATCGAGCGCTTGAAGCGATCCGCGATCTGCTTCGCGTCGTTGAAGCCGCGGGGCACCACCAGGTGCACCTGGGCGATACCGCCGTCGGGCGGAGGCACCACACGGGGGCCGGTGCGCGGAGACGCAACCTCGGCGGCCCGAGTCTCACCTGACGTCCAGTCGTCGTAGTCGTGGTCGGACTCCCGGCGGCGAGGGAGCCGCCTGACATTCGTGCTCGACCGCTCCGCGTAGACGGGCTCCACGGGCGCGGCGGCGTTGGGGGGCGTCTCGTCGCTCAGGTACTCCTCGTCCCAGGCCTCGTCGTACTCCTCGGCAATGCCGAAGTAGACGAGCGTTCGATGCCAGACGTCGCCGAGGCTCATGGACGGATCTTAGCCCTGGAACAGAACTGCGCCTACCCTCACCAGCGTCGCTCCCTCCTCCGCGGCGACGCGGTAATCCTGCGTCGTGCCCATCGAGAGCTGAGTCAGGCCATGCCCCTCCGCGAGCTCGCGCAGGCGGCGGAAGTACGGTCTGGACTCCTCCGGATCGTCCGCGAGCGGCGGCATCGTGGAGAGCCCGACGATCTCTGCCGGACACCCGGCGAGGAACTGCTCGAGCTCGTCCGGTGCGACACCCGACTTCGACTGCTCGCCGGCGAGATTCACCTGCACGAGCGCGGGAATCTCGAGCCTGCGAGCCGCGGATTCCGAGTCGAGCGAGTGCACGAGCTCGCACATCGCGTTGACCGTTCCCGCCTTGCGGCTCTGGAGGTGGCCGATGAAGTGCCAGCGGAACGCGTCGCCGAGCGTCTCGTGCTTCGCCTCGAGATCCTGTGCGCGGTTCTCGCCGACGACCGGGATGCCCGCTTCGGCGAGGATGCCCATCTCGTCGAGCGGCACGTACTTCGTCGCGGCCACTACCGTCACGTCAGGACCGACCTCGGTGCGCACTCGCTCGTAGCGTTCGCGAATCTCCTCAGGCGACATAGGCGATCGCCCCCTGACGCCCGGTGCGTCCTTCATCGCGGCGGTGTGAGAAGTACTGCTCGGAATGACAGGCCGTGCACTCGTCGAAACGGTCGACGCGCACGCAGCCGGCGTTTCCGAGCGCCCGCTCCACGGCAGCCGGCAGGTCGAGCCTCCCATCGCGTATCAGGTCGGGCCCGTATGCCTTCCGAACGGGCTCGGCCACGTCAGCACCGACCTCGTAGCAGCACGAACCGATGGCCGGCCCAATTGCGGCAGCCACGTGCCGGCTATGCAGGGCAGCCATGGCGGCGGGCACGACACCGGCCAGCAGGCCGCGCCAGCCCACGTGCGCAAGCGCGACCGCAGGCCTGCCGCCGATGCGGGCCAGCGCAACGGGCACGCAGTCCGCGGTGACGACCATCACCGCCTCGCCGGCCTGGTCCGTCCAGATGGCGTCCGCTTCCTCGCCACGCGTACCGCCACGGACGACACCCGCGCCGTGCACCTGCCGGGGCCAGCTCACCCGCTCCGGATGCGCTCCCGCCGCCTGGTAGAGCCGCTCGCGGTTCTCCTGCACGAGCTCACGGTCGTCGCCGCTCAGAAACCCGAGGTTGAGCGATGCATAGGCTCCGTCGCTGACGCCGCCCTTCCTCGTGGAGAACACGACCTCGTAGGGCCCGGGCGCGTCCCAGCGAATGAGCTCGGGCTCGGTCACGCCCGTTCGATCAGCTCGCGCGCGGCCGCCAGCTCGGCATCGCGGCCGTCCAGCTCGCCGTCGAGCTTGCGGCGGCGAAGCTCGGCGAGAATCTCCCCCACGCGCGGCGACTCTCCGAGGCCTAGCTCGGCGAGCTCGGCGCCGGCCACGTCGAGCCGAACGTGCCGGAGCTCCTCGAAGTACCGGCGTAGCGCCGGAAGCTCCTGGAGCGCGAGCGCGAACAGCGGCGCATCGGGCGCGTACTGCTCGGACATCGTGACGATCTCCGACGCCGGCAACGGCTCTTCGCCCAGGCGAGCGGCGATGCGCGGACCGACCACCACAGCCGCGGCTACGAGCTCGGCATCCCGCCGGCGCACCTTGACCCGATCGAGCCAGTCGGAGACCTCCGAGGCCGACATGCGACGGGCGAGCACCGCCAGGCCGAGCCGCCAGTCGGGAACGTCGATCTCGAGCTCCCGGGCCAGCTGGCGAGCCCGATCGAAGAGCCGGACGGCCTCGTCGTCGGCGGCCAGATGCGGATGAATGGCGCTCGCGGCACCGAGCTCGGCCAGGCGAGGCAGGGAATGCCCGACCTTCCCCTCCTCAAGCAGGGCGGTCAGCTCGTCGCGCAGGCGGGCCGACGAGAGGTCGCCTACCAGTCCCATCTCCACGCACGAACGGGCGAGGCGCGCCGTGTGTTCGTCCATGCGGAAGCCGTATCGGTTCTCGTAACGGATGGCCCTGAAGATCCGCGTCGGGTCCTCGATGAACGACAGGTTGTGGAGGACGCGCACGGTCTCGGCGGCGAGGTCGGCGCGCCCACCGAACGGGTCGACGAGGCGCCCGAAGTCCTCGGCCTTGAGCGACGCCGCCATGGCGTTGACGGTGAAGTCGCGGCGGTAGAGATCCTCACGAATCGACGCGTGCTCGACCGCAGGCAGCGCGGCCGGCGCATCGTAGAACTCGGTGCGTGCCGTGACGACGTCGACACGCTGACTGTCGCCGTACACGACGACGGCGGTGCCGAACTTCTCGTGCTCGCGTGTCCGGCCGCCGAGCTCCCCCGCGATCCGACGAGCAAGCGAGATCGCATCCCCCTCCACGGCAATGTCGACGTCGAAGCTCTGCTCGCCGAGCAGGATGTCGCGCACGGTGCCGCCGACGAGATAGACGCCCTCGACACCGTCGCCGGCCGCGGAGATGGCAGCGAAGACCGGCTGGAGCCGCTCGAGGGCGAGCAACTCCGCTGCGATCGACTCCCCGGTCTCGTGCGGCGGCTCGGCGGGCTCGCCGAGCGCGCGCAGGAGATCTCTCCGCGTGACCACGCCCGTGACGCCTTCCCCGTCCACGATCGCGATCCTCCCCTCCGCGGACTCGGCCAGCAGCTGCTGGAGCTCGACCAGGCCGGCATCGGTGGAGGCAGTCGGCACGCGGCCGCTCATGATCCCCTTGACCGGCGCGTGCGAGAGGCCGTGACCGATCGCGCGGTCGAGATCCTCCCTCCCCACCGAGCCGACGAGACGACCGCCGTCGAGCACGAGCACGCCGCTCTGGCCGTAGCGCTGACAGAGCGTCATCGCCTCGGCGACGGTCTCGGTCGGCTCGACCGTGCGGGCCGGCTTCGACATGACGTCACGTGCGCGCAGGGGCTCCTGGACCGCCCCGGGCAGCGCGCCCAGCAGCTCCGCGCACGCATCCGCCAGCGACCCGCGGAAGATGGCCGACGCGGCCTGCTCGTGACCGCCTCCGCCGAGGGCGGCAGCTGCCGCGGCAGCGTCGAACGCCGGCGAACGGCTGCGAACGACGCAGAAGACACGCCGCTCCATCTCCACGAGCAGCACGAGGCCTCGACAGTCGGTGAGGTCGACGATCTTGTGCGCGAGGTTCGAGACTCCCTCCACATAGCTCGGCCAGCTGAGCGACGCCACGAGCACGTTCAATCCGTCGACGTGGTGCGGCTCCAGTGCGTCGATGAGCGCGTCGAGCAACTCGCGCTCGTCGGGGGCGAGCGGCGTGTGGAGGTAGCTCTCGAGCAGCTCTTGGCGCGCGCCGTGCCGCAGGCACCACGACAGTGCATCCGCGTCGCGCTGCCTCGTCGACGGGTAGGTCAACGAGCCCGTGTCCTCGTGGATGCCGAGCGCGAAGATCGTCGCCTCGAGCGGAGACACAGCGACTTCCCGCTCGGCGAGGATGCCGACGAGCGTCGTCGTCAGCGCCCCATCCTCGGACAGGACGACGTTCTCCGGCCGCGCCCAGTCCGGGGCCTCGCCGGCGTGGTGGTCGAACATCACCTTCTCTACGTTCGGATCGAGCGCCAGCGGCTCGAGCTCCGCCAGCCGGCTGGCGCTCGCCGCCTCGACGACGATCAGCCGCCGCACCGAGTCCAGCTCGAGACGCGACGCCTCGACGAGCTCCAGCTCCTCCGCGTACAACCGGCACAGCTCCCTGACATTGCGGTTCAGCGCGCCGGACAGGCACACGACGGCGCCCGGATAGAGATGGCGCACGGCGAGCATCGACGCGAGCGCGTCGAAGTCGGTGTTCGCGTGCGTGGCAATGACTGTCTCGGCCCGCATGGCACCGAGATTGTGCCTCTGCGCCGCTAGGAGACCCTCCTAGACCAGTGCGACGGCCTCGATCTCGACGAGCGCGCCGGCCGGCAGGGCCGACACCTGGAACGTCGAGCGCGCAGGCGGTTGGTCTCCGACGTAGCGCCGGTACACCTCGTTCATGCCGTCGAACTGTCCGAAGTCGGCGAGGAAGACGGTCGTCTTGACGATCCGGTCGAGGCCGCTTCCGGCTGCCTCGAGAATGGCGCCGAGATTCTTGAACACTTGCTCTGTCTGTTCCTCGATCGTGTCCCCTGCGAGTCCCGAGCCGTCCGCTTGCAGGCCGACCTGGCCGGCCGTGAATACGAACCCGCCGGCGACGATCGCCTGCGAGTACGGCGCGCCGTGAAAGGGCGCGGGTGCTGCCTCCGTGCGAACGACGTTCTTGCCCATGTCAGCTCCCTCCGGTGGTTGGTGATGCGCAGGCGCGTGCCAGCGCCGCGCCCAGCGCCTTGAAGATCGCGTCGAGCACGTGCTCGGGGTCGTCGCCTTCCAGCAGACGGACGTGCAGCGTCAGGCCGGCGCCGACGGCGAAACTGTCCAGGAAGTCTCCGATCACGTCCGCCGCCAGCCCGCCGACGTGCGCCTGAGAGAGGTCGACGTTGGAGACTACGAGCGGCTCGCCGGAGACTTCGAGCGCGACGTGCGCGAGCGCCTCTCGGGCCGGCAACGACAGCGATCCGTAGCCCTGTGCACCGGGCCTGCGGAGATGGCCTTCGAGCGCCTCGCCGAGCGCCCTCCCCGCGGCCGAGGCCTCGGCGGCTGCCGAGCCCGGCTCCACCTCGAGCGCCAGGTCGAGCGACGCGTACCTGGCCATGACGCCCACCAGGTGGTCGAGCACGGGAATGCCGGTCTCGACACTCGAGCGCGCCGTGTCCGAGATCTCCGCGCGTACGCGGAGGCCCGCGCCGGCCGGCTCAGGTGTCGACGCGCTCAATCCGCGCCCCGAGCGAGCGCAACCGCTCGTCGACTCGCTCGTAGCCCCGGTCGATCTGAGCGATGTTGCCGATCGTCGAGATGCCCTCGGCGCAGAGGCTGGCGATGAGCATCGCCATGCCGGCCCGGATGTCCGGGCTCTCCAGCCGCCCCCCGTAGAGCTTCGCCGGCCCCGAGACCACGACGCGGTGCGGGTCGCAGATGATGATCCGCGCGCCCATGCCGACGAGCTTGTCGACGAAGAACAGGCGGTTCTCGAACATCTTCTCGAAGACGAGGATCGTGCCGTGAGCCTGGGTGGCGACGACCACGGCGATCGAGGTCAGGTCGGACGGGAAAGCCGGCCAGATGCCGTCCTCGATCTTGGGAATCTGCCCGCCGAGGTCGTCCTGGATCACGAGCTCCTGATCGGCGGGGACGTGGATCGAGTCGCCGTCCGACTCCACGCGGACGCCCAGCCGCTCGAGCGCGGGCAGCACCGCGAGCAGGTCGCCGGGCGCGGCGCCGTCGATCGTGATGTCCGAGCCCGTGACCGCCGCCAGCCCGATGAAGCTCGCCACCTCGATGTGCTCCGGGCAGATGCGGTGCGAGCCCCCGCCCAGCGACTCGACGCCGCGGATACGCAGGACGTTCGCACCGATGCCGTCGATGTCCGCACCGAGCGTCACGAGGAGCCGACAGAGGTCCTGAACGTGCGGCTCGCAGGCGGCGTTCTGGAGCACCGTCTCGCCCTCGGCGAGCACGGCGGCCATGATCGCGTTCTCCGTCCCGGTCACGCTCGCTTCGTCAAGGAAGAGCGCGGTGCCGCGGAGCCGGTCCGCGCGCATCTCGTAACGCTGACCGGACTCGACATCGGCGCCGAGCGCGACCAGCGCGTGGATGTGAGTGTCGATCCGGCGGCGGCCGATCACGTCCCCGCCCGGCGGCGGGATGATCGCCGTGCCGAAGCGGGCGAGCAGCGGGCCCGAGAGGAGAATCGACGCCCGGATCTGGTTGCAGAGCTCCTCGTCGAGCTCCGTCGTGGTGACCCCCGACGCATCGACGCGGACCTCGTTCGGGCCCACCCAGTCGGCCTCGGCGCCGGTGCCGCGCAGGAGCGCCAGCATCGTGTCCACGTCGACGATGCGCGGAACGTTGGAGAGCTCGACCGGCTCGGCCGTGAGCATGCAGGCGGCGAGGATGGGCAGCGCGGCGTTCTTGTTGCCGGCAGCCTGCACGTGGCCGGAGAGCGCATGCCCTCCTTCGATCACGAACGACTGCCTCAAGGCGTCGGCGACGACGGTCTCCACGGCGACGGTACCCTACCCGCCCATGACTCCCACCCGCGACCAGGCCTGGGAGACGCTGACGACGTACACGAAGGCCGAGCCGCTGCTGCGGCACGCCCTCGCCGTCGAGGCCTCCGTCGGCTGGTACGCGCGTCACTTCGGCGAGGACGAGGAGCAGTGGCGCGTCGTCGCCCTCCTGCACGACTTCGACTACGAGATCCATCCCACGCTGGACAAGCATCCACAGGACGGAGCGCCCATCCTCCGCGAAGAGGGCTATCCGGAGGAGGTCGTCGAGAGCGTCCTCTCGCACGCCGAGCATCTCGAGATGCCGCGCGACACCCAGCTGAAGAAGACGCTGTTCGCCTGCGACGAGCTGTCCGGCTTCGTGACGGCGTGCGGCTACGTGCGGCCCGACGGGATCGCGACGCTGGAGCCCAAGTCGGTGCGCAAGAAGCTGAAGCAGCCTTCGTTCGCGGCCGGCGTGCACCGCGAGGAGGTCTACCGCGGCGCCGAGGAGCTCGGACTCGAGCTCGACGAGCACATCGCCAACGTCATCGAGGCGCTGCGGCCGATCGCCGGCCAGCTCGGGTTGAAGACGGCTTAGCGACCGCGGCGACTAGCGGCGCGGCGCAAGGTTCCACGTCCAGGTCCTCGTGCCGGTGCCGTCGTACGACTGCTCCCTGTGGCTTCCGCTCAGGCGCTTGCCGGGGAAGAGTCGTTCGCCGATATCCGTGAGTAGCCACAGCCCTCCAGCCGTGCTCACGATCTCCTGTCTCGTGTACGTCTCACCGCGATCGTTGCACTGCTGAGTGACCTTCACCGGATGCTCCTTCGTCACGCGGGCGAGGTAGTCGTAGCCGGGCTCGCGAAGGTTCTGCAGGAACGAGATGCTCCCCTTGTCCCAGGGCAGCCGGCCGAGCGAGAAGCTCGCTGTCGTGTTGGACTTGCACTCTCCGGTGGCCTTGCTAGTGAATGTCACCTTCCCCCCGGTCACGAGGTAGGTGCCACCCCAGCGCCCGCGGGCCAGTCGCGCGTTCTTGAGCTTGAACGTCAGTCCTTGCACCGTCCACGTGTCGGTGCGTCCCGGCATCCGCAGGGTGCCCTGCGCCGTGCCCACGTAGGCCGGCGCGAAAGCGGGGCGTGCGGCTCCCGGCGAGCCAAGCGCGATTCCGGACGCCGCGGCGGCGGTCGCGACCAGCGCAGAAATCGTCATCGTCAGCGTGCTCCGTCTCATGATCGACGGGGCACTCTAGCTACCTCTCACGGTGAGCTCCAGCTCGACCGGCGGGTGGTCGGAGAGCACGCGGCCGTCGACCGTGCGGCGCTCGACGGGCCAGACGGAGAGCGGCGTAGAGGGCGCCCCTCGCACGAGGACGTGGTCGATCAGCGGACCGGCCGGCGAGAAGCCGGCTGCGGTCAGCTCCGCCATGGCAGGCGAAGTCGGTGTGAGGTTCACGTCGCCCGCCACCACGAGCGGCTCGTCCTCGGTGGCGAGCTCCTCCCCGAAGCGGACGGCGCGGCGTAGCTCCGTCTCGGCGAGGCGACGGTCGTGCAGGTGCGTCAGGTGCAGGTGAAGCAGCACGATTGAGCCACCGGAAGCGGGAACGATGCGAAGCGCCTGGGCAACCCGCCGCTCGCGCGTCCATGCCAGCGCGACGTTAGCCTCGAGGCGAAGGCGGCGCGCCTCTCGCGCCACGAACAGGCGGCCGTTGAGGACGAGTGTGCGATGCTCGGTAACCGCGTGTCGACGGGCGACGAGCACGGCGTTGGCCTGCCCTGTGAGCAACGAGCGGAACCTGCCGTGGTGGAGGTCGGTCGGTCTGCGTCCCAGGCCGCCGAGCCGATACCGCGTGCGCGCCGGCGACGCGGCCATGCCGGTCCACTTCTCCAGCCGCTCGAGCGACCACTGGGGCAGCTCCTGGAGACACACCACGTCTGGGTCGTCTTGCGTCGCCAGCTCGATCGCCTCTCGGAGGTAGGCGCGGCGCCCGGGTGAGAGCGTCCTGCCGTGGAAGACATTCCAGCTGCGGACGAGGATGGCCACTTGCTACGCGAGCGCGTCGGCTAGCCGCTGCAAGTGCTCCTCGGTGTTCCAGTAACCGCACGAGACCCGTACCCAGCCCGTCTCGGGGATGTCTCTCACCACGACGCCGGCGTCGAAGAGGCGAGCGACCGTCTCGGCGGAGTCGCCCTCGGGCACGAACGTGACAAGCGTCCCCTGGCCGGGCGCGGTCACGACGTCGAAGCGCTGGGAAAGCAGCTCGCGGCAGCGCCCGGTGAGCACGCGTGCGTCGTCATAGCATGACGGCGGCGCGGCCTGCAGCGCGACCTCTAGCCCGGCGAGTGACGGCACAGGGATCGGCCCCGTGTCAAAGCGCTGTGCGCTTTCCACCGGCTCGAACGCCCCGTCCGGCTCGTGCGCCTCGCGTGACCAGTACGTGGGCAGCGCGACAGTCAGTGCGTCCACGTCCCGGACGTACAGCGCGCCCGTGGCGTCCGGGCCACAGAGCCACTTCTGCCCGGAGACCGTGTAGAAGTCGACGTCGCCGAGCTCGACGGGAATCGCGCCGACGGACTGCGCACCGTCGACGAGCAGCGGCACGTTCGTCCGCGACTTGATCTCGTCGAGCGGGAGGATGTGGCCTGTCATCCAGGACACGTGCGAAAGCGCCACGAGACGCGTGCGTGGGCCGACCTCACCGAGCACCGCCTCGAGCGCCTCCTCCCCCGTACGACCTCGAGTCGCTGCCACTCGCACCCGCGCGCCGGAGACGTGCAGCGGGCCGAGCAGGCCGAAGTGCTCCTCGTCGGTGGTCACGATCTCATCGCCTGCTTCGAGCCGAAGCCCGGAGAGCACGATCTGGCAGCCCGTCGTCGTGGACGCGGTCACCGCGACCTGGCCGAGCGTGGTGCCGAGCAGCCCGGCGAAGAGCTCGCGCACCCGACCGCGAGTCCCGACCAGGTTGTCGAAGTACGGCTTGCCGCTCCGGCCCTGCTCGAGCTCGAGGTTCTCCTGCGCAACCATTGCGTCGACCGTTTCCTGCGCCAGCGGCCCGAAGGTCCCCGCATTGAGGTAGGCCACGCGGTCGAGGACGGGGAAGTTCGGCACGGCTAGTCGGCGCGGACGGCGAAGAGCCGCCACTCGCCGGGGATGCCCTTGAGACTCGTCGTCCCGCGATCCTCGAAGTCGAGGCCGGAGCCCGCCACGAGGTCCTTTACCGTGCTCGAAACGAGCACTTCGCCCGGACCGCTCTCAGCAGCCACGCGCGCTCCGATGTTGACTGCGATCCCCGCCACTTTGCCGTCGTGCAGTTCGACCTCCCCGGTGTGCAAGCCGGCGCGCACTTTAAGGTCGAGAGGACGTAGCCCGTCGATGATCGCCGAAGCGCAGCGGATCGCGCGCGCGGGGCCGTCGAACGTCGCGAAGAACCCGTCGCCTGCGATGTCCTGCTCGTGGCCGTCGAAGCGCGCCAGCTCGCGCCGCACGGCGGCGTGGTGCTGTTCCAAGAGATCGCGCCAGCGGCGGTCGCCGAGCTCCGCTGCGCGTTCCGTAGAGCCGACGAGATCGGTGAACAACACCGTTGCGAGCGCACGGTCGGGCGTTGCCGCCTCGCGCCGCCCTGTCAGGAACTCGCGGATCTCCGCAAGCACTACGTCGGGATCGAACCACGGCACGTGGTCCCCACCCGGCAGCTCGACATACCGGGCGCCGGGGATCGTACGGGCGAGAAAGCGGGCGTTCTCGACGTGACAGATCTCGTCGTCGACCGCGTGGATGACGAGTGTCGGCACAGTTATCGCCGAGACGACGTGCCGCACGTCGATGTCGAACGCCATGCGCGCGAACCCCTCCCAAGCAGAGGGTGTGACGGCGTTCTTCTCGAGCTTTGCCAGCCAGGCCCGTCCCCACTCGACGTCGCCGAGGCTCGGCACCAGGCGCTGAAACCCTTCTCCCCGGCCCCAGTGTTCCGGAAGGCTTGCGATGTACTCCTCGAACTCCTCCTCTGTCGACTGCCTCCACGGCCAGTCGTCGTCCTCGCGCTCCCGTACTTCGGCGCCCTGGAGAATCAACCCCACCGTTCGCGTCGGATGTGCTGCAGCGAACAACATGGCTAGCGGACCGCCTTCGGACTCGCCCATGACGGCCGCCCGCTCGCTGCCGGTGGCCTCCATGACCGCGCGGATGTCGTCCATCCGCTCCTCGAGCGTCGTCGTTCCCGGGACGCGATCGGACATCCCCATCCCGCGCTTGTCGAAGATGATCAGACGCGTGAACTCGGCCAACCGCTCGCACCAGCGACGGTACTGGGGAAGCTCCCAGGCGACTTCGAGATGGGAGTACGCACCCTCGACGTATACGAGGTCGACGGGGCCGTCTCCCACGACGCGGTACGCGATGTCGATATCGGCGCTGCGAGCGAACTGCACATCGGTCACGCGGAGAGCGTAGGTCAGCGGTGGCCGAAGTGGTGAGCTTTGGGCAGCGCGGAGCGCACCTCGGCGAGGCCGGCCAGCTCGCGGGCGAGCGGGCCGAGGCTCTCGAGCTCCGACACGACGACGTTGATGTTCCGGCCCACTTTCTCCAGGCGGCCTCGCGCCGAGAGCAGCGGCTCGCCGCGCACGAGCGCCCGATGGCGCTCGTACACCTGCGGCGGTACCACGAGGTTGACGAGACCATGTTCGTCCTCGAGCAGCATGAAGACGATGCCGTTCGCGGTCATCGGGCGCTGGCGGGCGATCGCCATCCCCGCCACCGTCAGCTGGCAGCGGTCGGCGAGGTTGGGCAGCTCTACCGTCGCCACGACCTCCGGCGACAGGTGGGGACGCAGGAGCTCGAAGGGATGCACGCCGACCGAAAGCCCCGTTCCGCGGTAATCGGCCAGCATCTGCTCCCAGGCGGTCTGCTCGGGTAGCGCCGGAGTCTCAGCCGTCGGCTCCAGCGGCAGAGCGAGCTGGCGTGCGCCGCCGCCCGCGGCCTGCTGGCGGGGCACGAGCCCGAGCTGCCAGAGCAGCACCCGCCGCGGCTCGTCGAAGCAGTCGCACGCGCCGGCCTCGACGAGCGCCTGGAAGACGTCGCGGTCGACCCGCGCCCGCTGGACGAGGTCGCGGAGATCCTCGTACGGCCGCCCAGCTGCGATCGCCTCGGCCTCCGTCTCCCCCACTCCCTGCACGTAGCCGACGCCGATGCGCACAGCGCCGTCCTCGACGGAGCACGACGCATCGCTCGCGTTCACGTCCGGCGGCAGCGCCGTCACCCCGCGCCGCTGAGCGTCGCGGACAAGGCTGGCCGGCGGGTAGAAGCCCATCGGCTGGGCGTTGAGCAGCGCGCAGAGGAACTCCGCCTCGTAATAGCGGCGCAGCCACGCCGACTGGTATGCGAGCAGCGCGAAGGCAGCGGCGTGCGACTTGGGGAAGCCGAAGCCCGAGAAGGCGGCGAGCTTGTCGTAGACGCGGTTCGCCGTCTCCGCGTCGACGCCGTTCGCCGCTGCTCCCTCGACAAAGCGCTCGCGAAACGCCTCCAGCGCCTCCAGCGAGCGCTTGCGGCTCATCGCACGGCGCAGCCCTTCTGCCTCGCCGATCGAGAACCCGGCCAGCGCCATCGCCACCTCCAGCACCTGGTCCTGGAAGACGACGACCCCGAACGTCTCCTCGAGCGCCTCCTCCAGCAGCGGATGGTCGTACTCGATGGGAAACGAAGGGTCCACGCGGCGCTTCGCTCGCCGATCGATGTACGGGTGGACGGCGCCCCCCTGGATCGGCCCCGGACGGACGAGCGCCACCTGCACCGTGAGGTCGTCCATGTTCTCGGGGCGTGTGCGCAGGAGGCTCTGCATCTGCGCGCGGCTCTCGATCTGGAACGTGCCGACGGTGTCGGCGGCCTGGATCTCCCCGTAGACACCCTGGTCGTCGAGCGGAATGCGCGAAAGGTCGACTGTCTCTCCGCGTGCGAGTGCAATCCGCTCGACGCAGTCCTCGATGGCAGAGAGCATCCCCAGCCCGAGCAGGTCGATTTTCAGGAAGCCGGCGTCGGCGCAAGAGTCCTTGTCCCACTGGCAGAGCTGCCGTCCCTCCATCGCCGCCGGCACCACGGGCACGAGCTCGACGAGCGGCCGTGACGAGATCACCATCCCGCCCGGATGCTGGGAAAGGTGGCGCGGCAACCCGGCAATCTCCTTGCAGAGCCACCCGAGCGCTCGCCAGCGACGCGACGCGAGCTTCGTCTTCGAGTCGGGCAGCGCCGCCAGCTCCTCCTCCACGCGGCGCGGGTCGCCGTTCGTGACGCGCGCGAGCCGCTCCAGCTCCGCGAAAGGCAGACCGAGCGCCTTGCCGACGTCGCGGATCGCGCCGCGGGCGTGATACGTCGAGAAGGTCGCCACCAGGGCTGCGTGCTCGCGGCCGTAGCGCTCGGTCACCTCCGCGATCAGCCGTTCGCGGACGTCGCGCGGGAAATCGAGGTCGATGTCGGGGACGGAGGCGAGCTCCCGGTTGAGAAAGCGGCCGAGCGAGAGGCCGGCGGCGACGGGATCGACGTGGGAAAGGCCCGTGAGGTAGCAGACGATGGAGCCCACCGATGAGCCGCGGCCTCTGCCTGGGGGCAGCGCGTTTCTGGCCGCGCTCGGGCCGCGCAGGTCGAGCGCGATCTCGCGCGCCAGCTCGAGCACCTCGAAGTGGAGGAGGAAGAAGCCGGAGAGCTCGAGGTAGGCGATCAGCCGCAGCTCTTCCTCCAGGCGGTCGCGGGCTCGCCGCTTGTGTCCGTTCGCGCCGGCGTAACGCTCGGCGAACGCGCGCTCGCAGACGCGGCGCAGCTGCTCGTCCGCCGTCTCCTCGCCGTCCGCGAAGTCGGGATAGCGGTAGCCGAGCTCCTGGGTCAGATCGAACTCGAGGCGAGCGGCGAGCTCGGCCGTGCGGGCGACGGCGGCGGCATCTACGAGGAAGCGGTCGGCCATCTCGGCCGGCGGACGGAGGACGCACTCGCGGTTGCCGCGCCGCTCGCGCTCGGAGCCGTCCAGCGTGGCCCGGTGACCGATGGCGACAAGCGCGTCCTGGAGCACGGCCCGGCGATCGCTGTGCGAGTGCACGTCGCCCGTGGCGATGGTTTCCACCGCGAGCGTCTCGGCCAGCTCGCGCAGCGTGGCGTTGCGCCGGGCATCGCCGCGCTCGTACGGACGCTGGAGCTCGACGAAGAAGCGGTCACGGCCGAACGCGGCGGCGAGCCGGGCGGCGGCGTTCGGATCGCGGACGGCCAGGCCGTGGCGGGCGCAGCCGGAGAGGCAGACGAGACCGTCGTTGCGAATCGCGAGTTCCTCCAGAGGCAGCGACGGCTCGAGCCTGTCGTCGGCGTGCGCGAGCGTGAGCAGCCGGCAGAGGTTCGCGTAGCCGTGCGGCGTCTCCACCAGCAGCGTCACGTGCGATCCCCCCTCGAGCGTCACCTCCGCGCCGGTGATCGGGCGGACGCCGAAGGCCTTGGCCGCGTGGGCGAACTCGAGCGAGCCGTAGACGCCGTCATGGTCGGTGAGCGCGAGCGCCTCGTACCCGAGCTCCGCGGCCCTGAGCACGAGCTCCTCGGGTTGCGACGATCCGTCGAGGAACGAATAGGCTGAATGGCAATGGAGCTCGACGTAGCCCAACTCGTTCTCCTAGCTCCCGGCGAGGGCGAGAGCGTCAGCGACGACCCCGATCACACCGTCCGGCTGCTCTTCTCGCACGACCTGCTCGACGTCACGTGGTCGCACTTCGGGCGTGGCGAGCGCGGGGCCGAGCCGCACGTTCACCGGGAGCACACGGACTCGTTCTACGTGCTGGAGGGTGAGCTGACCCTCCGCATCGGCCCCGGCCTGGAGCCCGTCACAGCGCCGGCCGGCACATTCGTCGCCGTTCCCCCCAACATCATCCACGGCTTCGACAACGACGCAACGGAGCGCGCCAGCTTCCTCAACTTCCATGCGCCGAGCGGCGGCTTTGCCGACTACATGCGCGGCGTGAGCCCCGGGTTCGACAGCTTCGAGCCGCCGGCGGACGGAGGCGGGCCGGCCGCGGAGGCGACTGTCACCTTGCCCGGAGCGGGAGAGCAGCTCGAGCGGCCCACCAGCCACCACTGGATCCAGGGTGAAGAGATCGACATCTCGGCGATGGTGATGTCGTTCGAGCCGGGGTTCGAGGGCGTGGCTCCGCACTCGCACACCGACTTCGTCGACTCCTTCTACGTCCTCGAGGGCACGACGGAGTTCATGGGAACGCAAGGCGGGCCGGGGACGTTCGTCGCTGCTCCGCCCGAGGCGGTTCACGGGTTTCGCATCCCGGACGGTGGTCAACGCATCGTCCTCCTCAACGTGCATGCGCCCGACGCGGGTTTCGTCGCCCGCCGTCGCGCCGACCAGTAGTCACGCCGCCTGCGTGAACCAGGCGCGGCCGGCCTCGTCGTAGAAGACGATCGAGCAGCGACCGTCCTCGAGCACGGTGTCGAAGTAGCGGCGGTGGACAGGTTCCTCCGTCCACCAGCGGTCGACCACGCGCCACTCCTCGCGCACGAGCACCACGGCCTGGCGGTCGACCTGCTGCGGAACGCCGTCGAAGCCGGCGTCGACAAGCGCCGGCCTCGGCTCGTTCAGTCTCTGGGTACGAGCAGAGCGCGCTGCTCCGGGATCCGCGACCACGGCGCCACCTCGACCACCGTCGCTACTGCGCCTGCGCCGGCACTCGAGCGCACCTGACGCAGGCCTTCCTTCAGACGACTCTGGAGCTCCTGCCCTTCGGGCTTCACGAGCTCGAGCTGCCGCCCAGTCCACTCGGCGAGCTCGACGAGCTCGAGCCCGAGGGAGATCACAGGCGCGGGCAGCTCTGCGAGCTTCGGGCCTAGCGCCACGCGCAGCCGGTCGCGCTCGGCGGCTGATTCGCGAAGCGTCAGCGTGCGCCGCCAGGAGCCGCCACCGACGAGCCTCGCAGACAGTGCAGCCTTGCGGACTCCGCGTCCCCCCCGCTCCGGACGGTCGAGCGCCCGCTCGACGAGCGCATGCAACGCCCGCCGCAGCGTGAGCTCGTTGTCCACCGGCTCGGGAAATTCCAGGCATTCCGCGATCTCGGCCGCGGGCCGGCGTGGCCTGACGCGTCTCGAGTCCCCTCCTCGCGCCAGGTGCCACGCCTGCCGGCCCTCCGGTCCCAGGCGCTCGGCGACGGCCGCACCCGGCAACGCAGCCAGATGCCCGACCGTCCGCAGGCCGAGCGCCTCGAGCTCGTCGTGGCGCTCCCGCTCGAGCGGCAGGACGCCGAGCGGGAGCGGAGCGAGGAAGGTGGGCGTGCCCTCGCTCGGGACGACGAGTATCTGGCCCGCGCGGGCGACGCTCGCAGCGGCGAGCGCTGCGAACTTTCGCTCGGCTGCGCCCGCGCGGGCATCCCAGCCGGGGCCAACAGCGGCGAGCGCCCGGCGAAGGACGCCCTCTACGCCGCCGTACAGCCGCTCTACTGCGCGAGTTTCCACGTAGAGACACCCCGGCTCGGCGGGCTCCACGGCGAAGCCTTCGCCTTCGAGCCTGCACACGATCTCTTCCCAGGCCTGCTCCGCCGCCGCGGGATCCTGCTCGACGAGCGTGAGCGACGGGCACGTGGCGAGCGCCTCGCCGAGCAGCATCCCCGGCCGCACTCCCGCCACCTCGGCTGCGGCCGTCACCGCGCCGAGCTCCTGCTTCTCTCCCGGGAACGGCGCGAGCGCCGCCGGTTGCAGGAGCAGACGCGTCTTTCCTCTGAGCGCCGCTCTCAGCTCGAAACCCGGGATGAGGACACAGGCCAACATGGGAACGTATGTTCTACACGAACACACGTTCCCATGTCAAGGGTCGCTACGCGCCGGGCGGCTGGTACTGGACTTGCCCGGCCTTGCGCAACGCTTCCAAGGTCTCGTCGACGGTCAGGAGCACCGTCGTTTCGCACGAGCTGAGCGCACCACCGCCGCTGATCGCCATAACAACCGCGGCCATGGACACGTTGTCAGGGGCTTCCCACAGGTTGTAGGCATCGTGCTCGCCGAAGGCGTACCAGAACCCGTGGAGCTTCCCACCCACCGACTCGATGTATGCCTGAGCGGCCTTTCGGCGGTCCTCCGGGTTGCCGATCAGCCTGGCCCACGTCTCCGGCGTGTAGCTGAACTTCGTCAGATAGAGCGGCATCGTTCCTCCTTCTCGTTTGTCACTCCGGGACTACCGGGTCGCCGAGCCGCACGCGGCCGGGCGTGAGCACCTCGCCCCAGACCCCGAACGGCAGCGGCTCCGTTGTCTCGACCTCACCTCGGTACTCGCCGAGCACGTGCAGCGTCTCGAGATCGGGAACGCCCGTGTCGGGATCCTGCGTCGTCACCGCGCAGCGGCCGACGTTGCCGCGCAGCCGGACGACGGCATCGCCGATCCGGAGCCTGCGGTCGATCCATCCGTCTTCTGCGTGCGGAGGCGCTCCATCCACGCCGAAGAGCATCCGGAAGCGCCGACCGTCCACGCGGTCGACGCCGGCGGCGTCCGCGAGAACGCCGAGCGAGGCGGTGCCGACGAGTGAGACGCCGGCGCGCAGGCCACGGTCCGAGCCGTCACCGGGACGCTCCGCGCGCACGAGGCGAAGCGAGCGGCCAGCTAATTCAGAGAGCGCCGCTGCCCAGGGCCCTTCCACGATCCGGCCGCCGACCTCCCGGCGAGAGATGTGCGTCGTCACGTGCGCGCCGGTACCGACGGCGCCCTCCACGAGGCTGCCGTCAGGGAACTGGAGAGCGAGATGCCCGACCTGGTCGTCGTAGTTCGGCACGACGCGGACGAGCGGCCCGACCACCTTGCCGTTGATCATCCGCCCATCGTCGTCGATGAGATAGAAGCGGCGGTTCTCGCGCACGCCGAACTGCTCGAGCTCGATCTCGTCACGATGGACGAGCGCGAGCGACTTCACCGGAGCGATCGTGATCCACGCCACGGAGCCACCTGTAACGCCGGTGTCAGACACCTGCTGGGTCACAGGCCGCCGGCGTAGCCGTCTTTGCGCGGGTCGGAGCCGCCGACGAGGGCGTCGCCGGCGACGAGGATCGCTTGGCCGCCGCCGAAATAGCCCGCATTGGCTTCCCGCACCGTCTTGAAGCCGAGCTTGCCGAGATCGGCGTCTCGCTCCCAGAGTCCCTCCTCCAGCTTCACGACGTCGCCGTCCACCATGAACCGCGGGCGCTCGAGAGCCGCCTGCGGATCGAGACCGTCGTCCACGATCGCAGACACCAGCTGGAGGTGAGCCTGCGCCTGGAGGAAGCCGCCCATGACGCCGAACGGCCCTGCCAGCGCACCGTCTCGCAGCAGCAGGCCCGGGATGATCGTGTGGTAAGGCCGCCTGCCCGGCTCGACCGCGCCCGACACCGAGAAGCACGCGCCGCGGTTCTGGAGCGCAACGCCCGTGCCCGGGGCCGTCAGGCCCGAGCCGAAGCCCATGTAGTTCGACTGGATGAACGAGACCGCCATCCGGTCCGAATCGACGGCGCAGAGATAGACGGTGCCACCGGCCGGCTCGGCGACGGCCACCTGCGACTCCGCCCGCCTGCGGTCTAGGAAGGCCGGCTCCAGCAGGTCGCTCACATCCGCCTCGTCGCGAACGCGGGCGAGCGCGTCCTCGAGCGCGAGCTGCGTGCAGCGGATCTGCGAGGGGAGACTCGGCGAGGAACGCTCGAGTAGTCCGAGGCCCTCCAGCGCCGCCACGCCTTGCGTCGGCGGCGGCAGCTCGAGCACGGTGTGCCCGCGGTACGAGATCGAGAGCGGCTCGACCCAGCGAGCCTCGTACGCCGCGAGATCCTCCTCCTCGAGCCACGACACCGACGCGATCGCACGCGCGACCTCACCCTCGTAGAACGCCGCAGGCCCCTCGGCCGCGATGCGCCGCAGCGTCGCCGCGAGCTCGGGTAGACGGACGATCTCGCCCACCTTCGGCGGCGGGAGATACGCATCCGGCACACGCTGGGCGCGCTGCCAGGAGGCAGCGGTCAACGGAGTGACCGCAAACCCGTTCTCGGCGGCGTCGATCGCATCGGCGAGGCACACGTCGAGACCGAGCTCCCCGTGACGCTCGGCGAGCGCGGCCCAGCCAGCGACGACGCCGGGCACGGTGACCGAGCGCGGCCCGTCGACGTCGACCGGAGTCAACGGATCGGCGTTCTTCGGCGCGGGGCCGGCCGAGTCGAGGCCGTCGGCCTGGCCGTCCTTCCAGACGATGGCGAAGTTGTCGCCGCCGATGCCGTTGCCGGTCGGCTCGGTGACCGCGAGCACTGCGGCCGCTGCGAGCGCAGCATCGGCAGCGTTACCGCCACGCTCGAGCGCGCGCAGCCCGGCGCGCGTCGCGAGCGGCTGGCTCGTCGCCACCATGCCGTTCGCGGCGACGACGGGAGGACGCTTCATAGCGTGACCTCGGCGGCGGTGCCGACCATGCGCGAGAAGCGGGGAACGACGTCGAGCACGCTCTCGCGCGCGCACCAGACGATGTCCTCGTCGAGGCCGCTCGCGTGCAGATTGCGCGCGCTCTGGGACGCGCCGAGCCCGTCCTCGTTCGTGGCGAAGGTGGCAGCCAGGCGCATCGCCGCCGCAGCAGAGTCGGTCGGCTCACCACCGAGCGCCGCGGCCATGCGGCCGGCAACGAAGGCGTCGTCCATCGCGAGCTCGTTCAGCACGCCCGCGCAGAGCACCGCAACGTCACCCGAGTTGGCCGCCGCCGCCGCCCCGACCACCGCGTCGAGGTTGAGCAGGGAGCCGACCAGCACGAGATCGCAGCGCGCGGCCGCAGCGAGCAGGAGCCGCGTGCCGTTCGTTGTCGTCAGCACGACGGTCTCCGCAGCGGGCTCGAGGAACTCCCTGGGCGAGTTGCCGAAGTCGAAGCCGTCGATGCGCACCGTCTCCCGCTCCCCCGCCAGCACAGAACCGCCCTCGGCCGCACCGATCGCCCGCGCGTCGTCGACATCGGAGCAACACAGGACGCGCCGATACCCCGCCGCAAGGGCCTGCGTCATCGTGGATGTCGCACGCAATACGTCGATGACGATTCCCACCGGCGCGGACACTTCCTCGGCCGGCGTGAAGGCGACGTGTACGCGCATGACCGCCGGTACGCTAACCGCCCGTGGCCGAGACGCAGTACTGCTACCGCCACCCCGATCGCGAGACGGGGCTCAGTTGCTCCGAGTGCGGCCGCCCGATCTGCGTCGACTGCATGAGCACGGCGCCGGTGGGCATCCGCTGTCCCGACCATGCCGCGACGGGACGTCCGCTCGGCCAGACCGTGAAGGCAGCCCGCCCCAGGTTCGGTGACAGCACGCTGGTGACGAAGGCGCTGATCGCCGTCAACGTCGCCTTTTACCTGATCACGGTTGCTCAGGGAGCCGGCGTCAACGATCCGGGCGGATCGTTGTTCAGCGACTTCGCGCTCTTCGGTCCCGTCGTTGCGGACGGTGACTGGTGGCGGCTGGTCACTGCGGCGTTCCTCCACGCCAGCCTGTTGCACATCGCGTTCAACATGCTGGCGTTGTGGTGGATCGGCGGCCCGTTGGAGGCGGCGATCGGCCACTGGCGCTACCTCACGATCTACGCCGTGTCCGGCCTCGCCGGGTCGGCAGGAGCGCTGCTCGCAGAGCCCAATGCCGTGACCGTCGGAGCCTCCGGTGCGATCTTCGGTCTGTTGGGAGCCATGGTCGTCGTGCAGTGGCAGACGACGGGATCGATCGCGGGGCCGGCGACGACACTGATCCTGATCAACTTCGCCATCACGTTCGCCGTGCCGAACATCTCGTGGGGCGGGCACCTCGGCGGGCTCGTCGGGGGCGCGCTGGCGACGCTCGCGCTGACTCACTTCGGAACCCGCCACGTCGCCTACGCGCGCATCACTCCGGTGGCGGTCATCTCATTGATCGCGATCATGATCGGCAGCGTCTTGCTCGCCTACTGGCGCGTCCGCGGCCTCGCGTAGCCGGTCCTCCGGGTTCGGGAGGGCAACGGCGACGAGCCAGGCCGTGGCCGCCGCGAACACCGCAATCGGCGTCACGTCATAGGCAGACGAGCCCAGCAGGAGCGTCGCCAACAGTACGCCGGTGAACGGCGCGCGCAGGACAGCCGCTGTCCCCGCGGCCAGGCCGATCGCCACGGCCGGCGTGGTGCCGAGGCCCGGTAGAGCGTCCGCGGCCACCATGCCCAGGGCCACACCGATCGCCAGTGCCGGGAACACTGGCCCTCCACGGAAGCCGGCACCGAGCGAGAGCGCGTAGGCGAGCCCCTTCGCCACCACGAGGAGCAGCAGCACCGAGGCGGAGCCTTCGGCGATGACGTCCGGCATCTCTGACTGCCCCGAGAAAAGGACGAGGTCGACGGGCCGGTCGGCAACAGCGCGGAACGTCACTGCGATCACACCGACCAGGGCGCCCGCGACCACGAGCGCGAGCACAGGACGCGGTTTCGTCCGAGCAGCAACCTCGTGCGCAAGATGCCGTATGCCGACGACGACGCCGGCAATCACCACGGACAGGGCGATGCCCCACGCCAGATCGGCGACTCGCACGCTGTCGTAGGCGGGCAGTGAAGGTAGCGCCAGGTCTTGCTGGTGCAGACCCCGCCAGTCGCCGACGCCCGTGAAGACGAGCGCTCCCGTCGCGGCGGCGACAAAGCCCGGCAGGAGAGCGCGCACCATCGACGCCGCGGGAATCGCACCGCTCATGGCAACGAGCTCGAGCAACATGACCGACGCCGCGAGCGGGCCTCCGAACAGCGCCGCGATGGCCGCAAAGGCTCCGGCCAGCACGAGCAGTTGTGCCTCCGTCTGCTCGAGGCGCACGAACCGCACCGCGATCACTCCCATGCCGAGCCCGAGTGCGATGAGCGGCGCCTCCGGCCCCAGCACCAGCCCGAGGCCGAGGGTCGCCAGGCCCGCGAGCAGGATGCCGGGCAGCTCGATGGGCTGAATCGGCGCCGTCGAGATCCCCTCGAGCGGCGAGTGGCCGCCGTGGCCCGGGAGGCGCAGGCACAACGCCACGAGCACTCCGGCAAACGCCGGCACGAGGATCACGTACCACCAGGCAGGCTCGCTCCAGTCCAGCCAGTGCGGGACGACCTCCCAGACGAAGTGGATGACGTCGTGGATCGCCGTCTGGAAGAGCACGGCCGCGACCGCGACCGGGAACCCGAGGAGAGCCGCTAGGGCGAGAGTGCGAAGGTACGTCCAGGCACGTTTGTCCACCTACGGCTCGGGAGGCCGTTCCGGCGTGTGCAGCGCAGTCCGGGCACGACGCCGTGAGGACAGCAGGTACCAGACGAAGCCGATGGCAGCCAGGGCGAGCAGGACTCCTCCCAGCGTCGCGCCGCGAAAGCCCGGCGCCTCGACGTCGAGCGTCCGGTCCCCGGCGTGCGCCCCGCTGCCCGGGCCTAGCACGATGCCAAGTGTCATGAGGTTCGGCAGCGCGAGCAATCCGGCGCCGACCAGGATCCACAGCCACATGCGCCCCGAGCGCCGCCGCCGGATGCCCCACACGATCAGCAGCAGCGGCAGCACAGTGAAGACGAACCCGTAGAAGAGCCCCAGCATGATGCCGCCGGCGAAGCTCTCGTTCGCCTGGTCGCCTACTCGCTGCGCCCACCAGCGGGGGATGAACGCCGCTCCGATGAGGAGCCCCAGCAGGATTGCGGCGGTAATTCCACCCCAGACCTTCAGGCGGCGCGACCAGTTCGGGTCGTTCGCGGTCCGAGGTGGAGGCGCGGTCTCGCTCATCGCGCGATTATCTCAACCGCAAGTCGCCTACGAAGACAACCCCGCGCCCGATCAGGGTTTCCGGCGGGCGACGTACGTGTTCGGCGCCTTCACTACGACGTTCTCCTTCGTGACGAGGTCCCGGACCAGCAGGGAGCCCGTCCGGGCCTGGACAACGCTGCGGTCGCAGTAGTCGGTGGTCAGCCACCAGCGACCCTTGCTCACCGACGCGAAGCGCCCTCTGACGCGGAAGCTCCCCTTGCCGTTTGCCCAGAGGCGGCGTGCCGGCTTGCCGCACGCCTCGAGATTGCCGCGTGTGAGCCGCAGCTCGACCACGCGTCCGATCCGGACGAGCCTGACGATGCTCGGCACGCCGTCCCTCTGGCCGGAGATCGTGAGCTTGCCCTGCCTGCCGTCCGTGAGCGCCACTCCCCGGCCGTTGGACACGTCCACCACGGTGCCGAACGGAAGAGGCTGGCCCGGCACGATGCGGGAGAACCGACTCTGGCCGGGAAGCTTGATCCTGCCCGGCGGATAGCCGGCGGCCGGCCCACCTGTCGGCGTCCCCTTCGGTGGCGGCGGAGGACGCGGTGCCGCGGGGCAGTCGGCAATGGTCTGCGCAGTCGCCTTCACCTGCGACGGCGTGGCGATGACATTGGTGATGTCGCCGGTCGTCTCCCACTGCGCCGTCAGCACGGGCGGTGCTCCAGGCGTAAACCGCAGCAAGAAGTCGATCCTGGCGATCTCGGCTCCACCGGCTCCGGACCAACGATCGCCTGTGATTGTCGCCGGATTCGCAGCGGAGAACGTCACAGTGCTCAGCGTCGGCGCGAGATCGGTCGGCCCTCCCGATCGGCGACCGACGAACGTCCATTCATTGTCGAACGCGTCACCGCATACCTCGCCCTCGAGATCAACGGTTACTCGATGGCGCGTGTCGGGAGACGGGGGCGAGTCGTAGCTGAACTGGATGCTTGCGACGTAGCCCGGGCCTGCAGCAGGCGCCGCAGAGTCACTCCGCGCGGTCGACGCGCCGAGCAGCGCCACCAGGCACACCGCGAGCGTGGATGCGCCGCGGGCGATCACCTGTCGATCAGGGCTTCGGTCGTGCCGTGTAGCTCTTCGGCGCCTTGACGACCCTGTACTTCTTGGTGCCGAGGTTCTGCGCCGTCACGGAGCCCTGGGTCACTCGCACGAGCGTGTACTTGCAGAAGTCCGCGGTCAGCCACCACGTCCCGCGAACCGTCGCCGCAGCGTAGCGGCCCTTCGTCCGGAACTTGCCCTTCCCCTTGCCCCACAAACGACGTACCGGCTTCCCGTTCGCCTGCGCCACGGACGCGATTCTCCGCGTGCCGCACGCCTTGAAGTTGCCACCCGTCAGACGAAGCTCGATCACGCCCTTCACGGTCACGACCACGAACTTGCTCGGTACGCCGTCCTTCTGGCCGTACAAGAGCATCTCGTTGCCGTTGCGGTCGGTGATCGTCACGCCGCGCCCGTTTGAGACGTCGACGATCGTCCCGTTCGGCAGCGCCTGGTCAGAGGTCGGCCGGAACGTCGAGTTGCGGTTCGGGAACTTCACCGTGCCCGGCTCGCGCCCGGCGCCCGGCGGGCCGATCTGCGCCTGCTGCGTCGGCGCAGGTGGCGGTGGCGGCGGAGGAGGCGGTGGCGGCGGGGCGGCGGTGGTGGGGGTGGCGGTGGCGGCGGTGGTGGTGGCGGTGGCGGCGGTGGTGGAGGTGGCGGGGGCGGAGGCGGCGGTGGCGGAGGAGGCGGTGGCGGAGGCGGCGGCGGTTGCTGCACGGCGTTCTGGAAGACGCAGGTGATCGTCTCCCCTGCACCGAGCGTGACCGTCACGCTCGACCCGTCGATCACGGGGAACGAGCCGCCGCAGTCGATGCTCTCGAGCGCCCAGCCCGGAGGTACTAGCTCCGAGATCGTGTACGTGCCCGGGGAAAGTGGGCCCGAGTCGTTCTGCTGGCCGTCGGAAAGCGCGAACGCCGGCCCGTACGTCGTGGTGAAGCCGAACTGCTGAGCGTCGCCGTCGGGGGTCGTCTGCTTCTCGATGACGATGTTGCCGGTGCCTTCGCCACCGCCGACAAACGTGTTGACGAACGTGCAGGTCACGGTCTCGCCGGCGCCCAGGCCGATGGCCGACGGGTCGCTGCCATCGCTGCACGTTGCGCTCGTCAGCTCCCAGTCGTCAGGCACCGTCTCCGACACGGAGTAGGTGCCGGGCTCGAGGTCTCCCGAAGCGTTCGACTCGCCGTCAGAGAGCAAGAACGGCTCGCTGTAGTCGGTCGTAAACTCGAACTCCTGTGTATCGCCGTCGGGAAGCGTCTGCTTCTCGACGACGATGCTGCCCGTCTGCACGAGCTGCGTGTTCAGGAACGTGCAGGTGACCGTCTCGCCGGCAGCGAGTGCGATGGCGGATACGGGACTGCCGTCGCTACACGTCGCGCTCGTCAGGTCCCAGCCGGCCGGCTCCGTCTCCGAGACGGAGTAGGTGCCCGGGTCGAGGGCGCCGGAATCGTTCGACTCGCCGTCGGAGAGCGAGAAGCCGTCGCTGTAGTCCGTCGTGAACGAGAACTCCTGCGGATCCCCGTCCGGGTCCGTCTGCTTGACGACGACGATGTTGCCCGTCTCGGGCTCGGTTTCCTCGACCGTCACCGGCGCGTCCGGCCCGGTCGGTGTGACAGAGACACCGTCGCCTTGGGCGCTCGCGTTGTTGAAGTACTCACCGGGCGTTTCCGACGCCGTCGCAGAGAAGCTGAGGGCGACCGCACTGTCCGCCGGAACAGTGAACGGACCTTCCCAGGTGCCGTTACCGTCCGGATCGGAGGTCGTGATGCCTGTCGTCGAGCCGGGCACGTACGTGAACCCGCTCGGCAGCGTGTCGGTGATCGTGCTGAGAACGGCGTCCGTAGTGCCCACGTTGGTGATCTCGATCGTGTACGTGACCTCGTCGCCCGGCCCAACCGTGGAGTCGTCGACCGACTTATCCATCGAGACGGCGGTCGCGCCGGGCTCACAGCCACCGGGACCGGTCGTCCCCAACACGAGCGCGTCGACGAAGACCGCCGAGTCGAGGATGTGGTCACCTTGGTCGAAGATCGAGAGGTAGAGCTGGTGCTCCCCCGGCTCGTCGATCGGCGTCGACGCTGAGAGCGACGGGGTCGCACCGTCGTATGTCGTGCCGACAGACTCGTCCGCCGACATGCTGGCGGTGTTGACGCTGATCACATTGCCGGCGGCGTCGAACGCGAAGTTGTCCGGGGCGACGATGTCCGAGTCGACGGTCGTCCAGGGTTCGTCTGGGTCGAGCTCGGCGACGAACGCATCGTTGACGGTGCCGCCAACGAACTCCGGGAACTCCTCGGAGAGGAAGCGGAAGTCGATCGTCAGGCAGTTGGCGACGGCCGGAACGTCGAGATCGACCCGAAGGATCGTGACATCGAAATCGGTATTTCCGCGGATGTTGGGCCCGCCGATGTCTTCACCGGAGCCCGTGGAGGTGTTGAGATCGTCGGCGAGCTCCGCGTTCCCGGATGTCATGATCGCGTAGGTCGAGCCGTCGGTCGGAAAGCCTCCGAGGCTACTGTCCCCAATGCCGTTCGGCGTGCCCAACGGCGGCGGCGTACCCTCCTCGAAGGCGGCGCCCGTGACGAGGTCGGGATCAGAGGTGATCGCGGCCGCGAGCGCACCGGCGTCCGCCGTCGGCGTGATCGCCTGGATCCCCGGCGCCTGCGGCGCGGCAGGGCCAGGATCGCGCGCAGCCGCCGCTCCCGTGAGCAGCAGGGCGCTTACCGCAGCAAGCGCAATGAACGTCCGCAGTAGTACTCGGTTGATCGTGGGCCTCCCCGTTGCCGCGCCGCGAGGATACACGACGTAAAAAAGCCCGCCAAACGTCAGCCGCCGGCCACTGCGGCCGTCACGCCTGCCTCGGCCAGAGCCGCCTGCGCCGCCGCCAAACGCGCCAGCGGCACCCGGAAGGGCGAGCAGGACACGTAGTCCAGGCCGATCTCGTGGCAGAAGTGCACCGAGCGCGGGTCTCCCCCGTGCTCGCCGCAGATGCCGAGCTTCAGGTCGGGCTTCGCGCCCCTCCCCCGCTCCACCGCGATGCGCATCAGGTCGCCGACGCCGCCCTCGTCGAGCGTCTCGAAGGGATTGCGCTCTAGCACGTCGTCCTCGAGGTAGCGGGCGAGGAACTTGCTCTCGGCGTCGTCGCGCGAAAATCCGAGCGCGGTCTGGGTGAGGTCGTTCGTGCCGAACGAGAAGAAGTCGGCGTGCTCCGCAACCTCGTCGGCGCGGACGCAGGCGCGCGGCAGCTCGATCATCGTGCCTACGAGGTAGTCGAGCGCCTCCTCCTCGGTCGCGACCTGCACCGTCAGCTCGCGCAGGCGCCGCAGCTCCTCGCCGAAGCCGATCAGCGGGTGCATGATCTCGACGATCGGCGCCTCGCCCGTACGCTCGTTCACGGCACGCGCCGCGCGGACGATCGCGCGCAGCTGCATCTCATAGATCTCCGGGAAGATCAGGCCCACGCGGCAGCCGCGCATGCCCAGCATCGGGTTCGCCTCCTGGAGCACGCGGATGCGCTCGCGCATGTGGTCGTCGGTCGCCTCTTCGAGCGGCGGCAGGAACTCGTGCAGCGGCGGGTCGAGCAGGCGAATCGTCACCGGCAGCCCGGCCATCGCTAGGAAGATGCCCTCGAAGTCGGCCTGCTGCATCGGGAGGATGCGCTCGAGCGCCGAGCGACGGCCTTCCACCGAGTCGGCCAAGATCATCTCCCGCATCACCGGCAGCCGCCCCTCGGCCATGAACATGTGCTCGGTGCGGCAGAGGCCGATGCCCTCGGCGCCGAGCTCGCGGGCCTTGGCCGCATCCTCAGGCGTGTCGGCGTTCGCGCGCACCCTCAGCCGGCGCAGGCCGTCGGCCCACTCGAGCACCGTTTCGAAGTTCTCGTTGATCTGCGGCGGCACCAGCGGGACATGGCCAAGGATGACGCGCCCCGTTCCGCCGTCGATCGTCAGCAGGTGGCCCTCGGCGAGCTCGTGGCCGTTGAGCGAGGCCACGCGGGCGTCGAGGTCGATCGCGAGCCCCTCGCAGCCGGCCACGCACGGCTTGCCCATGCCCCGCGCGACGACGGCGGCGTGCGAGGTCATCCCACCGTGCGCCGTAAGAACACCCTGCGCCTGGAGCAGGCCGTGGATGTCGTCGGGGGTCGTCTCCCAGCGGACGAGGATGACGGCCTCCCCCGCCTTGCCGAGCTCCTCCGCGCGGCCTGCGTCGAGGACGACCTTGCCCGAGGCGGCCCCGGGTGACGCGTTGAGCCCGGTGGCGATCACCTCGACGGCGGCCTCCGGGTCGATCATCGGGTGCAGCAGCTGGTCGAGCTGCGCCGGGTCGATACGCGCCACCGCCTCCTCCCGCGTGATCAGGCCTTCTCCGGCCATGTCCACTGCAGCCTTCAGCGCAGCGGCAGCCGTCCGCTTGGCGGTGCGCGTCTGAAGGAGATAGAGCCTGTCGTCCTCGACCGTGAACTCGATGTCCTGCATGTCGCGGTAGTGCGACTCGAGATTCCCGATCGTCTCCAGCAGCTCCGCGTAGGCAGCGGGTAGCCGCTGCTGCATCGCGACCAGCGGCTCGGGCGTCCGGATGCCGGCAACGACGTCCTCCCCCTGCGCGTCGACGAGGAACTCGCCGAACGCCGCCGGCTCGCCGGTCGATGGATCGCGCGTGAACGCGACGCCGGTGCCGGAGCGCTCGCCCTTGTTGCCGAAGACCATCTGCACGATGTTCACGGCGGTGCCGAGGTCGTCAGGGATGTCGTGCGCGCGGCGGTAGACCTGCGCTCGCGGCGTCTCCCACGAGTCGAAGACGGCGACGACGGCGCGGATCAGCTGCTCGTTGGCCTCTTGCGGGAATGGCCGGCCGACATCCTGCTGGTAGATCTCGAGGAAGGTCGCCACCAGGCCGGCGAGATCGTCGGCGGTGAGCTCGACGTCCTGGCTGACGCCTCGCGCCGCCTTCAGGCGCTGGAGCTCCTGCTCGAAGCGGTGCGGATCGACTCCGTCGACGGTCTCGCCGTACATCTGGATCAGGCGCCGGTACGAGTCGTTTGCGAAGCGCGCGTTTCCGGTGGTTTCAGCGAGGCCCGCCGTGGCCGTGTCGTTCAGGCCGACGTTGAGAATCGTGTCCATCATCCCCGGCATCGACACCGCCGCACCGGAGCGGACGGAGACGAGCAGCGGGTCGCTCGGATCGCCGAAGCGCTTGCCGGCCCGTTCCTCGAGCTTCCGCACCTGCTCGCCCACCTCTTGCTCGAGACCGTCTGGCAGCTCCTTGCTCTCCATGTACGCGCGGCAGGCCGCGGTGGTGATCGTGAAGCCGGCCGGAACGGGGACACCGAGCTGCGTCATCTCCGCCAGGCCGATCCCCTTGCCACCCAGCAGCTCGCGGCCGCCGTCACACGACTCGTCGAAGGCAAAGGCATAGCGCGGCACGCCGGGATCTTCCCACAGTCGCGGTTTTGCGACCGGTCACGTGGGTATGGCAACAGGAACGGGAAACACGAGAGAGGAGACACGATGCAGCAGTCCACGCAGACGTCCACGCAGACAGTGAGCCCCGAGCTCTGGACATACGGCGAGCACGTCCGCACCGGCGGCGATCTCTCCGGCTATCACGTCGAGGCGAGCGATGGTGGCGTCGGCAAGGTCGACGATGCGACGTACGACGACGGCTCCAGCTTCCTCGTGGTCGACACCGGCCCGTGGATCTTCGGCAAGAAGGTCATGCTTCCGGCCGGGATCGTCGAGACGGTCGACCATGACGAGCAGAGCGTGTTCGTCACTCGGACGAAGGAAGAGATCAAGAACGCGCCCGAGTACCAGGACGGGTACTTCTCGAGCGACGGCTATCGATCCGATCTGGCGCTGTACTACGGCGCGCTCGGCGTGGGTGTTGGTCCGACTCCCGGGAACGGCGGCACCCCGACGGTCTAAGTCAAGCGATGCGCGCCGCCGGCGGTCAGGCCTCCGCGGCCGACCGCCTGCGGCGCGCTTTGAACTCCGCCGCCCAGGCGGCCCACCTGAGGCCGAGCCAGAGCGGCGTCAACAGCACGTAGAAGAGGAACATGCCGAGGCCGAGGCACGCGTACCACAGCGTCCAGCGCCAGACGGTGATGCGTCGCTCCCGGGCCTCCTGCGCACGCGGGTCGAAAAACTGCTCGCTCAAGACGGGTTCGACTGCAGCTCGTGGCTCCGCCGCTCGACCATGCGGACGATGCGCACGGCGGTCTCCTCCACCGAGAGCTCGGAGACGTCGATCACGGGGCAGCCGAGCCGGCGGTGGATCGCCTCCGCCTCTGCAAGCTCCTCGTGTACCTCGACGAGACCGGCATACCGCTGCCTGTTCGCCTGCATGAGCCGCGCACGCTCACGGCGGATGTCGGCCAGACGCTCCGGGGCGATCGTCAGTCCGACGATCTTGGCCGGGTTGATGCTGAACAGCTCTTCCGGTGGCGCGATGCCCTTGACGATCGGCACGTTCGCGGTCCGGTAGCCCATCGAGCCGAGAAACATCGATACCGGCGTCTTCGACGTGCGCGAGACTCCGACCAGCACGATGTCGGCCTCGCGCAACCCCTTGGCGCCCAGGCCGTCGTCGTACTTGACGGCGAACTCGATCGCCGCCATGCGCTTGAAGTAGGCCGAGTTGAGCGGCGGACGCGCGCCCGCTTTCATCTGGGCTCCCTGCCCGGACACCTTGGCGATCGACGCCATCGGCGGCCCGAGGATGTCGCAGTAATGCACCTTCGCGCGGCGGCAAAGGACGCGCATCTCCTCGCGCAGCTCCGGCTTCACCAGCGTGTAGACGACGACCGCAGGTCGGCCCTTGGCGCGCTCGACGGCGAGCTGGAGGTCCTCCACGGTCTCCACCCGCGGATGCCGGATCTCCTCGAACGTCTGCTCGGGGAACTGCGCCTCGAGCGCCATCACCAGCCGCGTCGCCGTTTCGCCGGTTGCGTCCGAGACGATGTGCAGCTCGACCGGGGCGTTCACTTCAGGTAGTCGAGCGCAACGCGCGTGAAGACAGCGATGCCGTTGCGCATCGCGCTCTCGTCCCAGTCGAAGCGCGGATGGTGGTGCGGGTAGTTGTCCTCCCCACCCGCGCCGACGATGAAGAACGCGCCGGGCGCGGCACTCAGATACGCCGAGAAGTCCTCGCCGCCCATGATCGGCGGCGGTACGAAGAACGCGTCGTCGCCGAGCTCCTCGCGAACGGCGGCCTCCACGAGCGCCGATGCCTCTTCGTCGTTGACTACGGAGTCGTAGCCCTCCTCGTACGTGAACGTCGACGTGCAGCCGTGCCCTTCGGCGATCCCGTTGGCGAACCTCTCCATCGCTTGGCGAACGGCATCACGCACCTCGCGCGAGAACGTGCGCACGGTGCCACGAAGCTCCACGGACTCCGGGATGATGTTGTCGGCCGTCCCCGCGTGAATCTGCGTCACGGACACGACGGCGCGCTCGATCGGGTCGACGACGCGCGAGACGACGTGCTGAAGCCCGCTCACGACCTGCGCGGCGGCGGTGACGGGATCGACTGCCTCGTGCGGAGCTGCCCCGTGGCCGCCCTTGCCCCGGATCTCGATCTCGAATACGTCGCTGGCGGCGGTGTGGGGACCCGGAAGGACGCCCACCTTGCCGAGCGGGTCGAGTGAGAAGAGATGGGCGCCCACGATCATGTCGACGCCCTCCATGACGCCGGCCTCTACCAGCTGGCCCGCGCCACCAGGCCCGAGCTCCTCAGCGTGCTGGAAGATGAAGCGGATCTCGCCCGTCAGCTCGTCGCGGCGCTCGTGAAGGGCGTTCAGCGTCGCCAGCAGCATCGCCGTGTGGCCGTCGTGGCCACACGCGTGCATGACGCCGGGGTTCTCGGATGCGAACTCCAGGCCGGTTTCTTCCTGAATTGGCAGCGCGTCGATGTCGGCACGGAGCGCGAGCGTCTTGCCGGGCCGGCCGGTGCGCATGGTCGCGACGAGGCTCGTCTCGGTCGGCCGCTCCAGGTCGAGCCCGTCCAGGCCGCCGAGCAGCTCGAAGAGAAACGCCGACGTCTCGTGCTCGGCGAAGCTCAGCTCCGGATGCGCGTGCAGATGGCGGCGCCAGGCGATCGCCTGGGCTTCCAGCTCCGGCGTCACGAGGGTGCTCACGGGCGCAGCCTACTCGCCTGCGGATGACACCGGATTTTCACGCGGCTCTCAGGCAATACATGCTTCACTGATAGTCCCCGACCCGACCACGGAAGGAGGAGGCGTGCCCGAGCAGTCCGAGCAGCCGTCCGCAGTCGAGCCTCAGCAGGCCAAGGAGATGCTGGAGCAAGCCCTCTTCGAGATCAGGCGCGTGATCGCCGGCCAGGACGAGATGCTCGAGCGGGTCTTGACCTGCCTGCTCGCCGGCGGCCACCTGCTGATCGAGGGCGTTCCCGGTCTCGCCAAGACGCTGACCATCAAGACCGCCGCCAGCGTTCTCGGCGGATCCTTCAACCGCATCCAGTTCACTCCGGACCTGGTGC
This sequence comes from uncultured Actinomycetes bacterium, assembly GCA_963704335.1. GTDB lineage: Bacteria > Actinomycetota > Thermoleophilia > Gaiellales > Gaiellaceae > PALSA-612. Next base: position 2,572,135 of record OY969889.1, read on the forward strand.
CGTCCGATCTCGTGGGCACAAGGATCTACCGGCCGGACTCCGGTTCCTTCGACACGCACCTCGGCCCCGTTTTCACCAACTTCCTGCTTGCCGACGAGATCAACCGTGCACCCGCGAAGGTGCAGTCGGCGCTGCTCGAGGTCATGCAGGAGCACCAGGTGACGATCGGCGACCAGACACACGGCGTTCCTGATCCGTTCCTCGTCATGGCTACGCAGAATCCGATCGAGTCGGAGGGGACGTATCCCTTGCCGGAGGCACAGATCGACCGCTTCATGCTGAAGATCCTCGTCGACTACCCCGAGCACGACGAGGAGCTGACGGTCGTGCATCGCCAGCTCGTGCCGCATCCCGACCTCGAGCAGGCGCTGTCGCTCGAGGACCTGCAGTCGCTCCAGCGGACAGCGCGCAACGTCTACATCGATCCCGGCCTGATCAGCTATGCCGTCGAGCTCGCTACGGCGACGCGGCGGCCGGGCGACGTCGGCCTGCCCCAGCTGGCGGACTACATCGCCTTCGGCGCCAGCCCGCGTGGCCCGATCGCGGTCACCCAGGGCGCACGGGCGCTGGCGACACTCCGCGGGCGTGACTACGCCCTCGTCGGAGACGTCCAGGAGCTCGTCAAGGACGCCTTCCGCCACCGGCTCGTGCTCACGTACCAGGCGCTGGCGGAGGAGCGGAGCCCCGACTCGCTGCTCGACGAGATCATCGCCGCTGTCCCCGTGCCCCAGCTCGACCTGGGGAGGGAGCGCGTGGCGTGAGCGCCACTGCCTGGGGCGTCCAGGAGCGTACGCCGGCGAAGCCCGGCCCGGGGCCTCTGCCCGATCAGCTCCTCCGTGCGCTCGAGCTAACCGTCGTTCGCCGCGTGGAAGGCCTGCTCTCGGGCGACCACCGCGCGCACGTGCTGGGCCGCGGCACCGAGCTCGCCCAGGTGCGGCCGTACGTGCCCGGGGAAGACGACGTCCGCGACATCGACTGGAACGTCACCGCACGCACCGGCGAGCCGCACGTGCGCGTCCACCTGGCCGAGCGGGTGCTCGTCAGCTGGGTCCTGCTCGACAACTCGGTGTCGATGACGTTCGGCACGGCAGACCGACGCAAGGCCGACGTCGCCGAGGGGGCCGCGCTCGCGCTCGGCCACGTCGCGAGCCGCCACGGGAACCGCCTCGGCGTGCTGACCTTCGGCGACGAGGCGCCACGCACGGTGCCGCCGCGGCAAGGCCGCACCGCGCTCGTTGGCCTGCTGCTGGCCCTCGACACGGCGCCAGACGAGACGCCGCGCGGGGCGACCTCGCTCGGGGCGGCGCTGAGTCGGGCTGGCGCGATCACCCGTCAGCAGGCGTTCATCGCGGTCATCTCGGACTTCCGCGGACCGCGCGACTGGCGGCCGCCGCTGCTCCAGCTGGCCGGACGCCACGACGTGGTCGCGGTCGAGATCCGGGATCCCCGCGAAGAAGAGCTGCCCAGCGTCGGCGTGCTGCGTCTCGTCGATCCGGAGACGGGTAGACAGCTACGAGTGGACACCTCGAACGATCGCCTGCGTGAGCGGTATGCCGAGGCGGCTGCCGCCGAGCGCAAGGATCTGGCGCGCACCTTCGCCGGGCTCGGCGTCGGTCACGTGGTGCTCTCGACTTCCGGCGACTGGCTGCGGACGCTGGCCTCCTTCCTGCGGACGAGGTCGCGCAAGCGATGAGCTTCGAGTCTCCGCTCTACCTCCTCGCCCTGCTGGCCGTGCCGGCGGTCGTCGCCCTGTACGTCGTGCACCACCGCCGACGGTCGCGAGTGGCTGCGCAGTTCGCTTCGCCCGCATTGCTGCCGAACGTCGTCGATCGCGAGCCCGGCCGGCTGCGACACGTGCCGCCGGCGATCCTGTTGATCGCGCTCACGGCGCTACTGGTTGCCTTTGCGAGGCCACAGGCCGAGCTGTCCGTGCCACGCGAGAACGCGACCATCATGATTGCCATCGACACATCGCGCTCCATGGCCGCGAACGACGTCCCTCCCACCCGGATGGATGCTGCGAGGAAGTCGATCCGCGAATTCCTGGCGAAGGCGCCCGACACATACCGCATCGGCATCGTCTCCTTCGCCAGCGCCGCCCGTGTCGTCGCCCCGCCGACGCGCGACCGCGAGCTCGTCGCGCTGGCGATGCGTGAGCTGCGTGTCGGCGAAGGCACGGCACTCGGTGACGCGATCGTCAAGGCGGTGGAGGTCGGCCAGGCGGCCGGCCGGTCGAGCCCCGACGACGAACCGACACCGACGACCGTCCTGCTCATCTCGGACGGCAAGGAGGACGGCGGAGACATCACGCCGCAGCGGGCAAGCCAGACCGCGCAGCAGCGTGGCGTCCCCATCAACACGGTCGCGCTGGGCACCGCGGACGGCGTGGTCGAGGTCCCGCTCGCGGGCGGCTTCACGGCACGGGTACAGGTGCCGCCCGACCCGAACACGCTGCGCGCAGTGGCGCAGGCGACAGGCGGGAGATTCTTCGCAGTACCGACGGCCGAGCAGCTCCAGGAGGTCTATGTCGATCTCGCGTCGCAGCTCGGCGAGGAGAAGGAGTTGCGCGAGGTGTCAGTCGCGTTCGCGGGCCTCGGCGCGCTCTTGCTACTCGTCGGTGGAGCGTTGTCGGCCGCCTGGTTCAGGAGGCTCCCGTGAGGACGCTCGGCGTGCTCGCGGCCGTGGCTGCTGCGCTGGCGGTGCTCGTAGCCCCGTCCGCACAGGCAGCCGACGAGTGCCGCGGCCTGCCCGTCTGCATCCCGGTCGCCGGACCGTGGGTGGTCATTCCCGCGACGTCCAGCTCCGACGGCCGCTACCCGCGGCGGTCGTGGCGGATGAAGTGCCCGGAGGGGAGCATCGTCGCCGGGGTCGATGCCCGCCTGACGAATCGCGCGGTCGACATGAGCTTCTCGGGCATCCTGGGGAGCCCCGTCAACCCGGGCGTCACGACGACCGACGAGGTCGTCTTCACCGGCACGTACACCGGCAACGCGTCGCGTCCGGCCGGTTTCCGGCCGTTCATCGGGTGCGTTCCCGCCGCAGGCGGCGGCCGCATCCCGACCGCCGTCAAGCCGGGATCACCGACGAGGCTTCGCGTGAACACCGTCGCGTTCCAGACGACGGCGAGTGCCACGGTCTCCTGCGCGCGCGGTGAGCGGCTGATCTCGGCGACGCACGCCGTCGCCTTCAGCTCGGCACGCGAGCCGGGCAGAGCTCAGCTGGCCGGCGTCCGTTCCCGGCTTCTCAACGAGGGAGCACGCGTGGCAGCGCGCGCGACGATGAGCGGCGCGGCGAGGACGCTTCCGGCCAAGCTTCAGATCATCGCCGTCTGCACGAGAGGACCGGAGCGGCCATGAGCTTCCAGTGGCCACTCGTGCTCCCGCTGTTGCTGCTCGTTCCGATCGCCGTCGGCGTGTACGTCGTGCTCGAGCGCCGGCGCGCGCAGTACGCCGTGCGCTACACGAACCTCGATGTGCTGGCGTCCGTGGTCGACGAGCGGCGCGCGTGGCGCCGCTGGGTGCCTCCTGTCCTCTTCTTCCTGGCGCTCGCAGCTGCGTTGCTCGCTCTCGCGCGGCCGCAGGTGATGGTGGCGGCACAACGGGAGGGCGCCAACGTCATCCTGACGATCGACAGCTCGGGCTCGATGTTCGCGAAGGACGTGCCGCCGACACGCCTGGCCGCCGCTCAGGAGGCCGTGCGCCGCTTCCTCGAGAAGCTGCCCGACCGCTATCGCGTCGGCGTCGTCACGTTCTCCTCGGAGGCGCAGGTAGTGGCGCCGCTCACGCGCGACCGCCAGGTCGTTCGCGACGCCATCGACTATCTCTATCCGGGGCGCGGCACCGCGATCGGCGATGCGCTGTCAAGGTCGGTCGAGCTGGCCCGCGGCGGCACGGTGACGGAGTTGGGCGAAGACGTGCCCGCGCAGGAGGCACCGCTGAACGACGACCCCGACGCGCCGGTGACGGCAATTCTCATGCTCTCCGACGGTGCGCAGACTGCAGGCATCCTCCAACCCTTCGAAGGCGCACAGCAGGCGAAGGACGCCGGCATTCCGGTCTACACCGTCGCCCTGGGAACACCCGAGGGCACGGTCACGTTCGACAGGTTCGGCGGGTCGCGCACGATCCCGGTACCGCCCGACCCGGTGACGCTCGAGCAGATCGCCGACGACACGGAGGGCGAGTTCTACGCCGCCGTCTCGGGCGCGCGGCTCAACCAGGTCTACGAGCGGCTCGGGTCGCGGATCGGCCGCTTCGACACCGAGCGCGAGGTGACGGACTTCATGGCCGCCGGCGCTGCCGCGCTTCTGTTGGGCGCCGGGCTTCTCGCCGGGATCTGGTTCCCGCGCATTCCCTAGAGGGGAATCTGGGACAGGTCGCCGAGCCTGCCCACCGCAGCTCGGACGTCGCGCAGCAGCCGGAGCCGGTTCGCCTTCACGCGCTCGTCCGGGTCCATCACCAGCACGTCGTCGAAGAACTGTGCGACGACAGGCGCCAGCGCGACCGCCCACTCCAGTAGCTCATCCGCGGGCGTACCCGGCTCGGGCTGGGCGCGCACGACTTCGACCAGCCGCTGCTCGGCCGGCTCCTTGAGCAGGGAGTCGTCCACCGGCTCGGCGTCTGCGGTATCGCCGACGATGCGGGTAGCGCGGCTGTACACCTCGTGCACGGCCGTGAGGTCCTGTGCGGCCAGGAACCGAGCCTGGGCGGCAACTGCGCCGAGCTCCGGCTGCTCCGAGCTGAGCGCGGCACGGACGAACTCGACCGGGAGGTCAAGATAGCCCTCCAGCCGCTCCTCGACGAACTCTCGAACGTCGGGCGCGAAGAGATCGTGCGGGATGGTCAGCCCGCCTTCGACAGCGAGCTTGCAGAGACTGATCGCGGCTCGCCGCAGCCCGTACGGGTCACGTGATCCCGTGGGCCGGTGGCCCAGCGAGAACGAGACGGTGAGGGTGTCGATCTTGTCCGCCGCCGAGAGCACGCGGCCGGCCTCCGTTTCCGGAAGCGGAGCGTCGGCGCCATCCGGCAGGTACTGCTCGGCGATAGCACGACAGACCTCCTCCGGCCGCCCTGCGAGGCGTGCGTACTCAGATCCAATGAATCCTTCAAGGTCGGGAAACTCCCGCACGAGCTCCGAGGCCTGGTCCGCCTTCGCGAGCCGAGCCCCCTCGCGAGCATCGTCTCCGCCTGCCAGCTGCTCGACGAGCTGGCTGAGCCTCTCCGTCTTGTCGGCAAACGTACCGCCGCCTTCGATGAACGTGATCCGCTCGAGCCGTCGCGCGAGCTCTTCGATGCCGACCGCCACGTCGCGATCGAAGGTGAAAGCCGCGTCCTCGAGCCGCGCGTCGAGCACCCGCGTGTAGCCGGGGCGAGTGACCTCCACGTCGCCGCCGGCCGCCACGACCGCGAAACGATTCCCGCCCAGCGGGAAATAGCGCTGGTGGCTCTGCATTGCGGTGACGATGACGCGCTCGGGCAGGCGCAGGAACCGCTCGTCGAACTCCGACGCGAAGACAATCGGCCACTCGACCATGTACACGACCTCCTCGAGCTTCCCGAGCGGGTCCTGCCAGTCGCCGAGCGCGTCGAGCGCCTCGACGATCTGTCGGCGGCGTTCGCCCGCATCCGGCTCGACGTTCGCCGCTCGTAGCGTCTCGGCGTACTCCTGCGCGGATGCGATCTCGATCTCACCGTGGCTGAAGCGGTGGCCGAAGGACCTGCCGGAGCCCGCCAGCGTCTCGCCGTCGAGCTTCTCGCAGTACCACCGCACAGGCCGCGCGAAGCGCTGGCCGCTCGCGTCCCACCGCATCGACTTCGAGAACTGGAGCCCGTGGACGATCGCGCGCAGCCGCTCGAGCAGCGGCTCTCCGCGCAGCGGCTCGCCGGGCACGCGGGCCCACAGGTGGTCGTCCCGTTCCTCGAGGTCGGGCTCGGTGAGCCCGTAACGCTTCGCGAAGCCGGCCGCCGCCTGCTCTCGCCGCTCCGCCGGCGGCCCCTTCACGAGCTGCTCGGCGGCCGTCTCCGGCAGCTCGTCGACGACGAATGCGATCCGCCGCGGGCTTACATAGACGTGCGTTGCATCCACTCCCAGGTTGCTACGGACGAGCTCGGCTAGCTGACCTTCGGCCTCCCTGCACGCAGAGGCCGGCAGCTCCTCGCAGCCGAGCTCAAGCAGCAGCGTCGGCATCGAGCAGCTCGGCGTAGAGGCGCGCCACCTTCAGCGTGAGGGTGCGCGCCCGGAGGATGTAGGCCGCCCGCTCGGTGGCGGAGACAGCCCCGCGAGCGTCGAGCAGGTTGAGGATGTGCGAGCACTTCAGCACCTGGTCGTACGCCGGCAGCGGCAGGCGCTGCGCGATCAGGTGCGCACACTCGTCCTCGTGCTCGGCGAAGCGCCGCGTGAGCACGTCCACCGGCGCCTCCTCGAAGTTGTAGGCCGACCACTGGCGCTCGTTCTCGCGGTAGACGTCGCCCCACGTGAGCCCGGGCGCCCATTCCAGCTCGAATGCGCTCCGCTTCCCCTGGAGGAACATTGCGAGGCGCTCGAGCCCCATCGTGATCTCCGCCGGGATCACGTCCAGCTCTATGCCTCCCACCTGCTGGAAGTACGTGAACTGCGTGATCTCCATGCCGTCGCACCACACCTCCCAGCCGAGGCCCCAGGCGCCGATCGAGGGCTGCTCCCAGTCGTCCTCGATCAGGCGGATGTCGTGCTGGACGAGATCGATGCCGATCGCGGCGAGTGAGCCGTAGTAGAGGTCGAGCACGTTCTCCGGGGCGGGCTTGAGGATCACCTGGTACTGGAAGTAGTGCTGGAAGCGAAACGGGTTCTCGCCGTAGCGGCCGTCGGTCGGGCGGATGCACGGCTCGACGTACGCGGCCTTCCACGGGTGCGGGCCGAGGCTGCGAAGGAACGTCGCGGGATTAGCCGTTCCCGCCCCGAGCTCCGTGTGGTACGGCTGCATGATCGCGCAGCCCTGCCCGCCCCAGTACGCGTGTAGCGCCGCGATCATGTCCTGGTAGTTCAGGCCCGCCACGGATCTAGCCTATGGACTGCCCGAGGATCCAGGCGAGTGGGTCGGCGAGGATCTCCTCCAGCAAACCAGCCAGCAGCGAGCCGAGCAGGCCGTCTCCCGCCGTGTCCTCCGCCGCCTGCTCGACGCCCGCCCGCAGCGCCCGGTTGATCGTCTCCTTGTCCCAGCGGACGTCCGATGCGTTGGCCGACGGCACGAACGAGAGCACGAGCTCCTCGCGGGACGTGCCGAGCTCGCACGCGGCGCCGCTGATGGCGGACAACGCGAAGCGCTGGATGGCGCCGTCCACGCCGCCGCCCTCGAAGGAGGCCTCGGTGGTGCACGGATCGGCGATGCGTGTCTCGCCGAAGTCGAGCGCGCCGAGAGCCAGCTCGGTGACGATGAGGACGCCGACGGCAGCGAGCAGCGCCAGCAGCACGCGGACGGGCGTCACGTGCGCTCTCCTGAGGCGTGAGGCCGGGGCCAGTGCCAGCAGCGCGAGCAGCGCCGACAGCGCGAACGACGAGCGGAAGCCGCGAGTGACGACGCTCTCCAGCGTCGTGATCAGGTCGTCGCGCATCTCTCGCAGGCCGCTGTCGGAGCCCGCGCCCCGATCGTCGAACGGCTGCGCGAGATCGGGAATCTCGCCCTTCTTGGCCTCGTCGAGCGCGTCGCGGAGATCGAGCGCGATCGGGACCTTCTGGCGGAGATCGGCGTTGCCTTCGAGCACGACCTGCGCGCCGGCGAGCAGCGCCTTGTCGTCGGAGCTCTCGAGCGTCTCCGAGAGCAGCGGCGCGACGAGCGCGAGCGCAAGCACGAGGCCTGCGTGGCGGGCGCCCACGGTGATCAGGCCGCTGCGCGTGGCCCGTCCCTCCGGGTCGAGCGCGACGGCGGTAAGAGCGGGGACCGCGAGCCCGAGACCCGCGCCGCAGAAGGCAAGCGCGAGCGCAACGAGGAGGTTCGATATGCGCGGCAACAGCGCGAGCGAGACGAGGCCGCCCGCCAGCAGCGCCGCGCCACCGAGCGCGGCGGTACGGCCGTCGAGCCGTCGTTCGAGCGGGCGGACGGCGAGCGCGGCGGCGGGCAGGGCGCTGACGACGAGTGCGCCCGCCACCGGATCCAGGGACCAGACAGTGATCACGAGCAGCACCGAGAGGAAAAGCGCTCCCACGAGCGCGCCGAAGACGAGCCCCAGTCCGGTGTCGGCCGCGAGCGCGTGTGGACGGGCCGCCGTCCCGCGGGGCTCTGGCGGCAGGTTGCGCACGCGATCGTCCGCAATCGCGGCGATGGCGATGAGCGCGAGCGGGACCTGCACGACGAAGATCGCGCGCCAGTCGAAGAGCTGTGTCAGCACGCCGCCGAGCGCCGGGCCTGCGGCGGCGCCGATCGTCCCGGCCAGCGTCCAGACCGCGGCTCCCCGAGCGGGCGTGCCCGCGAACGCGGCCAGGCCGCGCAGCGCTGCCGCCAGCAACAGCGCGCCGCCGAGCCCTTGCAGGCAGCGAAAACCGACGAGGATGTCGAGGCTCCAGGCTGCCGCGCAGCCCGCGGAGCCGACGGCGAAGAGGCCGATGCCGACGATTCCCGTCGGCCGCGGCCGCAGGCGGCGCGCGAAGGGAACGAGGCAGAGGGCCGCAACCGCGACGACGAGGTTGTACGACGTGATCACCCAGGAGACACCGACGAGCGTCGTGTCGAACTCCCCATACAGGTCGGGGAGCGCGAGGACCACGATCGAGGAGTCCGCGAAGGCGACTGCGACCCCCGCCGCCAGCGCGATCGTGAGGACGCGCGTGCGCCGGTCAGCCATCGGCCTTCTCCATCAACCGCTCGGAGACGGGCCCGAAGCCGAACTTCCTGTAGAGGTCGTGCGCATCTCGGGTGTGGAGCAGCCAGCGGCTGGGCGTGAACGGGCTGTTCTCCACGGCCTCGCGGACGAGCTCCACACCGAGCTCCCGGCCGCGATGCTCCGGGAGGACGTAGACGTCGGCGAGGTACGCGAGCGTGTGCCGGTCGGAGAAGACACGTGCGAAACCGACCTGTGCCCCGTCGTGGTACAGGCCGACCACCCGATCGGCGGTACGCACGAGGTCGTCGACCACCGCGCGGGGCCGGCCTCGCGCCCAGTACGACTCCTCGGCGAGGTAGTGGTGGACGGCATCGACGTCGATACGCGCGGGGTCGTCGTCGAGCTCGTAGCCACCCGGCAGCTGTCGGCGCATCGGGCGCTCAGTCTCGCAGAGGACCAGTCCCCTTCGGACAGGTCCGAGTGCCTGGCACTGAGTTGTGCCAATTCTGTGCCGATTCATCCACAGAGCTCCTGTCGTACGAAGGCGCCGACGTACTACCGGCCGCTCTGTGCCGCGCTTACGCTTTCCCCCTGGACAGCTTCGCCAGCAGCCGCGTGCGCAGGTCGCGCTCCATCTCGGCCGCCTCGTCGTCGGCCAGCCGCGACTCGAGCGCCTCCTTGATCATCCGCTCCTCCATCAGCTGGCTCCGCGCCGCCTCGAGATCGTCGGCGAGCATCGTGATCGCCTTGGCGGCCGCCTGCACCTCTGGTCTAGGGTCGGTGGAGAGGCCCTGAGCCCAGCGTCGTAGCTCCTGGACCTGCCCGTCGTCCACACGTCCCATCTTCACCTGCGGAGGGGACAGGTGCAACCCGGCTTTGCACGGAAATCACGCTGAGAGCGTGCGTAATCGAAATCCGCCGTGGAACTCGTACGACGCCGAGACCACCGCGAGCGCATCACGGGCACCGCGTTCCGAGACGTCGGCCTCGTATGCCTCGGCGAGCGGCAGCCTGAGGAGCCCGTCGATCGCCGCCAGCCCGTCCGGAGAGAGGGTCAGGGAGCCGTTTCCGCAGTCGGCACAGACTGCCCCGCCCGACTGCGGCGAGTAGCCCGTGATCGGCTCAGCCGCCCCGCAGTCGGCGCAGCTCCCCACATGCGGGAGATAGCCCGCCAGCCACAACAGCTTCAGCTGGAACGCGAGGCCGAGCGGGTCGAGCTCGGCGCGAGCGGGCACGTTGTCCGCTGCGTCGAGAAGGTCGAGAAAGCGCGTGAGCGCCGTGAACACGCGGTCGTTTCGCTCCTGTTCGGGGAACAACCGCAGCACCGCCTCGGCGGCGACGAGGCCCACCGCCGAGCGCCGAGCGTCGTCGCGCACCGCAGAGTGCGAGCGCACGAGCGACGCGCCCGTGACCGTCTGCAGTTCTCCACGCCCCTCGTGGAGCACGAGCTCGACATGGGACAGCGGCTCCAGGCGGCCGCCGAAGCGGGATCGCGTCTTTCGCGCGCCCTTCGCGATGGCGCCCACGCGCCCGCGATCCTCGGTGTACAGGTGAAGGATCCGATCCGCCTCCGAATAGCGAAGCGAGCGCAGGACGACTGCCTCGGTGGTGCTGGTGCGCGCGATGCCGACCAGTCTAGAGAGGACACCTGCTGGGGCCACCCCGCGCCTCCTCCCGCTTTCAGCGTATCGCGGCCACACGTGCGTGACTGTGCCGGAAGAGCGCCAAAAGCGTGTCGGCGGGCAGGGCGAAGGGACTGGCAGTCAGCGGCGCTCGGAGGCAGCCGGGCAGCCGGGCGCGCCCGTCGCCTCTCGCACGCCGTCCCTGATCGCCTCCGCCACGACCTCCGCGGCCAGCGCGGCCACGAGGGCAGGATCGGCATCGACCTCTCGCGTCGCCGCGCAGAACACCGTGTCACCGTCGTAGGGCGTCCACACTGGATTGACTGCACGAGCCATGCCCGCGCCGGCCGCCCGCGCGCACAGCCAGGCCTCCGTCTTCGTCAGCCTTGCGTCGGTGACGACGCAGACGAGCGTCGTCGCGTCATGCTCGGGCGGCCGAGTCTCGCGCGGGTCCTGAAGCACGTCGGTGGAGCGCACGTAGCCGTCACCTCGCCAGATCCCGGCGAGGATCACCCCGTCGCGATCGACGACCTCCCCGACAGCATTGACCGCGGCGATCGCGCACACGACACCGCCGCCGGGCAGCTCGAGACTGGCCACACCGAGGCCGCCCTTCGTCCAGCCCTCTCGGATGATCTTGCCCACGGTGCAGCCGGTCCCCACCCCGACGCTACCGCGCGCGGGGGTTGCTGTTGCCTCCTCACACGCTGCGTAGGCATCGTCGGCGGTCGGCCACCGCGAACCGTCGCCAAGCGCGAGGTCGTACACGACCGCCCCCGCCACGATCGGCACGCGACCAGCCCGCGTCAACCAGCCCCGACCTCGCTCGAGGTGCCAGCGCACCACGCCGTCGGCGGCGCCCAGGCCGAACGCGCTGCCGCCGGTGAGCAGGATCGCATTGGCTCCCACGTCGGCGCTCGCAGGCGAGAGCCCGGCGGTGCCAAGCGTTCCCGGCGCGCCGCCACGTACCTCGCACGACGCGGCATTGCCGTCCGGAAGGAGGACGACGGTGCAGCCGGTCCAGGCATCGCGGTCGGTCCAGTGGCCGACGAGCACGCCTTCGGGAAGCTGGACGCTCATCGCTGACACGAGGGACAGTAGTGCGTGCCGCGCCCGGCGACGCGCGTCTTCTCGATCGGCGCCCGACAGCGGCGGCACGGCTCTCCGGTCCGTGCGTACACGCGGAACTCGTCCTGCATCGAGCCCGAGGGATACGCGCCGTCGCCGAGATTCGCGCCCTGGCGCTCGATGCCACGGCGGAGTGCCCGGCGAACGCCCCGGCGCAGAGCCGCGATTTCCCCAGGCTCCAGCTCGACCGCGGGGCGGAGTGGATGGAGCCGCGCGTGCCAAAGCGTTTCGTCCGCGTAGATGTTCCCCATGCCCGCGACCACGCGCTGGTCGAGGAGCACCGCCTTGAGCGGCGCCCGCCGCCGGGCCAGCCGCTCGCCGAGAAAGCGCTGTCGTGAAGCGCGGGCCGAGCGGCTCGGGTCCCAGGCGCGCACCGAGGTACTCCTCCAGCTCGGCAGGTGCGCAGAACGTGCCAGGTGCCGAAGCGGCGCATGTCGCGGTACGAGAGCCCGTGCCGTCGTCGAGGTCGATGACGGCACGCTCGTGCGAGGCAGGCCCTTCCGGAAAGCCGCCGGTCATGCGCAGGTGGACAACGAGCGCGAGTCCGCTCTCGAAGCGGATGACGAGGTACTTGCCTCGCCGCTCGACTGCTGCGACGCGCTCCCCGGTCAGCTCCGCCTCCACCTCGGCCGGCTCGAGCGGCATCGTCAGTCGGTGGTCGTGGACGCGGACGCGCGAGAACGTGCGCCCAACCAGGCGCGGCTCGAGCCGCATGCGGTACGTCTCCACTTCCGGGCCTTCAGGCACCGGGCGGCTCCGGGAAGAACGGCGGGTAGACCACGCGGCCGCGAATGCCTGGCTCGTAGGCGGTCAGCGGCAAGGCAAGCCACGCCTGGTCGGGAATGCGCTCGTCCGGTCGCTCGATTCCGAGCGCCGTTGCCGACCTGAAGCCGAAGCGAGGATAGTAGGCCGGGACTCCCTCCACGAGCACGAGAGGCTCCGCACGCTCGTCGGCGGCCGCGACAGCTGCCCGAACGATGGCTGTGCCGACTCCCTCGCGCTGCCGGTCGGGCCGAACGGCGACCGGCGTAAGCGTCAGCAAGCGCTCCACGGGCCCTCCCTCGAGGCTGACGTAGCTCAGCATGCAGTAGCCGGCGATGCGAGCGTCCTCCTCGGCGACGAACGTCAACTCCGGGACATAACCTGCGGAAGCTCGAATCAACTCGGTGAACTCGGCGACGGAGGCGTCGCGGAAAGCGGCTGCCACGACCTCGGAGATCTCGCGCTCGTCCTCCGGCCGCTCGCGCCTGACCTCGAGCGCCATCAGGCCAGGACGTCGAGGACGAGCGGGTGCGCGGCGGGAGGTGCGTCGCCGATCTCGTACGCCGCGAGCACTTCTTCCACACCTGCCGCAGCGGCCGCTTCGATCGCGCGCGTGCACCTCGGCGAGCACGTCGCCCTCCTCGACGGCGTCGCCGCGCTTGCGATGGCAGACGACGCCGACCGCGTGGTCGATCTCGTCCTCCTTCGACGCTCGCCCGGCGCCCAGATGCAGAGCGGTGACGCCCACGGCGATCGCTCCCAGCCGCCCCACGTACCCGGCCTGTGGCGAAGCCACCTCTCGCACCACTGCGGCAACTGGCAGCGCACCCTCGTCTGGATCTCCGCCCTGCGCCGCGATCCACCGGCTCCAGACATCTGCGGCCGAGCCGTCGGCGACCGCCTGCTCGGCCAGCCGCCGCCCGTCGGCCTCGTCGACACCGAGATCGGAGAGGGCCAGCAGATGCGCGCACGCGCCGAGCACGAGCTCCGTGAAGTCCTCCGGGCCGTTGCCGCGCACGGTGTCGAGCGCCTCGCGCACCTCGAGCGCGTTCCCCACCGCACGGCCGAGCGGCTGATCCATGTCGGTGAGCACGCAGACCGTCTCGCGACCGGCCCGTCGTCCGAGCTCGATCATCGTCTCGGCGAGCACGCGCGCGTCGTCGAGCGTCTTCATGAACGCGCCGTCGCCGACCTTGACGTCGAGCACGATCGCCTCCGCCCCGCCGGCGATCTTCTTCGACATGATGCTCGCCGCGATCAGCGAGACGTTGTCGACCGTGGCCGTCACGTCGCGCAGTGCGTAGAGCAGCTTGTCCGCGGGGACGAGGTCGCCCGTCTGGCCGATGATCGCGATGCCGACCTCGCGCACCTGGGCTACGAGCTCGTCCACCGTCAGCTCGACCCGAAAGCCGGGGATCGACTCGAGCTTGTCGAGCGTGCCGCCGGTGTGACCGAGCCCGCGGCCGGACATCTTCCCGAACGGGACTCCGCACGCGGCGACGATCGGCCCGACCGCCAGCGACGTCTTGTCGCCCACACCGCCGGTCGAGTGCTTGTCGACGACCTTGCGGCCGAGCGCCGCGCCCAGGTCGATCGTGTCGCCGCTCGCGATCATCGCGTCCGTCAGCGCAAACGTCTCCGCGCCGGACAGGCCGCGGAAGTACACGGCCATCAGGAACGCGGACATCTGATAGTCGGGAACCTCGCCGCGCGTGTAGCCGAGGACGAGCTCGGAGATCTCTTCGGCCGAGAGCTCCTCGCCGTCGCGCTTGCGTTCTATGAGCTCCGCGGGCCTGATCACAGCTCGCACACGAAGACGGCGACGTGCCGGGACGCAACGAGCGGACCGTCGAAGACCGGCAGGCGGTCGGCGAGCTCACCGCGGGTCGGACACGCCGAGATGTGGCGGTGGGCGGTCTCGCGATCGGGGAACGTGACGATTCCGCGGACGTCCCGACGCTCGACGCTCGTGAAGTGGCGTACGAGCGTGCCTTCGGCACTCTCGACGGTGAACCCGCCTGCCGGTGCGCCGCGCTCGCCGACGAGCTGCCAGAGCTCGCCGAGGTTTCGCTCGCTGCTCGTGGCAGCGACCAGCCGGCCGTCGGGGCGAAGCACACGGCGCAGCTCGCGGAGCGTCTGCTCGAGGTCCTGGACGTGGTAGAGCATCCACGCCGCGACAGCGCAATCGAAGATCCCGTCGTCAAACGGCAGCTCCTGCGCATCGCGCAACGATCGCTTCCACTCCGCGCGCAGCCGTCAGCTCGACCATGCGCTCCGACTGGTCGACAGCGACGACGCCGGCCTTCAACTCGCGTGACATGCGCTCGGCGAGCTCGCCGCGGCCGCACCCGACCTCCAGCACGCGCGCGGGCGTCCCGTCTCGGACACGGCGTCGAAGACGACGGCGTAGGGATCCGGACCCGTCGCGGATTGCTGGACGGCCATCCGGGCAGCGAGGCCCGACTCGTCCGCGTACTCCCGCTGGACGAGCTCGGGATCGTTGAGCTTTGGCCTGATCACTTCGTGGCGACGAAGATCGAGTTGCGCCGGGTTGCGACGAGCGGCGCGGAGAGCTCGGGGACGAGGTCGGCGAGGTGCTTGTGCGCCACCGAGGAGCCGATGTAGCCCCGCACCGCCTCCCGGTCGGCAAACGTCACGGTCCCCGTCACATCGAGGCGCTCTACCGATGCGAAGCACTCTCGCAGAGCCGCCTCCGCGTCTTCGCTGAAGAACCGCTCGGGCTCCCAGTGTCGATCCCGGCCGACGAGCGACCACAGCTCGCCCAGGTGGTCGAGGCTGTTCGTCGCCGCCACCAGCCGTGCCGCCGGGCCGCGTGACGCGGGCGAGCTCGGAGAGGGCCTGCTCGAGATCGGGAACGTGGTACAGCATCCAGTTGGCAACGGTCACGTCGAACGACGCGTCATCGAAGGGCAGCGCTTCCACGTCGCCGACACGCGCGTCGACTCCACGCTCGCGCGCCAGCTCGACCATCCGCGGCGAGAGGTCGACGGCGACGACATCCACGCCGAGCTCGACCAGCATGCGCTCTGCGAACTCACCCCATCCGCATCCGACCTCCAGCACGCGCCGCGGAGCGGCGTCGCGGACCGCCTGGAACGCCGCCTCGCGCGCATCAGGACCGGAGACGCCCTCGTAGATCGATGCGCGCGCCACGCAGTCCGTCTTCCGTCGCGTACTCCTGTCGGACACGCTCCGGGTCGTTCAGCCGTCTCACGGCTCGAGAATCGGGCGTCCCGGAGAGCCGCTTCGGAGGCGCCTTCCCGCCGAGCCAGGCGTTCACCGTCGCGCCCACGTCGCCGAACTCGCCCTCGTGGATGTGGCCCGGCGGCGTTCTTGCCCTGGACGTACGCGAGCAGGAGCCCGTACTCGCGCGAGTGGTCCGTGGACGCCGTCGTTGGGTCGATGCCGTGATCGGATGTGACGATCAGCAGGTCGCCCTCGCGCAGCGCCTCGAGCAGGTCGGGCAGGCGGCGGTCGAAGTCCTGCAGGCAGCGGTGGAAGTTCTCCGGGTCGTTGCGGTGACCCCAGAGCATGTCCGTCTCCACGAGGTTGGTGAACACGAAGGCCCGAGTCGATGTCGCGCAGCAGCTGCTCGGTGACCGTGATGCCTTCGACGTTCGACTTCGTCGGGTGCTCGTGATCGATGTCCAGGTGGGCGAAGATGTCGGGGATCTTCCCGACGCCGTGCACCTCGGCACCCGCCTCGCGCACCTGGGTGAGGTAGTTCGGCCGCTTGCGGCTCGAGCGAGAAGTCGTGCCGGTTCGGCGTGCGCTCGTAGTTGCCCGGCTCGCCGATGAACGGCCGGGCGATCACGCGCCCCACCGCGTGCTTCCCGGTGAGGATCTCGCGCGCCTTCCTGCAGCCCTCGTACAGCTCCTCGAGCGGAATCGTCTCCTCGTGCGCCGCGATCTGGAAGACGGAGTCGGCCGACGTGTAGACGATCCACTTGCCCGTCTTCTGATGCTCCTCGCCGAGCTCCTGGATGATCTCCGTGCCCGAGGCCGGCTTGTTGCCGAGCACGCCGCGCGCCGTCGCGTGCATGAACGGGTCGATCACGTCGTGCGGGAAGCCGTGGGGATACGTCGGCAAGGCCTGCGGCGTGACGATGCCCATCATCTCCCAGTGGCCGAGCGTCGTGTCCTTGCCTTTCGAGCGCTCGAGCAGCCGACCTGCCACCGCGGGCGCACCCGGCATCGGCGCCACGCCCTCGAGCGGAGCGACGTTGCCGAGCCCGAGCGCCTCCATCGCGGGCAGGTCGAGACCGCCGACGGCGCGCGCGACGTTGCCGAGGGTGTCCGAGCCCTCGTCTCCGAACTCTGCTGCGTCCGGCAGGGCGCCTGCGCCCACACCGTCGAGCACGATGACGCACGCGCGCGGCATGTGTCTATCCTAGAACGCTGTGAGCACCGTCCTCGGCCTCCTCGGCGTCGCCGCTCTACATCCCCGCGATCATCGCGATCGCGGCCGCGTCACCTGGGTCGTCGTGAAGCTCTCGCCGGGGACGAAGGACGCGCGGCCAAAGCCGAAGGCTAGACAGCCGCGAGCGGCAGGACGTCCGCAAGCGGTGCGAACTCCATCCCGTGAGCCTCGGCGACGGCTTCGTACGTCACCTTGCCACCGAGGACGTTGACGCCACGCGCGAGAGCCGGATCTCGCGCGACGGCAGAGGCGAGCCCGTGCTTCGCGATCGCCTCGACGTACGGCAGCGTGACATTGGTCAGCGCCTTCGTCGAGGAGATCGGTACGGCGCCCGGCATGTTGGCGACGCAGTAGTGGACGACCTCGTCGACGACATACGTGGGATCGGAGTGGGTCGTGGGATGTGAGGTCTCGGCGCAGCCACCCTGGTCGATCGCGACGTCGACGAGCACCGAGCCGGGCTTCATCGTCGGCAGCATCTCGCGCGTGATCAGCTTCGGCGCCAGCGCGCCGGGGATGAGCACGGCTCCGATGACGAGGTCGGCGTCGAGCACCGACTCCTGGATCTGGAGCTCGTTGGACATGGCGAGCGTGATCCGGCCGTCGAGCATCATCTCGAGGTCGCGCATGCGCTCGACGGACTTGTCGAGCACCCAGACGTCCGCCTGCATGCCGACGGCGATGAGCGCCGCGTTGTAGCCGACGATGCCGCCGCCGATGACGAGCACCTTGGCGGGCGGCACGCCCGGCACGCCGCCGAGCAGCGTGCCGCGCCCGCCTTGGGGCTTCTCGAGCGCCCACGCGCCCATCTGCGTCGCCAGGCGGCCCGCGACCTCGCTCATCGGCGCGAGCAGCGGTAGCTGCCGATCCTCCGTCTCCACGGTCTCGTAGGCGACGGCTGCGATCCCGGAGTCGACGAGCGCACGCGTGAGCGGCTCGTCCGCCGCGAGGTGGAGGTACGTGAAGAGAACGAGGTCGGCTCGCAGCCGGGAGTACTCCTCCGCGATCGGCTCTTTCACCTTGAGCAGGAGCTCGGCCGCCGCCCAGGTCTCGTCGACGGAAGCGATGCGAGCTCCGGCCGCCTCGTACGCTGCGTCGACGAACGCGCTACCCAGCCCCGCGCCGGTCTCGACAACGACGTCGTGGCCGCGGCGCACGAGCTCGCGCGCGCCGGCGGGCGTCAGGGCGACGCGATGCTCGTCGGTCTTGATCTCCGTGACGACGCCGATCCTCACGAGGGCGGAAGCCTAACCGAGGGCCAGTTGCGAGACGTACGCGCGCTCTTCCGGCCCCAACCAGGGCGGCGAACCGGCGGCAGCGTTCTCGAGAGTGCGCTCCGGCTTCGACGTCGCCGGGATGGCGACGTCGACGCGCTCGTCGGACAGGACCCACTTGAGCAGGGCCTGCGGCCAGGTCTCGATGCCGAACGGCCGCAACGGCTCGAGCGCCTCCGGCGGCGGCGGGCTGCCGAGCAGGCCGCCGTCGGCGAAAGGCCTCATGACGATCACGGCGAGGCCCTGTTCGGCGGCGATGGGCAAGCAGCTCCTCTTCGCACTCGCGCTCAGCCGGGTTGTACGGCAGCTGCACCTGCTCGAAGCGGCCGCTGCGCAGAGCAGCGGCGAGATCCGGCAGCGCATCGCGGTTCCAGTGCGTGACGCCCACCATGCCGATACGTCCCGCCTCGCGCTCCTCCTCGATCCACTCGAGATGCTCGCGCCAGAGAACGAGGTTGTGAATCTGCTGTACGTCGACGCGGCCGAACCATTCGAGCTGTCGTCGGTACTGCTCACGACCCTCCTCGAGGGTTTGCGCCCAGATCTTCGTCGCGAGCGTCACTTCGTCGCGGCGCCCTTCGAACGCCACGGCCAGAGACGCCTCCGCCGCCCCGTACATGGGCGACGTATCGATGAGCCGGCTGCCTGACTCGAGCGTCGTCGGTGACGACCTCGCGTGCGAGCGCCGAGTCGGCGTCGAACGTGCCAGACGTGCCGAGGCCGACGACCGGGCCGAGCTTGCGCTCTTCCATCAGAGCGACCATTTCCCTTGCCACTCGGCCTGCAGAGTACGCGGCGGAGAAGAACAGCCGGTCTTCCTCGAGCCCCCGCCCCATGTGCGAGAGCGGAAGTCCCGCACAGTCCTCCTCGAGATTGCCGTCTTCTTCGCGGGCGATCGTCAGCTCTTTGCCCAGGAACACGTCGAGCACGGTCTTCGTGTGATGGGAAGGCATCGTGGTGCCGCTCGCGCTCGTCCGCCTCGGACATGCGAACAGCGAGCACCGGCACGCCGCCGAGTGCGGAGGCGACGTTCGCGGCCTCGGCAGCGGCGAGCCCACCGTGGCCGAGGATCGTGCCTGTGCCCACGATCCCGGGCCCGATCGCACACACGGCGACGTCGAAGCCTGCCGCCTTCGACCAGGACAGCGCAGAAGCCGTCGTCACGCAGTGGACGTCACCGTCGATGCATGACCCGACGGCGACCGCGACCTCGACGAGACCGCGCCCCTTCAACGCCCGCACGGCGTCGGAGAGGGAAACGGGCAGCGCGCCACCCGGGAGCTGGAGGTACGCGGTGCGGATTCCCTCGCCGATACCCGCACAGACCGGCGCGACCTGGCTGTGCAGCGAGCAGCAGACGACCGGCATGCCGCCGAGGCCGCGGACCAGCGTGTCCGTCTCCTCCGCATGCCTGACGGCGTGCTGGAGCGACGTGTACGGCAGCTTCATCACGTGCGCGTCGGGCTCCGCGTCGAGGTCGAGGCCGCGCGTGAGGTTGACGTGCAGCAGGTCGAAGCCGCCCGACCCGAGCCCGAGCTCGCGCGCC
Organism: uncultured Actinomycetes bacterium; assembly: GCA_963704335.1. GTDB lineage: Bacteria > Actinomycetota > Thermoleophilia > Gaiellales > Gaiellaceae > PALSA-612. Next base: position 2,591,703 of record OY969889.1, read on the forward strand.
TGGACGTTGACGATGACCTCGTCTCCCTCCTCGACCAGGCCTGTCAGCCTGGGGTACGCGACACACGGAGTGCCGTCGACCTCGCAGCGGACGAGCTCGGGCAGCCGCTCGACGACGGCCGTGACGCGACCGCGTCTAAGCGAGAGCGCCATCGAGCAGGGCGAGCGAGACGTCCACCATCGCCTCCACGTCGGAGACGGCGATGTGCTCGCCGGGGGTGTGGATCTCGGCCATCGCATTCGCCAGCGTGACGCATGGGATCCCGCGCTCGTTGAAGACGTTCGCGTCGGCACCACCGCCCGTGAACGCGTAGGACGGCGTGAAGCCGCAGCGCTCCAGCGCCTGGGCGGCCAGCGCGACGGCGGGCTCGTCCTTCCGGAAGCGGTAGCCGCGGTACGAGCGGTCGATGTCGGTCTCCACTTCGCACTCCTCGAGCGCGGCCGCGAACGCAAAGGCCTCCTCCATCTCGCGCACGACGTCGGCGAGCTTCGCCTCGTTGTGGCTCCGCGCCTCGGCCTTCAGGGTGCAGTGCTCCGGGATGATGTTGCGCGCCGTGCCGCCTTCGATCAGGCCGACGTTCGCAGAGGTCTCCTCGTCGATGCGGCCGAGGCGGAGGTCGGCGATGGCTCGCGCGGCGGCGGCGATCGCCGACCGGCCCTCCTCCGGATACATGCCGGCGTGCGCCGAGCGGCCGTGGAAGGCAACCTCGAGGCTCGCCGCCCACGGCGCGCCGATGACGATCTCGCCGATCGGGGCCGCCTGGTCGTAGACGTAGCCGAGCTCGGCCTGGAGCCGCGTGTGGTCGAAGGCGTACGCGCCGCGCAGGCCGACCTCCTCCTTCGCCGTGAAGACGAGCTCGAGCCCTGCGTGCGGCCGGCCCTCCTTCGAGCGTGCGGCGGGCGGCCTCGATCATCGACGCCACCGCCGCCTTGTTGTCGGCGCCGAGGATCGTGCCCGCGGCGTTGCGTACGACGCCGTCCTCGACGACGGGCTCGATCGGGCCCTCCGGCGGCACGGTGTCGAGATGCGCGCAGAGGAAGATCGGCGTGCCCTCGGCGGTCGGCTCGAGGCGCGCGTACAGCGAGCCCATGGTCGAGCCGATCGCCGGGCCGGTGTCGTCCTCGTCGACCTCGAGGCCGATCGAGCGCAGCTCCTCGGTCACGCGGTCGGCGACTGCGCGCTCTTCGCCCGGCGGGCTGGGAATGGCGGCGAGCTCGAGGAAGAGGTCCAGCGCGGGCACGTCGCGATCTTAGGCTGTTAGCCTCGGTGCGTGGCGCGTCGGCTGGGAACGTATCGAGCTCGATCCGAGAGCGGTCGAGTCGCGTCGCGCACTGAGTCGGCTCCGCGGGCGACCACGCCTGCGATAGGACCGGCTAGGTCGCACGCGCCCGCGCCGCTCGACGTGCGACGCGCTGAACGCGCGCCCCGGCCGACGCTGTACGGCGCGTTGTTCGAGACGTTCGTCCCGAGCCGTGTCCATGTGTGCGACGGAAAGGCGAACTGCAGTTTGCCGGCAGCGACCGGCATGATGACCGCGCGGCGTGTTCGTGAGTCGGAGGCATCCGTGCGAGACGTCGCCGGCGACGTGCGCCGAATCCTGGCGCCGGGCAGCGTCGCGTCGGCGGACGGCTGCGTGAGGTTCGTCTGGCCGGAGCCGTCGGCGTTCATGACGTAGATCTCGAAGTTGACGTCACGGTTGCTCGCGAACGCCACCCTGCTGCCGTCGGGTGACCAGCCGGGCAGGAAGTCGGTTGCGGTGTTGCCGGTCAGGTTCGTCTGCCCCGATCCGTCGGCGTTCATCGCGTAGATCTCCCAGTTGCCGTCGCGGTCGCTCGTGAAGGCGATCTTTCCGCTCGTGCTCGGAAAGGCGGCCTGCGCGCTGCCAACGGCCGCGCCGACCACCGTGACGAGAGTGATGAGCAGCGCGCAGGCCGCAAACCACCGCGCGGCTCGGAAATGCCGCAGAGTCATGCGTGTCTCCCCCTCTCCAGTCATAGCTGGGCCGCCGGCATCGTCGATGATCTGAAGTCGGAAGTCAATCTCGCGACACAGGTGAGGCAGAATCCGACGAGTGGCCACGTGGGCGACCATCCGCACGATCGCGCTGTCGCTACCCGAGGCCGAGGAGGAACCCGGGGAGCGACCCGCCTTCCGCGTCCGCGGAAAGCTCTTCGCCTGGAGGAGCCGCGATCGGGACGGGGCGACGCTGGCCCTCCGCGTCGACCGCGACGAGAAGCAGCTGATGCTCGACGCGAGTCCCGACCTCTACTTCCAGACCCCGCACTACGAGGGCTACCCGGGCGTGCTCGTCCACCTCGACGCGATCGACGTCGACGAGCTGAGAGAGCGGATCGAGGACGCCTGGCTGATCCAGGCAGCCGAAGAGCGCCTGCGCGAACGATTACCTCGCCGGTCAAGTCTCCTTCGCTGTAGGGCTGAAACAGCGGATCGCGCGGATACGGTGCGTACGCCTCCTTCGGTAACGGCGTCTCCTGCGCGACGCTTGCGCCGTGCTTCGCGGCGACGTCATTGACCGGGTAGAGGATCTCGTCGTTCCCCGTCCGCGCGCCGACCGTGACGATCACGCACGGGCCTGTCGCCCGCACCGACGAAGGTGTGTCCCGTCCTCGGCGGGCAGTGGACGAAGTCCCAGGCCTCGAGTCGGCGCTCTTCGCCTTCGATCACGAGCACGCACTCGCCGGAGACGACGAGGAAGTTCTCCTGGCCGGTCTCGCCGTGGTACATGCCGGTCGGCTCGCCGGGCTGCGAGCACGGCGATGCGCATGCCGAGCTGCTCGAAGTCGCCGTCGCCTTCGAGGTCCGCCCAGCGGCCGAGCCCTCGGCGTTCCCACCAGCGAACGTCGCGGGCGTTGACGACGAACCAGCCCGGCGCCTTCCGCACCGAGGCCCTCGGGCAGCTGCTCGAGCCTCGCCTCGGCGACCATCAGCGGAAGTCCGGCAGGTCGCCCTCCCGGTACGGGGCCGGGTCGATGCGCGTAAACCGCGTATACGCCTCGTCCGGGCTCGGAGTTGTCTCCAGGGCGCTCGCATCGTACTTCGCGGCCAGCTCGTTCACGGGGTAGATGAGCTCCTCCTCCCGCTCCTTCCAGACTCGCGCGCCGACCATGACGATCGCGCACGGGCCATCACCCGCGCCGACGAAGACGTGCTCCGTCATCGGCGGGCAGTGGACGAAGTCCCATTGCTTCAGCGGCCGCTCCTCGTTCTCGATTACGAGCACACACTCGCCGGAGACGACGAGGAAGTTCTCCTGGACGCCCTCGCCGTGGTACAGGCAGTTCGGCTCGCCCGGTCGAAGCACGACGAGCTGGAAGCCCAGCTCCTCGAACTCGGCGTCGCCTTCGAGATTCGCCGACCGGCCCTGACCCTCGCGTCCTCTCCACTTCACGTCGCGCGCGTTGCGGACGAAGGCGGTGTCGTCGCTCATGGCAGCCATCCTTCCTGGTATCGGGTCTGCTCCGGTCGCGGGAAGCGGGCGTAGGCGTCCTTCGGGTTGGGCGTTTCCTCGAGCACGCTCGCGCCGTGCTCGGCAGCGACCTCGTTGACCGGGTACAGGATGTCACCGCCGCCCTTGCGTCTGCCCGCCATGAGGATCACGCACGGGCCGTCGCCCGCGCCCACAAAGACGTGCTCGGCCATCGGTGGGCAGTGGACGAAGTCCCAGGCCCTGAGGTGGCGCTCTTCGCCCTCGAGGATCACGATGCACTCTCCGGACAGCACGAGAAAGTCCTCCTGGTCCGACTCGCCGTGGTACATGCAGTTCGGCTGGCCGGGCAGCAGCACTTCGATATGGAAGCCAAGCTCGTCGAATGCCGGCTTCCCTTCAAAGGTCGTGGCCTGGCCGAGCTCGTCGCTCCGCCACCACGCTGACTCTCGCGCGTTGAGCACGAACCAGCCCTCACCCTCGGGGACGAGGCCTACGTCCGTTTCCGTCAGCTGCGCCTCGGGAACGCTCACGGCAGCCATCCTTCCTGATAAGCGATCCGCTTCTCCTGGCTGAAACGGGCGTACGCCTCGTCCGGCTTCGACGTCTCCTCCAGCACGCTCGCGTCGTGCTTCGCAGCGACCTCGTCGACCGCATAGACCACCTCGAAGCCGCCCGCGCGGCTACCGACCATGACGATCGCGCACGGACCGTCGCCGGCGCCGACGAACGTGTGCTTCGTCCACGGAGGGCAGTGGACGAAGTCCCAGGCCTTGAGGTGCCGCTCCTCGCCTTCGATCACGAGCACGCACTCGCCGGAGACGACGAGGAAGTTCTCCTGCCCGGACTCCCCGTGGTAGATGCCTCGCTGGCCGGGCGAGAGCACCTGGATCCGGAAGCCGAGCTGGGACCACTCCTGCCGTCCTTCGAAGTCGGTGTCCTGTCCGCGCTCCTGGCTCGTGATCCACGACACGTCGCGTGCGTTGAGCACGAACCAGCCGTGGCCCTCCGGCACGAGCCCGAGTTCCGTCGTCTTCAACTTTGCCTCGGGCACAGCGTCGGTCATGGCAGCCATCCTTCCTCGTATCGCGTCAGCTCGCCCGGCTCGAAGCGCGCGTAGGCCTCCTCTGGGCTAGTCGTCTCCTCGAGGACGCCGGCGTCGTGCTTGGCCGCCATGTCGTTGACCGGATAGAGGACCTCGTCGCTTTCCTTCGTCCTGCCGGCCATGACGATCACGCACGGCCCGTCGCCGGCGCCGACGAAGATGTGCTCGACCATCGGTGGGCAGTGGACGAAGTCCCAGGCCTCGAGACGGCGCTCCTCCCCTTCGAGAATGAGGACGCACTCACCGGAAAGGACGAGAAAGTCCTCCTGGCCCGACTCCCCGTGGTACATGCCGTTCGGCTGGCCCGGAAGCAGCACGTTGATGTTGAAGCCGACCTCCGGAAACACGGCCTCACCTTTGAGCTCCGCCGACCGGCCGAGCCTCTCGCTCCGCCACCAGCACGCGTTGCGAGCGTTGAGCACGAACCAGCCCTCGCCGTCGGGCACAAGCCCGGCCTCTGTCTCCCTCAGATTCGCCGCCGAAACCATGAGCGAATAGTTAGCAGAAGGGAAAAACTAGGCAAGGGGCATCCTCCAGCGTGCTGAAGTCGTGTCCTTTTGGGTACCGGGAGCGGAACACACCGAAGGAGGTTTCATGCATCGACTCAACGTGAGATCGAAGAGAGCGCGGCGACTAGGGATTCGCATCGCCGCTCCCCTTGTGGTCGCCGCATCAGTGACGGCGGCTTTGCTTCCGGGCTCGGGGTCCGCCCGAGCTCTGGTCCCCCCGAACAACACGACTGAACCGAGGATCAGCGGCGAGGCCCGGGAAGGACGAGTGCTGACGGCGAGCCCGGGTACGTGGTCGGGCTCGACGCCGATGCAGTTCGCCTACCGCTGGCTCAGGTGTCCGACCGACGGCGGTACGCCCGTCGGCGGCGACTGCTTGGCGCTCAACGCGACGACGAGCACGTACCGCGTCCGCGACAAGGACGTCGGGCTGCGGCTTCGTGTGCGCGTAACTGCAACGAACGCGGACGGCTCCGACATCGCCGCGTCCAACGCAACGGGCATCGTCCAGGGGTCTTCCAAGCCGAGCAACATCACACCGCCGAGCATCTCCGGCTCGCCGGTCCTGGGCCAGACGCTGACCGCCGACCCCGGTCTGTGGTCCGGCACGGCTCCGATTACGTACGGCTACCAGTGGCGGAGTTGCAACCCGAGCGGGGGCAACTGCCAGAACGTCGCGGGTGCCACCGGTCGCAACTACAACCTGAGGCAGGCCGATGTCGGTACGACCCTGCGCTTCCGAGTCAACGCGAGTAACGCGGTCGGATCGACGACGGCCACCTCGGTCCCGACGGCCGTCATCGCAGCCAGCGCTCCCACCGGGTGCCCGGGCGGCAACGGACCGATCAACGTCAGCCAGGTGACGCCACCGGCGCGGCTGCTGGTTGATCGCTTCCAGGTGTCGCCGAACCCGATCCCGCGATCGACGGGCGCTCTGAGCGCCGGCTTCCGTGTGACGGCGTGCGGTGGCCGACCCGTGTCGGGTGCGCTCGTCTACGTCACCGCCGTGCCGTACAACCAGTTCGCCATTCCGCCAGAGCAGCCGACGGGTGGCGACGGCATCGCCATCCTCCGCATGGACCGCCTCGGCGGGTTCCCCGCGGCGAACAACCAGTCGCTACTCGTGATGTTCGTGCGCGCCCGGAAGGGCACGGAGCCCGTGCTCTCGGGCATATCTACGCGGCGTCTGATCTCCTTCCCGCTCGCCAAATAGGGGTCGCCGTTTGGGCTGAGCCGCGGGCATCGCCTGCGGCTCAGCCCGGCGATTCGTCCACCGCTTCAAGGACCGCGCCAGTCATTAGCGAATAGTTAGCAAATCGGAAAAAGCGGGCAAAACCGCCGCTCAAATCCTCTCACGCTGGTCCGGGCGGGGTCCAAGTGGGTATCGGGTCTAGCTAAGGAGGTGTCATGCACCAATCAATCACGAAGTCATGGAGGCCGCGGCTCTTGATTCGCTTGGCCGTGCCTCTCGCAGCAGCAGCCGTGCTCACGGCGGCGTTGCTGCCAGGGTCGGGCTCCGCTGTGGCACATGTGCCGCCCGACAACAACACGGAGCCGAGCATCAACGGGCAGGCGATCGAAGGTCGCACGTTGACGGCCAACGCCGGTACGTGGTCCGGCACGACGCCGATGTCGTTCACGTACCGCTGGCTGCGCTGCCCGACCGACGGCGGCGCTGCCGACGGCTCCAACTGCCTCACCATCGGCGGGGCGACGTCGAACAACTACCGGCTCCGCGACGAGGACGTCGGGATACGCATACGTGTGCGGGTGACGGCGCAGAACGCCGACGGCTCGGATTCCGCCGCGTCGAATCCGACCGGTGTCGTCCAGGGCTCATCGAGGCCGAACAACCTCACGAACCCGAGCATCGCCGGCGAGCCGGTGCTGGGCGAGACGCTGACGGCCGATCCGGGCTTCTGGTCCGGAAACCAGCCGATCACGTTCGCCTACCAGTGGCGAAGCTGCAACCGGCAAGGAGGCGGCTGCCAGAACATCGCCGGCGCCAACGCTCGCACGTACTCGCTGAAGCAGAGCGACGTCGGGACAACTCTGCGCGTCCGGGTGACCGCACGGAACTCCGTCGGGACCAGTGACGTCACGTCAGTGCCGACGGCGGTCATCGGCGCCAGCGCGCCGACCGGATGCCCCGGCGGCAACGGAGCGATGAACATCACCCAGCTGACACCGCCGGCCCGCCTGCTGGTGGACCGCTTCCAGGTGTCACCGAATCCGATCCCGCGATCGGTGGGTGCTCTCACCGTGGGCTTCCGCGTGACGGCGTGTGGCGGCCGGCCTGTGGCAGGTGCCCTCGTCTACGTCACGGCCGTGCCCTACAACCAGTTCGTCATCCCGCCCGAGCAGCAGACGGGCGGCGACGGCATCGCCATCCTGCGGATGGACCGTGGAAGGTCGTTCCCCGCAGCGAACAACCAGTCACTGCTCGTGATGTTCGTACGCGCCCGCAAGGGCGGCGAGCCCGTGCTCGCAGGCATCTCGACGCGGCGACTGATCTCGTTCCCTCTCGCTAAGTAGGTACCTCGCGCTGGCTGGGTCGCCGGAGCTCGTCTCCGGCGGCTCAGCCCGCCGCGCGGAGAGCCATCCCGGTGCGCTCGCTGGCGCGCTCGCGCGCCGCGCCGACGAACTCGCGGAACAGCGGCGCCGGACGTACAGGCCGCGACTTGAACTCCGGGTGAAACTGGCTGGCGACGAACCACGGGTGATCGGGTAGCTCGACGACCTCCACCAGCCGCCCCTCGTACACCGTGCCAGAGACGACGAGCCCCGCGTCGACGAGCTGCGGGCGGAAATGGTTGTTGACTTCGTAGCGATGGCGGTGACGCTCGTGCACGACCGCCTCGCCGTAGAGCTCGCGCGCACGCGTGTCCTCGGCCAGCTCGACCGCCTGGGCGCCGAGCCTCATCGTGCCGCCGAGGTCCTCGATCTCCTTCTGCTCCGGCAGCAGGTCGATCACCGGGTACGGCGTCTCGGGGTCCATCTCCGTCGAGTTAGCCCCGTCCAGGCCGACGACGTGTCGCGCGAACTCGGAGACGGCGACGTGCATGCCGAGGCAGATGCCGAGATACGGAATGCCGCGTTCCCGCGCCACGCGGCAGGCGAGGATCTTCCCCTCCCAGCCGCGCGAGCCGAAGCCGCCGGGCACGAGCACGCCGTCCACCTGCTCGAGCTCGCGCTCGGCCTCATCGAGCGACATGCCTTCGGCGTCGACCCAGCGCACGTGGACATGGCAGCGGTGATGGATGCCCGCATGCTTGAGTGCCTCGTGCACGGAGAGGTAGGCGTCGTGCAGCTTCACGTACTTGCCGACGAGGGCGATCTCGACCGTCCGCTCTCGCTCGCCGATGCGAGCGGTGAGCGCCTCCCACTCGCCAAGCGCCACCGGGCCCGAGGCGAGGCCGAGCTTCTCGCAGACGAGCGCGTCGAGACCCTGGTCGCGGAGCGCCTCCGGGACGAGGTAGACGTCGGTCACGTCCTCGTTGGAGACGACCGCCTCAGGCTCGACGTCGGCGAAGAGCGCGATCTTGTCGCGGATGTCCGCGGACAGGGGATCGCGCGACCGGCAAACGACGATGTCCGGGTGGATACCGATGCGGCGCAGCTCGTTCACCGAGTGTTGCGTCGGCTTCGTCTTCAGCTCGCCCGCGGACTCGATGAAAGGCACGAGGGTGACATGGAGGTAGAGGACGTTCTCGGGGCCGACCTCGCGCCGGAATTGGCGGATCGCCTCGAGGAACGGTTGCGACTCGATGTCGCCGACCGTGCCGCCGATCTCGGAGATGACGACGTCGCAGTCGGTCGTCTCGCCCACCCGGCGAATGCGTTCCTTGATCTCGTTCGTGATGTGCGGGATCACCTGCACCGTCGAACCCAGGTACTCGCCGCGGCGCTCCTTGCGGATCACCGAGTACCAGACTGCTCCCGACGTGTGGTTCGACGTGGCGCTGAGGTTCTGGTCGAGGAAGCGCTCGTAATGGCCGATGTCGAGGTCGGTCTCGGCGCCGTCCTCGGTTACGAACACCTCGCCGTGCTGGAACGGGCTCATCGTCCCCGGGTCGACGTTGATGTACGGGTCGAACTTCTGCATCTCGACCTTGAAGCCGCGTGCCTTCAGCAGCGCGCCCAGCGAAGCTCCCGTTATCCCCTTGCCGAGCGACGACACGACGCCGCCCGTCACGAAGACGTACTTCACGGGGCCGGGGGTCATGCTTGCCTCCCAACGGCGTCGACCTCGCGCAAGAACGGTGTGCGCTCGATCAGCTCGCCGAGCGAGCGTGCCTCACCGAGGAGATTGAGGGAGGCGAGGGCGCCGATCACAATCCATCTCCGGCGCTCCGTGAGCCTGCCCACGGACCTCAAGCCTACCAGCCCGCCCAGGACGTTCGAACCCGCGTCACCGAGCATCGTCATCTCACGACAATCGCAGGGCAGGAGGACGGCGGCCGGCAGCAGTGGCGCGCGCAACGGCAGCGCGGCCATGACGTATGCCTTGAGCGCACGGCCGGGCTTCGTGTCCAGCTGATTCCAGAGGTTCGCCGCGAGTGCCACCAGCAGCGCTCCCGAGAGCCTGCGTGTGGCGAGCAACCCGACTGCGGGAATCGCGACAAGCTTGAGGACGCCGGTCGTGCGACGCGCACCGAGGTGAGCCCGGATGCCTCGCTCCGGTCCGCTCCAGAGGTCGTCGGCAAGGCCCACGGCCGCGATCGCCGTTGCGGCCGGACCTCCTGTGAGGCCGAGCAGCCACCCGACGAGCGGCAGCCGCAGCCCGCGGTGGTTCACACCCTGCGGGCCGAGCGCCAGCACCGCGTCGGCGAGCTGCCGGCCACGGTGCGCGAACCCGGCCGCGTCCCGCCCGGTGGCGCGGTGGCTCAAGGCGAGCTCCACCTCGTGAACGGTCAGGCCGGCCTCCAGCGCATCGACGGTCATGCCGACCTCGCAGCCGAAGCCGGCAGCGAGTGGGAAGCAGCGGTCGCGGGCGCTCTGCGTCAGCGCGCGCTGCCCGGACAGTGGCTCCCTCGGCCGAAAGCCGGTGCGCGCGCGAATGAGTGTCCGCGCCGCACTCTTCGCGATGCCGAAGCCACCGCCGCCCGAGGTCGTGAACGCCGCGACCGTGAGGTCGGCGCCGGAGGCGAGCAGCGGCGCAAGCGCACCCCTCACGTCCGCGTCACACAGGAGCACCGGCCCCGGCGGCGCCTCCCGCTCTGCAAGCGTGAGCGCTTGCCCCTTGCCGCGCCGGGGCAGGCGCAGGACGCGGGCAGCCGCCGCTTCCGCCACTGCGGCGGTGCGATCACGCGATCCGTCGTCGGCCACGATCACCACGGCGTCCGGGAGCTCGCGGTGTAGCGCGGCGATCGTCTCTGCGATCCGCGTCTCCTCGTCGCGAGCCGCGATGAGGATCGTCGGTGCGGGGCTCACCGCTCGTCCGGCAAAGGGGAGGCGAGCAGCGGCTCGACCGAAGGCAGGATGCCGTCGGTCGCCGTCTGTTTCAGGCCGTAGCTGCCGGGTCGCCCGCCGGCCAGAAGCAACGCAAGCGCGAGCCGGCCGACGTGCGTGTCGACGAAGTCGACACTGGAGAGGCTGGCCTTGTCGAATGCGTCTACCGTCGTCGGCAGGACCTGGGACGTCTCCACGCCCACCGCCGGAACACCGCTCGAGGCCAGTCCTTCGTAGAACCCTCGCAGCAATCTCGACGTAGGGCCCCGCTGCGGCGGCACGGACCGTGCGACGACGACCGCGTCGGCCGGTCTCTCGTCATTTCCTGCGCGCTCCTCCACGAGCTGCGGCGCCAGCAAGCGCCACACGGGACCGCGCCCGCCCCGGACGAGCTCCTGGGCAAGGCGCCGGCCGAGCTCACGCGCGGCGTCCGGCCGTGCGTACCGCGCCAGGCCCGGCCTACCCTCGAGCACGTTGCCGAGCGCTTCCAGGTCGACCGGAACGCGGAGCGCACGCATCCGCAACGTCGTTCCCGCTCCCGCGTCGACGAGCGTGCGCTCGACGAGGTCGCGGAGCTCTGCGTCCACCGGCCCGACGAAGACGAGGGCGACCCGGCGAGACGCGAGGCGGTTTGCCATCAGCAACGGGTACGACTCCTCGACGTACGTCGTCGTTCCGCGCTGCTCCTGAGACAGGTCACCCGCGCGCAGGCGGGCGGCATCGAGGCTGCGTTGCAGGTCGTCGATCTCGCCGTTGAGGATCCTCCGCTCGCCTTCCGAGACGAAGCCGCCGCTGGAGATGCCAACGCCCACGACGATGCCGATGAGGAGCGCGAGGAACACCGCTGCGAGCGAGGCCACGTGGTAACGGAGATCGAACATCGCCTTAGGCCCTCGCCCCTTCGCTTAGGGAGGCTGCGGTCTGCACGAGCTCGTACAGGCGGTAGGCAGCCAGTCTTGGCTGCGCGCGGGGCCGCCCGAGCGCTTCTGGGCGCCAGGAGCCCTCCACCGCCACGGTGACGAGCGTGCGGTCTGGCGCGAGCGATCCGAGCCGTACCTCGACGTCGAGCCGATCGGCCGTGAGAGTCCACACCACTCGCTCGTGGAGCTCGATCGTCTTCAGGATCGCCAGCCCGGTTGCCCCTGCCTTCCGGAAGAGCGTGGGCGACGTCGGGCCCACGACCTCCCACCGGGCGCCTTCTCGAAAGCCGCGGGCGTCGGGACGGACCGCCGAGATGGTGGGCCACCAGTCGGCGAAATGGAAGGGCTCGGCGAGGAAGCGCCAGACGTCTTCGCGCGAGGCGAGCACCTCGTGGGACGCTTCGGCCCTCACCGTGCGGCGAGCCCTGGCAACTGGTGCAGTTCTGGCACGGTCCCGTATCCCATGCGTGCGGACCTGCCCAGTATGCTCGCAGCGGGGAGGAGGCTGGGAGCACCTCGGCAGAGTTGCCATGGCCGGAGGGGCCTTGTCCGGCCGGGGCACCTGGGTCTCAGCCGATGCCGAAGACTTCCAGGAACCGCTCGCCGAGCACCTGGATGAAGGTCCGCAGGTCCGGCGACGCAACGATCGCTACGACAATCGCCGCCAGCCCGGCTCCCGCGAACGTCACGAGAGGCCACACGCCCACACGCCCGCTGACGAGCCGCGAGACGCCTTTCGCGTCGACGAGGATCTCCCCCACGCGCAGCCGCGCCATGAACGTCGACGACATGCCCTCGCGGTTCCGCTCGAGAAACTCGACGAGGTTGAAGTGCGTGCCGACGGCGACGATCAGCTCGGCGCCCTTCTCGTAGGCGAGCAAGAGCGCCACGTCCTCGCTGATGCCGAGCGCGGGCACCGCGTGATACTCGAGGCCGAGCCGCTCGGTCCGTTCGGCGCCGGGGGCGTCACCCGACGACGGATACGCATGGACCACGAGCTCCGCGCCACACGCGAGCGTCTCGTCCGTGACCGAATCCATGTCGCCGACGATGACGTCTGGCGTGTAGCCCGCCTCACGCAACGCGTCCGCGCCCCCGTCGACGCCCACGAGCACGGGCTTGAAGTTGCGGATATAGCCGCGAACGATCCGCAGGTCGTGCTTGTGCCCCGGGCCGCGTGCGACCACGAGGCAGTGGCGGTCGCGGAACCGCGTCTCGAGCGCCGGGAAGTCGATGCCCTCCGCGAGCAGCCGCCCCTCCTCGCGCAGGTAGCGCATGGTGTTGTCCGCGAACTCCGAGATGGCATCCGCGAGGCGCGCCTGCTGCTCGTCCAGCGCATGCAGCAGCTCGAGCTCCTCGAGCACCCTGCCCGTCGCCAGACGGTCGCCGTTTCGGAAGACGGAGCCACCGCGCACCGTCACCCACTCGCCGTCTGTCAGGTGCTCGAAGAGCGGCGCACCAGGAGCGTCGACGAGCCGCACGCCGCCTCGCAGCAGCGTCAGCGGCCCGAGGTTCGGGAACTGCCCGGTGGACGACGGTGAGACGTTGACGACAACGCGAACTCCGGATTCGACGAGCTCCTCGGCCGAGACCCGGTCCAGGTCGGCGTGATCGATGATCGCGACGTCGTCGGGCTTCAGACGCCTGACGAGGTGCTTCGTCCGCCGGTCGAGCCGCGCCGGGCCGGTCAGCTCGACGACCGCCGGCGCGCGCTTCTTGCTGCGACGGATGAGCGCTCGTGTGGGCATGTCGTACGTGTCTATCCGCTCACGCCGTCTGCAACCGCGGAGAGGAACTCGCGACCGCCGAGCATACGCTCGATCTCTGCACGCCGCTCGTCTCCGGTGAGCTCGCGGATACGTGTGTGCGTGGGATCGCCGGGCACCTTCTCCACGCTGAAGTGCCGTTCCGCACGGCTGGCGATCTGCGGTAGGTGCGTGATCGTCACGACCTGCGCCCGCTCGGCGAGCCGCACGAGCGTGTCGGCGACTGCGTGCGCCGTCTGCCCGCCGATGCCCGCATCGATCTCGTCGAAGATCATCGTCGCGCCACCGCCGACCGCCGCTATCGCAAGCGCGATCCGCGACAACTCTCCGCCGGAGGCGGTTTGCGCCACCGGCGCCAGCGGCAAGCCGGCGTTGGGCCGGATGAGGAACGTCACGTCGTCGGCGCCACTCGACGATGGCTCCCGTTCGGAGACCTCTGCGACGAACTCTCCGTCTCCCATGCCGATCCCTTCCAGCTCGCGCGCGACAGCCGTCGCAAATCTGCCTGCCGCGCCACGGCGCTCTCCACGCAGGGCCTCCACGAGCTCGTCGACGCGGCGCCGCGCCTCGGCCAGCGCGTGGGCGGCGGCGGCCACGGGATCGGTCCCGTCGGCGAGCGCCGAGAGCTCGACGCTCGCGGCCGACGCCCGCTCGACGAGCTCTTCCGTGGTTGTGGCGCGATGTCGGCGCCGGAGGTCGGCGAGGTGCTCGAGCTCGGCCTCCACCTGCTCGAGACGGCCGGGATCGGCCTCGAGCGACGTCAGGTACGCACGGACCGCGGACGAGGCATCGCCCAGCCGCACACCGATGTCGCGCAGGTCATTCGCCACCGCGTCGAGCTCGCCGGAGATGCCCGCGACTCCTTCCAGCGCGACGACCGCCTGCGCAGAGAGCTCCACCGCACCACCTCCGTCGTCCGGTGCCAGCGCGGCCACGGCAGCGGCGGCAGCCTCGGCCAGCTCGGTCATGTGGCGCAGCCGTTCCCGCTCGCCCCGGAGCTCCTCTTCACGCTCGACCGACACCCCTTCTGTGTCCTCGACGAGCGCGCGCAGCTCGGCAAGTCGTTCGGTCGCCGCCTGCGCTCCGCCAACGAGCTCGTCGTGCACGCGCGTCGCCGCCTGAAGCTCGCGCCAGGCCACCCGCAGCCGCGCCCGTTGCCGCAGCTGCTCCTCTCCGCAGAAGGCGTCAAGCACGTCGAGCTGGTACGACGGTCGTGCGAGCCGGCGCTGCTCGAACTGACCGGACATGGCCACGAGCCGGTCGGTGGCGGCCGCCACGTCCTCACGAGCAGCTGCTCGTCCCCACGCATAGGCACGCGTGCGGCCGTCGCCGAAGACGCGCCGTCGAGATGACGAGCCCCTCCTCGTCCTCGGGGCGCAGCTCGAGGAGCGGCAGGAAGTCCTCCTCGTCGAGCGTCCCGGCAGGCGGTTGCAGCTCGGCTTCGACGTACGCATCCGTCCCCTCGGCGCCGACGAGCGCGACGTCGCCACGCGCGCCGAGCAGCAGCCCGACGGCCTGGGCGAGGATCGTCTTCCCCGCTCCCGTCTCACCGGTGATCGCGTTCAGGCCCGGAGCCAGGTCGAGCTCGGCCTCACGGATGAGGACGAGGTTCTCGATGCGCAGCCTACGAAGCAAAGGTCTCCCGATAACGATTGACGAACGTCGCCTCCGGCAGAACGGCCAGTAGAGCAGGGCGATCGCCGAGCCGCACGGAAACGGTCGCGCCGGTGTCGAGACCGGTCAGCTCGTGGCCGTCGACGAGCACGGTCACGCCGACATCGAGCGTCTCGTTCCGCACGACGACCGCACGGTTGCGAGGGACTACGAGCGAGCGGGCATGCAACGAGTGCGGAGCGACGAACGTGACGGCCATCGCGTCGAGCCCCCAGACAAGCACCGGCCCACCGTTGGAGAGGTTGTACGCCGTGGAGCCGGTGGGCGTCGCGCAGATGACGCCGTCACACGCCACCTTGCCGAGACCCTCGCCGCCGATCTGCCAGTCCAGCTCCACCATGCGGCCGAGGACGGCGCTCACGACGACAACGTCGTTCACGGCGACGGCCTGCGTGCCGGCGGCCTCGACGTCGAGCGTCGCCAGCTCGAGCACGGCGCACTCGCCCGCGAACGCCCGCGCGAGACCCGCCTCCAGCTCCGGCCCATCCATAGATGTGAGGAAGCCGACGCGGCCGAAGTTGACGCCGAGTACCGGTACGCCGGTGCCCAGGTAGCGCTGGAGCGCCCGGAGCATCGTGCCGTCGCCGCCAAGCACGACGACGAGATCGGGGGCGGCAGCGCCGTCCTCGACGATCTCCACGCCGGCAGCGGACGCGAGCGACTCGAGCCGCGCCAAAGCGTCTTCGACCAGCTCCGGCTTGCCGTGGGACACCACGGCCACCCGGCGGACCGGCTCAGCCGACGGCAGCTGCGATCCAGTCATCGAGCTCATGCGGGAGGCTGGGGTGTTCGTCGTCGACGAGGTGGAGGAAGAACTCGCGATTTCCCTTCGGGCCGGGGAGGCCCGAGTCTACGACGCCGGTCACACGGGCGTTCCAGCCGACTGCGGCGGCGGCGATCTCGTGCAGCACGTGGGAGTGCACGGCCGGGTCGCGGACGACGCCGCGCTTCGCTTCGGCGCGGCCTGCCTCGAACTGGGGTTTCACCAGTACCAGCGCCTGCCAGCCGGGGGCGGCAACGGCGAGCGCAGGCGGTAAGGCCGTGCGCAGAGAGATGAACGACACGTCGCACGTGACGAGCTCCGGCGCGTACTCCAGCTCGGGGAGGTTGCGGACGTTGATGCGCTCGACCACGGTCACCCGATGGTCGGCGCGAAGCCGCTCGTGGAGCTGTCCGTAGCCCACGTCGAGCGCGATCACATGCGCGGCGCCGTGCTGGAGCAGGCAGTCGGTGAAGCCACCGGTCGATGCACCGACATCCAGGCAGTGGAGCCCCTCCACCGAGACGGCGAGCGCTTCGAGCGCGTGCTCGAGCTTCTCACCGCCGCGGGATACGTAGCGTGGCGGCCGCTCGACGGCGAGCTCGGCGTGCTCGTCGACCTGCTCCCCCGCCTTCGCATGGCCGGGTACACGCCCCGCGAGCACGAGCGCCTGCGCCTGCGCTCGCGACTCGGCAAGGCCGCGCTCCACGAGCAGAACGTCCAGCCGCTTCTTCACAACGCAAGCGTAGTAAGCCGGCGTCAGCGCGTCATCGGCTGAAATGGCGGCCTATGGGCTCCACGATGCGGGCGAGTCGGGAGCTTCGGCCACCGAGTTCCAGAACGCCAAGGCAGCGCCGAACACGGCGCGGCCGAGCCGCAACGGGCCCAGGCGCGCGGAGCGGACGGGGTCGTCGGCAAGTCTTGCCTCCGTCTCGTCGAGCGTGGCAAGCCGGGCCGCGTAGACCAGCGCCTGCGCGCGGGCGAGCTCGGCAATCGCCCCGGGGTCCGCGAGCTCGGCGAACAGGATGTGGAGCTGGCCCGGATCGCGGATCGTCATCGTCTCGCTCGTCGGCTCCGAAAGCCACGCGCCGAGTGCCGAGTGCCCCTTGTCCGTGAGCGAGTAGACGCGCCTGCGGCGGCCGCCGTGCTCCTGCTCGGCCGTGACCAGCCCCAGGCGCTCGAGCTCCGCCGTCACGCGATACGGAGTGACGTGCGGAACCGGCCAGAACTCGTCCGCGATGCGCCCAAGGGCGCGCTTGACCTCGTACGCCGTCGACGGCCCGCGCAGCGCGATCAGCCCGAGCACTGCGAACGCGGACTCGTCGAGCTGTGACCGTGGTTGCAATCTAATAGTATCCATGATACCGTCGCAGAGATAGTATCTGAAGAGGAGGGGAGTCATGGAGATTCGACGCGCGTTCGGTCCGGCGTTGGCCTCGTTGTTTGCGGTGGCCGTGGTGGTCGCGCTTCCAGGCACCGCGTCAGGCCTGGATCAAAAGGGACCGCAGAGCTACTACCTCGCCCTGGGAGACTCGATCGCGTACGGCTACCAGCCGGGCAAAGGCGGTGGGCCGGGGGCTTTCGACACTGGTTACGTCGACCCCTTCGCCGCGCATCTGCGCAAGCTGTCTCCGAAGATCCAGGTCGTCAACTACGGCTGTCCCGGCGAATCCAGCGTGACGTTCACCAAAGGTGGCTGCCCCGCACTTCGCGAAGGACCGAAGCTGCACGATCCCTTTCGCGGTGCACAGCTCAAAGCGGCGTTGTCGTTCCTGAAGGCTCACCGAGGCGAGGTCAGCCCGATCAGCCTGACGCTGTGGGGCAACGACCTGGCTCCGTTGTCGGCCAAGGGCAAGAGCGCACCCAAGGCGATCGCGTCGTTCGCTTCGAGGCTCGACTCGATCCTCGGGGACCTGCGATCAGCCGCACCGACTGCTGAGATCATCGTGACCGGAGCCTGGAACCTGGAGGCCGATCAACTCAAGAAGACCGAGCCGCTCTACCGCTCGCTAGACGCCGCCATCGCACGAGCCGCGGCAGCTTCGCGAGCGCGGGTCGCAAAGATGTACGCCGTCTTCACGCCTCCCGGGAACGTGCGGCGGGTCTGCGCGCTCACGCACATCTGTGCGATGGGCGATCCGCACCCGAATGACGCCGGGTACCGGGCAATGGCGAACGCCTTCTTCGCGGCGTCCGGCTACGGGAAGTAGCCCCGCGCAGGGCGCCTCAACTGGTGCGAACGGCGAGATCGGTGACGATCTCGCCGAGCACCGACGTGTCCGCGTCGATGTCCGCCAGGCGCTCGTGGGCGCGTGCGGCGGCGTCCATCGCGAGGGCCCGCGCGCCTTCGGCGCCGTGGATCGCGAAGTAGCCGTCCTCGTCCAGCACGTCGTCGACGATCTGGAACAACAGGCCTAGCTCCTCACCGAACTGTCGCCACGGAAGCTGCTCGGGAACGGAGACCTCGGCCGCCCACAGCGCACAGCCGACGGACGCAGCGAACAATCGGCCGGTCTTCAGCCGATGCAGCACTGCGAGGTCGTGTACCTCTCCGTGGATATCGAGGTGCTGCCCTCCGATCATGCCGAGCGTTGCCTCGGCCAGCTCGCGGGTCACGGCTGCGGTGGGATAGGCGGCTGCCTGGCGAAACGCCTCGGCCAGCAGGGCGTCGCCCGCGAGAACAGCGTCGGCTTCGCCGAAGCGGGCCCACGTGCTCGGCCGCCCGCGCCGTACATCGTCGTTGTCCAGAGCCGGCAAGTCATCGTGTACGAGCGAGAACGAGTGGACGAGCTCCAGCGCCGCCGCTGCAGGCAGGAGATGCTCCACGGCTGCGCCGGCGGCCTCGCCGGTCGCCAGGCAGATCACGGGCCGCACACGCTTGCCTCCCGCCTCGAACGCGTAGCGAACGGGCGCGGCGAGGTCACCCAGCTCGGGAACGAGCTGCAGGCCCGCCAGGTGCTGCTCGACGAGCTCGCGGAGCTGATCGGGCGACTTCACTGATCCAGCTCGTGCTTGGCGCGCTCGATCTCGGCGTGCGCCTCCCGCGCGAGACGCGCGATCTCGTCCAGGAGCTCGAGGGCCGTGTCCGGCTCATCGGTCTGCTCGAGCTTCGCACGAGCGGCCTCGAGCTGTCCGAGCAGCTGCTCCGCGTGCACGAGAGGATCGGCGGCGTTCACGACGTCACCTGCTCGCGGGCGACGCGTGCGAGCACGCCGTTGACGAGCTTGCCCGCCTCGTCGGAGGCGTAGCGCTTCGCCAGGGTCACGGCTTCGGAGATCGCCACCTCGACGGGGACCGTACCGTGCACGAGCTCGTAGATGCCGATGCGGAGGATGTTCCGCTCGAGCACGCCCAGTCGGTCGGCCCGCCACTCGTCCGAGGCCGCGTCGATGACCCGGTCGAGCTCGGTCGCCTCGCCGGCGACGGCGTCCGCCAGCTCGCGGCTGAACGGGTCGATGTCGCCCTCGTAGAGCGCGGTCAACGGCTGGCCGGTGAGGTCCCACTGGTAGAGCAGGAACAGGGCCGTGCGTCGGGCTGCGCGGCGACCGGGCATCAGCTCTCGCCCTCGGTGTCGATTCCCTCGATCGCGACGTCGACGCGGGCAGGCGGCGCTTCGAGCGCTTGCTGCAGCGCCTCGGCAATTCGCTGCTGGACGAGCACGCCGAGCTCGGGCAGCACGGCCCGGCGTGGCGCCGTCACCGACACCGACACGGTCACCGTCGTCGCGCCGTCGTCTCCGAGCGAGACGTCCAGCGTCCGGCCGACCCTCGCGCCGCCGGCGCTCTCGGCGGCCTCGCGGGCGAGCTTGGACAACGTCTTGGGGTCGAGCGAGATCCCGCCGAGCGCGGTGCGGCCGACTTCGATCACGACGACCTCAGTGCGAGCAGCGAGTCTGCGGCCTCGTCCAGGAAAGACGTCGAATACGAGCCGGTCACGAAAGCCTCGGAGCTCATGATGTCGATTGCGAGCTCCCTCGTGGTGCGCACGCCTTCGATCTCGAGCTCCGCCAGCGCGAGCCGACAGCGGGCGATCGCGTGCGCGCGGTCGTTGCCCCAGACGATGAGCTTCGCTAGCAGCGAGTCGTAGTGCGGCGGCACCTCCGTCCCGTCCTCGATATGCGTGTCCACGCGATCGAAGGGTCCGAGCGGCGGACGGAAGCGGGTCACGCGGCCGGGCGACGGAGCGAAGTCAGCAGCGGGATCCTCGGCGTTCAGCCGCACCTCGATCGCATGGCCGCCGCGCGGGGCGCGCCCGGTCATCGTCAGCGGCTCGCCGGCCGCGATCCGGAGCTGCTCGCGCACGAGATCGATACCCGTGACGAGCTCCGAGACGGGATGCTCGACCTGGAGCCTCGCGTTCAGCTCGATGAAGTGGAACTGGCCATCGGCGCCGACCAGGAACTCGAACGTGCCGGCGTTGAGGTACTTGACCACCCGGCACGCGCGCTCGGCAGCCGCCTCCATCTCCTCGCGGCCTTCGGTCGTCAGTGCCGGAGACGGCGACTCCTCGACGAGCTTCTGGTGCCGTCGCTGAATCGAGCACTCGCGCTCACCGAGCGTCAGCACGTTCCCGTCGCCGTCGGCGAGCACCTGCACCTCGACGTGGCGTGCGGGAACCAGCGCCTTCTCGACGTACACCCGGCCGTCGCCGAAGGCGGCCAGCGCCTCCACGGACGCGGTCTGGAACGTGTCCTCCAGCTTGGCAGGAGAGCTCACGAAGCGCATGCCCTTGCCTCCACCTCCGGCGGCCGCCTTGAGCAGCACCGGATAGCCGAATTCGTCCGCGGCGGCGCGCGCCTCGGTTGCGGTGGCGACGCCTTCAGTCCCCGGGACGACGGGCACACCGGCAGCCGCCATCGCCGCCTTTGCGCGCACCTTGTCCCCCATCTCCTCCATGACCTCCGCGCCCGGCCCGATGAAGACGAGGTCGTTGTCGGCGCACGCCAGAACGAACGCCGGGTTCTCGGCCAGGAAGCCATAGCCCGGATGGATCGCTTCGCAGCCCGTCGTCTCGGCCGCCGCGATCACAGCCGGGATCGACAGGTAGCTCTCTACAGCCGGAGGCGGACCGATGCAGACGGCGTGATCGGCGAGCCGCGTGTGCATCGCGCCGCGGTCGGCGGTGGAGTAGACGGCGACGGCCTCGATCCCGAGCTCGTGCAGCGTGCGGATCACCCGCACGGCGATCTCCCCGCGGTTGGCGATGAGCACGCGCGTGAACATCGGCGTCCTTACAGGACCGGCGGGCGGCCGTCGGCGAGCTCGAGCTCGAACAGGAGCTGGCCGTACTCGACCGGCTGGGCGTTCTCGGCGTGGATCGCCCGGACGATGCCCGCGTGCTCGACCTTGACCTCGTTCATGAGCTTCATCGCCTCGAGGATGCAAAGCGTCTGGCCGGGGACGACGACGTCGCCGACGCCGACGAAGGGATTCGCGCCAGGCTCAGGGGCCCGGTAGAAGGTGCCGACCATCGGCGCCTCGACGCGCAGGACGCCAGGCGCGACGGGCGTATCCAACACGGGCTCCAGCTCTTCGCCGTCGGGAGAAAATGCAGGCATAGAAGACGTCGCAGCGCTCTCGTCCTGCCGGCGGACGGTGACGCGCATGCCGGCGTCCTCGAGCGTCACCTCTTGCACTCCCGATTCCTGAACGATGCGGACGATCTCGCGAATGCGCTCCGAGCGCGTCGGCTCCTGGCTCGTCGTCTCTTCGTCATCGCGTCGGCCACGGCCGCGAATCGTGCGCAGCAGCGGCTCGGCGTCCTCGCCGAACAGCGCGAGCAGGCAGAGCTCCTCGTCGCTCGTTGCCAGCCCCTCCCCCACCTCTCTGGCATCGGCCACGTCGACCGGTTCCTCCTCGGGCGGCTCGCCGCCGATCAGCTCCACGGCACGCGCGATCGTCGGGTCGATCGCGGCTGGTGGAGAGCCGAAGTGACCGGCGATGAGGGCCTTCAGCTCGTCGACGACGGTCTGGTATCGCTCCGCCGAGAGGACGTGCACGAGGGCCTGCGAGCCGAGGATCTGTCCGATCGGCGAGGCGAGCGGCGGCGAGCCGACCTCGGCGCGGATCCGCGCCAGCTCCTCCAGCACCTCGTCGATGCGATCGCCGGCCGCGTTCGCGCGCAGATGGACGTTGAGCGCCGCCACCAGGCCCGGCGGCAGGCGGTGCTGAGCCGCGAGCGTCGCGACGCGCGGCGCAGTCGGCGTCACCGGCTCGTCGCCGATGAACTCGTCGACAAGATCCGCGGCTTCCCAGACGCGGGACGCGTCGACGCCCGAGTCGAGGCCGAGACCGGCGAGCGCCGTCGCCGCCGATTCGGCGGACACGCGGTGCAGCATGAGCGCCAGCGGATAGACGGCGCAGGCGATGAGATCCGCGCCCGCCCGCGCAGCCTCGAGAGTCGCGGCCAGCGCCACGCCGCCGGCGCCCTGGCAGTAGAAGCCGACGGGCAGGCCCGATGCTTCGCGCACTTCGCCCACGAGGTTGGCCGCACGCTGCGGGCTCAGCGAGCCGGACGGGTCGTGGATGAGCACCCGCGCAGCTCCGAGCTCCGGCAGCCTCTTCGCCTGCTCTGCGAGCAGGTCGGTGTCGTCGTAGCGACTCGGACTGTGCACGAGGCCGGCGTCGAACTCTCTTCCCGCCGCGGTGATTGCCGACGCCGCCTCGCGGAGGTTCGAGACATCGTTGAGCGGGTCGTGGAGGCGGAAGACGTCGATGCCACTCTCGGCCGCGCAGGCGACGAACCGCTTCGCAAGATCGACGCTCACCGGCCGCGAGCCGACGAGGAAGCGGCCGCGAAGTGCCATGGCGAGCGGCGTCTTCGTGCGTGAGCGGATAGCGCGAATTCGCTCCCACGGGCTCTCCACGCCTCGCCGCACCGCTGCGTCGAAGCAGCCGCCTCCGGAGACCTCGAGGTAGGCGAAGCCGGCCGTGTCGAGGATCTCTGCGAGCTGGAGCTGCTCGGCCGTCGGCAGCGAGCCGGCCAGGGGCTCTTGCCCGAGCAGGCGTAGCGTCGTGTCGGCGAGTCGCGGCACGCCCGGACCTTAACGACAATGCACGGATGCGCTCGCTGGACGACTTTCTGCCGGTCTACGAGTTCTTCGAGCGGCACGAGGTCGAGATTCGCGCCGCGCGCGAGCGCGTGGACCGCGCGCTGCGCGAGGTGTCGATCGGCGAGATCCGTGGCATCCGCTTGCTGTACGTGCTGCGAGGGCTCGGGCGCGGGAGCCACGACGCGAAGCGGCCGTTTCTGGGACTGGCGGGGATCGGGGCCGTCGAGCTCGAGAACGATCCGGGCGAGGGCGTCGTCTTCGGCCTGGCCGGCCAGTTCTGGCGGCTACGCGGCGGGTTGAAGCTGCCCCGACCGCGCACGGCCGAGGAGTTTGCCGTCTACGACCGGCCGGACGTCTGCAAGGCGGTGATCGACTTCCGCATCGCCGAGCTCGGCGCCGGCCGTTGCCGGCTGTCGACCGAGACGCGCGTGCATGTCGAGGACCCGGCGGCGCGACGGGCGTTCCGCCGCTACTGGTTCGTGATCAAGCCTTTCAGCGGCCTGACGCGGATCCTCTTCCTGCGCGCCGTACGCGCTCGGGCCCTTGAGACCGAGCGATGCCTCCATGAGGCGCCCTTGACGCGAGAGGCCAGGTCAGAAGAAGCACCGGCCGAGGTTGTAGTGCGGATCGCTGCCGCTATCGAAACGCAGAAGACGACCTACAAGGCGGACGCGGGCGATTCCATTACAGGCCAACGCAGGAAGCTGCCGTCTCCTCTCCGAGGATAAGCAAACGCCTGCCAGGGGCAGCGCGCCGTGTGATCTCCCGTCCGGCTGCAAGTGACCGTTGCCTCGGTGCGAATACCCTCCTCATCGGGGTCGATGTCCAGGTTTTGGTGGC
Source organism: uncultured Actinomycetes bacterium (assembly GCA_963704335.1). Classification (GTDB taxonomy): domain Bacteria; phylum Actinomycetota; class Thermoleophilia; order Gaiellales; family Gaiellaceae; genus PALSA-612. The sequence goes on from OY969889.1 coordinate 2,615,224, forward strand.
CGCCTACCGCTTCGGCTCGCCCAGCACCGCGTGCTGCGCAACCTTGGCTTCGCCCGGCTCCAGGTTGAAGCTTGTGGAATGCGGCGCTCTGGGCCAGCGGCGTGCCGAGGTCCAAGGACACGGCGCACACCAGTGCGCCGAGGATCAGTCACCGCCGCAATGAGTCGCTGCATCCGCATCGTCCTTTACACACGACGCGGGAGTGCGCTCTGCTCTTCCACAACGTTGCACCCATCTGAGGTGATCTCGGCCGACCCGGAGCATCGAACTCCGGTCCAGGAACCGATGTAGGCGGCGCCTGACTACGCTCGGGATATGTAGCGCTTCTCGCGGGGGTCGACCTTGATGCGGTCGCCCGCGTTCACGAACAGCGGCACCTGGACGACGGCGCCCGTCGCCAGCGTCGCCGGCTTGGTCACGTTGGACACCGTGTCACCACGGACGCCCGGCTCGGTCTGCGAGACCGTGAGCTCTACGGACGAGGGCAGCTGGATACCGGACGGCTTGCCGTCCACCGTCAGCATCTGCACAGAGCTCGACGGCTCGACGAACGCCAGGTCCTCCTCGAGGTCGGAACGCGGCAGGTGAATCTGCTCGTACGTCTCCTCGTCCATGAACACGACCTCGGGGCCTGAGTCGTACAGGTACTGGACGCTCTTCACCTCCGTGTGGATGCGCGTGAACTTCTCGCCCGCGCGAAAGGTCTTGTCCACGACTGCGCCCGAGCCGATGTTCTTCATCTTCGTGCGCACGAAGGCGCCGCCCTTGCCGGGCTTCACGTGCTGGAACTCGACGATGCGCCAGACATCGCCGTCGATCTCGACATGCATGCCGTTCCGGAACTGGTTCGTCGAGACGACCTCGGCCACGGCGCGTCAGTCTAGAGACTCGCGGGCACTTGACACGCAGGCGGTGCCAGGCACGAGTTACGTGTCAAGACCAGATTTGTCGCGAGAGTGCGACAGGTCGTCCGCAGCCGTCAGCTGACGGTTACGAGCTCCTTCGTGAACGGCGTCAGCACCTCGGGGCCTTCGTCGGTGACGATCACGAGGTCTTCGATGCGAATGCCTCCGAGACCCGGCAGGTAGACGCCGGGCTCGACGGTGACGACATTGCCGGAGACGAGCGGCGCCTCACCCAGCTCGGGATTGAGCCACGGCGCCTCGTGTACCTCCAGGCCGACACCGTGACCGAGGCCGTGGCCGAAGCGATCGCCAAGACCGGCCTCGTCGATGATCGAACGGGCGACGTGGTCGACAGCCTTGCCTTCGGTGCCTAGCACGACAGCTTCGAGCGACGCGAGCTGGGCGCGGAGCACCACTGCGTAGGCCTCCGCGAGCTCGGCGGGCAGCGGCCCCGTCGCAAACGTGCGCGTGCAATCGGAGCAATAGCCGTTGACCCTGCAGCCCGCGTCGACGACGACCGTCTCCCCCACCTCGATGCGCCGGTCGCCCGGCACCGCGTGCGGAGACGCGCCCGTCGGCCCGGAGCCCACCGCAGTCGAGAACGCCGAGTCGTCGGCGCCGCCCACGTGCATCAGCTCCGCCATCCGCCAGACGATGTCGCGCTCGGTGCGGCCGACGAACTGCTCCTCCGCCAGCCGGGCGAAGGCGTCGTTGAGGATCGCCCCGGAGCGACGCACTGCCGCCAGCTCGGCGCTGTCCTTCACTTCCCGCAGCCGCTCGACGAGCCCACGGCGAGCGACGAGCTCGAGGCCGCCGGCGGCCAGCGTCTCGTAGCGGGCATGCGTGAGCCACTCCGTCTCGAAGCCGACCCTCCCCGTCAACCGTTCGGCGAGATCGGCATAGAGGTTGCGGCGCGTCTGCACGGCCTCGACGCCGCGAATCGCCCCGGCGCGCTCCGCATAGCGGAAGTCGGTGAAGAGCTGCACCCGGTCGGGCTCGACGAGCAGCGCGGCGTTCGAGCTGTCGAGCCCGCAGAGATAGCGGACGTTGACCGGGCTCGAGACGAGCAACGGCTCCTCGACCGAAGTCTGCAGGCGTTCGAGCCGGTCCTTCACGCCAGGGCCTCTGCGAGGTATTCGAGCGCCTCGCGATAGCCGTCCGGCCCTTTGCCGATGACGCGCTTCGCGGCCAGATCGGAGATCACCGACACGCGGCGCCAGTCCTCCCGCTCATCGACATTGGAGAGATGAACCTCGACCACGGGCACGTTGAGCAGCTCCACCGCGTCGCGGATGGCATAGCTGTAGTGCGTCCAGGCCGCGGGATTAACGACGACACCGTCTGCAACCTCCCAGATCTCGTGCAGCCAGTCGATGTACTGGCCCTCGGAGTTCGTCTGACGGCAACGCACCCCGAGTCCGAGCTCCATCCCCCACGTGTAGATCTGCGACTCGAGCTCGTTGATGGACAGGCCGCCGTAGGTCTTGGGATCACGCCGGCCGAGAACGTCCAGGTTCACGCCGTTCAGCACCTCCACGCGCACGCCCGCGAATCTATGCGATGAGGTCTGCGAGCGCGCGCCGCACGTCGCCCTCGGGCAGCTCGACGCCGGTGCGCGGCTGTCCCGGAGCTTCGAGCAGGACGAGCCGCACGCGACCGCCGCGCGCCTTCTTGTCGCGCTCGAGAGCCGCCCAGGCGAGATCGACGTCGACGGCGGCGCGCGCCGGTTGCAGCAGCTCCTCCACCTGCGCCGCCTCGTCCGGGAGGCCCGACAGGCGGAGCGCCGCCAGCAAGCCAAGAGCTACAGCCTCTCCGTGAGCGAGCTCGTATGAGGAGGCTGCCTCGAGCGCATGGGCGAACGTGTGCCCGAGGTTGAGCATGGCGCGCTCTCCGTCCTCCCGCGGGTCGCGCAGGCACACGGTGGCCTTGAATGCGGCGCAGCGGCGAACGAGATCGGGCTCCGACAGCTCCCACAACTGCTCACCGGCGAGCAGGCCGGTCTTCACGACCTCGGCCAGGCCGTTCCGGCGCTCCACGTCCGGCAGCGTCGCGAGCAGCTCGTGGTCGATAATCGTGCGCTCCGGCCAGTGGAACGCACCGACAAGATTCTTCCCTTCCGGAAGATCGACGCCCGTCTTGCCGCCGATCGCGGCATCCACCTGTCCGACGAGCGTCGTCGGCACGGCGATCCAGGGAACACCGCGAAGGTACGCGGCGGCGACGAAGCCGGCGACGTCGGTCGTCGTGCCGCCCCCGATCGCCAGGAGCGTGCCTCCACGCTCGAGGCGCACTTCTCGCCACAGCCGGGCACACATGCCGAGCGTCTTCGTCTGCTCACCGGCGGGAATGGCGTGCAACGCAGCATCGAGCAGCGGGGGGTGAAGCTCCCAGACGCGCTCGTCGACGACAACCTCGACCTGGTCGGGAACGAGGTCGCGCAGCCGTGTGTACGAACCAGCCTCGACGACCAGCCCCGCAGCTGCGAGCACGATGCCGTCCACGTCTTCCGCCCGCCCGTCGGCGGCCGCGTCGTACAGCGGCCGGCGCTGCTCGTAGAGGCGGCGAAACTGGCTCTCGCTCTGGGCGAGCGGCCGCCGCTCGGCGCGACGCGCACGCCGCCACGCCTCCTCGACCTCCACTTCCACCAGCACCGTGAAGGCCTGCTCTCGTAGCTTCCCCGCGGTCTGCTTGGAGACCATCGCGCCGCCGCCCAGGGAGATCACTGCCGGAGGCGCCGAATCGAGCGCCTCGCGCGCGAGCTTTTCCTCGATGGCGCGGAACTCGACTTCGCCGCGCGTCGCGAAGATCGTGGAGATCGGCTCGGCGGCGTGACGCTCGATCTCGGCGTCGAGGTCGACGAACGGTCGTGCCAGCCGCCGGGCAACTTCGGCGCCGAGCGTCGACTTGCCGGCGCCCATGAAGCCGATCAGCGCCAGATGGCGGTTGTCTATCGGGGCTGCCAGTCGATTCGCTCCAGGTACGTTCGGTGGGCCGCGACGAAGTCGACAAGCGCATCGCCACCGTATTTCTCGCGTGCGGCGCGGGCGAGCTCGAAGGCGACGACTGCCTCGGCCACGACCGCGAGCGCCTCCACGGCTGCCGTATCCGACCGCTCGACGAGCGCCTCGGCAGCAGCGCCGCTGGCGAGATCCACGGTTCGCAGCGGCCGCATGAGCGTCGGCAGCGGCTTCATCGCCGCACGGACGACGATCTCCTCGCCGTTGGAGACGCCGGCCTCGATGCCGCCGGCCCGATTGCTGTCCCGGTGAAGCCCCCGCTCGTCGCGAGTGATCTCGTCATGTGCCTGCGAGCCGCGCAGGCCGGCCAGCGCGAAGCCGTCGCCGATCTCGACACCCTTCACGGCCTGGATGCCCATCAGGGCTCCCGCCAGCCGGGCGTCGAGCCGCTCGTCACGCGTCGCGTACGAGCCGAGCCCCGGCGGCACGCCCCGTGCCCGCACCTCGACGACGCCGCCAACGGTGTCCCGTTCCGCCCGTGCTTCGTCGACGCGGCCGGCGAGCTGGTCGAGATCGACGACGGTGCCCGCCACCTCGACGCCGATTTCGCGCAGCAAAGCCTTGGCCACGGCGCCCGCTGCGACCGTCACGGCCGTCTGCCGCGCGCTCGCCCGCTCGAGCGCGTCCCGCACGTCGTCCAGGCCGAACTTCATCGCGCCGGCGAGATCCGCGTGGCCGGGGCGCGGCGTCGTCACGGGCGTGGTGCCCTTCCCGGACGGCTCGCCGTCGGGTGGCCATGGGCTCATCCCCCAGGCCCAGTTCGCGTGATCGCGGTTGTGCACGACGAGCGCCAGCGGCGTGCCGAGCGTGCGTCCGTGGCGCAGGCCGGCGAGCACTTCCACCTCGTCGGTCTCGATCTGCTGACGCGGGCTGCGGCCGTAGCCCTGCTGCCGGCGGCGCAGGTCGGCGTCGATCGCCTCGCGCTCGAGCACGAGGCCCGCCGGCAGGCCGGTGAGGACGGCGGCGAGCGCCGGCCCGTGCGACTCGCCCGCGGTGACAAGGCTGAGGTTGCTCACGCTGCGGAGCGTACTGCCCGGCGCATGACGTCGACCGGCGCCGGAATCCCGGTCCAGAGCTCGAACGAAGCCGCGCCCTGCGCGACGAGAACCTCGAGCCCGGTGACGACACGAGCGCCTGCCGTCGCGGCCGCGCGCGCGGTTGCCGTCTCCGGATACGGCAGGTCGATCAACGTTTGCCCGGCCCCGACCTCGGCGAGCACCTCGTCCCGCTCCGACGTGGCGTTGACGACGAGATCTGCCTCGCGCACGTCGGGCGGCCACGAGCCGCGGCGTGAGAACTGCGCCGCCTGCGGCAGCGCATGGCGAAAGGCCGTCGCGGAGCCACCGTCGCCGAGAATCACAGGCCGTTCAGCGGGCAACCCGTCGAGAACCGCTGCGTCCGTCGAGTGGCCCTCGATTCGCCCTTCGCGGACGATCAGCGTGTTGACCGACGGCTGATCCGTCTCGCAGAAGTCGAGGACGGCGAGCTTGTGCGGCGTCGTCACGTTCGCACCGGCAAACCCCGAGTCGGCGAGGCCGGACACCGCCTGCTCGACGTAGCCCTCGCGAACCGGCACGAGCGCATACGACCAGTCGAGGCCGCACTCGGCAAACGCCGCGTTCTGCATCCGCGGCGAGAGCGACGCCGTCAGCGGGTAGCCGAGCAATCCGATCAGCACTGCAGGCCCGCGCGCGTGTAGGACTCGAACTCGGCCGCGCTGGCCGTGAAGAAGTGGCTACGGCAGTCCGGCTTGCGCACGAAGTAGATGTAGTCGACCTTCGCCGGATGCGCCGCAGCCTGCATCGACGCGAGCCCAGGATTCGCGATCGGCGTCGGGGGCAGCCCCGTCTTGATGCGACTGTTGTACGGCGAGTCCGAGCGGAGATGCTCCTTCGTGATCGGCTCGGTCGGCGGGATGTCCAGGCCGTAGCGCAGCGTGGCGTCGATCTGCAGCGGCATCCCCGCCCGTAGCCGGTTGTAGACGACGGCGGCGACGAGCTTCCGTTCGCGCGGCACAACGACCTCCCGCTCGATCATCGACGCGATGATGAGGACGTCGTAGGGCGTGAGGTTCTTCGAGCGCGCGTAGCGCATGTCCACGCGGCGCCATGCCCTGTTGAACGCATTCAACTGCCGGCGGACGAAGCGGCGCGCCGTCTCGTTCGAGAAGAACGCGTACGTAGCCGGGAAGAGGAAACCCTCGATCAGCTCGTGCGCGTCTTTCCGGAACTGCACCGGAATCGGCGATGCGGCCGTCGCCGCGGCGTACGCAGCGGGCGTCATCCGCATCGTCACGTGACGCTTCACGCGGGCGATCTCCCGTACAGCGCCTACGCGATCGATCATCTGCGCGCGCGTGAAACCCTCCGGAAACACGATCCGCAGCACCTTCGGGGCCGGAACCGTGGCGGCCGGAGGCGCGGATTCGCTGCCGCAGGCGACGAGCGAGACGGCCGCCAGCACGGCGGCGCCTGCGCGGGCTTTCACGACCTCCGGCTCCAGTTGAGGTAGTCGGAGAGCAGGTGCGCCGCCGCACGCGCGTCGTCGCCCTCGGCGAGCACGGACGTGAACCGCTCGTCGTACGTCTCGACAGGAACGTCGAGAACGGCGCGCAACACTTCGACGAACGCCTCCGTCTCCTGTGCCTGCTCGCCGCGCTCTCCCGCCAGCGTCAGCGGCAGGCCGACGACGACAAGCTCCGCCTCCTCCTCGGCGACGATGTCCGCAAGCCGGCCGAGCCCTTTCTCGCTGCGAGCGCGCTCGACGACTTCCAGGGGGCGCGCGAGCTCGCCCGTCGGATCGGAGACGGCGACGCCGGTGCGAGCGCTGCCGTAGTCGAGCGCCAGCACCTTCACTTCAGGACGTCAGGGCACCGACGACGAGCCGCTCGGCCTCCGCAAGCGCGTCGGAGAGCTTGCCGGGATCGGTGCCGCCCGCGCGTGCCATCGTCGGTCGCCCGCCTCCACCACCGCCCACCAGGGCCGCGGCTGCCTTCGCCACATCGGACGCGCTCACCCGCTCCGCAACGGACTCGTCGAAGTTCAGGACGAGGTGCACGCGGCCGTCCTCCACCGAGCCGAGCACGACGGCAGCCGGAGCATTGCGCTGCTTGAAGCGGTCGGAGAGGTCGAGGAGCGCATCAGCGTCGAGCCCCTGCACCTCCTGCGCGATGACGTTGACGCCTTCGACCGCTTTCACATCGGCTTCGACGTCGGCGACCTCGGTACGGCTGGGCGCCGGCTTCTCCTTGCGCACTCGTTCGAGCTCCATCCTCATCGCGTCGAGCTCGTCGGAACGGCTCTGCAGAAAGGCGTAGGCCTCGCCGGAGGTGATCGCCTCGATCCTGCGCACTCCCGCGGCGACGGAGCTCTCCGAGACGATGACGAACGGGCCGACCTCCGCCGTCTTCGTGATGTGGGTGCCTCCGCAGAGCTCCATCGAGTAGCCGGGGATCTCGATCACGCGCACGTCCTCGGGATACGTCTCGGTGAAGAGCATCGTTGCGCCCAGCTTCTTCGCCTCCTCGAGCGGTACGACGTACGCGAGCACGGGGAGGTTCTCGAAGACCTTCTCGTTGACGCGCCGCTCGACGGCGTCGCGCTCTTCGGCGCTCAGCGCCTGCCCATGCGTGAAGTCGAAGCGGAGCTTGTCGGGGCGGACGGCCGATCCCGCCTGCTGCACGTGGTCGCCGAGCGCTTCCCGGAGGGCCCTGTGCAGGAGATGAGTCGCCGTGTGATTTGCCATCGTCGGGAAGCGGTGGCTCCACGACACCACCGCGCGCACGCGGTCGCCGACGGCAAAGCCTTCGCCTTCGAGGAGCAGCGTCTGGTCGTCGCCGGCTCGCACCGCGCTGACGAGCTCGGCGCGCGCGCCTGTCTCCAGGTGCTCGATGAAGCCGATGTCCGAGACCTGGCCGCCGCCCTCCGCGTAGAACGGTGATTCGTGAAGCTTGGCGCGAAAGCGCCCTTCCCCCTCGGGCTCCAGCGCTGCAATCGCCGTCAGCACCTCCGTTTTCTCGTAGCCGACGAACTCGCTACGTGCTCCCTCGATCGCGCGTATCGACTCGGTGACGGCTCCTCTGGAGACCTCTCGGTGCTCGGCCATGAGGTCGCGGTAGCCGTCGACGTCCACCGGCTGGCCGCGCTCTTCGGCGAGCTCGACGGTGAGCTCTACGGGGAAGCCGTAGGTGGCCGCGAGGGTGAACGCGTCCTCCGCCGAGATTCCAGACCGGCCGGCCAGCTCCTCGAAGCGCTCGAGGCCTCGTGCGAGGGTCTCCGAGAAGCGCTCCTCCTCAGCCCTGATCTCGCGCTCGATCGCCGGTGCCTGGCGCCCCAGCTCGGGGTAGGCGTCGACCATCTGCTCGACGACGACCGCAGGCAGCCGCCACATGTCCTCGAGCCCGATGCGACGGGCTTGGAGCACCGCGCGCCGGACGATGCGACGCAGAATGTAGCCCGCCTTCTCGTTGGACGGCATGACGCCGTCGGCCACGAGAAACGTCATGCCGCGGCCGTGGTCGGCGAGGATGCGGTGCGCTTTCGTCGCGGCGGGCGAGTCTCCGTAGGCCACGCCGGACTCGGCGGCGATCCACTCCATGATCCGCTGGTACCCGTCGGTCTCGTAGACCGACATGACGTCCTGGATGATCGCCGCGCCACGCTCGAGCCCCAGCCCCGTGTCGATGTTCTCTGACGGAAGGGGCGTCAGCGTGCCGTCCGGGTGCTGCTCGTAGGCCATGAAGACGAGGTTCCAGAACTCGAGGAACCGTGCGCAGCGCGGGCAGGCCGGCGCGCAATCCGGCTCGCCGCAGCCGTGCTCCTCGCCCCAGTCGTAGTACAGCTCGGAGTCGGGACCACAGGGGCCGGGCCCGCCGACCGACCAGAAGTTCTCGGCCGTCGGCAGCGGCACGATCCGCTCGATCGGCATGCCCACTCCCTGCCAGAGCTCGATGGCAACCTCGTCGGGGCCGAGCTTCAGCTGCGGATCACCGGCATGAACGGTCACCCAGATGCGGTCCCAGTCGAGCTTCATCCAGTCCTGGACGAACTCCCGGGCGAACTCGATCGCGCCTTCCTTGAAGTACTGGCCGAACGAGAAGTTGCCGAGCATCTCGAAGAACGTCAGATGGTGGCCGTCGAGGCCGACCTCGTCGATGTCGGGCGTCCGGAAAGACTTCTGCGAAGTGGCGAGCAGCGGCGCGGGTGGCTCCTCGAGGCCGAGGAAGTACGGCATCATCGGCTGCATTCCGGCCGTCGTCAGCAGCGTCGTGCGGTCATCGGCGCGCGGAACGAGCGAGGCCGACGGCACACGCTTGTGACCTTTCGATTCGAAGAACGCGAGGAATCCCTCGCGCAACTCTGCGCTCGTCCGCATGCGTCGATTCTGCCCGACGCTAGCTGCGGTCGGCGGCGGCGACGTCGTCGGCCAGCTCTTGCTCGCGCTGTGCTGCCGCGTCTCGCGCCGTCGCCATGGCGTCGTCGAAGCTACGGCTGGACACGAACGACGAGAAGCCTGTGCGCACGCCGGCGACCAGCCCCGCGAGCTTCTGTACCGGGTACGTAATCGCGCCGCTGACCGTCCGCACGGTCTTGTCGGCTGCCTGAACGGCCGCGAGCGCGCTGTCCGTGGCGATTTCGACCTTGTCGAGCTCGCGGTTCACGTGGTCGAGCGTCTCGCCGCCCTTGCGGATCACGGGCAGCAATTCGGCCTCGGTGTGCTCGATGGTCTTCGTCGTCTGCCCGAGCGTCTCGCCGAGCCGGAAGAGGGCGTAGAACAGCCCGACGCCGACGAGACAGAGGAACGCCGCCAGTGCCAGCCACGCGAAATCCGACGCGGTGTAGTCGGCGAGGATCACGCTCTGATGTTACGTGGTCGTGGACGTGATGACGCCCGCGCCCACGACGACATCGTCCTCGTAGACGACGGCTGTCTGGCCCCGGGCGACGGCGTAGGCCGGCTGCTCCAGATCGAGCCGGAAGCCCCGCGGAGTCGTCGTGACGCGTGTGGGCACGGCGGGCGAGCGATAGCGGAGCTTTGCGTCGGCGTGCGCGACGGCCACGTGCAGGCGGCCGCGTGCGACCAGCGTGTTGGTGACGAGCTCGGCTCGCCGCGCGACGACGACGGTGTTGGTACGCGCCACAGTCTTCAGTGCGTAGAGCGGCTCGCCGACGGCGACTCCTATCCCGCGCCGCTGGCCCGGGGTGAAGCGCCAGTGGCCGTCGTGCCGGCCCAGCTCCCGGCCCTCCGTGTCGACGATCGGCCCGTCGGCGGGGCTGAGCCCGCGACGCTCGAGGAAGGCGCGGTAGTCGTCGCCGCCGAGGAAGCACGCCTCCTGGCTCTCCGGTCGGCCTGCGGCTGCCAGGCCGGCCCGCGCCGCTTCGGCGCGCGTCTCCGTCTTCGTCTGGTCGCCCAGCGGGAACGAGACGCGCTCGAGTGCCGCCGGATCGAGCCCGGCGAGCATGTACGACTGATCCTTGTCGGGATCGGCTGCCCGAGCGAGCAGCAGCCTCCCGCGATGCCGCCTCACGCGTGCGTAGTGACCTGTGACCAGCCGGGGGGCGCCGGCGCGCCGTGCGAAGCGGAGCAGCTCGTCGAAGCGGAACGTCCCGTTGCAGCGAATGCAGGGATTCGGAGTGTCACCACGCTCGTACCCGCGCACGAACTGGTCGACGACCGCGCGGCGGAACTCCTCCCGGAGGTCGAGCGTCACGTGAGGGAGACCGAGGCCATGACACGTTCGGCGAGCGGCTCGCACCGCATCGGGCGAGCAGCATGCGCGCTCCGTGTCGGGCGCCTCGGGGTCGACCCAGAGCCTGAGCGTGACTCCGATCGCATCGCGACCCGCTCGCAACAGCGCAACCGCGCTGTCGACGCCGCCGCTCATCGCCACTGCCACCCGCGACTCGGCCGGCGCCGCACGGAAGGCGGGCCCGATCGCCGCCGCCAGCGCCTCGACGGCGAGCTCGTCCCCGTCGACCGAAGCAGCTTCGAGCAGCGTCAGGCCGACCAGGTCCTCGGAGAGCCCGTCCGCGTCGGCCTCGGCGATCAGCTCACCACGCACGCGGAGGCGCACGGCGGTCCAGTCACCGTTCCTGGAGGCATCCCCGAAGAGCTCGGTCATGCGCTGAGGCTAGCCGGAGAGCACGCGGGCGCGGTGGGCCGCGGAGTACACGTCCTTGCGGACGATCTTGCCGTTCTCGAAGGGGAAGACGTCCACCCCGTCCCATTCCAGCTGCTCGCCCGTCTCGGGACGTGTCGCAGTCGCCGTCCACTCGGACACGACGAGCCCGTCGCGCGCATAGAGCCGCCGCGAGCTGAACGTGAGGTCGGGCCAGTTCTGGAAGATCGTGGCGATGTGCTCGCGAACGGCGTCGCCTTCGGCGCGCTCGCCGGCCGTGTGGTTCTCGAACACCATGCGTGGGGCGTGGAGGTCGACGATGGCGTCGACGTCGTGCGCGTTCCACGCGTCGTTGTAGCGGGCGATCAGCTCCTCGAGGGCGGCTGCGGAGTTGGCCTCCGTCATGGCGCAGGAGCCGACGAGAAAATGTGCCCCACCCTGCCGGCGATCACCCCTCCCTGCGAACCTGGACACGCCAGGTGGGTGCCTTGCGGGTGACCGGCAATGCCGGCACCCGACGCAGGCTCCCTCGCTTTTGGTGTTGGTTCAAAACGGTCGAGGCGACCTCGTACAGGGTCGGGCACGTGCCTACTCTAGACATGTCCGAGTGCCTGGCACTGATGTGTGCCAATTGTGTGCCAATGCATCCACAGGCTCCGACGGCCTAGCGGGGAAAGGCCCAGCGGACTTCTCGAACGCCCTGGAGGCCCAGGCGCCTCGCGAGCCGCGGCGTCAGGTCGAGCTGGCGACCCTGGCCGACCGGGAAGCGGGCGACCACCTGCGTCAACGCCTGGCGGCCGCCGTACTCGACGAAGATCCGGGCGCCGCACGGCAGCGTCGGATGGACTACGCCCTGCGTCCTCGGAAGCACGACCCAGTCGCAGCCGGACCGTCTGCCCGCCCGGGGCGCCGCGGGCGACACGCCGGCTAGGACGGTCGTCCAGCCGCCCCACAAGCCGACGGCCGGCTCCGGCAAGGCCGTCTCCGCCGAGTCACGGCCTGCCTGCGAGAGCGCCACGCCGAACACCCCGGCGAGCAAGGCCGCTGCCGCCAGTGCCACCAGCCGTTGTCCGAGCACGGCCGTCACCGCTCGTCGCCCGGCAGGACGGTCGTCGAGCCCTGCTCGTCGGGCACCGGGGCGAGGATCTCCTCGATGTCCCAGGACGTCTGTTCCTCGGGCGCCGCCTCGGCCTCCTTAGCGGCGGGCTCCCGGGGGCCGGACTCACTACGCCAGGCAAGCCACTCAACAACGGCGACCATGAGCCAGCCCACGGCCATGACGGCGACGATCCACGGCGTCCCGAGCTCGGCCAGCCCGACGGCAAGCGCGAGCAACCCGAGGAACGCAACCTCCGCGGCGAAGCGAAGGCCGAAGCCACTCATGCTCGCGGCGGCTCGACTGTCCGGATGCCCAGCTCGGCCAGCGTGGCGTCCGGGATCGCCGTTGGCGCTCCGGTCAGGGGATCCGACCCACTGGAGACCTTCGGGTAGGCAACGATCTCGCGCAGGTTGGGCTCACCGGCGAACAGCGCTACGAAGCGCTCGATGCCGAGCGCGAAGCCCCCGTGCGGCGGGGCACCCATCTGCAGCGCTTCGAGGAACCAGCCGAACTTCGCGTTCGCCTCCTCGTCCGACATCCCCATCGCACGGAAGACGGCCGCCTGGAGCTCCTGACGATGGATCCGCAACGAGCCGGACCCGAGCTCCCAGCCGTTCCAGACCAGGTCGTAGTGCTGGCTCAGCGCCCGCGCTGGGTCACCCTCGATCAGCTCCTCGTGGCCCTCGAGCGGTCCCGTGAAGGGGTGGTGGACGAACGTCCAGCGGCCGGTGTCCTCGTCAAGTTGAAAGAGCGGGAAATCGAGGATCCAGTGGAACGCGTCCTTCGTCTCGTCGGTGAGCTCGAGCTCCCGTCCGAGATGAAGACGGAGCGCGCCGAGCACGCGTTCGACCGCCGACTCGTCGTCAGCTGCGAATAGCACGGTCGAAGCCGGCGGCGGACGGAAGGCAGCGAGCTCGGGCTCCGAGAGAAACTTCGCAATCGGCGAGCGCACCTCGCCGGCCTCGTCGTACACGAGGTACGCGAGCCCCTTCGCGCCCCACTCCTTCGCGAAATCCTCGAGCTTCGCGAGCTCGCCTCGCGAGAGCTCTTGCGGCACGACGAGGTAACGAACCACCGACGCATTCGCGAACACGCCGAACTCGGAGTCGCGTGTGACGTCTGTCGCGTCCTGAATCTCGAGCCCGAACCGGAGATCGGGCTTGTCGGACCCGTAGCGGAACATCGCGTCCGCGTACGCGAGCCTCGGAAACGGCCGCTCCGGCGGCTCGCGGTCGACTGCCTCGAAGCACGCGACGACAACCCGCTCGAGGACCTCGAGCACGTCTTCACGGGTGGGAAACGCGAGCTCGAGGTCGAGCTGACGGAACTCGAACTGGCGGTCGGCACGAAGATCTTCGTCCCGCCAACAGGTGGCGATCTGGTAGTAGCGGTCGAACCCGCCGACCATGAACAGCTGCTTGAACAGCTGAGGTGACTGGGCGAGGGCGAAGAACGCACCGGGTTGCAGACGAACGGGGACGAGGAAGTCGCGTGCACCCTCGGGCGTGCCCAGCGTCAGCCCGGGCGTCCAGATGTCGATGAAGCCTTGCTCTTCCATCGATCGCCGGATGGCGGCGACGACCGCGTGCGAGAGCCTGAGGTTTCTCTGCATACGCTCGCGTCGCAGGTCGAGCCAGCGGTAGCGGAGACGCAGCATCTCGTCGACGCCCTCCTCGTCGAGCTGAAACGGCAGCGGCGGCGACGTCGAGACGATGTCGAGAGTCTCCACGCGGAGCTCGACCTCGCCGGTCGGAAGGTTGGGATTCACCAGGTCCGGCGCCCGGGCCACGACCTCGCCCTCGGCGCGGAGCACGAACTCGTTGCGCACGCCGTGGGCGGCTTCCGCAGCTGCGGACGCGTGCTCGGGGTTGACGACAAGCTGACAGAGACCGGTGTGGTCGCGGAGGTCGATGAACACGAGGCCGCCATGATCCCGCCGGCGATGGGCCCAGCCGGCGAGCGCGATGCGCCGGCCCACATGCTCGGGCCGCGGCTCACCGCACATCAGGTCGCGCCACTTCATGGACGAAGGCCTTCGACCACGGCGGCCAGGTCCGTGCCTGCGTCGACGACGACCACCTCTTGCGCGGCGAGTCGGTTGGCCTGCGTCAGCTGACCCTTGCGCGATCGACGGGCGTAGTCCGCGTCGCAGGCGAGCCCGGCGCGGCGCAGCTCCATCATCGCCGCGAGCGTAGCCGCACGATCCGCACCGTCCTCGAGCACGAAGAAGACGTCGATCCCGTGGTCCTCCACGTGGGCGTCGCCGAGGGAGAGCAGCAGCCGCTCGACGCCGGCGCCGAACCCGATGCCCGGCGTGTGCTTGCCACCCAGCGCCTCGGCGAGGTAGTCGTACCGCCCACCGCCGCAGATGGACGACTGCGCGCCGATCGCTTCGTCGACGAACTCGAACGTCGTCCGCGTGTAGTAGTCGAGACCGCGGACGAGCGTCGGCACCAGGCGGTAGGTGACGCCGAAGGCGTCGAGATAGCCGCGCACTGCCTCGAAATGCTCCTGGCAGGCGGCGCACAGCGACTCGCCGATCTCGGGCGCATCCGCCAGCACTGCCGCGAGCGTTTCGTTCTTCGTGTCGAAGACCCGGAGCGGAGAGGTCGCGCGCTTCTGGCGCGCCTCGTCGTCGAGGTCGCCCTCGTGCTCGTCGAGCCAGCTCTCGAGCCGCTCGAGGTAGCCCGGCCGGCATTCCCGATCGCCGATCGAGTTGAGCTGAAGCTCGTAACGGGTCACGCTCAGCCGCCCGAGCACTTCGGCGTACAGCGCGATCAGCTCGGCGTCGATCGCGGGATCGTCGGAGCCGATCGCCTCCACGGAGAGCTGCCAGTGCTCCCGGTAGCGGCCGCGCTGCGGTGCCGCGTAGCGCCACATCGGCCCCACGGTGTAGACCTTCACCGGCTGCGGCTCGCGGTACATGCCGTGCTCGAGGTAGGCGCGCACGATCGGCGCCGTGGCCTCGGGCCGCAGCGTCAGCGAGCGGCCGCCCCGGTCCTCGAACGTGTACATCTCCTTCTGCACGACGTCCGAGCCGGCGCCTGAGGTGCGTGCGAAGACCTCGGTGTCCTCGAACGCCGGCGTGTCGATCCGCCGGTAGCCGTAGAGGCGGCAGACGTCCTCCGCCGCTCCGATCACCCGCCGCCAGGCCGGCTGTTCCGAGGGGAGGTTGTCGTGCGTGCCGCGAGGCGCCTCAAACACCGTTCCGCAGCTCCGCGAGGAAGGGGTTGCCGGACAGCTCGTCCCCCAGCGTCGTCGGAGGGCCGTGGCCCGAGTAGACGACGGTCTCCGGCGGATAGCGCTCGACGAGCATGCGGATCGACTCGAGCAGCGTGTCCCAGTCGGCACGCGGGAGATCGGTCCGGCCGACCGAGCCGGCGAAGAGCACGTCTCCGGAGAAGAGCGCGCCGTCGGCGTAGTACGCCAGATGCCCCGGTGAATGCCCGGGAACGTGCACGACCTCGAACGAGATGCCCGCGGCCTCGACCGTTTCCCCGCCCTCGAGGGTGTGCTCGGGCGTCCAGCCCCGAATGGCGACTCCGAGCTGCGTGTAGTAGTCGTTCGGCCGCTCGATGACATCGCGCTCTTCCTCGGGGGCGTACACGGGCGCGCCGGTCCCCTCCGCGAGATCCGCCACTCCGCCCAGGTGATCCCAGTGCGTGTGCGTGACGAGGATCGCGGCGCACGTCGCCCCCATCTGCGCGAGCTCCAGACGCAGCTCGGCGGCGTTGCCGCCCGGATCGAAGACGACGGCTTCGGTCGCAGTGCGATCGGCTCGCACGACGTAGCCGTTCGTCCCGATCGGGCCCAGCTCGTGGCGGTCGACGGCGAGCGCCACTACTTGGTCGATGAGCCGCGGGCCTTCTCGGCTCTCTTCTGCGCCAACCGGAACATCAGCGTGTCCATGAAGTAGCTGAAGGGGATGAAGAAGACCATCAGCAACGCCACGCTGAACAGGACCGATGCCGGTGTCGAACCCTCGGGCTTCAAGAGATAGAGAATCACGAGCATCACCGGCGAGAAGATCGCGGCACGGCGCAGAGTTCGGCGCCACGACGGCGGATCGACGGTCCGGCCCCGATCGGTCTTGACAGCTTTCTGAGCCGGCGCCTTGCCGTTCTTGCGCTCCCGCTCCTGCTCGGGTTCCTCGACCTCGACCTCCTGGCCTTCGTCGTCGACGTAGACGTACTCGTACTCGTGGCGGCGCTCCTTGTCGCGGCGCCGTTTCTGCTTCTTCGTGGCCATCGTCCTAGCCTAGCGCGGTCCCGCCGACGATCACCTCGGACACCACGTCGCCTCCGAGGTGATAGGCCAGATAACGCCAGTCCGACGCATCGAGCAGGACGATGTCGGCGTCGAAGCCCGGCGCTAGCCGGCCCTTGCTCCCAGCCCGACCCAGGACGTGAGCCGCATTGACGGTGCACGCCGTCAGCGCCTGGGCAGGCGAAAGCCCGAGCTGGTTGCAGGCGAGCGAGCAGACGAGCGGCAGGCTCTCGCAGAACGCACTCCCGGGGTTGAAGTCTGTGGCGACTGCGATGGCCGCGCCGGCTTCCACTAGCGGGCGAGCGGGCGGCATCGGGCGACCGAGAAAGAGCGCGCTCGCGGGCAACAGCACGCCCGCCACGTCGCTCGCCGCCAGTGCGTGAACGCCGTCGCGTCCGGTTGCCTCCAGGTGGTCGACCGACCGTGCGCCGAGCTCGATCGCGAGCGAGATCGCACCCGCTTCCGTGAACTGGTCGCCGTGCAGACGTAGCTCCAGCCCGTGGCCGCGCGCAGCGTCGAGGTAGCGGCGAGCCTGAACTGCATCGAACGCCCCACGCTCGAGAAAGACATCGGCCGCCTCGGCGATGGTCGCGGCCTCGGGCAGGACTTCTGCGATCAGCCAGTCGACATACTCGTCGGCCTGCTCGAACTCCGGCGGGACCGCGTGCGCGCCGAGGAACGTCGGGATGCCGCCGGCAGCTGCGATGGCACGCAGGGACGCCAGCTCGGTTTCGCGGTTCAACCCGTAGCCTGACTTGGCCTCGAACGTCGTCGTGCCGTGCCGCAGCATCCAGCCACGATGGCGCGAGACGGCCTCGCGCAAGGCGTCCTCCCCGGCGGCGCGCGTCGCGGAGACCGTGGACAGGATGCCGCCGCCGGCCGCGTGCAGCTCCTCGTACGATGCTCCCGCGGCGCGCAGCGCGAACTCCTCGACGCGGTCGCCGGCAAAGCACGCGTGCGTGTGGCAGTCGACGAGGCCGGGGATGGCACAGCGCCCCGTCGCGTCGAGCTCCTCGACGTCGCCGGCGAGCGGGCCGAGCTCGCGCATGCGCCCCACCTCCACGATCTTCGATCGCTCAACGAGGACGTACGCGCCCTCGATGACCGTCACTTCCTCCAGCAGCGCCCCGCGCAGCGGTGCGGCGTCGCCGGCAGGCGTCACGAGCTGTGCGATGTCGCGGACGAGGAGGTAACTCACGCGCCGGGCAGCATCGGCAGGTCGATGTCGTGCTCGCGCGCGGCGGCAATCGCCTCCTCGTAGCCCGCGTCCACGTGGCGCATGACCCCCGTGCCGGGATCGGTCGTCAGCACTCGCTCCAGCCGCTCGGCCGCATCGTCGGTGCCGTCGGCTACGACGACCATCCCTGCATGGATCGCGTTGCCGATGCCCACTCCTCCCCCGTGGTGGACGCTCACCCACGTCGCACCTGCGGCGGTGTTGAGAAGGGCGTTGAGGATCGGCCAGTCGGCGATCGCGTCGGAGCCGTCGCGCATCGCTTCGGTCTCGCGGTACGGCGAGGCTACGGAGCCTGCGTCGAGATGGTCTCGTCCGATGACGACGGGGGCACGCACGCGGCCGGATCGCACGAGTTCGTTGATCGCAAGCCCGGCGCGAGCGCGGTCGCCGTAGCCGAGCCAGCAGATCCTGGCCGGGAGCCCCTGGAACGCCATCCGTCCGGGAGCCAGCTCGAGCCACCGCTGGAGCACCGCATCGTCAGGGAAGGCCGCCCGCATCGCGTCGTCGATCACGGCGATGTCCGCCTCGTCTCCGGACAACGCCGCCCAGCGGAACGGCCCTACGCCACGACAGAACAACGGCCGTATGTAGGCCGGGACAAAGCCCGGGTATGTGAAGGCATCCGCTACACCGGCTTCACGGGCCTCACCTCGTAAGTTGTTGCCATAATCGAAAACATAGCTGCCTTGCCGGACGTACTCGAGCAGGCCGCGAACGTGGGCGGCAATTGACTCACTCGCCCGCTGCAGGTACTCGTCCGGATCGGACGAACGCAGCGCGGCTGCCTCCGCCACGTCGAGCCCTTGCGGGACGTACCCGATCAACGGATCGTGGGCGGCTGTCTGGTCGGTCACGAGGTCGAAGTGCTCGCCGCGCCGCGCCAGCTCGGGCACGACGTCCGCGGCGTTGCCCAACAGCCCCACCGACAGACCCCGGCCTTCGGCGGCGGCCGACCGAACAAGAGCGACCGCCTCGTCGATCGACTCGGTGGCCTCGTCGAGATAGCGCGTCTCGAGCCGGCGCTCGATACGCGACGGATCGACCTCGACGCAGAGAATCGCGCCGGCGAGCAGGGCGGCTGCAAGGGGTTGAGCGCCGCCCATACCGCCCAGTCCGGCCGTCAACACGGTGCGCCCGCGGAGGTCGTCCTGTCCGAAGTGCTGTTCCGCCGCGGCGGCGAACGTCTGGTACGTCCCCTGGAGGATTCCTTGCGTGCCGATGTAGATCCAGCTGCCCGCCGTCATCTGGCCGAACATCGTCAGCCCGAGCGCCTCCAGCTTCCGGAACTCGTCCCACGTCCCCCAGCGGGGGACGAGCATTGCGTTCGAGATCAGCACGCGGGGCGCCTGGGCGTGCGTGCGGAAGACACCGACCGGCTTTCCGCTCTGGACGAGCATCGTCTCGTCGTCGGCGAGCCGCAGCAGGGTGCGGACGAGCGCCTTCAGGCTCTCGTGATTGCGCGCGGCCTTCCCCGAGCCCCCGTAGACGACCAGCGACTCGGGATGCTCCGCCACCTCGGGATCGAGGTTGTTGAGGAGCATCCGCAGCGGCGCCTCCGTCTGCCAGGAGCGCGCGGAAAGCTCGGTCCCGCGTGGTGCACGGATGTTGCTCAGGTCGCCGCACAGCGCCTCGACCGTCGCTTCGATCGACCCGGCGACGGTCATGCGAGCGCGCCGATCTCGTCCGCCACCGCCGCGCCGAGCAAGCCGTCACGGATCGCTCCGCCCACCGCCTCGATGTCGCCGGACAGCGAGCGGTCTTCCTCGAGGCGCGGCGAAAGCGAGCGAACGAGCTTCCGCGCGGCCGCAACGCCGTCGCCGGGCGCCAGCGGCGCATGGAACTCCACCGCCTGCGCCCCCGCGAGCAGCTCGATCGCGAGCACGCTCTCGGCATTCGCGAGCACCTGCCACGCCTTCAGCCCGGCCGCGTTGCCCATCGACACATGGTCCTCCTGCCCGGCGCTCGTCGGTATCGAGTCAACGCTCGCTGGGTGCGCGAGCACCTTGTTCTCGCTGACGAGCGCGGCGGACACGTACTGCGGAATCATGAACCCGGAGTTGAGGCCGCCGTCGACCGTGAGGAAGGCAGGCAGCCCCTCGGACAGCGTCGGGTTGACCATGCGCTCGGTACGGCGCTCGGAGATGGACGCCAGCTCGGCCACAGCCATCGCCAGTGCGTCGAGTGCGAATGCGACCGGCTCGCCGTGGAAGTTTCCGTTGGACACGAGCATGTCGTCGTCGACGAGCACGAGCGGGTTGTCGGTCGCGGCGTTCAACTCGGTCGAGACCACGTAGTCGACGTAGTCGAGCAGGTCGCGAGCAGCGCCGTGCACCTGCGGTGCGCAACGGAGCGAATAGGGATCCTGCACCTTGTCGCACCAGCGGTGGGCCTCGATGATCGCCGACCCCTCGACCAGACGGAGGAGGTTCGCAGCCGACGCCTGCTGCCCGCGGAAGGGACGCAGCGCGTGGATCTGCGGCAGGAAGCTCGTGCGCGTGCCGTTGAGCGACTCGACGGACATCGCACAGGCGATGTCTGCCGCCACCTGGAGCCTGCGCGCACGCACGAGACCGAGCGCGCCGACAGCTGCCATGAACTGTGTGCCGTTGACCAGCGACAACCCCTCCTTCGCGCGAAGCTCCAGGGGCTCGAGACCGACGGCGGCGAGCGCTTCGCCGCCGGGCAAGAGTCGCCCTTCGACCCAGGCGTCGCCTTCGCCGACCAGGGGGAGCGCCAGGTGCGCGAGCGGTGCCAGGTCGCCGCTGGCGCCTACCGAGCCACGACTCGGCACGACAGGGAGCACTCCGCGATTGAGGCACTCGATCAGCAGCTCGACGACCTCCACGCGGGCTCCGGAATTGCCCTTCGCGAGCGTGTTTGCCCGGAGCAGCATCGCCGCCCGCACGACCTCCGGCGGATAGGGGTCCCCGACGCCGCAGGCGTGACTGCGCAGGAGACGCAGCTGGAGCTCTTCAGTCTGCTCTGCGGGGATGGACTGCGAGACGAACCGCCCGAAGCCGGTGTTGATGCCATAGGTGTGCTCACGCTCACCGAACGCCACGCGAGTGACGACCTCGCGTGCGGCCCGCATGCGGCCTCTGGCCTCGTCCGAGACCGCTGCCGTCGCTCCGCCGACAGCCGCCGCCCAGACGTCGTCGGCCGTCAGCTCGTCGCCGGTGAGGACTAGCTCGGCCACCGGGCGAGTCTAGACTCGAGCAGCTGCGATTCGTCCAGGCTCTCGAGCCGCAGCGCCGTTGCTCCGGCCCGCGCCGCACCCTCGGGCAACAGGCCGACGAGCTCGGAACCGGCGACTTGGACGCCGCGCGCCGCGGCCTCGGCTTCTATGCACGCCACGATCTCCTCCAATGGCGATGCCTGCCAGTCCTCGACGTTCATCGAGACCTGGACCAGGCCGCGACTCGCGAGCGCGAACCCGAGCGCGCGAACGCCGGGGAAGCCGCCGCCCGTCTCGC
Organism: uncultured Actinomycetes bacterium; assembly: GCA_963704335.1. Classification (GTDB taxonomy): domain Bacteria; phylum Actinomycetota; class Thermoleophilia; order Gaiellales; family Gaiellaceae; genus PALSA-612. Next base: position 2,636,338 of record OY969889.1, read on the forward strand.
GGACGACTGCCGCGATCGACCTGGCGACTTCGAGGTCGTCCGTGGCGAGATCTACGTTGAAGGCGATCAGCGGCCGCCGCGCGCCGACGAGGACGCAACCTGCGCGCGGATCGAGGCGGGCCGGGCCGTGGTCGGGAACGACCTCTCCAGTGTCGATTCGCCGCTGGAGCTCCTCAGGCCCACCACGCCGGAGCAGCGCCGGCCGAACATCCGGCGCAAGCTCGCCGTACAGGAAGACAGGTAGGCGGAGGTCCATGCCGACCCGGCCTGCGAGCGTCAGCGCCGACTGCTTCGCCGCCTCGAGCTGTTCGGGCCACACCGCCACGACGGGAACCACGTCTGCCGCTCCGACGCGCGGGTGCACGCCATCGTGTCGGCGCAGGTCGATCCGCTCGCGTGCGGCGGCGATCCCGTCGACCAGCGCGTCGACAAGCTCCGACTCCGATCCCCCGAGGGTGAACACCGAGCGGTTGTGATCGGGATCGACATGGACGTCGAGCAGACGCGCATGCCCTTCGAGCGCCTCGCCCAGCGCCGCGATCGTGTCCCGGGAACGGCCCTCGGAGAAGTTGGGAACGGCAGCGAGCGGATGGGCCACAGGCGTACTGTAGGACGGCGTGGCGTATCACTCGATCTCGGCACTCCAGCGCGACAACCGCCGCTGCCGGGCCTGCGCGGAGGCCGGCTACCCCATCGAATCGCTGCCGGTCTTCGAAGGTGGCCGCGAGCACCGGGCTTACCTCTACGGCCAGGCGCCGGGGATCGTCGAGGGCGCCGAGCTGCGACCCTGGCGGGGACGCGCGGGCCGGGCGTTGCGCGCGTGGCTGGGAATGGACGAGGAACAGTTCTACGCGACGTTCTACTGCGCCTCGGTCACGCGCTGCTACCCGGGCCGCTCGCCTGCGGGCCGCGGTGACCGCACCCCCACGCCACGCGAGCAGGAGCTCTGCGCGTTCTGGCGTGAGCACGAGCTGCGCCTGCTCCAGCCCAGCCTCGTCGTCACCGTCGGCGGGCTCGCCGCTCGGCGGCTCCTCGGCATCCGGCGACTGACCGACGCGATCGGCGAGCGCTACGAGCTCGACGGGGTCACGGCGATACCGCTCCCACATCCGTCGGGAGCGTCGGGCTGGCTGAACGATCCCGCCAACCGACGGCGTCGCGACGCGGCGGTTGAGCTCGTGCTGGCCGAGCTCGCTAGCCCTGGCGCACCTCGTACGCGCCCGGAGGCGCGCCCACGCAGATCATCCTGAGACCCTCGTCGCCGGGAAAGATCTTCCGTTTCGAGCCGGGCTCCACGAACACATAACGGCCGGGCTTGAGCTCGACGTCCTCACCGTCGACGACGATCTTCCCCGCACCCGCGAGGACGTAGAAAACTTCTTCCTGACCGTCTTCGGCGTGATCGTGGTCGGGGTACGCGTCCCCGTTCGGAGGCAGCTCCTCCTGGTTGATGCCGAACGCCGTCACGCCGAGCGCGCGGCGGATCGGACGGAAGACGCCGTTAACCGCCTCCACGTCTTCGGTATCGCACATCTTGTAGCCCATCTCTCCTCCTTAGCTTCGAACGGCGTACAGCCGCCATTCTCCAGGGACGCCCTTGAGCTCGGTGGTTCCCCGCTCGTCGAACTCGATGCCCGAGCCTGCCACCAGATCTTTGACGGTGTTCGACACGAGCACCTCGCCCGGCTCAGCGCGCGCAGATACTCGAGCCCCGATGTGGACGGCGATCCCGCGAGGCTTGTCTTCCGCCAGCTCCACCTCCCCCGTGTGCAGGCCGGCGCGGATGTCGATCCCCAGCTCGCGGACGGAGCTCGCGATGGCGCAGGCGCACTGGATTGCGCGCGCTGGCCCGTCGAAGGTCGCGAAGAAGCCGTCCCCCGCCGTGTCGACCTCCCGCCCGCGAAAGCGCTGGAGCTGGGAGCGGACGACGCCGTGGTGGCGCTCGACCAGTTCGTGCCACTCGCGGTCGCCGAGCTCGACCGCCTTTTCCGTCGAGCCGACGATGTCCGTAAACAGGACGGTCGCGAGCACCCGGTCGATCTCGGTCTGCTCCCAAGCCCGCTCGTCCCAGACCCGGTGCAGAAACTCCCCGATCGGCTCGACGATCTGATCCGGGTCGACCCAGGGCGCGTGGTCGTTCCCGGTCAGCTCGACAAACTCCGCGCCGCGAATGCGCTCGGCCAGGTAGCGGCCGTTCGCGATCGAGATTCCCTCGTCGACGCGGTGAATGAGCCGAGTGGGGACGCTGATCGTCGGCAACACGTGGCGGATGTCGATCTCCATGTTCATGCGAGCGAGCTGACCTATGGCCGAGGGGCTGGCGCTCTGCCGCTGAAAGCGCGCGAACCAATCGATGAACTCACCGTCATTTGCGAGGCTCGGAGCGAGCCACGAGATCGCCCGCTCGGCTTCTGCACGCGTGCCGAACGCCGCCTCTCGCTCGGGAATGCTGCGCAGCCACTGCTCGCGAGGCGGCGCATCTGGAAAGTCCGGTGCCCACGTCGATCGCGGCGGCGACGACCCGTACAGCACGGCGGCAGTTGTCCTTTCCGGGTATGTGGCCGCGAAGAGGAGGGTCATGGCAACGCCCTCGGACACACCGATCAGCGCCGCGCGCTCGGAGCCGGCCGCGTCCATGACGGCCCGCACGTCGTCCATTCGCGTCTCGAGCTGCGCGATCCCTGTCGCGCGGTCGGAGAGCCCGGTGCCGCGCTTGTCGAACAGGATCAGACGTCCCAAGCCGGCAAGGCCTTCGAACAGACGGGCCCACGACTCCCACTCCCAGGCGAGCTCGACGTTCGAGATGTAGCCCGGAACGAGGACGAGGTCGTGGTCGCCCTCGCCGACGACCTGGTAGGCGATCGAGACGTCTCCGCTCTTCGTGTATCGCGTCTCCGGAGGCATGGCCGTAGTCTGACAAGCGGGCCGACGACTAGATTTCGAAGGTGCCCGAGGTCCCGCGACATCGCACGACGTTCCGCCGCCTGCTCGGCTTCCTGCGGCCGTACAAGTGGTCACTGGTCGTCTCGTCGCTGCTCGCGATCGGGTCGCAGCTGGCAGCGATCGCGATCACGTTCCTCATCCGCGCTGCGATCAACGGGCCGCTTACGGACGGCTCGCTCGACGGCCTCTGGCTAATCGTTGCCCTCGTCCTGGGCATCGGCCTCATGAAATCGATGCTGATGCTCGGGCGCCGGCTGATCGCCGGCAGACAGGCGCTCGGCGTCGAGTTCGACATCCGCAACGCGTTCTACGCAAAGCTCGTGCGCCAGTCGTTCGGCTACTTCGACCGCAACCAGACCGGCCAGCTCATGTCACGGGCGACCGTCGACCTCCAGTCGGTGCGGTTCTTTCTCGGCTACGGGCTGATCTTCTTCTTCCAGCACATCGTCACGGTCGTCGTCGTGACGTCCGTGCTGTTCGTCGTCAACTGGAAGCTGGCCTTCGTCGCCCTCTGGATCATGCCGGTGCTGATCGCGCTGGCTTATCGCTACAGCCGCGTGTCGCACCCGATCCTGCGGGAGGTGCAGCAGAAGATGGCGGACGTCGCAACGGTGTCCGAGGAGAACATCGTCGGCGTCCACGTCGTGAAGTCGTTCGCCCAGGAGGACCGGGAGCGGGACCGGTTCGCCGAGTCGTCGGAAGCAGTCTTCCGCCAGACGGTGAAGGCCAACAAACAGCGTTCGATCTACGTGCCGATGATGGCCTTTCTGCCGCTGCTCGCCCAGGCGGCGGTGCTGCTCGTGGGCGGCCGCATGGTCGTGAACGGCTCGTTGTCACTGGGCGCGTTCATCCAGTTCAATGTGCTCGTCTTGATGCTCGTGATGCCGCTGCGCATGCTCGGGATGTGGATCGGCCAGGCGCAGCGGGCGACGGCCTCGGGCGAGCGGATCTTCCAGGTCATCGACGAGCCCGAGGACATCTTGGACTCGCCGGGCGCAGTGGAGCTGCCAACGGGACGCGGGCTGGTGCGCTTCGAGGGCGTGACGTTCGGCTACGACGCGGAGCGGCCGGTGCTGCACGAGATCGACCTCGAGCTCGAGCCGGGTCGCACGGTCGCGCTGATCGGGCACACCGGCTCGGGGAAGACGACGTTCGCCTCGCTCGTGCCGCGTTTCTACGACGTGACGGAGGGACGCGTGACGGTGGATGGCGCGGACGTGCGCGACGTGCGGCTCGACTCGCTGCGCAGCGTCATCGGCGTCATCTCCCAGGACCCGTTCCTCTTCTCGGCGACCGTGCGAGAGAACATCTCATTCGGGCGGCCCGACGCGACCGAGCAGGAGATCGTCGCGGCCGCGCGCGCTGCACAGGCTCACGAGTTCGTCGAGCGGCTGCCGCAGGGCTACGACACGATGGTGGGCGAGCGCGGCATCACGCTCTCGGGCGGCCAGCGCCAGCGCGTCGCGATCGCCCGTGCGCTCGCCATCGACCCGCGCATCCTCATCCTCGACGACGCGACCGCCTCGGTTGACGCGACGACCGAGGCTCGCATCCGCCTCGGGCTGCGCGAGGCGATGAAGGGACGAACGACGATCATCATCGCGCACCGGCTGTCGACGATCGCTCTCGCCGACGAGATCATCGTGCTCGACGGCGGGCGGGTTACCGCGCGCGGCACGCACGAGGCGTTGATCGACGAGAGCGCTGTCTACCGCGAGATGTACGACCACGGGTTGCTGGAAGCCGAGTTTGCTGCCCGCGTAGAGGCGACGGCATGAGGGTCTGGCAGCCGGGATCCCACCTCACCGTCGAGCGCGGCCAGACACCGCCCGCCGGCCATTCCTGGCAGCGCACGCGGAGGCGCCTCGCCGCGCTCGCGCGGCTCGCTGCGCCGTACAAGACGCGCGTCGCGCTGGCGCTCGGCTTCCTCCTACTCGCCACGATGGCCGCGCTCGCGCCTCCCTATCTCGCCAAGCTCGCCATCGACGACGGCATCTCGGATGGCGACCTCACGGCGCTCGGCCGGATCGTGGGCGCATTCGTGGTGGCCGGGCTCGTCTACCTCGGCGCCAGCGCCGCGCAGACGTACTTCACGGGCTGGACGGGAGAGCGCGTCCTCGCGGACCTGCGCAACGGGCTTTTCCGTCATCTCCAGCACCTGTCACTCGGCTATTACGAGCGCAACCGCGCAGGCGTCATCATCAGCCGGCTGACGAACGACGTCGACGCGCTCGACCAGCTGGTGACGGAAGGCGTGACGTCGCTGCTCAAGAACACGCTGCTGCTGCTCGGCTCGATCGTGATTCTGTTCTTCCTCGACTGGCGGCTCGCGCTCGCCACGCTCATCGTGATGCCGGCGCTGATCGTCGCCACGGCGATGTTCCGTTCGCGCTCCACCCTCGCCTACCGCGCCGTGCGCGAGCGCCTGGGCCTCGTCACCGCGACGCTGGCGGAAGACATCGCAGGCATGCGCGTCCTCCAGTCGTTCACGCGCGAGGACCCGGCGCTGAAGAACTTCCACGAGGTCAATGCCAACTACCGCCAGGCGAACCACCGCACCGTCGTGCTCAGCGGCGTCTACTTCCCGACGGTCGACTTCATCTCCTCGGCCGCGACCGCGATCGTCCTGGGCTACGGCGGCTACCTCGTCTCGGGCGGCGACATCACCGTCGGCACGTTGTTCGCCTTCATCGGCTATCTGGCGAACTTCTTCGATCCCGTCCAGGACCTGTCGCAGTTCTACAACACGTACCTGTCGGCGACGGCGGCGCTGGACAAGATCATGGACGTGCTCGAGGAAGAGCCGGACGTAGTGGACGAGCCGGGCGCGCGGCCGCTTTCTCACATCACCGGACATGTCCGCTTCGAGCAGGTCCGGTTCGGGTACGGCGACGGCCCCGAGGTGATTCACGGGCTCGACCTGGACGTGCCGACGGGGACGACAGTCGCACTCGTCGGCCACACGGGCGCCGGCAAGTCGACGATCGCAAAGCTCCTCGCGCGCTTCTACGACCCGCGCGAAGGCCGGATCACGATCGACGGCACGGACATCAGCCAGGTGACACAGGAGTCGCTGCGCTCGCAGCTCGGCATCGTGCCCCAGGACGGCTTCCTCTTCGCGGGCACGCTGCGCGAGAACATCGCGTTCGCACGGCCCGAGGCGCCACCCGAGGACGTGATCGCCGCCGCGCAGGCCGTCGGCGCCGACGTGTTCGCGAGCGAGCTGGAGGACGGGTACGAGACGCAGCTCGGTGAGCGCGGCGTCCGTCTCTCGCTGGGACAGCGCCAGCTCGTGGCGTTCGCGCGGGCACTGCTCGCCGATCCGCGCATCCTGATCCTCGACGAAGCCACCTCGTCGGTCGATATCGGCACGGAGCAGAAGATCGAGCAGGCGCTCCGCAGGCTGCTCGTGGGCCGAACGGCGTTCGTGATCGCACACAGGTTGTCGACGATCCGCGGAGCGGACTGCATCGTCGTGCTCGAGCACGGCCGCGTCGTCGAGCAGGGGACGCACGAGGAGCTGCTGGCCCAGCGCGGGCTCTACATGTCGCTCTACGGCGACTGGGCCGCCGTCGCCTAGTCCCGAACGACGTCGCCCGGCCACTCCTCGACGAGGCCGGGCAGAGGCAAACCGAGCCGCTGAAGAACGCGGCCGACCGTGTCGTCGATGATGTCCGCAACGGTTTCCGGTCGCGTGTAGAACGCGGGCACGGGCGGCATGACCACGCCGCCGATCTCGGTCAGCTGAGCCGCCAGCCGTAGGTGGCCGAGGTGGAGCGGCGTCTCGCGAAGCACTGCGACGAGCGGGCGGCCTTCCTTCAGCGCCACGTCGCCGGCGCGGGTGATGAGGTTGTCCGAGGCCGAGTTCGCGAGCGCCGACAGCGTGCGGATGCTGCAGGGACAGACGACCATCCCCACCGTGGCGAACGAGCCGCTCGCCAGCGGCGCGCCGATGTCGCGGTAGCCGTACACCGCATCGGCGAGCTCCTCGACGTCCGCCGCGGAGTGTTCCGTCTCGTGGGTGAGAGTACGTCGGCCCGCGGGGCTGATGACGAGATGCGTCTCCACCTCGCTCCGCTCGCGAAGCAGCTCCAGCAGCCGGATGCCGTAGATCGATCCCGAGGCACCGGTGATAGCGACGACGAGCCTTTGTTCCATGCCCGGATTATGCGCGTACGCTGTGCGCGTGCCCGATCAACAGGAGCCGGAAGAGCTGATCATCGACGAAGCGCCGCCGGCCGCCGAGCTCGAGCGCGAAGCGCGCATGACGCCCGCGCAGGCGGTCGAGCAGATGCGAATCCGCGTGCCGACGAGGGGCAACCGGAAGCTTCGCGCCGTCGTCGAGCGTGTGAATGCCGACACCGAGCTGAAGGCGCTCTGGCACGTCTCGAACGTCAACGCGATCGCGCGCCTGCAGATCAACGACCACTCCTGGGTGCACATCCAGATCGTGGCCAACATCTCTCTCAAGCTCCTGCGCCAGCTCACGAAGCACGGCATCGAGCCATCGATCGTGGACGACTACGGCCTGGAGCCCGACGACGCAGAGGTCGCGCTCCTGCTAGGCGCGCTGCTGCACGACACGGGGATGTCGGTGCACCGCGACAACCACGAGGACTTCAGCCTCTTCCTCGCGGCGCGCAAAGCGCGCCAGCTGCTCGAGCAGAGCTACGACGAGCCGGAGCTGACGGTGATGGTCTCCGAGGTGTTGCACGAGATCACGAGCCATCGCGCGTCCGGCCGGCCTTTGACGCTCGAGGCGGGCATCCTCCGGGTTTCTGACGCCCTGGACATGGCGAAGGGGCGCTCGCGCATCCCGTTCGCTGCCGGGCAGGTCTCGATGCACTCGCTTTCCGCGGCGGCCGTCGACAAGGTCGAGATCAAGGACGGCGAAGAGAAGCCGGTACTGATCGAGATCACGATGAACAACTCGTCCGGCATCTACCAGGTGGACGGACTGTTGAAGGAGAAGCTCCGCGGCTCTGGGCTCGAGCCGTACGTCGAGGTGGTCGCCCACATCGACACGGAGGCCGAGACGCGCCTCGTGCCCATCTACCGCCTCGAGACCTAGGAGGGTCTGGCGAAACAGTGGCTGTGCCGCCGGAATCACGCTGGAGACCGCGCTGCGGCGTCCTCGGTCGCCCACGTACTCACTAGTACGCGGACTCCCTGCGTCCTTGCATCACAATCTCCAGCGCGCCCCAGCGACGAGCACCGTTCCGCCAAACCCTCCAAAAAAGAGGCTGCGGGGCTAGGATTCGAACCTAGATACCACGGTCCAGAGCCGTGTGTCCTGCCGTTAGACGACCCCGCAACGGCAGCCCATTCTAGCCTCTGAAACTACGAGGGCAGCGGGCCGCCCGTGGCGCCCTGAAGCCCCGACAGCCGTGACGAGATGACCGTTTCCGCCGCCTTCGCGCTCGGCGCGTGGCCGGTCACGGTCGACAGGAAGTCCTCGCGCTCGAGCGCGTAGAGCACGACCGGCGTCTTGGCAGTGACGGTCGCCGTGCGCGGCACGTCCTTGAGCAGAGCGATCTCGCCGAAATAGCCTCCAGGCCCAAGGGTGGACACGGACTTGCCCTCGGCCGTGACGTCGACCTCGCCCTCGACCATCACGTAGAAGCGGTCGCCGGCGTCGCCCTCGCGGACGATGACCGTCCCCGGCTCGATTCGCAGCGGCACGAGCCGTCCCGCGATGTGCTCGATCGCGGTGCCCGGCAGCGGCGCGAAGATGGGCACGCCGGTGAGCAGCCGCAGCTCCTGCGTCTCGGGCGCGGCGGCCTGGGCATCGATCTTCGCCACAGTGCGGCCGAACAAGATCACGAGCACGGGCAGGAATAGCCCCGAGATGATCAGCGCGTTCTCGAGCCCGAAGAGGTCGCTCAGCACGGGTGCGAGCACGCCTCCGATGCCGAGCGCCGAGAGCAGGAAGAACTGGAGCACGCCGAACACGCGGGCCAGCACCTCGTCCGGCACGGCGCGCTGCACCAGCGTGTAGCCGGCGACGTCGACGAGCGAGTTGCCGGCCCCCATGATCGCGAAGAGGACAAGTGCGATGGCGACCGATGACCACATCCCGAGCACGGCGAGCGGCACTCCCCAGAGCAGCAGGCCGACGAGAAAGCCCGGGCTGAGCCGCCTAGCGCCGGTCAGGCCCAGCGCGCCGATTGCGCCAACGAGCGCCCCCACGCCGAAGGCCGAGTTGAGGTATCCGACGCCCGCATCGCCCATATCGAGCAGCTCGATCGCCACGACGACGAGGAAGACGAGCATCAAGCCCGCCACGAGCGTCTGGGCCGTGAACAGCCCCATCAACACCCGCAGCTCCTTGTGCTTGAAGACGACGCGGAAGCCCGCCATGCATTCGCTGAAGATCGTCGACGCCTCGACCTCCTTCGACGCCTCGGTTCTCGGGACGTTCATCCGGAGAATGACGAGCGATGCGATCCCGAACATCGCCGCGGCGACTGCAAAGACGACGTCGACCCCGGTCACGGCGAGCAGGAGACCGGCGACGGCCGGACCGAGGAAGAACGCGAGGCTCTCCACGGTGCTGGATACGGCGTTCGTGGCGGTCAGCTCGCTCGGCGTGGCAGCCAGCGTCGGCATGATCGCCGCCTGTGCGGACTTGTACGGGGCGTTGGCTATCGAAGTAACGATCGCGAACGCGTAGACGAGCTCTGCAGGAGCGTCCTTCCAGACGCACACTGCGGCAGCCGCACAGAAACCGAAGCGGAGCACAGCAGAAACGAAAAGCACGATCTCGCGCCGGTACCGGTCCCCGAGCACGCCGACAAACGGCGCGAGCAGTCCCGCCGGGACGAGGCGGAGCAGGAAGATGATCCCGACGGCCTTCTCGCCACCCTGGTCGTAGGCGTATACGGAGACGGCCACCAGCAAGCCCCAGTGGCCGATGGCAACCGCCGTCCAGGCGCCCTGGAGCCGGCGCAGGTTGGCGCTGCGAAAGACGGCCGCGAACGAACGTCCTGACTCCCGCAGGTGCGCCGCGATTCCACCCATGCGGAGCGGAGCATGTCACCCGGGGTTGCAAAATTGAAGAGCAACAGGGAAGATTCGACCCCCGCTCCCCGTCTAGAGGGGTAGCAGGGTCACGCGAGAGGCGAGAGGAGGAGAGATGGCGGACGAAATGAGTGAGGCACAGGAGGCTCAGGAGGCTCAGGCTACGAAGGACGACGACGTCGAGGCACACAGCATCGAGGAAGTCGCCGAGGCCATGGAGGCTCAGGAGGCTCAGGAGGCTCAGTAGCAACTCGCGAAGCGAAGGTTTTCGGGGCCCGGGAGACCGGGCCCTTTCACGTCTCGGGGGCGTGAGGCTAGGAGCTCACCGCTTTTTTCACGAGCGCGCGGATCTTCGCCTCGTCAGCGGCCGTCAGCTTCTTCAGCGCGAAGGACGTCGGCCACATGGCTCCCTTGTCGAGGTTCGCCTCGTCGCTGAAGCCCAAGGTCGCGTATCTCGACTCGAACTTGCCCGCGCCCTGGAAGTAGATGACGACCTTGCCGTCCCTGGCATAGGCGGGCATCCCGTACCAGGTCTTTGGCATGAGGTCTGGCGCGCTGGCCTTGATGATCGCGTGGAGCCGCTTGGCAACGGTGCGATCCGACGCCGGCATCTCCGCGATCTTCTCGAGCACAGCGCGTTCCCCGACCGCCCGGTCCTTGTTCATGCGCTCTTCCGCCTTCAGCTCCTGGGCGCGCTCCTTCATCGCGGCTCGCTCCGCATCCGAGAAGCCCTTGGACTTGGCCGACTTCTTCTGTGCGGCCTGCTTTGCGCTCATCGTTTCCTCCTTACGGAAGGGGACTACTCGCCGAGCGTATCGGCGAGCTCGCCGAGCAGGCGCAGGCCGGCCTCGCGCCGCTCGTCCTCGAGCGCAGCTACAGCGGCCGCGAGCCTCGCCACGACGGCCAGGTCGCCCTTGCCCGACTCGAGCACCGCTTCGGCCTGCCGCGCGCGGCTGAGGAGATCGAGGGCGATCGCAGCCTGGTTGGCGAACAGGCCGAGCAGCTCCATCTCCTGGAGCGAGAACGTGGACTGCGCGGGCCGGTCGAGCACCTCCAGCACGCCGAGAGCCCGCTCGTCGTACAGCAGCGGCACGGCCATCAGCCCTTGCGGTACATACCCCGTGCCGGCGGCGAAGTCCTTGGCAAAGCGGGGATCGTTCTGCACGTCGTCGAGGATCAGCGGCGTGCGAGTAGAGAGCACCCAGCCGGCAATCCCCGTGTCGGAGGGGAAGCGCATGCCGATCAGCTCATCCTCGCCGTAGCCCGCCACAGCCTCGAAAACCAGCTCGTTCGTCTCTTCGTCGAGCAGAAGGATCGAGGACGCCATGGCGCCGAAGATCGCTCGCGCGACCTCGGTGATCCCCGTCAGCAGGCCGTGAAACGACTCACGCGAGCCGACGACGCCCGCGGCCACAGCGGCGCGAAGCTCGCCGTCGCCAGCCGTCACGCGGGACCTGCCACGTTCGACGACGTCAGAAAGAGAACCGTCTTCAGCTGGAACGGGATTATCTCGGGATGCTTGGACAGAATGAGGGCGCAGATGCCTGCGATGTGGGGCGTCGCGAAGCTGTTGCCGGACGCCTTGATCTTGGATCCCCCGGGCCACGCGACCTCCACGCCGACGCCGCGGCCGAAGAACTCCACCGGCGGATTGGGGTTGTAGAAGAACGCCATCGGATCGTCTTGCTCGTGACTACCGACCGAGATCACCGAGGAGAACTTCCAGGGGTAGCTCTCGACCGGCATGTTGTGCGCGGAGGCCACGAGCATGCTGCGCTGGAAGTACGCGTGGTCGGCGATCTCGTGGAGGATCGTGGCGAACTGCTTCTTCGTCGTCGACAGGCTCATGTTGATCAGGTCGAAGCCCTGCTCGACGGCGTAGCGCAGGCCGGCGAGCAGCACCGGGCCTGATCCGGTGAAGCCGGCGCCGAGGACGCGCACGCTGTAGAGGTTGCACTCCGGCGCAATCAACCGGACGATGCCGGCGCAGGCCGTCCCGTGGCCGCACGAGTCGCCCTCGGTGTCCTCCTCGATGACCGCGTTGTCGTCCTTGTCAACCGTCACCGTGACGGCTCCTTGGAGCTCGCCGACGAGCGGGTGCCCGCCCTCGACGCCCGAGTCGAGAATGCAGACGTTCACGCCCTTGCCCGTCGCGCCGCCCCACGCCCAGTCCCGCGTGATGCGCTCCGGCCACTCGTCCCTGAGCGTGATGTCGCCTTCGGCGTCCTTCGGCAGGCTCCACGCCGGAAGCGCGCCGCTGCGCGGTTGCGCCGCCTCGTGGAGAACGAGCTCGTCCGTCATAGGACGGATGCTACGCCGAGATCAGGCTTGCGGGTAGCGCTGGCGCAGCTCGTCGAGCAGCGGACGGGAGGGCTCGTAGCCCTCCTGCGCCAGCGCCGCCTCCAGATCTGCGACCAGCGCGGCCTGGAACGCGCCGTCGGCCTCTGCCCGCGCGACGATCTCGTCCATCGCCTGCCGCGCGCCCGGAAGCTCCTGTGCGGCCTGCACCCACCCCCTGGGAGCAGGCCGCAGGAGCCTCAGGAAGAGACCGATGCGCTCTTCGTGAAATGCGCTCACCATCTAATTCCTAGACCGGCGGGAGCGCTCATTTCTTCCCCTCCAGCTGAACTCTCAGCTGCCGGAGGCAGCGGGAGATGCGGCTGGCGATGGTTCCCGAGGGCAGATCGAGATCCTCGGAGATCGTCCGGTAGCTCTCGTCGCGGGAGAAGAAGCGGTCGAGCATCTCCTGGCAGGGCTCGGACAGCTCGGCGAGCGCCTCACGCACGACGAACGCATCTTCGACCTCGTCGAGCGTGCGCTCGCGGTCGTCGGACTCGACGTCCGCCGCCGGCTGTGTGCGGCCGGAAGCGGCGATCGAGTCCAGGCACAGGCGGCGCGTCAGCTGACCGATCCACGGTCGCAGCGCGCTGTCGTCCCGGAGGGTGTCGAGCCGCGTATAGATCCGTGTGAAGACCTCCTGGAAGACATCCTCCGCGTCGGCCTGGGACAGCCGGAAACCCTGCGTGCAGATCGCGTACACGTAGCGCGAGAACCGCTCGACGAGCTCGTTCCAGGCGTCGAGATCGCCGGCGCGGCAGCGCTGAACGAGCTCCGCGTCGGTGAGCGCAACCACGGTGCTCATCAAACACCCATCATCTGGCGAAGTCGAGTGCCCTCGCCGCCGCATCGGCCGCAGAATCTGCGTTCCGGCGGGCGCGAACGAGCCGCGGGTCTCCGTCCTGAACGGTGAGATTGACCGCCACGAGATGAGCGGCCGCTCGCGCACCGGCCGCCGCCAGCACACACGCCGCGGTGGCGTCGGCCCGGAACGTGGGGTCGCCGAGCTCGGCGGTCAGCTCTGCCAGCAAGGCCGTGTCGGCCGCCGTCTCCGCGATCTGCAGCGGAACGACGGCGGAGAGGTCGAGCTTCGCCACCAGCTCTCCGTTCGGGGTCGTACCGTTTTCGCGCACTGCGGCCAGTGCCTCGAGGGCATCGTCCCAGACCTGCGCGTCGGCAAGCGCGAGCGGCGCGGCCCGCGCCTGCAGCTCCAGCGCCTGAGCGGCGATGCCGGGAGACTCGTCCCAGCAGTTCTCCGACCGTCTCGCGACCATCGCCACGATGCCTGCGGCGAAGGCGACCGTCAGCGCCGACGCCGAGCCGCTGCCCGGACCCGGCTTGCCCGTCCCGAGCCGCTCTAGGAAGTCCCCGAGCCGGAGATCGAGGTATTCGTCAGCCTTCATGGCGCGAAAAGTCTAGATACGTTCGCTGAAAGCCTCGACGCCTATCGTTCTCGCCAGCATGAGTGAGGTTTTCGACGGGATCCAGACGTTCTTCGAGGAGCTCGCGGACGTCGAGTGGACGGCGCTGGCCATCGCGTGCGGGCTTCAGGTGGCCCGGCTCTTCGCCCGAGCAGTCGCGTGGCGGTCGATCATCGCCGCCGCGTACCCGGAGGCCAAGGTGCGGCTGGGCCATGTGACGGGCGCATACTTCGCCGGCGTGGGCGTCAACGCGATCGCGCCCGCACGCGCGGGCGACGTCGTGAAGCTCGTGCTCGTCAAGCACGAGGTCAAGGGCACGACGTACACCACACTCACGCCCACGCTGATCGTGGAGACGATCTTCGACATGGTCGTTGCGGCCGTCATCCTCGCGTGGGCGCTCTTCGCCGGCGTGCTGCCGGCCTTCGACGCGATCGGGGACCTTCCGTCGATCGACTGGACGTGGCCGATCGATCACCCCTACCCCTTCCTCGCCGTCGCAGCCGTGTGGCTGACGGTGATCGTTCTGCTCGTCGTCATCTGGAAACGTCGTGTCCAGGACTTCAGGGAACAGGTGCGACACGGCTTCGCGATCCTGTACGAGCCACGGCGCTACTTCACGCGGGTCGTCTCGTGGCAGGCGCTGTCGTGGGTATTCCGCATCGCCGGCGTCTGGTTCTTCCTCGACGCCTTCGACGTGCCGACCACGGCGCGCAACGTGATGATCGTGCTCGCCGTGCAGAGCCTGTCGACGCTGCTGCCGTTCACACCAGGCGGTGTCGGCACGCAGCAGGGCTTCCTCGTGTACGCGTTCCGCGACACCACTGTCGGCCGCGCGTCACTCGTGAGCTTCAGCGTCGGCATGTACGTGGCCACGACCGTCGTCAACGTCGTGGCCGGCCTCGTGGCGCTGCTGCTCATGGCGCGGACGATTCGCTGGAAACAGCTGATTGCACCCGAAAAGGAGGCCATCGAACAGGCCAAGGAAGGGCGTTAGGCTCGCTCGTGTGATGGCAGGCCCGTCCCATCCGATTCGGCTCGTCGTCACCGACGACCTCCATCGCTCGCGGCTGACGGTCTTCTTCCGGCTCTTACTCTCCATCCCCCACCTGCTCTGGCTCGGGTTGTGGAGCGTCGTCGCGTTCGTCATCGCGGTCATCAACTGGTTCGCCACGCTGATCAAGGGCCAGTCGCCGCGAGGGGCTGCACGACTTCCTCGCCGGCTACCTGCGTTACGCGACGCATGTCGAGGCATACCTGCTGCTGGCCGGCAACCCGTTTCCCCCGTTCTTCGTGGGCAGCACGACCGGGCCGTACCCGATCGACCTCGAGGTCGACCCGCCCGTCCGCCAGAACCGCTGGAAGACGGTCTTCAGAGGATTTCTCGCGCTGCCCGCGCTGCTCCTCGCTGCCGTCTTCCTCGGCGGCCCGATCGCCTGGGCGAGCATCGACGGAGGCGGTATCGCCGGTGCGGCAGCGTTCCTGACGTGGTTCGCTGCTCTGGCCCGAGGGCGGGCACCGCGCGGGCTACGCGACCTGAACGCCTGGAGCATCGGCTATGGCGCTCAGATCGGCGCGTACCTCTTCCTGCTGACCGACCGCTACCCCTACACCGGTCCGAAAGCGCATCTCGCGGGCCTCGAGATGCCCGAGGTCTCCGAGCGCGTGCCGGAACTTGTGAACGACGACGACTTCCGGCGCTCCCGGCTGACCGTGCTACTACGACTGCCACTCGCGTTCCCGCACATCGTCTGGCTCCTCCTCTGGACGATCGTCGCGATCTTCGCGACCATCGCCAACTGGTTCGCCGCGCTGGTCATTGGCCGCTCGCCGCGGCCGCTCGCGCGATTTCTTTCCGCGTTCATCCGCTACGCAACACATGTCGGCGCGTTCATCTACGTGGCGGGCAACCCGTTCCCCGGCTTCGTCGGTGCGCCCGGCAGCTACCCGCTCGACGTCCGGATGGATCCCTTCGCCTCGCAGAGCAGGTGGATCACGCTGTTCAGGTTGCCGCTCGCGCTGCCCGCGGCGCTCGTGTCGAGTGCCGTGGGAGGCGTCGCGATCTTCGCTGCCATCTTCGGCTGGTTCGTCTCGCTCGTGCGCGGCCGCATGCCGGACGGGCTGCAGGTCGCTATGGCGTACTCGCTCGGCTACTCGGCCCAGCTCGCGGCGTACGCGTTCGTTCTCACGGACCGCTATCCCCACTCGAGCCCACAGGCCGTGTTCGTTCGGCCCGCGCAGCTGACGCTAGAATCGGAAACGCCGGGCGCATTCGTCTAGTGGCCTAGGACACCGCCCTCTCACGGCGGCGGCACGGGTTCGAATCCCGTATGCGCCTCTGAGCGTCCCCGGACAGGTCAACAGAGAGGCCCGGCGCGGGGTCGAACGCTCGACGGTCGCCGCATTGAACCGCCGAGTGCTTTCCCGCGATGCCGGGCCGCAGCGAGCGTAGCCCGCCACGAGCCAGAGCGCTAGGCGGCTTCTCTCAGAGCAATCCGCACAGCCTCCGAGTCGTTCACGCTGGTCCTGGCTACGAGGTGGCCCAGTCGAAGAGCCACCAACCGCCGTAGATGCCGCCGGCGATTGCGGCGAGCTGCACGACGAGCCAGTAGAAGCGGACACCGGGGCTCACAAGAGCATCCGTTTCGCCGTCGCGTACTCGTCGTCGGTGAGCGCGCCGCGCTCATGGAGCTTCGCCAGACGCTCCAGCTCGTCGACCACGGTCACCCCATCCCCGCTCCCGCCGTCGTCGTCGACACCCGCAGCCTCCGCCGCCGACTGGACGCGGGCCGCCATGCGCTGCATGTGGGCGAGCGGCATCCCCACCGGCCAACCCTTTGGCCGTTCCCGCTCACGCGTGAAGCTGTGGACAGTCGCCGGGAGCATCACGAGGAGCGGCAGTCCGCCCATGAGCATGAAGATGATCCCGCAGATGAGCCAGCCCCAGACGAGCCCACCCTGCGTCCCCGGCGGGTCGAACGCGTAGTCGAGGAAGTTCCAGCCGAGCGACAGGAAGAGCGCCGGCCACAGCAGCCCGAGGAAGCTCGGCACGCTATGCCGGATCACCTGCCACGCGTAGACGCCCGCGAGGATGATGCCGCCCCACAGGCTCCCGATCATCACGCCGGGAACGCCCTGCGGGCAGTGGGTCTCGATCTCGAACGGGCCGCCGTCGGCGCAGAAGCCGCCGACGTCCATGACCGCGCGCATCGACAGGTAGACCATCGTCAGCGCGCACGCGACGCCGGCGAGACTGAGGCCGATCGTGATCGTCGGACGGACCATCCGCGAAGCCTAGACTCGTCTGATGCGCCTCGATCGAGAACGATTGAGGAGCCCGCTGGCCGGCATCGCAGCGGGCGCGCTCGCCGTGACCGTCGTCACCGCCGCGATAGCGATCCTCGACGACGCGATCCCCGTCCTCAGCCTGGGCGTCCTCTACGTCTTCGCCGTCCTACCCATCGCGCTCGTCTGGGGCCCGGCCTATGCCGTGGTCGTAGCGGTCACGAGCATGCTCGCGTTCAACTTCTTCCTCCTGCCGCCCGTGTACTCGTTCACGCTCGCCGATCGGAGCAACTGGTTTGCGCTGCTCGTCTATGTGGTGACCGCGATCGTCGTCGGCAGTCTCGCGTCCCGCGCACGTGGTCAGCGAGCCGAGGCGGAGCAGCGCGAGCTCGAGGCCTCGCTGCTTGCCGACATCTCCACCGACCTGCTGCGAGGCTCCCGGCTGGAGGACGAGCTCGGGCGCATCGAGGAGCGGGCGGCCGCGGTACTCGGCGTGTCTTCGATCCGTATATCGCTCGATGGGCGGGTGAGCGAGCGCAAGGGGGAGGCTCCGCATGCGCTCGCCGTCGACGGGCGAGAGATCGGCACGCTCTACACGAACGAGAGCGAGGAGCCGGCGCTCGCCGTCCAACGGCGGTTCCTACCGGCGCTCGCCTCGCTTCTGGCGGTAACCCAGGAGCGCGAGCGGCTGTCGCGCGCCGCCGTCGAGGCCGAAGCGCTGCGCCGTAGCGACACCATCAAGACCGCAATCATCCAGGCCGTGTCACACGATCTGCGCACGCCGCTCGCCACGATCGAACAGGCGCTCGACGGTCTTCAGAGCGCCGAGCTGGCCCTTTCCGAGGAGGACCGCGTCGAGCTGCTGGAGACGATTCGCGCCGAGCACACGCGCCTGAAGCGGCTCGTGGAGAACCTCCTCGATCTCTCGCGGCTCCAGGCAGGGGCAGCAGAGGCGAGTCCCGAGCTCTGGACGGCGGACGAGCTGCTGGCTCAAGCGATAGACGAGCTCGTCGACCCCGAGCGAGTGGACGTGAGCACGCGCCCCGACTTGCCTCCCGCACAGGTGGACGCGACGCAGATCCAGAGAGCACTCGCGAACGTCCTCGAGAACGCCATCAGGCTCTCACCGCCGGGAGAACAGGTGCACGTCCGGGTTAACGCAACTCGGAAAGAGCTGCTGATCCGCGTGACCGACCGCGGGCCGGGGATTCCCGAGGAGGAGTACGAGCATGTCTTCGAGCCCTTCTACCGAGTGGCCGGGCAGCCCGACCAGCGTGGCGCGGGGCTCGGCCTGGCAATCGCCCGCGGCTTCACGGAAGCAAACGGCGGACGCCTCTGGCTCGAGTCGCGCGAGGGTCAGGGCGCGTCGTTCGTGCTCGCGCTGCCCGTCGTCGAGCTGCCGGCAGAGGTGCCCGCGTGAGTGGAGAACGGATTCTCGTCGTCGACGACGAGCCACAGTTCCTACGGGCGCTGCAGACGAACCTCCGCGGCGCCGGCTACGACGTCGCGACCGCAACCACGGCTGAGGAGGCGCTCGCCGCGGCCGGGCTGCAGCCACCCGAAGCCATCATCCTCGACTTGCTCTTGCCCGACGGGCGCGGCACCGATGTCTGCCGGGAGCTACGCGGGTGGACGCAGGCGCCGATCATCCTCGTCTCGGCCGTCGGCGAGGAAGCCGAGAAGGTGGCGGCGCTCGACGCGGGCGCCGACGACTACGTCACGAAGCCGTTCGCGATTGGCGAGCTGCTCGCGCGGCTCCGGGCGGTGCTGCGTCGCGTCGAGCCGGCAGGCGCTCCGGTGCTCGAGATCGGCGACCTCGTCGTCGACCTCCAGAAGCACTCGGTCACGATGGCTGAAAGGCCGATCCACCTCACCCCGCACGAGTTCGAGCTGCTCCGGCTGCTCGCCAGGCACGAGGGCAAGCTGCTCACGCACACCACGATCCTGCGCGAGGTGTGGGGCCCCGCCTACCAGCGGGAGTCGAGCTACATCCACGTGTACGTCTCCCAGCTGAGGCGCAAGCTCGAGCCCGATCCCGCCCGGCCGCGGTACATCCTCACCGAGCCCGGAGTCGGTTATCGCCTGGTCAATCCGGCTTTAGAGAACTCTTAGACCCGCCGCGCAAACCCTAAGACGGCACTCAGGCGGCGCGACGTAGCTTCGGGTGATGATCGAGCTGCTCGGCATCGTCATCGCGCTCGCGTGCTTCGCCTTCTCCTTCGCGCTCGTCTACTTCCTGAGCCGCGTCTGATGTCCGCCGGCGACGTCTTCGGCCTCGTCATCTCCGTGCTCGTGGTCGCGTACCTCGTCTACGTCCTGTTCCGGGGCGAGAACCTGTGACCGGCAACGGCATCACGCAGATCGTCCTCTACACCGTGATCCTCACGGTGCTGGCGTATCCGCTCGGCGTCTACATGTCACGGGTCTACCAGGGAACGCTCCGCCTGCCCCGGTGGCTCACCGCGCCGGAGCGCGGCTTCTACCGGCTGATGGGGACACGGGCCGACGAGGAGCAGGGCTGGAAGGGCTATGCGAAGACGGCGCTGATCTTCATGGGCGTGTTTGCCGTGTTGCTCTATCTCCTGCTGCGCCTGCAGGGTCACCTGCCGTTGAACCCGGACGGACTAAGGGGCGTGAGCTCGTGGGTCTCGATGAACACGACCGCGAGCTTCATCACGAACACGAACTGGCAGTACTACGGCGGCGAGTACACGATGTCGTACCTGAGCCAGATGGCCGGGCTCGCGGTGCAGAACTTCGTCTCCGCGGCGCTGGGGATGGCCGTGCTCGTGGCCGTCATCCGCGGCTTCTCGAGGCGCTCGTCGAGCACGGTCGGCAACTTCTGGGTCGACTTCTACCGCTCGCTCGTCTACATCCTGCTGCCGCTGGCGGCCATCCTCACGGTGCTGCTCGTCTCCCAGGGAGTCGTCCAGACGTTGGACGGGAAGGCGACCGCGACGACGCTCGAGGGCGCACAGCAGGAGATCGCGCGCGGCCCAGCGGCGACGCAGATCGCCATCAAGCAGTTGGGTACCAACGGCGGCGGCTTCTACAACTCGAACTCGGCCGTCCCCTTCGAGAACCCGAACGGCTTCACGAACCTGCTCGAGCTACTGGCGATCCTGCTCATCCCCGCCGCCCAGGTCTTCATGTTCGGCCGGATGATCGGAGCCCGCCGGCAAGCCTTGCCCATCTTCGGAGCGATGGTGGCGATGTTCGCGATCGGCATCGCGATCGCGTTACCCGCCGAGCAGCACGGTTCTCAGGTGCTTCGCGACTCCGGCGTGAACATCACGTCAGGCGACGGCTCGAGCGGCGGCAACATGTCCGACAAGGAGGTGCGCTACGGGATCGCGCCCACCGTCAACTGGGCGGTGGCAACGACGAACGCCTCGAACGGCTCGGTCAACGGCGGCCATGACGCCTTGACGGCCACGGGCGGCGCCGTGCCTGTCGTGAACATGTTCACGGGCGAGGTGATCTTCGGCGGCGTCGGCTCCGGCCTCTACGGGATGCTCTTCTACATCGTCATCGCCGTCTTCGTGGCGGGGCTGATGGTCGGCCGTACGCCCGAATACCTGGGGAAGAAGATCGAGGCGAGAGAGATCAAGCTCGCCGCTGTCGGAGCGCTCTTCGTGCCCGTGATGGTGCTCGTGCTGACGGCGATCGCCATGAGCACCGATCGAGGCCTCGCGTCCATCTTCAACCCGGCTGCGCACGGCTTCTCGGAGGCGCTCTACGCGTACGACTCCCAGGGCAACAACAACGGCAGCGCATTCGCCGGCTACGGCGCGACGGAGTTCTCGACCCTTGTCGGCTCGATTGCGCTCTGGCTGGGACGCTTCGCGCCGCTCATCGCGGCGCTCGCCCTTGGCGGCTCGCTGGCCGCCAAGAAGACGGTGCCGCCGTCCGCGGGCACGTTCCGCACCGACGGCACGACCTTCGGAGTGCTGCTCGTCGGCGTCGTGATCCTCACCGCCGGCCTGATGATCTTCCCCGCGCTGACGCTGGGGCCGATCGTGGAGGCGTTGTCGTGATGCGGACGCTCGGCCGTTCCATCATCGCCGTGATCGTGCTGACGGTCGTCTTCGGGCTCGCGTATCCCCTGCTCTTCACGGGCTTCGCGCAGGTCGTCTTCCCCGGTCGCGCCGACGGCAGCCTCATCGAGCGCAACGGCACCGTTGTCGGCTCGCGGCTCGCTGCACAGGCGTTCACGGAGCCCGAGTACTTCCACCCGCGCCCATCCGCGACGGCGCCCGCGTACAACGCCGCGGCCACGACTTTCGCCAACCTCGGCCCAACGAACCCGGACCTCGCACAGGCCGTCCGCGAGCGCGCTACCGCCATCCTCGCGCTGGAGCAGCCATACAACCCGGGCCTCGAGATCGGCGACATTCCGGTAGACGCCGTCACGACGTCGGGCTCCGGCATCGACCCGCACATCTCGCCGGCGAACGCCCAGCTGCAGACCGCGCGCGTTGCCGAAGTCCGCGGCCTCTCGCAGAACCGCGTCAACGAGCTGATCGACGACGCGACCGACGGACGCTGGCTCGGGGTCTTCGGCGAGCCGGGCGTGAACGTTCTCGAGCTCAACCTGGCCCTGGGCGAGGAGACGACGGCGTGACGGCGCAAGGCATCTTCTCGCGCGCCATCGTGTTCGCGGCGATCCGCGACTCGTTCGGCAAGCTCGACCCGCGGACCCTCGTCCGCAACCCCGTCATCTTCATCGTCGAGCTGGGCAGCGTCATCACGACGGTCATCTTCGTCCGCGACCTCTTCGGCGCAAGCGACTCGGAGCCGCTCTGGTTCACGGGCACGATCGCGCTCTGGCTGTGGCTGACAGTGCTGTTCGCAAACTTCGCCGAGGCCGTCGCCGAGGGCCGCGGCAAGGCGCAGGCGAACGCGCTGAGGGCAACACGCACGACGACCATGGCCTTCCGCCGATCCGACACCGGCGGCCTGGAAGAGATCCCCGCAGCCGACCTCCAGCGCGGTGACGTCGTCGTCGTCGAGGCGGGCCAGGTCATTCCCGCCGACGGCGAGATCGTCGAAGGGGTGGGCTCTGTCGACGAGTCCGCGATCACGGGTGAGTCCGCCCCGGTGATTCGCGAGGCGGGCGGCGACCGCTCTGCCGTGACCGGCGGCACGCGGCTGCTCTCCGACCGGCTGGTGATCGAGGTCACGCAGGAGCCGGGCCGCTCGTTCCTCGACCGCATGATCGCCCTCGTCGAAGGTGCCGAGCGCCGCAAGACACCGAACGAGATTGCGCTCAACATCCTGCTCGCGGCGCTCACGATCACGTTCGTCATCGCGACGGTCACGTTGGCGCCCTTCGCCGATTACGCGGGCACGCCGCTGTCCCAGACCGTTCTCATCGCGCTGCTCGTCGCCCTCATCCCGACGACGATCGGCGCTTTGCTCTCGGCGATCGGCATCGCCGGCATGGACCGGCTGGTGCAGCGCAACGTGCTCGCGATGTCCGGCCGTGCGGTGGAGGCATCGGGGGACGTCGACGTCCTGCTGCTGGACAAGACGGGAACCATCACGCTCGGCAACAGGCAGGCGGCCGAGTTCCTGCCGCTGTCGGGCGTCGAGGTGCTCGAGCTCGCCGAGGTCTCACAGCTCGCGTCCCTCGCCGACGAGACCCCTGAAGGTCGCTCGATCGTCGTGCTGGCCAAGGAGCAATTCGGATTGCGCGAGCGGGAGCTCGGCGAGCAGCACGAGTTCGTGGCCTTCACGGCCACGACGCGCATGAGCGGCCTGAACGTGAACGGGACGATGATCCGCAAGGGCGCGGCCGACGCGGTCAAGGCCTTTATCGCAGAGCAGGGCGGCAGCGCCCCCGACGAGCTCGACCGAATCGTCCAGGAGGTCGCCGAGCAGGGTGGCACGCCGCTCGTCGTCGCCAAGGACAACTTCGCGCTCGGCGTCGTACACCTCAAGGACATCGTCAAGGGCGGCATGAACGAGCGCTTCGACGAGCTGCGGAAGATGGGCATCCGCACCGTGATGATCACCGGCGACAACCCGGTCACCGCGGCTGTCATCGCGCAGGAGTCGGGCGTCGACGACTTCCTGGCCGAGGCCACGCCCGAGCGCAAGCTCGAGCTCATCCGCGACGAGCAGGCACGCGGCCGCATGGTCGCGATGACCGGTGACGGGACGAACGACGCGCCGGCGCTCGCCCAGTCCGACGTGGGCGTCGCCATGAACACCGGCACGACCGCCGCCAAGGAAGCCGGCAACATGGTCGACCTCGATTCCAACCCGACGAAGCTCATCGAGATCGTCGAGGTCGGAAAGCAGCTCCTGATTACCCGCGGCTCATTGACGACGTTCTCGATTGCGAACGACGTCGCCAAGTACTTCGCGATCCTGCCGGCGATGTTCGCGGCGACCTATGCGACCACGCCGGGCCAGGATGGCCCGCTCGAAGAGCTGAACGTCATGAATCTGGGCACGCCGCAGAGCGCCATCCTCTCGACGATCATCTTCAACGCGCTGATCATCCCGGCGCTCGTGCCCCTCGCCCTGCGCGGCGTGAAGTACCGCGCGATCGGTGCCACCGCGCTGCTGCGCCGCAACCTCCTCATCTACGGGCTGGGCGGCGTGATCCTGCCGTTCGTCGGCATCAAGCTGATCGACCTGGTCATCCACAACGTCTTCGGGGCATAACCTCCCGCCATGCGAGGCCGGTACCGGATCCTCCTCGGGATGGCGGCCGGCGTCGGCAAGACCTACCGGATGCTCCAGGAGGGTCGACAGGCCCAGGAGGAAGGCCGTGACGTCGTCATCGGCTACCTGGAGCCTCACGACCGGCCTCAGACGGCGGCGCTCGCCGAAGGCCTCGAGACCGTGGCGCGGCGACGCAGCGAGCACGGCTCGCTCGAGGTCGAGGAGATGGACGTGGACGCGGTGATTCGCCGGGCCCCCGAGCTCGCCCTCGTCGACGAGCTCGCGCACACGAATACGCGCGGCTCCCGTAACGAGAAGCGCTACCAGGACATCGACGAGATTCTCGATGCCGGAATCGACGTCATCTCGACCGTCAACGTTCAGCACCTGGAGAGCCTCAACGACGCCGTCTTCGAGCTGACCGACGTCCGCGTGCGCGAGACCTTCCCCGACCGGGTGCTCGACGATGCCGACGAGGTCGTGCTAGTGGACCTCTCCCCCGAGGCGCTGCAAGAACGGCTCCGGGCGGGAAAGGTGTATCCCGGCGGCCAGGCCGAGCGGGCGCTGCTGAACTTCTTCACCCAGGACAATCTCTCGGCTCTGCGTGAGCTGGCGCTGCGCGAGGTAGCGGAGGACGTCGAAGCTCGTCGCTCGCCCAAGGTGCTCGACCCGCTCAGCCAGCAGGCGGTCACGGAGCGCGTCCTGGCTCTCATCGAGCCACAGCCGAAATCCCAGCGCATCGTTCGGCGCGCCTGGCGGTCGGCTCAACGGCTGGGCAGCGACATCGACGCGATGTGGATGCGGCGGCCCGGCCAGCAGCTCTCGGCCGAGGAGGCAACGCAGCTGGCGGCGCTGCGACGGCTCGCCTCCATTCTCGGCGTCCACTTCCTGGAGGAGGAAGGCGACGATCTCGTCGCGACCGTTGGACGCGTGGCGGCCGAGCGCGGATCGACGTACGTCTTCGTCGGCACTCCTGACGAGCGCCGCCGCGTGGAGATTCTCCGCGGGTCGCTGCTGTCGCGGATGGTCCGCGAGCTGCCAGGGATCGACATCCGCGTCATCGCCGACCGCGCGCTGCGCGATGACCGGCCAGCATGATGTTCTGGCGCCGCAAGCCAACAGCACGGCACGAGGGCCAGCCGCGGCTGCTGGTCCCGTTCGCGGAAGGGGCGCTCGACCCGGCCGTCCTGCAGGCCGCTATCCGCATCGCCCGCGCGGAGGAGGCGATCCTCGTCCCCGCCTTCCTCGTGGTGGTACCCCTCGAGTACGACGTAGAGGCCGCAGTGGCAAGGAAGGCCGAGGAGGCACTGCCCCTGCTGGAGGCGGTCGAGACCGCCGCCGCGCGCGCCGGTGTCCCTGTCGACGCTCGCATCGAGCGCGGACGGACGCCGATCGACGCCCTCGGCCGCCTCTGGGAGGTGGAGACGTTCGACCGCATCCTCGTCCCCGCGCTTGCGCCGGGCCACCCCGGCTTCTCGGGCAAGGACGTCGCCTGGATGCTCGCGCACGCGCCATCCGAGACGCTCGTGCTGCGCCCGGCACCGGAGGGGCACGAGTCCTAGAGCTTGGCGCCGGCCGGCTCGGCCGAGCCGGTGATCTCGGAGACGAGCGGGCGGAGGTCGAGCGGGTTGAAGTCGAGCCGCGCGGCGACGTCCTCGCTCGACGGCTGCGTGCCTTCCCAGAACAGCTTGCGCAGGAGGTCGCCCGTCGTCTTGTCGCGCCACCAGTCCTCGCCCACCTCACCGATCAGGTACTGGCGCACCTGGGCCGAGCGGATCCACGCTCGCAGGTAGTCGGCCGAGTAGAAGCCGGCGTCCATGTCGGCGACGAACCCATCCGCGCGGTAGACGTAGCCGGTGGCCTCGGTCAGCCGGTCGGCGTAGCCCTCCGACGTACCGCCGTCCTCGGGGAACCGCGACCAGAAGTCGAGCTCGAACTGGAGCTTCGCCGTGTAACGCCGGAAGAGATACGCGTGGAGAAAGATCGTCGCCTCGGCATTGTCAGTCGCCTGCTTCGGCGAGAGGTCGAAGTGATGCTCGTGCCAGGCGGGCTCGCGAGAGAGCGACTCGATCAGGAACGCGTAGATCTCCGTGAGCGCGTTGTCGCGGGCCAGGGCGCGGAAGGCGTACGGGAGCTCCGGGTCGCAGCCGGCGTAGTGGAGCGCGTGGCCGGCCTCGTGGAGGAAGCTCCGGTAGTCGGGCAGCCCGCCCTGCGCCCTCGTGATCAGGTGGACGACAGTGGGCGGGTCAGAGGCGATGACGCACGCCCGCGGCGACTTCTGAGGACGGTCATCGAGGTCGGTGCGGATGTTCGAGTCACCGGCCAGGTCGAAGCCGAGGTCGCTCAGCGTGGCGAGGCATACCTCGACCCCGCGCTCCTTCGGATACGTGTCGGCAAGCGGAGACAGCCTCCGGACGTAGGCCGCGTGGAAGGACGACGGCTTCGCCGGACGATCTGTCCCCAGCAGACGGTCGAGCCAGCGATCGCGGAGCTCGACGTACGAGTCCTCGACCAGTGCGCTGCCCTCGGCAACCACATCGGCCAGCTGGCGCAGCGAGATGCCCTTGTCTTCCTCACTGCGAAGAACGGGATCCTCGATTCCGGTCAGCTCCACCTTCACAGCGTCCGCCGCACGAGCGACCTCGAGCCGCCGCTCGTTCATCGTCGCCGTAGCGTCGGCGTGGATCTCGCCCAGCTCCTCGCGATCTGTGTATTCGTCGAGCACGGCGAGCTTCGCGTCGGCGTTGCGTAGAGGCATGCTCTCTCCGCGGTAGTCGATGCGGATCGCCAGCAGCTCGTTCTGCACCTCGTCCTGCATGTGAACGAGATCGCGCGCGAGCAGGCCCCGCTCACAGCTCTTCCGGAGTCGGTAGAGGCGCTCGCGCTCGGCGTCGTTGCCCTCCGCGTCCTCGACGGCCCTCAGAGCGTCGAGCTGATCCCGAGTGAAGAGATCCGCGTACTTCGCGACGATCGCTGCAGCCTCGGAGCGCTCTTTCTCGCCCACGCGGACTGCACGACCCTCTTCGGCCCGCTCGAATGCGTACGTGCGCAGCGCGGTCTCGAAGTCAGCCGGCGTGCGGATCGTCGCCCCCTCCACGGCGCGGAATCTACACCGATATCATCGAGTGGGCCGTGTCGTACGCCGGGGTCACCCGCCAGCAGTACGCGAACGCGCTCGACGGACTTTGGAGCGATCTGACCGGCGCGCTCACGCGCCTCGAGCGTATCGCGGCCGAGCCGGACGAGCTGGACGAGGACCTGCTGGACGTCCTGCCCGTCCTCCAGTACTCGCTGCACCGGGCCGGCGAAGCGATCCACGGCCTGCCGCCGCTGCCGGCGACGGCCGAGGCACATCGCGAGCTCGCCGCGGCGCTCGAGGATGCTCGTGACGTCACGGGCGACGTGGCGGCGCTGCTCGAGCTGGAGGACGCGGAGGCCGCGGCCGAGCTCGTCCACGAGTGGCGGGGAGCGCTTTTCCGCGTACGGCTCGCGAGGCGGCGCCTGGTCCGGGTTCCGCAGCCCGCCGAGCTGCCGGTCGAGGAGCCGCGGACGACAGCTCTGGCGGCGGCCGCGCTGGGACTCATGACACTCGGCACTGCGGGCTTCCTCGCGGGCGCCGTGCTCGTCATCTGGCCGCTCTGGGCCGCAGGCCTCGGCCTCGTAGCAAGCTCTCTGCTCGTGTTTCGCCCGTAGCGGCATAGACTCGCGCGACATGGCGCTCCGGCGATCACTCGTCCTGGCGAGCTGTGTGACGCTGTCGGTACTGGCCTGGCCGGCGGCGACGTCCGCCGACCACGTCGACGTCATGGGCTCCGCGAGCGCCGTGCTCAAGCAGCAGGTCACCTCGAACTCGTGGCTAGTGGAGGTCCGCTACGGCGCGACCTGCACCGTCAACGATCGCGTCGATTGGTTCGGCAGCATCAAGCTCATCGACCAGGCCTCCGGAGAGGAGATCCCCCTCGGCGGCGTCTCCTCGAGCTCGGGGGCGTCGCGCGTGCCGGTCGCGTCGAAGCCGGTCTGGCGGCGCGTGTATCCCCTGTTCCGCGTCGCCTGCACGGCCGGGTTCCCCACACACGGCTCCGAGTTCAGGGAGATCGTGGGCGCGGCGGCGCTGATCCCGCCCATCGACGGCGGCGAAGGCGGTACCGGCGGTGGTGGCGGCGGTGGTGGCGGAGGTGGCGGCTCGGGTGAAGATGGGCCTACAGGTCCACTGTCGGCCGGCGGCTGCAGGTTCCCCGTCGTGGGCACCGACCGGGCCGAGACCCTCAACGGATCCGGCGGCGGGGACGTCATCTTGGGCCGCGGGGGCAACGACCGCCTGAACGGGCGGCCCGGTACCGACTGCCTGTTGGGCGGAGCGGGCGCGGACACGCTGCGCGGAGAAGACGGCAACGACCGGCTGACGGGCGGCTCGGGTGCAGACAATCTCACCGGAGGACCGGGCGCCAACGCCTATCGCGCGGGCTCCGGGAACGACGTCGTCGACTCCGCCAACGGTCGCACAGAGCTCGTTGACTGTGGGCCCGGCCGGGACAAAGCACGTGTCGACAAGCGTGACCGCGTGAGCGGCTGCGAGCGCGTGACGAGCGTCGGCTAGGCGCTCGGGCTACAGCGCTGCGTAGTCGATCTCCAGGAACTCGGAGACCTCGGCCAGCCAGCGCTGCTCCACGAAGCGCACGTGATCGGGGTGATCGTTGTACGCGGCGTAGGCCGCCTCGTCGGCGAACTCCATCGAGATGCCGAAGCGGTAGCCGTTCTTCGGGCTCACCTCGCTGAGGAGCTCGAACGCTTCGACACCCGGAATGGCCCGAAGCCGCTCCGCCGCAGCCAGAAAGTCGACCTCTTCGGATGATCCAGAGCCGTGGCGCAGCTCGAAGACGACCGAGTGGCGGATGCGTTCACCTTCCAGGGCCGCCATCGCGGCGACCCTAGCACGAGAGTCGCGCGACGGACTCGTCGCGGCCGAGCAGCTCGATGCTCTCGAAGAGGCCCGGCGAGATCTTGGAGCCCGTGACGGCGACGCGGATCGGCTGGAACGCCTCGCGCGGCTTCAGCTCGCGCTCGTCGGCCACCCGGCGCAGCGCCGCCTCGATGGTCTCGGTAGTGAACGGGTCGACTGCCGCCAGCGCCCCAGCGGCCGCCTCCAGCAAGTCGGCGCTGCCGTCGAGCAGGGACGCGTCCGGTTCCACGTCGCCGAACAGGAAACCGGCGTAGCCCGGGAACTCGGACAGCAGCCCGAGCTTCTCCTGCACGAGGGGCACCGTCCGGCGGACCAGCGCCTCGTCCCAGTCATAGCCCTGCCCCCGGAGCCAGCCCACGAGCGCGTCGGCGTACTCCTGCTCCGACAGCGCGCGCAGGTAGACGCCGTTCATCCAGTCGAGCTTCTCGTAGTCGAAGACCGCCGGGCTCTTCGACACGCGGTCCAGCGAGAAGCGCTCCACGAGCTCTTCGGGCGACATGATCGTCGTCTTGTCGTCGTAGCTCCAGCCGAGCAGGGCGAGGTAGTTCACGAGCGCGTCGGGCAGGTAGCCCTTGGCGCGAAACTCGTCGGTCGTCACCGACCCGTGCCGTTTTGAGAGCCCCGCCCCGTCGGCGCCGTGGACGAACGGGACATGCCCGTAGCGCGGTGGCTCGGCGCCGAGCGCGGTGAGGATCTGAATCTGCTTGGGCGTGTTCGGGACATGGTCCTGGCCGCGGATGACGTGCGTGATCCCGTCCAGCCAGTCCTCGACCGGTGACGCGAAGTTGTACGTGGGACGACCGTCCGAGCGGAGGATGACGAGGTCTTCGATTGTCTCGTTCTTCACTTCGATCTGTCCGAGCACGAGGTCGTCCCACGCCGTCACGCCCTCGTCGGGCATGCGGAAGCGGACAGCGCCGTCGTCCACGAACGCAGCGCCTTCCTCGACGAGGCGATGCGCCTCCGCTTGGCAGCGCTCGAGCCGGTCGAGCTGGAACGTCACTTCGCCGTCCCACTCAAGTCCCAGCCAGCGGAGCGAACTCTGGATCTGCTCGGCGGCCTCGGCCACCTCGCGGCCGGTGTCGGTGTTCTCGATCCGCAGCAGGAACTCGCCGCCCTCGTGGCGGGCGAAGAGCCAGTTGAAGAGCGCCGTGCGGACGTTGCCCACGTGCAGAAACCCGGTGGGACTTGGCGCCATGCGCACGCGGACGGGGTCGGCCACGGAAGTAGGTTATGCGGCACGGTGCTGATCGGCGGACACTGCGGTGGAGGCATCAAGGGCTCCATCGACCGTGCCGTCGAGATCGGCGCCGACACCTTCCAGTTCTTCGCACAGGCCAACCGCGCCTGGCATTTTCCCGACCACGATCCGGCCCTGCTCGAGGCGTTTCGCGAGAAACGCGAGGCGACTGGCATCGGCGCGGCGTTCATCCACGCGCTCTATCTCCTCAACCTCGCGAGCGAGAACCCGGACTTCTACGAGAAGAGCACGACTGCGCTGCGCCGAACGGCCGAGACCGCAACCGCAATCGGCGCCGAGGGCGTCTGCTTCCACACCGGCTCGCACCTGGGGGGCGGCCTCGAGGCATCACTCGACCGCATCGCAGCCGCGCTCGAGCCGGCGCTCTCAGCCTGCTCGGATCAAACGTGGCTGCTGATCGAGAACACCGCCGGCAGTGGCGGCACGATCGGTCGCTCGGTCGACGAGCTGGCGACGATCGTCGATCGCATGGACAAGCACCCGCAGCTCGGCCTCTGCCTCGACTCGTGCCACCTCTACGGCTCGGGTTACGACATCACCGACCGCGACGAGCTCGACCGGCTGCTGGAGGAGGTCGACGAGAAGATCGGTCTCGACCGCTTGCGCCTCCTGCACATCAACGACTCGAAGGCTCCGCTCGGGTCGAATCGAGACCGGCACGACGGTGTGCTCGCCGGGCTGATGGGGGAGCGGCTCGGCGTCTTCATCGGCCACCCGAGCCTGCAGGGACTGCCGGCGGTCATCGAGACCGGCGCCGCCAGCCGAGGACCCGAGGCCGCCGACATCACGGCCTTGCGCCAGCTACATGCCCGCTGGACTACGAGCTGACTTGCGCGAGGATGCGGAAGGGCGGCTCACCCACCGGCAGCTCCGAGAACTCAGGATTGATGCACCCGAGCTCACCCTGACGGCGCTCGTAGCACGACACGACCTCCGCCCTGCACATCGGTAGCGGGCGCCGCGTCGCCCGCACGGCGCCGAAGCCCGCGCGGGTCCGCTCGGCCGCCAGCAGCAGATGCAGGTCGATCTCGCACTCGTACACCTTTTGCATGCAGCCGAGGTACGTGTGGCCGAACTCCTCGTACGCGTAGACGAACGAGCACTCCCGCTCGAGGCACGCGGCCGGATACACGACCTTCTCGCAGTGGACGTCGCAGCGGCTGCACTGGGTCTCGTCTTGCGGCCGGAGAGGAAGCGTGTCGGGCGCGCTGGAGAGCTGCCTCATGACCCTGATTGTGGCCATACGGTGACACCCGCCGCAAGACTTGACTTCGGCGCCGGGTTCAGGCATAGAGGTGGGTTCCGTACAGAGATGGTCTCCGGCCGAGGCCGGATAGGGTTGCCCGCGTGGTGCGCAAGATCCTCACGGCCGCGCTTGCGCTCGGCCCGCTCGTCATCCTCCTCCACTACGCCGCAGACCTCGATGAGGTGCTCGAGTTCGTGCTCGCGGCGATCGCGCTCATCCCGCTCGCGTGGTTGATCGGAGAGGCGACCGAGCACGCGGCGCAT
The DNA here is from genome assembly GCA_963704335.1 of uncultured Actinomycetes bacterium. Taxonomy (GTDB): domain Bacteria; phylum Actinomycetota; class Thermoleophilia; order Gaiellales; family Gaiellaceae; genus PALSA-612. The sequence continues at coordinate 2,667,749 of OY969889.1, forward strand.
CACACAGGCCCTGGCATCGGCGGCTTCCTGAACGCCACATTCGGCAACGCGCCCGAGCTCATCATCGCGCTCATCGCCGTCGAGGAGGGGCTCACCGAGGTCGTCCGCGGGTCGCTGACGGGCAGCGTCGTCGGCAACCTCCTGCTCGTGCTCGGTTTCTCGCTGTGGTTGGGCGGCACCGGCGACGTCGACCGTCAATCGAGCTTCACGTCGATTGCGCTCGTGGGGCTCGCCGTCGTCGTGTTCCTCGTCCCGTCGATTCCCGGGTGGGACGGCGATCCCGACCGCCACTCGCTCACGGTCGTCTCGCTCGTCATCTCGGTCGTGCTGCTCGCTGTCTACGTGGCCGTCACGTGGCGCGCGTTGCGTCGGCACCACGAGCTCCACACGTCCGACGAGGCCTCGTTCGCGGGCTGGTCGCTTCGTGCCTCACTGCTCGTGCTCGGCGTCGCGACGCTCGTCACGGCGCTCGTGGCCGAGATCCTCGTCGGGTCGCTGGAGGTGTTCGCCGACGCGGCTGGGTTGAGTGAATTCTTCGTGGCCGCCGTCATCGTGGCGATCGTCGGCAACGCTGCCGAGCACGGAGGCGCGGTCGTGATCGCGCGACGCGGGAACATCAAGCTGGCGGCCGAGATCGCCCTCGCGTCCGGTGCCCAGGTCGCGGTGTTCCTCATCCCGTTGGTCGCGATCGTCTCGTGGGCGATCGACCCGCTGTCGCTCGCCTTCCGTCCCGTCGAGATCGCCGCAGTCGCGGGAGCCGCGGCGCTCACCGCGGTCCTGCTGCGCGACGGCCGCTCGACGAGCAGGAAGGGCGTCGTTCTCATCGCCGCCTACGGGCTGGTGGCGCTCGCGTTCCTGCTCGTCGGGGACCGGACCTTCTAGGCGACGCGGACGGCCAGCGCGCGCGGTATCGCTGCCAGCGCTGCATCCACATCCGCGTCCTCGACCCCGAGATACGTGGCAAGACGCAGCACGCCGGGCGCAGCCAGCCGACCAGCACGCCCTCGGCGCCGATGCGCTCCGTCGCCTCGTCGGTCGTCAGGCCGAGCGGATCGACCTCGAGCCCGACGAAGTTCGTGTCCACGGTCTCTGGATCCACGGGCAGTCCGGCTTCTGCGAGCCCTTCGGCGAGCCGCCGCGCGCGGGCGTGATCCTCGGCCAGGCGGTCGACGTGATGGTCGAGCGCGTAGAGCGCCGCCGACGCCACCATGCCGGCCTGGCGCATCGCTCCGCCGAAAAGGAACTTCGCGCGCCACGCCTTGCCCATCGTCTCGCGCGGCCCGGCGAGGATCGCGCCGAGCGGACAGCCGAGACCCTTCGAGAAGCACAGCGTGACCGAGTCGGCGATGCTGCCGTACTCGGCGGCCGGCACGCCGCTCGCGACCGCGGCATTGATCAGGCGGGCTCCGTCGAGGTGGACGACAAGACCGAGCTCGCGCGCGGTCTCGGCGACAGCCGCCAGCTCCGACAGCGGCCAGACGCGGCCGCCTGCGCTGCGATGCGTTTGCTCGAGCACGACGACGCTCGGCGGCTGCAGGTCGTCGGAGATCGTCACGACGTCGCGTAGCTGGTCGGACGTGATGCGACCGCGGTCCCCCGCCAAGGGATGGGCCACCAGCCCCGAGTGCACGGCAGGTCCGCCGGCCTCGAAGACGAGCACGTGCGTCCGCTCCTCGGCGATCAGCTCTCCGCCCCGCTCGCTCTGACAGAAGAGCGCAATCTGATTGGCCATGGTGGCCGTCGGCAGGAACAGCGCCTCCTCCTGGCCGAGCAAGTCGGCCGCGCGGCGCTGGAGCTCGTTCACGGTCGGGTCCTCGCGCAGCTGCTCGTCGCCCACGTCCGCGGCCGCCATCGCCGCACGCATCTCCGCGGTCGGTTTGGTAGCCGTGTCGGAGCGAAGATCGATCACGGGGCTATTCTCGCAGCGCGATGGATCTCACCCAGCTGGAAGAGACGCTCGCCGCCCGCGGCGAGCCCGGCGTACCGCGCCAAACAGGTGTGGCAGTGGGCGGCGCGCGGCGCCGACGGCTACGACGCGATGACGAACGTGCCTGCCGGGCTGCGACAGGCACTCGAGGAGGACATGCCCTTCTCCACGCTCGAGGTCGAGACCGAGGCACGCTCGAAGGACGGCACGGTCAAGGCCCTCTTCACCACGCACGACCGACATCCCGTCGAAGCGGTGCTCATGACGTACCGCGACGGCCGGCGATCGCTCTGCCTCTCGTCGCAGTCCGGCTGCCCGCTCACGTGCACGTTCTGCGCCACCGGCCAGATGCGCTTCCGCCGCAATCTGACGGCGGCCGAGATCGTCGACCAGGCGCTTCACTTCCGCCGGCAGGGTCCGATCAGTCACGTCGTCTTCATGGGCATGGGCGAGCCGATGCTCAACCTCGACCATGTGCTCGGTGCTGCCGCGCTGCTCCCGGACCTCGGCATCACGCCCCGGAGAACGACCGTCTCGACTGTCGGCTGGCTGCCCGGCCTGACGCGCTTCGTGGACGATGTGAAGGAGCCGATCCGCCTCGCGCTGTCGCTGCACGCCCCCGACGACGCGCTGCGCTCGCAGCTGATGCCCGTCAACGAGCGCTACCCACTGGCCGACGTCCTCGGCGAGTGCCGGCGCTACGCGTCGCTTCGGCGGCGGAAGGTCTTCGTGGAGTACGTGATGCTGGCCGGGGTCAACGACCGCGTCGAGCAGGCGCGGCAGCTGGCGGCCCTGCTCGAGCCGCGCCTGTTCAAGGTCAATCTCATTCCGTACAACCCGACGGGTGCCTTCGACGGCTCGTCGCGAAAGGCGATCGACGCTTTCAAGTACGTGCTCGACCGCGCGGGACTGCCCGCGACCGTCCGCCTGACGCGCGGCCGCGACATCGACGCCGCGTGCGGGCAGCTGGCGGCGAAGAAGCTAGCCGCGTGAGCCAGGCCGTCGACTTCCTCCGCCGGGTGCCTCCGGCCGTCGCCTGGAGGGTGGAAGCGCGAACTCGTGGCGCCCGGCAGCGCGCGCGCGAGCTGTCAGCGCCGGCACGTGTGCGCCCGAACTTCCTCATCATCGGCGCGCTCAAGGGAGGTACGACGTCCCTGCATCGCTATCTGAGCGATCACCCGGCCGTGTACTGCTCGAGCCGGAAGGAGGTGCACTACTTCAGCCTCACCTATCCACTCGGCGAGCGCTGGTACCTGTCGCACTTTCCCCTCGAGACCCGCGCCGCGGCGACCCGCGTCCGGCACGGCGTACGCCTGGCGGTGGGAGAGGCAACACCTGCCTACCTCTTCGACCCTCGTTCCCCCGCGCGCGTGCACGAGTTCGATCCGGGCATGAAGCTGATCGTCGTGCTGCGAGATCCCGTGGAGCGCGCGTACTCGCACTTCCAGATGGAACGGGAGACACGTGACGAGACGCGATCGTTCGAGGATGCGCTCGACTGGGAGGAGGCCGAGCTCAAGCCGGAGCTCGACCGGTGGGTCGCAGATCCCACGTACGAATCGCCGCTGCCGCTCTTCGGCCGCAGCTATATCGCCCGCGGTTGCTACGCAGAGCACGTCGAACGATGGCTGGCGCTGTTTCCACGGGAGCAGCTGCTCGTGCTGATGAGCGACGAGCTGCGTGACGATCCGGCAAGCGCGCTGGCAAAGACGGAACGGTTCCTCGAGGTGGCGGAATGGCAGCCGGCGAGCTACCCGCAGGAGAACGTCCGCGCCTATGAGCCCATGTCGCCGGCCACTCGCGACCGCCTGCGTGCCGTGTTCGAGCCGCACGACCGCCGGCTCGAGGAGCTACTCGATGTCCGGCTCCCCTGGGCTCGCGACTTAGACGCACGCTCTCGATCCGCGCGCGGCGCTTCTGGAGCTGCTGCGCCGCGTAGGGCACGAGAATCGGCAGGTCGAACGGGATCGGCTGGTAGCCCGCGAACGTCTCGCTGGCCACCTCGAGAGCCAACGGCCCGAGCTCGTCCAGCCGCGCCTCGACGACTTCCCAGATCGAAGGGTCTTCCCTGATCAGCCGTGAGAGCACGTAGATCCCGTAGGCGATGTGCCGAGACTCGTCGCGTTTGACGAGGCCGAGACCCTCTCGCAGCCCGGGCAGCAGCCCGCGCGCCTCGAGCGCCGTGAAGAACGCGTGGTAGCCCGTCTCGGCGAGCACCCCTTCGACGATCAGCGTGTACGTGACGACGGCCTTCGCCTGCGCAGCCGGGCTTGGATCCGTGTACAGAGCGGACATCGCCGTCGGCAGCTCCTCCGCGAACAGCTGCCTGTAGCCCTCGCGATAGAAACGCGTGAGGTCGCCGTGCTCGCCGGCCACGTCGTCGAGGAAACGGCGAAAGAACTCCGTGTGCTTGCCCTCTTCCCAGAGAAACGACGTGAGATAGAGCTCCTCCTCGAGGCGACCCTCCTGCGCGATCACGCCCATAAGGGGCAGCAGGTCGAGCACCACCGACTCCTCGCCGGCGAGGAACAGCGTGCACGAGCGCAGGAGCAGGTCCTGCTCGGCGTCGGTCAGCGCGGGCCACTGCTCGCGGTCGGTCGAGAAGTCGATCGCCGCCGGGTCCCAGGTGCCGAGCCGCTTCGCCTTCTGGTACAGGCGAAACGCAGGCGCATCGCGGTCGAGCCCGGTGAGGCTCACGAGCTCTCTCGCCATGCCGCCTATCCTCGCACGAGGTTTCTCAGCAGAAAGCCGATGTTGGCGGGCCGTTCGGCCAGGCGGCGCATGAGGTAGCGGTACCAGTCCGGCCCGTACGGCGTGGCGACGAGCACCTCGTACCCACGCTGGACGAGGGACAGCTGGAGCTGTGAACGCACACCGAGGAGCATCTGGAACTGGAATCGCTCCGGCGGGATCCGCTCACGTCCGACGAACGCGATCGCGTGCTGGATCATCCGCTCGTCGTGCGTCGCGACACCGACGAAGCCGGCGCTCCAGAGCGCCCGCTCGACCAGCCGCAAGTACGCGGCGTCGACGTCAGGCTTCTCCGGGTACGCGACCTCCGGGCGCTCCAGGTATGCGCCCTTGCAGATCCGCACGTTCGGACGGAGCGGCAGCAGCTCCTCGAGATCGCGCTCGGTTCGGTGGAGGTATGCCTGTAAGACAATGCCGACGTTGTCGAATCCCGACGCGCGGAGCCGGCGGTAGACGGCCAGCGTCGGATCGACATAGCGGGACTCCTCCATGTCCATGCGCACGAAGTTGCCGTGGTCGGCGGCGTGCGCAGCGAGGGCGGCAACGTTCTCGAAGGCGAGCTGCTCGTCGAGCGCGAGCCCGAGATGTGTCGGCTTGATCGCGACGTTCGTTCGCAGGTCTTCCCGGTGGATGCCGTCGAGCACCCGCTTGTACTCCTCCACGACCGCCCGTGTCTCCGCCGGCTCGCGAACACCCTCACCGAGCAGCGTCGTGTTCGTGAGCAGGCCCCTCTCGTTCAGCGCTCGCAAGACCGGCACTGCCGACGCGAACGTCTCCCCGGCCACGAAGCGCTTGGCGCCGAAGCGCATGCCGTGGCGCCTGACGAATGCACGCAGCGGCTCGCTCTCCGCGGCTGCGAGGATCGCCCGCCGCGAGATCGCGTTGACCGCGCCGGAGATCACTGTTGCCGGCTTGCGTGCGCCTCTGCGGGGCGTTCGTCGAAGCCGTACTTCACGACGAGTTGCTTCACGGCCTTGACTTCGTCAAGCCGGCCGACCGCCTGCGAGTGCGGCGCCTCGTGCAGCAGCTCGGGCTCCTCGGCGGCCTCTCGCGCTATGGCCTTCATCGCGTCGGCAAATTCGTCGAGCGTCTCCTTCGCCTCGGTCTCCGTCGGCTCGATCATCAGCGCCTCCGGCACGACGAGCGGGAAGTAGATCGTCGGCGGATGGAACCCGTAGTCCATCAGTCGCTTTGCGACGTCGAGCGCCGCCACGCCGTGCTCGCGCTTGAGCGTTCGGGCAGAGAGGACGAACTCGTGCATGCAGAGCCGGTCGTACGGGAGGTCGTACGCGTCGCGGAGCAGCGCCAATAGGTAGTTCGCGTTGATGACGGCCACTTCGGACATCTCGCGCAGACCAGGCCCGTAGGACCTGATGTACGCGTACGAGCGGACGAAGACGCCGAATGGCCCCGTAAACCCGCGCACCTTGCCGATCGACTTCGGCCGCTCCGCGTCGAGCGTGAAGCGATCTCCGTCGCTCACCACCTGAGGCACGGGCAGGTACGGCTCGAGCATGCCGCGAACCGCGATCGGCCCGCCGCCCGGGCCGCCGCCGCCGTGCGGCTGCGAGAAGGTCTTGTGGAGGTTGATGTGGACGATGTCGAAGCCCATGTCACCGGGGCGGGCGATGCCGCAGACGGCGTTGAGATTTGCGCCGTCGTAGTACATGAGCGCGCCGGCGCCGTGGAAGATGCGCGTGACTTCCTCGATCCCCTCGTCGAACAGCCCGAGCGTCGACGGGTTCGTGAGCATCAGGCCGGCGGTCGTCTCGTCGACCTTGCCGCGAAGATCGTCGAGGTCGATGTTGCCGCGCGGGTCCGTGGCCACCTGGACGAGCTCGTAGCCGGCCATCGTCACGCTGGCCGGATTCGTGCCGTGGGCCGTGTCCGGGACGACGATCCGCCGCCGCTGGTCGTCCTCGCCTCGGTCGGCGAAATACGCGTGCATGAGCATCAGGCCGGTCAACTCGCCCTGCGAGCCGGCGGCGGGTTGCAGCGACACCGCGTCGAGGCCACAGACCTCGGCCAGGATCTCCTGCAGACGCCACATGAGCTCGAGCGCGCCCTGCGCTCCGTCTTCTTCCTGGAGCGGATGGAGATCGACGAACCCGGGCAGCCGCGCGGCGACCTCGTTCACGCGCGGGTTGTATTTCATCGTGCACGAGCCGAGCGGATAGAAGCCCGTGTCCACGCCGAAGTTCCGCGTCGTCAGCGCGGCGAAATGGCGGACGAGCTCGGGCTCGGAGATCTCGGGCAGCCGGGGAGGTTGCTCGCGGCCGAGGCCGGAGGGAATCTCGGGCTGCGGCAGGTCGTAACGCGGCAGCGTGTAGGCGGTGCGGCCCGCCACCGAACGCTCGTAGACGAGTTTCACGCCGCCACCTCGGCGAGCACCTCGGCGAGGCGATCGATGTCCGCGGGTGTGCGTTTCTCCGTGACGGCGACGAGCAGGCAGTCGTCGAGGCCAGGGTAGTCGCGGCCGAGGGCATAGCCGGGATGCACCCCTCGCTCGCGCGCCGCGGTCACGACATCACGTGCATTCCGTCCGACACGGACCGCAAACTCCTTGAACGTTGTCTCATCAGGAAACATCACCTCGAGCCCGGCCTCCTCCAGCCGGCGGCGGGCATACCCGGCGAGCGCCATGCACGTCTCGCCGATCTCGCGCAGGCCCGAGGGGCCGAGCCATGTCAGGTAGATCAGCCCGCCCAGTGCGAGCAGCGTCTGGTTCGTCGTGATGTTCGACGTCGCCTTTTCGCGGCGGATGTGCTGCTCCCGCGTCGAGAGAGTGAGCACGTAGCCACGCCGTCCTTCGACGTCGGTTGTCTCGCCCACGATGCGGCCGGGCATGCGGCGAACGTGATCCGCGCGACAGGCGAGGAAGCCGTAGTGCGGCCCTCCGTACGACTGTGCGTTCCCGGCGCCCTGCCCTTCTCCGGCGACGATCGCGCAGCCGTACCGTCCCGGTGCCTCGAGCACTCCCAGTGAGATGGGATCGACATGGGCGACGGCCAGGGCGCCCGCGCCGACCGCCGCGGCGGCGAGGTCCGGCGCCGGCTCGAGGCAACCGAAGAAGTTCGGCTGCTGGAAGATCACGGCCGCTGCGTCGTCCGCCGCCGCGGCGACGGCGGCTGGATCCGTCACGCCGCCGGTGTGGGGGACCTCCACGATCTCGAGGCCGAATCCCGGCGCATACGTCTTCAGCACCTGGCGCACCTGAGGGCTGGTCGCCTCCGTGACGACCACGCGCGTCCGGCCAGTTATGTGCTTCGCCATGTAGCAAGCGTCCGCGGCGACCGTCGTGCCGTCGTATCCGGACGCGTTGGAGACGTCCATCCCGGTCAGCTCGCAGATCGCAGTCTGGTACTCGAAGATCGCCTGGAGGACGCCCTGGCTCAGCTCGGGCTGGTACGGCGTGTACGCGGTGAGGAACTCGCCGCGCAGCAGGATGGTGTCGACGACCGCGGGCACGTAGTGGTCGTAGATGCCGGCTCCGAGGAACGAGAGCTCGCCGCCTGAGCCGACGTTCCGGGAAGCGAGCTGCTCGAGATGGGCGACGAGCTCAAGCTCGGAGAGCGCAGGCTCGAGGTCCAGCTCGCGGTCGAACCGCACGCCGTGTGGGATGTCGCGAAACAGCTCGTCGACAGTCGAGACGCCGATCGCCGCGAGCATCTGCTCACGGTCGGCGTCCGTCAGAGAGAGAAAGCTCACGACTCTGCGAGCAGCTGCTGGTACGCGCCCGCATCGAGCAGGCTGTCGAGCTCCGTGGGATCGGACAACCGGATCCGCACGAGCCAGCCCTCGCCGTAGGGATCCTCGTTCACGGCGTCCGGCTCGTCGACGGCCTTCTGGTTGACCTCCACGACCTCACCGGAGAGCGGCGAGATGAGATCCGACACGGCCTTCACCGACTCGACCTCTCCGTACACGGCCTCCTTGGCCAGCGTGGCGCCGACGTCGGGCGGCTCGTAGTGCACGAGCTCGCCGAGCGAGTCCTGCGCGTACCACGTGATGCCCAGGGTTGCCTCGTCGCCTGCCACTCGCGCCCAGTCGTGCGCAGGGTGGTAGCGGAGATCTTCCGGATAGCTCTCGGCTGCCGCCACGTCAGTGCTCCTCTCGTTTGTAAATGGGTTTCTGAACGATGTGCGCCTGACGCTCCTTGCCGCGCACGTCGATCGTGATCTTCTCACCGGGGCTCGCCACGGCGGGCGGGACATAGCCCATGCCGATGCCCTGGTCGAGCATGGGCGAGTGGGTGCCGGACGTGACTCGACCGCCTTCGGCGATTGCCATCCCCGTGCGCGGCACCGCGCGGTCGTCCATCACGAAAGCGGCGAGACGCTCCGCGGGACCCTCCTCCTTGATCTTGCGCAGCGATGCGGCGCCAGTGAAGTCCTTGTCGAGCGCGCACACCCAGCCGAGGCCTGCAGAGATGGCATCGGTGTCCTGGCCGATGTCCAATCCGTGCAATGGGTAGCAGACCTCCAACCGCAGGGTGTCGCGCGCCCCGAGCCCGCACGGCTGCGCACCGCGCTCGAGCACCCATTGCCAGAGCGCGTCGGCCTCGTCGGCCACTACGAGCAGCTCGACACCGAGCTCGCCCGTATATCCGGTGCGGTTGACCATGCAGGGGATGCCGTTCAGCTCGGCCTCGGCGTACGTGAACGCCGGGGCGTCGGGGAGGCCCAGGCGCTCGATCGAGCGTGGGCCCTGGACCGCGATCAAGCCGTAGTCGTCCGACACGTCGCGAACGTCGGTGCCGGCGATCTCCCGTTCCTTGATCCACGCGAAGTCGGCGACTGCGTTCGCAGCGTTGACGACGAGGAAGAAGCGGTAGTCGTCGAGCCTGTAGACGATGAGGTCGTCGACGATCCCACCGGCCTCGTTCGTCAGCAGCGTGTACTGCGCCTGGCCCGACCCGATCTTGTCGAGATCGTTCGAGAGCAACGACTGCAGCAGCTGCCGTGCCCGCGGCCCTTCAACCTCCAGCTCGCCCATGTGGGAGACGTCGAAGGCGCCGCAGTCTTCGCGCACGGCTCGGTGCTCTTCGATCACGCCCTCGTACTGGACGGGCAGGTCCCAGCCTGCGAAGGGAACCATCCGCGCGCCGAGCGCGCGATGAGCGGCGTGGAGAGGCGTGCGGCGGAGTGTCTGCACGCGCCGGATGCTAACCGGCTGCCCCTCCACACCGGAGGGTCTTGCCAACTACGAGTCGCGAAGGAAGGAAGGCACGTCGAGCACTTCCTTCGGGATGTCGAACCCACTCTCCTCGGCGGACGGCCTCGAGTATGCCGGCGCCGGCTCGCGCTCACGCGTCCGCTCAGGCGTCGCCTTCTTCTTGCGGCGGCGTTGCTGGCCAAAGCCGGTCGCGATCACGGTCACACGGAGCTCGTCGTCCATGCTCTTGTCGATGACCGCGCCGAAGATGATGTTGGCGTCGGCTGATGCCGCGGACGTCACCACTTCGGCCGCCTCGTTCACCTCGAACAGGCCGATGCTCTTGCCGCCCGTGATGTTGAGGAGAACGCCCGTGGCCCCTTCGATGGAGGCTTCGAGCAGCGGCGACGACACGGCCTGCCTGGCCGCCTCGGCCGCCCGGTTCTTGCCACTGGCGGAGCCGATGCCCATCATGGCCGTTCCGGCGTCGCGCATGATCGTGCGCACGTCGGCGAAGTCGAGGTTCACGAGCCCCGGCACCGTGATGAGGTCCGTGATGCCCTGAACACCCTGGCGAAGCACGTCGTCGGCGAGACGGAAGGCGTCGACGACCGACGTCTCCCGCTCGACAACCTGCAGCAGCCGGTCGTTCTCGATCACGATGATCGTGTCCACCCGCTCGGAGAGCTCACCGATGCCCTGCTCTGCGACATCGAAGCGCCTGCGACCCTCGAACGAGAACGGCCGGGTGACGACACCAACTGTCAGCGCGCCGACTTCGTTCGCGAGGTCGGCGACGATCGGAGCGGCGCCGGTGCCGGTGCCGCCGCCTTCGCCGGCGGTCACGAACACCATGTCCGCGCCTTTCAGCACTTCCTTGAGCTCATCGCGCGACTCGTAGGCCGCGGCATGGCCCACCTGCGGATCTGCCCCTGCGCCAAGACCGCGGGTCACCTGGTCGCCGATGTGGATCTTCACGTCGGCGTCGCTCATCAGCAACGCCTGGGCGTCGGTGTTGACGCCGATGAACTCGACGCCGGCAAGCCCGGCGTCGACCATCCGGTTGACGGCGTTGGTCCCGCCTCCACCGACGCCGACCACCTTGATCACGGCTACGTAATTACCTGCTTGTCCTCTCACTCTCCACCAACCTCGATCTCGACCTTCACTCGAACGTGATGGCTCACGCCCGCCTGCGAGGACCCAGGGTAGGGACCTGCCGCGCGCCTGTCAATCGGATTGTTCCGAACAAAAGGCGAACAAGCCTAAAGCTCAATCTTCGACTTGAGAGTTGGTCGGAATCGTGTCTGTGGCAACCGCGCGCTCCGGCACGCTCACATCCAGGTAGCGCACATCCGTTGCGAGAGGCAGGATGCGGGCGACGACGGCGAGCTTGAGCGCGAGCTCCGACGGTGTGCCGAGGATGACCACGACGCCTGACGCAAGCGTCAGCGATGCCTCACGATCGATCAGTCGTATTGACGCGATCGGAACGGGCAGGCGAACCCCTCTCATGTCCGCGAGAGCCCGGACGGTCGCCGCCGACTCGTCCGCCAGGACGGCACCGACGAGCGGATCTGCATTCGCCGGCAACCAGATGCGGGGCAACGCCGGTAGGGGCTGCTCGGAGATCCTGCGGAGCACTCGGCCGCTGTCCGACACGACCCATGCGTCACGGCCCCGGCGCAGCAGCGCGATCGGCACCTCAGCGACGACGGTCACCTTCAGCGTATGCGGAAAGTCGCGGTCGTAGCTCGCGGCCGCGACCAACGGAACAGATGCGAGGCGCCGGTCGCCGTCACTAACGTCGAAGGAGACGAGGCTCGAGCCGGCGAGCGGCTGCAGCGCATTGCGAACGCGCGCAGCGGTACCCGGCTCGACGCCAAGCACCTCGATCCGGTCGATCGCGAACACCGACGTCTCCCTGGCTCCGACATACAGTGCTGCGCCCGCCAGGGCGGTCACACACGCCACGAGCGCGGCGCGACGGGACGGGAGCCACGTCGCCTTGAGCGCAGCACGGCGAGGCACTGCGACGGGGCCTGACGGCCCCGCAGCCGCAGGTGAAGGACGCGCCCCAGCCACACGTCCCACTTCGCCGGGGGCTGCTCCCTTCCTACCGTGGCCGGGCGTCGATCCAGAAGGCGCGTCGCACGAGCTCGGGCGTGTCCGGATGAGGACGTTCCGTGCGGCCTGCGATCGTGAGCCCCCACGACGTCGCGGCCCCTTCCAGCGCAGCGTCGTTCGTCTCCTCGTTGAACACGCCAACGATGAGGCGTCCACCCGGTTCGACGACGTCCGCGAGCAAGCGCCGGAGGAACTCTGGTCGCCGCCGGGACGGGACGTAGTCGACAGTCGTTCGCACGAAGTCGAAGCGCCGAGGCGCGCGCCAGTCGAGCGCGTTACCGACAAAGATCTGTTCCCGCCATGCCGGAAGCCGCTCGCGCGCGAGATCGGCCAGTTCTCCCGAGATTTCGACGCCCCACGGGTCGAGCGCCACACCGTCCTCGGCAGCCCAGCGGTAGAGACACTCGAGCAGGTGGCCGTTCGCGCAGCCGACGTCGAGAAACGAGCCGTCCCTAGTCACCGCATCGAGCAGCAGTCGTCGGGCCGCCTCCCACCGAGCGGCGTTGCCGGAGTGGCCGGATTGCGCACGCGGGCTGTCGCCGGCGAGATAGGCGGGGACGATCAGCTCCGCCATGGCGCGATGCCAGTCGTCTTCGCCGATCTCACCACGTTCGAGTGCGGCGTCGATCGCGGCCACCTGGCGCCAACCCCTTTCCTTGAGCCCTGCCAGCTCGTCGGAGGGACGGCTGCCGGTCATGGCAGCTCGCCGGCGGCCGGTAGGACGAGATCGCCGAGCAGCTCCACTTCTCGCTCGAGTACGACGCCGTATTGCTCGAGGGCTCGCCGACGTGCTTCTGCCATGAGCCCTACTGCATCCGCGGCAGTGGCGTCGTCCGCGTTCTCGATGAAATTCGCGTGTCGCGGCGAGATGCGTGCGCCGCCGACGGTGTAGCCCTTCAGCCCGCAGGCGTCGAGCATCGGCCCCGCGCCGAGCTGGTGGTCGGGGTTCTTGAAAACGCTGCCAAACGTCCTGCGGTTGATCGGCTGCGTTGCCTTGCGGCGAGCGTTCAGCTCGGCGACGTGCCGTCGGATCTCCGCTGGCTCGCGCTCATGAAGGCGGAACTCCACCTTCGCCACGACCTGGCCGGCACCGAGTACCGAGTGGCGGTACTGGAAGTCGAGCTCGTCGCGTGAGAGCCATGCTGCTTCTTCCGCCGTAACGACCAGCGCCCTCTCCACGATGTCCGACCAGTCTCGCTCGTAGGCACCGGCATTCATACGGACGCCGCCGCCGGCGGTCCCGGGAATCGCACACGCGAACTCCATCCCTCCGAGGCCGGCGGCCCGAGCTCGATGAAGAGCCACGGCATTCGGCGCTCCACCGCCGACGACGAGTCGCGTGCCGTCGATCTCGACCGCGGCTAGCTCGGCCGCGAGGCGGACGACGAGCGCGTCGATGCCGGTGTCCGCCGCGAGCACGTTCGACCCCAGGCCGACAACGACGAGCGGCAGCCGTGCGTCTTGCGCCCAGGCGAGGAGCTGCTCGAGGTCGGCGACGGTTTCCGGGCGCGCAAAGGCACGGGCCGGTCCGCCGATGCCGACGGTGGTCAAGCGCGCGAGCGGAACGTCGTGCTCGAGTCGAGCGGCAACGCCACCCTGGGGATGAGTTGTCACGCTTGCGGCACGCTCCCGTCACCCATGCGCAACAGTTTCGCCGCTACGCTCAACGCGGGGGGTCAGGCGCGGTAGCGCCCCGGGGGGAAAGAGAACGGTCGTGTAGATCCGGCAGGCGATCACTCCGCCAACGCCGCGAGGATCATCGGCGCCGCTCGGTCGACATCGCCGGCTCCCATCGTCACCACGACGTCCCCGGCGCGCGCCGCGCGCGAGACCATCCGGCCCGCATCGCCTACTGCCGGCGCCCACCCGATCCAGAGACCGGGCCGCCGCTTCGCGAGTGCGTCGACGACTACCTTGCCCGTCACTCCCTCGACGGGCTGCTCGCGAGCCGCGTAGATGTCGGTCAGGCAGACGGCATCGGCAGCGCTCAAGGCCTCTGCCAGCTCAACGGCCAGGTAGCTCGTCCTCGAGTAGAGATGGGGCTGAAAGAGCGCAAGCAGCCTTGCGTCGGGATGCAGCTCCCTGACCGCCGAGAGCGTGGCGTCGATCTCTGCCGGATGGTGCGCGTAGTCGTCGTAGACGGTCACTCCGCCCGCTGACCCATGGAGCTCGAGCCTCCTCCCCACGCCGCGGAAGCCGGCGAGAGCTCGAGCGGCCTTGTCCCGATCGACGCCGGCCAGTTCGAGCGCGGTCAGGGCCGCCGCGGCGTTTCTCCGATTGTGCTCGCCCGCCACGGCCAGCTCGAACGACACCGGCGCCACGTCCTCGCCCCGCACGGTCGACTTGCAGCCTGCAAGCCAGCGCTCGAAGAGACCCTCGACCTCGGCCCGTGACGCAAACGTCGAGTGGTGGTCGAGATCGACGTTCGTCAGCACCCCGATTTCGGGTCGCAGCAGCTCGAGCGATCGGTCCGACTCGTCACCTTCGGCAACGAGCCATCCGCTTCCCGCGGCCGCGTTCCCGCCGAGCTGCGGTACCTCCCCACCGATGAGGAAGGTCGGATCGAGGCCGAGCTCGTGGAGGCAATAGGCGATCATCGCGGCCGTCGTCGTCTTGCCGTGAGCGCCCGCGATCACGATCGACCGTTGTGCCGCGACCAGCTCGGCAAGCAACTCGCCCCGGCTCCGCCCGCCGACCAGGCCGGCGAACGCTGTCGAGACGACCGGCTCCCAGCCATCCGGCGGCGCAGCAGGCTCCTGTGAGAGCACCACGTTCATGTCCGCGAGCGAAGCGAGATACGGCGTCTCCGCGCGATCCCAGCCGGCCACCTCCGCACCCCACGCGCGGGCCACGACGGCGAGCGCGCTCATCCCCGCGCCCCCGATACCGACGAACCACAGCCTTCGCCCGCTAAGGACGGACAAGCGCGAGCACCTCGTCCGCGATCTCCTCCGCGGCGTGTGGCCGTGCGAGCCGCCGCATGGCCTCTGCCATTCGCTCCAGCCGGGCCGAGTCGTCGAGCAGGGAGCTCACGAGCGTGGGCGCGCCCTGCGCCTCACGCTCCGGCACAACGACCGCTGCGCCAGCCGTCTCGAAGTACCGCGCGTTCTTCGTCTGATGGTCGCCGGTCGCATTCGGATAGGGCACGAGGACGGCAGGCGTGCCGGCCGCAGCCAGCTCGTACACGGAACCACCCGCACGCGCGAGCGCGAGATCTGCGGCCGCGAGCGCCGCTCCGAACTCATGCGTCCACGGAAGCAACCGGTAGCCCTCGCGAGACACGCGGCCACGCAGCATCTCGAAGTCGCGCTCTCCGGCGAGATGGAGGACGAGCGGGCCCTGGTCCGCGAACGCGTCCACCACCAGCTCGTTCAACGTTCGCGCCCCCTGGCTGCCTCCGTACACGAGCAGGAGCGACCCCTCGGACGGCAGGTCGAAGAGTCGACGGCCTTCGTCGCGTGGGGTTGCCCGCGAGCTGGCCGGAACCGGACGCCCCGTCACCCGATACTTCGCGCCGGCCCGACCGGGGATCGGGAAGGAGAGAAAGACGCGGCGAGCGAACGGCAATGCCAGGCGGTTGGCCAGGCCGAGATGTGCGTCGGCCTCCATGATCGCCGCCGGAATGCGGCGGCTGGCAGCTGCAAGCACCATCGGCCCTGCCACGTAGCCACCGCCGCCGAGAACGACATCGGGCCGACGGCGTTCGAGGATTCGGCGACACGCGAGTGGGGCCTTGCCCGCAACCATGACCGACCGCAGCAGCGCCAGGCTCGGCTCCCGCGGAAACCCGGAGATCTCGAACGTGTCGAGCTCGTAGCCGGCTTCAGGAACGAGCTGCGCTTCGGCGCGACCGGGCGACCCGGCGAACGTCACGAGCGCGCCGCGCGCTCTCAGCGCTTCCGCCACCGCGAGCGCCGGCAGCACGTGGCCGCCGGTCCCCCCGGCTGCGATCAGGCACTTCGGCGCGTTTCGCTCGGACATCGCCACTTGCGATGTTAAGGAGAATGCCCGAAGCGGCGAGGGCGACGATGAGGCTCGACCCTCCGTAGGAGAGGAACGGTAGCGTGATGCCCGTGACGGGAGCAAGCCCCAGCACGGCCGCGAGGTTCGTCGCGGCCTGGGCGCCGACGAGCACCGTCAAGCCGGTCGCGAGCAACGATCCGAAGCGGTCGGGGCAACCGAGCGCGATCCGGAAGCCCGCCCAGCAGAAAGCGGCAAACGCAGCGATCACCGCCGCGGCTCCGATCAGCCCCAGCTCCTCGCCGATGACGGCGAAGATCATGTCCGTGTGAGCCTCCGGCAGATAGAAGATCTTGTTGATGCTCTCGCCCATGCCCTTGCCGAAGACGCCACCCGATCCGAGGCCGATCATCGCCTGTACCGACTGAAAGCCCGAGCCCTGTGCGTCACTCCACGGGTTGAAGAAGGAGAGGATGCGCTCGCGCCGGTACGGCTCGAAGTAGATGGCAGCCACGCCGAGCGCGGCGACGATCCCCCCGGCGCGGGCGAGCAAGCCGAGAGGCGTCCCCGCAGCGATGAGCATTCCGCCCAACATGAAAGTGATTGCGACCGCGGTGCCGAGGTCCGGCTCGAGCAGGATGAGCGCGCAGGAGAGGCCGGCCACAAGACCGAGCGGTTTCGCCAGCTCAGCGAGCGTCCTCGGGGGCCGGGTCTTCGTACGCGAGAGATACGCGGCCACCCAGACGGCAAGCGCCAGCTTGGCAGGCTCCGACGGCTGGAACGTCACCGGCCCGATCGTCACCCAGCGGCGCGCGCCGTTGACCGGATCACTCACGAGCAATACGGCGGCCAACAGCAGGAGGCTCACGGCCACCAACGTGGGAGCGGCGTGCCGCCACCACGTGTACGGCGTCCTCGCGCAGACGACGAGGACGACGAGCCCTGTCAGCGCGAACAGCGCCTGACGAATGAGGTATTGCATGGGCTCGCCGTCGCCGACGGTCGCGCGCGCCGAGGTCGCGCTGTACACCATCACGAGCCCGAACGCGACGAGGCCGAGCGTGACGAGTATGAGGAGGTTGGCCTCGAGTTGAGCCCGTTTCACCCAGTCAACTTCTGCACCAGACGGCGGAATTCCTCGCCGCGATGCTCGAAATCACGAAACTGGTCGAAGCTCGCACACGCGGGCGAGAGCAGCACGATCTCGCCCGACCCGGCTGCTGCCGCAGCCCGCTCCACCGCCGTCGCGAGATCGCCGCAGCGCTGGAGCGGAATGCCGGTGGGATCGAGAGCGGCTTCCAGCTCGTCCGCAGCCTCTCCGATCAGGTAGACGGCACGCACGGAGCCCGTCATCGCCTCGGCCAGCTGTACGAAGTCCTCACCCTTCAGTGAGCCGCCGAGGATGACGTGCAAGGGAGCGTCGTACGCGGCCAACGCGCGTCGCGCAGCGGCGGTGTTCGTGGCCTTCGAGTCGTTCACGTACGTGACGCCGCCGATCTCGGCGACCAGCTCCAGGCGGTGCTCGACGCCCGGGAAGCTCTCGAGAGCGCGCGCAATCGCGTCGTCGTCGATGCCGGCGGCGCGCGCGGCAGCCGTGGCCGCCGCCGCATTCTCGCGGTTGTGCGCGCCGGGCATGCGCGGCTCGGCAGGCAGCGGGTCGTCGCTCGAGAACTCGATGCCCGCCAGCCCGAGGCCGCGCGGAACGATGGCCGACCGCGCCCGCTCGAAGATGCGGAGCTTCGCGTCGCGGTACGCGTCGAAGGTGCCGTGGCGGTCGAGGTGGTCCGGCTCGAGATTCAGCAGCACCGCGACTTCGCAAGCGAGCTCGTGGACGTCCTCGAGCTGAAAGGACGACAGCTCGCAGATGATCCAGTCAGCGGCAGCCACCGACGTGAGCGGCCGCCCGACGTTGCCCGCCACTGCGACCGACCGCCCCGCTTCGTGGAACATCACGCCGAGCAACTCGACGGTCGTCGTCTTGCCATTCGTTCCGGTGACGCCGACGAACCGGCTTTCCGGCAGCAAGCTGAAGCCGAGCTCGACCTCACTCCACACCGGCACGTCGCGGACTCGAGCTTCGGTCACGAGGACGTGTTCGCCGGGAACGCCTGGGCTCTTGACGACGAGCTCGACGCCGTCCAGCAAGGCCACATCGTTGTCGTTGCCGAGCCTGCGGTCGGCGGCCACGACGTCGACGCCTCGCCGGGCGAGGGCAGCGGTGGCCGCCTGGCCCGACCTCGCCATCCCGACGACGAGCGCGCGCGAGGGCAACGTCACGGCTTGCGTCCCGCGACGTACACCGCCGGCCAGTGAGGCTCGGTCGTCCCCGCCTCCCGTACCGCGGCCTCGAGCTGATCGACCTCCTCTGCGGTGAAGCCTTCATTCCAGGCGTCGAGCAGCGACGGGCTGCCGGGAGCGCCCACCCCGTGCAGGACGGCATCGGGCGTCACGGTCACAGTCGTGACCACAACGTCCGCATCGACGTCCACGAAGCCCGCCTCCTCGAACCAGCGCGCCAGGTCCTCGGCATCGAAGTCCTGCATCGGGTGATCGGGCGGCCACCGCCTGTAGAAGTCGGCCTCGACACGCTCGGAGAGATCGCCGAAGTCGACGAGCTCCCAGAGCTGCGTGTTGCGGCGGTTGACGGGCTCGAAGACCGACATCCGACCTCCAGGTCGCAACACGCGGGAGAACTCGCGCGCCACCTCCTCCTTCTCGCGGACGTAGATGAGCACCGAGCGCGTGAGCACCACATCCACCGACTCGTCCGGCAGCGGCAGTACCTCCGCACCCCCGACGAGGTAGGCGACACGCGGGTCGTCACACGTCTCCAGCAGCTCATCCAGACAGTCCACCGAGATGTCGAGGGCCACCACGCAGCCGTCGGGCCCGAGACGGTCGAGCGCGCCGAAAACGAGCAGCCCGGTGCCCGTGCCCACGTCGACAACGACGTCGTCCGGCGCGAGTCGCGCGCGATCGAGCACGCGATCACGGATGCCGGCAAGCGACGCGAGCGCCTCGTCGATCTCCTCTTGTGAGCGGCCCTCGAACCGCGTTTCCACGAGCCACTCAGCCCATTTGTCTCGCTGCCGGTTCAGTTTCGGAAGAACTGGAAGTAGTAGCGGTAGTACAGGGCAAACGCGATCGCGCAGAAGATCGCCGTGACGATCCAGAAACGCACGACGATCTTCGTCTCCGACCAGGCCTTCATCTCGAAGTGGTGGTGGATCGGTGCTATCAGGAACACGCGCTTGCCCATGTACTTGAAGCTCAGTACCTGGATGATCACGGACAGCGTCTCGACGACGAAGATACCGCCGATCAAGAGCAGCAGGAACTCGGTCTTCATCACGATCGCGAACGCTGCCAGCGCGCCGCCGATCGCCATCGAACCGGTGTCGCCCAGGATCACCTCGGCCGGCCAGGCGTTGTACCAGAGGAAGCCCACGATGGCTCCTATCAGCGCAGCTCCAAGGATCGAGAGGTCGATGTAGAGGTCGTTGCGCTCGCCCGGCACCCCCGAACGGATCCACGCGATCACCGCCATCGCCGTGAACGTGAAGACCGCGATGATCCCCGTTCCGGCCGCCAGGCCGTCCAGTCCGTCCGTGAAGTTCACGGCGCTCGCCGTACCGGCGATCATCAGGAAGACCAGCACGTACCAGGCCCAGGACAGCGGTAGCTCGCGGTTCACGACCGGCAGGTAGACGTCCGTCGCAAACTCGCGGTGCTCGGTGACGATTCCCACGACGACAGCGATGCCCGCGAGCAGCAGGAGCTTCCAGCGGGCATTGAGACCCAGTGACCGCCGGTGCGTCAGCTTGATCGCGTCGTCGAGAAAGCCGATGGCAGCGCAGCCGAGCGTCACGAAGAAGACGAGCAGCGCATTCGTGGTGTAGTGCGAGAGCGACAGGAACGCCACTCCGAGCGCGATGAGGATCACCAGGCCTCCCAGCGTCGGCGTCCCGGCCTTCACGAAGTGGTGCTGCGGGCCCTCCTCGCGAATGTACTGGCCGTGACCGCGCGTGCGCATGTAGCCGATGAGCCTCGGGGCTATGAGGATCGAGATGACGAGGGCGACGACGCCCGCGATGAGCACCCGTACCAACGCGGGGAGAGCCTAGTCGACTGACCCGTCGGCCAGCGCGGCGGCCACGACCTCGAGGCCTACTACACGTGAGCCCTTGACCAGCACACAGTCGCCGGGCTGAACGAGATCTCGCACCACGTCCGCGGCTTCCTTCGCATCGGCGGCAGTGGCGGCCACGGCCATTCCGTGCGCGGACTCGACGTAGTCCCGCCCGCGCTCACCGACCGCAACCAGCACGACAACCCCAAGGTCGCCGACGAGCTTTCCGATCTCCCGGTGGTAGGCGGTCGAGTCCGGCCCGAGCTCTGCCATCTCACCGAGCACGGCAACGGTACGGCGCCCTGCCGCCCGATCCACGAGATCCTCGAGCGCCGCGCGCATCGACATCGGGTTCGCGTTCCAGCAGTCGTTTACGAGCAGCCCGCCGCCGGGCAACGTCACCTCCTCGCCGCGCCACCGCGAGAACGTGACGACCACCTCACCCTGGACGTCGATGCCGAGCGCCGTCGCCGCGTGGAGCGCGCACAGCGCATTCTCGGCGTGGTGGCGCCCGCGAAAGGAGAACGTGACATCGCGGCCGGCGAAGCGCAGTCGCGTCGTGCCGTTCTCCGCAATCGTGTCGGGCTGCCCGCGCCGCACGACTTCGAGGTCGTCTCTCTCCACTCGAAAGTCGTCAGGCACGATCGCAACGCCGCCCGGCGGCAGCCCCGCGACGAGCTCACCTTTCGCCTCGGCAACCGCTGCAAGCGAGCCGACGCGCTCGAGATGGGCCGGTCCGACGTTCGTGATCACACCGATGGCAGGGCGGGCGATGTCCGCGAGCGCCGCGATCTGTCCAAGGCCTCGCATCGCGAGCTCGAGGATGCACACCTCGGTGTCGGGCTCCAGCCTGCAGAGCGTCAGCGGGACGCCGAGCTCGTTGTTGTAGCTCGCCTCGGCCGCGATCGTCTTTCTCCGGAGCCTGGCGATGGCGGCGAGGATGTCCTTGGTCGACGTCTTCCCCGTGGAGCCGGTGATCGCGACGACGGTCGCCTCGCTTCGGTCGCGCACCGCGCGGCCGAGGGCTGCCAGGGCGGTGAATGCGTCTTCGGGCACCAGCGCCGCAGCGGCGCCTCGAGCCATCGCGTCGCCGACGAACGCCTGGCCGTCACCGACGGCGACGAAGAGATCGCCCGGGGCGACGCGCCGGGAGTCGATCTGCACGCCCGTCGCGACGGTCGCTCCGGGATCCCGCTCCAGGCTGCCCGGGCAAAGAGCCTCGATCTCGTCGAGCTCCAGCGGGATCATGTACGGGCGGCCAGCCGGCGGAGGGCCTGACGGGCCACCTCGCGGTCGTCGAACGGGACGGTCTCCCCCGCGGTCTCCTGGCCCTGTTCGTGCCCTTTGCCGGCCACGAGCACGACGTCGCCGGCGCGCGCCGTCTCGATCGCTCGCTCGATCGCACGTGCACGGTCGAGCTCCACGTCGACTTCCGAGTCGAGCCCGCGCGTGATCTCGTCGACGACCTCCTGCGGTTCTTCGCTGCGCGGGTTGTCGGAGGTGACGACCACGACGTCGGCGCCGTCCGCCGCCACTGCGCCCATGAGCGGACGCTTGCCGTGATCGCGATCCCCACCGCACCCGAACACGCAGATGACGCGGCCCGTTGCCAACTCCCGGGCCGTGCGCAGGGCGGTCTCCAACGAGTCGGGGGTATGCGCGTAGTCGACGACCACGGAAAACGGCTGCCCCTCCTCGACCGCTTCGAAGCGCCCCGGAACGCCGCGCACCGACTCGATCCCGCGAACGATCGCCTCTTCGGGAAGCTCGAGCAGTCGTGCTACCGCGACGGCCGCCAGGACGTTCTCGACGTTGAAGCGGCCGAGCAAGCGTGTGCGCAGGGAAATGCCTGCGGCGCTGACCTGCGAACCGTCGCGTCCCAGCTCGAGGTCCTCGACATGGATGTCTGCCTCCGGGCCAAAGCCGAACGTGATCACGCGCTTGTGGCCGAGGGCATGGAGCTCGCCGGCCAGCCTGCGGCCGTATGGGTCATCCACATTGAGCGCCGCCGGCGGCGGGTCGTCGTTCACGAACAGGCTCCGCTTTGCCTCGAAGTACTGCTCGAGCGTCCCGTGGAAGTCCAGGTGGTCGCGGCTGAGATTCGTGAAGGCGAGCGCCGAGAAGCGGACTCCCACGAGCCGTCCAAGCTGCGCACCGTGAGACGTGGCCTCCATCGCGCAGCTCCGATCGCCCGCGTCGAGCATCTCTCGGAGCGTCCGCTGCACGTCGATCGCCTCCGGCGTCGTGCGCATGGCCGGCCGCCGCTCGCCGCCGACGCGGTTCTCGATCGTGCCGAGCAGGCCCGGGCGCCGTCCGGCGGCTGCGAGGATCGCGAACAGGAGGAAGCAGGTCGTCGTCTTGCCGTTCGTGCCGGTGACACCGGCCACGGTGAGCTCATGCGAGGGGTGGCCGTAGAACTCGATTGCAGCGGTCGCCATTGCTGCCCTCGCTTCTGCGACGACGAGCTGGGGTACCTGCTGATCGAGTGGTCGCTCCACGACCAGGGCCACAGCGCCTCGTTCGACCGCCTCGCCGGCGAACGCGTGTCCGTCGGCGCGCTCACCGCGGACGCAGAAGAACAGCGTTCCAGGAGTGACCGCTCGCGAGTCGTACGCGAGCTCGTGTATCTCGACGGGCGCAGGGTTGGCAACGGTCGCCGGAGCGAGCGCCGCGATGACTCGCTCCAGATCCACGCCGGGCGAGTCTACCAGCGGCACTCAGTAGTCCTGAACGCGCTCATCTGTGTCAGAAGTGTGCCATTTGCGGGCCTTTTCACTCTCGGGCCGTGGCGCGAGCGACCGCGAATCGTTACGCTCGCAGCGGGGAGGAGGATGGTGGCCTCCGGGTCCTTCGGACCGTCCTAGCCGGACGTGGCTAGTGAGGCCGGGTCGTCGGGGGGAACCTCGAGGTACTGGAGCGCGAAGTCCGCGATGCGCTTGAACGCCGGCGCTGCGACGGTGCCGCCCCAGATGGCTCCGCGCGGCTCGTCCACCGAGACGAGGATGACGAAGCGCGGCCTGCTCGCGGGAACGATGCCGATGAACGAGGCGACGTAGTTCGACTCCGAGTAGCCGCCGTTCACGGGATCCGGCTTGGCCGCAGTCCCGGTCTTGCCGGCGATCGTGTACCCGGGCACGGCGGCGAGCGTGCCTGTCCCCTCGAGCACCACGTTCTCGAGCATCCGCAGCACCTGGTCGGCGATCGGCGCGGAGAGCACGCGCCTGCGCTCCGGCCTCGCGCGTCCCCCGCCGCTCACGTGGTCGACGAGGTGAGGCGCGATCCACATGCCGCCGTTGGCGACCGCCGCGTACGCCGCGGCCATCTGCACGGCCGTGACCCCGATGCCCTGGCCGATAGGGACGTTGCCGATCGTCGAGCCGGACCAGCGCTCGACCGGCAGCACGATGCCGGGCGTCTCGCCCGGGAAGTCGATCCCCGTCGGCTTCCCGAAGCCGAAGCGTTCGATCCACCGGCCGAGGCGCTGCGGGCCGAGCAGCTGTGCAAGCGTGATCGCGCCCACGTTCGATGAGCGCGCCAGGATCTGTCCGACCGTCATCGTCTCCGTGCCCCGTGGCTCCGCGTCGTGCACGACCCGGTCGGCGACCTCGATTTCGTAGGGCAACGTGAACGGGCTGCTCTCGTTGACTAGGCCCTCCGAGAGAGCCCCGGCCACGGTCACGAGCTTGAACGTCGATCCCGGCTCGAATGTGTCCGTTACCGCCACGTTGCGATGGCGGTCGACGTCCGTCTGCGCGTAGGCGTTCGCATCGAAGCCAGGAGAGACCGCCATCGCGAGGACGCCGCCCGACTGCGCATCGAGCACAACTCCCGTGGCCCGGGCGGCTCCCCACTGCGACATCGTCGATCCGAGCACGGACTCGACGTTGGCCTGGATTGTGTGGTCGATGGTGAGAAAGACGTCCCGTCCCGGCCGCTCCGGGCTCGACTTGACGACATTGAGCACGCGACCGAACGGATCCTTCACGAACGTCTCGCTTCCGTCGCGTCCGCCGAGCATGCGCTCGAGCTGTAGCTCCAGGCCGGCGAGGCCGCGGTTGTCGGTGCCGGCGTAGCCCAGCACATGAGCGGCCACGGCACCCTGCGGGTACACGCGCCGCTCCTCGCGCAGGAAGCCGACGCCTGCCAGGTTTCGCCTCTCGAGCGCCTTGGCGCGCTCCGCATCCGCCTTCCTCACGACGTAGACGAAGCCCTTCGACTTGTCGAGCAGTTGCGGGTACAGCACGTCAGCGTCGACGCCGAGCGTCTTCGCCGCGGCGAGTGCCACCTGACGCGGGCTCGTCACCTGTCGCGGATTCGCGTAGACCGTGACCGCCTCCTCGGCGATCGCGAGCTGAACTCCCATGCGATCGACGATCGTCCCTCGGCCGGCCGGAATGGTGACGGTCTCGCTCTGCTGGCTCGACGCGCGCTGGCTGAGGTCCGCCGCACGCACCGTCTGTAGCCACGTCGCCCGCCCCAGCGAAACGCCGAATACCACCAGCAAGAGGAGGAGGAGCAGGCGAATGCGGCGGTCGGACGGCCTCCGCGCGCGCATTACCGAGGCAAGACGACGTATGTGGTCTGGTCGGGCAAAGCAGGCGTCGCGCCGAGCTCCTCGGCCGCGACCTTCTGGATACGGCCGGTCGACGCGGCGCTGGCGAGCTGAGAGGCTAGCGCGGCGTTCTCGGCGCGCAGCTTCGACCGCTTCTGGCCGAGCTCGTCATACGCGAGATTGACGCGGAGCACAGCCACGTTGAGCGCCACGACGCCGGCGAGCAGCGCGGCGACGACCACGATCCACACGATCCCGCCCGCGAGCCGCCGCTGCGCGTTCCGCTGCGGTGCCTTCGCTTCCGCCTTGGGCGGCCGTGGACGGGTCGGCCGAGTCCGAGCTACCGGAGCAGCAGCTGCCATCAGACCTTCTCCGCGACGCGCAGCCGCGCCGATGCCGCACGCGGATTGAGCGCCACCTCGCGTGCGTCGGGCCGCACCGCTCGCGTCGTCAAGACGCGCAGCACGGGATCCTTGCCGCACGCGCAGATCGGAAAGTCCGGCGGACAGACACAGCCGCGCGCCTCGGCCCGGAAGAACCGCTTCACGATCCGGTCCTCGAGCGAGTGGAAACTGATGACGGCGATCCGGCCGTGCGGTCGCAGTAGCCGAATCGCCGCCGGTAGTGCCTCTTCGAGCTGCCCGAGCTCGTCGTTGACCGCAATCCGCAGCGCCTGAAAGACGCGCCTGGCCGGGTGGCCCTCGCCGAAGCGAGCCGGCGTCGGGATGGCGGTCTTGATCACGTCGACAAGCTCGCCCGAGCGAACGAACGGCTCACGCCGACGCCGCCGTGTGATGGCGCGGGCGATCTGACGGGCGTACCGCTCCTCGCCGTAGCGACGGAAGATCTCCAGCAGCTCGCGCTCGGGTGCGTCGTTGACGATGTCGGCCGCGGTCTCGTCGGCGGAGGGATCCATGCGCATGTCGAGCGGCGCGTCGACCGCGTACGAGAAACCGCGCTCGGGGCGGTCGACCTGCATGCTGGAGACGCCGAGATCCAGCAGGATGGCGTCGACGCGGACGTCGTTCGTCGCCAGCTGGTCGAGCACGGTCGCGAATTCGCCGCGCAGGAACCGCGCCTGGACACCGGCGCGCTTACGAAAGCGCTCGAAGTACTGGCGAGCCGACGGATCGCGGTCGATGGCGATGAAGCGGCCCTTGCCGCCCATGTCGAGGGCCAGCAACTCGGCGTGGCCGCCGGCGCCGAACGTGGCGTCGACAACGGCTGCTCCGGGCTGGACGTCGAGCAGGCGCCGCACCTCGTCGGCGAGCACTGGGATGTGATCAGTCGCGCTTGGACGCAAGGCGTTCGGCAACATCCTCCGCCCTCCCTTCCACGTCTGCGATCTGCGTGCGCCACGAGGAGCGGTCCCAGATCTCGAGGTGGTCGTGAACTCCGGCCACGACGACGTCGCGCTCCAGCCCGGCGTGGCTTGCGAGCGGCGCGGGAACCATCACGCGCCCCTGTTTGTCGAGTGTCGCCTCGGATGCACCGGAGAAGAAGTGCCGCTGGATCATCCGCTCGTCACGGCTGAGCGAGCCGAGCGCCGTCAGCTGCGCCGCGAGCTCCGCCCAGTCGGCCTTCGCATACGCATTGACGCAGCCGTCCAGGCCGCGGCTCAGCACGAGACCCTCCGGGAAGGAGTCTCGGAACTTCGCCGGAAGCGTAAGCCGACCCTTTTCATCGAGCGTGTGCTCGTGCTCGCCGAGGAACATCGAATCCCACCGTTCATCGTTGGACCACTTCGCCCCACTTTAGACCACTCTCGACCGCAGCGCAACCCCTGCGATCCCTCCTACAACGTCAACTGGCCTTCGTAGGGGCCACGGCCGGCGAGAACAGCCGCACCACAGCGTGATGCAAGCCTCAACGCCTCCTCGATAGGCATCCCGGCGGCCAAGCCGTATGTGAGGCCGGCAGCGAACGCGTCGCCGGCGCCGTACGCGTCGACCACGGGTCCCGGTATTTCGCCAGGTGGGAATCGGCCGCCGGGCTCGACCGTGCCGCCGCGCGATCCTTCGGTGCGGACGATGTACCGGGGCGGGGGGTCGAGCCCGCCTTCGTAGCTCTCCCCCGTGTCGGCTGCGCTCGCGACGAGCACGTCCAGCTCCACGGCGGCCTCGCGAAGCACGGGCAGCTCCCGGGCCGAGGCCACCAGGACCTTCGCCTGCCGTGCCGCCCGGACCGCCGCCGGGTCGCCTCCCGTGAAGTAGACGCCGTCCACGTCCGACAGCTCGTCCCAGGCGAGCGGATCGGAGCCGCGCGGCACGAGCTTCGGGCCGAGCAGCGTGATCGTCCGCTCCCCCTCCTCGTCGAGAAAGCAGACCGCGCGGCGCTGAGCCTCCTCGCGCCAGACGGCGTCGACGCGTACCCCGCGCCCGGTCAGCTCGTCGATCGCCCGGTGCCCAAGCGCGTCGTCGCCGAGGGCCGTGATCATCAGCGCGCTGCCGGCGAGCTTGCGCAATTGCACCGCAGCGTCGGCGCCACCGCCCGCTGCCTCCTGCCACGTCGCCGTGACCTGAACGATCTCGCCCGGGCGCGGCATGTGCTCGACGACCAGGAAGTCCAGCCATTCGACGTGGCCCACGACCGCGACGTTCATACGCCGAGTCTCACACTTCGACGCGGCGAGGCGTTAGAGCACATGATGGCACCCGTGCAGGTTCCGCCGTTCGAGGAGTTCTATGCGGCAAATCGCATACGCGTGTACCGGCTACTCGTCCGCCGCCTGGGACGTCAGCAGGCAGAGGATGCGTTCCAGGAGACGTTCCTGCGGGCATTGCGGGCATACGCCGGGTTACGGCACGCAGAGCAGCTCGGCGCCTGGGTGACGACGATCGCAGAGCACGTCGTCATCGACGCCCACCGGCGCAGCCGTGCAACGGACGAGCTGCAAGAGGCCGAGTCCTGGGACGGCCGTCCGGCGCATGCGGAGCTCGAGCATCTCGCCGGCGGCTTGCCGCCGACGGAGAGGGCCGCCGTCGTGCTCCGCTACGGCTACGACCTCGACTACGAGCAGATCGGTGCAGTGCTCGGATCGAACGCCACCGCCGCGAGGCAGGCTGCCTCGGCCGGCGTGCGCCGCTTACGAAAGGAGCTGGCATGACACTTCCTGCGACGCTCGACGCGCGCTTCCGGGAGGCGGCCTCCGCCGCCGGCCTGCTCGACGCCGCCTATGACGTCACCGACTCTCCCGTCGGCGAGCTGTTGCTCGCCGCGACAGACCGCGGAGTCTGCTGGATCGAGTTCGCGCCAGAGGAGACGCTCGAGCGCCTGGCACGCCAGGTCGGGACGCGACTGCTCCGCGTCCCTCGCCGCCTTACTACCGTCAGGCGTGAGCTCGACGAGTACTTCTCGGGCACCCGGACGACGTTCGACGTCGAGGTGGACGTGGCGACCGTACCGGCGTTCCAGCAGAACGTGCTCCGCGAGCTGGCTCGCGTTCCCTACGGCGAAGTGACGACGTACGGAGCTCTCGCCGGCCGCATCGGCAAGCCGCGGGCCGCCCGTGCCGTCGGCGGCGCGCTCAACCGGAATCCCGTTCCGATCATTCTCCCCTGCCACCGAGTCGTGGGCGCATCGGGCAACCTGGTCGGGTACGCGGGAGGGCTCGAGCGCAAGCAGGCGCTGCTGAAGCTGGAGGGCGCCGCCCTCGTCTGACTTGCCGCTTCCACTATGTAAGTGGTAACTTACGTAAGTGGAGACTAACTCACATGTGGCAATCGAGGCGCTCGCCGATCCGACGCGCCGGGCGATCCTCGAACGCCTGCTGGGCGGCCCCTTGGCGGTGAAGGACATCGCCAACGGGCTGCCCGTGAGCCGGCCGGCGGTCTCCCAGCATCTCGGCGTGCTCAAGCGGGCCGGCCTCGTCGACGAGCAGCGGCAGGGAACGTTTCGCCTCTACCGGCTGGAGCCGGGTGGCCTCGACGCTCTCCGCTCGTACCTCGACAACTTCTGGTCGGCGGCTCTCGCGCAGTTCGCGCAGGCCGCGTCCGGCAAACAAGGGAGGAGCCCATGACTCAGCACACGGCAGTCGAGCCCGTGCGCAAGCAGATCTCGGTGGACTGCGATGTCGAGAGCGCGTTTCGCACGTTCACAGAAGACATCGCGACCTGGTGGCCCGTCGCGGGCCACTCGATCACCGGCGAGGACGCGACGGCCGTCTTCGAGCCCGCCGTGGGCGGACGGATGTACGAGCGGGCCCCTGACGGGCAGGAACACGAGTGGGCGTCGATCCTCGTCTACGAGCCGCCGCACCGCGTCGTGCTCGAGTGGAAGGTCAACTCCGCCGCGCCGCCGACCGAGGTCGAAGTGCGGTTCAGCCCCGACGGCGACGGCACTCGCGTCGAGCTCGAGCACCGCGGCTGGGAGCAGTACGCGACCGGCGGCGCTGACGAGCGCGGGTCGTACGACACCGGCTGGACGCGGGTCCTCGACCGGTTCCGGCAGGCGGCAGCCTAGGAACGTTCCGCGAACAACGGCAACATCAGCCGATAGCCCACCCCCCACTCGTTGAGCACGTACGGTGTGTCGCTGAGCTCTGCGAGCCGCCGACGCAGACGGCACGCGTGCGAGTCGACGGTGCGAGTCTTCCCCACCGATCGATAGCCCCAGACATCGCGCAGCAGCTCCTGCTTCGGGAAAACGTGGGTGGGCGCGGTCGCCAGCCTCGCGAGGAGGCCGTACTCCTTCGCAGGCAGCGGCAGCAGCCGCCCGTCCACGGTGACGCAGCGCGTCGGCAGGTCGATGACGATCTCGCCGGCCTGAAGCACGTCTTCGGGAAGGGGCGTGTCGCTTCGGCGCAGTACCGCGCGAATCCGCGCGAGCAGCTCGTCGTAGTGGAACGGACGCGTGACGTAGTCGTCGCAGCCACGGTCGAACGCGCGCACCCGGTCGACTGCATCGGCCTCCGGATCGCCGAGGACGATCACGGGCACGCGCCGGTTCCACGACCGCCCGGGCTCGCCCTCGCGAAGTCGGCGACAGAGGTCGACCTCGGTCGCGAGCAGAACGAGATCCGGGCGTAACCGCTCGGCTAGTGCGAGCGTCGCCTCCTCGTCATCGGCCCGCACGATCTCGAAGCCGTCCTCCGCGAGGTGGCGCTCGAGGAAGCTTCCGACGACCTCCTCCGGCTGCGCCAGGAGCAGTGCCTGTGACATGGAGCGACCGTAGCGCGGTCATCGACGGCTGTCGAGATGTCCTTTCGCGCGAATCTGTGCCGAGTTTTCTACAACCGTCGCAACCGGCCGCGCCTAGAGACGGCCGTGGCGAATGACGCCCCACATCAGCCAGACGCCAAGCCCGAACGACAGCGCGAAGCCGATGCCTGCCAGCGTCTGTAGGCCGGGCCCGGTCGCCGCGGCCGCCATGAAGCTCGAGCTGATCAGCCCCGCCGCGACGACGAGCGCGATCACGAGCCGGTTCAAGCCGACGTCGAGGTTGCGCAGGACGAGGTCGAGCTCGTCGCGAGCGAGGCGCACCTCGACCTGGCCGTTGCGGAGCGACTCGAGCAGGTCATGTATCTGCTGCGGCGCGGCGCGCAGCACGCGCACCAGGTCACGCGTCTCGTTCTGGGTGTCGCGCGCCAACCTCTTCGGGGAGAAGCGCTGCATCATGAGCTCACGCGCGTACGGCTTCGCCATCTCGAACACGTTGAAGTCGGGGTAGAGCTCCGCGCCCACCGAGCCGAGCGTGGCGATCGCCTTGTCCAGGAGCACGAATCGCGACGGCAGGTGGAGGTTCATCTCGTAGATCAGCTGGAACCCCTCCCGGATGAGCTGGATCTGGTCGATCTCGGACAGGGGGACGCCGTAGTAGCGCGAGTAGAACTCGTGCAAGTGGCCGACGAACTCGGCCTCACGCGACTTGTCGTAGCGAACGCCGAGATCGCCCAGCCGCTTGGGCAGGGCCTCGACGTTCTCGGCGGCGGCGTCGATGAAAAGCGCCGTCAGCTTCGACATGTCGTCGTCTGTGAGCCTCCCGGCTTGGCCGAAGTCGACGAGACCGATCCGCTCGGGATGGCCGAGCATGAGGATGTTGGCCGGATGGGGATCGCCGTGGAAGATCCCGTGACGGAAGACCATCGTCATCCAGGCCTCGGCCATCACGTACGCCAGCCGTCGCCGCTCGTCGTCCGAGAGCTCCTCGGCGTGAAGGTCGGCGATCTGTGTCCCCTCCAGGAACTCGAGCGCGAGTACCCGCGCCCCGGAGTAGCTCCAGTAGACGCGCGGCACGCTCACATTTGGGTCGCCTGCGAAGTTTCTGTGGAAGGCGCTGGCATTGCGAGCCTCCTGGCGATAGTCGAGCTCCTCGCGCACCGTGCGAGCGAACTCGTCCACAAGGCCCTTCGCGTCGATGAAGTCGAGTGCTCGCACACGATCCTTGGCGATCTTCGCCGCCTGGTAGAGCAGCGCCAGGTCGGCCTCGATCTGCCTCGGCGCCGTCGGTCGCTGCACCTTCACCGCGACGCGCCGGCCGTTGGGAAGCACGGCGGCATGCACCTGACCGATCGACGCGGCGGCGATCGGCTGTTCGCTGAACTCGAGGAACAGGCGCTCGATTGGCTGACCGAGCTCCTCGCGTACGACCTGCTCGACGTCGGCGAAAGGAAACGGGGTGACCTCGTCCTGGAGCTTTCTCAGCTCGACGACTATGTCCGGTGGGACGATGTCGGGCCTGGTGGAGAGCAGCTGCCCGAACTTCACGAACGTCGGGCCGAGCTCGTCGAGCATCTCGCGCAGGTGCTGGCCTCGCTCTGACGCCGCCGCTCCGTCCGGCGAGACCTTGGTAGAGCCGGGAAGCAGGTCGGTCAGCTTGTTGCGCGAGAAGAAGTAGCCGAAGCCGTGCTTGACCGCCACCTGGGCGATCTCTGACATCCGGCCGATGTTGCGCGTTTTCGCGCCCGAAGCCACCCCGTCAGTCTTGCACGGCAGCCGAGGGCTCATCCGATGCGCTCTCGACCAGGCGCAGCCTGTGCTCGACCTGCGCCAGACGAAGCTCGAGCTCGTCGAGCTCGTCGCGCGACGCGAG
Source organism: uncultured Actinomycetes bacterium (assembly GCA_963704335.1). Lineage (GTDB taxonomy): Bacteria > Actinomycetota > Thermoleophilia > Gaiellales > Gaiellaceae > PALSA-612. The sequence continues at coordinate 2,699,378 of OY969889.1, forward strand.
CCCCAACTGGGCGTAGAGACCCTGGAGGCCCTGTCCTGCACGTGCCGTAAATCGCGTGGCATCGCCGCGCCAGCGCGCGACGGAATCCTCGATCAGCTGACGTGCCTCGTCGCGCCTGATACCACCGCGCTCCGCGAGCTCGCCGGCCAGCTCGTCGATGCGCTCTGCCGTAAGAGCCACGGCGCCGACCGCGGCCAGGCCCAGCCGCTCGGCCGCGTCGCGAGAAGACCTATCGGGCTCGGCCATGTGGGCGCGAACGGCGGCGTTGTCGGCGCTGCTCGCGCTTCGACTGTGCACGGGGCATCGAGCCGTCGCCGGGCGTCGCACCGACCGGTGCGGCCGGAACCCGCTCGGGCTCCGCCTCGACCTCGATCTCGGCCGGCTCATCGAGGACGGTGATCGCGCCACCAACGCCCTTCTCGACAACGTCGTCGGCGCCGATCCGCCCGCGGAACTCCGGGCTGCGCTCCATCAGCACCGTCAAGAACGGCGTGGCCACGAAGAACGTCGACACGGCGCCCAGGAAGATTCCGACGAACAGCGCGAACGCGAAGTCTTTCAGCGTCTCGCCACCGAAGAGCAGCAGGCTGGCGATCGGGAGCAGTGTGATGAACGTCGTCGCCAGCGAACGGCGCATCGTCTCCCACAGCGACACGTTGGCGATCGTCGCGAACGACGCCCGCCGCATGAGCGGGATGTTCTCCCGGACACGGTCGAAGACGATGATCGTGTCGTAGATCGAGTAGCCGAGCACCGTCAGCACGGCAGCCACGGTCGCGGTCGTCACCTCGCGCCCGCTGAAGGCGTAGACGCCGAGCGTGATGAGGATGTCGCTGAAGAGCGTGCGGAGGATCGGTACCGCGAAGCGCCACTGGAAGCGCAGCGAGATGTAGAGCATGATCAGCGCGAAGGAGACGATCACGGCGAGGATCGCGCCGCGCGCGATCTGCCGGCTGAAGCTCGACGAGACGTTCTTCACGGCCGACGACGTCGCGCCGATTTCGTTCTCGAGCCCCCGGGCGAGCGTGTTCTGCTGCGTCTCCGTGAGCGACTTCGTCCGCACCTGGAAGCTCGTGTAGCGGTCACCGCCCGCGGACTCGCCGCGTCCCTGGACGACGGCGTCCCCGCGGCCGATGTCGGCCATCTGGCTGCGCACGTCGGCGAGCGGCACGGGCTCGTCCGTCCTGAAGGTGATCTGCGTTCCGCCCTTGAAGTCGATGCCGAAGTTGAGGCCCTTCACGAAGACGCCGAGGACGCTGATCACGATCGCCACGGTCGCGATCGAAAGCCAGATGCGACGCCGGCCGCGGCTGTTGACGTCGATGCGCATCCACTTCTTGATCCCCTGACCCTCGGCGCCCATGAAGCTCGGGTTGTCGAACCAACGGAACCCGGCCAGGAGTCCGAGCATGGCGCGCGTTGCGACGACCGCCGTGAGCACCGAGACCACGGTGCCGACCAGCAGCATCAGCGCGAAGCCCTTCACCTGAGCGGTCGCGACGGCGAACAGCACCAGCGCCGTGATCGCGGTGACGACGTTCGCGTCGACGATCGTATGGAAGCCCTTCTGATAACCGGTGGCGATCGCGGCCCGGGTCGATTTCCCGGCACGCACCTCTTCCTTGATGCGTTCGAAGATGACGACGTTCGCATCGGCCGCGACTCCGATCGTCAGGATGAGGCCGGCGAAGCCGGGCAGCGTCAGCGTGACGTTGAGGAGGAGGATCGCCGCGTACATGAAGGCCACGTAGATGGCGAGGCCTGTGACGGCGACGATTCCGAGCAGCCGGTAGAAGATGATGAGGAAGAGCGCGACGACCAGCAGGCCGATGATGGCCGCCTTCTTCGCCTCCTCGAGCGAGTCCTTGCCGAGCGTGGCGGAGACGTCGGTGCGCTCGATCTGCGAGAACGAGACCGGCAAGGCACCGGTCTGCAGCACAAGTGCGAGGTCCTTCGCCTCGCCGAGCGTGCCGACTCCCTCGATCTGCGCCGACCCACCGCTGATGCCGTCCGAGAGCGTGCGATCCGTCGGGTCGATCTGGGGCCACGACTGGATCTCACGGTCGAGCACGATGGCGAAGTGCTGCGCGTTGCCACGGAGGTTGCCGCGCTGCCACAGCCGCCTCGTGATGTCCTGGAAGCGGTTCTCCCCCTCCCCGGTGAACTCCATGCGGACGATCGGCTGGCCGAACTGGTCGAAGTCGTGGCGCGTGCCCGATGACTTGAGGTGGGCGCCGGTCATCTCGGGCACCGGGTTCTCCGCGTCGTCCGGCTGGTAGCGGAAGAGGTAATAGGCCGTTTGGCCCGGCGCGAGGTTGCCTGGGCATGGTTGCTCGAGCGTCGCCGAGCACGTGACGACAGCGGCATCGCGCGCGACGCCGAGCACCTTCCCACCGGGCGGCACGCGCGGGTTCTTGCGGGTGAAGAGCGCCTCGCGGGTGTTCGCCGGCCCTTCCAGCACGCGTCCGTTCTTGTTGAAGAGGTAGTAGGCCGAAGCGTTCTCGGGAGCCGAGCCGCCCTTGCCGCCCAGGAGGTCGTACAGGCGCCCTGTGGGGACCGCGCCCTCGGCCCCGATCGAGGGCCCGGTCAGGTCCTGCTCGAGATCGAACAGCTCGAGCTGCGCGGTCTTCCCGATCAGCTCGGCGGCCTTCTCCGGATCGGTGACGCCTGCGAGCTGGATGACGATCTGATCGTCGCCCTGCTTGCGGATCTCGGGCTCGGCGACGCCGAGCCTGTCGATGCGGTTCCGCATGATGTCCACCGACCGATCGAGGTCCTCACCGGTAAGCGTGTGTCCCTTCGGCGGAACGGCCTGGAGCACCACTTCCAGCCCGCCCTGAAGGTCGAGGCCGAGCGTGGCGCCCCTGTGGAACGGCGAGCCAGGTATGGCGATCAGGCCCACGCCGATGAGCGCAGCCATGATCACGCTGACGAGGATGAGATGGTTCCGTCGCTCTCGCATCAGTGTTCGGTGCGACTAGCGCTCGCCGGCGTCACGCGCCGCGAGCACCTCGTTCTCTGCCTCCTGCTGTGCGCGCTCGAGCTCGGCCAACCCTTCGTCTTGGTCTTCGTCGGCGAGCACGGCCGCGATGGCGCTACGCGAGACCCGCACCTGGACGTCAGGCGCGATCTCGATGCGCACTTCGTCCTCGCCCACAACCGAGTGGACGGTGCCATACAACCCGCCCGCGGTGAGCACGTCCTGGCCTGGAGAGAGGTTCTCGAGGATGCGCCGCTGCTCCGCCTGGCGCTTGCGCTGCGGGCGGATGACTAGCAGCCACATGACGACGAACAGCAATACGAGAATGGGCAACAGCGACAACGAGAGCTCCTTCTGGACGGGCGACCTGAAGTGTGCCACGACACCCTACCGCCCTGTTGAGGAAGCCGGATTAGGGCAGGGTAAATCCTTTCGCTTGTGCCGTGTTAAGCCGTCCGAAGGCCGCGTTATTGTCACCAACCATGCACGGACACGCGATGGAACGGGCGAAAGAACGGCTCGCCGAGGCAACTACCGAGCGGCCTGCCCCGGCAGATGTCAGCGCGCTGCTCGAGCGCACTCACCTTCAGCTCGTTGAGCTGTCGGCGGCGGCGGACGGGCTCGGGTCGACGCTTCCGGCCCAGATCGACGAGGCGGTGCGCGAGGGTGTCCGGCGAGAGGCGGCCCCGGTCGGCAGGCAGCTCGCCGAGGTCCGGGGAATGGCAGTGCAGCTGCTGCGGCGGCTGGAGCGGCTCGAGACCGATCTCACTGCCGAGCGCCACGCGCGTGTCGACGACCTCGGGTTGCTCGTAGACCTGATCGACGCCGGCTGGCAGAGCGTCGATGAGCGCCTGGCGCGGATCGAGCAGACGATCGGGTCCGCTCCGGCAACGGTGCACCGGCTCGGCGAGCGCCGCGCCGAGAGCTAGAGCTCAGAACTCCTACGCTGGAATAGCCGGCAAGACGAGGGCGAACCGGCTGCCTTCGCCCGTCGTGCTCGCGAGCTCGATGCGGCCGCCGAGCGCGACGGCCAGCTCACGGGCGATCGTCAGGCCAAGGCCCGTGCCACCACCGTCGAGCGACCAGAACGGCCGGAATATCCGCTCCTGCTCCTCACGCTTGATGCCCGGCCCGGAGTCCGCTACCGCGACGGAGACCGCACCGTTCTCGGCGTTAAGCGCGAGCTCGATCGACCCTCCGTCAGGCGTCCAGCGAAAAGCGTTGGCGAGGAGGTTGGAGATGATCTGGAGCACGCGGTCGCCGTCCGTTGTGATCACCGGCCGCTCGCTCGTCAGACACGTGTAGTCGATCCCGCGCCGGCGTGCCTCTTCCCCGAACGATGCGTACGCCTGGTCGAGCAACCGACCCATGTCGACCTCCTCGCGCAGCACCGTGAAGCGGCGTGCGTCGAGCTTCGCGAGATCGAGCACGTCGCCCACGAGGCGCTCCAGCCTGTCGGTCTCGGCCGCGATCACGTCGAGAGACTCGGCCTGCGACTCCGGGTCGGCCACGACTCCCTCCCGCACCGCTTCGAGATGGCCGCGGATCGCCGTCAGCGGTGTCCGCAGCTCGTGTGAAACCGACATGAGGAAGTTCCGCTCCAGCTCTTCCGCCTCCGCGAGCCGGGTGGCCATCTCGCGGAAGCGCCCGGCCAGGTGGGAGATCTCGTCCTCTCCCGTCAGCTTGGGGACGGCGACGTCGTAGTGGCCCTCGGCGATGCGGTCAGCGGCGCGCGACAATGAGAGCACCGGTCGTGTGATGCGCCGCGAAGCCCACCAGCCAACGATTCCTGCAACCAGGAGGCCGCCCAGCAGTGAGACGCCGACGAATTTCATCAACGTCAGCCATGTGTCCCTGAGCACGGTCTTCGGCTTCGCTACGACGAGCGTGCCGAAGGTCGTGCCCTCCAGGGTGACCGGCGACCCGACTGCGATGTACGGGCGATCTTCGTCCGGCGGCGTGAACTCGAACGTCACCGACTCGCCGGCACGGATCGTCCGCGCGTCGATCAGGCCGGCGGGCAGGCGCCGCAGGCCGGCGGTCTCGCCCGGGAAGAGCGGCAAGCCCGCGTAGTAGATCCGGTCACCCGTCGCCCGCTCGAGCTCGGTACCGACGAACGCGGGCGCGATCCCGCCCTCGTCGCTCGACTTGATCGCCTGCTGCGCGTAGAGGCTCGTCAGCCCGCCCGCCTCCCGGCGCAGCTCCTTGAGCGAGTTGTCCTCCGAGTAGCTCTGCAGCAGACGAAAGGCGATGGCGGCTGAGACGAGGCCGGCGAGCACTACTCCCGCGAGAAAGAGGGCGGGCAGTCTGAAGCGGAGGGAGTGGAACATGGCCGGCCTACGAAGCGGCGGCCGCGTCCTTCGCCGGGGAGACCTTGTAGCCAACCCCCCAGACGGTCACGATCGGCGACGCGTCGCCCAGCTTGCGGCGGATCTGGCGCACGTGAACGTCAACGGTGCGCGTGTCGCCGGCGAACGTGTAACCCCACACCCGCTCGAGCAGCTGGTCGCGGGTCAAGACAAGACCGCGGTGGTCGAGCAGCTCCCAGAGCAGGTCGAACTCCTTGGGCGCCAGCTGGATCTCCTCTTCCCCGACGTGCACCTCTCGCCTGCCTGCGTCGACCGTGAGGTCGCCGTGGCGGAGGACTGCGCTCTCCGGCAGCCGCCGGTCCGGAGTTGCCCGGCGCAGGATCGACTTCACACGCGCGACGAGCTCCCGCGGGTTGAACGGCTTCGTCATGTAGTCGTCGGCGCCCACTTCGAGGCCGATGATCTTGTCCACGTCCTCGTCCCTCGCCGTGAGCATGAGGATGGGTACGTCGGAGGTCGCGCGGATCCGGCGGCAGACCTCGATGCCGTCGATGTCCGGCAACATCAGGTCGAGCACGATCAGGGCCGGCGAGTCTTCGGAGACGGATACCAGCGCCTCGTTCCCGGTCGCCGCCGTGCGTACGGCGTAGCCCGCGTTCTTGAGATACAGCGCGACGAAGGACGCGATCGAGCTCTCGTCCTCGACGACCAGAATGGGAGCGGAATTCGCCGCCATGGTCAGAGGATGATGCCTACGAGGCCGTCTGCTCCGAGATGGTGAGCTTGCGCGGCAGAACGGGCATCGGCTGGAAGCGGCTCTCGCAGAAGCTCTGGGCGTCGGTCGAGTACTGCCCGGGGTCGAAGAACCCGTCCGAGTTGACCGTCGCCGTGCCCTTGCCCGCGAAGCTCAGCTCCATACCAAGGGCCTCGACGCGAACCTTGAGCTGGCCGCTCGCGCGGAAGCGGACGAGCGAGCCGATGTAGCGCGTCTTCGTCTCCGTCAGCAGGCGCTTCTTGTCGAAGCCGTAGACGCGAACGTTGCCGTCACCCTGAAGCGGATCCTCGATTTCGACGTAGCCCTGGTCGAACCGTCCGAGCAGGAAGCCCTTGGCGTTGAACGACACGATGCCGCGGCCGGCCTGTACGACGAGGCAGCCGTCATCCTGCGCAGCCGGCTTCGCCTGGGAGGAGGCGACGAGCACGACGAGCGCAAGCAGGGGCACGCATGCAGCGGCAACTTTCCGCATCACGTCCGAAGTATGGCTTCGCGGAGTGTGCCGTGGTTGATCGAGCTGTAAGGAAGCTGTGAAGAACGGCGTCAGCGCGAGGAAAGTGCTTCTTGCGTATACACGCCCAACGGGTTCCAGAGCATGAAGCCGTTCGCGTTGGCTCGTCGTGCAGCCGTCACCTGGTCCGTCACCTCGTCCAGACCGTATGTGCGGCTGAGTGAGAAGTCCTGCAGCCACGGGACGATGCGGACGTCCGTGCCGCGGACCGCCTTCCGGTAGTCATCGAGCGACGCTTCGACCGTCCGGCCCGGGAACGCCTCGGGATCCGTCAGGTGGTACTCGCCGGGCACGTAGTGCGACGGATAGACCATCGGGTAGATCGCGTCGAGATAGCGACGGAGCCGTTTCGGCGACTGGCCGACCCCGAGATCACGGGTTGCGGCGAGGCCGAAGAGGTCTGCGGAGACCCGGACCCCGAGCGGACGCAGCCGACCGCTCGCGTACGCGAGGAAGCGCTCGATCGTCCGTTCCTTCGGCTCGCGGCGGCTCTTGGGGTAGACGATCGAGTCGAGATCGCCGTCGGAGGGAAAGCGGACGTAGTCGAACTGGATCTCGTCGAAGCCGGCCTTGGCGGCGGCCGCCGCTACGTCGACCACATAACGCCATACGCGCCGGTCGTACGGGTTGAGCCAGGCGAGGCCGGCGGGATCGCGCCACGCGGAGCCGCCAGGCCACTGCAACGCAAGCTCCGTACGCGCCGGGCCGAGCGTCGGGTCGGCGAACACGACCACGCGGCCGATGAGGTAGACACCGGCCTCCTCGGCGGCTTGCGCGGCACTCTTCGCGTCGTAGTGGATCCTCGCGGCGCTTACGTCATGCGCCAGCTTCGGCAGGTTCGGCGACACAAACCCGATCGCACCGTTCTCGTCCTTGACATCGAGCTCGAGCGCGTTCAGGCCATAGGCGCGGAGCGCGAGGTACTCGCCGAGCTTTCCCTCGACGGATGCAAGGCCCATCGTCATGTGCACGCCGCGGATCTCGTCCGGGACGCGGGGCATCGCGACCATCTTCGACGACAGCGCAACCGTCTGTGTGCCGGCGGGGTCGCTTCCTCGCGTGAAGAACGACGCACCGAGCACGCTGCCGGCTCCCAGGGCCAGCAACGCCGCCGCGAACCCGGCGCGGCGAAGCCTCTTGCGCCTGCGCGCTTGATGGCGCCGCTCGCGGAACCGGTCGCTTGGGTCGACTCTGCGATGAACGTACATCCGGAGCGGCTTACACGGTACGCCGTGTTGCTGGCGTATGCAACATCGACCTCTACCTAAAGCCCATGGTTGAGCCATTTGGCGGCAGCGGGCTGGCCGGCGTTCCGGGCTCGACGGTCGGCCCGTCGTAGCCGAGCGGTGCGACATCGTTCGGCCCGTCCGCGTGGAACAGGGACGCAAGCGTCTGGATCTGCCCTCGCCCCACGGAGAGCTCGAACTGCCCGCCGCCGTACATCGTGATGCCGAGAGCCAGGCAGTGATCGTACGTGCCGAAGAGCTCGGAGACGCTGCCGAATCGCGACGGCTTGATGTTGAGCCACCGTGGTGGAAACGGAAGTGCCTCGATCTCGGCTACCGAGTGGATGACCGCATCCCAGCTGACGCGGTCGTGGTGTTCCGCCAGCGCCTCGGCGGTACCGGGATCGACGAGGTCCGGGTCCTCGAGCACTGCGTCCGGAAACGCCTCGGCCACGAGCGCGTACAGGCGCGGATCGGGCGGTTGGTCGACGGCCGTTCCTCGGTATGCGCCCTTGAGGTCGAGCACATCGACTGCGTCCAGGCCGGCGAGCTCCGCGACGACGTCCTCGGTCCACTCGCTCGTCGGATCGAGCTTGAACCGGGTGGCCGGATGGACGTCGAGGATCGTGCGCAACGGCTGCACGGAAGGAGGCTTGGGCAACCGCCTAGACACGACGAAGCGGACGGGCGCGGGCGTTCGGCCGAGAGCCTCTCCCAGCGACATCCCGGCCTGGCGCAGGGCGAGATCGAGCGCAGCGCTCTCGAAGGCCCACCGCCGGTAGTGCCGCCGGGCGGGAACGTCTGGCTCGCCGGCAGGAAAGAGATCGAGCGAGCCGATCAGCTCGGAGAAGTCAGCGAACGTCGACGTCCCGGCGAGGTCGTGAGCAGCGCCCCTGCGCAGGCTCTCGTGCTCGTCGACTTCGTACGTCACATCCTCGCCGACGCCCTCCTCACCGCCGCCGCGCAGCCGGACGGCCGTCGTATGCCGGACGAAGCCACTGGAGACGGACCGCGCGAAAGCCTCGAGCTCGTAGCTCTCGACCTCCAGCGGCAGGTGCGCGATCGCGTCGTAGGTCGCCACGCAGGGTGCGAGACTACCCGCAGTCGTGTCCGAGATCCTCGACTTCGGCACCGTGGTCCTCATCGTGGCCGCAGGCCTGTTCGTGGCCGTGGCCACGAGCAAGCTCGGCACGTGGTTCCCCATTCCCGGCCCGGCGATCTTCCTGATCGTGGCCGCGGTCGCCAGCGATGTCTTTCCGGGCCTGTCGGTCCTCTCGATCGAGACGGCGTCTCGCATCAGCATCGTGGCGCTCATCGTCATCCTCTTCGAGGGAGGGATGGACGTCGGCTGGCGTCGATTCCGGCGCGCCTGGCCCGAGATCACCGTCCTCGGCCTCCTCGGCACGTTCGGGACGGCACTGCTCGTCGTGCTGTTCGCGCACACCGTGCTCGACCTGAGCTGGACGCTCGCGGCCGTCCTCGGGGCGGCGCTGGCCCCCACCGACCCGGCTGTGATGTTCTCCGTGCTCGGCCGCAAGGAGATCCGCGGTCGCGCGGGCACCACGCTTCTGGGCGAGTCGGGCGTGAACGACCCGGTGGCGATCTCGCTGATGATCGGCGCGCTCGAGTTCGCGACGAACGACAGCGCGTCGTTCTGGGGCGTCGCCTTCGAGTTCGTCTCCGAGATGGCAGTGGGCCTCGCTCTCGGCGTCCTCGGCGCGATCGTGCTGCGCGAGTCGATGCGCCGGATCGACCTCGCGAACGAGACCCTCTATCCCATCCTCGCGCTCGCGTTCGCCGGCGTCCTCTACGGCGTGACGACACTCGCACACGGCTCTGGCTTCCTGGCCGTGTTCGTGGCCGGAGTGCTCTTCGGAGACGTTCGTGCACCGTACAAGGGCGAGATCGAGCGCTTCCACAAGTCACTGGCGAGCCTCGCCGAGATCGCGGTATTCGCCGTGCTGGGCCTGACCATCACGCTCAGCGACTTCGACGGGGACCTGTGGCTGGACGGCCTGCTGCTGGCCATCATGCTCGTGTTCGTCGCCCGCCCTGTGGTCGTTGGCTTACTGACGCTGCCGATGAGGTTCCAGTGGGGCGAACGTCTCTTCGTGATGTGGAGCGGTCTCAGAGGTGCCGTGCCGATCATGCTCGGCACACTCGCGCTGCTCGAGGGCATCGACGGCGGCGAACGTGTCTACGACATGATCTTCGTCGTCGTCGCGGTCTCCGTGCTCGTCCAGGGAACGAGCATCCCGTACGTCGCTCGGCGGCTCCGCGTCCCCATACGCGACTCCGATCCAGGCGGCGTCGTCACACGCGTCCTGGCCACCGGCTCGTCAGCGGCCGGCCGCACGTTGCGTGATCTGCCGCTGGGCGAGCGCACCTGGGTGCGGACCATCACCAGGGACGGCGGCCAGGTGCCGGCTCGCGGCTACACGGTGCTCGAGGAGGGAGACGAGGTGGAGCTCGTGCTCGACGTCAGCGACGTCGACCGGCTCGACGACCTCTTCGGTAAGGAGGGTCTGACGAAACAGTGACTGTGCCGCCGGAATCACGCTGGAGGCCGCGCTGCGGCGTCCTCAGTCGCCCACGTACTTACTAGTACGCGGGCTCCCTGCGTCCTTGCATCACAACCTCCAGCGCGCCCCGGCGACGAGCACCGTTCCGCCAGACCCTCCTAGCGAGGGCCGTGAAGGAGAGCGAGCCGACCGCGCGGCAGCGGCCGGACGAGGTTGAGCAGCATGCGAACCATCGAGCTGGTCATCGGCTTCGGCGGAGAGGAGCTGAACCCTCTTAGAGGCGCTCGATCACGCCTGCGATTGCCTGACCCTGGCCGATGCACATCGTGGCAATGCCGTAGCGTGCGTCGCGGCGCTCGAGCTCCGAGATCAGCGTGGCGGTGATGCGCGCACCGGTGGCTCCCAGCGGATGGCCGAGCGAGATGCCGCCGCCGTTCGGGTTGACGTCACCTGCCTGCCACCGCTCGTCGAGGCCGGTGTCGGCCAGGAACTGGAGCACGACCGACGCGAACGCCTCGTTGACCTCGATCACCGCCATGTCGTCCCAGGTGAGACCTGCCTTCTCGAGCGCGCGCTCGCACGCCTGCGGGTTGCCGTGGAGCATGCGGTAGGGGTCGACGCCCGCAAGCCCGAAGGAGACGAAGCGTCCGCGGGGCTCGAGCTCGAGTCGCGTGGCGGCGTTTTCCGAGACGACGAGCATGGCGGCTGCGCCGTCGCAGATCTGGCTCGAGCTGCCGGCAGTGACGACACCGTCCGTCTTGAAGACGGTGGGTAGCTCGGCGAGCTTCTCGAGCGACGTGTCGCGCCTCGGCGTCTCGTCAACAAGCATGGGAGAACCCATGGTTCCCCCATGGACCCCCTCCTTCACGCTTGCTTCGCCTCCGTCAGTGGCTAGGGCTCCCGCCGGGCCAAGCCCGGCTCCGCCCACGGCGACAGGCTCGCGATCGAGCGCCTCGAGGTTGGCGAACTCGATCGGGACGATCTCCCGTTCGAACTTCCCCTCGTCGATGGCGTTGATCGCCCTCCTGTGCGACTCGTACGAGTACGCGTCGAGCGCCTCGCGCGAGAGGTTCCACTCGTCGGCCAGCACCTCGGCCGAGATGCCCTGCGGCACGATCTCCCACCGCTCGTGAAGCTTCTCCGAGAAGCTGAAGCCGTCCGGGCCGAGGTTGGAGCCCATCGGCACGCGGGACATGCTCTCCACACCCGCCGCAACGACCACGTCGAGGTGCCCGGCTTGTACGGCCGATGTGGCGCTGAACGCGGTCTGCATGGAGGACCCGCATTGCCGGTCGGTGGTGGCCGCACATACCGTCTCCGGCCAACCCGCGACGAGCAGCGCGACGCGGCCGACGTTCAGCGCCTGCTCGCCGACCTGGCTGACGCAGCCCATCTGCACGTCCTCGATCTCGGCGGGCTCGATGCCGACGCGCTCGACAAGCCCGTTCAGCACCTGGCCGGCGAGCTCGTCTGCACGGACGCTGGCGAGCGTCCCGTTCCGCTTGCCGATCGGGCTGCGAACGGCGTCGACAATGAGCGCTTCAGGCATCGACGACAGCGTACAGCTGCCAAATGCCCGGGACGCCCTTCAACTCGTGCTCTCCCCGCTCCTCGAACTCGATGCCCGAGCCGGCGACGAGATCCTTCACCGTCTGCGAGACAAGCACCTCGCCGGCACTCGCAAGCCCCGCCACTCGAGCGCCCGTATGCACGGCGATTCCCATGACGCCCTCGCCGACTCGCTCGATCTCTCCGATGTGCAAGCCAGCTTTCATCTCCAGCCCGAGTGGAACGAGCGCATCCCGAATCGACCGTGCGCAGCGAATTGCTCGCGCAGGCCCGTCGAACGTCGCGAGGAAGCCGTCCCCCGCGGTGTCGACCTCAGTCCCACGCCAGCGGGCGAGCTCGCGCCGCGCGAGCGCATGATGCTCTTCGAGCAGTACCCGCCAGCGGCGATCGCCGAGCCGAGCCGCCCGCTCCGTGGAACCGACCAGGTCGGTGAAGAGCACCGTAGCCAGGACGCGATCAGGCTCGGGGCCGCGCCGGACGCCGGTCAGGAACTCCTCGACCTCGTCCAGGATCTGATCGGGGTCCACGAACGGAACGTGCGAGTCACCGGAGAGCTCGACGAAGCGGGCGCCGGGGATCTTCTCGGCGAGGTATCGGCCCTCGGCGACGTTCGAGTCGCTGTCGCCGCTTCGGTGGAGGACGATTGTCGGCACGCCGATCGTCGGGAGGACCTCGCGGATGTCGATCTGACTGTTCATGAGGATGAGGGCGCGCGCCGCTCCGGGGCTCAGCGAGGCACGGGCGCGGCGCTGCCACCAGCGGACGAGCGCATCGTCATGCGCTGACGTGTAGCGGCTGAAGTCGGACTCGGATCCCCACTCCCGCTCGACCTCGTCTGCGTAGGCGGAGCGCTCGTCGCGGGTCATCACCCAGGGATACTCGTCATCCGGATCCTGACGCTTCGCATAGGTCCCGTAGAGCGCGAGCGCGCTGGTGCGCTCGGGGTAGATGGCCGCGAACAGTGCGCACATCGGCCCGCCCTCCGAGTATCCGAAGAGCGCGGCCCGCTCGCTTCCGGCGGCGTCCATCACGGCCCTCACGTCGTCCATCCGGGTCTCGAGATCGGGCAGGCCACCCGGGCGATCGGAGAGACCGGTGCCACGCTTGTCGAAGAGGATCAGCCGCGAGAACGAGGCAAGCCGGCGCAGCAAGTACGCATAGCTCGGGAACTCCCAGTCGACCTCCAGATGAGAGAAGAAGCCGGGCACGAGCACCAGGTCGAAGGGACCGTCGCCGACCACTTGGTAGGCGATGTTGACGTCGCCGCTCTTCGCATAGCGCGTCTCAGGCGTCGAGGACGGCATACAGCCTCCGGTGAACCTCCGTGACGCTCACGCCGGAAGTCTCACATCTAGACTCACAAGGTGGCCACGACGGTGATCGAACGCAAGCTGCTCGTGGGCGGAGACTGGGTCGAGACCGGCGAGTGGATCGACGTCCGGTCGCCCTATTCGGGAGAGGTCGTGGGGCGCGTGCCCAAGGCCGGCGCCGCCGACGTCAGGCAGGCGCTCGATGCAGCGCAACGTGCCATGTCCGAGCCGCTGCCGGCCCACAAGCGCGCCGAGGTGCTCGTTCGCGTAGCCGGCTACCTCGGCAAGCGGCACGACGAGGTGGCGCAGACGATCTCCGCGGAGGCCGGCAAGCCGATGAAGGCCGCCCGGGTCGAGGCGGCGCGTGCCATGTCCACGTACACCTTCGCGGCCGTCGAGGCGCGCAAGCTCGCGGGCGACATGGTGCCGATGGATGCGTCGCAGGCGGGCGTCGGCAAGCTCGCGTTCACGCTGCGGCAGCCGATCGGCGTCGTCGGCGCAATCTCCCCCTTCAACTTCCCGCTCAACCTCGTCGCGCACAAGATCGCTCCCGCGTTGGCAGCGGGCTGCGCGGTGGTGCTGAAGCCTGCGTCTCAGACACCGCTCTCGGCGCTATTGCTCGCGGAGCTGGAGCACGAGGCCGGCCTGCCTCCGGGGTGGCTCAACGTCGTCACGGGCCCAGCGGCCGAGATCGGCGATGTCCTCGTGGAGGACGAGCGCGTGAAGCTGATCACCTTCACCGGCTCCTCGGAAATTGGCTGGAAGCTGCGCGAGCGCGCGGCGCGCAAGAAGGTCGTGCTCGAGCTCGGGAACGCAACACCGGTGATCGTCGAAGCCGACGCCGACCTCGACGAGGCGGCGTCGAAGCTCGCCGCGAACGCATTCTCGTTCGCCGGCCAGAGCTGCATCTCCGTGCAGCGGATCTACGTCCAGCGGTCCTCGTACGACGGCTTCCTCGAGCGCTTCCTCCCTGGCGTGGAGGCGCTGCAGGCAGGCGACCCGTCTGACGAGGACACCGATGTCGGGCCGGTGATCGACGACGACGCGCGCGAGCGGATTCTCGGCTGGATCGAGGAGGCCCGATCGCTCGGCGCCGACGTGCTCGTGGGCGGAGAGGCCGACGGCCCTGTCATCAGCCCGACCGTGATCGCCGGCGCACCGCCGCACGCCAAGGTGTCTTGCGAGGAGGTATTCGGGCCGGTCGTGACGGTGTCGGCGTACGACAACTTCGACGAGGCGGTCGAGCTCGCCAACGGCACGCGCTTCGGTCTACAGGCAGGCATCTTCACGGCCGACGTGCGCCGGGCGCTGGACGCCGCACAACGGCTCGAGTTCGGCGGCGTCACCGTGAACGAGGCGCCGACGTTCCGCGCAGACCAGATGCCCTACGGAGGCGTCAAGGACTCGGGCACGACCCGCGAGGGCCCTGCGTATGCGGTCAGGGAGATGACCGAGGAGCGCGTCGTCGTGCTCCAGTTGTAGGAATTCGACCCGTGGCTCTCCGCCGTCAGCGGCCACCTCGCGTCCCTCTCCCCTCCCCCGGCGCCCTGCGCCGCGAGCGCCGCGTGCTGCTGCAGATGCGCGACGAGCAGCTTCGCGACCTGGGGGGCCTCATCCTCGAGATGTTCCGGCGCAACCGGTTCAACGAGGACCTGGTGCGAGAGCGCTGTGACGAGCTGGTTGAGCTCGACCGCCGGCTCCTGGAGCTCGAGGACGTGCTGCGGGCCGCGACGCATCGGGCGCCCCTTCGACGCTGTGAGTGCGGCACGGAGATCCCGCCGTTCTCACGCTTTTGTCCGGGCTGCGGGCGCGAGCTGACCGTCGCGGCCGACGGGCCCGAGCCGGAGCCCGAGGCATGACCGACGCAACTGCTTGCCCCGGCTGTGGCGCCTCTCTTAGCCCCGGACAGGAATACTGCGTCGAGTGCGGCCGGCGTCAACTGCCGCGCCGGAAGCCGATGCACTGGCTCTGGCCAGTGGGGGCCGCGGCTCTCGTGGCAGCCGGAGGCGCTGCGGGTGCGGTCGCTGCCGGTGCGGACGACGCCGCCAACTCCACGATCGTGGCGCTGACACCGCTGCGGCCGGCCGCGTCGCCGGCGGTGCGGCCCTCGCCCAAGCTGCGGAACTGGCCGGCTCGGCGAGATGGCTACACCGTAGTGCTC
Source organism: uncultured Actinomycetes bacterium (assembly GCA_963704335.1). Classification (GTDB taxonomy): domain Bacteria; phylum Actinomycetota; class Thermoleophilia; order Gaiellales; family Gaiellaceae; genus PALSA-612. The sequence goes on from OY969889.1 coordinate 2,714,741, forward strand.
TCGGTCATCCCCACCACGGCAGGGCCTGGCGTGGCGCGTACGCGGGCACTTGCGGCCGTGGCGGCCGGAGCACCGGACGTCGGCGTGCTCGCCTCGTCGCGTTACGCGAGCCTTCATCCCGGCTACCGGCTCGTCTTCAGCGGCGTCTACCGCACCCTCGACGAGGCGCTGGCGGCGTTACCTCGGGCTGCCCGGCACGCGCGCTCGGCGTACGCACAACAGATCACGCGCTGACAGTCCGAGCCGGACTTTGTGACATTCCTGGACCAGACTTTGTAACAGCGCCCAAAACGCGTTAGACTCAGATCGAGCGGGGTACGGACCCCCCATTAACGCCCGCTCAACAAAGCGCTTTCTCGAACTTCACACGGGAACGAGATACTGATGACCATGGACGAACGAGTGGCCGAGATCCGCGCCTGCATGTATCAGTATTCGCGGGCGCTGTACCGCTCGATCAAGGATCTCATCGACCCGTACGTCGACCCCGCGGAGCAGCTCGAGTACCGCCGCGAGGTGCTTGCGTCGTGCGAGCAGACGATGGAGCGGCTCGCCACCGACCCCCACTACTTCGCGAACCCCGATAAAGCGCTCTTCCAGGACATCCGGCGGTACTTCCCGATCACGAGCCAGGCCCAGGTGGCCTGGTCAGTAGACAAGGTCGTCGGTGCTGCCGTTGCCTTCATCGATGAGCAGATCGAGGCGGGAGCTTTCGACGGCGGTGTGGCTCGCTGCCAGGCGATGACACGGAAGGGCAAGCCCTGCCAGCGGACGCCGCTTCCCGAGCGGCACTACTGCCCGTCGCACCAGCACCTCGAGCAGCGCTCGAAGGTCGCTGCGTAACTAGACCTTCCGAGCACACCGGCGAGCTATAAGCTCGCCTTCGCGTGTCTCATGACACTGACAAGCTGATCCGCCAGCTGTCGCTGGTGGCGTTCCTGATGGCCGAGCTCCGCCCGCTGACGGCACGGGACGTGAAGCAGAACGTCGAGGGCTACTCGGAGATGTCCGACGAGGCGTTCGCGCGGCGGTTCTATTCGGACCGCTCGGAGCTGCTCTCGCTCGGTGTCCCCCTCCAGTCGCAACGGGACGAGTTCACGGGCGAGGAGCTCTATACGCTGCGCTCCGAAAACTACTTCCTGCCGCCGCTCGAGCTCACCGACGACGAGCTGGCAGCACTCCAGACATGCCTTTACCTGCTCGAGGGCCAGTTCGCGTACGCGGAGCCGTTCCGCCTCGCCCTGCAGAACCTCGCGCTAGGCCGCCCGGGCTTCGCGCACGCACCGTCGGAGACGGCCGTGCGCGTCGAGGTGACCGATCCGGACTACTCGCCGGAGCTCGCGGGGCGGTTGAGCAAGCTGGAGACGGCGATCTCGAAGCAACGGACGCTGAAGTTCGACTACTGGGGCATCGCCCGCGACAAGGTTCGCGCCCGCACCATCGACCCGTACGCGCTCTTGCCACACGAGGGCAGCTGGTACGTGATCGGGCGCGATCACAAGGCCGAGGAGATCCGGACGTTCCGCGTCTCCCGCATCCGCGGTGAGATCCGCTTTGCGACGCGGAGGGAGCGCGACTTCCGGTTGCCGCCCGAGTTCAACGCCCAGAAGCACCGGCCGCCGCCCGCATGGCAGATGGGAGAGATCGTCGGCGAGGCGCGAATCGAGCTGACAAGCGATACCGCCTGGTGGGTCGAGCGCACGCACCGGCGCTCGGGGCACATCGAGGATGGCGTGTTCGTCACTCCGTACGCGAGCATCGAGCACCTCGCAGCGTGGGTCTTGCGGCTGGACGGGCGAGCGGTACCGGTGGAGCCCGACGAGCTCCGCCGTGAAGTGGCGGTCAGCCTGAGGAGGGTCAGGGAGCGCCACGAAGGCGATCCTCCGAAGGTCGCTGGGCACGCCCCGGACGCCGACGAGCCGCTGCCCGAGCGTCCCGCCGGTCCGGTCGCGCCCGAGCGCTTCGGACTGCTGCAGGCTCTGCTCGCGTATCTGCTTGCTGCCTGCGGTGAGGACACGAGCGCCGAGATCCCGGCAGCGGAGCTCGTCGATCGCTTCACGATCCCCTCCGAGGCGCTCGAGGAGCACCTATCCCTGCTCAACCTCGTCAACTTCGGCGGCGGTTGCTACGCGGTCTACGCCGAGCTGCGCGGCGACACGGTGCACGTGGACAAGGAGCTGTTCGGGGACACGTTCCGGTCGTCACCGCGACTGACGCCGCTCGAGGCGCGGGCGATCAGGCTGGCGCTCGAGTTCGTCGGCCCGATGATTGCGGCCGAGGCGCACCGGCCGCTGGACAAGGTGCGGCGGAAGCTCGAAGAGACGTTCGGCGAGTTCGACCTCGCCCAGACCGCCGAGCCGCAGGGCGACCGCATCGAGGAACGGCTCATCGCCACGCTCAGCAACGGCATCAAGCGCCGGCGACTGGTGAACATCGAGTACGTCAAGGTCGGCGAGGAGGCCGTCGTGGCGCACACGGTGGAGCCGTACTGGCTCGAGCGGCAGTTGCCCCACTGGTACGTCCACACGTGGGACCGCACGCGCGACGACGCGCGCAGCTTCCGGCTCGACCGCATGCGATCTGCGGCGCTCACACCCGAGAAGTTCGAGCCCCGCGAGGGATTCGAGCCCGATCGGCTGCGAGATGCACGCGTCGCGCGTATCCATTACTCGAAGCATGTTGCCCGGTGGGAAGTGGAGCGCGGCGCGCAGCCGTTGCGCGACGGTAGCGCCACCGCCGAGCAGAAGGTCGGCAGCCCGGAGTGGCTCGTCGGGGAGATTCTCCGCTTCCGCGGCGAGGCGGTCGTGATCGAACCGGCCGACCTCCGCCGAAGCGTCGCGGAGCGCGCGCGAGAGTTGCTGTCAGAGCTCGGGCTCGCCCGCTTGCGCGTCAAAGTCTGAGTTCACGCGTGAAGGCGATTCGCATCCACGAGGACGGCGGTCCCGAGGTGCTGCGCTACGAGGACGTTCCGGATCCGTCGCCCGCCGCCGGCGAGGTTCTGGTCGGGCTGCGCGCCGCATCGCTGAATCACCTGGACGTGTGGGTGCGCAAGGGCCTGCCCTCCGTGCCCAAGCCGCGGATCCTCGGCGCGGACGGCGCAGGCGTCGTCGAGGGCCTGGGCGAGGGCGTCGAGGGCTTCGAGCCGGGACAGCGCGTCGTCATCAACCCTGGCGTCATGCACAACGGCCGCGTGACCGTGATCGGCGAGCACACCGACGGGACGCACGCCGAGCTGATCGCCGTGCCGGCCACGAACGTCTATCTCCTTCCCGACGACATCGCATTCGAGGAGGCGGCCGCCTTCCCCCTCGTCTTCGAGACGGCCTACCGGATGCTCGTGACGAAGGCCGGCCTCCGTGAAGGCGAGTGGGTGCTCGTATGGGGTATCGGCGGCGGCGTTGCGACCGCGGCGTTCCAGATCGCGAAGGCCCTCGGCGCACACGTGATCGCCACCTCTTCGAGCGACGCGAAGCTGGAGCGCGCGAGCGAGCTCGGCGCAGACGCCACCGTCAACCACGATTCGGGCGACGTCAAGGCCACGGTGATCGAGGCAACGGGCGGCCGCGGTGCGGACGTCGTCATCGAGCACGTCGGTGAGGCCACGTGGCGCACGTCACAGGACGTTGCCTCGCAGGGCGGGCGCATCGTCGTCTGCGGGGCGACCACTGGCCCGAACCCGCCCGCGGCGCTGCACCGAATCTGGTGGAAGGAACTCGCCATCCTCGGGTCATCGATGGGGACCAAGGACGACTTCGAGGCCGCCTTCGAGCTCGTCAAGGACGGCCGGGCGAAGGTGATCGTCGACTCGACGTTCCCGCTCGCCGACACGCGTGCCGCCCACGAGCGCCTGGAAGCGGGCGAGCAGTTCGGGAAGATCGTCCTGACCATTCCGGAATAAGCGCCGGGCCGGTTTCGGGCTCGCCTCTCTCGGGGTATGAGTGGTGTCCATCCACCAGGAGAGGGGCACAACATGGCAGAACTGACGAAGCTCGAGGCGAAGCTGGGAGAAGTGACCGGACTGGCAATGGCGGCACAGGCGGCCACCAAGAAGGTGACGACCCTGGCGCAGGAGGAGCATCCCGAGCTCGTGTCGAGGCTCGAGCGGATGCACGAAGAGGCCACAGAGACCGAGCGGCGTTGCACGGAGCTCGCCGACGGCCTGGACGGCAAGAAGACCGCCATCCTCGAAGAGGCGCGCGCGACGAAGGCCAAGGGCGCGGACATGATGAGCACGTACCTCGACGACGACGCGGACGCGCTCGACGGCTTCGAGTTCCTCACCATGGCGGAGGCCGGCGAGGTCGGGCACTGGTCGGTCCTGAAGAAGCTGAACGAGAAGAAGGGCTCTGCGGAAGTCCGCGAGCTCGTGGAGTGGGCGCTGCCCATCCAGGAGGGCCACTTGAAGGGCGTCACGCAGACGTCACTCGAGCTGGCAGCCGAAGAAGACCCCGACGACGAAGCGTAAGGAGGACGGACAATGATTCGCCGCATCGATCGAATCGCGGTCGAGTTGCCGCCGCCCTCGGAGCCCGACCCCGAGGGCGCACGGGCGGTTCAGGAGTTGCTGGGCGGAAAGTTCGGGGAGATGTCCACCTTCCTCAACTACACGTTCCAGTCCTTCAACTTCCGGAACCGGCAAGGAGCGCGACCCTTCTATGACCTCGTAGCGAACATCGCTGCCGAAGAGTTCGGCCACGTCGAACTGGTGTCATTGACCATCAACACGATGCTGACGGGCGCGTCGCCCACCGACGACGGGCGCGCACCCAAAGCATCTCTGGCGCCGTTGAAAGGCATCGGGAACCCGCACCACTTCCTCGTAGGCGGCCAGGGTGCGCTGCCCCAGGATTCGCTGGGCCGCCCCTGGAGCGGGGACTATGTGTTCTCCTCCGGAGATCTCGTGGAGGACCTGACGCACAACTTCTTCCTAGAGACCGGGGCCCGGAACGGCAAGCTGAAGGTGTGGGAGATGGTCGAGCATCCAGCCGCCCGCGCTCTCACCGGCTACCTCCTGGTACGCGGCGGGGTGCATCAGGTCGCCTACGCAAGGGCGTTGGAGCGACTGACCGGCGCCGACCTGATGAAGCTCTTTCCCTCGCCGAGGATCCCAACCGAGAAGATCCCCGACTGCAAGCCGCACATCGACCGTGGCGAGCACCTGCGCCTCTATCGCTTCTCGCCTGACGATTACCTGGAGCTAGCCGCCGTCTTCAACGGACCACATCCCGAGACGGAGGAAGAGCTCATAGTCGTCGATGAAGCGCCGGCCGGAGTGCCGGCGTTCGACCTACCGTCCCAGCCGGCGGTCTTTGCGCCCGACTACGCTCCGGAGGAGATCGCCGAGATCGCCGCCAAGCTGCGCTCGAAGGCCGGTCTCCCCAAGACGGCGACCGGCGAGGTGGCCAACGGGAAGAAGACAGCGGGAAAGCCGCGTCGGGCGGCCAAGCGAAGACCCGCTACCAAGAAGACGGCCACGCGTAAGAGGGCGACGAGCAAGACAGCCGCCCGCACGTAGGCCTCGAATGGAGCTCGAGCTGGCCTAACCGAATCCGAGAATGAACTTCGCGTCGTCGGACATCCTGTCCGGCGTCCACGGCGGATCCCAGGTCAGCTCGAGCTCGATGTCCTTTACGTCAGGAAAAGACTCGGCCACGGTGTTGTGGATGTCCTCCTGGATCATCGGTCCGGCCGGGCAGCCCATCGACGTCAGGCTATGAATCACCTTGATCTTGTCGGACTCGATCTCCACGTCGTAGACGAGGCCGAGGTCGACGATGTCCATGCCCAGCTCCGGGTCTTCGACCCGGTGTAGGGCTACCAGCACGTCGTCTTTCGTCGGCACGACCACGAGTCTAGTCGGCAGACGCTAGTTACCGGGGAGTCGCACTTCCTCGCGCCGCTCGCGGGCGAAGAAGTGGATCCCTTCCACGAACCGCACCCAGTTGCAGCGGGTGCACATGACGAGGGAGTGCGTCCAGGCACTGTCGGCGAGAAAGCGGACGCCTCGCAGCAGGTCGCCCGTGGAGACACCGGTCGCGGCGAAGATGATCTCGCCCGGGGCGAGGTCCTCCGTCTTGAAGACCCGTTCGATGTTCTCGATGCCGTGCTCACCTGCGGCCTCGATCTCACGCCGAGACGTGGGCCAGAGCTGCGCCTGCAGCTCCCCGCCGAGGCAACGGAGCGCCGCAGCGGTCATCACGGCCTGCCGGGTGCCGCCGATGCCGATCGCGAGGTGGTCGTTCGTGCCGCGGACGGCTGCAGAGATGGCGGCCGTGACGGTGCCGTCGGGGATCAGCTTGATGCGCCCGCCGGCAAGGCGGATGTCCTCGATCAGGTCCTCGTGCCGCGGGCGATCGAGGACGATCGTCGTCACGTCGTTCGGCGCACGGCCGTAGGCCTCGGCGATCGCCCGCACGTTGTCTTCGACCGGCTTCAGGATGTCCACCGACCCGCGCGCCCGCGGCCCTACCGCCAGCTGCCGCATGTACATGTCGGGCAGGGGAGGCATCGAATCGCGCCCCGCGACGGCGACGATGGACATCGCTCCCTGGCCACCGCGCGCGACGACTCCACGCCCCTCGAGCGGGTCGAGCGCGAGATCGACGGCTTCCCCGCCGGCTCCGATCTCGCTGCCGGGCGCGAGATGCGCGGCACCCTCGTCTGCTCCGATGACCACCCGGCCCGAGATCGGCAGCGACGCGAGCGCCGACTGCATGCCGGAGAACGCCGCCTCCTCGGCGCTCGTCTGGCTGCCGGCGCCGAGAAACCGCGCGCTGGCCAGGGCGGCCCTTTCGGTCGCGCGAGCGTAGAGCTCGCACGTGCAGGCGCGGCTCAGAGCTTCTTCCAGATCAGCGCTCGAGGCCACTGCCGACCGCGTCGAGCCTCTCCGCGCTCGCAAGCACGAGGTCCATCGCAGCGCCGATCGTCGCGTCGATGTTCGAGTTCTCGATCACCGGCACGCCCCCGCGATTCGCGCGATCGACGATGTAGCCCTGCACCCGCCGGATCTCGTCCAGCTGTTCGATGTAACGCCCCACCGGCCGCAGGCCCTCGGTGTTGGCGTCGCGCACCCAGAAGTGCCCGGCGTGGACGTCCTCGCTTTCTATCTCGAGCACGAATTGGACTGCGAGAGCGCCTTCGACGGGAGGCACGAGGCCGGGAACGAGGTGGACCCCCTCCAGCACCATGGACCATCCCTCGTGGAGCGCCCGCTCGATGACGGCACGCACGCCGACGAGCACGTTCCGGGTCTGGTCGAGGAAGCCCGCCAGCGTCGGGTCGTCCGCCTCCGGCGCGGCCGGGCCGGCCTCGAAGCTCGAGTAGTGGATGGAAGGCATGAACTCCTCGGAGAAGAACGCGCGCATCGTCTGCCGGATGAAGTCGGTGGACGTGACGCGGGTGATGCCCAGCCGGTACGCGATCTCGGTGGCCACGCGCGACTTGCCCGTGCCGGTGCCGCCACCGACGAGGACGACGATGGGCACGATCGAGTGCTCTGCAGCTCGCGGTAGCGGCGCAGCCGGCGCACGGCATCGACACCTTCGCTCTCACCCAGAACGTCCTGTGCCAGCTCTTCGAGGCGCTCGAGGTCGACGGACGTCTCATGGCGCAGCTCGAGGTCGGCCTCGACGCGGAGAGCGAGCTCCCAGGCATGTACCGACGAAAGGCCCGTCGCCATGAGCGCGCGCGCGAGCAGGCCCTTCGAGTACGGGAGCCCTCCCTCACCGCCCAGCGGCAGGTGATCGAGGCGCCGCGGCTCGGTCATGCGGGCACCGTCTCGGCGACTGCGGCATCCGCGAGCGCGAGCAACGCCGAGTCGAGGTCGGGCTCGCCCGGAAGCGATACGACGTCGTTTCGTGCGAACACGACGCGCGCGCCTCGCTGCTGCGCGTCCTCGGCGACAACATCGATTGCGGCTGCCTTGATCTCGATCACGTACGTCTCGGCATCGATGGAGGCGAGATCGTTGCGCAAGCTGGCTCGATCCGCAAGGTTCGCGGACGTCGCGACGACGTCAGCCTCGAGATGATCCGTCGGCACCGCCCCGGCGGCGAACACCGCCACGCGGCCCTCGATCGGCTCCATCGGCTCGAGACGGAGCTCGCAACGGACGACTGGTACGTCTTTCAGCTCGCTGATCGCCTCCGCCTGCCCCTCGTCGACGCCGACAGCGACTACGAGGTCGGAGACGAGCACGCGGTATGCGTTGAGCCCGGCGCGGACGTCTTGCGCCCCCGATGTCACGAGGATGCGGCGGTCCGTGGCCACGGGTGGAATGGCGGCGCCGCTGCCATCGAACACGACGAGGTCCGGCGCGAGCTCCTCAGCCAGGCGTGCACCGTCGGCGACGTTCGAGGTCGCCACCTGCCCGGCGAGACCCCCGCCACATCGCCGGCACCCGATCGTGCGCACACCGGCCAGCGCAGCGGTCTCCAGGTGGTCAGACGCAGCATGGCGGCCGGACCTGGAAAGCTCCAGCAGGCTGTCGAGCGTCGGTGTCACCTCGATCAGCTCCGGCTCCTCCGGTCCGCCGCGCCCCATGGCGACCACGACCACGTCGCGGTCCCGGGACAGCACGCGCGCTAGCTGGCCCGTGAGCGCCGTCTTGCCGATCCGCTTGCCGGTGCCGATCACGGCCAGCGAGGGCAGCCCGAACGGCTCGTAGCGCGGCGGCTCGAAATCGAAGTCCGGGCCGAGATAGCGCAGGCCTACGGCGAGCGAGCGGCTGGCCAGCTCGAGACGACGCTCCGGCGTCAACACCGGCTCGTCGGACAGGTCGACGACGACCTCGGGCTCGTAGGCGAGAGCCGCAGCGAGGTCGTCCACCAGCGGCACCCCGTACTCCTCTCCCCCGCGCAGCTTCTCCGTGCCGCCGACGACAATGGCCGCGACGAATTCGTATGGCAGCTCGGCCAGCGCGGAGCGCACGACGTCGGCGTAGTGCTCGCCGTCGATCACGGCGACAGCCCTCACGGCGCTCCCACCTCTTCCTCGATCTCCTCGGTCGACTTCACGTAGTCGAGCGTCTCGGTGGAGAAGCGAATCATCAGCTCCTCCCCGTGGTACGGATAGCGCCGGCGCACCTCGACGTGCTCGCCGTCGACCTCGATCACGTTGTAACAGGGCCGCGTGTTGCCGCGAAGGCGCAGGCTGGACACCGTGCCCGTGTTGACGATGAACATGTCCTCCAGCCGCCAGGCGTACGGCACGTGCTTGTGGCCGGAGAGGACGAGGTCGACGCCCGAGCGCTGCAGGCACTCGATAGCGTCGCCGGCGTCGTAGACGATGTTCCGCTCGCGGCCGGTACCGGGCACGGGCAGCAGGTGGTGATGAAGCACGAACACTCGCAGCTCGGCCGGCGCCGCGAACTGCTCCTCGATCCATTCGTAGCGGCCGCGGCCGATGCGGCCGTTGTCGAGGTCGGGCTCCGTGGAGTCGACGGCAACGACGGTCACGGCGCCCACCTGCAGCACCGAGTTGCGCTCTCCGAAGAACTCCTCGAAGTGGACGTAGCCGACGTTGCGGGAGTCGTGGTTACCGGGGATGACGACGAACGACTCGCACTCGATCCGGTCGAGGAAGGCGCGTGCCTCTGCGAACTCGGGCTTGTAGCCGAACGTCGTCAGGTCGCCGCAGCAGACGACAAGATCCGGCTTCCAGTCGTTGATCTCTGCGATTGCACGCTCGAGCAGCGTGGCGACGAAATACGGACCTCCGCAGTGGACGTCGGAAATGTGCGCGATCCGAAACGGACGTTCCGCACCAGCAGTCATGGGGAAAGTCTACGAATCGAGCTCGTAGATCTCGCCCAGCTTGCCGCGGAGGTACGCGAGGAGCGGCTTCGGATCCATCTTCGAGCCCACCGTCCGCTCGAGCAGCTCGTGCGGCATGTACTTCCGCCCGTGCTGGTGCACGTGCTCGCGGAGCCATTCACGCAGCTGGCCGAACTCGCCACGGCCGATCTGCTCGTAGACGTCGGGGATCTCGTCGGAGATCCGCTGCCAGAGCTGCGCCGACACGACGTTGCCGAGCGCGTAGGTCGAGAAGTAGCCGATCGCGCCACCCGCCCAGTGCGTGTCCTGAAGTGCGCCGTCGGCGACGTCCGGCACCTCGACGCCCAGGTACTCGAGCATCTTCGCGTCCCACGCGTCCGGTACGTCGGCGGCGGAGAGGCGGCCGGTGATCATCTCCTGCTCCAGCTCGAAGCGGAGGATGATGTGGAGGTTGTACGTCGCCTCGTCCGCGTCGATGCGGATGAGGGACGGCTTTACGCGGTTGATGCCGCGGTAGAACCCCTCCGCGTCCAGGCCGTTCATCTGCGAGGGGAACGCCTCCTGGACGAGCGGGTAGTAGTGCTGCCAGAAGGGGCGGCTGCGGCCGACGAGGTTCTCCCACATGCGGCTCTGCGACTCGTGGAAGCCGAGTGAGGTTCCGCGCGCCAGCGGCGTGCGCGCCATGGCACGGTCGCCGCCGTACTCGTAGATGCCGTGGCCGAACTCATGCATCGACGAGAAGATCGAGTGCATGTTGTCCTCGTGGTGCTTCGTCGTCAGCCGGATGTCGTCCATGCCCGACCGTGTCGCGAACGGGTGCACGGTCTCGTCGAGCCGCCAGGAGTCGGCGGTGAAGCCGAAATCGGCCAGGATCTTGCCCTCCACGTGCTTCTGAGCGTCGATCGGGAACTCACCGGATAGGAACGAGTCGTCGACGGCGTCAGCGCGCTCGGCGACCTCGGCAATCAGCGGCACGAGACCTGCCTTCAGCTCGTCGAAGACCGCACGCACGTCGGCCGTCTTCATGCCCGGCTCGTAGTCGTCGAGGAGGATGTCGTAGTCCTCGTCGGCAGGCTCGAAGCAGTCCACGTACTGCCGTCGAAGCTCCATCACCTTCTCCAGGTACGGCTGGAACATGGACCAGTCGGACGCCTCGCGCGCCTCTTGCCATACCGGCTCGGCGATCGCGGCTGTGCGGGACATCTCCGCGGAGAGCTCCGGCGGAACGCGTACGAGCTTGTCGTAATCGCGGCGCACGACGCGGACGAGACTCGCTTCGAGGGAGTCGTAGCCCTGCTCCTCGGCCCAGGGCGCGGCCTCGTCGAGCAGCCGGCCGATCTCGGGGTCCACGGCCATCGTGTGGATGAGCTTCGAGAGCGTCCCCATCTGCTCCGAGCGCGCAACGGCCCCGTTACGAGGCATCTGCGTGCGGTGATCCCAGCCCAGCACCGAGGCGGCGCCGTAGAGATCGACGATCTCAGCCAGCCTGGTTTTCAGCTCGTCATACGCCTTGCTCATGGCTCCCCCTCGGAGTTCGCTTGCCAGCCTTCTACCACGTCGCCTATGCCTGGGTGTCCGGACCGATTGCTACCCTTCCTCGCGGTGCTCTCGGAAATCCCCGATTTCCAGGCATATTCCGGCTCTGGTGCGCCGCAATTCGCCAATGAAGCAGAGCTCGAGTGCGCGAAGATCTTCGACTTCTACCGCATCCCGTGGGCCTACGAGCCACGAACGTTCGTGCTCGAGGAAGACGAGGCCGGTCGCGTCGTGGAGGCCTTCACGCCTGACTTCTACCTCCCGGAGCAGAACCTCTACATCGAGGTCACGGTGATGAAGCAGTCGCTCGTCACCCGCAAGAACCGGAAGCTGCGGAAGGTGCGCGAGCGCTATCCGGACGTCCGGGTGAAGCTCTTCTACAAGCGCGACATCGAACGCCTCGCCCAGCGATACAGACTCGACCTCGCCTCCTAGCGGCTGAAGCGGCCGACTCGCGCGCCGATCCTCGGATCGGCGACATCTACCTCTCCGCCGGGGAGATTCACGCGCGCGTCCAGGAGCTGGCCGCCGACATCGCCATGGACTACGTGGGGCGGGAGCCCGTGCTGGTGGCCGCACTCAAGGCGAGCTTCATGTTCCTGGCGGATCTGTCGCGGTCGCTCCCCATCGTGCACCGCGTCGACTTCGTCGAGCTCGCCGGGTACGGCGGCCACTCGACCGGTGGTGAGAGCGCGGTACGGCTGCTCAAGGACCTCGACTCCGACATCCTCGACCGTGACGTCCTGATCGTCGAGGACGTCGTCGACACGGGGATGACGCTCAACTACCTGACGAAGTCGTTCTCCCTCCGCTCGCCCCGTTCGTTGGCCGTGGTCACGCTGCTCGACCGCCCCTACCGCCGCGTCGTGGACGACCTACCCGTGCGCTACGTCGGCTTCACGGCCCCGGACGAGTTCTTCGTCGGCTACGGCTTCGACCTCGACGAGCGCCACCGCAACCTGCCCGACCTGCACCTCGCGCAGTTCTAGGAGGGTCAGACCCTCCTAGCTGAGGTAGCCGAGCGGGTCCTGCGGAATGCCGTTCACGCGCACCTCGAAGTGCAGGTGCGCTCCGGTCGAGTGGCCCGTCGACCCGACGTAGCCGGTCACCTGTCCTTGTGCGACGTACGCGCCGGTTCCTGCGGCTAGGCTCGACTGGTGGCCGTAGGCCGTGGCGACGCCGCCGCCGTGATCGATGATCGTGAGGTTGCCGTAGCCCCCGAGCCACCCGGCGTAGATCACCGTGCCCGCCGCAGCAGCCCGGATCGGCGTGCCCGAGCCGGCAGCGATGTCGATGCCCTCGTGCATGCGCCCCCAGCGCCAGCCGAAGGGGCTTGTCACCGGGCCCAGCACCGGCCAGACGTAGCCTGCCGCTGACGGCGAGCCTCCGCCCGTGCCCGCTGCGGCCTGCGCCGCCTGCGCTGCCTGGATCTTGGCAGCGAGCTCGGAGCTCACCTGCTGGAGCGCCTCCATCTCCGCCACGTGCTCGCGCTCGGCGGCCGACAGCTCGGCGAGATCCTGCTGCCGCTCGACCTGGGCGGCGACGAGCCCGCTGCGGGACGCGGCGAGCCGGTCACGCAGGGCGCGAATCTGGTCGATGCGCACCGCGACGACCCGCGTCTCCTGGCGATGGCGCTTGCGCGTCGTCCTCGTCTCCTCGCGCTGTGTCCTCACTCGCTTCTTCGCCGCCCCTACCTGGTTGGCGATGCGCCGGTCTTCGTCGGCTATGCGACGGAGGTAGTCGAACATGTCGATCGCGTCGGTGAAGCTCGTGGACGTGAGCAGCAGCGACAGCGTGTCTGTCTGCTCCTGGCGGTAGAGCCGGTCGACGCGATCCCCCAGGCGGTGCAACGCGATCGCGTGCTGGCGCCGTAGAAGCTTGAGGCGCTGCGTCTGGAGGCGGAAGAGCTCGTTCAGCCGCCGCAACCGCTCGCGGCGCAGATCGAGCTCGCGCTCCAGCGGCTTCAGCTCGACGGAGATGTCACTGACGCGCTCCGCGAGGGCGCGGATCTCGAACGAGGCCGACTCGACTTGCGAGCGAAGCGAAGCCTCTTTCTGCTGGGTCTCGGCCACCTGCTCACCGAGAGCGGCGATCTCGGCGTCCACGGACTGCTTGCGCTCGACGATCGTGTCCGCGCCGGCAGGGGCAGCAGCCACAACGGCGAGCACGAGCACGAGAGCCGCACGGCGGACCATGCGGCGGCTTTCGCCGGTGGGACTGCCAGCCCTCCCTCGCTTTACTCGAGCGCTTTCATCGCCCGGGCAGCCTCGGCGCGCAGCGGTGCGACCAAAGAGCGGTAATCCTCGTCCGACACCTTGCCGGTGCGATGGTCGAGCTCGAGCTCCTTCAGCGCGTCGAGCGCACGGTCCCGCTCCTCGACGAGCGCCAGCCGCTCCCTTCCCCGCTCGTCCAGCGCACCGAGCTTGTCGTCAGCGGCGGCCACGGCCGGCTCGCGGAGGAACGGCCGCGCCACATAGACGGCGCAGGCCGCGGCGAAGAGCCCACCGAGCAGCAGCGCCCACGTCGATGCGCTCATGCCTTCGCCGCGACGGCGCGCTCATAGCGCTCGGCGAAGCGGCGGCTCTCTCTCGCATCCGGCCAGAGAGCGATCACGGCTCCGGCGAAGAACACGAACCCCGCCACCCAGATCAGATTGACTAGCGGCTTCACGAGCACCTTGAAGTAGACGCTTCCGTCGGGGTTCACCTGGTCGGCGATGACGTCGATGTCCTCTGCGCGAAGCCAGTTCGTGTAGATAGCCATCTCGCTCGACACCTGCTGCTCGGCGGCGTAGCGATTCTTCCCCGGTTCGATCTGACTGACCAGTTCCCCGTCGCGGTAGACGTCGACGTGAGCGCGTACGGCGGTGTGATTCGACCGCGGCTCGCGCGTCAGCTCGCGGTACGTGAGCGTGTAGCCCGCCGCCTCGAGTGACTGGCCGGGTGAGAGCTTCCCCTCACGCGTCGTCTGGTACAGCGAGGAGCCGGCCACGCCGATGGCGAGCAGGACGATCGCCGCATGGACGACGTAACCGCCGTAGCGTCGCCGGTTGCGCGCCAGGAGACCCGAGAACGCGGCCGGCCAGCTGCCGCCCGTGAGCGCACGCCGCGCCTGAGTGCCCTTTGCGAACTCGATCGCGATCGACGCCAGCACGAACGCGCAGAAGGTGTACGTCACGAGGCCGGGCAGCGACGAGCCGGCGCCGAAGAGCAACAACACGCCTCCGGTCACGACGGCGACCAGTGCAGGCCAGGCCAGTGTGCGCTTCAGCGAGGAGATCGACGCGCGCCGCCACGCGACGAGCGGCCCGATTCCCATCAACAGCAGCAACGGGATCCCGAAGACGCGGAGGAAGAAGTTGAAGTACGGCGGGCCAACCGTCACCGACTCGCCGCGTACGGCCTCGGACACGATCGGGAAGATCACGCCCCAGAGAATCGTCAGGCACAGGGCGATGAGCAGCAGGTTGTTGTAGAGGAACGCCGCCTCCCGCGAGATCGCCGACTCGAGCTTCGTCTTGGCGCGCAGCAACGGCAGCCGGTAGAGGACGAGCGCCAGCGAGCCGAGCGTGATGCCGATGATGAATCCGAGGAACCACGGTCCGATCGAGCTCTGCGTGAATGAATGGATGGAGTTGACGATCCCGGAGCGCGTGAGGAACGTCCCGAACACGGCGAGGCAGAAGGCGAGGATGACGAGCAGCACGTTCCAGACCTTCAGCATCCCCTTCTTCTCCTGCACCATCACCGAGTGCAGGAAGGCAGTCGCCGCGAGCCACGGCATGAGCGCGGCATTCTCCACCGGGTCCCAGGCGTAGTAGCCGCCCCATCCCACCTCGACGTATGCCCAGTGCGCGCCGAGCAGCTGGCCGATACCGAGGAACGCCCAGGCGCCGAGCGTCCAGCGCCGGGTGGCGACGATCCAACGCTCGTCCGTGCGGCCCGCCAGCAGCGCGCCCATCGCAAACGCAAAGGGGATCGTCAGACCGACGTAGCCGAGATAGAGCATGGGCGGGTGGACGACCATGTACGGGTTCTGGAGGCTCGGGTTGAGCCCGTTTCCATCGGCGGGAGCGGCCTGCGTTTCGAACGGGCTCGCCACCGCCACCAGCAGCAACGCGAAGAACGCCGCAACGAGACCGAGCACGGGCACCGCCCAGGCGATCACCTCGCGTGCGGCGTAGCGGTTGAAGAGCACTGCGACCGCGCTCATCGCCGTCAGGACAAGGAGCCAGAGGAGGAGCGACCCCGCCTGTCCGCCCCAGAACGCCGACAGCGTGTAGCCGAGCGGCAGCCGCTCGCTCGTGAAGTCGGCGACGTACACGAACGAGAAGTCGTGGCGGACGAGAGCGCTGATCAGCACTGCCGCCGCAACGGCAGCGGCGCCGAATGCCGCGATCAGGGCGTTCTGTGCAGACGCGGCGAGGCGCCGCTTACCCTCCCACGCCGCGAGCGAGCCTGCCAGCAGCGCGTACACGGAGAGGCCGAGGCAGACGATGAGCGCCGCGCGCCCGAGCTCGGCCACGGGCTACGCCTGCTTCTTGGGAACGTACTTCGACGGGCACTTCGTCACGAGCGAGTTGCGCTCGCCTACGAACGTGCCCTGCTGGAGCATTCCCTTGAGATACACGTGGCGACCCGGGCGGAAGAGGTCGGGCTTGGACCCGGTGTACACGACGGACACGATCGCCTTGCCGTCGATGTCGCGCAGGCGGAAGCGCATCCCGCCCTCGTACGGATCGCCCGCCACGGGGCCGATCACGAGGCCGGCAAGCTGCACTTTCTCGTTCGCATGCGCCGAGAGCTGGCTCGGCCGCAGCGACGCGGTCGTGCCGCCGGCAATCGACGTGTAGAGCAGGAAGACGGCGAGGGTCGCAGCGACGGAAAGTGCGACCACGAGCCGCGCGGGACTCCGCTTTCGCGCCACGTGGCGATTCTAGCGCGCGGACTCGGAGCCTACGACCGCTGGGCGTCCCGCTTGGCGGGGAGCCGGTACCCGTGGTCGAGGCAGAGCGACCCCGCGTCGTCCTCGGTCAACGCGTCGCAGTAGCCCTTGCCATAGGCAGCGCGCATGAACGCAGCCGCGATCTCCATGTTCCAGTCCTGGATCTCGGACAGCTCGCGCCACAGATCGGCGAGCCTGAGGTCGATGTCGAGCTCGAGCAGGTCTACGCGGGAAGGTCTATTAGCCATGGGAACACCGTAGAAACAGCGTCGGACGGAGGCAGGCTTGCGTGCGGTAGCGTCCGTTACATGGGCGAAATCCGCTTCGGGCCTGCCCGCGTGCCCTCCCAGGATAGCCCCGAGCGGGCGGTCGAGCTGCTCCTCGAGCGCGGCTACACGGCCTGCGAGATCGACTTCGAAACGCGCTTCTGGATGGACTACGACTTCGCCGGGCGGCTCGGCGAGCTCGCCCGCGAGCGCGACCTCGCGCTGTCGGTACACGCACCGCTGGCTGGCTTCATGGGCCACGCCGAGCGCGGCAAGAAGCTCAACATGGCTGTCGGCATGCTCGACCACTCGGCGGGAATCGCGAAGGCATGCGACGCCGAAGTAGTGGTCTTCCATCCCGGCTTCCTGCTCGAGCGCACTCGCGAGGACGCCCTCGACGCCGTGGTCGAGCAACTGGGCGAGCTCCGCGAGCGACTGGAAGGCAAGGAACGCGCCGTTCCGTTCGGCGTGGAGGTGATGGGGCGCGTGCGCGACCTGGGCTCGCTCGACGACGTGCTCGAGATCTCGCGTCGGACCGCCTGGGTACGCCCCGTGCTCGACTTCGCCCACATGCATGCGACGAGCGACGGCGAGTACACAGAGACCGAGCCGTTCCAGGCAGCGCTCGAGGCGGTGGACGCTGTCCAGGAACCGGGCTCTCCGTTCCACATCCACTTCTCGGACATCGCGTTCGCGAACCGCAACGAGACGAAGCACCTCCACTACGGCGAGGGCACGTTGCGCGCCGACCCGTTACGTGACGCTCTCGATCGCTTCGATCGGCCGGCGACCGTGATCGGCGAGTCGCCGGACGAGGAGTCGAATCAGGCGATCTCGGCGGTGCTCTCGGCAGGCACGAGCGCGGCCAGTCGCTCCTCGTAAGGCGCCGCTTTTCCGTTCTGGCCCGAGTCCTCGAGGAAACGGACAATCCGTCGCAGCACCTCCGCCTCGATAGCCGGGAAGTCGACCTCGTCGGTGATCGCGAGCGCCTCGACGAAAAGCTCTTCCGCCTCTTCCTCCCGTTCCTCAGCGGTGCGCACGGCGGCCTCTGCCAGCACGATGAACAGCCGCAGCTGCGGTTCCGCCGAGGGCAGGTACTCCTGCGCCTCGCCCAGGAAGCGCTCGGCCTCGTCCGTCTTGCCCTGCTCCGCCAGCACACGTGCCAGCTCGGCCTGGGACTCGGCGAGCTCGCGATGCTGGCCGAGGGGGGCGAGCAGGCGGATCGACTCCCGCAGGAGCTTCTCGGAGCGCTTGAGGTCTCCCGTCTCGAAGGCCACGTCCGCCATGCTGGAGAGCGAGTACGAGAGTAGGGTCGCGTGACCGATCTCGGCGAACAGCTCGCGCGCTAGCTGATAGGCCCCTTCGGCCGTTTCGAACTCCTTCCGGCTGCGATGGAGCAAGCCAAGAGTGAGCAGCGCCTGACCCCTCGCGCGAGGACTTCCGCTTTCGTTGGCCAGCTCGACGGCCTTCTGGATCAAGCGCTCGGCCTTGTCCAGCTCGAGCCGGACGATGTGCGCCTGGGCCAGCGCCTGCGACGCGATTGTCTGGAGATCCTTGCGGCCGGCCGCGAGCGCGACGGCGAAGGCCTGCTCGATGTACGGAACGGCCTCGGTCATCGAGCCACGCATACTGGCGATGCCGATTCGCACGATGAGCGAGTCGAAGTGGGCGTCGACGTCCGTCTCGTCCTTCTGCAGCTCGAGCGCACGATCGATGAGCTCCTGCGCCCGCGCGGTGTCTCCGGATTGCCTGAGAACTGCATCCCCGAGTGCGGTCAAGGCCAGCGCCTCCATCAGCGTCTCGCCCTGGGCCTCAGCCTCTGCGCGAACCTTCTCCATCTCGACGGACACCGCCGTCAGGTCGCCTAGCCTCCAGACCGCACGCGCTGCGTAGTACCGACGCCGGAGGGTGGGCTCGAGCTCGACGGCTCGTACGAGCTGCCGCCGCGCAGACTTGTACTGCTCGCGATTCAGCGCACGCTTTCCGGAGCTTGTAAGCGCTTCCGCCGCCTCCTGCGCCAACTCGGCCGGCGCTGCACCGTCCAGCTCGGTCAGGAGCTGAGTCGCGTGGTCGAGGTGGTGGGCGCGAATCTCGAGCAGCTCCTCACCGGCGCGTTCCTTGAGCCACTCCGCGAACCTCGCGTGCTGCTGCGCGCGAGACTGCTTGGACAGCCCCCCGTACGCGACCTCCCTGATCAGCATGTGCTTGAAACGGAACGCGGTCTCACCCGAGATCGAGGAGCGCTCCTCGCGAAGCACGAACTCCCGCAGCAGCAAGTCGTCGAGCAACGCCTCCACGTCGAGGTTCGGAGCGACGTGCTTGATCGCACTCTTCCAGAACACGCGGCCGATGACGGCTGCTCGCTGCAGCAACACCTTGGCGTCGGGCGCCAGGTGATCGATTCGTGCTGCGATGAGCGCCTGGAGCGTGTCGGGAACTCGGTCGTGGTCGCCGCCCTCCGCGAGCATGCGGATGGTTTCCTCGACGAACAGCGGGTTGCCCTCTGTACGGTCGAGCAAGCCCTTGGACAGGGGCGGCGGATCCGCCAGGTCGGAGACGAGGGCGGTGACGAGCTCGTGGCTCTCTTCCTCGGACAGCGGCTCCAGCTCGATGGCCGTCGACCGCACGCGTCCTCCGCCCCACCCGGGTCGCACGTCGAGCAGGTCCGGCCGCGCGAGGCAGACGATCAGCAGCGGCTGGCGCACCCAGTCGGCGATGTGCTCGATGAGATCGAACATCGGCTCCTCCGCCCAGTGAATGTCCTCGAAGAAGAGGATGAGAGGCTGGACGTCGGCGAGTGTGCTCATGACCTCGCGTGCCGCCCAGGCGATCTCCTGCGGGCTGCGCTCGCCTTCGACCGCTTCCAGCAGTCCCGAGGCCAGACCGACGAGGTCCGCTACGGCATCGTCCTCACAGCAGGCCCGGAGCTTCTCGAATGCCTCTTCCAGCGGCTCGTCATCGGTGATCCCGACCGCTGACTTGATCATCTCCGCGAGCGGCCAGTACGTCACGCTCTCGCCGTACGGCAGGCAGCGGCCCTTGAGCACGCTCGCGCCGTCCACGGAGTCGACGAACTCCCGGACCAGGCGGCTCTTGCCGACACCGGGCTCGCCGTAGATCGTGAAGAGGTGGGCGCGGCCGTCACGCATCGTTCGCTCGTATGTGTGCTGGAGCAGCTCCAGCTCGGTCTCGCGGCCGACCAGCGGGGCATTGACGTGGACATGGGCTCCATCGATGGCGCTGATCACGCGCCAGGCGCGCATCGCCGCTCCCATCCCCTTCAGCTCGAGCGGTCCCGCGTCCTCCACGACCAGCCGCCCGCGGGCAAGGCGGTTGGCGGTCGGGCCGACGAGGATCTCTCCCGGCATCGCCGACTGCTGTAACCGCGCCGCAAGATTGACGGCTTCACCCGTCGCGAATGTCGAATCGGCCTGGTCCACGACGACCTCGCCGGCTTCGATGCCGACACGCACCTCGAGATCCAGCTCCCGAATCGCTGTGCGCATACCGAGGGCCGCTCGGGCAGCACGCTCGGCATCGTCTTCATGGGCCTGCGGAATGCCGAAGGCGGCGAGCACGGCGTCGCCGGCGAACTTCTCGACGATGCCACCGTGCACCGTGACGCAGTGCGAGACACGGTCGAAGAACTCGGCCACCCGGCGGCGGACGACCTCGGGATCGGCGCCCGTGACGAGCTGCGTCGAATCGACGATGTCGATGAACAGAACCGTCGCCAGCTTTCGCTCTACGTTGCCGCGCACCATGTAATTGTACGAACGCCGTCACGTGCCACTGACTTCCGGCATAGCATCAGGCCTGTGCTGAATCCCGCGATTTTCAAGGCCTACGACGTGCGGGGCATTTATCCCGACGACCTCGACGAGGAAGGCGCTTACGCGATCGGCCGCGCCTACGTCGAGCAGTTCGAGCCGCGGCGGATTGCGGTCGGCAGGGACATGCGCCTCTCCGCGCCGTCGATGGCACGCGCGGCGATCGAAGGCGCGGCGGACGGTGGCGCCGACGTCGTGGACATCGGGATGGCCGGTACGGAGATGCTCTACTGCGCCGTCGGCGAGCTCGAGCTGGAGGGCGGCATCGCGGTCACCGCCTCGCACAACCCCAAGCAGTACACGGGGATGAAGATCGTCCGGCGCGGCGCGTTGCCCGTCGGCGGCGACTCGGGCCTGCTAGACATCCGTGACCGCGCGCTCGCGGGCTTCGGCCAGGTCGAGCGACGTGGCGAGATGACAGAGGCGGACATCTGGCCGGCGTTCGTCGAACGCGTGCTGTCGTTCGTCGACGTCGAGGCCATCAAGCCGCTCCGCATCGTGATCGACGCCGCGAATGGCATGGCAGGCGCCATGCTGCCGCCGGTGCTCGAGCGCCTGCCGGTCGAAGCCGTCACCTGCTACTTCGAGCCGGATGGAAGCTTCCCGAACCACCAGCCGAACCCGTTGCTGCCGGAAAACCGCGAGTTCATCATGCGGAAGACGCTGGAAGAGAACGCCGACTTCGGCGTCGCGTTCGACGGGGACGCCGACCGCTGCTTCTTCGTCGACGACACCGGCGAGTTCGTCCCCGGCGACTTCGCGACCGCCCTTTTCGCCGAAGCTGCGCTCGCGAAGGAGCCCGGCGGGAAGATCATCTACGACGTCCGGGCGAGCTGGGCCGTACCGGAGATCGTCGAGCGCGCGGGCGGTGTGCCGCTGGTCAATCGCGTCGGCCATGCGTTCATCAAGCACCGCATGCGCTCCGAAGACGCGGTCTTCGCGGGTGAGGTTTCCGGCCACTACTACTTCCGCGACTTCTTCCAGGCCGACTCCGGCGTCGTCCCGTTCCTGCTCATGCTCGAGCGCGTGTCGCGCGCCGGCAAGCCGCTCTCCGAGATCCTCCGCCCCTTCCGCGAGCGCTACTTCATCACCGGAGAGATCAACTCGACGGTCGACGACGTGCCGGTCAGGCTGCAGGAGCTCAAGGAGCGCTTCGGGCCAGAAGGTCAGGTTTCCCACCTCGACGGCATCTCCGTGGACGCCGAGGACTGGCACTTCAACGTCAGGCCGTCCAACACCGAACCGCTGCTCAGGCTGAACCTCGAGGCGCGGACGCAGGAGCTGATGGAGCAGAAGCGCGACGAGGTGCTCTCCGTGATCTCAGGCGCCGCGGAACAGCCGCACGCCTGACCCAAGCCGTTCGACCGACTCGGGCGCGATCGGCTCGACCTCCGCGACGACGTGGTCGAACCCGAGCTCGGCCCATGTCTGCAGCTTTTGCGCGATCGTGTCGGCCGGGTCGGCTCCCACCAGGATCCCGAGCGTGCGCTGGACCTCGTCGCCGGGGCGACCGGCATCCTGGAGCGCTCGCTCGAACTCCTCGACCTCAGCCTGGAGCTTGTCGTTCGGCTCCGCGTACCAAGCGGTGTTCCAGGCATCCGCCCAGGTGGCGGTCAGTCGCAACATACGGGGTCTCCGGCACGCGACCAGAATTGGAATCGGACGAGCTGGAGGGGGTAGCAGCGCAGCGTCCGAGAGCTGGTAGTAGCGGCCCTCGAACGTCACGCGCTCGCCGCGCAGGAGACGGACGACGATCTCCAGTGCCTCGGCAAAGCGACTCACGCGGTGCGTCGTGGGAAAGCCGAAGGCTTGGTACTCGGGATCGTGCCAGCCTGCACCGAGCCCCAGCACGAGACGGCCGTTCGAGACCTCGTCGAGCGTGACCGCCATCTTGGCGACCACGCCTGGATCCCGGAAGGAGCTGCAGAGCACGAGCGGGCCGAGCTCAACGCGCGACGTGACAGCCGCCACTGCGCTGAGCAGCGTCCAGGCGTCCTGCATGCCGTGCACGGTCCCGTCCGGCATCTCTGCCAGCAGGTGGTCCGCAATCCACACCGAATCGAGGCCGCACGCTTCCGCCGTTTCCGCCACAGCTCGCACGTCCGACCACCTGGTCGACGACCCGTCCGCCGCGTCCATGTCTCCCACCGGCAGCATGACGCCGACCTTCATGCCAGCAGTCTATGAACCGCTCTAGCATTGCCGGATGCGCGCGCGAGACCTCGGAGTCGTCATCGGCGACCTCGCGCCCGGCCCGCTGAACGCGATCACCGACGTCGCCGGCGTCCGCGTCGGGCATTCAACGCTCGTCGAGGGCGACGACGTACGGACCGGCGTCACGGTCGTCGTCCCTGGCGACCTCCCCGCGTTCGCGGCGCCGTTCCGGCTCAACGGCAACGGCGAGGTCACGGGTCTCCAGTGGATGCAGGAGTCGGGGCTGCTGACGACGCCGATCGCGCTGACCAACACGCATTCCGTCGGCGCAGTCCACGAAGCGCTCGTGGCGGCCGCGCTGGCAGGCGACCGCAGCACCTGGAGCCTGCCCGTGGTCGCCGAGACGTGGGACGGCGTCCTCAACGACGTCAACGGGTTCCACGTCCGGCCCGAGCACGCTAGGGCGGCGCTGGACGCGGCGGCGCACGGTCCGGTGGACGAGGGCAACGTCGGAGGCGGCACCGGGATGATCTCCCACGGTTTCAAGGGCGGCATCGGCACGGCATCGCGGGTGGCAGACGCCTACACCGTCGGTGTCCTCGTCCAGGCGAATCACGGCACGCGGGCGCGGCTCGTTGTCGAGGGCGTTCCGGTCGGCCGCCTCATCGACCCCGACCGCGTGCCCCTGCCGCCTCGTCCCGCCCTGGGGGGCGCCGGCTCGATCGTCGTCGTCGTCGCGACCGACGCGCCGCTGCTCCCGCACCAGTGCAACGCCCTCGCACTGCGAGCGATGCTCGGCGTGGCGCGCACCGGCGGCGCGGGCGAATGGTCGAGCGGAGACTTCGCAATCGCGTTCTCCACGGGCCCGACGCAGCGGATAGAGCCTGTCCCGCAGGACGCGCTGAACCCGCTGTTCTACGCCGCGATCGAGGCGACGGAGGAAGCGATCGTCAACGCGCTCCTCTCCGCCGAGACGATGACTGGCCGCGGCGGCGCGACCGTCTACGGGCTCGAGCCGAGCCTTCTGGCCGAAGCGATGAGCGCTCGGAGTAGCATCGGCGCGTGACGCTCGAGCTCGGCCGTCTCACCGACCGCAAGCCGCCGTTCAAGTACTCGGCGCTCGACCGTGTCGGCTTCTCGGACACGGACGCGCAGGGGATCGTCTACTACGGCCGCTACATGCCGTACTTCGATCTCTCCCGCGTCGAGTACCACCGGCACCTCGGGATGGCGTACAGCGGGCAACGTCATAAGCACGAGTTCGTCATGCGTGCGAACGCGATCGACTACCTCGCGCCGGCCCGCTTCGACGACCTGATCGAGGTCTTCGTGCGTATCTCGCGCATCGGGCGCACGAGCGTCACCTACGAGTGCGCCGCCTATCGCGTGGAGGATGACCTGCTCCTGGTCACCGCCCACCAGACGCTTGTGCTCGTCGAGCTCGCCACGCACACGGCCACGCAGGTACCCGAATCGTTCCGGGAGGGGATCCGCGCCTTCGAGGGCGACGACCTCGAGGAGTGACCGAGTCCCTCGTTCGAGCTAGGAGTCCCTGCAAATAGGGCCAATCGGACAAGCACTCCCTCGAAGGGGGTACCGCTTCTGTCGGCGGCTTCATCCCCCTTCCGGGGGATTCGCGTCGGAGATGTAAACCTCGGTCAGATAGCGCAGGTCGAGCGGCTCGGCGAAGCCGGAGAGCGCGTCCCTGACCTCGTTCAAGAACTCACCTCTCCGCTCGGGATTCATCGCGCCAACGAAGCTCGTCGAGGCGATTCGGTCGACGTACTCCTCGAGCGTCAGCCGTTGCTCGTGCCGCCAGGTCCGGTGCTCCGCCGGTCCGAGGACCGCTCGCCAGTGCTGCTCACCGGAGCGGAACTCGCTGCGATGAGGAGCAAGCAGCTCGTCGACACGCGCCTGCTTCGGGTCCTCGAGGTCGCGGACGTTCCAGAGCAGGGCCAGGCGGCCTTCTGGGCGGAGCACGCGCCTGATCTCACGAGCGGCCTCGTCGGCGCGGAACCAGTGCGCCGCCTGCGCGCACGTGACGGCGTCCATGCTTCCGTCGGCGAGCGGGATGGCCTCAGCGGTTCCGGCAAACGCTTTCACGCCCGGTACGGCCCGCTCGAGCTCGGCGCGCATGGCGTCGATCGGCTCGACGGCGACGACTCGGGCTCCCAGCGGGACGAGCTGGCGCGTGAGCTTGCCCGTGCCCGCGGCGAGGTCGAGCACGTCGCGCCCGGGCCCGATGCCGAGCCGCTCGGCGACCCAGGCCACCGCCTCGTCCGGATAGCCGGGCCGTGCCCGCTCGTAGACCGCCGCCGCGGCCGAGAACCCGGCCGCGGCTGTGGGATGAATGTCGGTCATTCGGGACACGTCCCAGTGCCTGGCACTGAGTTGTGCCAATTGTGTGCCAATTCGTCCACAGGGCGTCGCTGCGGCGACCGGCGACGCCTACTGGGGCGTCATTCGGTAGGCGTCGAAGACGCCGTCGATCTGCCGTAGCGCGTTCAGGAGCGCCCGCAGCGACTTTACGTCGCCGAGCTCCGCCGTATAGCGATTGCGGGCCATCTGGTCTTCGACGACACCGCCGTACGCGACGATGTTCGCGCCGTGCTCGGCGAACGTCCTCGCGACGTCCTCCAGCAGCCGCGGGCGATCCCACGAGTCGACGGCCACCTGAACGTGGAAGCTCCGGGAGCTGTCGCCGTCCCAGGAGACCGGCGTCAGCCGCTCCGGATTCCGTCGCAGCGCCTTGACGTTCGGACAGTCCTGGCGGTGGATCGTGATGCCACGCCCCAGCGAGATGTAGCCGAGGATCTCGTCGCCCGGCACGGGCGTGCAGCACTTGGCGAGCCGCACCAGGACGTCGTCGACACCCTCCACGCGAATCCCGACGGCCTGGCTCGTCGCCGGGCGGGCGCGCGTGGGCTTGCGCGTGACGGTCTCCTCCTCGGCCACCTCCTCGGTCTTCAAGCGCTGGATGACCTTGCGGACGATCTGCGTGGGCGGGAGCTTCCCGGAGCCGAGCGCGATGTAGAAGTCCTCGGCCTTCTTGAACCCCGTCTCGCGAATCACCTGCGCGAGCACCGCCGACCCCTGGAGCTTCTTGTACGGCAGCTTCTGCGCCTTGAGAGCCTGCTCCAGCGCCTCGCGGCCCTTCTGCTCGGTCTCCTCGCGCGTCTCCCGCGAGTACCACTGGCGGATCTTGTTGCGCGCGCGGGAGGACGCGGCGAGCGAGAGCCAGTCGCGCGACGGGCCGCGCCCGGTCTTGGCGGTGAGGATCTCGACGAAGTCGCCGCTCTTCAGCTCGTAGTGGAGCGGCACGATGCGGCCGTTGACCTTCGCGCCGACAGTGCGGTGGCCGACGTCCGTGTGCACGGCGTACGCGAAGTCGATCGGCGTCGCGCCGGACGGGAGCGTCTTCACCTCCCCTTTGGGCGTGAACACGTAGACCTCTTCCGAGAAGAAGTCCTTGCGAAGCGTGGTCATGAACTCGCGAGGGTCCGCCTCGTCGGACTGCCAGTCGATGAGCGATCGCATCCACGCCGTCCACTCCGCGTCTCCCTTGCCCCGCTTGCCCTTCTTGTAGACCCAGTGGGCGGCAATGCCGAACTCCGCCTCGCGGTGCATCTCCCTGGTGCGGATCTGAATCTCGAGCGGCTTCCCCTCCGGCCCGATCACCGTCGTATGCAACGCCCGGTAGCGGTTGAGCTTGGGCATGGCGATGAAGTCCTTGAAGCGGCCGGGCATCGGCTTCCAGAGCGAGTGAATGAGGCCGAGCGCGCCGTAGCAGTCGCGCGTTCCCTCGTCGCCGGAACGCTCGACGATGACCCGCATGGCCGTGAGGTCGTAGATCTCGTTGAACTCCCGACCTTTGCGGACCATCTTGTCGTAGATGGAATAGAAGTGCTTCGCGCGTCCCGAGATGTCGGTCGGGATGTCCGCCTTCTCCAGCTCGCGCTGGAGCACCTGCGACGCCTTCTTCACGTGCTCCTGGCGGTCGCCTCGGCGTTCGGCCACCATGGCCTCGATCTCCGCGAACTTGCGCGGGTGCAGCCGCTCGAAGGAGAGGTCCTCGAGCTCCCACTTGATGGCGTGGATGCCGAGCCGGTGGGCGATCGGCGCGTACACCTCGAGCGTCTCCTTGGCCTTCTGCAGCTGCTTCTGGCGGCCGAGGTACTCGATCGTCCGCATGTTGTGCAGGCGGTCGGCGAGCTTGATCAGGATGACGCGCGGGTCCTGCGCCATCGCCACGATCATCTTCCGGTAGTTCTCGACCTCCGCGTGCTCGCGGCTCGCGAACTGGATCCGGGTCAGCTTCGTGACGCCCTCGACGAGCCGGGCGATCTCGTCGCCGAACTCGGCCTTCACGTCGGCGATGTCCGACTCCGTGTCCTCGACCACGTCGTGGAGCAGGGCGGCCGCTAGCGTCTGCTCGTCCACGTGAAGCGTGGCGAGGATCTTGGCGGCGCCCCACGGATGGCGGATGAAGGCTTCACCAGACCGGCGGCGCTGGCCCTCGTGAGCGCGCTCGGCGTAGGCGAACGCGCGGCGCAGCAGGTCGCGGTCGACGTCGGGCTTGTAAGCCTCGACGTCGGCGATCAGCTCCTCTACGAGATGCTCATGCCGTTCCTGAGCCTCGATAACCGCCATGCTCCAAGTGTAGACGGCGGTCCGAACGAGGGCTCATGCGCCGCCGGCCGGTTTCCGAAAGGAATGGCGAGGGAACTGACGAAAGGGAGACTCTTGCTCAGACGGATCCGCATGAGAGCCCGCGCGCGGGCCATTCGCCGCCTCACCCGCATGCTGGTCGAGCTCGACTCGCTCGCCGCGTCGCGCGGCTAGCAGTGCGCTAGAGGCCCTTCGGGGCCACGGGCTTGAGGCGATTCTCTTCCGTGCCGTCGCCGAGCGCGCCGGTGAAGCGATTGCCGCCCCAGCACTTGACCTTGCCGCCTGAGAGCAGCGCGCAGGTGTGTGCGCCGCCGGCGTCCAGGCTCTGCACTTTCGTCAGACCCTTCACGGCGACCGGCTTCAGCCGGTCTGTCGTCGAGCCGTCTCCGACCGAGCCGGCCCGGTTGTTGCCCCAGCAGTTGACCGTACCGCCCGTGATCAGAGCGCACGTCCAGACGCTGCCCGCCGTCAGCTGCTTCACCTTGCCGACGCCCGCAGCCACCACCGGGCTCGAGCTCGTCGTCGTCGAGCCGTTGCCGAGCTGCCCGTACGGCTGGCCACCCCAGCAGCGCGCCTTCCCCGAGACGAGCACGCACGTATGCGTGGAGCCCGCCACGATCTGCTTCGCGCCGGAGATGCCGGTCTTCGTCCGGGGCGTGTCGCCGATCAGCTCGGAGTCGTGCTCGCCCCAGCACATGACCTTGCCGCCGGCGACGATGGCACATGTGTGTGTCTCGCCGGAAGCGAGCGCCGTCACTCCCGAGAGGCCGCGCACGGCGACAGGCTTCAGGCTGTCTTTGCCGGTGCCCGTGCCGAGCTGGCCTCTGGCATTCGATCCCCAGCACTTGACCGTGCCTCCGGCCCACAGGCCGCACGCGTGGTCGAAGCCCGGCGCGATGGCCTTGACGCCGGCGAGCGCCTTGACCGTCACCGGGCGGCGCCGCTCGGTCTTGGTCCCGTCGGCAAGCTCGCCGTACGTGTTGTTGCCCCAGCACTTGACGCTCTTCGCGAGCCAGGCGCACGTCGTCCACTGGCCGGCGACGAGCTTCTTGACGCCGGAGAGCCCCTTCACGGCAACCGGCTTCGAGCGATCCTCGTCGGTGCCGTCACCAACCTGGCCGAAGTTGTTCGCTCCCCAGCACTTGACCGTGCCGCCGGCGATGAGCGCGCACGTGTGGTCGGCGCCGGTGACGACCTGCTTGACGACGGTCGCGGACGTCCCCGCTGAAATCGAAACCGTCGCCATCGCAGCGACCGCAAGGCATGCCGCTGCGCTCCCCGTCAGCCTCAGCACGCGCAGATCCTATGCTGCTTGCGCGAGCAGCGTCTCGGGTTCCGCCATCAGCGCACGAAAGCTCTCCGACTCGTAGAGACTGATGACGCGCGAGCCGTCGATCGCGAGCTCCTCGAAGATCGCGCGTCCCTCGGCGCTCCACGCAGCCTCCCCCGCCTCCCACTCCGCAGCCAGCTGCGCTCTCAATGCCTGGTAGCGCTCGTCGCCCTCGAGGATGTGTCGCACGACGAGCTGCGGCGCCACCGTGCCGTTCCAGCGGTTCTCCTCGAGGCGGAAGGCGAGGTCGAAGGCACCCTCACGCCGGAAGCGGTCGAGCTGAGGGCCTATCCCGAACGCGATGGCGCTCCCGGCAGGACGGCTGCGCTCGCGAACGCGGAAGCGGAGATGCTTCCCCTCGCCCACCGTCTGCAGGTCGCTGAGCTCACAGCCTGGGAGCAGAAGTGTTACGCCCGGGTTGCCGAGCCCGAAAGGCGCGAGGCGACGCAACTCCTCGGCCAAGCCGAGCGTCAACGCCGAGCCCGGGACAGCTGCGTCGACAATCGTCACCGGCCGCAGCTCGTCCTCGGTCAGATGGGCATCAGCGTGCGCAGCGAACGCCTCGGCGAACGCGTCGATCGCCTCCGGCCGGATGGAGAGGCCCGCGGCGGCGCGGTGACCTCCGAAGCGATCGAGATGGTCTGCGCAGGCGGTCAGCCCGGCGTGCAGGTCGTACGCGCCCAGCGAGCGACCCGACCCCTTCCACTCGCCGTCCGTGCCCGCGATCAGCACTACCGGCCGCCGATAACGCTCGACCAGCCGGGAGGCGACGATGCCAATAACGCCTTCGTGCCAGTCCTCGTCGGCGAGGACGTAGCCGCGCTGTCGGCGACGGGTGTCGGGCCACTCGTCGATCCGCCGCGACGCCTCGCGCAGGATCCGCTCCTCGACGGCCTGGCGGTCGCGGTTGAGCTCCTCGAGCCTCGCGGCCAGCTCGCCCGCCTCCTTGTCGTCCGCGCACATCAGCAGATCGAGCGCGATCTCGGGCCGGCAGAGCCTGCCCGCAGCGTTGATGCGCGGTGCCAGGCGGAAGCCCACGGCGCCTTCATCGACGACGGCAGGATCCACGCGCGCCGACCGCATGAGCGCGCGCAGACCGGGCCGTTGCGTGCGCGCGAGCTGCTTCAGGCCGGCAATCGCAAACGCACGGTTCTCGTCGACGAGCGGGACGACGTCGGCGATCGTGGCCAGCGCGACGAGGTCGAGGTGGCGCTCGAGCGGATCGTCCGCGAGCGCCTGCAAGAGCTTGAACGTAACGCCGGTGCCGCAGAGCTCCGGAAACGGGTACGACGAGGGCCGGGTAGCGACGATGGGGCAGTCCGGCAGCTCGTCTCCGGGCCGATGGTGGTCGGTGACGATGACCTCCAGGCCAAGTCGCCTGGCGGCCGCGACCTCCTCGACGGCGGTGATGCCACAGTCGACGGTGAGCACGAGCCCGTAGCCGTCCTCGGCGAGCTTCTCCAGGGTCTGGCTCGAGAGCCCGTAGCCCTCTTCGAAACGGCTGGGCAGATGCCAGCCGACGTCGGCTCCGAGCTCCGTGAGGCAGGTGACGGCGAGCACCGTCGCACAGATGCCGTCCACGTCGTAGTCGCCGTGGACACAGATGCGGGTCCCGTCGGCGATCGCCCTGTGGATGAGTTGGCACGCACCTTTCACATCTCCGAGCAGGTGCGGGTCGTGGCCGGGCGGCTCGCCGGCCAGGAACGTCGTCGCCGAAGCAGCGTCGTCATAGCCACGCCGGATCAGCACGCGGGCGGCGATCTCGGAGACGCCGACCTCCTCGGCGAGCTTCCGAGCGGCGCGCGTGTCGCAGGGAGCAAGCACCCAGTCCATGCGTCGAAGGTACGGCCCTCGCCGGACGGCGTCGATGAGGCGTCGTCGGGGTCCGGGCTAGTTATCCTGGGCCCATGGACGCCGACTACTGCTCGGGCGACGACTACGAAGTCGAGTTCCGCGCCGGACCGAGGTCGTACCGGTTCTCGTTCGGCCGGCAAGACTTCGAGGAGCGCGTCGTGGCAGCTGCCGTCAAGCTCGGCCTCGTGGAGAGAAACGAGCTCGACTGCGATGAGACGGCCGACCTGGTCGAGCTCACCGCGGACGGACAGCTGTGCGTTCCCCGCAGCGCTCTCGGCCACTATCTCGTCCGGCACTGGGAGCGGATCTCCCTCGTCGGTGACGAGTCGCTCGTCTACTGGCTGCGCAAGCTCGTCTTCCGCAGCGCGTGGCTCGACCACCGCGTGAAGAAGGGGCTGCTCGACATCGAGTGGGACGAGCGCTCCGGTGAGTTCACGTACTCGGAGCCGAACGGCGATCGTGCGCTACTCGAGCTGGCGCCGGTGCCGTCGTGGCACGAGCTCCAGTTCAAGCCTTAGCCGGCGACTGCGCGAACCCGAACGGCGGGTGCTCCTCCATCCGGTTCAACTTGATGGCGGCGATCGCGGCCACGGGCACGATCAGCTCCTCCGGGTCCCCGTCCTCGCGGTAGGGAGTCAGCGTGACGAAGCCGTAGCCTGGCGCGTCTGCGATCGACAGCAGCCTGTACAGAGAGCCGTCGCGTAGCTCGACCGCTACAGCCGCCTGACCGTCGGCCTGCTCGCGTGCGAAGCGCTCGATGTGCTCCCGTAGACGCGTGACGAAATCCTCGAGCGATGGCTGCGGAGCGCCGGGAACCCAGATCTGCTCGGCCATCAGAACAGGGCGCCGTCGGCGGCGATGGTCGCCCCGACATGCTCGAGGCCGAGCTTCGTGATCACGCGGCCCCGCGGCGTCCGCTGGAGGAAGCCGAGCTGGAGCAGGTAGGGCTCGTAGACGTCCTCGATCGTGTCCGGCTCCTCGCCGAGCGCGACGGCCAGCGTGGACAGCCCCACCGGCCCGCCCTCGAACTTCGTCGCCACGGCCCCCAGCAGCTCACGGTCCATCCGCTCGAGCCCCTCGCTATCGACCTCGAGCAGCGTCAAAGCGTCATCGGCCACGTCGGTCGTGATCGTGCCGGAATGCCGCACCTCGGCCACGTCACGCACGCGCCGGAGGATGCGGTTGGCCACGCGCGGCGTGCCGCGCGAGCGGCGTGCGATCTCGTTCGCCGCGTCGTCGGCGATCTCGACGGCGAGGATGCGCGCCGAGCGCCGGACGATGGCCGACAGCTCCTGCTGCTCGTAGTAGCCGAGCCGGAACGTCATGCCGAAGCGGTCGCGCAGCGGCGTCGTCAGCAGGCCGGTGCGCGTCGTCGCGCCGACGAGCGTGAACGGCGGCAGGTCGAGCGCGAGCGTCCTCGCGGAAGGCCCCTGGCCGACGACGATGTCGAGGCGGAAGTCCTCGAGCGCCGGATAGAGGATCTCCTCGACTGCAGGCGCGAGACGATGGATCTCGTCCACGAACAGCACATCGCGCTCCTCGAGCGCCGTGAGGATGGCCGCGAGGTCGCCCTTCCGGTCGAGCGCAGGACCGGCCACCGACCGCAGTCCTACGCCGAGCTCGGCGCGGATGACATGCGCGAGGCTCGTCTTGCCGAGGCCCGGGGGTCCTGCCAGGAGGACGTGCTCCAGCGCCTCGCCACGTCCACGGGCTGCCTCGAGCGCGATGGAGAGCTGCTCGCGCAGGCGCTCCTGGCCGATGAACTCGTCGAGTGTCCGGGGGCGGAGCGAGTGGTCGAGCTCCTCGTCGCCCTCGGTCTCGAGCACGGGCGACACGAGTCGCTCGGCACTCATGCCGCCTGCCTCAGTGCCTGGCGAACGCGTTCCTCGGGCGGCAGCGCGGGATCGATGGCGGCGAGCACGGACTCGGCATCGACGATCGTGTAGCCGAGCTCGACCAGCGCGTCGCGTGCGACGACATGTCCGTCCCCTTCGATCGACGGCTCTGCCTCGACCGGAAGCGACCCCTTCAGCTCCAGGACGACACGCTGCGCCGTCTTGCGGCCGATGCCGGGAATCGCCTCGAAGCGCGCCGTGTCCTCGCGTGCGATCGCGCGGCGAAGCTCGGCGGGAGTGGAGCCCGAGACGATCGCAAGCGCCACCTTCGGCCCCACACCCGAGACCGAGAGCAGCTGCTCGAAGAGCTCTCGTTCCGCCGCGTCGGCAAACCCGAACAGCTGGAGGGCGTCCTCGCGCACGTGGAGGTAGGTCTCGACCGTCACCTCCTTCGAGCCGGCAGCTCGGGCGAGCGCGCGTGGTGTCGCGTGCAGGAGATAACCGACCCCGCCCACGTCGAGGACGAGACCGTCCGTTCCACGCCTGACGGGCTTGCCCCGGAGTTGTGAGATCACGACGCGATCTTTCTCAGGAGCGGCGGCGCGAGCGCGTGGCAGATGGCGACGGCCAGCGCGTCGGCGGCATGGTGCGGCTCCGGCACCGCGTCCAGCGCAAGCACAGCCTTCACCATCCGTTGCATCTGGGCCTTGTCGGCTCGGCCGTAGCCGCAGACGGACTTCTTGACCAGGCTCGGCGCGTACTCGACGCAGTCAACGCCGCCGCGCGCGCAGGCGACGAGTACCGCGCCCCGGGCCTGCCCGACAGAGAGCGCGATGCGGGCGTCGGCGCCGACGTACGACTCCTCGAGCGCGGCGGCACCCGGCGCGTGCTCCTCGATGAGCTCCGCCACCCGCTCGTAGATCGTCCTGAGCCGGAGCGCCGGGGATTCTCTGGCGGGGGTGGTCCACGACCCGAAGGCGATTGCCCTGAGGCGTCCGTCTTCTTCGTGGACGATGCCGTATCCGCATGCAGCCGTACCCGGGTCGATGCCGAGAACCTTCACGCGTTGAGGTTAAGCACCCCCCCGGACATCCCTGCCCGGAGGGGTGTACATGCGTCAGCGACTACAGATGCTTCTTGAAGAAGTCGACGATCGTCTCGTAGCAGCGCACCTTGTTGGGCAGCTTCAAGACGTCGTGGCCCTCGTCCTCGAACATGAGGTAGTCGACGTCCTTGCCCTGGGCACGCATGGCCTCGACGAGGTCGGCCGACTCCTGCTCCACCACGCGCGGGTCGTTCTTGCCCTGGATGACGAGCATCGGACACGCGAGATTGTCCATGTGCGTCTTCGGGGAGATATCGGTGAGGAAGTCCTTGTCGCGCTCCGGATGCCCGACGGCGAGCTCGAAGTACGGCTTCCACGTCGGCGGGATGCGGTCGAGGAACGTGAACATGTCGTATGGGCCGAACATGTCGATCGCGGCCGACCACAGCTCCGGGTGCCGCCCCGCCAGCGTCAGCGTCATGTAGCCGCCGTAGGAGCGGCCGACGACGCCGGCACGGCTCGCGTCGACTCGCTCGTCGTTCGGCAGCACCTCCGTCATCGCGTGCACGTGGTCGAGCCGGTCCTGCCCACCCCAGTCGTGGTCGACACGCTTCGTGTAGTCCATTCCGTAGCCCGTCGAGCCGCGCACGTTGGGGACGAAGACCGCGAACCCCTCGAGCGTGAGCGCCTGGATGAGCGGCATCGAGAACCACGCGAAGTTCGGCCGCTCCTGGCCCTGCGGCCCTCCGTGCACGTAGTAGACGAGCGGCCTCGGGCCGTCGAAGTCGAGCTCCGGAGACGGCAGGTAGAGCCGCGCGGACGTCCGCAGGCCGTCGTGGGAGACGAACGAGACGTCCTCGCCGGGCGAGAGCAGCGCCGGATCGATGCCGAGCGGCTTCTCATCCGTCTGCCGATCCGGCGTGCCGTCCGCGTCGAGCACGAACAGCTGCGTGGGCGTCGTCGCCGTGCAGAAAGACAACGCCCAGCGGCCGCTCTCCGGGTCACGGGCGATGCCGTGCAGGACGCCGCCGGCGAGCTCGCCTTCGCCCACGAGCACGCGGCCGAGCTTCATCGCGCGGGCCGTCTCATCGAAGTCGGCCTCGTAGGCCCACGAGACGCCGTCGATGTTGAACACGGCGACGTACTGGTCGCCATCGATGCGCTGGAAGCGCTCCAGCTCGCCGACACCCTCGTGGCGGGCGCCGGTGAGCTCCACGGGCTCGACCTCACCTGGCTTGTCGAAGGCGATGTACCCGGGGCCGTACGCGTCGTCGAAGAGGCTCGTGCTGATGAGGAGCCCCTGCTGGCTGTCCGTCACGTGCGCCGACTGCATCCCGAGCAGTGGGTGCTCCGCACCCTCTTCCCGGTCTTCGAGCAGCGTTCCCCAGAGCATCGTCTTCTCGCCCGTCTCCGGGTCACGCTCGTAGAGGACGATGTCGCCGGCCGTGTAGCCGTCACCGAGCACGGTGCGCGAGTGATCGCGCGTCCACGCGACAGGATAGGGACCGTGCATTCCTTCGCCGAGAATCTCCCCTTCGCCGGTTGCGAGGTCAATCCGTACGCCGAAGAGCTTTGCCTCCTCGTGCGACTCGGCAAAGGCGTAGCCGGTTGCCGTCTCCTCGTCCACGTCCACGAGATGTGTCCTCATCCCGCCGAAGAGATCCTCGTTCAGTGGCTCGGGGAAGCCTCCGTCGAGCGGGATGACGCGAGGCTGGTAGTTCTCGTCGCCGTCCTGGTCGAGCATCAGCACGATGCGGTCGATCTCCGGCAAGGCGTAGAACCCGTAGCCACCGAGCAGCTCCGGGTTCTGGAGCGCAATCCCCGGCGGCAGCAGCGGCTCGGGGACGCTGCCGCCCACGTCCATGCGGTACAGGCTCAGCCGGCCCGCGAGATCGCTGATGAAGTACAGCTTGTCGCCGGCGAGCTGCGGGTTGAGAAAGAGCCGCGCCGAGAGCAGCGACTCGATGCGGCCTCCGGTCTTCATTGCCACTGCCATCAGTTCGCAACCTCCTCTAGGACTTGTTCCGGGATGTCGAAGTTCGCGTACACGTCCTGCACGTCGTCGAGCTCCTCGAGCTCTTCCAGCAATCGAACGATCCTACGTGCTGCCCCCTCGTCCTCGACGGTGACGGACGTCTTCGGCAGCAACGTGATCTGGGCCGACTCTACGGCGAAGCCTCCCTGCTCGAGCGCGCGCCGTACATCTCCCACGCTCTCTGCGGCACACGTGATCTCGAACACCGATCCGTCCTGAGAGACGTCGTCGGCGCCACCTTCGGCCGCCGCAAGCGTGAGTTCGTCTTCGTCGACTCCGTCGGCCGCGGCGAGCAGCAATCCGGTGCGCTCGAAGAGCCACGCGACGGAGCCGGACTCGCCGAGCGACCCCTCGCTCTTCGAGAACACGTGGCGCACCTCGGAGGCGGTGCGGTTGCGGTTGTCCGTGAGCGCGTCGACGAAGACCGCCACGCCTGCCGGCCCGTAGCCCTCGTACGTGACGTGCTCGAACGCTTCCCCGTCGGCTGCCGCGCCCGAACCGCGCGCGATGGCACGCTCGATGTTGTCCTTCGGCATCGACGCCTCGCGCGCCTTGTCGATCGCGTTCTGGAGCGCGAGATTGCCGGCTGGATCCGGCCCGCCCTCACGGGCGGCGACGATGATCGCGCGCGCGAGCTTCGAGAACAGCTGACCGCGCTTCTTGTCCGTCGCCCCCTTCTTGTGCTTGATGGACGCCCACTTGCTATGCCCCGACATGCGCTCCTTCCTCCACGCCCTGCACGGCGAGGACATCGACTCTCGACGGTCGTGCCACGCCTCAATTGTAGGTAGGCGCTACAGGCTGGAAGGCTCGGCGAGCTCTGCGGGCCTTCGCCGCTCGAGCCAGAGGCCGATCGCGACGAGCGCGAGCCCGAAGAGGGCGTAGAGCAGCGCGGCGCCCCACACGTTGGACTCGCCGCTCTCGGTCGAGAAGCCCGGTGTCAACGGGCCGTCGATGGGCGTGCTGACCTCGGCGTCGGTCCACTTCTGCACGAAGTACGTCCACGCGCCGAACAGGCCGATCGCGCCGAGCACGGCATAGATCGAGCGATCGAGCCCGCCCGCGAGCAGGAAGAAGACGAGCGCGATGAGCCCGATCAGGATCCATTCCCACGTAGACCCGTGCCAGAGGTAGATGAAACCGCCGCCCATCGCCAGAGCAGCGACGAATTGGACCCAGAAACCGTACGTCCGATCCGCGCCCGCGCCGACCAGCATCAGGAAGAAGCCGACAATGATCGACACGACCGCTGACCAGTTTCCCCCACCGGAGACGAGGTCGACGAGGAAGAACCAGCTCATGAAGACCGCGGGTAGCACCAGCAGGGGGAACCGGAAGCGAGCAAGGAGGATCAGAGACGCCGTGATGATCACGAGGTCGAAGAGCAGGAGGCCCCAGCGAAAGCCCTCGAACGGCCCGTCGTCGGCGTCGAGGATGCCGATGAGATCCTCGAACGAGCCGACCCAGATGGAGAACATGACCAACGATACGAAGGCGAACAGGCCGGCCGTAACCCGCTCGCCTGCCGCCTCGAATCCGATCGCGACGACGGCGATGACGAAAAACACGAGCGCGGACCAGCCGAAGAACGCTCCGTCCGAATGCTCCGATGCCAGCCAGCTGAGCAACGCGACGGCGGCGACCAGAACGACGAACGCGCCGGCGTAGAGAAGGAACGAGGAGCTCGACCAGCGCGCTCGTGCCACGTCCATGGCGGGGGATCTTCATCCGCCGGTCGGACGACGCATCAGGACGAGAGGATGCGGGCCACCTCGTCCCGCTCTCGCGGGGACATCGGAGTGCCGTCGAAGGCGACCATGCCGCTGCCGCGCTCCGCCGACGCCACCACGGCAGCCGCGTGCCCCGCCTCCGCGAATGCCGCCGCGGCGTCCGTGGCGATCGCCTCCGGAAACGCGGCGAGCAGCGTCCCGGACGCGAGCGTCGACCAGGGGTCCGCGCCCAAAGCAGCGCATACGGCGACGCCGGGCTCGAACCACAGGACGGCATCCGGGTCCACCCGTAAGCGAACACTTCCCGCCATGGCCATCTCATGCAGACCCATCAGGAGGCCGCCCTCCGTCGGGTCGTGCAGCGCGCTCGCACCCAGCTCTGTAGCCAGGAGCGCCGGCTCCACGACGGAGATGCCCGGATCGTCGAGAGCCGCCCGAGCCCGAGCCAGCACCTCCGGGTCCAACTCCATGAGCCGGTCCGCAGCTTCGTTCGCCAGCACCGCCGCGCCCTCTATCGGCACAGGTCGCACCTGCAGCACCACGTCGCCGGGCGCAAGGCCGGCAGTCTCGACGATCGCACCCCGCTCGGTGATTCCGAGCATGGTGCCGAACACGATGGGCTGCGTGACAGCCGGTGTGACCTCGGTGTGACCTCCGACAAGGCTCGCCCCGACATCTTCCAGCGCCGCATGAAGCCGGGCAAAGAGGTCTCTGATGGAGTCCTCCGACGTGGCCGGCGGCACGAGCACGACGGCCAGGAACCATCGGGGCCGTGCCCCGCACACGGCGACGTCGTTGGCGTTCACGAGTACGGAGAGCCGAGCGACGTCCGACGTCGTAAGGGTGATCGGATCGGCGGCCACGACGAGCGTCCCCTCTTGAACGTCTATGCCGCTCGCGTCCTCGCCGATCCGCGCCCCGAGCCGAACCTCCGGCGGCAGCGCAGGGGCAGCCGAGAGCAGCGCAGCGAGCAGATCCGGCGGGAGCTTGCCGGTCTCGAGCGGCTGGTTCACAGTCGCGGAGACTACGCGTGCGTATCCTCAGCCGGTGCTTCGCCCGGTTCTAACCGTGCTTGTCGCTCTAGCCGCCCTTCACGTCGCCGGCGGGACGGCGCCCGCTCGAGAGTCTCCGCTCTCCGGCAAGACGATCGCCGTCGACCCAGGTCATAACGGCCGCAACTGGGCGCATCCCGACGAGATCAACCGACTGGTCGACGCCGGCACGCTGCGGAAGGCCTGCGACACGACCGGAACCGCCACGGCCTCGGGCTACGCGGAGCCGGCGTTCACCTGGGACGTGGCGGTACGGCTGCGGAGGATGTTGCGGGCATCCGGCGCCACGGTCGTGCTCACGAGGTCTTCCAACGCCGGTTGGGGGCCGTGCATCACCGAACGCGCCGCCCTCGGCAACCGCGCGCGAGCCGACGCCGCCGTCTCGATTCATGCTGACGGGGGACCGGCGTCCGGGCGTGGCTTTCATGTCATCTACCCGCCGGCCATCAGCGGCCTGACGGACGACATCGCAAGGCCGTCGAAGTGCCTCGCGCTCGCCGTGCGGCGGACATACAAGACGGGCACGGGGCTGCCCTACGCGACCTATCTCGGTGGCAGCGGCCTCTCCGTCCGGTCCGACCTCGGAGGGCTCAACCTCTCCGACGTGCCCAAGGTGTTCGTCGAGACCGGGAACATGCGGAACGGCACCGACGCGCGGCTGCTCGAGAGCCCGGCCTTCCGCGAGCGCATCGCGCGCTCGATCGCGGCCGGGCTCTCCCGGTTCCTTTCGCGCTGCTGAGCTTCTACGGCTTGATGTTCTGGTTCAGGCGGAAGAGGTTGTCAGGGTCGTACTTCCTCTTGACCTCGACGAGCCGGTCGTAGTTGCCCTTGTAGTTGGCCTTGATCCGCTCCTGGTCGTCCCCGGCCATGAAGTTGACGTAGCCGCCCTCCTCCGAGAGCGGCGCGGTCGCGTCGTAGTAGTCCCGGACCCACTTGATGTTGTCCTCGTTGTCCGCGGCGTCCGGCCACATGCCGGCGATGACCGTGGCGAACGTCGCATCGCGGTAGGCGAAGGCGGTCTCGTCTGATGCCACCCGGTTGACGGCGCCGTTGATCGGATAGATGTGCACGGTCGAGTTCACGACGGGGATCTTCGGCCCGTGCTCGAGGTGCGCCTCGATCGCGTCGTCGGTCAGCTCCGTGACGAAGTTCGCCTTCCAGTAATGCTGGAGCCCGGGAGGTACGAGCGCGTCGAAGGCGCTGTTGAGCGCCGGGTACGGCATCGGGCCGACGTGCTCGGCGACGACCGGCGCGACGTCGCGCAGCGGCTTGAGCATCTCCTCGCCCTTTTCGATCGGGCCCGCCCAGCAGGCGACGAACGCTATGAACGGCTCCCCGTGGCGGTCTTCGGGAATGAACGGCAGCGGCGGCGCGATCTGCCAGGCCGGGAAGCCGCCGAGCTCCTCGGGGGCGTCTTTGATGAACTCGCGGTAGAAGCGCAGCACGTTGGCGGCTTCCTCGATCTCGAAGAACATCGGGCCGCCGTAGATGTCCTTGACCTGCTGTAGACGAAACTCGAACGAGGTGACGACACCGAAGTTTCCGCCGCCGCCGCGGAGCGCCCAGAACAGGTCCTCGTTCTCCGCTTCGTTGGCAGTGACCTGCTGGCCGTCGGCGGTGACCACCTCCGCCGAGATCAGGTTGTCGCAGGAGAGGCCGGCGCCCCGGGCCAGGTAGCCGATGCCTCCGCCGAGGGTGAGCCCTCCCACGCCGGTCGTGGAGATGATGCCGCCCGTCGTCGCGAGGCCGTGCACGTAGGTCGCGTCGTTGAAGTGGCCCCACGTGGCGCCGCCCTGGGCCCGGGCGGTGCGGGCTTCCGGGTCGACCTGAACGTTCGTCATTCCTGTCAGGTCGACGACAACTGCGTCGTCGCCGGTGCCGAAGCCGGGAACGCTGTGACCGCCGGCGCGAACCGCCAGCGGGAGCTCGTTCTCGCGCGCGTAGTCGACAGCGGCGACCACGTCGTCGGTGGACGTGCAGCGCACGACGACGTTCGGCCGCCGGTCGATCATCGCGTTGTAGACCTTGCGTGCCTCCTCATAGCCCGCGTCGTCCGGTGCGATCACCTCGCCGCTGACGCGCTCGCTCAGTCGCTCGATCGTCTCCGTGGCCATGTTGACCCCTCTCTTTCGCTCCGTGACGTGCTTGCTGGGCAACCTAGACTCAAACGGGTGCAGCCAGTTGTCAAGTACACGAAGAGCGGCGAGTTCAACATCGCCTACCAGGTGGTCGGCGACGGGCCTGTCGACCTGCTCCTCTTGCCCGGCTGGGTCACGCACCTCGAGCTGCAATGGGACGTCGCGCCGATCGCGCGTTTCCTCGAGCGTCTCGCCGGATTCTCGCGGCTGATCCAGCTCGACAAGCGGGGTACCGGCCTCTCCGATCGCGTGTCGCCTTCCGAGCTGCCCACGCTGGAGCAACGGATGGACGAGGTTCGCGCGGTCATGGACGCCGTCGGCTCGGAGCGAGCCGTGCTCTTCGGGACGATCGGCGGCGGGGCGATGTCGGGGCTCTTCGCGGCCACCTATCCCGAGCGCGCGCTTGGCCTCATCCTCTACGGCACATTTGGCCGCCTCGAGCCTGACACCGGACTGCTGGCACGGCTGGCTCCCACGCAGGAGGCCGCGCTGGAACGCGTCGAGCGGGAATGGGGAACCGAGGGCGTCTGCGTGTCGTTCTGGGCGCCAAGCATCGTCAACGACGAAGCGACGAAGAGCGCGTATCTCCGACTCACCCGTTCGGCAGCGAGCCCCGGGTCGGCGCGTGTGGTGATGCAGATGGGCTACGCCCTGGACTGGGAGGAGTTGCTGCCGACGATCCACGTACCGACGCTCGTGCTCCACCGAATGGATGATCTCGTCGTGCCGGTGCATCAGGCTCGCCGGCTCGCAAAGCTCATCCCGGGAGCAAGGCTCGTCGAGCTCGAGGGAAGCGATCACCTGATGTGGGCCGGCGACCAGGAGTCGCTACTGCGGGAGATCGAGGCGTTCGTCGCGTCGATCGGGCCGCGGCCGCGAGATGACCGGATGCTGATGACGATCTTGTTCACGGATATCGTCGGGTCGACGGAGACTGCTGCGCGACTGGGCGATCCGGCCTGGCGGGGCCTGTTGGACAGCCATCACCGTGTCGTGCGCGAGCAGCTGGAGCGCTACCGCGGCCACGAGGTCGAGACGGCCGGCGACAGCTTCCTGGCGACGTTCGACGGCCCGGCACGGGCGATCGAGTGTGCGCAGGCCGTGATGGAAAGCGCGGCTTCGATCGGGCTCACGCTGCGAGCCGGCCTGCACACGGGCGAGGTGGAGGTGACCACCGACGGGCTGCGCGGCATTGCCGTCAATGTGGCTGCGAGGACGATGGCGCTGGCCGAGCCCGGCGAGATCCTCGTCACCTCCACGTCGAAGGAGCTCGTCGCAGGCTCCGGGATCGCCTTGCGCGACCGCGGGAGGTTCGAGATGAAGGGCGTTCCCGGCGAGCAGCAGCTCTTCGCCGTGGAGTAACTACCTCTCGACTTCGACGATGCCGTCCGGCTCGAGGACGAGGCGGAGCGGAACGGTGTCGCGGTAGAGCATTGGGACGACCGCCGTCCTCCCTCGCGAGCGAAGAGCGGCGCGGATCTCCTGCGAGAGCTGGCGCTTGTCAGCGGCGGCGAGCGCCCTCGAGACCTCGACGCCGATCGTACGGAGCTCTCCATCCCGCTCGACGTCCCACGCCCAGCCCACGTCGGCGTCGCGCCCGTCGGGCGGCTCGTACTCGCGTGCCGAGAAGATGACTTGCCACGAACCCATGGGGGGATGAGCCTAGAGGCCGTTCCGAGCCGCCTAGGCGGACGCCGACCCGACCCCCACGTCGGGATAGGGGAACGCGCCGTCGGCCGGCTGGCCGGGGTCGACATGCCGGCGCATCGCCGCATCGCAGACCGCATAGCCCCAGTTGATGAGCCGCTCCTGGACCGCTTGGTCCATCTTGGCGAGCCTCGTCGGCGTCGCCGCCACCCGAAGCGTCAGGTCATGCGGGCACGGCAACGTCGAGGGAAGCTTGTAGTCCGCGATGTTCGTCCAGATCCCCCAGTACGTCCCCTTCTGGCGGCCGGCTTCGAAGTCGGCGATCGCCGATCGCTTGCGCAGCGCGCGCACCTGGCTGTCGATAACGCCGAGCACCCGGAACGCGTGCAGCGGCCAGAGCCGCTTCGGCTTCGCCTGTTCCTTCATGTGACCGCCGCCGTCCGAGATGAGGATCGTCTCGTACCGCTCCCAGACTCGTCTCCAGCCCGAGGTTGTCGTAGACGCCGCCGTCCGTGAGAAACGGCCGGGTGGTGAACGGCGCGCGCTGCAATTCTCCCGACTCCGGCGTGTACGCAGCCTCGTCGAGCTTCAGGACGACGGGCGAGAGAAACGGCGGGAAGGCCGACGACGCCGCCACGGCCGTCGCCACGTCGACCTGCGGCGCCTTCACCTCGCCGACGCGGTAGTCGCGCATGTACGGCTTCGCGAAGCGCCAGAGGGCTCCCGACTGGATGTTCGTCGCGTTGAAGACGAAGCGAGGCCTGTCGGGGAGATCCTGCAGAGTCGCATTGTCGAAGAGGTGCTTACGGTACGCGGCCGCAACCCGCTCACCGATCGTCGTACCCGGGCGTGATCAGGCCGAGCGCGATGGCCGGAAAGTCGATCGTCTTCCCTGCCAGCTTCCGCAGCGGCTCGACCACTTCGGCCTCGAAGGCCTGGGCTACGCCGCTCTCGTCGAAGCCGAGCTTCGGCCAGGCGAGCGCGAGCACCCCCGCGGTGATGGAACCGCCGGAGACGCTGGACACGCGCTCGAGCTTCGGCAGGTAGCCGGCCTCGTTGAGCCGCCAGAAGGCGCCGACGTGAAAGAGCATCGCGCGGTAGCCACCGCCTGAAAGGCAGATGGCAGTCCCAGGCTCCCGACGCCGCCCGCGATCTTGCTCTCTCGACTCCGCCGCAGGGGTCAACTCGGTCATCACCACCCCCTGGTAGGCGGGCATCTTCTCATGTTTCCGGCACGCCGGTAGAGTGCGAACTCGGGGGAAGGAGGGTTGTTTGAGTAGCGACTCGACCGCCAGCGGCATCGGGCGTGCGCAGGCGGGACCGCTGATCGACGCGCTTCGCGACGACTCGAAGGTGACGCGGCTGGCCGTGCTCGACGCGCTCACGCGACTGCCGCTCGAGCCGGAGTGCTGGTTCGAGATCCGCGAATACGTGATGCAGGCGCTGTGGGACGCGTCGGCGCCCGAGCATCTGGATGTGATCGCCTTCGCGGTGCGACTCCCCTTCCTCTCGGTGCGTCAGCGCCTTGTCGACATCGCCACGAACGACGAGCCCGTGGAACGACGGACCGCCGCATTCGCCCTCGGCCGTGCCGGGGACGCGCAAGCCGCCTGGGCCCTCATCGACCTGCTCGACGAGGCGCCCGAAGCGGCCGAAGTGCTGGCGTTGATCGACATTTCTCCCGTCGCGGACGAGATCGAGCAGCGTTGGAGGCGGGACGGCGATGTCTTTCTCGCCGTCGCCCTCGCGAAGAGCGGCCGAGCGGACGCGCTCGTCGCAGAGCTCGAGCGGCTCTCGAGCGACCCTGACCTCGCCGAGGAGTGGCTGTACACCGACGAGACCACCGAGCTGGAGCGAGCGCTGGCGCGCGCCGCACCGCTGCCGGACGAGGTTCGCGGAGCGGTGGATCGAGAGTGGAGCGGGTGGTTCGCCCGGCACCTCGTCTCCGACGTCCTCTTCTCACCGCCTGCGTCGGAACCAGCCGACGGCTCGACCTGGAAGACGTACGCGTCCGAGGACCTTCCGGCTGCGGAGCGCGAGCTCGTGCAGAAGGCGCTCGGCAGTGCCCTTCCCGAGCACGATGTCTACCAGGCAGAGCCGGTCGTAAAGCTCGCCGACGACCTCTATCGGAGCCACGCCCAGGAGCTCGAGCGCCGCCACTTCGACTCGCTGCTCGTGTCCGAGCTCCTCGAGCTGGCCGCCGGTGGGCACCGGCAGTCCGGCGACGACGCCGTCCTGCTGGCCGGTGCCATCGGCGGGGACTACGCGCCCGACGTTCCGGGATTGCTGGAAGCGTGGCGCCGGACGGCTGAGAACGACGACGTCACTCGAAGCCAGATTGCGTGGGCGGCCTGCCGCGCCCCCCTGTCACAACTCCTGGAACGAGTAGCTGGGGAGATCGCGAGCGATCCGCAGACCGTCGCCCGTTTCATCGGCGCCGCCGCGAGCTGGGCCGAGACCGCCGATCCAC
The DNA here is from genome assembly GCA_963704335.1 of uncultured Actinomycetes bacterium. GTDB lineage: Bacteria > Actinomycetota > Thermoleophilia > Gaiellales > Gaiellaceae > PALSA-612. The sequence continues at coordinate 2,759,048 of OY969889.1, forward strand.
CGCTGACGCCGGCGGGTGACGAGCCGCAAGTTCCCGAGCTCGCACCGCCGGCCGAGCTCATCAACGACATGCCGATGGCGGCGCCGCCTCCGCCCCCCGAGATGGCGGAGCCGCCTTCCGCGATGGCCGAGCCGCCCCCCGTAATGGCAGCTCCCAACGGGCCGCCGACGGCGGAGCCGGAGCTCGCCGAAGCGAACGGAGGCTCCGAGCCCGAAGCGCCGGCCGCCGCCGGCCCCCGCTGGATCCTCGTCTGGATAGCGGACGCCGCGGAGCCAGAGCGGCCGCTGCAGATCGCGTTCCGCGCCGGCGCCGTCCACGAGATCGCAGTCGCGATCGGCCCCAACCAGGAAGGCGCCATCGCAGCCGTCGGCGGGCGGCCGTTCGACGAGGAGCTCGGCACGGTCGCCGACATGGAGGAGCTGACCGTGACGTTTCTCGCGCCCTCGATCTCGATGCAGCAGAGCGGATCGATCTTCCTGCCGCGCACGGGCACGAGCAGGCGCGTGACGTTCTCGGTCAAGCTGCCGTCCGAGCTCGAGCGCTTCGACGCAGAGATCCGGGTGCACCACAAGAACCGCATCGTCCAGATGGCCAGGCTGCGCGGACCGGTTCTCGCGGATCTCGCGCAGGCGCCGCCGGGCGCGCGGATCGAGCTCGAGGTGGCGACGATCGTCCCCGAGACGGCGGACCTCGGCAGTCGCGACGGCGCCGACGCGGGCATCGTCCGGACGGGCGCCGGCACGACGGCGATTGCCGACGAGGAGCTGATCGGCTTCGACGACGACCGGATAGGCCGCGTCGTCCGTGAAGGAGGGCTGATCGGTGTCCTCACCGATCTGGCGACGAACGATGCCTCACGCAAACGGACGCTCGAGGACGGCGTCGAGGATCTGCGCGCGCTCGTCTACCAGGGTTGCGAGCTCTATCCCGTGATCGGCAAGCCGCTCATGGAGAGCCTGCCCGGCCGGCCGCTCGACCGGCTGGAGGTCCTCGTCGACGAGCGCAGCGCCTTCTTCCCGCTCGAGCTCGTCTACGACCTCCCCGCACCGGCAACCGACGCGACCCTCTGCCCGGGCTGGAAGGCCGCCCTGGACACGGGGACGTGCGGTGAGCAGCACGAGGCGAGCGCCGGGCAGCTCCACCCTCCGACGTTCTGCCCAAGCGGCTTCTGGGGCTTGTCGAAGGTCATCGAGCGGCGGGTGGTCGGCGACGGCAGCTGGCGCCGAGCCGGCGCTCCCGAGGAGTTCGAGATCGCCATTCGCCTCGATCCGACCACCGAGCGGAACACGCTCGCCTCTCCGCACGAAATCCTGTTCGCCGCAAGTGACAAGGTCGACGAGGTGAAGAAGGGTGGCATCAAGAGCGTTCGGAAGGCGCTCGAGCGAATCACCAAGAAAACGACCTTCGCGACGACCTGGGCGGAGTGGGTAGAAGGCGTCTCGAAGCGTCCGACGCTACTCGTGCTCCTCTCGCACACGGCGGAGGAGCAGTCGGCGGCGGCGCTCGAGATCGCCGACGGCGAGAAGTGCCTCGGTGTCCAGCTCCTCCCCACGTTCGTGCGTGCGTCGGACGAGGATGCGCCAATCGTGCTGCTGCTCGGCTGCGAGACGGCCTTGACCGACGATCTGCAGAGCTTCGTTGCCCGCTTCCAGGATCTGGGGGCGGCGCTCGTCGTCGGCACCACCGCCTCCGTCGTCGGCCAGCGCGCCGCGCCGGTGGCGCGGGAAGTCGCCGTCGAGATCGCCGCGGCGTCCAAGCGCAAGGAGCCCATCGCCGCCGGCGACCTGATCACCTCGCTACGGCGCAAGCTGCTCGCCAAGGGTGAGCTGACGGCCCTCTGCCTGACGGCGTTCGGAGACGCCGGCTGGCAGCTGGGCGGAGAGAAGGAGTAGCCGATGTTCCGCATCCAGATGCTCCCGGCCGAACAGGGCGACGCCCTGTTCATCGAGTACGGCTCGCCAAGCAGCCCGCACCGCATCCTGATCGACGCCGGCGTGCGCAAGACCTCCGGCCTCGCCAGGGAGCGCATCGGGGAGCTGCCTACGAGCAAGCGCCACTTCGACCTGCTCATCGTCACGCACGTCGACTCCGATCACATCGGCGGCATCCTGAAGCTGCTCGACGACGAGTCGTTGGGAGCGACATTCGACGACGTGTGGTTCAACGGCTGGCGACACCTGCAGCCGGACCGGCTCGGCGCGGTGGAAGCCGAGATCTTCTCGGCCCAGCTGGACAAGCGGGGCTGGAAGTGGAACGCGGCCTTCGACGAGAAGGCCGTCGTCGTCCACCCGGACGGCAAGCTGCCGAAGCGGGAGCTTCCCGGCGGGATGACGCTGACGCTGCTCTCCCCCACGGTTCACCGGCTCGAGGTGCTCCGGAAGGAGTGGAAGAAGGTGGTCGAGGAGGCACACCTCGATGCGGGCGTGCAGGACGAGCGTCTCGAAGCGGCGGCGCGGCGCAAAGGGATCCCGGACCTGCTCGGTGACAAGATCGACGTCCAGAAGCTCGCCGATGAGCCGCTGCTACCGGACAAGGCGCCTGCGAACGGCAGCACGATCGCGGTGCTCGCGGAGTACGGCAGCGGCGACGACCGCAAGAGCTGCCTGCTCACGGGCGACGCGCATCCCGACGTCTTCGAGGAGGGACTCAAGCGCCTGTGCCAAGACCGGCGCGTCGATCGCATCGCCGTCAACGCACTCAAGGTGCCGCACCACGGCAGCCGCTTCAACGTATCGACGGGCGCGCTCGACCTGATCGAGACCGAGCGCTACTTGTTCTCGACGAACGGGAATCAGACCAAGCACCCGCACGAGCAAGGCGTCGCGCGCACGATCGCGCGCGGCAACGAGCCGACGCTGTACTTCAACTACCGGTCGGAATTCACCAAGCCCTGGGACGATCGGCGGCTGCAGCGAAGGCACGGTCACAAGTTCAAGGCGATCTACCCGGAAGCGGGGACGGACGGCCTTATCGTCGATCTCTGAGCGCCTCCTGCCCGGTAGGCTAACCCCCGTTGAGGCGGGGGAGAACGTGCCTAGTGGTGGCGGTGGCTTTCGCGGCCGTCGCTGCGCTGCCCATTAGCGCCCAGCCAACGAGGACCGTGCCGGCCGAGAACCTGCTACCGCTCGGCCCGCCGACGCCGGGCGGACGGAACGCCGGCTGTCAGGTGCTGTCTGCTGCCGACGCGCGCAAGGCAATCGGTCGTTCCACCGTAATCGGCCAGTATGACTCGGGCAACCTCATCATCTGCAATCTCGGCCTTGGCTATCGCATGATCCAGATCGGCGTCTTCGACCGCGGTTCCCAGAGCACGTTGTGGTGGAACCACAACAAGACCGTGTTGCGCCAGAACCGCGCAGCCGGCATGACGGTCACATCTCTGCGTGGAGTGGGAGACGTAGCCTGGAAGATGGAACGTGAGAAGCCGACGATCTTCCGCGAGGTCATGGTTCGGGTGGGCCAGCGCGCCTTTCGCGTTACCGTGATGGCGGACAGCGCGACGATGCCCCAGCTCGTGCGTATTGCCCGGTACGTGGCCGCCCGCCTCCGCTGACATCGGCGGCGCGTGCTCTCCCTTGTCGAGATCGACACGCCCCATGGGGCGGCACGCGCGCACCTGCGTCTCACGCCTGAGCGCCGCGGGGCTCTCGCACTCGGGCATGGGGCTGGTGGGGGGATTGAGGCGCCGGATCTCCAGGCAGCGGCGAACGCAGCGCACGACGAAGGGTTCGTGGTCGCCCTGGTCGAGCAGCCGTACCGCGTTGCGGGCCGCCGGTCTCCCGCCAGCGCGCCCCAGCTCGACGCCTCCTGGATCGCCATCCTCGAGCGTCTTCGCGGCGACGAGCTCGGTGGGCTGCCGCTCGTGGTCGGCGGTCGCTCGCTCGGTGCCCGTGTCGCTTGCCGCACCGCGGGCCCGACGGGCGCTGTCGCCGTGCTCTGCCTGGCATTCCCGCTAGAGCCGCCCCAGCGGGCGGGCAAACCGCCGAAGACCCGTCTGCCCGAGCTCGACGCCGTGCCGGTGCCCACCCTCGTCGTACAGGGCGAGCGTGATCGGTTCGGCATGCCGCCTCCGAGCGACGCTCGCGAGGTGGTGAAGGTGCGGGGCGATCACGGCCTCAAGAGCGATCTCGAAGCCGTCGAGTCAGCCGTGCGGGCCTGGCTCGGGAGCCTAGCCTTGCACTAGGCCAGGCCCGGAATTCCAACGCCGGACACGTCGTTTTCCTCTATGTCGCCTGGTAAAGGCGCGCCGCAGTGCACGCCTCGTGTGCGCGCGGCCACGACCACCTAAGGAGGATCGCATCAGCAACACGCTTCAAGACCACGACGTAACCCTGTTTCTCGAAAGCGCAGAAAGCACCGGCATCGTCGACGTCGTCGCCATCGAGGAGCTCGCAGAAGAGCTGGATCTCGGCGACGACGAGCTTGCCATGGTCCGGGCCGAGCTGGAAGCGCGCGGAGTCGAGATCGCATCCGCGCCGGCTACGCCCGAGGACGATGAGCGCGAGCTGAACCTCGAGCCGGAGGCGGCTGCGAGCGTCGACTCGCTCAGGCAGTTCATGAACGACATCGGAAAGCACGCGCTGCTGACCGCAGCCGAAGAGGTCGCGCTGGCCAAGAGAGTGGAGCGCGGCGACAAGAGCGCAAAGGAGCGCATGATCAACTCCAACCTGCGACTCGTCGTCTCGATCGCCACGCGTTACCAGGGGCACGACGTGCCACTGGGCGACCTCATACAGGAGGGCACGCTCGGCCTCAACCGGGCCGTCGAGAAGTTCGACTGGCGCCGGGGCTTCAAGTTCTCCACGTACGCGACATGGTGGATCCGGCAGGCCTGCCAGCGCGCCATCTCCAACCAGTCGCAGACCATCCGAATCCCTGCGCACGTTCACGAGCGCCGGCTGAAGCTCGCTCGATTGCGTCGGGAGCTCGAGGCGAAGCACGGGCGCGAGCCCACAGTTGAGGAGCTGGCGGCAGCGTCCGGTTACAAGCTCGTTCACGTCGATGAAGCGCTCGGCGCCGTCCAGGCGTCCGTCTCGCTCAATCAGACCATCGGCAGCGATGGCGCGGGCGAGCTAGGCGAGCTCTTCGCCGATCCCGGGGCTGAGGACCCGATCGAGGCAGCCGGGACGACGCTGCGAGGGCAGGCTGTCCGGGCAGCGCTCGGCAGGCTGCCCGAGCTCGAACGACAGGTGCTGGAGCTCCGTTTCGGCTTCGCCGGCGAGCAGAAGTCGCTGGAGGCGATCGAGCGGGAGCTCGGAATCACCCGATCGCGCGCGAAAGTCCTCGAGCAGGAGGCATTCGCGCGACTCGAACGCGAGCTGGAGGGCCTCGTCGAAGTCGACGAAGCCGAGCTCGCGGACTCGGCGTAGTACGCAGCCCGTCACCGTGCGAATCGCATCAGCACGGTGACGAGGCCTGCGGCGCCGAATGCGAGCGCCGCCAGCGCAGTCAGCCAGGCGGCGTTCACGTCCAGGCCGGCGCCGCGAAGCAGCCACGTCACGCCGATGGCGATGAACGCCAGCCCGAAGGCCAGATGGCCGACGCCGATCCTCACGTGACTACCCACGGCTCACCTGCACATCTCCGAACCCCATTTCCACGTCGATCACGAGCGCCCCTTGCCCGGCGGCGCCCCTCCTGTAGCGGAGGCTTTCGTCCCAGCCGTTGGCCGTGCGGCCATCAGGAAGCGAGATCTCGCCGGCATCGACGTGCGCGTCGACGACGAGCGATTGTGCCCTTGGCACGAAGACCATCAACGACCCGATGCCGAGCTCGACCTCTACCCGCCGCGTCTTTCCGTCGAGCGGCACGTTCCTCAGGTCGACTGTCAGTTCGCCGATGCCGTGGTCGTACTTCGACTCGAGCGCTACAAGCGTCGCCGGGGAGAACGTCTCCTCGCCGACACCGTCCTCGATCAGCGGTTCGACAGCCGCAGCTGTGAGCAAGGCGCAGGTCAGCACAAACCCGACAACGAACAGCCAGAGGGCGCGTCCGACGACGGACGCGAGCACGAGCCCTGCGCCGACAACGACCAGCGCGGCAGCAAGCACGACGCTCGCCGAGGCGTCGAACCAGCCCGACAGGCTGCCGGCGATCACGAGCGCGACGCCGATCGACAGCAGGCTCAAGACTCCGGCCGTAATCGGGCGGCGGCTGCTCGAGGGGGCGGCCGAAGCCGCCCCCTCTGCGCCGTAGGTCTCGACGGGGCTCTCGACGCTCCCGGCCCCGGCAGGAACCGCTCCCTCGGGGGGTGCTGAAGTGGGCGGAGGCGGTGGAGCCGCAGCTGGGACGGACGGTCCCCCGGACGGATCGTCGCGGACGAGGAGCCAGATCCCCCCGCCGATCAGAGCCAAGGCCGCGACGACCTGAAAGCCGTCGTCGAAGCCGTGCCAGCCGAACAAGAGACCCACCCCGAGCGCGAGCGCCGCGAGAGCCGCGATTGTCCAGGGATCCACCCCGTGGGCGTCGCCGCGCACCGAGATCTCGCCCTTCGGCATGACGAGCCAGCACACGAGGTAAAGCAGAATCCCGATCCCTCCTACGAAGGCGAGGAGGACGAACGCGATCCGGACGATTGTCGGGTCGACTCCGAGGTAATGGCCGATGCCGGCGGCCACGCCTGCGATCTTCCGGTCCGGCGTGCGCACGAGCCGCTGTGGGCGCGAGGCCGCCCCGCCGGTGGGCATCTCCGGTGTGGTCGTTTCGCTCATGTCTCGATCGTTGCGCCCAGGCTGTCGTGTCGCCATCAGCAGTTCCCACGGTTGTTCCCCGAGGCCGTCAGGGTCAACTCAGGGTAAGTACCGAGGGTCTTTCGCGGTATTCGCTGGAATGATCAGGTCGTGGCCACCGCCGTGCATTCCAGCGCTCTGGACCGCGTCCCGGCCCTCGACGCGGAGCACCGACTCCTGGCCGGAGTAGCAGCCGGGATCGCGGGCGGGATCGGAGTGGCGCCGACGGTCGTGCGGGCCGCCTTCGTAGCGCTCGCCGCGGCGGGCGGGTTCGGGATCGTCCTCTACATCGGTGCCTGGGCACTCATGTTGTGGACCGGTCGAGGGAGAGGCCGTGGCATGCCCGAGGAAGGTCTCGGGCCGCCGGACCGCGTCCTCGCCACCGCGCTCGTGACCGTCGGGCTCCTGCTCCTCGTCCAGACGATCGGGCTCGGCTTCGATCCCTCGGTCTCGCTGCCGCTCGTGCTGGTCGGGCTCGGTTTGCTGGTCACCTGGCACCGCTACGGCATGGAGACATTCGTCACCGGGCGGGACGCGGCTGCGCGAATCGCGCTGGGCCTCGTTCTCGCGGGGGTGGGGATCGCGGGGCTGATCGCGCTCAATGTCGACCTGGCGGCCGCCCGCGACGCCGCCCTGCTCACGGCTGCGGTCGTGGGAGGCCTCGCCCTCGTCGCGGCGCCCGCCATCGCGGGGCTCGTACGCGACCTTATCGCGGAGCGACGGGAGCGCATCCGCTCGGAGGAGCGTGCGCGCGTCGCTGCGCACCTACACGACTCCGTTCTCCAGACGCTCGCGCTCATCCAGCGCTCCGGCGGCGATCCCGCGACGTCCGCGGCGCTCGCCCGGCGGCAGGAGCGAGAGCTCCGGGCGTGGCTCTACGGTGCGGACCACGATCGGCGCGCAGGCACTGTGCGAGCGGTGCTCGAGGACGTCTGCGCAGAGGTCGAGGAGCTCCACGGCATCCCGGTCGAGCTCGTCGTAGTCGGTGGTGACGCGCCGGCCGGCTCGCGCGTGGTCGAGGCGATGGGCGCGGTGCGCGAGGCCCTCGTCAACGCCGCGCGGCACGCCGACACGGACCGTATCGACGTCTACGCCGAGACGGGGCCTGACGGTCTCAGCGTGTACGTGCGCGACACCGGTCGAGGCTTCGCGCCCGAGGCGGTCCCTCCGGACCGAGCCGGACTACGAGAGTCGGTGGTCGGGCGCATGGAGCGCCTCGGAGGCACGGCGGCAGTGACGTCGGCTCCCGGCGAGGGGACCGAGGTCGAGCTCCGCCTGCCAGAAGGCACGTGATGCGTCGCGTGGTCGTGGTCGACGACCACGAGCTCGTACGCGCCGGCGTGCGTACCGAACTCGCCGGCCGCGTCGCCGTCATCGGAGAAGCCGGCGACGTGCTCGAGGCGATCGACGTGATCGCGCGAGAGCGGCCGGAGGTCGTTTTGCTCGACGTTCACCTGCCCGGCGGCGGGGGCGCAGCCGTCATCGCGGGCACCCTCGAGCAGGGTGTCGAGACGGTCTTTCTCGCATTGTCGGTGTCAGACGCCGCCGAGGACGTCGTCGGGGTGATCCGGGCGGGAGCTCGCGGGTACGTCACGAAGGCCATCTCGGGCGACGAGCTCGTGCTCGCGATCGAGCGCGTCGCGGCCGGTGACGCGGTGTTCTCTCCCCGGCTGGCCGGCTTCGTGCTCGATGCGTTCGCAGCCGAGCCACCCACGACGATCGACCCCGAGCTCGACCGGCTCACGGCCCGCGAGCGCGAGGTGATGCGCCTCCTTGCGCGCGGCTACGCATACAAGGAGATCGCCCGGCGCCTGTCGATCTCGATCAAGACCGTCGAGACGCACGCTTCCTCGGTACTCCGGAAGCTTCAGCTCTCGAGCCGGAACGAGCTGGCGAGCTGGGCGGCGCGGCGCAGGTTGCTTTAGGGCAAGGAGGCAGCAGGTTGCCGGTCGTGATCGCATTTGTAATGATCGTCACCTGCTGTAGTCAAAGGACGTATGAGCACGTTCCTCGACGACGTCGCCCGCTCGCTGGCGCAGCCGATGCCGCGCAGGCGCGCCGTGCGCGTGCTTGGCGGTGCACTCGCGTCGGTGGCAGTGTCGGGCGTCATTTCGCGCAGCGCGCGCGCCGCTCTCGGCCAAGCACCAAACCCCTGCGACTGCACGATTCCAGCAGGGTCTCCCCCCTCGACCCAATGCGGGATTCGCCGCGGCGCGGGCTGCACCAAGGTGTGCTGCGTCACGGCCAGCAACCTTCCGAAGTGCTGTCAGTGGCCCGGGGTCGACCACACCTTTCCCAACAGCAGCGCCTACCTCTGTATCAACAAGCCCAACAGCGGTCCGGGCTTCGAGGCGCACACGATCTGCTGCTGCCCGGCGAACACCCGCTGCGGTTCTCCGATTCCGGGACAACTACCCTGCATCGCGTGTCCCACCGGACGACGGCCTTGCGGCCACAAGTGCTGCGACACGGGTAAGTACTGCGCAAACGACCGCCTCTCGCTCTGTTGTCGAAAGAGCGAGACCCGCTGCGGCCGGGTGTGCTGCCAGCGGGGCTCATGTGCAGACTCGAAAACCTCGCTTTGCTGCCAGCCAGGTCAGACGCGATGCGGCCGGAACTGCTGCCACCCTAGCCAGGTGTGCTCCGGCGGGTCGTGCCGCTGCGCGAGCGGCTGGCGGAAGTGCGGACCTGACCTCTGCTGCGACAAGAGGATCGAAGTGTGTGCGCCAGCTGGTGAGCAGCGCACGGATCCCTACTGCTGTCCGAGGTACCAGTGGAACGCACAGTCGTCGGCGTGCTGCCCGCGCTACACGTACCCCAGCGGCAACGGCTGCTGCTCACTGTCGATCACGAACAAGAACTGCTGCGCGGGGGTGACGTGCCTGGCTGGAACGACGTGCGTCAACGGCTCCTGCCGTCGCCTGGCCTGAGCGATCGATCGCGCAGCCCATGATCCCTGCCCTCGCCCTCGTCTCACGCCTCATCCTCGCCGTCGTCTTTGCGGTCGCGGGAGCGGCCAAGCTGGCGGATCGTCGCGGCACGCGCCAGGCCGTCACTGACTTCGGCGCTCCCAAGGAGCTCACCGGGCTGCTGGCGATCGTCATCCCGCTCGCCGAGCTGACCGTCGCGTGCCTGCTCGTGTTTCCTGCTACGGCCGTCGCAGGGGCGATCGGCGCGCTCGCGCTGCTCCTGATCTTCAGCGCCGCGATCACCTGGAGTCTCGCCCACGGCCGAGCGCCGGATTGCCACTGCTTCGGCCAGCTGCGCTCTACGCCGACGAGCTGGAGGACCCTTGGCCGAAACGGCGCTCTCGGGGCGATCGCACTCCTTGCCTTGGTCGGCAGCCTCATCAATCCGAGCTGGAGCGCGGGCGCCGAGCTCGACGACCTGGGCACAGCTCAGCTGGTGACGATGGCCCTCGCCGCCGTCTCGATCGCGCTCCTGGCCGGCTGTGCCTTAGTCGTGCTTTCACTGCTGCGGTCGTACGGGCGCGTGCTCGTGCGGCTCGAGCGGCTCGAGGCTGCCGTCGAGGGAGCCGGCATCGCGCTCGGCGACGGAGACGAGCCACCTGCTGTCGGCCTCGAGCCGGGCACCCCGGCCCCCGCATTCAACGTGCGGTCGCCCAATGGGCAGGGCGTGACCCTCGACGGGCTCCTTTCCCCAGGTCTCCCGCTGCTGCTCGTCTTCACGAGCCACAATTGTGCGGCCTGTCACGCGCTGCTGCCGAGGATCGCCGAGTGGCAACGCGAGCATGGCGATCGGCTGACGACCGCGGTCGCGGTTGATCGAGCCTCTGAAGAGCTCGCGACGGAAGCCGAACTCACGCACGTTCTCGTCGACGACGAGCTCCGCATCTCCGCAGCTTTCGGGGCCCACGAGACTCCAAGCGCGGTGCTCATCGCTCCCGATGGGTCGATCGCCAGCTGGGTCGCGAGCGGTGCTGAATGGATCGAGCAGCTCGTCGACCAGCCCGCCGAGCAAGGGCTGCCCCCCGGAACAGCCGTGCCCTCGCTCGAGCTTCTCTCGCTCGCCGGCGAGGCGGTCTCGCTGGAGAGCTTCCGCGGACGGGACACCCTGCTTTTGTTCTGGAACCCGGACTGCGGCTTCTGCCGCTCGATGCACGATGACCTGATCGACTGGGAGCGACGCAGTGCAAACGGCCGGGCACTGCGCCTGGCCATCGTCTCTTCGGGCGACGAGGAACGCACGCGTGCCGAAGGCTTCGGCTCGACGGTACTCCTGGACAAGGACTTCCGCGCCGGCTCCGTCTTCGGAATCGACGGGACGCCAATGGCGGTCTTGCTCGGGGCCGACGGGCTCATCGTTTCCCCCGTCTCCGCCGGGGCCGACGCGGTGCTCGCGCTCGTGAACGCTTCGTAACCGCCCGGCGCTGGGCGGTGTAACTCTGTGGCATGCGTGTATTCGTCGCGGCTGCGACCCTCTCGCTGCTGCTCGCAGCCACATCGGGCAGCGCGGCGATCGGAGAGCAGCGGATCGGGCTCGTACTGGCAACCTGGGGACCACAGCCCGTCACCGTCGAGGAAGCCCGCGCTGCCGTCGCAGAAACCGTGGCCTACATCCGCGACGCGTCGTTCGGCAAGACGTCGCTATCGGTCGAGGTGATCGGTTGGACGCGTGCGCTCCCGAGACGCCCGACCGGCTGCGACACGCAGGGTGTCCACGAGACGATCCGCAGCTCCGTCGACCTCCGACGATTCACCCTGGTCGCGTACCTCCTCCCGGGCATGGACTGCCCTTGGGGCGGTGCGTACTACCCGCCGGGAGTCTGGATGCTCGGGAAGATCTCGAAGAATCTCTTCGCCCACGAGTTGGGGCACAACTACGGCGTACGAGAGGAGGGCCCGTCCTGGATCTGCGGCGCCCGCTGCCGCGCGGAGAACTACTGGAGCCCGTACAGCGTCATGGGGCACGGCAGCGGGCATTTCAATGCCTTCGAGAAGTGGCGATTCGGGTGGATCGCGCGCGAGGGCCCGGCTCTCGTGAACGGCGAGTACAAAATCGCGCGGATCGATCGTCACTCTGAGCTCCCCCACGCCCTCTACGTCGTGTCGGGAGCGGATGAGTACTGGATCGAGTACCGGCCAGAGGTTCCGTGGCCGGTCGTACACGCTGGTGCGAACGATGCGCGAAGCACTCCCAGCCGTTTCCCTCAGCGCAACCTCTTGCTCGAGCGTGCCCGGAGCGCGAAGTTCTCGGTGCCGAACGCTTTCGAAGTGGCCATGGTCGGCTCGGATCCGGCGCAGGCGACGCTTCGCTTCCGCTGGACCGACCGAGCCCGACCTACCCGCCCGCGCATCGACGCCATCGTGTCGGGCCGCTGGGTGACGCTTCAGTTTCCCGCCACGGATACGGGCAGCGGTGTCGACCGTTACGAGGTCGCGATCGGAGCACGTTATCGCGCCTCAATAGCCACGACGGAGGTCGTGGATGGAGAGCTCTCCGGCCACGAGCCGGTCCAACGACTTCGCCTGCCGCGAGGAGCTCACCGCGTTGTCGTGACGGCGATCGACCGGGCCGGCAATCGCGGTCCCGCCGCTGCGCGTCTGGTGCGCGTGCGGTGACCGAGCCTGCGCTTAGGGCCGTTCCGGAGCCTCCTCCCGAAGAGGCCGACCTCATCGAGCGAGCGCGCAAGGGCGATCACGGCGCATACGCGACGCTTGTCCGGAGCCACGAGCAGGCTGCCTTTCGCGTCGCGTTCGCGATCGTCAGGTCGGCAGCGGATGCCGAGGACGTCGCGCAGGAGGCGTTCGTGAAGGCCTATCGCTCTTTGGAACGCTTCCGTACCGGAGCACCGTTTCGACCGTGGCTGCTCCGGATCGTCGGCAACGAGGCTCGCAACGCGCAGCGCGCTTCGGGGAGAAGGGCGTTTCACGAACGCCGCGCGGGCATGCTCGAACCTGTTCGCACGACCACGGGGCCTGACGACGAGCTGGTCGAGCGCGACGACCGCAGCCGAATTCTCGCGGCGGTGGACGCGTTGCCCGAGGGCGAGCGTACGGCGATCGTGGCGCGCTACTTCATCGGGCTCTCGGACGCCGAAGCCGCCGCTGCGCTGGGTGTGGCCCGCGCGACGATGAAGATGCGGGCCTGGCGCGGGCTGAGGCGACTGAGACCGGATCTGGAGGAGGAGCTATGACGCCCGAGGCCGCCCTGCGGAAGGCAGCTGCCGGCTGGTTCCCGCCGACGCCGACGATGGCCGAAACGGTGTACGCGCGTCTGCCGTCGACTCCCGACCCCCGGCCGCGTCGTGTCCGGCGCGCCCTGGTGGTCGCGATCGCGATCCTCGTGCTCGTGGGCACCGCGATCGCGGCGTCCGCACTCGATCTCGTTCCCGGCGTGCGGATCGATCGCGTCGACCGGCTGCCGGAGGTCTCGTACACCTGGCCGGCGAACGGGACTCAGGTCGAGCTGGATGAAGCGCGACGCAGCGTGCCGTTCACGCTGCTCCTGCCATCGGGCCTGCAGCGTCCGGACCGGACACTGCTCGATCGCGATCTCGACGGTGCGCCCATCGTCACTGCGATCTACGGAGGACGTGAGGGTGCGTCGCTCGTGCTCACCCAGTGGGAGGCGAACGACGTTCTCTTCCACAAGCTCGTCGGACACGGCACGAACACGAAGTTCGTCGACGTCGACGGTGCCCCAGGGATCTGGATCGAGCGTGCCGACCACGTGGTCTTCTACCTCGGAAGGTCAGGAGAGGAACGGGGGTTCGCGGGTTACCTGTCGGGAAACACGCTCATCTGGCACAGGGGGTCCGTCTCGTATCGGCTGGAGGCGGGCGTCTCGCTCGAGCGTGCACTCGAGCTTGCGCGATCGCTTCGACCGTAGGAGTTACCAGCAGCCCCTTGCCGGTGTAAGGGTGGCATGCGGGCAGTGCTGCTCATAGCGGTGACGGTAAGCGTCGCGATGCCTGCCGTAGCTGTGAGCTCGAGCTCGGCTTCCGGGATCGCGGCTGGGCGAATCCCCGAGGCGCGGGCACTGCGCTCGTGCGCGGCGGCAGGTCCCTATTGGCCGACGATGACGCTCGCGCTCACCGGCAGCACGGCCTGGGTCGCCTGCAAGCAACAGGCGCGACTCGTGCGGCTGGCGCTCCCCAGCGGCCGGAGAACCGCAAGCGTGCAGCTCGACGGGCAGGTGATCGCCGTCACCGTGGGCCTCGGCTCGGTATGGGCGCTCGATGCCGACTCCACGCTCTACCGCCTCAACCCGCGTACCGCGAGAGTGACGAGGCGAATTCCACTCGATGCGACCGCGGCCTACAACATCTGGATCGGGGACGGCGCGGTCTGGGTTGCCGACGACCAGGGCGCCCGGATGCTGCGCATCTCACCGGTAACGAACAAGATCGTTGCGCGCATCCCGGTTGGAGACGGACCTGCCGACATGGTCTTCGTCGGAAAGAGGGCGTGGATCCTGACGCACCGGGACAACACCCTCTACCGCATTGACACAGCGACGAACGTCGCCACGAGCCTCGCGATCGTCGGGGGCAGCAATGCCGCCGCCGAACGGCTCGCGATGGCGGGGAACAGCCTCTGGATCACGGGGCGCGGCGTGCCGCTGCTCGAGGTGGATCCCGAAACCGGAGAGACCCTCCGCTCCGTCGACATCAAGGGCACGGGAATCGACGTCGTTGCAACGGCCGGCGCGCTCTGGGTCCCTGTCCGCACCGCCGCCGTCGACCGGACAGGCTTTCCGACGATGACGGCCGTCCGGCACGTGACGACCGCCGGAGCCGTTACTACGGTCGCGACCGCGAGGGGGCGCGTCGACGTTCACGGCCTCGCGGTCGGATTGGGCTCCGTCTGGCTCGCCGACAACACGGGCGGCTTCCTCTACCGACTCCCGAGGTGAGACGAACAGAAGTTCACTGACTCGGGGGCAGGTCGAAGCGTGCGATGATTCCGTCGTCTCCGCCTTCGGGCACCGGACGCTCGGGATGGCGGGTCGCCACCCATGCGACGCCCCGCTCGGGGTAAGCGACAACATCGGGAAATCGCTTCGAGGAGATGGCGAGCAGCCGAGCCGGCTCGTCGGTTGGGTTCGAGAAGTCGTGCAGCCCGTCCGGGCCTTCGGGGAAGTACACGACATCTCCGGGCGAAAGCTGCTCTTCGCCCTCCGGAGTGCGCACGGTCGGTGTACCGGCGAGGACGAAGAACATCTCCTCCACGCCGTAGTGCATGTGCAACGGGCCTCCTGGCGAGCCCGGCAAAAGCTCGCGCAGAGAGGCTCCGAGGACATCCGCTCCGAAGGGATGTCCGAACCAACGGGCGCGCACTTCGTCGTTCACCTCGTCCCAGGGTTCGTCGGCCAGGAAGTTCAAGCGGTGCATGGCTCCTCCGTCTCGAATCGCCGACGGTACACGGAGATTATTCGTGTGCGGGTGACGGCAAGGTCTCGAGCCTCTCTGTTAGCGTCGGCCGGAGTGAGCTCGCGAGAGGTCATGCCTCCCTGGGAAAGGCGTTTTCATGTGCCGGTCTCCCTCCTCCCCGAGTGGTCTCCGCAGGCACCCGAGCGAGCCGTGTACGCCTCGAACGAGTCCGGCGTCTGGCAAGTGCACACATGGGACATCGCCACCGGTGAGCGACGGCGCGTCACGGATGCCGTAGTCGGCGTCATCGATGGCACACCCACGCTCGACGGCGAGGGCGTCCTCTGGTTTCACGACGAGACGGGGTCGGAGGCCGGGCAGTGGCTCGTACAGCCTTTTTCAGGCGGTGAGACACGGCCGTTTCTGCACGGCGTACCGGACGGCTGGAGCGGCGGGTTGGCACAGGCGCCGGGCATCGTCGCGGCGGCCGTGAGCAATGAGGACGGCTTCGGAATCTACGTCTCCTTCGACGGAGATGCGGGGCGGATGATCCATCACTCGTCGGAGGCGGTTCTCATCAGCGGCGCCGGTGAGGGCTTTCTCCGGGGTGGTCTCTCGACCGACGGGACGCTCCTCTGCCTCGAGCATTCGGACCACGGGGACCTCATCCATCCCGCCCTTCGCGTCGTCGATCCCCGGACAGGGACGACGGTGGGAGAGCAGATGGACGCGGGCATGTCACTGAACACGAAGTGCTGGTCGCCTGTCCCAGGCGATGCGCGGCTCGCGTTCGACCACGAGCGCGAGGGAGACGAACGGCCCGGGCTTTGGAATCTCGCGACCGGAGAACGGTCCGACCTGGAGCTCGACCTCCAAGGCGCCGTCACGGCGCACGACTGGTGGCCGGACGGCTCTGCGTTGCTCCTCGTTCACCGGCACGAGGGCCGCGACCGCGTGCTCCGCTACGACCTGCACACGGGCGAAGTGGCGACCGTCTTCGACGAATCCGGTGTCGTCTGGTCAACACGCGTCCGGCCGGACGGGACGGTCTGGCTTCTCCACGAGCTCGGTCACCGCCCGCGGCTGATCGTCGACGATGCGGGAGCCGAGGTGCTTCGGCTCGAGGGGAGCGATGCTCCCTCCTCGCGGCCCTACCAGTCGTGGCACTTCGCTAATCCGCACGGCCAGACGGTCCACGGCTTCCTCGTGACCCCGAACGACTCCGACGGGCCGTTCCCGGTCGTCATGCTCGTCCATGGAGGACCGGCGTGGCTGGACCTGGATCGCTGGCAGCCCGAGATCCAAGCCCTCGCGGACGCGGGCTTCGCAGTGGGAATGGTCAACTACCGCGGCTCGACCGGGTTCGGCCGCGAGTGGCGTGACACGCTGATCGGAAACATCGGGGGACCGGAGCTCGAGGACGTGAACGCCGGTCTCCAGGACCTCATTGACGGCGGGATCGCCGATCGCGAGCGCGCGGTGATCGCCGGCTGGTCGTGGGGCGGATACGTCACACTCCTCGAGCTCGGAAAGCATCCCGATCTCTGGTGTTGCGGAGTTGCCGGAGTTCCGGTCGGTGACTATGAGGCCGGTTACGAAGACCTCTCGCCGCTGCTCCAAGCGTACGACCGTGCGCTCCTGGGAGGCAAGGAACCGAAAGACGTTCCCGAGCTGATGCAAGACCGGAATGCGATCAACTTCGCCGACACCGTGCGGGCGCCGGTGCTCTTCCTCATCGGCGAGAACGACAGCCGCTGCCCGTTCCGTCAGGCGATGGCCTACGTCGAGAAGCTCGAGGCGCGAGGGCACCCGCACGAGGTCTACCTTTTTTCCGCCGGGCACGGCTCCTTCGACGTCGACGAGCGGGCCCGCCAGATGGGGACAGTCCTCGAGTTCCTCGGCCGTCACGTGCCGACGGCGTAGCCGCGCTAGCTGTTGTACGTGCCGCTCGCCGGCGTCTGCGTGACGGTCTGACCCTGATCGTCCGTCATGCCGCTGAATCGCAGCGGAACGACGCGTCCGAACCCCATGGCGCCGAGCCGAAGACCGCCGGTGTGGAGGTGGGGATCCTTCGTACCCGAGTTGCCGATCTTCGCGATCGGATCGTTCGCGGTAATCCACTCTCCTTCCGTGTGCTGCAGCGTCCCGGGCTTCAGGTGGTAGTAGCCGGTCCAGATCTCGGGGTCCGGATGCCACATCGTGATCCACTGGTTGGGATTCGGGTCATTCATTGTCGGATTCGGCTCATCGCGGTCGACCACGAACCCGTCGGCCATCGGATAGACGTCGGGCGCCTCTTCCGCGGGCTCCCCGGATTCCGAAATGTCAAACCCTGCCCTCGGACCCGGCCAGGCGTGCGCGTCGAAGTCGACGTGGTCGTACGAGTTCCCCCACCAGAACGGCGCGTTGCGGACCGGCGGCGAAACGTCGACCGGCTCGTCCCAGCGCAGCGGAAGCTCGCGCATGACGGCGCCGCACTTCCGCCGGCGCTGGTAGTGGAGCACGACCCTCAGGAACCCTTTCTCGAACCCCGGCTCGACCTCGATCTCGAACCCGTAGACGAACCGGGAGAGGACTTTCTGCCCGAGCTTCAGCGTCCCATTCGGCTCCGCGTCGACGACCGCGCACACCCAGTTCCCATTCGAGTCCGAGCAGCCGGATTCGTCCGACAGGGAAGACTGCTGGAACCGCAGCGGAGACAGGTTCTTCTCGAGGCGCCACTCGCCATCGACGACGGCCTCGGCGTCCATGCGGGCGATCAGGAGATCGTCGCCCGTGAGGTTGACGATCGTTCCCGCGACGTTCACCCAGCGAATCTCCTTTCCGCCGCGCCACATGGGGATGATGTCAGCGGTGTCGGTCCACATCGCGAGCCCGATGGGCTCGCCGATCGGCGCCGCGAGATGCGCATCGAAGCTCGGACGTTGCACCAGCAGCGGCCGGATCAGCCGCTGACGCCTGCCGTCGGCTGTCTTCGCATCGATGTACACGAACACGTCGCGGTTCTCGATGCCGGTCATCACGTTGAACGGTCCCGTGGACGCGGATCCGCCGCTCAGGATCGTCGTCGCGCCGCCGACGGGACTCGGCGGAGAAGGATCGAGAGCATCGCTCTGTCCTCCGAGAGAGGCCCACCGGAGCGCCCCACTCACGATGTCGACGTTCGCGCCCGCGATGTTCGCGACCTGGACGCTCACCGAACCGTTGATCTGCATCTGCGTGTTCTTCTCGGGAGCGTCCGTCAAGGCGTCGAGCGTCTGCATTCCCGTGACCTGGAGCAGCGCGTCGTCTGCGGCTACGCCCAGGCCCGGCACGCGGTTCAAGATCGTTGCGAGCGCGCCGTTCCCGAGATTGCACAGCTCGACCGGGTGACTGCAGAGGCCGTTGGACTGCCCGCGAAGATACGTTTCGTCCGCTCCCGCGAACCAGAACCACGTCCTTCCTTCCGCACCCAGGCCCGCGTTGTCGACCCACGCCGCGCAGAACCGGAGGTCCGGGCCACTCCCGTGATTGTCCAGGCTGACGAGGCGGCTCTTCGTGTCCCGCAGGATCTCGTGGAGCTCGTCGAACGTGAGCGACGGATTCCAGTCCCACGGCACGCCCGAGTCGTCCTGCGTCCAGATCGCCGCAACCTTCGCAGCGCCGGTGTCGAGCGCGCGCACGCACGTCAGACGGTGGCCGGCGGGCACCCCCGCTTTCAAATCTTGTGCGGCGATCTCCGGCGTCCAGTCCCATGTCAGCCAGGGCGCATTGGACGACATGTCGCGGATCAGCCAGGCGGCGGCGAACTCGTTGACGGCCGGGATCTTTTCGATCAGGTACAGGCGGAGCCGATCGTGCGCGCCGTCGACCTCCTGACCGAGGTCCGCCGGTGTCATTCCCTGTGTCCAGCGCCAGTCCTGAAAGTTGGCGCCGGAGTTCTTGACCCACGACACCAGCCAGCGCCGTAACGAGCCGGTGCCGTAGGCGTGGAGAGCGGCCGGACGTCGCGGCAGCAGCAGCTCGTTCGCGAGATCGGAATCGGTGAGAGCGGTCTTCCACTTCCCGGGTACGGGAAGTTCCACGAGCTCAGGCACGAGCGGAGCCCCCCTTCCGTGACGAAAGAATATCGCGGTTCGCGCACGGGGGCGGTCGTGTTTTCTAGGAGAGACTCACGACGCGAGCGCGTCACGAACGAGAACGGCTCCACGTGCGGCGGGAAGGGTCCCAGCGCCTGGTCGAAAAGCGCGACCAGGGATCGAGCGGCAGAGACCTTCATGAACTCGTCGAGCATCGAGCGTGCCCAGGTCTCGGATCAGCCAGCGCCCTTGCATCTGCCCCACAGCCTCCGAGCGCGCCGACGACGCCGCACCGACGCCGACAAGCACAACGGCGACCGAGACAGCGAGCATTAGCGTGCGGCGCATAGGCCTCGCAAGGTAAACACGGGCACTAATGCGCCGCTAACGTGGGCTCGGATAGGGAAGCGCGATGGGTACGCCTGGAACTCGAACCAGGGACCGACGGATCATGAGTTGAACGCCGCCGTCTCGGTCGGTCTCGGCCTATCTGAGAAATCAGCGCCAATCAGCTGGAATCGTGGCCATTTATCGACCTAATCATCTCGTGCCATCTCGGCCGGTCTCGTCACCACGCTGTTGCCACCCCGACTCACGCGAATGATCGAGGCTGGGCGACCGTGGGACGATTGGAACGACAACTTCATGACGGACCAACTCCGCACGGGCCTGTCACTCTTCGGGCGCGGGCGGAGATGGGGGCGGCGCGAGCCGTTGCGCGATCTGCGCCGCGTCGATACGACTTGGTACGTCGAGCTTGCGGAGGATGTGCGAGACGTGGACACTCGCGGTCTTGACGCTGATCGTGAGCTCCCCGGCGATCTCGCGGTTCGTGCAGCCGCGCGCGAGCAGCTGGAGCACCTCGCGCTCGCGCGGGGTTAAGCCGAGGGCGTTTTCTTCGTCGAGCGGCTCCTCCGCGCCGTAATCCGCGAGATTGAGACGGGCCCTCTGAGCGAGCAGCTCGAGCTCGCCCTGCAGGGACCGTGCAGCGAGATTGCTGGCGACCCAGTGCGCCTCGCGCGCGGGGATCGCTGCTTCCATCCGCGACGAGCCGGCGGAAAGAAGTGCCTCCGCATAGCGCCAGCGGCAGTAGGCAGCAAGGTAGGGACGGGCCAGCTCGTCCCAGACGGCGATCGCGGACTGCCATTGCTCGGGACTGGAGCGACCTTCGACGCGGCTGTGCTCGGCTTCGGCAGTCGCGAGCCAGCCCGCGGCGTCCGGCATCACCGCGGCCGCGGCGGCGGCCGAGCGGCGCGCTCGCCCGACCAGCCGCTCCGCGCGGTGGCGCGCCTCTTCCACGCCCGCCTCGTCGCGCTGGACCGCCGCGAGCTGCGCGAGCTCCGCATCGGCTCGCAAAGCCAATGCGCAGACCCGCGCTGCACGGATCTGCACGGCAGCCGGCGCGTCGCTGCGCAGCACCGCGTCGAGCGCGGTAGCCGCGTCCGCCGGCCGCCCCTCCCAGAGGGCGAGCTCCGCCTGGAGGCACGCGTAGGCGGCGGTCGACTGCGGCTCGAGTGCGGCCCGCGAGCCCGCTCCCAGGTGTCGATCTGCGTCCTCGAGCTCGCCGCGCCCGAGCGCCAGTTCCGCGCGGAGGATGTGCAACGCCTCCGGCCGGAAGCTGCCGGCTGCGCGGAGGGCCGCGTCGAGCACCTCCTCGGCACGTGCCCAGTCGCCGAGGCCAAGGAGAGCCTCTGCGGCGTTAGCCGCCAGGAGAGTCCCGCCGCTGCGCTCGTACCCGCCCCGGCGCGCTGCCGCCAACCCCTCGAGCGCGTCGCGAGCCGCCTCGGGCAGCCTGCCGGCGTACAACAGAAGATCCGAAAGCGAGATGTAGGTCCGGAGCTCGTCCGGCGCCGTGCCGCGCTCCCTTGCCCGACGGCGTGCGTCGTGCAGGCACTCGATCCCTTCGGCGCACTGGCCGAGGAGGTAAAGGTCGACACCGAGGTCGGTGAGCGCCAGCAGGGCGGGCCGATCGTCCCCGATCGCGTCGGCGACCGCGATCGCTTCCTCGCAAGCGGCACGGGACTCGTCGTGCCGCCAGAAGCTAGTGAGCGCACTGCCGAGCGCTGCGAGCACTCGGACGCGTTCGGCCGAGGGCGGCTCCGCCGGGACCAGCTCGACAGCCCGCTCGAACGCGGCCAGACCGGCTTCGCGATCGACGCCGCCGGGGAGCAGGAACCAGCCGAGCCTCTCGTGCAGCAGGCCAACCTGGACTTCGTCGGCCGGGTCGGCCAAGGAGATCGTCCGCCGGATGAGCTCGGCGGCTTGCGCGGGGGCGCCCGCGAAGAAGGCGATCTCCGCAGCCCAGGCGAGGAGTGCCGACAGCTCCAGTCCGAGCAGAGCTTCGGGAGCGTCGACTTGCGGCCAGAGCTCGAGCACGCGTTCGACGTGCTGCAGCGCCTCCGACGGGCCGGACACGGCCGCTGCGTCTCTGGCCGCGTCGACGGACGCCTGCAACGCCTCGACCGGCCTCCCTGCCGCCGCCCAGTGGTGCGCCAGCTCCCCGGCGATCGAGCTTGCCGCGAGAGCAGGCTCGTCACCGAGGGCGCGGGCGATACGCGCGTGGAGCTCCTCGCGCTCACCCGGCAGGACGGTGGTGTAGATCGCCTCGGCCAGGAGCGCGTGCCGGAACCGGAACGACCCCGCCCGCTGGTCGGGCACGAGCACGTCGTGCTCGACCGCCCGGCGTAGCGCCTCGACGAGCTCGGCCCCGGAGAGGGATACGACGGCAGCGAGGAGGCGGTACGGAACGTCACGGCCAGCGGCTGCGGCAACCCGCAGCAGCGACCGGGTCTCGCCGTCGAGGCCGGCAAGCCGCTGCAGCAAGACCTCGCGGAGAACCTGCGGAAGTGCCTCTTCGCCCCGTTCGGCGGCCGCGACGAGCTCCTCGGCGAAAAAGGGATTTCCCTCCGACCGCTCGCAGATCTCGGCCACGAGCTCGGTCGGCAACGGCGCCTCGGCAACCGTGGCGAGAAGTCGCGCGACGTCGTCTCGGCCGAGCGGCTCGAGCGCCAGAGCAACGGCCTCCCGCGCGCGCAGCAGCTCCGCGACGAAGCGCTGCAGAGAGTTGTCCGGCTCGGACTCGTGGCTGCGATAGGTCGCCACGATCAGCATCCGCTGCTCACGAGCCGCGTGCGCGAGGAAGGCCACGAGATCCAGCGTCGACCCGCCGGCCCAGTGCAGGTCCTCGAGCAGGAGGACGACTGGAGCCTCGGCGCCGACATGCTCGAGCACCACGAGCGTCTCCTCGAAGAGTCGGAGCTGCGAGTCCGGGCCCGCTGCGTCCAAGGGCACGGGGGTGCTCAGCTCCGACAGCTCCGGAACGAGGCGCGACAGCTCGCGCAGCGAGCTGCTGACGTCGGCGAGCGCTGGAGACCCGCGCAGCGGCCGCAGCGCCTCGACGAGTGGGAGATAGGGCAGTCCGCTGCCGACCAGGTCGATACAGCGCCCGCTCAGGACCGTCGCACCCGCCTCCCGGGCGCGATCACCCAGCTCGGAGGCGAGCCGCGTCTTGCCGATGCCGGCTTCGCCGGCGATCAACACCGTGGAGCCGTGGCCGTCGGCGGCCTCTGCCAGCGCCGCTTCGAGACGCTGCAGCTCGTCTGCGCGCCCCACCAGGCTCGGCGACGCTACTCCAGGCTCCATGTCTCGTTCGAGTATGCCGCCCAGATACGGCGCCCGCGTCCGAAAGATAAGGCGGTCCGCCCGATGCGCAGGCCCCGCCTTAGGGCCAGCATCGAACGCGGAATGAGCGCGCAGGAAGTCGACGCCGATGCTTTCAACGCCTTCGAGGCAGCGGGGTGGAACGAGCGAGCAGGCGGCTACCACCGGTTCTTCGGCTCGCTGACCACGCAGGTGATCGAGCCGCTACTCGACGCTGCCGAGGTCGGCGAGAAGACCCGCGTGCTCGATGTCGCGACCGGTCCCGGCTACGTGGCCGCGGCTGCCGCCGCGCGCGGCGCGACGGCGGTCGGCGTCGACGTGGCAGGGGAGATGGTCGGGCTCGCTCGCAGGCTCTATCCGCGGCTCGAGTTCGTGCAGGCGAGCGCCGAGCGCCTGCCGTTTGCCGACGGCTCGTTCGATGCGGTGGTCGGCAACTTCCTCATCCTCCATCTCGGGCATCCAGAGCACGCTGCCGCCGAGATGGCACGCGTGCTCGCGCCGGGTGGGAAGGTCGCGCTCTCCACCTGGGACGAGCCTGAGCGGACGCGTCTCCTCGGCGTCGCACTCGAAGCCGCCCACGACGCCGGCGCCGAGCCGGTTGCGTCCATCCCGCCTGGTCCGCCGTTCTTCCGTTTTGCCGCCGACCGGGAGTTCACCGGTCTCCTCGAGGGCGCCGGCCTGACCGACGTCGAGGTGGGGACCGTTTCGTTCACACACCGCATGTCCAGCGCGGATGAGCTGTGGGAGGGGCTTCGCGGCGGCACCGTCCGCATGAGGGCGCTCGTCTTCGACCAGCCGCAGCACACGCTCGTGCGCATACGCGCCGCCTTCGACCGGCTCGTGAGGCGAATACGCCGCCGGCGACGGGAGCGTCGAGTTGCCCGTCTCGGTGAAGGTCGCCACCGGCCGAAAGAACCACCGATGACGAGAGGAGAAGCCATGCTTCGAAGTAATCGAATCCGGTCCACCCTTTGCATTGGGCTGGTCCTTGCGGCGGTCGCCGGAGATGCAGCGATCGCGAAGCCGCAGCACGGCCGGAGGTCGGGTGAGGTCATCCGCGCCTGGAACGAGATCGCGCGCTCACAGGCGTTTGGGAATTCGGTCAGTTTCTCGCGCGTCCTCGCGATCATGCACACCGCACAGCACGACGCCGTCAACGGTGCGCAGCCGCGATACGAGACCTATGCGTCGCATCTCTCGGATCGGACGGCGGACGCGGAGGCTGCCGCTGCGGCTGCTGCGCACAAGGTGCTCGTCTTCTTCTTCCCGGCGAACCAGGCATCGCTGGACGCCGCGCTCGCGAATTCACTCGCGAGCGTTCCCGATGGCCCGGCCAAGAGCGCGGGTGTGGCGCTCGGCCAGGCGGTGGGCCAGCTCCTGCTCGACTTTCGGGCGAACGACGGGTTCGACACTGCAGATCCGTTCACTCCGACGCCGGGTCCGGGCGTCTGGGAGCCGACTCCTCCGGCGTTCGCGCCGATGCTCGAGGCCCAATTCCAGAACGTCAGCCCGTTCACGCTGCGCGACCGCACCCAGTTTCTGCCCGGCCCACCGCCGGACCTGGCGAGTGCCATGTACGCGCGAGACTTCAACGAGGTCAAGAGCCTGGGGCAGGACACGAGCCCGCTTCGGACCGCCGACCAGACCCAGCTGGCTCACTTCTGGGCCGAGGGCTCGCCCGTCGGCTGGAGCCGCGTCGGGAGCATCGTCTCGTCGCGCCGGGACTACGACCTGCATCGGACCGCGCGGCTGCTCGCCCTCCTGAACATGGCCATGGCCGACGGATTCGTCGCCGGCTGGTACCAGAAGCGGCAATTCGCGTTCTGGCGACCGGTGACGGCCATCCGTAAGGCAGAGACGGACGGCAACCCCGACACGAGCCCCGACCCAACCTGGCTGCCGCTTCGTCCGACGCCGGCCCTTCCGGACTACCCCTCCACCCACAGCCTCCTCGGAGGAGCGGCCGCCGAGATCCTACGGAGGTTCACCGGCCAGGACGACTTTCGCTTCTGCATGACGTCGACCACCTCCGTCCCGGCGGGCGCCGAGCGCTGCTGGGAGAGCTTCACGGAGGCCGAGCTTGAGAACGCGGACTCGCGGGTGGTGGTCGGCTTCCACTTCCGCTTCGCCTGCAGCACGGGAGTAAAGGTGGGACGCAAGGTCGGGAAGTTCGCGATCCGCCACTCGCTCCTGCCCTTGCACAAGGGACGCGAAGGGGATGCAGGGACATTGTCGATGGGCCTGCCTGGACTCGAACCAGGGACCGACGGATATGAGTTGAAGGCCGGCGTCTCGATCGGTCTGGGAATCCGTGCTCACGCGGCAGGACCATGGAGCGGTTAGGTCTTCGGTCTCGGTGCATCTCGGCTGGTCTCGTTACCACCCTGTTGCCCCCTCCCGGCGTGGCTGGAACAGGCTTCCCGAAGCGCTCCACGGTGCCGGCAGGCAGGTCGTGAGGCATGTGTTGCCAGCCATGATGCGACGTTTCGCGCCCTCCGTCTAGCCACCGAAGCCCGACCGCTGCGAAACTCGTCAACCGTAGAAGCGTGAGGTTTCCGCTTGTTCCGCGGATTCTGATGGGCCCGCCTGGACTCGGGCGACGCGGTCGTGTGAGACGCGGAGGTCAGCCTTCGGTCATGCCGCGAGGACTGAACTCGTCGCAGCCGCCGGAGGCTCGGATCGGTCCCGCGGTTAACGCGGCGTAAGGTCTGCGCCCCCGCCGACACAGAAGTAGTCATGAGAGCGCGAGGAAGCGGCGCGGTTGAATCCGAGCCGGATGGTTCGACGTAGTCACGGAGGGTGCGGGTGGTGGTCGCTCGCGATGCACTCTCAGCCACGTAGGCCGCTACTCGAAACCATGAACCGCTAGGAGGCAGGCAATGGCAGAACCGACCCTGTACGACCGGCTCGGTGGCGCATTTGCCATCGCAGCAGTTGTCGACCACTTCAGTGAGGCCATCGTGCGAAACCCGATCGTCGGCCAGCAATCGGAGAATCGTCAGCTCCGGGAATGGCATACCGACAATCTGGGTCGACTCCCCGGCCTCAAGTTCATGCGCAGCCTCTGGGTCTGCGAGGTTGCCGGTGGACCCCAGCAATATGCAGCGACGAAACCAGGCAGCACTTCACTCGGCTTGGAGGAAGCCCACCGCAAACTGAAGATTTCGCCCGCCGAGTTCGACGAAGTCGCGGCTGAACTTGGACGAACGCTCGATCACTTCGAGGTGCCTGAGCGCGAGAAGGGGGAAGTTCTCGCCGCGTTTGCCGCACACAAGAACGAGGTGACGCAGGGATACTCGGAGTAGCCCCAAGGCGGAACTCACCGCGCTCAGGGACGAACAACGATCAGACCGCCTCCTCGTCGGTGGCGAATCGCGAAGTACCTCGTGGTTGCTGATGGGCCCGCCTGGACTCGAACCAGGGACCGACGGATTATGAGTTGAAGAGGCCGTCGTCTCGGTCGGTCTCGGCCGGTCTGAGGTTTTGCTCGCCACGTCCTGGAACCCAACGAAAAGTGAACGCTTTAGCGCATGATGGACCCTGTGCGGGGCGATCTTCCGTCCGGAACCGTCACCTTCCTCTTCACGGACGTTGGGGGGTCGACGCGGCTGCTGCACGAGCTCGGGGTGGAGGCGTACGCGGAGGCGCTGGCAGAGCATCGGCGAGTGCTTCGCGAGGTCTTCGCCGCCCAGGGCGGTGTCGAGGTGGACACGCAGGGTGATGCGTTCTTCTACGCGTTCACCGATACGCGGGCGGCAGTCGCTGCTGGGGCGGCGGCGAATGTTGCGCTCGCGCCCGGTCTGATCCGGATCCGAATGGGGCTGCACACCGGCGAGGCGCTTCTGACGGGGGAGGGTTACGTCGGCGAGGACGTCCATCTCGGTGCGCGGATCGCGGCCGCGGGGCACGGTGGGCAGGTGTTGTTGTCGGCGGCAACGCGCGCGCTGCTGGACGGCGGCGTGACCGACCTCGGCGAGCATCGGCTGAAGGACTTCGCCGGGCCGGTGGCGATCTTCCAGCTCGGCGAGGAGCGCTTCCCGCCCCTCAAGACGATCTCCAATACGAACTTGCCGCGGCCGGCGTCCTCGTTCGTTGGGCGTGAGCGGGAGACGGCTGAGGTGGCGAAGCTGGTGCGCGGGCATCGGCTCGTCACGCTGAGCGGGCCGGGTGGGTCGGGCAAGACGCGGCTCTCGATCGAGGCGGCTTCGGAGCTGGTCGGAGAGTTCAATGCCGGCGTGTTCTGGGTCAGCCTTGCGTCGGTGCGTGACCCGACACTTGTCCTCGAAACGGTCGGGCAGACGCTGGCGGTGAAGGATGGCGTCGCCGAGGAGATCGGCGAGCGGGAGCTGCTGCTGCTGCTCGACAACCTGGAACAGCTCGTTGAGGCCTCGACGGAGCTCGCCTCGCTCGTCGAGGTCTGCCCGAACCTCCACCTGCTCGTGACCAGCCGCGAGCTGCTCCGTGTGCGCGGCGAAGTGGAGTACCCCGTGCCGCCCCTCGCCGAGCCGGAGGCTGTAGCGCTCTTCTGTGAGCGCAGCGGGCTTGATCCGGACGGGACGACCGTCGAGCTATGTCGCCGCCTCGACAACCTCCCGCTCGCCGTCGAGCTTGCCGCGGCTCGCACCGGTGTGCTCACCCCGCCGCAGATCCTGGACCGGCTCTCTCAGCGCCTCGATCTCCTGAAAGGCGGCCGCGATGCGGAAGCGCGCCAGCACACGCTTCGCGCGGCGATCGAATGGTCACACGACCTCCTCGCCGACGACGAGAAGCAGCTGTTCGCGCGGCTGTCGGTCTTCGCGGGCGGCTCTACGTTGGACACGGCCGAAGAGATCGTCGAGGCTGACGTCGACGGGCTGCAGTCGCTGGTCGACAAGAGCCTGGTGCGGCGGACCGGTGAACGGTTCTGGATGCTGGAGACGATCGGGGAGTTCGCCCGCGAGCGCCTCGCCGCCTCGCACGACGCCGACGCGATCGGTCGCCGGCACGCGGAGTGGTTCCTCGCGCTCGCCGAACAGGCCGAGCCGTTCCTGAGAGGAGCCGAGCAGGCTTCGTGGCTGCAGCGCCTGGAGGACGAGCACGACAACCTCCGCTCAAGCCTCGACTGGTTCTTCGACCACGACGATGTCGACGCCGCGGTGAGGCTGGCGGGGACGCTGTGGCTGTTCTGGTATATGCACGGGCACGTCACAGAGGCCCGCCGCCGGATGCGGCGCGCGCTCGACGTTGCCCCGAACGAGCCGTCGGAGGCCCGCGCCCACCTGCTCTTCGGCGCCGGCTACCTCGCATGCGAGCAGTACGAGAACGAAGAGGGACTCCCCCTGCTAGAGGCGAGCTTCGCCTGTGCAACGGAGGTCGGAGCCACCGCGACGGCCGCGATCGCCGCCTCCGTCCTCTGCGCCATGCGGGCCGCGACCACCAGTAGCACGGCCGATCGTCGGGCGGAGGTAGCCGTGGGCGAGGAAGGGGTCGCTCTCGCGCGCGGGGCAGGAGACGACTTCGTGCTCGCGATCGCGCTCAACAACCTCGGCGGGGTGATGGCGATTCTCGGAGAGAACGAGCGGGCGGCGGCTTATTTCGAGGAGAGCCTGGAGGTGCGCCGCCGGAGCGGCGATCTCTCGCGGATCGCCCTGTCGCTCGCCAACGTTGCCAGGATGGCGCTCCAGGAGGGAAAGACAACCAAGGCTGCCACCATGTTCGCCGAGGCGGCCGAGATCGCTACGGCGATCGGGGACAAACGGCACATCGCGCTCGCGCTCGCAGGGCTCGGCCGGGTCGCCTACCGCGAAGAGCGATGGGAGGAGGCGCGCACGAACGCACGGGAAAGCCTGCTCCTCGCACAAGAACTCGGCATGAAGCTACCCGCCGTGGAGGCGATCCTCGGCTTCGCCGGGATCGCCACGGCCACGGGAGACACGGCGCGGGCTATTCGGCTCGCAGCCGCGGGCGCAGTCCACCTCTCGCTTGTCGCACCCGACGTAGCCGAACATGTCGACTACCAAGTCGACTACCAAGAGGTCATCGAGCGCATAAAAGCGGGCTGCGACCCGGAAACCTGGGAGCGAGCCTCGGCGGAGGGCCGGGCAATGACCCTCGACGAGGTCGCAAACTACGCGCTCTCCTCCGCCTGACCACCTCCGCAGGGAGTTTGCTGATGGGCCCGCCTGGACTCGGAGCAGCCTGTAAATCGCCACCTTTCGCCCGTCGAGGTCTGCACGAGGGTCTGCACCCCGTCGCACGCGAATCGCACGCCGACTCGAGGGCCGCCCGATGCCGCGAGGGTGATCCGGTTCACGCCTAGGCTTGCAGCATGAAGATCTTCAACCTCAACAGCGACCCGGAGTGGGATCGCACCGAGGACCGCGAGGGCTGGAAGATCAAGGACGCCTGGGTCGGCTACCACGTCGGCGCCGAGCTGATCGGCGGGAGCATGTACGAGGTCGAGCCGGGCGACAAGCAGGGGCCGTACCACACACACCACGCGAACGAGGAGTGGGTGATCGTCCTCCGCGGCGAGCCCACGCTTCGCACACACGAGGGCGAGCAGGTGTTGCGCGAGGGCGACGTTGTCGCCTTCCCCCGCGGCAACGAGGGCGCACACCAGATCCGCAATGACACGGACGCGCCGGTCCGTGTCCTCGTGCTCTCGACGCTGATCGCGCCGGACATCGTCGAGTACCTCGACACAGGCAAGATCGGCGCGCGCAGCGTCGCGGGCGACCGGATCATGTTCGCTCGCCCGGGACCGGAGCTCGACTACTGGGAGGGAGAGGACTAAGTCTGCGGCGTGTGACGCTCGAGGAGCTCGACCGCGCCGCCGCCGCTCCTCGGCCTCGATCGCATAGAACCCCGGCTACGCGCTCAATGCGAGCAGCCGGCGGTAGTCGAGCTCGCGGTCGTCGAGCAGGACATGCGTGTAGACGTCGCTCGTGACGCGCGCCGAGCGTTGCTCGACGAACGCGCCGATTTCCGCCCACGAGCGCCCCTGCCGATGCAGCATCGAGGTACGCCGTCCTCGAGGTCGGCGGGCGGGTCCGGCAGCAGGCCCGGGCTGAACGTCGCGACGCACGTCAGAGCAGCGAGCGCTTCGGCGCGCCCGGCGCGCCGCCCGGCCGGGTGCGATAGGTAGGGACGCCGACGCAGGTGAAGAGGAGCGCCGCCAGTGGCGCTCCGAGCAGTCCAGTGATCTCGGAGTCCGCGAACGTCATGCCGGTGGCGCCGATCCCGAGCGCATAGGCAGCGAGATGCAACCGGCCCTCGACCAGCCCGGAGCCGAGCTGGGCCGCGCGGTAGCCCCGGTCGTCGATGGTCGCCGCGTCGACGGCGCCGATGACGACGAACGATGCATCCCGCCCGAGCTCCTGGTCGAGGCAGACGTGGAAGAGCTCCTCCCGTAGGTTCCCAGTGCGGAGCGGCGTGTCGAGATCGGGCCAGCGGTAGAGGCCCGGCTCAACACCGTCGACAGCATGGACCGCGACGAAGTGCGGCGCCCGGCTGCCGCGGAGCGAAGCCGCGAGCGACCACTCGTAGAGCTCGCGCGAAACGGAGGCCGACGGATCCATCGTTCGTGCGGAGCCGCGGAGGAGGATGACGTCATCGAGCTCCGGCGAGGCCGGCGGATTGCCTGCAAGCGGGTCGCCCGAGGGCCAGACATCGCCCAGCTCGTCGGCGTCGCCGGCTCGCTGGACGGAGGTGGCGAGCGGGAACTCGAGCGGCGGCTGCCTGTCGACGTCGCCGCGGGCCGCCTCGCCGCCCGGCCGGACGGCCGGCTCGCCGTCGCCGAGCGTCACGATCGCCACCGGGAATTCGTGCACGCCTTCGGCACCGACGAGCCGCGTCACGGCGGAGTCGGGGAAGACGGTGCGAAGTCGCGGCGCCAGGCCGCTGTCGTCCGCCACCGCGATCGCCTGCGCCAGCATCGTCCCGGCGTCCCAGTAGATGTGCCGGTACCCGCGCTCGGCATAGCGCCAGCCGGTCCGCCACGGAATGCCTGTGAGGACGAGCGTCGTCGTTTCACCTTCCGGCGGCGGACCGATCTGGACGAGGGCGTGGTTCGGCGGGTCGAACCAGTGGATACCGTCCGGGAGATCCTCGACGCCGCGGGCCGCGATGTAGACCTCGAGTGGGAAGCGGGCACCTGCCGAGCCCGCCGCGCGGAACAGGAACCGGCGGCCGTCGTCGCGCTCGGAGACCCGGACGACGCCCGATGAGAGGTGGAGAACCCGCGCCAGACGGGCCAGGTTGGGCGAGGCGGCGGTCGCGTGGCGCCCGGCGAGGACGGCCGTCGTCGAGCTACCGCTCGCCGGCCACTCGCGCGGCATCACGACCGTCGGCAGTCCGGGCGGATACGCCTTGCACGGAGCCGGGAACGTCGCGAGGACGTTCGGCTCGAAGTCCTGCAGCAGCCGGGGGTCGTCGACGAACTGTGGCCACTCGCCGTCCCAGCGACTGTAGGACGTGAGCCGGTGATAGAGCCGGGCCGTGTCTCCGGGAGCCATCGGCCCGAGTCTGGCACGATGCCGGCGGCGCCGGCGTCTACACGAAGCCGCTCGAAGCCTCTCCCCGGCGACCTGAGGCAGCGCCTGCGCGAGCTCGAAACGTCGTAATCGCCACCGAGGGCGCGAGTCAACACCGCGACGACGCCGTCACCAGGCTCCGGCGCGACGATGAGGCCTCAACGGCATAGACGCCCTCGGCCGTTGCGACGACGTCGCCCGGCTCAGCTGGCGCCGGCGCGGTCACGTCGCCGAGGTCCGTCGAGCGTGCGTACGTCGCGCAGGGTGCAAGCGGGTGCCCAGCCCCAGCCCCACGCGAGAATCGTGCCGGTCGCGGCGGCTCCCGTCTAGATGTCCCATCGGGACGTGTCTGCGCGAATCTCGAGGTCTGCACCGGGGTCTGCACGGGATCGCAAGTCGAGCACGAATCGCACGTCTCGTTTGGCTCCGTTGAGCCAAACCCGCATGGCGATAGGGCTGCGAATGGGCCCGCCTGGACTCGAACCAGGGACCGACGGATTATGAGTTGATGCCCGCGATCTCGGTTGTTCTCGGCCTGTCTGAGAATTCGCCGCTTATTAGTGGAAATCGAGGCCATCAGCGACCGAATCATCTCGTGCCATCTCCGACGGTCTCGTTACCACCCTGTTGCCACGGTTGGGCAGCGCTCGGCCCCACAAGTGACAATCGGTGTACGCCGACCTACGCTACAGCGACGTGGAAAACGTCCTCGGCCTGGTCCTCCTCGTCTGTCTCGTCGTCGTGGCGGTACGGATTGCCGGGTGGGCCCGAAGTAGCGAGAGTGGCGCCGGCTCCGGCGAGCAGACAGATGACGAACAGTCTCTGGCCGACGAAATGTCAAGGACGCGCCAGACGGCGGATGAGTTGCACGAAACGTACGAGTGGGCGGACCCCGAACACCTTCCGCTCGACGACAGTTTCAAGGATGAGGTTGAACGACTAGCGCGGCCGGACCTCGATGTCGATGCGGTCATGCGCATGTCCCGCGATACCAACGCCTACATCGCCTGCATGGCCCTCGCAGCGCTGGCCGAGCGGGACGACGTTCCCCCGGAGTGGACGGACTCCGCCGTCCGAGCGCTCCGCCGGGTGCCGAATGAGGTTGAGCCGTTCGTCTATGGAGCCCTCGTGAACCATGCTGCGTATCCGGTTATCGGGCCGGCTCTCGCACAGCTGGACGAGGGGATCAACTGGCAGTATCTCGCGCGATTCGTCCGCGACCGACGGGCAGGAGGCGAGCCCGTCTCGGTGGAGACATTCCGCGGCCAGGTTCCGATCCGGCTCGTTCCGACGATCGAATCGCTCATCGACAGTTTCGAGGACGACCTAGGAGAAGGCTTCCGATCCGCCTTCGAGGAGTGGCAAGGAACGACTGTCGACCTCGATTTCCTCGGCCAGTTCGCGCGCATCTGGGAACCACCATTCGACGATCCCCCGACGTTGCTCGTCGGTCGTCGGCGGGAGCTTGTCGAGTTGATTCTCGATTCCCTGTCGCTGAAGCCACCCCGATCGGTTCTATTGGTCGGGGAACACGGAGTTGGGAAGACTGCGATAGCGCGCACCGCGCTCCAACGGCTCGAGGGGGCTCCTGTGGTCTTCGAGGCCACCGCTGCCCGCGTGAACGCGGGAGCGATGTACGTGGGCGAGCTCGAGGGTCGCATCAAAGAGATCGCCGACAAGCTGAAGGGACACAGGGCGATCTGGGTGTTGCCGGATCTCGAAGAGACCGTCTACGCGGGGCAGCACCTGCGTAGCCCGAAGGGCATGCTCGATGCGCTCTTGCCGCACATAGAGACAGGGGAGCTCGTGCTCGTGGCCGAAATCACGCCGGCCGCGCTCGAACGTCTCCAATCAGAGAGGCCACAGGTCGCCAGCGCGTTCGATGCGCTCCGCGTCCGTGCTCTGGACATGGACGACGCGGTGGCGGTTGCGCAGCACGCGCTCGCGTCCGACGAGCTGAACGTCTCTTCCAGCGACCAGGTGCTAGTTGAGTCGTTCGAGCTCGCCGAGCAGTTCCTGCCCAACACCGCGGCTCCGGGCAATCTGCTCCGACTCGTCAAGGCCACCGTTGCCGAGGCGGCGGAAGCCGAGAGAACCAGCTTCGATACCACTGACGTGCTCGGCACGCTCGCCGCGTCACTGGGTTTACCGCTCGCGATCCTCGATCCGCAGGCCGCGTTAGAGCTGGACGACGTTCGAAGCTACTTCAACGCACGCGTCCTCAATCAACCCGACGCGGTCGAGTGCATCGTCGAGCGCATTGCGATGATCAAGGCAGGCCTCGTCGACCCCACGCGCCCGCTCGGAGTGTTCTTGTTCGTAGGGCCTACAGGGACCGGCAAGACCGAGATCGCCAAGGCGCTGGCCGAGTTCCTGTTTGGATCTCAGCACCGACTTGTGCGACTCGACATGAGCGAGTACCAGACTCCGGAATCGCTCGATCGGCTCCTGTCGGACTCCAGCGTGGAGCCGCAGGCGGCGGCATTGATCAGCTCCGTTCGCAAGGATCCGTTCGCCGTCGTGCTGCTCGACGAGTTCGAGAAAGCGGCCGCCCCGATCTGGGACGTCTTTCTTCAGGTGTTCGACGACGGCAGGTTGACCGACCGCCAAGGACGAACAGTCGACTTCCGTCACACCGTGGTCATTCTTACCTCGAACCTCGGTGCGACGCGCGTCGGGGGAAGTCTGGGCTTCGTGCCCGGCGGAACAGCGTTTCAGCCCGATGAAGTTCAGAAGGCGGTAGACAAGGCGTTCAGGCGCGAGTTCCTGAACCGCATCGATCGGGTCGTGATCTTTCGACCATTCGAGCGGGCACATATGCGCGCACTGCTCGACAAGGAGCTCGCTGATGCAATGGCGAGACGCGGACTCCGTGGTCGTCCCTGGGCGATCGAGATCGACGACTCGGCATACGAATTCATCATCGAGCAAGGCTTTAGCCCGGAGCTCGGCGCGCGACCCCTCAAGCGCGCGATCGACCGCCACCTGCTCGCACCGCTGGCAGCCGCCATCGTTGGGAAAGCGGTACCAGAGGGAGAGCAGTTCCTCTTCGTGAGTGCGCCCGCAGGGACGAAGATCGAGGTCGAGTTCATAGATCCCGATGCCGAGGAGGACGCCGGCCCCGACAAATCCGACATTGCCGAGCGTGACGACGGCCATTCGCTCGACCTGCGGGCGCTCGCGCTGGCGCCGCGGTCGGACGACCGGGCGTCGGCGTTCGTGCTCGACGAGCTCCTCCGTCTTTCCGGGGCGATCAGAGGGCCGGAGCTGCAGGGCAGAAAGCACGACGCGCTTCAGGCGATGAACGCGCCCGGATTCTGGGAAGACGAGAGCCGTTTCGAGACGCTCGGTGAGGCTGAGTACATCGACCGCCTGCAAGCCGCTCTTTCCACTGCCGAGTCGCTCGGCCAACGGCTGGCGCGCTCGGTAAGGACGAACGGGGGTGTCGGCCCCCGAGAGCTCGTGGCGTTGCTGGCGAGTCGCCTGTACGTCCTGGACTCGGCGGTTCGCGGGATCTACGACGGTGCGGCGACCGATGTGTTCGTTCGTGTTCGAACGTCGGATGGGAGCCCCGACAAGGGGGCCGAGCTCGTCCAGCTCCTATCAGGCATGTATGCGGGGTGGGCCGAGCGACGGGGAATGCGCATTCAACAGCTCTCGTCCGAGCCGGCCGAGCACATTCTTGCGGTGGCCGGACTCGGTAGCGCGACAATCCTCACCAGCGAGTCGGGCCTGCACGTGCTCGAGCGAGGAGAGGAAGGACAGGACGGCCGCCGAACCGTCGACCGCGTGACGGCGGTAGTCACGGTCGTCGCGTGGCAAGCTGGACCCAGCGTCAGCTCGGAGCAGCGTCTGCGACAGGCGCACGCAGCGCTCGCGACTGCCTCGCCCAACAATGCAGTTGTCAGGCGCTACGGCGTCGAGCCAGCGCCCCTGGTGCGGGACGCGGTGCGCGGTTACCGGACCGGACGCCTTGACCGCGTCCTCGCCGGTGACTTCGATCTCTTCTGACGCACGTTTCGCTTTGGAGCCATGTGTGCTCGCGAGACCAACGAGGGAAGCGTACGCCGACCGCGGAAGTGACCGCGGTGCGCCTCCGCTTCACGGGCATAGGCCCTGGAGGTACTGACGGCACTCCGCCTCGGTGAGCGAGCGCGTGACCCGCCCGCGCGCGGTCTCGAGCAGGCGGTCGACGTCGAGCGCCCACACCTTCACGTACGGCGTCGGCTCGTTGTCCACACCGGCGAGAAGCGTGCCGTCGGGGCTGAAGTCGGCCCACAGCGCGCCGCCGGCGAGCTTCAGCAGCTCGGCTTCACGGGGCCAGTCCCAGACCCTCGTGCTCGAGGTTTCATCGACAGTGGTCATCGCCAGGCGCGTGCCGTCGGGGCTGAACGCGACATCGGCCACCGGTGCGCCGGTCTGCACCATCCCCAACTCACGTCCGGTCGTAGCGTCCCACACGCCCGGACCGGCGCCGTCCGTCACGATCTTCGTGCCGTCGGGGGTCCATGTGGCTGTGATGCCGGGGCCGGGCCTGGGCCCCGTGTGCGCGAGCACGCGCCCGCTCTCGACGTCCCAAACACGCCACCCCTTCGTGCCGGACGCGACCACGCGCTCCCCGTCTGCACTCCACGCGGCGGAGAACGTCGGCGCCGCCGGGTTGTAGCCTCTGAGCACGCCGAGCTCGCGGCCCGTGTCGGCGGCCATGATCCGTACGGTCGCGTCGGCTCCGGTGGTCGCGATCTTCGTGCCATCCGGGCTGAAGGCGGCTCGGTTGACAGCGCAGCCGCGCTGGCGATCGCAGTGTCGTCCGCGCACCGCGAACAGCTCTTCGCCGTTCAAGGCGTCGTAGATCCGCGCGCTCCCGTCGGCGCCGGCGGTCGCGATGCGAGAGCCGTCCCGGCTCACGTCGACGCCGATGACCTCGCGCGTCCGTGCGTCCCCACGCGCGTGCCCGTCGAGAACGAGGAGCTCGTCCCCTGTCTTCGCGTTCCAGACGCGGACCGTGCCCGCCGGGCCGGAGGGTGCGACGAGCCTGCCGCCGTCGGGCGTGAATGCGATGCCCCCATTGAAACCTCCGGACTTCTCAGGCCCGGGCAGCGTCAGAACCTCTCCGCGACCCGCCGGCGAGACGTCCCAGACCCTCGCTTCCTGCGAGGTCTCGCCTACCGTCACGAGCCTCGTCGCGTCCCCGGAGAAGGAGACGCTCATCACCGGATTCGAGTGGCCCCGCACGGCAAGGACCTCTCGAAGCTTGCCGTTCTGGATCTTCCAGACCCTCGCAGCTCCGTCAACTCCTCCGGTTGCGAGGAGGCTGCCGTCCCGGCTGAACTCGATGTCGATCGGGCCGCTCGTGTGCGCCTCGACCACGTCGAGCAATTCGCCGCCCGGCAGCCGGTAGAGGTAGACATCCGGGTCGTTGTCGACGTGAGTGGCAGCCAGCAGCGTGCCGTCGGGGCTCACGGCGATCTCTCTCGCCCCGGTCTCAGCGCTCGGGTGCTCGACGATACCGACCTCGTCTCCGGAGGAGGAGTCGAAGATCCGCGCGACGACCGGTGAGAGTGCAGTCCCGCGAGCCCACGGGGAGACCGCGACCCGGTCGTCGCCGACGAAGTCGACTCCCTCCGACCATGCGTCCTGCACGTTCGTTCGGTTGTGCACGCCAGCAAGCTCCTTCAGCTCGCGCCCGTTTCGCACGTCCCAGACCCGCACCGCACGATCCGTGCCCAGCGTGGCGAGGCGGCGGCCGGCGGCATCGAACGTCGTCGCTAGCACGGCACCCTCATGGGCGGGCAGTGTGTGCAGCAGCCGGCCCGTCTCTGCGCTCCACAGCCGTGCGGTGCCGTCGGCGCTTCCGGTCGCGACGACGTCGCCCTTCGGACTAAAGCCGACGGTGAGCACCGGACCGGAGTGGCCGGTCAGCGTCGTGATTCGCTTTCCCGTGTCGGCATCGCGGAGGCTCGCAGTGTGACCTTCTGCATCGGCAGCGACGAAGCTTGCGCCGTCGGGCGCGAACTCGGCCACGTGCCGAATGCCCGCGTCCCTCCTTAGACCGACCCCCGGAACCACGGTCATCACGCGGGAGGCGCCAAGCGCGTCGTGCAGCACCTGCTCGGTCTCGGGCAGCACCGTGCCGTCGTGGTTGCGCGTCGTCCTCGCCGACTCGAGCGCGAGCAGGATGCTCAGCTCTGCGTCGGGCTCGAGGTTCGCCTGCGCCGAGGCGGCGAGCTGCCGGGCCTTTTGGAGCCGTGCGTCGTCGCGCGCCTGGCCGCGGAGGACGAGCGCGAACGCCGCGAGCACCGAAGCCGCCCCGGCGAGCACAGCGAAGCCGGCCAGGATCGCGCGCCGCCTGCGGGCCCGCCGGCGCGCAGCCGTATCGGCCGCGGCGCGCGCCTCGCCGAGGAACTCCCGCTCGCCGGTGGTCAGGGCCAGGTCCGTCGAGCCCGCCCATGCCTCGAACTGGGCGAGGCGGCCCTCGCGCGGCAGGTAGTCGGTGTCGCGGCCGGTGTCATCCCACTCGTCGACGGCCTCCACGAGCCGCCGGTGGAGCAGCAGGTCCTCGCGCCGCTCGTCGATCCAGATCCGCAGCCGGTCCCACTGGCCGAGGATGGCCTCGTGGGCGACCTCGACCGTCGGCGTCCGCGTCAGCGGCTCGCGGTCGAACGAGAGCAGCCGGTGCTCGCCGTAGCGGCGAGGATCGCGTCGAGCACGTCCGGCTCGAGCTCTAATCCGCGCAGCTCGCGCCTGCGCACCCGGCGGCGCGTGTCCTGGCCGTTCGGGTCGACGCTGACCAGCCGGAGGAACACCTGGCGGCAGGCGCGCTGCGCGGGCGGGTCGAGCCGCGCGTGGAGCTCCTCGGCGCGCCGGCCGAGCGCCCCGACGACGCCGCCTGTGGCGCGGTAGCCGTCGAGCGTGAGCAGGTCGCTCGCGCGCGCGGCGAAGAGCTCCGTCAGGGCGTACTGGAGCAGCGGCAGCGCGCCGGGCTGGTCGTGCACGTCGGCGACGATCTGCGAGACGAGTCCCGGCTCGAAGCGGACGCCGACGGTCGCCGCGGGGCGCTCGATCGCCTCGGCCAGCTCGTCCTCCGAGGGCGCCGCCACCGTCACCATGCCGGCTCCCAGCAGCTCGCCGAACTCCGGGTAGCGAAGCGGGTGGTCGAGGAAGTCGGCGCGCAGCGTGACGACCACGCGAACCGTCGAGTGCGGGTCGGCGGCGAGCGCGGTCAGCCCGTCGAGGAAGCGCCGGCGCACCTCCTCGTCGGTCGTGAGCGTGAAGAGCTCCTCGAACTGGTCGACGACCAGCAGCAGCTCGCTGCCGGGCGGAAGAATCTCCTTCGCGACGCGCCGGATGCCGAGCTCGTCGCGGGCGAGGTCCTCGACGAGGTCGTCCGGCCGCTCGACGGCGACGCGCAGCAGCGCTGCGGCGAGGTCCTCGAACGGGTAGGCGCCGGGGAAGAGGTCGGCCACGAGCCAGCGCTCCGAGCCGGGGAGCGCGCCCTTGCGCAACGCGGGGACAAGCCCCGCCTTCACTACCGACGATTTGCCGATGCCAGAGGGGCCGACGACAGCGACCAGCCGGTGCTCGCCGA
The DNA here is from genome assembly GCA_963704335.1 of uncultured Actinomycetes bacterium. Classification (GTDB taxonomy): domain Bacteria; phylum Actinomycetota; class Thermoleophilia; order Gaiellales; family Gaiellaceae; genus PALSA-612. Next base: position 2,797,930 of record OY969889.1, read on the forward strand.
CGGCGGCCACGAGCTGATCGACCAGCGCATCGCGGCCGAAGAAGTGCTCCGCGTCGCTCTCGCCGAAGGCTCTGAGACCCTTGTAGGGGTTCTCGGCGGGCGTGAAGGTCTCGGCGAGCGCCGGCGTGTCGGTTCCCGCCGCCTTCGCGAAAGCCACGAGGAACTCGTCCACAGACTCGTATCGATCGCCGGGGTCGAGCGCCGTCGCGCGCCCGATCACGGCGTCGAGCGCGGCCGGCAGCTCGGGCCGCAGCGCCGCGACCGACGGCAGCGGTCCGTCCATGGGCGGTGGCTTCCCGGTGACGAGCTCGAAGGTGAGCAGGCCGAGCCCGTAGAGATCGGAGCGCGGCGTGTGCGCGTCGCCCGAAACCTCCTCGGGTGGCACGTACGCGGGCGAGCCGCTGACGAGCCGGCGCGGATCGTCAGGATCGCTGAGCCGCGCGGCGATGCCGAAGTCGGAGAGGTAGGCGTGGTCCTCCTCGTCCAGCAGCACGTTCGCGGGCTTCAGGTCGCGGTGCACGACGCCCTGGCGGTGTGCGTACGCGAGCGCGCTGCCAACCTGGGCGAGCAGGCGCGAGGCTGCCTCGAGCTTCCATGGCCCGCGGTCCAGCGCCTGCCGCAGCGAGCCGCCGCGCAGCCAGCGCATGACCAGGTAGGCGCCGTCGGGATCGCGCCAGTAGTCGTAGAGCGAGACGACGTGTGGGTGCTCGAGCTGCGCGACGAGCTGTGCCTCCGCCTCGAAGCGGCGGATGAAGGCGGCCTGGTTGACGAGCTCGGGGCGGATGACCTTGATCGCGACCTCGCGGCCGACCGAGGGCTGATAGGCGCGGTAGACGACGCCGAAGTCGCCGGCGCCGACCTGCTCGCGAAGCTCGTAGCCGCGGACGGAGCGGCCGAATCCCGTGCGGGCCGCCCCCGGCAGCGGGCGGTCGATCCTCAGCGGCGGGAAGTCGGCCGGCAGCCCGTCGACGACGAGCTGGAAGACGGCCACGGGTGCGCCGATCCCCTTGAAGCGGAACTCGCCGAGAGCCTTCGCCTGCCAGCCCGAGTGCGCGGAGAGCGCGGCTTGCGCCTCGCCGGAGACGAGCACCTGGCCGCCGTGGGCGGCGGCGAGGAGCCGGCCGGCGCGGTTGAGCACGGGGCCGAAGTAGTCGCCACCCCTCGCCTCCACCTCGCCCGCGTCGATCGCCATCCGCAAGCGCAGCGGGCCGGTTTCGGGCCAGTCAACGCGCGCGAGCCCGGTCTGGATCGCCTGCGCGGCGGACACAGCGGAGCCGGGGTCGGCGAAGGCGATGTCGAAGCCGTCCCCGACGCGCTTGACGACCTGTCCCCCTGACGCCTCGACCGCGCCCAGCACGATCGCGTCGTGCTCGGCCATCGCGGCTCTCATCGCCGCGGTGTGCACCTCCCACAGCACCGTCGAGTCCTCCACGTCGCTGAGCAGGAAGGTCCGGGTCTGGACTTGCGGCTCGGAGTCGAGGAGGAGCGAGCGGTCCTGGTTCAGGATCAAGCCCTCCAGCTCTTGGAGCTGCGGAGACGGGTCGAGGCCGAGCTCGTCGGCGAGGTAGGCGCGCGTCTTCTGGTAGGCCCGCAGCGCCTCGGCCTGGCGGCCGGAGCGGTAGAGCGCGAGCATATGCTGCGCGCGGAAGCGCTCTCGCAGCGGGTTCTCCTCGCACAGCACCTCGAGCTCTCCTGCGAGCTCCGCGTGCCGACCGAGCGCGAGCTCCGCGTCGATGCGCGTCTCCACTGCCTCCAGCCGTAGCTCCTCCAGGCGCTTCGCTTCAGCGTCGAGCGGCAGCGTGCCGCCCGCGTCGGCGTACGCGTGGCCGCGCCAGAGGGCGAGCGCCTGTCTCAGTCTCTGCGCCGCCTGGGCCTGATCCGTTTCCGCGAGCTCACGGGCCTGTGAGACCTCCTGCTCGAAGACGAATGCGTCGACCTGCTCCGGCTCGACGTCGAGGCGGTAGCCGCCTCCGTCGCGAACGAGCACGTCGCCGAGACCCTGTCGCAGGTTCGAGATGTACGTATGGAGAGTTGAGCGCGCTGCGGTCGTGGGCTCATCACCCCAGACTCCATCGATCAGCTCGTCGGTCGCGACCACGTTGCCGGCGTCCGCGGCGAGCAGCGCCAGCGCCCGCCGCTGCTTACGGCCGCCGAGCCGGACCGGGCTGCCGTCCACCAGGGCTTCGAGCGGTCCGAGCACCCGCAGCTCCAGGCGATCCGTCCCCGCCGTCCTGCTGGATGACGCGGGAGCGCCGACCTTCGCGTTGTGCAGAGGTCATGCGGTCATCGTAGGAAGCGCCTCTCCAGAAATTCTCCAGCGAGTGTCTCACGGGCAGCGCATTCCGCCAAGCGGTGGGTTCCCTGGAACCTCTGCTGCTGCACGCCGCCCCGCCCGGCACTGGGTTGCTGATGGGGCCCGCTTGGACTCGAACCAGGGACCGACGGATTATGAGTTGGGAGCCGGCGTCTCGGTCGGTCTCGGCCCATCTGGGTATTTCGCCGCTATTGAGCGAAATACCGCCCGCGGCGGGCTAACTCATCTCGTGTCATCTCGGCCGGTCTCGTTACCACCCTGTTGCCACCATCCCGGCGATGTAGCCGAGCCGATCGCTAGCTCAGAGCGCTCGCGTCGCCGCCGACCTTCACGCCGAGCACGCCGTCCAGCCAGGACTCGATGGCTGCCGCGATCTCCTCCCAGCCTTCGGCGACCATCATCAGATGTGGTCGGTCGGCGAACTCGATGTAGTCGGTCTGCGCTTCGGACTTTTCGTATTTCTTGTACTGCTTGTGAGAGAGCGAGGCAGGAACCGTTTGGTCCTTGTCCGCGCCGATGATGAGCAAGGGCGCACGGTCGCCGCTTTTGAAGTGCACCTCAGTGGGTGGGTGTAGGTGGAAGTTGGCGAAGCCGGCCTCGTAGAAGATCTGGCCGCTCTCCGGCACGGCGTACTTCTCGTATCCAGCTGCGGCTTCGTCGGGTGAGAAGGTGTTCACGAAGCCATAGGTGAACTCCTCGAGCGTGAGCGGGACGACGCCATGCCACCTCGATGGATGGGCGAGGGCCGGAGATGCAGCCTTGAGCGAGGCGAACGGCAGCACGAGGATGCCCTTGGGCGGCGCCGGGCTCATGGCGACCCCTGCGCGCCCGAGCCCGCGATCGAGCAGTAGCTCGACGATCAGGCCGCCGAACGAGTGCCCGATCAGGATTGGGGGCTCGTCGAGGCCGCGAATCTCCGCTTCGTAGTGGTTGACGATCTCGGTCAAGCCGAGACCTTCGAGCTCATCGGCGTTCTCGCGGAGCTCTGCGACGTCGCCCTCCTTGCGCGGCCATTCGGGTGCAGACACATCGAAGCCTTGGGAGCTGAAGTAATCGGCGAAGTTCGCCCAGCTACCCGATGAGAGCCAGGCTCCGTGAATCAGCATCATCGGAGTTCGATCGGCGGCAGCTTCCACGGCGGCACCTACGTTGTCGCGGTCTTGACCACGCTAGCAAACGGCTCTTGCAGCCCACCCGTGCTGTCATGATCCTCGGGCGTGAGTGAAGGCACCGCAGTCGAGTCGTGTCGCGTACTCGTCGTTTCTGCATCGCTCCGCGACGAGTCGCTCAACACGCGTCTCGCTGGAGTGGCGGTCGAGTGCATCGAGGCGGCGGGCCACACGGCTGACTTCGCGTCGATGCGCGACTTCGAGATGAGCTCGTACGACGGTGACGTGGAACGCAAGGACCGCTTTCCCGCAGGCGCCGAAGCGTTACGGCGGCGCCTGGAGGCGACCGACGCTTTCGTCATCTCCTCGCCTGAATACAACGCTTCCATCCCGGGAGTGCTCAAGAACGCGATCGACTGGGTCTCCCGCTTTCGTCCTCAGCCGTTCCACGAGCGACACGGCTTGCTGCTGTCCGCATCGCCGTCGATGGTCGGCGGGAATCGCGGACTGTGGGCGTTGCGTGTGCCGCTCGAGCATCTTGGCGCCCGGATCTACCCGGACATGTTCTCGCTTGCCCAGGCGCACCTGGCGTTCGACGATCGGGGACGGCTCGCGGACGAGCGGCTTAAGGAGCGGTTGGAGACGACGCTCACCGGCTTTCTGGATCTCGCGGAGGCCGCCAAGAAGTATCCGCTCATCAAGACGGCGTGGGTCGAGTTTCTCGGCGAGCGGCCCGACCCGGTTTTCGACCGGGTCGAGTAGGACGCCAACGGGTCCATGCCGGGCGGATTCCGCACACTCCGAAAACTTCCGTTGCGGCTTAGGCCGACTTTGCAGAATCTCACCGGGCGTGCATTCACACAACGGCAAGAAGTCAGGGTTGTTGAGAGCGGCTCTTGGGATGCCTGCGCGCGGCCCATGGCGCAGCGTTTGCCGCGTCCGTCATCATGAAATCGCCCATGAAGCCGCGCATCTTCCTCGGGTCGTCGGGCAAGCAAGCCACACTGCTCGAGGCGATCACGCGCGGGCTCGAGGACCTCGTCGACGTTGAGCCGTGGACGACCACGTTCAACCCGGGCCGGTCCACCCTCGACCGGCTCGTCGAGCTCTCCCAGGAGGTCGATTTCGCCGCGTTCGTGTTCGCCCAGGACGACTGGACCACGACCGATGCGTCCCAGTCCGGCGAGGCGTCGCCGCGCGACAACGTGGTGTTCGAGGCCGGGCTGTTCGGCGGTTCGCTGGGCATCAGGCGCACGTTCATCCTCCACGCGCATGGTTCGAAGCTGCCGAGTGACCTGCTCGGGCTGACCTCCGTCCGCTACGACCCGGCCGGAAGCGGCCGAGCTCGCCGACATCCTGCTCGCTTCGGTGACATCGGTCGCCGACGCGTGCGGTCGCCTGATCATCGTCCCCTACGGGCCGCTGCACGGGTTCCCGTTCCAGGTGCTGCCGCTTCATGGACGGGCTCTCGGCGAGACCCACATCGTGTCCTACCTTCCGGCGGCAGCACTCTTGCTAGGCGCCACCGTCGACGAGCCGGTCGCGGGAGGCCGGGCCCTGGTCGTCGGCGATCCGGCGTTCGACGCGGCGGCAAAGCCGTCACTCAAGCGGCTGCCGGGTGCGGCGATCGAGGCGATGTCCGTTGCCGAGACGCACGGCGTTCATCCTCTGATCGGATCCGACGCTGCGGAGGAGGCGATTCGCCGCGACCTGGCGGACGCCGATCTCGTTCACCTCGCCGCACACGGACGGCTTGACCCAATCGCTCCCAGCGATTCGTCGATTGTCCTCGCCGGTCACGACGAGCTGACCGTCTCCGATCTCGTGGGACTGCAGATCGACGCCGAGCTCGCCGTGCTTTCGGCCTGCGACAGCGGCCGGGGCGCAGCGAGCCTTGGCGGCGACGTGGTGGGACTTGCCCGCGGCCCGATCGCAGCTGGAGCACGTCGATCGGTCGTGTCACTGTGGCCGGTCGACGACGCGCCGGCGTGCGCGACGATGAGCCTGTTCCACGAGCACCTCGCGGGAGGCATGTCCGCCGCGGCGGCGCTGCACGCCGCACAACACGCGATACGTGCGATGTCAGGTGACGACATCGCCGCGCGCTACGTCGAGCTCGGCGGCGACCCAGGTGAGACAGGGGCGACACGCCGGCGTGGCGCCCGTCCGCCGACCTAGCGCCGTCGCTACCGCTCGATGACGAGTTCGTCGACGACCTTGCCGACGATGAACCTGTGGATGCGCTGAGCGGAGAGCTTGCCCGTGTCTGGGCGCCGTTCATCGTTGTCGGCGTCTAGCCGGCACCGGCGCGTTGCAAGACTCAGCAGTGACTACTCCATCGGGAGCGAGGAGTGACTGTCTGGCCTGTTGAGTCGAGACAGTCACCTATGATCGCCCCGCCATCGCGCCCTTCCGCTACGGACACGACGATCTTGAACATCCACTCGACTGGGTCCTACTTCAGAACGGCCCTGTCACGCTCTACCGCAAGCGCGACGGCTTGGACGAGGATGTCGCCGGGCTCCGCGAGCTCGGATATGAGATTCACCGGTTCGACTGCTCGACGTGGAAGTCGTACAGGAAAATGAATAAGAGCTTCAAGCGCGAGCTTCCGGGCTTCGCCGATTACTGCGGCGACAACTCCGACGCTCTTCGTGACTGCCTTACCGATCTGAACGTCCCTGAAGAGGGCGGGATGACGGTGGTCTTCGAGAACTTCCTTCAGCACCGCGCCGACGGCGACGTGATGCTCGATGCATTCGCCGACGCGTCACGTCTATGGTCTCTGTTCGGACGAAGGCTGATCGTGTTGGTCCAGGTTGACGACCCGAGCTACGTTGGCCCGCCAGATCTCGGAGCTACACCAGCGGAGTGGAATGGGCGTGAATGGATGACTAAAGACCGCCACGACCCGTCCGAGTTGAGCCGCGGCTGACCTCTTTTCTGCCGCTAGCTTGTCGGACCATGAGAAGCCGCATCATGTACATCGAGCGAAAGGAGGAGAGCCTGAGCGGGCCCGCTCGCATTGGTCGCGTCTCCTTCTCGAAAAGGGGCAGAACGCTGCACTATGGCGGTAGAGCGTTCCAGAGCCTGAAGGGGGGAGGATTCAAGGCGAACTACTTCGACGTTGAGACCGGCGCGTGGTACTGGATCTCGGGCTGTAAGAAGAATGGTGCAGACCGGCTCTACGGCGAGGGGACTCCCGTCGAGATCGACGACGACGTTCGCGAGGAGTATTGGAGGGAGATCCGCGGGGCGCCCGGGCGAAGGCACGAGTCCGTCGCGAACCGCTAACCGGCACCGGGCGGCCGAGCTTGCGCCGGATCAGATGGGCCCGCCTGGACTCGAACCAGGGACCGACGGATTATGAGTTGAAGGACGTCGTCTCGGCCGGTCTCGGCCTGTCTGGGTATTTCCGCGCCATTGAGCGAAATCACGTCCGCGGCGGGATAACCCATCTCGTGTCATCTCGGCCCGTCTCGTTGCCACCCTGTTACCACCGGGAGCGAGTGGTAGAGCTGCGTTAGCGCCACGTTGGCGTACGAGCGTTAGTTTGTCGCCGTGACTCACGCGCAGCCGAGCTCTCCCGTATTTCCGCAGCTAGGAGGCGTCGACTTCCGCGCCTTCCGAGGCGAGTCCGACTACTCGGAGATCGCTCGCATCTTCACAGCCTGCGCTAAAGGCCAGGGCAGCGACCGCGTAGCGACCGCCGAAGGGATTGCGGCGATGTACGAGCATCTCGAGCGCTCCGATCTCACACGGGACTTCCTCGTCGCCGAGGTCAACGCTCGCGCCGTCGCATACAGCCGCGTCGAGTGGGGTCAGGAAGCCGACGGCCCGTGCGTCTACTTTCAGATCTGCTTCGTCGACCCTGGGTTTGGTGGCCGCGGCATCGGTTCTGCTCTGCTCGCCTGGAACGAGCAGCGCCTCCGCGAGATCGCAGCCGAGCACGACGCGCCCGAGAAGGTGCTCCAGACATGGGTCGATGACCGCGACGCGGCCGCTACTACCCTGTTCCGCGACGCAGGCTTCGAGCCTTTCACGTACTCGGCTGAGATGGTGCGGCCCTCTGTCGACGACCTTCCAGACCATCGGCTCCCCGACGGTCTCGAGATCCGAACGGTGAGCGACGATCAGTTGCGGACGATCTGGAAGGCCGAGGCGGAGGCGTTCCGCGACCACTGGGGTTACATCGAGCCGACGGAAGACTCGTACGCAAGCTGGCTCGCGTTCCCGTACAACGACCCGACCCTTTGGAAGGTCGCCTGGGACGGCGAAAATGTAGCCGGGCAAGTGCGGTCGTTCATCGATACGGCACAGAACAAGGAATACGACCGTCGGCGCGGCTACACCGAATCCATCTCGACCGCACGACGCTGGCGCGCACGTGGCGTCGCGAAGGCGCTCATCGTCGAGAGCATCCGCGAGCTCGCAGCACGTGGGATGACGGAGGTCGCACTCGGGGTGCACACAGAGAACCCCAACGGCGCCTTCGATCTATACGCGGGACTCGGCTATGAGGTCGTCTCCAGATCGACGACATACCGCAAGCCGCTGTGAGCGGCGCCCCGCGTCAGTCTGACCAACCGCAACTGAAGCCGGGAATACGACCAAGCGACGCATCCCACTGTCAGGGCTCGAACGTCAATAGGACAGCGTGCTGGAGATTGTGGTCAACGTGCCAGCTCGCGTTCCTGCGAGGAACTCGGCGGTGCTATGAGGTTCCTGCCGCGTCCCATGTTGCCCGCGCCGACGATCGTGACCTTCATCCGTCCACCTCCTCAGGTGAGCAAGGGCGCATGATCTGAGCTCCTTGATCGTACTGCGAGCGAGGCGCTGGCATGATGCCGACGTGTCAGCGGCTGGCCAGACACGGCTCCTGATCGCTACCGGCGAGGCTGCCGCAAACGTCGACGAGCTTCCGCCACTCATCCGCACGCTCGTCCAGAGCGCGTCGGAGATCCGCGTCATCACGCCGATTCTCGTCAGCCGGCTTCGGTGGCTCGCCTCGGACACGGACCGCGCGCGGTACGAGGCGGACGAGCGCCTCGGAGTGGTCCTCGGCCACATCGAAGCCCTCGCGCCCGAAGCGGAGACTCGGGTGCAGATCGGTGACGAGACGCCGCTGACGGCGTTCGACGACGCGATCCGCTCGTTCCGGCCGGATCACGTCCTCATCGCCCTGCGAAGCACGGATCACGATGCCTGGCAGGAGCGCGGCCTGATCGACGCTCTCCGCTCGGCGTTCCACATCCCGATGACGATCTTCGAGATCGACCGGGCCGGGCGCGTCCCGCTCGCCGAGCCACAGGACTGAGCGCTAGGAGAAGGAGTGCCGCCGCGTAAGGTCATCGCGTGCCGCGCCCGCCCGGCCTGAGGTCGAGGCCGCGCAGCAGCTGCGCGTTGAGGGCAACGACGATCGTGGAAAGGCTCATCAGCAGCGCGCCGACAGCCGGCGGCATCGTGATCCCCCACGGCTCGAGGACGCCTGCCGCTAGCGGGATCGCCACGATGTTGTAGCCGGCACGACCGGGATCGCGACGATCAGCGTGATCCAGAAGCGGCGCTTGTACACGTCAGCGTGAGCCGCGTGTGCGGTGTGGTCCTGTTCGGCGGCGTGACCTGCGTGCTCGCCACCAGCGCGGTTCAGGTCGTGCTCGCGCTCTCCTCCCCGGACCTCCGGACCGTCGAGGGCGCCGTTCCCCGAGTCGTGCCCGTCGTGGTGCTCCACCGTGCCTTTCATGTTGTCACTCGTAGCGCCGACCGCGCTTCGCAGGAGCTTTCGGGTGAGTGGAGACGATCGAGTGTCTCGAGCACGTTTCACGTCGGTCGCCTGCGAGCTCGCGTCGAGCACTGAAGCGCGCAGCAGTTGCCGGAAATGAGGGGTCACCGACGCGAAAGTGCACTCTGTACCCCAAGGCGGTAGCTCGCCTGGCGAGCGAATCTGTACCCAAGTTGTTCGCACGCCTGAGGCGGCCACTAATAGAAGGAGATGATTGTCGTGAGCGTCCTCTTGATCCTGACGTTCCTCGTGCTCATCGGACCGCTGTCTTGCTTCTTCGGCGCCGACTCTCGGAGGTCGTCTGACCGAGGGTGGGTCTGCGCAGGCCGCTGATCGGGAGGGCGGCAGACTTGCCGAACAGATGTTTTCGTAGGCTCACCGCCTGAGCTGTGAACGAAAGCACAAGAAAGGAAGGAGCGAAGAATGGGCGAGTTCGTGACGGTGGCAAGTTCAGTGGAGGTCGCTAACGGCGAGATGACCGCGTTCCAGGTCGGCGGAGAGCGCGTCGCGGTCGCGAACGTGGGCGGAACGCTCCACGCTTTCGGCAATACATGCACCCACCTCGAGTGCTCACTCGCCTCCGGCGAGCTCGAGGGTACGACCGTGACCTGTCCGTGTCACGGGAGCCAGTTCGACGTTACGACCGGCCATGTACTGCGAGGGCCCGCTCAGGAGCCCGTGCCGAGCTATCCGGCGCGCGTCGAGAACGAGGCTCTTCAGGTCGAGCTCTGACGGTGGGGGCTCACGTCATCGTGGGCGCGAGCCTCGCCGGGGCAACGGCCGCGGTGACGTTGCGCGAGGAGGGCTACGAGGGGCGGGTCGTCCTCGTCGGCGAGGAGCTTTCCCTACGAGCGGCCGCCGCTTTCGAAAGTGTACCTTCGGGGCGAGGTGGCCTCCGAGCAAACTCTCGTGCGCGCGTCCGACTTCTACGCCGAACACGACATCGAGATCCGGCTTGGCGTCCGCGCCGTGCGGCTCGACGCGGCTGCGACCATCGTCGAGCTGGCGGACGGCGAGCGCCTGCAGTACGAGAAGGTGCTCATCGCGACCGGCGCCCGCAACCGCCGCCTGGACATCGCCGATCTCGGCCTGGAGGGCGTCTTCGACCTCCGAACGATCGACGACGCCGACCGCATTCGTGCGGAAGCTCGTCCCGGGCGCAAGGCGGTTGTTGTCGGCATGGGGTTCATCGGCTCAGAGGTCGCGGCCTCGCTGCGGCAGCTCGACGTCGAGGTCGCGGTCGTGGCGCCGGGGAGGGTGCCTTTGCAGCGTGTTCTTGGCGAGGAGGTGGGAGGCGTGTTGGCGGAGATCCACCGCGAGAGAGGAGTCGAGCTCCTCTTCGGGGACTCGGTTGACGCGTTCGAGGGTTCGAACCGCGTGGAACGAGTAGTGACAAGAGCCGGCAGGCGGATCGAGTGCGACTTCGCCGTGATCGGCGTGGGCGTCGAGCCCGCGGCGGAGCTCGCCGCCGGAGCCGGCATCGAGATCGACAACGGCATCGTCGTCGACGAGTACTGCCGCACGAGCGTCGAGAGCGTCTACGCGGCCGGCGACGTAGCCAACCATTACCACCCTGTCTTCGAGCGCCGGATCCGCGTTGAGCACTGGGATAACGCGCTCAAGCACGGCCCGGCTGCGGCGCGCAACATGCTGGGAAAGGCCGAGTCCTACGAGGAGATCCCCTGGTTCTGGTCTGACCAGTACGACACGAACCTTCAGTACACGGGCTTCCACACGACCTGGGACGACCTCGTCGTGCGAGGCAGCCTCGAGGAGCGGAACTTCGTCGCCTTCTACTGCACCGAGGGGCGAGTGCTGGCGGCCGTTGCAGTCAACCGCGGGAAGGATCTCCGCCGTTCGATTCCGCTGATCAAGGCGGGGCGACCGGTGGAGCCGGCCAAGCTCCGCCATCCGGACATCGACCTGCGGACGCTCGCATCTTGAAACAGCGGGTGCCGAGGCCAAAGGCGATCCTCTTCGACGTCGACGGGCTTCTGATCACGACCGGCGGCGCGGGTACGAGAAGCTGGCGCTGGGCGTTCGACGAGCTGTACGGGATTCCAGCCGACATCGGCGAGTTCACCGAGGCTGGGATGACCGATCCAGTCGTCGGAAGACTCACCTTCATGGCGGTGATCGGGCACGAGCCTTCAGCCGAGGAGCTGGCCCGCGTGGTCTCGCACTACCTCTCGCGCCTCCCCGAGGAGGTGGCGCAGTCGGCCGGTTACCGGGTGCTCGCCGGTGTCGAGGAGCTACTTCCCGGCCTGTGTCGGGAGGGCTTCCTGCTCGGGATCACGACCGGAGCGGTCGAGGCCGCGGCCCACATCAAGCTCGCGCGCGCGAATCTGAACCGTTTCTTCTCGTTCGGCGGCTACGGCTCCGACTCCGCCGACCGCGGCGAGCTGACTCGCAAGGCGATAAACCGAGCGGGTGAGATACTCGGCGCGCCGCTCGACCCGCAGCGCGTCCTCGTCGTCGGCGACACGCCGAAGGACATCGTCGCGGCCCACGCCGCACGTGCGATCGGCGTCGGCGTCGCGAGCGGTCACTACAGCAGGGACGACCTACGGGAGGCCGGCGCCGATTACGTACTCGGCTCTCTCGAGGAGAACCTCCCCGGGATCGGCGAAGCCCGTCGCTTGAGACGCGGCCAGGATCGCTGAGACCCAGGCGGAGCTCGTTCGACAGGCATGGGCTGATGCCAAGGAACGAATGGGGGCAACACCCGATGGCCAAAGAGGTGTTCGAAGGTCAACCTGGACGAGATGACAGCGAAGAGCTTAGGCGACGTTGCCGCCGTCGGCAGTGCGACGGAGGGCGAGGAGGAGGAGGGCGATGATGGGCCTAATCGTTGTAGGCGTCGACCATTCGGCAGGAGCGAAGGCGGCGCTGCGCTTCGCGCTGGATGAGGCACGGCTCCGTCAGTCGAGGCTGCGCGCCGTCCACGCATGGCACGTCAGCTACGTCGGCGTGGGCTATTTGGCGATCTCGCAACCAGCCCTTGACGCCGAGGGCTACCAGATACGCGCCGCCGCCGAGGCAGCGCTCGAGGCGACCCTGGACGAATTCAGGCCCGAAGCCGACGACGTGGAAATCGAGCTCCGCGTGGTCGAGGGAGCTCCGGCCTCCGTCCTGGTCGACGAGTCGCGAGCGGCCGACCTGCTGGTTGTCGGATCGCGCGGCCACGGCGGCTTCACCGGGCTGCTCCTGGGGTCGGTGAGCCAGCAGTGCGCCCACCACGCCGAGTGCCCGGTCGTCATTGTTCGGGCTCCTTCGGGGGAGTCCAACTAACGTCGTGGACGTCCGACTCAAGCGCGCGTACGAGCCGGCGCTGGTAGCCGACGGCTACCGGGTCCTGATCGACCGGCTCTGGCCGCGCGGCGTCTCGCGCGAGCAGGCGCGCCTGGATGAGTGGGCGCGCGGGCTCGCGCCGAGCACGGCCCTGCGGCGCTGGTTCGCACACGATCCAGCCCGCTTTCCGCAGTTTCGGCGGCGCTACGCCAAGGAGTTGGCCGCGCAGGAGACGAAGCTGCGCGAGTTGCGCCGGCGGGCGCGTTCGGGGACGCTGACGCTCGTCTACGGCGCGCGCGATACCGAACACAACGACGCGGTGGTACTCGCCGAGGTTTTGCACCGCAAGACGCCGCACGAGAAGGGGGAGTCATGACCGGGCATCTCGATCGAGACCTGGCCGTCGAGGACCTGCAAGAGGAGCTTCGGGATCTGCTCAGGCTCGCGCTCGTCGATCGACATAGCAACAGGCGTTCACCATGACGGTCGCTGCGCGGCTCGCGCGCTTCCTGGTGGAGCGGTCCTGGGCAGACCTCTCCGACCAGGCGCGGGAGGACCTGAAGATCCGCGTTCTTGATGCGCTCGGCTGCGCGCTCGGCGCGCTCGAGGCGCCGCCGGTCAGCGCGATTCGCGCGCAGCTCGACGACTTCGGCGGCCGCCCTTTGTGCACGCTGGTCGGGGGTGGAGGGACCGCCCCGGACCGGGCCGCGCTCTACAACGGGGCGCTAGTCCGTTACCTCGACTTCAACGACTCCTACTTCGCGCCGGGCGAGACCTGTCACCCGAGCGACAACCTCGCGCCTGTGCTCGCGGCAGCGGAGTACGCGAGCGCGTCCGGGCGCGAGCTATTGACGGCGCTCGCCGTCGCCTATCAGGTGCAGTGCCGCCTCTCCGACGAGGCCCCGGTGCGCGACAAGGGGTTCGACCACACGACTCAGGGCGCGTACGCAGCCGCCGCCGGGGCTGCGAAGGCGCTCCGCCTGGACGAGGCGGAGACGGCAAACGCGGTCGCGATCGCCGGAACGGCGCTGAATGCCCTCCGTGTGACGCGAACCGGCATGCTCTCGCAGTGGAAGGGCCTCGCTTACCCGTTCACGGCCTTCGGCGCTGTCGAAGCCGCCTTTCTCGCCGCGCGCGGCATCACCGGCCCGCCCGAGGTCTTCGAGGGCAACAAGGGCTTCATGGACTCGATCGCCGGTCGCTTCGCGATCGACTGGGAGCGTGAGGACCTCGAGCGCGTGCGGCGCACGTTCCTCAAGCGTTACAACGCCGAGATCCACTCTCAGTCGGCGCTCGAGGCGATTCTGGAGTTGCGTGATGCGCACGCCCTCGACCCGTCGCAGGTCGAGCTGATCGAGCTCGACACCTTCCAGGTCGCCTACGACATCATCGGGGGTGGGGAGGAGGGGGGAAAGAAGGAGATCCGCACGAAGGAGCAGGCCGACCACTCACTCCCCTACCTGCTCGCCGTGGCGCTTCTAGATGGGCGGGTCTTGCCGGAGCAGTTCGCGCCCGAACGGATCCGCCGGCCGGACGTGCAGGCGCTGCTGCGGCGGGTCGTGGTGCGACCGGCGACCGACTTGTCCGCGAGGTTCCCGGCCGAGCACCCGTGCCGGCTGCGACTTCACCGCGCGGATGGGGCGACGCTCGTCGCGGAGAAGTCCGACTACGAGGGGTTCGTGACACGACCGATGAGCTGGGAGCGCGCGCGACAGAAGTTCGAGAGACTCGGCGCGAGGCTCGAGCCTGGGCTCACGGCTGAGCTGGCGGACACGGTCCGGTCGCTCGACGAGCTCGAAACGCGTGACCTGACGGCGCTTCTTGCGCGCGCGGGCGCGCCCGAGACGGTGAAAGGAGCAGTCCCATGACGACGACTAAGACGGGTCAGACGCGCGACGAGCGCGCGTTCGCGTTCCTGCGCCTGAACGAGCGTTCGCCGAAGCCGCGCAATCGCGGCGTGACAGAGATCCGCGGCCCTTACTACACACCGGTTGGCCGCCGCTACCTGGAAGACCTGCTGGAGACGATGGGCGCCTACGTCGACACCCTCAAGTACGCCGGCGGCTCCTTCGCACTGATGCCCCGCGAGGCCGTGCAGGCGCTGAACGACGTCTGCCACGAGCACGAGGTGGAGGTCTCGACCGGAGGCTTCCTCGAGTACGTGCTCGCCCAGCGTGGGGACGCGGTAGCGCGCTACCTGGAGGAGTGTCGCGAGCTCAGTTTCGACATCGTCGAGATCTCGAGCGGCTTCGTCACCCTCCCCGGCGACGACCTCGTGCGCCTTACGGAGGCCGCACAGAAGGCGGGCCTGAAGGCGAAGCCGGAGGTCGGGATCCAGTTCGGCGCCGGCGGCACCTCCAGCGTCGAGGCGCTCGAAGCCGAGGGAACGCGGGACGTCGGCCAGGCGATCGACCTCGCAAAGCGCCACCTCGAGGCCGGTGCGCAGCTGATCATGATCGAGTCCGAAGGCATAACCGAGCAGGTGCGCGAGTGGCGCACCGATGTCGTCGCCCGCATCGTCTCCGAGCTCGGGCTCGAGCAGGTGATGTTCGAGGCGGCCGAGCCGGACGTCTTCAGCTGGTACATCAAGAACTATGGGGTTGACGTCAACCTGTTCGTCGATCACAGCCAGATCGTCCAGCTGGAATGCCTGCGCGCAGGGATCTGGGGCACGCAAGACACTTGGGGCCGGATGCTGAGGTACCAGCCGTGAGCCAGCAACCCACGCCGAGGATCGAGCTGTACCAGGCTGAGTGGTGTCCCCATTCGCACCGCGTTCGCCAGCGGCTGACCGAGCTCGGCCTCGACTTCGTCGCGCACCAGGTCCCAGTCGACCCAGCCAAGCGCTCGGCGCTCGAGCGCGCAACAGGCCGGCGAAGCATCCCGACGCTCGTGCTCGATGACGGCAGCGTCGTCGCCGGCGACGACGAGATCCTCGCCACGCTCGAGCGGCGCTTCGCCGAGCCGCCGGAGGCCGCCCGTCATCGCGAGAAGGTGGTCGAGGAATGGCCTGAGTGGATGCAGCTGGCTCAGTCAGGGTAGGTCGAGCTGTGCCATGAGCGTCCCTGCGACCAGAACGGTGCGGCCACAGCCGGCACAGCGAGTCTTCGAGCTGCGAGCGGCGGCGCCGTTCCGCCTCGACCTCACGGCATGGGCGTTGCGCAGACGGTCGCAGAACGCGATCGACAGGTGGGACGGGCGCAGCTACCGGCGCACGCTGCTCGTCGACGGCCAGCCGCTGGACCTGGCGTTGACGCAGCTCGGGGGAGCGAGCGCGCCGCGTCTCGAAGCCGTGTTGAGCGGGTCGCGGGTGGGACGGGCCGCCGAGACGGAAGCACGCGTGAACTTAGCGAGGCTACTCGGGCTCGACGTCGATCTCTCCGGCTTCTACGCCCGCACCGCCCGCGACAGCCTGCTCGCCGAGCTCGCCGACCGCTACCGGGGCGTGAAGCCACCGCGGTTCCCAACCATCTTCGAATGCCTGCTCAACGCCGTCGCCTGCCAGCAGCTCTCCCTCGCGTCCGGACTGACGCTCCTCAACAGGCTTGCATCAGCCGCCGGAGCGTCGGCCGGCACACGGCCTCCCTTCCCAGCACCCGGTGACATCCTCGGCCTGTCGCCATCTAGGCTCCGCACGCTCGGCTTCAGCCAGCGCAAGGCCGAGACGATCCTCGAGCTCGCCGGCGCGGCGGCGGCCGGAGAGCTCGAGCTCGAGCTATTCGAACAGCTGGACGATGCGGCAGTGGTCGACGCGCTCGTCCAGAGACGCGGCATCGGGCGTTGGAGCGCCGACTACGTCCTGCTGCGCGGGCTCGGGCGCCTGCACGTGTTCCCACGCGGAGACAGCGGCGCGCTCGCTGGTCTGCACCGGTTTCTAGTCGGCACCGAGCTCGAGGGCGACCCCGACGCCGCGCTCGCCCGCTGGGCGCCCGATGCCGGCCTGGTCTACTTTCACCTGCTGCTGCGTGGGCTTGTTCAGCAGGTTGACGTGGGCGGGTAGGTTCGTCCGTCTCGCGATGCGCATGTGGACGATCGGCCATGGCACGAGGACGAGCGAGGACTTCGTCGCGACGCTGCACCAGGTGGGCGTCGAGACGCTCGTCGACGTCCGCCGCTTTCCGGGATCGCGTCGCAACCCGCAGTTCATGCAGGCGACGGTAGCGGAGGACCTCCAGCATGCGGAGATCGCATACCTTCACCTGCCGGATCTCGGCGGACGTCGGTCCGGCGTCCCTGGAGAGAACCTGTACGCGTGCCTTCGGATTTCGTCGTTTCGAAACTATGCGGCGTGGATGGCTTCGAGCGAATGGCAGGCAGCCATCGCTCGGGCACTCGGGCTGGCAAGCCCCTGCTTCATGTGCGCCGAGACCTTGCCGTGGCGCTGTCACCGACGACTCATAGGCGATTGGCTCGTTGCCCGCAAGCTCGAGGTCGTTCACCTGCTCGCACCGGGCTCGAGCGTCGCACACCGACCGTTCGCGGAGGCGGAGTTCCGTAACGGCCGGCTCTACCTCTGCGGGAAGCTCGTCGCGTAAGTGTCGACTCGGCGGATGCCCAAGGACTTGGCTTCATGTCGCCGTGTCCGACGAGGGAAGCGGCTCGACGACGGCGTTCGCGGGGAGATGGTCACCGCGGCGCTGCTCCGCCTCCGTGTAGTGCTCGGCGGCGGGCCAAGGCGCCAGCACGAGCAACAGCCGTGCGTCGGCCAGCGCCCGCACGCGATGCTCCTCGCCCGGATCGAAGGTCACGAGCGTTCCTGCGTCGCACTCCGCCGTCTCACCGGAGCTCTCGATCACGACGCGACCCATGACGACCTCCAGAACGGCGCGCTCGCGGACTTGGTGATCACCGAGCTCCTCCCCGTTACTGAGGTCGACGACGACGACTCGGCACTCGGGCGACGAGAACAGCACGCGCGGCATCTGCCGCTCGAGCCTGGGGACGCGAGGAGCATCGGATCCCGGCTCACGCGCTGTCTGCTTCCTCGAGGACGGCGCCAGAGAGCGAAGATCCCAACGCCTCATGCCCGGAGCCTAGCCGCCCTGAAATCCCGGCTCGCAGAGATTCGCCTCGCGAGACCGCCAATGTGAGCGGCGGGCCCATTCCGGACCGGCCGCGAACGCATTCGCGGCGGCCGGGCCGAGGCGGACTTCGGTCGCGCGGTTAAGAGTCGCCCGCGCGACGACACCAAATGAACATGGAGTACCTCGACTCCCCTGCCGTGTCAGATCCACATGCGATGCGGACGCGTACGTATTGAGGGCGCCCGCGCGACAGCGGGCGCGAAACCATGTCGATCGTGCCCACGTTCCGAGGGCTGGCCACGATCAATCGAGAGGAGTAAGACGATGGGTTTTGTAACCAACGAGGCGACCTGGTCGCTCGCGAGGGCAATGCACAAGCTCTGGGCGGACCACGTGTTCTGGACCCGCGACTACGTCGTCGCAGCGGTTGGCAGCTATCCGGACGCGGACGTGGCACTCGCTCGCCTGCTGAAGAATCAGGAGGACATCGGCAACGCGATAGTCCCCTTCTACGGGAAGGACGCCGGCGAAAGACTGACCGAGCTGCTGAAGGAGCACATAGTGATCGCGGGCGACCTAATCACGGCGGCGATGACGGGCGACGAAGAGAAGTTCGCGGAGACCGACAAGGAGTGGAGCCGTAACGCCGCCGACATCGCGGCGTTCCTGAGCGGGGCGAACCCCCATTGGCCGGAGAAGGACGTCGTCGACCTCCTCAACCTGCACCTCACGCTCACCAAGGACGAGGCGGTGGCGAGGATGCAGCAGGAGTGGGAGAAGGACGTCGCCGCCTTCGACGAGATCTTCACCGAGATCCTGACGCTTGCCGACATCCTCTCCGAGGGGGTCGTCAAGCAGTTCCCCGAGAAGTTCGCCGCATAGGTGGCGACGATGAATGCGCAGACGACTGCGAACGCCCTCGAGCTTGGAGACGCGGCACCGGAGTTCGAGGAGCTTCCGGCTGCCGATGGACATCGCTACGGGCTCGCTTCGTTCGCAGAGAGCGCGGTGCTCGTCGTGGTCTTCACCTGCAACGGGTGTCCGACGGTTCGGGTGTACGACGAGCGGATGATCGCGCTCCAAGAGAAGTACGCGCCACGAGGCGCTCAACTGGTTGCCATCAACTCCAACAACCCCTACCTATCGCCGGCCGACACCTTCCCGGAGATGGTCGCGAGAGCACGGATGGCCGGATACAACTTCCCGTACCTCCAGGACGGGGAGGGACACGTGGCCAGGAAATACGGAGCCGTGAGCACGCCCCACGCCTTCGTCTTCGACCGCGACCGCCGGCTTCGCTACCGGGGACGGATCGACGATTCCCGCGATCCGGCCAGCGTGACGAGCTTCGACCTCGAGCGGCGCACGTGGCCGATGTGCTGGCAGGCCGACCGGTAGAGGTGCCCGAAACGCAGCCCTTCGGGTGCGCGATCGTCTGGTGAGCGCGCAGGCGCACCGTAGAAACGTCGGGCGCATGGGGGCGGGTGTTCGAAGAATTGGGGCCTCACCCCGATAGGCCGAGCGCATTCCCCGAGGCAAGCTTGGCGTAGGCATGCGGGCCGGTCCGCCGAGAACAGCGAACGGCGACGCCCGGATCACGGAGGAAGGGAGCACACTGATGGCACAGGCGCGGCACCTGGCAGCGCCATCTGTCGACTTCCCCGTCGCTACGACCCCCTTGGATCGGCCCACGCCGCGGCGGGTCGAGCCGGAGGACTGGCTGCGGTTCGAGCAGTCGATGGCCGAGATCTTCGCGGCCTTCGGGATGAACCTCGAGACACCCGGCACCGAGAGAACGCCGGCTCGGTTCCTGAAGGCTCTGTACGACGCCACCGACGGCTACGAAGGCGACCACAAGCTGTTCACCGCGTTCCCGACCGAGTGCCGTCGCGACGACGACTGCCTCGTCAGCCAGATCATCGAAGGGCCGATCCCCTTTTACTCGCTCTGCGAGCACCACGCCCTGCCTTTCCACGGCTTCGCGCACGTCGGCTACATCGCGCACGAGCGGATCCTCGGCATCTCGAAGTTGACCCGGCTGGTGCGCCTGTTCGCACGCCGCTTCACCGTGCAGGAGCGCCTCGGCGAGCAGATCGCCGATGCCCTCGTAGACCTGGTGGAGCCGCATGGCGTGGCTGTGCACTTGCAGGCAGCTCACCTCTGCACGCAGATGCGCGGCGTCCGCGAGGAGCGCTCGAAGACCGTGACGACCTTCTGGCGCGGTCGCTACACGGATGACCCCGACATGCGACGCGAGTTCCTGGCCGAGATCGGCAACCGCAAACCCTCCACCTGAGCTGAGAAAGCGAGGAGACCAATGCGCAGCACCCACTACCTGATCGCCGGAGGCGGCATGACCGCCGACGCGGCCTGCAAAGGCATTCGTGACCTCGACCCCGATGGGGCGATCACTGTCGTTGCGGAAGAGCCCCATTCACCCTACGCCCGCCCGCCGCTCTCCAAGGCCCTCTGGAAGGGGGACGAGGAGAGCACGATCTGGCGGGACACCGCCGACCGCGGCGTCGAGGTCCGGCTCGGACGCACCATCGTCGCGCTCGACCTCCAAGCGCGCCGGGCGACCGACGACCGGAGCGAGACGTACGCGTATGAGCAACTGCTGCTTGCCACCGGCGGCCGTCCGCGTCGCCTCCCCTTCGGCGGGGACGAGGTCATCTACTTCCGAACGCTCGACGACTATCGACGTCTGCGCGCGCTCGTCAGGGAGGACGCACGCTTCCTCGTGATCGGCGGTGGCTTCATCGGCTCCGAGATCGCGGCGGCGCTCGCGATCAATGGCTGTTCGGTCACGATGGTCTTTCCCGAGCCGGGGATCGGGGCGCGCATCTTTCCGGCCGAGCTGTCTGCGTTCGTGACGGACTACTACCGCGCACAGGGCATCGAGGTGCTCGCCGGCACGACGGTGACGTCGATCGAGCGGGACAGTGAGAGGATGTGTGTGGCGACAGAAGTCGGTCTCACCCTTGAGGCGGACGCGGTCGTCGCAGGTCTCGGGATTGAGCCGAGGGTGGAACTCGCCGCTGACGCCGGCTTGCCGGTCGACGACGGCATCGTGGTCGACGACCGAGGCCGTGTCGACGGTCACGAGCGGGTCTTTGCCGCCGGCGATGTCGCCCGGTTCCCAGAAGCGGCGCTCCGCGGTGCCAGGCGCGTCGAGCACGAGGATCACGCGAAGAGCCACGGCCGACGGGTCGGTGCGAACATGGCCGGCGCCGACGAGCCGTACAACCACCTGCCATTTTTCTACTCCGACCTCTTCGACCTCGGCTACGAGGCCGTCGGCGAGCTTGACAGCCACCTGCGGACGGTCGCCGATTTGAGCGAGCCGGGCGGGGAGGGCACGGTCTACTACCTGGACGGCGAGGGGCGGCCGCGGGGAGTCCTGCTCTGGAATCTCTTCGGCCGCGTCGAGGCCGCGCGCGACCTGATCCGCGCGGGCGTTCCCGTCGAGCCGGGAGCGCTCCTAGAGCTGGTCGGGTGAGCCCGGCCACGGTCATCCGCACCGAGCTCGCCCTACCGCCGCTCGAGCCGCTCTTCGAAACGGCCGAGCTACCCGAGTTCGATCTGCCGGCCCGGCTGGCGGAGACCTACGGCGGGCCGCTTGGGTTCTCCGAGCCCCGGCTGTACGCCAACTTCGTCGCCAGCCTCGACGGCGTCGTCGCCATTCCTGGCGAGATCCACTCCAACCGGATGATCAGCGCACACAGCGAGGCCGACCGGTTCGTAATGGGACTCCTCCGCGCGTGCGCGGACGCGGTCCTCGTCGGAGCGCGGACGCTGCGCGCCTCACCGCGGACGCTCTGGACGGCCGAACACGCCTACCCACCGGCCGCGCCGCTCTATCGCGAGCTGCGCCGCTTGCGCCGACGTCCTCCTCGACCGACGGTGGCCGTGCTCAGCGGCAGCGGCTCGGTCGACCCGCGGCATCCGGCGCTCGAGGAGGGCGCGCTCGTGCTGACTAGTGAGCGCGGGGCCGCCCGACTGCGCGGTCGTCTTCCCCGCGCAGCGACCATCCTGGCTCTCGGCGCCGAGCCGGCTATCGATCCTGTCGTCGCGGTCGAGGCCCTCCGCCGACGCGGCCACGAGCTGATCCTCTCCGAGGGAGGACCGACCGCGTTCGGCGCGCTGGTCGCCGCCGGGCTCGTCGACGAGCTCTTCCTGACGACATCACCGCTTCTGGCCGGCCGCTCCCCGGGCAGCCTGCGACCGGCGCTAGTGGAGCACGCCGAGTTCCTCCCGGCGAGGACGGTCGAAGGCGAGCTGCTGACGCTCCGGCGCTCCGGATCAGTGCTCTTCGCCCGCTACCGGCTGCGATGACCGTCTTTGGCCTGACCGCCCGTCGAGCAATGACGAGGTGGTCGCGGTCGTCAGAGCGAGGCTCCACGGGCAGACTGCCTAGGCTGTGAACGCGATTGTGCAGCACTTGACCCGGGGCACCCCGCTCACGGAGGCGGCCTGCCGCCGCCTGACGCTCGCCGCCACGGTCGTCGGCTCCTCCATGGCTTCGGTGACGGCGATCAGTGTTGCCTTGCCGAAGATCAGGGTCGACTTCGGGATCGGGTTCGGCGCACAGCAGTGGATCATGCTCTCGTACTCGCTCGCACTCGCCTCCCTGTACCTCGTCGCCGGAGCCCTCGGCGATCGGCTGGGAAGACGGAGGATGTTCATTGCCGGTACGGCCGGTTTTGCGCTTGCCTCGTGCCTGGGGGGGATCGCACCGAGCGCGGCTGTTCTGATTCTGGCTCGGATCCTTCAGGGCGCGGCGGGCGCTCTTCTGACGACGGGGAGCCTCGGGCTGCTCCGCTCGACGTTCGGCGACGAGAGCGGCCGGGCGATCGGAGTCTGGGCGACGGGGACCGGAGCGGTGGCTCTGGGCGGTCCGCCGCTTGGAGGAGCGCTGGTCGAATGGGCCTCGTGGCGGTGGATCTTCTTCCTCAACGTCCCGCTCGCGATTGTCGCGATCTCCCTCGCCTGGGTCGCGCACAGAGGGACCACTCGCCCCAAGACATCAAGCTCGAAGCTCGACGTGCTCGGGGCAGGGCTCGTCGCATTCGGGATCGGCACTCTCACCTACGGGCTCGTCCAGGTAGGCGAGCAGGGGTTTGCCGACATGTCGTGGATGTTTCTGCTCGCCGCCGCGAGTCTCGGCGCCTTCATCGCGCGCCAGTGGAGGACGCGCGAGCCCCTGCTCCCGCTGTCGCTCTTTCGCAGCCACGACTTCACCCTCGTCAACGTTGCCACCCTCCTCATCTACAGCGCCGTTGGCGGGTCGACGTTCTTCCTAGTTCTCTTCCTGCAATCGGTCGTGGGCTACACCCCCTTTCAGACGGGTCTCCTTCTCCTTCCCTCGACCGCCGTCATCCTTCTCCTCGCAGCTCGCTTCGGGCGGCTGTCCGACCGCGTTGGCCCGCGATCGTTCCTGATCGTAGGACCGATGGTCATGTCCGCAGGCATGCTGCTCTGGCTTCGAGTCGACGACCGGAGTCTCCTGGACGGTCTCCTGCCGGGCCTCGTTCTCTACGGCCTGGGGCTCTCGATGATCGTCGCACCGATCACGTCCGCTGCGCTGACGACCGCACCCGGGCGCTACTCGGGTGTCGCAGCCGGACTCAACTCGACCTTCTCGCGCCTCGGCAGCCTTCTCGCGATCGCGATTCTCGGTCTGGTGGTATCGCTCGTCTTCGATGCCCGAACCGACGACCCGGACCTCGTCCCGTTCGCTCTCGGCCAGACGAGTCCCGAGTTTATCTCCGCCTCGACCGACGCCTTTCATGCCGCGATGATTTTCGCCGCGGCACTCGCGCTCGCGGGATCGCTCACAGCGCTCGGATACTCCCGCCTGCCCAAGGAGGCGAACGCCGCAAAAGCGGCCGAGGCACCAGCTTCACCCCTGATCCGTCTCGATCCTGCTTCGCCCGACTGTCCGGCGTCCATCGTGCACCGCGAATCCGCAGAGAGCGCCACTGCCGAGGCACAACGATCGGCGCCGCACGGCACGCTATAGCCGCATGACCATGAATGTGCGCGCGGGCGCGGCGCAAAGCTACTCGAGCAGACGCCCTGTAACGTCGAGCTCCGGCCCGTCGGCGAGGGCGACGATCGCAGGTGAGGGCCGCGGGATTGGCTCGCCGGCAATGGTTCGGTCTGCACCCCACACAAGATTCACTTGCAGGGCGTGATCTCGGTCGGGGAAGTCCACGCGGTTGTGTGCACCACGTGTCTCGCGCCGTTCGAGGGCGCAGTCGAGGGTGGCCCGCGCGGCAAGTAGTGAGCCCTGCAGGTCGAGGGCGTGGGCGAGGTCGTCGTAGCCGGCGATGTCGGGCCGCACCTCCAGGTCGCGCGCTCGCGCCATGATCTCGTCGAGGCGCACCAGCCCCTCACGGAGGCCGTCCTCGGAGCGCACCACCCCGCCGCACTCGGACATGAGGTCGCGCACCGCCCGTTGCAGCGGCCGGGGGAACTCTTCACCGCGGCGGGCGAGCAACTCCGTGAGCTCATCGCGGGCGGCGGCGATCGCGGCATGGTCGCGGGCCTGCACGTCGAGCTGCGCCGACCAGCGTGCTGCCTCGGCGCCGACGATCCGGCCGAAGACAACGGCTTCGGCCAGCGAGTTGCCGCCGAGCCGGTTGGCGCCGTGCACCCCGCTCGCGCACTCGCCGACCGCATAGAGCCCTTCGACGTCGGTGGCGTGGGTCTCCGCGTCGACCCACACGCCGCCCATCGAATAGTGCGCTGTCGGGGCGACCTCCATCGGGGTGCTGCTGATGTCGAGCATGGCCAGGTCGATGAACTGCCGGTACATGCGCGGCAATCGGCGCAGCACCACGTCGCGGTCGAGATGGGAGATGTCGAGCAGAACGCCGCCGTGCTCGGTTCCGCGGCCCTCGGCGATCTCGGTGTAGATGGCCAGGGCGACGCGGTCGCGCGTGGAGAGCTCGAGCCGCTGCGGGTCGTAGCGCTCCATGAGCCGCTCGCCCGCCGCGTTGCGCAGGATGCCGCCCTCGCCGCGGACGGCTTCGGTTACCAGGGTCCCTGCCGACTCCTCGGGGAAGACCATCCCGGTCGGGTGGAACTGGACGAACTCCATGTCGCGCAACCGGCAGCCCGCCTCGGCGGCGAGGCGCATCGCGTCGCCGGTGTTCTCGTCGCGCCGCGAGGACGAGCGGCGCCAGATGCGCGTGTGCCCGCCGGCGGCGAGGACGACCGCATCGGCAACGATCACCCAGCGGCTCCCATCCTCGACGTCGAAGCCGTAGGCCCCGAACACGCGGCCTTCGTGCACGAGCAGACGGGTGACGTAGACGTCGTCACGCATCGCGACGCCCACCTCGGCGGCTCGGCGGACCAGTGTCCGCTGGATCTCGCGGCCGGTGTAATCACCTGCGAAGCAGGTACGGCGCCAGCGGTGTGCACCGAAGTAGCGCTGCGTGAGCCGGCCGTCGTCCTCGCGGGCGAACTGCGCCCCATAGCGCACGAGATCCTCGATCGCATCCGGCGCCCCGCGACAGAGCAGCTCCACTGCCCGGGGATCGGCGAGCCAGTAGGACTCGCGGAGCGTGTCGGCCGCGTGCTGCTCCCAGCTGTCCTCGGGATCCATCGTCCCCAGTGCAGCGTTGATGCCGCCGGAGGCGAGCACGGTATGCGCGTCGTCGCGCCGGCGCTTGCCGACGCACAGCACCTGCACACCGCGCTCGGCCAGCTCTATCGCGGCGCGCAAGCCGGCCGCCCCCGTGCCGATGACCAGTACCGCGGCGGCGGTGCGCCGCTCGTCGGGCTGGGTCAAAGCTCGCGTCGCCGCCTCATCGTTCCGCCCCGGCGAGCGAGATCGCGCGCTCGGCGACGCGCACGAGCGGCTCGGGCATCTCGGCGGAGGCCCGCGACGCGAACTCTCTCCACGCCCGCTCGGGCTTACGGCTGTGCCCCGCCAAGCCAGCGACCGCCTCGAAGTCGGGGTCGAGCACGATCGCGCCCTCGTCGCCGGCGCTGTCGGCGATCAGCGCGTTCAGTGCCCGCTCGGCCGCCGCAAGCTTGCCGCCCGCCTTTCTGTCGCTGTCGTGAACGACGACGAACGGGATCCCGGTCGCCCTGCAGATCCGCGCGAAGAGCGGGATGTTCGGTTTTCCGCCGCACTCGATGATCGAGATCGCCGCTCGGTCGACGTCGTGCCCGAGCGCCGAGAACACGAACGGGAGCACGAGCTTCTCCGTCAAGCCCTCGACCAGGACGACTGCGCGAGCAAGGAAGAGCTCGCTGCGGGCGGCGTCGAACTCGGTCATGACGCGGAAATCCTCGTCGGCGCTGACCGGCTGCGGCTGAAGCGCACGCGTTCCCGTCTGCGGAAGCCGCTCGACGAAGACAAGTTCATCCAGCCGGGCGACGTTGAGGAAGGCGGGTGAGTGCGTCGAGTAGATGGCCTGGTTGCCAGCGAGCGCGAATCTACGCAGGAGTCGGTACAGGTAGCGCTGCGCCTGCGGGCGGAGATAAAGCTCCGGCTCCTCGATGAGGAGCAGGAGACCGCTGAGCCCACGCGCACAGCAGGACTCGAGCGCGTCGATGACGGAGAGCGCCTGTCCCGTCGACGTGGGCCGGTCATGCGCGAGCGCGGCTCGAAAGATCGCGACGGCCTGCGCCACCTCACGTCCTTGTGGGCTGGGCTCGGCCAGCACCGCGCCCGCCCGCGCATCGGCGGGCAGAAAGAGGAGGGGTGGTCCGGCGGGGCCGGTGACGGCGTGGTGTTCAGGCGTTCCCGTGAGCGAAGCCACGCCGCCGCCGGCAAGCGTCACACGGATCACCACATCTCCGTCGCCACCTGCCGGCGCGTCTGCATTGCTCAGCGGGGCCGCCGCGGGATCGAGGACGGCACGGATCGCAGCGAGCAGGTTTGACTTGCCGGCGTTCGCCTCGCCGACGAGTGCGCACAGCTGACCTGGCGAAAACGAGACCTCTCGTGCGCTCCGGAAGCCTCTCACCTCGATTCGGGCGATGCCGAATCGTGGCGCGGTAGGTCCGAGGTGGTCGAAAGGCTTCTGTCGGTGGCGCTCCGCTGCCCTGCTGCTGCGCGCCATCACGGGAAAACTACGCCGTGGGCAGCATCCGCGTCGTGATGGCGATCCGGTTCCAAGCGTTGATCACCGTGATCGCCCACACCAGCTGGGCGAGTTCGTCCGGCTCGAAGTGCCCACTCGCCTCCTCCCAGACGTCGCGTGGGACGTGCTCATCGCTAATCAGAGTAACCGCGTCTGTGAGTGCGAGCGCTGCGCGTTCCCTGTCGTCGAAGAATGGCGCGTCGTGCCAGGCGGCGACAGCGTGGAGGCGACGCTCGGTCTCGCCGGCCCGGCGCGCGATCTTCGTGTGCTTGTCGATGCAGTACGAGCAGCCGTTCAAGATCGATGCGCGCAGGTTGACGAGTTCCCGTAGGCGTGTGTCGAGCTCGACCTCGTCCCCGAGCTTGACGAGCGCGCGGTGGAGCGGCCGCGCGGCGCGGCCGATCTCCATCCGAGGCTCCTCAAATGACGTCGTCGTAGTGGTCATGAAGTTCATTCCTTCCCCATCCGCGGAGCCCCCGGCTGACCGGAGACCACGGTTGCTTGCTTGATTGGAAGGTCGGTCAGCGCCCGCGCTTTCTCCAGCAGGTCGCGCTCCAGCCAGTACGACTCTTCTGCGGGTGGGGTCGCCAGCAGCACGTGGGTGGCCGCGAAAGCTCCGAGCGCGTCGGTCATCGACTCGAGTGGCTTGTCGCTGCCAACCGAGCCCGCTGCCGAGATGCCGCTTCGCTGGAGCAGCCCGACGGTGACGAGCATGGTCTGCTCCGCGTCTCGCTGCTCCTCTGCCTCGTCGTTCGCCAAGAAGTGGAGATGGGAGACGCGAACGGGTACGACGAGGTGGACGGCAATGGAGCCCTCGAGCTGCGCCTGGATGGCGCTGGCGAGACCAGCCTCGTCGCAGGACGCGTCGGCGACAACGAGAAGCCGCCGGTCCGCGTCGACGGCGACCGCGGGCTTCACAGCGCTGACACGCATACGCGGGAGCACGAGCGTTGCCGCCGCGCCCAAGCCAAGAGCGATCGCGGCGGCGATCGAGAATCCGATCCAGCCCAGCGCCGGCGGATCTATGACGACGGCGGTTACGACCCCGGCAACGACAAGGACGGCGGCGATCACCGCAAAGATGAGCGCGACGTTCGTCCTCGCACCCCAGTTTCGCACGCGTGCGCCTGTGCTCACCAGTGCATTCCTCGAACTGCGCGGCGCGCTGACGTCAGCATCCATCGACGCGACGTGAGACGAACGACCGGCGCTGAGGTACTTCGACCATGCATCGACCGTACCCTCGGCTCGAACCGACGTCGCTCGGGCCACGACCCCATTTTCGGACGACCGGCGACCCAGTTGATGGCGCGCGCCCGCGACGAACGCTAGCCGCGTCGATCGATCCGAAAAACCAGAGCCAGGCTACGGCTGGATCAGGCCGCGGCGAATCGCGTAGCGCGTCAGCTCGACCCGGTCACGCATTCCGAGCTTGTCGAGGATGTTCTGGCGGTGGCGCTCGACGGTCTTGATGCTGATGAAGAGCGCATCCGCGATCTGCTTGGACGTGTGGGCCTCCGCGATCAGCTTCAGCACCTCGAGCTCGCGCGGGGTCAGGACGTCGAACTGCTCCTCGCCGCGACCGCCGCGCTCGACGTAGTCGCGCACGAGCGTCGTGATCGCGGACGGGTACAGATAGGTGTCGCCGCGCATCGCCGCGCGGACGGCGTCGACGATGTCGGTGTCGGCACCGGACTTGAGCACGTAGCCCGAGGCGCCGGCCTTCAGCGCCTCGAACAGGAACTGCTCGCTGTCGTGCATCGACAGCATGAGAGTCTTGAGCTCCGGCTTGCGCTTGTGCAGCTCCGCGGCCGCCTGGATGCCGGTCATGCGCGGCATCGACACGTCCAGGATGGCCAAGTGAACGTCCTCTCTCAGGGCTTTGTCGACCGCCTCTCGGCCGTCTTCGGCCTCGGCGACCACCTCGAGATCGGGCTTGGCGTCGAGCACCTTCTTGAGGCCCTGGCGCACGATTGCGAAGTCGTCGGCGATCAGAATACGGGTCACGAGCGGGATCGGCATCAGCCAGTCCCCACCGGTTGCGCGGCCCGCGCCGCTGGCACTTCGAGTCGCACCTCGACGCCGCCGCTAGCTCCATCTGTGATCGCCAGTGTCCCCTCCACGAGCAGCGCCCGCTCGCGCAT
Organism: uncultured Actinomycetes bacterium; assembly: GCA_963704335.1. GTDB lineage: Bacteria > Actinomycetota > Thermoleophilia > Gaiellales > Gaiellaceae > PALSA-612. The sequence goes on from OY969889.1 coordinate 2,826,698, forward strand.
GCTTCGCAGGCCGCCGTGCTCCTCCGGCGCGCCGTCGAAGCCGCGGCCGTCGTCGATCACCCGGAGAACGACGCTGTCGTGTCCCCGCGCGAGCGCGAGCGTGACTCGGTTCGCCTGCGCGTGGCGGGCGACGTTGGTCAGGCTCTCCTGCGCGATGCGGTAGAGGGCAAGCTCGGTATCGGGCGCGAGCTTCGGCAGCGACCTGTCGAACTCCCGCTCGACCTCGATGCTTGAGACGCGCGCAAAGGTCGTCGACAGCTCCGTCAGTGCGCTGACCAGGCCGAGATGCTCGAGCATCTCCGGCCGCAGCTCGCTGGAGATGCGTCGTACCTCGTCGAGCGCCCGGCGGACGGCGTGCTTCGCATCCTCGACCTCCTGGTGGTGCGCGGGTGCGCTCTCGGCAGCCGAGTTGAGCTGCAGCAGCGCGCCAGTCAGGAGCTGGCCTACCTCGTCATGCAAGTCACGCGCGATGCCGATTCGTTCTGCCTCCTGGGCAGCGAGCACGCGCCGGGCGCTCTGCTGGCGCTCGCGCTCGAGCCGGTCGAGCATTCGGTTGAACGCCGCGAGGACGCGGCCGATCTCATCGTTGCGGTCGACGGGCAAGCGCTGACCAGGCCGGAGGAGATCGACGGTCTCCATGCGCTGGGCCAGCCGCTCCAGCGGGTCGACGGCCCGTCGCAATAGCAGAGCGTTGGCGATCACCCCGACCACGAGCCCGCCGACGATGACCAACGCCTGCGTCCGCCGGACCGGCGCGTCGATCTCAACCGGACTGAGCAACAGCAGAGCCGCAACCGCGCCCAGCAGCCCGGCATTTACAGCGAAGACACGCCAGAAGAGCGAGCGACGAGGAGCCATCAGGACGACGTTAGCGCCGGTCCTCCGCTGATGTCGCGGGCCTTCTAAAGGTCCCAGGCGTCATAACGATCAACTTTCCATTCGTGGTTCTACTCGTCGCGACGTTAGTGCTTGCAGCTCGCGCGCCAGCGCGACATCGACTTCGCGAAACGGCTCATCCATGTTCGCCGCAGCTTCACGCACGGCGCCGAGGGCGATCCGAAGTCAGGCCGCGTACGCAGCGTGCCGCTGATCGACCAGGCGGCCAGGGCGCTCGACGGCCTCAGTCGTCGAGAACGGTTTACCGGCGACGATGACCTTGTATTCGTCGACGAGCTCGGGCATCACGTGGACGACTGGCGGCTCCGCCGGCGCTTCCACGACGCTCTGGAGCGGGCCGGGTTGCCGAAGATCCGCCTCCACGATCTCCGGCACACATTCGGGACGCTTGCCGTGCAGGCGTTCCCGCTCTCCGACGTCAAGGCGTACATGGGGCACGCTGACATCGCCACGACGATGATCTACGTCCACCACGTGCCGCAGATCGACGCCGCGGACAAGCTCAGCCAGCTCGTGACAGACGCCCAAGGGCCGGTTTCGGGACACGTTCGGGACACGGTGCCGGAGCCGGAAGATGCAGCCGGAGCGGAAATCGTGCCGTTTCCAGCACCTTCGGAATGGCCCGCCTGGACTCGAACCAGGGACCGACGGATTATGAGTTGACGGCCGGGATCTCGGTCGGTCTCGGCCCGTCTTGGAATTGGCAGCTAAGCAGGAGAATCCCGGGAGCAACGGAGCGCTCCCATCTCGTAGTGTCTCGGCCGGTCTCGTTGCCACCCTGTTGCCACCAGGGGATCATGGTCGAATGTCCCGCAATCATCCGCCGGGTGGGCCTCGCGTCCAGTCAGCGATCGACCGGATAACGGATCGCCGCCTGGGCCAGCGTGCGGGAATGTCCCTTGAGCTGGGCCGAGTCTGCCTATGCGGAGGCGACCGCGTAGAGCCTCCATACCCCTGGCACGCCCTCAAGCTCGTTTTCGCCGCGATCTTCGAAGGCGAAGCCCGACCCCGCGACGAGATCTTTGACGGTGCTCGACACGAGCACCTCGCCAGACGCGGCGAGCGACGAGATGCGAGAGCCCGTGACGACCGAGATTCCGGCGATCTTCTCGCCGACGACCTCGCACTCGCCCGTGTGGATGCCGGCACGCACCTGAAGGTCGAGCTCACTCGCGCCTTCAACGATCCTGCGGGCGCATGCGATCGCGCGTGCGGGACCCTCGAAACGGCAGAAGAACCCGTCTCCAGCATTGTCTAGCTCGGTACCCCGGTACTTGCCGAGCTCGCTCCGAACGTGAGCGTGGTGACGTTCGAGGACGTCGCGCCAGCGGCGGTCCCCGAGCTTGGCTGCGTGTTTAGTCGAGCCCACGAGATCTGTGAAGAGCACCGTCGCCAACACCGAGTCGGGTACCCAGGACGCCGTCTCGCCGCGCAGGAACGAAAGCAACGCATCGGCTACGTCGTCGGCGTACACCCAGCGGCCCGGGCCGCCAAGTTCGACGACGACGGCGCCCGGGATGCGATCGGCGACGTAGCGCGCCTCGTCCCCATCTGCCCGATGCAACACGAGGGTCGAGACGCGTAACGAGCCCAGTACACCCGTGATGTCGGTGTCCATAGCCATACGCGCGAACTCGGCGGCAGCTGCAGGGCTCACCGCGAGCCGCCTTTCCCTCACGAACCAGTCGAGGAAGCCCTCCTCCTCGGTTAGCGCCGGCCCGAAGAGCGCGCGTGCGAAGGACTCGAGGTGGTCGCGGTCTCCCCATGAACTTCGCCACTCTCGAAGCCATTCGAGGGCCTGCTCCTTCGTCGTCCCGTATGGGTAGGAGTCGGAGCGGACCGCGCGCGCGTGCGGAAGGAACAGAGCTAGGCGATCGCAGCGTTCCGGATACGTGGCTGCAAACAGAGCGCAGACGTTCGCGGAGACATCCGCGCCGAAGATCGCCGCGCGCTCACAGCCGATCCCGTCGAGGACGGCGTTGAGGTCGTCCGTCCGTGACTCAAGGGTGAGATTCGGCGGTCGGTCAGAGAGCCCCGTACCGCGCGGATTGAACACGACCACTCGCGCTTCCTCCGATAGACAACGCAGAAACGACGCAGCACGCGGCAGTTCCCATAGGGAGTACAGGTTGGTCACAGGAGGCGCATAGACAAGCGTCTGCGGCCCATCGCCTACGACCTGATAGGCGATCGCGACGCCTCCCGATCGAGCGTAGTGGACCTCTGGTGTGTCCATGCGGGCAAGTGTCCCACGTCCCCCTTGGCGCGGAGGGCCGGCGTGATTTGACGGGCATCCTTCCAGCATCACTGAGGCGTGGGCAACCGCGCTCCCGCTCGAGCCCAATTCGCCCTGATCGCCAGACTTCCGTGGAAGTCCTGCAGTTCCAGCACCTTCGGAATGGGCCCGCCTGGACTCGAACCAGGGACCGACGGATTATGAGTCCGCTGCTCTAACCAGCTGAGCTACGGGCCCGCGAGAGGCAGGTTAACCACGGAGCGCCGACTTGGTTAACCTCTCACCCGTGAAGGTGTTCCAGAGCGAGACGGAGATGCGGACGGCCGGCGGATTGCGCGTCCACGACATCACGGATCAAATCACCGAGACGGTTCGCGAGAGCGGTGTGCGGGACGGCATCGCGTGCGTCTACTCGCCGCACACCACGTGCTGCATCCGCATCACGGAGCCGCAGAACGGCTTCCTGGACAGCTTCGTCGACCTGCTGCGCCAGCTCGTGCCGCACGACCATTACTACGCGCACGACGACTGGGACAAGCGCACCGAGAACATCTGCCCAGAGGACGTGGACTTCGCGAACGGCCACTCCCATTGCATGGCCATGCTGCTCGGCACCGCCGGCGAGTCGATTCCGATCCGTGACGGCGAGCTGTTGCTCGGCGAGTGGCAGCGCGTGCTGTTCCTGGAGCTCGACCGCGAGCGCGACCGGCGCTGGATCGTCCAGATCGTCGGCTCTTAGTGATCAGCTAGAAGAGATTGCAGTATCGAGCGGTGTTCGGCCACGGGTAGAAACCCCGGCCGGACGCGTGTGCTCGCTCTGCGACCCACATCTGCTCGAGCGGAGACCAGTTGTCGGCCGTGCCCTTCGTCTCGAGTAGCTTGGCCCCGTAGGAGCGCTGGAAGCCGAGATCCATCTGCAGGCCGCCGTAGTACGGGGCGTTGGGGTCGACCCAGCTGCCCTCGTAGCGGTGGATGCACATCCACTCGTCATAGTGGGGTGGCCGCGTTGCCTTACGCCACGCCTGCTTCGCGCGCCGTTCCCAGACGCTGAGCACCCAGCGACGGTAGGGACGGCTCGTCGAAGTCTCTGCGGCTCCCGTGTACGGCGTCCGCTCGACCTGCATGACGTCCTGCCAGCGCCAGGTGGAGTTGCGCTGGTTGATGATGCGATGGGTCACCTGGCGGTCCGCCCTGGTCGGGACGCGAGGCGCGGAAGCCTCCTCGTTGTCGGTCGCCGGGCCGGGCGCCTTCGTCACCTTGGTGACTCGCGCACCCGCCGTGCTCCCCAACATCGCCGTACCAAGCGCTGCTGCCAACCCGACGCAAACGACGGGCCACAGCATGCGTGATCGTCTCGACCGCAAGCTGTTCTCCTTGCCTACAGAGCGCGAAGGCCAAACCTGTGCTGCCCACCGAGCTTGCGCACGGGCCGTCGCTGGTTGTTACTTACTGGGGCCGTACCGTAGCAGCGTTATCGGACGGGTGCTCCAGAAAACCAGTAAAAACCCTGCAAAAAGGCAGTTACGTCTCTGTTGACCGCCTGTTGAGAGACTGCGAACAGGTGTTACAAAGTTCGCTCTGACAGGCCGTTCTGGACACGTTCCTGGATAGAGTGGCCGACGTGGTCCGGATCGGTTACCGCTCGCTGCCGCAGCACGGGGACTGGAGCGACATGCGGGCTGCGTGGCTCGAGGCCGAGCGGCTCGGTGTCGAATCGCTGTGGACGTGGGATCACTTCTTCCCCCTCAGCGGCGACCCGGACGGCAAGCACTTCGAGTGCTGGACCGTACTGGCCGCGCTAGCGGAGGCGACGGAGCGGGCGGAGCTCGGCGCCCTCGTGACCTGCAACTCCTACCGCAACCCGAGCCTGCTGGCAGACATGGCTCGCACGGTCGACCACGTCTGCGACGGGCGGCTGATCTTCGGCATCGGGTCGGGCTGGTTCGAACGCGATTACGACGAGTACGGCTACGAGTTCGGCACGGTGGGCAGCCGGTTGCGTGACCTCGACCGCGACCTGCCGATCATGAAGGACCGCTGGCAGAAGCTGAACCCGCCGCCGGTACGGCGCATCCCCATCTGCATCGGTGGCCGTGGCAAGAAGGTGACGTTGCGCATCACGGCCGAGCATGCGGACATCTGGCACGGCTTCGGCGACGTGGAGACGATGCGGGAGCTGAGTGACGTTCTCGACGACTGGTGCGAGAAAGTCGGCCGGAACCCAGAGGAGATCGAGCGCAGCACGTCTATCCGGCAGGAGAACGTCGACGACATCGACGCGCTCGTCGAAGCCGGCATCACGCACCTCATCGTCTCGGCCGATGGGCCCGACTACGACCTCGGGCTGCTGAACGACGTGCTCGCCTGGCGCGAGAAGCTCTAGGCCTGACAGGCCGGCAACGCCACGTCGCGCGTCATCTCTCGCCCGTCTTTGAAGACGACGTGGGCGCGGACGTTCCCCGCCGTGGGCCCGAGCGGTCGAACGGCCTCCCAGGGCGCGGCGGCGAGCTCGACGATCTCCCCGGGCAGCGTCAGCCGAGCCTGAGCTACGGAGCCGGGATCCACGACGGCGAGTGCGATCTTCGCCGTAGCGGACGGGCACTCGCCGGTTACTTCGACTGCCAGCGCCAGCTCGGGACCACGGCGACAATCTGCGGCACTGCAGCTCTCGACGCCTGCGAGCCGCCCGCGGATGTCGAGGCGCACGTCCGCGGCCGCGGGGTCATTGCGAAGGTTCGTGAGCTCGTGGGGGTCGACCAGCAGGTCGTAGAGCTCCTCCCCGCCAGTCATGTAGCGCACGTAGAGCCAGCGCGGGGTCCGGAGAGCCATGTACTTCGCGTTGGCATCCTCGTCCAGCGGCCCCTCGTGGAGCAGGTCGCGTCCCCAGAAGATTCCCGGGTCGGCGAACAGCGGCCACAACGGTCGTCCGTCCATCGGCAGCGTGGCGCGGGTGCGTGCGGCCGCGACGATCGTGGGCGCGAGGTCGATGTTGGCCACCGGCTGGCGCAGCCGCAGCCCGGCCGGGATGCCGGGGCCGCGCATGACGAGCGGCACCCGCGTCGACGGCTCGTACACCCTCTGCTTGCCGATCGGGATCCGGTGCTCGCCGTGCATGAAGCCGTTGTCCGACGTAAAGACGATGAGCGTGCGTGACAGCTCGCCCTTGTTCTCGAGGGCCGCGACGATCCGGCCGACTGCCTCGTCCACCGCTAGGAGCGACTCGAGCCGCAACTGGTAGCGCTCGGTGATAGCGGCCACCTGCTCCTCGGTGAGCGGAGCGCGGTTGCGGATCGAACCGGGCTTGTCCGACACGTCTTCCTCGTTGAACGAGGGCGAAGTAGGCATCGGAGAGGAAGCGAAGCGGCCGATGTGCCTGGGCGCCGGCAGCGTCGTCAGCGCCGAGCGATCGGGCGTAGGCGGCCCGCCGATGTGCGGTGCGAGGAATGAAACCCAGAGGAAGAACGGCCGCTTCTCCGGTGCGCGGCGGCGCACAATCTCGACGGCCTTGTCAGCGTAGACGTCGGACTGATACGACGCCGGCTTCCGGCCGTACTTCACGAGCTTTCCGTTCTCGTTCAGCGTGTAGCCGTAGAACTGGTACGCGGAGTTGTTGACTGCGCCGTGCCACTCCGTCCAGCCGGGAGGGATCTCCCGCTTGTCCCGGTCGCCGTAGCCGTTGAGGTACTTGCCGACGAGGATCGTCTCGTACCCCGCGCGCTTGAGCCACACCGGGAGCGTGTTGCTGCTGTCCAGCGCGTAGTAGCCGCCGTGGGGGGGCTTGTTCGACAGCACGCCGTGGTTGTGCGCGTACTGGCCAGTGAGAAAGGTCGCGCGCGACGGGCAGCACAGCGCGAAGGAGGCAAAGCTGTTGTCGAACGACGTGCCCTGTGCGACGAGGTGCCGCTTGACGTTCTTCATGACGCGCAGCGACTCGACGGTCTGGTCGTCGGTCATGATCACGACGATGTTCGGACGCTGCGGTGGCCCGGACGCAGCCGTAGGCGCGCCGACAGCCCCGGCGGACAGGGCTCCCACGGCCAGAAGCACGGCCGCTATCGACAGGGGTGACTTACGCACTAGAGGCAGGCAAGGGTACTCGGCGGGACGGGCCGCACGGTAGCGCTTCGACGCGCCTGAGGGGGGCTCCTGCCGCACGGAAACGGGATGATTGTCGAGTGGGAGACGTGAGAGTCGTCGAGAGCGGCGCCGAGCTGCGCGTGACGGGCTCCGGGCCGGACGCGGTCGTGTGCGTGAACGGCGGAGGTCGCGCGGAGGTCGCGGGCACGTGGAGCTCGACGGTGGAGTGGCTCGTCGAGCGGCTGGCTCCGCGGTGCCCGGGGCTCCGCTTCGGCGAGGTCCGCTACCGGGTGAAGTCGTGGCGGCGGCTCGACCTCTGCGAGGAGGATGCGCTCGCCGCGATCGCAGCACTCGAGCCACGGCGAACGCTCATGCTCGGCTTCTCCATGGGCGGCACGGTGTCCGTGCGGCTCGCCGGGCAGCCTTCGATAGCCACCGTGGTCGGGCTGGCGCCCTGGTTGCCGGAGCAGCTCGATCTCTCCCGGCTCGACGGCAAACGGCTCGCCATCATCCACGGCAGCCTCGACAGCCCGCTGCCCGGTATCCCGGGCGTGACGGCGAAGAGCTCGCGCCACGCGTACGAGCGCGCCGTCGGCCGCGGCATCGACGCTTCCTACACGATCGTTCGCGGTGGGCTCCACGGCGCGGCCGTCCGCGCTCCCAACGGTCGCACTCTGCCGCTGCCGCGAGCCGGCGCCTGGCTGACGGCGATCGCGGGCGAGCTGGAGCGGTTCCAGGAGTCGTAGTGGACGCCGACCGCCCCGTCTACACGATCGTCGAGAAGATCCTGCGGCCGCCCTTGATGGCCGTCTATCGCGTGCGGATCACCGGCCGTGAGCACGTCCCCGAGACGGGACCGTGCGTCCTGGCGGCGAACCACGTGTCGGTGATGGACGGCTTCTTTCTCGGCATCGCCGTCACGCGTCAGGTGCGCTTCATGGCGAAGGCGGAGCTGTACAAGGTGCCGGTGGTCAAGCAGATCCTCCACGCCGCGGGCGCGTTTCCGGTCGACCGCGGCGCCGACGCCGGCCGGGCCGTGGCCGCTGGCGTGGCCTTGCTCGAGCAGGGCGCGTGCATAGGGCTCTTCCCCGAAGGGACGTCGCTGCCCGATCAGAAGCGCGGGTACAAGCGCGGAGCCGCGCGCCTCGCACTCTCAACCGGCGCCCCACTGATCCCGGTCGCGCTCGTCGGCACCGAGTTCACGCTCGAGCCGCGAACGCATCGCATTTCGCTGCCTCGCGTGCGAATCGTCATCGGCGAGCCGATTCGCGTCGAGCAGCAGGAATCGACGGAGCAGGCAGCCACGGAGCTCACGGTTCGGCTCCAGCAGGCGATCGAGGCTCTCCGGGACGACGCTTCTTAGCGTCCTCTCAGCCGCGCCTGCGATCCTTTCCGCATGCCCACACGACTGCTGGTGGTGGACGACGACCGCGCCGTGCGCGAGTCGCTACGGCGTGCGCTGACTCTCGAGGGCTACGAAGTCGAGCTGGCCGAGGACGGCGCCGACGGCCTGGCCTGCGTCGCGGGAGCCGACCCCGACGCGATCGTGCTCGACGTCGCGATGCCCGTCCTCGACGGCATCGAGATGTGTCGCCGCCTGCGGCACGACGGCTCGAAGCTGCCGGTCCTCATGCTCACCGCGCGTGAGTCGGTGACCGACCGCGTCGCCGGCCTCGATGCAGGCGCCGACGACTACCTCGTCAAGCCCTTCGCGCTCGACGAGCTGCTCGCACGGCTGAGAGCGCTCTTGCGACGCAGCGACGGAGCCGTGCCCGGCGACGTGCTCGCGTTCGCCGATCTGACGCTCGACACGGGCACGCGCCAGGTACGCCGCGGCAGCCGCGACATGGAGCTGACCCGCACCGAGTTCAGCCTGCTCGAGCTCTTCCTGCGCAATCCGCGACAGGTGCTGACACGCTCGCTGATCTTCGAGCGCGTCTGGGGCTACGACTTCGGGCCGACGTCCAACTCGCTCGAGGTGTACGTCGGCTACCTGCGGCGGAAGACAGAGGCCGACGGCGAATCGCGGCTGATCCACACGGTGCGCGGAGTCGGCTACGCCCTGCGCGAGCAATGACGCTCCGTGCTCGCCTCACGCTCTCGGCCGCCTTTGCAGTGGCCGCCGCGGTCATCCTGGCATCGATTGCCGTGTACTTCGTCGTGCGCAGCGAGTTGCGGAGCGAGGTCGACGAGTCGCTTCGCGAGCGGGCAGCGGTGATCGAGCGACGGCCGTTTGAAGAGAACTTTCCGCACATTCCCCCGCCGGTGCTCGGTGAGCCAGGCGGCTATGTCCAACTCGTCGCGGCCGACGGGAGCACGCTGCGCCAGCCCGGCTTCACGCTCGAGCTGCCGGTGGACGAGCGCACGCGCGAGGTCGCCACGGGCGAGCGCGAGACGTTCCTCGAGGACGCCACGGTGTCCGGCACACACGTCCGGATGATCGTCGTCCCGCTCGCCAACGGGGTCGCGCTGCAGATCGCCCGCCCGCTCGACGAAGTGGACGGCGTGCTCGATCGCCTGCGCTGGATCCTGTTCGCGATTGCTCTCGGCGGAAGCGCGCTCGCGGCGCTGCTCGGACTGGGCGTCGCGCAGTCCGCGCTGGTACCGACTCGTCGGCTGACCGAGGCCGCCGAGGACATCACCGCCACACACGATCTTCGTCGCCGAGTAGACACCGACCGCAAGGACGAGCTCGGGCGCCTCGCCGTCGCGTTCAACACGATGCTGGGCGCGCTCGAGGACTCGGTGGAGGCGCAGCGCCGGCTCGTCTCCGACGCATCGCACGAGCTGCGAACGCCGCTGACGAGCCTGCGCACGAACGTCGAGCTGCTCGGCAAGACCGACGCGCTGCCGGCGGACGAGCGCCGCCAGTTGCTGGAGGACGTCGATGCCGAGCTGGACGAGCTCTCGCGACTGATTGCCGACGTCGTCGACCTCGCTCGCGACGGCGAGCCGGAACGGATCGAGGAAGACGTACGGCTCGATCAGCTCGTCGCGGATGCCGTCGACCGTGCCCGCCGCCGGGCGCCGGAGATCACGTTCGAGACGACGCTCGACGAGAGCGTCGTCCACGGCTCGCGAGAGCGCCTGCACCGTGCCGTCTCCAACCTGCTCGACAACGCCGTGAAGTGGAGCCCGGACGGCGGAGCGGTCGAGGTGCGGGTGGCAGATGCCGTCGTCTCGATCCGGGACCACGGGCCGGGCATCGGTGAAGACGACCTCCCCAAGGTCTTCGATCGCTTCTACCGTGCCGCGGACGCGCGTGGCCTGCCCGGCTCGGGCCTCGGGCTCGCCATCGTGCGCCAGGTTGCCGACTCCCACGGAGGCAGCGTCAGCGCCGCGCGGGCGGACGGAGGCGGCACGATCGTCCGCCTGCAGCTCATAGAGAGCCCTTAGGAGGCGTTCAGGAGCCTCTCAGAGTCGCCTGGTTCGATGGGCACCGTGAACGACGAAAGGAGCCCGATGAACATCAAGCGATTCGCAGCGAGGCGCACCTTGATCCTCTGCGCAGTCGTGACGGCGGTGGTCGTTGGAGCCGGCGCCGCCGTGGCCGCCGGCAAGGACGTCTTCGACCCCGAGCAGGAGCGTGCAGCCTTTCAGGCAGCCGTCGCCGAGAAGCTCGGGGTGACGACGACGGAGCTCCAGGACGCCTACAAGGCAGCTGCTCTGGAACAGCTCGACGCCGCGGTCGCGGCCGGCAGGCTCACGGAAGAACAGGCTGCCGAGCTCCGCGAGCGCATCGAGTCGGGAGACTTCCTCGGTCCGCACGGCTTCGGGCCCTTCTTCGGCGGTGACGGCCTGCGAGGGCCGGGCCACCATCTCGAAGGGGCAGCCGACTATCTCGGCCTCAGCGAGGAGGAGCTCCACGAACGGCTTCGCAACGGCGATTCGCTCGCCGAGATCGCCGAGGCCGAAGGCAGGAGCGTCGCCGGGCTGAAGCTGGACCTCGTGGCCGCCGCGAAGGAGCGGCTCGACCAGGCCGTCGCGGACGGCCGCATCACCGCCGCCCAGCGAGCCGAGCTGCTCGAGCAAGTCGAGTCGAACGTCGACGATCTCGTGAACGGCGAAGGCTTCCCTGGACGTCCACCCCGCTTCGACAGATTCGGCGGTTCCATGGACGGGTCATTCGCCCCGCTCGCACCGCCGGATGCGTAGCACGTAGGACGCACCACCCTCCCCGAGCGCGCGAGGGGGCCGTTGATCGGCCCCCTCGACGCTTCCTAGAGGCGGACGACGAACCAGCCGTCGACGTTGTCGCAGAGCACCTGGCGGGGCCGCTCGTGCGCGTACGTGTAGACGGGCAGCTTGTTCCGCGTCACCTGAAGCCGGCCGTCGGGACGGCGCACGGTGCCGAAGACGCCGCTCAGACCGGCGATCTTCTTCGACACGAGCTTCGCGGACTTGACGATCAGCGGCGGCCAGGCCTTCGCACACGAGCCGACGCAGCGCACCTTGCCGCCGGCCTTCTTCTCGACCTGCCAGTAGTAGAGGACTTGCTTGTCGGTGCGCGAGAGCACCTTGCCGAACGTCGGGTCGAGGAATGAGGACACTGGTGCCGTCGGCTTCGCAGCCGCCGGCACGACGAGCGCGAGACCGACCAGCGCGATCGCAATACGCACGCGGTTCATACGGGTAGTGATAGCCGAGCCGCCGGGCCGGCGCGGGGAAGTTCAGGAAGTGTTCAGACCTGCGATGGCTCAGGTTCCGCCGGGGCGGGAGCCAGCTCGAACCAGAAGACCGAGCCGTTGCCGTCCGTCGTCTCGAAGCCCATACGGCCGCCGTGCGCCTCGACGATCTCGCGCGACACCGCGAGCCCGAGGCCCATGCCGCCGATGCCGCCCAACCCGGCCTCGCCGCGGAAGAACTTCGTGAAGATCCGTGACCGTGCGGACTCGGGGATGCCGATTCCCTGGTCCCGCACGCTGACACGCACCTTGCCGAGACGCATTCCCGCCTCCACGTCGACCTGGCCTCCGTCGGGCGAGTACTTGATCGCGTTGCCGAGCAGGTTCGCGATCACCTGTGCGATCCGGCCGCGGTCTGCGCGCACCTCGAGCGCGCCGCTCCCCGGCTCGAAGTTGATCGTGTGCCGCTCGCTGCGGTGGCCGAAGGAGCGGTTCTGCTCCTCCAGCAAGGTTCCGAGGTCGAATGTCTCGACCTCGAGGTTTAGCCGACCTTCCTCGATGCGCTTCACATCGACCAGCTCGCTGACGAGGCTCTCGAGCCGGCGCGCCTCGTCGGAGATGATCAAGAGGTACTTGCCGCGCGTCTCGTCGTCGACGGGCCTCGTCTGCAGCAGCGATGCGTAGCCGAGCACACAGGCGAGCGGCGTGCGCACCTCGTGCGAGATGACGCTGATCAGCTCCGAGCGCAACCGCTCCGATTCGCGGAGCTGACGGTTCTGGTCTTCTAGCTCCTCCTTGCTGTGTTCCAGCGAGGCGGCCATCTCGTTGAAGGCCGCGGAGAGGTCGTGGACCTCCGCAGGGCCACGCTCCGGAAGGCGCACCGAGAGGTCGCCCGCCGCGACGTGCTTCGCCGCTTCTGACACGCGCCTCACCGGGTGAGCGACGGCGCGCGACAGCTCGACGCCGAACAGCAGGACAAGGAGCACCGACACGCCGAGCGCGCCCAGGCCAACGAGGATGGCCCTGTTCGCCTGGCTCGTCGCCGACGAGGTGCGCGTGGCCGCGAGATTGTTCTCCGTGGTCAGCACCTGTGTCACCTGCCGCCGGAGCGCGTCGAGCCGTCTGCGGCCTTCCACGACGGCGACGGGCGAGCGCGCCACCGCCGGGTTGAACTCGGCGATGCCGACGATCGGCACGGCGTAGTCATCCCTGTACTCGCGAACGGCCTGGACGAGGCGCTGGGCGCGCCGTTCCTGCCCTGAACTCCCGGCCGCGCTCGCGGTGAGGGTCGCGATCGACCCCGGTAGATCATCGCGGACGCTTTCCCACGTGCGTTTGAATCTCCGGTCGCCGGTGTTGACGAAGCCACGCAGGGCGGCATCGAGCTGGAGCAGGTCCTGCTCCAGCACGAGCGTCGCAGAGGTGACGTCCTTCGAGCGGTTCGCCGCCGTGGTCGTCGACCGCAGGTCGGAGAGCGTGATCACGAGGATGGCGAACGCTGCCGCCACGAGCACGGCCAGCAGCGCGCTCGCGAGCGCGATCCTCGCAACGAGCGGGACGCGCACGCCGAAGGCGCGAAACACCGGCAGACGGAGTACGCGGTCGAGCCGGCCAGGGTGCGACTGCTCGAGCTGTACGTCCGCCACTGGGCTCACGACCTCACAAAAGGTCTCGCACGGCCGCCGTCAGCTGCTGGAGATCGAACGGCTTGGCGAGGAAGCGGTTGGCGCCTGCGGCCTCCGCGTCGCCTGCATCGATCTCGCTGAAGGCGGTCATGACGAGAACGGGGGTGTCTCTCAGGCTGGGGTCGGAACGGATCACGCGCACGACGTCGAGGCCCGAGAGGCCGGGCAGCATGACGTCGAGGAGAACGACGTCCGGTCGCAGCCGTCTTGCGAGCTCGACGGCCTCCTCGCCGCTGACGGCGCCCGCAACTTCGAACTCGTCAGCCAGCGCCGTGCAGAGGAACTCGCGAAGCGCGCTGTCGTCCTCGACGACGAGAATCGTCACGCGCTCGCTCTGCGGTGTCTGCTCGGTCGCTGCGGTATCGATGTCCGCCACGACCTGGAGCCTAGACAGTTAGCCGAAACAACAGCAGCTGACGTGCGGGCCTTCCTCCGAGGAACGTGACGGTCATGGTGCCACCGACGTTGTCGTAGAGCCCGGTACCCCCGACCACGGGGATCATGTAGAAGAGCAGATTGTGCACGGCGCCCATCGCCACCAGTCGTCCTTCCGGCAAGTAGAACGTCATGGTGCACGAGCGCGAGCCTCCGCCGAGGACTCCGCCCTTCCCCAGGTGCGTGCACAACGTCTCCTGATGGCCTAGCGCCCTCGCGGTGATGCGACGGTTGTAGAGCAGCTGGGCGATGATCAGCTGATCGCCGGCGCTCACGCCCGGGACGCCGTGGTCAACGACTGTGCGTGAGACCTCTCTGTTCGTGATACGGATGACGCCGGGCTTGCTCAGCTCGGAGCTTGCGACCACGCCGGAGGCAGGCACTGCCCCGACGAGCAGCAGTACAGGGACGATCCAGCGCAGTCGCGGCATGGTCATTCGTGCCTTCGCGCCGCTTATCGGCATTCCTCCAATGCCCACATCCCTCTATCGAGGTATTCGCCAGGTGCGCCAGGCACCGATGGCACAGAAAGGAGAACCACGAGGGGGTAACAGGTGATCAGGCTTCTGATCTGCGATGACTCCGACGAGGCCCGCCGGCTCGTCCGGACAGTGCTCGCCGACCACCCCGAGATCGAGATCGTCGGCGAAGCGACCAACGGCAAGGAAGCCGTCGAGCTCGCCGCCGAGCACGAGCCCGACGCCGTGCTCATGGACATCGGCATGCCCGAGCTGGACGGCATCGAGGCGACGCGGCAGATTCGCGGAGCTCGCCCTGAGACCCGCGTCATCGCGTTCACCGGTTTCGAGGACGAGGAGTCGGTTCAGAGCATGCTCCAGGCCGGTGCCACGTCTTTCGTCGTCAAGGGTGCGCCGCTCTGGGAGCTGGAGCGCGCGGTCCAGGGTGCCAGCCAGCCCCTCCTTCGCCTTGCCCACACCCTCGCCCGCACGCTGAGCGAGCAGAGCGCGCTGGGCTTTCTCGCCCGCGAGACGAGCGAGCTTACGGGCGCGTCGCTCGCAGGCGTCTATCTCGCTGTCGATCCGGAGCTCGTCCCGGCAGGCTTCGGCGGTCCCGGTGCCGATCAGGCGCCGGAGGCCTGGCCTCGCGGCGCGCCACGCGTCGTCCGCCGAGCGTTCGGAGATTCCCGCCCGGTGGCGGCCGGCGGCCGCGAGCTGGTCGAGCTCTACCGGACGTACGGCGTCCCCTGTGGCGCGGCCACCGCTGTGCCGCTGCTCGCCGACGGCGAGCGCCTCGGCGTGCTGCTCATCGTGATGCCGGCGAACGTCCAGTTCGAGCTCGACAGCGACCTCGTGGGAGCACTGGCCGACATCGCCGCGGGTGACCTCTCGAGCAGGCGCAAGCTGGCAGACAGCCAGGCAGAAGCGCGCCGTGATCCGCTCACGCTGCTCCGCAACCGCCGCGCGTTCGACGAGCATCTCGAGTCGATCCTCGAGCAGGCGACGACGAGGGAGGCGCCGGTTACGCTCGTACTCGTCGACCTGGACGATTTCAGGGAGATCAACAACACGGAAGGCCACTCGGCCGGCGATCGGGCCCTCATCACCGTCGCCCGCTTGCTCGAGTCGCGGGCACGCACCGGTGAAGAGGTGTTCAGGCTCGGCGGCGACGAGTTCGCCGTCGTGGTGCGCGGTGACGCGGACGCCGGCTTGCGGGCTGCTGATCGTTTCCGCGAGGCGATGATCGACTACGACGGACCGGAGCAGCTGCCCGCGCTGTCGGCCGGCGTCGCTTCCTATCCGCACCACGGCGTAGACAAGGACACGCTGTTCAAGCACGCCGACGAGGCCCTGTACTCCGCGAAGCATGCGGGGCGCAACCAGGTGGCCGTGTACGAAACGGCCGACGTTGTCGCGGCGGCTGACATCACCGAGCCACCCGAGCTGACCGTCGTCCCGCTCGGCGAAGAGCTTCCGGTTCACCTGCGCGGCAGGCGCGGCATTCGCATTCTCGTCGTCGACGACCAGCCGAACCTCCGCATGCTGCTGCGGACGACGTTCGAGATCATCGACGTCCAGGTCGACGAGGCCGGCAGCGCGGCCGAGGCGATGCAGCGGCTGGCGCAGCGCACGCCCGACGTGATCGTCCTCGACGTCAACCTGCCCGACACGGACGGAATCTCCCTCTGCCGCCGTCTGCGTGCTCAGCCGTCCACGGCCGAGGTGCCGATCGTGCTGCTGACCGGCTCCTCCGACGCTACCGATGAAGAGGGCCGTGCGGCAGGCGCAGACGCCTTCGTCCACAAGCCGTTCAGCCCCCTCGAGCTCCTGGAAATCATCGAGCAGGTGGCAGGCGGGTTGCCCCAGGGGCCGTTCCGGCGGAAGACCGACGAGCGGCCGGAGGAGCAATTGATGCTGTACGCGCAGGATCTGCGCTCGTTGCTCGAGATCGAGAGAAGCCAGCGTCTGCTGATCCAGGCTGCCTACGAGGAAACCGTCTCGGCGTTCGCCAAAGCACTCGAGACAAAGGACTTCGGCACGGGCCTGCACTCCGCACGGGTCACGAAGTACGCGGAACGGCTCGCAGAGCTGGTCGACCCGAGCCTGCTCGCCGACCCGGGCGTCAAGTGCGGCTTCTACCTCCACGACATCGGCAAGCTGGCGATCGACGACGCCGTGCTGAACAAGGCCGGGCCCTTCACCGATGCAGAGCGTCACACGATGGAGGAACACACGATCCGCGGCGAGCAGATGCTCGGAGGCGTGTCACTCCTCCGAGGCGAAGGGTTGAAGATCGTCCGCTCCCACCACGAACGGTGGGACGGCGCCGGCTACCCCGACCGGATGCAGGGCGAGGAGATTCCGCGCTGTGCGCGCATCTTCTCCGTCGTCGACACGCTCGATGCCATGACGTCCGACCGGCCGCATCGCAAGGCTGGAACGTGGGCGTCCGCCGTGCATGAGATCGTCGGACAGACCGGCAAGCAATTCGACCCGACGGTGGT
This sequence comes from uncultured Actinomycetes bacterium, assembly GCA_963704335.1. Taxonomy (GTDB): domain Bacteria; phylum Actinomycetota; class Thermoleophilia; order Gaiellales; family Gaiellaceae; genus PALSA-612. The sequence goes on from OY969889.1 coordinate 2,843,615, forward strand.
CGAGGCGTTCCAGACCTGCGAGCCCCAGCTGCGCAGGATCTTCTTCGAGCTCGCAGCTGCTTAACTAGCGAAACGGAAGCTCTTCGCGCTGCGCTCGAACGTCGCGCGGTAGCTCTTGGCCAGCTTCGGCAGCGTCGTGTACGTGAGCACGACCGCGGCTCCGTCGTCGACGAGAGCGTACTGCGTGATCGACGTGTCCAGCCGCTTCCCGCCGAGGTTGAAGCGCGCCAGGTAGTTGAGGCGGACCGCCTTGCCTGCAGGGAGCTTGACGTTGCGCCACCAGATCGGCTCGACGACGAAGCTCATCGAGTTCAGCGCCTTCAGGGCCTTCTGTCTCCAGACGGCCAGCGGCAGCGACGTGCGCTCGCGAACGACGTTGAGGTTCGTCGCGAAGCCCGTCTTCAGCGACGATTTCGCGAGATCGAACGCGATCAGCTTCACCGCGACGTTTCTGCTTCCCGCAGCCAGCAAGTTGTCGATGATTCCGGCGAGCTCCGGATCGTTTGCGGCGATCGAGCGGATCTCCCGGATCAGGCGGGCGCGGTCCCGCTCGTCCGCCCAGCTCGACGGCAGGTCGACGGAAAATCCGTCACCCTGGTGTCGCTCCCAGGAGGACGCGGGCTGAGCTCCCGCCGGCACAGCGAGGACCGCCAATGCCGCCACGGTGACGAGAAGCCTGCGCACGCCGTAAGTATCGGCCGCCAGAGCCTCCTCCGTTAGTGTCGCCGCGTGAGGCTCGCCGCCGCCGCCCTTGGCATGGCCGCACTGCTGACGCTCTCCGCGAGCGCGACTCCGGCGACGTCACCCTTCGCATACGGCGTGGCGGCCGGCGAGGTCACGTCGGCGAGCGCGCTGCTCTGGACGCGCGCGCCACGTGCCGGGAGGGTCAGCCTGGAGCTCACCGAGAGCGTCAAGAGCGTCGTGGGGCTCGGCGTCGTCGCGTCGGCCACCGCTCGTCAAGCGACCGACCTGACAGTCGGCGTATCGGTCAGGGGCCTACAGCCGAGCACCGCGTACCTGTACCGCTTCCGCCAGGGAGGCACTTCCAGCCAACTGGGGAGCTTCCGTACGGCTCCTGCGCCCACGGCGACAGCCACGGTCCGCTTCGCGATCACCGGCGATGCCGACGCCACGCCCGGCACGAACGGCAAGCCCGCCTACAACGGCTTCCAGGTCTACGCGCGGATGGCTGCCGAGCGCAACGACTTCAACATCAATCTCGGTGACACGATCTACTCGGACAGCGAAGTGGCAGGCACGAAGCCGGCGCTGACCAGGCAGGCGAAGTGGGGCAAGTACCGCCAGAACCTCGCGCTCGCTCCACTGCGCACGCTGCGTGCGTCGGCCGGCACGTACAGCCACTGGGACGACCATGAGTTCATCAACGACTTCAGTCGCGCCGAGCACGGGAGCGCGCTCTACGCCGCGGGCGCAAAGGCCTTTGCGGACTACGCACCAGTCCGTACGGGCACCGACGGCCTTTACAGGACGTTCCGCTGGGGCAAGCACCTCGAGCTGTTCTTCCTCGACGAGCGCTCGTTCCGCTCCGCAAAGGCGTCCGCCGGCGGCACCTGCAACGTGTCCGGCGGGCCCGACCTGGCGCCCACCGCGCCGGCGGCGGTGCGACAGGCATTCACGCTGCTCGTACCCTCGCTCTCGCAGCCTGTGCCGCAGGCCTGCCTCGACCGCATCGCCGATCCCGCTCGGACGATGCTCGGCGCGCGCCAGCTCACCCGTTTCCTGCGCGACGTGCGGCGATCGGCCGCGACATTCAAGGTCATCGTCAACGAGGTACCGCTCATGCAGCTCTTCGCACTGCCCTACGACCGCTGGGAGGGCTACGCGTCCGAGCGGCAGAGGATCGTGGAGGCACTTCGCGGCATCAAGAACGTCGTCGTGTTGACGACGGATACACACGCAAACCTCGTCGGCGACGTGCGCCTGCAGACGTTCACGCCAACCGGGCCGGTGGCGAGCGGCATCACCGAAGTGATCACCGGCCCCGTCGCGACGAACACGTTCGCGAAGGAGATCGACGACGTGCTCGGCCGCGACGGCATAGGCAACCTGATCGGAGCGGTGTTCTTCAAGCCGCAGCCGCCGACGGGGCTTGGCCTCCGCTGCGTCTCGCTCGACACGTACAGCTACGCCCAGGTGACGGTGACCGGCTCTCGTCTGATCGTGCGGCTGAAGGATCTGCGGGGCAAGCCGGTACGCGACGTGCTCGGCGCGCCGTGCGCTCCAGTCGTGATCCGGGCGAAGTAGTGGACGAGCGCGACCTCCGATTGCGGCGGCTCACCTACCAGCTCTTCGTGGATCTCGGACGAGCGCCGACGGCCATGGAGGTTGCAAGAGCCTCGGCGTCCACTCCGGACAACGTCCGTGCCGCTTGGCGACGCCTGCACGAACAGCATGCGCTCGTGCTCAACGGGGCGCGATCGGAGATTCGGATGGCAAACCCATTCTCGGCCGTCCCGACGGCCTACCGGGTATTTACGAACGAGCGGTGGTGGTATGCCAACTGCGGATGGGACGCCTTCGGCATTTGCGCTGCCCTCCACAGCGACGGGCGGATCGAGACATCGTGCCCCGACTGCGGCGAGGCAATCTCGGTCGAGGTACGAGACGGACAGCCGGATGACGAAGCGCTCGTCTTCCACTGCCTCGTCCCCGCAGCCCAATGGTGGGACGACATCGTCTACACCTGAAGCACGATGAATCTCTTCCGGTCGGAGGAGCACATCGACCGCTGGCTCGGCGACCGGGAGCCGGGTGCGACCATCTCCGTCGCCAAGCTCTCGGAGCTCGCCACCGCGTGGTGGCAAGACAGGATCTCTCCCGACTGGGAGCCGCACTCGACCGAGCAGAACACGGTGATCCTCGCCGGACTAGGCCTACAAGACGAGTTCTGGCGCTTACGGTGACCGAGCGCTAACTCTCGACTCCGCCCGCCGTCGATAGCTGCGAATGACCGGCCGAGCACTTGTCGTCGCCGCAGCAGCCCTCGCCGCGACCGTCACGCCAGGCGCCACGACGGCCGCCCCGTTACCGGTCACGACGAAGAGCGTCGTCGTGAAGTCGTCGGGTGGATCGTTTCCGGCTCGGATCGCCTATCCGCCACGCGGCGGTCCGTACCCCGCGATCTCCTTCGCCCACGGGTACGGGATCGACTCGTCGTACTACCGGGGCACGTTGCGCGCACTCGCGTCGGCGGGCTACGTCGTCATCGCACCGGACAGCGAGACGGGGCAGTTCCCGAGCCACAGCCGGCTGGCGAACGACCTGAGCCGGTCGTTGCGGTGGCTCAGCGGCCAGAGCGCAACCGGCAGCAGAGACGTACCGCGTGGGAAGGTGGACTCGAGACGCCTCGGAGTCGCCGGCCATTCGATGGGAGGCGGCGTCGCGCTGCTCGCCGCGTCTCGAGACCGCTCCATCGACACGGTCGCGACGCTCGCGGCCGCCGACACGGCGCCGGTTCGGGCATCGGTCGCGGTTCGCCGGCTCCGTGTGCCGTCCCTCTTCGTCGTCGGCTCGGACGACAGGATCGTTCCGGCCGCAGGGACTGCCGTGATGTTCCGACGAGCACCACCGCCGTCGCTGCTGGCGTCGATCCGAGGCGGCTCGCACTGCGGGTTCATGGAGACGATCCCGACCGCGTGCGACGCCGGCCTCATCTCCTACGTCGAGCAATTGCGCCTCACGCGAGAGCAGCTCCGCCGGTGGTTCGACAAGCACCTGCGCGGCGCCAAGGCGACACGGGTCACCGGCGTTCCCGGCATCCGCTACGTCAAAGACTGAAAAGAGGCCCTACAAATGCCAAGTCCTGCGACCCCGAAAGGCCACAGGACTTGACGCACAGGACTCTGTCGTATCGGGACGGCGGCGTCAAGGGGATGCTTGGACGAACTTCTCGCAATTTGCGAGAATCGACCCCGTGACGGAGCGAGTGACCGGTATCGGCGGTGTCTTCTTCCGCGCGCAGGACCCGGCGGCGCTTGGAGCGTGGTACGCAGAGCACCTCGGAGTTCCCGTCACGGAGGGCGGCCACGCCATCATCCCGGAGAGCCGTAACACCGTGTGGTCGCCGTTCACAGCGGACACGGACTACTGGCCGCGGGAGAAGCAACACATGACCAACTTCACCGTCGGCGACCTCGACGCGATGCTCGCCCAGCTCCGTGCGGCGGGCGTCGAGGTGGACGACAAGGTCGAGGACCACGAGTACGGCCGGTTCGGGTGGTTCACCGATCCCGAGGGCAATCGCGTCGAGCTCTGGCAGCCGCTCGACCCGAGCTAACTGGCTTCGCGTCCTCCGGTGATGTAGTCGGTCAGGTACTTGATCTCGAAGGCCTGTTCCTTGGCCCGGAACTTCACGAGGTCACCGATCGAGACCACTCCCACCACCGCGCCGTCGTCCACGACCGGCAGATGGCGGATTCGGCGGTCGGTCATCATCGCCATGCACTCGTCGATCAACGTCTCGGGAGTGGCGACGACGAGCGGTGAGGACATGATGTCGCGTACGGGCGTCTCCTTGTCCGTACGGCCCTGGAGCGTCACCCGCCGGAGGTAGTCGCGCTCGGTCATGATGCCGACGATCTCTCCGTCCTCGGTGACGAGCAGCGAGCCGACGTTCGCGTCGACCATCTTCGTGATCGCCTCGTAGACCGTGGCGCCGCCGTCGATCTGCAGCACTTCGCTGCTCTTCCCTTCCAGGATCGCGGACAGCAGTTGATGCATCGCGTGCTCCTCAGCCTACTAACGGCTAGAACACGCTCGCGTATGCGTTGAGCGCAGGCTGCCCGCCGAGGTGCGCGTAGAGCAGCTTCGACCCGGGCTCGATGCGGCCCGACCGGACGAGGTCGATCAGCGCGGCCATCGACTTCCCCTCGTACACCGGGTCGGTGAGCATCCCCTCGAGCCGCGCCGAGAGACGGATCGCGTCGATCGTCTTCTCGTCGGGAATGCCGTACGTGCCTGCGTGCCACTCGTCGAGCAGGACGATCTCGTCGTCACGAAGCGGACGCCCGAGACCGATTGCGTCAGCGGTGCTTTGGGCGATGCGAGCGATCTGATCCCACGTCTGGGCGACCGTGGCCGAACCGTCTACGCCCAGCACCGCGCGCGGGCGCTCCTGCAAGGCGAAACCGGCGATCATCCCGGCCTGTGTCGAGCCGGTGACGGAACAGACGATGATGGTGTCGAAGAACAGGCCGAGGTCCCGCTCCTGCTCCGCGACCTCCTGTGCCCAGCGAGCAAAGCCAAGCCCGCCCAGTGGATGGTCGGAGGCCCCGGCAGGAATTGGGTACGGCTTGCCTCCCATCTCCTCGACCGACAGCAGCGCCTCCTCCCAGCTCCGGCGAATCCCGATGTCGAAGCCCGCCGGGTCGAGCCGTACGTCGGCTCCCATGATCCGCGAGAGCAGGATGTTGCCGACCGTCTCGTAGCCGGCCTCGTCCCAGTCGACCCAGTGCTCTTGCACGAGCACGCACCCCAGACCGAGCCGAGCCGCCACTGCCGCCACCTGCCGCGTGTGATTCGACTGGACGCCACCGATGGAGACGAGCGTGTCGCAGCCCTGTGCGAGCGCGTCGGCCGTCAGGTACTCCAGCTTGCGGACCTTGTTGCCGCCGTACGCCAAGCCGGAGTTGCAGTCCTCGCGCTTGGCCCAGATGTCCACGCTCCCGCCGAGATGCTCGCTCAACCGCTCGAGCCGGTGGACAGGCGACGGCCCGAACAGCAGCGGCACGCGTTCGAAGCTGTCCAGACCGGCCATCCCGACGCGAACCCTAGCCCGGCACTTCGGCGAGGTCGTCGATGCTCGGCGCGTTCCGGATTGCCGGGCTGAACGTCGCCCACAGGGCAAGACAGAGCGCTAGCACCACGCACACGCCGATGGCGGCTCGGGCTGACACCTCGGTGATGAGCACGCCCGTGATGAGCGGGCCGATCGGCGAGATGACGATCGCGAACGTCGTCCATGCCGACTCCGCTCGGCCGAGCAGCCGGTCGGGCGTCATCGCGATCCGGTACCCATGGACGACCGAATCGGTGGACGGGATGACGAGCGCGGTCGGCAACAGGCACACGGCGAGCACGTAGACGCTCGGCCAGACGAGAAACGCTGCACAACCCACCCAGGTCCAGAGCTCGAGCACGAACACGGCTCGGACGGGTAAGGCCCGCCGGATGTACGGCGAGAGCATCGTCCCGGGAAGGATGCCCGCGAAGAACACGGCCACGAGCAGGCCCACCTCGCCTCCCGAGAGCCCCTGGTCGGTGCCGATGACGACGATCGCGAAGAGGATGCTCGGGCCGACGAAGTTGAGCAGGCCGAAGATCACAGCAACGGTTCGAAGGAATGGCTGGCGCCAGACGTACCGGACGCCTTCGAGCAGCTGTGCACGAAGCGATGAGGTATCGCGCTCCCGTTTTTCTTGGAACGAGGCACGCATCATGAGCAACGAGATCGCCGAGAAGGCATACGAGATGACATCCACGACGAAGGGCAGTACGCGGGCGATCGCAAAGAGGGCGCCGCCCAGCGGTGAACCGGCAAGTTGCACGACCGCGTTTCGCCCGCTCTGGACGGCGGCGGCGTCCGGCAGCTGATGCATCGGGACGACCGACCGCACCGAACCCGGATAGGCGGCCATGAAGAACGCCGTTCCGACGCCCTCGACGAATGCGATCACGGAGATCAGCCAGAACGCATCCGAGCCCAGAGCGACGACGATTACGAGGACGCTCACTGCGACGACACGCACGGCATCCGCACCGATCATCAGCCACTTCCGGTCCCAGCGATCGGCCACTACCCCTGCCGGCAGCGCGAAGAGCGCATGCGGGATCGTGCGCGCGAAGAGCACGAAGCCGGCCATAGCCGCCGAGCCCGTGAGCGCGAGCACGAGCAGCGGATAGGCGATCGACGTGAGCCGCGTCCCGATGTTGGACAGCAACTGCCCGGTCTGGAGCAGCATGAAGTCGCGGTTTCGGCGCAGGGGGACCGCGTTCACGCGACGACGCTATCCGTTAGAACACCCAGGTGCCCGTTCCGCTGTCGACGCCTCTGTCGCAGCTGCTGATCGCCTTCACGATCGAGTTCGACAACGAGCTCCATCACCGGCTCCAGGCGGCCGGCCTCGGCCAACGCCTTCCCATCTCGATGGTGATGTGGTCGAACTTCCTGCGGTTCGTCGGGGACGGCATCGCGGTGGGTGACCTGCCCGGAGCGTCAGGGATCCCGAAGTCGCGAACGCTCTCCACGCTCGGCGGCATGGAGCGGTGGCGATACGTGTTCGTCAGCGCCAAGCCCACCGGAGCTGCCCCGAAGTCGAAGCGCGACGGCTGGGGCAGCGCTCGAGCGCTCAAGCCCGAGTGGCTCGTCCGCCCCGCGCCCCGCGGCGAAAAGGTGCAGGAGATCGCACCGCCGTTGTTCGGCGAGATCGAGAAGCGGTGGGAAGAGCGACTCGGAGCGGCAACGGTCGTCGAGCTCCGTCGGGCGTCCGCGCCGGTGATCCGAGGGCTCGACGTCGAGCTCCCCGAGTACCTGCCGATCGTCGACGGCAGGAAAGGGATGGTCGCCGAGATCGACCGGCGCGAGGGAGCGACGACCGCGCCTCACCTGTCCGCACTTCTCGCTCAGGTGCTCCTCGCGTACACACTCGACTTCGAGCGCAGGTCGGAGCTGTCGTTGCCGCTGGCCGCAAACTTCGTGCGCGTCCTCGGCAAGACGGGTAGCGATGTCCGTGAGCTACCCGCGGCCGCAGGCGTGTCCGGGGAAGCGACGACCATGGCGCTGAACTTCCTGGAGAGAACTGGCTACGTCTCGGTCGAGGCGAAGCTCGCTCGCCTGACGGCCAAAGGCCTGAAGGCGCAGGCCGCCGCTCCCGCACTGCACGCGGAGGTCGAACGAGAATGGAAGCCGCAACGGCTGCGCAAAGCCATGGCCGGAGTCCTCGATCAGCACAGGCTTTCCGAGGGCTTGCATCCGTATCCGGACGGCTGGCGCGCGAGAAAGCGCTACGTCGAGCAGACGAATGCGGTCATCGAAGACCCGACGGGACGGCTGCCGCACTATCCGATAGTGCTCCACCGCGGCGGATGGCCGGACGGCAGCTAGTTAGGAGGGGCTGGCGAAACAGCGACTGTGCCGCCGGAATCACGCTGGAGGCCGCGCTGCGGCGTCCTCGGTCGCCCACGTACTAGTTAGTACGCGGGCTCCCTGCGTCCTTGCATCACAACCTCCAGCGCGCCCCGGCGACGAGCACCGTTCCGCCAGACCCTCCTAGCTCCTGAGCACGTAGGCCTCGATCGGCTCCGCTTTTCCCTTTACCCGCAGCTCGGGCATCCGCTCGACGAGCGTGCCGGGCGGCAGCCTGCGGACGGTCGCCGCGCCGAGCACGACCTCGCCCACCGGCGCTACGGACTCCAGCCGGGAGGCGAGGTTGACCGTGTCACCGACGACGCCGTGCTTGCGATGCCCGCGATCGCCCCGCCGACGACGCCGGCCAGCACCTCGCCGCTGTTGACGCCGGCGCGGAAGCGTGGCCAGTCCGGATGATCGCGCGCTACCGCCGCGGCCGTCGCCTGGAGGTCTCTGGCAGCAGCCACGGCCACGGCCGGGTGATCGGGCAGGTCGCCGGCCTTGTTGAAGATCACCATCACCTCGTCCCCGATGACCTGGTGGACCTCGCCGCCGGACTGCTCCATCAGCGGGATGATCCTGCCGAAGTACGCGTTCAGCATGGCGGTGACTTCCTCCGGGGAGTGACGTTCGGCAAACGCCGTGAAGCCGGCCAGATCGGCGAAAAGGATGCTGACGTCCTGGGCGCCCGCCAGCGTCTCGTCGAGGTAAAGCGCGCTGTACCGCTCCTCGTGCCACTCTCGGCGTGAGGCAAGAGCAATCGCGACGAAGGCCAGCAGCATGAGCACGTGCCACTCCCACCAGGACGCGCGCCAGTTGCGGGCCCAGGCGATGACGATCATCGCCTCCGCCAGGAGCGCGAGCGCGACCGTTACGGCGAAGACGAACGTCGCGCCGCGACGGCGGTAGAGGCGGAGGTAGCCGAGCGCGGCCAGTGCGAAGAGAGCGATTCCGGCCACAGCGAGCGTGACCTGCCAGCCGTCGAGCTCTTCGGCTGCGATCGGCGCGTCGAGCGGCCATGTCTCCGTGAGCGAGACAACGCCCCACAGCACGAGCACGCCGACTAGCGCGACGACGAGAAGGGTCGAGCGCTCCATCACGGCCGCCGAGCGCCCTCGGCTGAGCTCGATGGCGGACGCGGCCGCAAGCAGCGCTGCGACGACTAGCCCGACCGGTGTCGCCAGCTCGAAGCCGGCGTTCGCGCCGAGCAGCACGTTCGGCGTCGCCAACGCGTGCAGCGCGAGGAAGCCGAAGCTGGCCATGAACGCGAGCGAGATCAGGAACAGCCTCGCGTCGCGACGGCGCCGGGCCGTGGCGCTGACGGCATAGCCGAGCCCGAGCGTGACCAGCGCGGCCGCGAGCACGAGCCAGAAGTGCGCCACGTGGCTCTCCCAGCGGTAGTCGATGCCCGAGGCGAGCAGGAAGAGCGCGAGTAGCGCAAGCGGGGCGAGCGCGAGCGCGACACCGAACCAGATGAGCATCGTCCGCTCGCTTCTCGACGTGGGCCGCTGCGGCAGAGCGGTCACACGGATGTTGTACCCCATTCGTTACAACACAGACCATGGCCGAGGGAGTTGCCGTGAGTGTCGCGATCGTCGGAGCCGGCCCGGCTGGGCTCTCGACTAGTCATGAACTGACGAAGCTGGGAGTCGAGCACACGGTCCTCGAACTGGCCGGATCGGGCAGACGTGGCGGGACCTATGGGACAGGTTCTGCCTTGTCACGCCCAACTGGTCGGTGCTCGCGTATCCGTAGCCGGCCTCGATAGCGTTATGACACCAAAGGGGGCCGCGAGGCCCCTTTGTTCGGGCCGCATGACGAGGTCGCCCGCGACCGCGTCACTCGAGTACCCGCTCCAGCGGTACGCGAGCTGCTGGAACTGCCTGACCACCGAGACGCGCAGGACTGAGGACATGCGCCGCCGCTCCCGACATGGCGGGAGCGGCTCGCTAAGGCTCTCGGAGAACGGACCTCGGCCGGAAATCGCAGATTTCCGGCCGATTGATGGAGGCGGCGGGAATCGAACCCGCGTCCGCGGTCGCACCGGGCAGAGCGTCTACGAGCGTAGCCTGCGCTTTGATCTCACCCGGACGGCCGGTTCGCAGGCGACCTACCGCCGGGCCAGCCATCCTTTGGTCTCACCCCTCCGGCGATTGGCTTTCCTTCGGGGCCAGCCCGTTATCTGACGCCGCTTGTCCGAACCACGGGCCGAGTTCGGAGCGACGCACTACCTAAGGTTCACTTAGGCAGCGAGTGCGAGATCGTGATCCGCACTTACGTTGTTCCCGGTTGTTTTACGAGGCCGACCGGGACCTCGACTCGCAGCTCAGCCGGAGAACCGACCACGTCGAAACCTGGTCGCCCCCGTATGTCTTCGCATCGAAGTCTAGCCGCCGCCGGCCGAATCAGCCCTGTCCCAGTGCCTGGCACTGAGTTGTGCCAATTGCGTGACGATTCATCCACCGAGTAGAAGGCATCAGCGGTTGCGGGACCGGAGCGCGCGCTCGATCTGGCGGTCGGCGTCTCGCTTCGCGATATCACGACGCTTGTCGCGGAGCTCCTTGCCCCGTGCGAGAGCGATTTCCACCTTCGCACGCCCGTCCTTGAAGTAGAGGCGGGTTGGGACGAGCGTCAGGCCCCGCTCGCGAACGCGCCCGGCGAGACGGTCGATCTCACGGCGATGCAAGAGCAGCTTGCGGTCACGCTCGGGCTCGTGGCCCGACACGCCGCCGCTCTTGTCGTAGGGCGCGATGTGGGCGCCGACGAGCCACAGCTCTCCCCCACGCTCCTCTGCATGCGCCTGGGCCAGCGTCGCGCCGTTCTCGCGCAGCGACTTCACCTCGGTGCCCAGGAGCTGCACGCCGGCCTCGACGCGCTCGAGCAGCGTGTAGTCGTGCCGGGCCTTCCGGTTGTCGGCAATGACCTTCGTGCCCTCGGGCTTCGCCACGGGTGAAGTCTAGGTTTCAGCCGAACGAGCCTCTGCCGATGAGGGACGGAAGAGGCATTCGTGGATCACGACCGGCACTTCTTCATCGCCGACGTACCCCTCGGGTACGTCGTGGCCTTCGTCGTGGCGATCTGCGCCGCGGCGATCGTCATGCTCGCGCCGCAGCTGCGCAGCGACGGAAGCTCGGGATCGAAGCGAGAGCTACTGAAGCGGCCCGAACGCGCGTCCGCGATCCTCCAGCCCTTCGCCATTGGGCAGAGCCCCAAGAGCATTGCGCAGGCCTCAAAAAAAGCACGACGGCCCAGGAGCAGCACCGTGACCTGCCTCCGGCCCGGTCCGACGAACACCGTCGCTAACTGCAAGGGGGACGGCTTCCCCGCCGTCGAGCCGACGATCGCCGCCAACGGGAACCTCGTCGTCGCAGCGGCGGCCGACTACAACTCCTACAACGGCCAGCCGCAGCTCGGCTTCTACTGGTCACGGGACGGCCGCCGCTGGTCGGACGCCGGGCCGCTGGACGTCTTCCCCCACGGCGAGACCAACGCCGGCGGTGACCCGCTGATCGCAATCGACGAGCGCGGAGTCGTCTACTACGCCGGCATGTTCTTCAGCTATACCGAGTGTGACGTCGGCGGCGTCGAGCTGCTGCGGCGCGACCCCGCGACGGGCCGCTGGAGCCGCACGGAGCTGGCGAGGAACGGCAAGAACGTGCTCCAGGACCGGCCGGGCCTCGCTGTCGAGGGCAACACGATCTTCTACGCCTGGGCGGTCTTCGACTCGTGCGAGGGCAACGCGGTGGAGTCGCCGCTCAAGGTCGCGCTCGTGCCGGCCGGCCACAGGCCCAGGGCTCCGCGGCGCGTGCTCGACGTTCCCGCTACGCGCTACTCGCAGGGGGCGGCGCCGGCGGGAGACGGCCGCGGCGGCTTCTGGCTCGCGTGGGAGGAGTACCCGGACGCAGTCGCCAACTCTGGCTCGATCAAGCTCGGCCACTGGAGGCCCTTGCAGGGCTGGACCGAGCCGAAGACGATCAGCCCGCCCGGCTTCCGCGACCTGCCCGAGCCGCTGCCCGGCTTCGAAGTGGACACGAGCTCGGTGCCGGCCATCGCCGTCTCGAAGGGCGTTCCCCATGTCGTCTGGGCGTCGGCGGACTCCGGCAGGGGCCGCATCTACGTCTGGACGCCGAGGGGCGTGCGCGCGATCCACGACACGGGAGGCGACCAGCTGCTGCCCGCCATTGCGCCACGAAGCGGCGGAGGCGTCATCGTGTCGTTCAGCCAGGCCGACGCGCGCACCGGGCGGATGGATCGCCTGCTCTGGCGGCGCGGCCGCGCTCGTGTGATCTCGACCGCGCCCTCGTTCCCGCGCACGGAGCGTTTTTTCGACGGACGCTTCCTGGGCTGGGTCTCGGGCCTCGCCTCCTTTCGCGGCCGGACGATCGCAGTCTGGCCGGACACGCGACGCGGGCCGAAAGAGGTCACCGTGTCCGCTATGTCTGGATGACCCTTTCGGGTGAGCTGACCTCTTATGCGGCCCGAAATACCCGCCGATAGGTGGCCTGAGCCGGGATCCGCCCGGCTCGACGACCCAGGAGGAGTATCACCATGACCAAGCGCCATCGGCTTCCCGCTCTGGCGATCGCCGGGGTCTTGGCCGTTGTCACGGCAGCCGTGGCGACGGCAGGTAGCTCCGACGCATTCCGAAGTGCGTCTCGCACGACGGTCGCGCCCGCACCGAAGCCTCGCGTCCAGAAGCCGCACGCCTCGGCAATGGCCCAGGTTCGCGCGCTTCAGAAGCAGGTCGCGAAGGCGAAGGCCAGCGTCGTCTCGCTGAAGAAGCAGTACGCCAGCGCCAAGACGCCGGCCAAGAAGAATGCGCTCAAGAAGTCGATCGCCAAGGCCCAGGCAAAGGTCGAAGAGCCTCGAGAAGGCCCTGGCGAATGCGAAGTCCCGAGCTTGCGACCAGGGCTACCGGCTCGCCGGCAGCTCCTGCGTCGCGACTGGATAGCGCCGACGACCGACGTGCCGAGCGCGTCAAGCGAGCGATAACAGGGCGGGCGGCGAAGGCCGCCCGCCTGACGCGCCGGACATGCGACCCCATGACCGTCGAGCTCAGAACAGCCCAACTGCCGCACCGAGAGGCCCCGCTGGGGCTCACCTCTCGAAAGCTGGGCGTGGTCATTCCGGCGCTGAACGAGGAAGAGACTGTCGGCGCGGTCGTGCAAGCGGTGCCGCGGCACATCCTCGGCTGCTACGAGGTCGAGATCATCGTCGTCGACGACGGCTCGACGGATGCCACGAACGAGCGGGCAGTCGCAGCGGGCGCCGACCGCGTGATCGCGCACAGCCGGAATCGCGGCCTCGTCGCGTCCTTCAACCACGGGATCGGCCTGGCGCTCGCCCGGCGCTGCGACGTCGTCGTGCACCTCGACGCCGACGGGCAGCACGATCCCACGCTGATCCCCAATCTCGTTGCGCCGATCCTCTCCGGCGACGCCGACATCGTCGTGGGAGTGCGGTGCCTCACCGACAAGGGCTCCGGAACGCCCGTGCGCCGCTACGGCAACCGTCTGGCGTCATGGCTCTTCCGGCGGGCCTTCAAGGTGCCGGTGCAGGACGTCACCTCGGGCTTTCGCGCGTTCTCGCGCGAGTCGCTACTGAAGCTCAACGTCGTCGGCGACTACACGTACACGCTCGACAGCCTGATCCAGGCGGCGCGCAAGCGGCTGGCCGTGGCCGAGGTGGAGATCCCCGCGCTGCATAGGCAGTTCGGGGAGTCGCGCATGACACACTCCGTCCGCCGCTACATCGGTACGACGGGAACGCAGGCGCTCCGCACGACGCTCCACTCTTCCCCGCTTTCCGTGTTCGGACGCGCCGCGCTCGTCTCGCTGATCGCGGCGATCGCCTTCATGGCCTGGTTTCTCCTCGCCTACGGCGACGGCGGCATGCACCTGCCCGCATTGCTGGCAACGCTGATCTCGTTCGGGCTCAGCAGCGCGCTCTTACTGTGCGGACTCATCGCGGACGGCGTCAACACGAACAGACGGCTGCTGGAGGATGCGCTCTACCGCCTCAAGCGACTCGAGGCTGATCTTGGTACGGAGGACGGGGAGCCATGGGCGATGGACAACAGGGTGCGGTAATGGGCGCCCGCATCGCTGTGATCGCCCCCGTGCACCCGCTGACGGTGGGTGCCGCTGCGTTCAATACCGCCATGGCTGGCGCGCTCGGGCAGCGTTGTCCGGTCGAGCTCGTCGGCTGGCGGCGGCTCTATCCGCCGTTCCTCTACCGCGGCGCCGAACGCGATCATCGTTCCCGCCCGCCGGGTGCCATCCACGCGGATCCGGTGCTCGACTGGGTCAACCCGCTCACGTGGCGCACTGCGATCGATCGTGTGGACGCCTTTCACGCGACGGCGCTCGTGCTGCCCTGGATCCATGCCGTGATGAGCCCGCCCTACCGTTGGCTCCTGCGCCACGCGCCGCCGCATGTGCACCGCGTTGTCATCTGCCACAACGTCGTGCCACACGAGCCGTTCCCCGGCTCGCGCACGTTGACGCGATCGGTGCTCGGCAACGCCGACCTGCTCGTCACGCACGCCCCACACCAGGCCGCCGAGCTCGCCCACCTCGGCCTCGAGCACATCCCCGTGCTGGAGGCGTTCCATCCGCGGTTCGTCGCGGAGGACCTCGCGAAGCCACCCGGTTCGGCGGCCGTGGCCGCCGCGCGGAAGCGACTCGGCAGCCCACGGCTGCTGCTGCTCTTCTTCGGCGCGGTACGCCCGTACAAGGGGCTCGATACGGCGCTCGAGGCGCTCGCCCGGCTGCCCCGCGAGCTCGACGTACGGTTGCTCGTCGCCGGTCGCTTCTGGGAAGGCCGCGAGCGCTACGACGCTCTCGTCGAGCAGCTCGGCCTCGGCGGCCGCGTCGAGATCCATGACGGCTACGTATCGAACGAGGACGCGGCGCTCGCGTTCTCGGCCGCCGATGCAGTCGTGCTCCCGTACCGCACCGCGACGCAGTCCGGCGTGGCGCAGCTCGGCTACGCGTACGGCAAGCCGGTCGTCGCGACGAACGTCGGCGGACTGCCCGCCGCCGTCGACCACGGCCGCACCGGGCTACTGACGCCTCCGGGCGATCCGGCGGCCCTGGCCGAGGCTATCGAGCAGCTCGCAGCCGACCCGCACCGCTTCGACATCGCCATCGCCGGCGACCGTGAGGCAGCGTCGTTCGCGCGTTATGCAGACCTCCTCGCCGGAGCGATCGAGGAGGCGGCATGAGGCGGAGAAGCTTGGCCACCAACTCTGGACTGGCGTTTGCGGGCGACCTCGCTTCGAAGATCGGCCTGCTGCTCGTGATCGTGATCGCGGCAAGGATGCTGCCGACCGGCGAGCTGGCGATCCTCGGGACGGCACTCGCCGTCTCCGGAATTCTCGCCGTCTGCCTGGACGCCGGTTCCGGCCTGTCCATCACCCGTGACGGAGCTCGCGATGCCGGGACCCGCGGCGCATTGCTCTCGGCGCTCGTCGTTGTGCGGCTGCCGGTCGCCCTCCTCGTGCTGCTCGCGGCCTGCGCCGTTGGCATGGCGCTGGAATCGCCCGTCGTGTGGATCGGCGCCGCGGTGCTCGCGGTGCTCGGCGCGCTCGTGGTCAGCCTCATCGGCTACTTCCGCGCAGGCCAGGACATGCAGCCGGAGGCCTTGCAGAAGCTCGTATTCGCGGCACTCGCGCTCGGACTGACCGGGGGAGCGCTGGCCGCCTCGCGAACGGCCGAGGCCGTGCTGCTCGCGCTCATCTGCGCCACCGTTCTCTCCCTCGTGTCGTTCGCTCTCGTCGGCCGGCCCGCAACGCGCCATAGCGCCCATGTGGCCCGCCGGGCGGCGCTGCGGCGGGCGTTGCCGCTCGGCCTGATGGCCATCGCCACGGTTGTCTACTACCGCTCGGGCACGGTCGGGCTGGCATTGCTGTCCACACCAGAGGAGACGGCTGCGTACACGATCGCTGCGGCAGTCGGTTTCGGGCTGCTGATGCTCCCGAACGCAATCACGACCGGCCTGCTGCCGCATCTCTCGGCGGCGCCGGACGGAGAATCACCCGCGTCGGCACGGCGGGCGCTGCGGTGGTCGCTGACACTGTCGACGCCGATCGCGGCCGCCTTCGCACTCGGCGGCTACGTGCTGCTCGGACCGGTCTTCGGCGCCGAGTACGCAGACGCCGCCCTGCCACTCGCCATCCTCTGCGCTGCGGTCGTGGTCATCGCGTACAACGGCATCCTCGGCACGGCGCTGCTCGCCGCCGGCCACGTCGGCGTGATCGTGCTGCAGGTCGCCTGCTCGCTCGTCGTCAACCTCGTCGCGCTCGTCGCACTCGCGCCGGCGTTCGGCGCTGCGGGCGCCGCAACGGCCACGCTGCTCTGCGAGCTGGTCGCCGCCGCGATGCTCGCCGTGGCCTCCGCACGTCGGCTACCGAGCCTCGGCCTCGCTCCCCGTCCCGCCGTCCCCACGGTCTGATGATCGACGTCAACGCCGGCCACCCACCACTCGAGATCTTCGACCAGACGAGGCGCATGCGCCGCGTGCACGCGCTGCCGGCCGTCGTCTGCCTCCTGCTCGCCGGTCTCGTCGCGCTGCAGCTGTGGGCGCGCTCGACGGACTACGGCCTTCGGGTCACGTCGGACACGCCGACGTTCCTCGCACTCATCCCGGACCTGGCCGACCGGCCGTTCGAGCCACAGAGCCCGTTCCTCGGAGACGAGGGCGTTGCCACGTCCCACGCGGAGCCGTACACGCAGGCGCTCGCCTTCCTCTGGCAAGGCATGAGAACGTCTGAGGAGGGTCGGGACCCGGTGGCGCTCGCGCGCCTGCTGTCGCTGGTCGGGATCGGCGTCATGTTCTTCGTTCTGTTCGCTGTCTTTGCGTACGCGCGAAGCGTCGTCGGTAGACGGGAGGCGTGGATCGCGGTGCCCGCGCTGCTCGCGTTGTTCGGCCCCGCGAACGTCATCTGGGCATCCGACCTCAGCCTGCACGGATTCCTCTACGCGAGCTGGTACCCCCAGAACGTCGCCATCGGCCTCCTGCTCTTCACACTGCTCGCCTTCGACTGGCGCAGGCGCGCGTCGCTGCCGGTGACGATTCTGCTGACGGCTCTGACGATGATGGTCCACCCCTTCACCGGGGTGCTGCTCACGCTCCTCCTGGCCGCACGAGGCTGCCAGCTCGCCGTTCGACGCGACGGTCGCTGGCGACATGTCTCGTACGCGCTCATCGGCGGCTTCGCCCTCGGCTCGCTGTGGCCCGCGTACTCGCTGAGCTACGCGATGTCGGAGACCGGCCTTCCCGGCGGGCTGTTCGTCGCCGTCGCTGCCGCCGCGCCGCTGCTCATCGCGGCTTGCGCCTACACCTGGCCCGTGCGGCTGACGGTCGCCCTGGGAGAGACGTTCATGCGTCGCCTCGCTACCCGGAGCAAGGCGCACTGGCTCGCGATCGGCGGCTTCGTCATCGTCCTGGCGCTCGGCTTCTGGGCCGCCGCGCTCGCAAACCGACCACCGTCGGACCCGCTCATCACGACGAATCGCCTGTCGACCTACTGGGTCGAGGACCGCTGGCGGTGGCCGCTGATGCTCGCCGTCGGCGCCGTCGGCATCTACGGGCTCGCACGTCTGGCCACGTCGCGGGCGCATCGTCCCGGCCGTGTGGTTTGCGGGCTGCTTCACCCTGGGGGTGATCGGCGCGATCGGCAACCTTGCCGGCGTCCAGATCCCGATCTGGTACCGCTTCCTGCTCGCGGCGCAGATCCCGCTGGCCGTGGGCGTGGCCGCCGCCGTCCCCGGGCTCCCCCGCCACACGACCCGCTACGTGGCAGCGGCGGCCGGTTTCGCCATCGCCTTCAAGACGCTCACACTCGTCGGTCTGCCGCCGACGCACACGTACTTCCGTACAAGCCTTCAGGAGGCGTACAGCCTCGGCGAAGTGATCCCACCGGGGAAGACGGGTCTCGTCGCAACCGACCCGCGCACGGCGTACTTCATCCCCGGCGCCACGGGACGCCGCGTGCTGACGGTGACGAAGGCGCATGTGGGCTCGCCGCGCGAGCTGGCCGCGGCCGAGCGCGGCTACGCCGTGCTGCACGATTTCTGGGCGGGTGGCATCGGATGGTGGCAAGCGGCGCAGCGCATGTGGGCGCAGGGAGTGCGCTGGGTCGTCGTCGACAAGTGGACGTTGCTCGCGGCGCCGACGCTCGAGGAGTTCTCGACCGGGGCGTCGCCGCTCGTCCATCCCGGGGAAGAGCGCGAGTTGCTCGGCAACTACTTCTACGAGAACAACCGCATCGGGTCGCTCGTCTACGACAGTGCGAGCTACGCCGTCTACAGGCTCGATCCGGCGAAGCTGTTCGTCGAAAGCCGGCCTGTCTCGGGGCCCGCGTGATGGGCGCGCCCTCCGTCACCGTCGTCGTCCCGGTCTGGGACTCGTACTGCGATCACCTTGCCGAGAGCGTCACGAGCGCTCTCGGACAAGAGGACGTGAACGTCCGCGTGATCGTGGTCGACAATGCGTCCGAGCGAGCGGTGCCTGACCTCGGGTCGGAGGCACGCATCGTTCGCTCGGACGTGAGGCTCGGCGTCGGCGCAGCTCGTAATCTCGGGCTGGCCGCGGTCGAGACGGGCTACGTGACATTCCTCGATGCCGACGACGTCCTGCTCCCCGGAGCTCTTGCCTTCCTCGTACGGCAACTCGAGGCAGACCCGCGTCGCGTCACGTCTGGCGGCCGCTTCGTCTCGTGGAACCCCGAAACCGGCGAACGCGTGGCCGTCCGCCGCTCCCCGAAGCCCGCCGTGCTCACCGTGAGCAGGCTTCGCCGCTCGTTCGCGCTCGTCAACCTCGTCTGGAACACCTTCCCTGTCGTCGGCTGCGTACACCGCACGTGCGCTGTGCGCGTCGCGGGCGGCTTCGGCGAGGGCAGCGTCGGCGAGGACTGGATCCTCGGCGCGATGCTCTGCTTCCGTGGCCGAATCGCGTTCGCCGAGCGCGAGACCTTCCTCCGCCGTGTCCACCGCGGGTCGCTCTGGTACCGGCCGCACGAGCCCGCGGAGCTGCTCGAGCGCAGTCAGGCGTTGCGCGAGCGAGCAAGGCGAGATCCTGCCGTGCCCCGCTGGGCAAAGGCGCTGCTGCCGCTGCTGGCGCACGTCCACCGGCGTTCGGTGCGCCGCGCGACGCAGGCCGGTCTCGTCGAGCCAGAGAGCCCGGTGCTCGTCACGGAGCCAGGGCGATGAGTGGGGCCGGCCTCACGGCTGTCATCTGCACCCACGACCGGCCGGACGACCTGCGGCGGTGTCTCGACGCGTTCGCCATCATCGACGACGCGGTCGAGGTGATCGTGGTCGACTCGGCCTCCACCCCACCGTGCCGTGAGCTCGTAGAGGAATACGCGTCGTCGATCCCCGGTCTCACATACCTGCGCGAAGACGCTCCCGGACTCGCCCGCGCGCGCAATCGCGGCCGTGAGGCCGCGAGGGGGGACATCGTGGCGTTCGTCGACGACGACGCCGCACCCCATCCCCACTGGGCGCTCCGGATCGTCGAGCCCTTCGCCGACCCGAGCATCGGTTGTGTCGGAGGCTCGTGTCACGCGTTCTTCCCGGATTGTGAGCGCCCGCGCTGGTTGTCCGACCGCCTGCTGCAGTTCGCCGGCATCACCCGGTTCGAGACGGCCCGCGAGGCACGCTCGAGCGCCGAATGGCCCTTCGGCGCCAACATCGCCTTCCGCCGCGAGGCCCTCGAGGCCGTGGACGGCTTCCCGGAGCACCTCGGCCGGAACGGCACTTCACTGCTGTCGGGCGAGGAGTCGGCGGCGATCGAGGCCGTGCGCGACGCAGGCTGGCGAATCGTCCTCCACCCGGACGCGGCCGTGGACCACGCCGTACCCGGCTCGCGTTGCATCTCGCGGTACTACTGGCAGCGACTCTGGTGGGCAGGCGTGACGCGCGCCCGCATGCGAGGAAGTCGCGGACGGACGCTGGCCCGCCTGCTGGCGGCGGCTCCACTCAGGCTCTGTCTCTACGTCGTGACGCTGGACCGCGTCTACCTCTACCGGCTGGCCGAGACAGCCGGGTTCCTGCGCGACCTGGCGACGCCGAGGCCGTCGCGATGACGACGATCACGGGTGCAGTAGCGGTGCCGCGGCTGCCGGCGTGGCTCGGGTACGCCGTCGCCACGGGCGTCACGTTCCTCGGTCTCGTCGCCCTGCGGGCAGCAGGGCTCCACGACGGGCTGCTGTACCCCGACGGCTACCAGTACCTGCTCATGGCGCGGGGTATTGCCGAGCACCTGGAACCGGCAGTCACGCTCGGTCAGGGCGGCGATGTGTTCGCGCCGAACGTCGATGCCGCGGTGAAGCCCTTCTTCCCGGCGCTCGTGGCGCTCGCGAGTGTCCTCGGCGTGTCACCCGCCGACGCCGGGCGCGCGATCACCGTGCTCGCAGGCGCGGCTGTGCCCGTGCTGACAGGGCTGCTCGCGCTCCGTCTCGGCGCGGGTCGCGTGGCGGCAGCAGTCGCCGCGCTGCTGTGTGCCGTCAGCCCCACTCTCGTCTACTGGTCTGGCTACACGGGGCCGGACCCCCTGGCACAAGCCCTGGCGCTAGGAGCCGCGTTGACGCTGCTCCATCGTCGGCCGGTCGTCGGTGGAGCGCTGGCGGGGCTCTGCATGTTGACTCGGATCGACTACGCGATCGTCGCGCTGGCTGCGTTCGCCGCAGCAGTCGCTGTGCGGTCGTTGCGCCGCGAAGCGATTCGATCGGCCGCCTCGGGCGTGCTCGTGGCTGTTGTCATCGTCGGACTGGTTCGACCGCCGGTCGAGCTGCCGCCGGCTGCCGCGATCGTCGGATCGCTCGGCCTCGCAGGGTTGGCGGCGGTCTTGCTGCTCGTAGCCGGCCGCGTCGGTGGCCTGTGGGCCGCGTGCATCGCCGCCTCGATTGTCGCGCCACTTGCGCTACTCGACGGCGGCGCCTGGTCCGCGGTCGCGCGACAGGACTGGCCGCTGCTTCTGCTCGCCCTGGCAGGCCTCGCCCTGTGCCTGCGGGCGCTAGGCACGCGATCGATCGCGCTCCGCATCATGGCTCTTTCGCTACCGCTCGCCGTTCTCTACTGGGTAAAGAACCCTGGCCTGGAACGCTATGTCGCCCAGCTCCTGCCGGAGCTCGCCCTGGTGGCGGCCCTCGGTCTGGGGACGCTCGGCCGTACGCGACTTGCCATGGCGACTGCTGCGTCGGCCTTCGTAACGGCGGGCATCGCATTGTCGAGCCAGCCGGTCATCGGAGTCGATTCGTTCCAGGAGCTCGCCCCCGCGCTCGAGCGTGCACCCGCCGGCCCACTCGTGACCGCCACTCCCGACGCGTATGGGTTCCTCCTTCCGGAACGGCCCGTCCGCAGGCTGCAGGCCGGTGCGGAAGGCCTCGTGCTCCTGGACGGGGCCGCACGCGCGTATGCACCCGGAGTGCACGTCGAGGGCCAGCTGCTCCGGAGGATTCCCGTCCTCACCGGTTTCCGCCGGCCCGACGGCGCCGTCGATCGCCGGCCGGCGCTGCTGTACCGCGGCCGCGTCGCCAGTATCCGTTAGAGCTCGTGCGCCAGGACGTCGACGAGGCGGCGGGCAAGAGTTTGCAGCATCGCCCGCGCCAGCTCCGGCTCTTCTTCGAGCAACGTCATGAAGTCATCGCGGCGAATGGCGAGACAGCGGACATCCGTCAGCGCTCGTACTCGGGCAACGCGGTGTGCCTCGGGAACGAGCAACGACAGCTCACCGAAGAACTCCCCAGGCCCGAGCTCTCGGTGGAACTCACCGCGCCCTTCCACCACTACGCGACCTTCCTCGACGATGAACATGCCGGAGCCCGGGTCGTCCGCCATCGCGAGCACGGCTACCGCCGACACTTCGATCTCCGTCGAGAGCTCCGCCACGCGACCGAGCGCCTCGTCCGAGAAGCCCGCGAACAGCGGAATGTGCCGCAGGCGATCGGGGTCGGTCACGCCGACTTCATATCACGGAGCTCCACCTTGCCCGTGGGACGCTCGATCTTCTCCACGCGCACGGCGAGTGGATCCCCGAGGCGGTACGCACGACCCGAGCGGCGCCCTTCGAGCGCCGTGCCGAGCTCGTTCAGCTCGTAGTAGTCGCCGCCCAGCGAGCGTGCGGGCACGTAACCCTCGAAGACTTCGTCGAAGCGAACGAAGATGCCGGAGGGGATGGCGCCGGTGATCTCTCCCTCGAACGCGTGCTCCCAGCCTCGCTCGAACAGCCGGCGCTCGAGCAGCCACGCGAGGCAGATCGCGTCCGCCGCATACTCGGCGCCAGTCGCCTCGCGCTCACGGGCCGACGAGTGCTCGGCGAGCACGTGGACATCGTCGGCGATTGGCTCGTCCGAGACGCCGAGCTCCTGCAGCAACGCGCGATGACATACGAGGTCGGGGTAGCGCCGGATCGGCGACGTGAAGTGGCAGTACGCCGGGCTGGCGAGACCGGAGTGGCCGAGATTCGCGGGGTCGTAGCGAGCCTGCTTCAGCGACCTGAGAACGAGCGGCGGAAAGGCGGTGGCGCCACGGCCGGATCGGCGCACGTAGTCAGTCACTTTGTCGGAGATCTCGGCTGCGAGCCGGGCGGCGTCGGCAGGCGTCAGGTGATCCGGGTCCGGCGCCGCCGGCGTCGGCACCCGGAGATCGGCGAGCACGGCGAGCAGGCGCGCGATCGACTGGGGCTCGGGCGAATCGTGGACCCGGTAGAGCGCCTCGCGCCGGCGGCCGCCCAGTAGCTCGGCGACCGCTTCGTTGGCGAGGATCATGAGCTCCTCGACGAGCATGTGGGCATGCGGCTCGCGCTCGAGCCAGGCGTCGGCCACGCCGCCCTCGCCGTCAAAGGCGAACGTCGCCTCAGCGGCTTCGATCCGTAGAGCCCCCCGGGCGAACCGGCGGCGGCGGAGCTCTTCGGCGAGCTGCTCTGCGAGTCGCAGGGTCTCTCCCACGTCACCGTCGAGCTGCTCCGTGCCGGCCAGTGCCCGCTCGGCGTATCCATACGTCAGGCGGGCATCGCTGCGGATCACCGAGCGATAGAAAGACGGAGTGCCCATGGTCAAGCCGCCGCTGAATGGGATCTCGACAGTGACGGTGAGGCGCTCCTGGTCCGGCCGGAGGCTGCACTGATCGTCCGCCAGCTCGCTCGGCAGCATGGGCGCGACGCGACCGGGCACGTAGACGGAGCACGACCGGTCGGCTGCGCCCCGGTCGAGCGGTGTGCCGGCCGGGACGAAGTAGGACACGTCCGCGATGTGGACATACGCGCGCAGGCCGTCGCCCTCGCGGGTGATCGAGATCGCGTCGTCGTAGTCCTTCGCCGTCTCCGGGTCCACGGTAAGCGTGGACAGCTCGCGCAGGTCCGTGCGGCCCTCGAGACTCGGAGCCGGCGGGTCGTGTGGCTCGTTTGCGCCGTACTCGCCCCGTTCGTAGAGAAGCGCCTCCAGCACGGTCTCGACACGGGCTGCAGAGCCGAGTACGCGCTCCACGCGGGCCCGGCCGCGACCCGTCCGCGCAACCACGAGATCGCCCGGCCGCGCGTCGGCGAGACCGCGACGGTCGATGGGAACCGGAACGCCGGGCTCGAAGTAGGGCTCGCCGACGACGAGCTTGCCGCGTTTGGTCAGCTCGACGACGACCCGGCGTCCTGTGGAGGACTTATCACTCACTTCGCACGGTCTCGTTGCACACGCGTCTGAGTTTCCTCTTTACGATGAAATCGGGTGGAGGCGCGGGGTGGCCCCGGCGGACAGAGCGGGCGTGGCTCGATCAGACGCGGAGGAACCGGTGCAGCGTCAGCGCCGATCCCACCGCACCGAGGAGCAGCCCGGCCCCGAGGATGGCGAGCGCCGTCAGCTCGAAAGCAAGTGCCGAGATGTCCGAGCTGTCGCTCTCCCAGTTGGGCAGCGCCGGCAGCACGACCGCCTTGCCAACCAGCAGGAGGATCACCGCTCCCACCGAGCCGATCAGACCACAGAGCAAGCCCTCGATCATGAACGGCCCACGTACGAACCAGTTCGTCGCGCCCACGAGCTTCATGACCTCGATCTCCCGTCGCCGTGCGAAGATCGATAGCCGGATCGTGTTGGCGATCAGCAGGGTCGACGCAATCAGCAGCACGATCAGCCCGACGAGGAACACCGCCTCGATGATGCTGCCGACCTTGACGACCTTGCGCGCTTTCTCGCCTCCGTCCTTCACCGACTCGACGCCCGCCGGCTTCGTCCCGCCTGGCCCGGCCGTCAGGAGATCGGCCTTGATGTCGTCCGTGAGCTCCGCTTTCACCGGAACCACCTCGAACGACGCGGGCAGCGGGTTGTAGGTGAGGTTCTCGACGAGCTCCGGGTAGCGCTTCCGCATGTCCGCAAGCGCGTCGTTCTGCGAGATGTACTTGATGCGCTTCACCCGCGCATCCCGCGCCAGCATGAGCCGCACCTGCTCCACCTGCTTCGCGGTGACATCACCGTTACATGTAGGCCGCCCGGACTGGCAGAGGTACACCTTGTCCAGCAGCTGCTTCTCGGCGTGGTCGGACCACGAGAGCACCCACGTGCCAAGCGCGATCGTCATCCCGAGCACGAACATCCCGATCAGCACCGTGAGCGTTGCCGCCACGGTGGTCGACATGCTCGCACCGAGTGAGCGCAGCGCCTCGGCGACAACAACGCGGAACCTCATTCGTAGCCTCCGCGGCGCTCGTCGCGCATGAGCCGCCCCTCGTCGAGTGCGATCACGCGCTTACGCATCTTGTCCACCATCTCGCGGTCGTGCGTAACCATGAGGATGGTCGTCCCCGCTTTGTTGATGCGGTAGAGGAGCTGCATGATGCCGACCGACGTGTCCGGATCGAGGTTCCCCGTCGGCTCGTCGCAGACCAGCAGCGGCGGATGGTTGGCGACCGCGCGTGCGATCGAGACGCGCTGCTGCTCGCCGCCCGAGAGCTCACCGGGGTACGAGCTCGCCTTGTGTGAGAGCCCGACGAGCGCCAGCACCTCGGGCACCGTACTCCGGATCATGTCGCGGCTCTCGCCGCGCACGTTGAGCGCGTACGCGATGTTCTCGTAGGCCGTGCGGTTGGGCAGCAGCTTGAAGTCCTGGAACACGCACGCGACGTTGCGCCGCAGCATGGGCACCCTCGATCGCTTGAGACGGCCGATGTCACGCCCGCCGACGATGATGCGGCCGCGAGTCGGCTCGAGCTCCTTGATCAGGAGGCGAATGATCGTCGACTTGCCCGACCCTGAAGCTCCGACGATGAAGACGAACTCGCCCTTGTCGATGACGAACGAGACCTCGCGGAGCGCAACGACGTCGGGCTCGTAGATCTTCGTCACGGCGTCGAACACCACCATCGACGAAGCGCTCGGGACGACCGGCGTCTCGGGCTGCTCGCGCTCGACGGGGGGAGCCACTTCGGTGGGCATGTTCAGTTCTTGCACGGCGCCTCGAGGAGCCGACGACACCATCGTCGGCTGTTGCGACCGGGGAAGTCTAGCCGAATCGCCAGATTACTCGACCCGTCCTGCGGCGCTCGCGAGCAGGTACGCGTGGATGAACGCGTCGAGATCGCCGTCGAGGACGCCCTGCGCGTTCCCACTCTCGTGGCTCGTCCGGTGATCCTTGACCTGCTGGTACGGATGGAGCACATAGCTGCGGATTTGACTCCCGAAGCCCGTGTCCTGCACCTGGCCGCGTTCTCGCGCGAGCTCCTCCTCGCGTCGCTCCTGCTCGACCTCGGCGAGCCGTGATTTCAAGACGCGGAGAGCCGTCTGTCGGTTGGAGAGCTGCGACCGCTCGTTCTGGCACTGCACGACGATGCCGGTGGGCAGATGCGTGAT
Organism: uncultured Actinomycetes bacterium; assembly: GCA_963704335.1. GTDB lineage: Bacteria > Actinomycetota > Thermoleophilia > Gaiellales > Gaiellaceae > PALSA-612. Next base: position 2,869,600 of record OY969889.1, read on the forward strand.
GCGCACGGCGGAGTCGGTCTTGTTGACGTGCTGGCCGCCGGCCCCCGACGCGCGATACGTGTCGACCCGGATCTCGGCCTCGTCGACCTCGATGTCTGCTTCGTCGCCGAGCAGCGGGCTGACGATCACCTGTGCGAACGACGTGTGGCGCCGGTGCGCCTGGTCGAAAGGCGACAGACGCACGAGCCGGTGGACGCCGCGTTCTGCCTTGAGCGTGCCGTACGCGTTCTCTCCGCGGACGCTGAACGTCGCCGACTTCAGCCCGGCTTCTTCACCGGGGCTGGCCTCGAGCAGGTCTGTCTGGAACCCTCGATCGTCGGCCCAGCGGAGGTACATCCGCAGCACCATCTCGGCCCAGTCCTGAGCGTCGGTGCCGCCCGTGCCGCCGACGATCGACACGACAGCGTCACCCCCGTCGTACTCGCCGTTGAAGAGCGCCTCCTCCTGAAGACGCTCGAGCTCACGCTGCAACGGCGCTATCGACTCCGCGATCTCCGCGCCGAGCTCGCCGTCCATCTCGAGCAGCTCGCGCGCGTCGTCGTACTCGCGGCGCAGCCGTGTGTAGCGGTCGAGGCGCTTCGTCAGCCGCGATTGTTCCGTCGAGACCCGGGCAGCGCGTTGCTGGTCGTCCCAGAAGCCGGGCTGACCCATTTCCACCTCGAGCTTCGCGATTCTGGAGGTCAGGGAGTCCGGGTCAAAGGTAATCACTGACCCAGTCGAGCTTTGCCCCGATCTCCTTCACCTGCTCTGCGACGGACGCGGTCTCGGCCATGCCACAAGGCTAGCTTGAAATTCGGAGGCCCTTTGTTACCCTCGCACCGATTCGAGAAAGGAGGAGAGCATGGGGGATCTTCGGGCACTCGCAGACGAGATCACCGAGGCGTTCAACGCGCACGACGAGGAGCGAATCCGCTCCTTCTACGCGGACGACGCGATCTTCACCGGCCCGGGCGGCGTGGAGCTGAAGGGACCGGAGGCGATCTCCGGGTACGCCATGGCCTGGCTGAACGCGTTCCCGGACGCAAAGCTCAACATCAAAGACCGAGCCGTCGGAGACGGCTGGATCGCGGAACGGTTCACGTTCGAGGGCACGCACTCGGCGACGTTGTCAGGCCCCGACGGTGACATTCCCGCCACCAACCGCACGTTGAGCGGCCGGGGCGCCGAGCTCGCGCGCATCGAGAACGGCAAGATCGTCGAAGACCACCTCTACTTCGACCAGGTCGACGTGATGACGCAGCTCGGGCTGATGCCGGAGACGGCAGGCGCAACGACCTAGCGTCGTCGAGCGTTCGAGCAAAGGGCGGCTACGAGCCGCCCTCTTCTCATGCCCCGTGGCACTTCTTGAACTTCTTGCCGCTCCCGCACCAGCAAGGGTCGTTGCGGCCTACCTTCTCCTGCTCGGCGACGATGCGCTGCTCCGTGCGCGGCACGGCGACGAGCTCGCCGCCCTCGCCACCGTTCGACCCGAAGGCCGCGGTGATCGCATCGGCGCCCGCCATCGAATCGTGGGAATATGCGAGACCGCCGTCGATCGTCGGCGCTTCCTGCGGCGTGAGGTCTGCGGCTGCGTCAGGAGCGAGCTCGGCGTGGAAGAGCGTGAAGACGACCTCCTCGCGAATGGCGCGCCCGAGCTCCTCGAACATCGTGTGGCCTTCCTGCGTGTACTCGACGAGCGGGTCCTTCTGGGCCATGGCCCGCAGGTGCACGCCCTCGCGCAGGTAGTCCATGTTCTCGAGGTGCTCGCGCCATCTCGTGTCGACGACCTGGAGGATCACGTAACGCTCGAGCTCGCGCAGTAACTCCGCGCCCAGCTGGCTTTCCTTCTCCGTGTATGCCGCCTGAGCGTCCTCGCGGAAGTCGTCGATCAGCCGTTCGCGGTCGAACTGCCCACCGAAGTCCTCGCGCAGATCGTCTGCGTTGTCCTCGAATCCGTACAGCGTGTTCATCGACTGGCAGAGCTGGTCGAGATCCCAGCCCTCCGCCTCGTCAGTGGCAAACGTGTCGACGTTCTGCTCGACGACCTCGTCGATCCACTGGCGCACCTCGTCGGACAGGTCCTGCCCCTCGAGCACTTCGCGCCGCTGCTTGTAGATCACCGTGCGCTGCTTGTTCATGACGTCGTCGTACTTGAGGACGTTCTTGCGCATGACGAAGTTCTGTTCCTCGACCTTCTTCTGCGCGTTCTCGATCTGCTTCGTGAGGATCCCGGCCTCCATCGGCTGGTCCTCGGGCACCTTGAAGCGGGCCATGATGTTCTGGATCCGGTCGCCGGCGAAGAGCCGCACGAGATTGTCCGCGCCGGACAGGAAGAAGCGGGTCTCGCCGGGATCGCCCTGGCGTCCCGAACGGCCTCGCAACTGGTTGTCGATGCGGCGCGCCTCGTGGCGCTCCGTACCGACGACGTAGAGCCCGCCGAGGTCGAGCACCTCCTCGTGGTCGGCCTCCCACTCTTCGCGGGCTTCGTCCATGCGCCGTTTGAGCTCGGTCTCGAGCTCGTCGGTTCCTTCCTCGAGCCCCTCGGCGATCAGCTGCGAGCGGATCTCGTGCTGCTTGTTGCCGCCGAGGACGATGTCGACACCGCGGCCGGCCATGTTCGTCGCGATCGTGACGGCGCCCTTACGACCCGCCTGAGCGATGATCTCCGCCTCGCGCTCGTGCTGCTTTGCGTTGAGGACGTTGTGCGTGATGCCGCGGCGCGTCAGGAGCTGCGCGAGATACTCGGAGGTCTCGACGGCGATCGTCCCTACGAGCACCGGCTGGCCGGCCTCGTGGCGCTCGGCGATCTCGTCGAGCGCGGCGTCGAACTTCGCCTCCACGGAGCGGTAGATGAGGTCGTTGTTGTCCTCCCGCGCCACCGGCACGTTGGTGGGGATCTCCGCGACGTGGAGCCCGTAGATCTCGCTGAACTCCTTCTCCTCCGTCTTCGCCGTACCGGTCATCCCGGCCAGCTTGTCGTAGAGCCGGAAGTAGTTCTGGAGCGTGATCGTCGCCATCGTGACGTGCTCCTCCTGGATGCCCACGTTCTCCTTCGCCTCGACGGCCTGGTGGAGGCCCTCGGACCAGCGCCTGCCTTCCATGATGCGACCGGTGAACTCGTCGACGATCTTCACCTCGCCGTCCTGGATCACGTACTCCTTGTCACGGTGGTACAGCGCCTGCGCCTTCAGCGCCTGTGAGAGGTGGTTGACGAGCTGGACGTTGCGCGGGTCGTAGAGGTTGTCGATGCCGAGCGCACGCTCGACCTTCTCGATGCCGCGCGGCAGCGGCGACACGGTCTTGAACTTCTCGTCGAATGTGTAGTCGCAGTCCGGGTCGGCGCGGCGGTCGATCTTCGACGGCGGCACGTAAGGCTCGCCCTCGAGCTGCCGGACCACGCGGGCGAAGTCGTAGTACGTCTTCGCCGCCGTCTCAGGCTCACCGGAGATGATGAGCGGCGTGCGCGCCTCGTCGATGAGGATCGAGTCGACCTCGTCGACGATCGCGTAGAGGTGGCCCTTCTGGACCGTGCCCTCGAGCGACACGGCCATGTTGTCGCGGAGATAGTCGAAGCCGAACTCGGAGTTCGTCCCGTACGTGACGTCGCACTCGTACATCGCGCGGCGCTGGTCGAACGGCATGAGGTTCTGGATGGCGCCGACGGTGGCGCCGAGCGCTTCGTACACCGGCCGCGTCCACTCCGAGTCGCGCTTGGCGAGGTAGTCGTTGACGGTGACGAGGTGGACGTTGTGCCCCGAGAGCGCGTTGAGATACAGCGCCTGCACCGCGGTGAACGTCTTGCCCTCACCCGTCTTCTGCTCTGCGATGTCGCCCTCGTGGAGAACGACGCCCGCCATGAGCTGGACGTCGAAGAGGCGGATGCCGTGGGTGCGCCTGAATGCTTCGCGCACGGCGGCGTACGCCTCGAAGAGCATCTCCTCCAGCGTCTCGCCGTTCTCTATCCGCTGCTTGAACTCGGCCGTCTTGCCGCGCAACTCGTCGTCGGTGAGCTCCTCGAACTCGGGCTCGAGCGTGCCGATATAGGCCGCCTGCTGGGCGAGCCGCTTGAGGCGACGGCCTTCGCCGACGCGCAGGACCTTCTCGAACGAGCCGAGGTTCTGGGCCACAGGCCTAGGGTACCGGCAGCGCTGTTCCGCCCTGGAGGGTTTGGCGGAACGGTGCTCGTCGCCGGGGCGCGCTGGAGGTTGTGATGCAAGGAGGCAGGGAGCCCGCGTACTAATCCAGTACGCGGGCGACTGAGGACGCCGCAGCGCGGCCTCCAGCGTGATTCCGGCGGCACAGTCTCTGTTTCGCCAGACCCTCCTACAGCGGCAGGACGGACAGCTCGAACAGATTGTCCTCGAGCCGCCGAGCCCGGGCCGCGTACGGGCCACGCTGGCGCTCCGAGGCGGCCCGCTCGAGCGCCTCGGCGCGCCCGACGTCGACCGGGATCCCGTCGGCGGCGAGCGCGAGCGTCTCGCCGTCCCAGCTCAGCTCGAGGTCGTCACCCTCGGGGTTCGGGTCGAGTTGCACGACCTCGATCGTCGACCCACCGACGGCCCAGACGTCGGCATGACGCACCGCCGAGGCACGGAACGGTCGTGCCAGCGAGCCCGCCAGCCCGGCCGCCAGCGCTTCGGGGTCGGCGGCAAATCCCTCTTCGACGACCAGCCGCCCGTCCTCGAGTGCGACGAGCTCCACCTTGTCGCCCTCCATCCCCGGCGCGTCGACCGTGGCCACGGCGTCCCACTCGCGCTGCCGTGAGAGCCCGGTGATGCCGGGAGGAAGCCAGCCCTGTTCGGGATCGACAGGCAGGGCTACGCCGTTTCCTTCGAGCGCGAGGCCTCGCGGCGGCGTTCGACGGTCCGCTTGTCGCGGTAGCGCTCGACCTGCCGCTCGAGCTTGTGGGCGAGCTGGTCGATGGCGGCCTTCATGTCCGTCGATGCCTCGCGCGCTCGCAGCACGGGTCCCTTCGTCCAGATCGTCGCCTCCGCTATCTGGTTGTTGGCGATGGACGGGTTGCGCTCGACCGCGAGCTCGACGACGACGGGCGTGGGTTCGGCGAGCAGCTTGTTCAGCTTGCCGATCTTCCGCTCTGCGTAACTGACGAGGTCGGGAGTGAGGTCGATGTTCTTTCCCTTCACCTGGAGCTGCATCGCGTCCCCCTTTCGGCTCACGCGCTACCTCCATTGAATCTACCGCACCGCCCTCGCAAAGCTCACGACGTGTACGCGGCGAGCGCCCGCCTTGCGCACAGCGGAGGCGGCAGCGTTCACGGTCTCGCCGGTCGTGTACACGTCGTCAACGAGACAGACGCTCGCCGGGGAGTCCCCGATCGGCGTAAACGTGCCGCGAACGTTGCCGCGGCGGGCGGCGAGCGCGAGCCCTGCCTGCCGCGGACGCGGTGCCGAGCGCGTGATGGGCGCGACGACGGGCAGGTGCCAGCGGCCGCTCAACTCGCGCGTGAGAGCGGTTGCCGGGTGCTCACCGCGCAGGAGGGCCCGGTCCGGATCCGGCGGCACCGCGCAGAGGGCGACGACGGCAGGAACCGCCACAGCTCCGGTCACGAGCTCGGCGCCAACGCCTGCGAGGCCGCGCAGCCCGCGCTCTTTCCAGCTGCGGACAAGGCCGCGGGCGGCTTCGTCGTAGACGATGCCCGCTCTGGCCGAGGCAAACGCCAGCCGGCGTCCGGCGCACTCGCCGCAGCGGCGCACCGGCCAGGCCGTCGGCGCCCCACAGCGCTCGCAGAGCGGCAGCGGGATGCGCCGCAGGCCGGCGAGACACGTCGCGCACAGCTCCTCGCCCGGGTTGCGGCAGACCACGCACCGCCTCGGGAAGAGCAGGTCGAGCACTGCCACCCACCGTACGGCGGGAGCAGTTACGCCTCTGCGTCAGCTCTGTGAAAAGACGCGGTCGGCTTCCTCGAGCTGCTCACGGGAGCCGATGTCGTACCACTGGCCGGGCACGTGCCAGGTGAAGACCTCCACGCGCGGGTACAGCCACTGGATGAGACGACCGGGCTGGTCGGGATTGTTGCCGGCGGCGAGGTACTCCCCGATCAGCGGCAGCGTGTCGCGCGGATAGAAGTAGAGCGCGATGCCGGACAGCGTGGAGCGCGGCTCCTCGGGCTTCTCCTCGAAGAACGTGATGCGGCCGTGCGCGTCTACCTCGATCGAGTTGTAGCGGCCGCGGACGAGCTCGAGGTCACCGACGTCATGGATGGCGAGCAGCGGTGCGCCACGCTCCCGGGCGGCACGACCGAAGTCGCCCAGCGGTTCCGTGAACAGGTTGTCCCCGGCCACGACGACAAGGTCGTCGTCGATGCCCTCGCGCTCGATCACGAAGCCGATGTCACCGATCGCCCCCAGGCGGTCTTCGTCGCTCGTCGTTCCGTCATCGATCACCGTCACGGCCTTGCCTTCCGCCCACTCGCGAAAGCTGTCGGCAAAGCGAGCGTTCGTGACAACGTGGACGGCCTCGAAGCCGATCGGGTCGAGAACGTCGAGCAAGCGATCGGCCATCGGCCTGCCGCCGACGGGCAGCAGCGCCTTGGGCCGGTCGCGGGTCAGCGGGTAGAGCCGCGTCGCGTAGCCCGCTGCCAGGACGAGCAGCCTCATGCGACGGGTGCGCCTCGCCTGACGCCGTCCTCGGTCACGATCGCGTCGATCAGCTCGGCCGGCGTGACGTCGAACGCCGGGTTAGACGCCGGAAACCGCTCGCTGACCTCCGAAGCACTGCGCTCCTCGATCGGGATCGCATCACCGTCAAGCGCGTCGTGGTCGATCGTCGAGGTCGGCGCCACGACCACGAATGGGACGTCGTGATGGCGGGCGAGCACGGCCAGACCGTACGTCCCGATCTTGTTCGCGGTGTCGCCGTTGGCCGCGATACGGTCGGCGCCGGTAAGCACGACGTCGACGAGACCGCGCGCCAGGAGCGACGCGGCCGCGCTGTCCACGATCACCGAGAACGGGATGCCGAGCTGCTCGAGCTCCCAGGCAGTGAGCCTCGCGCCCTGGTCGAGCGGCCGCGTCTCCCCCACCCAGACATGCTCGACGAGGCCTCGCTCGTGACCGAGCCGGATCGCCCCGAGCGCCGTCCCGTAGCCGCCCGTCGCCAGCGCCCCGGTGTTGCAATGCGTCAGCGCGCGCGTGGCCGGACGCAACAGCGTGATCGCGTGTTCGGCCATGCGCCTGCAGCGCTCCACTTCTTCCGCGTGGATCTCTCGCGCGCGCTCAGAAGTTGGATCAACTCGTATCCTGTCGAGCGCCCACGCAAGGTTGACGGCGGTCGGTCGCGACGACCGCAGCACCCGATCGGCCTCGTCGAGGTCGTGACCGAGCAGGGCGGCGAGCACGTAGCCGTATGCGGCCGCGACGCCGATGGCGGGCGCGCCGCGGACGGCAAGCGTCCGGATCGCTTCGGCCACTTCGGCCGCGCTCCGGCACTCGAGCTCCACCTCTTCGTCGGGTAGTCGCCTCTGGTCGAGCAGAACGACGCGTTCGTCCTCCAGCCTGATGATCTGCTCCGGAAGCAGCGAGCCGGCCACGTTCACGGCTCTCGCTCGGTGGTCAGCTCCGGGCGCCGGTAGATCTCCGCAGCAGCCTGGTGAAAGCCATCCGGCAGGCCGGCTGCAGCGAACGTGCGGGCGATCTCGTCCATCTCACCGGCAAATCGCCATCCCTTGCGGCCCGCGGACAGCGCTGCCCGGCGAGACCGCTCGGGAAGCTCCGGAACGGACTCCTGCCACTCCTCGAGCAGTGTCGCCTCGATGCCCTCTGCGCGAGCCAGCGCACGGATCGCGATCAGCATCGCCGCGGCGCCCTTGGACCACGCCGCGTACGCCATCTTCACCGCCGACGCCGAGCCCGCCTCGTCCGACACGACCCGGGCCTGGACGACGGTGTCCCGAAAGAGCTCGGCGACGGCCGGGGCTGTGGGGCCTGAAAGGTAGAGGCGCGTCGGCACGCCTTCCCGCGGCGGAGGGCCGACGATCCCACCGTCCACGTAGCGGCCGCCGCGGTTCTCGATCGCGCTCCCGATCTCGCGCGCCGTCTGCGGGGACACGGCATTCGCGTCGACGTAGACGCCCGTGAAGCCGAACCCTGCCACCGACTTCGCCACATCCAGTGCTGCGTGGGGCGGGCAGACGCTGAGGATGACCTCGCTCGACTCGGCGAGCTCCTCGACCGTGGCAGCGTCGCGCAGGCCTGCCTGCTCGGCACGCTCCGCGGTAGCGGCGCTGCGACCCGAGGACGCCCACAAGATCGGACGCGCCGGCCGCAGCTGCGTCGCGAGCGCCGTCCCCATCTCGCCGGGGTGCAGCAAGCCGATCGCCGGGTCAGCCATGCCTCAAAGAGACACAGTGACAGTCTCAGTGACTGTCACTGTGTCTGGCACCTAGACGTGTCCGAGATGGCTAGGTCCCTTCGTCCCACGAGGCGAGGTAGCGCTCCTGCTCCTCGGTCAGCTTGTCGATCTCGATGCCCATCGACGCGAGCTTGAGACGGGCGATCTCGGCGTCGATCTCCTCGGGCACCGGGTACACGCGCCGCTCGAGCCGTGCTGCGTTCTCGACGGCGTACTCGGCCGAGAGCGCCTGGTTGGCGAACGACATGTCCATTACGGATGCCGGGTGGCCCTCCGCGGCCGCGAGGTTCACGAGTCTCCCGTCGGCGACGAGGTAGATCCTGCGTCCGTCCTCGAGCACGAACTCCTCGACGAACTCGCGAGCCGTGCGCGTCTCCGTCGCGGCCGCCCGAAGCGCCGGAATCTCGATCTCCACGTTGAAGTGGCCTGTGTTGGCGAGAATCGCGCCGTCCTTCATGAGCGCGAAGTGCTCCGTGCCGATCACGTTCTTGTCGCCGGTGGCCGTACAGAAGATGTCTCCGACACGAGCCGCCTGCGCCATCGTCAGCACCTCGAACCCGTCCATCGCGGCTTCGAGCGCCGGCACCGGCTCGACCTCGGTGATGATCACGTGCGCACCCATGCCACGCGCGCGCATCGCGACGCCACGGCCCACCCAGCCGTAGCCGGCTACGACGAACCGCCTTCCGGCGAGCAGCACGTTCGTCGCCCGCACGATGCCGTCGATCGTCGACTGGCCCGTGCCGTAGCGATTGTCGAAGAGGTGCTTCGTCTTCGCGTCGTTGACGGCGATGATCGGGAAGCCGAGCTTGCCGTCGGCCTCGAGCGCCTTCAGCCTGATGACGCCCGTCGTCGTCTCCTCGGTGCCCGCGATGATCTCGCCGAGTTGCTCGCGCCGCGCCGAGTGCAGGACGCCGATCACGTCAGCCCCGTCGTCCATCGTCAGATGCGGCTTGTGGTCGACGGCTGCGTCGATGTGGGCGTAGTACGTGTCGTTGTCCTCACCCTTGATGGCGAAGACGGACACGCCGTACTCCTCGACGAGCGCGGCGGCTGTGTCGTCCTGTGTCGACAGCGGGTTGGACGCGCAGAGGACGACGTCGGCGCCTCCTGCCGTCAGGGTTCGCATGAGGTTCGCCGTCTCGGTCGTTACATGCAGGCACGCGGAGACCCGGTAGCCGGCGAGCGGCTTCTCGCTCTCGAACCGGTCTCGGATCGCCGAGAGCACCGGCATCTGCCGGTCGGCCCACTCGATCCGCCGCACGCCTTCCGGCGCCAGGGCCAGGTCCTTCACGTCATGTCGCTTGGTCGCTGCCATCACACTCCCTCTCGTCAGTGATTCCTATGCGGCCAGCAGCCGCTCGTGCTTTGCCTGCTCCCACTCCAACGCCTCCAGCTCCAGCCCGGCGAGCCAGCCGTCCAAGGCCGCTCGCAAGGCAGGGTCTCGCCGCAGCCGGGCGGCGAACGCCACGTCGCCGATCTCTACTTCGAACCGGCGCAAGAGCTCTCGCAACGAGCGTAGCCGGTTGAGCTCCTTCAGGCCGTAGCGGCGGTAACCGCTCGACGACCTCTGCGGCTCGACGAGCCCGGCCTGCTCGAGATAGCGGAGCATGCGCGGAGACCAGCCCGTATGCCGGGCGGCCGCGCCGATCGTCATTCGTTCCACGTGGCTACCTTAACACAACTACGTCAAGGTTTGGTCGTGCCCTCCCGCCCGTAGGCGTCCTCGAGCCGTACGACGTCGTCCAGATCCGGTGTCGAGACCTCGATCACGAGCGTGTCCTCGAGCGCACGGACGCGATGCACGGTCAGCGGTCGAAAGTGGAACGAGTCGCCCGCCGTGATTTCCACGAGCTCACGCTCGTCGGCGTCGACGGCCGACAGCTCGAGCTCGGCGCGGCCCTCCTGCACGTACCACGATTCGTCCTTTCGCTCGTGGTACTGGAGCGACAGCGCCTCGCCGGCGCGGACGAAGAGCAGCTTGCCGCAGTACGCGTCCGTGAGGGCCCAGATCAGCTCCCAGCCCCACGGCTTCTCGACCTTCCGCGGCTCGAACGAATACTCGCTCACGCGAGCCACTCGGGGTTCGCGGAGACGTGCTCCTCGGCGCGCCGAAGGTCTTTCGGCGTGTTCACGGTGATCCAGAGGCCGTCGTAGCGAAAGGCGGCGAGCCGTCCGGCCTCGGCGAGCTGCGGGAACGTGCTCGTCTCGTGGTCGCCGCGCTCGGGCAGAGCAGCCACTGCGTCGGCACCGAGCACATACACGCCGCAACTGACCCAGTACGGGATGCGAGCGGTCTCGTCGAACCCCGTGACCAGGTCGCTGTCGTCCAGCTCGACGACCCCGAACGAGGATGGTGGCTGCGTGACGGTGATGGTGGCAGCCGCGCCGCCCTCGCGGTGCCTGGCCAGGAGGGCTTCGAAGTCGAGCGCCAGGAGCTCGTCTCCGTTCAGTGCGTAGACGTCGCCCTGCTCGCGGCGCGCGGCGGCCGCATAGCGCAGCCCGCCCCCGCGCCCGAGCGGCTCCGGCTCCTCGACCACTGTCACGTCAGCGCCCAGATCGGCAAGCTCGCGCTCGAACTCTGCGCCCGCGCCCGCGGCGCAGCTGACGATCACGTGGTCGACACCCGCGCCGGCCAGCGCCGCGACCTGGTACGCGGCAAGCGGCCTGCCTGCGACGGGCACCAGCGACTTGGGCCTGCCACCGGCAGCGTCTCCAAGCCTCTCGGCCTTGCCCCCGGCGAGGATGATCGCCTCCATGCTCCTCAGCGTTCGATTTCGACCGGCACGGGCCTGCCGACGCCCTCGTACGTGAAGCCGAGACCGCGCATTGTCTCTGGATCGAGAAAATTGCGACCGTCGACCACGAGCGGTTTGCGCATCGCCGCCTGCGCCTCCGGCGTAGCGAGCGCGGCCACCTCTGGCCACTCCGTGACCACCACGGCGGCATCGGCATCGCGCACGGCATCGAGCACGCTCGACACGAACGTGACCTCGGGCAGCAGCGCACGGGCGTCGGCGATCGGGTCCCACGCGCGCACTTCCGCGCCCTCGGCGAGGAGGCGCGCGGCGATGACGAGGCTGGGCGCCTCACGGAGGTCGTCGGTGCCCGGCTTGAAGGCGAGCCCGAGGAGTGCGATCTCCTTCCCATGCAGGTTGCCCAGGTGCTTCTCGAGCTTGTGGATCACGCGCCGGCGCTGGAGCTCGTTCACCTCGATGACGGCCGCGAGCAGCTGGAAGTGATAACCGGAGTTCCCGGCCAGCTGCTTGAGCGCCGAGACATCTTTTGGAAAACAGCTGCCGCCGAAGCCGAGCCCTGCCTTGAGGAAATGCGGGCCGAGCCGACGGTCGAGGCCGATGCCGGCAGCGACATCGACCACATCGGCGCCGACGAGCTCGCAGACGCTCGCGATCTCGTTGATGAAGCTGATGCGCGTGGAGAGGAACGCGTTGGACGCGAGCTTGATCATCTCGGCCGAGGCGACGTCGGTGCGCACGATTGTCGTGTCGAGCGGCTCGTAGAGCTTGGCGACGCGCTCCCAGTCCTCGGGCTCGAACGCGCCCACGACGACGCGGTCGGGATGCATGAAGTCGTGAACAGCCGTCCCTTCGGCCAGAAACTCAGGGTTGGAGACGTAGGCGACGTCGCTCAGCCCGCGGGCGTCGAGCGCGCGCCGCACCTTCTCGCCCGTTCCCGGCGGAACCGTGCTCTTCATGACGAGCGTCGTCTCGACCCCTGCAGGCAGCTCGTCGACGACGGTCCACACGGCCGAGAGGTCGGGATCGCCGGAGTACGTCGGCGGCGTGCCGACGGCGACGAACGCGAGCTCGGCTCCATCGAGAGCCTCGCCGACATCCAGCGTGAAACGGAGTCGTTCGCCCGCGCGCTCGATCACGTCTTTCAGGCCCGGCTCGTGGATCGGAACGCCTCCGGCGCGCAGGGCGTCGATCTTCTCGGGGACGACGTCGCGGACGACGACGTCATGGCCGAGGTCCGCGAAGCAGGCGCCGGTGACCAGCCCCACGTAGCCGGCTCCGAAGACGGTAATGCGGCTCACGTCTGATTCTGCTTCTGCTTCGCCTTACCCTTCGCCTTCTTGGGCGGGTCGAGTGGCTGCAGGCCCTTCGCGATCGCGATCATCGTCTCGTTGGACAGAGAGTCGAGCAGCGTGTTGACCACCCAGTAGCTCGCGTCGCCCTGGCGGAGCGCGATCATGTGCAGCTTCCGTCCGCGGTAGTAGAAGTCGTAGCCGCGCCCGTTGATCACGCGGTGCAGGCTTCTGCTCTCGAGAACGGGCGCGTCCGGCCAGTTCATCTGCTGCACACCCCAGTACTCCAGGCCGCGCTGGAAGACGAGCCGAACGGCGTCGTGGTCATCTGCGATCCGGTAGGTGCGCACCGGCACGTTGGAGTCGGGAGACGACGAGCGGTCGAGCACCGACGGCACCATGAGGTCGAAGCCGACCTTGTTCTTCTGCGCGCGGACGAGCGAGACGGTGGCCGACCGGTCGCGCCGGACGTCGGGCGGCGTGCGGACGATTTCCTCCCTCGCAGGCGCGGGCGCGAGCGCGTTGTGGAAGGTCTGCCCCACGACCACCGTGAGCATCGCCCCGTTCGTGAGCGGCCGCAGGTGGCAGCTGCGAGGTTGCTTGAGCGGCGGGCCGGTGCACTGCCGGCGAGACGCATACGGAACTGCCTCGGCCGCCCCGAACAATCCGGCCATCGAGACGGCGGCAGCGCGGGCTCGCGGCTTCCCGCCGTTGTAGAACACCTTCGTGTGGAACTGGTCGTCCCATGGCGCATTCCCGGTCGAATTCGCAGCCCCCTCGACCGTCGCGAACCCTCGTTGGGAGAGGAGGTACCTCGCCTCGGCGGCGGCGCCAGGCACGACGTAGCCGTTGAGCACAAGAACCGTCGTGTTGGCCGGCTTCGGCGTGGACGACTTCAGCTTGCGCTTCAAGGCGACGGCGGTCGCGACCTTGGGCGCCTCCACGTCGGGGCTCGAGAACCTCGCGACCGCGTCCTGGACGTTCGCGCTTTCCGTCGTCAGCTCCGAGTACCCCGTCAGCCCGTCGATCTTCTCCTGGAAGAAGTGGCCGCCCTGCAGCCCGTAGGCGAACAGCGCGTAGCGGAGAATCGTGCGTGGGGTCAACTCGCCGCCGCCGCCGACACCGACTTCGACGTTCTTCGTGATGGCCCCGACGAGGCTCGGCACCTTTGTCACGGAGAAGCTGCGGCCGAACTGCTCCTTCATCGCTGTTACGAAAAGCTGCTGGCGGGCCACGCGGTGGAAGTCGGAGTCCGTATGCCGGTAGCGCGCGTAGTCGAGCGCTGCACCGCCGGTCAGTCGCTGGTAGCCGGGCTGGAGGTTGATCTTCGCGTAGCCGAACCCAGGGCTGACTCCGGCGTTGTCGTTGAAGTAGCGCCGGTCGACGTCCACCCAGACTCCGTCGAGCGTGTTGACGATCTTCTTGAAGCCGCGGAAGTTGACGGTCAGCAGATAGTTGATCGGCAACCCGGTGAGGTTGCGAACGGTGTTGAGCGCGCCCGGGGCGCCACAGGTGGAGTACGCGGCGTTGATCTTCGAGGTGAAGACCGAGTCCGGGCAGTGGATCTCGACCACCATGTCGCGTGGCAGGGACAGCATCGAGATCGTGTCCGTCTGTGGGTCGGCGCGGAGCAGCATCAGCGTGTCCGAGCGCGACGGAGTGCCCTCCGCCTCGCCGTGACGGCGGTCGTAGCCGATCACCAGCGCGATCGCGGCCTTGTCGGCCGGCGGCACGCCGTCGAGCGTCGTCTGCGCGGCTTTCACGTCCGCCGAATGCGCGCTGACTGCAGCGACGCTCTCGTGCAGCCAGAGGTAGATGCCGCCGGTGAGCGACACGACGAGCGCGGCCACGCCGGCGGCGACGATGCCGAGCACGCGAGCGAGGAGCCCCAGGCCGCCGCGGCGCGGAGGCTGCGGCGCCTCGTACACGGTGACGGGCGAGAGAGCATCCGGCGGCAGCATCGCGCGGCCGATGCCGCCGGCGGCCGCGCTGCGCCCCTGGCCTCGTTTCAGCGTAGTTCGCACAGTCTCAGAAGCGACTCATCGCACCGACATGGCACGGGAATCGCATCGCGCCACGATACCCGACGCGACGGACCGGCTTTCGGCTCAACCCGGCTCGTACCCGAGGTTGGGGCCTAGCCAACGCTCCACTTCCGCCAACGGCATGTCCTTGCGGGCCGCGTAGTCCTCCGCCTGGTCGCGACCGATCCGGCCCACCGAGAAGTACCGCGACTGCGGATGGTGGAGAAAGATGCCGCTGACGCTCGAGGCCGGAAGCATCGCGCACGTCTCCGTCAGCGTCATCCCAGCCTCGTGCGCCGCGAGCAGGGCGAAGAGCGGCCGCTTCTCCGTGTGATCGGGACAGGCGGGATACCCGAATGCCGGGCGGATGCCCCGGTAGCGCTCTTCGATCAGGCCGCCCGCCGACAGCGTCTCCGTCGGCGCGTACCACGCGTGACGAGCCTGCTCGTGCGCGTACTCGGCGAAGGCTTCGGCCAACCGGTCGGCGAGCGCCTTGACCATGATCGACCGATAGTCGTCGTACTCCGCCGCATAGCGCTCCGCGAGCTCGTCCGCGCCGTGGATCGACACGGCGAAGGCGCCGATCGCATCGCCCTCCGGTGCGACGTAGTCGGCGAGACAGCGATTCGGGCGCGAGTCGCCGTGGTCGGCCTGTTGGCGGAGAAAGCAGAAACGTGTGGCGCCGTCGACGACGACGTCGTCCCCGTCAGCATGCGCAGGCCAGAAGCCGTAGATGCCACGTGGGAGCAGGCGTGACTCTCGAACGAGCTCGTCGAGGAGTGCCGTGGCGTCGTCGTAGAGCTCCTGGGCCGCGGGCTGCTCGAGGATCGCCGGATAGCGCCCCTTCAGGCCCCAGGCGTGGAAGAAGAACGTCCAGTCGACGTAGCGGAGGAGCGTCTCGAGATCGGGCGCGAGGGTTCGCGTGCCGGTGAACGGTGGGGACGGCAGCTCTTCGAAGCCCACGCCGTGACGCCGCGCGCGGGCATCCGCGAGCGGAAGGACGAGCTTCCGTCCGCGCTCGGCGTGCTGCTCGCGAAGCGTGTCCTGCAGCGCGACGTTCTCCCGCTCGAACACCGACCGGCGGTCCGCGTCGAGCAGCGCGGAGACGACCTTGACGACCCGCGACGCATCGAGCACGTGAACGGTCGGAGATGAGTACTCGGGGGCGATCCGCACGGCCGTGTGGAGCTTCGACGTCGTCGCGCCGCCGATGAGCAAAGGCCGCGTCTCGCCGCGCCGCTCCATCTCGCGCGCCGCGTGGACCATCTCGTCGAGCGAGGGCGTGATCAGGCCCGAGAGGCCGACGATGTCGGCGCCGACCTCGTTCGCCGTCTCGAGCACCTTGTCCGCAGGCACCATCACGCCGAGGTCGACGACGTCGTAGTTGTTGCACCCGAGCACGACGCCGACGATGTTCTTGCCAATGTCGTGGACGTCGCCCTTGACCGTGGCGAGGACGACGACGCCTCGCGACCGGCTCTTCCCCGTCTCGCCGCGCTCCAGTTCCATGAACGGCTCGAGATAGGCGACCGCGCGCTTCATCGCGCGCGCGCTCTTCACGACCTGCGGCAAGAACATTCGCCCGGAGCCGAAGAGGTCGCCGACGACCTGCATGCCGTCCATGAGCGGCCCTTCGATTACGTCGAGCGGCCGGTCGACACGCTGACGCGCCTCCTCGACATCCTCCTCGATGTAGTCGACGATCCCGTGCACGAGCGCGTGCTCGAGCCGTTTCTCGACCGGCTTTTCCCGCCAGGAGAGATCGACCTCGCGCTTCGTCGCATCGCCTTCCACGCGCTGCGCGTACTCGAGCAATCGCTCCGTCGCATCGGGCCGACGGTCGAAGATCAGGTCCTCGACGAGCCCGAGCAGCTCGGCGCCGACGTTCTCGTAGACCGCGAGCTGCCCGGCGTTGACGATGCCCATGTCGAGCCCCGCCTGGATGGCGTGGAAGAGGAACGCGGAGTGAATCGCCTCGCGCACATGGTCCGCGCCACGGAACGCAAACGAGAGATTCGAGATGCCACCCGACACGCTCGCTCCCGGACAGCGCTCCTTGATCAACCGGATCGCCTCGATGAACGACTTCGCGAACTCGGCATGCTCCTCGATCCCGGTGCCGATGGCGAGGATGTTGGGGTCGAAGATGATGTCCTCGGGCGCGTAGCCGGCGCGCTCGGTGAGCAACGCGTACGCCCGCGCGCAAACCTCGACCTTGCGATCGACGGTCTCGGCCTGACCCTGCTCGTCGAACGCCATCACGAGCGCTGCGGCCCCTAGGCGGCGCACGCGGCGGGCCTGATCGAGGAACGGCTCCTCGCCCTCCTTGAGGCTGAGCGAGTTGGCGACGCCCTTCCCCTGGACACACTTCAGCCCCGCCTCGATGACGGAGAAGCGCGAGCTGTCGACCATGATCGGCAGCACGGACACTTCCGGCTCGGTCGCTACGAGGTTGAGGAACCGGGTCATGGCGGCCTCGGACTCGAGGAGGTCCGCGTCCATGTTCACGTCGATGAGATTGGCCCCGCCGCGCACCTGGTCGAGAGCGACGTCGACCGCTCCCTGGTAGTCGTCCGCCTCGACGAGGCGGCGGAAGCGGGCCGATCCGGTGACGTTCGTTCGCTCGCCAACGATCACGAACCCCGTGTCGGGCCCGATCACGAACGGCTCCAGGCCGCTGAACGCGGGTTGCCGCCGTCGCTTCGGAATCTCTCTCGGCGCGAGCCCCCTCACCGTGGCCGCGATCGCCCGCACGTGATCCGGGGTCGTCCCGCAACAGCCCCCGACGACGTTGACGAGCCCTTCCTCCGCGAACTCGCGGAGATAGCGGCTCGTGTCGCCGGGCTGCTCGTCGTGGAGCCCCAGCTCGTTCGGAAGGCCTGCGTTCGGGTGGCAGGACACGTACGTCGACGCCACGTCCGCCAGGCCTTCGACGTACGGGCGCATCTCCGTCGCGCCGAGCGAGCAATTGACGCCGACGATCAGCGGCTCTGCGTGCTCGACGGAGCGCCAGAACGCTTCTACCGTCTGCCCCGACAGGTTGCGCCCGCTCGCGTCGATGGCGGTGAATGAGATCCAGCGCGGGATCTGTGGCGCGACGTCGAGCGCTGCGGCGATCGCAGCCTTCGCGTTCAGCGTGTCGAACACGGTCTCGATCATCAGCAGGTCGACGCCTCCTTCGACGAGAGCGGCCATCTGCTCGGCGTAGGCAGCGCAGACCTCGTCGAACGTGACGGCGCGAAACGCGGGATCTTCGACCTTCGGGGACAGCGACAGCGTGACGTTGAGCGGGCCGACGGAGCCGGCGACGAACCCTCCAACCTCGTCGGCTGCCTCGCGGGCGAGCCTGGCGCCGGCAACGTTCATCTCGGCAACCCACGGCTCGAGGCCGTAATCGGCCTGCCCGATCGATGTGGCGGTGAACGTGTTCGTCGTCGCGATGCGGGCGCCGGCGGCGAAGTAGGAGCGGTGGATGTCGAGGACCTTGTCCGGCCTCGTGAGGTTGAGGAGGTCCGGGTCTCCCGCCACGTCGCGCGGGTGGTCACGGAACCGTTCGCCCCGGTACGCCTCCTCCCCGCGCACGTCGCGCTGGATCAACACCCCCCACGCGCCGTCGAGGAGCACGATCTCCCGCTCGAGGAGCGCCGTCAGTCGCTCGGCCGCGCTCATGCGGGCCTCTATATCAGCCGCGACAGGCCTCGCCGGGTCTTCCTACGGTCGGCCCGCGACCGCAAGCTGGTTCTCGGCGTGGCGGATGCGCTGCTCGAGCTGCCAGCGGTCGGCGTCCGACTCGCCCGCCTCGACGCGCTCCAGGTCCGCCTTTGCCTCCTCCAGCTGCTGCTGTGCCCGCGCAGTGTCGATCTCGCGTGCATCGACGGCGTCGTCGACGAGCGCGAGAGCGCGGTCCTGCTCCACCTTGAAGAAGCCTGCGCCCGTCGCGAACTCGATCACGTTCCCCTCGTCCACATGCACGCGCGTCGAGCCGGCCTTCAGCATCGCGACGAGCGGCGCGTGCCGCGCGAGCACGCCGATCTCACCGGCGGCGCCCGGCACGACGACCATCTTCGCGAGGCCTTCGTACGCCGGGCCCTCGGGCGTCACGAGCGAGACCTCGAATGACTTCCGCTCGTCGGCCACGGCCTACGAGGCAGCGACCGGTTCGGCTTCGGCTTCGGCTTCGGCTTCCTCGGTCTCCTCCGGCTCCTCAGTGGCCGTCTCGGGGACGGTGACCGAGCCCTGCGCCTCCTGCATCGCCTGCTCGATCGTGCCGACCATGTAGAAGGCCTGCTCGGGCAGCTCGTCGTGCTTGCCCTCGACGATCTCACGGAAGCCCTTGACCGTGTCCTCGAGCTTCACGTAGACGCCGGGACGCGCCGTGAACGCCTCGGCCACGTTCATCGGCTGTGAGAGGAAGCGCTCGATCTTCCGTGCCCGTGACACGGTGAGCTTGTCCTCGTCCGAGAGCTCGTCCATGCCGAGGATGGCGATGATGTCCTGGAGGTCCTTGTAGCGCTGGAGGATCTCCAACACGCGCGTCGTCGTCTCGTAGTGCTCGTCGGAGATGACCCCGGGCTGGAGGGCACGCGAGAAGCACTGGAGCGGGTCGATAGAGGGGTAGATGCCCTTCTCCGAGATCGGCCGCGAGAGCACGATGAACGCGTCGAGGTGGGCGAACGTGCCTGCCGGCGCCGGGTCGGTCATGTCGTCCGCCGGGACGTAGACGGCCTGCACCGACGTCACCGAGCCCGTGGTCGTAGAGGTGATGCGCTCCTGGAGCTCGCCCATCTCGCTGGCGAGCGTCGGCTGGTAGCCGACGGCGCTCGGCATGCGGCCGAGCAGCGCCGACACCTCCGAGCCCGCCTGCACGAACCTGAAGATGTTGTCGATGAAGAGCAGCACATCCTGACCCTGGTCACGGAAGTACTCGGCCATCGTCAGCCCGGACAGGCCGACGCGCAGCCGTGCTCCCGGGGGCTCGTTCATCTGGCCGTAGACGAGCGCCACGCGGTCGATGACACCGGACTCCTGCATCTCGAGCCAGAGGTCGTTGCCTTCGCGCGTGCGCTCCCCCACGCCGGCGAACACGGAGACGCCGGCGTGCTGCGTGGCGACGTTGTGGATCAGCTCCTGGATGAGCACGGTCTTGCCGAGACCCGCGCCTCCGTAGAGGCCGATCTTGCCACTCCGCGAACGAACGGCGCCGTGAGGTCGACCACCTTCATGCCGGTTTCGAAGACCTCGAGCTTCGGCGACAGGTCGGCGAAGTCCGGAGCGGCCCGGTGGATCGGCCAGCGCTCGCCGCCTGTCACCGGTTCGCCCTTGTCGATCTGCTCCCCGATGACGTTCCAGAGCCGGCCGAGCGTGGCGGGGCCAACGGGCACGCTGATGGCGGCGCCCGTGTCGACGGCGTCAGCGCCGCGCGCCAGGCCGTCCGTCGAGTCCATGGCGACCGCGCGCACGCGGTCGTCACCGAGGTGCTGCTGCACTTCGGCGATGAGGACGCGGGCGGCGCCGCTGTCCGCGTCGGTCATGGAGATACTCAAGGCGTTCGTGATCTCGGGCAGACGGTCGGGGAAGACGGCGTCGAGGACGACACCTTTGATCTCGACGATCTTGCCGACGTTCTCTTGCTCCTTGGCGGACATGCGTCTCCTGGGTCAGCTGAAGGGATGGGCGCGCCGCAGGGCGGCTGCACCGATGCGGAAAGTCTATCGGAGTGGACTTCGCCGTAGGCTCGCTCCGGTCTGGCCGCGCGAGAACCGAGCAGGCCAAGGACGCAGGGAGCATTCGTGTTGCGAAATACGGATGCGACGGAGGACGCCGGCATGCGACGGTTCGCAGCCGGTTCAGACCGAGCGTTGCCTGCGGCGGAGTCACCAGGCCTAACGAGCTACTCACCGCCACCTAACGGCCTCCTGGGTACGCTTTCGCCGTGGTTCGCACGCTCACAATCGCTGCTACAGCGGTGCTTGCCGCCGGCGCGCTCGTCCTCGCCGGCTGCGGCGGATCGAGCGCCGTCTCCACGGAGGACTACACCGACTCGGTCGTGTCCGCCCGAGACCGCGTGGACTTCGCGCTCGCCCAGATCACCGTCGGTTCTGGGGACGTGGACGACCTCGTCCAGCGGATGGAGACGGCGGCAGACCAGATCGACGAGGCTGCCGACGACTTCGACGCAGCTGGCTCGGCGGAGGGGTTCGAAGACGAGACCGAACAGCTCGTCGCCGCCTATCACGAGCTCGCGGCAGGCCTTGCCGGCACGGCGCACGACGCGAGCGTGGAAGGGATGGAAGCCCTGCTGACCGGCACGAACGCGCTGCAGTTCCCCGGCTGGACGAAGGCGAACCGCGTACTCGCGAGCCTCGACGAGCAGGGCATCACCGTCGAGCCAATCGGCTCTCATTGAGCTCGGAAATCTGACGATTTCCGAGCGCGGGACGTCTCCGCGCAGCGATGGTGAACCGCGGCCGCACATGTCGGCCGCGGCGGCGGTATCGAGTCGGCTACCCGCGTGGGCTAAGAGAGTGGCGAAACAAAGCCGCACGGGGGATACCATGCGTGGTGTTGAGCCTGCTTCAACGGCACAAGGTGACTTGGGCGCTTCTGATCGTCAATGCCGCCTTCCTCGCATTGCTTCTCATCGGCCTCGGCTCCACCGACCTTGTGGTCGCGCTGTGGGCCATCGCTCTTTTTCCTTCGCCCTGATCTACCTGGCTGCGCGCCAGAAACGTCACCGCGCCCTCCGACGGGAGGACGTCCGCCGCGCAGAGTCTGGCTACACGACCTTCGGGAACCGGCAGACCGATGACGCCGTTGATCGGACGCGCACTCCACCTCCTGCGTACCTCGACATCTAGAAGACGCGCACCGGTCCGACGACCGTGTCGATGCGAATCGCCGCCGCGACCGACCTGGCGGGCGCGGCTCACAACGGCCACTCGGAGGACCAGCTCAGCGCTCGAAAGTCGTCAGACTTTCGCGCTTACAGGGCTTTGCCCTGTAACTGGACCGGGTGACCGGGCCGTGCGCGGGCGAGGATCGCCTGTTCGCGCTCGACCTGCTCGCGCGTCTGGTAATTGATGTGCAAGGAGCCGGCGGGAACGAACGTCGGGTCGAGGTTGAGCTGCTGGCCTCGCAAGGCCTGGCTCGCACCGACGAGGGCAACAACAGCGACAGCTGCCGCGGCGGCGACCTGCACGCGTGTGCCGACGTGACGGCTGCGGCGCGGAATCGTGATGGCCCGAGCCATCGGCTCGAGCGGCGCCGCGCGAATCGCCTGCGTGAAGCAGCTCACTTCGCCTTCGTACTCACGGCACGTGCCGCAGCGCTCCAGATGGGAGGCGATCATCGCGCGCTCGAGCTGCGACAGCTCTCCGTCGAGCCCGACGGAGATCTGGCCACGAACCCGTTCACACACAAGAGGCCGAACCGGTCTCATGCCCATACAGACGAGCCCGGGAGCAGAGAGTTAGACGGCAACGTCAGCTCGTCGAGCGCTTTGGCAGAGCGCTGAGCCGCTCCGAGGGCGCTTCGTCGAGCGCGAGCGGTCGCATCACCTCGGCGAAGTGGCAGGCGACTGGCTGCCCGGTGCCGCCGCGAGGCACGAGCGGCGGCTCCTCCTGGGCGCAAATCTCCTTGGCCATCCAGCAGCGTGTCCGGAACCGGCATCCCGATGGCGGGTTCGCCGGGCTCGGCACGTCACCTTCGAGCATGATCCGGTGGCGCCTGCCGCGCTGATCCGGGTTTTCAATCGGGACGGCCGACAGCAGCGCCTGCGTGTACGGGTGCATGGGCGTCTCATAGATCTGCTCTCGCGTTCCGACCTCCATCACCTTGCCGAGATACATGACGGCGACGCGGTCGGAGATGTGGCGGACGACGGACAAATCGTGGGCGATGAAAAGGTAGGTAAGCCCGAACTCGTCCTGGAGCTGGTCCAGGAGGTTCACAACCTGCGCCTGGATCGACACGTCGAGCGCCGACACTGGCTCGTCGAGTACCAGCAGCTCCGGGTTGAGCGCGAGCGAGCGGGCGACGCCGATGCGCTGTCGCTGGCCGCCCGAGAACTCGTGCGGGAAACGGTTCGCGTGCTCGGGACTGAGGCCGACCGTCCGCAGCAGTCCTTCAACCTTGCGCTGCCCTTCCTTGCCGCGGTACAGGCCGTGAATCCGGAGCGGCTCCGCGACGATCTCGCGCACGGTCATCCTCGGGTTCAGCGAGGCATACGGGTCCTGGAACACGATCTGGATGTCGCGGCGCACCGGCCGCATCTGCTTCCGCTTGTACGTCGTGATGTCTTTGCCCTTGAAGACGATGGTGCCCTCCGTCGGCTCCGTGAGCTTGATGATCGTCCGGCCCAGCGTCGTCTTGCCACAGCCCGACTCGCCGACGACGCCGAGCGTCTCCCCGCGAAGAATGCTCAGGTCCACCCCGTCGACTGCCCGCACGTGGCCGATCGTGTGCTTGAAGACACCGGCCTTGATCGGGAACCACTTGACGAGGCCCTGGACGCGGAGGATCTCGTTGGGATCGGCGTCGGCAGGCGCAGCTGCTGCGTCGACCGCTTCCTGTACGCCCTCGCTCACGTGCCTCCCCCCGATGCCGCGGAGGCACGTTGAGCGGAGACCTCCTCGGCGAAATGACAGGCCGCAACGTGGTCGCCGAAGTCGCGCAGCTCCGGGACCTCCGTTCGGCAGCGGGCGCGCCCCTGAGAGATGATGCAGCGCGGGTGAAAGGCGCAGCCGGGCGGCGGGCTGATCATGCTCGGTGGCTGTCCCGGGATGGGCTCGAGTCGCTTCTGGTCGCCCTCGAGCCTGGCGAGGCTGTTCATCAGCCCGAGCGTGTACGGATGGCGCGGGTCGTCGAAGAGCGCGTGGACGTCACACAGCTCTGCGACCCGTCCCGCGTACATCACGACGACGCGGTCGGCGAGCTCGGCGATCAGGCCGAGGTCGTGCGTGATGAGGATGATCGCCGCATGCGTCTCGCGCTGGGCGGCCTTGATCACCTCCATGATCTGGGCCTGGATCGTCACGTCGAGCGCAGTCGTCGGCTCGTCGGCGACGAGCACCGACGGCGAGTTGGCGATCGCCATCGCGATCATGCCGCGCTGCCTCATGCCTCCCGAGAACTCGTGCGGGTACTGGTGGTAGCGCTGCTCGGGGTTAGGGACGCCGACGACCGTCAGCAGCTGGACGACACGCCGCTCCGCTTCGTCCTCGCCCACGCCGGGGTTGTGAGCTCGGATTGCCTCGGCGATCTGACCACCGACACTGAGCACCGGGTTGAGCGACGTCATCGGGTCCTGGAAGATCATCGCCATGTCTCCGCCGCGAATCTTGCGCAGCTCGTCCTTGGACATCGTGAGCAGGTCGCGACCCTTGAAGATCGCCTCCCCGCTCGCTATGCGGCCGGGTGGCTGCGGAATGAGCCCGAGCACCGAGAGCATGGAGACGCTCTTCCCCGACCCTGACTCGCCGACGATGCCGAGCACCTCACCGGGAAAGAGCTCGTAGCTGACGCCGGTCACGGCCTGCACGATCCCGTCCTCGGTCTTGAACTCGACCGTCAGGTCGTTGATCGTGAGGATCGGCTCAGGGGTCATGGCGGGAGGCTACCCACATTTTGGCCAGAAAACTAACGACTTGGCCAGCGCTGAGCGCGCTAGGAACGCATCCGCTGAGTCGGGTCGAGCGCGTCGCGCAGGCCGTCGCCTACGAAGTTGACGCAGAGCGCGATGGCGGTGATCACGAGCCCGGGAAAGAGGATGAGCCACCACTGGTCGGGACCCTGCTGCTGACCGTCCGCGATCAGCTTGCCGATCGACGAGTCCGGCGGCTGGATGCCGAAGCCCAGGAACGAGAGCGCCGCCTCGACGAGGATCGCCGCGGCGATGATCAGTGTCGTGTTGACGACGATCGGGCCGACGCAGTTGGGGAGGATGTGCCGCACGATGATGCGGCGGTCGCCGCCCCCTGATGCCTTGGCCGCCTCGACGAACTCTTTCTCACGCAGCGACAGGAACAACCCGCGGACGATGCGCGCGATCCCGGTCCAGAACAGGAAGGCGAGGATGAGGCCGATCACCATCGGCTGCGGGATGCTGAACGAGGCGGGGCCGAGCGGCACCTCGACCGCCGCGGAGCCGAGGTACGCAGCGGCGACGAGCAGCACCGCGAGGCCTGGAACGGTCAGGATCAAGTCTGTGAAGCGCATGAGCCCGTTGTCGATCGCGCCTCCGTAGTAGCCGGCCACCGCGCCGACGATGGTGCCGAGGATCGTCGCGAGCAGCGCAACCACGATCGCGACTCCCAGCGACGTCTGGACGCCGTAGATGACGCGGCTGAAGTAGTCGCGGCCGAGCTGGTCGGTGCCGAAGGGGTGGTCGGTCGACGGCGCCTGGTTCAGCGAGTTGAGGTAGTTCGCGTCGAAGGGCGGCTGCCAGTCTTCGGTATACGGCGCGACCACGCCCGCGAACAACGCCACGAGCCCGAAGGCGATCAGGATGATGAGGCTCGTGACGGCGAGCTTGTGGCGGAAGAAGCGCATGCGGGCGTATGCCCACTGGCTGCGCGCCTGCAGCTCGACACCGTGTTCGTAGGCGAGCTCGAGCTCTTGCCCTGAAACCGTCATTGGCTCCTCGATGGTCGCGATTGCGCCCGTGGCACTGCCGGCCGAAGCCGGGCGCCCGACGCTCTCGGACGAGATCGTGCGCTCCTCACGCTCCTCCGGGAGCAGGTCGGGGGCCGGGACACGATCAGTCATAGCGCACTCGTGGATCGAGCACGCCGTAGAGGATGTCAGCTATGAGGTTGAAGATGATGATCATCGTGGCCGTAACCATGAGCCACGCCATGACCGGGTACGGATCGGCCCCACCGAGCGCGTTGATGAAGTAGAGACCCATGCCGTCCAGGGAGAACACCGTCTCGGTGACGACGGCGCCGCCGATCAGAGCGCCGAAGTTCAGCGCGACCACCGTGACCAGCGGGATGAGCGCGTTGCGGAACGCGTGGCCCATCGTGACCGAGCGCTCCTTGAGCCCCTTGGCGCGCGCCGTACGCACGTAGTCGGCGTTCACCACCTCGAGCATCGACGCGCGCATGAAGCGCGAGTACGTCGCGATGCTCGCAATCATGAGCACCATCACAGGCAAAGCCAGGTGGTGGGCGCGGTCGATGACGAAGTTGAGGCCGCCGCCCGGATCCACGTCGCTGAGGCTGGCTATAGGAAAGATCTTGTAACCCGTCCAGCCCTGGATCTGCACGGTGAGCACCTGCAACATCAGCGCGAGCCAGAAGAGCGGCATCGCTAAGCCGAGAAAGCTGAAGGTCGTCGCCGTGTAGTCGAAGACCGAGTACTGACGTAATGCGGAGAGCACGCCGATGCCGATGGCGATCAGGATCGCCAGGAGCTCGGCGACGATCACGAGCTGCAGCGTGTTCTTCATCACGCGCCAGAGCTCCGGCAGGATCGGCTGATTGTCGAGCAGCCCCTCGCCGAAGTTGTTCGTGGCCGCGTCCTTGGCCCAGTAGCCGTAGCGCACGAAGACCGACTCGTTCAGGTGCTTCTCTTCGGCGATGCGATCGAGGCCTGCCTGATCGACGTTGGGCGCAACGCGGATCGGCCCGAGCGGGTCACCGGCGCCCTTGGCGACGAACACGAAGACGAGGAAGCTCGCCGCGATCAGCACGAGAATGCTGTAGAGGAGCCGGCGGATGATGTAGGTGATCATCTAGTGAACCTCCGAGTCTGACCTACTCGCTCCCTTTCTGGAGGGAAGCCCCACCCCCGCCGGAGCGGGAGTGGGGACTTCGTCGTTCCTCCTTTACCCCCTGGAAGGCTCGGTTACGCCGTCCAGGCTGACACGTTCCAAGGGCTGCCTTCCGTGGTCGGGTTGACCACCGGGCCCTTGACCGTGTTCGCGCGGATGACGTAGATCGGCCGTGCGAACAGCGGGATGGACGGGATGTCCTTGACCATGTGCTTCAACTCGGTCCCGTTGAGCATCGACGCACGCTTGGCGGCGTCGAGCTCGACGGACACGGCGTTCATGATTGCCGTGCTCGCCTTGTTGCAGTAGTTCATGTAGTTCTGGTCGCCACCACAGGCGTACAGGTCCTTGATCGTGATGGGAGTCGACGGGCTGCCGACCCACGTGAACATCGACGAGGTCCCAGTCACCTGACGGAAGCGTCGTGCCGAACAGCGTGCCGGCTACCTGGAAGCGAGCGACGAGCTCGATTCCGACGCTCTTGAGCTGCCTCTGCATGATCTCGAAGGCGAGCGCGCGGAGCTGGTTACCGGTCGTGGTGCCGAAGCGGAACGACAGCTTGCCGACGTTCGGGCAGCTGAAGATCGACTGGTTGTTCGCGGAGGGCTTGCTCGGCCCGCCGGTGCAACCCTTCTTCTGCAGCTGGTCGATCACGGCCTGCTGGTTGAACTTGTAGACAGCCCAGTTCTGCTTGTAGTTGCTCTCGAAGGGCTTGAACATGTGGCTGTTGAGCTGCGGCAGGCCCGGGGCGATCGTCGCGTACAGGGCACCGGCGATCTGCTTCCGGTTGATGCCCGTGATGAGCGCCTTGCGGACGTACGGCTGCTTCAGTGCCAGGTGGCCCTGCGGACCGAACTGGATGTCAACGTGCTCCCAGGCGTAGCCGATCTTCTGGTCAACGACGAACTTCTTGTCCTTGAGGAAGTCGGCGATCTGGAGCTGCGGCTGCGGCTCCATGACCTGGCCCTCACCGGCCTTCAGGGCCTGGAATCGGGCGTTCGTGTCGAGGATGTAGCGGAACACGACACGGTCGAGCTTCATCTTCGTACCGGCCGTGAAGTTCGGGTTCTTGCGGACTGCCAGCTGAACACCCTTCTGCCAGCTGTCGAACCGCCACGGACCGCTCGACACGGGGATCGAGTTCAGGAACATCTGGTTCATGTCCTGACCCGCGATCACGTGTGCCGGGTAGGGACCGCCCGAAACGAGGGCCTCCCAGTCGGCGTACTGCTTCTTGAAGACCACGGTCGCCTTCTTGCCGGTGCCGGTGATCGACTTGACGTCCTCCCAACCCGTTCGGCTGATGACGTTGTTCTTCGGGTTGATAAAGACCTTCCAGGTCGCGCTGAGGTCCTTGGCCGTGACGGGCTTGCCGTCCGACCACTTGGCCTTTGCGCTGTACTCGAGGGTAACTGTCAACGGCTTCTTCTTGGTGAGCTTCGGTGCACCCGTGAACAGCTTCGGCACGAAGTTCGCCTTGCCGTCACGGATCTGGCCGCCGTACCAGATGTTGTTGATGACCAGTGAGGTGGCATACAGGTTGTTCCCCACCCACGGGCCCTGAAGGTTCGGCGGCTCCTGGTCGTGAATAAACACGACCGTCCCCGCGGAAGCACGATCGGAGCTAGCCGTGGCCGTAGGGCCAACGACAAGCGTCGCAGCGATCGCAGCCGCTCCCGCGAGGAGCACGATTGAGCGCTTACGCATCTATCTCCTCCATCCGAGTTGTTTCTGCTTCACACTGAACCGCAGGATGCAGGGATGGAGGCGACCAGTCGCCGGCCAGGCAGCCGTTCCCAGCCGAGACGTTCCGTCGATACCCAATCGCCCTCTCCTGTGGTCAAGTGCAGGATCGTAGTGTATGACGTACCGCACACAGTTTCGTTAGCGATGAGAATCGTTAGTTAGGAGACCCGATGTCGCTTTTTCCCAGCAAGGGTGCAAAGCAGCGGCCGTCCCAGGACGTTGCAGCCGCCGAGGACGCCAACAGGCTGGCCGATCGGGCACCGGCTGCAATCGACGAGGCCGCCGGCGCCGACTGGTACCACGAGCATGGAAACAATGCCGATCGCGCCGCCTACACGTTGTCTCTGCTGCGCCGCGCACGTGCCGGTCAGCACCAGAGCCCGCTGGCCGGGGACGAGGCGGTACGGGCCGCACTCTCGCAGGCAAGCCCCGACGCAGTCGTCTGGATCGCGAGCCGGGCCATCTCGTACATGGACGAGAACGGCTTTCCGGAAGCCGCGGAATCCTGGATCGAGATCGAGCGCTAGAGGGTCTGGCGGAACGGTGCTCGTCGCCGGGGCGCGCGTGATTCCGGCGGCACAGACACTGTTTCGCCAGACCCTCTCACTCAACGCTCTCGCTTCCAGAGGAGCACGAGCAAAGGCAACAGCGCGGCGGCGAGCAGGTACGGCGCCAGCGCGAGGCGCGTCTTGCGCACGCCCTCGGTCACGGTCGGCCCGCGGTCGAGCGCCGAGCGCACGCGGCTCGTCACGGCGTCGAGCTCTTCCTCGTCGAAGATCGTCGCCCCGGTCACCTTGGCCAGGCCGTCGAGGTCGTTTCGCGCTCCGGGGTCCGGCCGGTACTGGGGCTCGGGCAGCCCGCGGTTGAACACTCGCTCGTCGCGCGACCAGAAGTGCACGAAGGCGACGTCGACGCCGGGTGCTCGCCGCCAGGCGCGCGCCAGGCGCCCCTCGTTGATGCCCTGAGTCTCGCCGTCGGTGAGCACGACGACCGCCCGCCGCTGAGCCCGTGGCGAGAAGAACCGCTGAGTCGCCAGCGTTGCCAGCGAGTCGAGGCTCGTCGCCGTCGTGATCAGGCTCGATTTCGGCGGCGGCTGCTCGATGCCGAGTGCGAGCGCCACGGTCGTACGAAACGTGTCCGCGTCGGCACTCGGGAAGAGGTGCGGGAGCACGCGGTCCGTGAGCGAGGCGACACCAATGGGGATCTCCGGCAACGCACTGCGCAGCTTGACGGCCGCCGCTTTCGCTCGCGCCAGACGCATCGCTCCGCCGAGCCCCGAGCGCGCGAGCATGGAGCGTGAGATGTCGATGACGACGTAGGCCTCTGCGTCCGTCCGCACCTCGAGCGCCGTCTCCCTCTCTGCCACGGGCTGCGCCGCCGCCACGCCGAACAGCGCTGCGACCAGTGCGGCGGCGACGCGTAGGCACGGCGAGGCGCCACCGGGACGCGCGCGGGACCGAGAGTGCGGCGCGAAGGCGGCTTCCGCGCCTCGCCACGAGGACGAGCGCGGCCAGCGGGGCAAGTACCCCCAGCGCGATCAGCGCGCCCTTCGGAGACAGGAAGATGAGGTCGAACGCCACCGTCAGTAGCCCGAGCCGGGGTCGCCCGCGCCGGCGCCTTTCGCGCCCGAGCCTCCCGGCGATGGGTTCGGCCCACCACCGGCTTCCGACGGCTGAATCGCACGCCCTCTCTGCAGGGCCAGCTCGAGGTTCGCCTTTGCCTCACGGTTGTCGGGGTCGAGCTCGATAGCCGTCTGGAAGGCGGCGGTTGCGTCGGCGATGAACGCCGCCTGGTCGCGAGCCTCCGTCAGCGAGCTCGCGAACGAGATCACGCCGACGAGGTTGGTCGCGCGAGACCTCCGACGTCGATCGGCGTCCTCGGTGGCGATCTGCTGGAGACGCGCACGTGCCTCGCCGCGATGGAGCGCGAGCACAGGGTCGGACGTGATCCCGAGCTCGAGCTGCCCGAGTCGTAGCGCCCTCACCGCCTCCCGGAATGCCACATCGTCTCCCGTTCCCAGAAGCCGCTTTGCCGTCGCGAACGGGAGCACGGTGTCGGGCTGCCACAGCCCTGCGCTCTCCGGCTCGGCGCGGTAGCGGACGTCGTCGGCGGCCATGGCGTCGCTCCAGCGGCCGATATCGACCGCAAGCAGGAAGAGCGCGACCGCCAGGGCGACGCAGACGACGGAAGCGGCGCCGAGCGCGAGCCGCCTCATGTCTCCCTCCCCCTCACCCGGGGCAGGCCCAGCCGTCCCGAGAACTGCTCGTGGAGCGCGAGCAGCGCAAAGAGCAAGCCGCCGAGTACGAGCAACCCCGTCGGCACGCCGGAGCCAAGTGCATTCTGGAAGCGGCGCTCTTCACCGGTCGACCTGGGCAGCGCCGCGAACGCCTTCGGGCCGAGCATGCCCTCGTAGAGGCGAAGCGATTCGCTCGAAGCCGACATGGGGACGACCCGCACGTCGATGGAGCCCTGCTGGATGTCCTGGAGCACGCGCGTCGTGGCCTGAACGTCGTCGGGCGCTGTCTCGAGATCGCTGACGAGCACGATGAAGCCGTCGTCGACCTTGTCGCGTTCGAGCATGTCTCGCGCCAGCTCCATCGCGGACGAGATCCGCGTGCCCGCGCGATAGCTGTCCCACCACGGGTTGATCGGCGGCGCCGCCTTCGACTCGGACGGCTGGAGCACGCCCAGTAGCGGCTCGAGCTCCGACGCAGGCGTACCCGGCGGCAGCAGCTCGTACGGGATGTCGGAGAAGAAGACGAGCCCGACGGGAGCGTCGATCCTGATCAGCTGCCTCAGCGTTCTCCGGACGTCGATGTAGTTCGCCTCGGCGATGCTCAGCGACACATCGATGACGACGACGCCGGTCGAGCCGGGCGGCAGGAAGCTTCGCTCGCGGACGTCGAGCCCACGCGCCGACGCGGCGGCGGCTCCCAGGAGCGCGACAGCGCCACCGGCGAGCACGACTCGAAGCGCTCCCGCGCGGATCCGTCCCCGCCGCAAGGCGCGGATGTCGTAGCTCGACACCGCCTGGCGACGGCTACGGCGCGAGCGCAGGCGCATCTGCCTCCTCCTCTGCTTCTTCCTCGGGCTCGTCCGGCTCGAGCAGCGCGAGTTGCTCGCGAACGCTCGCGGCGAGGCCGCTCGTTTCCGTCAGTGTTGGCGTCGCCTCGGCCCACGCCATCGCGCGCGCCTTGCGCGCGAGCGCAAGCTCGTCGCGTGCCTCCATCTCCTCGGCCACGAGCTCCAGCGCCCGCCGGCGGTCGGCTTCGCCGTTTTCCTGTGCTTCCTCGCTCAGCAGGATCAGCGCCAGCTCGAGCGGCGGCAGCACGGGCAGCGGCTCCGGCTCGGGCTCCGGCTCAGGCTCGGGCTCCCGGTAGGGCATGGCGCGCAGGGCCAGGGCTATGCCTGCCAGCGCAAGCAGCAGCGCTCCGCCGAACAGCAGCCATCGCAGCAGCGCGGGCGAGATCGAGTACGTCGAAGCAGGCAGTCCTACGAGGTCGGCCTTCCAGGGGCTCCCGGCGGCTCCTTGACGCTCGAGGTCGCCGGAGACGAGATTCGAGTGGACGAGGAGCACCGGCCAGCGCTCCTCGATCGTGTGCTGTTGCTCGGGGCTCTCCGCCATCCGGAACGTCACGACGGCAGGATCGAACTCGAGCTGGGACGTCTCGCGCTGGGGCACGCAGGGGCTGATCACGCAGCGCAGCGAGTACGTCGTGCTTATGAAGCTCGTGTGCTCGGAGTCGTCGCGCGTCTGCTCCGGCTTCGCGATCTGGCCCCACGGCGAGAACTCCTGCCGCACGCGGACCGAGTCGGGATCGACGCGCGTCCGGTCGACGGTGACGCCGACAGTGGCCGTGAGGATGTCGCCGAAGGCCGGAGTACGCGGCGACAGGACGAGTTGGACGTCGATCTCGGGCAGGTCGTCCGCAGGCACCGTCTGCTGCTCGCCGTCGCCGCCGCGAAGGACGAGAAAGAGGCTGATGGCGACAGCTGCCGCGACGAGCAGTGCCGCCGGCAGAATCCGCCGCGCGGTCATGCCACCCTCCTCAGATTGCGGAGATCCGCCCAGTCGAGGAAAGCAGCGAGAGTGTCAGTCTGGTCGCTGGACGAGAGCGACACCGGATCGAGGCCGAGCCCCTCGAACTCGTCCATCAGCGACGCGAGGCGCTCCTCGTTCGCGGTCCTGCGCCTCGCGGCCTCGCGTTTGGTGACGCGCACATCAGCGAACCGCCCGGACCTCGGATCTCGCATGGGGACGACCATGCCGTTCACGTCCGGGAAGCTCTGCTCCCAGGTCGGGTCCTGGATGACGACCGGCACGATGTCGAGGCGTCGCTCGAGCGCCTTCAGCCATACGTCAACCGGTGGCGGGTCGAGGAAGTCCGAGAGCACGAAGACGAAGCTGCCCGGGGTCACCGCCTTCGTGTGCTCGGAGAGGTAGAGAACGGCCTCTGCGAGGCTGCCCTCGGGTGCATCGAACACGGTGGACGGCAGGCGCTCCTCGCGCAGCTCCCAGAGGCGCCGTCCACCCTGCGGCGGTAGCCAGTACGGCTCGCCCTCCGCCATGTCCACATAGCCGATGAAGCCGCCCACGAGCGCAGCGCTCTGGATGATGAGCTCGATCGCCTCGCGCATCGTCTCCGCCTTGTCGAGCCAGGGCAGCGGGTGCCCGAAGAACGCCATCTCCGGCCGCCGGTCGCACACGATGACGACGCGCGGCGCCTCCTCGGCGAACCGCTCGCGGACGATGAACTCGTCGCGCTGGCGCGCAGACGACAGCCGGGCGGAAGCCGCCCAGTCGATCGTGTGCAGGCTGTCGCCTTCCTGATACGGGCGTGACCCGGCAACATCCGACCCCGCCCCGCGCCGGTAGCTGCGCATCGTCCCGAACGAGAGACCCATCAGCCTCCCGCGCGGGACGAGTGTGAATGTCACCTTGCGTCGTCCCCGACGACCGGGTGCGGGCCCTCGAACAGCGGGTCCTCCTCGGAGCCGGGAACGGGGGCCAGCTCGAGGCACTGGCGGCGGAAGTCTTCGATCGCGGCCGCCCAGCCGTTGGCGCGAGCGCGGGCGAGAAAGCCGGAACGGAACACGAGCCGGTGCGAGATCACGGGCACGAACAGCTGCTCGACGTCGAGCGGCACGACGTACTCTCGACCGTGCAGCAGGGCCCACGCGCGCGCGGCGCGGTCGAGCGCGAGGCTGCCGCGCACGGAGGCTCCCATGGCCACGTCGTCGAGCTCCCTCGTTGCGCGCACGAGCTCGACCAGCCAGCGCTTGAGGACGTCGTCCACGTAGACGCTCTGCACGGCGCCACGGAGCACTGCGATGTCGTCCAGGCCAA
Organism: uncultured Actinomycetes bacterium; assembly: GCA_963704335.1. Lineage (GTDB taxonomy): Bacteria > Actinomycetota > Thermoleophilia > Gaiellales > Gaiellaceae > PALSA-612. The sequence goes on from OY969889.1 coordinate 2,902,887, forward strand.
CGGCCGGCTCGAGGCTGTCGAGTGGATGGACGACGCGCTGCTCGTCGAGGATCGTCAGCTCGTCCTCGACACCGGGATAGCCGAGCGCAGTCTTCAGGAAGAAACGGTCGAGCTGGGCCTCCGGCAGCGGGAACGTGCCCTCGTACTCGATCGGGTTCTCGGTGGCGAGCAGGAGGAAGGGGTCGGGCAGCTCACGAGTGATCCCGTCCACCGTCACCTGGCGCTCGGCCATGGCCTCGAGCAGCGCCGACTGCGTCTTCGGCGTCGCGCGGTTCACCTCGTCGACGAGCACGACGTTCGCGAAGATCGGCCCGGGCCGGAACTCGAAGTCGCGCGTCCGCTGGTCGTAGACCGAGAGGCCGGTGACGTCCGTCGGCTGGAGGTCGGGCGTGCACTGGATGCGCGCCGTGGACGCGCCCTCGATGGTGCGAGCGATCGTGCGGGCCAGCACGGTCTTCGCCGTGCCCGGCACGTCCTCGAGCAGCACGTGGCCGCCGCACGTCATCGCCGAGAGCACGAGCTTGATCTCTTCGCGCTTACCGAGAACGACGGTCTCGACGTTGGCAATAAAGCGGTCGGCTACGTCGACCGCACGGTCGAACTCGGTCCTCTCCTCGAACGCGACTTCGGGTTCCATCGTCCTCTCGATCGTAGCCGCCGGGCGTCGCCCTTTTGGACGAGTGCCGCCCCGGATTGTTTGCGGCTAGGAGGGTTTGGCGGGACGGTGCTCGTCGCCGGGGCGCGCTGGAGGTTGTGATGCAAGGACGCAGGGAGCCCGCGTACTAACTAGTACGTGGGCGACCGAGGACGCCGCAGCGCGGCCTCCAGCGTGATTCCGGCGGCACAGTCACTGTTTCGTCAAGCCCTCCTAATCGTTTCGGGCTTTCGCGAGCGCCGCCTTCGCAGCGGCCAGCGAGCCCGCTGCATTCGGTGGAGTCACGTCGCCGTACATCAAGATCGTCTGCACGGTGTTGCCGAGCCGGAAGGCATGCGTGATCCCCTGGCCGCCGCCCACCTGGATCAGGCCGCCTGCGGCCCAGGACTCGTCACCGAGCACCGGCGAATCCACTTCGGCGAACTGCAGCTGGATGGCGTCCTCCTTGGTCTTCTGCAGCCAGGCCGTCGCGCCGGCGCGATTCTTGAACAGCCAGATTCGCTGGGAGACGCGCTGGTCGCTCCCCGGTCGCTTGGAGACGAAGACGCTGTCGTGCATGGCCCGGAAGCCGAGCGCCTTCAGCGGGTTCCGCTGCGCGGGCAGCACGAGTCTGTCTCCTCCAGCGACATCGGGCCGGACTCCTCTTTCACGAAGCCCAGTCCAGGCGGAGCGTTCTTCGGGCCGAGTGCGATCCGCTCGAGATCGGCCTTCACGAACGTCGGGGACGGCTTCGCAGGCGGCGGTGGCGGTGAGGGTGGCGCCGGAGGCTGCGGCGCGGTAGGCGGAGGCGGTGGCTCGGTATCCGCCGCGGTCGAGTCGCCGCCACAACCGGCTACTGGCAACGCGAGTGCGGCTGCGAGCAGCGCAAGGACCACCGGGCGACGCATCGCGGAAATGTAGCTACGCAAACACGGGGGAACCCATGGTTCCCCCGTGGGCCCCCTCCTTATTGCGTGAGGGCATCCGCGCCGGCGACTACTTCGAGGATCTCCTGCGTGATCTCGGCCTGGCGGGCACGGTTCATCTGCAGCGTCAGCGAATCGATGAGCTCGCCGGCGTTCTTCGACGCGTTGCGCATGGCCGTCATGCGGGCGCCCTGCTCGGAGGCGGCGGATTCGAGCAGCGCGCGGTAGAGCTCGGTCTCGAGGTAGAAGGGCAGCAGGCGGGCGAGGATCTCCTCGGGCTCCGGCTCGTAGATGACGTCGCCGAGCAGCGCCGCCTGCGCCGCCGCTTCGTCGCCGAGAGCGAGCTGGTCCTCCGAGATCGGCAGCACGTCCTGCTCCACGACCGTCTGCACCAGCGGCGACACGTACTGGTTGTAGATCACGACCGCGCGGTCGATCTCCTGGGCGACGTACAGCTCGGAAAGCCGGTTGGCGAGAGCCTGCGCGTCCACGTAGGCCGGCCGGTCGGAGAAGCCCGTCCACGCCTGCTCGACCGTGTAGCGACGGAAGCGGAGCGTCGAGGCCCCCTTGCGGCCGGCTACGAGCCAGAGCACGTCGAGACCGTCCCGCCGGAGCTTGCGGTCGAGTGCGAACGCGTGACGGAGCACCTGGGTGTTGAACGAGCCCGCCAGGCCGCGGTCGCCTGTCAGCGGGAGGATGGCGACCGTCTTCACGTCGCGCTGCTGCAGCAGGGGCAGCCCGTGTACGGAGGCGGCCGCACGCGCCGTCCCGACCATCAGCTCCAGCATCCGGTCGGCGAACGGCCTCATCGCCTCGATGCGCGCCTGCGCACGCCGCAGCCGCGCGCTCGCGACGAGCTCCATCGCCTTCGTGATCTTGCGCGTGTTCGTGACGGACTTGATACGCCGCCTGAGGTCCTGGACGGTCGCCATTGGTTATGCGGCGTCGTCCGTGACCGACGGTGCGAAGCGCTGCCCGACCTTCTTCAGCTCGGCGTGCAGCTGCTCCGAGAGCTCGTCCGAGAGCTCCTTCTTGTCCTTGATCTCAGCGTAGATCGAGCCCTCCGACCGCAGGTGCTCCCGCACCTCGTCCTGGAACCGCGCGACGTCCTCGACCGGGATCACGTCGAGGTACCCGTTGACCCCGGCGAAGATCGCCACCACCTGCTCCTCGAGTGCCCAGGGGGAGAACTGCGGCTGGTTGAGAGTCGCGACCATCCGTTCCCCACGGCCTAGCGCGTCGCGCGTGGCCTGGTCGAGCTCCGAGCCGAACTGGGCGAAGGCCTCCAGCTCACGGTACTGCGAGAGGTCGAGCTTCAGCCGCCCGGCCACCTGGCGCATCGCCCGCACCTGAGCGTTGCCGCCCACGCGCGACACCGAGACGCCGACGTTGATCGCCGGCCGAACGCCGGAGAAGAAGAGGTCGGACTCGAGGTAGATCTGGCCGTCGGTGATGGAGATGACGTTCGTCGGGATGTAGGCCGCCACGTCGCCGGCTTGCGTCTCGATCACGGGCAGCGCCGTGAGGGAGCCGCCGCCGAGGTCGTCCGAGAGCTTGCAGGCACGCTCGAGCAGGCGCGAGTGGAGGTAGAAGACGTCGCCCGGGAAGGCCTCCCGTCCCGGAGGGCGCCGCAGCAGCAGCGACATCTGGCGATACGCGTCGGCGTGCTTGGAGAGGTCGTCGTACATACAGAGCGCGTGCTTGCCTCCGAACAGGAAGTACTCGCCCATCGCCGACCCGGCGTACGGCGCCATCCACTTCATCGGCGCCGCCTCGTTCGCGGGGGCGGTGACGATGATCGTGTAGTCCATCGCGCCGGCGTCCTTCAACCGTTCGTAGACCTGCTTCACGGTCGACGACTTCTGGCCGATGGCGACGTAGATGCAGATCAGGTCCTGGCCGCGCTGGTTGAGGATCGTGTCCACGAGCAGCGCCGTCTTGCCGATCGAGCGGTCGCCGATGATCAGCTCGCGCTGGCCGCGGCCGATGGGGATCATCGAGTCGATCGCCTTGATGCCCGTCTGCACCGGCTCCTTCACCGGCTGACGGTCGACGACGCCCGGCGCCTTGAACTCGAGCGGCCGCGTCTCGGTGGTCGCGATCGGCGGGCCGCCGTCCACGGGCTGGCCGAGCGGGTTGACGATGCGGCCGATCAGCTCCTCGCCGACGGGAACGCTCGCGATGCGCCCGGTGCGCCGCACCGACTCGCCCTCCTTCACGTGCGCCCAGTCGCCGAAGAGCGCCGTGCCGACGTTGTCCTCCTCGAGGTTGAAGGCGATACCAGTGACGCCGTGGTCGAACTCGACCATCTCCATTGAGACCGCGCTCTCGAGCCCGTAGACGCGCGCGATGCCGTCGCCGACCTGGAGCACGGTGCCGACCTCGGCGAGGTCGGTCTCGACGGCGAAATCCTCGATGCGCTGCTTGAGGATGGTGGTGATCTCTTCCGGGCGTAGCTTCACTGGGACTCCTTCATCTCTGTGGCAAGGACGGGAGCGGCTGTCGTGGGCGGAGCCGGGCTTTGCCCGAGCGCAGCCCAAGTCGTGCCGGAGGCCATGAAGCGCGAAGGAGGGGGTCCGTGGGGGAACCATGGGTTCCCCCACCCCGGCTTGAGGATGGTGGTGATCTCTTCCGGGCGTAGCTTCACTGGGACTCCTTATCTCTTCGTAAGTAGGTCAAGTCTCATGCGGTCGAGCCGGCCGCGCACGCTCGCGTCTGCACGCAACGAGCCTGCTTGCAGCACGATGCCGCCGATCAAATCAGGGTCCACCTTGCGCACGGCCTCGACCTTGCGGCCCGAGGCTTGCTCGATGCGGCCGACGATGTCCTTCGCGTCGTCGTCGGACAGCTCGTATGCGGTCGTCAGCGTGACCGTGAGCTGACCTTCGGCGCGCGCCACCATCTCGTCGAACTCGGCGCGGATGCCCTCGAGCGAACCGGCGCGTCCCTTCTGGGCCACGAGCTTCAGAAAGTTCGATGTGAGCTCGTCCGGCTCTCCCGCCGCGGCTTCGAGTACCGCCGCCTTGGAGCCCGCGTCCACCTGCGGGTTGCCGATGACCGACCGCAGCTCCGGAACCTCCGCCATCGCCTCGGCCACCGAGACGAGCTGCGCCTGCACGTCCTTGACGTTGCCGCGCTCGACGGCAGCGTCGTAGAGCGCGCGGGCGTATACGCGGTCGGCGACCGACATGGGCTAGACGGGCTCCTTCTCCAGCGCGGAGAAGTCGAGCTCGTCGATGGCCTCCTCGATGAGGCGGCGCTGGTCGGCGTCGGTCAGCACCTTGCCGGCGACCTTCTCCGTCGCCTCCAGGGCGAGGCTCGCCACCTCTGAGCGGATCTGGCCGATGGCACGGGCGGTCTCGGCCTCGATGTCCTTCCGCACCTCCTCGATCCGTCGCTGCCGCTCGGAGTCGAGCTCCTCGCGCAGGCGGCGCTGTTGGTCTTCCGCGACCCGGCGGGCGTCAGCGAGCATCTCCTCGGCCTGGACGCGTGCGGCAGTGAGCGCCTCGCGCTGCTGGGCAACGAGCTGCTCCGACTGTGTGCGCGCCTGGTCGGCTGCGTCGAGCGCCTCACGAATGCGGTCCCGCCGCTTGTCGATCGCCGTCTGGATGGGACCGAACGCGTACCGGCGGAGCACGAAGAACGTGATCGCGAAGACGATCAGCGTCCAGATCATGAGGCCGGGGACGACCTCGATCAGCCCCGAGTCGGCGAGCAGTGGTGCGTTCAGCATCAGACGAGCACGTAGGCGAGCAGACCGCCGATGAGGCCGTAGAACACGCAGGCCTCGGTGAGGGCGAACCCGATCCACTGGATGCCCTGGAGCTCTCCACGGAGCTCCGGCTGGCGGGCTACGGCCTGGATCATCGAGCCGAAGATGTTTCCGATGCCGATCCCGGCTCCGAGCGAGCCGAGGCCGATGCCGAGCGCGAGCGCGATCGCCTTACCGGCGTCGACTGCGGTGTCGGCTTGCGCGAGCAGAGTGAACATGAAGCCTTCCTCCTAGTGTTCGGGCTCGATGGCCGAGCCGATGTAGATGGCGGACAGGGCGGCGAAGATGTACGCCTGGATCGTGACGACGATCCCGACTTCGAAGAGATAGAAGGCCGTGCCCGCGACGACGGACAGCGGGAACACGAGCCAATTCGTGAGGAAGATCAGCCCGATGAAGGTCAGGATCAGCATGTGGCCGGCGAGCATGTTCGCGTAGAGCCGGACGCTGAGCGAGATCAGGCGCATGAACTGGCTGAGGATCTCGAGCGGGATCATCATCGGCAGCAGCGCCCGCGGCACGTCCGGGACCCAGCTCTGGAGATAGCGCTTGACGCCGTTCTCGCGGATGCCTTCGATGTGCGTGAACATCCACGTCATCAGAGCCAGGGCCAGCGTCACCGAAAGCGTCGACGTCGCCGCGAAGATCGCGAGCGTGGGCACCTCGAGCCCGGCGATCTCCACCTTCTCGTCCGAGAGCGGCAGCGGTATGAAGCCGATCATGTTGACGACCCAGATGAAGATCAGCAGCGAGGCCACGTAGGGGAACCAGCGGCGGATGGCCTTCGTCGGCAGCCCCTGTTCCGCAACCTGCACTTGCGCCATCTCGTAGACGATCTCGCCCACCGTCTGGCGCCGTCCGGGGCGCTCCTTGAGACGCACCCGCATGAGGACGATCCCGAGCACCATGGACACGATCCCACCGAGGATGAGGTACGCCACTGCCTTGTTGATCGACATGTCGAGCGGGCCGATGTGGATCGGAATCCACTCGTTCATCTCCCACTCGTGGGAAGGATCGAACTCCTCCTCCTCGACCTGTGCCGCCGCGAGCGCGGGGAGCACGAGCGCCAGCGTCGTCACGAACGCAAGCGCGCGCTTCACTTCGTGCTCCCGAAGTACGAGGCCAGGGACAGTCCCAGCTCGGCGGTGTAGGCGAGCGCGAAGACGAGGATGGCCGGGAGGGCGAGGTCCTCGTTCGTAGTGGCGACTGCGAGCAGCACGACGAGCACGGCAAGCCCCTTGAAGACGAGCTCGAAGGCGTGCAGCCCGCCGCCGGCCGCCGGGCTCGCGTCCTTGCGGACGTAGTCGACGAGCAACGAGATCCCGCGCATGCCTGCCCAGAGCACCGCGCCGAGCGCCCAGCCGCGGACGTCCCAGCCGGCGACGAGGAAGACCACCAGCGAGACACCGAGCACGAGCAGCGCCGCCAGGGCGGGCGCGAGCTTCCGGGGCACCGGCCTCGGGGTCATGAGCGTGCTCGAGGGCACTACATCGAGTCCTTGTAACGGAAGTAGACGGCGCCCACGCCCGCGGGAACGCCGATCATGGCGCCTGCCAGCATGCCGTAGCCCACGCCGCCGGCCGCCCAGCCGACGAGGGCCCCACACCCGATGCAGGCTGCTGTCGTGCCGGCGAGCAGGGTGCCTGCCCCGGCAGGGTGAAACGCGGGGCGAGAAGGCTCCATCGCCGCGAGCATACCAGCCCTGCGACCCCAGCTTGTAACACTCTAATCCCCTCGTTGATGCGATAAAGGGTGATGTTTGTGTGCGGGAGGGTCTGGCGGGGCGGTGCTCGTCGCCGGGGCGCGCTGGCGGTCGTGATGCAAGGACGCAGGGAGCCCGCGTACTAACTAGTACGTGGGCGACCGAGAACGCCGCAGCGCGGCCTCCAGCGTGATTCCGGCGGCACAGACACTGTCTCGCCAGACCCTCCTAGGCCGACTTGCGCTGCTCGCCTAGCTCGCGCTGCTCCCGGGCGACCCGGCGGCGGATGCGCGGGTTGGCGAGCTTCACGATCTCGAGCGCGTACACGATCACCGCCGAGAACAGCACGGCGGCGAGGCCGATCGCCGCCACGGCCATGGTCGGCCAGAGGTGCCAGTCGCCGCCCTCGCGAAAGTCGATGAAGCGCGTCGCGAGCGCAGCGCCGGCCAGCGTCGCGCACCAGAGCCAGATGATGACCGTCGTTCGCCTCTGCGACAGGCCGATGCGCAGGAAGCGGTGGTGGAGATGCTCCTGGTCGGGCGCCGTGATCGGTTGCCTGTACTTCAGCCGCCGGGCGACGACGAAGCCCGTGTCCATGATCGGCACCGCCAGCACGAGCAGCGGGAATAACAGGGCCACGGTGGCGGCCGTCTTCAGCAACCCCTCGACGGCCACCGTGGCGAGCACGAAGCCGAGCAGCATCGCCCCGGAATCGCCCATGAAGATCCGCGCGGGATAGAAGTTGTGCCGCAGGAAGCCGAGGCAGGCGCCGAAGACGATCGCTGACACGATTGCTGCATCCGGGTTGCCCAGCGACAGGGCGATGACGGCGAAGGTGCCGCCCGCGATCGAGCACACTCCGGCCGCCAGGCCATCGAGCCCGTCGAGGAAGTTGACCATGTTCATGACGGCCACGATCCAGACGACGGTCAGCGGCTTGCCCACCCACGGCGACAGCTCGTGGACGCCGACGAACGGAAACGTGAAGCGGTCGATCCAGATGCCGAAGGCGACGGGAATCGAAGCCGCCCCGACCTGCCCGGCGAGCTTCTGCCACCAGAGAAGCCCACGGAAGTCGTCGATTGCGCCAACGGCCGTCGCGACTGTGGCGCCCAGCAGGAGGCCGCGCATCTCGTCCGAGAAGTCGACGAAGGCGAGTGCCGGGATGATGATCCCGAAGAAGAGCGCCAGGCCGCCGAGCTTGGGGACGATCCGCTCGTGCACGCGCCGCTCGCCCGGCCGGTCGACGATGCCGAGGAAGCGGGCGACGTTGCCGACCACCGGGGTCAGCAGCAACACGATGACGAGGGCGAGCCCGGCGCCGTAGAGCACTTCCCAGTTCGCGCGCAGCTCGTCCAGCACTACCTGGTCCCGTAGAGGCGATCGCCGGCGTCGCCTAGACCGGGCACGATGAAGCCGCGCTCGTTGAGGCCGCGGTCGATGGCTGCGACGACGATGTGCACGTCCGGGTGCGCAACCTGTACCCGCTCGATCCCCTCCGGGGCGGCGATGATCGCGATCAGGCGGATGGACATCGCACCCGCTTTCTTGACAACGTCGATGGCGGCCGTGGTCGAGTTGCCGGTGGCCAGCATCGGGTCGAGCACGATCACGTCACGCTGCGCGACGTCGGTCGGCAGCTTCACGTAGTACTCGTGCGGCTTCAGCGTCTCCTCATCTCGGTACATGCCGATGAACCCGACGCGTGCGCCCGAGATGAGCGACAGCACGCCGTCGAGCATGCCAATGCCGGCGCGGAGGATCGGGCAGACGGCGACCTTCTTGCCGGAGATGCGCGGCACCGAGGCGCTCTCGAGCGGTGTCGAGATCTCCACCTGCTCTGTGGCCAGGTCCTTCGTCACCTCGTACGTGAGCAGCAGCGTCAGCTCGTTGACGAGGCGGCGGAAGTCGGCGGTCGAAGTGTTGACGTCGCGCAGTAGGCCGAGCTTGTGCTGCGCTAGCGGGTGGCTGACCTCAGTGACGGACATAGGTCGTATAGCCGCGGAAGCCGGGATAGAGAGGCCGCTCGTCGCAAAGGGCGAGGCTGCGCTCGCGCAGGGCGGGGAGGTCGGCGTCCTCGGCCAGCGCCTCGCACGTGATCCTCCCCACCTCGCGGAAGTCGTCCTCGTCGAAGCCGCGCATCGTGGCTGCCGGCGTCCCCGCACGCAGGCCGGATGCAACGGTCGGCGGTCGCTCGTCGAAGGGAATCGTGTTGCGGTTGACGGTGATGGCGACTTCGGCCAGGCGCTCCTCGGCGTCCTTCCCGGTCCACTCGGTCCGACGGAGGTCGACGAGCAGGAGGTGCGTGTCTGTGCCGCCCGTCAGCACGTCGAGCCCACCGGCTTGCAGCTCGGAGGCGTACGCGTCCGCGTTCGTCCGCACCTGCTGCTGGTACTCCCGGAAGGCGTCAGAGCCCGCGATCGCGAAGCACGTCGCCTTGGCCGCGATGACGTGGTTGAGCGGGCCGCCCTGCATCCCCGGAAAGACCGCGCGGTCGACAGCTGCTGCGAGCTCCTCCCGGCAGAGCACGAAGCCCGAGCGCGGTCCGGCGAGCGTCTTGTGCGCAGTCGACGTCACGAAGTCGCAGTGCGGCACAGGGTTCGGATGCAGCCCCGCGGCCACGAGCCCGGCGAAGTGCGCCATGTCGCAGAGCAGGTAGGCGCCGACCTCGTCGGCGATCTCCCGGAAGCGCTCGGCCTCGACCACCCGCGGGTACGCCGAGCCGCCGCAGACGATGAGCTTCGGCCGGTGAGCCTTTGCGAGCTCCCGCACGTCGTCGTAGTCGATGAGGCTCGTCTCGCGGTTGACGCCGTAGTGGACGATCGTGTACAGCCGTCCGGAGAAGTTGACCTTGAGGCCGTGTGTCAGGTGACCCCCGTGCGACAGCTCGAGCGAGAGGATCGTGTCGCCCGGGTCGAGGCACGAGAAGTAGACGGCCATGTTCGTCTGTGCCCCGGCGTGTGGCTGGACGTTCGCGTGCTCGGCGCCGAAGAGCGCCTTCGCGCGCTCGATGGCCAGCTGCTCGATCTCGTCGACGACCTCGCAGCCGCCGTAGTAGCGTCGGCCCGGATAACCCTCGGAGTACTTATTCGTCGGCGTCGAGCCCACGGCCTCGAGCACCGAGGGCCACGTGAAGTTCTCGGACGCGATCAGCTCGATCTCCGCCCGCTGCCGCTCGAGCTCGCGTCCGAGCAGCGCTGCGATGTCGGGATCGATGTCGGTGAGACCCGCGGTACGCAGCTGCTCGAGAGAGAGGGCGGTCACCGCCATCGGCCGGATCGTACTCGTCGCACCTGCGTGAATTGACACACACCCGGCACAGACACGTAACTGGTGCCTGGCACCCTTTACAGAGCAGACAGGCGCGAGAGGGCTTCGGCGGCCGGCACAGCGCCCTCTCGCAGCACTCGAGGCTCTGCGCCGGTGAGGTCGAGCACCGTCGACGGCACGCCGGGCAGCACGCCCCCGTCCACGAGCGCACCGCAGGCTGCACGGATCTCCTCGGGTACTTCGTCGAGCGATCTCGGGTCGGGCCCGCCGTGCACGTTCGCGCTGGTCGCCATCACGGCGCCGAGAGCGCGCACTGCCTCGGCCGCCTCTGCGGGCAGGTGCGGCACGCGGACGCCGATCGTCTCCTCGGCGAGCCAGGCATGGCGGCGCTCGGGATTTTCGAAGACGAGCGTGTACGGCCCCGGCAGCAGCCGTCGCACGACCTCCTCCGGCAGCTCCGGGACGCGCTCGAGCAGCGCGTCGACGTCCGCGCACACGAGCGCCGCAGGTTGCTCCTGCGGCCGTCCCTTGAGAGCGAGCGCACGGCGGCACGCCGACTCGGACGCCGCGTCCGCGCAGAGCCCGTACACGGTGTCGGTGGGCAGGACGACGGGCTCTCCCGCGCGGAGTGCCGCTACGGCGTCCATCGACCTTCGACGACGCGGTCGCGGCCCGCGAGATCCGGCGTGGCGGCGACCTCGCGATAGCCGAGCTCCTCGAGCAGACCAGATACGCGCTGAGCGGACCCGTCCGCGACCTCCAGCACGAGGAGGCCCCCCGGCCGCAGGACCTCGCGTGCGCCCCGCGCGATCTGCTCGGTCACGGCGTGCCCGACGAGAGCGCCCGGCGGCTCCCAGTCGCGCACCTCGGGCTGGAGCGCGTCGAGCTCATCGGGTTCCACGTACGGCGGATTGGAGACGACGAGGTCGTACGGGCCGCCCGGCAATCCGCGGCCGAGATCGCGGAGGACGAGCTGCACGCGCTCCGCGAGGCCCGTCAGCGCCGCGTTCTCGGCGGCGAGCGCCAGCGCGTCCTCGGAGACATCGATTGCCGTCACGGCTGCGTCAGGCCGCTCGTCGGCGATGGCGAGCGCGATCGCCCCCGTGCCCGTGCCCACGTCGAGCACGGCCGGGTCCGCCCTGCCGTCGAGCAGCGCCAGGCAGCGCTCGACGACGACCTCCGTCTCCGGCCGCGGGATCAGCCCCCGCCGGTCGACCTTCAACGTCAGCCGCCGGAAGCCCCACTCGCCCAGGACGTAAGCCAACGGCTCGCGCGTCCCGCGGCGGCGAACGAGCTCGCGGCAAACTGCCTGCTCTTCTTCGGTCAGCGGCCGGTCGTATTCGAGGTAGATGTCGAGCCGGGTCAGGCCGAGCGCCTGGGCGACGAGGTGCTCGGCATCGACGCGCGGGCTCGGCACTCCCTTTCGCTTCAGGAACTCGGTCGACGCCGTGACGACGTCGCGCACCGTCATCCGTGCATGTGGATGCGGAGCCGGCCGCCGCGCACGCAGAGCGCACCGGCGAAGTCGGGGCCAAGCTGCAGGTCGTGTAGCGACCAGCCAGCCGGCGCCCGCAGGCGGCGCAGTGGCAGGGCCACACCGGTGCCGAGCGCCTTGGCGTAGGCCTCTTTCTGCGTCCAGAGCTCGAAGAAGCGCCGGATCCTGCTCTCCTCCGGCAGCGAACGCAGCTCAGCCGCCTCGTCGTCGGCGAACAACTGGTCGGCGATCGGGCCCCGCGCGCGGCTCGGGTCGACACGCTCGACGTCCACGCCCACGTCCCGTCCTCGCACAACCGCCAACACGCCGACACCGCCGGAACGGGCCCAGCTGAACTCCAGCCCATCTCCGTCGACGAGCCTTGGCTTGCCGTACGGCCCGTACGCGAACTCCAGCGACCACGGGTCGCGATCGAGATAGCGTGCGAGCATCAGTCGCACGGGCGCGTCCACCGACGTCCTCCAAAGGTCGACATCTCTCCTCATCGAGACGATGCCTCGTGCACCACGTCCGACAGCACCGTGTCGAGAACCTCGCCCAGGGCGTCGGCGTGCGGGTGCTGGAAGATCGTCTGGTGCGGCACGTCGACCTCGTACCACGCCACTCTCTCGGCGACTCCCTCCCAGTACGAGCGCGGGACGTCGTAGTCCATCGTGCTGATCACGGTCAGGGTCCCGGGGAACTTCGAGATGCGATAGGCGCGGCGCATCGAGGCCAACGCCGCGGACAACGGTTCGACAACTTCCGGTTCGGGACGAGGCGAGGACGCGACGTGCTCCAGCCAGTGGCGGAGCTTGCGCCGTGCTCCCCAGCCCAAGCGGCCGCTGCGGGCGAGCTCCTCAGCACGGCGCAAGTAGTACCGGACGCCGTGACGGTCGGGCTCCGTCAACGGGTCGATGACAGCCGTCAGCCTTGCCTCCTCCCCGCTCGCTCGCGCTTGCCTTGCCAGCTCCATGACGATGGCTCCGCCCGAGCACATGCTGGCGAACAGATACGGCCCGGCCGGCTGCACTGCGCGGATCTCTCGGAAGTACTCGCCGGCCAGCTCCTCCACCGACGTGTGCTCGAGCCTTTCAACCTGCGCTCGTATGGCGTAGAGAGGCTGGTCGTCCGCGAGAGTTCGCTTCAACACTGCGATGTTGAGCGCCTCGTCCCAGAGCCCATGCGTCACGAACAGCGGCGGCCGCGTCCCCTCTACCTGCACCGGAACGATGAGCGAGTCCTCGTCCCAGCTCCCGTCCTCCACCAGAGACGCGAAGGCCCCCAGCGTCGGCGCCCACATCAGCGTCGTCAGAGGGAGCTTCCTGCCGTTGCGCTCGGCGATGCGCGCCACCAGCTCTGCGCCGAGGATCGAGTCGCCGCCCAGGGAGAAGAAGTCGTCGTCCACGCCTACGCGGTCCACTGCGAGCGTCGTCGCCCAGAGCTCTGCCAGCTCACGCTCGAGCGATGTGCGCGGTGGCACGTAGGCACGCTGCGCGGGCCGCGCGACCGGACCGACGCCCAGGCGCTCGGCGAGCCCGATGCGCTGAAGCTTCCCCGTTGGCCCCTTCGGAATGTCGTCGACGAATACGACCTGGCGCGGCACCTTGAAGTCGGCCAGCTTCGCGGCAGCATGCCGCTGGATCTCGTGCGCCGACACGTGTGCCCCTCGACGTAGGACGACGGCCGCGCCGACCTCCTCTCCCAGTCTCGTGTCGGGGACGGCGAAGCTCGCCGCCTGTGCTACATCCGGATGACCGAGAATCGCGTCCTCGACCTCGGCGGGCGCGACCTTCTCGCCGCCGCGGTTGATGATCTCCTTGCTGCGCCCCTTCAGGAAGAGGTAGCCGTCGTCGTCGAGCACGGCCTCGTCTCCGGTCAGGAACCAGCCGTCCGTGAACGAGTCGGCGTTTGCCTCGGGGTTCGACTCGTAGCCAGCGAACACCGTCTCTCCTTTGATGGCGACCCGCCCAGCCTCGCCGGTCGCGGCAGGACGACCATCAGCTCCGAGCACGGCGATCTCGACTCCTGTGGGCAGCCCGACCGAACCCGCCTTTCGCTCCCCGGGCGGTAGCGGGTTGCTCGTCATCTGATGCGCTGCCTCGGTCATGCCGTAGGCCTCGATCACCGGAACGCCGAACGCCTGCTCCAGGTCCTCGTGCACCCGCGGTGGGAGCGGTGCCGAGGACGACCGGATCAAGCGCAGAGCTGTGACCGCAGAAGGTTGCCGCGCGAGCACGGCCTGGTGCATGGTCGGCACCGCCGTGTACCAGGTCGGCTCGAGCTCGGACAGCCAACCTTCGAAGGACGGCGCGTGGAAGCCTGGCGTGCAGATGACACTCGCGCCGGCCGAAAGCGACGAGAGGAGCGCCGCCACGAGGCCGTGGATGTGGAAGAGCGGCATCACGTTGAGGCAGCGGTCGCCCGGCGTCAGCTCCAGCGTCGCCGCGACGTTGGCAGCGGACAACGCCAGCAGGCGGTGGCTGAGCGGCACGATCTTCGGGCGCGCGGTCGTCCCCGACGTGTGGAGGACGAGCGCCGTGTCGTCCTCGCTCGGCTCCGTGTGCTTGCTCCGGCCATCGGAGAATCGGAAGGCGCCGGCCGGCCCGCCCTCCTCAGTGACGACGTCCACGATGCGGAGCTGCCGTCGCTTGGCGAGGTCACGTAACGGCGAGTCGTCTTCCGCAGCGAGCACGATGGCTTTCGCACGCAGATCGGCGAGATAGAAGTCGAGCTCCGACTGTCGGTACGCCGGATTGAGTGGTGCGCAGACCGCTGCCGACGAGACGGCAAGGAAGGCGGCGGCGAGCTCGGGCCCGTTCGCATGAACGAGCGCCACGCGATCGTCCGAGCCGATCCCGAGTGACCGGAGCTGGCCTGCCGCAGTCTGTGTCTGCGCGAAGAGCTGTCGGTAGCCGAGCGGCTTCCTCTCCGGAGCCATCAGCGCGGGAGCGCCGGGCGTCGCGTCGGCCCAGGGGCGCAGCAGGTCCGGAATGGTCACTGGGCTTCGAGTGCCAGCCTGCGCTCCTCGTCCGCCAGCGCGTCCGTGAAGTCGGCGAGGTCTCCTTCGAGGATCGCGTCGAGGCGATGCTGGGTCAGCTTGATGCGGTGGTCGGTGAGCCGGTTCTCGGGGAAGTTGTACGTGCGGATCTTCTCGGCCCGCTCGCCCCCGCCGATCTGGGCTCGTCGCGCGGCCGACTCCTCCGCCTGCTGGAGCCGGCGCTCGTGCTCGTAGAGGCGCGCGCGCAACACACGCATGCCCTTGTCGCGGTTCTTGAGCTGGGAGCGCTCGTCCTGCATGGCGACGACGATGCCGGTCGGCATGTGCGTGATACGCACGGCCGAGTCCGTCGTGTTCACGCTCTGACCGCCTGGGCCGGTGGAGCGGTAGACGTCGATCTTCAAATCCCCCGGATCGATGGCCACCTCGACCTCCTCGGCCTCGGGCATCACCGCCACCGTCGCCGTCGACGTGTGGATTCGCCCCTGTGACTCCGTCGTGGGCACCCGCTGGACGCGATGCGTTCCGGCCTCCCACTTGAAGATCGAGTACGCGCCGTCACCCTTGACGGCGAAGACCGACTCCTTGAAGCCACCGCCGTCGTTGGGGCTCGCCGAGATCTGCTCCCACTTGTAGCCCTTGCGCTCGGCGTACCGCGTGAGCATGCGGAAGACTTCGCTCGCCCAGAGCGCCGCCTCGTCGCCCCCCACGCCCTGGCGCACTTCGACGATCACGTCCTTCGAGTCGGCCGGATCGGTCTCCACGAGCGCGAGCTTCAGCTCCTCCTCGAGCTCGGCAGCACGGGCCTCCAGCTCCGGGACGAGCTCGCGGAGGTCTCCGTCCTGGCGAGCTGCGTCGAGGTCTGCGCGCACTCCGCGCCACTCCTCGGCCAGCTGGAAGGGCAGCTCGAGCTCCTTCAATCTCCGGCCGACGTCCGCCGCCTGCCTGTGGTCGTTGTAGACGGCAGGGTCGGACAGACGCTCCTGCGTCTCGCGGTAGGAGCGCTCCAGCTCGTCCACCAGTGCCGTGAGGTCGGCCATGACTCAAGGCTAGACGAGGGCATGGAGGGGCGTTAGGCTCGCCCGGATGATCTGCCCGTCGTGCACGACGGAGAACCAACCGGGGGCGAAGTTCTGCGTCGAGTGCGGTACGGCGCTCGCCCTTGCCTGCCTGTCCTGTGGTGCGCCGCATGCACCGGGCCAGCGCTTCTGCGCTGAGTGCGGCACAGCACTCGGCGCGGAGGGAGAGCCACCGGTCGCGCCACGCGAGGCTCCGACAGCCGAACGCCGCCTCGTAACCGTCCTCTTTGCAGATCTCGTCGGCTTCACGGCCGCTTCCGAGCGGCGGGACGCGGAGGAGACACGCGAACTGCTGTCGCGTTACTTCGACGCGAGCCGACGGCTGATCGAGCTGTATGGCGGCACCGTGGAGAAGTTCATCGGCGACGCGGTGATGGCTGTCTGGGGCACTCCCACCGCCACCGAGGACGACGCGGAGCGCGCCGTACGCGCCGCTCTCGACCTCGTCGCCGCGGTCTCCGCTCTCGGCCAGGAGTCAGGCGCCGAGGACCTCCGCGCCCGCGCAGGCGTACTGACAGGCGAAGCCGCCGTCACGATCGGCGCCGAAGGCGAGGGCATGGTTGCCGGGGATCTCGTCAACACGGCGTCACGGGTTCAGTCAGCTGCTGAGCCCGGCACGGTCTACGTCGGAGACTCCACGCGGCGAGCGACCGAGCAGACGATCGTCTACGAGGATGCCGGCTCGTTCGAGTTCAAGGGCAAGGACAGCCTCACACCTCTGTGGAAGGCGCAGCGCGTCGTCTCCGGACTACGCGGCTCGCTCAAGTCACACGGGCTCGAGGCTCCGTTCGTCGGCCGCGATCGCGAGTTGCGGCAGATCAAGGACCTCTTCCACGATGTCGCCGGTGAGCACAAGGCGCACCTCATCTCTGTGACCGGAATTGCCGGCATCGGCAAGTCGCGCCTCGGATGGGAGTTCTACAAGTACTTCGACGGCATCGCGACGACCGTCTACTGGCACCGAGGGCGCTGCCTCTCGTACGGCGAGGGCGTCACGTACTGGGCGCTCGCGGACATGGTCAGGATGCGCTGCCGGATCGCCGAAGAGGAGGACCCGGTGAGCGCGCGCTCCAAGTTACGCACGACACTCGAGGAGCACATCCTCGAAGCCGAGGAACGCGAGTTTCTCGAGCCGCGACTCGCGCATCTGCTCGGGCTCGCGGATCACCAGGCACGAGACAAGCAGGATCTCTTCGCCGCGTGGCGTCTCTTCTTCGAGCGCCTCGCCGAGAGCTATCCAACCGTGCTCGCGTTCGAGGACATGCAGTGGGCTGACGAGAGTCTGCTCGACTTCGTCGAACATCTCCTCGACTGGTCGCGGAACCACTCCATCCTCGTCGTCACGCTGGCGCGGCCGGAGCTGCTCGAGCGGAGGCCGACCTGGGGCGCCGGGCAGCGGAGCTTCACCTCGCTCTTTCTCGAGCCGCTGACGCAGCAGGCGATGGAGGAGCTCCTCACGGGCCTCGTGCCCGGCCTCCCGTCGGAGGTCCGTGACCGCATCCTGGCGCGCGCCGAGGGCATCCCGCTGTACGCAGTCGAGACCGTGCGGATGCTGCTCGACCGCGGCCTGCTCGTCGCGGACGGCCCCGCCTACAGGCTGACAGGGCCGGTCGAGGCGCTCGAGGTCCCGGAGACCCTGCACGCGCTGATCGCGGCGAGGCTCGACGGCCTCTCTGCAGACGAGCGGCGGTTGCTCGATGACGCCGCCGTGCTCGGCAAGACGTTCACGATAGACGCTCTGGCCGCACTCGCTGGCGCGGACACGGAGATCGAGCCGCTGCTCGCATCGCTGGTGCGCAAGGAGGTCTTTGGCGTGCAAGCGGATCCGCGCTCCCCCGAGCACGGGCAATACGGCTTCCTCCAGGACCTCGTCCGCCACGTCGCGTACGAGACCTTGTCGAAGCGCGAGCGCCGTGTACGCCACCTGGCAACCGCCGAGTATCTGAACCACGCATTCGCGGCTGACGAGGACGAGGTCGTCGAGGTGATCGCTTCGCACTACCTCGCCGCTCACGAGGCCGCCCCCGATGCCGACGACGCCGCGGAGATCCGGCAGAAGGCGCAAGTGATGCTTACGCGAGCGGCCGAGCGGGCCGAATCACTCGCCGCCGCCGCTGAGGCGAGGCGCTATTTCGAGCAGGCGGCCGGACTGACCGACGAGCTCCTCGAGCGAGCCAGCCTGCTTCACCAGGCTGGCCGCATGGCCGGCTACGCGGGCGACCCGGAGTCGGCCAAGCGGCTGCTCGAGGAGTCGATCGCGGTATACGAGCAGGAGGGCGACAGGCACACGTCTGCTCGCGTCCTCATGACGCTCGCGCGTATCGAAGGCGCTACGGGCGATCGTGCGGGTTCAATAGCGCGAGGCGAACGCGCCTTCGACGTCCTGTCCACGGGCGAGCCCGGCGAGGAGCTCGCCCTACTAGCAGCCCGCCTCGCAGTCAGCCACTGGTTCCAGGGCGAGCTCGAGCTCGCTGCCGAGCGCGCCGAGCTCGCGCTCGACGTCGCCGAAGCGCAGGGTTTCTCCGAGCCGATCGCGGTCGCTCTGCGGGCGGAAGGTTGTCTAGCCTCGAGCCGCGGCCACTTCGAAGTGGGCGAAGCACTGTTCAAGCACGCCCTCGAGATCGCACTGGAGCACGACCTCGCGCAGGAGGCAGCTATTTGCTACTTCATTCTCTCCGACGAGTGCTTCAAGCGGGACCGGTACGCCGATGCTCTCGGCTACCTCGACGAGTCGCTCGCGTTCGCGCAGCAAATGGGCAGCCGGCCGGACGAGTGGGCGGTTCTTGCCGAAACGACCTATCCACAGTTCATGCTCGGCCGCTGGGACGAAGTTCTCGCGACGGCGCAGGACTTCACGAAGGAACGGATCAGCTCCGGCGCCATCGTGTGGAGCCTGCTGCAGTCGCTCGTCGAGGTCCACCTCCGGCGTGGCGACCTCGCCGCCGCGAATCGCGTGTTCGGGATGTTCTCGAGGCTCGAGGACTCTTCGGATATCCAGGAGCTCACCTGCTACCTCGGTGCACGCACGGCGTTGCGCCGCGCAGAAGGAAAGCTGCGCGAAGCGCTCGCCGACGCCGACGCGACGATCGAGGCCGTACCCACGCTCGGCATCGGCCAGCAGGCTGTGAAGCAGGCCATCGTGGAGGGCATCGAAGCAGCGCTCGAGCTAGGAGACCTGGAGAAGGTCGAGCAGCTGCTTGCACACATCGAGAGCGTGCCGGCCGGATCCCGTCCTCCCTACCTCGATGCGCACGCAGAGCGCGTCCGCGGCCGGCTCGAGCGCGACAGTGCGAGGTATGAGGAAGCGGCGCGTCTATTCCGAAGGCTCAGCATCCCGTTCTGGCTCGCCGTCACGCTGGTCGAGCACGCCGAGCTGACCGGCGACGAGGAATCACTCGCCGAGGCCCGCGAGATCTTCGAGGGCCTGAAGGCGACGCCCTGGCTCGAGCGCGCCTCACCGGCTGAAGCCGTGACCGCTTAGCTCGCCAGCCGCGCTTCCAGCAGGATCTCGACGTTGCCCTTGAGCGCTCCCGAAACGGGGCAGTTGTCCCTCGCGTCTTCGGCCGCCTCCAGGAACGCCGCCTCGTCGATGCCGGGCACCGTGCCGGTGACGTCGAGCTTCATCTGCGTGATTCCCGTACCGGGCACGAACGTCGACGTTGCCGTGACGTCGAGCTTCTCGGGCGCATTGCCAGCCTGCGCGAGGCCGTGCGACAACGCCATGCAGAAGCACGACGCGTGCGCCGCCGCGATCAGCTCCTCCGGGCTCGTACGGCCGGACTCGCTCTCTTCGGACCGCGCGGCCCAGGTCACCTCGAGGCCCTCGATCGCGCCGCTGCCGGTCGACTCGATCGTCCCCGAGCCGTCCATGAGGCTGCCACTCCATGTCACGTGTGCGGTTCGGTCTGCCACTACGCCATCACCTCCACTCTGCTCTCTGCCTTGGTGATCCCACCTTCGCGCTCGAGAACCTCCTCGAGTGCCCGGATCGAGACCTCGATCTGGTCGAGCGACGGCTTACGCGTGGTCAGCCGCTGCAGCCAGAGGCCGGGCGCGAGCAGTGCCATCACGAGGGTGTTCCCCTGGTGCTTGCCGGCAAACCGGATCAACTCATAGGCGAGCCCGGCGATCACGGGCAGCATGAGAATGCGGCTCGCGATCAGCCAGTACCACGCCGGCTGGCCGAAGAACGCAAAGACGAAGATCGCGATCACCATCACCCACAGCAGGAACGCCGTGCCGCAGCGCGGGTGGATGAGGCTGAAGCGGTCGACGCGCTCAGGCGTCAGCTCCTCGCCCGCCTCGTAGGCATTGATCGCCTTGTGCTCTGCCGCGTGGTACTGGAAGAGCCGCCGGAGGTCGGGCAAGAGCGAGATGAGCACGAGGTACGCGATGAAGATGCTGACGCGGATCAGGCCCTCGACGACGACGAAGAGCTGCGTCGTCTCGATGTCGAGGAGGCTCGTGATCAACGCCGGCCCGACCTTGAACAGCGCGAGCGCAAAGCCGATCGCGATCGCGAACGCGAAGATGATCTGGCCGCGGGACAGCTCGATGTCCTCTTCGCCCTCCTCTCCCTGTGCCGCGTAGTTCGCCGAGATGGCGAGTGCGCGGAAGCCGATGGCGAGCGACTCCCCGAGCGCGATCACGCCGCGGATCACGGGCAGCCGGTAGATCCGGCGCTTCGCCATCGGCGACGTGATGACCTTGCAGACCTGCGCGATCTCGCCGTCGGGCTTGCGTACGGCCACCGCCCAATTCGACGGCGTGCGCATCATCACGCCCTCGAGGACGGCCTGCCCTCCGACGTTCATGCTCAACGGAGTTAGCGCTGCGCGCGCTCGAGCCGGCGCTGGAAGCGCTCGACTCGTCCGCCCGTGTCCATGAGCTTCTGCTTGCCCGTGTAGAAGGGATGGCACGCGGAGCAGATCTCGACGTGGAGATCGGGCTTCGTCGATCGCGTCGTGAACTCGTTGCCGCAGGAGCAACGAACGGTGGCGATGACGTACTCGGGGTGAATGTCAGTCTTCATCAGGCCTCGGCGAGGATAGCAGCAGCGACCTTCGGGTCCGCATTGCCTCCCGACACGACGGCGACCACCGTCGAACCGGGGTCGAGGTCGATCTTGCCGGCGAGCAGAGCAGCCGTCGCAGCGGCACCGGACGGCTCGCAGGCGAGCTTGGCGCGGCCGTAGAGAAAACGCATCCCTTCGGCGATCTCCTCCTCGGTGACGAGCACGATCTCGTCGACGCGATCGCGGACGACGCCGAGTGTGTGCTCGCCCGTGAACGGCGCGTTGAGGCCGTCGGCAACCGACGAGGGCACGATTCGCACCGGCTCTCCTGCCGCCAGCGCCGCCGTCAGCGTGGCCGCCGACTCCGGCTCCACGCCGATCACGCGACAGCCGACCGCCGACGCGACGCCGGAGATGAGCCCGCCGCCGCCGATGGGCGCCACGATCGTGTCGACGCCCGGCAGGTCCTCCTCGACCTCCAGCCCGAGCGAACCGTGGCCCGCCTGCAGCACCGGGTCGTCGAACGGATGCACGAACGTCCGGCCCGTCTCCGCGGCGAACGCGAGCAGGCGCTCGTGGGCTTCCGCGGGGCCGTCCGGCCTCGAGATCGACCTCGGCGCCGTACGCCCTGGCGGCCTCCACCTTGCGCGGGTTCGCGTTCCGCCACATGAAGACGCGGCAGGCCGTGCCGTCGAGCGCCGCCGCGTAGGCCGCGCCCTGGGCGGCGTTACCAGCCGACCAGGTGACGATGCCGCGTTCCTTCTCCTCGGCCGAGAGCGACGCGAGCTTGGCAAGCATGCCGCGCGGCTTGAACGAGCCCGTGCGCTGAAAGAGCTCCGCCTTGAGGTGCGCATCGGCGCCGATGCTCTCGGACAGCGAGCGCGACGAGAAGAGCGGCGTGCGGTGGAGACGTCCGGCGATCGCTTCCCGTGCGGCGAGAACGTCCTCGCGGGAGACGGTCACGCGCTCATGTGAGCGTGTACTCCGGGCCCGCGCCGCCCTCGGCCGGTAGCAGCCGCCCGCCCTTCGCGGTGATGGCACCGCACTGGACGCAGTTCGATGGAGTAACCGTCACCTCGACCTTGCCGGCGTCCTCGCGCCCGAGCTCGTACACGTGCGCGGGGCACATGTTCACCCACAGCTCGCCGACCTCGCGCGGCACTCGTCTCGCGACGCGGATGTGACTCGGGGCATCGTCCCGGGTCTTGTTGCCGCTGAGAAACACCGACGAGAGCTTGTCGAACGTCAGCTTGCCGTCCGGATCGGGATAGCTCGCGCTGCGATCGGTGCGAATGAGCTCCTGCTCGGCGTCGGGCTCCGTGGGCAGCGCCTTTCGCGGGGTGTGCCCCATCGACATCGTCATGGCGCCGGCACGCATCGACCCACGCCAGAAGCCCTTGGCGAACGCCTGCCGCATGTTGCGAACCTGTTTCAGGTCTTTCCAGAGGAAGCTCTGCCGGACGGCGTCGTCGTAGCTGGCCAGCGCGCCCGAGCGGCCAATAGCCTCGCCCGGACGAAGTGCGCCGGCGATCGTGTCGGCGGCCAGCATGCCCGACTCGACGGCGTAATGGATGCCTTTGAGCGCGGGCACGTTCACGAAGCCGGCTCCGTCGCCGCAGAAGACCACGCCGGGACCGTGCAGCTTGGACGGCAACGAGTAGAAGCCGCCTTCGGGAATCGTCTTCGCCCCCCAGGCGATCCGCTCGCCGCCGGCGAGGATCTTTCGGACGAGCTCGTGTGTCTTCAACTGCTGCAGCAGGTCGTGGACGGACAGCGATACGTCGCGGTAGTCGAGGCCGACGACCATGCCCAGCGAGACGAGGTCGTCGCCCATCGGGTAGATGAACGAACCCCCGAACTCGCGGTAGCGCTTCCCGCCGCGGAGCGGCCACCCCATCGTGTGGATGACCTTGCGAAGCGGCTTCGGCACGCGCCAGACCTCCTTCACGCCGAGCGCCCAGACCTGTGGATTGCGGCCGTGCAGGCCGAAGCGCTCGAGCGCCGCGCCCGTGAGGTAGCCCTGCGTGCCCTCCGCCAGCACCGTCACCTGCGCGGCGATGTCGGAGCCCGGCTCGAAGCGCGCGAGTGGCTCGCCGTCGCGGCCACGCCCGCGGTCGCCGGTGCGAACGCCGACCACTCTGCCGTGCGAGACGAGCAGCTTGTCGGCCGACGTCTCGGGCAGCACCGTCACGCCCAGGGCCTCGGCCTCCTCCGCCAGCCAGCGGCCGACCTGGGAGAGCGACGCCACGTAGTTGCCGTGATTGCGCATCGTCGGCGGCGCCGGGATGCGCCACGCGCTTCCACGTGTGAGGAAGTAGACGGACTCCTTCTCCACCCGGCCGAAGAACGGCATGTCGTCGGTCGTGCGGCGGCCCGCGAACAGGCTGCGCAGCGAGATCGGGTTGACGACGGCTCCTGAGAGCAGGTGCGCGCCGGGCTTCGAGCCCTTGTCGAGCACGGCAATGGGCACTTCGCCGAGCCGCTCGGCAAGCGCCGGCGACTCCTCTGCGAGCTGACCGAGCCTGATCGCGCAGGCCAGTCCGGCGGGGCCGGCCCCCACGATCAGCGCCCCGACCTCGATCCGCTCGCCGGCCGGATCCGTCGGCTCCGCGATCGCGTCGTCGCGCGTGAGCGGCGGCGGATAGTCGGCAGGCCTGGCCATCGGCCCGCTCAGGCCTTACGGGCCCGGACGAGCTCCGTGAGCTTGGGAACGATCTGATTGAGATCGCCGACGATGCCGATGTCGGCGAACTCGAAGATCGGCGCGTTCTGGTCCTTGTTGATGGCGACGATCGTCCCGGAGCTCTGCATGCCGACCTTGTGCTGAATGGCGCCCGAGATGCCGGCCGCGATGTAGAGCTTCGGCGCCACGGTCTTGCCGGTCTGGCCGACCTGGGTCGCGTACGGGTACCAGCCGGCGTCGACCACGGCGCGTGTCGCGGCGACGGCCCCGCCCAGCGCCTTCGCCAGCTCCTCGAGTTGCGCGAAGCCCTCGGGCCCCCCCAGCCCGCGGCCGCCGGCGACGATGATGTCCGCGTCCTCGATGGAGGGGCCGGCCTGCTCTTCCGTGTCGTGCCCGGTGAGAGTCGCCGCGGTCGAGAAGTCCTCGAGCTCGGCGGTCACGTCCACGACCTGGCCTGCAGCCTCGGCCGGGACCGGATCGAAGCTGCCGGCGCGGAAGAGCGCGACAGCGGGCGCGGAACGCCAGCTCGTGTCGACGTACACGCTGTCGCCGAGCGCAGGACGGACGCCGACGAGGCTACCTCCGTCGTCGCGCACGTCGACGAGATCCCAGTTCAGGCCGGCGTCGAGCCTGACGGCCAGTGCCGCGGCGATGTCGGCGGCGAGCACCGACTGGCCGAGGAACACCGCGTCGTACCCGCCCTCCCGGGCGACCTTGGCGAGCACATCGACCCGGGGCTGGGCCAGCGGCGCCGCGAGCTCGGGCGAGTCGGCGACATGCATCGTCGCCGCGCCGTGCGCGCCGGCCTCCGCCGCTGCGTCCCGGGCACCCTGGCCGACGAGGATGCCCGAAGCCTCGCCGAGGGACGCCGCCTTGGCGAGCACGCCGAGCGAGCCCTTCTGGATGGCGCCGTCGTGGTGCTCCAGGAAGACGAGCGTCTTCACAGCAGCTTCCTCTCCGCGAGCAGGTCGACCACCTTCTGCGCGGCAGAGCCGTCGTCCTCGAGCTTCAGCGTGTCGCCGCGCGGCGGCGGGCTGCCGAGACCGCGCACCTCGGTGCGCGAGCCGTCCTCGCCGACGTCCCCGGAGCCCAGGCCCAGGTCGGCGACCGTGAGGCTCTCCTGCGGCTTGGACTTCGCGCCCATGATCCCCTTCAGCGACGGGTAGCGAGGCTCGTTGATCGCGTCCGAGACGGCGACGACGGCCGGCAGCGGCGCGGCAACGTGGTCGTAACCGAACTCCGTCTGCCGCTTGGCGTCGACCGCTCCATCCTTCACCTCGAGCCCCGAGACCTGAGAGACGAGCGGCAGCCGCAGCCGCTCGGCCACGGCGGCGCAGAGCACTGCACCGTCCGAGTCGGATGACTGCTGGCCGAACAGCACGAGGTCGACGCCTTCCCGCTCGAGCGCCTTCGCGAGCACGGCGCTGGTGGCGACGAGATCGGACCCTGCGGCCGCTTCGTCGGAGACGAGCACTGCGCGGTCTGCTCCCATGGCGAGCCCCTTACGCAGGGCTTCCGTGGCCCGTTCAGGCCCCATGGAGACCAGCACCACCTCACCCTCGCCGGACGCCTCACGCAGACGCAGAGCCTCCTCGATCGCGTTCGTGTCGAAGGGGTTGAGGCCGGCCTCTCCGGCGCGGTCGAGACGCATCGTGGCGGGGTCGATTCGCTTCGTCCCGCCCTCGGGAACCTGCTTCACGCAGACGGCAATCTTCATCGCGTCAAGACTCTAACGGCGCGTGCATCCTTCTCCGCCGCCAACAGGCATCGGCAGACGCTGCTAGGGTCTTGCGCTCCGAGCGCGAACTTCGGAGTCGTGGACTTCCGCCGAAAGACAGCCCGAGGACTCATCTTCGCCGCGGTTGCGGCCACCGCAGTCGGCCTCGCCGGCGGGGTCGCGCATGCGCAGTCGGAGGGCGCCGTCCCGCGGCTCATCTTCCCGATCGTGGGATCGGTGGCGTTCTCGAACGACTGGGGCGCCGCGCGCTGGCAGGGAAGCCATGAGGGCACGGACATAATGGCCCCGCGCCGGACGATCGCCGTTGCGGCCGAGGCCGGCAAGGTGAAGTACTGGACGTCGTCCTCCTCGGCGGGCTGCATGCTCTATCTCTACGGCAAGAGCGGCACGACGTACCTCTACATCCACCTCAACAACGACGTCACGAAGGGCAACGACAACCGCGGCCAGTGCGTGGCGGGGATGGCGTACGCGAAAGGCCTGAAGGACGGGCAATCGGTCGAGGCCGGGCAGGCAATCGGCTACGTCGGAAACTCGGGCGACGCCGACGGCACGTACGCGCACCTCCACTTCGAGGTGCATCCGAACGACGGTGGCGCGGTCAACCCGCACCCGTACCTGATGAAGGCCGAGCGGCTGATCTTCGCCACGGCGCCGGCCACGACCGTGACGCTGACGGTGACCGGCAACGTCATTCAGGCCGCTACCGGGCAGCTGACGATGAAGGTCACCAAGCTCCAGGCGTTCCCGGCCGGAGCGGTGCTCGACAAGATGCGCAGGCCGCTGAAGCTCGGTGTCGCGGACACCGTCCAGGTCGACCTCGGTAACAAGGTCGTCGGCGCGAAGTCGGCTCCGAAGCTCCTCGGTCACGAAGTGGTCGTGCTCACCGAGCCGACCGCCGCGACGCTGGCAGCCGCCGCCGTACGCCCGGGCGCGTACAGCGCCGGCCGCGTCGTGCTAGCCGCTAGCGGCCGCTGAAGCGCGGCTCGCGCTTCTCGATGAACGCCGTCATGCCCTCGCGCTGATCGTCGCTGCCGAAGAGGCCGGCGAACGCCTCCGCCTCGGCGCCGAGGTCGCCGTAGAGCGTTCTGTTCATCGCCTGCTTCGCTGCGGCGAGCACGAGGGAGCTCTTCGCAGCCAGCTCTCGGGCGAGCTCGAGCGACTTCTCCATCAGCTCCTCGGCGGGGAAGACGGCGTTCACGAGGCCGATGCGGAATGCCTCCTCCGCATCCACGAGCCGGCCCGACATGATCAGCTCCTTCGCTCGGCCGATGCCGACGACCCGCGGCAGCCGCTGCGTTCCTCCCCAGCCGGGGATGATTCCGATCGATACCTCGGGCTGGCCCAGCTTCGCCGCCGCGGACGCGTAACGGATGTCGCACGCGAGCGCGAGCTCGCAGCCGCCGCCGAGAGCGAAGCCGTTGACGGCGGCGATCGTGGGCTTGGGCATCGTCTCCAGCAGCGTCGCCGTCTCGTGCCCCAGGTCGCCCCAGGCCTGTGCCTGTTCGATGTCCATCGCCGACATGGCCTTGATGTCGGCGCCGGCCACGAACGCCCGCTCGCCGGCTCCGGTCAGCACGACGACGCGAACGTCGGCGTCGCCGGCGAGCTCGGCCAGGCGGTCGCGTAGCTCGCCCAGCGTCGGCGGGTCGAGCGCGTTCAGCGCCTCCTGCCGATCGACGGTGACGACGGCGACGGCGCCGTCACGCTCGACGCCGATCACGCTACGGGCACCCGCTCGCGTAGGAAGTCGACGATCGCGCCGGTGGTCGCGCCAGGGGTGAACACCTCGGCCACTCCTTGTTCCTTGAGCTGGCGCGCGTCGTCCGTGGGAATCGTGCCTCCGACGACCACGAGGACGTCCTCCGCCTCGTCTGCGCGTAGCAATTCGAGGATCCGGGGTACAAGCGTCATGTGCGCACCGGAAAGGACGGAGATGCCGATCGCGTCTGCGTCCTCCTGGATGGCCGTCTCCACGATCTGCTCGGGCGTCTGATGCAGCCCCGTGTAGATGACCTCCATGCCCGCGTCTCGCAGCGCGCGCGCGATCACCTTGGCGCCGCGGTCGTGCCCGTCGAGACCGGGCTTCGCGATCACTACCCGGATCTTCTTCGCCATCCGCGCGGCAGTATATGGCGATGCGTCTGACCGTCGTGGGCTGCAGCCCGGCTTGGTACAACGCCGACGCCGCACAATCCGGGTACCTCTTGGAGGGGCCCGGGCGTCTCCTCCTGGACTGCGGGCCTGGTGTCCTGCGCCGGCTGCGCGAGCTGAACGGCGGTGGCTGGCCGCACGTGGACTCGATCGTCATCACGCACTGGCACCTCGACCACTGGGGAGACCTGGTGCCGTGGGTCTGGGGAAACATGGTCGGGCCCGGGAAGGGCGAAGAGCGCCCCGAGCTCTGGCTACCGCCTCAGGGTCGGGCACGCATCCGCGACTTCGGCACGAGGCTCGGCTGGGAGGACATGTTCGAGACGACGTTCAACGTGCGCGACTACGAGGAGGACGTGCCGTTCCGCACGGAGGCGGGGCTCGAGGTGCATGCGATGCGCCTGCCGCACTACACGCTTCGCACGTACGGCCTGCGGGTGTCGAACGGCGATCACACGCTCGCGTACTCGGGCGACTCCGGCCCGGACGAGCGGCTGACGGAGGTTGCCCGCGACGCCGACCTGTTCGTCTGCGAGGCCACGCTCCTGCGCGGCGAGCTGGACGGAAGCCCGCGCGGCCACCTGTCGGTCGAAGAAGCCGTGGAAGCCTTCGAGGCCTCGGGAGCGAAGCGTCTCCTGCTCACACACCGCCCCGAGGAGCTGCCGCGGCCGGACGGCCACGAGTTGGCCTACGACGGTCTCGTCATCGATCTCTAGGAGGGTTTGGCGGAACGGTGCTCGTCGCCGGGGCGCGCTGGAGGTTGTGATGCAAGGACGCAGGGAGCCCGCGTACTAACCAGTACGTGGGCGACCGAGGACGCCGCAGCGCGGCCCTCCAGCGTGATTCCGGCGGCACAGTCACTGTTTCGTCAAGCCCTCCTAGTACGCGTTACTGTTGCGGCCATGGAGTGGGTCGCCCTGTTCATCGTCGCCGTGGTCGTCGGTGGCCTCGTCGTCGGCATCATCGGCCTCGTGTCCGGGCGCGAGGACTGGAAGGCAGCGGTTCGCTTCACTGCCATCATCGGTGCGCTCTTCGTCGGCGCAATGATTCTCGTCTTCATCTTCGACGCCGTGTGGGCGGAGGCGGGGTTCCTCGTGGCGGCCGGACTGCTCGCGATCGCGCTCTTCTTCGTGAAGAAGTGGGACGACCGTCGCGCCGCGCAAGAACGAGAGCGCTTCGAACGCAGCTGAAGTGCGGCTGACGCAGCCGTGACGGCTGTTCTGTCACGCACGTGACAGACGCCGCTGGGGGCCGTGCCCTATGCTGCCGCCCACACATGAGGCGTACAGCACTTCTCATTCTCCTCTTGGCCGGCGCGCTCGGCGCGTCGGCCGCAGTAGCGATCGCCCACAGCACGCCGTTCGCCTGGACGGCGTCCAAGGCGCGCGTGGTGCTGCAGGAAGAGGTGGCGATCGTTCTTCCCAGCGCGGAGAAAGAGGCACTCGACGCGGAGCTCGAGGCGACGCTCGACAAGTTCCGGCTGCTCCTGCTCACGGCGCAGTCGGACCCCGACGATTGGCAGATCGCCGGGACGTACGACAACTACGTCAAGAGGTTCAAGAAGGCCCAGGACACGGTGAACGAAGGGCTGTCGATCGACACCGTGAAGTGCGCCGGTCAGGGCAAGGCGCTGAAGGGCAAGCGGTACAAGCACTTCCGCTGCGACACGACGTCATACGTCCTGGAGATCCCCAGCATCGAGTTCAAGCCGGGTGCGGATCCCTTCCTGCCCGAAGTAGTCGAAGGCGAGGCGAGGCGCATCGGCCCGCTCGCCGCCGTCTTCAGCGTCCACGTGATGGGGAAGTCGCGGATGCTCTCGCAGCGCGCGAGCTAGAAGACTGGCGTCTCCCTCCACACGCCCCACACCCCACGCAGGGCGTCGCACATCTCTCCCATCGTCACGTAGTCGCGCGCGCAATCGACGATGATCGGCATGAGGTTGACGTCTTCACGGGCGGCCGCTTCGCGTAGCTGTGCGAGCCGCTGCTCGACCGCAGCGGAATCGCGGCGCGCACGAAGCGCCTGGACGCGCTGCACCTGCTCGCCCTCCAGGGCGGGATCGATGGAGAGGATCTCCGGCGGCGCCTCGTCCTCCAGCTGATAGCGGTTGACCCCCACGATCACCCGCTCGCCCGCCTCCACCTCCGACTGGAAGCGGAACGACGCGTCGGCGATCTCGCGCTGGAAGAAGTTCTCCTTGATCGCCTCGATCACGCCTCCCAGCTTCTCGATCCGGTCGAAGTACTCGTAGGCCTCCGCCTCCAGCCGGTTCGTGAGGTCCTCGATGAACCACGACCCACCGAGTGGGTCGGTCGTGTTGACGACGCCGGACTCGTGCGCGATCACCTGTTGCGTCCGCAGCGCGATCCGCACGGCGTGCTCGGTCGGCAGCGCGAGGGCCTCGTCGAACGAGTTCGTGTGCAGCGACTGGGTGCCGCCGAGCACGGCGGCGAGCGCCTCGATCGCCGTTCGCACGATGTTCACCTCGGGCTGCTGCGCCGTCAGCGAGACGCCGGCCGTCTGCGAGTGGAAGCGCATGAGCCACGAGCGCGGGTTCTTGGCGCCGTGCCGCTCGCGCATCTCCCTGGCCCAGATGCGCCGCGCTGCGCGGTATTTCGCGATCTCCTCGAAGAAGTCCATGTGCGCGTTGAAGAAAAAGGAGAGGCGGGGCGCGAAGTCGTCGACGTCGAGACCGCGCTCGCGGCAGGCGTCGACGTAGGCGAGACCGTCCGCCAGTGTGAACGCGAGCTCCTGCGCTGCAGTCGAGCCGGCCTCGCGGATGTGGTAGCCCGAGATCGAGACCGGGTGCATCCGGGGCAGCTCCTGCGAGCAGAACTCGATCATGTCCACTACGAGCCGCATCGAGGGCTCTGGCGGAAAGATGTACTCCTTCTGCGCGATGTACTCCTTGAGGATGTCCGTCTGCACCGTGCCGCGGAGCTGGTCGCGCGGCACGCCCTGCTCTTCGCCGACGCAGACGTAGAACGCGAGCAGCATCGCCGCAGGTGAGTTGATCGTCATCGAAGTGGAGACCTCGCCAAGCGGGATGCCGGCGAAGAGCGTCTCCATGTCGTCGAGCGAGTCGATGGCCACCCCCTCGCGGCCGACCTCACCCAGCGAACGCGCGTGGTCCGAGTCGTAGCCCATCAGCGTCGGCATGTCGAAGGCGGTCGAAAGGCCGGTCTGACCGTGCTCGAGCAGGTAGCGGAAGCGCTCGTTCGTCTCCGCGGCCGTGCCGAAGCCGGCGAATTGCCGCATCGTCCACGGACGGCCGCGGTACATCGTCGGGTACACGCCACGGGTGAAGGGGTACTCCCCGGGTAGCCCCAGGTCGCGGTCGTAGTCGATCGGAGTGGTCTCTGGCGTGTAGATGGGCTCGAGCGGAAGCCCGGAAATCGTGGTGTGCAGCTCGCCCGTCGATTCGGTGATGGCCATCAGGATCGCCGTAGGTGATACCACGTCTCGCAGGCGATCACAGCGAGAACGCCGAACGCGATCTGCACGCCGATCAGCTGCGAAGGCTCGTCATGGAACAGCGCGTAGGCGACCGTCTGGGCCGCCAGCAACACGACAAGAACGACGGCGACGCGCTCCCGCCCCAGGGCGAGGAAGTGGTAGAGGTAGACGATGGCGAGCCCGTAGAGCGCCATCGCCAGGCAGAGAGGGCCGAGCCAGGCGTCCGCCGCCTCGTACTCGGAGCCGAACAGCAGGTCGATCAGCGGCTCCGCGAAGGCCCACGCGATGGCGGTGAGGAGGGCCGAGGCGGCAGCCACGACGCCGAGTCCCGCCAGGAGGTGTCGCCGCTCCCGGGTGCGGTCGTGGAGGACCGCAACGAGGGGGAAGAGGACGGTCGTCGCCGCGATGGGCACGAGCAAGAGCACCTTCGACGCGACGGCGGCAGCGGCATAGGCGCCCGCCTCGTCACCCGAGAACGCGAGCCGTGCGACGAGCACGTCGCCGTAGGCGAGCGCCCAGAGCGCCGTCAGGCCGAGCGCGGCGCCGGCGTTCGCGCGCGTGGCGAGCGGCAGCCTGGCCGCGCCGCGACCGGCCAGGAAGAGCCAGCGGATCGGTAGGGCCGAGATGAGCAGCGTGACCATCGTGGCGCAGGCGACGCCGATCATCACGGCGCCGACGCTCCCGCCGGCCAGCGCAATCGCAAGCCCTGCGGCGAGGCGAGTCCCGGCGAACAGCACGTGGGCACCGGAGAGCTCCGCGAACCGCCCCGCGCCCTGCAGCCCTCCCCACACGACGGGAATCGCCAGGGCGACGGCGACCGTGAGGACCGTCGCTCCCACCGAGAGCGGATCGTCCATGTCGGCCAGCGCCGCGATGGCGGCCGCTGCGATGGCGGCAACGCCGAGCACGCCCCCCCAGACGTTGACGGAGCGTCCCATGCCGTGCAGGAAGACCCCGGCACCCTGTTCGTCGCCCCGGGACAGCCGGGCGGACACCTCGCGCGCGGCAGTGGCCTGGAAGGCAAGCGGCGGGATCGCGCCGACAATTACCACGGCGAACAGCGCGGCCACGAGCGCGTATTCGTCGGGGTCGAGAATGCGCGCCAGCGAGAACTGGAATACGGCGTTGAGCACGTTCGCGAGCCCCACGGCGACCGTGAGCAGCACGCCCGAGCGCACGATCGTCATCGCACGATGGCCTCGACCACGAAGGCGGCTCCCACGACTACAAGCGTGACACCGAGCGTACGGCGGAGCGAAAGCTCGGAGAAGCGGCCGGTCATCTGGGCGCCGAGCCAGCCGGCTGCCTGCCAGCCGTTCACGCCGGGAAAGACCTCCCGGTTTCCCCCGAACCCCCATCCCCCGGTCCGCTTCGCGGACGGGGCGCTACGCGCCCGGTTTCCAGAGCGTTTCCGCGTGACCGGCGGCGGCGTTGGCCGCCCGCGCGAGGATGAAAAGCAGGTCGGAGAGCCGGTTGAGATACACGCAGACCAGCGGGCTGGCCTCGGCAGCGAGGACGGCGCGCTCGGCCCGGCGGCAGACCGCCCTCGTAACGAACAGCCTGGCCGCCAGCTCGGTGCCGCCGGGCAGCACGAAGCTCTTCAGCTCGGGGAGGGCCTCGTTGAATCGGTCGCAGTCGGCCTCGAGCCGGTCGATCTGCTGCTGCGTCACGCGGAGCCCCGCCTCGCCCTGCGGGACGGTGATATCGGCTCCGAGATCGAAGAGCTCGTTCTCGACGCGCGTCAACACCTCGCCGATCTCGCCCTCAGCCGCCACGCGCGCCCAGCCGACGAGCGAGTTGAGCTCGTCCACCTCGCCGCCGGCAACCACCCGCGGGTCGAGCTTCGATACGCGCGTCCCGTCGCCAAGGCTTGTCTGCCCGGCGTCGCCGCCGCGCGTATAGATCTTCGTGAGGCGTACGGGCTCGTCCGGCTTGCGCGGCATCGAGCCAGCCTAGGTGCGACCGAGGATGGAACGAGCGATGACGAGACGCTGGATCTCGCTCGTGCCCTCGTAGATCTCTGTCACCTTCGCATCGCGGTAGTAGCGCTCGACGGGGAACTCCTTCGTGTAGCCGTAGCCGCCGAGCACCTGGATGGCCTCCGCCGTCTGGCGCCTCGCAGTCTCGGACGCGGCGAGCTTCGCCTTCGCCCCCGCCGCGGCGTGCGGCAGACCTTGCTCCTTCCGCCACGCGGCTTCGTACGTGAGCAGGCGCGCAGCCTCGATCTCCACGGCCATGTCCACGAGCTTCCACTGGACTGCCTGATGGCGCGTGATCGGTTGCCCGAACGTGTGGCGTTGCAGGGCGTACTCGCGGGCTACGTCGTACGCCGCCTGCGCGATGCCCAGCGCCTGCGCGGCGATGCCGATCCGACCTCCGTCGAGCGTCGACATCGCAACCGCGAAGCCCTCGCCCTCTGCTCCCAGCATGCGGTCGGCGCTGACACGCGCCTGGTCGAGGACGAGGTCGCCTGTGGACGAGGAGTTGAGCCCCAGCTTCTCCTCCTCGCGTGTCACCTGGACATGCTCCGCGCCGAGCACGAATGCGGAGATCCCGCGCGCGCCCGGTGTCTCGGGATCCGTACGGGCGAAGAGCAGCACGGTGTCGGAGTACTTCGCATTCGTGATCCACTGCTTCTGGCCGGAGATCACCCAGTCGTCACCGTCACGCGTCGCGGCACAGCGCAGGTTCGACGCGTCGGAGCCCACGTCCGGCTCCGAGAGAGCGAAGGCACCGATCGTCTCGCCACTGGCGAGCCGGGGAACGAACCGGGACCGCTGCTCGTCCGTGCCCCAGGCGAGGATCGGGAGCGTCGTCGCGCTCGTGTGCACGGCGACCGTCACGCCCACGCCGGCATCCGCGCGCGACAGCTGCTCGAGCACGAGGATGTACGAGAGGAAGTCCGCCCCGGCGCCACCGTATTCCTCCGGCACGCAGACGCCCATCAACCCGACCTCCGCCAGCCTCGCAAAGACCTCCTGCGGGAAGCGGTGCTCGCGGTCCCAGTCCGCGGCATGTGGCGCGATCTCGGCGTCGGCCACCTCGCGCGCCAGCGCCTGGATCTCCTGCTGCTCGGCGGTCAGGTCGAAGTTCATCGCGCGTAGTCGTAGAAGCCCTGGCCGCTCTTGCGGCCGAGGCGGCCGGCGGCGACGTGCTCGCGCAGCAGCGGGCACGGCGCGTACTTGTCGTCGCGTAGCCCCTCGTGCAGCACCTCCATGATCGAGACGCATGTGTCGAGCCCGATCAGGTCAGCGAGCGCCAGCGGTCCGATGGGATGGTTGAAGCCGAGCTTCGCGATGGTGTCGATCGCCTCGGCCTCGGCGACGCCGTCCTGCAACGCGTACGCGGCCTCGTTGATGTACGGCATGAGAATGCGGTTGGAGACGAAGCCCGGGAAGTCGTTCGCCTCGGCGGGCGTCTTTCCCAACTCGCGTGCAAGCTCCACGATGGCCGCGGCCGTCTCGTCCGAGGTCTGCGGCGCACGGATCACCTCGACCAGTGACATCAGCGGCACCGGGTTGAAGAAGTGCATCCCGATTACTTGTGTCGGCCGTGCGGTTGCGGCCGACAGGGTGGTGATCGGGATGGACGAGGTGTTCGAGGCCAGGATGGCGCTGGGCGGCAGCGTCGCGTCGGCCTCGCGGAAGATCGCCTCCTTGACGCCGGCGTCCTCGACAACCGCCTCGATCATCAGCTCGGCCTCGACGATCCCCTCGACGGGCTCCACACGGGCGAGCACCTCGTCCGGATCGGACCCGCCCTTCTCGGCGAGCTTCTCCAGGCTGCGCCGCATCGTCTCCAGGCCGCGCTCGACCGCGCCCGGGGCAGCGTCATGGAGCGACACGCGGCGGCCGGACGCTGCGAGCACCTGCGCGATGCCGCCGCCCATCTGCCCCGCCCCAACGACGAGCACGTGCTCGAATCTCACAGCGGCAGGCTATCGCGCGGATTCTGATCGTTCCTGGGGCGTCGCTGGCCAAGGAGACAAGCGAGCGGCGCGCAGGGCGTATCGGACATACGTTCAAGCGCCGCGAGCGCAGGATCCTGCCGCCAGCGACGTCAGGCTCGGCGAAGCCGGGCTAGCCCGGCGGTAGCCGAGCCGGCCAGGGGCGATCAGACCTCGATCAATAGGGCGTCGCCTTGCCCGCCGCCCGAGCAGATCGCCGCAAGCCCGAGACCGCCGCCGTTTCGGCGCAGCTCATAGATGAGCGTTGAGACGATGCGTGCGCCCGAGGCGCCGATCGGATGACCGAGGGCAACAGCGCCGCCGTTGACGTTGACGGTCTCGGGATCGGCATCGAGCATCCGCAGCGAGTTGACGGCGACGGACGCGAAGGCCTCGTTCACCTCGACCCGCTTCACGTCGTCGATCGCCTTGCCGGCCTCCTGAAGCACCTTGTTGCCCGCGCCGGCCGGCGTCCGGGCGAGGTAGGCGAACTCATCGGCGACGTACGCCTTGCCGACGATCGTCGCCAGCACGTCCAGGCCGCGCTCCCGCGCGAACTCCTCGCTCGCGACGACGAGAGCTCCGGCGCCGTCGTTCACGCCGGGCGCGTTGCCGGCAGTCGTCGTGCCGTCCTCGTCGAAGACGGGCCTCAGCGCGGCGAGCCGCTCGAGCGACGTGTCTCGTCGCGGCGCCTCATCGGTGTCCACATCGCCGACCGGCACGATCTCCTCGCGGAAGCGCCCCTCGTCGATCGCCGCCGCCGCCCGCTGTTGTGAGCGCAGCGCCCAGGCGTCCTGGTCCTGGCGAGAGATGCCGAGCTCACGCGACACGAGCGATGCCTGCTCCACCATGTGCCGCCCGTCGAAGCTCGAGACCAGGCCGTCGTGCACCATCAGGTCGACGAGCTTGCCGTCGCCGAGCTTGTACCCGAAGCGTGCCTTCGACGCCGCGTACGGAGTGTTCGACATCGATTCCATGCCCCCGGCCACGATCACGTCGTGGTCGCCGGCGCGGATCATGGCGTCCGCGATCTCGACGGCGCGAATGCTCGACGCGCAGACCTTGTTGATCGTGTCGGCCGGAACCTGAATCGGGAGACCTGCGCCGATGGCGGCCTGGCGCGCCGGCGCCTGCCCCGCGCCCGCCTGCAGCACCTGCCCCATGATCACGTACTCGACGTCACCGTCCTCGACGTCCACGCGTTCGAGCGCCGCCCGGATGGCGATCGCGCCCAGCTCGGTGGCCTGCTTCGGAGCGAGCGCGCCGCCGAGCTTGCCGAACGGCGTGCGAACGGCCGAGACGATGACGGAGCGGGTCACGGGTGGAATCTATCGATCCGCGATTCACCCGATCGGTCTTCAGGAATGCGAAGTCGGTGCCGATGCGGAGAGCGTGAGCAGGCTTCGCCTCGTCCTCGCGGGCGCACTCGGCGCGTTCATCGTCGTCGCTGCTCCTGCGGGCGCCAAGCTGGCGCCGGGCGGCAACGGCAACGGCGCTCTTGCCGCGGATGCCGCGCTCGAGCGTGGGCTCACCTTCGAGATCAACGCCTTCCGCGCAAGGCGGGGGCTGCGGCCGCTGGCCGTCAACGTTGCGCTCGATCTGGCCGCCGAGAGCCACTCGCTCGACATGGCCCGCACGGGCCACTTCGCGCACGAGTCGTCGAACGGGACCGCCTTCACATCCCGTGTGCGCCGCTTCTACAGCACGACCGGCTACCGCACATGGCGTGCCGGTGAGACGCTGCTCTGGGCATCCCCCGACGTCGACGCCAAGCGGGCCTTGACGATGTGGCTGAACAGTCCTGAGCACAAGCGCGTGCTGCTGACCCCGGCCTGGCGCGAGATCGGCCTGTCGGCCGTGCACACGCCCTCCGGGCAACGGCTGTTCGAGAGTCTCGAGGTCACCGTCGTGACCGCGGACTTCGGCGCCCGGTCTAGGTGAACTCCAAGGCAGGCGGGTCGCCGACGCAGTAGGAACCCGCGCCGGGCTGCAGAACCAGTCTCGGTGACGGATCGCCTCGTGCTCGTGGCGCTGGGCGGCAACGCTCTGCTCCGGCGCGGTGAGCCCATGACGGCCGGCGCCCAGCGCGCGAACGTCCGGGTCGCCGCCGAGGCGCTCGCGCCCGTGGCAGAGCGCCACCGGCTCGTGCTTTCCCACGGCAACGGGCCGCAGGTAGGGCTGCTCGCGCTGCAAGGGGCCGCGTACTCGGAGGTCGAGCCGTATCCGCTGGACATCCTCGCCGCCGAGACGGAGGGCATGATCGGCTACCTCATCGAGCAGGAGCTCGGCAACCTGCTGCCGTTCGAAGTGCCTTTCGCGACGATCCTGACCATGGTCGAGGTCGATCCCGACGACCCCGCGTTCCACAACCCGACGAAGTTCATCGGCCCCGGCTACGACGAGGCGGATGCGCGCAAGCTCGGGCAGGAGCACGGATGGGAGTTCAAGCCGGACGGTGATCGCTGGCGCCGCGTCGTCCCCTCCCCCGCGCCGACCCGCATCTTCGAGCACCGGCCGATCAAATGGCTGCTCGAGAAGGGCACGATCGTCATCTGTGCGGGCGGCGGCGGCATTCCCACGATGTACGAGCAGAACGGCACTCGGACGCTCGTCGGCGCCGAGGTGATCGTCGACAAGGACCGCGCGAGCGCGCTGCTGGCACGTGAGATAGAGGCCGACGTGTTCGTCATGGCCACGGACGTGGACGGCGTGTACCTCGATTGGGGTACCCCGGATGCGCGGCGACTCGAGCGGACGACGCCCACCGAGCTGCGTGCGCTCGACTTCCCCGCCGGCTCGATGGGGCCGAAAGTGGAGGCTGCCTGCGATTTCGTCGAGCGCACGGGCGGCACGGCCGCCATCGGCGCGCTGGCCGACATCGAGGACATCGTCGAGGGTCGCGCCGGAACGATCGTCCAGCCGGCGTAGTTTCAGAGCCGGGAACTTTCCGGCTTCGTTTCGCGACTATGTAGTGATGACGAGCCCGCAGCCCGCGTCCGAACGACGCGTCGAGCGAGACCTCGAGATCGACGATGCCGAGCTCGTGCGGCGCGCGCAGCTGGGCAGCGTGGCGGCGTTCGAGGCGCTGGTCGTGCGGCACGGGCCACGGCTCCACCGCTACCTGAGAGTCGAGTTGCGCCACGAGAGCGACGCACATGACGCGTTGCAGGAAGCCCTGACGGCCGCCTGGCGAGGTCTCCCCTCCCTCCGCCGCGCCGACCGCTTCTGGCCCTGGCTCGCCGGCATCGCCTCCAACAAGGCCGCCGACGTCTACCGCCGCCGGACTCGAACAGCCGACGCGGAGAGCGCCGCCGAGACGCAAGACGACGACCTGCTGCTCGAGACGAGGGAGGCGCTCTCCGCACTCCCGGCGCAGTACCGCGAGGTGCTGCTGCTCCGCTACCTGCTCGGGCTGAGCGAAGAGGAGGCGGCAGCAGCTCTCGGCGTGCGCGTGGGCACGATCAAGTCGAGGAGCTCGCGAGCGCGACGCGCCTTGCTGGAGGAGCTGGGATGAGGCGCAGCCGCCATGACCAGGAGCACGTCATCCGCAAGCTGCTCACCCGTCTCGGTGACGAGGCAGACGACCCCACCGAGGCCGAGCTGCGCAAGGCGGCACGCGTCGCGGCGGCCGAAGGACGAAGCCCACAGCAGCGCCCGGCTACGACCCGGCGACCGTGGCGCCCTCTCCGTGTGCGCTGGGCTGCGGGCGGCGCTGTGGCGTTGCTCGTCGCCACGGCCATCGGCTTCGGCTTCGCCTCGTGGCTCACCCCGACGGGCAGTGCACGGACCGACGTCGAGGGCTTCGGCTTCCTGCCGGCCACTGGCTGGACGGTGATCCAGGTCGGCCTCAGCGGTTCGGCCGAGTCGACTCGCATGGTGGCTGCCAACGTCCCCATCTCGCCTGGCGATCCCGCTCGCGGCCAGCCGCCGGCGCTTCACGCTTTTCCCCCGTGGACAATCGTCATCGACGCGACACTGAAGGCGCGCGGAGAGCCGGGCCGGGACCACGCGTTCCCGGTGCGTAGCCTGCCGCTGAGCCTGGCGGACGCGAGGCCGGTCACCGTGACAGGCCAGCCGACGCTGGAGTACGTCCTCCGCGCGGGAGTCAACGGCTACAACGTCGACGCAAGCGTCACCTTCGCCAGCGAGCCCACGGAGGAGATGTTCGGCAAGGCCGAGGAGCAGATCGCTCGCCTCGTCGTGGCACCGGCGGCCGTCACGATCGCGGTCCGCCCGACGGTCTACGGACGCGCTGGTCCGATCACGGTCTACGGCTCGGTATCGAACGGCCAGAAGGACGAGAAG
The DNA here is from genome assembly GCA_963704335.1 of uncultured Actinomycetes bacterium. Taxonomy (GTDB): domain Bacteria; phylum Actinomycetota; class Thermoleophilia; order Gaiellales; family Gaiellaceae; genus PALSA-612. Next base: position 2,942,044 of record OY969889.1, read on the forward strand.
GTGACCGTGCAGTTCAAGCAGTGCGGCCTCTACCCGATCCAGTTCCGCGATGAGTTCGAGGTCCTCACAGACCAGGGCGGCGGCTGGTCGGCGCCCACCGGCATCGCGGCCAACGGCACCTTCCGCGCTGTCTCCGGCGGCGATGTCTCCAACGAGGTCGACGTGCAGGCGCGAGTCGACGTTCGCCTCAAGCCCTCGCCGCCGAAGCGGTACCAGGTGCAGGTCGTCGCGCGAGCCTCGTTCTGGCGGAAGAAGGTCGTCGTTCAGCGCTACGACCGGCAGCGAGCTCGCTGGGTCGCCGTCAAGACGCTCCGCCTCGAGCACGCGGACGCTGCGGGCGGTTCGGCTTACGTGTGGTCGGAATCCGACGAGTTTGCGGTCGCTGTCGCCAGGGGCACGACGATCAGGGCGACGATGCCGCGCGACCAGGCAAGGCCCTGCCACATCGGCGGCTACAGCAACCTCCTGGTGACGAAGTGAGGCGCTCGGCCTGGATCGCAGGGGCGTTCGTCGTAGCCGCCCTCAGCCTGGGCTTCCGAGCCGCCGCTGACGAGACCATCTCGTGGTCGGTCCGGCCGCTCATCGTCCGCTGGGACGAGCTCGTCAACGCATCGGGCACGATCGGCACCGGCCAGCCGGGCCAGCTGGTGACGATCCAGCAACGCGTGTGCGACCAGCAAACGTGGCACGACGTCGGCGAGGCCACTACCACGGCCAACGGCAGCTGGTCGGTCGACTTCCTCACCAGGATCAGCGGGCAGCTCCGTGCCACCTCCGGCGACGCAACGACCGAGCCGGTGCACCTCCAGCAGCGGCCGCGGGTCTTCTTCTCACAACGCCCTCCGGGGCGGTTCCAGGCGGGCGTTCAGGCGCAGCGGCAGTACTGGCACAGGAGGATGCGGATCGACCGGTTCGACCGCAAGCGCGGCGCGTGGGTGACGGTGAAGCGCGTGCTGATCACCGAGACCGAAGGGGATGACCAGGGCGGCGGCATGTCGGACATCGCGAGCACGACCGACCGCTTCCGAATCGACGTCCCGAAGGGCACGAACCTGAGAGCAGTCCTGCCCATAGAGGTCGGGAGGCCCTGCTACGCGGCAGGCTTCAGCCCGATCGTCCGCCGTTGAGCCACATCCTCAGGGCGCGCTGCGGCGCGAGGCTACAGTGCGGTCGCCAGTGAGCCCGCGGCGAGCTATCGGTCTGCTCGAAAACACGTCTAACCAGGCGTGAGACGAGCTGTTGCTGCAGCTGGGCTCATCGCGGCTGCGCTTGCCGGCGTCGCCACTGCCGCCGTTCTCGCTGACAGCATCACGATGCGGGCGAGCGAGACCGTGCTGCGGACGCGCGTGGCATCCGTGGGAGCGTCGGGCGAGATCTCGAGCGGCGCGGAAGGCGAGTACGTGACCGTGACGGGCAAGGAGTGCGGTATCCCCGGCGCGTTCTTCCGCGCGCTCGGCGGTGGCACGACACTCGCCGGAGGCCGTTACGAGGTGTCCGTCCCCATTCGCACGAAGACCACGCTGCGTGCGGAGTGGAAGGAGGCGGAGAGCGCGACGGTGGTCATCACGCCGCGCGCGTACGTGTGGCTCACGAAAGCGCGCGGCGGTTACGAGGTCGGGCTGTACAGCGAGGCGATCCAGGTCGACGGCAAGCGCGTCCGCGTCGAAAGGTTGACGCCGGCCGGCTGGAAGCTGTTGCAGACGGTCGTCGTGGAGTCCGAGGGCTACGGCGTCCGGGCCGAGAAGGACAAGCTCCGCTTCAAGGTGCCGAAGGGGACGACGATCCGCGCGGTGCTCCCGCGCTCCCAGACGGGACCGTGTCTCCTGGCCGGCTACAGCAACATCGTGCGGACATGATGCGGCTCGCGTTCTCCGTTCTACTCGGTGCCGGCGCCGCACTGGCGGGCATTGCGACGGCGGCAATTCTCGTCGACAGCGTGACGCTGCAGCCACGCGCCACCGTCCTTCGTACCAACGAGTTCAGCGTCGGCGTGCTCGGCGCCATCTCGAGTGGTGCCGAGGGCGAGTACGTCGTCGTCAAGGGCAAGGAGTGCGGCATTCCCGGTGCGTTCTTCCGCGGCCTCGGCGGCGCGACGACGCTCGCGGGAGGGCAGTACGAGGCGTCGGTCCCAATTCGTACGAAGACCACGCTGCGCGCAGAGTGGAAAGAGGCCGCGAGCCCCACCGTTGTCGTCACTCCTCGCGCGAACGTCAGGCTCACGAAGGAGCCAGACGGCTTCCGCGTCTCCTTGACCAACGACACGGCAAGCGCTGACGGCAAGAAGGTGACGATCGAACGCTTCACGGGCTCGGGCTGGAAGAAGCTCCAGACCGTCGTCCTCGAGGCGATGCCCGGGTATGTCCAGTACGCCGAGAAGAAGAAGCTGCGCTTCAAGGTGCCGAAGGGCACGACGATCCGCGCGGTGCTCCCGCGCTCGCAGGCGGGTGCCTGCTACCTGGCCGGATACAGCAAGCTCTTGCGAACGTAGAGGAGGCGAAGTGACTGAACGCGGAGGGAACCTCGGGCAGGCGTCGGAGATCGGCGAGCGACTGCTCGCGAACGTCGAGACGGTCGTCCACGGCAAGACCGACGAGGTGCGGCTGATCCTCGCCGCGCTCGTCTGCGACGGCCATGTGCTGCTCGAGGACGTGCCGGGCACGGCGAAGACCGTGCTCGCACGCGCGATCGCGGGCTCGGTGGAAGGCGCGTCCTTCGCGCGGATCCAGTGCACGCCCGATCTCCAGCCGACCGACGTCACCGGGCTGTCCGTCTTCAACCAGCGCGACCGCGATTTCGAGTTCCGGCCCGGGCCTGTGTTCGCGAACGTCCTGCTCGTCGACGAGATCAACCGTGCGATGCCGAAGACCCAGTCGGCCTTGCTCGAGGCCATGGCCGAGTACCAGGCGACGATCGACGGCGTCACGCGCGAGTTGCCGAAGCCGTTCCTGGTGCTCGCCACGGAGAACCCGATCGAGCAGGAGGGGACGTTCCCGCTGCCGGAGGCGCAGCTCGACCGCTTCCTGCTGCGCACGGCGCTCGGCTACCCGGGCGAGGAGGAGGAGCTGCGGATCGTCGAGGAGCAGGTCGTGAAGCATCCGCTGAGCGGGCTGCAGCCGGTGCTGTCCCTCGACGAAGTCAACACGCTCCGCGAAGCAACGCACGGCGTGTACATCGACCCGCAGCTGCGACGCTGGGCGATAAAGCTCGTGCGCGCGACGCGGGAGGCCGAGGGCGTGGCGATCGGCGCTTCCGTCCGCGGCAGTCTCGCGCTCGAGCGCTCGGCGCGTGCGTGGGCCCTCCTCTCCGGCCGCGAGTTCGTCTCTCCGGTCGACATCGAGCGGCTCTTCCTCCCCGTTGTCATGCACCGGATCGTGTTCACGCCGAGCTACGTCGCCACAGCGCGCGAGATCGGCTGGCGTGAGGCTGCAGAGGGGTTCCAGCGCCAGTGCCTCGAGATCGCGCCGCAGCCCGGAGTCGAGCTCGAGCAGGCGGTCTCGGCATGAGGAACGCACTCGGCGCGCTGGCGTGCGCGCTCTGCGTGGTGGGAACGAGCGCCGGAGCGACGAGCGCAGACAGTGTCACGATGTCCGTCCGCCAGTACGTCAACGCGAACAAGGTGCGCGTGCTCTCCATAAGCGGGCAGATCTCGAGCGGCCAGGCCGGCGAGCTCGTGACGATCCTCGGACGCGAGTGCCTCCGTTCGGGCTCCTACCAGCTGCTCGCGACGCAGACGAACGCCGGCGGCGGCTGGCTCGCGGAGAACCCGCCGCCACCGCCGGACCTGTGGGTGGAGATCAAGTCGGGAACGACGATCCAGGCGCGGTGGAAGGACGCGCTGAGCGCGCCGTACCTCTACCGCGTGCCGCTGACGCCGTACCCGCTCGAGTTCAAGCCGGGCGTGGTGACAGTACGAGTGAATCCGTCGCCGCTGAATCTCAAGCTCGCAGGAAAGACGGTCACGCTCCAGCGCTTCCGCGCGAATGCCTGGAAGCCGTACCAGCAGGCCCGCTTGAAATACAAGCCGACACTCGACGCAGGGGCGTACAACCATGAGGCGGTCTTCACGGTGAAGCGAGGGCTCAAGCTGCGGGCGCTCGTCCCCACGGCGAGCGCACGGCCCTGCTACCTGGCCGGGGCGTCGAAGTCCTTCCAGTCATGAGGTCGCTCGCTCTCGCGGCCATCGGCCTGGCGCTCGCGACCGGTGTCGCTGCAGCTTCGAGCCAAGCCGACCCGGTGACGCTTGCCATGCGCCAGTACACGAACGCCAGCAAGTGGCAGGTCTTCGTGTGGTACGGGCAGGTGGCGAACGGCGCAGCGGGCGAGGACGTCGAGGTGCTGGGGCAGGCGTGCCTCACGAAGGGCTTCCGCCTCTACATGGCGACGAAGACCCTTCCCGGGGGCGGCTATGAGGCCGAGAGCGTGTCCACGCAGATCCCCTACCAGATGGTGCAGGTCGACTCCGGCACGACGTTCCGGGCGCGCTGGCGCGACCAGCTCAGCAAGACGATCCTCCACAAGACTCCGATCGGCTTCTACCCGGTGAAGATCCCCAAGCGGCGCGCGTGGAAGGTGGTCGTCAATCCGGCGCCGCTCTACATGAAGCTGGGCGGCAAGCCCGTCGCCCTGCAGCGCTTCCGCGCCGGCAAGTGGGAGCGCTACAAGAGCGCGCCACTCGTTCTCAAGGCGAACTACGACTACGGCGGTGCGACGAATTACGAGGCGGTCTTCGAGACTCCGACGCGCGGCATGCGGCTTCGCGCAATCGTGCCCACCAAGACCGTTGCGCCGTGCTACTTCGGCAAGACGAGCCCGGCGTGGCGCACGTGAGGCTTCTTGCGGGAGCGCTGGCTGCGCTTGCTGTCGCCGCCGGAGTCGCGAGCGCGGCGTCGCAGCCCGCGTCCCGCATCGTCGACCGGACCATGCTCTGCAAGACCTGGGGTTCCGGCTACCCCGACCCACTCCGCACCATGGCGGTCGTCGGCGTGCCCAACCAGGCGCAGGCTACGAACGGGCCAGAGGGATCGCCGAAGTTCGTGGTGGCCCAGATCGCCCTGGGGGTGAACGGCGCGGATCAAGTAGTCGTCAGCCGCAACGCGTGTGCTCCGACGAGCAAGCGCCTTCCGCTGTCTGCAAAGGGGCTGTCGCAGCGGCGAGACCGACTTCGGAAACAAGTGGAAGTGCTCGGTCCCAGCCTCGGTGCTGATCCGTGTCCGAGCCGCCTTCGCGAGGCCGGTGACTCTCGATCCGGCGCCGGACGCGAGTTACCTCCTGATCGCCACCGGGCGAATCTCGAGCGGGTCGCTGGCCATCACGACGAAGGACGGAACTCCGATCGCCTTCGCGTCCGTCGACAAGGGCGGCGAGGGCGGCATCTTCGTCGCCAGGCCTCGCTGCCAGCGGAACCGTTTTTGACGGCGGCGACTTTCCCACTGATCCCGCGGCGGCGGGTGCTCGGCTTGCCGTTCGGCGCCCTGCACAGCGCCCGCCGCGGCCTGGGCTCTGACGTCGCCGGCTCACGTCCCTACCAGCCGGGCGACGACATCGATCGCATCGACTGGTACGCGTCGGCGCGACTGTCGCTCGCGCGCGGCTCGGACGAGTTCGTCGTCCGCGAGCACTTCGCCGAGGAGGCGCCGCGCGTTGTGTCCCTCGTCGACCGCCGGCCGTCGATGTCGATCTTCCCGGAAGGCTGGCCGTGGCTGCAGAAGCCCGAGGCGATTCGCGGCGCGGTACGGCTGATCTCCGACAGCGCCATCGCCGCCCGCGGCCTGCTCGGCTACCTCGACGAGGGCAAGGGCGAGCCGTTCTGGCACCCGCCACGGAGCCAGCACCTCCTGGGTGATGCCGACCTCGAGCGGCCGTTCGAGGCACCTGCCGACACGCTCGTGCGCAGCCTGCACCATCTCGTCGCTCAGCGCCGCGACCTCCCCGCCGGCACGTTCGTCTTCGTCATCTCCGACTTTCTCGAGCCGCCGACTCGCGACGACTGGCTGCTCGTGCTCGAGCGCCGGTTCGAGATCGTTCCGGTGATCGTCCAGGACCCGATCTGGGAGCAGAGCTTCCCCGACGTGAGCGGCGCAGCAGTGCCCTTTGCCGATGCGGCCACCGGACGCGTTTCGCTGGCCGCTCTGCGCGAGCACGAGGCGGTCGAGCGGCGCGAGCAGAACGAGGCCCGCTTCCGTGAGCTCGTCCGCGAGTTCCACGGGCTCGCGATGGACCCCGTGGTCGTCTCGTCGCACGAGCACCGCGACGTCGTCTTCTCCTTCCTCTCCTGGGCCGACCAGCGAATGCTGACGAGGGGACGACCGTGAGGCGTGCCCTACTTGCAGTCCTGCCCGTGGTCGCCCTCGCCGCGGGCTGTGGTGGGGGCGGCGACGACATCGCAGCGCTCCCGCCCGGCAGCTTCGTCTCCGCGAGCGGGTCGCTCGGGCCACCCATTCACCTCTTCGGCGACACGCTCGACGCAGACGTCAGCGTTGTCGTGGACAACACCAAGCTCGATCCGGGGCGGGTCAGCCTGAAGACGTCCTTCGCGCCGTACGAGCCGATCGAGGAGATGGAAGTCTCGCGGCGCGAGGCAGGGGACCTGGCGGAGCTCCGCTACCGGCTTCGGCTCCGCTGCCTCGAGCGTCCTTGCATCACGTCGACGCTGGGCACCATCCAGAACCCCGGCGGGTCGGCGCCGCGCACATTCCGGTTCCAGCCCGCACAGGTGCAGTACACGGATCCCGGCGCCGAGCAGCCGCGGCTCCTACGCACGGTCCGGTTCGCGCCGGTCGAGTCGGTCACGCGCATCAACGCGCAGGACGTGACGCAGGTGTACGGATTCCCCTTCCGCGGCAGCTTCAGCCCGTTGCCGGCGCTGTCGCAGCGGATGTCTGCGACGACGCTCGGCCTGCTCCTGCTCCTGCTTGCGGCGGCTCTTGCTCGTGCTGCCCGCGACCCTGGTTCTGCGCTGGTGGCGGAAGCGCCGGCAGCCGCCGCCGCCCGAGCCCGAGCCGGAGCCGACGCCGCTCGAGCGCGCCATCGCGCTCGTCGAGTGGTCGCTCGGGCGCGAGAACGGCGCCGAGCGGCGGGCCGCGCTCGACGCGCTGGCCTCGGAGCTCGACGTCGTGGAGCCGAAGCCGAACGGCCTGGCCGACGAGACGCGGATCGCAGCCTGGTCGCCGCCGTCCCCGTCGACCGGAGAGACGGAGCGGATCCTCACCCTCGTGAAGGAGCGGCATGGCGACGCCTGACCGCGCACTGCCCTCGGCCGAGACGACGCCGCTGCGCCGGGTCGTGCGGCGGACGACGATCACCCGCCTCGCACTCGCCCTTGCGCTCGTGGGCGCACTCGCGCTGGCGTTCCTCGCCGCCCGCGACTCGGACGTGCGCCACGCGCCGCTCGTGCCCTCGGGGACGACAGGCGTCGTCGTGCTCGACCTGTCGGCGAGCGTCTACGAGGCGGAGTTCGGCTCGACGCTTCAGAAGATGGCGCGACAGGGCGAGCGCGCCGGTCTCGTCGTCTTCTCGGACTCGGCTTACGAGGTGCTGCCTCCCGGGACGCCCGGCCGCGAGCTACTGCCGTTCCTTCGCTTCTTCCGCCCCGACCCGAACAGCACCACGGGCAGCTTCCCGCCCAATCCGTGGCAGGACTTCCGCGCCGGCACGCGCATCTCCGCAGGTTTGGCCGAGGCGCACGCTTCGCTGGTCTACGCCGGTGCGAAGAAGGGCTCGATCCTCATCGTCTCCGATCTGGAGATCCTCCCCGACGAGGTCGTGCGGCTCAGCCACGTGATCGCAAGCGTGCGGCGGGACGGCATCGAGGTTCGCATCCTTCCCGTCAATCCGAGCGACGAGAAGCGGCTGCTCATGGAGGAGATCCTCGGCAAGGGCGCGTTCCTGAAGGAGAAGGCGGAGGAGGCGGCGCCCAAGGTGGCCCCGGAGCAGGAGAGCCTGCGGCTCGCGGCACCGTGGCTGTTCATGCTCGCCGCCGGCCTCGTCGTCGTGTTGCTGGCGGTGAACGAGCGACTGCTCGCCAGGCTGGAGGTGCGGCGATGAGGTGGCGTCGCTGGCTGCTGCCGGCTGTGGCCGTGCTCTGCGTGCCGGTGGCAGTGGCGGTCGCGCTCTTCGCGGTCGACGTGCTCCGCGTCGGCGACTCCGTCACCGAGGACGACGTTCGCTTCCAGGCCAAGCCGACACTTCAGGCAGGCCTGTTCGACGACCCCGGCTTCCTGCCCGGCCACATCGCGGCGAGAGCCGTCGGGCTAGAGGACGACCTTCGCTATCGCCGCGCCGTCTGGCTCTATGCCCGCGCCAACCCCAGCAACACGACGGTGTACCTCTCTCCCGCGCAGGAGGCGCTCCGGGCGAGCCTCGAGCCGAAGCTGATCGACGCCAGCCGGGCGGAGACCGATCCCAGGCGGCGCTCGCGGCTGCTCAACCTCCTCGGCGTGGTGGCGATGAGCCGCTACGCCGTCGATCCGGGTGACCGTTCCAACACCGTTCGGGCGGCGATCGACTCGTTCACGAACGCCATCAACACGGATCCCACCAACGCCGACGCCAAGTTCAACCTGGAGATCGTCCTGCGCGATTTCTTCCACCAGGTCGCCCCCGCCTCGGCCCCGGATCGCGGGCGGCTGGGAGGCAACGTCGCAGGCGTCGGACGCGACGGGAGCGGCTACTAGTGGAGCTCACCTTCCTGACACCACTGGCGGCGATCTTCGCCGTTTCGGCGCTGCTGCCACTCGGTATCTACTGGTTTCGCGAGCGGCGCGCCGACCGGATCCGCGACGCGCTCGGCCTCGAGCAGCCGTCGCTTCGCTCGCGGGCGCCGCTCGTCGCCTGCGTCGCCGCCGTTCCCCTGCTGCTGGGCCTGGCGGCCGCGCAGCCGGTCCTCGGCACCGAGCGCTCGGTGCCCGAGCGGGAAGACGCCGAGGCGTACTTCGTAATGGACACGTCGCGCTCGATGCTGGCGGCGGACGGACCGGAAGGCGCCACTCGCTTCGACCGGGCCGTGGAGGCCGCCTCGGCGATCCACGACCGCATCCCGCAGGTTCGCTCGGGCATCGTGTCGATGACCGACCGCCTGCTTCCCCACGCTCTGCCGACGACCGACCGGCGCGTGTTCGAGACCACGCTACGGCGGTCGATCGGCGTCGAGCTGCCCCCGCCTGCATTCACCTACGCCACGTCTGCGACGTACTACGACATCCTCGCGGGCATCCCCCAGCGCCGGTACTTCTCGCAGACGGCGAAGAAGCGGGTGCTCGTGGTGCTCACCGACGGCGAGTCGCGGCCGTTCGGCGCCGAACTGGGGTCCGCGTACCCCGGCAAGCCGCCGATCGACACGGTGCTCGTCCGCTTCGGAAACGCCGACGAACGCATCTACTCGACCGGCGAGGCAGAGGGCTACGTGCCCGCCAAGAACAGCGAGGCGACGATGCAGCGAGTGGCCGACCTCATGGGCGGCCGCGCGTTCTCCGAGGACGACGTCTCCGCGGCCGGCGATGCCGTCGCGGAGATCATCGGCGAGGGCGCGACGAGCGACAGGAAGATCCCAGGTGCCCGGGTGGCACTGACGCCGTGGATCACGTTGGCGGCCTTCCTGCCGCTCGGCTTTCTCCTCTGGCGCCGCAATCGGGTGCGCTAGGCCTACCTGCGCTCGACGCGGGCGACGAAGCACCCCGCCTGCGTGTTGCGGACGTTGACGAAGTCGACGTCCGGAAAGTCGAGCAGAGACTCGATCACGCCCTCGGCGTCCTCGCCTGTCCGTGCGCTCCAGCGCGACGACTCGCGGCCCCGCCGCAAGCGCTTCGAACGTCAGCTCGAGTGCACGCAGGTCCGGCGGGAATCCATTGCCGTCGTAACGGTCGCAGTCATCTGCGTGGATGTAGACAGGGCCTGGCTGGGGGAACTCGGTGACGCCTGCGTAGCTGTCGTACGTGAACAACACTCGCTGCTCCTCACCCTCCTTGAACCTCCGCAGGCACAGTCGGCAGGGCCCAAAGCCCGTGGCGAGCTGCGTCAGCGGCAGGGTGGCCCCACTTCGGGTCGCGGCCGTGTGCGCGAACGTGGCTTGCAACTTCCTCCGGTAGCGCTGTCACGACAAAGCGATTCGTGGCGATCGTGGTCATGGCGTCCTCTCCTTGTCGGGGTCACATGGAGGAACGCCGGTCGCCTCCGAATTGTGAGGTCGCGTCGGCTCTTGCCGAGGAGCTTGAACGAGAAAAGGCCCCGTCGCCGGGGCCTTTCGACAGAGCTGCGAGCGCGCGTCAGGCTTCGACCCGCTCGGCGTCCGGCTGCGGGACGATGCGGATGTAGGGCTTCGGCGAGTCCCACTCGCCGAAGATCTCCTTCGCTTCGTCGTTCGATACCGAGCCGGCGATGATCACGTCGTCGCCGTGCTGCCAGTTGACGGGCGTCGCGACCCGGTGCTTGGCGGTCAGCTGCAGCGAGTCGATCACGCGCAGCACCTCGTCGAAGTTGCGGCCCGTCGTCATCGGGTAGACGAGGACGAGCTTCACCTTCTTGTCCGGGCCGACCACGAAGACGTTCCGCACCGTCTGGTTGTCCATGGCCGTCCGGTCGCCGGGATCGCCGGAGACGTCAGCGCCGAGCATCCCGTAGAGCTTCGAGACGGCAAAGTCGGCGTCGCCGATGAGCGGGTAGTTGGGCGCATGCCCCTGCGTCTCCTCGATGTCCTTCGCCCAACCCTCGTGATCGCCCGTCGAGTCGACGGAGAGACCGATGAGCTTCACGTTGCGCTTGTCGAACTCCGGCTTGATCTTCGCCATGTAGCCGAGCTCGGTCGTGCACACAGGCGTGAAGTCCTTGGGGTGCGAGAACAGCACCGCCCACGAATCACCGATCCAGTCGTGGAAGCTGATCGGACCTTCGGTCGTCTCCGCCTGGAAGTCTGGTGCGATGTCACCAATCTTGAGGCTCATCTTCTCCTCCTTTGCAAAAGAAAGTATTGCGCGGACATTAGCGAATGCCTCATGCGCTAGTCGAGCGCCCGCCAGAGCCGCTGGCCTCTCGTTCGGCGCCGAAAGTCCGTCACCGACATGCTCGTGAGGCGTGTCGGCGCGGTCGCGCGAGCGGTGGCTGAACGGCGAATGCCGAAGAGCGGCGCCAGCTCTCCGAAGTAGTTACCGGCGCCGATCGACGCGAGCACCTCCTCGGAGCCGTCCGCGCGTTCACGAACGATCTCCACGGCTCCCTCGTCGACCACATAGACGAGGGAGCCCGGGTCGCCTTGGCGGAAGACGGCCTCGCCCGAGGCAAGTAGCACCTCCTCGGGTTCCCCCGACCCTCCGTCCACTCGCGGGCTCATCGCCACGACCTTGTCGGCGAGCGGAACCATCCGGTCGTCGTGCGTGGAGACGACGACGATGCGACCGCTGTCGGCGATGCCGCGCAGGAGCTCGAGCACTGTCTCCACCTGCATGTAGTCGAGGTGCGCGGTCGGCTCGTCGGCGAGCACCAGCGGAGGATCGTGCGCCAGCGCCCGGGCGATGGCGACCCGCTGCTGCTGGCCGCCGGACAGGTCGCCCGGCCGGTGGTGTCTGCGGTCTTCGAGGCCGACCTGTTCGAGGAGGCCGTCGGCGCGTTCACGTGCGGCCGAAGAGCTCAGGCCCGTGGCGCGCAGCGGCACCTGGACGTTCTCTGACGCAGTGAGGCTCGAGACGAGATTGAAGGCCTGGAAGACGATGCCGACTCGATGCCGGCGGTACTCGGTGAGCGCGGGGCCGGTCAGCGTCAAGATGTCGACGCCCCCGAGTCGCACGGTGCCACTGGCCGGCCGAAGGATCGACGCGAGGATGGACAGCAATGTCGTCTTCCCACAGCCGCTCGCGCCGAGCAGTAGCGCCAGCTCGCCCGAAGCCACGTCGAAGTCGAGCCCGTCGATCGGCCTGATCACATAGTCGCCACTCCGATACTCGACGACCAGGTCGCGCCCGACGAGGTCCAGGTCAGCCGGCAAAGGCGAGCGCGGGATCGATCTTCAGAGCGCGCCTCAGCGCGGCGAGGCTCGCGACGGCACCTGCGAGAACCGCGACCACCAGCAACTCCGCGTACGCGCGGGCAGGCACCTCGACCTTCATCGCCGACAGCGGGGCGAGAAGAAGCTCGAGCACGATCGCGACGGCGACGGCGGCGAGCGTGAGCACGATTGCCTGGCCGACGAGCCCGCGGACGAGGCTGGCCGTCGAAACGCCTATTGCCTTGAACACGGCGAAGTCCGCTGTTCGCTCCAGGGTCGACAGGTAGAGGATGGCGCCCACGATGCCGGCGGCAACCGCCCACAGCAGCCAACGGATGAGCCCTATCGTCTGCTTGGCCTGCGCCACCGGGCGGTTGAGATCTTGCTTCACGTCACCGTTCGTCAAGACCGAGAACCCCTTCGGCGGCGCGGCATCGACGTTGCCTTCGGTCACGATTGCGGTCGCGAAGGGCCTCCCGTCGAATCCGAGCCGTTGCACGTCCGTGAGCGCCGCGACGACAGTGGGCACACCGGCGAAATACGTCCCGCCGCTCCTCTCAGCGACCACCTCGAACTCCATGCCGCTGAGCGTGATCGTGTCTCCTTCGTCGACGCCCAGCCGTTCGTCCACTATCGCGGCTCCGGGACGGTCGAGCAGGTCCTGCGCATCCTCCGCCGGGCCAATACCGCCGGGAACGGCGCCGATGACGTTGACGTTCTCCGGATCCGGTGTGAGCGCGGTCGCGCCCACGATCGCCACCGGGTCGGCCTCCCGGACGCCGCTAGTGCTTCGGACATCCTCGGCGCGCGATGCCGGGAAGCCGATCGGTGCCGTGAACGGTCCGACAGCGCCTTCGGCCACAAGCCACTGATCCGCGCCGAAGGACGAGATCGTGCGATCGATCTCGTTGTCGAAGCTGGCGCGGACACCGGTGAGCAGCAGGGCGAGCGCGAGGACGACGCCGGTCGAGAGGACGGCGATTGCGAAACGCCTCCGTCTCCACTCCAGGTCGCGAAGGCTGATGAGCCACATCCGCGGCCGAGTATCCTCCGGCGCCGGAAGGCGCGCAAGTGTCCCCTCCTGTTGCCAGCGCGCGCTTTAGGCTCACGTCACATGGAGGCGGGGACGACTTTCTTCACGGGCTTGACGGCGGCGGAGATCGCGAGCGCACGCGACAGCCTCGAGGGGCGCCGCTTCGCGGCGGGAACCGAGCTCGTGGTCGAGGGTGACATCCCGGGCGAGATGTACGTGCTCAACACCGGATCGGCAGAGGTCCTCGTCGAGGATCACGCGGGCGCGAAGCAGATGGTGAGCCGCATCGGTCCCGGAGAGACGATCGGAGAGATATCGCTCCTGACCAGGCAGCCTGCATCGGCCACGGTGCGCATCGCCGAGGACTCCGAGGTGCTGGTGGTGTCCGAGTCGAAGCTGGCCGAGCTCACAGAGCGCTTTCCCGGGCTCGAGCGCAACATGCTCCGGATCCTGGCGACGCGACTCGTCCGGGCCAACCGTCTCGCCGTCGGCCGCCAGCCAGGCCGCCTGACCGTGCTCGACGATCGCGGGGCGCCGCCGCTGCTCGGCTTCGCCCTCACGGCAAGCATGGCCTGGCACACACGCGCGAGAACGCTGCACGTCGTGCTGGCCGATTCACTCCCAGAGGAGCTCGCGGCCGTCGCGAGAGCACGCGCAGACACGCATGGCCCGCGAGGAGGGCCTGGCGCCGAAATCGTCGCGGGGAGCCCGCAGGGCGAGTTCGGGCCCGATCGAATCGAATCGACGTTGATCCGCCTCGCGGAGGACTACGAGGACGTCGTGGTGCAGCTCGGGGGGGCTGCAACGGCAGGGGTCGCGGGCATCGCCAATTCGGTCAGGCTCGGCTCATCGGAGGTACCCGCAGCGGGTTTTGCCATCGAGCTCACTCCAGATGCGGCCGCGCCCTTCTTACAGGGCCCGGTTCTGCGGTCGCCCCTGCTGTCAGCCGAGGACGAGCTGGCGCTCGAGCGCGGCCTGCTCCCGACGGTCACCGGAGCCGGCGAAGCGCTCGGGCGGTTGGCCCGCAAGCTCGTGGGGCTCGAGGTCGGCGTTGCCCTAGGCACGGGAAGCATGAGGGGATACGCACACCTCGGAGTGCTGCGTGAGCTCGAACGGAAAGGGATTCCCGTCGACTTCCTCGCCGGCACCAGCATCGGGGCCGTCGTGGCCGGTGCGTACTCGCTTCTCGGCGGGGTGGACGAAGCTGCGGAGTTCCTCGACGAGCTTGGATCGAGGATGTTTCGGCCCACGGTGTCGCGACGCTCCATGCTCTCGACAAAGGCAATGCGTCGCTACATCCGGAAACGGTTCGAAGAACCGAACCTGGAGAGCGCGCCGATACCGTTGGCCGTGGTCGCGACGGACGTCACCACACACGAGGAAGTTGTGCTCAGCCGCGGTAGCACTACGTCGGCACTGTTCGCCAGCTCCGCCATTCCGGGCGTCTTCCCGGCGGTCCGCATCGGCTCCCGAACGCTCGTCGACGGCGGCATCGTCAACCCCGTCCCGGCGAGCGTCGCAGCAAGCCTCGGCGCCGGTGTCGTCATCGCCGTGCGCCTCGTGAGCGGTGGTGGAATCGGGGAAGAAATTTCGGAAGAAGTCAAAGGCCCCGTGCCGAACGTCGTCGCCGCCATAGTTCGATCGATCGAGACCGTGCAAACGCGGATCAAGGCAGAGACGGGGTCGGTGCCGGTAGTGGTGCTCGCACCGGAGCTCGACGCAATCGAGCCGGGCAGGCTCCGGAAGTTTCGCGATGGCCGCCGGTTCATGTCGGCGGGTGAGACCGCCGTGGAGAGCGCGATGCCACGCCTGCGCGCAGTCATGCCGTGGTTGAACGAGCCTTGAGCCGGATCAGATGAGGCCGGCGCGGTAGCGCCACGGGCCGGGCTCGAGGCGGATGCCGCGCTTGCGACAGAACTCGCGCACGGAGTCGAGCACTTCGCCGCCCTCGCCGTATACGCGCCTCGCGACGAGATCGAGCACCGCGCAGCCCGACGGCGGATCGCCCACCACTTCCAGCGCGAGCACGACGACCTCTCCGTCGGTCTCCGGCGGCTCGAACGTCCCATCCACCTTCTGGACGAACAGCACGAGCGACGTGGTCTCGTCCGTGCGCACCGCGAGCGAGTGGTCCGAGCCTGCCGCCACGTCCACGCCGCGTAGCTCGAGCAGCTCGCGGAAGTCGTCCAGCATGCGCCGAACGAGCTGCGGGTGCCGCGCGCTGGGCACGGGCCGCGCGGACACGCCGACCCCCTTGGCCGGCACGCCGATGGCCAGCTGACCTGCGGGGATGTCGGAGACGACGTACGAGTTCGACGCGACGATCGCCTCGCGCCCAAGCCGGCAACCGGCATAGACGACCGTGCCGAGCCCCACCTGCGCGCGGTCCTCGAGCACGATCGGCGCGAACCGGTTCTCGAAGCCCTCGAGAATCGAATGGCCGATGTTGTGCGTGACGAGCATGGACCGCATGGTCACAAACACCTCGCGGCCGATCACCACGGGCCTGCAGGGGTTGATGAAGGCCTCGTCGCCGACGAAGACGAGATCTCCGACGGCCAGCGTCGCCCAGGGATCGCGACGGCCACCACCGCCCACACGGACGTCCCGGCCCACGTAGCCGTTCGCGCCGATGAACGCACGGCGGCACTGCACGTCGAGTCGCGCGCCGAAGCTCGTCAGCGCTCCTACGGCAAAGACCTCGTCGCACACCACGGTCCCGTCGTCGCCGATGTCCACGCCGTCCTGCAGCACGATGCGGGGAGCGACGACGATCGTGCGCTCGCCGAGTTGTACGCCTTCGCCGATGGAGGCGCCGGCACGGCGGTAGGCGTGGTAGCGCTCGACCGAGGAAAGCGCGCGGAACGAGTCGGGGTCCGAGCGCAGCGAGTCGAGGAAGCCTACGTCCAGCCTCCCTTCGTAGTCCGGCAGCTCGAGCACTGCGGGCAGGCTGACGCCGTCCAGGGAGATGCCGGCAAAGAGCCCCGACGCGTCGGCAACGACTTCCGCCGCCTGGGCGGCAACGAGGCGTTCGACGTCCTCCGCCGTGATGAAGCCGTCCTTCTCGATCGACGCGAGGTCGATGCCGTGCTGCTCCGCGAGCTCGACCGCTCGCCGCGTGGCGTTGGCGGGGCCGGCCGGCTCGGCCGGCGCAGCCTTCACGGGGCGGGACTCCTCGACCTCAGCCAGCTCGGCCTCACTCTCGGCGACCACCGCGACGCGGCCTCCCAGCTCGACTTCGTCCCCCTGCGCATACAGGTGATGGAGGATCCCGTCACCCGGCGCCTCCAGCTCGAGCAAGGCCTTCGACGTCTCGACGAGGCACACTGGCTGACCCTTCTCCACCCGCTCGCGGTCGGCGACGAGCCACTCGACGAGCAGGGCCCACTCGGTGTTGGCGTCTTCGCGTGTGAGGACGAGCTCGAGCAGCCGTCAGCTCCTGACGATCCCGAGCGCGCGCACGGCGCTCACGACGTCGTCCACTCCCGGGAGGACTGCCTCCTCGAGCGTCGGCGCAGCGGGAATGATCCCGTCCCGCGCGGCGATCCGCTCTACCGGCCGTTGCAGGTCATCCCAGGCCTCGCTCTGCACGCGTGCCGCGATCTCGGCGCCAACGCCGCCCGTGAGCGTCCCTTCTTCCACCGTGACGAGCGAGCCCGTGCGAGCGACGGATTCGAGCACGGGCTCGAGATCGAGCGGCCCGAGGCGGCTGAGGCAGACGACTTCCGTGAAGAGCTCGTCCTCGATGATCAGCCGCACCGCCGCCTCGAGCACGATCGGCAGCATGCCGCCGTACGTGGCGATCGTGGTCTCTCCGCCGGAGAAGCCGTTGCCGGAGAAGGTGAGGGCCGGATACGGCCCGTCGGTCTCCCGCGAGCTCAGGTCGCCCAGGCGCCCGTCCACCGGCCGCCGGTTGGGCCGCCCGTACATCAGCTTGTTCTCGATGAAGAAGACCGGATCGTCGTCGGCGATCGCCGCGTGCAGCAGCGCCCCGATGTCGTGGCACTCGCTCGGCGCCACGACCTTGATACCGGGAACGCCCAGCAGCACCTTCTCCAGCGTCTGGCTGTGCGTCGGGCCGTAGCCGCGCCGCCCACCCATCGGCGTCCGCACGACGAGCGGCACGCGCACCTGGTCGTCGAACATCGCGCGGAACTTCGCGATCCCGTTGACGGTCTGGTCGAAGCCGAGCGCGATGAAGTCGCCGAACATGATCTCGAGGATCGGCCGCCAGCCGCGCAGGGCCATGCCGGCCGCGACGCCGAAGATCGCACCCTCCGAGACGGGCGTCGCGATCACGCGCTGCGGCCACTTCGTGGAGAGCCCCTGCGTGATCTTGAACGCCCCGCCGTACGGGTCGAGGATGTCCTCGCCGAGGAGATAGACGTCGTCGCGGCTCTCGAAAGCCTCGGTCAGCGCCGTGTTGATGACTGCGGCGCAGCGCTCTTCCACGTCAGCCCGCCTCGGGCATGGCCACGGGCGAAGCGTCCGCGTTGGCGATCGCTTCGGTGAGCCGGCGCTCAACCGCGTCCTCGATCGACGTCCGCTGCTCGTCAGAGAGCCGCGCCCCGGCGACGCCGAGCGGATCGCGCTCGCGCGCCGTCTCGATCTCGGCCGGGTCGCGGTTGTCGTCACCCTTCGAGTGCGGGCTGTAGCGGTACGTATTGAGGACGAGGAAGAACGGCCGCGTGCTCGTCCGCACCCTGGGCACGATCTCCGCGGCGGCGTCCCACACCCCGGCCACGTCGGTCGTGTCCAGCTCCGCGGTCTCGATCCCGAAGGCTGCGGCGCGGTCGGGGATGCGCCCGGCCAGCGTCAGATGACTGGGAGTCGACTGCGCGTAGAAGTTGTTCTCGACCACGACCAGCAACGGCAGGCCCCAGCGCGACGCGATGTTGAGGCTCTCGTAGACGACACCCTGGCCTAGCGTCCCGTCGCCGATGAAGACGACGGTCACCGCGCCGCTCCCCCGCTCGCGCTCGGCGAGTGCCATCCCGGCGGCGACCGGCACCGTGCTCCCCAGCACGCCGTTCGAGTAGAACCCGTTGTTGCAGAGGTGCTGACTGCCTCCCTTGCCACCGCAGACGCCGCTCTCGCGCCCCATCACCTCGCCCAGCAGCCCGTCGACATCGTCGGTGAACGCGAGGTAGTGGCCGTGGCAGCGGTGGTTCGACACGATGAGGTCACGTCCCGGCTCGAGGTGGTCGATGACGCCGACGGCGTTCGCCTCCTGGCCGATGTACGTGTGCGTCGTGCCCGCGAGCTTGCCGAGCGAGAAGAGCTCGAGCAGGCTTTCCTCGAAGCGCCGGATGAGCACCATCCGCTCGTACAGGCGTGCCAGATCGGCCATCGCCTGATCTTCGCTCAGCGTCTGCGGTTTGCCTGCCACGACTCGCGAGACCGTACCCGACTCACAGATAGCCCAGATCGGACAGGCGCTGCTCGACGAGCGCCTCCTCCTCGGCGCTCAGCTCCCGCCGCGAAACTGTCTCCAGCTCGGCGTAGAGCCGTTCGCGGACCTCGCCGGGCACCTCGTTAGCGCGATCGACCAGCTCGCCAGCGTCCTCGTCCAGCCTGTATGCCTGCTCCTCTCCCGACTGGACGTGAACCGTCATTTTCCAGGGCGGCTGCCGCAGGGCGAGCTGCGACACGGCACCCTTGTCGGTGCCGGCGATGAAGGCGGGTCGGTCATCGCGCTCCGCGCTCTCGACCACCGGAAGTAGCGATCTGCCGTCGAGCCCGTCGATCGGCGCGTCCGCAAGCTCGAGCAGCGTCGGCATGAGGTCGACGAGGCTCACCTGTGACGGAATCACGGCCGACCCCACTCGCCCTGGCGCGACGAGGATGAGCGGCACGCGGACGATCTCGTCGTAGAGATCGGCGCCGTGCATGTGGTACGTGCCCTTCACCAGCGACTTGTCGGCATAGCGCTCACCCCACGACTCGCCGTGATCGGAGACGAACGCAATGGCCGTCTGCTCGCGGAGGCCGAGCTCCTCGAGAGCCTGCAGGAAGCCTGCGAAGTGCTGTTCGGACTCCCGCTCGACGGCCGCGCGATAGCTGTCGCGCAAGCGCGTCGAGCGCCTCCGGGTCGCCGGACTGGATGCCGGCGATGATGTCTTCCTTCGCCCGCTTCCACTCCTTGCGCTTCGAGTGGAGAACGCCGTACGGCATGTGCGTCGTCCAGCTGTGGAACCAGAGGCAGAACGGCTTCGCGGCCTCGCTCGCGCAGCCACTCGACGACGCCGTCCAGCCGCTCGCTCGTGCCCGCGACGTTCGCGTCGCGGGAAGTCGCGGAAGAGGTAGCGCTCGTCGAAGACGAAGCTGCCGGTCTCGTAGCCGTAGGCGGCTGCCACCGTGAACAGCGAGGGGTGCGCGGGATCGGGCTCCGCGTCCCAGTGCAGGTATCCGTGGTGGTGCGGGTAGAGGCCGGTGATCATCGAGGCCGTGGAGGGAGCGGTCCATGGCGCCGCGCTGATCGCCTGGTCGAAGCGCGCGCCACCGGCCGCAAAATGGTCGATGGTCGGTGTTGCCACCTGCTGCGCCCCGTAACAGCCGACGTGGTCGACGCGCAGGGCGTCCGCGACCCAGACGACGAGGTTCACCTGAGCCACGCCTAGCGCTCCCGCAGCGAGCGGTAGAGCGCGAGACTCCACCAGCGCCAGGCCATGAATGCAAAGAAGACGATCCCGATGACGACCGCCTGCATCGTTCCGAAGACGAGCGCGGTGATGAGGTAGACGACACCGGTGAAGGCGAGGGCGATGGAGACCGTGCCGGCGATCGCTTCCCTGTTGCCCTTGCGCAGCATGAAGTCCTTGTCGCCCTCGCGGAAGCGCAGACGGTGGTGCGCCGCCGGCGCGAGGAACAGAACGAGCGCTACGGCCGTCGCCAGGAGCGTCCCGTAGTAGACGTAGCGCTCGTTGTCGTCGAGAGCGCCGAACTGGCCGGTGAAGCGAATCGCAAGCAGAAAGCCGAAGAGCACCTCGGCGCCGGGAATGAGCGACCGCAACTCCTCGAGCAGCTCGCCGTGCTCGCGCTCGAGCTGCTCTTTGCGACTCTCGCCGTCCGCCATCGTCCTGCGCGAGACTAACGCGGCGTCGTGCCCGGATGAGGGTCGGTAGTAGTTAGAGCAGGATCCGGAGGGCCAGCGGTAGAGAGCAGCCCACCTCGACGAGCGTGCGGGCGGCGTGAAGGTCGACGCGCGACACGGTCAGGAGGAATGCATCGTCCGTGTCGAACCCGAGCGCCCGGAACTGGTCGAAGCGCCAGCGCGCGACGCGCGTTTCCTCGACTTCAACCTCTTCGACGACATCAAGAGATTCGGCGAACGTGGACATGGGGCCTGCCTTTCCGCAGCTGATCGACTACGTGTTGAAACGTCGAGACCGGCGATCTGTTGTTGGCGGAACGTAAGGGTTCGTTTCCACCGCGTTAAGAGGCCCACGCTGTAACCTCGCGCGCAAGTCATGACCTACGTTCCGGCTGCCGACCGCTACGACCGCATGGCCTACAGGCGCTGTGGTCACAGCGGCCTGAAGCTCCCTGCCATCTCGCTCGGGCTCTGGTGGAACTTCGGGCACGATCGGCAGCTCGAGTCGAGTCGGCAGATCGTGCGCCGGGCGTTCAATCTCGGGATCACGCACTTCGACCTCGCCAACAACTACGGGCCTCCGTACGGTTCGGCGGAGGAGAACTTCGGGACGCTCATGCGTGAGGACCTGCGGCCCTACCGCGACGAGCTCGTTATCTCGACGAAGGCCGGCTACGACATGTGGCCCGGCCCCTACGGCGAATGGGGCTCCCGCAAGTACCTGCTGGCGAGCCTCGACCAGAGCCTCTCGCGCATGGGCCTCGAGTACGTCGACATCTTCTACTCGCACCGTTTTGACCCCGAGACGCCACTCGAGGAGACGATGGGAGCGCTCGACGCGGCGGTGCGCCAGGGCAAGGCGCTCTACGCCGGCATCTCGTCGTACTCGGCGGAGAAGACGCGCGAGGCCGCAGCGATCCTGAGCGACCTCGGTACCCCGCTGCTGATCCACCAGCCCTCGTACTCGATGCTCAACCGGTGGATCGAGCCCGAGCTGGTCGATGCGATCGGCGAGCTCGGCGTGGGCTGCATCGTGTTCTCGCCACTCGCGCAGGGCATGCTCACCGACAAGTACCTGGACGGCATCCCCGAGGGCTCGCGGGCGAGCTGGCCGAGCTCGCTGTCGCCGGACCTCCTGACCGACGAGGCGGTGGAGAAGATCCGGGCACTGAACGAGATAGCGGCGGCGCGAGGGCAGACCTTGGCGCAGATGGCCCTCGCCTGGACGCTGCGCGACCCGCGGGTGACATCGGCGCTCATCGGCGCCTCAAGCGTGCAGCAGCTCGAGGACAACGTCGGCGCGATCGCGAACGTCGACTTCACGGACGAGGAGCTGGCTGAGATCGACCGCTACGCGACCGACAGCGGCATCAACATCTGGGCCAGCTAGGGGTAGCGCCGCGGCGCGGAGCCGTCGGGCACGAGACGGCCCAGGCGGTCCCTGTTGCGCGCGACGGAGGCATACAGCGCTTCAACCGCCGGCTGCGCGTGGAGCAGTGCCGCCGAGCGCGCGAGTGGCCGGGTTATCGGCAGCCGATCGAGCACGCCCAACGCGGCCGCGCCTGCCGTGAGCACGCGGCCGTCCGGAAGCACAAGCCGAAGTGATGAGCCACGTTCATCCTCGGAGACGTGCTCGAGCAGCCGGTCGGCAGGCGCGTCTCTGAGCCCGAGGAGCGCGAGGCTCCCGCGGCGGTCGAGCCCAGCGACGCGACGCGCCGCGAACCGGCAGAGCCTGCAGTCCGCGTCGTAGAGAAGAACCGAGCGAGGCACCCACTAACGGTACGAGAGAAGAGCCCTGCTTCCGAGGAGCGGAGGCAATGCTGCCATATGCGGCGATACATTATGTAGACAGGCATAAGACGTGGTTTGATCCATATGTCTTCATGCATAATGTATCCATGCATAGGAAGGCAACGAACCCCTTCACCTTTGGCGACCTCGCCCTCGACGAGGCCTTCACGGACCGGCAAGACGAAGTCCGTGAGCTGACCTCCGATATGCGCAACGGGCAGAACGTGCTCGTCTACGCACCTCGTCGTTACGGCAAGTCGTCGCTCGTGCTGCGGGCGGCCCAGGAAGCAATGCAGCAGAAGGCACTCGTCGGCTACATCGACTTGATGAAGACGCCGACGAAGGAGCGACTTGCTGCAGCGCTGGCGAAGACGATCTACGCCGACATTGCCTCACCGGTCGATCACGCCTTCGAACGTGCGGCCGAGCTCTTTCGCGGATTGCGCATTCGGCCGACGATGGAGGTCGATCCCAGCGACGGGTCGCTGCGTTTCAGTTTCCAGGCCAGCCGGCGGAAAGAGGACATCGACGACACGATCGAGCGCCTGCTCGAGCTGCTCGGTGAGCTTGCGGCCGAGCGCAAGCGCCGCGTGGTGATCATCTTCGACGAGTTCCAGGAAGTGCTGTCGCTCGACAAGCGGTTTCCGAATCTGATGCGCGCCGTCTTTCAGGCCCAGCCTGAGGTGAGCCATGTGTACCTGGGCAGCAAGCGGCACATCCTCGAGCGCATTTTCAACGACAAGAACGAGCCGTTCTGGCGCAGTGCCAAACAGCTCGAGATCGGGATGATCCCACCGGCCAAGTTCGCGAGCTTCATCCGCGATCGCTTCGTGGGCTCGGGGAAGGGCATCTTCGATGACGCCCTCGACCGGATGCTCGAGGCGACGGGCGGACACCCGTACGGCACGCAGGAGCTTGCGTACTTCACATGGGAGCTCGTCCCGTCCGGCGGTGAGGCGTCCGTCGCCGACGTCGAGGAGGCACTCAGCCGCGTGCTGCGGTCAGAGCACAACCACTTTGCGCAGCTCTGGGACGACGCATCCCATCCGCAGCGGCTGCTGATGATTGCCCTGGCCGACGAACCGAGCCGGAATCTCTACTCGTCCGACTACCACTCTCGGCATGAACTCCCGGCGAATCCGACACTGCAGACTGCGCTTGGTGGCCTGGTGAAGAAGGAGATCGCCGGCCAGAACGGCGACGGGGAGCACTGCGTCATAGAGCCGTTCCTCGCCGAGTGGCTCCTGCGCGAACAGGGCGATTACGGCGTCGGGCAGCAGCTGCGCAGCGGCACGCCCGAGGGCAAGCAGCCTCGCCCGAGGCGTCGGAGCTAGTCTCGGTCAGCGGTCTGTGCCTGCCGCGCGGATCTCGACGACCGTCGCGCGCCACGAGCCGCCGGGCGCCTTGACGTCGACCGTATCGCCGACCCGCTTGCCGAGGACGACCGAGCCGAGCGGCGATGACGGCGAGACGGTGCCGGCGCCGCCGAGAGCGGATATCTCGACATCGACCCGCGCGCCGGACTCGTCGGCGACGACCACGTGCGACCCCTCGGAGACGACGTCCGCCGCGCCGTCCTCGACGATCTCTGCATGGTCAAATCGGTCGCGGAGGATCACGATCCGCCGCTCGAGCAGGCCCTGCTCGTTCTTCGCGGCGTGGTACTCGAAGTTCTCCGAGAGATCGCCGTGAGCGCGAGCTGCGCTGATCGCCTCGACCATCTCCCGGCGCTTAGGGCCCTCGAGCTCCGCGAGCTCGGCGGCGAGGCGAGCGTGCTGCTCCCGTGTGAGCTTCTCCCCCATCAGACGACCGCCAGGCCGCGTGACTTGCGGCTCGCAGCCGTCTGTCGCCGTTGCGCGGACAGCTCGACCTTGCGCAGGCGCACGTTCTGCGGAGTGACCTCGACGCACTCGTCCTCACGGATCAGCTCGAGCGCCTGATCGAGCGAGAGAGCACGGGCCGGTATCAGCCGCACGAAGTCGTCGGCCGAGGCCGCGCGCATGTTCGTGAGCTTCTTCTCCTTCGTCGCGTTGACGTCGAGGTCATCGGCGCGGGAGTTCTCGCCCACGATCATCCCCTCATAGACATCGGCGCCGGGGCCGACCAGCATCGAGCCGCGTTCCTGGAGGTTGATGAGGGCAAAGGCCGTCGCCTTCCCCGCACGGTCGGCGATGAGGCTGCCCGTCGGTCTCGTTCGGAGCTCGCCGTGCCACGGCTCGAAGCGCTCAAAGACGTGATGCAGGATGCCGGTTCCGCGCGTCTCGGTGAGAAACTCGGTGCGGAACCCGATCAGGCCGCGAGCGGGGACGATGACATCCATCCGCACCCAGCCGGTGCCGTGGTTGACGAGAGCCTCCGTTTGTCCCTTGCGCAGCGCAAAGAGCTGCGTGACGACGCCGAGATAGTCCTCCGGCACGTCGACCGACACGCGCTCCATCGGCTCGTGCACCTCACCGTCGACGACGCGGGTCACGACCTGCGGCTTGCCGACCGTGAGCTCGAAACCCTCGCGTCGCATCTGCTCGATCAGCACCGCGAGCTGCAGCTCGCCGCGACCCTGCACCTCCCACACCTCCGGCCGCTCGGTCGCGAGAACGCGTAGCGAGACGTTGCCGACGAGCTCGGCCTGGAGACGGCTCTCGACCTGACGCGCGGTCAGCCTGTCGCCGTCTCTGCCGGCGAGCGGGGCGGTGTTGATGCCGACTGTCATCGAGAGCGACGGCTCGTCGACCGAGATCACAGGCAGTGGCCGCGGATCGAGCGGGTCTGCGAGGGTCTCGCCGATCATCACCTCGGGGATGCCCGCGACGGCGATCAGGTCGCCGGGGCCGGCCTCCTCGGCCTCCACGCGATCGAGCGCCTCGCTGACGAACAGCTCGGTCACCTTCACGCGCGTGATCGTCCCGTCGGTGCGACACCACGCAATCTCCTGGGCGCGGCGAATCGTCCCCTGTTGCACGCGACAGAGCGCGAGCCGGCCAACGTAGGGCGATGCGTCCAGGTTGGTGACGAGAGCCTGCAGCGGGTGACCTTCGTCGTAGACCGGTGGCGGAATGTGCTCGAGGACCAGCTCGAGCAGCGGCGTCAGGTCCGGCCCGAGAGCATCAGGGTCGGGCTCGAGCGAGGCACGACCTGCCCTGGCGTTGCAGTAGACGATCGGAAACTCGATCTGGCTTTCGTCCGCGTCGAGGTCGAGGAAGAGCGCGTAGACCTCGTTCACGACGTCGGCAATCCGTGCGTCGGGACGGTCGACCTTGTTGACGACGAGGATGACGGGAAGCCGCGCCTCCAGCGCCTTACGGAGCACAAACCGCGTCTGCGGCAGCGGGCCCTCGCTCGCGTCGACGAGCAGCAGAACGCCGTCGACCATCGTCAGCCCGCGCTCCACCTCCCCGCCGAAGTCGGCATGGCCCGGCGTGTCGACGATGTTGACCTTGACGGAGCCGTGGCGGACGGCGGTGTTCTTGGCGAGGATCGTGATCCCCTTCTCGCGTTCGAGCTCGCCGGTGTCGAGGATCCGCTCGGCGACATCCTGGTTCGCGCGGAATGCCCCGGACTGCCAGAGCAGCGCATCGACGAGGGTCGTCTTGCCGTGATCGACGTGGGCGACGATGGCGACGTTGCGGATGTCGGAGCGCTGCGGCACTTGCCGAGGGTACCGGCTGCCCCGTCGGGCGCAGGATCCCTGCCTAGCCAGCGTTCAGAACTGACCCCTGATCAGACTTCGTCGTCTAGGCTCCGGGCCGTTCTCGCCGCCCTGATCTAGGATCGCCCGCGTGGACGAGTTCGTCCCGCGCGACTTCGACGTGCCTCGCCGACTCGAGACGCCGCAGTTCGTGCTCGAGCCGCTCGGGCCTGAACACAACGAGCAGGACTACGACGCCTGGTTGTCGTCGATGGACCACATCGCCGCGACGCCCGGCTGGGGCGACGGCCGCTGGCCGCGAGAGATGACGCCGGACGAGAACCGGGCGGACCTGCAACGCCATGCCGACGACTTCCGCAACCGAACAGGATTCACATATACGGTGCTCGATCCGGCGAACCGCGACGTGATCGGGTGCGTCTACATCTACCCGCTGCCCGACAGCGACGACGACGCCCGTGCGCTCTCCTGGGTACGGGCGAGCCACGCAGAGCTAGACGTCCCCCTATGGCGCGCCGTCGGCAACTGGCTCTCGTCCGACTGGCCGTTCGGCAGTGTCGAATACGCGCCGCGCGCGTAGGCGCGGCGCAAATCGTCGCCGGCCGCGACCGATGACCGTTCGGTGGTCTGCGAGTCTCTACGGGCGGACGGATCCGTAACCGACTCTGAGCCAAGCATGAAAATCCGTCTCACGTCCAGCGGCATCACCAACACGACCATCCACCACGCGCTGGTCGACCTGCTGGGCAAACCGATCGCCGAGTCCAGCCTGATCGGCCAGGAGACACGCGCGTTCGGCTAGGCGAGCGTACTGTCGCTCGAAAGGCAGTCGGGGATAAAGACAACTCTGTAGTTACGCAGCCGCGCCCCGGAGGCGACGTTTCGCGGCGCTACGTCGTGCGCGCCGGGCGTCGGCCAGGATGGCGCGGGCCGCGTTACTCCCGGGGCCGCCGGTGATTCCGCCCCCGGGATGTGCGCCTGCCCCGCACAGGTAGAGGCCGCGGATCTCGGCCAGCCGGTGGCGGGCGTGCCCGAGGAGAGGCCGCCAGGCGAAGAACTGGTCGAGGGCGTGCTCGCCGTGCATCGGGTGCCCGCCGCTGAGGCCGTACTCTCGCTCGAGGTCCGCAGGCGTGACGACGTGCCGAGCGACGATCGTTGCCGCGATACCTGGTGCGTAGGCCTCGAGCGTCCGCACGGCCGTGTCCACCAGGTGATCTTCTGCTGCCTCGTCCCACTCCGCGTCACGGAGATGCCGCGGCGCGTACTGGAACAGCGCGGTGATGACATGGGTTCCCTTGGGGGCGAGCGCAGGGTCGGAGAGGGTCGGGATCGTCGCCTCGAGATACGGGTGCCCGGAGGTCCGGCCGTACTTCGAGTCGTTGAATGCCCCATCGAGGTAGTCCAGGCTCGGAGCGACGACGATGCGTCCCCGCAGGCGCTCGTCGCCGACGCCAACGAACTCCGGCAGGGCGCTCAGAACGAGCGTCACCTTCCCGACCACGCCGGGCATGCGGATGTTCTCGGCACGCCAACTCAGGGTCGGACCGATCTCCGCCGGGTCGAGGAGACGCACGAGGGTGTGCTTGGGATCGGCGCTCGAGGCGACGATCCGCGCGTCGATCTCCTCGCCGCTCGACAGGGCAACGCCTTCGACGGAGCCTCGCTTGGTGCGGATGGCCGACACCTCGGCACCGGGCCGCACTGTCGCGCCGTAGCTTCGCGCCGCGGCGACGAGCGCCTGGGTCAGTGCGTCCGGCCCGCCCCGTGCGAAGACGGTGCGCCCAGCCGCTCCTCCGCCAGAAGCCGAGTCCCACAGGAAGTTGAGCGCAGTCCCCGCGGATCGTGGGCCCATGGCGGAGTAGCGAATGCCCCGCGCCCCGAGCACGCCGCGCAACGCTTCGTCGTCGACTGCCTCGCTCACGAGATCTGCGACGGACATGGGCAGAACTCGCAGCGTCTCTTGACCCTGCCGCTTGCCCAGCTGCCGCATGGCGTTCGCGAGCGTGAGGCCCTTGAAGCCGTCCGCGGCAGACGGTGACGCGAGATCCGGAGGCTCGGTCGCCTGGAGGCGGCTCAGGAACCGGGCGAGAGAGCGGACCTTGCGGTCGAAGGCGAGAAATGCGTCGGCGTCACTCGGCCGCGGCGTCCGCAGCTCTGTCGCGGTCCGAGCCGGATCGCGCCACAACGTGATGGGCGGCCCGTTGACCGACGGGGCGAAGGCGACCACGTCGGGCTGGACTGCTCGAAGGCCATGTGAAGCGAGCTGGAGATCCCGAACGACGCTCGCACGGAGACCTCCGACGAGGTCGGCGCCAACCGGCGCTCGCACACCCGGAGCGACCTCTTCAGTCGTCAATGCCCCGCCCGCGCGGCTGCGGCGCTCGAGTACGAGTGTGCGGAGACCCGCTTTCG
This sequence comes from uncultured Actinomycetes bacterium, assembly GCA_963704335.1. Lineage (GTDB taxonomy): Bacteria > Actinomycetota > Thermoleophilia > Gaiellales > Gaiellaceae > PALSA-612. The sequence goes on from OY969889.1 coordinate 2,969,990, forward strand.
CCAGGTATCCCGCCGTCACGAGGCCGTTATGGCCGGCACCTACGATGACCGCGTCGTAACGCTCACGAGCCACGAGTTTTCAGGCCGCCCGGCGGCTAGGGAGCGAGCGCACGACCTGGAGGGCGGCGAGACGGCCAGACGCCCCCATGATTCCCCCTCCGGGGTGCGTGGCCGAGCCGCACATCCAGAGGTTTCGCAGCGGCGTCTGATAGCGGGCCCAGCCGGCGACGGGCCGGTTGAAGAAGAGCTGCTCGAGGGAGAGCTCACCCTGGAAGATGTTGCCCTCCGACAGCCCGAACCGGTCCTCGATGTCCTTGGGAGTGAGCACCTGGGCGTGCCGGATCAGACCGCGGATGTTGGGCGCTCGTTCCTCGATGGTGTCGAGGACCGTCTCCCCGAACGCCTCGCGCCGAGCGTCGTCCCATTCGGCGCCGTCGGCAAGGTGGTAGGGCGCGTACTGCACGAAGCAACTCATGACGTGCTTGCCCGGTGGCGCCATCGACGGATCGACCAGGGTCGGAATGACCATGTCGATGAACGGGCGCCTGCTGAAGCGGCCGGCCTTGGCGTCGTCGTAGGCCAGCTCCATGTAGTCGATGCTGGGGCTGAAGCTGATCGCGCCGCGCAGGTGCTCGCGCTCGTCGGGGAGGCACGTGAACTCGGGAAGGCCATCCAGGGCGAGGTTCACCTTTCCGCTGGAGCCTCGGTACTTGTAGCGGTCGACGTCCTCGAGGAACGATCGATCGAGGAGACCGGGCTCGACGAGCCGGACGAACGTCTGACGGGGATCCAGGCTCGACAGCGTCACCCGGCCGATGAACTCCTCCCCCGAGGTCGTGACCGCGCCCGTGACTTCGTCGCCTCGCGTCAGGATTCGCTCGACAGGGGCCTCGGTCCGGATCTCGGCGCCGAACGACCTCGCTGCGCTCGCGATCGCCTCGCTGACGGCGCCCGTACCTCCACGCGGTATCCCCCACGCCCGCGGTGACGCCGTCGATCTCGCCCATGTAGTGGTGCAGGAGGACGTAGGCGGTGCCCGGAGAGCGGATTCCCTGGAACGTGCCGATGATCCCCGAGGCGCTGATCGTCGCCTTGAGCGGATCGGTCTCGAACCATTGGTCGAGGAAGTCGGCGGCGCTCATCGTCATCAGCTGGATGAAGACGGCCCGCTGCTCGCGGGAAAGGTCGATTGAAGGCGCGTGCGAGACGCGCGACGGGGAGCCATTCGCGAGGACGGAGTCGGCCGGGATCTGGCGGGGCCATGGACAGGATCGGCTTGATGAATCGCGCCATCTCGACCATCAGGCGGCCGTACTCGTCGTAGGCCTCCGCGTCGCTCGGAGACCAACGCCGAAGCTCGCGCACCGTGCGACCGTGGTCGTTCACCCGCCACAAGTAGTCGCCCTCGAGCGGCGTGAACGTCCCGTCGAGCGGCAGGATCTCGAGGCCGTGCTTCGGCAGCTCGAGCTCTCGGACGATCTCAGGGCGCAGCAGCGAGACCACGTACGACGCCACGCTGAACCGAAAGCCGGGGAAGACCTCCTCGGTGACCGCGGCCCCGCCGAGTACGTGGCGCCGTTCGAGCACGACGACCTCGAGGCCGGCCCGCGCCAGATAGGCGGCAGCGACCAGGCCATTGTGCCCGCCGCCGATCACCACGGCGTCGTAGACACGGCGGCCGGCCAAAGCAACCCGATTATATTTGCCGGCCATGCCCGAACCGTTCGACATGTCGTTGGTGCAGCGCGGGGCAAGGCTGCGGCGCAGTCCGTTCTTCGAAGCGACGCAGAGCCACGCGCCGAAGGGCTTCACCGTCTACAACCACACGCTGTTCCCGATCAACTTCGACGACTTCGAGGCCGAGTACTGGCACCTGCTGAACCACGTGACCCTCTGGGACGTCGCCGTGGAGCGCAACGTGGAGGTGACCGGGCCGGACGGCTTCCGCTTCGCGCAGCTTCTCACCTGCCGCGACCTGAGCACATGTGCGGTCGGCCAGGGGAAGTACGTGCTGATCACGGCGCCGGACGGCGGCATCCTGAACGACCCGGTGATGCTGCGCCTGGACGAGAACACGTTCTGGTTCGCACTCGCCGACAGCGACGTGCTGCCGTACGCAAAGGGCTTGGCTGCGTACGCGGGGATGGATGTCGAGCTTTCGGAGGCCGAGGCGTATCCGCTACAGATCCAGGGGCCGAAGTCCAGGGATGTCGTGCGCGACCTGTTCGGCGAGGATGTCCTCGACCTCCGCTATTACCACTTCCGCCGTCTCGACCTGGACGGCATCCCACTCATCCTCACGCGTACGGGCTGGACCTCGGAGGTCGGGTACGAGATCTATCTCCTCGACGCGGCGCGTGGAACGGATCTATGGGAGCGGATCATGGAGGCGGGAGCCCCCCACGAGATCCGCCCGACCGGGCCGGTGGACATCCGCCGGATCGAGGGAGGCATCTTCAACTGGGGTGCCGACATGACGCATGAGAACAACCCGTTCGAGCTGGGGCTGGACCGGCTCGTCGACCTCGACAGCGACGCTGATTTCGTCGCCCGGGAGGCGCTCGCGAGGATCCGCGACGAGGGCGTGAAGCAGAGGATCGTCGGCCTCCGGATCGATGGCGACCGGCTGGAGATGAATGCGACGACGTGGCCGGTCTCGGCAAACGGCGTGACTGGACGGGTTACCTCTGCCGTCCACTCGCCCCGCCTGGAACAGAACATCGGCTACGCGTGGCTGCCAGTCGAGCACACGCAACTCGGGACGCAAGTCAGGGTGGAGACACCCGACGGTGAAAGAAACGCGACGATCGTGCCGCTTCCGTTCGTCGACCCCGAGAAGCAGATCCCGAAGTCGTAGTGTCCGTCGGAACCGCGTTTCATCCACGCACCGCGCCGCTCAACCGCAAGCTGCAGTGGCGGGAGTGGTCGGGGTATCTCGCCGCCAGCGCGTACCACGACTCGCACGAGATCGAGTACAACGCCATCCGCGAGGCGGCCGCGCTGATCGACGTCTCTCCCCTCTACAAGTATCTCGTCTCCGGCCCGGACTCGACGAGGCTCGTCGACCGCGTGATCACGCGAGACGCGAGCAAGCTCGCGGTCGGTCGCGTCTATTACACGTCCTGGTGCAACGAGCAGGGCCGCGTCGTCGACGACGGGACCGTTGCCCGCCTGGACGAGCGCACGTACCGCTGGACGGCGGCCGATCCGTCCGTGCGCTGGCTGCGGATGAACGCCTCCGGCCTGGACGTCGAGATCGAGGACGTCAGCGAGCGGATCTCGGCCGTTGCGATCCAAGGGCCGCTGAGCCGAGACGTGCTGGAGGCGGCGACCGAGACGTCGTGGGGCGACCTCGCGTACTTCGGTCGGCGTGCCTCTCGCGTCGGCGGTACTCCCGTCGACGTCTCCCGGACTGGCTACACCGGCGACCTCGGGTACGAGGTGTGGGTCGAGAGCTCCGACGCGGTCGAGCTTTGGGACGCCCTCGTGCGAGCCGGAAGCCCCTATGGGATACGGCCCGCCGGGATGCTCGCCCTCGACGTCGCCCGGATCGAGGCGGGGCTGATCCTCGTCGAGGCCGACTTCGACTCCGTCCGACGAGCGCTGATCCCCGACCAGTCGTTCTCCCCGTTCGAGCTCGGCATTCTCGGCCGTTTCGTCGACTTCGAGAAGCAGGCCCAGTTCGTCGGCCGTCGTGCGCTCGAACGAGAACACAAGAGAGGCGGGCCTCCGCGGAGACTTGTCGGCCTCGAGCTCGAATGGGACTCGCTCGAGGAGCTCTACCGGGCGAAGGGACTGATGCCGACGCTCGACCCGGCGGCGTCGCGCGAACACCTCCCGCTGTATGCGCGGGGTCGGCAGGTCGGCAAGGCCACGAGCACGACCTGGAGCCCGATCCTGAAGAAGGTGGTGGCACTGGCGTCCGTCCGCGCCGACCACAGCGATCTCGGCACCCGCATCGACTTCGAGTGGACGGTCGAGGGGCGGCGCCACCGGACGCCCGCGAGGGTGGTGGAGCTGCCGTTCTTCGACCCGAGCCGCAAGACCTCGACGGTGGCCGCGCTCAACTAGCCGAGCGCAAGCCGCATGACGATCTCCTCACCCTCGACCTCGCCGGTCTCAGCAAAGCCGAAGCGTTCGTAGAAGCCCTGCGGCGAGTGTTCGCCAGGGTGGAAGCTGAGCTTCATCTCACCGGCACCATCCGCACGAGCCTCTTCGACGAGCAGTTCCAGCGCGCGGCGGCCGTACCCCTGGCCCTGGTGGCGGGCATCGATCATGAAGCGCCAGACCCAGAAGACCTCCGGGGCATCGCGGTACGCCATGACAAAGCCCACGGGATCATCATCGGCGTAGACGGCGCGAAACCAGGCGTGTGGCTCGAAGTGGGCCTCGGCGATAGAGCGGGCGTTCGGCGCGACGTACGGCTCCTGGTCGGGCCCGACTGCAAGATCGAGAACCGCTCTGAGTGAGTCCTGTGTGATCTCACGGAGCTCCACCGTCGCGGCCATGGCCTGCATATCACCACACCTCGCTGGCGCTACTACTACAGGTCGCATATGAGCATGCTCATTCTTCGTGGTGGTGTCGAGATCGAGGATCCACTCGAGCTCGCACTCGGGTTCCTCGAGAAGTATCCGAGCTACGACACGCATGACCGCTCGAGGCCGGCATCGTTCGCCGAGAGCGACCTGAAGCAAGCGAACCGAGGCGGTGCCCGCATCTCGGCCGTCGAGGCCGGCAGCGATTCTTGCGCGCAGGGTCGCGATCGAACGTGCCTTGCGCGAAATCGACTCCGATGCGTCGTTGGCGGGCGCAGCGAGCTCGATCCCGTGGATCCCGCTGACGCAACTCTTCGACTGCTTTGCCGACATCCGCGGAGTCGGCTTTTCGAAGATGACAAAGACGCTGCACCCGAAGCGCCCGGCGCTGATCCCGATGCTCGACAGCGTCGTCCAGGCATACCTCGCAGGGGACGATCCGGGACCACGCTCGGCGTCCTTCCGAGAGCGCGCGACCGCGCTCGTCCGCGGCTACAAAGGCGAGCTCGATCGCAATCGCACCGCCCTGTCGGAGATCCGGCGACAACTCGCGCGCCGAGGGCATCCCCTCACCGAGGTGCGAATCCTCGACATGGTGATCTGGTGCGAGTCAGCGAAGTGACGCCGCCGCGACCGACATGGCGGGCGCGGCAAACGACGGCTCTCGGAGACCACGTCTAAGAAGGGGGCCCACGGGGGAAACATGGTTTCCCCCGTCCCTAGTAGCGGGGGCAGGATTTGAACCTGCGACCTCCGGGTTATGAGCCCGGCGAGCTACCTGACTGCTCCACCCCGCGTCGCGGGCCGCAGTATAGCGCCGCTGGATAGAGTCAGCGCATGCCCGCGTTCGTCTGGATCGCCCTCGGCGTCTTCTTCGTGTGCTTCCTCGCCGGCGCGATCTGGGCACTGGTGAACGGGCTCCGCGCCTGGCGCCAAGGGAGACCCGCGCTCGAGCGAATGAAGGCCGATTCGGCCGCGCTGGCCGAGCGTTCGACCGCGCTCGAGCGGCGGCTGGCCACACTGCAGCCCAGGACGGCGCAACTCCAGCGCGACGTCGGACGACTGCAGCGCTCGGTCGCTCGTTTTCGCGTGCTCGTCGGCGGAGTCCATGAGGCCAACACGGCGTACCGCGTGGCTCGTTTCTTCATACCTTGACCCGCGTCGCGGCGGTCGACCTCGGCACGAACTCCACGCGCCTGCTCGTCGCCGACGTGGTCGACAGCCGCGTCGACGAGGTGGCGCGAAGGCTCCAGATCACGCGGCTGGGCGAGGACGTCGACAAGCGGCGCCGGCTGCTTCCCCTCCCTATCGCCCGCGTGCGCAACTGCCTGACCGACTTCCGCCGTGAGCTGGAGAGCCTCGGCGCCGAGCGAACGCTGGCCTTCGCGACGAGCGCCGTGCGCGACGCCGAGAACGGCGAGGCCTTCCTCGGCGAGGTCGAGTGGAGCTACGGCTTCACGACCAGGCTGCTCTCGGGGCACGACGAGGCGCTCCTGACGTTTCGCGGCGTCACCGCCAGCCGTGCCATCGAGCCGGAAACCGTGATCGTGGACGTCGGCGGCGGCTCGACCGAGCTCGTGCTCGGCGGCCCCGGTGGCGTTTCCTTCCACACGAGCCTCGACCTCGGCTGCGTTCGCCTGACCGAGCGCTTCGGCGACGACCTCGAGACCTGCGCGGCGCACGTCCGCTCCGAGCTACCCGACATCGCGCCACGAAGCGCGATCGGCGTCGCCGGCACGGTCACGGCGCTGGCGGCGCTCGACCTAGGGCTCGTCGAGTACGACGCTGACCGCGTGCACGGCCACGTGCTGACGCGCGCCGCCGTCGAGGAGCAGCTCGAGCGACTGTCCGCGCTACCGCTCGAGGAGCGGCGTCGTGTGCCAGGACTCGAGCCCGAGCGCGCGCCGGTGATCGTCGCGGGCGCCGTCATCGTCCGCGAGGTGCTGAAGCGCTACGGCCTGGACGGGCTCGAAGCGAGCGAGCGAGACATCCTCGACGGCGCGGCGCTGGCGGCCGCTGAGCTTCCTGCCCAGGAAGAGGGCGCGGCTCCGCCCGGCGCCCACACCTGCTGCTGATGCGGTACGGCCTTGTGACCTCGAACTTCGGCTCCTTCTCGAAGCCCGAAACGGTGCTTCGGCTCGCCGAGCAGGCCGAGGAGGCGGGCTGGGAGGCACTGTTCCTCTGGGATCACCTGGCGTGGGTCTGGGACGGGCCGGCCGCTGAGCCCTGGGTCACACTCGCGGCCGTGGCCGCGCGCACCGAGCGGCTTCTGCTCGGAACCTGCGTCACTCCGATTCCGCGCCGCCGGCCCCAGGTGCTCGCCTTCGAGGTGGCCACCCTCGACGAGCTCTCGGGCGGCCGGGCAGTCCTTGGCGCGGGGCTGGGCGGCAACCGCCGCGAGTTCGAGGAGTTCGGCGAGAGCTTCGACCGGGAGCGACGCTGGGAGCTACTCGAGGAGGGACTGTCCCTGATCCGCGAGCTGTGGGCAGGCCCGCTCGGCCCGCGCGAGATCCCGATCTGGATCGGCGGCAACAGCGCGCGTGCCCGGTTGCTTGCGGCGCACTACGACGGCTGGATGCCCGATTCGACGACGCCCGAGGAGATGCACATGAGCCCGGAGGACATCCGCGACGAGACGCAGCGAGCCATCGCCGTGATGGGCTACTCGGCGCCGGGCGAGCGCGCGCTACACGATGCGTACGCCGAGGCCGGCACGACGTGGTGGCTGGAGAGCCTCCACGACCGTCGCGGCTCGCTCGACGACCTGCTGGCTCGTGTCGCAGCGGGTCCCTAGGCGGCCGGTGGCAGCTCGGGCGCCTCGTCCTCGGCCAGCCGACGCTGCAGCACGCTGCGCGAGAGGACGCCGACCAGCCTGCCGTCCTCGACCACCGGCACCCGCTCGAGGTCTTCCGTCTCCAGAAGCTGGAACGCCTCGTCGACGGGCAGGTCGGCGTCGACCGTGAAGCGCGGCGCTTCGGCGATCTCTCCGAGGGGGGTCGCACGCGGATCACGCCCGGCCGCAACAACTTCCCGCACGAGCGTCGTCCGTGTGACGACGCCCACGAGTCGGCCGTCGCCGTCCGTGACGAGGACGGCGCGGACGTCCGGCTGAGCTAGCCGATCGCCGGCCTCCGTCGCCGTCGCCGACGCCGCCAATGTTGCCGGCTCGGCCACCATCGCCTCCCGCACAAGCGACGTCACGGAAACAACCCTCGCGCCTCGAGCGCGGCAGCCACCTCGCGGATCCCGCAGACGAGGGCTGCCGTGCGCGGCGTCACCCGCCGTTCCTCGGAGAGCTCCCAGACGCGGTCGAAGGCGGTGCCCATCTTCTCGGCCAGCCGCAAGCGGATCTCGTCGCGATCCCAGAAGAACCGCCCGATGTCCTGCACCCATTCGAAGTACGAGACCGTGACGCCGCCGGCGTTCGTCAGGATGTCGGGCAGCACCTGGATTCCCCGCTCCAGGAGAATCTCGTCTGCTTCCAGCGAGGTGGGGCCGTTGGCGCCCTCGGCCACCATCCGCGCCTGGATTCTCGGCGCGTTCTCGGCCGTGAGCTGATCTTCGAGCGCCGCGAGCACGAGCACGTCGCATGGCAGCTCCAGCAAGGCAACGTTCGTGACGTGGTCGAGGCCCTCGTAGTCGGCCAGCGCGTTGCCCTCAGCCGTCCAGCTCATGAGCGCGGTCACGTCCAGACCGTTCTCGTCGTACACGCCGCCCGAGTAGTCGCCGATGGCGACGACCGTCGCGCCGCGCTCGGCCAGCTCGGCTGCAGCGACGCCACCCACCTTGCCGAAGCCCTGGACGACGCACCGCTGGTCGCTGAGCTTCCAGCCCCGCCGCTCGCATGCGCGCTCGATCACCATCACGACGCCGGCGCCCGTCGCCTCGTGGCGGAACACGGAGCCGCCGATGGAGATCGGCTTGCCGGTCACGATCTCCGGGACCGCATGGCCCATCTGCATCGAGTACGTATCCATCATCCACGCCATCGTCTGCTCGTTCGTGGCCATATCCGGAGCGGGGATGTCTTCCTTCGGGCCGATGACCGGTGACAGCTCGGCCGTGTAGCGCCTCGTCAAGCGCTCGATTTCGCCGATCGACATGTCGCGAGGGCTGCAGCGAACGCCACCCTTCGCGCCGCCGTAAGGCAGGCGCAGAAGCGCGCATTTCCAGGTCATCCACATCGCCAGCGCTGCGCACTCGCCGAGCGAGACGTGCGGGTCGTAGCGAACGCCGCCCTTGGTCGGCCCGAGCACTGTCGAGTGCTGCACCCGGTAGGCGGGGAAGACGGTCACGTTGCCGGTGTCGAGATTGACGGGCACGGAAACGACCACCGCGCGCTCGGGATAGCGGAGACGCTCGACCACGGAGGGGGCGACGTCCGCGTGCTCGAGCGCCTGCTCGAACTGCGCGAGCGCTGTCCGCCAGAGCGGGGCGTCCCACTCGAGCGTCGTCGGTTCCTCGACCGCAGCCATGGCAGAGGAGTGTAGGTCGTACGCGTCGAATGGGCCCGCGATGCGCCATCCGCTGAGATTCACTGCGGCGCTTTCCCTGCTCGCGTACATCGGAGCGGCTATCGCCTTTCTCCGAAACCGCCGGCCCGGCGCCGCCTAGCTAGTCTCCAGGCGTGAAGCTCGGCGCTCTCATCACACTCGTGCTCCTGCTCGCCGCCGCGGGCTGCGGCGGAGGAGGGACGAGCGCCGAGGAAACGTGGGCCGAGGACATCTGCACGAGCATCGCCACCTGGAGGGCGGAGGTCGAGTCGATCGTCAGCAACGCGACCGAGGCCATCACCGAGCCAGGGGCCACACGCACCGACGTCGAAGCCGCGGTCGAGAGCGGTCTCGACGCCACGCAGACGCTCGGCGACGAGCTGCGCGCCGCCGTACCGCCCGACACGCCCGAAGGGCAGGAGGCGGAGGCCGCGCTCGACGCGTTCCTCGACAACGTGCAGCAGTCGGATGACGAGGTCCGTACCGCGATAGCGGGTCTACCCGAGAACGCGGGCCTGGCCGAGATCGTCGCCGAGCTCTCCGGCCTGGCGACGAACCTTCAGCAGACCGTCGAGAGCGGACGCACGCTGGTCAGCGACATCCAGGCGCTCGGATCAGCGCTCAGAGACGGGTTCGAGAACGCCGACTCCTGCCAGGACCTGCGCGACTCCTAAGTACCCTTTGATCCGCCGGGGTGGCGAAACTGGCAATACGCGCCCGACTTAAAATCGGGTGTCCCCCTAGGGGGCGTGAGGGTTCGAGTCCCTCCCCCGGCATGGGCGCTCGGAAATCTCACGATTTCCCAGCGGGGAAGCGTTCTCCGAGAACCGCCGGTGAGCCGCGCCCGCCATGTCGGTCGCGGCGACGGGATGCGGAGGAGGCACAGGCCTTGAAAGAGCCTCCACTCGGAAACACGGCGACCCGCCGAAGCGGGCCGCCGAGATATGCAAGACACTTACCGCTTGAGGACCGCCGAAGCGGCCCCTTCACTAGCTCAGTTCCAGTCGCGGTAGCCGGGACCGCCGGGGCCGTAGTACGTGCCTAGCTGTCCGCGATAGTCGTCGTCTTGCACCAACGAGTCGTCGAACTCGGGCGCACTCTTGATCTCGTCCTTCTCCCGGTTGACGAAGATCGTCTCGTCGTCGTGGTCGACGCTCGTGACAACGCCGGCCGGGAGCATGACCTTCTTGCCGAAGATCCAGGGGCCGGTGTCCACGACGATGAAGGCTGACCCGGCGTCGAACGTTGCCTCGTCCACCTTGCCGATCGAGCCGTTGAGCGCCTCAACGCCGTAGCCGACGATGTTCGCCTTGTCGAGGTTGGTGCCGAGCGCTTCCTCTCGGTACGTCCACACATCGGTTGACATGGTGCTCTCCTTCCGTTTGGGTCTGCCAGCCTTACCCGAACGAGAGCGGCCGCTAAACCACCCGACGTATCTCGCACCGGTGTGACCCGAGCCGCCCGAACGGCGTTTGCAGTCACGCGAACGAGGGAAACGTTGCTCCTGTCCCGACGAGAAACAGGAGGCTCGAAGACATGCCTGTGTGGCTACTCGTACTCATCATCGTGCTCGTCGTACTGGCGCTCACCGGCGGTATTGGGTACCGGCGCCGCTAAGTGCGACAACACGAAGAAGTTCTCCCGATTTGTTCGACGCCTAGAGCAGCGTGAGGCGGAGGGCGCGACTCACGGCCACCCATATTCCATCGCTGCACAGGTCGGGCAATAGACCGCGACGCCTAGAGCGCCGTCTGAATCTTCGTCGTCCACGACGAGCACCGCTCGCCAGCCGACGGCGCTCGGCGGAGCTTCGCCGGCGCACTCGACGCACACGAGCACGTGCTCAGTCTGCTCGCGCTCAGTCATGTAGTCAGCGTGCCCTCTCGCCACCTCGCCCGCTAGGACCCAACTGGGTCAACTCGAGCTAGTTGCCGCCGGGCACCATCTGACTGATCGGGAAGCGCTCCGGGCCCTTGCCGCGGAACGTGTCACGGAAAGCGGCGAAGGCGTTCTGGTCGAACGACGGGCAGGTCGCGATGAAGACCTTCCCCTCCCTGGTGTCGGTATTTCCGGTCCAGACCGTCATCGCAATCTTGCCGCCGAGCTTCTCGTGCTGCGGATAGGTCACGTTGGGGTCCGGGTCGAGGATCGGGGAGATGATGATGCCGTTCTCGTCCTGCTCGTAGAACCTGTCGAGAGCCTCGCGATCGGCCAGGGAGATGTCAGGCCCGTACCAGATGGCGATGCCGCCGTGCTCGAGATTGTGGACGGCCTGCCGGGCATCGACGGGCAGCCGGTAGTTCCCCCAGATAGACGTGGTCGGGTTGTGGATGCCGCTCGAGGCGGGGAACGTCGGATACCTGACGTGCTGGTCGGTCGATGACATGTGTTGCTGCTCCGCGGACGCACGCTTCTCTTCGAACGTGCAGCCGGCCGCAGTCATGGCCGACCGCACTCGCGTCACGTCGCCCACCGACACGTTGCCTCCGCTCCCGCTGCTCGTGCCGGATACCGCGAGGATGGCGCCGATCACGACGACTACGAGTAGGGCGAGGCCGGCGCCGATGAGGACGTTCGTGCCCGGCATCGACATGCCGCCCCCCTTGGTCGGTTGCTTCTGGCGGACTTTGGGGGCCTGGACCTTGCGCGGCGGGTCCGGTGTGCGGGGTTTGTCGGCCATGCCGACGGCGAAGGCTAGCTGGCTAGGAGGGCGCGAGTGCCGAGGAACTCGCGCACCGCTTCCCGGTCCTCGGCAATGCGGCAAGGTGGCAGGGAATCGAGGAACACGCGGCCGTAGGGACGCGTCCGCACTCTCGGATCGAGCAGGCAGATGACGCCTCGGTCGCTCCTGCTCCGGATCAGCCGCCCGAACCCTTGCCGCAGCTGAAGCACGGCCGACGGCAGGGCATAGGACGCGAACCAGTCCCCTCCCTCGGCAGTGATCCGCTCGCACCGCGCTTCCACGAGCGGATCGTCCGGCGGCTGGAACGGCAGCTTGTCGATCACGAGCAGGGACAGCGCCTCTCCGGGGATGTCAACGCCCTGCCAGAACGTGCCGGTGGCGACGAGCACCGAGCTGATGTCCTCTCGGAACCGCTCGAGCAGCCGCTCCCGCGGCGCTTCGCCCTGCACGAGCAGCTCGTGGGCGATCCGGCCGCGTAGGCGGTCGGCCACCGCCTCGAGCGTCCGGTACGAGCTGGTGAGCACGAGCGCGCGGCCCGACGACAGCTCACACAGCTCGGCCGCCTCCTCCGCGACGCGCTCCACGGCGCGGGGAGTACGGGGATCCGGCAGTCCGCGAGGCAGGTGGAGCAGTGCCTGTCTCTCGAAGTCGAACGGGGAGCCGACTGCCAGCTCGCGTGCGCCGCGCAAGCCGAGCCGGTCACGCACGAAGCCGAAGTCGCCTTCCGTCGTCAGCGTCGCCGAGACGAGAATCGCCGTCGGGCCGCCGTCCCAGAGCGCCTCGCGCAGTCGCCGGGACACGTCAACGGGCGCCCAGCCGAGGCCGTTCGGCTCCGCCCAGACCACGCGGTCGAGCTCGTCGGCGTCGAGACACGCCTGCGCGTGCCACGCTGCTCCGCGGGCGCGGAGCGCCAGGAGGTCGAGCTCGTCGTTTGCCCCGAGCAGCGCACCGGCAAGCTCCGAGAGCCGTTCGACGAGGACGCGACCCTTGACGAGCGGCGGCTCGCGCAGCCGGCGTCTTCCCGACGACGGTGCCACGGAGCGGATCAGCGCTCCACCGGCGCGTCGCACGCGGTCGAGCGCCTTCACTGGGACGGGAACACCGGCCTCGAGGCACGCGCGTGCGACGTCTTTCTCCAGCCTGCCCAGGCCGTACGTCGAGACGCCGCCGCCGAGCCACGACGCGGCGGTGTCCTCGAGCCGGTGCGCCTCGTCGAAGACGACCGCCTCGTGCTCGGGCAGGATCGAGGCGTCAGTCTCCTCGCGTAGGCCGAGATCCGCGAAGTAGAGGGCGTGGTTGACGATGATGAGGTCTGCCGCCCGCGCACTGCGCCGCGCCTGCTCCGAGAAGCAATTGGCGACAAACGGACACTTGCGGCCGAGGCAGCCGTCGGCGCCTACCGCCAGCTCGCTCCAGAGCGCGTCGGACGGCTCGAAGGCGAGCTCGGCCCGGTCGCCGGTCTCGGTCTCTTCGAACCAGGGGAGCAGACGCTCGAAGTCGGCCGCGTCTTCCTCCCGTTGCAGCAGCTGGCTGCCGAGCAAACCGAATCCGTCGAGCGCCTTCCGGCACAGGTAGTTCTGCCGCCCCTTGAGCACGGCCACCTTCACCTCGCGACGAAGGGCCGCGGCGGCAATCGGGACGTCCTTCGTGAGCAACTGCTCCTGCAGCGCCTTGGTAGCGGTCGCGATGACGACCGTGCGGCCTGACGCCAGCGCTGGAATCAGATACGCGAGGCTCTTCCCGGTGCCCGTGCCCGCTTCGGCGAGAAGGTGCTCGCCGGCTGATAGGGCGTCAGCCACTGCCTGGGCCAGCTCGGCCTGCTCCTCGCGCGGCTCGTAACCCGGCAGCGTCTCGGCGAGGGCGCCGCCCTCCGCGAACAGGTCGGGGGCGAAGACTTCCTTCATGCGCGCCAGCGTATGGCCCGCGGCGGCGGTCGTCGGCGAAATCTCGCTCGTTGCGTGGTTTTTTCGTTTGCCCGCCCCTTGACGAGGCCGGCGCGAGGCCCGTAGAGTTCTGCCATCAGATCCGGCGGGCTTTCGGGCCAGCCGGGTCTGATGCTTTTTGGGGCAACGTCCGACGCCGCCGGTACGTTGGTCGGCCCTCGTGATCGTCGCCGTCCTCATCACGATTGTTGCCGCGGTTCTGCTCGCCGCTCTCATCGTCGCACTCGCACGCACCGGGCGCTCGCTCGTCGACGATCGGCTGGGCGGCATCGAACACCGCCTCGACCGCCGGCTCGGCGAGATCGACGAGCGCGTCGACAGGCGGCTGGAGGGCATCGACGGACGCCTGCTCTCGACGCAGCAGTCGAGCGGAGATACGACGACGAAGATCGTCGAGCGGCTCACCAAGCTCGACGGCGCTACAGAGCAGATGCTCCAGCAGGCGGGCCAGATCTCGCGGCTCGAAAACGTCCTCCGCCCACCGAAGGCCAGGGGCGGGTTCGGCGAGCTGCTGCTCGAGAACCTCCTGCGAGACCGGCTGCCGCCGTCGGCCTACGAGATGCAGTACGGCTTCAAGAGCGGCGAGCGGGTCGATGCGGTGATCCGCGTCGAGAGGCTGATCCCGATCGACGCGAAGTTCCCGCTCGACAACTTCCAGCGCATGGTCGAGGCGGAGGACGACGCGTCGCGAGTCCTCTACGAGAAGGCGTTCGCTCGCGACATGAAGGGCCATGTCGACGCCGTTGCGGCGAAGTACATCAAGCCTGCGGAGGGCACCTACGACTTCGCGTTCATGTATCTGCCCGCCGAGGCGATCTACTACGAGCTCGTGAGCGGCAAGACCGGTGCCCTGCTCGATCATGCACACGGGCGGCGCGTCTTCCCCACGTCGGCCACGACGTTCACGGCGTACCTGCAGGTGATCGCCTTCGGGCTGAAGGGCATGGAGTTCGAGCAGAACGCCCACGAGGTGATGGGGTACGTCGCGGACCTGCGCAACGACTTCCTGAAGATGCGCGCGGACTTCGAGCTCGTGGGCAAGCATCTCTCGAACGCGCAGACGAAGTACCTCGACTCCGAGAAGCGGTTTGACAGGTTCGACGGGAAGCTCGAGCGCGCGTCAGAGCACGACACCATCGACGCGCCCGCCGCCTCGCCACAGCTAGAAGCTGTGGAAGCAGTCGACGCCGCCTGACGTTTACTCCACCAGCGGGGCGAACCGCCCCGCCCTTTACAGTGGAGTTGAGATGACACCAGAAGGCGTGCGCGAGCTGATCATCATCGGAGGCGGCCCGGCCGGGTACACGGCCGCCCTCTATGCAGCGCGCGCAAACTTGAATCCGCTCGTGATCGAGGGCGTCCAGTGGGGCGGCCAGCTGATGATCACGAGCGACGTGGAGAACTACCCCGGATACGCCGACGGCGTGCTGGGCCCGACGATGATGCAGGACTTCCGCCGGCAGGCCGAGCGCTTCGGCGCCGAGTTCCTGACCGACGACGTGACCCGCGTCGACCTCTCCGAGCAACCCTTCCGCGTCTTCGTCGGGGATGACGAGTATCGCGCGGACGCCGTCATCGCAGCGACGGGAGCCAATGCGCGCCAGCTCGGCATCGAAACCGAACCGGCGTTACAGGGCCGAGGAGTCTCGTACTGCGCCGTGTGCGATGCAGCGTTCTTCCGCGAGCGGAACGTCCTCGTCGTCGGAGGTGGAGACTCGGCGATGGAGGAGGCGACGTTCCTGACGAAGTTCGCGACGAAGGTGACCGTCGTGCACCGCCGCGACGAGTTCCGAGCGTCGCCGATCATGCTCGACCGAGCGCGGGAGAACGAGAAGATCGAGATCCTCACGCCGTACGTCGTGGAGAGCGTGCTCGGCGAGGAGGTCGGCAAGGTGACGGGCGTAATCCTGCGGCACGTCGACACGGGCGAGACGCTCGAGTTGCCCGCGGACGGCGTGTTCGTAGCCATTGGCCACGACCCTTCGACGTCACTGTTCCTCGACTGGCTCGACCACGACGAGGCCGGCTACCTCGTCGCCAAGCCGGGCTCGACGGAGACGAACATCGCCGGCGTCTTCGCCGCCGGCGACGTGCAGGACCACGTCTATCGGCAAGCGGTCACCGCCGCCGGCTCCGGCTGTATGGCCGCGCTCGACGCCGAGCGCTTCCTGACGGAGCAGGCCCATGCCCGCTCGGCCGTGGCCGAGCGGGCAGGTACCTAACAGCCAACGCTCCTGTGGAGCAATTGGCACAGAATTGGCACAACTCAGTGCCAGGCACTGGGACGTGTCCCTTCGGCCCTGCGGGCCGTTAGGGCACGGCTACTCTGAGCGGCTGTGCCGTACTTCATCTGCCCAAACTGCAAGGAACGGTCGATCGATCACGACCGCCGGACTAGCCTGACCGACGGCACCGCGGTCGGTTGCAGCCGCTGCGGATTCGGGTTCCTGTTCGAGCTGCTGGACGACTACTACCCGGCGCCGACCACCGGCTTCGTCGTCTGCGACCGCTCTGGGCGCATCCTCGCGGTTGGACGCGGCGTCTTCGAGCTGACCGGCTACACGGAGCGTGACCTGATGGGCCATGACCTCAACGAGGCGCTCGCACTCGATGGCGATGAGTCCGGATCGACGTCGAGCCCGATCGCGACCGCGCTCGAGTGGGGCGTGAGGCAGCTCGACCAGAATCTTGCACTGCGCACCGCGTCGGGTGTCCAGAAGCAGGTCAAGGTTGACCTCTTTCCCGCCTACGACGAAGACGGCGGGTTGCTCGTGGCCCTCACTCCCGGCTAGATCCGCGCCGAGGGACAGAGGTCTGCCAGCACGCAGTCCTCGCAGCGGGGAGCCCGAGCCACGCACACGCGCCGTCCGTGCCAGATCAGGAGGTGCGGGAAGATCCCCCAGTGCTCACGCGGCACGAGCCGCATCAGGTCGCGCTCGATCTTGACGGGATCGTGCTGCCGCGTGAAGCGGAGCCGCTGGGACAGCCGGCGAACGTGCGTGTCGACGACGACGCCCTGAGGATCCCCGAGCTCGGCAGCGACGACGTTGGCGGTCTTCCGCGCGACTCCGGGCAGCCGCACGAGCTGGTCCACCGTTCGCGGCACCTGCCCGTCGAACTCCTCGATCAACATCCGCATCGTCCCCCGGATCGCTCGCGCCTTCTGGCGGAAGAAGCCGGTCGGATAGACGTCGCGCTGAAGCTCCTCTTCAGGCACTGCAAGGTAGTCCTCGGGCGTCCGGTACTTCTCGAAGAGGGTCGGCGTGACGCGGTTGACGTTCGCGTCGGTCGTCTGGGCGGACAGCATCACGGCCACGAGCAGCTCCAGGTCGGTGCCCGATCTCAGCGCGATCGCAGCGTCCGGATGCGCAGCCCGCAGCCGCTCGATGATGGGGCCCACGCGTTCCCGCTTGGGGGCGACGCGCCGCCGGGCTTCCGAGACGAAGCTACGCGCCAACTGCCGTTCGCAGGCGAGTGCCCCGCGCAGACGACGTCGAGCGCGGGACAATCCGAGCACGCCCACTCGCTGGGAGTCGGCACGAACGTTCCCGAGCGGATGCTCGCGATCGCCGCCGACAGCTCCTCCCCCAGCCGCGGTGCGTCCGCGGCAGTGAACACCGTCACGACGGGATCGTCGGGCTGCTCGAGGAACTGGTAGACGACCTCGACCTCGCTGGCCCCGGCCCGCAGGCACGCAAGGGCATAGACCAGCTGCTGTAGCCGGTAGTCCTCCTCCACCACGCGCTCAGCCGACTCGCCCTCGAGCGCATTCGTCTTGAAGTCGACGACGAGCGCGCGCTCGCCGAGGTGGAGCACGTCGATGAAGCCGTGCAGCACGACTCCGTCGTGCTCGAACGAGAAGGACTGCTCCCTCCGGGCACCATCGAGCGTCGACAACCGTGCTGCGAGCTGCGAGTCGCAGTACGCGGCGAGAAAGCCTTCGATCCGCGCGAGCTCCTCCTCCGTGGCGGCAGGCTGCAGCGCGGCCAGGTCGCCGGGGACGGAGGGAGCCGCAAGGTCGATGCTCTCGAGCAACTCGTGCACCGCCGAGCCGACGCCGAGCGCACCGAGCACGGGCTCGCGACGCCGCTCGCGCATGCCGGCCACATAGCGCGCGTAGAACTTCGCAGAGCACTGCTCGAACGTCGCGAGCGCGCTGTACGACAGCCGGCGCGGCTCGAAGATGGGCGGGGTGTCGAGCGGCTCGAGCGGCGGCAGTTCCACGGCCGGAGCCGCGGTCGCCTCCTCCAGCAGCGTGAAGAGCGAAAGCTGTTCCTCCACCGGAGCCGCCTGGTCGACGGGAGCCGCCTCCGGCTCCGGTCGAAAGCGGTCGACGTGGAGCAAGAGCCGCGCCTGCCCGTGCTCGACGACGACGGGCTCGTCGCCCACGTCGTCGATCGCCACCGAGCCGAGCCGGTCGAGGACCCACCCCATCGGCGTTCGAGCCTCCTGCGCCCGCGCCGGATCGATGGAGCCGGAGATGAGCAGACGGTCGACGGCCCGCGTCATCGCGACGTAGTACAGGCGGAGACGCTCAGCCTCCTCGGCCTCCTGCTCGACCTGGCGCACCGCCTCGTAGTCGAACGCGCCGTGGCGCTTGCCCGTCGCCGGGTTGAGCACCTTGAAGCCGAAGAGGCCGTCCGGCCGGCAGATGATCTCCTCGCCGCCCCGCATCGGCCGGTCGCGGCCCGCGTCCGCCACGACCACGACGCGGAACTCGAGCCCCTTCGCCGCATGGATCGTGAGCAGGCGAACGGCGTCACCTGCCTCCTCCTCTGCAAACGCCTCGGTCTCGTGGGCGCCCGACGACTGTCGATCGTTCACGAAGCGCACGAAGCCCTCGACGTCGCGGCCGCGAAGATCCTCGAACGATCGCGCCAGCCGCCCCAGCTTCCGCAGATTCGCGTAGCGGCGCCGGCCGTCCGCTCGGGCGAGGACGGCGAGGTCGTAGTCGTGCTCCGACACGATCTGGTCGATCAGCCGCTCGAGCCCGACCGTTGCCGACAATGCGACGAGACGGTCGTAGCGCTGGCGGAAGGCCTTGAAGAGCTGTTCATCCCGCGCCGGCAGGCCTTCGGGCAGATCGCGCTCGACGCCCAGGAACAAAGGACGACGGCCGGCCGCGCGACGCAGCAGGACCAGCGCGTCGTTGGAGACGCCGACGAGCGGCGAGGCGAGCACGGCGGCGAGCGCCTCGTCGTCGTAGCGGTTGTGCAACAGACGGAGGTACGCGAGCACGTCGAGCACCTGCTGCTGGGCGAAGTACCCGCGCCCGGCGGCACGGTACGTCGGCAACCCCGTCGCGCGCAGCTCCTCTTCGAACACGTCCGCGTCGGTGCCCGCCGCGAAGAGAAACACGACTTCCCCTGGGGTCGCTTCGCCCGAGTCGCAGAGCTCTCGAACCCGTCGGGCGAGCGCGCGAGCCTCGCCGCGTCGCCAGGCGACTCCCGTGTCCTTGTAGCTCTGCTTGTCGGTGACGAGCAGCTCGACCGCTGGCCCCTTGGCCGGGTCCGGGAACCTGCCGGCGGCAACGAGCGGCGCGTAGTCGTCGCCGAAGTCTGTCGCGAACAGCTCGTTGACGACGTCGAGCAACTCGGGCCGGGAACGGTAGTTCGCCCGCAGCGGCAGAACGTCCTCCGAGCCGGCGCGCCGCTCTTTGAAGACCTCGACGTCGGCGTGCCGGAAGCGGTAGATCGACTGGAACTCGTCGCCCACGAAGAACAGCTCCTCGGGATCGAACTGATCCACGATCTCGCACTGGAGGCGGTTCGTGTCCTGGAACTCGTCGACCATGATCGAGCGGAAGCGCAGGCGCTCGCGGTCGCGTACGTCCTGGTCGCGCGACAGGAGATCCCGGGCGCGCAGCTGGAGATCCTCGAAGTCGAGCGCGCTCTCCGCGTCCTTCGCGCCCTGGTACGCGTTGCCGAAGAGCTCGAGCAACTCCTGGAGCAGGTCGCGGTCGCGTACGGCTGCCACGTTCAGCGCGGTCTGCTCGAGTGCCAATCGCGCGTCCTCGTAGGCCGCGAAGCGCTCCTTGCCGCGTCCCTTCACCGCAAAGACGGAGAGATCGAGCAGTAGGTCCACGGGCGGCGAACCGTCGATGAGGTCCAGGGCGCGAGCCACCTGCGCGCGTCCCTCCTCCGTCTCATCGTCACCCTCGGTCTCGGCGAGCGTCGCCGCGACGGCAGCCCGCAACTGAGCGATGCCGGCGTCGAGATCGGGCTCCTGCTCCAGTCCCAGCTCCAGCGGCCGCCCCGCGGCCCGCAGCGTCTCCGCGACGCCGCCGAGCATCCTTCGCAGACCGGCGGCGCCGTAGGTCGCCAGCAGCCTCACCCGGTCGGGATGCTCTCCGCGGCAGAACTCGGCCAGCGCCGCCACGAAGGACTCGGTCCGCAGCACGCTCGCCTGGCTCTCGTCAAGTACGCGGAACCTCGGGTCGACGCCGGCCGCCGCAGGATAGGAGCGCAGCAATCGGTGGCAGAAGCCGTGAATGGTCGAGATCCAGGCGCCGTCGAGCTCGCGGGCGAGATCGGTGCGGCCTGTCTCCACGAGCCTCGCCCGGATGCGCGAGCGCAGCTCGCCCGCAGCGCGCTCGGTGAAGGTGACGACGAGGATCGAGTTGACGTCGACGCCACTCTCGACCGCGCGCAGGAAGCGCTCGACGATGACCGTCGTCTTGCCGGTACCCGCGCCGGCGGAGACGAACACCGTGCCTGCCGCATCGATCGCAGCGGCCTGCTCCGGATTGGGTGCCTGTGGCTCGAGCACGGTGCTCATGGGCGCCTCACGCGGCAGATCGGCCCGCGCTCGCACCACGTCGGACACGATCCGCCCTTCGGGTCGTGGACGACATCTCCAAGCCGGATACGACCCACGAATCCCTGTGCGCGACCGACGGCCTGATCGACGAGCGCCCAGAACGCATCGTCATCCAGGTAGTCGCGCGAGGAGAAGCCCGGCAGCAGCTGCTCGCGCTCGCTCGCACGCAGCACGCCCCGCGCACTGCGCTCGCCGGCCAACGCGCGGTAGAGCCCGCCGATCGGCTCCACGCCCAGCAGGTCTCTCAGGACGAGCATGTAGAGCGGGATCTGGAGCTTGAGCTCGGAGTCGATCCTCGCCGCCGAGTGCGCGCCCTTGCCGCTCTTGTAGTCCTGGACGATTCCCCGCGCCGAGTGAGGATCGAGATCGACGCGGTCGATCTTTCCGCTTACTGCAAACCCGCCGAGATCGAGTCCGGCCTTGAGCTCCGGTGCCGACCGCTCGCTGCCGAACGAGACCTCGAACCGGCGCGGAACGAGCGGCACCTTCGAGTGGGCCTCGCCGCGCACGAACTCGCCGAGGTCGCGAAGGAGACCCTGCTCGAGCTCGAGCCGCTCCACGTCGGTCAGCTCGAGCCTGCTCGTCTGCCCGGCCACGGCTTCACGGACGCACTCGCCCAGGAACTCGAGCGTATCGTCGAGCCGCTCGACCTCGACATGGTCGAAGCCGATCCGCTTGGGCAGGCCCGAGAAGAGTCGGAACAGTGCCTGGTGGGCGACCTGGCCGCGCATTCGCGCGTCGACCTTGGCGTCGATTGGCCGCGGATCGATGACACGTTCGACGAACCACATCGACGAGCAGTCCGCGAACAGCTCCAGCTCCGTGACGCCGAACGTCCCACGGGCCTCGAGCTGCCGGAGTACAGCCGGCTGCGTCAGTCGCGTCGGTCTCGAGAATGCGGCGCGCGCCCGGTCGAGGCGACGATCCCAGCCGTTCGCCCGGGCGAGGGCGGTCGTGGCCTCCGCATCCGTCGTCGTGAGTGCCGCGGCCGAGCGCATGCGTTCGCGTTCCGTCGGCGCCCGCTCGACCGGCCAGGTCGCCTCGGACAGCGCACGTCGCCTCGTCCACCGCAAGACATCCTCGGGCTCGAAGAGCGAGCGTACGTCGTTCCAGAACGGGCTCGGCTCGCGCGGCGACCCGTCATCGGTGACTGCCTCGCGGACGAGGTAGAGGCGGCGCGTCGGCCGCGTGCACGCCGTGTAGAAGAGGTAGCGATCGGCGGCCACGGGATCCGGCCGCACGATTCTGGCTCGGCGGGATCGCTCCTCGACATCGCGCCGGGCGTCGTCGTCGAGCAAAGTCGCCGTGGCCGACCGCCGTGGCATAGCACCTTCGTCGAGCCCGAGCACGAAGACGATCTCGTAGTGCCGGGTGCGCGCCCGGAGCATGTCGAGCACGGCTACCCGACCCGGCTGCTGCGCAGGGCCGCCGCCGACATAGCCGCGTTCCAGCGCGTACACGATCTCTTCCGCGTCGACGTGTCCTTCGAGCCTCTGCCAGGCCTCGAGCTCTTCTAGCGTGCGTGCCGTCGACTCGAACGCACTCAGATCGACACGAGCCGCGTCCGACACGGGAGGACCGCCCAGCCCGTGGGCGGCCGTCAGCATCGAGGCTGCGAGCTTGCCGACGGCATCGAGGCTCGACTCCCCTCCACGAAGCGCGTCCAGGAACGGCAAAGGCTGCCCGCGCAGCTTCAGCGTCTCCTGTTCGACGCGCTCGGGCGTGCGAATGGCTCGCCCGCGCAGCCGGCCCTCGAGAAAGTCGACGTGGTCACGGCGCAGCCCTGAGTACGGCGAGCGCATGAATGCATAGAGGTCCTGCCGGCCGCCGCCGAGCCAGGCGAAGCGAAGGAGTGACAGCAGCGCGCTGCCGAACGGTGTCTGGCCGAGGCGCAGCCGTCCCTCGAGCGCATACGGGATGCCGAGCGCTGCGAAGGTTGTCTCGAGCGGCGCGCGCCAGCGCTCGAGCGACGGTGCCAGGATCGCGATGGCGGCAGGGTCGGTTTCGCCGCGGACGAGCTCGAGGATCTCGTCGCCCACCAGCTCGAGTGCCCCGCGGGAACCGGCTCCTTCGAGGAAACGCACCGCGCCTTCCAGTGCCGGCGGCTCTGCGGGAGCATCCGCGAAGAGGCAGCGCTCCACATGGGCAATCGCCGGTCGCGCGAAGGTGTGAGAAGCGGCCGGCAGCTCCTCGATATTTCCCGCCGCCTGCCGCGAGAGCGTTGCGGCTGTCCGCTCCAGAACAGAGAACGCCAGCCGCCCCGGCTCGTACGGCAACGACACCGTGACGTCCGCGCGTCCCGACAGCGCCTCGACGAGCGCCCATTGCGCCGCTGTCAGGTCTTCGAACCCGTAGGCGTAGACCGGCCTCCCGTCCCACGCCTCGAGCTCGTTCGCCACCCGCTCGGCGGCGTAGCGCCGCTCGCGATCGCGGTCCCAGCGTCCCAGCCGGTCGAGCTCGGCGCGATATGTGCGCAACAGCTCGGCCAGGCCCGCATCGAGGTCCTCCGGCTCGACGAGCCCGGACTCGAGCTCCGCGATGGTCGCGCCGAGTGTCTCGGCGAAGCCTGCGAACCGGGAAGCGTCCCGCGCCAGCCGTCTCAGCAGGAGCGCCCGCTGGGCGTCGGTGAGCACAGGCCTGTGGGCTCCGTTGCCGTGGGCGAGGCTCGCGAACAGGTCGTCGAACGTCGCTACCCAGCCGCCGACGATCGTCTTGCCGCCGGCGAGGAGATCCCGCCCGACACGCTGCGCCTCGGGCCGGTTGGGCACGAGCAGAACCGGGTCGCGCTCGATATCCGCGGCATAGCGGTCGAGCAGAAGAGCGACCTTGCCGGCATTCGCAGGCCCCGCAAGCAGCGTCAGCGGCACACCACTCAGTCTAAAGCGGCGGTGTGCCGTCTTATCTAGGCGCGACTACTACGCGGCGGCCTTGGGGCGGCGGCCCCGGCGAGCGACGGCGCGGCCCGGCTGCTTGCCGGCGCAGCTGTCGCACAGATCGGCCTGCCTGGAGCCGCGTCGCGCGTCGGTGTACGTGATGCGCATCGTGGCACCCCTCTGCTCCTCGACCTCCGCGCTGCACATGTCGCATACGAGAATCGTCTTTCGAGCCACGAAATCTCCTTCGGTTAGTGGACCGGAAAGGAGAAGCCTAGAGGAAAAGCCACGTGAAATGCGGCGACCCGAAATTCTGGGAAGTTCGAGCGCATACAATCTCCGACTGTGGAGGGGAAGACGATCGTCGTGCTCGACGGAGACGAGACCGGCCAGGAGCTGCTGGAGGAAGCGCTACGGGTCATGGCCCCGGATGTGATCGGCATCGAGTTCGACCTGCCTCGCTACGACCTCTCCCTCGCCAATCGCCGGACCACGCAGAACGCCGTCGTTCACGAGGCAGCCGCGGCGATTCGCGAGGCGGGCATGGGATTGAAGGCGGCAACGACCACACCCGAAGGCGCCGGTGACGTCGGCTCGCCGAACAGGATCCTCCGCGAGGAGATTGGCGGCCAAGTGATCGTCCGCACCGGCAGGCGCATCCCCGGCGTCGCTCCCGTCGGCGGCGCGCATGCGCCGATATCGGTCGTGCGCATGGCGGTCGGCGATGCGTACGGCGCAAAGGAGTGGCGCGAAGGGGAAGGCGACGCCGAAACCGCATTTCGCACCGAGCGCATCGAGCGAAAGGTCTGCCACGCGGTGGCGGAGTTCGCATTCCGGCTGGCGGAACGCACCGGCGCCAAGGTATTCGGCGGGCCGAAATACACGGTCAGCCCGATCTACGAGGGAATGCTGAAGGAGGAGATGGACGAGGCGGCCGAGAGGCATCCGGACGTCCCGTACAACCCCCAGCTGATCGACGCCACATTCGCGCTCCTGCTGTCCGCCAGCGGGGACCCGATGGTGATCCCGGCGCTGAATCGTGACGGCGACATCCTCTCCGACCTCGTGCTGCCGCTGTTCGGCTCCATCGCCGGCTCGGAGTCGCTCGTGGTCGCCTTCGGCGACGACTATGTGCCCGACGTCGTGCTGGCCGAGGCCGCCCACGGCACTGCTCCGAGCCTGTACGGCAAGAACGTCGCCAACCCGCTGGCGATGATCCTCGCAGCTGCCGCCTTGCTCACGTTTGCGGACGAGGAAGCCGCCGCCGCAGCGCGCGCAATACGCGAATCGAGCCTCGAAGCCGTGGCCGACGGCGTGCGTACTGCCGACCTCGCCGGCCACACGTCAACGACCGAATTCACCGACGACGTCATCCGGAGAGTGCGGGCTAAGCTGGAGGTATGGGCAACGCTTTGAAGGCCTTGCTTGCGGCCGCAGCCGTGGCCGTCGTACTGCCGGTTTCGGCGGGCAATGCAAAGTCGAGCGCGAGCACGACGTACACGTGCAAGCAGGTGTGGGGGTCGTTCAACATCCAGCTGATCGGCGATCGCGACTGGGGCTGGAACCTCGGCGCACTCGGGTCCGTAGGCGCACCGAGGAAGAAGTCGATCATCGTCGTGTGGAGCCTGGGCGGCCTTCCGGCCCAGCAGGGGCTCAACATCTACGGCTGGGCCACCGGCACGAACGCACGGCCGTCATCGCGCTGCGCGGTGATCAAGCGGACGCTGAAGGAGCCGTCGCTGGCGGGCCTGGGCCCGACCACGCGCGTGAAGGACGGGTGGGCGTTCGGGCGGAAGTTCGGCTGCCTCCAAACGGGCCCGTTGCTGATCTCGACGACGCAACAGGGTTCCCGGACGAAAGTCGTGGTCCGCCTAGCCAAGAGCGGCCGCGCAATGGCCGTCGGCGAGGTCGGCGGAGGCGCGGGCTGGATCCGCGGCTCGAAGACCTGCGAGGCCAAAGAGAAGTAGCTACCAGCGGCGCCGCGTGCCCTCAGGAGGCAGCGGCGCGCGTAATGCCCGTGGGCAGCTCGAACCCACCCTGCCGCCAGGCCTCGGCGAAGACGGCGACCACGTCAGGATCGAACTGCGTGCCGGCGCAGCGCTCGAGCTCCGAGATCGCCCGTACCTGGCTCAAGGCGCGTCGGTACGGTCGGTCCGAGGTCATCGCGTCGTAGGCGTCGGCGACGGCGAGCACGCGGGCCTCGATCGGGATCTCGTTGCCCGCCCTGCCGCTCGGGTAGCCATGGCCGTCCCAGCGCTCGTGGTGATGGAGGACGCACGGGACGGCAGCACGATACTCCGAGTCGCCGACCATGAGCGCCCCCTCCTGCGGATGGGCACGGACGCGTTCGAGCTCGGCCTCGCTGAGCGGCCCGGCTTTCCGGCACACAGCGTCCAACTCGGGCAGCGCGAGCCTGCCGATGTCGTGCAGCGCGGCCCCGATCCGCAAGACCTCGATCTGCTCGTCGTTCCAGCCGAGGCGGGCGGCGATAGCCTCTGCAATCACCGTCACGCGCGCAGCATGTCCGTACGAATATGCGTCGCGAGCCTCGATTGCGCGCGCGAGGGCCATGAGCGGCATCGCTCGTGATTCCAGGTACCACGCCAGTTCCCTTCCGGCCGAAACGTTCTCGCCACTCGCGTAGAGTTGCGCCGGCATGCAGGTGGGGGTCCCGAGAGAGACGGCGCCGGATGAGCGCCGCGTCGCGCTCGTCCCCGACATCGTTTCCCGCCTGACCGGCGCCGGCTTCACGGTGGTCGTAGAGCGGGGCGCCGGCGAGGCCGCCGGCTTTCCCGACTCCGACTACGAGGCGGCGGGCGCGAGCATGGTCGATGACGTGCTGGGCAACGCAGAGGGCGTCGTGATGGTGCAGAAGCCGTCAACGGAGCAGATCGGGAAGCTCCGGAGCGGTGACGTCCTCGTCGCCTTCCTCCAGCCGCTCACGGATACCGAGGGCGTCGAGCGGCTGCGCACGCAGGGGGTGGTCGCGTTCGCGATGGAGTCGATCCCGCGCATCACTCGCGCGCAGCCCATGGACGCATTGTCCTCGCAGGCCACCGTCTCCGGCTACAAGGCCGTCCTGCTCGCCGCAGAGCGGCTGCCGAAGTTCTTTCCGATGCTGACTACCGCGGCGGGCACGGTGCCGCCGGCGAAGGTGCTCGTACTGGGTGCGGGCGTCGCCGGCCTCCAGGCACTGGCCACCGCCCGGCGGCTCGGCGCCGTCGTCTCCGGCTTCGACGTACGCCCGGTCGTCAAGGAGCAGGTGGAGTCGCTAGGGGCGACGTTTCTCGACCTCGGCATCCGAGGCGAGGAGACCGAAGGCGGCTACGCGACCGAGCTGACCCCGGAGCAGCAAGCCCAGCAGCAGGCCGCGCTCGAGGAGCGGCTCCCGGAGTTCGACGTCGTGATCACGACGGCCGCCGTCCCCGGTCGCCCGGCGCCGAAGCTCATTCCCGCGAGCGCCGTCCGCGCGATGCGACCGGGCTCCGTGATCGTCGATCTGGCGGCGGAGACGGGCGGTAACTGCGAGCTCACCAAACCCGGTGAGGAAATCGTGGAGAGCGGCGTCACCATCGTCGGCGTCGTGAACCTGCCCAGCACGATGCCCGCGCACGCGAGCCAGCTCTACGCCCGCAACGTGATGGCGCTGCTCCAGCATCTCGCGCCAGAGGGCGAGCTCAGGCTCGATTGGGACGACGAGATCACCGCCGGCGCGTGTGTCACCCGGAAGGCGGCGGCGGCATGACGACGAGCTTCCTGATCGAGCTGACGGTGCTGATCCTCGCCGCGTTCCTCGGCTTCGAGGTCGTCTCCAAGGTGCCGACCCTCCTACACACCCCGCTCATGTCCGGGTCGAACGCCATCCACGGCATCGTCGTCGTGGGCGCGATCATCGTCGCCTCGCTGCCCGATACAACCGGCTGGGTGCGGATCGTGGCGCTGGCGGCGGTCGCACTCGGTACGGCCAACGTCGTCGGCGGCTTTGTGGTCACCGACCGCATGCTGCAGATGTTCAAGCGCCGTGAGCCTCCACAGAAGGAGCCGGAGGAATGACGCGCGGCGATTGGGTGTCGCTGGCCTACATCGTCACGATCGTCTCTTTCATCGTCGCCCTGCGTTACCTCTCCGATCCCGCCAAGGCTCGGCACGGCAACCGGGTCGGCGCCGTCGGCATGGCCATCGCCATCGTCGCGACGTTCTTCCTGCCCGGCCTCGACTCCGGCCAGTTCGTCTGGGTGATCATTGTCATGGCGATCACAGCGCCGATCGGCGCCTACGCCGCGCGCTCCGTGAAGATGACGGCGATGCCGCAGATGGTGGCGCTGTTCAACGGCGTCGGCGGCGGAGCGGCGGCACTGATCGCCCTGGCGGATTTCCACGACTCGATCGCAGCACCTGGCGACCTCGATCTCAACGTCTCCATCGCCATCGTCCTCTCGGCGATTATCGGCTCGGTGTCGTTCGCGGGCAGCATGGTCGCCTACGCGAAGCTCCAGGAGCTGATGACCGGCCGGCCGATCACCTATCCCGGCCAGAAGTACGGCAATCTCGCGTTGCTGGCGGTCCTCCTCGGCCTCGGGATCGCCATCGTCGCCGGCGTCGAGAGCGAAGCACTGCTCGTCGCGATCATCCTCGGCGCGCTCGCCTTCGGCGTGCTCTTCGTGCTGCCCATCGGGGGCGCCGACATGCCGGTCGTCATCTCGTTGCTCAACGCGTTCACGGGCATCGCCGCATCCGCCACCGGCTTCGTGTTGCACCAGACCGTGTTGATCGTGAGCGGCATGCTCGTCGGCGCAGCCGGCACGCTGCTGACGCTGATGATGGCCAGGGCGATGGGACGCTCAGTCGTGAGCGTCCTGTTCGGCGCCTTCGGCCAGCTGCAGGTGACCGAAGAGGCCCTCGCGGCCTCGGGCGGAGCCGTCAAGTCGACGACGGCCGAAGACGTCGGCGTTCTGCTCGCATACTCACAACGCGTCGTCGTCGTTCCGGGCTACGGCCTGGCCGTCGCACAGGCGCAGCACGCGGTGCGCGAGTTGGCGGACGAGCTCGACAAGAAGGGCGTCGACGTCCGCTACGCGATCCATCCGGTCGCGGGACGCATGCCCGGACACATGAACGTCCTACTGGCGGAGGCGAACGTCCCGTACGACCAGCTGCACGAGATGGACGAGATCAACCCGGCTTTCGAGCAGACGGACGTGGCACTCGTCATCGGGGCGAACGACGTCACGAACCCGGCCGCGCGCAGCGACCCGGGCAGCCCGATCTACGGGATGCCTATCCTCAACGTCGACCACGCGAAGAATGTCGTGGTGCTCAAGCGCTCGATGAGCCCGGGCTTCGCCGGTATCGACAACCCGCTGTTCGTCGACCCGAAGACCTCGATGCTGTTCGGCGACGCGAAGTCTTCGGTCGAGGCGCTCGTCGCCGCAGTCAAGGCGCTCTAACTGGGCATCCCCGTCTTCAGCGGGCGCGACGTCGAGGCGACCGTCTCGCCCGAGCGAGCCGTCGAGGCCGTCCGCGAGGCGTTCATCGCGTATGCCCGCGGCGAGTGGACGATGCCGCCCAAGGTGTACGTGCCCGCCTACCCGGCAGGCGACTTCCGCGCGATGCCGGCCCTGGGGGGCGGCCACGCAGCGCTCAAGTGGGTGACCTCGTTCCCCGGCAATCCCGCGCGGGGGCTGCCGACGGTGACCGGGCTCGTCCTGCTCTCGAGCGCAGAGGACGGAGGCCTCGTTGCCTGCTTCGACGCAGCTGCGGTGACGGCGCTGCGTACGGGCGCCGCGGCTGTGCTGGCCGCGGAGACGCTCGGCCATCCCGATGCTGCGACGGCCGCCGTGATCGGCGCCGGCGTCAACGGACGGGCTGCAGCGCGGACATTTCTAGCGCGCGCCCGTGCGGTGGCGATCTTCGACGTCGACAACCAGCGGGCCGAACACGTGGCGGGCGAGCTGGGCGCGGACGTCGCAAACACTCTCAATGAGGCGCTTCGCGCCGATCTCGTAGTGACAATGACGCCAGGCCACGAGCCGGTGATCGAGGAGGGCGCGCTTCGACCTGGGCAGCACGTGAGCCTCATGGGCGCCGACGGTCCCGGGAAGGCGGAGATCTCTGTCGCCGAGCTGGCGCGAACGCACGTCTTCTGCGACGACTGGGAGCAGGCGAGCCACAACGGCGAGCTCGCCCATGCCGTCGGCACGGGAGCGCTGGGCCGCGACGACGTGACCGACCTCGGTGCAGTCCTGGCCGGCACGGCCGCGGGCCGCCGCTCCGCCGACGAGATCACCGCGTTCGACTCCACGGGCCTGGCCATCCAGGACCTGGCCATCGCGCTGGCCGCACTCGAGCACGCAGACGCATCGAGCGTGCCACACATCGATCTGTAGGTTTTCGCTACCCCACGAAAGGAGACGGCATGGCAGGCAAACTCGTGCACTGGGAGTTCCCCGCGGACGACGCCGGACGAGCAACGTCGTTCTGGAACTCGCTCTTCGGCTGGGACTTCGAGGAGTTTCAGGGCAGCGGATACCACATGACGCAGTCAACCGACCCGGGCGGCGCCCTTCAGGCCCGGCAAGAAGGTCAGACGGGCGTCACCGTCTACTTCGACACAGACGACGTCGACGACGCGTCGGAGAAAGTGAAGTCGCTGGGCGGGACGGTTGCCATGCCGAAGAGCCCGGTGCCGGGCATGGGCTACTTCGCGATCTGCCAGGACACCGAGGGCAATACGTTCGGACTCTGGGAGACCGACGATTCCGCACCGGCTCCTAGCTAGACGAGTCGCGCAAGACCGAAGAGCGCCACGAGGCGCACGACTGGGGGCGGCCCTCAGGCCGCCCCCGTTGGAACACGCTACGTGGCGAAGCCCTTAGTTCTGCGGGCCGACGTAGGTGATCGTGTAGTTCAGCGAGCCGCTGTTGTCGCCGTACCAGGCGGCGTCCTTCGTGGTGTCGCCATCGAAGACGGCGAGGTTCACCTCTCCGGAGAGCGGCATCGTCAGCGAGTACGCGTGCTGCGTGCTGTGCGCACCCCAGTCCACGAACTCCCCGTCAACCTGCACATCCCCGAAGTTTTCTCCGAGGAGGAACGGGGCAACGTAGTAGCCCTGCTGGTGCGTCGTCCAGCCGTCGACGGTCGTGTACTCGGCGTCGGCGACGTTGAGGTCGCGGTTGGTGTACGTGCCGGACACGTCGATCCGGTAGTTCCCGCTAGTCAGCAGCGCCGTCGTCGTTCCTTCGAGCTCGCTGGAGTCGATGGTGCCGGTCGCTACAACCTCGTTGGGCATGTAGCTGGGCAGAAGCCCGGCGCACTGTCCGAGCACGGACTTCACTGCCGTGTTCGCGGATCCCCAGCTCGGGATCCTCGGCGCAGGGGAGTTACCTGTGCAGGTCAGATACTTGCCCGCCGTGTTGTTAGAGAGCTGGATGGGTCCGCCAGCCGTCTTGTTGTAGGCGACGGTGATGTTCTGGCCAGCGGTCGAGTTGAACAGGTTGTACCAATAGTGCCCCGAGTTGAAGGCGACGGTGATGCTCCCTGCCACCTTGGCGTGGTCGATGAAAAGACCGTCACCGATGCCGTTGGCATTGCCCGAATACGTCAGGTCGCCGCCGATCTTGTGGAAGCTCCCCGCGTTCGGAGTTCCGAGCGCGGTTGTCCCCCGACTGCCCGTAATGGTCAGGTTGTCGGCGATGCTGCCTCCGTTCGCGAGCGCGATCGTCCCGCCGAGGACGGTCACGTTCTTGCCGAACGAGTATCCGTAGGCGGACAGGGTCCCCAGGACCGTCACGTTGCCCCCGACCTTAGGAAAGCCCAATGCGCAGGTTGCCCCCGCCGGGACAATGAGGCCCCCGGGGGTGTCCAGGTTGTCGATCGCGCTTGTGCAGGTAGTAGGCGGCGCAGGCGGTGCGGCCGATGCCGGTAGGGCGACGAAAGCTGCGGCAGCGATCACTGGCACCATGATCGCCACGAGTCGTTTGATGTTCATTACGAAGAATCCTCCGATGTCTGTTGGCAATCACCGTGATCGCCGTGTCCCTCCACTGTGTCCTGTCCTCACCTCACCCGATAGGACACAAGTGGGTCTATTCCGCGGCATGTCGTCGCAGCCGGTAGCGCTCATGGCTGACGCCTATTTCGCGGTAACAGCTCGATAGACACCTGCCTGTTCGTCGACGAGTCCCGACAGCTCGAGCTCGGCGAGCGCCGCGGCCACTTCCGCTGCCGGGACCGCCAGCTCCCGCGTCAGGTCGTCCGGCGCAGCGGGACGGTCTCGAAGCTGCGACAGCACGAGCTCGGCCGGCGGCGACAGCTCGACGCGCTGCGGCTGCACAGGAGTGATGCCGAACGACTCGAGGACGTCGGCTGCCGAGGTGAGCGCGGTCGCTCCCGTGCGCAGCAGCGCATTCGTCCCCGCCGAGAGCGCCGACGTGATCTCACCCGGCACGGCGAACACCTCGCGGCCCTCCTCGAGCGCAAGATCGGCGGTGATCAACGCACCGCTCCGCTCCCGCGCTTCGACGACCACGGTGGCGGCCGCCAGTCCCGCGATGATTCGGTTTCGCGCGGGAAACCGCCACGGAGCGGGCTCGACGCCCGGCGCGTACTCGGCCACGATGAGGCCCTGCTCGGTGACTCGCCTGGCCAGCTCGGCGTGGGCCGCCGGATACACGCGGTCGACGCCACAGCCGAGCACCGCGACCGTAGTCCCTCCCACCTCCAGAGCGCCTCGGTGCGCCTCGCCGTCGACGCCTCGCGCCAGACCGCTGACGACAACGAGGCCGGCGGCAGCCAGCTCGCGACCCAGTGTCCTGGCGACGGAGGCACCGTAGGGAGAGCAGGAGCGTGCACCCACAACTGCGACCGCCGGCCGGTCGAGCAACGCGGCGTCAGAGTCACCACGTGCGAACAGCCCGACGGGCGGATCGAAGATCGCCGCCAGCCCACGAGGGAACGCCGGCTCCGAGCGGCCCAGCCAGCGGATGCCCTGCGCCTCGATGGTGACGAGATATGCCCGCTGGTCGAAATCGCGGGCGAACCTCGCGAACCGTGCCGACCGCGGCTCCGCCACGAGATGTGATCCCGTCTCGGCCGCAAATGCGGCCACGGCCAGGTCGCTCATGCGTCGAGCTCCCTCGGAACGCGGTAGGAGAGGGCTTCCGCCACGTGTTCGGGCAGCACGGCGTCGGCGCACGCCAGGGCCGCGATCGACGACGCGACTCGCGCCACACGTGCACGACCTCGGCCGGAGAGCGGCAGACGCTCGACAGCGCGCGTCAGCAGCTCGTCGGCAGCGGGCGTGCGCCGTGGCGGCGACACGCGAAGCAGCTCGCGGGCGGTGGCCACGCGTGCAGCGACGGCAACGGAGGGTTCGGCAGGAGGCCCAGCGAGCTCCTGCGCGAGCGGCCGAGGCACCGTGACGACGAGGTCGAACCGGTCGAGCAGCGCACGCGAGAGCTTGTCGCGGAAGGCAGCGAGACGCTGAGAGGAGCACGAGCACTCCACCGCCGGGTCACCACGCCCGCCGCACGGACAGAGGTTCATCGTTGCCACGAGCTGAAAGCGGGCCGGAAAGAGCGCCATGCCCTGCGCGCGGGCGATGCTCACGATCCCGTCCTCCAGGGGCTGGCGCAATGCCTCGAGAGCCGGCCGCACGAACTCGGGCAGCTCGTCGAGCAGCAGAACGCCGCGATGCGCGAGGCTCGCTTCACCGGGGCGCGGGCCAGGGCCGCCCCCGACGATGGCCGCGACAGAGGCACTGTGGTGCGGAGCCCGGAAAGGGGGCGAGACGACCAGCGGCCGCCCGGGAAGTAGCAGTCCCGCCACCGAGTGGATGCGCGTGACCTCGAGAGCGTCGTCCGGCGCGAGGGTTGGCAAGACACCGGGCAGCCGGCGCGCGAGCATTGTCTTGCCTGTTCCCGGCGGCCCTGCCAGCAGGAGGTTGTGATCTCCAGCAGCTGCGATCTCGAGCGCGCGTCGTCCACGCTCCTGCCCGCGGACATCCTCGAGATCCGGATGCAAGACGACACGTGGGCCGCCGTTCAGCGGCTCGAACGGAGGGGGTTCTCCCTCGCCACGGAGATAGGCAACAGCCTCGGCGAGATGCCGCAGCGGCACAGGCTCGATGCCGGCAAGCGCGGCTTCCGCCGCCGAGCCGGCGGCGCAGAGGAGCCGCTCGAGCCCACCCTTGCGGGCTCCTTCCGCCGCCGCGAGCACGCCACTTACCGGTCGCACGCGCCCGTCCAGCGCCAGCTCGCCGACAGCAGCGTGGCCGCGCAGCCGCTCTCGCGGAATCTGATGGGACGCCGCAAGCACCGCCAGGGCGATCGGCAGGTCGAAGCCGGAGCCTTCCTTGCGCAGGACCGCAGGAGCCAGGTTGACGGTGATGCGATGCCTCGGCCACTCGAGACCCGCCGCGGTCACGCTGGAGCGCACACGATGCTTCGCCTCCTGACACGCGCGGTCCACGAGGCCGACGATCGTGAAGCCGGGCAGGCCGCTCTCGACGTTCGCCTCCACCTCCACCCGCCGCGCGTCGAGACCGACAAGAGCGTGGGTGACCGTGCGCGCGAGCACACTGCCGAACGTAGCCGCGGCCCTCATGCCCGTTGGTGACAGCTCTGTGCCGATTTACGCGCGTTAGGCTGCGCGCGTGTCCATCGCGCTGATCGTCGTGCTCGGCGTCCTCGTCGTGCTCGGCCTGTGGGTCATCTACGCGTACAACAGCCTCATCCGCGTCCGCAACGAGGCGGAGACGGGCTGGGCGAACATCGACGTTCAGCTTCGCCGCCGCGCCGACCTGATTCCGAACCTCGTCGAGGCGGTCAAGGGCTACGCCGCTCACGAGCGCGAGGTGTTCGACGAGGTCACGCGGGCGCGAGCCGCCGTCATGAGCGCCTCCGGCCCGCAACAAGCGGCCGAAGCAAACGACCTGTTGGGAGCTGCGCTCGGGCGGCTGTTCGCCGTGGCGGAGGCCTACCCGCAGCTCCGCGCCTCCGAGAACTTCATGCAACTCCAGGAGGAGCTGACGGACACAGAAGACAAGGTCGCCGCCGCGCGCCGGTACTACAACGCGACCGTCTTGCGTTTCAACACCCGCCAGCAGACATTCCCGACGCTGATCGTGGCGCGCTCGTTCCGCTTCCAGCCACGGGAGTTCTTCGAAGCCGGTGAGGACGCCGAGGCTCCGGTCGGCGTGACCTTCGGCACCGCCTGATGACGCTCCAGCAGCAGATTCGCGCCAACCGCTGGCGCACGATCTGGCTGCTCCTCCTCTTCGCTCTCCTCGTGATCGGGCTCGGCCTGCTGCTCTCTTTCGTCTTCGAACCGACGATTCTCACGTTCGTCGCCATCGGCGGCATCGCCTACGCGCTCATCTCGTGGTTCGCGGCCGACCGAATGGTCGCCGGCATCACCGGCGCCCAGAAGATCGAGAAGCGTGACAACCCGTACCTCTACCGCCTGCTCGAGAACGTCTCCATCGCCGCCGGCCTCGAGCAGACGCCCGAACTGCGGCTCGTCGAGGACAACGCACCGAACGCATTCGCTGCCGGTCGCAGCCCGAAGAAGGCCTTCGTGGCCGTGACGACCGGGCTCGTCGAGCTGATGGACGAACGAGAGCTCGAAGCGGTGCTCGCCCACGAGGTGGCGCACATCCGCAATCGCGACGTCCGCCTGATGACGCTCGTCGCGCTGCTCGTCGGTGTGATCGCATTGCTCGCGGACATCCTGCTCCGCATGGCGTTCTTCGGCGGCGGCAAGCGCGGCTCGAATCCGATCATCACGATCGTCGCCTTCGGCGCGCTGCTGCTGGCGCCGATCGCCGGCGTCGTCATCCAACTCGCGGTGTCGCGGCGGCGCGAGTACCTGGCTGATGCATCCGCAGCCGAGATCACGAACGACGCCGAGGCAATGGCGCTCGCGCTCCGCAAGCTTCAGCTCGACCAGAGTGAGACGCGACACGCCAGCCGCGCCGTCGCCCACATGTACATCGAGAGCCCGCTGCGCCAGGCGCACGGCCCGCAGGCGAGCCTGAGCGGGCTCTTCGCGACGCACCCGCCGCTCGAGAAGCGCATCGCCGCCCTCGAGGAGGCCGGCGGCTTCAGGCTCGCGCCCTCCTAACGCCGCGCGACGAGGACGTCTTCGAAGTACTCGCCGGCCCGCCGGCCCGTGCGACGGTTCACGTGGCGGCGGAGCCTCTCCTCGAGACGCAGCCCCGCTCGCTGGAGGATCTCCTCGTAGAGGTCTCGCCGGTCGTTGACGACGATGAGCACCGGCGCTCCCGGCCGCAGCGTGTCAGCTGCTCTGGAGAGTGACTCGCCGATGCCCATCACGTAGGCGTCGAGGGCAGCGCGGCTGGTGCCCGAGGCAGCGGCGCCTACCTCCCGCTCCCGCAAGTCGTCGAGGCCTAGCAACTCGTACGCGTACCGATGCTGCTCGTGGTAGTCGATCAGCCCCGGGTACGGCGGCGACGTCACGACAGCGTCAAATGCTCCGCCCCACGCCAGCTCGCGGGCGTCCCCGTGCAGCACCGTGGCTTCCTGCCCACGAGCACGCACACGGGCGAACTCCTTGATGCGGCCGAGGGTGTCGAGGGCGTAGCGGCGTAGGAAGTGCTCGGCCCGGTCGATCGGCCGGCACTCCCGCTTGTGCTTGTGACACCAGTAGGGCTCCCGCTGCGCTTCGCGCGGGAAGTCGAGGTCGAAGTGCGTCGTCAGCCTCGCGGAGCGGGCGGCTCGTGCGAGAACGACGCGCAGTACGTCGACATGCTCGTAGTCGGCCGCGATCCCGCGCCAGTACAGGAGCTCGGCTGCAGCCCGTGGCGCAAACCAGTTCCGCGTGTATTCCGACACACCCGTGATACAGGGACTGTCCCCAGGACGTGTCTGTTCGAGGCGCGCGCAGGCGTCGCGAAGCTCCTTCTCGAGCGTGAACTCGTTGTAGCGGGCGGTCTTGACCCGCATGAGCAGGCAGTTGAAGGCGGCGATGTCGCCGCCGACTGCGCTTCGGCCGCTCTCGAGCGACTGCACGAGCGTCGTTCCCGAGCCCGCGAACGGGTCGAGCACGGTCCCACCCGCAGGCACGTAGCGGCCGAGCACTGCCTCCACCAGCTGCGGGATGAACTTTCCGAGATACGGATGCAGGCGGTGGACGTGCTTCGTCCGCTCGCGTTCGGGGAGCTCACGCTCGGACCACGAGAGCTCGAGGTCCAGGCCGGCGTAAAGAGCTTCCTGCGTCGGCGCCACCGAACCCTCGTTCGGCGGCGCCTTCGCAATTCCCGCCTAGCCGTAGTGGATGCCGGCGGCGCTGTCGTACGCGCGCAGCCGCTTGACGCGGTCCGCGATCGGCGGGTGCGTCGAGAAGAGCTTCGTGACGCCGCCCGCGGAGAACGGGTTGACGATGTAGAGCGTCTCCATCGCGGGGTTGACCGGCATGGGCACGACGTGACGGGCGGACTCGAGGGTCTCGAGCGCGTCGGCCAGAGGCTTGCCCTCGCGAAGCATCCGCGCGGCGGTCGCGTCGGCCAGGTACTCCCGCTGACGCGAGACGCCCAGCTGCAGCAGCGCGGCTGCCAGCGGCCCGATGATCATCAGCACGATCGCGCCGAGAGCGCCTAGCGGGCTGTCGTCGTCATCGCCGCCGAACATCGCGGTGAAGAAGAAGATGTTGCCGACCGCTGAAACGGCGCCGGCGATCATCGCGGCGATCGACGACACGAGAATGTCGCGGTTCTTGATGTGCGCGAACTCGTGCGCCATCACCGCCCGCACCTGGTCGTAGGGCATGTGCTGGAGCAGTCCCTGAGTCACCGCGACGGCGGCGTGCTTCGGGTTGCGACCGGTCGCGAACGCGTTCGGCTGCTCTGACGGGATCATGTAGACCCGCGGCTTCGGCACCTGATACAGCTCGGCCAGCTCGTTCACCATCTTGTGGAGGTCGGGCGCCTCCTCCTCGGACACCGGCTTGGCGCCGGAGGCTCGGATCGCGAACTTGTCAGACCAGAAGTACGCGGCGACGTTCATCAAGACCGAGAACGCCACGAAGAGCCAGATAAACGCGCCTCCGAGCAGGAAGCCGATCAGAATGAAGAGCGCGGTGAGACCAGCGAGCAGGAGCCAGGTCCTGGCCTTGCTCGTCCAGCTTGCTTGGGTGACGTTCATTTGGTGGGAACTCCTTTCGACTGCACGTAAGTGTACGAACAGCCGAAGGTTTCTCCCGCCCCGGAAGGCCGACACACCCGGGCCTCGCGGCCGTTCTGACGAGTGCGCCCGTTGGGGGATAGTGCCCCTCGGCACCGCGAAGTGTAGCCACCGGCTCCGGCGTCAAAGCGTCACAGCGACGCGTTCGAGCCGCCTACCGTGGGCGGCGACCACCTCGAACGACATCTCCAGCGGGTCGAGCTCGGGATGGACGGCGAGCCATGTCGCGGCGGCCTGCTGGAGACGCGCCACCTTCTC
Organism: uncultured Actinomycetes bacterium; assembly: GCA_963704335.1. Taxonomy (GTDB): domain Bacteria; phylum Actinomycetota; class Thermoleophilia; order Gaiellales; family Gaiellaceae; genus PALSA-612. Next base: position 3,007,795 of record OY969889.1, read on the forward strand.
CGGGCCGACCATCTCCAGCGGATCCCCGTATCGGTCGCCCGTCTTCGACTTGACCTCGCAGAAGACGAGCCGCCGGCCGCGCCGCACGATGAGGTCGACCTCGTAGCCGCCGGCCCACACGTTGCGGCCGAGCACGCGGTAGCCGCGCAGGCTGTAGTGGACGACGGCTCGCCACTCCGCGCGCCGCCCGGCGGCGCGAGTGCTACGCCGCGTCGGCCGACTCGTAGCAGAGCGCGGCAAAGGACATCCGGTGAATCGCAGAGGGGCCGTGCTCGCGGACGCGCGCCGAGTGACCCGGCGTGATGTAGCCGACGTGGGACGAGAAGCCGTATTGCGGGAACAGCGCGTCGAGGCGGCGCATAACGCGATCGCGGACGACCTTGGCGACGATCGACGCGGCGGCGATCGCGGCGCTGCGACCGTCGCCGCCCACGACTGCGAGGTGCTCGGGCGCCGTCTTGCCGAGGCGGAAGCCGTCGACGAGGCAGATCTCTGCCGGAGGAGCGAGCGCGTGCAAGACGTGCCGCAGGCTCGCGAGATTGGAGGCGTGCAGGCCGGCGCGATCGATCTCGGCGTGCGTCACGACCCGGATCGAGATGCGTTCGGCGCACGCGACGACGGCGCGGAAGAGCTCCTCGCGGCGCACGACGTCGAGCTCCTTCGAGTCGTTGAGGTACGCGAGTGGACGGACGCGGTGGTCGCGAAGCGTCCCGTAGTCGAGCAGCACGCCGGCCACGACGAGCGGCCCTGCGAGAGATCCACGCCCCGCCTCGTCTGCACCCGCCACGTAGCGGGCGCCGAGGCGGCGGTCGAAGCTAAGAAGCCTTTTCCCCGTCCTCTTCGGCGGCTGGCTCTTCGTCCTCGGCAGCGGGTTCTTCGCCGGGCTCGTCAACGGGCTCGACGTCTGCGTCTGCCTCGGGCTCGACGTCCTCATCGAGCTCGTCGCTCTCGGCAGGCTCGTCGCCTTCCGCGAGCTCGTCGGCTTCCTCATCGGCGGCTGGGGCATCGGTCGAGGATACGGGGCCACCGTACTGCTTGGCACGGACGCGCGCCTTCTTTCCCACTCTCTCGCGCAAGTAGTAGAGCTTTGCGCGATTGACGTCACCGATCTGCACGACCTCGATCCGCTCGATCTTCGGCGAGTGGAGCGGGAACGATCGCTCGACGCCCACGCCGGACGACTGCTTGCGCACAGTGAACGTCTCCCGGACGCCGGCGCCCTGCCGCTTGATGACAATGCCTTCGAAGACCTGGATGCGGGAGCGCGAGCCCTCGATCACGCGGAAGTGCACCTTCACGGTGTCGCCCGCCTTGAACTGCGGCAGGTCCTTGCGCAGCTGACGCTGCTCGAGTGCCTGGATCACCTTGCTCATAGAAAAAGCCGGCCGCAAGGCCGACGGGCAATGCTAGCGGAAGCGGAGTCGTGTCAGCGGCAGGATCAGCACGAAGCCGAGGAGGACGAGGGCCGCGCGGAAGCCGATCCGCATCGGCGGCCAGTAGACGAAGAAGACTTCCCCGACGATGTTCTCCCTAGGCACGGCGCCCCATTCACGCGAGTCGCACGACTGCACGCGGTTGTCCCCCATGAAGAAGTACCGCCCTTCGGGAATCTTGCGGGGCCCGTACGTGTTCGAGTCGCGGCGGTCGCCGCGGACATAGGGCTCGACCAGCCGCTTGCCGTTGATGAAGACGACGCCGTCTCGCTCCTCCCACGTCTCCCCGGGTAGCCCGACCAGCCGCTTGACGAACGTGCCGCCTGCGCCGCACTTCAGCTCGGCCGACTTCGGCGTCTTGAAGACGATGATGTCGCCGCGTTCCGGGTCGCGCAGGTGGTAGATGAACCGGTTCGCGAGCACGCGGTCGGAGAAGCGCGACTCGCAGCCCGAGCCGGGCCGGGCACAGTGCAGCGTCGGCTCCATCGACGACGACGGGATCCGGTACGGATTCACGACAAACGCCTTGATCGCCAGCACGATGGCGATCGCACCGATGATCGTCACCGCCCAGTCGATGGTGATCCGAACCCCGCGGGGCAATCCGGCGGTGGCGCGGACGACAGGGTTCCGCGAGTTCCGCGCGCGCTCTCGTCGCTCGCGCTCCACGCGATCCTCGTCGTTCTCGGGCGAGCGAAACTCGTGCAGCCAGGCATCCTCGGCATACCCGTCACCGGCCGGCTCGCCGAAGAGCGCGTCCTCGTCCTCCCAGCGGACCGGCTCGAAGTCGGAAGGCGGGCGCGGCTCGGTCAAGCAGCGCTCCGCGCCCGGCTCTCCGCCCGGCGCCACTCGTCGATCCGAGCGTGGTTGCCAGAGAGGAGGACTTCGGGCACGTGCCAGCCGCGGAATTCCGCCGGCCTCGTGTATTGCGGATACTCGAGCCCTCCGTCGAGCTCGGCCGAGAAGCTCTCGATGCGCCCGGACTCCTCGTCGCCGAGGGCACCAGGGAGGAGGCGCGAGATCGCGTCGACGAGCACCATCGCCGGCAGCTCGCCGCCGGAGAGGATGTACGGACCGATGGAGATTGCATCCGAGCAGAGGTGCTGGGCGATGCGCTCGTCGAAGCCTTCGAAGCGGGCCGACAGCAGCGTCAGGTGCTCCTCTCCGGCAAGCTCCTCGACGACTGCCTGATCGAGCTGCCGCCCCTGCGGGGTAAGCGCCACGACGCGGTGCTCGGGAGCGCCGCCGTAAACGGCGTCCAGCGCGGCCGAGACAACGTCCACGCGAAGCACCATGCCCGCGCCGCCGCCGTACGGCTCGTCGTCGACCTGGCCGCTCTTGAGCGGCGTGAAGTCCCGGTAGTTGAGCAGCCGCAGGTCAAGCCCGGTCCCGAGCACCGCGGCTACCGGTCGGCGCTCGGTGAGCCAGGCGAAGGCCGATGGGACGAGGGTGAAGACGTCGAGCTGCACGGGCGTGCTGAGGTTAGCCAGCTTCCGCAAAGCCCCGAGCGACAACGATCCGGCCGCCTGGGACGTCGACCTCGAGCACGCAGGCCTCGTGCAGTGGCAGCGCGAGCCCCGTATCGAGCTCGAGAACGTCGTTGGCGACGCCCGGTGCGACATGGCGCACACGGCCGAGCGGCCGGCCTCCCTCCTCCTCCACGGATAGGCCCACGAGCTGGAACACGTAGTACGCGTCCTCGTCTGGCACCGGCAGTTCGGTCGCCGGTACTTCCAGCGCAGCCCCTCGCGGTACTTCCCGGTCGAGTGCGATCACCGGTCGTCCCCGGGCACGTTTCGACGCGACCACGCGGGCCTCGGTCCCGTCCACCCAGAGGGTCGCACCGACCTTGAAGCGCCGCGGATCTTCGCTGGCCTTCTCGACGACGAATGAGCCGTCGAGACCGTGCGGCCGGCCGACCCGGCCGACCTCGATGAGCTCACTCACCGACTGCGAGCGTGCTGAAGAACTCGGTGACCTCGGACCTGCTCGGCCGATCTTCCGAGAAGTACCGGATCGGAGTGTCGACATCCGCGAGGGCTGATGCGTCGTAGTCGGTGCGCCGGTGCTCGACTCCCGGCCCGAGCAGAGCCCAGTAGGCACCGGGCTCGTCCTCGTACGGCATGCCCACGCTGCCGGCATTGATCACGCGCCTGCCACCGATCTCGCGAGTGAACTGCATGTGCGTGTGACCGCAGACGATCGTCTCCGGCCCCACTCCGGCGAAGAGTGGCGCTACGCGTTCCTCCGGCGTCCCCTCGAGAAAGACATCCACGTCGTTCCGCGGCGACGCGTGGCAGAAGAGCACTGGCCCCAGGCCGTCCGCCTCGAGCTCCAGCCGTTCCGGCAGCCCATGGAGGAACGCGATCTGCTCTTCTGTGAGCTGCTGGCGGACCCACTCGATCGTGTCCGGCGGAGCAAGTCCCTCCTCGCCGGGCGTGAGCTCCCGGTCGGCGTTGCCGCGAATCCACTGCACGCGCTCGCCCAGAGCCCGCAACCGCTCGAGTGTCTCTGCGGGCAAGGGACCGGCCGTGACGTCGCCACCGACGACGATCGCCGCGTCGTCCGGTATCTCCGCCAGCACCGCCTCCAGCGCAGGCAGGTTGCCGTGCACGTCGTAGAGCGCGGCGACTCTCCTCACGTGTCGGCGATCTCCAGCATCGTCCGCCGGTCCTCGCGTGCGCCCGCGGCCCGGGCGAGGATGCGCAGCGAGTGCACCGTGCGTCCACGACGGCCGATGATCATGCCGCGATCGCCCTCGGCCACATGGAGCCGCAGCACGAGCTCGCCGTCCGGCCCGTCGAGCTCCTCGATCCGCACAGCGTCAGGCTCGGATACGAGCCGTTGCGCGAGGTAGAGGACGAGATCTGCCGGCACTCGAGTTAGGCCGACAGACCTTTCACCTTGAGCAGCTTCGCGACCGCCTCGCTCGGCTGCGCGCCCTTGCTCAGCCAGTCCTTCACCTTCGCTTCGTCGAGCTCGATGATCGAAGGGTCCGGCTGCGGGTTGTAGCGGCCGACGATCTCGATGAACCGTCCGTCGCGCGGCGAGCGCTGGTCTGCGACGACGACCCGGTAGATCGGGTTCTTCTTCGACCCGACGCGGGTCAGTCTCATGCGTACTGCCATCGTTCTCCTTTCTATCGCTTCACGGCCATGCCGGGAAGCGCGGGCATCTTGCCCTTGGACATCTGCTTCATCATCTTCGCCATTTGCTTGCGAGCGTTGAGCAGCTGGTTCACCTGCTGGACGGACGTGCCGCTGCCCTGGGCGATTCGCTTTCGGCGAGAGCCGTCGATCAGCTCCGGTAGCCGCCGTTCCTCGAGCGTCATCGAGAGAATGATCGCCTCCGCGCGGTCGAGCTCACGCTCGTCGACGTCCACGCCCTTCAGCTGCTTGCCGAGGCCCGGCACCATGGACAGCACGCCCTGCAGCGGCCCCATCTTCCGCATCATCTTCGAGCTCTGCAGGAAGTCGTCGAAGGAGAACTCGCCGGCCAGCAGGCGCTGCTCCATGGCCCGCTTGTCCTCCTCGTCGGTGGCCTCGTCTGCCTTCTCGATCAGCGTCAGCACGTCGCCCATGCCGAGGATGCGGGACGCCATGCGGTCTGGATGGAAGACCTCGAGCTGGTCGAGCTTCTCGCCGACCGACGCGAATTTGATCGGCTTGCCCGTGACCGCCCGGGCGGACAATGCGGCGCCGCCGCGCGCGTCACCGTCGAGCTTCGTAAGGACGATGCCGTCGAACGCGACCCGGTCCTGGAACGCCTCTGCGACGGAGACCGCCTCCTGGCCTGTCATCGAGTCGAGCACGAGCAGGACGTTGTGCGGGTTCGTCGCATCGCGGATGTGAACGAGCTCGTCCATGAGCGCATCGTCGATCTGCAAGCGGCCCGCGGTATCGACGATGACCGCGTCCTTGCCTTGACTGCGTGCCTGCTCGAGGCCCGCGCGCGCGGCCGCGACGGGGTCTTTGCGCTCCGCACTGGCGACCGGGATCTGCAGCTCACGGCCCAGCTGCTCGAGCTGCATCACTGCGGCGGGACGCTGCAGGTCGGCTGCGACGAGGAGCGGCGAGCGGCCGTCCTTTCGCAGCATCAGGGCGAGCTTCGCCGCGGCCGTCGTCTTGCCGGAGCCCTGGAGCCCGACGAGGAGGATCACCGTCGGCGGCCGCCCGGCAAAGGCCAGCCTCGAGTCGCCGCCGCCCATCGTGCGCGTCAGCTCCTCGTGGACGATCTTCACGACCTGCTGGCCCGGCGTGAGGCTCTTGGTCACTTCCTGGCCGAGGGCGCGCTCCTTGACGCGGGCCGTCAGCTCCTTGACGACATCGAGGTTGACGTCAGCCTCGAGCAGCGCGAGACGGATCTCGCGCATGGCCTTCGAGATCGTCTCCTCGTCCAGCGTTCCGCGTGAGCGGAGGCCGCCGAGGATGGTCTGCAGCTTGTCGCCGAGAGCGTCGAACATCGGTCTGGAAGGGTAGCTACCTGGGCTTGGCGCTATCCTCGGCAGACAGATGAAGCGCGCTCTCGGAGCTGCCGCGATCGCCGTCGTTCTGGCCTCGACCGTCACGGCCGCGACGCTGCCCGGCAAGCGGATCGCGATTGCCCGAGCATCGGGGCCATTTGCGATCGCAGTGGCGCACGGCCAGGTCAATACGCCAAAGGCGCTCTACGCGAAGCTGACCGGGAAGGTAGGCGATGCGTCCGTGCTCGTCGACTGCCTCGTGGGAACCGAGTCGACACCGAACACCTACCACCGCCCACGCGCAGCCCTCTTCCGCTTCCCGGTCAAGCCGGCCAACGCGGACATCTGCCACGTGACGGCGACCGTGTCCGGCAGCGGCAAGATCGTCGCTGAGCTCCGCGCCGTTCGGTAGATCCTCCTAAAGCATCGCGAGGCGGGTCGTCATCGCCGTCTCGGCGAGCTCTTGCACGTCGTGATGTCCGGTGACGGCGGGGATGAAGACGTCGCGCTCGAGCGCATAGAGCTTCGCGTCGGTCTTCGCCGTCACGGTCGCCGTTCGCGGCACGTCCTTCAACAGCGCGATCTCTCCGAAATAGTCGCCGGGCCCGAGGTCTGCCACCCAGCGTCCCTCCTTGGAGACTACGACGGTGCCCTCCTCTATGACATAGAAGCGGTCGCCTTCATCCCCTTCGCGTATCAGCACATCGCCCGGCTTGCCCTCCACGCGCATGAGCGCGCGGGCCAATCGCTCGAGAATCGGCTCGGGTAGCGCGGTGAAGATCGAGATCCCGCGTACGAGCTCGAGGCCCGGCGGCGCGAAAGCGGTGAGGTCGATCCGGCGGAGGCCGGAAAGCGTCACGAGCACGATCGCGGTCACGGCGCCACCGAGGACGGCCAGCGCAACGCGGATTCCCAACGTTTCGATGAGCAGCGGCATCAGCAATGCGCCGTACTGCCATGGCGCCGATGACCGCGCTCTCCATCGCGCCGAAGACACGCCCCATGACGGCGTCGGGGACCGTCCGCTGGAGGATCGTGTAGGCGTTGATGTCGACAAGGGAGTTCCCGAGGCCGATCAGCAGCATCGCCGCCGCGGCCGCTCCGACACTGGGCCAGGCCGCGATCAAGAGCAGCGGCGCCGACCAGAGCAGGACACCGACTCCGAAGTCGAGGGCGAGGCGCCCGCGCTGCGCGAGCACGAGAGCTACGAAGCCGCCGACGAGGCCGCCGATCCCCATCACCGCGTCGAGGTAGCCGACTCCCGAGCGGCCGAGGTCGAGCAGGTCCAGAGCGAGCGTGACGACGAAGACGAGGGACGCGCCGGCAACGACGGTCTGTGCGCAGTAGACGCCGATGACGAGTCGCAGGTCGCGGTTGCCGAGGATGGCTCGGAATCCCGCGCTCGCGTTGCCGAGAAACGATCCGCGCTCATCCTCTCCCGTGGCTGCGCCATGCGAGACCGAAGGCGCCGGTAGCCGGACGATGAACGCCGCGGACCAGATAAAGGTGGCCGCGTTGACGACGTAAACCGTCTGGATGTCGGCGACGGCGAGCAGCAGCCCTCCCAGCGCGGGGCCGACGAAGAAGCCGACGCTCTCGATCGTGCTGGAGGCGACGTTGGCTGCGGTGAGCTCGCCGGGATCGCGCGCCAGCCCGGGAAGCAGCGCGGCCTGCGCAGGGCGGAAACACGTGCCGACGAGGGCAGTCACGATCGCAAGCCCGTACACCGCGAACTCGGGGCCGTCAGCGGCGATCACGACGGCTGCCACGAGCACGAGCACGGCGCGGAGGACGTCCGAGACAAGCATCACCCACTTGCGCGGGTAACGGTCGGCGAGAGTCGACGCGAGCGGCAGCACGAGCGCCATCGAGAGGTAACGAGCGACGCCGAGCAGGCCGACGGCAGCAGGGCCGCCCTGGTCGTATGCGTAGACCGCGACGGCGATCGCGTACGCCCAGTCGCCGACTATGGAACCGACGAAGGCGAGCTGGAGTCGGCGAAGTCCCGGATTCGAGAAGACGCTCGCGAGTGCCTGCCCCGACTCTCGGAGCTTCGAGCCGAGGTCGTGCACCTAGTCCTCGTCGCGCCCGACGAGGGCGCGGGCGAAGTCGCCCGCGTCGAAGGGGCGCAGGTCCTCTGCGCCTTCCCCGATGCCGATCAGCTTGACGGGCAAGCCGAGCTCGACCGCGACCGGCAGGACAATGCCCCCTTTGGCGGAGCCGTCGAGCTTCGTCAGGCACACGCCGGTGACTCCGACCGCCTCGTGGAACAGCCGCGCCTGTTGCAGGCCGTTCTGCCCCGTCGTCGCGTCGAGCACCAGCAGCGTCTCGTGCGGCGCGCCCTCGAGCCGGCGCTCGATGACCCGGCGCACCTTCTTCAGCTCGTCCATCAACCCCACCTGCGTGTGCAGCCGTCCGGCTGTGTCGACGATCACGACGTCACGGCCGCGAGCGAGCGTCGCCTCTACGGCATCGAAGGCGACGGCGGCCGGATCGCCGCCCCGCGTCGAGCCGACGTAGTCCGCACCTGCCCGCTGCGCCCAGATCTCGAGCTGCTCACCTGCGGCCGCGCGAAAGGTGTCCGCTGCGGCGACGACGACATCCCGCTCGTGCTCGCGTAGCCGAAAGGCGAGCTTGCCGATCGTCGTCGTCTTGCCCGTGCCGTTGACGCCGACCACGAGCACTACGCTCGGAGCGTCGTCGACGGAGAGCGTGCCCGGCTCGCCGAACAGCCCCTCGATCTCCTCCGCGAGCGCCACGTCGAGCTCGCCGAGATCGCGACGTTCGCGCAGCCGCTCGACGAGCACGTCCGTGGCAGCCATGCCCACATCAGCGCCGATCAGCGCCTCCTCGAGGCTCTCCCACGACTCGTCGTCGAGAGGATCGAAACCGGACAGCCGCTGCCAGATGCCGCGGCGGCTTCGGCTGAGGGAGCCGCGCAGCCGGCCGAAGAACCCTGCCGTCTCCTGCTCGGGATCCTCCTCCGGCTCGGCATCGCCAAGCAGCTCTCCCCACGTTCGCATCGGGCGATTCTGCCTCGGATTTACGGCACGTCGGACGGAACTGTGATTCTGTTGCGATGGTGAAGAGAGCTTTACGACGGGTCGCGATCGTCTGCGGCTGCGCTCTCGCCCTCGCCGTCCCGTCGTCCGCCGCCGATTGGCCGCGCTACGGCGGAGGCGATCTCGTGACGAACCACGTCCCCGCTGCGGCCGCCGGCGGCCTCTCGTCAGAGACCGTGCGCGACATGGTCGAGCGCTGGAACGTCAACGTGGGAGGACGCTTCGTCGCTTCGCCGCTCTACGCCGAGGACGTGCCGTTCGGCAACGCGCGCGAGGACGCGATCTTCGTCGCCACCAACGCCGGCACCGTTGCCGCCCTCCGCGCCGTCGACGGCAGCGTGCTCTGGAAGCGGCAGGTGAGCGCCGCGACGCTCATCCCCCCCTGCAACATCACGTACGGCATCTCCTCGACACCGGTGCTCGACCGGGCTCGGGGACGCCTGTACACGATCGGCTCCGACGGCCTGCTCCACGCACTGAGCCTGGCCACCGGCGAGGAGATCGGCGGCTGGCCGCTGCGCATCGTCCAGCTGACCGGCTCCGAGTACGTGTGGAGCGGCCTGACGCTGCGCGCCAACAGGCTGTACGTGCCGGTCGCGAGCTTCTGCGACAAGCCCGACCCGGACGGCTACAACGCCGACGGCCGGCTCGTTGCTGTCGACGTGCTCGCCCCGCGCATCGTCGCTTCGCTCGACATCACGGAGGGCCCCAACAACATGGGCGGCATCTGGGGCTACGCGGGCGTGACGATCGACCCGGACACGGCTCATCTGTGGACGGCGACCGGCAACGGCTTCGTCTTCGACCCCGAATGCGGCGGCTGTCTCGTCGAAACGGCCGGCTATGCCGAAGCGGTGCTCGAGCTGGACGCCGATCTCAACGTCGTCGCCTGGAACCGGCCCGAGGACGTCAGCATCGTCGAGGACAGCGGCTTCGGCGCCGCTCCCCTGCTCTTCCAGCCCCCCGGCTGCCCGCCGCTTGCCGCCGCCAACGCGAAGAACGGTAGGACGTACATCTGGAACCGCGGAGCTCTCGCCGCCGGGCCGCTCTGGAGCGCCCGCGTCGGCCCGGGCGAGCTCGGCGCGTCGTTTCTCGCCCAGCCGAGCTACTCGCCGGAGCTGGGCATGTTCTTCATCTCCGCCGCGCGTGACTACGACGAGCAAGGCGCGATTCGGACGTTCGATGCGGTCGTCGGCTTCAAGGTCGGCCCACGCTGCGAGCTCCCCGAGCGGCCGACGTGGACGGCGCCCGGCGTGGGCCGCGGCCCCAAGTCACCGCCGCTGATCGTCGGCGACCTCGTGTTCGTTCCCGGCGGCTTCGACAGGAACGCCTTCGCGCTCAACGCGACGACAGGCGAAGTGCTGTGGACGGTGGGACTGCCCGGTGCGTCACTGGCGCCGATCTCCTTCGCGGGGGACGAGGTGCTCATCGCTGACTCGGCGGGCAATCTCCACGCCTTCGGGCTCGAGCGACCGATCGGCGTCGGCAAGCCCGGGCTCTACGCTCTGTAGCTAGGCGACCGCGGCAGCTTCGGCGTCCTCACGCGGCAGCCGGCGCGACACGACCTGCGACACGCCGTCGCGCCCCATCGTCACGCCGTAGAGGACGTCCGCCGCTTCCATCGTGCGCTTCTGGTGCGTGACGACGATGAACTGCGCCCGCTCCGAGAACTGCCGCAGCAGCCCGACGAAACGCCCGATGTTCGCGTCGTCGAGCGCCGCCTCCACCTCGTCGAGCAGGTAGAACGGGCACGGCCGCGCGAGGAATAGCGCGAAGAGAAACGAGAGCGCCCCGAGCGCCTTTTCGCCGCCGGAGAGGAGTGACAGCCGGCTGATGCGCTTGCCGGCCGGACGCAGCTCGACCTCGATTCCCGGCTCCTCGTCGTCGCCCTCGGGCTCGGTGAGGCGGAGCCGCCCCTCGCCGCCCGGAAAGAGCGTCGAAGCGACCTCGGCGAAGTTCGCCTCCACCGCCGCATACGTCTCGGTGAAGCGGCGGTCGACCGTCTCCGTCAGCTCGCGGCGCAGCTTGTCCAACCCGGCGAGGCTCAGCTCGAGGTCCGCGGTCTGAGTGCGCAGCTCGGAGAGGTGCTCCTTCTCGCGGTCGTATTCCTCCTTCGCGAACGGGTTGACGCCGCCGAGCGCCTCCCGTCGGCGCTCGAGCCGCTCGAGCGTTCCCTCCAGCTCTTCGCGCGTGCCGTCGGCTGCGTCTTCGCCGGCCTCCCCGAGACGACGCCGGGCGTCCGTCGACTCGGCATCGAGCCGAGCGAGCTCGATCTCGACCTGAGACACGGCGGATGCGGCCTCGTGCGCCTCTCGTCGCACGTCTGCCTCGCGCGCGGCGAGATCTCGCAGACCGGCGGCGAGAGACGCGGCGAGCCTGCCGCCGGACTCGGCGCTCGCTGTGAGCGGCTGCTCGACGCGCGCGGCCTCGCGGACGATGCGTGCGAGCTCTTCGCGGAGCCGCTCGCAGAGGGATGTGAGGCGCGGGTCGGGCGAGCGCACGACGGCAGTGGTCGTAGCGGCGCGTTCCGCAAGCACTCGAGCCTCCTCGCGCAGACGGCGCGCCTGAGCTTCCAGCTCGAGCTGGAACGCCTCGGCCGTCTCGCCGGCGAACCACAGCTCCTGCCGCTGCGGGTCCCAGCCGAACCCCTCCGCCGTCACGGCGGGGACGGGAGACGCGAGCAGCTCGGCGAGCGGAACCACCGGCAGCGAGCGGGCGAGCTCGGCGGGGTCTTGCCCCACGAGCACGACCAGGCGGCCGAGACCGGCCGAGCGGGCGTGCTCGAGCAGCTCGAGGCCGCGAGCGGCATCGCCGACCACCACGGCAGCCGCGCGATGGCCAAGCGCTGCGGCCACCGACGCCTCATGTCCCGACTCGACGTCCACGGCGCTCAGCGCCAGCGTCTCGCCCCGCTCCGCGAGCGCGCGGGCTGCAGGCGGCAGGCCCTCTCGCTCGGCAAGCGCACGCTCCACCGCAACCGCACGTGCCTCTGCGAGACGTGCCTGTTCGGCGAGGTCCTCGCCGTGCCTCTGGACCACGGGCGCGCGCAGGCGCTCCAACAGGTCCGACGCTGCTTCGCGGCGCATCTCGACGCGCTCGCGGGCGCTCCGGAGCCGATACAGGGCTCCGGCCGCGCCTTCCTGCCCTCCCGCCACGGCGGCCAGCTCCCCCTCGGCGCGCTCACGCTCGACGAGCAAGGCATCGAGCCGTGACTGCACGTTCGTCTGAGCAGCCTCCAGCTGGCTCTTTCGCGCGCCCGCCTCGCCGGCTCGCGTCGAGTACTCCGCCAGATCGAGCGCTGCGAGCCCGGCGCGGATGCGACGGATCTCGACGCCCAGCTTCTCGGCGCGCTCGGCGGCGCTCGCCTGGAGCGCGAGTGGCCGCAGCCGCTTCTGGACCTCGCGCTCGAGGTCGCGGGCGCGCTCCACCTGCAGCGCTACGCGCGCGAGCTTCAGCTCGGCGCGATGGCGACGGCGCTTGAACCGTCCCAGCCCGGCGGCCTCCTCGACGAGCGCACGCCGCTCGCCGGGAGACGAGGAGAGGATCGCCTCCACCTTGCCCTGGCCGACGATGGCGCCCGCCCCCGGCCCAAGACCTACGTCCGCGAGCAGCTCGACGACATCGGCCCGCCTGACGTTCGCTCCGTTGACGAGGTACTGGCCTTCCCCGCCGCGGTGGAGGCGGCGGGTGATCGACACCTCCTCGAAGTCGATTCCCGGTAAGGCCCCACCCACATCCTCGAAGCGGAGCTCGACCTCGCAGTAGGGAGCTCCCTGGCGTGAGGCGCTCCCGGCGAAGAGCACGTCGTCTGGCTTCTCGGCACGCAGCTCGGTGGGCGCGAGGCTGCCCGAGGCCCAGAGCAGTGCGTCGGCGATGTTCGACTTGCCCGATCCGTTGGGACCGACGACGACGGCAACGCCCGGCTCGAGGCGCACCTCGACGGGCTCGGGGAACGACTTGAAGCCACGGATGGTGATCGCGCGCAGGTACACGGCCGCCCAACGCTAACGGCGGTTGCGGATGCCACCGTCCCGTCCGAACACGCCTCTCCGAGCCGTGTCCCAGGGACAGTCCCTGTGGGACGACTAGTAGCTGAGAACGCGATCATGCTCGAGCGTAAGCTCGACGAGCCGCGCAGGCATCGCGGGCTCCGCCTTTCCCTCTAGCGATACCTCCCGCGCTTGTGAAGACATGCCAGACGCGTAGATCGTCGCGCCACCAGCAACGACGGCGTCGAACGACTCGCGCAGACTCCCAGTGCCGACGCCGTGGACGGCGTCGAGCGTGGCATCTCGGAGCAATTGCACTCCGTCTCCGGCGAGGAAGAGCGAGACCTCGTGGCCGCCGTCGAGCGCAGCCTTCGCGACTAGGAACGCCAGCGCCGCCCTGGTCGGCTGCTCCGGGCCGCACGTGACATGGAGGAGGAGCTTTGCCATCGGGCCGGAGTCTATGACGTAGCCTCGAGAGCCGCGAGCGCCTCGGCTGCGGCCGCCTGCTGGGCCTCCTTCTTCGAGCGGCCGATGCCAAGCCCACGCGGCACGCCGGCGACGAGCGCCTCGCAGGTGAACCGTCGCGCATGAGCAGGCCCCTGGACCTCGACGACGTTGTAGGTCACCTTCCATCCCTGCTTCGCGGCCTGCTCCTGCAGCCGGGTCTTGAAGTCGCCGGGAGTGTGCAGAGCCTCGTCGATCTGTTTTTCGAAAGCGCCGAGCACGGCCGGCCCAACGGCATCCAGGCCGTACTCGAGCACGAGCGCGGCGATCGCCGACTCGATCAGCGCCGCGAGCACGTTGTCCGAGCGGCGGAGATCGTCCGTCAGCTCGAACTGCTGGGCGAACATCCGGTCGATCCCGATCTCGCGGGCCACCGCGGCACAGCTGCGCCGGGAGACGACCGCCGAGCGCAGTTGCGAGAGCTCCCCCTCGGCCGCCTGCGGATAGCGGTCGAAGAGCGCTCGCGCGACCACCAGCCCAAGGACGCTGTCGCCGAGAAACTCGAGCCGCTCGTACGACTCCGACCGCTCGCTGACGCGAGACGGGTGCATGAACACCTGCGCGAGCCGCTCCGCCGGGAGCGTCTCGATCAACGAGACGAGGGTCCCGGCCTGGGCGGCCGGCTCGTTACTGGTGCTCGGTGACGTAGTCGACGGCCTGCCCGACAGTCATCAGCTTCTGGGCATCCTCGTCGGAGATCTTGATCCCGAACTGGTCTTCGAGCTCCATGATCAACTCGACGAGATCGAGCGAGTCGGCATCGAGATCCTCCTGGAACGATGCGGCATCGTTCACGTCGCCTTCCTCAACGCCGAGCTGCTCCACCAGCACTGACTTCACACGCTCGAACACTTCATCGCGCGACGCTGCCATGTCACCTCTCTTAACCGTCGGATTCTGCGGGAGCGAGGATGCTAACACGGTCTCCCGGCGCTTCATGGCCAAGCCGCTCGCCGAGTTTCGCCACCACGCCGTGCTCGACGCCGCGCGCAGCCAGCCGAATCGCGTTCGCGATCGCTACGCGCGAGGAGTTGCCGTGCGCGATGACGACGAGCCCGCGCAATCCGAGCAAGTATGCGCCGCCGTGGACCTCCGGATCGAGCCGGCCGCGCAGCCGCCTCGCGGCCGGCCTGATCAGCAGCCCGCCGAGCTTGCCGCGCAACGTTCGCTCGATCTCCGCCCGAAAGCCATCGAAGACCGAGAGGATCGTGCCCTCGAGCAGCTTCAGCGACACGTTGCCGGTGAAGCCGTCGGTCACGACGACGTCCGCCGCTCCTTCCAGCAGCCAGCGGCTCTCCACGTTCCCCTTGAATCGCAGGTCGCTCTCCGCGAGCAGCCGGTGTGCGTCCTGCGTCGCCTGGTTGCCCTTCGCGGCCTCTTCGCCGATCGAGAGCAGGCCGACCTCCGGTTCGTCTATCCCGAGGATCTCCTCGGCGAAGATCGCGCCCATCGTCGCGAACTGGAGCAGGTGCTCGGGCCGCGACTCGGCGTTCGCACCGGCGTCGATCAGCACCGACGGCCCGCGCACGGACGGGATGACGACGGCGATCGCCGGCCGCATCACGCCGCGTAGCCGCCGGATCTCCAGCAGGGAAGCGGCGAGCATTGCGCCGGTGTTCCCCGCCGAGACGACCGCAGCCGCGTCGCCGCGCCCGACCGAGCGGCACGCGGCGACGAGCGAGCTCCCGGGCTTGCCGCGAACGGCCTCGGCCGGCTTCTCGTGCATCTCGATCTCCTGCGTCGTCTCGACGAGCTCGAGCCCGGCGCCATCGATCGACGAGGGGCCGAAGAGCACCGGCTGAACGGAGTCCGACCGCGCTTCGAGCGCGCCCGCGACGATCTCTTCGGGCGCACGGTCGCCGCCGAGCGTGTCGACGGCCACACGGGTGGGCTGCATCTACCTAGGTGGTAGGCGCGCGCAGGGGCTCGACCTCACGCCCACGGTACGTCTTGCACGTGGGGCACATGCGGTGAGACTCCTTGGGCTGGCCGCAGACAGGGCAGACGGAGAGGCGAGGTGCCTCGATCTTGTGCTGCGCGCGACGCTTGTCGCGCCGCGACTTCGACGTCTTTCTCTTCGGGACAGCCATTTGCGGCCTAGGAGTCTAGCCCAACGTCCGCGCTCGCCGGCTGTCCATCCTCCATCACGAGGTCTTCGCGCTTGAGGGCGAAGAGCGTGACGATCACGCCGAGGATGGCGAAGCCGGCCGCGACCCAGAAGGCCAACGAGAAGCCGTCGGTCAGCGCGTCGAGTTGCGCGACTCCGTCCTCGATGAGGTTGTCGCTCCGTGTCGTGGAGACGCTGATGAGGATGGCGAGACCGATCGCTCCGCCGATCTGCTGATTCGTGTTGATGAGGCCCGACTGCAGTCCGGCTTCCTCTCCCGTCGCTCCGGACAGGGCCGCGATGGACACGGGCACGAACGAGAAGCCGAGCCCGACTCCGATCAGGAAGAAGCCGGGAAGGAGGTCGGCGGCGTACGAGCCGTCCACCGAGATCTGCGTGAACCAGATGAGCCCGGCTGCGAGCAGCGCCATGCCCGCGGCCAGCACGGGTTTCACGCCCGCCTTCGTGGTGAGCGCCTGCGCCACACCCGACGCGACGACAGCCGTCAGCGCAACTGCCAGGTAGCCGACACCGGTCTCGAGCGCCGAGAAGCCGAGCACGATCTGCATATAAAGAGACAGCAGGTAGAACATCCCGAAGACGGCCACGCCGAGGATCAGTCCGACGCCGTTCGCGGCACTCAGCGTTCGCCGGCGGAAGATGCCGAGCGGCACCAGCGGCGAGCGCGACCGAAGCTCGATGAGGATGAATGCCGTCGAGAGCAAGGCCCAGCCGACGAGCGAGAGGATCACCTCGGGCGACGTCCAGCCCTCCGTCGGCGCGCGCGTAAGCGCGAAGACGAAGAGGATGAGACCGGCTGTGACCGTCGTAGCACCCCACGCGTCGAAGTGGCGCGCCAGGCCGGGAGCCTTGCTCTCGGCCACGAAGCGTCGCACGAAGAACAGCGCGCCCACGCCGATCGGCACGTTGACGAAGAAGACCCACTCCCAGCCCACGTACTCCGTGAGGATCCCGCCGAGCAGGACGCCGATCGCCGCGCCCGAGCCGGCGATGGCGCCGAGCACGCCCAGAGCCTTGTTCCGCTCACTGCCCTCCTCGAACGTCACGGTCGTGATCGAGAAAACCGATGGGGAGAGGATCGCCGCGGCTGCACCCTGGAGCATGCGCGAGATCACGAGCACTTCGGCCGACCACGCCAGCCCGCAGAGCAATGAGAACGCCGAGAAGGCCGCGAGACCGACCATGAAGATGATGCGGCGGCCGAGGATGTCACCGGCCCGCCCGCCGAGCAGCAGGAAGCCGCCGAACGTCAGCGCATAGCCCGAGACCACCCACTGCAGTCCGTTCTCGGAGAAGTCGAGATCCTCCTGGATCGAAGGCAGCGCCACGTTCACGATCGAGACGTCGAGGATCACCATCAGATAGGCGATGCCGAGCACCGCCAGGGCCTTCCAGCGTCGAGGGTCAGCCGTCATTGGAGGGAGTCTCGCAATTCGGCGAGGCCCGCCCAGCGAGGATCGATCTCCTCGCCCTCGTGGCCGTGTGGCTCGCGGTTGAGGTTCTTGCCGCAGACCGGACAGAGACCGGCGCAGTCCTCACGGCAGAGGATCTTGTCCGGCAGCGCGAGCACGATCGAGTCGCGCCCCCAAGCGGAGAGGTCGAGGCTGCCCTTGGCCACATAGACGGACTCGAGCTCTTCGTCCCCCTGCGGGTCTTCTGCCTGGTACTCGCGGACGTCGATCGGCTGGTCGAACGAGGCGTCGTCGAGGCAGCGGTAACACGGGCCGTGCAGCTGCGTCGTGAGCCGGAGCCTGAGGGCCGTCCCCGTCGCAGCCCGCGTCACCGTTAGCTGGGCGGGTACGAGCTCGGGCACCGCTGCGTAGCGCTGGCCGCCCAGCTCGAGCGGTGCGATGGCCACCTCGTGCTCGTCGGTGAGCTCTTCGCCGGGCCGCAGCCCAAGGCGGCGAAGGTCAACCGTAGTCATAGGGCCAGCGTAACTACTGGGCGCGGACCGGGGCCGCCGCCGGCAGCGTGCTGGAGCGCACTTTCGAAGGCGTCACGATCAGCGCCACGGCGCCGAGGATGATCGCGCCGGCGGCGAGCGTGCGCACCGAAAGCGGCTCGCTCAGCACGAGCCAGCCGAGGAAGACGGCCACGACGGGATTGACGTAGGCGTACGTCGAGACGACGCTCATCGGCGCCACGCGGAGCAGCCAGACATAGGCCGAGAAGGCCAGCCAGGAGCCGATGACGATGAGATAAACCATCGCCAGTACGGAAGTCAGCGAGACATGACCGACTTCGGTCAGCTCGCCGGACGCTCCTGCCACCAGCATGAGCAGCATCCCACCGGCGAACATCTGCATGGCCGACGAGACGAGGGGCCTCCGCGGCAGGGACGCGCGCCGCGCGACCAGCGAGCCCGCCGCCCAAGCGGCGCCCGAGACGAGCAGCGCGGCCGCCCCTAGCGCGTCGATGCGGCTCGGCCCAGACGGCCACGCCAGGAGCGCCACGCCGCCGAAGCCGACGAGCAGCCCGAGCAGGGTCGAGCGCGACAGACCCTGGCCGTTCGCGACACGGTCGAAGAGCGCCATCCAGAGCGGCACGGCAGCAATCAGCAGCGCCGCGATTCCCGTGTCGACACGCGTCTCCGACCAGGCAACGAGCGAGT
Organism: uncultured Actinomycetes bacterium; assembly: GCA_963704335.1. Classification (GTDB taxonomy): domain Bacteria; phylum Actinomycetota; class Thermoleophilia; order Gaiellales; family Gaiellaceae; genus PALSA-612. The sequence continues at coordinate 3,025,984 of OY969889.1, forward strand.
TGCCGCCCACGAACAACAGTGCTCCAACGACGATGGCAGCCGCCCACTGGCGCCGCCCGGGGCGGTCACCCGTTACGTCCCCGCGCCGTATGGCCCAGACGTAGAGCAGCCCGCCGGCGATCACGAACCGGATCCCCATCGACAGGAAGACCGGGATCGTGTCGATCGCGAGCAGGATGCCGAGGTACGTGGAACCCCAGACCACGTACACGACGGCGAGGGCCGCCCAGACCCTCGCCGGGCTCACGCCTTTGGCTAGGTCCAAGCTAGCGCTTCGACCACCAGCCCCGCCGGTCGCGATCGTCGAGATCGCCCGCACGGGTCAGGAGTGGAGCCAGCGCCGCCAAGGCGGCTACGACGAGAATGACGGTCAACCCGATGCTCATGCAGCCAGTCTGGCGCCCTCTTGTCCATTAGCGCAAGTCTTGTTATCGTATTGATCGATCATGCAGACTGATAGTTGGCTCGGTGTTGAAGTGCGGCATCTGCTCGCCCTCCAGGCGGTAGCGGAGGAGGGATCGTTCGGCCGCGCCGCGAGGAGCCTCGGCTACACGCAGTCGGCGATCTCGCAGCAGATCGCGGCGCTCGAGCGCATCGTCGGGCAGCGTCTGATCGACCGCCCGGGAGGCCCCCGCCCGGTCACGCTGACCGATGCGGGCACGCTGCTGCTCACACACGCACGCGCCATCAACGCACGCTTGGCCGCTGCGCAAGCCGACCTCGATGCCTTCGGCAACGGCGACTCCGGCCCGCTCAGCGTCGGCACGTACCAGTCGGTCGGCGCCCGCGTCCTCCCCACGCTGCTGGCCTCCTTCCGCGCCGAGTGGCCAAGGGTCGACGTTCGGCTCGTCGAGTCCGCCGATGACCGTGAGCTGCTCGAGCTCGTCGAACGCGGAGACATCGACCTCAGCTTCTGCGTATTTCCGCTCGACGGCGGCCCGTTCGAGTCGGTCGAGCTGATGCGCGACCCCTACGTGCTGGTCGTACCCGCAAGCTCGCCGCTCCTCGACCGAGACAAGACGCCGACGCTGCGCGAGATTCTCGAGCTGCCGCTCATCAGCTACCGCACGTGTCGCACGACCCACCGCGTCGAAGAGCGGCTGCGGCTGGCCGGCCGCGAGCCGGAGGTCGTCTTCCGCTCGGATGACAACGGCACGCTCCAGGCGATGGTGGCCGCCGGCGTGGGCGTCGCGCTCGTGCCGCGGCTCACCGTCGATCCCGCAGACAAGTCGATCGCGGTTATCGATCTCGGCGACCGCGTTCCACCGCGAATCATCGGCGTGGCCTGGCACGCAGACCGCCAGTTGACGCCCGCAGCGCAGATGTTTATTCAGGCTGCCGAGGAGGTATGCCGCTCGAAGGAGCTTGCCGCAGCGTGACCGAATATGGGAATGGCGAGGACTACCGATGCGTTTTTCCAATTGATGCCACGTTTGCTTGAAATCAAAAGACAGATTCAGCGCCTGTCCGACGACCGGCGCGAGCTTCTACACGCCCTCTCAGAGGGTCACGACTCCGCGCTTGTCGCTCAGCGACAGGAGATCGACGAGCGTCTCGCCGAGTTGTGGGACGCCTACCGCGCCGAGCGCGCGCGCGTCCGCTTCGGCGAGCGCGACATCATCATCGCCCGGGCGCGTCACGAAGAGCGCCTCGAGCGCGCAGCCGCCTAGGAAGCCGCAAGAGAATCTGCCGCCGTCCCTACAATGGGACGGCTCGGGGCGTTAGCTCAGCTGGGAGAGCGCCGGCTTTGCAAGCCGGAGGTCGCCGGTTCGATCCCGGCACGCTCCACTGGAGAAGTCCCTGTCTAAGCGGGGACTTCCGTGCGAAGTCTTCGCGAGCAGGCTCTAGCCGAACATGAGCGCCTAGGCTCGCGCAGTACTCACCAGACTTCCTGTTCACACGGGGTCCCGTGCCCCGTCGGCCGGTCCCACGTCACGAAGAAAACGGGGCCAAGCGCTACCCCCGGCACGAACGGGGGCGGGTCCGTTATCCCGAAGTCCGCCGTCTCGATGCCGAAGTGCGCGGGAGCGTAGGCGTTTGGCGGCCGAGCGTCCATCTCGAGCAGCCCCATGTGCATGTAGGAAGCGGCAACAAGCTGCGAACAGAAGTACGTGCCGAAATGGAGCGTTGTCCCTTGCTGGCCGGCGTAAAAGTTTGCGGCCAGCCGGTGGTACAAGCGATCTGTGGGAAAGGGTAGACCGTCGACACGATTGATGAACTTCCGCAAGGCCGTGAACTGTTCGGTCGTCGCGCGCGGCGTCAGCCGGCGGGCCCAGAACCCGCGGACGCCGTCCTCGGGGAGAACCAGGGTCGCGTAGTAGGCGAGGACCTCGTCGAGCATCGACACGCGACACCCAGGGTGCACGGGCGAGCAGCCGTAGAGCCTGTTGTCTTTATCGCGGGCGTACGGGTCCAGAAAGCAGTCCCCGCCACCCGGGGCGTCCCAGAGGAGTTTGACGTCGTCCTTGATGACCATGCCCAGGTGCGAGTACGGGGGCAAGCCCGCCCACTCCGAGAGCTTCGCGATCGCCTTGCCTACTGGCGTTGTGGTCTGGAGGAAGATCAGATCGCCGGTAGCGAGCTTCGACTGGACGGCGGAATAGCACACGGCCCGCTCCCTCGACGGCAGCATCCTCAGGCCGTCACTCCCCATCGTCGGGCGACCATCCGGCCAGGCTCAGGCCGCGGAAGTACTCGTCGACGGCGGCCTCGGGAACAGAGGCGACAACGGTCCGAAGCGTCGGCACCGAGAGGTTGGGCCAGAGGCGCAGGGTCTCGCTAAGAGCGGCCCGCGCTCGCGGCAAGTCGCCAAGCAGCGCAGACGTCGCAGCAACCATGGAAAAGGCCGATGCCGCGTCCGGCTCGATCGCAATCGCCTGTTCGCTCGAAGCACGCGCTTCTTCGTACCGGCGCGCGACGAACAGCACGACGCTCCTGCCCGCCTGGAAGCTCCACAGCTGCGGATCCCGCGGGCTCAGGCGAATCGCGTGATCCAGCTCGCGCAGCGCGTCCTCGGTCCGCCCGGACATGCCCAAGAACTGGCCCAGGAGGGAGCGCGCGACGGGCAGGCTCGGGTTCAGCTCGACCGCGCGGCGAAGGTCCCCGAGCGCGTCCTCGCGCTTCCCCTGGAGCGAGGACGCAAGCGAACGAAACAGGTAGCCGTTCGCGTCCATTGCGTCGCACACGACCGCAGTCTCGGCGTGTTTGATCACGGCGCCGAGATCGGCAGCGCGATCGACCGTCCATTGGTTCTGGAGCATCCGGTAGTGCGCGTGCGCGAGGTGTGCATGGGCGAAGCCCGACGACGGATCGAGCTGTACGGCGCGCTCGAGCAACGCAACCGCTTGCTCGCCGTCGGCGCGCGGCGTTCGACGGAGGTGCCAGAGCCCGCGGAGCGCATAGTCCCACGCAGTCAGGTCGGCCGGCGCTTGCCGCATCGCGCGCTCGGACATGTCCTTGAGCAGCTCCGGACGCAGGGCGACCGAGATCGCCTGCGCAATCTCGTCACCGGTCTCGAAGACATCGTCCAGCGTCGTGCTCCAACGGTCGGCCCAGAGCGGCAGGCCCGTCTCGGCGTCGAGGAGCCGCACTGCGATTCGGATCCGATGGTCGAAGCGCCACAGGCTCCCCAGCACGAGGTACTGCGCGCCGAGCTCCTTGCCGACCACCGCGGAGTCGATCGACCGGCCCTTGTACGTGAATGTCGAATTTCCGGCGATCACCGGGAACTGGCGCCACATCGCGAGGGTCGTGATGAGATCTTCCGCGATGCCGTCGCCGAGGTACTCCGCATCCCGGTCACCGCCGGGTGTCACGAACGGTAGGACTGCGATTGCAGGCCACGCGGAGCTCGGAGGCGGAGCGGGCAGCGCCTGCCCAGGGACGTCGACGAAGAACGCATGGATCGGGTGCGGGATGTTCTTGACGTACTGCGGCCCGATGTCCTCGAGCGGCGGCGTCACGTCGAGTTGACGGCGAGTGTCCTCCGAGATGCAGATGCCGCCTGGGCGGGCGAGACGTTCGAGACGCGCGGCAATGTTGATGCCGGAGCCGTAGATTCGGCTCATGTCGACGACCACCTCGCCGCTGTGAACTCCGATGCGGAACTGCATTCGTTCCTGCGGCGCGTACTGCTCGTTGGCGACGAGCACGAACGCCTGGAACCGAAGCGCCGCCTGGAGCGCTGACGCAGCGTTATGGAACTCGAACAGGAGGTTGTCGCCTGGAGAATCGACTAACCGGCCGCCCTGCTCGAGGGCGATGGCCTCCCCCGTCTCCCGGAAGAGGTTGATCGCGTGGATCGTCGCAAGCTCATCTGCCGCCATAAGGCGGCTGTAACCCGCGGCATCGGCGCTGACTAGCGTCACGGTTCGACGCTCGACTGCGGTCACCGCCACGGCAGGATGCGCTCCCTACACCGAGCGCAGGTGCCCGGACAGGCGGAAAATTCCGTTTGGGGGTTCCACGCGTCGAGTATGCTCCGATGCGTCGCGTGATGCAACCGTCCGTCGCTCGCGCCAAACCTCGAGTTACACCAGCCGAGGGCGCCCGTCGCTTCAACCAAACCTCTTCATCTCGGTGCGTCTCGGCCGATCTCGTTGTCACCTTGTTGCCACTCACAGCTCGAGCTCAGCGATCTTCGGTCGGGCTGACGCAGCCAGTTAGCACTGAAGCGTCCAGAGCACGATGCGGCGCTCGACGTACCGCGCCAAGCGTGCGTGCGGTAATCGGCTCAGATTGAAGGGCCGCGCTGCAAGCACTCGTTGCCGGGAACGGGTGACCGCAGCCGTTCCGGGTGACGTGTTTCCACGAGCGCGACTCCGTCTGTCGGATCTACAGCCGCACGGGCTACTGGACCGCGCGCACGAGCGGGGCGACCTGAGACGCGAGTGCGAGCTCGATGGCTTGGTCCCACGTCATCGCTCGTCCTTCGTCGAAGGCAGCGGTGGCTCGCGGCTCGCCGAGCCTGGCGCGGGCTGCGCCGAGATCGCGCTCGCGCCAGGCCGCGAGCAACGGGAGGAGGACAACGGATGCCCCGAGCTCGTTACATTTCGCGTCGACGGCTCCCTCGAGGCGGAGCGCGTCTTCGTCTCGTCCGAGGCCGGCTGCGGTCAAGGCGAGACCGAGGATCTCCATGGCCTGTTGCATCACGTTTTCGCTTGTGAGCTCGGTTTCGAGGGCGCTCAGCCGGTGCCGCTCGGCGAGGGTGTAGTCCAGCCGGTGCATGGCGCAGTCGGCGAGGTAGTGATCCCCCGCGCACATGTACATGACGTCTTCGCTGTCGCGCATTGAGGCGTGGAGCTCCAGTGCCAGCGGTTCCGCGCGCTCGAACTGCCCGGTCACCACGAGCATCTGGCACACGCCGGCGAGCGAGCGGCTGACGAGTGCGTGGTGCCCGAGACGCCGCGCGTGCTCGAGGTTCTCCTGGAAGAGCTCGAGCGCCCGCAATTCGTCCTCTCCTCGCTCGTACAGGGCCCAGCCAAGCTCGTCGCGGGCTGCCGCCAACTCCGTCTCGTCCCCCACGGTGTGCCAGAGCTCGGTTGCCCGCTCGAGTCGACTCAGCGCGGTCGCCGGCCGGCCTCGCGTCGCGTCGATCGCTCCGAGGTAGGTCAGCGCCCGGGCCGTGAGCGGTCCGTCCGCGGCGGGTGACGCCAGCCCGTCTTCGAGCCTCCGCGCGCCCTCTGCGAAGTGCGATCTCGCCAGCCAGAACCAGCCAAGCGCGCCGGCGAGCTGGAGGTAGCGGTGGGGGTCGCAGTCTTGCAGGTGGTCGAGCGCGGCACGGAGGTTGTCGTGCTCTGTCTCGAGCCGCCGGGCCCAGGTCAGGCCGCGGTCAAATCGCTCCGTGTAGGCGAGCTCTGCGAGCGCGAGGTAGTGATCAGCGTGCAGGCGGCGCATGGCGTCGCCCTCGCTGCCTCCCTCCAGGAGCTCGTGGGCGTACTCGCGGATCGTCTCCAGCGTCCAGAAGCGCTCGCCGCTTCGCCGCAGCAGACTCTTGTCGAGCAGCGATTGCAGGCCGGCGACGTCGGCGCCGGCGACCTGATCGGCGGTCTCGAGCGTGCAGCCGCCCCGGAACACGGCGGTCCGGGCGAAGAGCCGCTTCTCGTCCGCCGAGAGCAGGTCGTACGACCAGTCGATCGTCGCCCGCAGCGTCTGCTGGCGAGCGTCAGCGTCGCGGCCCGCCCTGAACAGGTCAAGTCGCTGCGAGATCCGTTCGAGGATCTGGGCGGGTGTGAGCACGCTGACCCGGGCGGCGGCGAGTTCGAGCGCCAGGGGCAGGTTGTCGAGCCGGCCGCACAGCTCCGCAACGGCCTCGTCCGGCTCGATGCGCGCCCGCGCGCAGAACAGCTCGACTGCCTCCGGCTCGGCGAGAGCGTGCACCGGATAGACGATCTCCCCGTCGACCCGCAATAGCTCCCGGCTGGTGACAAGCAAGCGCAGGTTCGGACAGGCCCGCAGCAGCGCCGCCAGCTCGACCGCCGACTCGACCACCTGCTCCAGGTTGTCGAGCACGAGCAAGAGCTGCTTGTCGCCAATGTGCCCCGCCAGCTCCTGCTTCGCCCCCAGCGTCTGCCCGATCGTGTCGACGACGAGTGCCGGATCGCGGACCGGCGCCAGCTCGATCCAGAACACCCCGGCTCCGAACTCGCTCACCAACTCACCTGCCGCCTCGATCGCCAACCGCGTCTTCCCGGTCCCACCTGGTCCGGCGAGCGTCACGAGCCGCGCCGCAGCGTCCCGAAGGAGCGAGACAACCTCCGTCACCTCCTGCTCGCGCCCCACGAACGAGGAGAGCGGCACGGGGAGATTCGTGTTCGAGATCGTCCGCAGCGGCGGAAAGCGATCGGAACCAAGCTGAAACAGCGATACAGGTTCGGCGAAGTCCTTCAACCGGTGCTTCCCGAGGTCGAGCGGGTCCTCGGCGACGAGCTCGCGGGTCGCTCCCGAGAGCAGTACCTGGCCGCCGTGGGCGGCGCTCATGATCCTGGCCGCCTTGTGCACGTCCGCGCCGACGTACTTCGGCGGATCGAGGAGCGGCTCCCCCGTGTGCATGCCGACCCGGATCCGCACCGGCCCGTCGGCAAGCGACGCCATCGCCTGTTCCACCGCCGTCACCGCTTCCGACGCCGACGCGAACGCGTAGAACAGGCCGTCGCCGGCGTCGTCGACCTCGTAGCCCCTTTGCGCGCCGAAGGCTCCTCGCAAGGTGCGACGGTGGTCGGCCAGCGCCTCCTTGTAAGCCTCAGCGCCGAGGTCGTCGAGGAGCGCCGTGGAGCCCTCGATGTCCGTGAACACGAACGTCACCGTTCCGGACGGCTGCACCGTCACACTGAGATCCGTTCGACGGCGCCAAAGGTCTTGATCGTGCTCATCTGTTTCCTCCTTTCATTCTTACGGCAAGACACCGGGCGGACTCGAACCGCCGTTAGCGCGCTTTGCAGGCGCGCGCCTCGCCCCTCGGCCACGGTGTCGCGAATCGGAAGCCCCCGAGAGGATTCGAACCTCTGTCGTCGGGTTAGAAGCCCGGCGCTCTTCCGTTGAGCTACGGAGGCATGAACGTTGGACGGCGCCGCCGCAAGATCGGCTGCGCCTCGTCGCTCGGCGCCGATATCGCGTGCTCGCGAAGCCCCCGAGAGGATTCGAACCTCTGTCGACCGGGTTCGAAGCCCGGCGCTCTTCCGTTGAGCTACGGAGGCAAGAAAGGTGCGGGCGGAGGGAGTCGAACCCCCATGGGCGAAGCCCGCCGGCTTCTGAGACCGGTGCGTCTTCCTGTTCCGCCACACCCGCACGTTGTTTGGGCAGCGCCGCCGCCTGGAGACCTCGGCGGCGGCGCATCACACTCGGGCGTCGGCTCTAGCCGATCCGCGCCTCGAGCTGTCGCTCACGGTGGTCGTACGGCTCGAACTCCTCCACCAAAGCTGCGCGGAAGAGGTTGAGCGCGCTCATGAGCGTCTCCAGCTTGTGCAGCGAGTTCTCGCGACCCGCTGCGGTATCGATGTCGAAGGTGAGTCCGATCGTGTCGTTGCAGTCTGCGACCTCGAGCATCATGTACGGCTCGAAGTTCTGCGGGCAGCAATCGCAATCGGCCTCGCAGTCGGCATCCCGCTGCAGAGTGCGCAGCGATGTGTCCTCGACGAACACGTAGACGAAGGCACCGCTGTGGAAGCCGGGCAGGTTGAGCAGCGTGCGCTCGTTGACCCGAGCGCGGTACGGCATTGCCATGTCACGCTCCTTTCGACTCTCTGTCATGAGTACGCCTCGCGGCGCCCTCGTCTCAGAGAGCGCCGCGGGCGAAGTCGGAGATCAGCTGCGGCGTCGCCGTGTCGAAACCGACGACGTCGAGCATCCCCTGATCGGCCGGGTCGGCGATCGAGAAGCCGTTCGAGACCATGCCGACCACCACCAGCCGCGCGTCGATGCCGGACGCCTGCCGGTAGTCACGGAGCGCCTGGGCCGGGTGGATGTCGCCCGCCCAGGTCTCGGAGTCGGTGTAGATCACGAACGTGTCGACCTCCCGCTCGTGCGCCTGCGCGTACAGCATCGGCAGCGCGCAGTCGGTACCGCCGAACGGCAGGTCCGAGACCGTCTTCACGACGTCGTCGAGCCGCTGCCGCGGGCTGACCGCGAGCGGGGTGAGACCCTGCTTGAGGTAGTCCCACGGACCCTTCGTGCGCGACTTCCAGCCGCGCTTGCCGGCGAAGAAGCCGACCGTCTCGTGGCGCGGCTCCGTCGCCGCCGTCACCAGTGCCAGCGCCGCCGAAGCATCGCGCGGCGTCAGACCCGGCACTCCGGCGACCGATGACGACGCCATCGAGCCGGAGACGTCGAGCGCCAACAGCAGCCGCTTACCCGCCGGCTCGACGTTGCCGAACGCCGCATAGAACGCGGCGTCGAGCGCGTCCACGACCTCGCGCACCGGGCTCCACTCGCTCCGGCCGCGTGCGCCACGACCGGCCGCGTACGTCCGCAGCGCCGTCAGCACTGCGATCGGGTGCACCCGAGCCCGGCGGATACGCTCGCCGTCGCCGAGCTGTGCGACGACCTGCGCCGTGCCGTCCGATCCCGCCACGAGGACGCCGACCCGCGTCATCGTCGCCAGGTTGCGGATCATCGCCGTCATCGGCATGTCCTCGAGCAGCGCCTCCCATACAACCGCCTCGGTCAGGTGCTCGCTCTGCACAGCCTCGCGGGGCAGGCCGAACTCCCGGACGAGCGCGGCCGTCTCGGCCGGCGTCGCCGCCGCCTGCGCTCGGACATAGCCCTCGACCAGCGCGCGGCAGCCGGTCGGTCTCGCCGCCGCGGACGATCCACTCGAACAAACGCTCGAGCTCGGCCGACACCTCGAGTGTCGGGTTGCCCGCGCTCGACCTGTGCGGCCGGGTGGGCCAGCCGCAGCAGGTCGCGATGGGTGACGCCCTCTCGCTGGCGGTACTTGACCGCCTGGTACGCGAGCGCTTCCACGGGCTGGGCGGCGTACCAGCGACCGACCGCGCGTCGCAGCGAGCGGCCCCAGCCGCGGAAGCCCTCGACGAACGTCGCGAACCGGAACAGGTGCGTGCCGGTACGGCAGACCTGCGGCAGCGCCTCCAGCGCCGCCTTTCGCGTCGGCTCGTCGCCGAGGCCAGCCGCCATCGCCAGCGCGAAGATCGTGGGGTCGTTCTTCGGGGCCCGGCCCTCCGTGCTGACGCGGACGATCTCTGCCACCGCCAGCAGGCCGTCCTCGGCCAGGCAACGCTCGAGCGCCCGCGCGTTCTCGCGCGTGAGAGTCCACTCCGAGGCGTAGTAGCTACCGCCCTCGGAGCCGAGGATCAGGAAGCGGCGCAGCCGAGCCCAGTCGTCGACCGCCCAGGCGAAGCCGCCCGCGCTGTTCGGCACCTGACCCGAATTCGAGATCGGCGCCCACTGCGGCACGCGCCGCGTGCCGAGACGCTTCAAATAGGACACTTCGCACCTCCGTTCATGGTTGTGGGCTGCTCGAGCTGGTGTCTCGCGAGCCGCGCTCCCGCAGCGTTCGCAGCTCCGCCTCGGCTGCGAGGCCGGCACGGAAGCGCTCGAGTGCCGCGATCAGCGTCTCGACCTTGTAGAGCGAGTTCTCGCGTAGCTCGGCCGAGTCGATCGAGAACTCGAGGTTGATCTCGCTTACGCAGTCGGCAATCTGCACCTTCAGCCGCGGCGACGGTACTCGTCGCCGGCGCAGTCGCCGGCCTGACGTGTCCTCGACGAACACGGACACGTGCGCGCCGCCGTCGAAGGCCGGGCGGTTCAGCAGTGTCCACTCGTCGACTCGCGCTCCCTGCCGGATCGGCCGGGCCTGGGAGGAACGCGACAACGCGTGTTGGATCAAGTAGGACATCGCGTCCTCCTTTCTGTTGTGGCGACGGAGCCTGCGGTCGTGGTGTCGCAGGACGGAGCTGACTGAGCTACGAAGCAACGTGCTCCGGGCGCGACTCGAACGCGCCGCCTCCCGGCTCGACGCCGGGCGCTCTACCGATAACCGTCCTACTTCGGCCCGCAGCCGAAGCGATGCACGAGGTCGAGACTGCTGCGGTCGTGGTGGCACAGCCCGGAACTGGTCTGCCAACTGAGCTACCGGAGCACAAGCGCTCCGGGCGGGACTCGAACCCGCGACCTGTCGATTAGGCGTCGATAACCGGAACCGTTCCGGCCCGCAGCAGCAGGTACGTCGCGGTCATGAGATGCGGTCGGGACGCGGAGTCGAACCGCAACGGCGCACGATCGTGCAACCGCTCTCTCCAGATAACCGAGCCGCTTCGGCCCGCGACGATCTTGTGGGTGAGGCAGGCCTGCCAGGTCTCGAACCCGGACCAGCGAGGTTGGAGCTCGCCGTGCTTCCGTTTACACCACAGGCCTATCGAGAGCGGACGACCCGGATCGAACGGGCCTCTCCGGGGTGGCGCCCCGGTGCTCTTCCATCTGAGCTACGTCCGCGAGAAGTACGCCCGGCTGGATTCGAACCAGCGGCCTCTGCCGTCGCAGAGCAGCGCTCTGTCCACTGAGCTACGAGCGTAGGAAGGAGCCTCCGGCAGGAATCGAACCCGCACCTCGGCCGTACAAAGGGCGCGTGCTTGCCGTTGACACTACGGAGGCTTGAGTGGAGACGGCGGGAGTCGAACCCGCTCCTCCTCGGTGCAAACGAGGCGCTCCGCCACCAGAGCTTCATCCCCAGATGTGTTCTTCGGTTGCACGGGCCACACGGGCTAGGGCGGCGACGGTGCGCCGCCCGAGCCGTGGGGGGCGAGGTCCTATCCCCGCACCTCCGCTTCGATCAGCGTGTGTCCCGCTGCACGCGCGGCCGCGATTCGGTGTCGGCCGTCGCGTACGAGGAACGCGTCGCCGTGACGAACGAGCCGAACGGGCGGCGCCTCACGGCCGTCTTCGAGCCACGTTCGGTAGCGCTCGACGGTTGCCGCGCTGACACCTGCGCGCTCCACGACCGCTGATCCGAACGTCCGCGAGCGCGACCCAGCGGGTGAATAGCGCGTCTTCTGAGACATGCGTTCCTCCTTTCCCGGATGGCTGAGGTGCGGACGGGTGGAGTCGAACCACCACAGCACGAGGCGGCGGGGTTACAGCCCGTTGAGCTCACCAATGCTCTGCGTCCGCACGGAGGGTGACCGACCGGACTCGAACCGGTACCGCGAGGCTCACAACCTCGGGTGCTCGCCGTTTACACCACGGCCACCATGGAGCGGGGACGACCGGATTCGAACCGGCAACCTCTCGCCTGACAAGCGAGCGCTCTGCTCAGCTGAGCTACGCCCCCACGAGGTAGCGCGGGTGGGATTCGAACCCACGATCTCGAGCTCATGAGGCTCGCGAGGACAGCCGCTCCTCTACCGCGCAAGTCTGGCTGGCAGGAGTCGAACCTGCGGTCTCCGGCGCCCAAAGCCGGTGGGGTGGCCAGCTCCCCTACAGCCAGAAGACGAACAAGCACCCCCGGCGGGACTCGAACCCGCAGCTTCCGGGTTGAGAGCCCGGCGTCATCACCGTTTTCGACCACGGGGGCGTGAGGCTCCGGCGGCAGGGCTCGAACCTGCCTCTCGCGAGTAACAGTCGCGCGCCTTACCGACTCGACCACGCCGGAACGAAGAGGCGGAGGCAGCAGGACTCGAACCTGCGAGCGGCGCCGAGGCCGCCTGCGCGTTAGCAACGCGCTGCCTTGCCAGCTCGGCCATGCCTCCACGAGCGGAAGGAGAGGGAGTCGAACCCCCAAGGCCCGAGAGCCCACCCGTTTTCGAGACGGGATACCGCGCCGGTGGCAGTCCTTCCGTGAGTGGCCCCGGCAGGCGTCGAACCTGCAACCCTCCGCTTAAGAGGCGGGAGCTCTGCCGTTTTGAGCTACGGAGCCAAATGGTGTGGCCGGCAGGGATCGAACCTGCTACGCCCCGCGTTTCAGGCGGGCGCTCTACCGGTTTGAGCTACGGCCACATTGAACGCCGCGACCGACATGGCGGGCGCGGCTCGCCCAGGCCCGCTGCAACGCGCGGCCGAAGGCCGCACACCCGAGCGGAAAGCGAAGCGGGCGAGGGATAAAATGGGCGAGGCTGGAGTCGAACCAGCGACCTCTTGTTTGTAAGACAAGCGCTTCTCCCGTCTGAGCTACTCGCCCGTGAACCTGTCTCTCGAACTCCTGCGAAGTGGGCCGTGCAGGGATCTCGCCGCCGCCGCGACCGACATGGCGGGCGCGGCGCGCCCAGGCCCGCTACGAAGCGCGGCCGAAGGCCGCACACCCCGAGCGAAAAGCGAAGCGGGCGAGGGACAAATGGGCGGGGCTGGAGTCGAACCAGCCACCTCTTCCTTATCAGAGAAGCGCTCTGCCTCCTGAGCTTCCCGCCCGTGCAGCTCCGGGACAAGGACTCGAACCTCAATCTCCACGTTCAGAGCGTGGCGTCCTGCCTTTAGACGATCCCGGATCGGCGCGATGGAGGGCGCGCGTCTGGCACATCCCGCATCTCCGTCCATCTCCCTCTCGAGGAGATCGACGCAGCAGCGAGACCTACGTCCGCAAGCGCGAACGACCGTCTTCTCTGTCACGTTCGGCCTGAAGCCGAACGATGTTTTCCAAGCCACTCGCCAACCCTTCGACCCTGGATCGACGATGTCCCGTTGCGCATGGGTAGATCGCCGTCCTACGTGGAGGAGCTTTGGAGCCCGAGCCTCGCGCGCTGTTCCGAAAAAGCGCAAGCTAAAGCACACGCTTAATTAATTGCGCTATTTCAGCGCCAAGCGCCGAGGGTCTTTCTCTCTCAGGCGGGGCCTCGATTCGATCTAGATTTTCTCAAGCTGAGCATCACCTTCGTTCCGACGTTGACCGAGTGCCTTCAGAAACAACAAAGGGCGACCCGTTGGATCGCCCTCGACTGGCTCGTTATGCGGCTAAGGGACTAGCGCGCACACCTCCCAGCGAGGGATAGGACGTAACCGGGCCGGCGCTTCTCGTCGAAGCTGTGCCAGCACGGCAACACCGACGCGGTGGTCGCGGCGGCGGAGAGCGTGGGTTGGATTGAGTGATCAGCATGGTCTCGTGGCTAGTTGCCGAGTCGGAGCATAGACTATGCATCGGACATTCGCAAGACTTCTATACGAACATCTAACAAAGTTCTATCCATCAACAGAAGATAACCGCTATGAAATGTTGATTGCAATTATGCCTTGTCAGTTCGACCCTTCGTCAACCTCCGACCACGGCACGACCCGGGTACCCTCCGTCGCGTGCGCCCGATGGTGCTCGCCGTGTTGTTGTTCGTGGCCGCTTGTGGGGGTGAGAGCTCTCGGGACGAGGACGCGCGCCTCGTCGAAGCCGCGGCCCGTGGAGATCTCGAGTCCGTCAGGCAGCTGCTCGGCCGCGGCGTAAACGTCGACTCGAGAGACGGGCAGGGACGCACTGCGGTCACGGCGGCCGTCTACGCCGACGATCTCGAGATGGTCCAGGCGCTGATCGAAGCCGGTGCCGACTTGGACATCCAGGACGAAACGCGCACGAATGCGTTCCTGGCGACCGGTGAGACCGGCAACGTGGAGATCCTCCGAGCCGTCCTCCGCGCAGATCCCGACCTGACGCGCACCAACCGCTTCGGTGGGACGGCGCTGATTCCGGCGGCCGACCGCGGCCACGTCGAGGTCGTGCGGGAGCTCGTGCTGACCGCGATCGACCTCGACCACGTCAACGATCTCGGGTGGACAGCGCTTCTCGAAGCAGTGATCCTGGGCGACGGCGGTGCCGCGCACCAGAGGATCGTGCGGACGCTCGTCGACGCGGGGGCAGACATCGAGATCGCGGATGGCAACGGCGTCACCCCGCTCGAGCACGCGCGGCGCAGCGGCTACGACGAGATCGCGCAGATCCTCTCGCAGCCCGACCCATAACCCACCGCGAATGACCCAAACGTGTCATTGCTCGGCGCTAACGCGCGGTCAATGATCGCTGTGTGAAGCATCTGCTCGCCGCCCTCTCGGTCGTAGCGGTCGCTCTAGTGACCGCGCACCTCTCCTTCGCGCAGCCAAACGCCGGCGGCCAGGTTGCGTCCGTGTACGACGGCGACACGCTCACGCTCACTAGCAATCAGCGCATTCGCCTGCTCCAGATCGATACGCCCGAACTCGGGTCGGGTGAGTGCTACTCGCGCGCCGCTCGCAGCGAACTGCTCTCGCTCGCACCGCTCGGGAGCCTGGCGGGCCTCGAGTCCGACGCACAGCTTGATCAACGTGATCGGTACGGAAGGCTTCTCCGTTACGTGTGGCGCAAGGGAACGAACGTCAACGTCGAGCTCGTGAGGCGCGGAGCAGCGACGCCGTACTTCTACGGCGGCGATCGCGGGAAGTACGCCGACACGCTGATGACGGCAGCAAAGCTCGCGAAGGCGAACAAGCGGGGGCTATGGAAGGCCTGCCCCGGCACGAAGCTCGAGCCCTATGGACCTGTGACGACGACTCGCAGCGGCCCGCCGGCCTCGACGCCCTCTCCGAGCGGAAAGTGCGATCCCTCCTACCGCGGCGTCTGCATCCCGCCATATCCGCCCGACCTCGACTGCGACGACGTTCCAGTCTCTGGATTCAGCGTTGTCGGCTCGGACCCTCACGGTTTCGATGGCGATCGCGATGGTGTGGGGTGCGAGTCATGAACGGACGGCTGGTGTGCGCAAGTGTGGCGATTTCACTGATCGCGCTGCCCTCAGCGCTCGCAGCCGGCATCGTCGGGACGAGTCGCTCCGAGACGATCAACGGAACCTCGGCCGCAGATCGCATATCTGCGCGAGCGGGCAACGACAAGATCTACGGGCTCGGCGGCAACGATGTCCTGGATGGTGGGCCGGGTCAGGACTACATGGACGGCGGGAACGGTTCGGACCGGATTCTCGTCAGAGACAGCCAGCGCGACACCGTCACCTGCGGACTAGGGCGCGACACGGTCGTAGCCGACCGAATTGACGCAGTGCGGTCGGGCTGCGAGACCGTGCTGAAGCCCCTCGCACCGCCGCCGCCAGCACCGCTCCTGCCGCCGCCGCCCCCGCCGCCTCCGCCTCCGCCTCCTCCGCCGCCCCGCCGCCGGTCGGGAACTGCCACCCGTCATACCCGTCGGTCTGTATTCCGCCGCCGCCGCCCGATCTCGATTGCGGGGAAATCTCATTTCGCAACTTCACCGTGCGCCACGATGTGGCGAACCCTGACCCGCATCGCTTCGACGGCAACAAAGACGGCGTCGGCTGCGAGACATAGCTCGGCCTCCCGCGTCTAGACCCGCCGCTGGCGGGTCCACACGTCCAGGCCGACGGCGGCGAGCAGGATGACGCCCATCGTGATCTGCTCGTAGAGCGGGTCGAGCCCCAGCAGGATGTAGCCGTTGCCGATCAGGGCGATAAAGAGCACTCCAACGACGGTCCGCCAGACGGCGCCCTCGCCACCCAGGATGCTCGTTCCTCCCACGACGATGCCGGCGAGCACGGTGAACGCGAGCGTCGTGTCGGCCGTTCCGGCCTGCGCACTGAGCACGCGTGATGTGTCGATGACTCCGGCTAGCCCGGCCGCCGCCCCGCTGAGCGTGAACGCCAGGATCCGCACGGCGTCGACGCGGACACCGGCGAGCCTGGCGGCCTCGGCGTTGCCGCCGGCCGCGTACATGTAGCGCCCGGCGGTCGTGCGCGCCAGCAACAGCGCGAAGACGACGACGGCGACAACCATGATCCAGATCGACGTCTTGACGCCGAGCCACTCCGTCTGGGCCAGCTTGCCGAACCCGGGCTCGTCGAACAGGACGATGAGGGTGCCCTTCGTGACCAGGCTCGCGCAACCGCCCACGATGAATGCCATGGCGAGCGTCGTTATCAGCGCGTTGATCCGGAGCACCGTGGAAATGAGCCCGTTGGCCAGCCCGACGAGCACGCCGGCGCCGATCCCGAGCAGGATCGCGACAACCGGGCTCGTCTCCAGTGCGAAGTGCGCCGAGACGACACCTGCGAACGCGTATGTCGCGCCGACCGAGAGATCGATGCCCCCTGCGACGAGTACGAGGGTCCCGGCCGCGGCGATGATCAGGATCGCCGACTGCTGGTCGAGGATGTTGAGCAGATTGATCTTCGTCAGGAAGGGATCGCTCCTGACGGAAAGGACCGCGAAGAGAATGAGGAACGGGATGAGGATCCCGCCTCGCCGCAGGTAATCGGTCGCAGCGGTTCGCGTGATCAGGCTGCTATGCCCCCTGCCGAACGATCGGCGAACGCCGCTGCGAGGATCGCGGATTCCGTCATCGACTCGCCTTCGAGCTCGGCGACCAAGCGACCTGCTCGCATGACGATGACCCGGTGTGCAAGCCCGAGGATCTCCTCGAGCTCCGACGAGATGAGCACGATCGCCATGCCTGCCTCGGCCAGCGAGACGAGCAGCTCGTAGATCGCCCGCTTGGCTCCCACGTCCACGCCGCGCGTGGGCTCGTCCGCCAGCAGCAGCCGGGGCTCGCCGAGCAGCATGCGCGCGAACAGCACTTTCTGCTGGTTGCCCCCGGAAAGGGTGCCCACGGGAGCTCGGTAGCTCGCCCCGCGTACTTCGCAGCGATCGAGGATCTGGCTGGCAGAACGTCTCTCGGCGCGCCGCCTCACCACGCCGAGGCGGCTGAAGTCGGCGAGCCGGGCGAGCGTGACGTTCTCGATGACCGATTGGCCGAAGATCAGCCCCTGGTCCTTCCTCGACTCGGGAATCATCGCGACCCCCGCGTCGAGACTGCGGCGCGGGCTCTTCCCGAGCGCTTCGTCAGAGGCGAGCTGCGCAACGCCGGTCTTGATCCGGTTGGCGCCGAAGATGGCTCGGGCGAGCTCAGTGCGTCCTGCTCCGACCAGACCGGCAACTCCGACGATCTCGCCTCTCCGCACTTCGAACGAGACGCCGTCGACGCCGGGAGCGTGCAGGTCCGCGACGCTGAGCGCTACCTCCGCATCGGCTGCGACAGGCCGCTTCGGCGGGAAAGTGGTCGTCAGCGGGCGCCCGAGCATCGCCTCGACCAGAGTCGCCTCGGTCTCGTCTGAAGCCGGCGATGTCCGAACGACCTTGCCGTCACGGAGGACGGTGACCGAGTCGGCCAGTTGGAGAACTTCGCGCAGGAAGTGAGAGATGAGCACGATCGTCTTTCCGTCTCGCGCCAGCGAGCGGATGATGTCGTGCAGCTGGACGGTCTCGGGCGCGCTGAGCGCCGCCGACGGCTCGTCCATGACGATGATCCGCGCCTCGCGCGAGAGTGACCGCAGGATCTCCGTCTTCTGTTGCTCGGCCGTTCTCAGTGCGCCCGCGCGCGCCTGGCCGGGAAGGTCGAAGCCGGCGCGGGCGGCCAGTTCCGCGTAGGCCTTGCGCAGGGCTCGACGCCGGACAAACCCGAAGCGCCTGGGCTCCGCGCCCAGCCACACGTTCTCGGCGACGGTGAGCTGTGGAGCGAGGGACGGCTCCTGAGCGATCGCCGCTACCCCGTGATCGAGCGCCTCCCGTGGCGAGCGGAAGGAGGTCGGCGCTCCGTCGAGGAGCATCCGACCTCCGTCCGCGGAAAGTGCGCCGGCGACTATCCGCCCGAGCGTGGACTTGCCCGCACCGTTCTCACCGACGATGGCGTGCACGCTGCCCAGGGCGACCGCGAGCGAAACATCATCGAGCGCACGGACGCCCCCGAAGTGCTTCGAGACGTTCTGGAGCTCGATCTGTGCCACTTCGGTCGTTAACCGGCATTTGCGACGCTCCTAGCCGGGCCACTCCGCCTTGAACTTCGAGACGTTCGCCTTGGTCACGATCCCGCCGTTGGGCAGGCCCTTCAGCACGTCGACGCCGCCACAGTTCCTGCCGGCCTTCACGGCGGCAACCGCGCACTGCATCCCGCGCTTGCCTTCCGTCAACGGCCGCTGCATGACGGTTCCGTACCACCGTCCGGCCTTGACTGCGTTCAGGCCGACCTGTCCGCCGCCGTAGCCGACGAGGACGAGCTCCTTGCCGGCAGCCGCCTGCTCCGCACCCGTCGCACCCTGATCCGCACCGACGATGAGGTTGATGTCAGACCGGGCTTGCAGCATCGTCTGCGCAGCCTTCAGCGCCACCGCGTGCTGGTAGAAGGTCTCTCCCTCGGCGACGACCTTGATCGACGGCACGCCCTTGATCACCGAGTTGAAGCCGTTCCGAATGGCGGTGTCGAGCGAGGAGACCTTCACCGAGTAGAGGAAGCCGACGTTGCAGGGGTTCAGGTTGTTCGCCTTGCACGCAGCCCTGACGAGCGTGCCCTGCTTGCGACCGATCTGTGTCTGGATGAACACGACGTTGCCGGACATGCCGGCGACCGGTGGCCTGGCCGTCCCCGGGTTCGTCCCGAGGATCTGGTCGACGTTCACGACCTTGATCTTGTTCTTGATCGCCTGCTTGACGAGAGGAATCAGCTGGGGCCCGAAGATGGGCTGCACGATGATTGCGTCGTACTGCTTCGACGACACAAGTGTCTGCAGCTGCGAGAACTGCTTCTTGGGGTCGTTGGCCGCATCGAAAACGGTCATCGTCGCCTTGGCCTTCGTCGCCGCATCCTTCGCGGCCTTCAGCATCGGCGCGTCGTAGCTGTTCGCGACGGCGAATGATAGGAACGCGACGCGGGGCCGCTCACGGCTACCGCTCGCTCCACTCGCGAAGCCGGCGGCCACAACGGCGGCCACCGTGACGAACGCGAGAATGGCGGTTCGGCGCGGTCGGCCGAGCCGTCGACTGGCTGTCAACATCTGGTCACCCTCCTCCTTCATCGAGATGGTTCGAGACCCTCGGAGCGAGCACCAAGTCGGTGTCCAGCGAAGTCGAACGTCGGGCGCCCGCTGTCCATTGACGTTCAACGCTAGTGCGTTCCCCGCCACGAGTCAAGCAGCCGAAAGGCTCGTGTTTCGACGGTTGACTCCCATCAGAGGCGTGTGCAGAATCGCTGAACAGACTGTGGAGTGAACGGTCGAAGCTACCCCTAGGGGGCGTTCATGAACATCGCTTCGCGCGGCGCGACAATGGCAGTCGACTGGGAGCAGCGGATCGACTTCGATCGGCTCCGCAGAGCCCGGCTCGAGAAGACCAAGGCTCAGCTCGCCTCCTCGGAGCTCGGAGCGCTGCTGCTCTTCGACCCGAACAACCTGAGGTACGTCACGAGCACCGCGATCGGGACGTGGGAGCGCGACAAGAACATCCGCTTCGCCCTCGTGTTTCGCGAGGACGACCCGATCCTGTGGGACTTCGGTTCTGCCGCCCGCCACCACAAGCTCTACTGCCCGTGGCTTCCCGAGTCGAGCTGGCAGGCATGGGTGTCTCCGATGCGCGGGGCGATGCCGGACGAGACGGGCGTGCCGGACGCGCTCGCGACGATGGTGCACCACGAGCTGTCCGAGCGCGGGCTCGCCGGCGAGCCGGTGGGCGTCGACGTCCCCGACATGACGACGCTCCTAGCCCTCCAGCGCACGGGCCTCCACCTCGTCGACTCGCAGCCGGTGATGCTCGAGGCGCGGAAGATCAAGACCGGGGACGAGCTGGCCCTGCTCGATCACGCGGCTGGGATCGTCGACGGGGTCTACGAGGAGATCTATCGCATGCTGCGCCCCGGGGTGAAGGAGAGCGAGGTGGTCGCCATGGCGATGCGGCTGCTCTTCGAGCTCGGATCGGAGCACGTTGAGGCGATCAACGCGATCTCCGGCGATCGCTGCAACCCGCATCCACACACGTTTTCCGACCGGTTGATCAGGCCCGGCGACCAAGCGTTCTTCGACATCATCCACTCGTTCATGGGTTACCGGACGTGCTACTACCGCACGTTCAACGTCGGCTACGCGACGCCGTCCCAGATCGACGCCTACAAGCAGTGCCGTGAATGGCTCGACGACGCGATCGAGCTCGTCCGACCAGGCGGAACGACGGACGAGATCGCCGCTGCCTGGCCGACCGCGGAGGAGATCGGCATGCAGGACGAGCGCGCGGCGTTCGGGCTCCAGTTCGGCCACGGCCTGGGCGTCGGGCTCTACGAGTTCCCGATGATCTCGCGGCTGCACTCACTGGACGCGCCGGCCGTGCTCGAGCCCGGCATGGTCTTCGCGCTCGAGACGTACTGCCCGGCGAGCGACGGGCGGTCCGCGGCCCGAATCGAGGAGGAGGTCGTGGTCACAGAGACGGGGCGCGAGGTGATCACGCGCTTCCCGGCCGACGAGCTGCTCGTGACGGGCAAGACGTACGTCCGCGGCGCCGACGTCGTCAACGGGCGCGTCGAAGTCTCGTAGGGCGCACGCGATGGCGACGAAGGACGCAGAGGCGAGTGCGGGAGCGGTTGACGCCACCCTCGCAACGGAGCTCTACCGCCGGATGCTGCTCATCCGGGGATTCGAGGATCGCGTCCAGAGTCTCTTCCTCCGAGGTGAGATCTACGGCACGACGCATCTGTACTCGGGACAGGAAGCCATCGCCGTCGGGTTCGCGAGCGTCCTCGGCGAGCAGGACCGCATCGCCTGCACGTATCGAGGGCACGGACATCTCCTGGCCATGGGCACCGATCCGACGGGGCTCCTCGCCGAGCTGCTCGGCCGCGCATCAGGCGTCAACGGCGGGCTCGCCGGCTCGATGAACGTCGTCGACCCGGACAACCGAGTGCTGGGTTGCTACGGCATCGTTGGCGGCAGCATCGCGGCAGCCACGGGCGCCGCGATCTCGATCGGACCCGAGGGGGGAGTCGCCGTC
This sequence comes from uncultured Actinomycetes bacterium, assembly GCA_963704335.1. Taxonomy (GTDB): domain Bacteria; phylum Actinomycetota; class Thermoleophilia; order Gaiellales; family Gaiellaceae; genus PALSA-612. Next base: position 3,047,209 of record OY969889.1, read on the forward strand.
GCGTACTTCGGAGACGGCGCCGCCAACCAGGCGTACTTCTTCGAGTGCCTGAACTTCGCGAAGGTCCTGAACCTCCCGGTCGTCTTCGTCTGCGAGAACAACCGATACGGCGAGTACACGCCGACCGAGGACGTGACTCCCGGCGGTATCGTGGCGCGCCCGGCGGCGATGGAGATCCCCACCTCGATGGTCGACGGGATGGACCTCTGGGCAGTTCGAGCCGTCGCCGCCGAGGTCGTCGAGCGCGTCCGCAGCGGAGGCGGGCCGGAGTTCGTCGAGGCCGCGACCTACCGCTTTGTCGGCCACTCGCGCAGCGATCCCGGCAAGTACCGGCCGGAGGGAGAGCTCGATCGCTGGCGAGAGCGCGACCCTCTGCTCGTGGCAGCCGCCCGGCTCGGAGAGGACTACGGGCTCGCTGAGGACGAGGTCGCCGCGATCGGGAACGACGTGGAACGAGCGCTCGGCGAGATCGAGGAGGCGGCGCTGGCCGCCCCGTTCCCCGAGCCACAAGACCGACGGGAGTTCGCCGAGTCATGAGCGAGGCGCCGCCTCTCCCCCGGCCCGTGAGCTCGCCGGCAACGCTCGGCGGCAATCTTCGCCGGGCGCGACTCGAGCGAGGACTGAGCCTCCGTGCTCTGGCGCGCCAGCTCGACGTGTCGCCGAGCCTGGTCTCGCAGATCGAGACGGGCAGGAACCAGCCGTCGGTGCGGACGCTCTACGCGATGGTCAGTCAGCTGGGAGTGTCGCTCGACGACGTCTTTCAGCTGGCGGACGACGACGGCGAGGCGCCCACGCCGCCGGAGAGCCCTGTAGCCGCCGGAAACGGATTCGTCCAGCGTGCGGACGAGCGAAGCGCAATCGATCTCGAGACCGGGGTCCGCTGGGAGCGCCTGACGACGCACGATGTGCCGGGCGTCGAGTTTCTCCATGTCGTCTATCCGCCGGGAAGCGAGTCCTCGCCCGCCGACGCGCTCGTCCGGCATGGAGGCCGCGAGCTCGGATACGTGTGCACGGGCGAGCTCGGTGTCACGCTCGGCTTCGAGCAGCACGTGCTCGGCCCCGGCGACTCGATCAGCTTCGACTCGACCATGCCCCATCGCCTGCACAACGACGGCGACGAGGTCGTGACGGCGGTGTGGATCGTGCTCGGTCGGCACGCGTAGCGAGATGAGCGAGCTCGTCGACATCGGCATGCCGCGGCTCTCCGACTCGATGGAGGAAGCGACCGTGCAGACGTGGCTCAAGCGGCCGGGCGATCGCGTCTCGCGCGGCGAGCCGCTCGTCGAGGTCGAGACAGACAAGGCGACCGTCGTCTACGAGTCGGAGCTCGACGGGGTGCTCGAGGAGATCGTCGTCGGAGACGGGCAGACTGCCAAGCTCGGCGCCCTGATTGCGCGCCTACAGCCCGAGGTTGCCGAAGAGCAGGGGCCAGTTCCCGTGACCGAGCGGCCGTCCGACGTTCCGGAGGCCCGCGCCTCCGTTGAGAGCAACGGCGACGTGGAATTCAGGGACGCGGTCCGACAGGCCCTCGATGAGGAGCTCGACCGGGACGAGCGCGTGATCTTCTTCGGCGAGGACGTCGCGATCGCCGGCGGCGTCTTCGCGGTCACGCCGGGCCTGCACGAGAAATACGGGCCGACGCGGGTGTTCGACACGCCGATCTCGGAGCTGGCGTTGACCGGTGCCGCCTACGGGGCGGCGATAACGGGACTGCGACCGGTCCTCGAGATCATGTTCGGCGACTTCCTCGCGCTCTCGATGGACAGCATCATCAATCAGATGACGAAGTACTGGTTCCTGACAGGAGAGCGTCAGGGCTGCCCGGTCGTCATCCGCTCGGTCGTCGGGGCGGGCGGCCGTTTCGGCGCGATCCATTCGCAGATGCCCGCGTCCTGGCTGATGGGCATCACGGGCCTGAAGATCGCCGCTCCCGCGACGCCCGCGGACGCGAAGGGCCTGCTGAAGGCGGCGATTCGCGACGACAATCCCGTCGTCTTTCTCGAGCACAAGCGGTTGTATCCGCTCAAGGGCGAGGTCGACTCGGAGCCGGTTCCGCTCGGGCGTGCGCGCATCGCACGCGAGGGCACAGATGTGACGCTCGTCAGCGCCATGAAAGGCGTGCACGACTGCCTGGAGGCGGCGGACCGGCTGGAGGCCGAGGGAGTGAGCGCCGAGGTGGTCGACCTCCGCACGCTCCGTCCCGTCGACCTGGAGACGATCATGGCCTCCATCGTCAAGACGAACCGGATCGCCGTCGTCGAGGAAGGGCCGCTCACGGGCGGCTGGGCGGGCGAGGTGCTCGCACTCGTGACCGAGGAAGGGCTCGGCGACCTCGACGACGCGTGGCGGATCACGACGCCGAACTCTCCGATCCCGTACAGCCCGCCGCTCGAGGACCTGTTCCTGCCGGGGGCCGATCGGATCACTACGGAAGTTCTCGGAAGGCGTTAGCGGAGCAACGCCGCGCGGTCGTCGCCCTTGCGGTTGAGCACCGTCCAGACGGCCACGGCAGGTTCGTCGCCGATCGCCCACAGCCGGTGCGGCCGGTGCGACTCGAAGCTGACGGAGTCGCCCGCCCGCAGCGCGTACTCGTCGAATCCGATCTGCACGCCGAGCCGCCCGCTGATCACGTAGCCGTACTCCTTGCCACCGTGCTGCGATAGCGCGTCGGGCGGGCAGGAGTCTGAGCCCACCGGATAGACGACGTAGATGAAGTCCACGTCCGGGTCGGGTGTCGGAGTCAGGCGCTCCCAGCGAACGCCGCCTGCCAGCGTGATTGCGGTTCGCGTCCGACCGACCTGTACCGGCGCGGAGGACGCCGCTGTCCCTAGAGCCGCCTCCGTGTCGGTGAAGAGGTCGCCCACCGGCAGCCCGAGCTCCGTCGCGATCGCCCACAGCGTCGCCACGGAAGGCGTGGCGCGGCCCCGCTCGATCTGCGAGATGAGGCTCGGCGAGACACCGATCAGAGCCGCGAGCTTGCGGACGGTGAGGCCTGCCGCCTGGCGCTCGTGGCGGATTCGCGCTCCCAGCGTGCCCGAGACGGTGACGACTGCATCGTTCGACGACGGGGCAGCGCCCACAGGCTCCAGCTCCGCACGAGGGCTCGCCTGCCGTGCCATCGCCCCACTATACGGCGACACCGCCGGTTGTAGAGTTGCATCGAACACGAACCGCGCTTGCTCAATCTGATCGAACAACGAGGTGCACGTGGCCGTTGAAGTCGTCGTAGTCGGAGGTACCTCGGGCATGGGCCACGCGCTTGCGGCGGCGTACGCCGCTCGAGGAGCGCGGGTCACGATCAGCGGGCGGGACGAGGCGAAAGCAGCTGCCGTCGCAGCCGAGCTCGGCGGCGAGGCGCGGAGCATTGCCTTCGACCTTGCCGAGCCTCACACGATCGCCAACGCGCTTCGCGACACGGAGCGCGTCGACAGGCTCGCTCTCGTCGCGGTGGATCGCGACCAGAACACCGTGGCCGAGTACGACATCGACGGAGCGATCCGCCTCGTCACCCTGAAGCTCGTCGGCTACAGCGAGGTGGTTCACCAGCTCGCCGACAGGCTGGCGCCGGACGCGTCGATCCTCCTCTTCGGAGGCCTGGCGAAGGACCGACCGTATCCCGGCTCGACCACCGTCACGACGGTGAACGGCGCCGTCGCGACCCTCATCCGGACGCTGGCTCTCGAGCTCGCGCCCGTACGGGTCAACGCGATCCATCCGGGCATCGTGGCCGACACGCCGTTCTGGAGTGGCAAGGAGGAGCATCTGGCGAACGTGCGCGCGCGCACGCCGACCGGGCGTAACTGCATGACGCACGAGATCGTGGATGCGTCGGTCTTCTTGCTCGAGAACACTGCAATGAACGGCGTCAATCTCGAGGTCGACGGCGGCTGGATGATGCAGTGACGCACCACTTCAAGCCCGGCGAGGAGATCGTTCCGGCGCGGGAATACGAGTCGCAGAGCGAGGGGTTCGAGCGGGCCTCGCTCGTCGACGGGTCGACGGGGTCGGTGCACATGGGTCTCGGGCTGTGCCGGCTCGAGGACGGCCACGTCGAGACGCACGTGCACTCCTTCGAGGAGAGCTTCTACATCCTGGAAGGCACGCCGTCGCTCTATCTCGACGGTCGCGGAGTCACGCTGCTCCCGGGCGCATGCGGCTGCGTGCCCGTCGGCGTTCCCCACGCGTGGCGTGCCGATGACGGACCGGCGACCTGGATCGACATGGCTGCTCCGCAGCCGCGGCGCGCCGGCGAAGGCCCACCGGACACGTACTTCCTCGGCACCGCGCCGATCTCGGCGCCCTCGCCGCTCGACGTGCGGGATCCGAGGAACCGCAACTTCTTCCGCCTGGACGACTGGCAGATGGACGTAGACGAGCTCAAGCAGGGCGCACCCGTCGACCAGCCGACGGTCTCCGCCAGCATGGCGACGGCACTGCTCGCCTACAGCGGCATCGCCGTGAAGATGCTCGTCGACAAGCGGCTCGACGCCCATCTGCACACGATGTTCATGGTGCAGTACCAGGAGACCGGCATGGCTCTCCCCCACGACCACCCGTTCGAGGAGTCGTACTACATGCTCGAGGGTGAGGTCGACGTCGTCGCGGACGACGTGCGACACACACTTCGCCCGGGCGACGTGTTCTGGACGGGAGTGGGCTGCGTCCACGCCTTCTACAACACGCGCGGGAACCGGGTGAAGTGGCTCGAGACCTCCGCGCCGGGGCCGCCGGACCGCCACTCGTACCGGTTCAACCGCGACTGGGACTACCTCGTGTCGCGGCTCGAGTCGAAGGATCTCGAGAAGACGACGACGTGACCGAGACGGCTGACCTGTCCGTTGGGTTCATAGGCCTGGGCCGGATGGGGACGCCGATGGCCCGCAGAGTGGCGGAGGCGGGGTTCTCGCTCACCGTCTGGAATCGCACCGACGAGCGCTGCGCGCCCCTGTCCTCGGTCGGAGCGGCGGTGGCCGAGTCGCCCAAGGCGCTTGCCGAGCGATGCGACGTCGTCGTCACGATGGTCGCGGACGCCGATGCGCTCCGGGGGATCCTCCAGGGTGACGAGGGTTTGCTCGCAGGGCTGCGCCCGGACTCGATCGTCGTCGACACGAGCACCATCGGCCCGACCGCGGCAATCGAGCTCGCTCAGGCCGTCTCCGAGCGCGGGGCGCACTGGATCGACGCTCCCGTGTCCGGCAGCACGGCGCTCGCCGAGAAGGGCGAGCTGGCACTCATGATCGGCGGCGAGGCCGCCGCCATCGAGCGTGCCGGGCCGGTGCTCGACGTGCTGTCGGCGAAGAGGTTCCACCTGGGCGGCGCCGGGGCGGGAGCGGCGATGAAGCTCGCGGTCAACTCGGCAATCGCCGTCCTGAACGAGGCAATCGCCGAAGGGCTCGTGCTCGCCGAGCGGACAGGGATCGACCGCGAGGCCGCCTACGACGTCTTCGCGGGCGGAGCCCTCGCAGCGCCGTACGTTCTCTACAAGCGAGACGCCTTCTTGCGGCCCGAAGAGACGCCTGTCGCCTTCACCGTGAGCCTCATGCGGAAGGACCTCGAGCTCGCGTTGCGCCTGGCCGAGGACGTCGGTGTGGAGATGCGCGCCACCCGCGCCGCCGACGAGATGCTCGCCCGTGCGTGCGAGGACGAGCTCCAGGACGCCGACTTTGCGAGTGTCGCCCGGGTGATCAGAGAGCTATGACGCCCGGTCTGTTACGTTCAGCCTGGTTGCACGAAACGACGACCCGATGACCGTCTGAAAGGAGTCAGGCCCGATGCTGACAGCCACGAAGGATCTGATGCTTCCGACCACGGTGACCGGGTCGTGGCCACGCCCGACGTGGTACAAGGGCAATCTCTACGAGCGGCCTTATTCGACCGGGCTCGGCGATGTCGACTTCCGCGAGCAGCATCTCGACGCGGTCGCCACGGTCGTCAGCGACCAGGAGCTCGCCGGGCTGGACATCGTCACGAACGGGGACTACCACCTCGACTTCGACCTCGCCGGCCGCTCCTGGTTCTCCTACCCGAGCGAGCGTCTCAGCGGCATTTCCGAGTACGACACGGAGACGACAGCCGGGTGGTCGTATCCCGTCGGTGGCTGGCTCAACGAGATCGTCGGCGGCTGGAAGTACCACGCCATCGTCGACAAGGTCGGCCCCCGTGTTCCTCTCGAGTTCGCCAAGGTTTGGCGCGTCGCGCAGTCGCGCACGGACAAGCCCGTCAAGTTCGGGACGATCGCGGCGGATCTCTGCTCGACCGTCCTGACGGTGAAGACCGACGTGTACGACGACGACAAGAAGGAGCTCATGTGGGACATCGCGACCGTGCTCAACGGAGAGCTCCGGCAGCTCGTCGCGGCCGGGTGCAAGGTCGTCCAGATCGAGGAGCCCGCGATCCACAGTGCGGCCGCCTGGGGCGCCGATGAGGCAACGCTCGACTTCTTCGTCGATCTCTTCAACTACACCGTGGAGGGCCTCGACGAGGCGGAGATCTGGGTGCACACGTGCTGGGGCAACCCGGGCGCGCAGCACTGCTTCGACCCGAACATCTCCTACGACCCCTCGCTCGAGATCTTCCTCGACCGCATCAACGCGGACGTCTGGACGATCGAGTCGAAGCACAACAACCACCAGCTCCTCCCCAGCTTCGCGCCGTACAAGGGGAAGCTCAACAAGAAGATCGCTGTGGGCATGATCAGCCACCGGGCGCTACAGGTCGAGACGCCCGAGGAAGTCGCTGCGGACATCCGCACCGCGCTGGAGCACATCGCGCCGGAGCACCTCGTGCTGTCCTCGGACTGTGGGTTCGGGCGCCAGGGCGTGTCACGTCCCATCGCGCTGTACAAGGCGGCGGCGCTCGCACAGGGCGCGAACATCGTTCGCGGCGAGCTGGGCCTGCCGACGACGCATGTCCGCGCCGCAGACCCAACGGTCCAGATCGACGTCCCGGCACAGGTCGCCGAGCCCGTGACATAGGTGAGCGCTCCGGCGCCCCGCCAAGGAGGACGCCGGAGCAAACTCAACCGCCGCTACGGCTGGAAGACGACGCGGGCCGCGACTCTTCCGGCCTCCACGTCGGCGATTGCCTCGTTGACCTCCTCCAGCGGCCGGGTCTCACGCGTGACCTCCGTCTTGCCGGCGGCGTGCAGCTCGAAGACCTCGCGCAGGTCGGTGCGCGTGCCCACGATCGAGCCGACCACGGTGATGCCGTTGAGGACGGTCTCGAAGATGGGCAGGGTCATGTCGTTTTCCGCCGGTAGTGCAACGAAGACGAGCGTCCCGCCGCGACGGAGCGAGCGGTACGCCTGCTCGAACGACCTGGGCGAGACCGCCAGCGCAATCGCCTGATCGGCGCCGCCCAGCTTCTGGATCGCAGCGACGGGGTCCTCGGTGACCGCGTTCACAGTGAACTCGGCACCGAGCTCCCGTGCCAGCTCGAGCTTCTCGTCGTGCAGGTCGACCGCTACGACCCGTCCGCCGGCGATGAGGGCGTACTGGATCGCCATGTGCCCGAGACCACCGACGCCGAACACGGCGACGAGATCCGACGAGCGCGTGCCGGCGACCTTGATCGCCTTGTACGTCGTGACGCCTGCGCAGGTGAGCGGCGCCGCGTCGAACGGGTCGACTCCGGCGGGAACCCGGACGACGTACCGCGCGTACGCGGTCGCGTACTCGCCGAAGCCGCCGTCGATGGAGTAGCCCATGTTCTTCTGCTCGAGGCAGAGCGTCTCCCAGCCGGACACGCAGTAGTCGCACGTCCCGCACGCGTAGCCGAGCCACGGCAGCGCGACGCGCTCGCCGACCGCGACTTCGGTAACGCCGGAGCCGAGCTCCTCGACGATCCCGACACCTTCGTGGCCGGGGACGAAGGGAGGCGACGGCTTCACAGGCCAGTCGCCATGGGCCGCGTGGATGTCCGTGTGGCACAGGCCGGTGGCCTCGATCCGCACACGGATCTGCCCCGGCTCCAGCGGAAGGCGCTCGACGTCCTCGACGCTAAGCGGCTCCGCGAAGTCGTGCACAACCGCGGCGCGGTAGGTGGTGGTGGCGAGCTCCGGGCTCGCAGTTTGCAACTCAGCTGTCGTCATGACTCCTCCTTCTCTCGATTTCTGGCGACCGCGATGCCGGCGTCCCAACCGGGAGCACGCCCACCGGCCGGCAGTCGAACCGCCTCGACCAGAAGACCGCCGCGGGCGAGTAGCCAGGCGATCACGGAATTGGAGTTCCACATCTCCCCCACGTGGCTCTCGTCGCGTCCCCACGCGAGGGTCGGCACGGCCGGGGCGAGCTCGAGGATGCGCCTGGCGAGCTCGGGATCGTCCGTCAGCCGTTGTGGGCTGTCTACCGCTTCCCCGACGTCCGGGATGACCCCGTCACGCCAGCGACGCACTTCGTAGCGGAAGAGCCTGAGCCGTCCCGCCCAGCGGCTGCCGACGGCGCCCTCGGCGACGACGCCGCGCTTGCGGCCGTAGCCGTCTCGCACCGGCGCCTGCTCGATCACGAAACGACCCTCCGGCACGCGTACCTCGAGCGCCGAGTGGTAGAGATCGCGAGGCGCCCGCCGCTCGAGCCGTGAGGCCGCTGCCTCGAAGAGGCGCCCGTTGAGGCGAACCGAATGGCCGCCAGCGCCGAGGGGAAGCCAGTAGAGGTTGACCATTGCCGTCCTAGCGTGCCGTCGAGGCCGCGGACCGGCATCCGCGACGAAACCGATCGTGCTGCGGAGAACTACGGTGGGACGGAGCGGCGTCGTCCGCTCAGATTCGCTGGGACCCGAGCTCGACACGGCATCGCGGATTTGCAACCCTAACCAAGAAGCCAGGGCCGGCTAGGGGCATTGCTCCTTCTGCGGCGGTCCGGTCGAAGACGCCGACTGGGAGGTAATGGCATGAGTCGGGAGGTGGATCGGAGGCCCGCGACCAAGGGCGGAACGATCGTGACGTCCGCGCGGGCGTCGTTGCTCAAATCCGCGGCGGAGGAGGTCTCTCGAGCTCTGCCCGGCGAGCAGCGGGTACGCGTCGCGAGCATGGACGCAACGACCGGCAATCCCGCCGCGCTTGCTCTGGACGACGCGCCTGCGGAGGAGGGAAACTTCGTCTCCCGCGCACTCGCTCATGTGCAAAAGGTGGGGGGAGCACTGGGCCTCTCCCCCGAGCAGCCGGCCGAGTTCGCTCCGGACTCGACCGTGCAGAAGGCGTCCAGCGGAGCGCGCGCCGTTCACCTGCAGCAGCTGTACAAAGGCATAACCGTGTACGGGGCGGCCCGCACAGTGCGGTTCCAGCCCGACGGCGCGATCACCGAGTCCGTCGGAAGTACCGTCACCGTGGCCGAGAACCGTCCGGTTCGGCCAGGGCTCACGGTGGAGGACGCCGTGCGGCGCGCCGCAGAGCATGTCGCGTCGCCCGACGAGGACGAGCAGGGCAAGACCGACGCCTTCGGTGAGCCGCTACGCCCTGCAAGCGTTGACCTCGCGGGGTTCGAGCCCCGGGTCATAGCAGCATTTCCGGATCGACCCGACTTCGCGTCCGTGCTCGAGCCCGGCCCATTCGGCGCCGAGATAAAGGCGAGCCTGATTTGGTTCCCTCTCGACGAGCTGAGGCTCTCCTGGGAGGTGCTTCTCACGTTGGGGAACTACGACGAGCAGTATCGGTCCATAGTGGACGCGGAGACGGGCGAGATCCTCTTCTGCAAACAGCTCGTCAAGTCCGCGGCAGGTCGCGGGAACGTCTACCGAGTCCACGGAAGCCAGGATCGAGAGCTGGTCGACTTCCCGATGGAGCTCGAGGAGCATGGGCTGCCGATCCCGGGTGACCTCATCGCGGGTTTCCCTGATCCGTGGGTGGACGAGGAAAGCGCGTCCGGCAATTCTGTCTTCGCCCACCTGGACGACACCGGTCCGACGCTGGAAGGGATCATCTCGGGCGAGACCGTCGTCTTCGATCCCGAGGATCCCGTCGGCGACGACCAAAAGGTCCTCAACATCTTCTTCTACAACTGCGTCATGCACGACTACTTTTATCTCCTCGGGTTCCGTGAGCGTGACGGCAATTTCCAGCGCGACAACCTGGGACGTGGCGGTCTCGGCAGCGACCGTGTCGACGCGCGCTCCTTCCCGGGCCCGGTGCAAGGCACTGCGACAATGGCGACGCTCATAGACGGACGAGGCCCGACGATGCGGATGGGGCTCGTGTCCTCGACCGACCGTCACACCGCCTTCGACTCGTCGGTCGTCTTCCACGAGTTCATGCACGGCGTCACGAACCGGCTCGTCGGCGGGCCGCTGAACGTCCGCGCGCTCGACGATCCTCAGAGCGGCGGCATGGGCGAGGGCTGGGGCGACTACATCGCGTGCACGATCAATGACACCACAGTCGTCGGCGACTGGGTGGTGGACAATCCCGACGGTATTCGCAGCTTCCCTTACAACAGCGACTTTCCCGATAGCTTCGGCGACCTCGGGACGGGCCGTTACGACGAAGAGCACAACATCGGCGAGATCTGGTGCGCGACCCTGCTCGAGATGAACCGCAAGATCGGTCGTACGCTTGGCCCTCAACTCGTCGTCGACGCGCTAAAGCTCTCGCCTGCGAACCCGAGCTTCCTGGACATGCGCGACGCAATCCTCGCGGCGCTCGACGGTCGGCTGTCGAGCGGGCAGCTGTCGCCGTCGGAGCACGACGAGGTCCTAGCCGGGATCTGGGAGGCCTTTGCACGCTTCGGCATGGGGCCCGGTGCGCGATCCGAGCGAGCGTTCCTCAGCGGGATCGTCGCGGACTTCACACGTCCGCCCGGGCTCGAGCCACCTGGGGATTGATCGTCACCGGCGCTATGGGAGAATCGTCGCTGAGGAGGTGCCGCAGCTGAGCGAGCTCCGGACGAGGAGGATGCGAGTCGTCGCGCAGGACGCGGGCGTCCGCCGTGGCTCGTCGATCCTCACCGCGACCGTCGATCTTCCGTACGAAGAGCTCGCCGGCGGCCCGCTCGGCCATCGAATCCACGTCGTCGACTACGACGCGACGACCGGGACGCTCTACCGGCCCGCGGCGCCGTTCCAGGCCTCTGACGAGAGCCCCCCGCCGGACGGGACGATCCTGGGCGATCCGGCGTTCCACGCCTCGAACGTCTACGCGCTGGTGTCCCGTACGCTCGCGCGGTTCGAGCTCGCCCTCGGTCGGCGCATCCGCTGGGGCTTCGACGCGCATCAGCTCAAGGTGATCCCTCACGCCTTCGAGGCCGCCAACGCCTTCTACTCTCGGGAGAGCGAGGCGCTGGTGTTCGGCTACTACAACACCGAGGACTGTCGAGTCTTCACGTGCCTCTCGCACGACATCGTCGTGCACGAGACGACGCACGCGTTGCTCGATGGCCTTCGGCGTCGATTCCTGGAGCCGTCGTCACCCGACCAGGGTGCGTTCCACGAGGCGTTCTCCGACATCGTCGCGCTGCTCTCGGTCTTCTCGCTTCCCGAAGTCGTGGGCAAGCTGCTCAGCACTTCGGAGGCGCCGGAAGGGCTCGTCCGCCGGTCGGACGTGACCTTCGACGCGCTGAAGTCGACGGTGCTCCTCGGGCTCGCGGACGAGATGGAGTCGGAGTCGGGGCAGGCCCGTGTGAACGCCCTGCGGCGGTCGGTCGCGATCGAGCCGGACGAGAAGGCACTCGAACGAATCGAGTTCCAGGAGGCGCACCGGCGGGGCGAGGTGCTCGTCGCGGCGATGATGCGCGCATTCCTGGACGTGTGGACGCGCCGGCTGAAGGCGCTCGGCACGATCGACACCGAGTTCCTCGACAGGCAGCGCGTCGCCGAGGAAGGCTCGGTCGCCGCCGACCTGCTCCTGACCGCGGCCGTCCGCGCGATCGACTACACGCCGCCGATCCACATCGAGTTCGCCGACTTCCTCAGCGCACTGATCACCGCTGACGGCGCCGTGCGCGGGGACGATTCCCGGCACGGGCTCCGCGAGGCCGTGAAGACCTGGTTCGCGCGCTACGGGATCGTCCCGCCGAACTCGTGCTCGGACGGGAGGTGGAGGACCTCCAACGTGCAGCTCGGCCGCGAGGGCGTGCGCTTCGCCAGCCTGCGGACGGATCCGATCGAGATGTTCCGGCTGGTCTGGGCGAACCGCGAGCATCTCGAGCTCGAGCCGACCGCCTACATGAGGATCGAAAGCGTACGGCCCTGCCTGCGCACGTCACCCGACGACGGGTTCGTGCTCCACGAGACGGTGGCCGAGTGCACGCAGTACCTGAAGCTGCAGGCCTCGGAGCTCGAGGCCTACGGATTGCGCAAGCCACCCGGCATGGCGGACGACCAGGAGGTCGTGCTCCGTGGCGGCAGCACGCTGATCCTCGACGAGTTCGGAACGGTCAAGTACGAGATCCACAACAAGCTGCCCGCGAAGACAGACGAGGCGGGGCTCGCCCGCACTCAGCGGCGCCTGGAGTACCTGTGGCGAGAAGGAGTCTTCGACGAGGGGCACTCCTTCGCGGCACGGTTGTCCACGATCCACCGCCTGCGAGCGAGTGAGGACTACGTCCGCCGCAGGGAGGTCTGGTGATGGCCGTGAGCCCCAACCAGGTCCGGATCCGGTCGTACAACGTGGGCTTCGGCGACTGCTACCTCATCACGTTTCGCTATCCGAGCGTGCGGGAGCGCAACGTGCTAATCGACTTCGGCTCGAGCGAGGGGTCGAGCTCCAGCCCCGACATGCTCACGGTCGCCGAGCAGATCAAGGTGGACTGTGGCGGGAAGCTGGACATGGTCGTCGCCACGCACCGTCACTCGGACCACATCTCCGGGTTCGGGGGCAAGTCGGGTGAGGTCATCGCGTCGCTCGACCCGCAGCTGGTCGTCCAGCCATGGACGGAGGACCCGGCGCTCGACCCCGAGGCAACGGGTCCCGCACCCACCGGGAGCGGCGCGCAACCGCTCGCGAGCCGGACGCTCGTCTCGCGCCTGTCCGACCTCCAGGCCTTCGCCGCGACGGTCGTCGAGCACGTCCCGAGGCTCGAAGCAGCCGGCGTCCCCAAGACCCTGTCCGGGCAGGTTCGGTTCCTCGGGATGACGAACATCAAGAACAAGGCGGCCGTGCTGGGCCTGGAGAGGATGGGCAAGCAGCACGTCTACGCCTCCTTCGGGACGAGGCTTCCGATCGCCAGGGTCCTCCCCGGCGTCCGCGTCGACGTGCTCGGGCCGCCGACCCTCGACCAGTCGAGGACGATCGAGACGCAGGCGTCGACGGACCCGATCGAGTTCTGGCATCTCGCGGCCGGCCGGGCGGAGCAAGAGGCTCGGGGCGGGTCGGAGGGCTGCGCCATCTTCCCGGACTCACCGCCCGCGAAGTCGGTCCCGCAGGAAGCTCGCTGGGTGATTCCTCAGATCGATCGCATGCGGGCGGACGAGATGCTGGCGATCGTGCGGGCGCTGGACGGCGTCCTCAACAACACGAGCATCATCCTCCTCTTCCACGTCGGCGACAGCCGACTGCTGTTTCCCGGCGACGCGCAGCTCGAGAACTGGAGCTACGCGCTCTTCACCGCCAAGCGGCGCGAGCAGATCCGCGAGCAACTCGCCGGCGTCCGTGTCTACAAGGTCGGTCACCACGGCAGCCTCAACGCGACCCCGAAGACGCTATGGAACGCATTCGCACGCGCCAGCGAGACCGCGGGCCCGGACCGCCTCGTCACGTTCGTCTCGACCCTCTCGAACAAGCACGGGTCGAAGTCCCGCGGCACGGAGGTGCCGCGCCGGACGCTCATCGACGCGCTCGAGCTCAAGAGCGAGCTCCGAAATACCCAGAAGATCCGGAGCAGGACGACATTCTGGGTCGATCAGGAGCTCGACCTCTAGTCGGTTCTCAGGCGTGGCGAATCGTGACGGTGCGCGCCGCCGCGTTCGGTAGGGCGAGGATCGTGTCCTGCACGGCCGTAGAGCTGCCGCCGAACGGGCGGTGGAATGGATAGCCCATGTCGCGGGCGTCGGGATAACGGTCGACGGCGCCGCAGTAGCTGACCGAGCCGCACTCTCCCGGTGCGTCCACGAGGTCGTCCTTGGCAGAGGTGCACATGACCATCAACCGGAACGGCATTCCCTCGTCCGGCTTGCCGCGGGGAAGCAGGAGCGTGTACGGCCAGCCGCAGTCGCAGTAGGAGTTCTCGCCGGCCGCCCCGTCGGGCAAGAAGACGCGAGCAGGGCTCTCGTCGTGCGGTCGCTTGATCACCGACGACTCGGTGTCCGGCCGGTACGCGACGACTCTGGCCTCCGCCGGCAGGTCGACCACGAACTTGTCGAGCTCGATCCACATGCGCCGGTCTTCCGCCTCGGCCGCCGGCGCGAGGAAGACACGAACCGTGACGCCGACCGCGTCGTCGTCGGTGTTCTCGAGGCGCACGAAGTACGAGAACGGCTCGTGCGTGAGGTAGCGGATCTGGCGGCCGCCGAAATTGCCGGTGGCGAGCGTCGTCGTCAGCTCGTCGACGGTGTTAAGCGTCACCCCGTTCGCCTCTGCCGTTGCCGAGCTGAAGTCCGTGTCCCAGCTGTCGCCACCGAAAAGCGGCTCGCCCAGGCTCGCCGGATCAGCCCCGTCGGGCAGGTCGATCGCGCGGCAGAGGATGATGTCCGGGCTCGCCCACGCACCATCTTCGCCGGCGAGGCCGTTGCGGACGACGACGGGCGGCCCGTCGGAGAAGTCCTCCGGCCCGCGAGCTTCCTGCCAGCGCGCGTTCAGGTTGTCGATGTACTTGTGCCACTGCCAGAAGACCTGGTCCCGAATGGCGGTCACCGGGCTCCTCATCACGCCTAGGGGTGTCGCAAGCCGGGCGATGAAGACATGTCCGGCGCCGTGTAGCCCCGGGTACGCACCTTCGTCGAGATCGTGTAGTTGTGTCACCGTGGGCTCGACGGCATGCCCGAGGTTGTCCCGATCGATGGGGACGTCGCTCACGCCGTCCGGCCCTTTCAGCATGCCCGCGTCCAGCGCCTCCTCGATCTCGAGGTGCAGGCTCTGCAGGAAGGCGATGCTGTCGGCGGCGAGCGACTCTAGCTCCTCCCTGCGGCCGTAGCCCTGGAGCTCGATCGGGTCGTGCCCGGCGGCAATCGGGTCTTCCCACGCGCTCGGGTCGAGCGGCTCGACTCGCGCCAGGTCGTGCGACAGCAGCTCCGCGTCGTAGCGGGCCAGCATCTGCACGTGCATGTAGAAGAAGAGCTCGCCCTGGCGGTCGTTGAGCGTGAACAGCTTGCGGTAGAGCTCCCGGGGCAGGTCGCCGAAGGCACCCTGAGCATCACCGCCGGCGAAGAGCTCGCCGAGCTGGGCGGGTGTGGACTGCGCCACTATGTCGGCCCAGTCCTCCTGGGGAGCGACCGCCTCGAGGATCGCCACCATGTCGGCCGTATCGGTGCCGGCAACCCACTCGTCCCAGCTCCGCGGCGGAAGGCCGGAGAACGGGTAGACCTGATGCCAGTGCTCGTGGTGCTCGTTCGCCAGCGGGTCTTCGCGCCAGTAGTCGAGCCCCGGCGACGCCCCTCCCACCGATACCTCCTGAACGCCGCCGCTCCCCGCCCTGGCAGGGTTGAAGAGCTCGGGCGCCGCTGCGACCGTCCGCGGCTTCCGGAGCCGGCGGCCCTCGCGGTTGTGCGTGACGAACAGCGAGAACGCCTGCCGAATCTCCTCCGGATCGGATTGTCCGATCAGCTCGTCGACGTGATCTAGCGCCGCTCCCAGTCCCTCCTCCGGATCCTCGCTCGACCCGGCCAGAGCCGCTAGGCGGAACGCCAGCGCCGATGCCGCCGCGGCATCCTCGGGGTCGAACCAGCAGAAAGCCGCGTCCCGCTCGGCTGCCGGCTCAGCTGCGGCGGTGAGCGCGCGCCGGCGACGGCGGCGCGCAGGATGCGGTCGTTCTCCATGGCTCTTCAGAAGTCGGGTGAACAGCTTCTCGCCGCGAACCTGTAGCTCCTCTATGGTCGGCATACATCCTCCTCCCGACTGCAAGTGGCGTCGACACGATTCTGCCACTACAGGCAACGGGATGAGCGTTGCGGTGCCGTCCTAGAAAACGCACGGCTTGTTTGTTAGCGTCAAGACAGCTCGACTGGTTGGGACCGCCGACCCGACCGGCACCTCCACATGGACGGGTCAGATCTTCGGATGCGCGTCTAGTGCCACCAACTGCCACCGAGTACGCGACGGAGGTACAGGGGCTGGTCGGCGATCCGGTTCCCGGGCTCATGACCGCCGCAGCCGAATTGGACGGCGCAATCGCGCAGGCCGACCCCGCCGCGATCGACGTGGCGGTTGCGAGCTGGAATGCGGTGCAGGACGAACTCAGCGAACGGCTTATCTCAGCCATTCTCGACTCGATTCCGATCGAGGAGCTTCGACGTCGGGCGTTGCTAGCAGGTTGGTCTGCGCCGGATGGCGTCCAGGTCAGCGCGACTCTTGGGCCCCTGTCGGTGACAGCGAGAGCCGGCGCACACCGGTTGATCGCCCCCGGCCCCGGACCGATCCCGCGCACGATCCTGCTCGGGCCGCTGCGGCTCGATCAGGTGAGCGCCCGCCTTGACGCGGGACCGCTCAAGGGCAGCGGGCACTTGGAGGAGCGCCCGGGCGGGATCGCCGGCGTCCTGGCGGCCAACGTAGGCGTGGTCGAGGTCGCCGGGCTCGCGAGCCTCACGCGGGTCGACGGCGGGCCTTCGTTCCTCGCAGTGCTCTCCGCGGGGTTCACGCCGGGGATCCAGCTGGGCTTCGGCGTGCAGATAAGCCGGATCGGCGGCATCGTCGGGATCGAGCGGCGGCT
Organism: uncultured Actinomycetes bacterium; assembly: GCA_963704335.1. Lineage (GTDB taxonomy): Bacteria > Actinomycetota > Thermoleophilia > Gaiellales > Gaiellaceae > PALSA-612. The sequence goes on from OY969889.1 coordinate 3,063,996, forward strand.
CGACCCGCCGCAGCTCGCGGCCCGTCTCAGCGACGGCAGCGCCGCGGCGGCCTTCTTCCCGCTGGACATCGGGCCATCTGGCGCTGCCGCTTTGCAGGCAGCCGAGGCGATCCTGCAGCCCTCACGTGGAAGCGCGGTCGCCGGCCCCACGTTCCGCGTGTCGTGGCTCGAGGTCGCGGGGCACGGATTCGCCTCGGTCGACCTCGGGATCCTCATGGAGCTGCCAGGGCCCCGGCGCATCGCGCTCGTCGGCGTCCTTCGGGCCGGGATCGACCCCGTGGTGAAGCTCCGGGCGGACCTCGCGGGCGTGCTCGACTTCGCGCGCCAGACCGGGACGCTTGACGCAGCGCTCGTAGACAGCGGCGTTCTCGGCATCTTCACGATCCACGGCGACCTGGCCTTCGCGACGTCGTGGGGGGAGCCCGGCTACACCGTCCTCAGCATCGGCGGCTTCTATCCGGGCTTCACGCCCGAGCCGGCCCAGATCCGCTCGTTGCGCCGCGTCGGGCTCGCGCTCGACAGCCCGTTACCGGGTATCCGCGTTCGTGCGGAGGGGTACCTCGCGGCGACATCGAACACGCTCCAGATCGGGGGCAGCCTCGAGCTCGGCATCGACGCCGAGATCGCCTCGATCTGCGGATTCATGGGTGTAGACGCGCTGGTGCAGTTCGACCCGTTCCACATCAACGCTGCCGTGGCGGCAGGCTTCTCGGCCCGCTTCCTCGGACGCACCTTCGGCGGCATCAGGTTCGACGGCACCATCGATGCGCCTGGACCGGTCACGTTGAGCGGCCGCGTCACGATCGAGACGTTCCTCAAGGACCTGCACTGGAGCGACACGTTCACGTTCGGCTCCGGCGGTGGGCCGCCCCGGCCGCCCTCGCTCGACCCCGCGGTCGTCGTCGCAGGCCAGGTGCAGCCGAGCACGATTCGGGCGGTGCGGGGTGGCGACACGGGCGTCACGCTGCAGCCGGTCGACCGGGACGACGGCATGGCCGTCGTCAGCCCGCGAGGGGTGCTCGCCTGGAGCCAGCACCTCGTCCCGGTGGAGACGATCATCGGGCGCGTCAGCGGCACGTCCTTCGGCGGCACCACGGTGGTGCGGGTCGCGGTCGACGGCAAGTCCGGCACGCCGACGGAGCGGTTCGCGCCCGGGACGTTCGCAAACCTCACGGCCGCGCAGGCTCTGCAGGGACCGACGTACGAGCTGTTGCCGTCCGGCGTCGAGGTCGCGGGGGGTGCCGACATCGCGGGCCCGAACGAGACCGGCGAGTCCGGACCAGAGGTGCTCCGGAAGGTGCGCGGAGAGGTTCTCCAGGAGCATGCCCAAGTCGACGGGCTCCCTTTCCCGGCGCTGCTGCTCGCGCTGGTCCAGGCACGCGACGAACCCGCCCGCGTGGAGACGAACGCTCCGCTCGTGACCCTGACTGCCCAGACGTGGTCGGGAGGCGGAGAGACCTTCGCGACGTACACCGAGGCGGTGCAGATGTGTGGCAACACCGTCGGGCCGCACTTCTTCACGACGCCGCAATCGGAAGCCGATCTCGACCGCCCGGCCGTACTGGCGGGGTTGTAGGCGGAGATGCAGGAAACGTTTCTCGCCTGGCAGCGTCCCGCTCTCTCGGCACTGGCCACGGACGTTGCGACGGGCACCCACGTCGAAGGAGAGCTGACGCTCAACATCTCGGCCATCGGCAACCCGGTCGTGGCAAAGCCGCGTTTCCGCTTCGTCGGCCCCGCGGACGTCGTCGGCCTGGCCCCCGGCGCGGTCATCGGCAGAAAGCCGGCACCGGGGACGCTGGATGCGGAGATCTCCAGGGTCGCCCACGTCGAACTGCGCGACGCGGATCTGCCATGGCGCTACTCCCCCGTTCGCAACCCCCTCGGAGGCGGTTTGCGGCCCTGGCTCGTGCTCGTCGTCGGCATCACGGGCGTGGAGGTAGTGGCACGCGGCGACGAGGTCGACCTGCGCGGCGAGGCGATCACGAGCCATCCGCTGGCGAGCGCGCACCTCTGGGCGCACGCGCATCAACTCCCGGGCGGCGCCATCTCCCGGATCCTCAGCCCTCGTGACTTGACGGAAGGGCAGAGCTGGACCGCCGTCCTCGTGCCGACCTGGGTTGCGCGTCCGGGCGGCGACGGTGCGCTCCAGCTCTTCGACGCCTGGACCGCGTCGGATGCGGTGGCCGGGGTCACTGTGCCCTGCCTGGATGCGTGGACTTTCCGGACGATCGACGAAGACGACGACTTCCGCGCAATCGCCTCTAGGCTCGAGCCGCTCACAGTGCAGGAGGAGGCGGACCTCACCGCTGCCTCCTTCGGCAGGGCGCAGGTCGATCCAGGCCCCGCGGCCACCGATCCAACCGTGGACGAGTCGCTCGCCACCTTCGGCGCGCTCGTCGCCATCGCGCCCGAAGGAGCGCCTCCCTTCGTCGAGGATCCGCTGCCCGATGCGATCGCGGCGAAGACCGCGGAGCTCGTCGGCTCCCAAGTCACGCCGGGCGAGCCCCACCGCTGGATCCTGGGGCCCCCGCGTTACGACGAGCCCTGGCTCGCGGAAAAGCCCGATGGCGCGGCACCGCCCGCGCCGCCGGGGCCGGGCTGGCGGCAGCAACTTCTGGAGGATCTGCGCGCGCGGGGGGCGGCGGGGATCGGCGCCTGGGCGGCGATCTCATGGCAGCAGCGCATCGTCGACGGGGCCGCGGCGCAGGCCGGCTCGCTCGCGGCCGCGGCACAGCGGGTTCGCCACCTCGGCATCGGCCTGCGAGCGACGCGAACGCAGTGGTCGCAGCGCATCCCGACAGATCCCGTGGCCGCCTTGTCGGTGCTCGGCCCGATGCTCGCGCGCCTGCCGACCGGCTCGGCGAGCACCGCCCTCGACGATCTCTCCGACCGCACGCCGTGGCTCGTCCCTGCGCTCTTCTCCTCGGCCGCGCGGCGCATGCTCAGGCCGCGCAGCGCACTGACCAGAGTCGCCTCGGAGAGCGCGCTTTCCCCTGCCGGGCTGATCGACACCGCGGCGCGGACCTGCCCCGAAGTCCCGAAGGGAGAGGACGCGGAGCTGGTCGATCTCCTGGCGGGCGGCCGCGACCTGGACGGCGGCGCCGCGATGCAGCTCCTCTCCCAGCTCGCGGAGAGCGAACAGGAGGGCTCGGGTCCCGCCCTCGTCGCCCGGTCGCTTCTCCGCCAGCTCGACGGAGTCGACGGCCCGATCATCGACGGCTTGCGGGGCGGAGGGCTGTACGGCACCGAGCCCTGGTGGCCCCCCTGCCGGCCCGTGGACGACGTCGGCGCGCTCGCTGTCTCGATCGTGGGCGCCATCGACCCGACCGTGGATCGGCCGTTCGTCATCGACTTCGTGCTCGGCGAGATCGAGGGCCTGCGCGAGCCCGTACTGAGCGAGCCGGATGTGGCGCCGGAACTCGACATCCCGCTGTGGTCGTTCGTCGCCAAGGAGACGCCGAACTGGCTGCTGCCGGGGGCGGGCGACATCCCTCTCGACCGTGTGCTCGCCGTCTCGACGAACCCGCCCTTCATCGAGGCTCTCCTCGTGGGTGCGAATCACCAGGCGGTCGGCGAGCTCCGTTGGCGCAACCTCCCGGTGACCACCGGGTGGATGCCGCTCCGCCGTTTCTGGCAGTCCATCACGGACGTCGCCGTCTCGGCCGATCACGGCGTCGCCTGCGACGTGAAGCCGATACTCGACATCGCCGCTCCGATCCCCGCCGCGGCACCCCTGTGGCCGGACCAGACGGCACTTGGTGACGTATCGCACGCCGACAACGTGGAGGGCGCGATGCTGGTCGTCGTACTACACACGGAGCTTTTCCGCCGCTACCCGAAGACACAGGTCTATCTCGCGCCCAACGCGAACGGCGAGAACTGGGAGGGCGCCGTGCCGCCCGACGTTGACTCGCTCGGCGGCCGGGTCTGGCCGGTGTTCAGCGGCGTGTTCCATCCCGAGCTCGTGTTCTTCGGCTTCCCACGCCCGCCGGACGTGGCGCGCTCCCACTGGCTCGTCCTCGAGGAGCCCCCGCCCGGGATCCGCTTCGTCCATCCCACCCGGCGGCCGACCGCCGCAGGAGCCCTGGACGCGGCACAGTACGCCGGACGGACCCTCGAGCGTCCGATCCGCGCCTTCTTCGGGAACCTCCTGTGAGCGTGCTCGAGGACCGCACCGCTAGGGCACGGGAGGAGCTTGAGGAGGCCCGGGCCGAGCTCCATCGTGTCGCGGCCCTCGTGGCCGACGACCCGGCCTGGTTGAGGGTCGGCGATCCCTCCCGGTTCGACGACCCGGACGTTCGCGCCCGAGCGGAGAGCGCCCACTCCCGTCGGGAGACGCTCGACGAGACTGCCCGCCGCGCGCTCCAGGTCGAGGCGGCGCTCGACGCGCTGCTCGCCGACGACCCGGGGGAGGACCTCGGCCCCGGGGCGGCGGTGGGCGTGCTGCTCCCCGTGCGGCTCGAGACCCGGTTCACGCGACCTGTCGCCGACGCCGAGCCCGGCACGGAAGAGGCGGCCTGGTGGCTCCGCATCCGGGTCGAGCCGGACCCCATCGCGCTCGCAGCGCCCGCCCATCCTTCGACGAAGGCGGAACGCGAGCTCGTCGCGGCCTGTTGGTCGAAGAGCGAGGGCGAGCTGGACGCGGAAAGCGGCTGGACTCCGTTCAGCATCCTCGCCGGCCAGACCGGCCCAGCCCGCGCCGCCTACCTGCTCAGGACGGTCGCCGTCACGCCCGACGGGGAGGGCGGCTTCGTCGCGGACGACCCGGACGCGGATCCGACGCGGACGCCTGAGCTCCAGCTCGTCGGACTGCCGCGCCGGCTCGAGATCTGGGCTCAGCAGATCGGCAGTGACGACTGGGAGCTCCTCGACACGCTGTTCCCGCAACACGAGAAGATCGCGACCCAGGCATCTTTCGAGGGCATCGCCCCGTCCGAGGGCGACAGCAGCGCCCCGCTTCCGCGGGGATGGTGGAACTCGTTCCAGGCGGCGAAGGACGTCGGGCTGGCGGCACGGGTGAACCTCGGCGAGCTGCCCGACGGCGAGCAGCCGGCGTTTCGCGTCGTGATGTGCGTCGGCATGGACACGGCGCTAGGGGAGGACGGCGAAGAGGACGGACCGCCGCAGCTCCGACCCGAGGAGCTCTTCTCCGCGCACGCGGACGCGGGCGTTCTCGTCCCCCTCGCCCCGCTCACGCCGACGAACACCGTGGCGGGCGAGCCGACGGTGGATCCGGCCGGCGCGACATCCGCGTGGTTCTCGGTGAGCCGGGACGCCCCCGACGACGTCGGCGGGATGGCCTGGGCGCTCACCGGCTCGCCCCTCCTCGATGGAGTGCCCGGCGCCGACCTCTCGCTGGCGTCGGCGGCGTCGTCGCTCGTGACCGCGCTCTGGCCGGTCGTCTGGCAACGGGCCCTGAAGGACTTCCTCGGCCTGGGGCAGGTCGCGTGGACGCTCGGCGAGTGGGCGGGCCGCCATCTCGCCCCATTCGGTCCTTTCCCCGTGCTTCGCATCGGCGACCTTCCGTATGGTCTCCTGCCGCTGACGGCGGCGTCGCCGCCTCCCTGGCCTGGTGAGTGGCTGCACCAGAGCAACGTCCTCAGGGCGGCGGAGCACCTCGCCGCGCTCATGGCGACCTCGCCCGACGAGCCGGGCCCGCCTCCGGCGGAGGACCCAGCTGCGCTGCTCGACCTCCTCGCCCAGGTGCCGACCACCCGCGAGTACGGCTCGCGCAGCCTGCCCCTGCTCGCGGTCCTGGCGCTGATCAACGAGGCCGCCCAGACCGGGATTCCCGCGCTCGGCGACGACGGGCTCATCACCCGGTGGCGGCAGCGCTGGCGGAGGCTGGCAATGCGCGACGCCGAGCGCGAGCTCGCGCCGCTCGGCCCGGTGCTGCCGTGGCCGGCGAAGGTCCAGGAGGACTATCTCGAGGTCGTCGATCGGTACCTCGGCTCGGCCTGGGAGGAGCTCGCGAACGCGGACGACCACAGTCGAGTGTGGCGCGTCGACGACCTACCTCCGGCGGTGCTCGCGCGGCTCGTCCGCCATTCGCTCGTGCTGACGCAGGCCGAGGTGAGCCGCCTGATCGATCCGGACTTCCCCGACTGGCGGGAGAGGTACCTGTTCGAGGACCTCGACCCGAGGGAGCTCTCGCGCGACGGCGGCAACTCGGGCTCGCGCGCGGAAGACCTTCCCGGCAACGCGGTCGCCTTCGCCCAGGGTCTCGCCGACGGCGCGCCCGAGGCGGCGGTTTTCCGGCAGTTCGAGGACGTCCGGATTGCTGTTCGCGGGCTGTTCGAGCGCGACAGTCAGGAGATCGCCCGTGCCCTCCCTGCCGTGCTGGACTGTGCGAGCCGCCGCCCAGACGCATGGGACACCGCCGTCGCGCACAGCCGGCTGCTCCGGCTGGCTGCCTCCGGAGCAGAGTGGGCCCTAGGCGCGTACGGCTGGGTGGATGGGCTCCGCCCGAGCCCCGACGAGACTCCGCCGACCGAGGCCGGGCTCCTGCACGCACCCGGCTATTACCAGGCACTGACCGCAGCGGTCCTGCGCGACCACGCCGTCCATCCCACGGACCCGGCCGAGGCCGACCGCTGGTCCATGAACCTGGAGTCCGCCGGCATCCGCGTCGCCGCACGACTCGCCGAGGACGTCCGCCTCGGCGTCCACCTGAGCGAGGGTCTGGGCCGCGAGATCGAGCGACGGCTCGGGGAGCCGGGCCGCGTCCAGGACCTCCGGAGAGCCTTCCCCGCCCGGCCCGAGTGGGCCGGCAGGCGCGTGTGTGACGGGCAGCGCGTGCTCGACGCGACAGGCCCGAGCCCACAGGCCGCCGAGGCTGCGCTCGTGCCAGACTGGCTGCAACCGCTAGCCGGGGAGCTCTTCGCGGATCTCCGGCGTTCGCTCGACACCTACGCGGACCTCCTCGTGGCGGACGCGATGCACGACGTGGTTGGCGGGCGTATGGAAGCGGCGGCGGAAGCTCTACAGGCAAGCGCCGGCCTCGGCGCCCCACCGCAGCTCCGCATGCTGCGGACGCAACGTGAGGCGGGAACGGTCAAGACGAAGGTCTGCGTGGCCACACGCTGGGAGGACGAGTTCGAGCAGCGGACGGACGTCGAGCCCGGCACGACCGTCACGAACGCGACGAGCCCGACAAGCGTTGTCGATCCGGCGCTGCTCGAGCTGCTCGACGTCGAGTTGGGAGCGGCGAGCGCCTGGACCTGGACGGCCAGCGGCACCTCCGTCTCGCTCGACGACCTCGAGCTCGGCGTCGGCGACTTGGTCATCCTCGGGCCGGCCACAGTTCGTCAGCTCGCCGTCGCGGCGCTGCCCGCCGAGCCCGACGGCGGGACGGCCGATTCCAAGCTGGAGACGCTCGAGCTGATCTGCGGGCTGCTCTCGAGCGGTCCCCGAGACCCCGGGGATGCCGCCGACCTGGAGCGGCGTCTCACCTGGGTACGAGCCGAGCTGCAGGCGGTCGCAGAGGCACTGGAGGGCGACCCGGCGGAGCTCCCCGCGGCCCTGGTGGCGGCGCGCCGCTTCGGCGTCGTCGCGCTGGCCGGCACGTCGCAGGTCGACGCCGCCGCCGACGCAGCAAGGACGCTGCGTCAGCGGCTGTCGGCGGCATCGGGCTCGCCGGCCGGGGCGGACGATCTGGCGGCCGCCATCCGCGGGCTCCTCGCCCCCGCTCTCGGGCTGCCGCTCATCTGCCCTGCCACCCAGCCCCCGGTGACGGCGGACCCGGATCTCGACCGCGAATGGCTCGAGGTAGTGGCGGCAGTCCGCTCGTCTCTGGCCAGGCTCGAACTGCTCCAGCTGACGACCGAGGAGCCGTGGATCGCCGCGACCGACGCACCGCCCGGAACGATCTGGGACCCGCCCGTCCAGGAGCCGAACGGGCGGGAGGGCGATCGGGCGATCACCGTCGTCTATCGCTCGAGCCGTCAGCAGCTGCCTGGGCCGGGAGGGACCATCGGCCTCTCCATGCTCGACAGCTGGGCGGAGACGGTGCCGTCGCGGCACCACACGACCTGGACCGCCTTCGGCTTCGACGCTCCACGGGCGCGCGCCCCGCAGGCAGTCCTGCTCGGTCTCCCGCCGGACCCGAGCCAGGTGTGGACGACGCGAACCGTGCGCGACGTCGTCGCGCATGCGCGCGAGCTCACACGTGCGCGCGCAGTACGCGTCCCGCTGGCCGACCCGTTCCCGGTGGGGGTTCCCGCGGCTATCGCGCTCGATACGGGGGCTGCCGCCTGCTCGCTGTTCGGGGAAGCGCCATGAGCATCGAGTGGTACCGGCGAATCGAGCCGCTGCCGCCCTTCGGCGATCTCCAGCGAGGGTTTGCCGCCGAGGTCGCCGACCCACTCTGGCTGCTCGCGCGCCAGTGGACGACCGGAGAGCACCTGGGCGAGGACGCGAGCTCGCCGGTCCTCGTCTCGATGACGGCGGCACACATTCCACTCGAGCCCGTGGGCGGCCTCGACCCGACCGTGATTCCCGCCGAGCCGATCGTCGAGGGCACCGTGGACGACTGGTGGACCGTCGGCCGACGAGTGCGGGTAGGGCGCGCCGTGAAGGATGACCTGACCGCCGAGCAACGGCAGCGGGCCGCCTTCGAGGACCCGCTGCCCTCGCCCTACGGATCCGCCTTCGAGGGCGAGGTCGACGGACGGCTCGCACTTCACCTCGGCTTCATCGATGCGGACCATGCAGCGCTGACAGGGATGCCTGAGCAGCGCGGAGATGCCTGGAGCCGGAACACGCTGGACTACGCGACTCGGTTCCCGGTGGCGGGCTCCACGCTGCACGTAACCGCGCACGGCGGCGGTGATGTGGACTGGTACACGGCCGACGGGGACCCCGGCACCACGCTCGTCGTGCCGCCCGAGGGAGCGGGAGCGTCGCAAACGCGCGAGGTGATCCCGATGCGCCTTCAGTATCCGGGCGCGCCCCATCCGCGTTTCTGGCAGATCGAGAACCACCTGGTGGACATCGGCAGCTTCCCGCCCAGTCGCGCGCACCTCGCAACGACGCTCCTCATCGAGCTGATCGCCGCTCACTCGAACGACTGGTTCCTCGCGCCGGTACCCGCGCCCCTTGCCGAGACGCTCGTCGAAGGGCAGCCGAACACCGACCACCCGCCCGGCGTCGGCGTCGTGATCTCCCTCGGCGATGTCCTCGTCACAGACAGTTTCGACGACGAGTGGGACCTCGAGCCACCCGCGGACTGGTCCCTGTTTCAAACCACCAACCTCGAGCCCAGTGCGCTCGTCGTCTGGCCGACGGCCGCAACACCGCTCACCGGGGCGCTACTCGACGACATCGTCCTCGGCGTCGACGAGGACGCCAACCTCCTATGGGCGGTGGAGCTGACAGTCGATGGGATCGAGCTGCTGGAGGACGCCGACTCGCTGGCGGCCCTCGCGGAGGGTCATGCCACCGGCACGCGAGAGTTCACCTGGCTGCCGACCACAACGCTTCCGGAACACTGGCATCCGTACCGGATCGAGCCTGTTGTCGACGAGTCGGGCGCTACGCACCGCGCATTCGTACAGGGTCTCGTATCCACGGCCACAGGGCCGGATGCGACACCCGGAATCCGCCGGGGGCCGCGGAGCGACCTCATCGGCGGTATCAGCGACGCCGAGATCGACGCTGGCGTAGACCGGGGCGGAGAGGGCCACGTGCTGGACGCCCACGCAGTCCCCAACCAGGGTCTTCGGCTTCAACGGCGCTATCTCCTCGCGCGAGGAACGGACGGGCGTCCCGTGCTCTGGCGAGAGCGGCGCCGCGTGCCCCTGCTCGGCGGGCCGGTCTCTCACCTTCGGCACGACGTCCTTCGAGAGGCGCCCGTGCCGGAATGACGACCCCTGTCGGAGCACCGTGATGTCATCGGCGGCTACCTGCCCTGCTCGGTTCCCTCGATCCTAATAGCGATCGATACGTGCGGCTTGATCCCGTAGAGTTCGCGTCCGAGCGAAGGAGGTCGTGGTGAGCCTCGTTGTCTAGTCTCGGGGGCGATCGCTTCCTCGATCCGGCGCAGCTCGTCGCGCTGTTCGGGGCGCTGGAGGACGAGTCTGCGGAGGTTCGGATCGCTGCCTTCGAGGCGCTCACGCGCCTTCCCCTCGCACCATCGGACTGGCTGGAGGTCGCATCGTTTACGACCCGTGTCGCAATCTCGAGCCACTCGGACGCTGAGCGCGTAGCTGTCAGAGATGCGTCTCCTTGGGTACTGGCCGAGGAGCATCCGCCGGCCGCCGCGGAGTGGATGGGCGGCGTTGAGCCTCCTGGATTCATCGACCTCTCCCCCGCTGAGCGGGCAGAGGTCGAAGCTGCGCTGGCGGTACGAGATGAAGCAGGTCTCCGGGAGCTTCTCGACCCGGACGTTGGTCCTGAGCGGCTCCGCGAGCAGGCGGTTGCGGTCACTCTTCTCTTCGAAGAGGTGCTCAGGAGCGGCCGCGAGCACGTAACGAACTTCCTCGACGGCAACCACGTCGTCCTGGGCATCCACGCGCTTCAGGGACGCTTTCGTCCGGACCTGGCCGGCCTATCGCTCCTGTACCAGCGAGTGGCCAAGGAGCTCTTTACCAAGTACCGGAGCGGCGAGGTGCTCTACGACGCGCCTCCGACCTACGGAGCTGAACCTCTGCTGTTCAAGTTCGTCGAGATAGAAGCGACGGGTGGCCCCCGATCCTTCTGTTACCACCTTGGCTGGGCCATCTCCCGGGGTGGCCTGCATGGACTCGTTCCGAGGCTTGCCGCCCAGCTGGCGTCCGAGGACCGGGACGAGCGGATGGCGGCCGCATACCTGATCTCGGACGCCGCGGCGCTTTTCACGCATTCCTACGCACCGTTGTTCGGGGGATCGGCCGCGCCAAGCCGACCACCGATCGGTGACGCGCCGGTCGACGACGTGGTTCAGGAGCCGACGCGCAGCTGGACCCCAGCCACGGAGGCACCAAGCGAGCCCGATCCGGAGCCCACGCGAGGCCTGCCCTCGGCCGGGGGGCCACCAAGCGAGCCCGACCCGGAGCCAACGCGAGGCCTGCCCCCGGCCGGGGGGCCAGCAAGCGAGCCCGACCCGGCCGGAGCGCGGCCGGAGCCGCGCTGGATCAACGCCATGATTACCGACGCCGCCCGGCCGGAGCAGCCCCTCGAGCGCGCTTTCCGTGCCGGCGCGGTCCACGAGATCGCGGTCTTCATCGGTCCCGAGCAAGAGGGCGCACTGGCGGCGAAAGGCGATGAGAGCTTCGACGAAGCGCTAGGGCCGGTCGGCGACATGGAGCAGCTGCTCGTGATGCTGATCCCGCCGCCCGCGATCTCCCCGCCGCAGACCGGGACGATCTTCCTGCCACAGACCGGGGCGAGCCGGCCGTGCACGTTCGGCGTCCAGTTGCCCGTCGACCTCGACCTGTTCGAGGCGCAGATCCAGGTCTACCACCGTAATCGCATGATCCAGCTGGCCCTGCTGCGCGGGCTCGTGGTCGCCGAGCCCGGCGAGGCCGGCCCCGATGCGAGGCTCGAGCTCGAGCTCGCGGTGATCCGTCCCGGGACTACTGACCTCGGTGACAGACAGCAGTTCGACCTCGCGGTCGCGCGCACGGGCGCTCACACCACCGGCGTCGCCGACGAGGAGCTCGTGCTCTTCGACAACGACCGCATCGAAGACGTCGTCCCGACCCTCACAGAGATCCTCGAGAGCATCGCGACGGGTGAGGCCGCCCGCAGGGGGGATCTGGCGGACCCGGACGTCGTCGAGCATCTGCGGGCGCTCGCGTTCCAGGGCAGAGAGCTGCACGAGGCCATCGGTGAGCCGTTACGAGACCAGCTCGGAGACAAGACTCTGGACAGGGTGCAGGTCCTGGTTGAGAGCGCCAGCGACTTCCTCCCGATCGAGCTCGTCTACGGCTTCCCCACTCCCACCACCGAGGCCGGCCTGTGCCCCGGCTGGCAGACCGCGCTGCTGACCGGCCGGTGCGAGTCGGATCACGAGGTGAAGGGCCCGCGGCACCTCGCCGACACCGTCTGCCCGCTCGGGTTCTGGGCGCTCTCGAAAGTGATCGAGCGCCAGGTCGTCGGAGCCGACAGCTGGGCGCGGCAGGGCTTGCGCGGGGTCGAGTTCGCAATCCGCTCTCACCCCTCCGCCGAGCGGATGTCGCTGCGGCCGCCTAGCGTCGCGCTGTTCGCAGCCAGCAATCGCGTTGACGACGTGAAGAAGGGGCAGATCGAGGGCGTGCTGAAGGCGCTCGAACGCATCGCGGATACGGCGACGTACGCGGAGACGTGGGACGCCTGGGTCGAAGCCGTCGGTCGGAGCAACCCGACCTTGCTCGTGCTCCTCTCACACACGAAGGAGCTGCAGAGCAACGCGGCGCTCGAGATCGGCGAGGATCAGGCTTGCCTACTGGCGCAGCTGAACGGGGACTACATCAAGGGAACGAGCGGCGATCGCCCAGTGGTCCTGCTGCTCGGCTGCGAGACCGCCGTCACGGACTTTGGGCTGCAGACGTTTGTCTCGAAGTTCCAGGATCTGGGCGCGGCGCTCGTCGTCGGCACGATCGCCTCGGTGCTCGGCCAGCGCGCAGCGCCCGTCGCACGCACGATCGCGACGGAGCTTGCATCTGCGTCGAAGAGGCGACGTCCGATCTCCACGGGCGACCTCCTGTTGGCAATTCGCCGCAAGCTGCTGGCGAAGGGCGAGCTGACCGCGCTGTGCCTCACGGCCTTCGGCGACGCCGACTGGCAGATCGGCGGAAGCTAGCCAGACGCAGCCGGGTGGGCGGACGCCTCGCTGCGCCACACGAGCAGCCCGGCAGCGAGGATGAGCAGACCACCGGCCAGCCCGGCTGCGGCGCCCACCCCGAACGATCCCGCGTTGTCGGGCGCGATGATCGGCACTCCGAGATACCTCAACCACAGGGTCGCGGTTGCGATGCCGAGGGCGATCAGCACACCAGCACCAAGCAGCCGCCGACCCCACGTGAGCAATACGAGGACGCCGAGCGCCACCAGCGGGATCACGACCGCGTCGATCGCCAGCCAATGCTCGTCGGGCACGACTGACCGTTCGAGCTGCGCGTTGAACGGGACCACCACTCCGATCATGGTCAGCACTGCGGCACCACCGAGGAGCGCGGGCACGAGGATGCCGAGAGGGGCGGCAGGTTCCGCCGACCTCGGGCTGAGCAGCGCCACACGGACGCCGGCCACGACGAGGAGCACCGCGCCCGCGACCACTCCGGTGAAAGCGACAGCGCTCGACCCCCTGGTTGCGCTCTCTGTGAGTACCTGGCCCAGCAGGCCGAGATACTTGACGGCGCCTGCGACGCCGAAGCCGATCAGGAGCCCTGCGCCAAGCTCGCGCGTCCTGGGACGGAACGCGAAGGCGAGCGCCGCAAGTGTTCCGAGCACGAGGGTCACCGGGGCGAACCCTGTGAAGAAGCCCGCGCCCTCGATGCCGTTTGTGCCGAATTTCAGATCGAGCCAGGAGCGTCCACGGAAATCCCACGGGAAGCGGACGCCGATCGCGAGCAGGACAGCCCCCACGATCGAGAGGACAGCGGAGCCGTGCAGTACGCGCTCGGTCGCCGCCGCCGTAGCCGCGGGTGGCGGCTCGTCCCGCACCGGTTCCGGCTCGGGCTCAGGTGGAGCCGGCTTGGGCTCGACTGCCGGCGGCGGCGGCACCACAGGCGTGGTTGCAGGGACCACCGGCTTCTCCGAGGCCGGCACGTCGAAGATGCGCCCGTCGGCCACGCGCATGAACAGCACCGGGGTTCCCCACTCGACGTCGTTCTGGTCGGCGAAGATCGCCTTGCGGGCCTCGGCCAGCGCCGAGTCGACCGGGTAGCCGTCCGCGAGCGCCGCATAGAACTCTCCCCCGAACACGACCGCGGCGCGGTCCGTGATCTCGAACTGCATCGCGACGACGGCGGGAATCTCACGATGCACGAGGCTCGCCGCGGTGCCGGCGAACGGGTCGTCGCTCGAGGTTCGCGCCCCCTCGCAGGAGTTGAGGACGGCTAGCCGCAGCGTCGTCTCGTCGGCGAGCATCGTGCCGAGCTGAGCTCCGGTCACACGGCGACTCTGTCCGGTCTCGTCCTCGAAGAGGAGGACACCATCGTCGAGCGCGCTGTCGTACCCGCCGTGGCCGATGAAGTGGAAGATGTGGTGGTCACGCTTCCGTAGCTCGCGCTGCAATTCCTGCAGGGTCGCGCTCTGGAGCCAGTGGATCTCCAGCGCACCCTTTGCCGTCAGCTCGGAGAGCGCCTGTTCGAGGGTGGCCTGCTCGCGGGCGGTGTCGAGCTCGACGACGTCAGAAGGACCACTTACGGCCGCCAGGATCTGCAGCGGCCCGGTCACTTCGAGAGGCCGCCTTCCTCGCGGCAGATCGAGGTAGCGAACGACCGGCGTCCACGTCGAGATCGAGAGAAAGCCCGGATCGTCGTAGAGGTACTCCCAGGGGACGTGCATCAGCTCGGGCGCCCCGGTCAACGCGAGCGTGACTCGCAACCCCCTCCCCTCCTGCCGCGCGATGGCGAACGAGTCGCGGTACAGGTCACGGACCTTGCCCGAGAACAGCGCCTCGAATAGCGAGCCGCCGAGCCCGCGCACCAGCTCGAGCTCGGGTGAGTCCACGCGCCGCACGACGTTCCGCCCCCTGCTCAGCCTGAGGGCGATGTTTTCCAGCTCGAGCTTGGAAAGCGGCAGGCGGAACTGTCCCGTGGTCTCGCCCGACGGCCCGGTCGCCAGCACGTCGTAGGAGCCTGGCTCGGAATCGGCCGGCTCGAGGCGGACCCTCAGCTCGCTATAGCTCGCCACGGCTCACTGCGCCCTTTCGGTCGCCTCCGTAGACGCTGCAGAAGCCGTGCGGCTCGGCTCGAGCATTGGCGGCCATTGTCGTACTTTGCTACGTCCGGCGCAAGACACCTGCCTGTCAGACTGCAAGGCTTGAGAGAGATAGAGACAAGCGTTGAGATCGACGCGCCTCCCGCGGCCGTCTGGCGCGTCTTGACCGACTTCCCGGCCTACGGCGAGTGGAACCCGTTCATCACCTCGATCGCAGGCACGGTGCAAGAGGGCGAGCAGCTGACCGTCCACCTGGAGCCGCCGGGCGGCAAGGGCATGACGATCAAGCCGACGGTCCTGGCCGCGGAGCCGGATCGCGAGTTACGGTGGAAAGGCAAGCTGCTTATGCCGGGCCTCTTCGACGGAGAGCACACGTTCCGGATCGAGCCTCTCGACGCAGAGCGAAGCCGGTTCGTTCACAGCGAACGGTTCACGGGCATTCTCGTCGGCCTCGTCAAAGGCATCCTCGGCAAGACCGAGGCCGGATTCGAGCAGATGAACGCGGCGCTGAAGCAGCGCGTCGAGGGCTGAGCTACCAGACGATGGCGCAGCCGGAAGGCTCGGTCTCGGGCACCTCGACGTCCCTCTCGGCCAGCAGGTCATCCAGCGCCACCCGGAGGTCGTGCCTCGTCACCTTCGCCGGGTCGCGCGAGTCGGCGATCCTCCCGCGATAGCGCAGTCGCCGCTCCCGGTCGAAGACGAACGCCTCGGGCGTGCGGGCCGCGCCGAACCGCCGCGCGACGCTGCCGTCTTCGTCCTTGACGTACGGGAAGTTGAAGCACTTGGCCTCCGCCCTCTTGACCATCTCCCCGAACGTGTCCGGCGGCGAGAGGAACGGGTTGTTCGAGTTGATCGCCAGGAGCCGGACGCGCTCGCCCGCGTACGCCTCCTGGAGCGCGACCAGTCCGTCCTCCGCCGCCTTGACGGTGGGACAGCCGTTGCACGAGAACACGACCGCCAACAGACTCTCGTCGGCGAGCCCTTCCAGGGAGTACCGCTCGCCGTCGACGCCCAGCAGTCCGTCGAACGACGGCGCGGGTGACCCGATCCTCATGCCGCGAACTTCTCCGGGAACTGTTTTACGAGACCGTCGGACAATGCGTCGGCGACGGTCAGGATCTCGGTGAAGATCTCGTCGAAGGCGGCCACGTCCGCGTCCCAGTTCTGCTCGAGGCGGGCCACGACCTCACCCTTCGTCAGCGAGAGGTGGAGGTTCAGCAGGTCATAGACATCGCCCTCGGGCCAGTTTGGATTGGCCCCAGCGAGAAAGGCCGCGATCTCCCTGGCATTCGCATCCCATGCGGCATCCTGTTCGGCGAACTTCGCCTGGTCGCCCGACTTCGCGGCGTCGATCAGCTCGACCGCGATCATGATGTGCTGCTTGAGGAGGTTGGTGAGTCCCGCTCCAGCCGCCTCGCCGTAGAACGGCACGACGGCGTTTCCGATGTCCTCCTGATTCTTCAGCAGGCGTCCCGCGGCGGCCTGCGCATCCGGCGCATCGCCGACGGTCGCGACGATGTACTGGCGCGTCCAGATGACGTGGTCCGCCCACAGCCTGCGCATGGCGGCCCTAAGGGACGAGGTCGCTTCACCCATGGTCTTCCTCCTGTCGTGGCTGATTCACCCCTAGCTTTGTGTCGATCGAGCGCCCGTTCTTACTCGCCGGTGCGCGAGAATTCGGAGTCAACGAGAGGAGAAGGCATGCATGCGATCGTCGATGCAGCATCGTTCGAAGGCCGGCGCAAGCTGATCGCGGACGAGCTCGGCGCCCGCGCGATCAGGCTCAACCGCTTCGACAACCAGCCCGACCAGGAGGGCAAGGAGCACGACGAGAGCGGTTCAGGGCAGGAAGAGATCTACGTGCCCGTCGAGGGCAGCGGTTTCATTCGCGTCGGCGACGAGGAGATCACGCTCGAGCCAGGTCGCTTCGTGCTCGTGACGCCGGACGAGACCCGACAGGTCGTCGCCGGCTCCGAGGGTTTGTCCTATGTGGTGGTCGGCGCCGTCCTTGACGGGCGATGAGTTTCGCCTAGGAAGGCAGTCCACAACGCATGAGCAAATTGCGATTCAACATCTCGATGTCGCTCGACGGCTTCGTCGCCGGCCTCGACCCGAGCGAACAGGAGCCTCTGGGCAAGCGCGGCGAGGAGTTGCACGAATGGGTCTTCCCGCTTGCTGCCTGGCGCGAGCCGCACGGAGAACAGGGCGGCGAGGTCAACGCGAGCACGCCGGTCGTCGAAGGCTGGTGGGAGAACGTCGGCGCACTCGTGATGGGCCGGAACATGTTCGGGGGCGGCCCCGGGCCGTGGGGCGAGCCCCCGTGGCAGGGCTGGTGGGGCGACGACCCGCCCTTCAACAGCCCGGTGTTCGTGCTCACGCACCATGCTCGCGAGCCCCTGGAGCTGAAGGACACCACGTTCCACTTCGTCACGGACGGGATCGAGTCCGCGCTCGAGCAAGCCAGGGACGCTGCCGGCGGCAAGGACGTGTCAATCGCAGGTGGCGCCAATGTTGCCCAGCAGTACCTGGCGGCAGGGCTGATCGACGAGCTGGAGATAGCGATCGTTCCCATCCTGCTGGGCGGAGGTACGAGGCTGTTCGAGAATGTCGGCTACGCCGGACTACGGCTCAACCAGCTTCAGGCGGTCGAGGCACCCGGCGTCGTGCACCTCAAGTACGGCGTAGAGAACTAGGCGGCCGGAACCGCGAAGAACGCGACCGCGACGTAGTGGCACGCGACAGCGGTGATCACGAGCACGTGGAAGATCTCGTGATAGCCGAACGTGGCGGGGAACGGATTCGGCCTCTGCGTCGCGAAGATCACCGCACCGACCGTGTACGCAAGCCCACCGGCGACGACGAGCGCGATACCGCCTACACCCATCTCGAACACGAGCTGCGGCGCGGCGAGGACTCCCACCCAGCCGAGACCGAGCGCAACGGCACCGGTCACCCAGCGCGGCGGCGCCGGCAGCGCGAGGCTGACGACGATGGCGCAAGCCGCTCCTCCCCACACGATCCCGAGCACGACCCACCGCCACGCGCCGTCGAGCACGAGCAGCCCGAAGGCCGTGTACGTGCCCGCGATGAGGATGAAGATTCCCGCGTGGTCGAGCGCCTGCAGCCATCGCCGCGGCGTGAGCGACCAGTTGCCGCGGTGGTAGAGGCTGCTGAGGCCGAACATGACCGTCACCGCAGCCGGCGAACGAGATCACGGCGACGCGCTCGCGGCCGGTGTCCACATAGAGGCCGAGCAGCACGCCCAGCGGTAGGGCGGCGACGAACCCGGCGAGGTGCGACATGCCGCGCAGCCGCGGCTTGATCTCATCCGGCAGCGACGGCACCACGGAGAGCGTAGCGCCTCGGGCAGGCATAGCTCCGAAGGAGTCGACTAAAGGATCTCCACCACGTCGTCGTCCTCGAGCACATGAGCGGCGCCGACCCGCTGGCCGTCGAACTTCGCGGACGGCCCCCACACGCGTGCGCCCGCGCATGCTGCGGCCAGGTCGTGGTGGATCGTGCCCGCCGCGTCCACCACCGTGGCACCAGGCGCGAGCGCCGCGGCCTCCGCCTCGGTGTCGCCGGGGCGGCGCAGGAAGACGCGGATCAGGCCGGTCAGAAGCCACAGCTCTTCGCGCAGCCGGTCGAGGCTCTCGTCGTCGAGCACGGAGACGCCCACCGCCGGCAATCCGACAGCGGACGCGATGCGTTCCACGGCACTCTCGTCCGCCTCGTCCAGCTTCGTCACAGCCACGATCGCGCGATGCGCGATGGTGGCTCTCTCGAGCTCGAGACGTACGGTCGCCAGCCCGTCGAGCGGCGCCGAGGCGTCCTGGCAGAGCACCATCGCGTCAGCCCCGCGCAGCACCCCCAGCAGCGCGCGACCGCCGCCGCGGTGCTCGTGTGCGCCCTCGATGAGGCCGGGAATCTCCACCAGTTGAACGAGCACGCCACGCAGCCGCGTCAACGCCGGCACCGGCCGCAGCGTCGTGAACGCGTAGTCCCCGGTCTTGATCTGGATGGACGACAGCGCCTGCAGCAGCGACGACTTACCCGCGTTCGGTGGCCCGACGAACGCGATCTGCGCCGCGCCCTCCCGACGAACGGCGATCGAGTCACGGTGCACGACCTTCTTGCGGACGCGCGACGCCTCGATCTCGGCGTTCACCCACTTGCGGATGTCCGCGTACGGCCCGTTCCGGTAGCCAGGCAGCTCCGTGAGGATCTTCCGGAGCTCCGTAATTCGCTCGCGGTCGTCCTTTCCGACGAGCCGCCGCTTGATGAGCTGCATCTGCGTGCGATGCGGCATTGGCATCGCGATCACCTTCCCTTCAATTCATGCGGGAAGGTGCGCGCTCCGGGCAGCCGCCTTCGCGGCCGCGGTGGCGCGTCCCTTTCCCGCCGCTCTCTCGGACGCTTGATGCCGAGAGCGGCGGATCAGCCTGTTTTGTTCGAACAGGCTGCGAGCCAGGAGCGTTCTGGTGCACTCATCGTGCTGCGAGCGTAGCGCACGCCGCCGGATGCGTCATCTCTGGGCGATTGTCGGGGCGTATGCTCAGTCGATGGAGAGGTACTCATTCGTAGACGTCGACGAGGTGCCGGGCGAAGGGCCCGGCGGCGCCGTCAAGAAGCTCCGGCGGGCGCTCGGAGTGCACGCGTTCGGCTTCAACTACTTCGAGTTGGCACCCGACGCCCACGGAGTGGAGCACGACGAGACGGAGTCGAGCCAGGAAGAAGTGATGTTCGTCGTCGCCGGCTCCGGGCGGCTGCGGATCGACGGCGACGAGCTCGAGCTCAAGCCCGGGCGTTTCGTCCGGCTCGATCCGTCTGCGGTTCGCAGCCCCTTCGCGGGGCCCGACGGGCTGACCTTCGTCACGTTCGGGTCGCCCGTCAACGAGCGCTACGAGCCGCCTTCCTGGGGCTGAGCCCGCTGAAATTCGCCGGATCCTCAGCCGACTCTTAGCCTCTACTGCTTTCCTTACAGGGTGAAGGCCGCGATCGTTGGAGTCCTGTTGGCGGTAGTGCTGGCCGCGAGCCCGTCGTCACTGGCCGCCCCGAGCGCCGCGACAACGGGCGTCGTGGTCGTCAACACGCGTCTCGCCTACGGCGGAGGAGGCGGTGCCGGCACGGGCGTCGTGCTCACGTCGTCGGGGACTGTGCTGACGAACAACCACGTCATCCGTGGCGCCGGCACGGTCCGCGTCACGGTCCCTTCGAGCGGCCGGACATACACAGCCACGGTGGCCGGCTACAGCGTCTCCAAGGACATTGCGGTGCTCGAGCTGCGCGACGCCCAGGGGCTTGCGACGGTGCAGACGGGCAACTCGAACACGGTCGACGTCGGAGACAGCGTGACGGCGGTCGGCAACGCCGGTGGCACCGGGAAGCTGACCACGAAGCGCGGCAAGGTGACCGGCCTTAGCGAGTCGATAACCGTCCGCAACGTCGACGGCGAACCGTTCACGCTGCCCGGGTTGATCGAGACCACGGCGCCGTTGCGGTCGGGCGACTCGGGCGGCCCGCTGCTCGCGGGGGATCGCGTGATCGGCATCGACGCCGCTGCAGGAGGTGGCCTCTTCTTCCGGGGCAGCGCGCAGGGATATGCGATTCCGATCAACAGGGCATTGAAGATCGCCGGACAGATCGAGGCGGGGCGCAGCTCGTCGACCGTCCACGTCGGGCCGACCGCCTTTCTCGGCGTCGGACTGCAGCCGCGCGAGCGCGGTTGGTGACGACGTATCCGGCGCGCTGGTCGAGCGCGTGGCGTCGGGCACGCCCGCCGCCAAGGCGGGCATCGGCGCCAACGACCTCATCACGTCGTTCGCCGGAAAGCCGGTCTCGTCGCCGGCGAGCCTCAGGAAGCTCGTCCTGCAGGCCGCGCCGGGCACGACCGTGCGCATCACCTGGATCGATCCCAGCGCAGGACGCACGAGCGCGGCCGTGCGCCTAGTTGCCGGCCCTCCGCAGTAGGTCGTCCAGCACCGCCGAAAGCCGCTGGCCGCGATCCGTCAGCACGTACTCCGTCCGGGGCGGGCGGGCGTCGACGACGCGTCGCTCCAACACGCCGGCCTCGGCCAGCTCGTCGAGGCGGGCCGACAGCGTGCCGGGCGGCACGGCGCCGAGCACCTGCCGGAACTCGTTGAACCGCGATGCCCCGGCGCGCGACGCGTAGACGATCGCGAGCGCATAGCGCCTGCCGAGCAGCTCGGCTCCCCGCCGGACGTCCTCAGGGATCGGCTCGCAGTTGCGGCAGCGCATGGCCGGTCCTCCTTACGCTGCGAGCGCCGCCTCGGCGCGGCCGGCCGGCTCGAGCGCGAGCTCGAGCACCTCGCCGATGGACATCACCGGATGGAACTCGATCTGCTCACGGACGTCCTCGGGAACATCGTCGAGGTCGGCGCGGTTGCGCTCGGGGATGATGACGTCGGTGATGCCGGCCGCGTGCGCGGCAAGCACCTTCTGCTTCAGGCCGCCGATCGGCAGGACGCGCCCCTGCAGCGTGATCTCGCCGGTCATGCCGACCGTGTGCTTCACCGGCCGCCCGGTGAGCAGCGACGCGAGCGCGCTCGTCATGGCGATGCCCGCGCTCGGGCCGTCCTTCGGAATGGCGCCCGCGGGCACGTGGACGTGGAACGTGTGGCCCTCGAACCGCTCGTCCGGGATGTCGAGGTCAGCCGCGTGCGCGTGCACCCAGGACAGCGCGATGCGCGCCGACTCCTTCATGACGTCGCCGAGCTGGCCGGTGAGGACCAGCGGATCGTCCTCGCCCGGCAGCGCCGTCGCCTCGACGAAGAGCACATCGCCGCCCGTCCCGGTAACGGCGAGGCCGGTCGCGACGCCAGGAACGGCGGTGCGCTCAGCCGTCTCGCGGTAGAAGCGCTGCCGGCCGAGCGCGTCACGCACAGCCGCCTCGTCGATCGCGACCGGCGAGGTCGCCTTGCCGGCGGCGATGCTCGTCGCGGTCTTGCGCAGGAGCTTCCCGAGCTCCCGCTCGAGCTGCCGCACCCCGGCCTCGCGCGTGTAGTCGGATACGACGAGCTCGAGCACGTCGTCAACGATCGAGACCTCGTCTTCGAGCAGGCCGTTCCGCTCCCGCTGGCGCGGCCAGAGGTAGTCGCGTGCGATGGCGACCTTCTCGTCGGTCGTGTAGCCGTCGAAGCGGATGACCTCCATCCGGTCGAGCAGCGGGCCGGGAATGGTGTCCGCGATGTTCGCGGTGGCGATGAAGACGACCTCGGACAGGTCGACCTCGACGTCGAGGTAGTGGTCGCGGAACGAGTGGTTCTGCGCCGGGTCGAGCACTTCGAGCAGCGCAGCAGACGGGTCGCCGCGCCAGTCGGCGCCGACCTTGTCGACCTCGTCGAGCATGATCACCGGGTTCATCGTCCCGGCGTCTCGCAACGCCCTCACCAGCCGACCGGGGAGCGCGCCGATGTATGTGCGGCGGTGACCGCGGATCTCGGCCTCGTCGCGAACGCCGCCCAGCGACATGCGCACGAACTCGCGGTTGAGCGCGCGCGCGATCGACTCGCCGACGGACGTCTTGCCCGTGCCCGGCGGGCCGATCAGCGTGAGGATGGCACCCGAGCGCTTGTCCTCGGCGATGTCGCGCTCCTGGCGGAGCTTTCGCACTGCCAGGTACTCGACGATGCGCTCCTTCACGTCATCGAGCCCCGCGTGGTCGGCGTCGAGCACCTCGCGGGCGTTGACCGGGTCGAGCCGCTCTTCGGAGCGGACGCCCCACGGCACGGCGAGCAGCCAGTCGAGGTACGTGCGGATCATCGACGACTCTCCGGTGGAGTCACCCATTCGTTCGAGCCGGCCGAGCTCGCGCTCCGCCTGTTCGCGGACGTCGTCAGGCATGTCGGCCGATGCGATCTGCTCGCGGTACTCCTCGATCACCGAGCCCTCGTCCTCGCCGAGCTCCTTGCGGATCGAGTCGAGCTGCTTACGGAGGAAGTAGTCGCGCTGCTGCTTCTGCGCGCCGGACTCGACGTCCTCGCGAATGCGCTTGCGCACTTGGAGCTCGGCGAGCCGCTCGCGCTGGAGCCGCACCGCGAGCTCGAGCCGCTCGATGATGTCGACGGCCTCGAGCAGCTGCACTTTCTCGTCGAAGGCGATGTCGGGCGAGTAGCCGGCGGTGTCGGCGAGCGCGCCCGGCTCGCGTACCGCGCGAACGAACGCCGAAACGCGCTCGTCGGCGCCGCGTAGCTCGAAGATCTCCTCGACGACGGCGCGATACTCGACCTCGAGCTCGCGCGTCTTCGCCAGCGGCGGCGTCTCGTCTGGGCGCTCCTCGACCTCGACCCGAAGGCGGCCGTGCTGGTCCGTCTCGGCCGTGCGGAGGACGGCCCGGTGGAGGCCGGCGACCGAAACGGCCTCGACGCCGCCGGGAAGGCGAACTCGCTCGACGACCTCGGCGACCGTGCCGACGGACGCGTGCTCGGACTCGTGCTTCGGGACGAGCACGACGCGCTCGTCGTCGCCGACGTCAGCGGTAAGTGTGATGTTCATGCCCGGGAAGACGACAGCGTCCTCGAGCGATACGAGCAGGAGTTTGCTCACAACGATCCTTTCTCAGTAGTTGCTACAAAAAGTGTAGCTCCAACCGCGTGTCGTCGGCAAGCTCAACGCAACAACGTCGTCGAGTTGATCAGTACTGCATGGGACCCGGCACGGCGTCGCGGTCCTCCGCGGAGGACTAGTCGGCGCGATCTCCCGCTGACTCGTCTGCGTCGGGCGTCGGGACAACCGTCACGGACACGCTCGTAGGCCTACCGCCGTCGAGCCGCAGGCTCACGGTTCGCTCACCGGCCTCCAGCGCCGGAGACTACTGTCAGTGGCCGTCTTGCTCAGCGCAGGAACGTCGTCAAGGTCGTGCTGCCGGAGGCGAGCCGCCTGATGGCGGCGATCGGCTCGCTCTGGCTGATCAAGACCGCGCCCGACACCGGCTCCACGTCGCTCGGCAGAAATCCGACCTTGCCGATCGCCACGCGATCCACGTGACGTGACACTCGCCCCGTTCCGATCACGCGCAGCACAGATCCGCTCGCGTCGACCTGCGTGACGGTGCCACCGGTAGGGCCTCCGTCGAGGAGGTACAGCGTGCCGCCCGGGCCAGGGACGATCTTGAAGACGGGCAGCTTCACCACTATGTCGATCACGCCTGTTGCCTTGTCGATCCGGCGAACGCCGGCTGCGTCGGCGACGAGCAGGTTGCCCCGTGTGTCGTAGGCGACGTCGTGCGGGCGGTTCACCTGCGCGTGCGCGGCGAGGCCGCCGTCGCCGCCTGACGCCTGCGTCCCGTTGCCGGCGATCAGCTCGACTCTGCCCGTTCGCAGATCGACCCGGTGGACGAACCCGTCGATCGACGCGAGGGCCAGGGAGCTCTGGTCAGGATGGACTGCGAGACCGGCCACGTCGGTGACGCTTCGCGACCGTGGTGATGATCCCGCGAGAGCTGATCCGGCGCACCCGTCCCTGGTTGAAGTCGGTCAGATAGAGATTGCCGGCGCGGTCGAACACGAGCTCGGTCGGCTCATCGATTCGTGCCTTTCGCGCGGGGCCTTTGTCGCCGGACGATCCGGCCACGCCCGTGCCGGCGAACACGGTGAGCTTGCGCGTGCGCAGGTCGAGGCGAAGCACCTGGTGGCGAAGGCCGTCCGCGATGTAGAGCGAGGAGCCGCGCGCCTCGAGGTCGTAGGGCAGACGCAGGCTAGGTGGAGCCGCCGCTCCACCCTCGGCCGCCGCCGTCGACGCGGCGATGACGATTCCCATGAAGAGTGCGATCGAGCACCAACGCATTCGGTGCTGTACACCGCATGACCGTGGATGGTTCCCTAGGCAGATCGCAGGCGACCGGCAAACAGCTTCGGCTTGGAGCTCAGCTCCGGCTCCGGGCTTAGCTCCGGCTTCCGCTGCTTTCTGGTCTCCGGCTCGAAGCTCGTGCGCAGACCGTCGAGCCACGAGCCCTCCGGGCACGTCGAGATGGCGCGGTCCGCAGGCTCCGCAGAGCTGGTCATTCGCTCCTTGAGGCTGATGACAGCGATCGAGTCCTGGCCGCGCTGGCGCACCCTCTATGTATCAGCGGTCCAGGCGAGTCGCGCAACGCCAGGACGGGTGATCTCAAACTAGGATCCCCCGCGACCCCCAACTGGAAGGAGCACATGATGTACGCACGACTCGTCTCATTCTCGGGCGTAGACCCTGAGAAGCGCGCGGAAGCGACAGCGACGATCCGGGAGCGGGTGATTCCGACGCTGCGCGGGTTTGACGGCTTCGCCGGTTACATCGGGCTCTACGACGAGGAGGGCGGGCGCGCGAAGGGCCTCCTGCTCTGGAAGAGCAAGGAGACGGCGGAGGCCGCAGAGCCCAAGCTCTCCGAGATGCGCGCCCAGGTCGCGGAGACGATGGGTCTCACGCTCGAGTCGGCCGATCTCTACGAGGCCCCGATCGTCGAGCTGGAAGCTACGCACGTCTGAGCGCCGCTTGGCGTAGCGAGCACCTAGGCAGGCGTCGCCGGAGGGATTGCGGAGTCCGGCCGCGCCGCGCTGCGTCCAAGGAACCCTGCGCTGGCGACGATGGCTGCGAAGGCGGCGACTTGGATCACGCCCTGCGCGCCGCTCGGTAGTGCCTCGGAGAAGAGCACGAAGCCCGCGGCGATCGGAACGGCGTTCGTGACCAGCGTGGCGATCCCGGCAGCCGTGAGCGCGCTGCCGTGCTGGAAGCCCGTCTGGAGCACCCCTGTGCCGGCTGCGTAACAGACGATCAGAGGGATCACGGCCAGGAACCAGATGCCCCCCAGGGAGACGAGCTTCGCAGAGATGTCCCCGTCGGCGAACAGTAGTCCAGCGGCAAGTCCGAGCGCTGCCGCCCTCGCCAGGCGTGTGGGAACGGCGACGAGAGCAATCGCGGCGCCGCCCGCAGCTGCGAGCCAGATCACGACTCCCACTCCGTGTGGTGCGTCGGACGTGGGGTTGATGCCCACCAGCGAAATGGCAAGCAGCACGAGCCCGATGAGTGCGAGTCCGACGGCGAGTTGCTCCTGTCGCGAGAGCAGGCTCGGGTCGCCGCGTACGCTCAGGAGTGCGAGCACGGCGATGCCCGAGGCGCTGACGGCCTGCACGAGGCTGAGGGGTGCAAGCGCAAGCGCAGTGACGTAGACGAGCCAACCGGCAGTCTCGGTGGCGAAGCCCATCACCCAACGGCGGCTGCCCAGTAGGAGCCCGAGCGAGCGCCTCAGCTGGCGAAAGCTGAGCGGGGGCAGCGCGGCCACCGCTTTGTGCTCCATCGTGTATGCCCAGTTGATCGCCAGGGCCGAGACGAGCGCCAGAAAGAGCCCTACCCAAACATCTGCGACGACGTCCTCCTCTACTCCGAAGCGCCCAGGCGGCTGACGTTCGAGCCTACGCCACTACGTCCTACGCCGCACGGGCCTGCAACGGCGGGCCCAGGCATGGCGACGTACTGCACTAGTCTCTTCGAGATGAGTAGCGGCGGCGAGAGCGCCCCCAATCCAACCACCCCCGAACGAAGCGATTTCATCCGCGAGGTCGTCGCCGACGACGTGCGCGAGGGCAGGGTCTCGAAGGTCATAACTCGCTTCCCGCCCGAGCCGAACGGATACCTCCACATCGGTCACCCCAAGGCGATCGCGCTCAACTTCGGGATCGCGCAGGAGTTCGGCGGTCGCTGCCACCTGCGCTTCGACGACACCAACCCGATCAAGGAGGAGCAGGAGTACATCGACTCGATCCAGGAAGACATCCGCTGGCTCGGCTTCGACTGGGGCGAGCATCTCTACTACGCCTCCGACTACTTCCACCAGCTCTACGACTGGGCCGTGCACCTGATCAAGGCCGGCAAGGCGTACGTCGATGACCTCTCCGCCGACGAGATCCGCGAGCACCGCGGCACCCTCACCGAGCCGGGCAAGAACAGCCCCTGGCGCGACCGTTCGATCGATGACAACCTCGACCTGTTCGAGCGCATGCGCGGCGGCGAGTTTCCGGACGGCGCCAGGGTGCTGAGGGCAAAGATCGACATGGCCTCGCCCAACATCAACATGCGCGACCCGGTGCTCTACCGGATCCTGCATGCGAGCCACCCGCGGACCGGCGACGAGTGGTGCATCTATCCGCTGTACGACTTCGCCCACGGCCAGTCGGATGCGATCGAGGGCATCACCCACTCCCTCTGCACACTCGAGTTCGAGGATCACCGGCCGCTCTACGACTGGCTGACTCGAGAACCTGCCGGTGCCTTCGCGTCCGCACCAGTACGAGTTCTCCCGCCTCAACTTGACGTACACCGTGCTCTCGAAGCGCTTCCTGGGGCGCCTCGTGAGCGAGGGCTACGTGCGAGGCTGGGACGATCCGCGCATGCCCACCGTCTCGGCCCTTCGCCGGCGCGGCTTTCCGCCCGAGGGTCTGCGCAATTTCCTGGACGTGGTCGGCTTGGGAGGCAAGGGCAAGACCGTCGTCGAGATCGAGATGCTCGAGCATGAGGTCAGGGACGTGCTGAACCGGACAGCACCGCGACGTTTCGCCATCCTGCGCCCGCTCAGGCTCGTGATCGAGAACTACCCGGAGGGGCAGGTCGAGGAGATGGAGGCCGTCAACAATCCGGAGGATCCTTCGGCCGGGACGCGCAAGGTGCCCTTCGCGCGCGAGCTCTGGATCGAACGTGACGACTTCATGGAGGACCCGCCCAGCAAGTTCTTCCGCCTCGCCCCTGGCCGCGAGGTGCGTCTGCGCTACGCGTACTTCGTGACCTGCACCGACGTGGTGAAGGACGCAAGCGGCGAGATCGCCGAGCTCCGCTGCACCTACGATCCGGAGACGCGCGGCGGCGACGCCCCGGACGGGCGCCGGCCCAAGGCGACGCTGCACTGGCTCTCGCTCGAACATGCCGTGCCCGCCGAAGTCCGTCTCTATGACCGTCTCTTCACCCGTTCCGAACCCGACGCTGACGGCGACCTCTTCGCCGACCTCAACCCGAACTCGGAAACGGTGCTCGAGGAGTGCCTGGTGGAGCGTGCGCTCGCGGAGCTGCCGGTCGGTGACACCGTGCAGTTCGAGCGCCTCGGCTACTTCTGTCCGGATTCCGACTCGACACCGGGCCGCCTAGTCTTCAACCGCACGCTCGGTCTCAGAGACAGCTGGGCCAAGGCCCAAGCGCAGGGCCAGCGGCCATAACGACCGGACAGGTGCCACCCGCCGCGTGGCGCCGCGGTCGGTCCGCCACCCAGACCGACTCACAGTTCAACGGGCCGCGGCGAGCTCCTCGAGCCGGCGGTGAACGAGCGCCGCTGCCATAGCCCCCTCTCCGACTGCAGCGGCGACGCGCTTCGTCGACCCGCTGCGCAGATCGCCAACGGCGAACAACCCGGGGACGGTTGTCTCGAGCACGAGTGGGTCGCGGTCGAGCGGCCACCCTTCAGGCCGACGCCCGCCCTCGAGCAGACCGCTCCCGGTGAGAACGAAGCCCGCCGGATTGACGCGTACGCCTGCGCCTGCCGCCCATGCGGTGCGAGGTGTGCCGCCGAGGCACAGGAACAGAGCACGCGCCGGCAGCTGCTCGCCCTTACCGGCTCCGTCAAGAATCGTCACCGCACCGAGTCGATCGCCGTCGGCGTGTGCGGCTGTCACTGTGGAGTGCAGCCGGACGTCGACGAGCGGATCTCGCTCGATTCGCTCGACGAGGTAGGAGGACATCTTCGATCCGAGCTGGTCGCCGCGCACGATCATCGTCACCCGCGCGCCGGCGCGGGCTAGATCGAGGACCGCCTGGCCGGCCGAGTTGCCGCCGCCGACCACGATGACGTCGTCGCCGCCGCAGCGCGCTGCTTCGCTACGGCCGGCCCCGTAGTAGACGCCCCGCTCAAGCAGCTCCGGAACACCCTCGACCTCGAGTCGGCGCCACTCCATGCCGTTGGCCGCGACTACGGCGTCGGCGGTCACCTCGTAACCGCCGTCGATTAGCAGCGACGGAGCACCGGTAGTCCGGGCGGAGCTGCCGACGACCCCGCGCAGCAGGACGAGCTCCGCCCCGAAGCCCTCCGCCTGCCGGCCCGCGAGTCGAGCGAGCTCGGCGCCGCCGATGCCGTCTGGGAAGCCGAAGAAGTTCTCGATCCTGGAGGTGTGCGATGCTTGCCCGCCCGGTACGTCGGCCTCGATCACGACCGTCGAGAGCCCGTCGGAGGCGGCATGGACGGCGGCGCCGAGGCCAGCCGGACCCGCGCCGACGATCGCGAGGTCGTAGTGCTTCCGCGAAGGCGGCGTCGAAAGGTTCCATGCCCCCGCGAGCAGGGGGACGGTCGCATTTGTGTAGACCTCACTGCCGTCGACGACGACAGGGAGGTCTCGTGCGGTGATTCCGTGCTCGGCGAGCAGTGCAGCGGCCTCCGACGAATCCAGCTCGAGAAACTCGTACGGCTGCGCCGTCCGAGTGAAGAAATCGCGCAGCCGGTGATGCTCTGGCTCGAGGCTGCGACCGACGACCCGTACCGTCGGACGAACCGGGCTCATTCCGCGGCCAGGTGGAACGTCAGCTGGTCCACGTGGCACCAGCTCCAATCCTCGCCCGGCTCGACCGAGCCCACGATCGGATCTTCCTTCTCAGCGGCGTGACTTGCGTGCTTGTGGGGCGACGATCGCAGCACCTGATCGTGCCGCACGTCTGACACATTCGCAGGTGCACCCAACCAGAGCCGATCCTGAAGCATTCCTCGCAGCCGACGATCGCCCGCGGAGACTCGACGAGTCGGACCTGGTCGAGGTGCGAACAGGCGGCCACGTGGAAATCCTACGTCTGCCGAATCACCTGCAGCGTCAGGATCGCGAGCAGCCTCCGCCCAATGGAGGCAGCCGTCGACGGGGGACGTCGGCCACCCGGCCGACCGCTCCAGGCTACTCGGCGTAGCCCTGAGTAACCTCGCCTTTGTGCGCGGCAAACGCCGCGAGAACCTCCCCCTTCTCTCGCTCGGGCACCTTGAAGACATCAAGCGTTCGCCCAAGTTCAGCCGCGACTTCGTCGAACTCGGCGGGCGAGATCTTCAGTTCGCGGTGGGCTTCCTCCAAGCCGAGTGAAGTGCTGCCTGGTTTCGTCGCTGCATATTGCTGGGTCCACCGGCAACCTCGCAGACCCACGTCGTGCGCATGAACTTGAGGCCCGGAATCGCGACTTCGTTGCATGAAACGTCCCCAACGGGCTCGTTGCTCAGCGGAGGCCGGCAGGGGCCGCCGCCCCGACAGGGAAATGTCTCGGCCGCTCTAGCTGTACCTGGCCTCTCACGCTCGCTCGTAATGAAGGGGTCCGCGCTTCGAATCCGCGGCGTGGGAGAAGCTCCGTCCGCGAGGTTAGTCAGCCGACGTCCTCGGTGATCTCGACGAGCTCGTCGACACAGCTGACGATTACGCCGCCCCGGCCGCGGGTACGGATGGACCATGGGCGACTCGCGCCGTTGGTTGGGGACGAGGCGGCGGCTCGCTGTAGCCGTTTGCGTCGGCAGCATGGCCGTCACGGCGGCCGGCTGTGGAGGAACGGCGAGCGAGGATTGGTCGCTGCCGAACGGTGATCTGTCGAACACCCGCGTCGCCGACTCGTCGATCAGCGCCGACAATGTCTCAGAGCTCGGCGTGGCGTGGACGATGCCTCTGACCGCGAGCGCGACGTTCGGCGCCTTCGCGTCCAACCCCGTGATCGCGGACGGCACCGTCTACCTCCAAGACTTGGAGTCGAACGTCTTCGCGGTCGACTTCGAGTCGGGAGAGGTGCTCTGGACACGGCGCTACGACATGAAGGACGTCGGCCCGAACGGCGTCACGCTGGCCGAAGGAAAGCTCTACGGAGCGACGCCGAAGTTCGTCTTCGCGCTCGATCCGGAGACCGGCGAGGAGCTCTGGCGGGCCGACGGCCTGGTGGGCAAGGGCGGGCCAGGGTTCGACATCCAACCGCAGGTGACAGACGGCAAGGTCTACATCTCAACACCAACGCAGATCGGGGGCGGCGTCGCCTATGCGCTCGATGCGGAGACCGGCGAGCAGCTCTGGTCCTTCGACACGATAATCGACCCGATCGCGAAGAAGGTGCCGGCGCCCGGCGCGGGCGGGGCCTGGTACCCGCCGGCGGTGGGGCCCGACGGCACCGTGTACCTCGGCATCGGCAACGTCTACCAGGGGCCTGGCCTCGGGATGTCGCAGCCAAGTAGACGCCTCTACTCCGACAGCATCGTCGCCCTCGACCCCGACACCGGCGAGCTCAAGTGGTACTACCAGGCGCTCCCGAACGACTTCTACGACTGGGACATGCACCTCTCCCCGATCTACGTCGAAGACGACGGGCAGGAGACGATTGTCGGCGGCGGCAAGATGGGATACGTCTACGCCCTCGACGCCGGAAGCGGGGAGCTCCGCTGGAAGACGCCGGTCGGTGAGCACAACGGCCACGACAACGACAGCGCGCTCTCGCTCGAGCAAAAGCTGAAGATCACGTACCCGCTGACGATCCTCCCGGGAAGCTACGGCGGCGTGGAGACGAACATGGCGCTCGCCGATGGGACGATCTACGCGGCGGTCGTGAACATGCCCGGAGTCATCAAGTCGCCGAAGGTGCCGATCGCCGACGTGAAGTTCAACGAGGGCAAGGGCGAAGTCGTGGCGCTCGACCTCTCGAACGGCGAGGTCCTCTGGAACACGAAGCTTCCGTCGATGCCGCTCGGCAACGCGACCGTCTCCAACGACCTCGTCTTCACGACGACGTTCGACGGCACGCTGCTCGCCCTCTCGCGAGACGACGGCGAGATCGTCTGGCAACAGCAGCTCGCGGGGGGAACGAACGCGCCGCTCGCGATCCAGGGCGACACCCTGATCACCGCGGCGAGCTTCCCGCAGGGCAAAGACGAGAAGGCCGAGGTCGTCGCCTTCCGACTCGGTGCCACGGGAGCCGTCACGACGAGCAACGACGACGACAGCGACGACCACGACCGGTTCCAGCGAGGTCGCGGACGGCAAGACGCTCTTTCAGGAGAACTGCTCCTCCTGCCACACCCTTGCCGACGCTGGAGCCGGCGGCACGATCGGGCCAAACCTCGATGACCTCCAGCCCTCGCGCGCAGCGGTGAAGTCGAAGGTCGAGAGCGGCGGGGGCGGGATGCCCTCCTTCGGCGGTCGCCTCACGCCGGAGGAAATCGACGCCGTCTCCGCCTACGTCGCGTCCGTCGCCGGTACGAGTAGCGGCCAACCACCACCACCTTCGAACCAGCCGTAGCGGACGATCCTCGTCCGGAACCGGCGTTACGACACTGTTTCAGGCGCGTAACGCTGCGTTCGCTCGGGTGTGGGACCGGCCAGAGGCCGCCCTGCGCCGCGCAGCATGAATCGAATTACCGCTCTATCCACCGAGCAGTCGCGCTTGCAGCCGCGAGAGTCGCTCGTCGCATCGTCCGAGGGAGAGCTTGCCCTGCTCGAAGGCCGCTCCCGAGCGTCGCCTCTACCCGCCCATGCAGGCGGCCGGCTCCTCCCCCTCGCCGAGGAATGCCCCGAGCGCCTCCAAGCCGAGCGAACCCTTGGCGCGCTCGCACGCTCGATTCGGGTCGAGCACATCCCAGATCCGCACGGTTCCGTCTTCGGAGCTGGTCGCGAACCGCATCCCGGGGAGTGCCACGACGCGCCAGACGGACGCCTTGTG
The DNA here is from genome assembly GCA_963704335.1 of uncultured Actinomycetes bacterium. Taxonomy (GTDB): domain Bacteria; phylum Actinomycetota; class Thermoleophilia; order Gaiellales; family Gaiellaceae; genus PALSA-612. The sequence goes on from OY969889.1 coordinate 3,096,531, forward strand.
GCCCGTGAGCTCACGTCCCAGGGACACCGCCTCGCTGACGTCCCACAACCGCACGGATCCCTTACGGCTGGTGGTCGCGATCGTCGCCCCGTCGCTCAAGAAGGCCGCGCTCGCGGCACCGCCCGGTTGGGGAGTGAGCATTCCGGTCGGCGTCCTTGACCCCACGTTCCAGAGCTGCACCACCTCGTCGTCGCTCGCGGTCGCCAGGATCGTCCCATCGGCCGACCATGCCAAGCCCCAGATCGTGTTGTCGTCGGCGGCGATCGGCTCGTCGGCGGCTTCTCGACGGTCAACATCCCACAGTGTTACGCCGCCCTGCCGGTCGGCCACAGCCAATGTGCCCTCCGGCGAGCGCGCCATGGCAGTGACGCCTGCCGCGTGCGGGCCGAGTTCCCCTTCCAGAGTCGCGCCGTCCCAGATGCGGATGATCCCCTCGGCACCACCGGCGAGCACGCGGCCGTCGACGAAGAGCACGGAACTGATTTCGTCGCGGGAACGAGGGGGTGAAGCGAGCTGCTCACCCGTCTCCGCATCGATTACCTGGACATCACCGTCCTCTCCGCCCGATGCCAGCCGAGTCCCGTCCTCGGAGAAGGCGAGACCCCAGACCGCCCCGTCGTGAAGCCGGATCGGCCCCAGCTCGCGCTCGCCGGTCGTCGTTGAGAACAGGCGCACGTTGCCCACCTCATCGCCCGTCGCGATCCGCGTCCCGTCCGGGCTCGCCGCGAGCGCGTACGCGCCTTTGACGTGTTCCTCGATCACCCGCGCGATTGGCTCGCCACCCCGCGACCACACCTGCAGCTGTTGATCGCTGCCGAGGGTCGCCAGCGTGCCCGAGGCCAGCGACGCGTCGACGACCTGTGCGCCCAGTGGAGCGAAGCTGGTCGGTCTCGCTGGGCCGTCCGCCGAGGTGACCAGAAGACGCCCCTTCTCGTCGCCGGCGAGCACCTTGTCGCCGTCGAGGAGCACGCCGCGCACGTCGGAAGCGGAACGCGTAAAAGGCTCGGCGATCATCTTTTGGGTGGACGTATCCCAGATGCGGATCCGGCCGTCGCTGCTGGCTGTCGCGAATCTCGATCCGTCGGCCGCGAACTCGATCTCCCAGACATCGCTCTTGTGCGCATTGAACGTGGGGATCGCGATCCGCCCATCGTCCACCGTCCAACCCGTGACCTGACCACGACCGTTCCCGACCAGGAGCTTCTTCCCATCGGGACTGAACGCCACCGTGAGCGCGTCGAACATCAGGTCGATCCACACCGAGCCGATCTGGCGCCGGGTTCCCAGGTCCCAGAGGCGGATCGTGCCGTCCTCGGACGCTGACACTGCGGTCGCCCCGTCCGGCGCGACCGCCACGCTCCACACTATCCCGGTCGTCTTGCCCAGCAGTCTCGGCTCGGGCACGTCTCCGGGATTGACGAGATCCCACAGCAGGATCGAGGCATCGTCGCTGCCGGTGATCAACCAGCGACCGTCGGGTGTGAAGTCCATCTCCTCGATTGCCAGCGTGTGCCCCGCGACGTTGGTAGCCAGACGCTTCCCTGTCGAGCTCCAAGTCGAGATCGACCCGTCCCGGTTCCCCGTGACAATGAGAGAACCGTCGGGGCTGACCGCGACCGTCAAGGCATCTCCGACCGGCAGCCGCGGACCCGAGGGCACGAACGGGGCCGCAAGCGTCTGGCTCGCATCCACCAACGCCGCCCGGGCGTCGATCGGATCTTCCCCTGTCCTCACGGATGCCTCCGCCGCGAGCGCGATCGCCGTCCGCGGATCGGAGTCCGCGAGCAGTCTCGCCTGGGTCGCGAGAGCCTGTCCGTACCGCGACTTGGCCTCGGAGAGCGCTGAGAAGGCGATCACCGAGGCTCCCGCCGCCGTGACGGCCAGCACCGCCAGGACCGAAACGGCGAGCCATCGGACCCGACGTGAGCGCCGCGCCGCCTGTTCCGAGCGCGCCGTCGCCTGCACGAGCGCCTCCTTGCTCTCCGCAAGGAATTCCGCTTCGGCCGACCCGAGGGTGTCGCCGTGCACGGACGCCCACTCGAGCGTGGACTGGAGCAGGGTTCCGCGGTACAGCAGATCGGGGTCGCGATCCTGCGCGAGCCACTCCGCCGCAGCACGATCGATCCGCTGCCGCGTTCGCAGATCGTCCCGGGCCTCCTCGACCCAGTTCCGAAGACGGGGCCAACTCCGAAAGAGCGCTTCGTGCGCAATCTCGAGGGAATCGCGGTCGATCGTCAGCAGCCTGGCGTCCACCATCTGATCGACCACCCACTTGCTGACCTCGGGATTCGGATCGCGGTCGAGGTCGCTGGGTTGCAGACGGCGGCGCGAGTCGGAGGTGCCCTCCCCAGGGGTCACGAGTCGGAGCATGAGGCGACGGCACGCCTGCTTCTCCGCGTCGTCGAACACGGACTCGTAGAGCGAGTCCGCGGTCTGGGAGATGGACCCGGCGACGCCACCGGCCTCGCGGTATCCCGCAAGCGTCAGGGTCTCACCGTCCCGCCGCCGCCAGGTTTCGGCCATCGCGTGCGACACGAGCGGGAGTGCCGCCAGTTCGCTCCCAGCATCCTGGAGCACCGCGTCCGCCAGCCCGTCCTCGAGGCGAAGGCCCGCCCGGAGTGCGGGCTGCTCGATCACGTGCTTCAGGTCGGCCAGGCTCATCGGCCCGACCAGCACCTGGTTGGCCGTGATCCGGTTGGCGAGCCATGGGAATGTCGCACAGATCCCGTAGAAATCGGCGCGCATCGCCATCACCGTGCGCACGCGGCTGGTGGCGGGGTCTACGACGGCAGCGAGGGTCTCCAGGAACCGCTCCTGGGCGCGTCGCTGGCTGAGCGTGAACAGCTCCTCGAACTGATCGATCACCATCAGCATTCCGCCGCTGTCGCCGCAGATCCGGTCGGCGAGCCGACCCGCTTCGTCAGGCCCCACGAGCGACGACGCCTGGTCGCGTTCGACGTCCGGCCCCGAGACGCCGTCGGCGAGTTGACGAAGCTGGTGCGCGAGCTCCGCCGTCGGATCGGCTCGCGGCGAGAAGAGCGCAACGGGCCAGTGATCGCTCCCTGAGATCGATCCGGCCTGAACCGCCGGGATGAGTCCCGCTCGCACCACCGACGACTTGCCGCTGCCGGACGGACCGATCACGAACAGCACGCGCTCTCGGTCGAGCCGGGCGACGAGCTCGGCGACGAGCGTCTCCCGCCCGAAGAACCGGTCCGCGTCCTCGGGCTGGAACGCGGCCAGGCCTCGGTACGGACAGATCGCCCCCGCGGACGGATCGGCCCTGGGACCGAGGGCCCGTTGGAACTCGACGTCGTGGTCGGGATCCCACCCGTCGCGGGTGAGTCGGGTGACTCGCACCGGGTCTGCAAGACCCTTGAGCCGAAAGGACCCGCGATCGATCTGCGTCACGCCTTCCATGCGGCGAGCGAGATGCACGACCTCCTGGCTGGCCAGGATCTCACCTGGACGCGCGAGCGAGCAGAGCCGCGCCGCCAGGTTCAGCGCACCGCCCCGGTAGCCGTCCTCGACCCGGACGGCCTCGCCCGCATCGAGTCCGATCCCAACCGGGAGAGGCAACGACGGATCGGAGATCGTCGCCCTGACGAACGCAGACTGAAGGTCGGTTGCTGCCCGGATCGCCTGGCGGGCCGAGTGGAAGACGGCAAGCACCTCGTCCCCGCGGAGCTCGAGGCCCGTTCCCCCACCGGCCTCGAGGGTCGTGTGAGCGATCGACGCGAACCTGGTCGCGAGGGCGGCCGCGGCCTCGTCGCCGCGTTCCTGCGTAAACGAGGTGTACCCGCGAACGTCGGCAATCAGGAAGATCTGAAGGGTCGGTCCGCCGGCGTCGAGCGTTGCTGGGGGAGTCAACGTCCCCGCCCTCGGCTCAGAGGAGATCGGCTACGTCTCGACAGTCGACGAGCGCCGCATCGATCACCACATGGTCGCGGTCGCCGGCCGTGACACAGATGGTCGTGGAATCACCACGGGTTGCGACGGAGACGGCCGACTCGGTCACATAGGTGGGGACCACGTCGGTCGGAACCCACTCCCCCTGGGACACACCTTGCGACTCGGCGTCACTGCTCACCTGCTCGGCCGTGTACCGGTCCCAGTACACGTGGATGTGGTTCCTGGAGACGTCGGGAACGAAGTTCGGCTCCCAGGTGATCGCGATCTCGTCGCCTTCGCGGGTGGCATCGACGATCGTGATCTCGCAACCCTCCGCCGGACATGCGTTGGCGACTGGAGCCGCCGACTCGGTGGTCGTCTCGTCCGTGCCGGAGCCCGCCGTCGACTCGTCGCTTCCACATCCCGCCAGGAACAGCGCGACCAGTAATACGGAAAAAACGAGGGCGCCTTGCGTGAGAACCTTCGTCATCGCTTGCCTCTCGATCGACTTCTCGATCTTCGGGAGCAAGCGTAGACGATACCCGCCGCTGCCGCTCGCGACGCCAAAAAGCCTACCGGGCGCCTGGTAACTGACACGATCCAGAGGTGCTTCCCGACTACTGGATCGAACGCCCGCCGATGGCGATCCAGGCAGGGCGGCTTCGCCGTCATTCGTGTCGCCACCGGGGCGAATCGGCTGCCCGGTGTCCGCGCGCATGGGTTTGTGCTGCCGCGGGTAGGCCTTCCCACGAGCAGGAACGAGAGAGGAGCGGACAATGGCAGGCAAGAAAGACTTCACCGAGGAGGAATGGGAGCAGCTCCGGAAGGGAGCGACCGGAGCGGGGTTGCTCGTGGCCGCCAGCGACCGCGGCTTCCTCGACACGTTCAAGGAGGCCTCGTCGCTCGCGAAGTTCCTAAAGGGCTCACGCGATGACGACAGCCAGCTCGTCCGTGAGCTCTCCTCGGGCGGAGGCACTGGCTTCGGCCTGGTGGCGTCGCCCAGCGAGGTCGAGCCCGGGGCGGTGGAGGCGCTACGCGGTGCGGTCGAGACGCTTCGCGCGAAGGCGCCCGACGAGCTTGAGAGCTATCGCGCGTTCGTGATCGAGCTTGCCGAATCCGTGGGCAGGTCCGCCGGTGGCGGAGACGAGGCGGAGGCCGCGACGGTCGAAAGGCTCAAGGCCGCACTCGCCTAACGCCAGTATCACATCCTCGTTCTAGGCCAAGCTCACGCGGCGGGGACCTGCGGCAGCGTCGCTCTCCATCAGGCCGCCATGCCAGTCGACACAAAGCACCGTCGCGTCATCCCGAAGCACACCGCTACCGGCATCGACCACGGCTCGGGTTAGCGCCTGCATTGCCTCGCGTGGATGCAGATGTCGCGTCTGCGTAAGCACCTCCATCGCGTTCACACCCGCGGCGTTGCGGTCGAGAATTCCGTCAGTCACGAACACGAGCCGGTCTCCGACGTCCAACTCCAGTTCCTGGACGTGATACTCGGCATCCAGCGCGACGCCAAACGGAAAGCCGGGCGTCAAGTCAACGGTCTCAGCACGGCCCTCACGAATCAGGATCGGCAAGGGATGTCCGGCGTTCATGATTCGTGCGGTACCGGACGCGTGGTCGACCCGCGCGACTTGCCCGGTCACGAAGTCTCCATCATCCGCGTATCCGCATAGCGCCTCGTTGGCAAGCCGGACCTGTTCCGCGAGACTGACGCCGCGGCGGCGACCGTTTCGCAATGCTCCCACCAGCACGGTTGCCAGCACGGCCGAGTGCAGCCCGTGGCCCATCGCATCAGTGATGGAGAGGTGCAAGACATCTCGCTCGACGCTGAAGTCGAACGTGTCTCCGGCGATGTCGCCCGCTGGCTCCAGCGATCCGGCCAGCGTGAACTGGCCCCCCTCGCAGGTTAACGAAGCAGGAAGGAGACGATGCTGGACCTCTGCCTCCAACGAAAGCGGCACTGAGCGCTGGCCCCGGTCGAACAGGTCGGTGAAGCGGCGGTTGGCGATCACGATGTAGGCAAGGCCGCGCGCCACCGCCGAGACGGTTGCCAGCGTCTGCTGGTCAGGCTCGTTGTCAAGCCCGAGCTCCAACACGCCGACCGCCTCGCCGCGACTCGTCACAGGAGCGAAGACGCGAAATCCATCAGCGTCCCCGATGGTCTGGACCTCCTGCTCCGCGAGCGCACGACCATGCGGTGTGCCCGTCAGCGGGACGGCCAGGCCGCGATCGCGGCTTACGTCATCATCGTCAGCGTTCGTGCGGCGAACGTGGCTCAGCCGGATCAGCGACCGGCCGCTGTAGTCCGCGATCAGGAAGCTGACGTCGCGCGCCCCGAGCGCGTCCGTCAAGGCCGCGGCGACGACCTCTGTCGCATCGATCGGCGGAGCCGCTTCCACTGAGGCAAGCAGCGTGTTCAGATCCAGGCCAGCAAGCAATCGCGAGGGGTCGCTTCGCTCGCGTGTCACCGATGGACCGTAGCGGTAAACGCGGTTTCCCACCAACATCGAAGCCGAACTGCCTGTACGCGGTGTCATGCGGCTTGCCGCGGTCCGCAGACGTCGTTCAGGCCGCCATCTCGGGGTGGCGGATTGGTGGTACTTGGGGGTACGCCGCGGCCTTCGAGGAGCCCGGCGTTGATCGAGTGTTGACGTGCCGCAAGTGGGCGCTGTTGAGAGAGCCGACAAGCCCGCGCAAGCGGGCTTCGTCGTTCTGGAGGGTTGTGCCTCTCAAACGGCTTGGTTGAGCTAGAAACGCCCGCACGCCAGTGGATGGAACCCC